>NZ_JACHEM010000064.1 GCF_014207445.1 Streptomyces candidus | reverse complement strand
TGAGGTTCCCCCGTTGTTCGGGAGGTGCTGATCAGCTGGTCAGGGCGGGTTGACGGGTGTTCAGATTCGCTTGTTCGGTCGTCGCCTGGTCGGCGTAGTGCTGTTCCTCGAACTCGATGGGGCTGAGGTAGCCGAGGCGTTTCTGGATGCGCCGGCTGTTGTAAAAGCCGTCGATGTACTCGAAGAGCGCCAGATTCGCCTCGGCCCTCGTCTCGAAGACGTGGCCGCGGACGCATTCGGTCTTGATGATCATCCAGAGGTTCTCCGCGAGGGCGTTATCGTAACTGTCCCCGACGGACCCCATGGATGCGTCAATTCCCGCCCGCACCAGCCGCGTTGTGAGCTTCACGGACGTGTATTGACAGCCGTGGTCGGCGTGGTGGACCAGTTGTCCGGGATTCACCTCGCGGCTGGCCAGGGCGTACTCCAGCGAGGACAGGACCAGATCGGCGTCCGCGCGGGCGGAGGTCTCCCAGGCCACCACCCGGCGCGAGAACGCGTCACGGATCGCGGAGAGCCACAGCGGTCCCTCCCCGGTGGTGATCATGGTGAGGTCGGTAACCCACAGCCGGTTCGGCGCCGGGGCGGTGAAGTCCCGCATCACCAGGTCCGGGGCCAGGGTGGCCTTCGGGTCCCGGCGGGTGAAACCTGTGCGGCGCGGGCTGATGCCCGCGAGGTCGGCCTCGCGCATCAGACGCTCGACCCGCTTGCGGCCGACGTGCACACCCTCGCGCTTGAGGACGGCGTGCACGCGCGGCGAGCCGTAGATCCCTCCGGACTCGGCATGGATGTCACGGATCTGCTCAGTCAACTCGCCGTCCCGGCGTACCCGTTCACACGGCACCTCGGCTGCGCGGCGCCAGCGGTAGAACGTGGAGGAGGCGATGTTCAGTTCCCGGAGGGTGGGCTCGACCTCCAGGTGCGGGTGCTCGGTGAAGAGCGCCGTCACCTGGGCCGGGTCGGGTCGAGCTGGGCGGCGAAAAAAGCCGAGGCCGTCCGCAGGATCTCGTTCGCCCGCTTGAGCTGGGCGTTCTCCTTGCGCAACGCGGCAAGTTCGGCGCGTTCGGCGGTGGTGGGCCGGTCCGCGCGCTCACCGGCGTCCGCCTCGGCCTGACGCAGCCAGGTCCGCAGAGCTTCGGGATGCACCCCGAGATCGACGGCCAGCTTCTTGATCTGCGGCTTCGGCTCCGCGGTCCGGTACATCCGTACCGCACGATCACGCAATTCCTGCGAGTACTTCCTCGGTGCGGCCATGGTCAGAGTTCCTCTCATGAACCCCATCTGACCCGATGTCAGCAACCTCCGCATCTCGGGGGAACCTCA
>NZ_JACHEM010000063.1 GCF_014207445.1 Streptomyces candidus | reverse complement strand
CGCAGCCCGGTCACGGTGTTGAGCCGGTTGCGCAGTTCGACCGCCGTGAGCGAGTCGAAGCCCAGCTCTCGGAAGGCACGCTCCGGGTTGACCGCGTTCGCATCCGCATGCCCCAGGACCAGCGCGACCTGCCCACGCACCAGGTCCAGCAACACCTCCTGCCGCTCCACGACCGTCAGCGCCGACAGCCGCTCCACCAGACCCGCAGCCACCCCGCCCGCCGCAGCAACCGCACGACGCGACCGCACCCGGACCAACGACCGCAACAGCACCGGAACATCACCCAGCGCCCGCAACACCGCAAGATCCAACCGCACCGGCGCCACCACAGCATCACCCGCAGCCAACGCCGCATCGAACAACGCCACACCCAACGCCACCGACAACCCCGGCACACCCGCACGAGCCATCCGCTCGGCATCAGCCTCCGCCAGAGTCCCGGTCATCCCACCGGACTGCTCCCACGGACCCCACGCCAACGACACACCCGGCAGACCCTCCGCCCGCCGACGCTCCATCAACGCATCCAAAAACGCATTGCCCGCCGCGTAATTACCCTGCCCCGCACTACCGAACATCGCCGCGACCGACGAGAACACCACAAACGCCGACAACCCAGCGTCACGCGTCAGCTCATGCAGATTCCACGCCGCATCCACCTTCGGCCGCAACACGGCATCCAGCCGCTCCGGCGTCAGCGAACCCACCACACCGTCGTCCAGCACACCCGCCGCATGAATCACCGCGGAAACGCTGTGCTGAGCGAGCAGAGCCGAGAGCGCACTCCGGTCAGAGACATCGCACGCCTCGACCACCGCCTCGGCACCCAGCTCCGACAGCTCACCCACCAACTCCTCGACGCCCTCGGCGCCCAGGCCCCGACGGCTGACCAGCAACAGACGGCGCACACCGTGCTCCGTCACCAGATGACGGGCCACCACCGCACCCAGACCACCCGTACCACCAGTGATCAGCACACGGCCATCACCACCCCACACCGGACTCACGTCCTGGTCCGCAGGCGCCCTGCGAACCAGCCGACCGACCAGAACACCACCGCCCCGCACGATCACCTGCGGCTCATCCACGCCCAACGCGATCAAAGGAAGCGTGACCGGCCCCGCCGGATCCAGATCCACCAGACCGAAACAACCCGGATTCTCCGACTGCGCCGACCGCACGAGGCCACGTGCGGCCGCCGCTGCCAGGTCATGGCCTTCCACCGCGCCCCGGGTCACGAAGATGAAGCGCGACTCCGCGAACCTTTCGTCCGACAGCCGCTCCTGGATCTGCTCCAGAACCCGATGCGTCAGCGACCGCGTCGCGTCCGCAGTGTCAGCGCCCCGCTCCCCCGCCACCGGGATCAGCACCACTGTCGGCATGACGGAGTCACGTGCAGTCAACGTTGCCGGGTTTGCGGCCTGTTCAAACTGTGCGCCCATGTCCCGAAGGGCGTCGGCCAGGCCGAACACGTCCTCGCCCACCACCGCCAAGCTCTGCGGCTCCCCTGCCGAGGACGCAGAAGCCGGCACCGGCA
>NZ_JACHEM010000062.1 GCF_014207445.1 Streptomyces candidus | reverse complement strand
TTCCAGTCTGATCAGGGAGATTCGGCTGAGCTGGCAATCTGGAGGTGCGCCGAGCGGCCGGGGACTGGGCAGTGGCTACGAACGGCGGGCCAGCAGATGGGCGTCGAGGAAGCCCCGATCAGAGGCTGGATCGTGGAGCAGCCGGGCGAAGGGGTTGAGCCCAGCATCGCCCAGCAGTTCGGCGAGGAGATCCACCGGCCAGCTGTAGGCGGGCGCCACCTTGTGGTCGAACCGGACCGGTTCTTGTCCGTCGGTCCCGAAGAAGGAGACCAGGAGCAGACCGTCCGGCGCCAGGACGCGCACCTGTTCGGTGAGCAGCTCCGGTAGTTCTCCAGGAGGGGTGTGGATCATTGAGTAGTGGGCCAGCACGCCGCCGAGCGCGGCGTCCTCGATCGGCAGGGATTCCATCCGCGCCTCTTGGAAGCGCAGCGCCGGATGGGCCTGCCGGGCGTGGTCGACCATGCCGGGGGCAAGGTCGAGTCCGAAGGCGTCCAGGCCGAGTTCGTGCAGCATGGCTGTCAGATGTCCGGGCCCGCACCCGACGTCCGCTGCCCGCGGGTTGCCCGTCGCGCGCACCAGTTCGGCGAAGGTGCCGATCATGGCCCGGGAGAAAGGTTGTGTCTCCAGCCGGTTTGCGAACAGCGATGCGTACAGCTCAACGACACCGTCGTAGGCCGTCCTGGTCTCGTCCTGATGATTCACCACGGGCAGGACTCTATAGCCGGTCTGATAATTGATCTTGTGGCAGGTCGAGGTGAGCTGACGGACGCGGCATGGAGGCGGATAGAGCCCCTTTTGCCTCATGTGGGCGGACGGGGCCGTCCGTGGCGTGATCACCGGCAGGTGGTCAACGGGGTGCTGTGGCGGCTGCGGACCGGGGCTCCGTGGCGGGATCTTCCCGACCGGTTCGGGCCGTGGCAGACCGTCTACGAGCGGTTCGCCCGCTGGGAGGCGGACGGCACCTGGGCACGGTTGCTGGAGCATGTTCAGGTCCGCGATGACGCGGTGGGCCGGGTGGAATGGACGGTCTCCGTCGACTCCACCATGAACCGAGCCCACCAGCACGCAGTGGGCGCCCGCAAAAAGGGGATGCGAACGGGGACGAACTGGAAGATCCGGGCGGCTCGCAAGCGCGCCAGGCCCTCGGCCGCTCCCGAGGCGGACTGACCACCAAAGTCCATCTCGCCGTCGATGGCCGGGGCCTGCCCCTATCGATTGTGCTCACGCCCGGCAACGTCAACGACGCTACGGCGTTCGGCCAGGTCCTCGACGGCATCCGCGCCCCGCGCCTCGGCACGGGCCGCCCGCGCACGACACCGGATCGTGTGCTGGGTGACAAGGCGTATTCCAGCAGGTCCATCCGTCATCTGCTGAGGCGCCGGGGCATCGCTGCCACGATCCTCGAGCGCCGCGACCAGGCGGCGAACCGCCGCCGACGCGGAGCCCTCGGCGGCCGGCCGCCGGCCTTCGACAAGGTCACCTAACGCGACCGCAACGTCGTCGAACGATGCTTCGCCCGCCTCAAGCAGTTCCGCGCGATCGCGACCCGGTTCGACAAGCTCGGCGACCGCTACCGTGCCGGAGTTGTCCTGGCTTCCTTGATCCTCTGGCTCCGCGAGTCCACGGGTGATCAT
>NZ_JACHEM010000061.1 GCF_014207445.1 Streptomyces candidus | reverse complement strand
AGAAGCCGTTGTCTTTCCGTATGTGAGCGCTGAGTTTCCGCTGTTCAGGCGTGGTTTCGGCCGGGGTGAGGGAGAGTCTCGACGTTCTTCCCGTTTGATCGTCGAGGGGTGTGCGGTGGCGTCGGTGTTGGGGTTGTTGGAGGCGCGGGAGAGGGCTGCTCGTGAGCGGGTGGAGGATCTGCGGGAGGCGGCGGCCCGTGCGGCTGCGGCGCTGGAGGCCGCCGAGGTCGAGTGGGACCGGCGGGTGATCGCGCGCGAGGAACTCGTGGACGCCCTGGCCGAGTCTGCTGAGGAGGCCACCGCCGCGGTGGAGACCGAGGGCGAGGATCTGCCTGCTCCGGTGCTCGCTTCGGTGCCGGGGGCGGTCGTGCCACCCTGGCGGGAGGGCCTGTCGGTGGCGGTGCTCTCGCTGGACAACCAGCGGATCTTGAACGTGCTCCAGGACCGGCCGGGCCACGAGCCGGTGCGGGCCAAGGGCATCGCGGCGGCACTGGGCATCGACAATGCGGTCGCGGCGAAGGTCGAAGGGGTGCGGTCGAAAGCCAAACGCCTTGGTGAGCGTGGGTGGTTGCTCCAGGAGGCGTCGGGAGCGTTCAGTGCTGGCCGGCGGCTCGTGGCCGGGCCAGGCGGCGGCTCATCCGCGTGATCATCGAGAACAGGATCATCGCCTCGCTGGTCGCGGTCAGGGTTTCGTAGTCCCGGCACAGACGGCGCGAATGCATCAGCCAGCTCAGTGTTCTCTCTACCACCCAGCGTCTCGGGAGCACCACGAACCCCTCCATGCCGTCAGTGCGTTTGACAACTTCGAGGGCGAAGGAGAGCTTCTTGGCGCACCAGTCGACGAGTTGACCGGTGTAGCCGCCGTCGGCCCAGACCAGGCAGATGTCCCGGTGCAGGCTCCGCAGCCGCGTCAGCAGGGGCACGGCCGCCTCACGGTCGCCCACGTTCGCGGCGGTCACCACGACGACAAGGAGCAGGCCCAGACAGTCGGTGATGATGTGCCGCTTGCGGCCGTTGATCTGCTTGCCTCCGTCGTAGCCGCGTGAGCCGGCGGGCACCGAGGCCGCCCCCTTCACCGACTGCGCGTCGATAATTGCGGCCGTCGGCTCGACCTCACGGCCTTCGTGCTCGCGGACCCGTCCGCGCAGCCGGTCGTGGAACTCGGCGATCAGCCCCGTGTGCAGCCAGCGGCGGAAGAACGCGTAAACACGGTCCCACTTCGGGAAGTCCACAGGCATAGACCGCCAGGCGATCCCGCCCGCGACCAGGTAGCGGACCGCATCCAACATCGAGCGGTGGCAATACGCCTCGGGCTGCCCGCCCCGTCCCTGAAGCCACGCCGGCGTGGGCAGCAGGGGCCGCACCACCGCCCACTCCTCGTCCGTCATGTCCGACGGATAGTGCGGCTCCCGATCGGGATGATCGGCCGCGTTGCCGTACACGTGCGCGAGGCAATCGCACGACACAGCAGACGAGTTGAAATCGGCAGACTCAACCGCGTACACATAGGACAACAGGGTCTCCTGGTACCGCTCGGTCGGATTCGCATCTCCGAGCTACCGAGAGGCCCTGCCTTCATGCGCGTACCGCTGAAAGATCACCCGACCAGGAACCCTGTTCGATCCACACGTCCCACAACCGGTACGACAACGGCTACT
>NZ_JACHEM010000060.1 GCF_014207445.1 Streptomyces candidus | reverse complement strand
AAGGGAACCTGTTCCCCCACTGAAGCTCCTAGCCGTAGTCGTGCGGTGATCGGTGCGGTACGCGGCGGACCTGGCCCGCTCAGCGGGCAACAACGTCCTTGTCGGGATTGCAGTGGGGCCGTGGGCGTTGGCGAGCTGGCGGTGCCAGACGGCGCGGGCACGGGCGAGGTGCACCAGGGCGAGGGGCCAGGAACAGAGCCCGCCGGGATGGTGCGCGCGAGGTGTCGCAGTGCCGTCGTCCGGATCTCCAGGAGGTCGAGTTCCAGTTCCTGGTCCGGCATGGCGCCGCGGGCCCCCGGTCATTGGCCGCCGCTCCCCTTCGGGCCGGCGGGGCGGCCGGCCAGGATGTCCCGGGCGATGGAGCGCTGGGCGGCGGCGGCACGACGGTGCTCGGCAGCCAACGGCGCTTCCGCGACGGCGAGCCGGTCGTAGGCTTCGGCCTTCGCGAAATGGACTCCGGCCCACGCCGTACGCCGATGGCCGGCGTCGGAGTCCGCGGCCGGGGTGGCGAAACTCGCCTCGAAGGCCCGGTCCTCCTCCTTCTTGAGCTGATCGAGCCGGACGTACAGCTGCAAAGCTTCCGTGCGCAGTTCGTCGGCGGCCTGCCGAGCTCCGGGATCGCGCAGGGAGATGAGGCCGCCGCTGACGGCGCGCGGCTCCCCGGGCACCAAGCCGGTGTACCAGTCATCGAGGTCCTGGGCGTGGGCAGCCGGGTCGGCCAGGGCAGGGGAGGCGCGGCGGCGGCGCTGAATGCGGGTCCACTGTCCGATGTGGGCCGACCACCTCTCATGAGCGCTCTGCTTGCTGATACCTGCAGCGTCACCGAGGGCGCTCCAGCTGGCCTTGCGTTCGCGCTCGATGACAACGGCCTCGGTCACAAGCTGTTCGGCCAGCTCCAGGACGGCCAGGGCACGTTCGGCTTCGCGGCCGTGCTCCGGGTCGGATGCCCGGTGCTGGACGGGGAGGAAACCGAGCACCCTGCTCGCGATGTCCCGACAGGTCTGGGCGTGGGCGAGATACGCCTCGTCCAGAGGGGCCAGCGGCATGGGCGGCATGGGCTCGGTGGGGTGCTTGTCGCTGCGCATATCGTCAGGGTATCCCTGACGCATAGGCTTGGCAGGAGAATACGACGACTGACCGGGATGGTTAGCAACACTTCCCGGCCCACTCCGTCGTCGCGGCGCCCAGGCTTACCGTCAGCCTCATCAAGAACGCTCAGAGCCCAAGGAGGTGAGTAACCCGTGGTCGACTCGCTCGCGGACAGTCTGGACCGCGCGCTGGAGGGGGCGTTCACCCGCCGCATCCCGCAGAGCGCCCAGGCGCAGATGAAGTATCTGGTCAGGCAGCTCAAGGGCACCAGGGCCGCCGCCCAGGTTCTCGGCGTCTCCCAGCGCACCGTGGAGCGGTACGTCAAGGGACAGCTCAAGCGGCCCCGCCAGGACCTACGCGGCCGCCTGGAGCGCGGGGTGAAGAAGAGGTGGCAGCCGCAGATCCGCGCGAAGGCGAGGAAGAAGGCCGCGTCCACGGACGGCCTGGTCGTCTCCACACGCGCCCGCTTCGGATTCGAAGCCGCCGGAGGCACGACGGACGACGCCCGCGTCCGGGACATCACCCAGGCCCTGCCGCCCCAGTGGGCCGACCGCCTGTTCACCGCCCGGGAACAGGGCGCCAACGAACAGCAGCTCCACCAGATCGCGGCCGACGGCCTCGCCCAGATGTACTTCCGCGCCAACAACAGCCGCGCCCACGGCCTGGGCGTAGAGTTCACCGA
>NZ_JACHEM010000059.1 GCF_014207445.1 Streptomyces candidus | reverse complement strand
CGTTCCTCCAGGCCGAGCCGGAAGGCGGCGGTGTCCCCGTAGCCGCCGTCGGCGATGACCTGGGGCACATCGATGCCCCAGGACCGCGTCTCGTCAATCTTGTACGATCTGAAACTAATACGAAACTGTATTACCTGGATGGAGGGTCGATGTCAGTCGACGGGGCGCAGCTGTGGACGCTGAACCAGCGGCTGCTGGGTGTTGTGCTGGATGCCTGCACGAGGGAGCTGGCCGAGCTCGGGTTGGAGACGAAGGAGTTTTTCGTCCTGGCCGAGGTGGAGGCATCGCCGTACCCGGCTGAGATCGCGACTGCGCTGCTGCTGCCCAAGGCGAGCGTGACGGTCTACGTTCGCAACCTCGTCGCCACGGGCTTTGTCCGCCGCGAGATCGACGAGGCGGACTTGCGGCGTCATCGGCTCGTGCTGACCGCTGAGGGCACGCAAGCACGCGATCGAGCACTTGCAGCTCTCGCGGCGGAGTACGACCGCAGGTTGGCGAGGGTCACCCCCCAGGACCGCGTTGAGCTGCAACGCATCCTCAAAGCGATGCTCGCCTCGCCCGCGTCAGGCCGTACGCGCGAGTGATCCGTCTGCCCGGTGCTCTCCTGCACGTTCGGGCCGCGACCGCATGGATTCGTCGAATCGTTCAGGTTGCGACGGCAAGGGACGTCCGCCCCAGCGGATACCCTTCTCGTTTCGGACGCGGGCACGTTCGCGACGCTGCGCCGCGAGGATGTCGGGGTGGCGGGTGGTGGTATTTCGCCAGCGCAGGTAGGCGTGCAGGGCCCGGGTTTGCACGCTGTACGGGAAAATCGCCCGGGTGCGGCAGTGGATCGAGGCCGTCATCGACACCCTCAAAGGCCAGCTCAGCCTCGAACAGCACGGTGGCAGAACCCCGGCCGGAGTCTTCGCCCGCACCGGCCAACGACTCCTCGCCCTCGCCGCTGGCATCTGGCACAACTGGACCACCGACGCCGCAGTCAAACGCTCCCTGATCGCCTACGACCACTGAAGACATCGGACTCATTCATCTAAAAGATGCAGGATCAACATCGGAGCGGGCTGAACGCCACGCCCGTTCTCCCCTCCGGTCGGTGACGGCCGCGCCCAGGACGGCGGTACTGCCGAGTCCGTCGAGAGCATCCGTGACGGCTACGGTGAGCGGTCGTCATCGCGGGGCGGGTTCGCTGGGCCCGGTCCAGAGGGCGCGGGCAGTTCGTCGCCGCTGCGCCGGAGCGTCCGCCAGTTACTGCACGGATGATTTCAGTGCCAAGGTCCATGGCGCCGAACACCATCAGCGCATAGTGCCGCGCTGGCACCTTAGCCCCGTACGCCGCAGTGACACGCGTGCTCGCGGCCACGGGGGGATCACTGCGAGGCGGGCGTGCGCATGCCGCGCTCGGCACGGAGGCGGCGCATCGAGGTGTTGCGGAGTTCGCAGAGCGGGAGGGGCAGACCGGCGGTCACGGTCCGGCCACCAGGCACGTGATCAGCACGGCGTCGAGACTGACGTCGTAACGGTTCAGGACGCTAATCCCGCGTCCGCCGGTCTCCTCGGGCAACAGCTCCACCACGTACGACGACGAGCCTGGGCCAGAGTCGGGTACTTCCTTGCCCCGTGCGGGATCGGATTCGAGAGAGATCCGGATGCCTTCGACCGCGGCCGCTCGCGCGCGGGCCGAGGTCGCCGCGGGCAACTACCGGTTCCTTGTCCGAACCGGGTCACGGACGGTATTCGCTCCGTGACCAGGCTGGCGGTGTCGCTGGCGCGTAGGTTGCCGTCTCGGGCGGGGCAGTATCGAGCTCACCGAGCAACGGCATGTGTGGGTCGTTGTCCAGGTAGTCCACGAGATCGAATGAATGGCTCCCTGGTGAGGAGGTCCGAGCCTGTGATAGCAGGGCCGGGACATCGACGGTGAACGGGCCGCTCTCAAGAGGCAGGTTGACGAGGCCCTCACAGACGACATCGGTCTTAGAACTCCTATCGGAATGACTTCAGGCGTCGCCAGCAGATGAGTGCGCATCCGAGGGTAAGGAAGGCTTCGTGGATGTCGTCGCGTATCTCCCAG
>NZ_JACHEM010000058.1 GCF_014207445.1 Streptomyces candidus | reverse complement strand
TGTCGGCGACGGCCCAAAAGTGAACCGCGATCGACGCCTGAAAGTTGACCCCCTCCAAGGGTCTGGCTCGTTGAGTCAGATCGGGAGGATGGGTGATCAGCGTGGAGGACTGGGCGGAGATCCGCCGGCTTCACCGGACTGAGCAGATGCCGGTGCGAGCGATCGCGCGGAAGTTGGGGATCGCGAGGAACACGGTTCGCAGAGCCATCGCGGATGATGCGCCGCCGAAGTACCAGCGGGCGCCGAAGGGATCGATCGTGGATGCGGTCGAGCCGAGGATCCGTGAACTCCTCGTGCAATGGCCGGAGATGCCGGCGACGGTGATCGCCGAGCGGATCGGCTGGGACCGTGGTCTGACCGTTCTGAAGGAACGCATCCGAGAGTTGCGGCCGGCCTACCGGCCTGTCGATCCGGCCTCGCGGACGGTCTATGAGGCGGGCGAGATCGCCCAGTGCGATCTGTGGTTCCCGGCGGCCGAGATCCCGCTCGGCTTCGGGCAAACAGGGCATCCGCCGGTGCTCGTGTTGGTCGCCGCGTATTCGCGGTGGATCACAGCCCGGATGCTTCCCTCGCGGAACGGCGCCGATCTGATCGCCGGGCACTGGCGGCTGCTGAACGAGCTCGGCGCTGTTCCCAAGACCCTGGTCTGGGACAACGAGGGAGCCGTCGGGTCCTGGCGGGCCGGCGGTCCTCAACTCACCGACGACTTCACGGCATTCGCCGGACTTCTGGGCATCAAGTTCGTCCTTTGCAAGCCCCGCGACCCGGAATCCAAGGGTCTGGTCGAGCGGGCGAACGGCTATCTGGAGACCTCGTTCCTGCCCGGGAGAGTGTTCAGCAGTCCGGCAGACTTCAACATCCAGCTGGCCGACTGGCTGGCCAAGGCCAACCGGCGCATTCACCGGGCGTTGCAGGCCCGTCCTGCTGACCGGATCGATGCCGACCGTTCCAGGATGCTCCAGCTGCCGCCGATCTCCCCGCCGGGCTGGTGGAAGGCGTCTTTGCGGTTGCCGCGGGACCACTACGTCCGCCTCGACACCTGCGACTACTCGGTCCATCCGCTGGCGGTCGGCCGGCGGGTCGAGGTCGCTGCCGACCTGGACCAGGTCCTGGTGGCCTGCGACGGCGTCGAAGTCGCCCGCCATTCCCGCAGCTGGGCCCGCCACCAGACCA
Source organism: Streptomyces candidus (assembly GCF_014207445.1). Taxonomy (GTDB): domain Bacteria; phylum Actinomycetota; class Actinomycetes; order Streptomycetales; family Streptomycetaceae; genus Streptomyces; species Streptomyces candidus. Next base: position 1,055 of record NZ_JACHEM010000058.1, on the reverse strand, counting down.
TCACCGATCCCGACCACGCGGCAGCTGCCGCAGCCGCCCGCAGGGCGGCCGGTGTCGGAAAGAAGCCGGTCCCGGTTCAGGGGACCGAGGTCGAGGAGCGGTCGCTGGAGACCTACGACCGGATCTTCGGCGTCATCGACGGCGGACTGACCGCAGGCGAAGGGGCAGCGTGATGACCACGACCGGCAATGACACCAAGGCCGTCAGGAACGGCCGCGACGTGACCTCAGAGATCGCCTATCTCACAAGGTCGTTGAAGGCGCCGGCCCTGCGGGATTCCGTCGCCCGGCTCGCTGACCGGGCCCGGTCCGAGGGCTGGACCCACGAGGAGTACCTCGCGGCCTGCCTGCAACGTGAGGTCGCCGCCCGGGACTCGCACGGCGCCGAGGGCCGCATCCGAGCCGCCCGGTTCCCGTCACGGAAGTCGCTCGAGGACTTCGACTTCGACCATCAGCGGTCCGTGAAACGGGAAACGATCTCCCATCTCGGAACCCTCGATTTCGTCGTCGGGAAGGAGAACGTGATCTTCCTCGGACCGCCCGGCACGGGCAAAACCCACTTGGCCACCGGGCTGGGAATCAGAGCCTGCCAGGCCGGTCACCGGGTCGCGTTCGCCACCGCCGCCCAGTGGGTCACCCGCCTCGCCGAGGCCCATGCCAACGGCCGCCTCGCCGACGAACTGACCCGCCTCAGCCGGATCCCGCTGATCATCGTGGACGAGATCGGCTACATCCCCTTCGAACCCGAGGCCGCGAATCTGTTCTTCCAGTTCATCTCCGGGCGTTACGAACACGCTTCCGTGATCGTCACGAGCAACAAACCCTTCGGTCGCTGGGGCGAGGTCTTCGGCGACGACACCGTCGCCGCAGCCATAATCGACCGACTCGTCCACCACGCCGAAGTCATCTCCCTCAAGGGCGACAGCTACCGCATGCGCGGACGCGACCTCGGACGGGTTCCCACAGCCAGCACCGGGGAATGAACAACATCAACTGACCGACCGGGGGTCAATTCTCAACCGTCGGATCTGGTCCACTTTTCACGCGTCGCCGACA
>NZ_JACHEM010000057.1 GCF_014207445.1 Streptomyces candidus | reverse complement strand
TGCGATCCGGTCCAATGCTGGTAGTATTGAGCTTGTTGGAAGGGGATGGCACCCCGGACAACGGGAACCACTCGAAACCACACCGGAGGAACCCATGAGCGAGCAGATCACCCCCGAGCGCCAGGCCGAGGCGGAAGAGATCGGCCACACGGTCTACCAGGCCATGCGCGCCGAGATGATCGAGGCGTCCCGCCAGCGGGAGGGCATCGACACCCCCCTCCTCATGGAGGGGCTGGAGGCCGAGGCGACCTACCAGGCCGCCCGCGAGGCACTGACGAAGGCCCGCGCCGAACGTCAGAACGTGCACTACGCCATGTGGCGCGCGAACAAGGACCCCCGCGCCGTCGCGGCCCTGCTGCCCGCCACCGTCAAGGCCGCCACCGTGCGCGCGGCCGTGATCAAGCTCGCGCCGCGCCAGGACTTCGAAGCCCTGCCGCTGTGGCGCACCAGCGACGAGGAGGCCGACGCCACCAACTGACCCCGCCCGGCCGGGCGGTGGATGGCACCGCCCGGCCGGGCCCGAAACCCCGTCACCACGCACCGCAGGAGAGCACGCCATGAAGTTCCAGATCCACACCGCCATCGGCCACGACGCGCCCCCTGCCCCGCCCCTGCTGGACACCCACGAGGCCGCGCGCGCGTTCGTCGCCGCACTGGCCGACCTCTTCCAGGTCGAGCCCGCCCGCGTCATCCACGACGAATACCGGGCCGCCGGGTACGTGTGGACCAACGTCACCGTTGCGCTCCCCACTGTCGGCGAGGCGGTGTTCACCGTGGACAGTCGCAAGGCAGGCCCCGAGGCCCTCGGCCTGTACCTGGAAAACAAGGCCGTTCAGTTCGCTTGGGCCGAGAGCGAGAACATCGGGCAGATGCTCGCCCAGGCCATCCGCGCCGCCGCCTGCGAGCGGGCCGCCCGGACGGCCCGTCAGGGCTGAACCACCCCCGGGGCGGCGGCGGTCCGCCGCCCCGGACCCCCGTACGGCGGTGGGCGTCGACGGGTCGCACGGGCGGGCCGGGCGCGCGCCAGGTGGGCCCGGCCCATCGTGAGCGGCGGCCGCGCCATGGGTCCGACGGCCGGTGCGCAGCTCCGCCGCACGACCGCGACCTTCTGCCGGGCAGCCCGCCGAGCACGCGCCCGTCGCGGTGGACACAAAAAGCGACTGGCAGGGAGGGGGGTCGGCGCGACGCGGACGCCCCCAAAAGGTCATGTAAGTTCAGGAAAAAGCCTGGTCAGAGGCCCCTTTCCGCTACGCGATCCGGCCCAATACTGGTAGTATTGAACTTGTTGGAAGGGGATGGCACCCCGACCGACTGTCACTCGAAACCCGCACCACACGGAGGGCACAGATCATGACCACTACCCAGAGCGCGGACCGGGACCGCCAGCAGCTTCCGGCCCTGACGAAGATCGGCGGAGTCTGGCACTGCGTCATCTCCAACGAACTCTTCAAGGTCGTCAAGCCCGGTTGCAACTGGACCGTTATTCGCGCGAACGAGACCACAGATCCGCAGCCTGTCGCGTCCGGCCGCACCCGCAAGGAAGCCCTTGCCGCCGCCCTGACGGCCCTGTCGGTTTCCCTGGCCCTGCCTGAACCGACCGTGACCCCCGTGAGCCCCACGACGAACGCAGCGGATGGTGGCGTGACCATTGCCGTCGGACAGGTGTCGGTGTTCTTCCGACGTGAGCAGGGCGGATACGTCGAGCCGTGCTACAAGTGCGGCGGAAAGGGGCACATCCTCGGCTACGACCACGTCCAAGACGGCATCTGCTTCGCCTGCGAGGGGTACGGAGCCCCTGGTGTCCCGATGCCAGTTGAGCAGCGGATCGAAGATGTGAAGTACCTGGCTACCGACATTCGCAAGCAGCACGAACGGGCGATCATCGACGGCGCCAAGCAGCGGGCCATTTGGACCAAGTTCAGCGTCGTCGAGCCGGAGCTGGCCAAGTGGATGGACAACGACCGAAGCAGGTTCCCCGACGACCTGCGCCAACTGATCACCGCCGGAAAGACCATGACCCCTAGCCAGGACCAGGCCGCACGCCGAGCCGCCGAGCAGTACGCCCACCGCAACGAGCGCACAGCCGCAGAAGCCGCCGCACGCGCCGAGCGCGTAGCCACCGCCCGCTCCCTGGCCGAGAACGACGAGGTGGCCCACGAGGGCACCGTCACCCTGGCCAGGTCGGTCGACGGCCGATTCGGCTCCAGGACGCTCCTGCTGGTCGAGGCCGGAGACGGGCTCACGTTGAAGGTCTTCAGCACCAGTAAGGCGGCACGGGAGGCCGAGGAGGGAGACCGGGTGCACATCACCGGGACAGCCAAGAAGCCGCAGACCGACAGGTACGAAGGCACGCCGCAGACTCCCGTTGCCCGCCCGCGCATCACCATCCTTGCCACCGCCGACGACTTCGAAGAAGTCGCGGCGTGACCCCCTGTGGCGGGGTGGCCCCGAGCCGCCCCGCCACAGGGCCGGGCTGGCTGTGTGCGGCGTGGGCGTCGGCTGCGCGGTTGGTGGTGCGGCGCGGCGCGGAGCGCCGTGGTGGTGTCTGTGGTGTGGGCGCCGGCCGCGCTGTTGGGGGACTGGCCGGTGCGCGGCTTCGTGGTGGTGCACCGGGCCTTTGGCCCGGTAGCCGGGGGCTCTGCCCCGCGGACCCCCGCCAGCGCCAGGGGCGCGCTGGACCGCCCTTGGTGGAAAGGAA
>NZ_JACHEM010000056.1 GCF_014207445.1 Streptomyces candidus | reverse complement strand
CCAAGAGCAAGAACCGGGCCAAGACCCTCGAACTCTGGAAAGCCGCAGTCGCCGACGGCGCCGAGCCCGCACAGATCACCGCTGCCGCCGTCGCCTACGCCAAAGAAGTCGCCGGCCAGGAATGGCGCTTCATCAAGCAATCCGACAACTGGCTCCGCGACCGCCGCTACGAGGACAAGTACGAGCCCGACGCCCCCGGCAAGCCGCACCTGCGGGCCGTGTCCGGCGACAGCTACCGGCCCTTCCAGCCCAACCCCGACGTCGACTACTCGAAGGGATTCTGACCATGCCCGACCCTGCACCCCTCGCTGGCGAAGCGGTGATGCGCCGCTTCAAGAACATCCTCGAAGCCCGCGGCCTCGGCGACATCGAAGCCGGACCCGTCGACGACGCCCCCGCACCCGACGAACCCGGGCACCCCGAGTACCACCGCCGCCGCCGCGCCGACTGGGCGCTCAAGCGCTGGGAGACCGCCACCCCCTACCGCTACCAGAACGCCACCGCCACGGACGCCGCGGTGCTGGAGTGGGCCACCGCCGCAGCGACCGCACCCCGCGACGCCGGATTCCTCCTCCTCACCGGCCCGTTCGGAACCGGCAAAACCCACCAGGCCTACGGGGCGCTCCGCCACATCGCCGACACCGGACCCGAGCACTACGAAGTGATCGCCCTGACCGCCCCCGACATGTACGCCCTGCTCCGCCCCCAGGGCAGCGACCGCGGCCCCGAGTACGAAGTCCGCCGGCTCATGCGGGTACCGCTGCTGCTCATCGACGACCTCGGCACCGAGAAGATCAGCGAGTTCACCGAGGAAGCCACCTACCGGCTGCTGAACGAGCGGTACAACGAATGCCGCCCGACGATCATCACCAGCAACTTGCCCACCCAAGACCGCAACGGCCCTGACCTCGTCGACAAGCTCGGCGAACGGATCACTTCCCGGCTCTCGCAGATGACGACCGTCGTCGAGATCAGCGGCCGTGACCGGCGCCGGGGGGCCGCGTGATGGATGCCAACGACCCCCGCATGGCCGCCGTCGAATGCGCCATCGCCCGCGTCGGCTACGAGCACGGGCGGAACGGCATCCAGATCGCCGAGCAGTGGATCCACGCACACGTCCATGCGGTCCTCACCGTTCAGGAAGGGCGAGCCGCGAACCCGATGGCGTTCCCCGGGTACGGCGACGGCACCGCGGAGGAAGCGGCCCGCCGAATCGTCGCCCGCCTCCTCGACGCTGGCTGGCGGCCCCCGGACAGCGAATGTCTCGACCTTCCCGGCGACCCGTCGGACATCGCATGACCGACATCGACCCCGACGACATCAAGGCCATGCGGAAGCAGGGCGACCTGAGTTCGTTCCTCCGTCAGCAGATAGCCGCCGGCCGCACCCGCCGCGAACCCGCCCCGGCCAAACCCCCGCCGCAACCGCCAGGACGGCGACGGCCCGGAACCTGGCCACCCGGCACCCGCCCACCCCAGCCCGTCCCGCCGCCACCCGCGCACATCGTCGACGCCGCACTCACCGAACACCGCAACTGGATCGTCGCCGACCGACCCGAAATCACCACCCGATGCGACTGCACCGCCTGCACCCCGAGGAGCCAGACATGACCGCCGCTCCGGAACCCGTCGAGTACGTCTACGGCATCGAGTCCGAGCACTGGGAAGGCAACGACGACATCTGGGTGCCCACCCGCCCCGTCGCCCTCCGTGTCACGAAGAAGACGGCCCGCCGGATCTACTACGTCCGCCCCGGAAGCGGGCCCGAGCGCATCGGCTTCGTCGACCGCCAGAAGCTCGAAACCGACGGGTTCGTCAACCGGGCCGGCGGCTGGTGGGAGATCGATCTCCGAGTCCACCGCGAACCGCCCGTCCTCGCCGAGCAGGAACCCGACCTCGCCGAGCTGAAAGCCGCGATGGCCGCCGCCCATCCGGACCGAGGTGGCACCGACGCCGAGTTCATCACCGCCCGCGCCAACTTCGAGCGTGCCCGCACCGCCATGAGGAGCCAGACATGACCCTCCGCAACGCCGCCCCGATGCCCGAGAACCTCCGCCACTTCATGCGCGCCAAGGCCCACCCCGCCCGCTCCGTCGCCTGCCCCCACTGCGGGGCCCACGAACACAAGCCCTGCACCACGATCAGCGGCCGGCGCATCCTCACCGACCCCCACCCGGCCCGCAGGTACGCATGGGCACGCACCGTCGCCTGCTGTGCCCGCTGCCAGGTCACCCCGACCGTCCCCTGCCACCTCGACGGCATGGCCCTCGCCGACGGGGCCGTGCACGCCGAGCGGTACACCGAAGCCGAAAGGACTGCGGCATGAGCGTGCGCTTCACGATCACGTGCGACCGGATGAGCCCCCACGGGGGATGCCCCTCGCAGATCGTCATCGACGCCCGAACCATCGACGACGCGTACATCGCAGCCGAAGCGCAGGGCTGGCAGATCAACGAAGTACCCGACCACTGCCCGTGCTGCGTCAACGGCCCGGAGACGACGCCATGAAGCTCCTCGTCGATCCCGTCCTCGCCGAGACCGTCCCCGACGGCACCTTCGGCGGCGCCCGACCCCACCGCGGACCCCGCGGCGAGATCCGCCGCTGGACCTGCGACGAGCAGACCCGGCACCGCGAGGAACTCCTCGCCGACCTCCGCCAGCCCCGCACCCACATCGGCCGACACGCAGCACGACAGGAGAACCGCTGATGACCGACAACCAGATGCCCATCCCCGAAGAGGCGCTCATCGCCGCCAAGCGCGCGCTGGACCTCCCGCTGATCGTCGTGATCTGCGGCTCCACCCGGTTCATGGACGAAATGCTCGACGAGGCCCGACTGCTCACCTGGGCCAGCCACATCGTCATCAAGCCGGACTGCGACATGAAGCAGCCGCATCCGCTGTGGGCGGACCCGGTGCACGCCGAACGCGGCAAACGGCGCCTCGACGAGCTGCACCGGGCGAAGATCCGGCTGGCGGATGAGGTCGTCGTGGTGGGGGATTACGTCGGGGACTCGACCCAGGCGGAGATCGAATACGCGCGCAGTCTCGGCAAACCCGTCAGGTTCACACACCCCGAGGTCGACCCGGACGCGGACGGGGCAGCTGCTTCCGCGACGGAGCACCTGTACCTGTCGACAGGCTGCCTGCACGGTGAGCACGCGTACTGCCAGGGCATGACCGGCCAGCAGGGTGCCAAGCGTCCGGGGCAGTGCAAGTTCTGCGCGGCCCGCTGCACCTGCCCGTGCCATGGCGGGGAGGCCGCGTCGTGACCGGCCCGTCGGCCACCCCGCGCGGCGAGCACGCCGGCCGCCCCGGCACCCGCTGGGAAACCCAACTCGTCGCCGA
>NZ_JACHEM010000055.1 GCF_014207445.1 Streptomyces candidus | reverse complement strand
GCGCACGACCCCGTACGGGGTGGTCTGGATCGACACCGAGTTCTGACCGGCCCCGGCCGGGGCGGCGGTGGGCCCCCCCGCCCCGGCCCCACTCGAAACAGGTCTACCGGTCAACGGACACCGACTGCGCGGCGGACACCGCCAATCTCGTCCGGGTCGTCACGGCCTACGTGGCCGCAGCCACGCCGTAGCCGGAAAAGCGACCGGCGACCGCCCTGCCATAAGGCAGGACCCCCCACACACAAGTGCGCGGCAGGCTGGCGCGGTCGCCGGTCTTCTCGAAACCCGCACCGCGCGTGGTGGCGTCAACCCCGAAGGGGCGCTACTTCCACGCGGAACGAGAGAACACCAGGGTAGCGGTTCCAGGGCCAGGGGCGAAAAAAGTTCAGAAACGCACCCCCGCAACCCCCACGATTCTCTCCAAAGCTGGTATTGTTGTTCTTGTTGGAAGGGGTTGGCACCCCGACCGGCATCACTCGAAACCCGTACGGAAGAGGACGCGATGACCACCACCTTGGAATTCCCTGCGGCCGCACTGGCCGGTCTGCGAGATCACCTCATGGCCACCGCCGCCGACGAGGACAAGGCCCCGCTGGAGGAACTGGACGGGCTCAGCGACAGCGTCCTCGCGGCGTACTGGCACGGATACGTCAAGGCGAGCGAGACCGGACGCGCCGGTCAGGAACTGCACGCCACCGCGTTCGGATCGGCACTCGCCGCGCCGATGCGCGCAGTCTGCGCCGACACCGGCCCGCTGCGGACCGCGCTCGCCCGGTCGCTCAAGTAGCCCGCCCCGGCCGGGGCGGCGGATGGCACCGCCGCCCCGGCCCCACTCGAACCCGCCCCCACCAGGTAAGGAGAAAACCCACCGTGACCACCACCCCCACAGGCGTCGAGAGCAGCGCCGCAGTGACCCGCACCATCGAAGAACCCGAGATCGACAAGCGCAGCGCCGCAGGCCCCTACTTCGGCCGGTTCAGCTGCGACGTCTGCGGCGACGACTTCGCCCTCCACCGCTCGCTCACCGTCGAAGAGCGCGAGTTCACCTCCATTGAGACCGGCTATACCTGGCCGGGCCTGCTCGTAATCGCCTGCGACCGCAGCTGACACAACCCGCCCCACCCGGCCGGGGCGGCGGATGGCACCGCCGCCCCGGCCCCTCGAAACCCCCACCCCCCACGCGAGGAGCAGCGCCCCCATGCAGCACGACGACTTCAACAGCCGAGCCATCCCCGCCTTCCCCCGCCAGCAGACCGGCGTCCGACTCGTCAGCCTGACCAGCGGCGAAGAGATCAAGCCCGGCGACACGATCCCCGAGCCCCATGGACACGGGGAGGTCACCTACGTCGGCCCCACCGTCCGCCACGACGAGGGCGACGACACCCCGCGACCCGGCCGGGTCGCGGTCGTCCGGTACAAGGTCCCGGCCACCGGCTGGTCGTACCTCCCCACCGAACTCGGCGCGCGGTACGAAGACGCCGACGCCGCGCCGCGTCACGGCGACCACGGCGACGGAACCCTCCCGCCTCAGAACCGCCCCAGCGAGTAGCCCAACCGCCCCACCCGCAGGGGCGGCGGATGGCACCGCCGCCCCTGCACCCCTCGAAACCCGACACAAGGAGAAGCACGACCATGACCTTCCCCGCCGACCTGCCCAACCTGGGCGGCAACGCCATCGCCGCCCGCTCCCGCCGTGACCGCCTGGTCGCCGGACACGACGGCCGGATGTTCACCGAGACCTTCGGCCGCCCCCTGCTCCGCGCCCAGCAGGCCGCGCAGACGTACCGCGCGGCCGCCCAAGCCGCCGAGCTCGACCAGCGCGGCGCTCCCAATCGCTGCTGGCTCCGGTCCCAGTCGGCCCTCTGCCACCAGCGCGCCCGCATCACGGCCGACGAGGCCGCCCTGGCCGCCGAGCGCGACCAGCCGGCCCAGGCGCGCGCGTGGGCCGCCCTGGCCGACCGCTACGCCACGGCGGCCCGACACCTCGCCCGTCCTGCGTTCCTCCGCCGCACCGCGATCACGAACCTCCACGCCGCCGCCGCCGCCCTCGACGCTCGCGCCCTGCCCGTCCCGGCGCAGGCCGCAGCCGAGGAGGCCCCGCTGTCCGGCATCGCGCAGTTCAGCGTCACCAGCGGCCGCCAGGCGCTCGCCGCCGCCCGGCGTGCGGAAGGTCCGGTACTCAAGCACGTCAACACGGTGGAGGTGGAGCTGCTGTTGTTCGCCTGCTACGCCCAGGGGCAGAACGAAGTCGGCTACCACGTCGCCATGCAGGCAGTCCGCGCGCTCAACCGCGCCCGGAAGACCGCACCCGAGGGCCAGGCCGAGGACATGGACCCGCAGCCCCTGACAACGGCGTACGAGCTGGCCGAGCAGGCCCTGGACGCGGCAGAGGCCGCCACCGCGCCCACGCCGTAGAACGGCCCCGGCCGGGGCGGCCGTACCCCGCCGCCCCGGCCCCTGACTCACCCAGGAGAGCCCTGCCCGATGCCCCCGCCCGACCAGCACGAGGCAACTTCCGTCACGCGGGACGAAAGCCTTCTGACGCGCCCCATCTATCTCCCTTGCCAGCACCTGCCCAACTCAGCCGGTCCCGTCTGGCTCTGCCGGACATGCGTCACGCCGTGGCCGTGCCCGCCCGCCCAGCCATACCTCCGGGCCGGGCAGTGCAGTACGTGCGGCGCGACGACCCAGTGGGAGCGGAACGGTCCCCGACGCTGGCACGTCGGCCCGATCTGCTACACCCGCAAGGACGTCCTGAACGCGCTGGCCGAAGAGCTGCACCAGCAGCGCAGTGCGAACCCCACCTACCCGCCCAGCCACTACTACCCGAAGAAGCCCAGCCGCCGCAGACGCCAGCGCCCGCCGTACAACCACACCCCGATGGGCCCCGGCGACATCCGACCCGGCACCTGGGTATGGGTCAGCCCCGGCGGACTCCACCCCGGATGGGGTGACATTCACCAGCTCGCCATGATCACCGCACTCGGCACGCCGTACTGCGAGGTATGGATGGACGACACCACGGTCCACCGCGTACGGCCCGAGAAGCTGATCCTCACCGACGCCGGACGCGCGGCCGCCCGTGCCGCAGGAGTCACCACCATGCGGCAGGCGACCGGGGCGCGGCCCCGGCCCCTGCTCCCGGAATGGCGATGGGTGGACTGGACCCTGGCCGAGCACATCGCCCACCAGGACCAGCACATCAACTCCAAGCGCCATCCAACCGAACAGCCCCTACAGGACGAGCTGTTCACCGTCACCTGACAAGCACTCCGGCCCGGAACGAACCACCGTTCCGGGCCGGAGGCATGTCCGGGCCGCCGTCCCCGTGCGGCGAGAGCGCCGACAGGTAGTCGAGGGCGCAGGAGCCGCGAGGGCCTGTCGCCCATCCGCTGTGTGGGCGCCGGCCGCGCTGTTGGGGGACTGGCTGGTGCGCGGCTTCGTGGTGGGTGCACCGGGCCTTTGGCCCGGTAGCCGGGGGCTCTGCCCCGCGGACCCCCGCCAGCGCCAGGGGCGCGCTGGACCGCCCTTGGTGGAAAGGAA
>NZ_JACHEM010000054.1 GCF_014207445.1 Streptomyces candidus | reverse complement strand
ACAACGCGCCATCAGCCTCACGCACCAGCCTCACCCGGACCGCAGAGGCACCCGATGCCAGCAGCGACACTCCACTCCACGAGAACGGCACACCAGCACCCTCACCCGACGAGTCCAAGAACCACCCCGCATGCAACACAGAGTCCAGCAGGGCAGGATGCAGGCCGAACGCGGCCGCATCACCCTGCGCACTCTCCGGCAGGCTCACCTCGGCGAAGACCTCGCCGTCCCGCGTCCAGGCGGCCCGCAGGCCCTGGAACACCGGGCCGTAAGCAAAGCCCAGCTCGGCAAAGCGCTCGTAGCAGCCCTCAATATCCAGCGCCACGGCGCCCGCAGGCGGCCACACCGCCGCATCAAAGTCGTCAACGGATGCCCGGCCTCCGACTGCCAGCACACCCGAGGCATGCTGCGTCCAGGGCGAGTCCGCGCCCTCCGGTCGAGAGTGGATTCCCACGGAACGCCGGCCCGACTCATCGGGAGTGCCGATCGCGACCTGCACCTGAACCGCGCCGCGCTCCGGGAGGGCGAGCGGCGCTGCCAGGGTCAGTTCGTCGACCCTGTCGCAGCCGACCTCGTCGCCCGCTCGGACCGCTAGCTCCAGCAACGCCGTGCCCGGCACGAGGACCCGGCCCCTCACGGCATGGTCGGCCAACCACGGATGCGACTGGATCGCCAAGCGGCTGGTGAACAGCACGCCCTCGGCTTCGGCCAGCTCCACTACACCGTTGAGCAGGGGGTGACCGGCCGACACCAGCCCGACCGCCGCCGCGTCATCAGCACCGCCGCGCAGGCTCCGAGGCCAGAACGACTGGTGCTCGAAGGCGTACGTCGGAACATCCACCCGCGACGCCCCGGTGCCCTCGAAGAACCGCGCCCAGTCCACCACCGCGCCACACACGTGCAGTTGGGACAACGCCGCGACAGCCGACAGCTCCTCGTCCCGGTTCTTACGGAGCATTGGTACGAGCGTTGCGCCCTCGGATGCGGATTCCTGGGCCATGGCGGAGAGCACGCCGTCCGGGCCCAGTTCCAGGAACGTGGTCACGTCCTGTTCGGCGAGAGTCCGGGTGCCGTCGGCGAAGCGCACGGCCTCACGGACGTGGCGTACCCAGTACTCGGCCGAGCACAGTTCTTCGGCGCTCGCCGTGGCCCCGGTCAGGTGGGAGATCACCGCGATGCGCGGAGCCTCGTACGCCAGGCTCTCCGCGACCGTGCGGAACTCCTCCAGCATCGGGTCCATCAACGGCGAGTGGAAGGCGTGCGAGACACGCAGTCGCGTCGTCTTTCGCCCCAGCTCGGCCAGTTGGGCCGCGACCTTCACCGCCGCCTGCTCGTCACCGGAGATCACCACGGAAGCGGGGCCGTTGACCGCCGCGATCGACACACCCTCGACCAGCAGCGGCAGGACCTCGTCCTCCGTCGCCTGCACCGCCACCATCGCGCCACCGGTGGGCAGTGCCTGCATCAGTTGTGCTCGCGCCGCCACCAGCCGGGCCGCGTCCTCCAGCGAGAACACCCCCGCCACATGCGCGGCAGCAATCTCACCGATCGAATGCCCCGCTACGAAGTCGGGCTTGACACCCCACGACTCCACCAGCCGGAACAGCGCCACCTCGATGGCGAACAACGCCGGCTGAGTAAAGCCCGTCTCATTCAGCAGATCGGCGTCCTCGCCCCACATCACCTCGCGCAGCGGGCGCTCCAGCAGCGGATCCAGTACAGCCAGTACGGAATCCAGAGCCTCCGCGAACACCGGGAACCGGCCGTACAACTCCCGGCCCATCCCCAACCGCTGCGAACCCTGACCCGAGAACAACATCGCCGACCTGCCACCGACCACCGCACCCGACACCACCGAGGCATCCCCAGCACCGGACGCAAGAGCAGTCAGCGCGCGCACCGCATCAGCGGACTCACCCGCCAGCACCACCGCACGGTGCTCGAACTTCGAGCGGCCCGTGGCCAGCGAGTAACCGACATCCACCGGCCGCAGTTCCGGCCGCTCCTCGATCGAAGCCAGCAGCCTGGCGGCCTGGCCGCGCAGCGCCTCCGGCGTCTTGCCGGACAGCACCCACGGCACCGCACCCAGCTCCACCACGGGAGCCTCGGCCCCCGTCACCACCGTTCCCTGGATGACGTGCGCCGGCTGCTCCAGGATCACGTGCGCGTTCGTACCACTGATCCCGAAGGACGACACCGCCGCGCGTCGGACACGACCGGTCTCGGGCCACGGCGTCGACTCGGTCAGCAGCTCCACGGCGCCCGCGGACCAGTCCACGTGCGAGGACGGGGCGTCCACGTGCAGCGTCTGCGGGAGCACACCGTGCCGCATCGCCATGATCATCTTGATGACGCCGGCGACACCGGCGGCGGCCTGGGTGTGGCCGATGTTGGACTTCACCGAGCCCAGCAGCAACGGCCGGCCCTCGTCACGGTCCCGCCCGTACGTCGCCAACAACGCCTGCGCCTCGATCGGGTCACCCAGCGACGTACCGGTGCCGTGCGCCTCGACCACATCCACGTCGTCCATCGACAGCCCGCCGCTGGCAAGCGCCTGGCGGATCACGCGCTGCTGCGAGGGGCCGTTGGGAGCCGTCAGGCCGTTGGACGCACCGTCCTGGTTGACGGCCGAGCCGCGCACCACGGCCAGGATCTCGTGACCGTTGCGCACCGCGTCGGACTGCCGCTCCAGCACCAGCATGCCGACGCCCTCCGACCAGCCGACACCGTCGGCCGACTCGGAGAACGCCTTGCACCGGCCGTCGGGCGCGAGGCCGCGCTGCCGGGAGAAGTCGACGAACACCGTCGGGGTCGACATCACCGTCACGCCACCGGCCAGGGCCAGCGAGCACTCTCCGCTGCGCAGCGCCTGCATCGCCCAGTGCATGGCCACCAGCGACGACGAACACGCCGTGTCCACCGTCACCGCCGGACCCTCAAGACCCAGGGTGTACGAGACCCGGCCCGACGCCAGACTCGTACTTCCGCCTCCCTGGAAGCCCTCGAACTCCGGGCCGCCCAGCAGAGAGGTGTAGTCGCTGTACATGACACCTGCGAACACGCCGGTGGCGCTGCCCTTGAGCGAGACCGGGTCGATCCCGGAACGCTCGATCGCCTCCCACGACGCTTCGAGCAGCAGCCGCTGCTGGGAGTCGGTCGCCAGCGCCTCGCGCGGGCTCATCCCGAAGAACGCCGGGTCGAACTCATCTGCCGTGTGCAGGAACCCGCCTTGGCGCGTGTACGAGGTACCCATGTGGTCGGGGTCGGGGTTGTAGAGACCTTCGACGTCCCAGCCACGATTGGTCGGGAAGCCGGAAACAGCATCCGCCCCCTCCGTGACCAGTCGCCACAGGTCCTCGGGCGAGGTCACCCCGCCCGGGTACCGGCAGCTCATGCCCACGACCACGATCGGGTCGTCGGCCACCGAAGCCGTGCGCGTCGCGACCGGTGCAACAACCGTCGCGTCCGATCCCAGCAGCTCGTCGAGCAGATGGTCAACGAGTGTCTGAACGGTCGGGTAGTCGAAGGCCATCGTGGCCGGGAGACGCAGCCCGGTCACGGTGTTGAGCCGGTTGCGCAGTTCGACCGCCGTGAGCGAGTCGAAGCCCAGCTCTCGGAAGGCACGCTCCGGGTTGACCGC
>NZ_JACHEM010000053.1 GCF_014207445.1 Streptomyces candidus | reverse complement strand
CGCCGACCAGGCGACGACCGAACAAGCGAATCTGAACACCCGTCAACCCGCCCTGACCAGCTGATCAGCACCTCCCGAACAACGGGGGAACCTCAACCCGCCGGCTGCGCGCGATCGACTACCGGGGGTCCGCACGCTTCGTACTGGACGCCCTCCCCCGCGGGGCAGGCGCAAGGCTCACCCAGCGGGTGGCGGGCGCGGGCCCTGTCGGCCTGCTGGCCTCCAATTTGGACTGCGGTCCCGCTCTGGCCCTCTTCGGACTCCCGGCAACACAAGCCCAGATGTTCAGCGCACCTGCGGACGGACTCCGCTGCTACACCGCCCTGACCGGCTATGACTCCTACGCCCGCCTGACCGTCGTGCACGACAGCTCCCTCGCGGGGATGCCACGACTGGGCGAGCACTGGGAAACAGCAGTGCGGGAACTCGCAGACGCGCCCCGCTAAAGCCGAACCGGACGAGGGGGTCGTCCGATTGACTCCTTCGCCGAGGACGGGTTCGCGCTGAACTCCGAAAGACGCCGGAAGTCCTCGGTGCCTACGTCTGAGTCGATGGCTTCCGCGCACTCGTGGAGGGTGCGAAGTATCGACCGGGGCCCGACACGGTGCAGCGCCCCGGCGCATCGTCAGGCCGTCCGCACGTGCACGCTCCCTCGCGGCGCGCCACGTCCGACATCTCGCGCGGATCGACCAAAAGGGCGTGCGCGAGAGCAACAGGTAAACGAGGGCTGCACCGCCCACCCGACGCAAGGCCTCTCCGACGCCCTACGGCGTGTCCTGTCCGGTCGGAGCGCCCTGATGGGGAAGCGTGTGCACGGTCCTGGCCCGCCGGGATCGACACGGCACGCTACCCCATACCGAGTCTTGCCCCTCCACGTTCACGACCGGTCCGCCGACGGCACGCATCTGCTCCCGGGTGGGCACACCCGGGCCGGCCACGGACCCGATCACGTAACGGTTCCCGCTCCGTATACATACCCGCCCGCCGATCGCGGGCGCAGCGAGGAGCACCGCCGACCGAAGGGACACCCCGGCCCATGCCCGACCCGTCATCCCCGTCCGACCTGTCAGCGCCCTTCGCCGCGTCCGCATCCGGGCCGGGGGCCGGCGAAGCCGCCCTCGGGAAGGTCCAAGGTCTGGGGGATCACGACCGCAGCCACTCCCGGGGCAAGGGCAGCGGGATGCCGCTGCTCGGCCAGGTGGCGCGCTGGTCGTTCCGGCACTGCCGTGCCGTGCTCGGTGCCGTAGCTGGGCTGGTCGTCCTGCTGGCGGGTCTGGGGCTGGGCGTAGGGGGCGAGTGGTCCAACGGCGGCTACACCGCGGACGGCACCGCCGCGCAACGGGCCGAGAGCGCGGCGCGTCACTTCGGCGCCGGGACGCCCGACCTGGTCCTGTATCTGCGTTCCGGCCGACCGGTCGACTCGCCCGACGTGGCCGCGGAGGGACGACGGCTGACCGAACTGGCCGCCGCGACGCCGGGGGTCGGCGCCGCACTGTCGTACTGGAACACGGGGAGGGACCCGCTCCGGTCATCCGACGGCCGGGGCGCCCTGCTGCGTGTCGATCTGGAGGGCGACGAGTCGCAGGCCGCCCGCACCGCGCGGTCCCTGGTGCCGTCACTGCGGGCCGCAGCCCCCGGTCTCGACCTGGCGGTGAGCGGGCCCGCCTGGGTCAACGTGACCGCAACCGAGCAGGCGGAGCGCGACTTGCTCCGCTCGGAGCTGTTCGTCCTGCCCGTGACGTTTCTCGTCCTGGCACTGGCCTTCGGCTCGTTCAGCGCCACCATCGTCCCCGCCGCGATCGGTGTGACCGCGGCATCGGGCGCCCTGGCCCTGCTCGCAGTCGTGACCCGGCTGCTGCCGATCTCGGTCTTCGCCGTGAACCTCAGCTGCGCCCTCGGCTTCGGTCTCGCCGTCGATTACGCCCTGTTCACCTTGGCCCGCTACCGAGAGGAACGAGCCCGGGGGCTGGACGCCGAACAGGCTGTGGGGCGGGCGATGTCCACCACCGGCCGGGCTGTCGTCTTCTGTGCCTTGACCATGGCCTGGTGTATGGCGGGCCTCCTCGTCTTTCCGCTGGGGCTGATCCGTTCCCTGGCGTTCGCCTCACTGGTCGTCGTCGCGTTCTGCGCAGTGGGGACCCTGTTCCTCCTTCCCGCCCTGGTCGCCGCGTTGGGTGGCCGACTCGATGGCACGCGCCCGCCGCGCCGCTGGCCCTGGAGGCGCGGCTCCGGCGATCTTTCGGTCAGCCCGACCTGGAGAGGGGTCGCCGTCGCCGTCACCGCACGGCCCTGGTTGTGGGGAACGGCCGGGGCCGCCCTCCTGCTCGGCCTGGCCCTTCCCGTTGCGGGGCTGCGGCCCACGCTGACCGACGAGTCCATCCTCCCACCCACCGCCGAGGCGCGGACGGCGGCCGCGGCCATCCGCGCCGACTTCCCCTTCGCACCGGAACGGCAGCTGACCGTGGTGCTGCCCCGGACGGACGCGGCGTCCCGGGCCGCCGAACTCGACGCGTATGCCCGCACGCTGGCCGCGCTGCCCGGCGCGGCGCGGGTGAGCACAACGGCCGGGGAGTACGCCGGGGGGCGTCAGATTGCCGAACGACGAACGGAGATGGCCCTCCGTCCCGGCACGCTGGTCGCGGTCTTCGGCGCGGACCCAGTCCAGTCCGCAGAGACCGGCGCCCTGGTCGACGCCGTACGTGCCACCCCGGCCCCGGGCCCGGCGATGGTGACCGGGGCGGCAGTCCACCTCGTCGACACCCGGCGGGCCGTCACCGACGCGCTGCCCTGGTGGACGGGGCTCACCTTGTGCGGTGTGTTCATCATGCTGCTGCTGTTCACCAGGAGCCTGCTGGTGGCGCTCAAGGCCGGGGTCCTGGGCGCGCTCAGCATCGGCGCCGCCCTCGGCCTGATGGTCCTGCTCTTCCAGCACTTCCAGCTCCTCGGACCGCCCGCCACGGGAGGCGCGAGCACGCTGGAGATCACGATGCCGCTGCTCGCTGCCGCGCTGGCTTTCGGGCTGTGCGTGGATTACGAGGTCTTCCTCGTCTCCCGCATGGCGGAGGAGTGGCGGCGCACCGGGCAGAACACGGCGGCCATCGTCTTCGGTATCGAACACACGGGGCGGCTGTTCAGCGCTGCGGCCCTGGTGGTCGCTGTGAGCATGGGCGCGCTGGTCCTCTCCCAGGTCAGCCTACTGGTGGTACTGGGCGCGACGATGGCGGCCATCGTCCTCATCGACGCCACCGTCGTACGGGGCGTCCTGGTCCCGGCGTTCATGCAACTGGCCGGCCGGGCAAACTGGTGGTCACCGCCGACACCCGGCCGGGCAGCACCCCCAACGGCCCCCGCCCCCACCGAAACACACAACCGGTGACCAAGACCACGACGGAAGCGACGGCGCCCTGGAACCGCAACGGACGACGCGGTGTGCCGGTGCCCACTCTCACCGGCCAAGACCATGGGTGGGCCACCCTTGTCCACCGCCGCGAGCTACTGCTCCTGGACCGCCCGTCCCGGCTGCCGCGGCAGTCACGACTCTGCAGGCGGCGAGGGAGGCCGGCCACCCCGTGGCCTCCGCCTCCTCGTCGACGGCAGGCACGCGGAACGTGAAGGGCACCTTCAAGTCGCCGTGCTCACGGGCATAGATGACGGCCGCCTCCACCCCGCGCCAGTGCTCATGCTCCGGATTGAGGACGCGCAGGTTGATGAATGCCACAAGGGCGGCCGGGTCGCGCGGCGTGAAGAACTCCAGCAACGCCTTGGCGGGGGCACTGGTATCCCGGGAGCCCTCGCCGCTCCCGCCCGTGCTCTTCGCGCTGTCGTCGCTGGCTAGGTGATGTGCGTCATGCGTTTTTCACTGTGTGAGCGTCAAGTGAATGCACTGATGTCGGGCTGGGGCGGGCCGGGTGCTTGAGTAGCCGTTGTCGTACCGGTTGTGGGACGTGTGGATCGAACAGGGTTCCTGGTCGGGTGATCTTTCAGCGGTACGCGCATGAAGGCAGGGCCTC
>NZ_JACHEM010000052.1 GCF_014207445.1 Streptomyces candidus | reverse complement strand
CGGCCCGGCCGGGAGAACCGTCCGGGCGGGGCGTTAGGGGCCTCATTTCGGTTATCGGTAGGGGGTTTCGTGTGGGGCGGGGGGGGGGGTGCCACCCGCCGCCCCGGCCGGGGCAGGACCGTCAACGGTCCTGCCTGGTGTCGCTGTTACTCCTCGTCGGCTTCCTCCTGGTCGCCCTCGGCGGACCCGTCCTCGTCCCCTTCCGGCTCGTCCTCGTCCTCGCTGGTGTCGTCGAACTCGGCCCCTGAGCCGGACTCGTCACCTTCCTCGTCCTCGTCGTCGTCCTCGTCCTCCTCTGCCTCCTTGGCGGCGGCCCTGGCCGCTTCCCGCTCCTCGCGCTGCCGCTCCTGCTCGGCCCTGCGCTCGGCCTCGGCCTCGGCTTCCTGCTCGGCGGTGGCCACCGTCTCCGCCTCGACCTCCGTCACGCCGTACCCGTGGTGCTTCAGGAAGCTGATCCACTCGGCGGTCGCGGGCCTGATCCGGCCGCGCACCGAGGGGCCGTGGTGGTAGTGGGGCTCCCCGCGCCATGCGTCGTCCTTCATGTGCTCGGCCTCGAAGTAGCCCGCCACGTGCGCGAACAGAACCCACCAATACCGCCTGCTCGCGGTCTTCTTGATCAGCGAGCTGATCACGTCCTTCGGGTGACGGGTGAGCCGCTCGTCCCCCAGGAACTTCGCCAGCATCGCCCCGTGCTCCTGGCTCCCGACGTAGTGGACGTAGTGCCCATCACTGACGAGGAGCGTCCGCATGATCAGGTCCTTGACGTCGGCCGGGGCCTCGCCCTTGTCCTTGCACATGTCCGCGATGTGGGCCTCCCGGCCCGCTCGGGCCGTCCTCCACGCGAGGTTGTTCACCTTCACGCGGCGGCGCTCCTCGCGCACGGCCTCGGCCTTGGCGGCCTCCTCCTCGTCGGGCTCGTCGTCGCTGTCGTCGCCCTGGGCGGCCCCGGCGATCCGGTGGCCGTGCTTCTTCCAGTCGACGCACAGCCACACCACCTCGGCCGCGTCGGGGTCGATCGTGGCGGCGTGCCCCTCGCAGGTCTCGCTGTGCCCCTGCTCGCTCATCGGGTTTCCGATCGCACTGACCAGCTCCTCCAGTGGCCGGGCGGCGCTGTAGGACCAGTTCCACACCCAGTGGACGGTGGTGGCCTTCTTCTCGGCCAGTTCGGCCTTCAGGGTCTCGATCCGCTCGGTCCGCGCCTTTTTGGCGCGCAGTTCCTGCATGGCGGTTTTCCACGCGCCCCGCTTGGTGTTGCCCTCCTGCTCGTCCTTGGCCTTGGCCCGCATGAGCGTGACCTGAGCGTTGGACACGTCCTTGACCTCGTCGTAGTCGCCCAGCTCGACCCAGTCGAATTCGATCTCCTCGTCCCGGAGGTCTTCGAGGGTCTCCGCGTCCATCTGCGCGACCTTGTGGGCTGCGTCCAGCTCCTCCTCGGTGCGGCCGATGGCGGCGGCCAGGCTGCGCTTCCGGGCCTTGGGCACCTTCTTGGCCTTGACCAGAAGGGCGAGCTGCTCGGCGGCGTCCACGTCGTCCTGCGCGCTCGCCTGGCGACGGTGCAGGTTCTCCACCATCGAGACGGTCAGCGCCTCGTCATCGACGCCGCGCAGATCGTCGCGGATGATCGCCGGGATCTTCCGGTACTCGCGGCCTTCCTGCGCGGCCGCGCTGGCGACCCGGTACGCGGCCAGGCTGCGGCGCTGGCCGATCACGATGCCGAGCTGTCCGTCCCGCTCGCCCTCCTGGGGGCGCAGGATGATCGCCTGCTGAACGCCGACCTCCTCGACGCTGGCGATAAGGGCCGCGTCGGGCTCGGTGGTATCACCCTCCTCGCGCTTCTTGCGGTGGTTGTACGGGTCGACGATGACCAGCTTCTCCGTCCCGCCGTCGGGGTCGAAGTCGAGCGGGTCGATCGCCACCAGACGGCCGAAGATCGCCGGTTCTGCCGTCTCGTTCTCGGGGGTCTGTTCTGTCTGCTCGGCCTGCGTCACGGTCACGTTCATGCCTTTCGTCGTACGGGTTTCGAGTGGTGGTGTCGGCGGGGTGCCACCCCCTTCCAACAAGCTCAATACTACCAGGGTTTAGCCGGATTATCTAGCAGGGGAAGGGGTCTGACCAGGCTTTTTCAGGACTTCCATGGTCTTTTAGAGGTATCCAGTCCACGCTCCCGCTTGCCAGCCGCTTGGGGTCGTCCGCCACGGCGGGGCCAGCATTGAACGACGGCCCGCCTGCGGAGCGGGGCACCCAGTCGGCAGGCGCAGCCGCCGTCGCCGAAACGGTGCGGCCGTCGCCCGGGATGGCGCGCTCCCTCGGCCGGCGCAGGAGCGGAGGCACCGGCGGGCAGCCGTCGCGCCCCCGCGCCGGGGCCCGGATGCCCGGCCCGGACGGGAGAACCGTCCGGGCCGGGCGTTACGGGCCTCCATTCGGTGATCGGTACGGGGTTTCGAGTGGGGCCGGGGCGGCGGCGCCATCCGCCGCCCCGGCCGGGGCTTCACTGCGGCAGGTGCTCGCTGGGGCGCATGATCGTGATCACGCGCTCGCCGTTGTCACCGGGCGACGCCTCGGCCACCAGCGTCACGCGCTGCGGGTCACGGGTGCGGCCGTCGACCGGGACCCGGTAAGAGGTAAACGCCAGCCGGGCCGGACGCCCGGAGCCTGCGGCCGCCCTGATCGCACGGGATGCGGTGCTCAGCAGGTCCCACTGCCGCTCGGCCTCGTCCAGCCGGATTCCGGTGTCCCACGCATACGCCTCGGGCACGGCAACGCAGTCCGCGTAGACGGCCTCGGTCATGGCCACCGGGGCCGGGAACTCGGCCTCGGCGGCAATGCCGGGGTCGGCCTCGATCAGCGCGCGGTCCTTGATCGCCTGAGTGCGGGTGTAGACGGTGCCGGTCATGGTGCTCACGGGGTGCCTCTCTTCGTGCGTACGGGTTTCGAGTGGGGCCGGGGCGGCGGTGCCATCCGCCGCCCCGGCCGGGCGGATCAGAAGTGGTCGGAGTGAACGGGGCTGTGCGCGCCGTCGAAGGTGGCGACGACCGTCAGGTGGTTGCTGGCGGCGAGCAGGAGCGCGCGACCCTCCAGCCCCTCGAACTGGCCGGTGCGCTTGGCGTGACCCCTCGCGGTGTCGAGCAGCGCGTTCATCTCGGCGGCCAGCGGGGAGGAGGCACGGACGGTGACGATCTCGGGCGCGTAGTCGTGATCGGAGTACTCCTTGATCACCCAGTCCAGAACCACGGTGTACGACCGCAGCCCCGCCCGGCGGGCCGCGCGGTGGCGGGCGCGGATGGTCCGGAAGGTCTCGATGAGTGCGCGCATTGGGTGCTCCTCGGTGGGTTTCGAGTGGTGACGCCGGACGGGGTGCCAACCCCTTCCAACAAGCTCAATACTACCAGTATTGAGCCGGATTCGGAAGTACAAAGGGGGCCTGACCAGGGTTTTCTTGATTCACCATCCCCGAATCTCACGGTGCGCGATCCAGGCAAGCCGGGCGTAGGTCTCATGCGCTCGGAAGTAGCTACTGAGATCGACCGGCAACGACCGGCCGTCGACGGTGACCGCCCACGCCTCGTTGAGGCTGACCGCGAAACGGTCGTATCGCCACGCCACGGCTCGGCCGTCGGCAGTGCACTCGATGCGCATGGCCCGCGACCCCTGAGCATCCAAGATCCTCGGCCACCGGGCGGAACCGGCCTCCTCCTCGATGTATCGAGAGTCCTCGACCCGGTGCCCGCTCAGACCCAGCCGCGCCACGATGGTGGCGGCCACCACTTCCGCCCCGGTGGCGCTCCGCCCGTAGGGGGCCAGCCCCTGCGGCATCGGGTACTTCCGGTCGCGGTAGGTGACGGTGTCGCGGGGGTCGATAGTCAGCAGGTCCATGATGGCCAGCCCTTTCGTTGCGGTGGGTTTCGAGTGGCCGGGGCGGCAGTGCCATCCGCCGCCCCGGCGGAATGCGAAGGGGTTACCTCTAGGTCACCCCTTCGGGCTTACGCGCCGACGTCGGACGGCTCCGGGATCAACTCGTCCGGGGTGCGCCAGGAGATGTAGCCATGAAGGCGATCCAGCTCGACCCCTACGATCCAACCCCAGTCCCCAGTAGTGCCCTTGCGAACGGTCCCGGCCCAGCCATTTGTGTTGATCGCGTATTCGCTCGACACCTGGACACGGTCACCCTCGGTCCATTCCCTGCGCTGAGTGGTGGTCATGGTGTTTGCCTCCGGTGTGGTTTCGAGTGGTTCCCGTTGTCCGGGGTGCCACCCCCTTCCAACAAGCTCAATACTACCAGCATTGGACCGGATCGCATAGCGGAAAGGGGTCTCTGACCAGGCTTTTTCCTGAACTTCCATGATCCT
>NZ_JACHEM010000051.1 GCF_014207445.1 Streptomyces candidus | reverse complement strand
CACCACCAAATGCCGGGCCACAACCGCACCCAACCCACCCGTACCACCAGTAACCAGGACCGTACCCTCACCGAACCCCACCACAGAGGCCTCGTTCCCGTCCTGACTCTCGTCACTGGGGAGGGACACGCGGGTGAGTCGTCCAGCGCGGACGATGTCGTCGCTGATGATCAGTTGCGGTTCGTCGCTGCCGAGTGCCTTTCGCAGCGCGGACGGGGACGGAGCGCCGGTGGCGAGGTCCAGCAGTCCGAAGCTGCCGGGGTTCTCCGTCTGTGCCGTCCGCACCAGGCCCCATACGGAGGCCGCCGCCAGGTCGGCCACCGTGCCGCCGTCCACGGCCACAGCGCCGCGGGTGACGAACACCAGCCGCGAGCCGGCGAACCGCTCCTCGGCCAACCAGCCCTGCACCAGAGCCAGGACCTGAGCCGTGAGTGTGTGCACCGACTCCACGACATCGCTCTCGCCCGTACTGGCGATGCTCAGCAGAACAGTGGCCGGTACCGGGGGTTCACCGGCCGTCAGCGCCGCCGGATCGGCGTATGTCTGCACATTGGTACCGGACTTGGCCAGTACTTCGGCGAGGCCGAACGCATCCGGGCCGAGGACGACGACCGAGCCCGGGGCGTCCGCCTCGGGCGCCGCCGCCACCGGCATCCATTGCAGGCCGAACAGTGAGTCCGCGCCCCCATCGGCGGAGCCGTTCAGTTCTTCCTTCGTCACTGCCCGGACGAGCAGGGAGTCGACCGAGGCGACCGGCGCCCCGGACAGGTCGGCCACCGAGATCGACACCGCGTCCCGGCCGGTCACCGGAGCGATCCGCACCCGCAGCGCGGAAGCACCCGACGCGACGAGCGACGCACCCTCCCACGAGAACGGCAGACCACCACCGCCCTCGCCGCTTGCCTCACCGGCGAGCAGAGAAGCATGCAGCGCCGAGTCCAGCAGAGCCGGATGCAGACCGAACGCGGCCGCATCACCCTGCGCGCCCTCCGGCAGGCCCACCTCGGCGAAGACCTCATTACCCCGGACCCACGCGGCCCGCAGGCCCTGGAACACCGGGCCGTAAGCGAAGCCCAGCTCGGCGAACCGCTCGTAGCAGCCCTCGACGTCCAGCGCCTCCGCACCCGCAGGCGGCCACACCGCAGTATCGAAACCGTCGACCGGTGTCCGGCCACCAACGGTCAGCGCACCCGAGGCATGCTGCGTCCAGGGTGAGTCCGAGCCCTCCAGGCGAGAGTGAATCTCCACCGAACGCCGGCCCGACTCGTCGGGAGCACCGACTGCGACCTGAACCTGAACCGCACCATGGTCGGGCAGGACGAGCGGCGCGGCCAGCGTCAGCTCCTCGACGCGATCACAGCCGACCTCGTCGCCCGCCCGGATCGCCAGCTCCAGCAGAGCCGTCCCCGGAAGGAGGACCCGGCCCATCACCACATGGTCGGCGAGCCACGGGTGCGCCTGTACGGACAGTCGCCCCGTGACCAACGCGCCTTCGGTTCCGGCCAATGCAACCGTGGCACCCAGAAGCGGGTGTCCAGCGGATTCCAGCCCGGCGGCGCGTACGTCCCCAGTGCCCCCGAGGGGCCCGGCCGGCCAGAACCATTGGCGTTGGAAGGCATAGGTGGGTACAGCAACCCGTCGCGCCCCGGTGAACAACGCCGTCCACTCTGTCGGAACACCCCGGACGTGCAGCTGAGCCAGCGCGGTGAGCGCGGTCAGTTCCTCGTCCCGGCCCTTGCGGAGCATCGATACGAGCGCCGCGTCCTCAGGTGCGGATTCCTGGGCCATGGCGGAGAGCACCCCGTCCGGGCCCAGTTCCAGGAACGTGGTCACGTCCTGTTCGGCGAGGGTCCGGATGCCGTCGGCGAAGCGCACGGCCTCGCGGACGTGGCGTACCCAGTACCCGGCCGAGCACAGCTCCTCGGCCGACGCCACCGCCCCGGTCAGGTTCGACACCACCGGGATGACCGGCTCGGCATACGACAGACTCTCCGCGACCGTGCGGAACTCCTCCAGCATCGGATCCATCAACGGCGAGTGGAACGCGTGCGAAACCCGCAGCCAGGTGGCCTTGCGGCCGTCTTCCTCCAGTCGCGCCGCGACATCCAGGACCACGTCCTCATGACCGGAGATCACTACGGACGACGGGCCGTTGACCGCGGCGATCGAGACCTGGCCCTCCCGCTCGGCCAGCAGCGGCAGCACCTCGTCCTCCGTCGCCTGCACCGCGACCATCGCACCGCCGGTCGGCAGCGCCTGCATCAGTTGCGCCCGCGCCACCACCAGCCGGGCCGCGTCCTCCAGCGAGAACACCCCCGCCACATGCGCCGCCGCGATCTCACCGATCGAATGCCCGGCCACGAAATCGGGCTTGACACCCCACGACTCCACCAGCCGGAACAGCGCCACCTCGACTGCGAACAACGCCGGCTGAGTGTAGCCCGTCTCATTCAGCAGTTCGATGTCCTCGCCCCACATCACCTCCCGCAGCGAACGGCCCAACCCGCCTTCGAGCTGCGCGAGTACGGAATCCAGCGTGTCCGCGAACACCGGGAACCGGCCGTAGAGCTCCCGGCCCATCCCCAACCGCTGCGAGCCCTGGCCCGAGAACATCACCGCCGACCTGCCACCGGCCACCGCGCCCGACACCACCGAAGGATGCGGGGCACCGGATGCCAAAGCCGCGAGGGCTCGTACCGCATCGGCGGAGGCGTCCGGCAGCACCACCGCGCGGTGGTCGAACTTCGAGCGGCCCGTGGCCAGCGAATAGCCGACATCCACCGGCCGCAGCTCCGGCCGCTCCTCCAACGAAGCCAGCAGCCTGGCGGCCTGGCCGCGCAGCGCCTCCGGCGTCTTGCCGGAGAGAATCCACGGCGCCCCACCGGACTCGGCGGCAGAGGTTTCCGTACCGTCCAGGACGGTTCCCTGAATGACGTGCGCCGGCTGCTCCAGGATCACGTGCGCGTTGGTGCCGCTGATACCGAAGGACGAGACGCCGGCGCGGCGCCTGCGGCCGGTCTCGGGCCACGGCGTCGACTCGGTCAGCAGCTCCACGGCGCCCGCGGACCAGTCCACGTGCGAGGACGGGGCGTCCACGTGCAGCGTCTGCGGGAGCACACCGTGCCGCATCGCCATCACCATCTTGATGACGCCGGCGACACCGGCGGCGGCCTGGGTGTGGCCGATGTTGGACTTCACCGAGCCCAGCAGCAACGGCCGGTCCTCGTCACGGTCCCGCCCGTACGTCGCCAACAACGCCTGCGCCTCGATCGGGTCACCCAACGTGGTGCCCGTACCATGCGCCTCGACCACATCCACGTCGTCCATCGACAGACCGCCGCTGGCAAGCGCCTGGCGGATCACACGCTGCTGCGAGGGACCGTTGGGAGCCGTCAGGCCGTTGGACGCACCGTCCTGGTTGACCGCACTGCCCCGCACCACGGCCAGGATCTCGTGACCGTTGCGCACCGCGTCGGACTGCCGCTCCAGCACCACCATGCCGACGCCCTCCGACCAGCCGACACCGTCAGCCGACTCGGAGAACGCCTTGCACCGGCCATCGGCCGACAGACCCCGCTGCCGGGCGAAGTCCACGAACACCGCCGGAGTCGACATCACCGTCACACCACCGGCCAGGGCCAGCGAGCACTCACCACTGCGCAGCGCCTGCATCGCCCAGTGCATGGCCACCAGCGACGACGAACACGCCGTGTCCACCGTCACCGCCGGACCCTCAAGACCCAGGGTGTACGACACCCGGCCCGACGCCAGACTGGGGGAGCTGCCACTGCCCTGGAAGCCCTCGAACTCCGGGCCTGCCAGCACTGCGCTGTAGTCGTTGTACATGACACCGGCGAACACGCCGGTGGCACTGCCCTTCAGCGACACCGGGTCGATCCCGGAACGCTCGATCGCCTCCCACGACGTCTCCAGCAGCAGTCGCTGCTGGGAGTCGGTCGCCAGCGCCTCGCGCGGGCTCATCCCGAAGAACGTCGGGTCGAACTCGCCCGCGTCGTGCAGGAATCCGCCCGAGCGGGTGTAGGAGGTGCCCTTGTGGTCGGGGTCCGGGTCGAAGAGCCCGTCGACGTCCCAACCACGGTTGGTCGGGAAGGCCGAGATCACATCACTGCCTTCGGTGACCAGTCGCCACAGGTCCTCGGGCGAGGTCACCCCTCCCGGGTACCGGCAGCTCATGCCCACGACCACGATCGGGTCGTCGGCCACCGACTGCGCAGACGCCGCGATCGGGAGAGCCACTGTCGAGTCCGCACCGAGCAATTCGTCGAGCAGGTGGGCGACCAGTGTCTCGACCGTCGGGTAGTCGAAGACCAGCGTGGCCGGCAGCCGCAGCCCGGTCACGGTGTTGAGCCGGTTGCGCAGTTCGACCGCCGTGAGCGAGTCGAAGCCCAGCTCTCGGAAGGCACGCTCCGGGTTGACCGC
>NZ_JACHEM010000050.1 GCF_014207445.1 Streptomyces candidus | reverse complement strand
CGGTGGGGAGGAGTATCCGTAACCCGCGTACCCGCGGCGTGCGTGTCGAGTCATCAATCCTCTGCTTCATTTTCTTCTTCAGATAGACTCTGGAGTGAGGCGCCACCCATGGGCTCGAGCGACAGGCACCTCGGATCGGATCGGTGGTCTGTCCAGGGGCAGAAATGTGGGATCCGGGCATCCCTGAAGTCGCCGAGGTGACGCCTGCATACACATTCGCGCTCCCTGGTTGAGTGCGGGTGCTCTCGCGTCGTAGGAGAAGGCAGATCAAAATGGCAGTCAGGGAACTACGGGCCCACCAGCGAGAAGCCGTGGATGCCGTGCTGCGTGCCCTCGAACTACCTGCAGGCCCGGGCGTGCCCGAGCAAGGCCTCCGGGCCCAGGTCATCATGGCGACCGGATCCGGGAAAAGCCTCGTGGCCGTCCGCAGCGCCCAGGAGCTTCACGCGGGCCGTGTGCTGGTGCTCGTGCCGTCGCTGGACCTGCTGGCACAGACCGAGACCGCGTGGCGGGAGGGAGGCCGCAGGGGGCCGATGATCGGGGTGTCCTCACTGCGGGGTGAAGAGGCGTCCTTCCCCCACACCACGGACGTGGACGAGCTGGTGGAGTGGACGCGCGGCCTGGACAAGGTCACCGTCTACGCCACGTACGCAAGCCTCGGACTCGGCACCCTGGAACGGGCACACGCCCGGGGCCTTCCGGGGTGGGACCTGATCGTCGTGGACGAGGCCCACAGGGTGTCGGGCCGGATCGGCAAGCCGTGGGCGGTCGTCCACGACAACCAGAAGATCCCCTCCCTGCGCCGCCTCTACATGACCGCCACCCCCCGGCTCTGGCAGCTCGGAGACGAGGACGAAGCAGGCGCACCCGGTGAGCTGGTCGCAAGCATGGACGACGACCCCCAGGGCCCCTTCGGCAGCAGGGCGTTCACCCTGACCCTCTCGGAAGCCATCGACCGAGGAATCTGTGCCCCCTACCAGGTCGTATGCGTCGACGTCACCGACACCGCCCTCCAGGCCGCGCAGCTCCTGGGCGCCGAAAGCCGCTCCGCAGAGGTCCGCGGGGCCCGGCTCGCCGCCCTGCAGACGGCCTTGGTGAAGGCATCCTCGGAGGAAGGCTTCCGGCGCACGCTCGTCTTCCACCACACGGTCAAGGAAGCCGAAGCCTTCGCGGCCGGCCTTGCGGACGTCGCCTCGAAACTGCACGCATCCGACCCGGAGTTGTACCCGAAGACGACCTGGGCCAACTGGCTGTGCGGGGACCACAAGCCGCTCCACCGTCGGCGTCTGCTGGGCGAGTTCGCGGCCGGGATCGCCACGGACGGCACCGTGGTGGAGAAGTGCTACCTGAGTTCAGTGAAGGTGTTGGGCGAGGGCGTAGACACGAAAAACTGTGACTCCGTGTACTGGGCGGATGTGCGCGGTTCGATGCCGGACCTGGTCCAGGCGGTGGGCCGGGCGCTGCGGATGCAGCCGGGCGAGGGGAAGATGGCCAGCCTGGTCGTGCCGGTGCTGCTCGGGCCCGGCGAGACACCCGACAACATGCTCACCTCCCGGGCCTACAACGGGCTCGCCAGGCTCTTGGAAGCCCTCCGGGCACACGACGCCAGGATCGTGGAAGCCCTCGCGGAGCAGCAGGCCCCGAGCCGCTACACGCCCGTAGCCAAGGACGACAACGGGAAGAGTACGGGCGGGAGCGGTGCGGGCTCCCGGGGCGTCAGTGCCCCCGCCAGGGCGCTGCTGAAGTTCAGTACGCCCCGCGACCCGGCCGCACTCGCGGCGTTCATCAACCTGCGCGTCCTCAACCCGGAGCACGAGCACTGGCGGCGCGGGGTGGAAGCGGCCGTCCTCTACGCCCGCGAACACGGCGACCTGAAGGTGCCGTTCACGTACCGCGTGCCCGCCGCCGAGGACCAGGAGGCGGAGGACACGGTGTGGCCGGCCTCGCTCGCGAACTTCCCGCTGGGGCAGTGGACCGCCGACGCCCGCCGCTTCTACGCCCGCGGCGACATGGACGAGGACCGCATCGCCCAGCTGGAGAAGCTCGGCATGATCTGGTCCCACTACGACGTCGCATGGGAGGAAGGCCTGTCCGCCGCACGCGGGTGGGCCGCCGAACACGGACACCTCCTGGCACCTGCGGACGCCACCTTCCAGGGCGCGGCGGTGGGGATCTGGTTGAAGAACGCGCGGGCGGCAGCGAGGAAGGCGCAGGAGATCGAGCGGCGGCGGGCTGAGGGGTTGCCGGTGGGGTCGTCGGCCGGGGCGTTGTCGGAGACGCGGCGTGAGCAGCTGGAGGAGATCGACGCGTCCTGGTGCCCGGCGTGGCCGGTGAGCTGGCAGCGCTGCTTCCACCTCGTACGGACACACCTGGATACGGGCGGGGCGCTGCCTACCACGCCGGGGGAGGTCCTGCGCCAGGGCGAGGATCTGGGGCGGTGGGTGCAGTCGGTGCGGTATGGGTGGGACCAGCTCACCGGCGTGCAGCAGTGGATGTGCGAGCAGGTCCTCGGGATCACACCCGCCAGAGAGGACGAGAAGCCGAAGCCGCGCACCAGCCAGGCCGACAAATGGACGGCCAACCTGACCGCCGCCCGGCAGTACTACGCACGCGAAGGACACCTCAACGTCCCCCGCAAACACACAGAGACCATGCTCACCGAGAACGGCCGGGAAGACCAATACCGCCTGGGAGCATGGATCAACAACCAACGCAACAGAGCCACCGGACTGACCCCGGAACGAGTGAAACAACTGTCCAACATCGGCATGCGGTGGACGTAACACGCAGATGCGGCAGTGGGCTGGGCAGAAGCCCTGTCCACCCCACTGCCCGAGGGCGGTCTACGTCACTGGTTCTCTTTCGCGGCCTAGTCGGCGCAGACCGTCTCGAAGTCGTGTGGTTGGAAGCGTCGGTGGCACCGGAGACAGGCTTTTAGCGGGGGGAAGGTCTTCCCGCAGCTGAAACACAGGTCCACCGGCACGTCCGGGGCGGCCGCGGTGAGAACGCCACAGACCACTGCATGGTTATCGCAGCTCAGACACCGGCGGTACGAGGCGTTGCTGTCCTGGTGGAGGACGTAGTCGAGCGCGTCGGTCCGTACCGTGCAGAACCGGCACTTGCTGTTGTCGTCCGCCACGGCCAGGGCCCACTGGTTGCAGTGGGGACACGCCACGGTGCGGTTCTGACGCGGCTCCAGTTCGGCCCTCAGCCGCTGCATGCGTCGCGTGACGAAGCCCTGGATCCGGCTGAGACCGCGTCGGATGGTCCGCATGTCCTGCGTGGTCCGCTGCCGGTCCTCGTCGGGGAGAGCAGGCAGCAGCTGCTGCTCGTCCAGGAAGCGGACGAGAAAGTCCAGGACCTCGACGGCGCGGGCACTGTCAGTGAGCCCATAGTGCTGCAGCGCGTTGCGGGTCTTGGCCAGTTTGTTGAGCGCGGCGGCGTCCTTGTCCGCGATGGGCAGCCCGACGATACGCCGCAGTCGGTCCACCGTCTGGGCGGGGGTGCAGCTGGCCAGGGACCCATCAGCCAGCTCCTCTTTCTTGGCTTTGCCCGGCTCGGCGAAGACCAAGGTCCAATGCTCCTGGTGCAGGCGGTATTTGAGCAGCACCTCGGCGGCAGCCTGCAGGTGCAGCACGGCGTACTTCAGGTCACGTGCGCTGACCCGCCCCCACTCCTCGTCGTCGGCCAGGGACGCGATGACGCTGAGGAGGTAGTCCAGGCCGTTGTCGATGGGCGGGAAGTTCACCTCGCTGCCACGCTGCTCCACCAGGCGGAGCCGGGCGTGGGACTCCTCCCGGCCGTTCGCCGCCCGATCCTGGACCGTCATGTGGCCTCCCCCGGGCCCGCCGATCGGGCGGGCTTCGCCTTCACTCTCTCCCTGGCACGCAGATGCCTGCCGCCATAACATCACGCCTGACGAAGGTGGCAGTTAGCCACGGATCCCGATCCGGGCTACTCCGCTGTGAGTACGAG
This sequence comes from Streptomyces candidus, assembly GCF_014207445.1. Taxonomy (GTDB): domain Bacteria; phylum Actinomycetota; class Actinomycetes; order Streptomycetales; family Streptomycetaceae; genus Streptomyces; species Streptomyces candidus. Next base: position 490 of record NZ_JACHEM010000050.1, on the reverse strand, counting down.
GATTGTTTCTCCTGGGGCGATAGCCACGTCAGCGTCCTCCAACAGGGCGCAGCGAGAGACGACATCAAGATCACGGGCAGCCTCCGCTGCCCTGTCTACCTGCAGGGAGGAGTCCCTGGGCCCCCTCTTCGACGCGAAGCTCGCCCGAATTGAGTAAGCGATCAACCAGCGACCTGACCGCACCTTCGCGTTCGCGCCTCATTCACATCAGCGTGCGCTGCCACGGCGTCTCACCGGGGAGACAAGTTGTGCCACGCGTGCCCGCAAGTGCCCTTGCAGTACGTCTGCCTGCGGCGGTACCGGCGACGGAGAACACCGAGACGAGGACACGGAACGCTTTGACGTGTCCGTCTGCCGGGAGGGCAGCAAGCCCGTAGCGAAGTGGGTCCATGCACTGTCGGCGACGGCCCAAAAGTGAACCGCGATCGACGCCTGAAAGTTGACCCCCTCCAAGGGTCTGGCTCGTTGAGTCAGATCGGGAGGATGGGTG
>NZ_JACHEM010000049.1 GCF_014207445.1 Streptomyces candidus | reverse complement strand
GCCCTCCCCGCAGACTCCCCACGTCGCACTTCCTCCCCAGATTCTCCCCGGCTGGGACGCTCAGCGACGCGCATCTTCGCTGGTCGGGGACGCATCGTCACCAACCCGGCCAGGCTGGTACCGCACTCCCACCTCGTCGGCTGCAGCCGCCCGCTCGGCCTCCAGCGTCAGCACACACTCCCGGCAGGCGCGCAACTCCTCGTCCCGCCCGGCTCTCAGGTGGAGTGTCTTCACGGGAGTCGTGGCTTGCTCTCCGCGAGCCGGATGCTGGAAGCAGATCCCGGGTGCCCACTGGTAGAGGTCAAGGATCTGCTGGTGATTCATGGTGCGTCTCCCGTTGATTGGCCGACTGGTGGCGTGTGGCGCGGGTTCCCGTGCGGGACGGCCGGATGCGCACAGGGAATGCCATTCACCCGAAGGTGTGAACACACGTTCGAGCAGGTCACACTAGCTCCGCCCCTGCGGCATATGCCAGACCGCAGGGCTGATCACGGGCGGAAGGTAGGTGGCGTCGGGCCGACCGGCAGTGGTTGACCAAGATCAAAGAATGCCTCAATTCTGCTGCTGACATTCGGACGTGATCATTCCAGCGTGAAGGAGTGCCAGACGACAAGTGGATCATCGATGCCCGGAGGCGCGTCGGCGACCGCGTCCGCGTCAGGCGGATCTATAAAAACCTGACCCAGGAGCGGCTGGCCGAGCTCACCGGTATCAACCGGTCAACGATCCAGCGCATCGAGGCTGGTAACGACGCCAAGGTGGGCCACCTCCTGCGCATCGCGCGGGCGCTAGACATGCTCCCGCGGGAACTACTGGACTGACCAGCAGGGTCTGGGCTGGTGGAACTAACGAGTGTTACTGCTGGACGCTCCTGACGCTAGAGCGTGACAGGTATATCTACGTGTGTGCGATTCGCACGGTGGGTGAAATGGTGCATTCCGCTTACCGTTTAGGGCACTTGACGTGCCAGTACACCGTCATCGCTGCCGCGGACCCGGCGTCTACGGGGTACTCCGTAGCCTCCTCGCCGTCGCGGATGGGCTGCTGGCACTTGCTGCAGAACTTCGTCATATCGCTCTCCTCCTTGCACTTGGTGCACGCCCACGCTTCGCAGTCGAGGACGTGCGCGCCTTGCCGACCACGGGCGTACCCGACGTGGTGGCTGCCGGTTTCGCGGGTGAGTGCCCTCTGGCACCAGACGCAGGACCACCCGCGGTACTGGGTGAAGTGGAGGTCGACGACGGCCGGGATCGGCCGACCGGGCGGCACCACCAGCTCCTCGACGCCGGGGTGCGTCTTGCACGCGCGGGGGAACCAGCGCAGCGACGCCTCCATCCGCACCCGCTCACCGAGGTCGACGGCCGTCTCCGGCGAGAGAGTGATCCCACACAGGACACAGTCCGCGCCGCGGATCTGCCGCTGGGACAGTGAGTCGGTCGGAATGTGGCTGGTGGTCATGGCGCCACCTCGCCGCTGTGGTCACCACAGGCGACGATGGGCCACTCCCGCGTCCAGCCGTCGCCGCGGGTGGTAACACTTCCGGCCGGGTGAAGGGTGCCGAAGACCGCCCCGCACCAGTAGCAGGCCTCGCCGTGCAGCCGGGCGGGGCTGGTGTGCACCCCTGGCGGGGGTGGTGCGGTTCGTGCCACGTCATCCTCCTGACCTCGGTGTCAGGACGATGGTGATCCACCGCAAGGCCCACAAGTACCCCTGTCAGGGGTAGTGCCTATTCGGCGTGGCACCACTCGCAGAAGTTGCTGAGCTCCTCGGCGTCTGCCCGCTTCAGGCGCCTCAGCGTGGCCGCGTCCTCACGTACCCACCGGTGCTCGCGGGTGTGCTGGGGGGCGATACGGCGCGCCACTTTGAGGGACTCGTAGGCGTGATCCATCTGCCCCGACCACAGCTGTGCGCGGGCGAGCTCAATCCAAAATCCGCTTCGGCGCTCGGCGGGCAGCGAGTCGGGCGGTGTCCAGGTCCGGGCGACGGCGAGTGCGTCCTGGACATGGTCGCCGCCAAGCCCGACGGCGACGGATACCTGGTGGATGCGCACCGAGTCCGGGCCCCAGGCAGTGCCGTTGACGATGCTCTCTCGGGCGCCGTCGGCCAGCCTGACTGCCTCGGTCAGGTGCATCTCGGCGGCGGTGGCGTTGCGGGCTCTGCCTGCGATGACCGCGGCCCGCATGTGGAGGGTCCCCCGGCTGGCTCGGGCCGCGTCGTCCTCGGGTGCGGGCGCTCGATCGATGGCCTGTTCAAGGGCGCGGAGCCCGGCTTCATGAGCGGCGGCGGCGAAGAACGTCTCGGTGCGGACGTAGGCGACGGCGGCCTCGAGCTGCTGGTCTTCTGCCTGCGGCACAGCCCACCGCATGAGCTCGACGAGGCGTGCGGACAGGTCGTGGGCCCCGTACTTGTAGGCGACGGCGTCAGCGGTGCGGTAGGCGGCAACGAGGAGGGCGGCGACGGTGGGGCGTTCGTCCGGGCAGGCCGTGGCGAGCGCCCGGCTCAACTCGCCGAGGAGGTCGGGGAGCTGGCGGGTGATGCGCACGTACTGGGCGCCGAGCCGCCACTGAACTGCCGTATCGACTGCGGCGCGGAGCTCGTGGATGGGGCGGACGGGGCCATCGTCGGGCATGTCGTAGGTGGCGATGACGGAGGACAGGGCGGGCATCGCCTGGTGGACGCGGTCGTCGGCGCGTTCGCCGCCGGGGAGGAGGCGGCTGATATCGATGTTGAGGGCGTTGGCGAGCCTGTCGAGGACAGCGCCGGAGGCGCCGCGTTCATTGCGCTCGATTTTCCGAAGCGTTCCGAGTGCGATGCCGGCGCGGTCGGCCAGTTCGGCTTGGGTGAATGCGGTGATGCGCCGTTCGTAGGCGACGCGTGGGCCTACCCCGTGGTACGTGATGTTGGGCATACTGGGCTCCAGTTCAGGCGGCACCTGAACCGTACCCAGCGGGAAACCTCGGGGTGCGTGAATGGCCCGCCCCGACACGCGAGGGGCGGGCCATTCTGCCTGCTGTCAGCGGAGGTTGGGCAGCTCGGTGAGGCTGTCGATGACCCAGTCGGCGGCGGCCTGGACGTCGGGGTCGTCAGCCCAGAGGTGCCCCCAGGGGCCGCGACGCAGGTGTGCGGTGCGGAGGCCGGCGGCGCGTGCGGGGTAGGTGTCGTTGGCCGGGTGGTCGCCGACGTACACGACCGTCTCGGCGGGTCCGGCGGCGAGGTCGACGATGCGGGCGAAGAACGCGGGGTCGGGCTTGGCGATGCCCCACTCCCCCGAGGTGGCGATGATGTCCGCGGGCAGGTCGAGCCCGCGGAGCAACTCACCGGCACGCACGGTCTGGTTGCCCGCGATGATGACACGGAGCCCGGCCTGCTGAAGCGCGGCGAGGGCGGGGCGGACGTCGGGGTAGAGGTCGGACTCGTCGAGGTGCTCGCCGCGGCCGGCCGCCTCTCGAGCCTGGTAGGCGGCCTGGATGTCGAGACCGGGCTTGATGAGGCGAAGGGCGTCGGCGTTGTCGCGGCCCTGAGCGACGACGGCTCCGACGAGGGCGGACACGGTGTGGCGGGGCACGCCGAGCCAGTCCGCCCAGGACCCCCAGTAGCGGTCGTCCCGGACGAGGGTCTCGCCAATGTCGAGGGCAATGGTGGTTATCATCCACCGCACTTTATGCCGAATGTCAGCACCCCCCGATACTCTTGATCCATGCCCCCACCCCCCTCTCCCCCTGGTCCCGCACGGCCTGCCGCTGTGGTCAACGCGGAGATCCGCGGGCTGTGGTCGCGGTCGTGCGGGTGCCTGTCGCCGGCTGATGAGGCGCGGTATCAGGAGCTGCTGGTGGAGTGGGCGGACGCGGTGCGCGCGGAGCTGGTCGAGGCGGCGTGACTACGGCCGCCACTCCTCGCGGTAGCCGGGCTGGCCCTCATAGGGCAGGGCGAGCAGGCGGAGGGTGGCACAGAGCGCTTCGTTCGCTTCTGCATCCCAGGACTGGGCACTGGTGCACGTCAAGCAACCGCGCTCCCGGTTGGGCCGGGCCCTAGGAACAGCTGGTTTGTGGATCTCCATGATCCGCCGCGTGGCGTCGACCTCGGCGAGGACGCGGGCCGGGTCGTGGCGGGCGATGTGGGCCCGGTCTGATGCGAGCGGCACGACTGCCACGTGATGGTCAACTGACCCTGACGGCTTCCACTCGTGCGATGGCGTCGGCGCGGTGTGGATCCAACCTGTGACTGGGCTCACCTCCCATCGGCCACCGGCGTCACGAGCGGTCCGCTCGTCCTCGTCGATCCGGGCCCGCAGGAAATCCACCAGGTCGCCGCTCATGCGTGCCTCCAGAGATGCGACCGCCCCTTCCCGGCGCTGTCCGGGTCGGGGCGGTCCAGCAGCAGCATCCCCTGTACTAGGGGGTGTGTCCGGCCAGCTTATCGGCGGGCACTGACAGTCGGACGGGCTTCAGCGGCAGTGGCTGCACGGCGC
>NZ_JACHEM010000048.1 GCF_014207445.1 Streptomyces candidus | reverse complement strand
GTGTGAGTGAGGCGGATATGCAGCGGCTGGCCCGCTCGGGTATGCCTCCGCTCTCCGTGGAGCAGGGCCTCACCCTGTTCGACACCGCACTCGCCTCGGGCGAGACCGCGGTGGTGCCGGTCCGGCTGGATCTCGCCAGTCTGCGATCGCAGGGCGAAGTGGCCCCACTTCTGCGGGCGTTGGTTCGAACCCGCCTTCACTCCCGTCGGAGCGCGGTCGCGGGATCGGTCACTGCCCAGGGGCTGCTCGCCCGACTGGCCGGACTGACCGCGGCTGCCCGCCGCGAGGCACTGCTGGATCTCGTGCGCAATCAGGTCGCTCTTGTGCTGGGCCACACCGGTGTGGCAGCCGTGAGCCCCGCGTCCCAGTTCAGGGAATTGGGCTTCGACTCGCTTATGGCGGTGGAACTGCGGAACCAGTTGAGCGCGGTGACAGGTCTGCGATTGACCGCCACGCTGATCTTCGACTACCCGACCGCGACAGCGCTGGCCGACCACCTCAGGGACGAGCTGTTCGGCACCGACACCCAGGCCGCGGTCCCGGTCGGGGTGCTGCCGCCCGTGGCCGACGATCCGATCGTGGTCGTGGGCATGAGCTGCCGGTACCCGGGTGAGGTCGCCTCGCCGGAGGATCTGTGGCGACTGGTCACGGAGGGGACGGATGCTGTTTCCGGCTTCCCGACCAACCGTGGCTGGGACGTCGACGGGCTCTACAACCCCGACCCGGCCCACGCGGGCACGTCGTACACCCGATCGGGCGGTTTCCTCCAGAACGCGGGCGACTTCGACCCGGCGTTCTTCGGAATGTCGCCGCGTGAGGCGATGGCGACGGACTCCCAGCAGCGGCTGCTGCTCGAAGCGTCGTGGGAGGCTATCGAGCGAGCAGGCATCGACCCGGCGTCGCTGCGGGAAAGCCGGACCGGCGTGTACGCCGGTGTGATGTACAACGACTACGGCACCACCCTGAACGGCAAGCAGTTCGAGGGCCACCAGGGCCAGGGCAGCGCCGGGAGTGTCGCCTCGGGCCGGGTGTCGTACACCCTGGGTCTTGAGGGTCCGGCGGTGACGGTGGACACGGCGTGTTCGTCCTCGCTGGTGGCCATGCACCTGGCCGCTCAAGCCCTGCGCAGTGGTGAATGCACCCTGGCCCTGGCCGGCGGTGTGACGGTCATGTCGACCCCCGGCACGTTCGTGGAGTTCTCCCGGCAGCGGGGTCTGTCGGCCGATGGCCGGTGCAAGGCGTTCTCCGAGTCGGCCGACGGTGTCGGCTGGTCGGAGGGTGTCGGCATGGTGGTGCTGGAGCGGCAGTCCGACGCGGTGCGCAACGGTCACGAGATCCTGGCCGTGGTGCGGGGCAGTGCGGTCAACCAGGACGGTGCGTCCAACGGTCTGACGGCTCCCAACGGGCCTTCGCAGCAGCGTGTGATTCGTCAGGCGCTTGCCAGCGGCGGGTTGTCGGCCGGGGACGTGGATGTGGTCGAGGCGCACGGCACCGGTACGTCGCTGGGTGACCCGATCGAGGCGCAGGCGTTGTTGGCGACGTACGGGCGGGACCGTGACGAGGACCGGCCGTTGCTGCTGGGCTCGGTGAAGTCCAACATCGGCCACACCCAGGCCGCCGCCGGTGTCGCCGGTGTCATCAAGATGGTGATGGCGATGCGCCACGGTGTGCTCCCGCAGACCCTGCACGTGACCGAGCCGTCGTCCCATGTGGACTGGTCGGCCGGTGCCGTGGAGCTGCTGACCGAGTCGGCCCCGTGGCCGGAAGCGGGCAGGGCGAGGCGTGCGGGTGTGTCGTCCTTCGGGATCAGCGGTACGAACGCGCACATCATCCTGGAGCAGCCCGAGCAGGTCGCCGAGATCGTGCACGACCCGACCGCTTCCACGTCCGCATCACCGGGCGTGGTGCCGTGGGTCCTGTCCGGCAGGACGCCGGAGGCATTGGCTGCCCAGGCGGCGCGGCTGCTGTCGGTGGCGGACGTCGAGACGGCTCCCCGTCCGGTGGACGTCGGTTACTCGCTGGTGACGAGCCGGTCGGTGTTCGAGCACCGTGCGGTGGTGCTTGCAGGTGACTCTGCCGATGCGGTACGAGCCCTCGCGGCTTTGGCATCCGGTGCCCCGCATCTTTCGGTGGTGTCGGGTGCGGTGGCCGGTGGCAGGTCGGCGGTGTTGTTCTCGGGTCAGGGTTCTCAGCGGTTGGGGATGGGCCGGGAGTTGTACGGCCGGTTCCCGGTGTTCGCGGAGGCTCTGGATTCGGTACTGGCTGTACTGGATCCGCTGCTGGAGCGCCCGCTGCGCGAGGTGATGTGGGGCGAGGACGCCGATCTGCTGAACGAGACGGGCTTCACCCAGCCCGCGTTGTTCGCTATCGAGGTGGCGTTGTTCCGCCTGGTGGAGTCGTGGGGTGTGGTCCCGGACCTTGTGGCGGGGCACTCCATTGGTGAGATCGCTGCGGCGCATGTGGCGGGGGTGTTCTCGCTGGAGGATGCCTGCAAGTTGGTGGCGGCGCGGGCACGGCTGATGCAGGCGCTGCCGGCCGGTGGTGCGATGGTGGCGGTGCAGGCGACGGAGGACGAGGTCCTGCCGCTGCTGGTCGACGGCGTGTCGATCGCGGCGGTCAACGGCCCGTCGTCCGTGGTGATCTCCGGTGACGAGCGGGCGGCCCTGGAGGTGGCGGCGCAACTCGCCGAGCTGGGGCGTAAGATGACCCGCCTGCGGGTCTCGCACGCGTTCCACTCGCCGTTGATGGACCCGATGCTGGAGGAGTTCCGCACGGTCGCGGAGAGCCTGGCGTATGCCGAGCCGGTCATCCCGGTGGTGTCGAACCTGACCGGGGCGGTGGCGTCGGCCGAGGAGCTGTGCTCGGCCGGGTACTGGGTACGTCACGTCCGTGAGGCCGTGCGCTTCGCAGACGGCATCCGGACCCTCACCGAACAAGACGTGACCACGTTCCTTGAACTGGGCCCGGACGGCGTGCTCTCCGCCATGGCCCAGGAATCCGCACCTGAGGACGCGGCGCTCATACCGATGCTCCGCAAGGACCGGGACGAGGAATTGACCGCGCTCACCGCGCTGGCTCGCCTCCACGTGCGCGGTACGGTGCCCGACTGGGCCGCGGTGTTCGCCGGAACGGGCGCGCGTCGGGTCGAGTTGCCGACGTACGCCTTCCAGCACCAGTGGTTCTGGCCGGCCGGTTCGCAGGCCAGTGCGGCCGGGGACGTACGAGGTGCGGGACTCGATTCGGCCGAGCATCCGTTGCTGGGTGCGGCAGTCGAACTCGCCGCGGGCCAAGGGGTGCTGTTCACCGGGAGGTTGTCGGTCCAGTCGCACCCGTGGCTGCAGGACCACGCGGTGATGGGCCGGGTCCTCCTTCCGGGGACGGCTCTGCTGGAGCTGGCGATCCGGGCGGGTGACGAGGTCGGCTGCGACCGGGTGGAGGAGCTGACGCTGGCCGCGCCGCTGACCCTTCCGGAGCGCGGAGCGGTGCAGCTGCAGGTCGCAGTCGGTACCCCCGACGAGTCGGGCCGGCGTTCCGTCGGCGTCTACTCCCGCCCCGAAGGAGCGGCGGACACACCGTGGACGCAGCACGCCACGGGCGAACTGACCGGCCGTTCCGAAGGAACGGAGAGCGGCTTCGATGCGACGGTGTGGCCGCCTGCGGGCGCGGAGGCGCTGGACGTCGGGGGCTGCTACGAGCGGTTCGCGGAGCTGGGCTTCGCCTATGGTCCGGTGTTCCAGGGTCTGCGGGCCGCGTGGCGGCGGGACGGTGAGGTCTTCGCCGAAGTGAGCCTGCCGGAGAGCGCGCGGGGCGATGCGGCCGCGTTCGGTCTGCACCCCGCTCTGCTCGACTCGGCGCTGCACGCTTCCATGCTCGCCGGTGAGGCGGGCGGCGAGGGCGGTGGTGGTCTGCCGTTCTCGTGGGAGGGCGTGTCGCTGCACGCGACAGGCGCCTCGACTCTGCGGGTGCGGCTCGCGCCGCTCGGCAAGGGCGCGGTCTCCGTGGCCGCCGCCGACACCTCCGGGGCGCCGGTCGCCTCGGTCGACTCGCTGCTGGTGCGGAGGGTCTCCAGCGAGCAGCTGAACGGGCCCGCCGGAGTCGGCAGGGATTGCCTGTTCGGTGTGGAGTGGACGCCGGTCACGGCCGTGACCGCGCTGGATGTCCAGCAGCCGGTCGCCGTCCTCGGTCCGGATCCGTTCGGCCTCGCCGACGTACTGGCCGAGTCCGGTGCGAGCGTGGAGACGTACGCCGATCCGGTGGCGCTGGCGGCGGGGGAGTCCCCGGTGCCGAGCACTGTTCTGGTCGGTGTCGCCGATACGTCCGGCAGCGACATCCCGGGGTCGGCGCACGCGCTGACCGCCGAGGTCCTGGCTCTGGTGCAGGGTTGGTTGGCCGAGGAGCGGTTCGCCGGCTCGCGGCTGGTGTTCGTCACGCGCGGCGCTGTGGCCGTGGACGGCGGCACAATGGCCGACCTGGCGGCAGCCACCGTGTGGGGCCTGGTCCGAGCGGCGCACTCGGAGAACCCGGGCTGCTTCGGACTGCTGGATCTCGACCCGGCGCACGGCGCCGACGTATCGGCGCCGGCCCTGCGGGCTCTCGGCTCCGACGAACCGCAGGTGGTCCTCCGGGGCGGCGAGGTCAGGGCCGCCAGGCTGGACCGCGTGCCGCTCCCGGAACCTGTCGTCCCGGCAGACGGGGAGCCAGGAGAGGCTGACGAGGCCTCTGTGGTGGGGTTCGGTGAGGGTACGGTCCTGGTTACTGGTGGTACGGGTGGGTTGGGTGCGGTTGTGGCCCGGCATTTGGTGGTG
>NZ_JACHEM010000047.1 GCF_014207445.1 Streptomyces candidus | reverse complement strand
GTGCAGTGGAGGGAGGGCTCACGGCCGGGCAGCGGCCGCAGCGGATTCAAGCGCATGTACTCGCGCTTCGTGGCCCTGCGGATCAGGCCCGCCGGGCGCGAGATCCGCCAGGCCACGACCACCGCCGTGCTTCCGGTCCGCTGGCTGCTGGCGGAGTGGCCCGCCGACCAGGACGAGCCCGTGCAGTTCTGGCTCTCCAACCTGCCCGATACCACTCCGCTGCCGGTTCTCGTGCGCACCGCGAAGCTCCGCTGGCGCATCGAGAACGACTACCGCGAGATGAAACAGGCCCTGGGCCTGGCCCACTTCGAGGGCCGGACCTGGCCAGGCTGGCACCACCACGTCACCCTCGTCTCCGTCGCCCATGCCTTCTGCACCCTGCAGCGACTGACCCGGTCCCCAAAAGAGACGGCGCCGGCCTGAGCCTCTACCGAGTCGTCCGCGAGCTGCAGATACTCCTCGCGACCTGGACCGGCGCCTGCCCCACCTGTCACCGCGACATGCCAGACCCCGCACCAACATGACCAAGCACTACTAGTACCAGGGGCGGGCATCATGCGTGGGGAGCGGACGCAGTCCCGGCCAGCGTGCGAGCAGGCGGCCGGCCAGGTCGGAGCTGAGGCGGCCGACGGCGTGCAGGTGATCGTGGTCGCGGGTCATGTCGGCGACGGGCCTTGACCCCGGATGTTGAACACACGAGACACTGGATCCTGAGGATCTGAGAACGGACATCTCGTGGTCATGAAGAACTACCCGCCGCAGTTCAAGGCGGACGCGGTCGCGCTGTACGAGTCGCGGCCGGAAGCGACGATCAGGTCGGTCGCCGCCGATCTGGGGATCAATCCGGAGACGCTGCGGAACTGGGTCCGGGCAGCCGGGGTGAGCCGTCCCCGAGGACGGCGGACACAGGAACCAGCCCCGCCGCCAGCGCCGCTGGAGGCGGAGAACGCCGCCTTGCGGAAGAAGGTCCGTGAGCTGGAGGAGGAACGGGAGATCCTGCGCAAAGCGGCAAAGTATTTCGCCGGGGAGACGCGCTGGTGAACCGCTTCCAGTGTGTCGCCGACCTCCAGCGCCGTCACGGCGTGAAGCGGCTCTGCAGCATCCTCGGCGTCAGCCGCTCGAGCTTCTACTACTGGCGGCGGACGGCTGCGGACCGGGCCGCCCGACAGGTGGCCGACGCCCGCCTGGCCGCCCGGATACGGGCGGTGCACCAGGAATCGGACGGCACCTACGGAGCCCCGAGGATCACCGCCGAACTCCGCGAGGAGAACGGTGTCGCGGTCAACCACAAGCGCGTCGCCAGGATCATGCGGGCGTCCGGGATCGAAGGAGTCCGGTTGCGCCGCCGGCACCGCACCACCGTCTCTGACCCGGCCGCCGCCAAGGCCCCGGACCTGATCGGCCGCGACTTCACCGCGGACAGGCCGAACACGAAGTACGTCGGCGACATCACCTACCTGCCCCTCGAGGGCGGGAAGTTCTGCTACCTGGCGACCGTTATCGACCTCGCATCACGCCGTCTGGCCGGCTGGGCTATCGCCGACCACATGCGCGCGGACCTGGTCACCGATGCCCTGGCCGCGGCGATCCGAACCCGCGGCAGTCTCGCCGGATCAATCATGCACACCGACCACGGAGCTCAGTACACGAGCAGGATTTTCGCCGAAGCCTGCAGGTCAGCAGGGGTGCGGCGGAGCATGAGCGCGGTCGGGTCCAGCGCGGACAACGCACTCGCCGAGTCCTTCAGCGCGACCTTCAAACGCGAGACCCTGCAAGGACGAAAGAGCTGGCCGACCGAGCGCGAGGCCCGACTCGACGCCTTCCGATGGCTCCACCGCTACAACACCCGACGCCGACACTCCCGCCTCGGACAACGATCGCCGATCGCCTTCGAGAACGCCCTCCACCGCACACCAACTACGCTGGCACAAGCCGCATAACCCGTGTTCAGGATTCGGGGTCAAGGCCCATTCGACGGCTTCCAGCCCTGTACGCAGGGGATGAACGGCTCAGCGCCGTAGACGGCTTTACCTCTTCATAGGCGGCCGATGACGTCGCGCCCCTGCACCAGGGGATGAACGGATCCAGTCTTTGAGCTCCGCCCCGGTGGCGAGGCCCCGCCCCTGCGCCAGGGGATGAACGGGGCTCCCTTCCGCCGCCGTTACGCGTTTTGTCGACCAGCCTCTGTACCAGGGGATGAACGGAGGCCCGTCATGGAGAAGTTCACTCGGCGGGTGATAGTTCCCCTTCTCCGGCGGTGGCGTAGCCGGTGAGCTCGATACCGGCCGAGCGGGCTTCCTTGAGCCGGGTGGACACCAGGCCGGCGGAAACAGACAGTTCACGCGCGGTCTCGCACCCCTTGAGCCCTTGACGGTGCAGCTCGACGATTGGTCCCGACGCTGCGGGACCGGTCCTCGTACGCTGTGCGTTCCTCAGCGACCATGCGCACCACCGTCCGTGGTGACACTCCGAACCGGTCCGCGAGCTCACGGGACGCGGACATCGTCGCGTAGCCGCCGTCACTCCTCCTCATCCCCCTCCATCTCGTCGTCGGTCATCTTCTCGTCGAGCCCTCGCAGCAACGAGTGCATGTTCAGTAGCGCTGGAACCAGGTACTCCTCACGAATCGAGGCACGTGACGCCGTGTGACAGATGGCATGCCTGTTGTGCTTGCCATGCACGGTGTCACTCTGTGCGAAGGTCTCCGACAACGGCCGTATGACGAGGTGCGCGCGCAGCTCGAAGATCCCAACCCATTTTGGTGGCAACGGCACGTTGTTGATGATGAATGTCACCGCCTTGCCCGGCCCACGCTCACCAATTCGCTGGCCGCCCGAGTCACGGGCAGCCTTGAACTCGTCGCGGTACCAGTCAAGCGCTTTGGTTTCCATCGCCGTGTAACAGACATCAGTGGCCAGCGACAGTCCCGCCTCCCACAGGCCAGCCCGCGCTGCGTCGACCGCGCGCAACCCCAGATCGGCGAGGTCCTGGAGCTCCTCCTGCCCCACCTGGCGCAGCCCGTCAGCCACCTCGTCGAACAAGTCCTCACGCTGCTCGTGCAGGTAGGCGTACCGACTCTTCCGATCCGGAAGAGAGAGCAGGGCGCGCAGATGCCGGTTGCTCGGCGCCCAGATGAGCCCGATGCCGTCCTCGGTCACCATGTCGATGAGCTGCGCCCACTCCGTCTCGCTGAAACCTTGCAGGTTCGGCGGAAGCAGGATGTCCGCGAGCTTCTCGGCAAGCCCCGGCAACTGCGGCGACAGCGGCCGCACAATGCTCCGGAAGGGGTTCAGCAGCACATCATCGATGCCGAACCGCACAGTCGGCATGAGGCCTTGGAAGACACGGTCAATACCCGCAGCCTTGACGATACTGTGACGCAAGGTGTCGGAAAAACCCGTAGTGCACCCATTCAGGCCCAATACGTCAAGCCCCAAGGGCGCGGTCAAGCTCGAAGCGAAGTCGATGCGCGGCTTCATATGCGTATCCCGCACCCAGAAGAAGTCGACTGGCTTGACGGCGACCAGGTTGTTGACCTGGGAGCTGAGCACACCTCCATACGGCTGCAAGAGCCGGTCGAGTGCGTCCTGGACGCCTGAACTCTTGATGATCGCCCTGGATATGGCCTCGTATGCTGGAGACCTCATAACGTCTGCGGCAATCGAACGTCCCATCAAGTCGTACGCAGTCGACACGTGCGGCTTCTTCCGCTCCTTCTCAGCCATGCGGTCCATGATTCCGGATGGCACCGATACAACGCGCGGCTTTAGCGCCACGTGCGCTGCACAGTGCTTCTTCCTTGATCGCTTCCTGCCGGGTAAGCGGCCTGGCGCGCAACCAACTAAGCCCCCTACTTGGCGAAACGGGTCAACTCAAGCGATCAGTCGCCCGCAGGGAGCGTGGGGCCGTCGTGTAGGGCCGGATCTTCAAAGTCCGTCATGAAGCCAAGTCAGACGGTTCACCGCGGCACTCGGTCAGCTGAGCGGTCAGCAAGCGTCATATTCGGAGGGTGGCCCGTACTGCTCGATGAGGTCGCAGGTACATGTCCCGCCTTCGTACAGCGCCTTCTCGCACTCGTCGTGGTGAACACGCTGCGACGGGCGCTTCGGCGGCGCGGTTCGCACGGCGCTGCGCCGGGCCGGACTCGGGAGCCAGGCACCGGGCACGCCCGGTCGATGCCGAGTTTGGCGAGGGCGGCGAGCTGGTCGGCATCCAGCTGGCCCCTCCTGGATCTCGCGTTCGAATCCCCATACGCCCCGCTACACGGTCACCGCAGCGGCAGTCCGTTTGTGGTTTCGGGCCATGGAGGGCGGGGTCGGCTGCTGCGGTGGTGGTGATCATCGGGTCGCCCCGCTCGTCGGGCTCGACCAGGGCCAGCAGTGCCGGCCGCAGCCTAGAGTCCAGCTCGGCCGCCCTCTTCCGCCCTCCGCCGGGATGGCGCACCCGCCCCAACGGGGCCTGACCAGAGTCCAGTTCAGCTGCCCCACGCGAGACCGTGGCCTCCCGGACCCCGGCTGCAGCGGCGACGATCCTGATGCCGCCATGCCCCAGCGACAGTGCTTCCGCCCCTATGGCCAGTCGGCGCTGACGCTCGTCCAGATGCGGCAACAACACCTGGAACTTCGCCGCCAGAACGGCCTCGATCCCCTCCGGTCTCCCCATACCAGACAAACGAGCCCCACAGCTGGAAGCCACGACTTGTTTCCCGGCAAGCCCTTAGAACTCCTAACGAAATGATCTTCAAGGTGGTTGGATCACTCCAGGAACGTTGATCCGGGGGTGTGGGGTGGCTCGGCCGAAGCCGTGGGATGTT
>NZ_JACHEM010000046.1:3485-4901 GCF_014207445.1 Streptomyces candidus | reverse complement strand
AAGGGGGTGGGAATACTCATCTCGAAGCAGGCTTCCCGCTTAGATGCTTTCAGCGGTTATCCTTTCCGAACGTAGCCAACCAGCCATGCCCTTGGCAGGACAACTGGCACACCAGAGGTTCGTCCGTCCCGGTCCTCTCGTACTAGGGACAGCCCTTCTCAATATTCCTACGCGCACAGAGGATAGGGACCGAACTGTCTCACGACGTTCTAAACCCAGCTCGCGTACCGCTTTAATGGGCGAACAGCCCAACCCTTGGGACCGACTCCAGCCCCAGGATGCGACGAGCCGACATCGAGGTGCCAAACCATCCCGTCGATATGGACTCTTGGGGAAGATCAGCCTGTTATCCCCGGGGTACCTTTTATCCGTTGAGCGACAGCGCTTCCACAAGCCACTGCCGGATCACTAGTCCCGACTTTCGTCCCTGCTCGACCCGTCGGTCTCACAGTCAAGCTCCCTTGTGCACTTACACTCAACACCTGATTGCCAACCAGGCTGAGGGAACCTTTGGGCGCCTCCGTTACTCTTTAGGAGGCAACCGCCCCAGTTAAACTACCCATCAGACACTGTCCCTGATCCGGATCACGGACCGAGGTTAGACATCCAGCACGACCAGAGTGGTATTTCAACGGCGACTCCACCATGACTGGCGTCACAGCTTCAAAGTCTCCCACCTATCCTACACAAGCCGAACCGAACACCAATATCAAACTGTAGTAAAGGTCCCGGGGTCTTTCCGTCCTTCTGCGCGAAACGAGCATCTTTACTCGTAGTGCAATTTCACCGGGCCTATGGTTGAGACAGTCGAGAAGTCGTTACGCCATTCGTGCAGGTCGGAACTTACCCGACAAGGAATTTCGCTACCTTAGGATGGTTATAGTTACCACCGCCGTTTACTGGCGCTTAAGTTCTCAGCTTCGCACACCCGAAAGTGCACTAACCGGTCCCCTTAACGTTCCAGCACCGGGCAGGCGTCAGTCCGTATACATCGCCTTACGGCTTCGCACGGACCTGTGTTTTTAGTAAACAGTCGCTTCTCGCTGGTCTCTGCGGCCACCCCCAGCTCATGAAGTAAATTCAATCACCGGTGATGGCCCCCCTTCTCCCGAAGTTACGGGGGCATTTTGCCGAGTTCCTTAACCATAGTTCACCCGAACGCCTCGGTATTCTCTACCTGACCACCTGAGTCGGTTTAGGGTACGGGCCGCCATGAAACTCGCTAGAGGCTTTTCTCGACAGCATAGGATCATCCACTTCACCACAATCGGCTCGGCATCAGGTCTCAGCCTCAATGTGTGACGGATTTGCCTATCACACGGCCTACACCCTTACCCCGGGACTACCACCGCCCGGGCTGGACTACCTTCCTGCGTCACCCCATCGCTTACCTAGTACAGATCTGGGTCGCCGGTC
>NZ_JACHEM010000046.1:1722-3389 GCF_014207445.1 Streptomyces candidus | reverse complement strand
GCTCCACCACTTTCCTTTCCCCGAAGGGTCCGGAACGGCTTCACGGGCATAGCATCGTCTGATTCAGTATTGGGCGTTTCAAAGCGGGTACCGGAATATCAACCGGTTGTCCATCGACTACGCCTGTCGGCCTCGCCTTAGGTCCCGACTTACCCTGGGCAGATCAGCTTGACCCAGGAACCCTTAGTCAATCGGCGCACACGTTTCTCACGTGTGTATCGCTACTCATGCCTGCATTCTCACTCGTGAACCGTCCACAACTCGCTTCCGCGGCTGCTTCACCCGGCACACGACGCTCCCCTACCCATCCCAGCCCCCGTTGGGGGTATGTGCTGGAATGACACGACTTCGGCGGTACGCTTGAGCCCCGCTACATTGTCGGCGCGGAATCACTTGACCAGTGAGCTATTACGCACTCTTTCAAGGGTGGCTGCTTCTAAGCCAACCTCCTGGTTGTCTCTGCGACTCCACATCCTTTCCCACTTAGCGTACGCTTAGGGGCCTTAGTCGATGCTCTGGGCTGTTTCCCTCTCGACCATGGAGCTTATCCCCCACAGTCTCACTGCCGTGCTCTCACTTACCGGCATTCGGAGTTTGGCTAAGGTCAGTAACCCGGTAGGGCCCATCGCCTATCCAGTGCTCTACCTCCGGCAAGAAACACACGACGCTGCACCTAAATGCATTTCGGGGAGAACCAGCTATCACGGAGTTTGATTGGCCTTTCACCCCTAACCACAGGTCATCCCCCAGGTTTTCAACCCTGGTGGGTTCGGTCCTCCACGACCTCTTACAGCCGCTTCAACCTGCCCATGGCTAGATCACTCCGCTTCGGGTCTAGAGCGTGCAACTATGTCGCCCTGTTAGGACTCGCTTTCGCTACGGCTTCCCCACACGGGTTAACCTCGCTACACACCGCTAACTCGCAGGCTCATTCTTCAAAAGGCACGCAGTCACGACGCATTGAGTAAACTCAATGCGCGACGCTCCCACGGCTTGTAGGCACACGGTTTCAGGTACTATTTCACTCCGCTCCCGCGGTACTTTTCACCATTCCCTCACGGTACTATCCGCTATCGGTCACCAGGGAATATTTAGGCTTAACGGGTGGTCCCGCCAGATTCACACGGGATTTCTCGGGCCCCGTGCTACTTGGGTGTCTCTCAAACGAGCCGTTGATGTTTCAGCTACGGGGGTCTTACCCTCTACGCCGGACCTTTCGCATGTCCTTCGCCTACACCAACGGTTTCTGACTCGTCCTGTCGCCGGCAGACGACAGAAGAGAGATCCCTCAACCCCGTATGCGCAACCCCTGCCGGGTATCACACGCATACGGTTTGGCCTCATCCGGTTTCGCTCGCCACTACTCCCGGAATCACGGTTGTTTTCTCTTCCTGCGGGTACTGAGATGTTTCACTTCCCCGCGTTCCCTCCACATACCCTATGTGTTCAGGTATGGGTGACAGCCCATGACGACTGCCGGGTTTCCCCATTCGGACACCCCCGGATCAAAGCTCGGTTGACAGCTCCCCGGGGCCTATCGTGGCCTCCCACGTCCTTCATCGGTTCCTGGTGCCAAGGCATCCACCGTGCGCCCTTAAAAACTTGGCCACAGATGCTCGCGTCCACTGTGCAGTTCTCAAACAACGACCAGCCACCCATCACCTCAC
>NZ_JACHEM010000045.1 GCF_014207445.1 Streptomyces candidus | reverse complement strand
GGTCTGTTCGAGCGGGCGTGGGAGGTGATGGAACCGTTCGCGAGGACCGGCTGGCTGCCCGCGGTAGCGGCCGGCGCGGATGTCCTGCTCGCCGGGGGCCGGGCCGAACAGGCGCTGACCCTCGCGTACCCCGCGGGCGAGACGCCGTCGGTGAGGGCGTGCGAGATCTATGCCGGGATGCTCGTGAAGTGCGGGCGTGTCGATGACGCGATCAGCTTCCTTGAGCCGCACCTGCGCCAGCCGGGGGCATTGCGGTGCCTGGTGGACCTGACGGAGGGGCAGGGCCGGGACGCTCGCGTGCTGGACCTGGTGGTGCCGCTCGCCGACGAGGCACGCCACCATCAGCAGGCGCAACGGTCCTCGCACCCCTTGTGGGAGGCGTTGGGCCTGCAGGCGGAGGTGCTGGAGCGCTCGGGCCGGGTGGAGGAGGCGATACGGGTGCTCCGCGAGGATATGGCCGCCCATCGGTACGGGCCGCTGAACACGGTCGGTTCCTACACGCGGCTCCTGGTCCGGCACGGGCGGATCGAGGAACTGCGGCAGGCGGCCACCGGCGACTACGCAGGCGAAGCCCTCCAACCTCTGACGAACGCCCTGATCGCAGCGGGATGCGCCGGCGAAGCGGAAAGCCTCGTGCGGGAACACGTCGCCACCGCCCCCTACCCGCAAGAGTGGCTGCTCCTGGAGTTCCTCGCCGGACAGGGACGCTCCGAAGAAGCCATCGAGGCCGCCCGGCCCACCTTCGAAGACCCCTGGGAAAGCCCACTGCAAGGAATCGTCCACCTGCTCACCGAGAACGGGCACCACGCGCGGGCACTGCAGCTCCTTGACGAGTGCAGTGCGCAGTACGTCGCGGAAGCCGGGGACTGGGTGCCGTCCCACCGGTGGTGGCTGATGGGCGAACTCGGCCGCTCCCGTGAAGCCATCGCAGAGATCAACGCGACACCTCAAATGGACACCGAGGAACGCATCTGCACCGTGGCCGGCCTGATGGCCAAGGACGGCCGACTGGACGACGCCCTCACCCTCCTCGCCACCCACCCTCACGGCAACGCCATCACCGACCGGGCCAAACTCCTCGCACGCCGAAACCGCCCTGCAGAAGCACTGGACGCCCTCCCGAGCGTCGCAGCCCAACGGGCGGAGCACGAACACCGGCGGGGAGCCCCGCAAGAGCTGGGGGGAGACAGCGGCGGGTGACGACGAGTGCGCTGAGGAACGCGACCGGGGTACAGACAGCGAGGGCTATGCCCAGGACCCGCTGTTCTGACGCCCGCCCCACAGTTGCCCGGGCTCTCCCACGGTGCACGCCCAATGTGCCCAGCGCACGCCCATGACGCCTAAACTGGGAACCGCGCAAGGACCTCAGGGGGCATGTCCACCCGGACAGCAACTCGGGCTTCCTGAAGCTGACATCCACTTCGGCTGAGCAGCCGGAACGTCTGCCCGGCAAGGGTGCCGCAGGCGCGAACCTGCGGCACCAAGCCGTGTGTGGCCGGTGTGCAGTTCGGTGCGCGTGCCGCCCTCGGTGTGCTGCCTGCACACATCGCGTTTCCGGCGAACTCGCAAGCGGGCATCTGGTCGCTGGCCAAGCGAGACATCGGTAATCCCGCCGCCGACCGCAGCCAGATCACCCGTGCCGTGAAGCGCAAGTTCAAGGTGCTGCAGTATCGACCGGAGGCCAACGACTGCCTCGCTGGCACCGGCCTGGCCCTGGACTCGTCAGCACGCTGGGTGGCCCACCAGCGCTGGGCGAGCACGACCGAAGTCGAGAGTTGCTGGTCAGCTACGGTGGCGGGGTGAACGAGAGCCTGCCTGCCGACGTAGCCGACGCGCTTACGGCACTCCTGCACGCGGACGATCCGGTTCATGTTGCGCTTCGAAGGCAGGTTCCGCACCTCAGCGTGCGAGCGCGCTGCGCATGCGGGTGCGGCACCGCCTACTTCGAGCTCGACACCAGCCGGGTGGAGCCTGCGCCCTCGGGCCCGCACACAGTCGTGGCGGCCGAAGCGCAGCTCGTCACCGAAGCTGGCGAGTGCCCCGGCGAGGTCCTGATCTTCGCCCAGGACGGCCACCTGTCGTGGCTGGAAGTCTGCTCATGGAGCGACGACATCGAAGTAACACTGGCCGCGGCGCGCCCCTGGCTGCAGACACGCTCCTGACCTCGAACGTCCAACGCCCAGCCCTCGTCCAGGCACCCTGCGAGACACAAAAGTCTCGCATGCAGTTCACGCGCAATCACATACGAGAGGAATGGTGGCAGTTCATGGGTTCGAAGGCGTCGTTACTCGCGTTTGCGCGACAGAGACCTCGTGCGGCCCTGCGTCCAGGCCTGGTGGCTGACGAGGCGGAGGCCCGGCTCCTGGCCGCCACGGTGCTGGCGGTGGAGGGCTTGGAACCGGCTGGCCCGCGGGTACTGGACGAGGTGGTCCGGCCAAAGCCCAGGCTGGTCTGCGCCGGGCAGTTCGCTGACGTCGACATCCTCACGTCGCAGGACCTGGGCCGCTCCTGCCCCAGTGAGCTTGCCGAGTACGTCTCCCGCACCGGGAGCCTGCGCCTTTCCCCGGACGAGGGCGTCATCGAGCAGATCGGCAACCCGCTGCCGCTGGAGCGGGGCTTCTGGGCCGGACAGCATCCCGTCCGGCATGCGCCCGGCTACCCCTGCCCTTCCACCCGCTGGATCTGGGCAACGAAGTCCTGCGGGTCCTCTGCGGGTTCGTCCTCGAAGGCCGGGTCGACGACGGCTGCTTCCATCCCGACATCACGCTGTCATCCTTCCACGAAGCAGACCAGCAGGCCCGGCAGGCGGAGCTGCGGGGCCGCAGCCCAGCGTATGGTCCGGGCCAAGTAGACCTCGAGGCGCGGCAACAGTGCAGGTCACTGCTGAGGCTCACGTCCGCACGGGTCCGCCGCGACTTCCGGCACATCCGCCCCAAGGCCATCTGCCCGGCCGCAGTACCGGAACTCACCCGCCCCGGCCCCGGACGTAAGAACGCCCGCCCAACCACCCCGCGCCATGACGTCCGCACATTCCGTAGTACGGGCAGCACCACGTCCCGGAACACGTAGCCGACCAAGCCACGACCCCGCCGCACAGGTGAGAAATCAAGTCAGGTACGAAGCAGTGAGGCATGGATGCGGGCGATGGCCCGCAGTACCTCGTCACGATTTTTGGCCTGCTGCATCCATGCGGGCAGGCGGGCCACCACGGTCATCTTCCGGCCGTGGTCGTGCCAGGGAATCCCTTCACGCAGCGGTGCCTGCACGAACCGTTTGATCAGGTCCAGGTGTTCCAGGTTGTAGGCCCACACCCACCCGTGCCGGGTCTCGGCCTGCAGCCACAGACGGACGCCGAAGTACGGGTCTGTGGCCGGCGCGTGCCGGTCCCGGTGCAGGGCCACACCGCCACGACTCCATTCCTTCGCCATCCCGCAACTCCGACAGACGAGACGCCTTGCCGTGAAGAGGTCCCGGTCGTGCACCGCGGACGAGTCTGGTGCTGTGCCGACGTGCGCGACCTTCTCGCAGCCGGGACAGCACACGAGAACCGAAGAGAGGAAGTCGAACTTCGTGCTGCGAGGGTCCCGGAACCGAGGGCGCATGGCGATCGAACTCATCGAACCAGTATGCGACCCAGCCTCGAAGGCTCTCACAGGTTAAAGATCAAGCTAAGGGCTGTCCCGCAATGATCGGCTGGTGCGCCCGGCCTCAAGGACGCGGAGTCTGGGCGCCATGATGTTCTCCGTGATGAACGGTGCAGATCTGCATCCTGTCCGGATAGCAGGCTATGACGACGTTTCAGTTGGCGCGATCGCTCGATGGACGGGCAGGATGCATTGGCATGGCAGACCCCGAGCTGAGCGCGTCAACGGCATGGCACTCACTGGGCCTACGCCAACTTGAAGCCGCAGGTCAAAGGGCTGGTGTGACCGGTTCTCGCGGTGCTCACACTGGTCGAGGGCGACAGTCTGCGGAGTAGATCGTCCGTCTGGGAGTTCTTGGCGGTCGGTCACATTCAGCGGCTTGTCATACTTTTCGCATGGAGATGCGAGCCGTAGAGGACGCTCGGCGTTGGCTCGCCGAGCGGGGCGTTGTCGAGGCTGGTGACGGGTGGGCCGACCTCGAGGAGTCGGAGGGGCCGCTCACGGCCAACGAGATCGCGCACTCCTGGGTCAGCGAGGCATTCGCCGACGAGGGCCTGGACATGGCCAGGCAGCTGAGGCTGGCCTTCGGGCTGCTGGATCTCCTCGACGACTATTGGGTGACGTGCGAAATCCGGTTCGCGGACCGAGGATCAAAGGGGCCCTTGTCCGCCGACGTGCTGTGGGACGGCTATCGCCGACGGCTGGAGGCGGACCGGGACGCCGAGGCCGTCACCTACTCGCTCTGGGTCGACTGGTTCGAGGATCGCGACACCGCCGCGACGGCCTTCGCTGCAGTGCTTGGGAACGACATCGAGCACATCGTGACGGAGGGATCGGACGCATCACTCCGCCGTGCCGCCCGGGTTCTGGCCTGCTCGGGTCCCGTGCCCTGGCCCGTGAAGCAGAAGGCGTACGACACCGTTGTGCGCCTCCCCGCATTGCACGGATCGCTGTTCAAGGGCCTGCTCGCCAGCTATCACGACCTTTACGGCGACCTGGAGCCGACGGCCGCACTGGCCCTTCTGGCGCAACTGCAACTTCCGGCCGGCACCTCGCATCTCATGGAACTGCGTTCCGTGCTCACCGCAGGGCACACGAGTGAGCCTCCGCCAGCTTGAAGCCGCAGGTCAAAGGGCTGGTGTGCCTGGTTTTCGGGGCGCTCACGCTGGTCGTGAGCGACTGTCTGAGGAGTAGATCGTCCGACGCCCCTGATTTTCGTTACCGGCGGGCAGCTAGTAGGGCTTGGTCATGTGTCGTTTGTGGTGGCGTGTCTTCTTGATCGGTCGTGTCGTTGATCGTGTGTGCTGAGTGAGGAGTTGGCTGCGGT
>NZ_JACHEM010000044.1 GCF_014207445.1 Streptomyces candidus | reverse complement strand
CAGCAGCTCCACCAGATCGCGGCCGACGGCCTCGCCCAGATGTACTTCCGCGCCAACAACAGCCGCGCCCACGGCCTGGGCGTAGAGTTCACCGATGTGGAGCGGCTCGACATCGAGCTGTGATCACCCGCCCACGGCAGGGGCCCCGAACCGGCTGTGCCTGAGCGCTTCAGGTGGCGGAGCGCGTGAGTCGGCGCCCTGGGTGGGTAGTCGAGACGGCCCCGGGTGAGCGGGGCGTCGAGAAGCGGCTTCAGCTGCCGGGTACACAAGGCACATGGCGTTCGCGATCAAGCGGTGATTGAGTGCGGCTCAGAAGGTGCTTGCTCGGACGGCTGGGGTGGGAACGTGGAACGGCAGCAGTACGTGGAGAGATGCTCGGAGCTCTTCGCAGTGGGTGGCTATGAGGCTGTGAGAACAGCGGCTGAGGCAGGCCTCAAGGAATCCGGACCGGATCCGGTTCTTTTCCGCTGGCTCGGACAGGCACACGCGGCAGAAGACGACGACGACCATGATCGTGACGCTGAGACCGCGTATCGCAAGGGCCTCGCACTAGCGGAAGACGATCTCGGGCTCATGGTGTCGTATCTGGAACTGTGCCTGCGGTCGGACTCCTTCGAAT
The DNA here is from genome assembly GCF_014207445.1 of Streptomyces candidus. GTDB lineage: Bacteria > Actinomycetota > Actinomycetes > Streptomycetales > Streptomycetaceae > Streptomyces > Streptomyces candidus. Next base: position 7,143 of record NZ_JACHEM010000044.1, on the reverse strand, counting down.
ACCCCGGGCGGGCGCGCCGTGCGGTGATTCTGCAGGAACGAATCGAAGAGCTGGCCCCACCCGGGTCAACCGAGCGCGAGCGAGTCGATGATGCGACGGGCTGGGCCGGACGGGGCTATTGGGACGACCTGAACCTGGCCGTTGCTCACGGGCAAGCTCAACAGGCTGCCACAGCGGAGCAGAGTGTGCTGGTTACCGGCGCCCTGCGGCGAGCCGCTCGGGGCGAGTCCAGCGAGGGCACGGGGGAAGACCTCCGGGCCGCTGAACTCGCTGCGGCGGTCGAGATGCTCCAGGGAGTCCGGAACGCACCGCTGCGCCTGCTTCTCGCGCACCGGGTCGAAGCTTACGTGCTGACGTTCCTCGCATCGTTCGGACTGAACAAGGTACTGGTGTGGAGTGGAGTGCTGGACTTCAGCCTGTGGGGCTGGTTGCTCTGGGCTCCCATACTCATGGCCGAAGCCAAGCTCCGCCAAGCCAAGAAGCTGGGACAGGAGCGCGTCATCGCGCGCATACAGGCGCGCCATGACAAGACGCACCTGCCTTGAGCCCGCCCGAGGGCACATGTCTGTGAGTGCTTCAGTTGGCGACAGCCGCCAGCTGAAGCACTCAGTCACACCTCGGCATTAGAATCCGCGATCCCGAATCAACTGGTCCGGGATCGCCCGCGTATGCGCCGTTGGACTACGGGGTCTGGCCGTGCTCAAAGCGGGCAGAGCGGGCCGCTCGATAGGCGGCGTGCGCGGCTTCGTCGCAGTCCTCGCTGATGAAGCCTCCTCCGCCGACCCAGTTTCCCCACCGAGACCCACGCGTATCCCAGTCGATGCACGGTCCGTCGTTTCCGACGAGGCCGCCCTCAGGCGTGATGTCCATGCCGTCGGCGAAGAAACAGGCAGTGCCTTGGAACACGTCCCCCTTTCGGAAGCTAAGCAGTGTATGGGTCGGCTGGGAGTAACCCGCGTGTTCGCCGGTGCTCAAGTCGGCCAGGGCGCCTACGCGGCCGATCGGCCCCAGGATGAGCAGCCGGGCCTGATGGTCATTGACCAGGTGCGGGCCAGCCGGGTTCGGGAGACCGAAATGAGGGATCGCCGCGAGGAAGAGCAACTCCACGTCCAGCTGGTCCTCAGAGCCCTTCACCTCGACCCAGAGCTTCTCCTTTGGCAGCCAGAAGTCGGGCAGGTACGGCTTACGCTCGCCGTCCAGGCCGACGGCGTAGCCCTGCGGTTCGTACTCCCAGCAGATGCCCAACTTGTCAAAGAAGACAGCCCATCGCGCTTCCAGCCTGGAGCGGAAGCGGTGCCCGGCGTAGTTGGTCTCTATGGCTCGGATGGACACCTGGTCTCCGTTCAGACGATGCGGTGGCTGTGGGGCGGCGGTCGGCAGAAGCTGCCTGAATGCGGCCTCCCGGCCAGCCGAACTTGAGGGGATAGTGGCACAGCGCCCCGACAACGAGATACTGACCGACATGGCAGAAGGCGCAGACCGACGACAGGACGTCACCTATCGAGCACCGGTCGGTTGCGTTGATCTCAGGGCATTCGACGACGACGGCAACTCGTACGAGATCCATGCGTGCCACGACTGTCTGCCGTGGCACGCCGAGGTCGTCGTCATCGAGGGGGAGATCCTCGTCCGAGAATGGCATGCCATCGGCTGCCCGCAGTTCCAGCAGCTCACCCAGGACTGAGCAGCAGCTCCGACGTAAAACCGTGTCAGCGGGCCCCGCACCGTCGGGCTTCCCGCCGCGCCCGCCATGACAGCCGGGGCACGGTGGCGGCGTTGACGGCCCTGCCGAACGCCTCCAGGGCGTTCTCCAGGCGCGCGGTGTCCTCCACGTCGGACAGGGCGTTCAGCAGCTGCTCGGTGGCGGTGACGACAGCCGGGTCGGAGGAACGCATAAGCGGGGCAGCTGCGGTGGCAGCCCGGGTGAGCGGCTCCCGCACGGCGGCCACGGTCTGCTTGCTCGCCACCCGCTCCCGGCTCAGCAGCTCAGCCGCGCGCCCGAAGCCCACCAGGCCGCTCTGCACGTCCGTTCCGCCGGCGATCCGAGCTCGGGCGGCCCCGCCTGTGAAGGCGAGCACGGTCAACACGGACGTTCTCGCGCGCTCGGCAGGTCCTTCCCACAGCAACCGGTTGGCGGCGACCGCGCCCTGCAGCTCCATCACCGCCACCGTCATCGCGTCGGCCTTCACCCGCAGCGCGCCGATCTCAGCCTGCTGCTCCTGGCGGTTACGGGAGCGGTTGGTCAGCCATGCCACGAGGAGGGCGATGAAAGCCCCCGAGACGAGCGTGCTGGCCAACTCGATCAATTTGTCCATCCCGGCAGGCTGCTCCTGCGCAGGCCCCGGTGTCCTGCTCGTTGCGTGCCTGACGCACAACGCGCATGGTCCTGTTGCTGCCCTGCTCCGTGCCGAGGGGCACCGAGCAGATCAGTTGTCACCGCACCGCCACCGCGACGGCCGCGGGTGTCCGGGCTGCCCGGAGAGCGATGACATTTCAGAGGATGGCCGCAGGCGCCACACGGCTGCTCGGGTAGCAGGACCATGCTGTAACCGGTCAGTCGGCTGTGCCGGGCGCCCGCTTCTCCAGCTCGCTTGGCTGCTTCTGCGGCAGTTCGGTCGGCGGGACAGTCGTTGGCTGCGGGCTGGCCCGAGGAGCTCGCTCCAACAGGTCGGCGGTGCTGTCGATGAGGAGAGGGCGGTCCTTGAGGACCGAGACGCTGGGGCGAGATTTACATGCCTGTGTTCGTGCTGCCCGCGGGGGTTATCGCAACGCTGTTCTGCGAGCGAGGGGTCTTCCTTCCGGGCGTGCCAGGCTCAATGGTGGCCGGGTCGACGGCTTCCAGTGGGGCGCCGACTTCGTATTCGCCGTGGGGTTCGTTGGAGCGGTCGTGCGGCAGGAGGAAGAAGGTCCGCCGGGTGAAGAGTCCGCTGCCGAAGGCCGCCTGTGCTTCGGGGGAGAGGTTCGCGTAGCCGATGAGGCGCCCGTCGCGCGCGTAGCGCGGCTTGCCCTTACGGGTGGGCTGCTTGTCGAGTGCCTGGCGGACGTAGTCGTGGCAGGGCTCTTCCAGCCAGACAATCTCGACCTCGTGAACAAGATCGCTTGGTTGCAGCGCCATGCTCGTCAGTCCTCCTGGCAGTCCGGGTCACGGCGTTCATCTGCGCGCGCAGTCATCTGTTGAGTCCATCGTACGGGCGGAAGCGGGCTGGTCAGCGGGACGTATCCGGTGCTCACGGAGCATCGCCCTCGCTGGCGAGGAGCGCAAGACCGGGGTACAGCTTGAGCACGTTGCTCTTGATCATTTCGGCGGGGGAGCTGAGCCCGAGTTCCTGGCGGATACGGCTGGCAAAAGCCCTGGCCGTGGAAGGACGGATGTCCTCGCCCGCGCACCATTTCCCGTACGTCTCGTACAGCAGTTTCTGTTCGACGCGCAGGTCCGGGTTGGGCCTGCCGTCCGCACCGGTGCGTGTGCAGCACTCTTTGAGGAACCGGCCGATGTGGTCCTCGGTCGTCTCGTAGGCGGCCGTTGCCACCCTGACCGACGTCGGCCCCGTCAACGGGTCCCGGGTGGCGAGATAGCGCTGGGAGCCTTCGATCAGCCAGGCAAGGATGCCGGGGCCCTCGTTCCGGACGAGCTCGTCGGCCAGATTGTCGATCTTGCGCTCGTTGGGGACGCTGCGTTCGAAGGGGATGAGCCGCATGCGCCGCCAGAAGGCGTGCCCTCCGGTGCCGACTTCGGGACGGTGATTGCCGAGCAGCCACAGCTTGTGAGTGGGCGTGAACGAGAAGAAGTCCTGCCGCATCCGCCGGGCCTTGATCCGGTCGCCACCGGTAAGGAGCTTCACGCGCGACTCGTCGAACTTGTCATTGGGCTTCAACTCGGAGCAGACGATGATCCGGCGCCCGTGGAGCTCGGTGAGCTCGGTCGAGTGCTCGGAGAACTTGCCCTTCTCCATCAGAAAGCCCGGCGGGGCCGCGTCCGCATAGTCGCCGAGCAGGCCGGTGAGGACCTCCAAGAGAACCGACTTACCGTTCGCGCCCGAGCCGTAGAGAAAGGGCAGTACCTGCGCGCCGACGTCCCCGGTGATCGAGTAGCCGAGCAGCAGGTGCAGGAACCGGATCGTCTCCAGCCCCTTCTCGTCGTCACCGAAGGTGTCGCGCAGGAAGGTGTGCCAGCGGGGGATGGGCATGGGCTGGGGTGCCACGGCCGTTGCCCTTGAGTGCATGTCCACCAGCGGGTCCGGCTTGCGGAGCTCTCCCGATCTCAGATTCACCACGCCCGCCGGCGTGCACAGCGCGTAGGCGTCGCCGTCGAGGGAGTTCGGGTCGAGGTTCAGCGACGGTGCCGCCTGGGCCTGGAACAGCATCGCCTTCATGCCCGCGGAGGACGCCGACCCCCTGCGGTGTACGGCGAGTTCACGATCGCTGAAGCGTCCGGCCGGGTCGGACGTAGCGATCTCCTCTGCCATGTCACCGGCCGCCCACACGGCTGCGTTGTCGCCGCCCGCTCCACGCCACCGGTATTCGTCCCAGATGTGCCAGCCCATGCCCACCACGTACCGGAAACGGTCACGGTAGAGGCGGGCGAAGAGTTTGGCGTTGCCTCGGTCCGTCAGAGCATCCGGCAGTACGGCTGCGGGAGCAGCAACTGCCGTGGCGGAGTGCTGTGCGGGGACAACGGGCTGCGTGGCAACGTCGATTCCGAGCTGGTGCATCTGCTGGGCAGCACCGCTCGCATCAAAGCCGGGCAGCGGCGGTGACTCGCTCATGGACATCCTCGGACGGCACAGCTACGGGTGCCCGACTAGCCGGGCTACGGGGCTGACGGGGCTGAACTTTCGGGTTGAGCCTAGCCCACGTGATCACACGAGCGCTGGGCAGTCGGCTGCGATGTCGCGGCATTTTGGTTCACGGGCCCCTGAGTTCTGGCGCCTGCGGACATCGTGGGGCTGAGAGTTCCGCTCGCATTGACCTGGATAACAGCAGGTCAGCGGCCCAGTAGGCGTTCCTGCGGGGCTGACGGGGCTGAAAGTTCGAACTACCCGAGACCCGTCGGCCGGGAAAGCAGAGCTCGCTGGCTTCACCCTGTTGACCGTCGTACAACCGGAGCCAGGCGGCGCCTCTACCGGGGCCGGGGCTGAACGGGGCTCAAGGAATCCGTTCAGCCCCACTCCTCAAAGCCCCTGCTCAGGAGGGGTCTTTCCACCTTTCGCGGGGCTGACGGGGCTGAACCTGCCAGTTATGACTCACATAGCAACTTCAGAGATACATGCGCGGGCACATGAAACACACACTCTCTATTTGGCTCATAACTGGAAAGTTCAGCCCCGTCAGCCCCGCAGACCAATGTAGAAAGCGCATCTGACCTGGCCTTTCCCTCTCCAGCCCCTCACGGGGCTGAACAAGGGAGCGGGGCTGAACAACCGTCCAGCCCCGCTGAGGCGCCATGCCGTGGCCGCCAACGCCGGTGCCAAGACCATGCCGTGGCCGCTCCTGAAGCGCTGACGGCCTGTCACTCGCGCGCGCTTGCGCAGCGCCTGCCCGGATGCGGGTGGGAGTGTGTGCCCGTACGGTCGTGAGTGCACGTTCCCGACAGGACGAAGCGCCGGTGGCCCCCGCGTTCCCGCGCACGTGCGCGAGGGCCACCGCCTCACCTCTTCCGGCGGCCCTGCCGCCTCGTGCAGCCTCTCAGCGCCGCCTGCCACGAAGCTCAGTTTTTCCCGCCGGGCGTATGCAGCCTGGACGCTACTCGCCGCGAATTGTGACTGAGCGGGATGGACGGCCACTGAGCGCGAGAGGTGGCCGTACTGGCCACCCGAGACCTTGGGGCCCGTGGCCCCGTTCAGCAGACTGATGGTGCCAAACCCCGCGGCTGACGGGCATGACTGTGCGGAGGCGCGCCAGGTCGGCGGACGTGATGACGCGACACTCGCGCCCGGCACGGATCATGGAGGGTGCCTCTATCTCTTTGGTCAAGCTCGTGGGTCAGGATGGCGACATGGCGACCTGGTTCCGCACCTACTACGAGGACGAAGATCTGTGGCTGTACATCGAAGTCGATGACGAAGGCTGGGCAGCGCGGCAGTTGAGTTTCGGGGGGCAGGACTCGCGTCCAGTGAGGGCGGCCTCGTTGGAAGAGGTGCTGCACTTGCGTGACGATGCAGATCTCGTGGCGATGTTCCGCTATGAACAGCAGTACGGCGTTCTTGCCGAAGGTGCCATGGACTGCTGGCAGGACCAGCCGCAGGCGGCCGAGATCTCCGCGGAGCAGTTCGAGCGGCTGTGGGCTGAAGCACGGCGGGCTCTCGCCGAGTCAGCCTGACTCGGAGGGTTGAGGTTCGTAGAAGGTGCCGTCGCGGTGCATCGCGAAGAGGACGTGTGCCTGCCGTCGGGCTAGGGCCTGGCTGATAGTGATCACGTTGGGGAGGCATTTCTCGGTGGAGCCAGTGGGCTGCCTGTGGGAGGGTCCTGCATGTGATCAGTCAGAATGGCGCCCGGGTCCGCGAGCTCGTACTCGCGGACGGAGTTCGCCCTGCGGACGTTGTGTGTGTTCATCGCGAAGCTCTTCACGTGCTGCGTTCGAACATCGATGCAGCCCACATCGACGCGTACAGTGATGACGCCTGGTCGCCCGAAGTCCTGGACTCGTATGAACGTGCTTTGTCACTGGGTCGGGAGGAGGTCGTGAGCGGTGCCCGCTCCAGGCGCTCTGATCCCGGGATGGGGATCGACCTTGATGTCCGAGACGATGGGCACTTCAAGGTGCTGTTGGACTTGGCTCCCTACACGATCCAGGCGGAAGGCTGGTGTGAGGGCCGGCAGGTTTTCAGTGCCAGCGACTCGGGAACGTCCTTGTGGTTTGAGGTAACCCGGGAACAGGAAGCAGCCCTTCTGTCCCGATTGGGTCAGTTGGGAATCCCATCGGGTGTGCTGACCGTCCTGGCTCCCGGGCGCTGAGCGCTCCGACGCAGGCGTTTCGGATCTTCCAGTTTGTCCCTGTGGGCCCCCTTTTTGGCGGGCGCCGACTGCATGCTGGTGGGTATCACGACTGTCTCGTCGAGCCCGAAGACCTCAGCGAGGTGAAGCGGGACGGGGCGATGGACCGTGACGGGCCCCGACCCCTGCGTCGGGCCTCTGTACCTGTAC
>NZ_JACHEM010000043.1 GCF_014207445.1 Streptomyces candidus | reverse complement strand
GGAGATACGCGACGACATCCACGAAGCCTTCCTTACCCTCGGATGCGCACTCATCTGCTGGCGACGCCTGAAGTCATTCCGATAGGAGTTCTTAGTCACTGGCAGCCAAGGTCATCACTTACTCCGATTTGCGCTGCGCCCGGCGGCCAGGTGCACCGGGTGCGCACCGGTGTGCGGGGCTTGCCCAGTCGACCCCTAGCGCCGTGAGGGCGGCGAGTTGGTCGGCGTCCAGCCGGTCCCTTCGGGATTTGGTGTTGGAGATCCATACGCCCAGCTTCACGACCACCGGCTCCGCCTCGCCGTCGACGGTGATTTGGTCGCTGTGACCCCTCGGCACGGGTCGGTTCACGCCTTCCCGTTCCACCCACTGCGCGAGGGCGATCAGGCCGCGCTGAAACGCCTCCTGTGCCTTCCTCCACCCCCTTCGTCGCACGCGTGGCCGCGGGTGCCGCGGCCTGGGCGGGCTGTACGCCCAGCTTCGACAGCCGCTTCTGCTGCTCGGTCGACAGCTGCGCCCAGGTGCCCGGGTTCTTCTGCCGCTGAAGTCACTTGCCCAGGTCGTCGCCAGCGAGCAGCACCCCGGGTGACGGTGGGCCCGATGTTGCCATTGCGGTCGAAGAGGTCGCCGCGGTGGGCCCTGCCACGTCGCCCTCGTGGTCCACGCCCACGATGAACCGGGCGCCGTCCAGGGTGGTGATCTCGCCAGTCACGCCTCAGTAGCCGGACTCGGCGTGCCAGTCGTCACCGAGGAGCTTCACCGCTCGGCGTGCGATGTTCGAGAGGGGGAAAGGGGTGGCTAAGCACTTGCTCGACCTATGTCACTCGGAGTTACTCATCGGTCACCCGGTCTGTCCGGAGTCCGAGTCTGTGATCCAGCGCCCTCCGGCGGAGTCGTGCACGTACGCCGGCCTCCCCCTGGTCCCGCTCGTGCGGAACGGCTTCCCGCCGTCCGTGATTCGCACCGTCCCCGTACGGCCCCCGGCGCTCCACTCCAGCTCCAGGTACCAGCGGCAGTCGCAGCCCGCCGTCCGCGCGGAGACCAGCAGCTCCTCGGGGTCGGAGGAGGTGACCTTGTACGGGAAGGAGACGGCCGGGATCTTCCGGACCTCGGCGCCGGAGGCGTCAAGGCCGTCGACGGACCTCGCGAGCGGGCGCGGCCGGTCGAGGTCCACGGCGAAGTGGCGCGGGGTGACGGCGCCGCCACAGCCGTTGTCCATCCGGTACGCGTTCCACGGCAGCGGCGCGGCGCGGTCGACCACGCGCACGTGCAGGGCATGGAGGACGACGGCGTCGGACGGCGACCGGCCCTGGACCGTGATCCGCACCAGCGCCGCCCCGCCGTGCACGGCACCGTGCGTCCCGGCCCACGCCCCGGAGTCGGCCGCGTCCGGCGGCGGGGCGACCGCGCGGGGGGCCCGGTCCACGAGGTAGGTGTGCCCGCAGCCGCCCTCCCAGAGCTGGGAACTGATGCTCCAGGTGAAGGGGAGGGGGGCCGCGGTGCGCCCCGGAGCGGTGGAAGCGGGAGCGGGGGCGGAAGCCGTACGGGTGGGGTGGCCGAGCAGGGCGGCGGCGAGGGCGAGCATGACGAGGGCGACGGCGGCGGCGACGAGGAGGGGAGCGGGGGCGCCACGACGGGGGCGGGCGCGGGGCGCCTCCGGCGCGGACGGATCCGCGGCGGACGGGTCGTCCGGCGCGGTCGGGTCCGGGGCGGGGCAGGGGCCCGGTTCCGGCGCGGACGGTTCCGGGTTCGATTCCGGCGCGGCCGACACGGCCGGCACAGGCGTGGGCGCGGGCGAGGCCGCTCGGCGTCGGGCGCGGTCCGCCTCCGTCCAGGCCGCCTCCAGGGCCCGCCGTTCCTCCTCGTCCGCCCCGCACAGCAGGGCGAGGCGGTCGACCACGGCGAACTCCTCCGGGACGGTCGTGCCCGAGCAGTAGCGGTGGAGGGTGGACGCGCTGATGCTCAGCCGCCGGCCCAGCGCCTCGTAACTCCTCCCGTCCCGCGCCTTCAGCGTGCGCACGAGCCCCGCGAACTCCTCGACGGCGGCGTCCTTCGGCATTCCATCCCCCTCGACCCTGCGTCCCATCCTTCACGTCCTTGCACGTCAGCGGGGGTGGAATGGTTCCGGGACGGTTGGTGGGCGCGTGATCGTTGCAGTCGGCGGGCGCCGGCCCCACGCTGGTTGAGCACTGACCGAACGAACGACCCGACGGGGGATCCACCACCATGAACAAGCTCCGCACCGCACTCGCCACCGCAGCCGCTGCCGCACTGGGCCTCGCGGCCCTCGCCACAGCCCCGGCGCAGGCCGCTGCCCAGCCCGCCTTCCTGGCCGCCTCCCAGATGCCGCCGTCGTCGACGCCGTGGACTGCCACCCAGGTCTTCACCGGCGTCCCGGAGAACGGCGGCGTCCTCTGCGCCCCGTACAAGATCCCGGCGCAGAACACCCGCTACCGCGAGTTCAGCACCGAGCTCGACACCAACGGCGTCCAGGTCACCACCGTCGCCCGTACCGAGGCCGACGCCGTGAAGCTGGTCGACACCCTCCGCGGGGCCCTCGCCGGCTGCGGCCCCCTGCTGGAGCAGCAGAACCCGGGCCTGCAGGCCGTCAGCGCCTCCCACGGCAAGCTCGCCGTCGAGGAGGGCGCCTGGGTCTACAGCCTGGACACCGCCGACCCGCAGATCGGCATCTCCGACATCCACCTGTTCTCCGTCGGCCGCGACGGCCGCACCGTCACCCTCGTCCGCTGGGGCCAGATGGGCGACATCGAGGACGCCCCGCTGACCGCCTTCCGCACCACGATGAAGACCGCCGTCAACAAGCTCCAATGACCTCTGTGGTGCGTCATCGTTGGGGCAAGGTGGCGAAATCAGTGCGACCTCCACGCCCGCTCAAACGCGGAGGTCCTACTCCGTATGCGGAGTAGGACCCCATCAATGACGTCGAGCCGTCACAGCATGCCTAAGTCACACACTGCCTACACGAGGGCCCCAAGCTGGGGCAGGATGCCGGCTACTGCGCCGCCTACGATGCCGACCACACTATCGATCAGGCCGCCGATGATGGGCACACCCATGAACGCTCCTTAGAGTCGGGGAGCTCCATAGGTCCTCAAGTCGCTGTACTGCCGCGGCGGTACGGCTGCCGACTCACCCACACGAGGGACACGCTATCGCCCGCCCCGACCACTCGCGGAGCGCTCGCCCCCGCTGGTCAGGTAGGCGTCCGGGAAGGCCCGGCGGTTGGTTGTTCTGGCTCAGGGGCAAGCTGTGGGGGAGGCCGCTGTGTGACCGTTTCGGGGTACTGGTGCTGTGGGAACTCCCGCTCCCAGGGGTGCTTTGCTCACGAAGCGACGCGCGTCGTGCGGGGCAGAGGGGACGCTGCTTCGCACGACGGGTGGGGGCCTGCCCCGCGCGGCTGCCGCGGCTCAGGGGTGCCAGTGTTCCTGCCAGTCGGGGTGCAGTTCGTAGGGCAGGGCCAGGGCTTGCATGCCGGCGAAGGCGAGGGCCGCGTTCAGGGGCCAGCATGGTTGCCGGCGTTCGTGTGCGATCTGCTGTTCCAGACGGTGGAGGATCTGTCGGCTGGTGCCGGTACGTGCGCGTATCCGGGCGGGGCAGGGGCAGTCGCAGAAGCGGGCGCGCGGCGTGTCCTGGGCGGTGCAGCCGAGCTCGTGGAAGAGGGCGCCACCATGTTCCGCACTTCGTCGTTGTGGGCCAGGAGAGCGGACAGCAGGAGATCCAGGGCGGGGCTCGGTGCGATATCCACCTCACCGGCCTGGCAGATGGTCCACGCACACCCAGGACCATAGAAAGGTGGGGAGTTCGCTCCTGCCGCCGGATGTGCCGTGGGTGCGCATTTCGGCCATGCACAGGGGACAGCGCGTCAGGACTCACGCGGCATGGGCCACACCGTTCGCAGCTGCGCCGCCAGGCTCATCATCCTGTGGCGGCTGAGAGGGAGGCCGCGACACGAGGGGTGGCATCCGGCCGCAGACTGACACACCGGATGGTTTCGCGTGTGCAGTTCATGCTGGCGGCGTGCGGATTCGAGTAGGTCCTGCCAGGACGTCACCAGGGGGCGACGGCGCAGGACGGCACGTCGTTCGCGTTCGGTCATGCCGCCACAGATGCCGTGCTCGATCCTTCTGTCCAGGGCATGGGCGAGGCACTCCGTGCGTACCGGGCAGCCTCCGCAGACGGCTTTCGCCCTGTTCTGGGCGGACCCGTCGACGAATAACTCGTCCGGTTCGACGGTCCGGCATTTGGCCTGCCCGCCCCATTTCTCACCGAAAGTCCCCACGGTGCCGCCCTCCCTGATCCGGCCTGACCCGCTGGCCTGGGCAACAGCGAGTGGCAAGTGCCTTAGACCGTACGACAGTTCGCTCGAACGGAGAGGCGAAGGAGGGCGGTGCCCCCGGCAACCAGTGCGTCAAGGTGATCCCTAACCTCGGCAACGGCGAATGGGACACCTACGTCCTGAGCGACGCCCATGTCCTGGACCGCACGTCACCCTGCGTGCAGGCCCATGTCACGCCGGGCGAGAAGCAGTTCGCCGCCACCCAGCTTGCCGACGGATTCAAGGATCAGCGTGTGATCGACGCCGACCAGTTCGAGCTGACGTTCTCGCTGCCGGACACCGGCCCGCAGGCCAGCTGCCTGAACAACCCCGCGCCAATCAACTCGCTTCCCAACGGCGACGGCTGGTTCCTCAACACCACCGAGGCGGTTCCTCTCGTCAACCAGAGCGACCCGGCGGGCGGGGGCGGATTCAGGCCGACCAGGGCGCAGGCATGCCTGGGGCTGAACACCAAGCTGGGGACCAACACCAGTAATCCCGTCACCGGCATGAAGGACGCGGAGGCGTACGCGAAGGCGAACACCCTCACCTACGACCAGTCCCGGTGTCATCTCATCGCCAGAGTCCTCGGCGGCAAGGGAACGAGCAAGCTCACTCGGTGCAACCTCGTCCCCTGTTGGCAGGTCGGCATGAACACGGGCAAGCCCAGCATGCGGACCTACGAGACCATTGCAGAAGACGTGATCAAGGGCAGGGCTCCCGGCGTGGTTCTCGGAACGAACGACGCGATCTTCTACCAGGTGATACCCGTCTACAAGGACGCGAACAGCACTATCCCGGTCGGCGTCACGATGAACGCTAATATCCAACGGGCGAACGGGACGACTGAGGAACTGTTCCCCAACGTCTACGTCCCCAACACCTACTCGAACACCGGGTTGTACAACCTCGGTAACTGATCCCACTCAGTTCGCCAACGGGAGCCAGCATGAGTTTCACCACCCCACCGCGGCCGTTCGACATCACCGCGCTCTTTCCTCAGCTGGCCCCGCTGGCGCGCACGGCGACCCGGCTGCACCCGAGGCCGGGGTCGCCGACCGTGCACGACAGCTCCGTCGGCGGGCCGCTGCTGTGGCCCGCCGACGAGCCGTGGCCGTACTGCGACGAGCCGCACGACAGTCGAGCGGCGCCGGTGGTCCACTCCCCGGACGACGTCCGGATCCTCCGCCACGACCGCGCTGCAGCGGCCGAGCGGCGGCGCCTCGACCCCGAAGCGCCGCAGTGGACTCCCGAGGAACGGGCGACCTGGGAGCGGCTCGCGGACCGCCCGTGGTTCGACGGCCCGATCCCCCTCCTCCCCGTCGTCCAGCTCTACGCGCGCGACGCACCCTTCCCGCGCCCGCCCCACGCGGACCTCCTCCAGGTCCTCTGGTGCCCCTTCGACCACGAGATGGCCCACCCCCGGACAGCCCTCTTCTGGCGCTCCTCCGCCACCGTCACCGACGTTCTCGACGCACCGCCCGAGCCGCCCATCGTTGAGCGGGACTGCTACCTCCCGGAGCCGTGCCTGTTTTCACCGGAGCAGGTCACCGAGTACCCCAACCCCTCGGAGCTGGACAAGGAGCTTCAGGACCAGCTGGACGACATGAGCCGCTGGGAGTCGATCGACCCCGCGCGATACAACGCGTACGCGGACGACCCGGGCGAGCTCTATCTGAACAACCTCTCTACCGCCCCCGGCTGGAAGACCGGCGGCTGGACCAGCTGGGGCCTCACCGACCCCAAGCCCCGCCCCTGCCCCGAGTGCGGCACCGAGCAGGTCCCGCTCCTCACCATCGCCTCCTTGGAATGGGACGCCGGCAGCGAGACCTGGATCGCCGACGAGGACAGGACGGACCCATCCCCGCCCCCCCTGGGAGCTCGGGACGGCAACTTCACCTTGATCGACATCGTCGGCGGCTACAACCTCCAGCTCCACGCCTGCCCGGCCTCCCCGAACCACCCCCACATCGCCCTGGTCCAGTAACCCACCTCGTTCCGTGCCGCCGAGTCAAACGGGCGGCCAGCCGGTCACCAAGGGCGGTCTGCCGGGCGGCGAGCCGCGTCCCACGGACTTCGGCGCCCAGGAACTGCGCCGCCGGGAGCGCGGGGCTCGGCAGTAACCTCCGTCACCCGCCCGCGGAGGGATGTGTGAATGGCAGACAGTTCATTGGATCAGGTCGGTGTGCGGCTGCGCGACGTTGCCCGGGCTGTCCGTCTCCGCAGAGCTCTGTGGTCCGGCGGCCGAGTGCGGCATGGGCGACGGATACTTCCAGAAAGCAGATTCTTCGATGCCCATACACCCCCTGCGCGCCGAGCGCAGCGGTCCGCAGACCGCTTCTGCCGTGGCAGGCCTGCCATTCAAGCCTCAGCTTGTCAGAGCGGTGTTCAGGGACAGGTCCTCGTTGCACGTCTCCCGGTCGGCCGTATGGGCCGCTGCGTCGGTGACGCGGACCGTGCTGACGGAGATCATCGACGGGGCGAGGAGCGCGGCGGCCGAGGAAGCCAGGAAGAGGCTGCTCCCCAAGGACCTCATCTCGGCGATCGACCGGAACGTGGAAGTAGAGGTGGGAGCGGAGTGGTACCTGCACAGCCCGACCTTCTACGGCCTGTTGGGCGAGGTGCGCAACGCCGATGGTGCGCTCGTGTCTCTTCGCGAGCGCCGCGGGGCGCGTACACCGAGTGGTGTGGCGGGCGCCCACCGGTTCGAGGCCTGGGTGAGAAGGCTGCTGGGGAGCCGGGGGGCGAGGGCGGTCCCGGCGATGGTCCGCGACCTCGACGGAATCGCGAGCGTGTTTATGACCGACCTGGCCCGGGACGCGGCCATGGTCGTCCGCGAGGGCGGGGTCAAGCGGTTCGGGACGGTCAGCCTGGTGGTGCCGGGCGAACCGGCCCCGGCCCCGCTGCTCAAGGACCCCCTCCTTGCCCTGTCCACCCGCCGCGGGGACAAGCGGACTGTTGACAGGGACGACGTCCTGGCCGCCGCCACGATGCAGCTGTTCGGCGATCTCAGACAACGCGCCCTCACGGAGGAAGCCGAGATGACACGGAACACAGCGGCCAACTGATCGGACCCATCCCGCCGCTCGGCCCTCCAGGCGCCTTCCGGGTGAGCCTGGTGTTGTCAGTGGGTGCTTCTACGCTGCTGTGGTGAACGTGGATGATCTTGAGTGGCAGGCGGAGTGGTACGGGGGAGTGCATCCGGAGGTGGTGGACTCGCTTCTGGAGCACGGGCATCTGGGGCTGGTGGTGGAGGCTGCGTCCGGGCGGGGGGACTGGTTCTGTGCACAGGGGGCGGTCAACGCACTGTGCGGGGAGGGTCTGTTCGAGCGGGCGTGGGAGGTGATGGAACCGTTCGCGAGGACCGGCTGGCTGCCCGCGGTAGCGGCCGGCGCGGATGTCCTGCTCGCCGGCGCCCGGGCCAAGGAGGCCCGAACTGGGAACCAGGCAAGGACCTCAGGGGACATGTCCACCCGGACAGCAAGTCGGGCTTCCTGAAGCTGACATGCACGGCTGAGCAGCCGGAACGTCTGCCCGCGCGGTGACGGCGATGCCTATTACGACCACCGCATGCCGATCTTGACAGTTGTTCCATCCGTTCCGGGGTCAGTCCGATGGCTCTGCTGCGTTGGTTGTTGATCCATGCCCCCAGGCGGTACTGGTCCTCGCGGCCGTCGTGGGTGAGCACGGTCTCGACGTGCTTGCGCGGGACGTTGAGGTGGCCCTCGCGCGCGTAGAACTGTCGGGCGGCGGCGAGGTGGGCGGCCCATTTGTCGGCTTGTGTACGGGGCCGTGGCGGCTTCTCGTCCTCGCTTGCGGGTGTGATCCCGAGGACCTGCTCGCACATCCACTGCTGCACGCTGGTGAGCTGGTCCCACCCGTGCCGCACCGTCTGCACCCACCGTCCGAGGTCTTCGCCCTGGCGCAGGATCTCACCCGGCGTGGTGGGCAGCGCTGCGCCCGTATTCAGGTGTGTCCGTACGAGGTGGAAGCAGCGCTGCCAGCTCACCGGCCACGCCGGGCACCAGGACGCGTCGATGTCCTCCAGCTGCTCACGCCGCTCGTCCGGCATTGCACCGGCCGACGATCCGACCGGCAACCCCTCAGCACACCGCCGCTCGATCTCCTGCGCCTTCCTCGCTGCCGCCCGTGCGTTCTTCAGCCAGATCCCCACCGCCGCGCCCTGAAAGGTGGCGTCCACGGGTGCCAGGAGGTGCCCGTGTTCGGCTGCCCACCCGCGTGCGGCGGACAGGCCTTCCTCCCATGCGATGTCGTAGTGGGACCAGATCATGCCGAACTTTTCCAGCTGTGCGACGCGGTCGGCGTCCATGTCCCCGCGGGCGTAGAGCCGGCGCGCGTCGGCGGTCCACTGCCCCAGCGGGAACCCGGCGAGCGAGGCCGGCCACACCGTGTCTTCCGCCTCCTGGTCGTCGGCGGCGGGCACGCGGTACGTGAACGGCACCTTCAGGTCGCCGTGTTCGCGGGCGTAGATCACGGCTGCTTCCACCCCGCGCCGTCAGTGCTGGGGCCGCCTCGCTCCAGAGTCTATCTGAAGAAGAAAATGAAGCAGAGGATTGATGACTCGACACGCACGCCGCGGGTACGCGGGTTACGGATACTCCTCCCCACCGTGTCGGAGACGTCATGAACGAGAAGGCTGAAGACCCCCGGG
>NZ_JACHEM010000042.1 GCF_014207445.1 Streptomyces candidus | reverse complement strand
CAGCAGCTCCACCAGATCGCGGCCGACGGCCTCGCCCAGATGTACTTCCGCGCCAACAACAGCCGCGCCCACGGCCTGGGCGTAGAGTTCACCGACGTGGAACGACTCGACATCGAGCTGTGATCACCCGCCCACGGCGGGGGCCCCGAACCGGCGCACCGTTCGGGGCCCCGCCACATGCCGCCCAGCTGGCGGGACGGCGGTTGGAATGAAGAACAGCCCGGTCATGCCGAGCTGTCCTGCTGTGCGGTCCGCGTCTCAGCTCCGGGGGCAACGAGGCCATCGAAGTTGCCCATTACGGCCGGGTCATCGCACACGCCGGTGGTGTCGGTGTCGACGGGGGTAAGAGTGCCGTTACTTCGGACGGTCCACGCCACCAGCGGGGCCACGGTGGACGTGCCGTCCTGGTTCTGAACCGAACGCGCCACCCGCCCCCAGGGATGGCGGCGACAACAGGGTGCCCGCCTTCCGAGAGCCCGGTGAAGGGGCGGTCGTTGTTCGCCGGGACAAGTCGACCGCTGCGCTAATCAACGACGAGCGCTTGCCCCTCGTCGTCCCAGGCATGCCGATGCCGCTGGTGCTGTTCGCCGTGGTGTGCAGCGTGCTGCAGCTCAATGGGTAGCTAGCGGCCTTGAGTTGGCGGGTGCTGCTCGTGGTACTGGTGGTGGTCGTCGGGTTGCAGCACGGTGGTGTCGCGGGTGCAGCGCAGCATTTGCACGGGCCAGGCGGCACACGGGTGCTGCACGGGTAGCAGGCTGGCCCGGCCGGTGCAGCGGCGGGTAGCTGCTGCACGCTGCACGAGGCTGCATGCAGAGGCGTCCGCTGCTTTGGGCATGAGCAAGGCCGTGGGTCGTCCCGGCGGCTGCATAACATCGCAGATCTGTGATGTTCCGCGCGAGATGTATGCACAGCTGCTGCATGGATCGGCCACGGCCCGAGCGGCCGCGTCTTGTTCTGGAGGAACAGAACAAGGCGGTTCCCCTGGGCCAGGCCCCATGCTCGCCGCTCGCTCGCCGCTCGCTCGCCGCTCCAGCGAGGACTGCGCGACCCGTTGGCATGCGAACGGCGCCGCATACGTGAGTGCGGCGCCGTGTTGCCCGGGCGGCCGGGTCAGTGAACGCGCTTGAGGTGCGTCGGCTTGGTGATGCTGGTGACGTTGCCCTTGGCCTTCGCCTCGGCTTTACGGGCCTTCTCGTCCAGGTGGAGCTGAAAGCGACGTTCGTACTCGTCCTCGAAGTCGCCGACGTCCAGTCGCATGGTCTTCGGTAGGGCCTTGACGGCTCGCTGTTGTTCGCGCGGGTCGTTGAAGGCAGCGATCATCGGGTGGAGCTGGAAGCGACCGCGACGGATCACGGTGACGAGCCGGGCGGCGACCAAGTGCGGCATGGCCCGGCTGATCATGCCGCGCTCCATGGCAAGGCCGGTGGCAAGTTCGTCGTGCGTGGCCACGACCAGGCCGCCCGGCTCCTGCTCGCTCATCATGTGAAGCAGGAGGGTGTAGGCGGTGGGCGGCAGCCGCGGCACGTACGCGAGACCGTTGAAGCTGCCCCACAGCACGTTGCGGCGTGGAACCCATTCCTCTGCGACAGCGGACGTCATGACGTGGCCTTCCCTTCCCCATCCGACTCCTTGCGCACTTCCAGTTTCGCGCCGGGAGCGGCCATCGCCCTGAACGCTTCGGGCGCGTCCGGGTCCTCCATGATCTCGCGCAACAGGTCGAGCTGCTCCACCCTGTCGCCCATACCCACCTTGGAGCGCTTCTTCTCGCCCTTGCGCGGCTCCCTGAGCCCACCCCGCAACGACGCGGCAGGATTCAGCTGATAGACGCCCCGTTGAACCTTGCGCAGCGCCCCGTCGGCTTCCAGGACGTTGAAGACGCGGCTGATGTGGGGGCGGCTGTACCCGAGGGCCTTAGCGACGTCCTCGTGGGTGGCCTCGATCAGGCCGCCAGGCTTCTGCGATCCCATGAGGGTGAAAAGAACCACGAGGACGAACCGGTCGTCGTCGTACCGGACGGCGGCCCAACGCATGAACTCCAGGCTGTCCATCGAGAACGCCTCGCCGATGAACCCCGTGCTGGAGCCAATCGGAAAGACCTGGGCGGCGTGACCGGCAGGCAGCTCGAGGGTGGAGCCCGAGGACCGGTTGTATGCGGTGGGCGGCGGCTTTGGGCGCCTACGACGGGACGGCGCGCCCGGCAGCTTCGGCGCTGCGCTGCCCTCCAGGGGCCCTGAGCTCATGGGGTTGCTCTCTCCTTGATCGTCATGACGACAGAACCATAGCGGAGAACCGTGGCAGTACTGCCACCAAAACGCGGCAGCGCAGACACGGAAGTCGCCCGTACGTCAGCCCTGGACTGACCTTCGCCACCGAGACGGGTGTCGAGTGGCACCTGACGCCTCGCCCCGCGTTTCGTGGCACTACTGCCACGAAACGATGTTGGTGGGTCAGGGCCTTCTGACATCTCGACCGCGATATGTCAGTCCAGGACTGACATATCTTCTCGATAGCGACGCTCTGACCTGCGAAAACGTACGACTCTTCCCTCTAGAGCGTGCGCGCGCGTGATACTCACTTTCCTCACTCTGATCAAGCACCTCCACGCCGCGAATTCGCCCCTCCAGCAGCAGAGTCAGAATCCTCCGGCCGGACCCCGTCGTGGCACACGCGGCTTCGCGTGCGGCGCCGTGCCCAGGTGCGGGCTGTGGACGGCAGCAGCGGCTCTGAGTCTCGGGTGGTGCCGACCGTGACGATCAAAAGCATGCAAACGTGGCCAGCGCCGGTGGGCGGTTCCGCCGCCCGGCCCGGGGGGCCGTTCGGCTCCGGTACCTCCGTATGTCGAATGTCAACGCTCCCATATCGGAGATTCCGTTCTGTGGCTAAGCAATTGGGTCGCACCCCGGGTCGCATCGGGCTGTGTCGCCGGAATGCATGAAACTCCAGGTCAACGCCGTGTTTCAGTGGAGTATCGAGCGTCGACTACTTCCCTACAGAGAGGTCTGGCGAAGTCGGACCCGTTGCCGGCGTCCGCTGCGGCACGAGGATCTGCGATCCCTGGGCGCCCTCCCGGCCGATGGTCAGCTGCGTCGTACCGACGCGGTGAAGGGGCAGCGCCCGGCCCCGGCCCGCCGCTACCGTGAACACGACGCCACACACCGCCAGGAGCCCGCCATGAGCGACCACGAGCAGCAGCCGGCACCCGACCGCCAGCCAGTCACCGCGAAGGGCGCAGACGCGCTCCGGGCCTACGCCGCCCGCCAGCAGTCCAACGCGAACGAGCTCGCGGCCTTCCTCGAGGACGTCGCCGCCAACGGCCTGCCCGCCCCAGAGACCACCACCCCCTGGGAAGTCGTCCGCGACCGCCGCCTTGCCGAACTCGCCAGCCAGCGCGGCAACGTCGCCTGATGGCCAAGCACGGAAGCCGACGCGCCAAAGTCGGCTTCACCGACGCCGCGATCACCCAGATCAACAAGCTCTCCGAAACCGAAGTCCACGCCCTCGATCGCGCCCTGGCCGCGCTGTCCGTCGACCCGACGATGGGCCAGGAGATCCCCGGATCGGATCCGGAGCTGCGGCGGTACGACGACGACATGGAAGACGTCACCGTCATCTACTACGTGACCGCTTTGAGGTCCGTCATCGTGGTCGCGTACGTAGAGGCGTAGCCTGCCCAGGAAGGCGCCCAGAAGCCCTCACAGGGCCGCTGGGGGCCTTTCCTTGCTCCCAGGGACGGACGGGGAGGCCCAGACAGTTGCGCTCAGCAGCGCTCAGGAGCTCCGATGGCGAACCCGCACTCCGCTGCTCCCGTACGCCCTGGCTGTCCTCTGACAACGGACCTGGACTATTTGTCATTGAAGACGCAGGCGGCACGGGCACCATAACTGTCATGGACCTTTCCGGCGTTGCCGCAGCGTTTGCTCTGCTCAGCATCCCCGCAAGTGTGCTGATCGCTCGTTGGCAGATGCGCACTGCGCTGGCGCAGTCGGAGGCGAACCATCGAGCAGCAATGGAGGTGGCGGAGGCCAACCACCGGGCCGCGTTGGAGATCGTTGACGCCAACCACCAGAAGGCCAATGAGGCCGCAGAGGCGAACCACAGGAGGGCTCTGGAGCTCGCGGTTGAGGGCCATCGCAGCGCCATCGAGGTGGCCAGTCAATAAGGAAACGCTGAGCACCGACGGTGGATGGTGGAGACGAGGAGCGCTGAGTACAGGAACTTTGAGAACACCTTGGCAGAGTTCCGCCGAGCTTTCCTGGCCCATCAAGCCGGTAGCGAGCACCTCGTTGAGGTCCTTGCAGAGCTTCATCGAAGTCGGTACTACATCGGCCATCTGGGGTCTGACGACGTCATCAGCATCGTTGAACGCATCGACCTGCTGTGCCAAACGCTCGCGGTGCATGTCGAGTCGGACGAGCGTGCCGAGTGATGGCGAACGAGGGTGAGGCCGCTGAGGGCGGAACTGAGCGAGGCGGTCAAGAGATCACTCATTGGTTCTTACAGCAGATTACCGAATCCATCCATATGAGACGACCTCTTGGTAAAGGAGCGCGTCTCTCTGTGTGGGGCTCCCCCCGGAGGCAGTTGTTACCGCCGCTGACAGGCTCCTGATCCGTTCTCTCTGGTAGGAGGTCGACGGGGAGCCTCAGACGCTCACACAGACCTGGCGGAGGCATACACGCCTCACGCCTGGAGGGTGAATGGAATAGGTCTATAAGTTCCAAACCGTCCTCTTTTAGGCCGCACGCATCGGCTACACAGTTCATTATGAGCCACTTTCTTGATGATTTAACCCCTTCACGCCTGAAATGCCCGATCTTTAAGAGGCATCACAGGGTGCGACCGTGTGCTAACTTCTCGATCGACCAACAGTTCGATCGCGTCTCGTGACGCGTTAGGGGAAAACGCAATGCGTAAACTTCTTACATTTTTCATGAGTCTTGTCGTGGCGATGGGGATAGGGCTTGTAGCCGCGCCTGCGGCTAGCGCCACCACGGCCGGGTGCGGCGAATTGACCAATGGCCTGCTCTGCCTTGACAAGCTGACTCCCCGCGAGTCCGGTGATTACCGGGTGCAGTACGACAGGTACAGTGGAAGCGGCGCCTTGTCGGTGAAAATGGGTATTCAGCACAAGAGCGAGGGTTATAACCCCAAAGCCTTTACTTGGCTTGGCACCGACACGGTAAGCGCAGGTGGCAGTGTTTGGAGTGACAAGCGGTACTACACAATAACCGACGGCGACTGCTTGCGCGGAGGAATGGTCGCCGGAGGTAAGTCGTTCGTCACAAAGTGGCGCTGTTTCTAAAGTAGACTGATCTGTTGCGGTCGACAGCATACTGTCGACCGCATTCAGGTAGGCATGAGGTAAGCATGTGGCAAATCATTCTTTATATCAACCCGGGCACGGTTACTGCCGGAATCCTGACATGTTTCGCCGCATGCGCTTTGGCTGCAAGATTCCAGCATGAGCGATGTGACGCCGTTACGCACATTGCACGCCTCGCATTGGTTCTCTCCCTGGGAGTCGTTGTCGCAGCAACGCTCATTCCGTCACAGGAAATCGGGACGGGTGACCACAGTGTTTGGCTTGTCCCAGGTGAAGGAATTCTGTTTAACAACACCTTGGAGGGCATGGAGCGGTCCATGTACCTCAGGCAACAGGTTGCCAATGCGGCAATGTTCCTTCCGCTAGGAATTTGCTTCCGATTTGCATTTCCTTCAGTAACCCTAGTAAAAACAGTCCTCGCAGGTTGCGGGCTGAGTCTCTTTATCGAGATCGTGCAGTGGTTCATGAATGCAGGGCGAGTAGTTGACATTGATGATGTCATTGTAAACACGGCTGGCGCCTTTTTCGGAGCCGTGCTCTGCACGCTGGCGAAGAAGTTGATACGGGCTCAACCGGCTTCTTCGGGTACACGCCGCAAACATCGACGTGAGATTCGACGTTGATCTTGGCAGCAAATTCCGCGAGTGCTTCCGTGTCGGCCCCTCCTTCGAGGGGCCTTTTTCATACCCATGTTGAGGAGACTTGATGCCCGCATCCTCCAGAGTCAAAGTCGTCTTCCATCGAGGATGGGAAGACGCTCCCATCCGTGCTTGTCCCGCTCTCGTTCTTGGCTACGGGCGTGTAGCGGCTCGGGGCCTGCTGCTCCGCGAGGCTCTCCACGATCCGCGCGTCGTGCGCCCGCAGCGCCTCCAGCTGCCTGGCCAACCCGCCGAACGCGCGGGACGTGATCATGCTGTCCGCCGTCTCGCCGGGCCCGAGCAGCACCGGCACCACGAGCGAGGCCGTCTTGCCCTCGCCCGGCTGCATCCGCAGCGCCCTGCCCACCGCCTGGACGAGCTCGGCCATTGAGCCGCGCACGTCCGCCCAGTACACGGAGTCGCAGTTTTTGGTGTCGACGCCCTCGCCCAGAATTTTCACCGAGTTCAGGTAGCACTTCTCCACGACGGTGCCGTCCGTGCGATCCCGGCCGCGAACTCGCCCAGCAGACGCCGACGGTGGAGGGGCTCGTGGTCGCCGCACAGCCAGTCCGCCCAGATCGTCTTGGGGTACAGAGCGGGGTCGGATGTGTGTAGCTGCGCGGCGACGTCGGGAAGGCCGGCCGCGAAGGCTTCGGCTTCCTTGACGACGTGGTGGAAGACGAGCGTGCGCCGGAAGTTCTCTTCCGAGGACGCCTTCACCAGGGCGGTCTGCAGGGGCGGCGAGGCGGGCCCCGCGGACCTCTGTGGAGCGGCCTTCGGCACCGAGGAGCTGGGCGGCCTGGAGTGCGGTGTCGGTGACGTCGACGCAGACGACTTGGTACGGGGCACAGATTCCCCGGTCGATGGCTTCCCCATGCGGGCCCGTATCGCCGAGCGCCTGGACCAGAGCGGACCGACCGTCAGCCAGACGCTGGCGCGCATGGAACGCGACGGCCTGGTGACGGCCGCGGGCGACCGCCACCTGGAGTTCACCGAGGAGGGCCGCAGGCTCGCCAGCGATAGCCGCACTTGCCGATCCGCGGTGCTGCGGCGGCCACCACCCGGAAGCGGTCTCCGGGCCTCGCTGAGCGCGGCTCAACTCCCTTGTCCCCTCCCGTGAAGTCCCGGGGCCCAACGCGCGCGCGTCACGCGCGCGTACGTAGGACCGCCGGTGGGCGGTACAAAGGGGACAGGGTCAGGACGCCCGGAGGACAGGCAATGGGGACAGGGCGTGGCCGGGCCCTCGCGTGCCTAGCGGGGGCACGTTTTCCGGCCCGGCGGGGTCTCGCGCGCGTTCGGCGTGCACGCGTGCCCGTGCACACGCGTGCACACGAGGTTGGCTGACCACGGCCGTGGTCCGTGGTCACTGTCCGGCGGGCCCTTTCCCGAGTGTCCGGCCCCCGGTCTGCTGGGGGTGGCCGGCCCCAGCGGCTGGGGCGGGTGCCGGGTGGTCGGTGGCCAGTTCGGCGGCGAGCCGGGCGCGGGGTGTGGTGTCCGCCGGGTCGGCGGTACGGGTCGGTCCAGTGCCCAGCGGGCGGCGGTTGCTCACCCGTACATCCTCGCCGCTGCGCGGTGGCGGAGCGGCCCGGTGGTACTGCTCCCAGAGCGCTCTGGGCACCGGGCCTGACCCGCACACCCATGTCGGCACGGACTGCCCGGAACCCTAGCCCGGCGGCGGGGTTGCGCGCCTTGGGCAGCCTTCTGCAACGCCCCGTGCAAAACGGCGGACGCTCTCATGTCCCGCCGTCCGACGCGGCTTGTGCCGTGGCATACATCGGCCGCTCATTCAATATCCAGCGCCCGCGAATCTGCGGAGACCTCGCAGGAAAACGGCAGGTCAGCAGCTATTGAATGCCGGTTCCGGGCCTGCGCTTGATGAGCGGGTCGACCTCTGGCGGCGGCTTGCGTGGCTAACCCTCGCTTGCCGCAGAGTCACCGCATCACCTCGCCCCGTCCCGCAGATCCGGGACGGGGCGCCGCTGTCCGTGCCGCCCATGAGGTGGCCGGAGCGGATTTTCGCGAGAACTCGATCCACCCGGCGGGGCCGCCCGAAGGTGACCCCCACGAACCCGGCGAGCAACCTGCCCGCCCCTACCGAAAGAGGCTTCCCGTGTCCCTCACCCAGCTCGTCGTCGCCCTGCTCCTGGTCGTGGTCGTCGTCCTCGTCGGCGGCGCTCTGCTGTACCTGGCGAAGCGTCACCCGTCCCTGGCCGCGCCGCTGAACACGGCCATCAACGGCGTCCTCGTCATGGTCACCGCGGGCGGTGTCCTCGTGGCGGTGACCGCCCTGAGCCGGGGGTGACCGCCCTCCGGCGTATCCCGGTCAGTCACCCCCGGGCCCGGTGCTGCGGCCGGCCCCGTTCCTGCTCCTGCCGCCTCGGGGGCGGCAGGGCGGGCACCCCGGCCACCCGCCTCTGACCAGCGGTGGTCAGTCCCGTGGTGAGTGCCGTGGTTAGTACTGACCGGGACTCACCACGGCACTAACCACGGTCACTGACCGCACCCATGGGTGATGGCCTCATTGCGTGCCGTTACGGTGATCGTCCGCGTAGGTGATCACCCCGGGGGGTGGCTGGTACATGGGCATGACGGCACGGCTGACGGCGGCAGGCGGCGCGCTCGCGCTCGTTGTGGCCCTGGCGGGATGCGGGGGAGACGGCGGTGCTCCGGCGGCGTCTGAGGCCCCCTCAGCGGCCTCCGCGCCCCCGGCCCGGTCGTCGGCTCCGGCCGATCCGGGTGCGGCGCAGCGGGCGGCGGTGCTGGCGGCGTACCGGGCGATGACGCAGGCGCAGACGGCGGCGTACCGGAAGGCGGATCCGGCGGGTACCGGGCTGGAGAAGTACGCGACGGTGCAGGCGCTGGGGAAGATGCGCATGGATCTGCGGCAGATGAAGGCCGCGGGGACGGTCGTGCGCGGCGGCCCCGGGCACACCCCGACCGTGTCCGCCCTGGACCTGCGGGCGAAGATCCCGGCCGCGACCGTGTCGGACTGCATCGACCTGTCCAGGTACGAGACGTACGACGTGAAGGCGGGCAAGGTCATCCCGCTGCCCTCGGCACAGCCGCTGCGCTACATCGCCACGGCCTCGATGGAGCGCTGGGACGGCCGGTGGATGGTGACCGACCTCAACCCCCAGGGCGGCGGCACATGCTGACCCGGCCAGTGGGGGTGCCGCTGCTCCTGGCCGTGGTCCTGCTCGGCGCGTACACGCCCGTGGCCTCGGCGGACGGCCCGGATCCGGGGTGCGCGGGGTCCAGTTCGATTTTCGTCCGCGTCTGCGCCACCGACGGCAGCCACACCGACGGCAAGCCGGGCAGCACCGGTCCGGCCGGCGCGCCCGCGGGCGCAGAGAAGCCGGGCAGGGCGAAGGGGGCAAGCCCGTCTGCACCTACACCCGGGTCGAGCCCCAGCCCCCGGCGGGCAGCCCGCTGTGGGGCGGCCACCAGCCGGGCGACAAGGGCGCGGTGTTCATCGCGGAGTGCGACGACACCCAGACCGCCCGCCCGGTCTGGATCGCGGACGGCGCG
The DNA here is from genome assembly GCF_014207445.1 of Streptomyces candidus. Lineage (GTDB taxonomy): Bacteria > Actinomycetota > Actinomycetes > Streptomycetales > Streptomycetaceae > Streptomyces > Streptomyces candidus. The sequence continues at coordinate 2,344 of NZ_JACHEM010000042.1, read as the reverse complement.
GCCCCCGCCCCGGGCGTTCCCGCGATCGACCCCGAAACGGTGGCGCACCAGGCGATCGACCAGACCCGCCTGGACGGCCCGAAGGTGGCCAGTCCGCGTGCGGGGCGCCCGTATCTGCTCGGGCTGCCGGTGTGGATGTGGGTGGAGCCGTCGGAGTCGACGTACGGGCCGACCACGGCGACGGCGACGGCGGGCGGTGTGACGGTCTCCGCGACGGCCACGGTCACCTCGGTCGCCTGGAGCATGGGCGACGGCTCCACGGTCACCTGCGCCGGTCCGGGCACCCCGTACTACCCGGCCCGGGGCACGTCCCCGTCCCCGGACTGCGGGCACCGCTACACCAAGCTCGCCCGCCCGCTCGGGCAGCCGTACCGGGGAACCGCTACCTCGACCTGGACGGTGGCCTGGCAGGTCGTCGGCGGCACCGGAGAGACGGGAACGTTCACCGAAACCCGGCAGACGCCGTTCACTGTCGACGTCCATGAGATGCAGGCGGTCGGCACCTCGTAGAGCCGTTGACCGAACCGTTGACCAGGGCGTTGACCAGGGCGTTGACCAGGGCGTTGACCAGGGCGTTGACCCTCCCTGGCGTGCGGCCGGGCGTTCGCGCAGGTCAGCCCCCGTGGTTGGCCCTTCCGGAAACCGTGACAACCCCCTCTCGGCCTCCTGTCCTGCTGCCCCTGGGAAAAGGGGCGGGGCAGCACGACAGAAGACCGCTCGGGGGTTCGGGGCCTGGCTTGCTTCAGAGGGACTCGCGGCGGAGCGCTCGCCCCCGCCCGCTGGCGGAACCGGGAAGGCAACCCCTGCGGTCGGCACCTCGTAGGACCCTGACCCAACCCCTGCACAAACCCCTTCACGAACCCCTGCGCCAACCCCTGACATGCCTTTCCGCGCGGCCGGGCGTTTGCCCAGGTCAGCCCCCGTGGTTAGCCGCTTCCGGAATCCTGACAACCCCCTCTCGGCCTCCTGTCCCGCTGCCCCTGGGAAAAGGGCGGGGCAGGCAGGACAGGACGCCGCTCGGGGGTTCGGGGCCGGCTCTTTTCAGGTGGGCTCGCGCAGCGCTCGCCCCGGCCGCTCACGGCGGCCGGATCAGGCGGGCCAAGTCCCCTATGCAGCCTCCTACGTAGTCCCCTATGCAGTCCCCTATGCAGTCCCTTTCGGGCGCTCCCGGGGCGGTCGGGCATCCGTGCAGGTCGGGCCCCGTGGTCAGTGCCGGTGGAAACCCTGACAACCCCCTCTCGGCCTCCTGTCCCGCTGCCCCTGGGAAAAAGGGGCGGGGCAGCACGACAGAAGACCGCTCGGGGGTTCGGGGCGTGGGGTTCTTCCTCGGGCAGCCGCGCCGCGTCTGCCGCTCGGCGTGTCCGGGGGTAGGCGGCACCCGTTGGGCAGCCCATGACTGACGACCTGGCGGGCGCTGCCCGTGACGCCGCGACGGCGGCCGCGACCGTACGAGACGGGAGCTCCGGCGGCTGGGACTACGACGCCTACCACGCCGCGTGGAGCGCGGCGGAGGATCTGGTGGCCGTGCTCGGCACGCTCGACGCGACGGCGGAACAGCTGCTCGCCCCCGCCCGCGCCGCCCTCGTCAACGTGTACGACCACGTTGACCGCGAGGGAGGCCCTTTCGACACCGACGATTAGCAGCGTGAATTGGGCCGCATTTCCCGGGCGTTGTGCCCGGAGGGTGCGGCCCTTTTCCGTGGTGTGTGTTCGGGTGAATGGACTGGGGGTTTCGAATTCTGGTGGGCGGCGGCCGGAATTCCTGACCAGTCCCTGATGTGGTGTCAGATCTGTGAGCGCGGGGCGGGGTTCGGGGTGACGACCGGGGCGGGGCGCTCGCCTCGTGACAGCATCTGCCCAGCTCAGAAGTGATGTGCGCGGGTCCGGGGGTGGGTGGTCTTGCCCGGTGTCCGGGCTGGGGGTGGTGGGGTGCCACTCCAGAGTTCATCCAGGTACGTAGTTTGAAGCACACTCCTCCGGCTGCTCACCTTCGTTGGCCTTGGCCCGTGTTCACCCGTCACGATCCTGACGGCCCGTCACCCCCTCCCACCGCTGCTGCTCGGGCCGCAGGCCCGTGGTGGGCCGCGCGGAGCGTGGGCCGCCTGAGGTGCGCGGAGCGTGCCGGGTGGCCGGAGCGCAGCGCAGGCCACCGGGAGCCGCCGCAGGCGGCCCCTAGGCCCGCAACGCGGGCCGCCCGCCCTGCGGGTGGCGGTGCGCGCGCAGCGGGCACCGCTGGCGGGGAAGCGGAGCGAGCCGCTCCGCTCACGCGGAGCGGGAGCGGCCGGGGCGCGCAGCGCCCCGGCTCGCTGCTACGGGCGCAGCCCGTAGGGACCCGCTCCGCGGG
>NZ_JACHEM010000041.1 GCF_014207445.1 Streptomyces candidus | reverse complement strand
TGCCGCTGCCCGCTGTCTCCCTCGAAGACCCTCCGTGCTGCCACACCCTGGTCCTCGACCAGCCCCGCATCGTCCGGCAGGCCCAGGACACTGCCACAGTGCTCACACAGCCTCCCGTCCTCGGCCGGTGTCCCGCACGCCTTGCAGAACCGGTTGCCCCGGGGATCTTCAGCCTTCTCGTTCATGACATCTCCGACACGGTGGGGAGCAGTATCCGTAACCCGCGTACCCGCGGCGTGCGTGTCGAGTCATCAATCCTCTGCTTCATTTTTTAATTCAGATAAACTCTGGAGCGAGGCGGCCCCAAGGGTTCGAGCGACAGGCATCTCGGATCGGACCGGTGGTCTGTCCAGGGGCAGAAATGCGGGATCCGGGCATCCCTGTAGTCGTCGAGGTGACGTCTGCGTACGCATTCGCGCTTCCTGGTCGAGTGCAGGTGCTCTCGCAGTCGTAGGAGAAGGCGGAGCGGAAATGGCAGTCAGGGAACTACGGGCCCACCGTCTTATGCTCAGAAGAGCGAATTGTTGCCACGCAAACGGCGTTGCAGGAACGTTGCGAAGGTCTGATCTTCCAGGCAGGTAAGCGCCGAACCATCCGCCTTCAGGTAGGCGACGCACCAGCCAGTTGGATCTTCATGGGTGGTGAGCCACCCCATAGCCCGGCCGTCAACTTCCCCCCATTGCATGAATGACGTGTCTTTTCCTAGCGCCTTGAGCATTTCTGACATGCCGCCTCCCAGGTCATTGGTCCTGGTCGCAAGGCTCCTCGACGGGGGGAATACGTGAACCCCCGCAATAACCCCTCCCGCGAATTCTTTCATAATTGCCGTATAGTCCTCCGGAAATTCTGCAACGCAGTCGCCTGTGGCGAATTTGAATTGTTTGTCCGCGTATCCGTGGAGACCCGGCACGCCGATACTGCGAACCCGTTCAAGTACCTCTGCCGTCGACCCGATCTCTTGATCGGCCAGAGTGAAAGCCGTCTCTCGGGTCTTCTCGTAGACCTCCCAGAAGGTGCCTTGCTCAAAGTCCTCGAACGTCTCAAAGGCGGGAGTGCTGCCACTTCCTCCGCTAAGTACTGTCCAGATGAGCGGGGAGGTGGTCAATGGCAGATCTACCCACACTTGGAAGTCCGAATCAGTGAGAACGGTGGTCCAGTCCGCACTGTCTGGCGCAGTAGTGTCCCAGAGTAGTACGCCATCTCGCGTGGTCCGTCCCCACGGAACCATTCCACCAGGGGCAGGAAAGAAAGGAAGTGGAATGGACTGCGCCCGAAAGAGCAGTGAATCCTTCATGCTGGCGATGCGCGAGGAAGCGTCAGTATCGGCGCTGTCAACAAATTCTTGGAGGGAGCGCACAGGAAGATGAGGTCGACTCAAAATGATAGAGCCTGCAATTACCCCTGGCGGTACAAGCCGCGAAAGGGACGAGAAATCTCGCGGGATCACACGGCCATCTTCAGTCGCATTGTGGCGCGGTTCACTCTCTTCGATGTCGGTGCAGAGTCCCATCAGTTGGACGACATCTGTAGGATTCATTCTTCTCCTCGTATGGAACCGAAACGGTTTGGTTGCCTTGCTCGTAGAGGGTGTGTGATCGAGCTTGGGGGTGCGCGGGGCCTGGGGCCTGCCGCGCAGGAGGTGGTGCGGCTGCGGGTGGTGGCCGCGCTGCAGAGTCACAGGCTGGGTCGATGCGCGAGGCGAGACGGCGACGTGACGGCGGAACGCACAGCCGACGGCGACGCAGGAGCGATGCCAACGGCTGTGGCAGAAGTGATCACCGATACTCTCGCCGGCTACGCCGCCGAAGGCTAGAACACCAACACGGCACACCCCTACCGGTCCGTCGCGCGGCGGAACCGACAAGAGGTCATTTCTCTTGCTGACTCCCCCGCACACGGATGATCCTGGGGCACCGAGCACGAGGGGGTAAGCGATGGGGCTGATGCTTTTTCCGGATGACGACAACGCGGCGGGTCCAGACGTCTCCTGGTCCTACACCGGCTTCAGCATGTTCAGGCAGTGGCTGGCTCAGACGGAAGGATGCACACTCGCCCAGATGGACGGCTTCGGCGGGGATCGCCAGTGGTCCAGCGTCTCCACCACTCTGGCACCACTGCTCAACCACCCGGACGACGAGGGACACCTCACACCTGCACAATGCGCGGCGATACTGCCGCGACTGGAGGAAATCCTCAGCCAACGTCACCCAGGCGACAGTGACCCCGTCCTCCGCCGGCGCATCGAAGACGTCAGTGAATTGGTCGCCGTCCTGCGGAGCTGCGTGGACCAGGACGTGGTGCTCATCTTCGGCTGACTCACACGGCACGGCGGGACACATCGTGTGAAGGCGGCCCATAGCCAGAGCGCCCTCTTCCACGAGCTCGGCTGCACCGCCCAGGACAGGCCGCGCTCCCGCTTCTGCGACTGCCCCTGCCCCGCCACGTACCGGCGTCAGCCGACAGATCCTCCACCGCCTGGAAAAGCAGATCGCACACGACCGCCGGCAACCATGCTGGCCCCTGGACTCGGCCCTCGCCTTCGCCAGCATGCAAGCCCTGGCCCTGCCCTACGAAGTGCACCCCGCCAACCCGATTGAGGAACTGGGACACCCGCGCACCGTCAAGACGGCGACTTCAGCCAGCAAGTGGCTCGTGCTGGCCGTTCTCGATCTGGCCGATAGCAGGCTTAGCCGGGCGATGCGGGAAAGGTAGCGTCAACCTTGCCGTCAGACCCGTATCGCACTGACGCGGTCGGGTCTACCACGACCGTAGGGGGAACGAATGCGAGCTTTGACAAGGACGCTCGTCAGCACTGTTACCGCCGTCGGGATCACCGCCGGAAGCCTGGCTGGGGCAAGCGCCGCCCTCGCGGCACCCACGTCGGCCACGGCACCGGCTGTCACTTCCGAAGCTGTCGCCCCGCTCGCGGTGGTCAACCTCGGGCTGAGCACCACACAGGCCAAGTACGCACAGTGCTGGCTCAGGGAGAACTGGGGCTATACCGGAGCTATCGACGGCCAGCTGGGCACCAACAGCTGGAAAGCGTTCCAGCGGAACCTCAAGGCGCACTGGAGCTACACCGGGGCGATCGACGGGATCGTCGGGTCGGGCACGGTCAAGGCGCTGCAGCGTCTGCTCAAGGCGAGCTGGGGCTACACCGGGGCGATCGACGGGATCGCCGGGTCGGGCACCCAGGCGGCTTTCAAGCGTTTTGCCAACGCCTGCAGCGGCTGGTGCTGAACACGTAGGAGCGACACCTGAGAAGCCGTTCGTACCGATCATGGAACGTGCAGGTCAAACAAGGTTCCTGGTCGGGTGATCTTGCGGTGGTGCGGACATGAAGGCGGGGCCTCTTGGTGGCTCGGTGGTGCGAACCTGACCGAGCAGCCCATGGAGGCCCCGTTGTCGTTGTTGTACGCGCTCGCGCCCGCAGACTTCAACTCGTCCGTCGTGTCGTGCGATTGCCTCGCGCACGTGTACAGCAACGCGGCAGTGAGGGTGCCCCCGGCGGTGTGGACACTCTGACAATGGATCTTGTTGATCCGAGGAAGGGTGTCCTGGTGGAACGTAGGTCTCCGTATCCGGAGGAGTTCAGAAACGACGCTGGGCGGGCGTGGCCTCCTGGTGGGCGAGCAGGACCGGCAGCGTGGGGCGGCGGTTACGGCCCTACGTGACGGTCCAGGAGTTTCGGAGGGAGGTTCAGGACCATGTGACTTGGTTTCTGTCTGACCTTGGGGCCTGGGCTGCGGGGACTACGGAAAGCCCCGGCCATCCGGGTGTCAGCGCCCGCGCCTAGGGTGCGGGGCATGATCACGTTCACCGTCGAAGAGTCCTGGGACCGCATCGAGGGCTGGCTTGCGAGGCACGCCCCCGTCACCCACGGACTGCTGCGACCGCCAGCCGCCTTGGCGGACATCGCGGCGGCCGAACTCCGGCTGGGAGTGAGCTTCCCGCCCGACCTGAAGGAATCGCTGCTGCGCCACGACGGTGTGGAGCTCCAGGACGGAACGCTCCAGCTCGACTACTACGGACCGCTGTCCGGGCTCGGGGAGATCGTCTCGAGCACCGAGTTTCTGCGTGCTGTTGGGGAGGATGCTGCCGAAGACGAGGCCGAACTCAACGAGGAGGAGCGCGACGAGTACGCGTACTGGCCGCACGAACGACTGCTGGTCACCCTGGGCATCGGCTGGCAGTCCTCCGACGGACTCTTCCTGGCCACCCGCCCCGGCCCGCACCACGGGCGGGTCGGCCGGTACTTCGACGAGACGGGCTCAACCTTCACCCCCTGGTCGGGACTGCAACGCGTCCTCTCCGACTTCGCCACGGCCCTGGAAGACGGCCTGTCCTTTGACGGGCGGACACCCCTGGCCCACGAGGGCCGGCTGATCTGGGACACGGACGGGACGGTCGTCGCCGACCCGGCCTCCGCCCTGGACGTCGCCGCCGCGGCCCCCGAGCCGCAAATCCCTGCAGCCGAGCCGGCCCCGCCCGCCCCGCAGCCCGACGGGGTATACGGCGTCTTCACCCTCGGAAGCGGCGGATTCTTCGGACCCGAGCCCGCACCGCCCGTGCAGCCCGACGTCGTGTTCGTGACAGGCATCGACCCCGGGGAGCTGCTGGACCGGCTGGGCTCCGTGCCCGCGACCGCCAGGCCGCGCAGCCGGGAACAGGCGCGACTGTCCGCCGGCGCGCCCTGGGCCGCACACCGTCCGATGGTCCGGGCCGGGTCCTGCGGCAATGGGTGGTCGTACGCCACGCAGGAGGGCGGTGACGCGCAGTTCGACCGTCCCGAGGTGCTGGGACGGCTGTCACGCGGAACCCGCGTGGTGCGGCTGGCGAAACAGGGATACGAGGTGCGTGTGACCGTCATGGAGGACGGCACGGAGCGGCCGGAGGCATGCCACCGGGTCGAATCGCCGCGCGAGGACTACGTGACCGGCTCCGACGGGCAGCCCGCGCTCGGACGCGACGGACAGCAGTGGCAGCGGATCGGCGTCGATCCCTGGCCCGGCTCGACGGCCGCCTACGCGCGACTGCTGGCAGGCCTGACGGCGGAGCACGGCATCAGCTGGGACCCGGCGGACGACGCAGCCGTACCACTGGCCAGCGCACTGCTTTTGCCGGTCCTCGACGAGGTGCCGGAGGCGCGGCACCCGGTCACCGTCGTACGCGACGTCGATCTCGGGGCCCTCGTCGAACAGACTCCACCGGGGCGTTTGCGCTCCGCGATGACGGCGCAGCTCACCCGGCTGGCATCGGAGACCGGCATTGACGGTTACTCGGAGATTGCCCGGACGCTGGAGCAAATTGGCCGGGGCGAGCCGGTGGATCTGACGGCCGACGAGGCCCTCGACCTGCGGATGCGAACCATCCGGGCGGAGGCCCGGGCCGTCCGCGGAATGCTTGACGCGGCCCGCAACCAGTCGGCCCCGGTGCCCGTCACCGAGGCCGACCTCGTGGCGTGGCACTCACGGGACGCGGCGGCCGGGGCCCTGCGCCGGTTCCTGCTGCTGCCCCTGCCCTCGGCGGCGGAAACGATCCTGAGCCTGCGCATGTCCGTGCACTGGCGCGACGAGCTGGCGGCGGACCTGGCCGACTAGCGAGCCGCCCAAGATCATCGGCTTAGCGTTATCTGCTGGTCTCTGTGGGGACTCCGTTGGCGTACCGGTGCGTATCCGAGCAGGGCCGTGGGCGTTGTGGAGGTCATGACTCTCCCCCAGACCACTCCACCCGCGCACGGTGCTGCAGAGAACGCCGGTCCGCTGCTGCCCTTGCTCACCCTCTCCGAAAGCCATGACCTGCTGCGTCTGCTGCAGGTCATCGCTGCCGAGGACGACGAACTCGCCGAGGAAGCGCACTGGTTTGCCCAGCAGCTCAGCTCCCGCATCCCACCGGAACCCGCCGGCTAGGACACCGCGGGGGCGATGTGTGTGCCCGACCCCAGACCGTGGACCGGGCCGGGCGCACACGCGGACTCCTGACCGTGCCGTTCGTGGCGGCCCCCTGCGCCCACCCAGGACTTCTGTAGGTTGGCCATCGCGGACCCGCCGTCCGGGCCGGTCCCGAAGGCACCCGCTGATCACATCCGTCCGAAGGACCTGAGCGGCCCGCTGACACCAGTTGCGGCTGAGGCCTCGTACCCGGCGCAACGCCCGCTACCGGGGTTGACCGCCCCCGTTGTCCTCGAACAGCTCGCGGGTAAGGCGCAGCAGCGCCTCCCGTACGCGGTCCGGTGACAGGACCCGTAGCGTGGTGCCCAGGCTGAGGAGGTATGTGGCGAGCTGGTCGGGGTCGTTGCCGCGATTTCGACGATGGTGGCATCGGGGCCGTCTGGGTGATGGGTGCCGATCGGCGTGAGAGCGAAAGCTGCCCCTGCCGACTTCTCGCCGCCCGCTGCTTCGCGCTCCCCGGCCGGCCCGCCGCTACGGCGGGTGCAATGCCTGCGACGCTCTTGGTGCCTGCGGCACCTTCGGGACCCTTGTTGCCGGGGTGCGTGCCCAACTCCGCGGTACGCACGTGCCGTTCGAGGGATATGTCCTCCACGCCTTTCCCACCCGCCAGCCCTTCCGCGCTGCCCGGAGGCGGAGAGTACCTTCCGCCGGCCACGAACAAGAGCCATCGATCAGACAGGTTGTCCTTGAGGTCCTCGACGGGCCGGCACCCCTGCGCCGTTCAATCGCGAGTTGCCCACGCACGCGTCGCACCTGCCGGCCGTGTGGCGTGGCATGGCATGTGTGCAGAATGGCCGAACTCATCTGGGGGTCTGATGTCTCGTTATCCGCGTACCGCTGTGGCCGCCGTGGCGGCGACGGCTTGCCTGGCCGCCATCACCTCCTGCGGGTACGGCCCGTCCGGCCCGCCGCGGGCGCCTCGGACCGAGCCGTTGACCGAGGCCGACCTGCGGTCCGTGCTGCCGGCCGGCGATCCTTTCCAGGATTTCATCGCCAGGCCGTACCCGGAGGCGACGGAGACGCCGGCCCCCATCAGCGCACCCGAGAGCACCCGCCTCTCCCCGGAAAGCCCCAAGGCGTGCGGAGCGCTGGTCGATTTCGAGATGGACCGGGTACGGCACCGGCCCGCCGCACACGTCTGGGCCCGCATGACGCGACGGGGCGACGAGGGCAAGGACATCGACTTCACGAAGCTCAATTCGGTCAGGCTGAGCAGCTACTCCGTCAAGGAGGCGTCAACGGTGATGGACTCCCTCAGTCAAGCCCTGCTGACCTGCAGCTATTTCATTGCCTACACCATGAATTACGGCGATCAGGACGCCGCGATCGTCATCGGTGAACGGAAGGCTCCGGACGCCGGGGACGACGCGGTCGCCTTCACCTGGACCGTGTCGGGCATCGCGATGAACCAGACCGTGCCCATCACGGTCGTACGCACCGGTGGCGTCCTCACCACCTACTCCGGCGCGGTCCCTGCAGACATCCCTCAAAAGCAGCACGAGAAGATACGAGCTCTCATCACCGGCACCTCGGGGTGACACGCCCCCACCGATCGCCGGCTGCCGCCCCTCTACTTGGACACTCGGGCATCCGGAGTGCGGCACTGGTCTCCTCCTCCTACGGCCTCCCTCCCGCACCGGCCGGCCTGGGGCTGAACGACGGCGGTATGGATACCTCCGTGGAGACCGGGCCGTACGCGCTGTCATCAACGGCCGCCGCGCCTCGCGTTAAGACATGCCGAAGGGCACCGCGCACTACTCGGCCCCGGTGTCCTATCCCTGACCCACGGTGCAAAGTAGGGTGGGCGCCGCCGCGAAGGGAGCTCGTTGCGACTCGGTGTCCGGCGTGAAGATGCGCGCTGCCAGCCGCTCGACGGCGGCCAGGGCGTCCCGGGCGGCCCCAGCCCAGCGCTAGGCCCGCCGAGAGTACGACCGAAAACCGCTGTACCGGTGTTCCTCGGCCGGAAACGGCGGAAGCTGGGATGTCGTCAGTGTCCTGGAGTCAGCGAATTATGCGTGTGCCTGGGTGACGAGTTGAGAGGAAAACCGCGTTCGGCTGCCTGCAGGGGTTCAGAATCATGCGACGGGGTCGGCACCGCAGGCCCCCTTACGTCCGACACGGAGGACGCCATGACTGACTGGCACACGTACATCGATTCCCACCTCATCGGAAGCGGAAAGATCACGGAGGCCGCGATCCTCGGCCACGACGGCAGCACTTGGGCCAAATCGGGGGCATCGATATTCGCCCGCAGGAGGGTGCGGCCCTTGCTGCCGCGTTCGCGGACAACAGCACCATCCAGAGCACCGGCTTTTACATGAACGGATCTAGGTTCGTCACGCTGGCCGCAGACGGGGCACCATCCGCGGCAAGTCGGACAGGCGCGCCCTCGTGGCTGTCAAAACCATCCACTGCGTTGTGGTCGGCGTATATGCGGCGCCGGTGCAGGACGACGAGGCGGTGACCGTCGTGGCGAACCTCGCCGACCACCTCAGGAGCACGGGGACCTGATCACGCCGGCTGATGCGGCCTCGGCACTGGTACGGCCTGGGGCGCAGCGGTACAGCGGTCGGCGCTGAGAACGATCAGTTCGGATGAGGTCGGCTCTGGAGTCGCTGGCGGAGATCGGCCTCCTCGTCCGGGCGTCGGATGCGGACTCGGCGAGGGCGAGGGATGTCGTCGATGTCCTGAAGGTTGGCGAAGTCGGCGTGCGCCGCCTCGATGACCTCGGTGTAGGCCTCCTGCTTCTTGTGCTCGGCGAGTGCCCGGTAGATGCTCGCGACGCTGGGGGCCTGGCCCTTGCGCTTACCGGTGGGGATGATCAGGTCGGGCTGGATCTGCTCGACCGATTCGTCGTTCGCCCGGCGCCGGAGCACGGTGTGCGGCATGTCCTCGGTGATGACGGGCGGTCGGCCATTGTGCTTGCCCTTGCGGGCCGCCGCGTCGCGTTCGCGCCGTCTTTCGCGTCCGCGACCGGAGCCGCGGGCCGCAGCCCGATGCCCGCAAGTTCGTCGAGCATGTCCAGCGCGAGCCGCCATTTCGGCTGGTGATGCTCGTCCTCGGGGATCCGGCAAGCCTGCCGGCGGTCGACCGCGTCCGGGCCGTTCCAGGACTCGGGCAGGAACAAACGCCAGGACGACGGGCACGAGGCGGCGTCGGAGGCGGCGTGGGCACTGACCCCGATCTGGCAGTCGCCCACCTTGCCCAAAGTCCCGGAGTACTGGCGGGCCACCCCCGCGGACGCCTCGCCGTCCTTGGGGAAACCGGTGCCGTCGACCACCCACACCTGCGGCCGCACCGCCCGCACGGCTCGCCACGCAAGGCGGGCCCGCACCTCCTGAACGGGCCAGGTCGAGGACGTCATGAACTGCTGCAACTGCTGATGGTCGATCCCAAGCCGCTCGGCCATCGGCTGCATCGGCTTCCGCCGACCATCCAGCAACAGCCCCTGCAGATAGAGGCCGCCCTTGGCCCGCTGATCCCGCCGCGCCAACGGCGCGAACACCTCCGAGATGAACTCCTCCAACCGGCCCCGACACGCAGCAAGTTCACCAGCCCTCATAAAACCAGCGAACTACCAGACACCCAGCGTGACAAGTCCTTCTAATAAACCACTACTAGACAGCCTGTATGCCTGCGGCGTACGACGTGGATTCCGTGGTCATGCGGACCATGCGTCGGCCATCCGTTACTACAGCCGGGCAGGCGCGGTTCCGGCAGGTTCGACTTCGCCCGCCTCCGGCTGCGCCGTGGCTCCCGGTGCGCGCTCGATCATGCCCAACATCACCCCGACGATGATGACGACGCCTCCTGCCGCCTGAATTGGCCGGATCGCTTCCCCGTTGATCACGACGGCGCCGATGACGCCGAAGACCGGGACCAGATTGAGGATGTTCACGGCGACGCTGGATGCCATTGTGCGCAACCCGTAGTTGTAGAGCAGGAACCCACCGACCGAGCACGCCACGGCCAGGTAGACGAGCAGCGACGAGGCGGACGCGCTCGGCACACGCCAGTCGCCCGCCTCCAGCAGGGAGGCGAGGAGGAATCCTGCCGCACCCGCGAGGGTCTGGTAGTACGTGACACTCAGGGCGTTCTGGCCGGCGCTCGCGCGTTTGCCGAGCACGTTGTACCCGGCCCAGGCCAGCCCGCCGAGCAGCAGGAGGACGTCGCCCGTCCACCGTGCGTCCCCGCCGACCTCGGCTCCGTTGCGCACGACGAGGTACGCGCCGACGGTGGCCAGCAGCACGCCCGCCACACGCAGCATCGGCATCCGGGTGCGGAAGAGGGCCAGTTCCAGCAGCATCGTCATCAGCGGGTACGTGGCCACGATCAGGGAGGCGTCGGATGCCGTGGACAGATCGACGCCGACGTTCTCCAGGACGAAGTAGACGGTGATCCCGAGAAATCCGCTCAGGTAGAGCCGGCGCCGCTGCCGTGCGGCAGGCCGGGCCGGGCGATGCCGGTTCATCCGTACCGTCACGCCCAGAATCAGTGCTGCCAGGGCGAACCTGACGGCGCCGATACTGAGCGGACCCACCTCATCTAGCACCTGCTTGGTCACCGCGTACGAACTGCTCCACAACAGTGCGGCTGCCGCCACCGCACACACCGCCCACATGCTGGGCCCTTTCTCACGCATCTGAAATCACCCCTCTCATCAGGTCGAGCACCCGGGGTTTCCGAACAAACGCCGGTCAGTTCCCGGGAACGTTAGCAAGGCAACAGGGATATTGCGTAGAATCCGAATTAGGTTCGGAAAGTAGCGGAGAGAGGCAAGCATGGACGAACTTGATTCGGCGTTGGTGCGGATGCTCCAGGAAGACGGTCGGCGTACCAACCGGGACATGGCCCAAGCGCTCGGTATCGCGCCGTCCACCTGTCTGGAGCGGATCCGGTCGCTGCGCGAGCGCGGCGTCCTGACGGGTTTTCACGCCGAGGCCGACCTCGCGGCGATCGGCCGCGGACTGCAGGCCATGATCGCCGTACGGGTCCGCCCGCCGACGCGTGCGGTGATCGAGGCCTTCCAGGCGTTCCTGGAGCAGATGCCCGAGGTGATCTCGCTCTTCGTCCTCACCGGAAACGACGACTTCCTGGTGCACGTCGCCGTCCGTGACACCGACCATCTGCACGCGGTGGTTCTGGACAAGATGACGAAGCGTCCGGAACTCGCCGACGTACGCACATCAGTGATCTACGGACACACGCGCAAGAGAGTCATCGGACCGGCGTGACTCTGCACAGGGGCCGCGCGAGTGGCTTCGCCCACGGCGGCGAAGCCACTTTCGCTGCTCTGACCGAGGCCGCCCATGGTCACGAGCGAGCCACCGCCCGAAGGCGCGGACCGAGCACCCCGAACGGGCGGCGCACGGTGGCAGAATTACGATGTGTCATCTCGCTCCTCAGCTCTCCGTCGGTCCTGACGATGTAACCGCCGCGAGGGCCGCGGGGAGCGACATCACACCGTCGGATGCGAGGAAGTGGCCGGCTCCGGGAATGATCTGGGCCGATGTCCCCAGGAGGTGGGCAAGACGGTCGGTGTGGCCCGGTGGCACGTAGGGGTCCGCGTCCGACCGGATCAGGGTGAGTCTGCCGACGTGGGTGCAAATCCGGGCCAGATCCAGCGGCCTGCCGATATGAGGGTCCAGCGCAGGTAGCGCGGGCAGCGTGTCGACGAATCCTGAGACGAGAACGAGCGCGCCGAGACGCCACGGACCCACCAGGGAGCAGAGGTGGCGCAGTGCCGTGATGCAGCCGAGGCTGTGCGCCACCAAGGTCGAGCCCTCATCCGGCGTACCGACGCTGGCTGCCACGGCCGCCAGCCAGCGATCAGGGTCAGGCGCCCCCGAGTCAGGGAGGGCAGGAACGGTTGCAGGAATGCCGCGGGCGTCGAGCTGGGCAGCTAGCCATCCGAACCAATGATCTTCGGGTGTTGCGGCGTAGCCGTGGATGATCGTGGCCCGCTTTCGGGTTGTCTTCCTTGTCATGGCGCTGAACGGTAAGGCTTCACGCCAGCGTGAAGGTCAAATCACTGGAGGACCCGTGCGTATCAGCGAGCTCGCCGAGCTGACCGGGGTGACAGCGCGAGCGCTGCGCCACTACGAAGACTGCATGCTCCTGGTCCCCGCGCGCGATCGCAATGGCTACCGGGCCTATACCGATTCCGACATCGCGCTCGTGGCCCAGATCAAGACGATGATCGCCGCAGGGCTCAGTACCGCAATCATCCGCCGTTACCTCGATTGCGCTCGTTCGGGCGAGCACGGTGTGTCCCTGGAGATGTGCCCCGACCTTCGGGCCGAGCTGGATGCCCTGGCACGACGCCTTGATGCCAAGGAAGCCGCGCTCAGAGAGAGGCGGCAGCAACTTTCGGCACTCGCCGCCGCTCGCTAGCTAAGTAGCCGTTGTCGTACCGGTTGTGGGACGTGTGGATCGAACAGGGTTCCTGGTCGGGTGATCTTTCAGCGGTACGCGCATGAAGGCAGGGCCTC
>NZ_JACHEM010000040.1 GCF_014207445.1 Streptomyces candidus | reverse complement strand
CACAGCCAGCACCGGGGAATGAACAACATCAACTGACCGACCGGGGGTCAATTCTCAACCGTCGGATCTGGTCCACTTTTCACGCGTCGCCGACAGCCGCGGACGATCTCACCACCTGCGCGCACAGCCTCCTCGCCTCCGAGCAGAACGAGGTGTCCCTGCGGATCAGGCTCACCCAGGCGCAGCAGGTCATCGACACCGCGGAGTGCTACCTCGCCGCAGCGGTCCAGGACGCACGCCGCGCCGGAACCTCGTGGGCTGTCATCGCCGACGCGGCCCGTGTCAGCGAGTCCTCGGCTCAGCAGAGATGGTCGGACCTCAAGGTTGGCCGTCTCCTCGCCGCCCGGCTGCCCGCCTTCCCCACTGCCGCCGATCCTGCCTCCCCCCTGGGCGCCAGTGCGCCCATTGCCAGTACCTCCTGCCCGCAGAGCCGTACCGGCCACAAGGCGGGCGCGGCCCGCAGACTGAGCAGGGCCCTGTCCGTGCTGTACACGCAGGCGGGAGCCAGCCTCGAGGCCTTGGCGGCAGAAGCGGGTATTCCTGCCAGGGAGCTCGCTCTCATCCTGAACGGCCGCCGAACTCCTTCCTGGCCGGTCACCTTTGTGCTGACCTCCCTCCTCAACGGTCCGCTCGAAGACCTGAAGAACCTGTGGGAACTCGCACAACGGCCTCCGAGCCGGCCCTCCCTCACCGCGGGCGAAGCCGCCGCCTGCCTCCACAACGCGCTGCGCGGCCTCTATCTGGCTGCGGGTGAACCGTCCCTTGCTGCCCTGTGCGAAGGCGGCGCACTGCCCGCCCGGATGGTCAACGCGGTCCTGTCCGGTATCCACACTCCCGACTGGCCGACCACCTACCGGCTGACCGCCCTACTCGGCGCCGACCCGGCGATCATGGAGACCTACTGGCAACTCCTGGACTACGCCCATCTCGCCGCACAGCGCGATGCCGCCGGCGCTGAGGGAGATGAGCCGAAATGACTCTCGGCGCTCACGGTCCGGTCGGTCGGCGGCCCTGCCGCCTCCCCACCCGCTCATCACACACACTGGAGTACGCGGCATTCCGCCAGACCCACCAGCACACCTACCTGCGGTACGCGTGCGCGCGCACCGGAGACCCGGTGCGCGCGGCGAAATCCGTCGAAGAAGCGTTCCTGGATCTGTCCGCACAGTGGGAGACGGTATTGCGCGGTGCGTGTCCGGCCTCCGTGGCCTGGGGTCTTCTCACGAACGCCGTCACCCGCGCGGCCTGGGAGGCGACCGCAGAACCCTTGTGCGCGGTCCACTGTGTGCTGTCCCGGGCCCAGGCGGACACAGTGCTGCTCTGCCACCACCTGGGCCTGACGGAGCATCAGGCAGCGTACGCAATGGGGCAGGACACCTTCATCGTGCGGGGGCTGCTGTTGAGCGCGGACCGGGTACTGAAGGTGCTGCCGCCCGGGGTGAAAAGCCTGCTGGGCGCGGAAAGTTCCCGCTCCTGAGGGCGCAACCGGCCTGCCCGCTCCCCCGCGCTCCACGCCCGATGCCGCCGCACGCCCCTTTTGGGTGACTGGTCGGCTGTCAAGTCACCTTCTAGCATGGGCGCTTCATTCACTTTCACAGCAGTCGCCCGCGCCTGGGAGGGCCCATGCCCCATGGGGAGAAACCCCGCACCGAAGAGATTGATATGAACACGCCGAGTGTGGCGAGGATGTACGACTGGTTACTGGGCGGGGTGGAGAACTACGCCTCCGACCGCGAAGCGTGCGCCCAATTGCTCAAGATCGCACCCAGCACCCAGTTGCTCGCCCGCAACAACCGGGCGTTCCTGCGCCGGGTGGTGCGCACGTTGGTCACCGAGTTCGGCATCACCCAGTTCCTGGACCACGGATCCGGCCTTCCCACCCAGGACAATGTGCACCAGATCGCGCAGCGCATCGATCCAAACTGCCGGGTCGCCTACGTCGACAACGATCCGATAGTGCTGGCCCACGGACACGCCTCCCTCCAGGAGAACGACCGCACGCTGATCGTCCAGCAGGACATGCGGGAGACCGCGAAGATCCGGGAAGCCACCGAGGGATTCCTGCGGTGGGACCGGCCCATCGCCGCTCTGTTCGTGTCGGTTCTGCACTGCCTGCAGGACACCGACGATGCACGCGACCCGGCAGCGGTGGTCAGGGCCGTCGCCGGCCAGCTTGCACCCGGCAGCTGCATGGTGATCTGCCAGCTCGTCAGCGAGGATCTTGCGGTGCGTGACGGCGTCACCCAACTGATGGACGTGACCACCGGCGGGCGGTGGGGCCGCGTACGCACCGAGGAAGAGGTCCGCCGCTACTTCGACGGCATGAGCATCGTTGCCCCTGGCCTGACCGATGTCGTCGACTGGCGCCCCGACTCCGTGCCGCCCCCCAAGGAACACAGGCCCACCGACTGGGTGGAGTGGGGTGGCGTCGCACTGCTGTAAGCTCCCGCGCGGCTATCGGGAAGCGCGCTCGTCGTACTTCCCGATAGCCTCCCTCAGCAGTTCCAGGCTCCGCTCCCGCGAGGAGGCCGCCTGCCGGAGCCGGCTCAGGATGTTGCGGTGGAGGTCCAACTCTGCTTTTTCCGTGACGTAGTTGGCGCTGTTGATGTACTCGACGTAGGCCAGCTCTGCCGGACCGCCCGTGCCGAACTTGAGGTGGGTGATGGGGTACGGCGGGGTAATGTCCGTACTCTCGTCGAACTCCACGATGCGGATGTTGACCTTGTTGACGGTCGCGGCGTCAAGGAGGTGCTGCATCTGGTCCCGCATCACGCGGGCACCACCACGGGGGCGGTCGAGGATGCTTCGGTCAAGGAGGGCGAGCACCGTCGGGATCGTCTGATTCAGGATGAGCTGACGCCGGATACGGAAATCCACCACGCGCTGAATGTTCTCCGCGGGGCCCTGGGGCATGGTGGCCCGCACCAGGGCCTCAGCGTACTCCCGTGTCTGCAGCAGTCCGGGAACCACCTGGTTCTCGTAGGTGCAGATCTCCTCCGCGCTTCCTTCCAGCGACACCAGCCGCTTGAGGAAGTTCGGTGTGACATCACTGAAGTGCTGGTACCACTCCGAGTCGTGGGCCTGCTCCAGCATCCGCTGCATCATCCGGCGGTCCGTCTCGGAAGCGCGGTAATGCCGTGCCAGGTCCAGGACATCGCGGTCCTTGGGCGGCGTCTCCCCCCGTTCCAGCCGGCTGATCTTGGAGACCGAACCCCGGATCACAGGGGCCACATCCTTCAGCGACAGCCCTTTCTGGATGCGCCAGGTTCTGAGCTGGTCCCCGATCATAATCCATGCCGCGACGCGGCCGATCTTGCCCTCCATGTCTACGACTTCGGCCAACTCGGGCTGCTGGGGCGCAGGAACGGCGGACACGTCAGACTCCCGATACAGGTAGACACTCCAGCCTCTCAGAGTGGAGTGTCCGGCCCGCCATTCCAAGTCATGGCCTCAGCATGACTTTCAGTCAATCAGTGCATCGAACTCCGCCCGCTTGGCGCCCGCCAGGAACGCGACGAGCTCCTCCGCGGTAAAGACGAGCGCCGGCCCCTCCGGGAACCGCGAGTTCCGCATCGCCACCGCACCGCCCGGCAGCCCGGCCAGCTCGACACAGTTCCCGTTCCCCGTGCTGTCACTGCTCTTGATCCACACAGCGTCGGCGATCTCACTCGCAGCAACCCCATTGTTGAACTGCATGCCGCAACCCCATTCCGTCATTGTTCGAATTCTTTGCGCCTTGCCGGACGGAATCCGCCCCGCGACCCGCCGAAAATCCCATATGGGATTGCACGAGAAGGCCTGATGGGAATCCTAGTGACGCTTCGGGTCCACCGAAGTCCCCCGAAAGGGTTCATCTCACCCGCCACGAGAGCGGATTGAAGATTCGTTCCCCGCCACAGGCACCCGGGCAGCGTGACCCGTTACCAAGGACTGCGCCCCTGAACTGCACACCCAGGACGCCCGCCGATCCCCCGGGCCGTGGTTGCCCGGCGATGCCCACCTCACCAGCGCCTACAACACGGCCTACGAGCCCATCCATCCCGGCGTGCTGGCCCGAACTGGGCGCCCCTGCCGCCGCGTTGACTGGCCGCGAAGCCTGAAAGCAGTGGCTGTACCGCTGGCGCTGGACCGGCACGGTCCTTCCAGGCGGCCCGAGAGCGCTCCGCGGTTTATTGCGTCTTCGGACATCCGGCATGGCAGGGAGCAGCAGCTGCGCGACGCCATCGAGGGAGCGAGCAGGTACAGGGCACTTGTCGGCGCCGCCGGCCGCCAGCGGTCCTCGCCTCGCACCTCAGCGTCGGACCCGGGAGAGCAGGAGCTTCCCAGGCATCTGCGTCACTCTCTCCGTGATCGAATTTGGTGGCGAGGCAGCACAAGTCGGCTGTGTCACTTTGTAGGGGCTCTGGTCCAAATTCTTGTGGTGTGGTTACTGCTCGTGGCCGATCGGCCCCAGGGCCTCCGCGATCCGTTGGACTTCGTGGCGCCACCGAGCGGCATCGGCACTGTCCACCCAGCCGGTCAGCAGCTCCGATCCGCCTTGGAGCACACATTGCAGAGCGAGCACGGCTGTCGTGCGAAGAGCCAAGGGAAGCTGCGGCAGAGGTTCTCTGGGTCCGTCCTCAGGGTCGAGCATCATCCCGTTGCCCGGAATGGTGCTGGCAACGAGAGCCGCGGCGGCCACCGCTTCGGTGCCGTCGCCGCCCTCCACGCATCCTCCGCAATCCATGACTCGCCGGAACGCCCGCTCAAGCACTTCGATGACCTTCTCAGGAGGCAGTCCCTCGAGTTCATCGACGAAGTCGGCAGCACGATCGCTGTCGAACGGACCTGTTCCCCACGTTCCCATGCACGGCTCCTGGTATCACTCTCGCGGACGAAGCCAGCATTCCAGCAGACACTGACGCTGCCGGTACGGGGTGGGACACCCTGCAACCCGTGCAGCAGTGGCTGCTGGAGAACGCCCTCGGACTCGAACCTGCCAGGGAAAACGAGCGGCTGGTGAAACGCACCCAGGACAACAAGTGAAAGCGCAACCTGCGGGCAGCGAAAGCGTCCCACGCCCGCAAGGGGCACCTGGTGGTGCCGAGGAAGCCCGTAGAGCGGCTCAGGGTCCGCAGGGGTACGAGAAGCGCGCAGAGCGGCAAGCGTACGCAGAAGGCGGCGCCCAGGGAGCGCTAGCTCGCCCCTGGTCTGGAATACCTTCGCGCTTGTCAAGCGAGCTGTCGGCCGCCGGGCAGGGGCGGCGGAGACCCGTCACGCCGGACAGGCGTGGACGCAGTGGGCGCAGCGGGTGGTGGCGTGGAGGGTGGTGTCGCCTTCGGTGGCGTGGAGGGGGTGAGTGGGACTGAGGCGGGACCAGGTTTCCGGGTCGGGATGGGGGATCCATCCCCAGCCGGCCTGGTCGAGGGGGAGGTCGGGGTGGTGGTTGCACGCGCCGGGAAGATGAGCCACGCCCGCGGGGGAGATGAGGATTCGGCCGGCGGCAAAGGGTCGCGTTGGCTGGGGAATCATGTGCGGGGCAGGGTCCTGCTCGGGGGCGGTGCCGTCGGCGGGGGCCTGGCTGAGGGGCGTCTCGCATCGTTCGCAGTACTGGGGCGTCACGCGGCTGATTCCTGTTCGTTCGGGGTGGTTCGCCGTGCTGGCGGTAGGGAGTTGTGGGGTTCGGTCGAGTCGTCGGATCGGTTCTCAACCGTCGGCTGCTACGTCATACGCGGGCTCTCAGCCCCGCACCGGCCGCGAAGCCCATTTCCCGCGTCGAAGCTCCGGGCGCCGGCAAGGCCCGTGTGCGGCTGCCGTCAGGCGGAACCCGCTTCGCGAGAGGCAGGGACCGCGCCTCTGGGCCCGTGCCGGCGGGCGGAGCGGGGTGCTGTGCGCGGGCTGCGGCCGGATGGGCGGAATGCGCCACCGTGTGGTCGGCTTCGCTCGCGTGGGCCACGACGGCCTGCAGCACTGCCTGCGTCGTCATGCCGGGTACAACGCTCGGCTGCGGCCCTGGGGTATGGCCGCACTCGGTCGCGCAGGCGTTCACGATACGGCCGGTCCCAGCTCCTTCAAGGTGAAGGGCCGGTCGGAAGGGGTGAGGCGACCGAGATGGACGGAGAGGGCGCAGACGGCCAGGGCGCGGTCGCGGGCGCAGCGGGCGGGCCCGGTCGGCCAGGTGGCCAAGTGGGCGGTGGCCTGACTCAGGGCGAGGTCGGTTACGGCGCGGCGGGGGTCGTGCGGGGGCAGGGTGGTGCGGCGGCGGATGTCCACCCGCCTGCCCCGGCATCGGCCGGGCTGAGGAACGCTCCTCGGCGAGCTGCCCGGTCATGCGTTCAAGGAGGCGCTCGGCGACGGCGAGTTCGTCCCGCTCGACCCGCACTTCCGCCAGCTGTTTGGCCAGCTTTTCTTCGAGTTCGTCCAGCTCCGCGCGCCGCGCGATGATCCGTTCCAGCGACTCGGGATTCAGCATGCACCGGATCGTAGAGGGCTGTCCGGCACCAGCAGGCAGGAAATGGATGCGTGCACGCTTCAGGGCCGGGAAAGGGACCCAGGCTGCTCGTCATCAGTGCGCCCAAGGCAGACGAACCGCCTCGATTTCAGAATCGTCCAGCAACGCGTTGATGAGGACCGGGGGCCCTGCGACCTTGGTGGCCCACAGGTCGTAGTCGGTGCACAGGACCCAGGAGCGGTCATCGGCCCAGAGGTTGGACGGGCTGAAGTCTGCTTCGGAATGGTCGTACAAGATCTCGGCATCGCCGAGCCGACCCGCACGCACGTGGAGGTTGTCGAAGTCGATGGCTCCAAGCGTCAGAGGACTGTAGTAGGCCAGGCAGCGGGTGTCCGGGCCTGCGGGGCTGTACTGGGTGAGGGTGGCGATCAGCCAGCTCCAGGTCTCACGGTCCAGGCTTCCTTCGGTCGGCGGAATCATGCTCAGCGGCCAGCTGCCTTCCTTCTTGGCCGAAGGGAAGCAGCAGTAGGAGGGCATCAACCCGTCGGGCACTATCGGGTCACCGGTCCGTCGGGCAAGCTCGGCCCAGCGCAGCCGCCGCCAGCCAGGGCCGGGGTGCCGGGCACGGCCCAGACCTCCCCCCGTGGCGATACTCACGGCGTCGAGGTCGATGCCTCCGACAGTGTGGGGCTGGGTGCTCCCGTCAGCAAGACGTGCGTGGTGGTACTCGTCGTACGACGCCTCGTGTGGCCCCTGCTCGTGTTCATGCATGGCGTTGAGGACCCACACCGCGTCAGGCATCGCCGGAGGCATGAACCCGGTTAGGCCCTCGCCGCACAGCTCCAGCAGCCAGTGGGTGGCGCCGGACGGCACGAGCGGCCACAGGCCAGGCATCGGGTTCGGTTCCTCGGGCATCCGCTCATGGTCCCAGGTGCGAATCGGTCCCTCTGCGAGGAGCCGACATGACACCGCCCCGAACCCCGCGACCCGAGCCCGTCTGCAGGCACCTGGCCGGGACGACGAGCCGTACTCCAGAACCGACAAGCCGACCGCTGACTAACGCTCTCCCCCCAGACAACCGGAGGAACGGGTTCACCGGAAAACGCTGCTCCAGTGTGTACCTGGCAGTCTCTGCCTGAACGCGTCCCATCAGTCAGGACGAGGCTGGGCCCCTACCTTCCATGATGAAGGCACCTACGCCCGCCAGCGCCAGCGGCCCATGGAACGGCGGCAGGCGATTCGTCCACAGGTAGAAGACATTCGTCAGGAAGAACGGGGCCTGGCGCCGCTGCAGTTGCCGGCGGTGCGCCTGGCGCAGGGCAGCTGAGTTCGGGAGGTTGAGAAGACGGTGCGAGGGCGGCAGGATCGCCGGGAAAGGTGAAGACTCGGGGCGATGCCGTCACGAGGAGCACGTCCGTCCTGGGGTATCGCGTACACATGGGGCGGGTGGGAGACGTCTTCTTCTCTCCCCGCAGGTGACGGCCCGTAGGATCGGAGCATGGCTATTCGGCGTCGGGACGCTGCGGAAGTACGGGCGAGTGCCCTCGCGTCGGGGGTGCGGTTGCGCATCATTCGGCTGACCCGCCTGGCGGCTATGACGAACAAGGAACTGGCCCAGCGGCTTGGCCGGGACCCGGCGACCACGCTCCACCACGTGCGCAAGCTGGTGGAAGCAGGGTTCCTTGAGCCGCAGCCGGCCCGTCGCGGGAACCGGGGCGCCAAGGAGATCCCCTACCTGTCCACAGGGTTGCCGTGGACGCTGAGTCCCCGGAATCAGAGTGCTCTTGCTGAGGCGATGCTGGAGGCCTTTCTTTCCGAGGTGGGCGAACTCGACCTGCAGGACGTGGTCCAGGCACGCTTCGTTCTGAATCTCACGCGGGAACGGCGGGAGGAGTACGAGCGGCGTCTGGAGGAACTCCTTGAGGAATTCAATCATGATGCCGTCACCCCGGACACCGAACGGACTGCCGTCTACCTCGCCTCGTACCCGAGTCTGTGATCACCGCTGCAGGTCATGACCGTGTAGGTCCTCGCGGGCTTCAGGGCTGGCGAAGGGAATCAACTGCGCTCAGGGGCCGCTTCGTCCGCCGCCTCCGGAAACTCGCGCAGGGTGCGAAGCGGGGACAGAAGGAGCGGAAGAGAGGTCAGGGCGAGAGCGGAGCACGCCACCCACAGAGTGGGCCGGACCCCAATCCATCCTCCCAGTGCGCCGCCGATCAGTCCCCCCACCGGCATCGCACCCCAGGTGATGAACCGTACGGTGGCGGTGACGCGGCCCAGCAACCGTCCCGGACAGACGGCTTGCCGGTAGCTGACGTTCACGACGTTGAAAACCGTGGTGCCGTATGCCCGGAGTGCGAGCCCGGCCACGCACAGGGCCGTCAGCCAGCCGGGTTGGGCCATCGGCACGACCAGCGCAACGGGCGAGATGATCAACGGGATCAGCCAGATGGCCCGCGCGGGACCGATCCATCGGGCACAGCGACCGGCGGTGAGGGCGCCCAAGAGCCCGCCCACACTGCTGACGGCGAGCACGGCGCCGACCGCAGCGGGGGTCAGAGCGAGATCCCGGGTCAGGAAGAGGATCTGCATCGACAGCAGAACCGTGATCGCCAGATTGGAGAGCGCTGTGGACAGGGTGATGGCCCGTAACGACTTCTCCCCCAGGACGAACCTCAGCCCTTCCTTCATCTGCGCACCCACCCCCGCCCCCTCTCGTCCCACCGGTGGCGGTTCAGGTGTCCTGATGCGGAGCAGCAGGATCGCGGAGGCCAGGTAGCTGACGGCGGTCGTCAGGACGGCCGTCGCCGCGCCGACGAGTTGCGCCAGTCCGCCACCGACGCCCGGTCCGGTGACCTCGGCGGCCGAAAGGCTCGACTGGAGCCGGGTGTTGCCCTCCATGAGCTGAGACCGGCCAATCAAGGAGGGCAGGTAGGACTGGTACGCGACATCGAAGACCACCGTGGCCACACTGCCGAGGAAGGCGACAGTGATGAGCTGGGTGAGTGTCAGCACGTCTGTCCAGGCGGCCACGGGGATGGTGAACAGCAGCGCCGCCCGTGTGAAGTCGGCCGCCAGCATCATCGGCCTGCGCCGTACGCGATCCGCCCATACCCCTGTGGGCAGGCCGATCAAAAGGAAGGCGGCAGTTCCGGCCGCGGTCAGGACCCCCATCTGGAAGGGCGAGGCCCCAGAGAGGTCGCGGCGAGGAGCGGCAGCACGGTCTGGCCCACGTACGTGCCGAACTGGCTGACCGTCTGTCCCGCCCACAACTGCCGGAACTCACGGTGGACCCAGAGAGTGTCTTGGCGCATGCGTGCCAGCATGATGCCAGGTGATTGGAAATTGCCAATCACCTTGCCAGGGCCCCGTGTTGCTCCTTGACAGGTGCAGCTCCCGTCCGCATTCCTCGACTGGGAGCAGGACGACATATTCGACGAGGCTGGCGAACGGACCACCGCGGTGATCACCATGACGGCCGACGGGGCGCGTCTGCTGTCACCCTGCGGCCACTCCTTCAGCCTGGTCCGAATCCGGCGTGACGAGTACCGGCTGGCGGGGTGGAGCGACGAACGGACGGTCGAGACCACGACCGTCGGCCGGGACCCCGAGGTCATTCTGCGCCAGCAACGCGGACGCGCCGTCACCGAGCTGGCCCTGCCCGCGCGTGCCCTGCACGCCGGGTCCTGACCGAGAGGGGGCACTCCGTGCCGCCGTACACTGACCGGGAGGGGGGCATCTCGCCCCGCGTGCCCCTACAGCGCACGCGTCCGCTGGGAACCACCGGCATGAAGAGCACTCGAGTCGGACTCGGGGGCGCCGGATGGGACGGCTGTGACGACCAACAGGTCATCGCCACCATCCGGCACGCCGTGGACAAGGGCATCAACTGGATCGATACGGCGGCGGTCTACGGCCGTGGTCGCGCTCAACCTCATACGCTTCGATGCCTGGTGGAACGGCCACCCGCTCGACCGCACCCGCGTCAGCCACCTTGCCCGACTCGACCGCACCCGCGCCACGTAACCGAATTGGGATCTGAGATTGGTAGGCGTCGTTGATCGTGTAGTCGGTGTTCGGCTGCCCGCTGTCGTGCATGGGGAGCGAGTGTCACGGACTGTGGTCGCGTCCGTCCCGTGGAGCGAAGGCTGCGAGGGCGTCGGCGTCGGTAGCGCGAGCGTGCAGGAAGTAGTCGGCCCATTCGGTGATGTCGGGATAGGACGAGTCCTGGCCGAGTTGGATGGCTGCGGCCTCGATATCGAAGTGCGTGGTGCGGAGTTCGACGCCCGGGCCCAGCAGGGCCCAGTGCGCTCCGGTCCGTCCGTAGGGCATGCCGATGCTGCCGGGGTTGATCACGAGCCGGCCGTGGGCGAGGCGGACGAACGGCATGTGGGTGTGGCCGCAGACCACGGTGCGAATGTCGGTATCGAGCCCGCCGAAGACTTCCTTCCAGCGGTCGAGGCGGGAGTCGACCAGGACGACCTCCTCGTCATCGCGAGGGGTGGCATGGCAGAACAGCACCTTTCCCAGCCCATTGACGGACAGGGAGAGTGATCGTGGAAGCGAGCCGAGAAGGTCGAGATGGTCCTCACGGAGCTGTTCGGCTGCCCAGGGAGCGATCGGATCGGGGATCGTGTCGCGTTGCCCCCGGCGGTATTCAAGGAGTTCCCGGTCGGCGTTGCCGCTGATCCAGATGACGCGGTCGCCGAGGCTGGTCAGCAGGTCGAGAACCTGGGCCGGTTGCGGGCCGGCGGTGATGTCACCGGTGAGCACGATGTGATCGGCGGTGCTGACGTCTGGTTCGGCGAGCACTGCCTCCAGGGCCGGCAGGACACCGTGAATGTCGGACAGAACGGCTACTCGGTTCAGCATGGTCACCACTGTGAGGTGAAGACAGCCGAGCGGTGTGATCTTTCGCCCGGCGCGTAGTTCAAGAGGACTGGTTAACGCGTGTGGTCGCCGGGTGTGTAGTTCTTCCAGAGGGCTCCGGCCTCGGTGGCGATGCGAGTGGTGCTCTGGTCGTGATAGCCCAGTACTTGGGCGATGACGGGCGCCGGGGCCTGGAGGACGAGCTGGCGGATGACCGAGGTGCGGCCCTTGTCGGCCGGGACGCCGAGTTTCCGCAGCGCGTCTTGAGAACGTGATCAAGGTGGTCGCAGCCGTAGGCGCGGCGGGCATCGTCGCCGCGAAAGCCACGCCGCACGTCAAGAAGAGGTTCAACGACCTCAAGTCGAAGCTGAACCGCAAGTCGGAGGACACCGTCGAGGCCACCGCGCAATAAGAGGATGTCTCACGTGGTGAGTTTTGCCAGTTTCTTGTAGCAGGTGAGAGCGGCTGCGAGGCCGAGGAAGGCGAGGAAGTGAGATCCCTTCCGCTCGTATCGGACGGTGAGGCGGCGGTAGCCGAACAGCCAGGCGATCGACCTTTCGATCTTCCAGCGGTGCCGGCCGAGTCGTTCGCTCGACTCGATGCCCGGGCGGGCGATACGCGGAATGAGGCCGCGTTCGCGCAGCCAGGCGAGGTGGTCGGCGGAGAAGTACGCCTTGTCGGCGCGGAGCTTGCCGGGGCGGCGTCGGCGTGGTCCGCGGCGGGAGCGGATGGCGGGTATCCCGCGGATCAGCGGCTTGAGGGCGAGGCTGTCGTGGGTGTTCGCCGCGGACACGGCGACGGCCAGCGGGATGCCCCGGGCCTCGGACAGCACGTGCAGTTTGCTGCCCTTCTTGCCGCGATCGACTGGGTTCGGCCCGGTCAGTGAACCCCCCTTTTCGCCCGCACCGACGCCGCATCGACGATCGCGGAGGCCCAGTTCAGCTCCCCCCGGGCGCCGAGTTCGTCCAGGACCGCCCGGTGCAGCCGCCGCCACAGCCCCGCTCTCGTCCACACGGTGAACCGGCGATGCGCGGTGGCGGGCGAGACACCGAACGTCTCTGGCAGATGCTGCCAGGCACACCCGCTGGTCAGGACGTACACCACTGCCGTGAACACAGCCCGCTCGTCGCGCGGGGCGGTCCCACCGCCCTGCGGACGGGACTTGAACGGCGGCAGCAACGGGGCAGCCAGTTCCCACAGACCATCAGGAACCAGCCGCTGCGACAGATCAGCACCCACGACCAGCATCATGCCGCACAGACGTCACACCACGTGAGACACCCTCTTAGAACTCCTAACGAAATGATCTTCAAGGTGGTTGGATCACTCCAGGAACGTTAATCCGGGGGTGTGGGGTGGCTCGGCCGAAGCCGTGGGATGTTGATGACGAGTTGTGGGCGGTGATCGAGCCCCTGTTGCCCAAGGTGGAACGGCG
>NZ_JACHEM010000039.1 GCF_014207445.1 Streptomyces candidus | reverse complement strand
GCCCCCCGCACCCCCGCACCCCCGCACCCCCGCACCCCCGCACCCCCGCACCCCCGCACCCCCGCACCCCCGCACCCCCCGCCCCCCGCACCCCCGCACCCCCGCACCCCCGCACCCCCGCGCCCCAGCGCCCCCGCACCCCCTCCGGAAGGAGCCCCCAATGCCCCCCGCACCCGCCACCCCCCTCGGCACCCCCGCCCCCCGTCGCGAAGGCCGCGCCAAAGTCACCGGCACCGCCCGCTACGCCTCCGAGCACACCCCCGCCGACTGTGCCTACGCCCGCGCCGTGCCCGCCACGATCGCCCGCGGCCGGATCACCGCCGTGGACGACAGCGCGGCGCTGTCGGTCCCCGGCGTCCTCGCCGTGCTCACCCCCCGGTCCGCCCCCAAGCTCGGCGACGCCGACGACCCCACCCTGCGGCTCCTCCAGGACGACGACGTCCCGCACCGCGGCTGGTACGTCGCCCTCGTCGTCGCCGACACCCCCGAGGCCGCCCGCGAGGGCGCCGCCGCCCTGCGCATCGAGTACGAGGCCGCACCGCACGACGTCACCGTCCGCAGCGACCACCCCGACGCCTACACCCCGGACAACGCCAACGGCGGCGCCCCCGCCTGTCGCGAGCGGGGCGATGCACCCGCCGCCTGGGCGCGGGCGGCCCACCGTGTCGACGCCGCGTACTCCGTACCGCCGCTGCACAACCACCCCATGGAGCCGCACGCCTCCACCGCCCGCTGGGACGGCGACCGGCTGACCCTCCACGACTCCAGCCAGGGTGCGAACGCCGTGCGCGAAGCGCTCGCCGGACTCTTCGACATGCCCGAGGAGAACATCACCGTCGTGGCCGAGCACGTCGGCGGCGGATTCGGCTCCAAGGGCACGCCCCGCCCGCAGGCCGTGCTGGCCGCGATGGCCGCCCGGCACGTCGGGCGCCCCGTCAAACTCGCCCTGTCCCGGCGGGAGTTGGCGGCCGTCGTCGGTCACAGGGCGCCGACCCTGCACCGGATCAGGCTCGGCGCAGAGACGGACGGCACGCTCGTCTCCGTCGACCACGAGGTCACCACCCACACCTCCCGCATCAAGGAGTTCGTCGAGCAGGCCGCCGTACCGGCCCGCGTCATGTACGGCTCCGCGCACAGCCGCACCGCGCACCGGGTGGTCCCGCTGGACGTGCCGAGTCCCTCGTGGATGCGCGCGCCGGGCGAGGCTCCCGGCATGTACGTCCTGGAATCGGCCATGGACGAACTCGCCGAAGCGACCGGCCTCGACCCGATCGAGCTGCGCGTCCGCAACGAGCCCGGCCACGAGCCCGACAGCGGCAAGCCGTTCAGCAGCCGCCACCTGGTCGAGTGCCTGCGCGAGGGCGCCCGCAGGTTCGGCTGGGACGGCCGCGACCCGCGGCCCGGCGTCCGCCGCGACGGCGCGCTGCTGACCGGCACCGGCGTGGCCGCCGCCACCTACCCCGTGCTGGTGTCGCCCTCGACGGCCGCCGTCCGCGCGCTGCCCGACGGCTCCTACCTCGTACGGATCAACGCCACCGACATCGGCACCGGCGCGCGCACCGTCCTCGCCCAGGTCGCCGCCGACGCGCTGGCCGTTCCCCTGGACCGGGTACGCACCGAGATCGGCAGCACGGACCTGCCCGCGGCCCCGCTGGCAGGAGGTTCCTCCGGCACCGCGTCCTGGGGATGGGCCGTGCACAAGGCGTGCGGCGCGCTGGCGGGACGGCTCGCCGCACACGACGGCGACCTGCCCGCGGAGGGGCTGGAGGCGACGGCGGACACCGCCGGAACCGCCGACGAGGAGTCCGCCTACGCCCGGCACGCCTTCGGCGCACACTTCGCCGAGGTGCGCGTCGACACCGCCACCGCAGAGGTACGGGTGAGCCGCCTCCTCGGCGTGTACGCGGCCGGCCGCATCCTCAACGCCCGTACCGCGCGCTCCCAGTTCATCGGCGGCATGACGATGGGCCTGGGCATGGCCCTCACCGAGGGCAGCACCCTGGACCCCGCCTTCGGCGACTTCGCCGAGCGCGACCTGGCGGCGTACCACGTCCCCTGCCACGCCGACGTGACCGACATCGAGGCGCACTGGATCGACGAGGAGGACGCCCACCTCAACCCGATGGGCAGCAAGGGAATCGGCGAGATCGGCATCGTCGGCACCGCGGCGGCCATCGGCAACGCCGTCCACCACGCCACCGGCATCCGCCTTCGCGAACTGCCGCTCACCCCGGACCGGCTGCTGGACGCGGGCCTCCCCCGGCTCGGCGGGACACCGGTGTCCCGCGCCGCGCAGACTCCGGGCGCTTGACCGGGACCCGGTCGGGGGAGGGGGCGCCCGCCGGGGTCAGGGCCCCTCCGGCCGCGACGTTTCCGTCACCGGCCTGGTCCGCGCCGCGCGCGGGTGCGGCCGTTCGGGGCCCCGGCCTGCCAGCCGCCGCAACTCGACGTTGAACTGTGCTCCCGCCAGCAGCGACAGGTTCGCGAACCACACCCACACCAGGAAGACCACGACACCGGCGAGGGAGCCGTACAGCCTGCTGTAGCTGGCGATGTTCGTCGCGTAGAAGGCGAACCCCGCCGAGGCCGTCATCCACAGGAACGCCGCGAACACGCCGCCCGGCAACGACCGCCGGACCCCCTTCGCGACACGCGGGCCCGAGTGGAACAGGATCATGATCAGCATCGCCACGAGGCACACCAGCAGCGGCCACTTGAGCGCCGACCACACCGCCTCGCCCGCCGGCCCCATGCCCAGCCGCTTGCCGAGCCCACGTGCCATCGGCCCGGTGACGACAAGCGCCACCGCGCTCGTCATCAGCAGGAGCAGCAGACAGATCGCGGTCACCACGATGATGTGCGCCTTGCGCAGCGCCGGCCGCACGTCCCGTACCGCGTGCATGGCGTGCATCGCCCGGCGGAACACCGCCAGATAGCTCGACGCCGACCACAGCGAGCTGACCGTGCCGGTCACCAGCAGGATCCACACCGCCGAGGTGCCCTGCACCGCGTGCTCCAGCGTGTCCTGCAGCGCCGCGCCCGACTCGGCGGGAGCGACCGAGGCGATGTCCCGGATCAGGGACTCCGTCGCGTCCGGGTTCGCGATACCGATCAGGGTGACGGTGACGAGCAGAGCGGGCACCAGGGCCAGAATGGCGTAGTAGGTCAGCGCCGCCGCCCAGTCGGACACGTCGTCGTTCCACACGGACGCGGGAGTGCGTCGCAGGGCCGTGCGGTAGCGGGCCAGGACGCCGGATGCTTCGGGCGGGCCGTCGCGGTCGGCGGGCGGTGCGGTGGGCTCACTCGGCATTGGGGTTCTTCCGTGGATCGGGCGGGCATTCGGCTTCTGCCTCACCTTCTCACCCGGGTGTCGTACTTCATCCCCATGTGATTCATTACGTTCCGGGCGCGAACCGCGGCGGAAGTTCACCGGCCCCCGCGGGACTCCCGGCGCAGCGCGACGCCGGTGGCCAGTGCGCCGAGCCCCTCCCAGACGGCCACGCCCAGGAAGCCCGCCGGGGCCCGGCCGGTGAGCACCGCGAGAAAGAAGACCGTGCAGGTGAGCAGCCGGAACGGAACCGTCCACCGGAAGAACGCCTTCCAGTCGGCCAGCGCCGCCAGCACGTAGTACACGCCCATGTTGACCGCCGCCATGGAGGACGCGGTCAGGAAGGTGAGCGTGTGATCGCCTTCGTCCCGCGGCGCGCTGCCCGGTTCCGGTGCGAAACCCATCAGCGCGAGCTGGACGTCGGGTGCGACCAGGCCCACCACGCCGAGCGACGTGGCGAGCAGACCGAAGACCGCCATGGTCCAGCCTGAGGGGGAACGGGGCAGCCGGAGCTTCTTCGACGGAGTCGTGTCGGGGATCGTCACGGGTGCTTCACCACTTCGCAGGCGGAACGGGAACGAGCACCCCCATAACTACCCTGTACAGAAACAGTGTTCACGGGCGGGGCAGCCTTGCGGACCTCGCCGCTCCGCGACCGCGGGGCCGGTCCGGACGGAGGCGGGCAGCGGCAGCCGAATTCGTTGGCGCGAACACGGCACGCGTGGTGCAGTGACCGGATGAATCCTGAAGCGGTACGTGAGCTCTTCGACACCGAGATGCGCCGGGAGGCGACCGCCGACCACCCGGGCGTGACCCTGGAACGGGTGGGCGACGTCGTACGGCGGACGAGCCGCGCCGACGACTGGAACGGCGTCCTGTGGACCGGCCTCACCGAAGAGACCGCCGATGCCGCCATCGCCGAACAGGTGCGGCACTTCCGGGGGCACGGCCTGGACTTCGAGTGGAAGCACTACGCGCACGAC
Organism: Streptomyces candidus; assembly: GCF_014207445.1. Lineage (GTDB taxonomy): Bacteria > Actinomycetota > Actinomycetes > Streptomycetales > Streptomycetaceae > Streptomyces > Streptomyces candidus. The sequence goes on along the minus strand of NZ_JACHEM010000039.1, from coordinate 8,921 downwards.
CTGCCTCAGGACCTGGGCCGGCGGTTGCTCGGGGCGGGCTTCGTCGCCGGCGAACCGGAGGCCCTGATGGTCGCCGAGACGGCGCTCCTTCCCACGGAACCCGTACTGCCGGAGGGAGTCCGGCTGGTCGGGGTCACCGACCGGTCCGGCATCGACCTCATGGTCCGCGCGCACGAGTCGGCCTTCGGAGGAGACGCGAAGAAGCTGGGGGAGGAGGTGCTCGCCCAGCTCACCGCGGCCCCGGACACCGTGGAGATCGTCGTCGCGATGGCGGGCGACGAGCCGGTGAGCGCGGCCCGCGCCGAGTTCCCGCCCGGCACGCAGTTCGCGAGCCTGTGGGGCGGCGGGACCGCCCCCGGGTGGCGCGGCAGAGGCGTCTACCGCGCCCTGGTCGCCCACCGCACCCGCCTCGCCGTCCAACGCGGGTACCGCTACCTCCAGGTCGACGCCCTGGACACCAGCAGACCGATCCTCCAGCACCTCGGCTTCACTCGGCTGAGCACCACGACGCCGTACAACTTCACGTTCGCAGGGGGCTGCTGACGGCCAGTCACAGTACGCCCCATGACGGTCGTCCGCGGGAACGACCGCGATCGAACTCGGTCATGAGTCGAGGAACCCTTGCGGTGGGGGACGGGACACGTGAAGTGTGCCAAGAACAACGAGCACGGGGAAAAGAACCGCATGACGCCCCCGGGGCTGTGCCTACGCCGTGCATCACTGCCGGACGACCACCGCCCGTACCGCCACCTGCCGTTGCCCCACCACAGCAGTTCCCGAAGGAGCGCACCGCCATGACCGCATCGCGCGAGGTCCCCGCCGCTGTCCCCGACATCCTGTCGCCCGAGTTCGCCGCCGACCCGTACACCGCCTACCGGGCGATGCGCGACACGGCCCCCCTCTTCCACCACGAGGCCATCGGCAGCTGGATCGTCTCCCGCTACGAAGACGTGGAGCGGGTCTTCAAGGACAAGGCGTCCGAATTCACCACGGAGAACTACGACTGGCAGCTCGAACCCGTCCACGGCAGGACGATCCTCCAGCTCAGCGGCCGGGAGCACGCGGTGCGCCGCGCTCTGGTGGCACCCGCCTTCCGCGGCAGGGAGCTCCAGGAGACCTTCGTGCCCGTCATCGAGCGCAACGCCCGCGAGCTCATCGACGGCTTCCGGCACGCGGGCGAGGTCGACCTCGTCGACGCCTTCGCGACCCGCTTCCCGGTGAACGTCATCGCCGACATGCTCGGCCTCGACAAAGGCGATCACGCCAAGTTCCACGGCTGGTACACCAAGGTCGTCGCCTTCCTCAGCAACCTGACGGGCGACCCCGGGATCATGGCGGCGGGCGAGCGCACCCGCGTCGAGCTCGCCGAGTACCTGCTCCCCGTCATCCAGGAACGGCGGAACGCACCCGGCGAGGACCTGCTGTCCTCGCTGTGCACGGCCGAGGTCGACGGGGTGTCGATGAGCGACGAGGACATCAAGGCGTTCTGCAGCCTCCTGCTGGCCGCGGGCGGCGAGACCACCGACAAGGCGATAGCCTCCCTCTTCGCCAACCTCCTGTCCCACCCCGACCAGTTGGCGGCCGTTCAGAAGGACCGTTCACTGATCGACCGCGCCTTCGCGGAGACCCTCCGCCACACCCCGCCCGTCCACATGATCATGCGCCAGACGGCCGTCGACGTGACTGTCACCGGCGGCAGGATCCCGGCGGGCGCCACCGTTACCTGCCTCATAGGCGCCGCCAACCGCGACGAACGCCGCTACACCGACCCCGACACGTTCAACCTCTTCCGCGAGGACCTCACCACCACCAACGCCTTCTCGGCAGCGGCCGACCACCTCGCCTTCGCTCTCGGCCGGCACTTCTGCGTAGGCGCGCTGCTCGCCAGGGCCGAGGTACGGATCGGTGTCGGCCAACTACTGGACGCCATGCCCGGCGTACGTCTCGCGGACGGGGCGACCCTCACCGAACAGGGCCTGTTCACGCGCGGCCCGGTGTCGGTGCCCGTGACCTTCACCCCCGTACGGTAGGAAACCGCGTCCGGCACGAACCGGCCGGCGGGCCGCGCACCGGAACCTACGCCGGCAGCCCGGTGGCGGCGGTCCGTGCGCGGACCGCCTCCCACACCGACCGGGCCGACTCGGCCGGGTCCGCTCCGCCGTCGGCGATCAAGTCGCAGTCCCGGCGCACCGGTTCCACATGCCTCTCGTGGGCGTCGCGCCGGTGCAGGACGTAGTTGCGCAACAGGACGTCGAGGGGGAAACCGTCGTCCAGGCACTTGCGCCGGATCTTGCGCGCCAGCCGGAGGTCCGCGGCTAGGGCCTGTATTGAGTTGTGATCGGTTTGCCGGATCTGCCCTCGCGTCGAGGGTGGATCCGGTAGTCCGGTACGTATGACGCGTGCGCAACTGACGGACGACGAGTGGGGGTTCGTCGAGCCGTATCTGCCGGTCGGTGAGTACGGCCCGTATCCCGAGCGGCTGCGGCAGCAGTTCGAGGGTGTGATCTGGAAGTTCCGTACGGGAGCGCAGTGGCGGGAGGTGCCCGGCCGGTTCGGTGCCTGGTCCACCGTGCACAACAGGTTCAGGCAGTGGCGGGACGCCGGGGTTTTCGAGGCGCTGCTGGAAGGGGTGATAGCCGAGGCCGCCGGGCGGGGGCGGGTGGATATGTCGCTGGTCAGTGTGGACTCCACGACTGTCCGCGCCCATCACGACGCGGCCGGGATGCGCCTGGAGGAGGATGTGTTGGATGCTCTGGAGAAGGCTGCCGTCGAGGCGGAGACGGCTCGGCAAAAGGGGGCGGCGCGGCGGAACAAGACGGACAGGACGGCGTCGTTGACCCCGGCCGGGCCGAACGGCGGCGCGTCCGGCGACGGCGCAGGCTCCGCTTGAAAGCTGCCCTGCTCGGGCGCTCACGAGGCGGACAGACCAGCAAGATCCACGTCGCCGCCGACCGCAGGTGCCGTCCGCTCGCGTTCGTCCTGACCGCAGGGTAGGCCGCGGACAGCCCGCAGTTCATTCCCGTGCTCAAGAAGGTACGGGTCCGCGGGCCCGTCGGCCGTCCCCGGACCCGGCCCGGCGCGGTCGCCGGGGACAAGGCCTACTCGTCCCGCGGCAACCGCGCCTACCTGCGCAGACGCCGCATCAAGGCAGTCCTCCCGGAGAAGAGGGACCAGGCGGCCAACCGGAAGAACAAGGGCAGCGGGGGCGGTCGTCCGGTCACTCACGACGCCGACCTCTACAAAGAGCGGAACACCGTCGAGCGCCTGATCAACAAGCTGAAGGCCTGGCGAGGCATCGCCACCAGATACGACAAAACACCCGAGAGCTACCTCGCCGGCCTTCACCTACGCGCCTCGATGATTTGGATCAAGGAGCTCACCCGCACCACTCATTGATCACGACCAAATACGCCCCCTAGCTCCACGAACACGTCGAATCGGGGGTACGAGGACCGCACGCCGACCCTGCGCGCGAACAGACCCTCGACCACGACGACCGCCGACCCGGCGAGCGCCTCCTCCGCGTCCCGGCCGAGGCGGGCGAGGTCCACCGACCAGGGATCCCCGACGTCGAGCCGGGGCGTCCCCGACTCGTCGGGCACCCATACCCCATGTTCCTGAGTACGGAAGTAGTAGTCGTCTCCGTGCAGCACGCGCACCGGGGTCACCGGCGCGCCTGCCGCGAGAGCATGGGCGAGCGTGGTCTTTCCCGCCCCGGAACCACCCGTCAAGGTCATGAGCATGCGTGCGGCTTCCCTTTCCCCGGCCCTCCGTCGCACGGCCCCGACCTCTGCCCCGTACGACCCCGCGGCATCGTACGCCGCACCTGCCCCACCGTTTCCGCCGACAGTGAAGAGCATCCCGCCCGGATTGGGCGCTCACTACGGTCCCACTCATGACCACGGAGACCACCGAGGTGACCGAGGTGACCGAAGCGACGGAGGCCGGGACGGCGATGGAGACGGCGGAGGGAGTGATGCCTGGCTCTCCGCCCGCAACCGCGTGCCCCGCGACGTGGTGCCTGCCTCCTTGCCTGCTGCCGAGGGCCCCGCCCCCGCCATCGGGCGAGCCGACTTGTCGCACCCCGCTCCCGAGCACGCGATCGCACCTCCCGACCATGTGTCCTAACGTGTGCAGACGTCCGACCACCACCCCGCGCCCGCCTTCCGTACCGTCCCGAGGGGGAGACCCGACCGATGAAGCTGCGCTGTGCCGTCCTCGACGACTACCAGTCCGTCGCCACCACCGTTGCCGACTGGTCACCGGTCGCCGATGAGGTCGAGGTCGTCACCTTCACCTCCCACTTCGCCACCGAGGACGAACTCGTCGCGGCCCTCGCCGGGTTCGACGTCATTGTCACCCTCCGCGAACGGGTCCCGTTCCCGGCGGCCCTCTTCGCCCGGCTGCCCCGACTGCGGCTCCTTGTTGCCTCCGGGATGCGCAACTCCGTCATCGACCTTGCCGCCGCGCAGAAGTGCGGAGTCACCGTGTGCGGCACCGCAAGTTCCTCCGCTCCACCGGTCGAACTCACTTGGGCGCTGCTGCTCGGCCTGGCCCGCGGCATCGTCACCGAGGCCAACTCCCTGCGAGCCGGCGGCCCCTGGCAACAGACCCTCGGCGCCGATCTGCACGGACGACGCCTCGGCCTGCTCGGCCTCGGCAGGATCGGCAGTCGGGTCGCGGCGGTCGGTCTCGCGTTCGGCATGGACGTGCGTGCCTGGAGCCAGAACCTGACCGAGAAACGCTGCGCCGAGGCCGGCGTCACCCTCTCCGGCTCCAAGGAAGAACTGCTGGCCACCAGCGACTTCGTCTCGGTCCATCTCGCACTCTCCGACCGCACTCGCGGCCTGCTGGGGGCTCCCGAGCTCGGGCTGATGCGTCCCACCGCCCACCTGATCAACACCTCCAGGGCCGCCATCGTCGACCAGGACGCCCTCGTCGCCGCCCTGCACGCCGGCAGCCTCGCCGGGGCGGGCCTCGATGTCTTCGACACCGAGCCCCTGCCCGCCGACCACCCCCTGCGCAGCGCACCGCGCCTGCTCGCCACCCCGCACCTCGGCTACGTCTCGCAGGCCAACTACGCGACGTACTACGGGCAGGCGGTGGAGGACATCCGCGCCTATCTCGACGGCCACCCCGTGCGCGTACTCGGTGGTACGCCCTGACAGATGTGCCCGGTGCCGGACCGGCGAGCCGTCCAGGGCCCGACGTGTCGAAGGCCCTCCCGCGCCCCTGTCGACACGCGCGGCTGGATACTTCACAGACGGGCGCGCGGCCAGGATCCCAGGACCCGCACCTGGACGTGGCCGCCCTCGCCCCGCGCGAACGCAACGAGAGGTCGTCACTTCATGCGCCGAAGCTTGACAACCCAGAAGCCACGCGCGACCGCACCACGGCGAGTCGGCGAGGGGACCCACGGGACCCGCATCTTCGCCACACTGACCACCCGGGGCCGGGGCCAACCAGCCGTCCTTGTCCATCAGACCGTCTTGACCACCCCGGGCGGCCACAACTGACCGCGCCCCGCGCTCCGTTCCACAGCTCTCGGAGCGCACCGGATTCCCTCACCGACGCCTGCCCGCGCCCGCCCCACCGAGCCCCACCCAAGGACCCCATGCCGACACCGCCCTCAGCCTCCGCTCCCACCCCCTTCACCCCCGCCTCCGGTGACGGACCCCTCCCCGCCGAACCCCCGGAGCTGCGCGCCGCCACCGTCCGCACCGCCTTCGAGGGCCTGCTCCAGATCCGTCGCCTCACCCAGAACTCGGAGATCGTTCCCGCTCCCTGGGAACTCCGCCAGTTCCTCAACGCGATCTCCCTCGCCCTGGAGGCCGCGCCCCACGCCCCCTCGGCGACCGACATCGACGGCCACCGCACGGCGACCGGCTACCGGGTACGCCCTGCAGACGTCCCGCACACCGCCGCCGTCGAATGGCTCGGCCCGCCCGGCAGCGGGGCCGCCGACGAGGAGCGCGAGCAGTTGACGCGCTGCGCGGCGACACTAACCGCCCTCGGCTGGGACGCCCTGCTGTACCGGGGGCCGCGCCGCCGCTGGTTCGTCGAGGTCCGCCCGCCGCACGGGACTCCGCCGCCCCGCCCCTGAGGCACGCGAACGGCTCCGGCCCCCTGCGAAGCGGGGACCGGAGCCGTAACCGTACGAACGCAAAAATGCTCAGCCGACAGATGCCGGCGCAGAACCCGTTCGGCTGCCGTCTGCCAGGACCGCGCTCTCCTCCGCGAGCCGCTCCATTCCACTGGTCGTCTTCAGCGGCTTCTCCTTGATGAAGAGCACCGCGACCAGCGCGAACGCCGCGAAGGGCGCCGCGAGCAGGAAGAGGTCGGCGGTTGCGAGACCGTACGCGTTCTCCACGATCCCGCGGATGGGCGCGGGAAGTGTGCTCATGTCGGGTACGGAGGTGTCGCTGTTGCCGCCGGGCGGCAACGGAATGCCCGCCGCCGTCATGCCGTGGGTCATCTCGGCCGCGACCCGGTTCGCCAGTACCGCCCCCAGGACGCTGGTGCCGATCGTGCCGCCCATGCTGCGGAAGAAGGACAGCACGGAAGTGGCGGCGCCCAGCTCGGTGGCCGGGACGTCGTTCTGCGCGGCCAGCACCAGATTCTGCATGAGCATGCCGACGCCGACACCGAGCACGGCCATGTACAGGCTGAGCAGACCGAAGTGCGTACCGGCGTCGATCGTTGACAGCAGCGCGAGGCCCGCGGTCATGATGAACGCGCCCGCGACCAGGTACGCCTTCCACCTGCCGGTCTTGCTGATGAGCTGACCCGCGACGGTCGACGACACCAGCAGCCCCAGGATCATCGGCAGGCTCATGAGCCCCGCCGTCGTCGGCGACTTGCCGAGCGCGATCTGGAAGTACTGGGACAGGAACACGGTGCCGCCGAACATGGCCACACCCACCAGGAGGCTCGCGACCGTGGTCAGGGTGACAGTGCGGTTGCGGAAGATGGCGAGCGGAATGACCGGCTCCGGCACGCGTGCCTCGACGAACACCGCGGCCACGAGCAACAGCACCCCGCCACCGGTCAGTGCGGCGGTCTGCCAGGAAGCCCACTCGAACTGGTGGCCCCCCAGCGAGGTCCAGATGAGCAGGGCACAGACGCCCGCGACGATCAGGAACGCACCGAGGAAGTCGATCTTCACTTCGCGGCGCACGGTCGGCAGCTTCAGCGTGCGCTGGAGCAGCAGGATCCCGAACAGGGCGAACGGCACGCCGATGAAGAAGCACCAGCGCCATCCCAGCCACGGGGTGTCCACCAGCACGCCACCGACCAGAGGGCCCGCCACGGTGCCGACCGCGAAGACGGCGCCGAAGATGCCGGCGTACTTGCCGAGCTGGCGGGGCGGAATGATGGCGGCCATCACGACCTGCGCGAGCGCCGTCAGCCCGCCTGCGCCGATGCCCTGCATGACACGGCTGAAGATGAGCAGTTCCACGCCCTGCGAGAACCCGGCCAGCAGCGAACCGACGACGAACATTCCCAGCGACAGCTGGAGCAGCAGCTTCTTGTTGTAGAGGTCCGAGAGTTTGCCCCACAGCGGGACCGTCGCCGTCATGGCGAGCAGTTCGGAGGTGACGACCCAGGTGTACGAGGACTGGCTCGCACCGAGGTCCGCGATGATCCGGGGCAATGCGTTGGCCACGACCGTGCCGGCCAGGATGGCGACGAACATGCCGGCCATCAGCCCGGACATGGCCTGGAGTATCTGCTTATGACTCATGGAGGTGGACGCCTGGTCGGGCGCCTCGATTGCACTCAAGGTGTCCTTCTTGGAAGTCGATCCGGAGATCGGGCAGGAGAGAACGAAGGAACGACGCGGACTCAGGAGTCCGTGCCGGTCGGGGGGCCCGACCGGGCGCCGGGTGGCGGATCGTGAAGCCCGGAGGCCAGATGGTCGAAGGCGTCGCGGAACACCACGGCGAACGCGACGTCCGGCGTCCGCGCGCACCACTCCTCGACGGAGACCCGGATGGCTGTGGCCGCCACTGCCGCGACAAGTCGCGGATAGAGCCCGAGGGGCTCCCCTTCGGCGCGTCCCAGCCGCTCGGCGACCGTTTCCGCCAGTTCCAGCTCCTCGGCCATGTGGGCACCCAGGCCCCGGACGAGGAGATGCGGGGAACGCTGGAAGACCTTGGCCCGCAGGCTCCAGATCTCGTGCCGCTCCTCGACGTCCATCAGCTCGGCGGAGAACGCCTGGCGCAGCACATCGAGCACGGGCAGTCCGGCCGGCGCCTCACGCACGGTTCGTCGAATGCGCTTGCCGACCTCCGCGTCGATCATCAGGAAGGCGTCGTCGTGGCTGTCGAAGTAGTTGAAGAACGTCCGCGTCGACACGCCAGCCGCACTGCTGATCGCCTCCACGGTGACGTTCTCCGCCCCGTGCTCGGCCGCCAGCCGCACAGCGGCATCCGCAAGCGCTGCCCGGGTGGCCCGCTTCTTGCGCTCACGAAGGCCCGGCGCGGCGTCGTCCTTGTTCTGCATATGTTGCACGGTACGCAAAAATGCAGGACGTGCAAAATATCTGGGAGACTGGCGACAGGGGGGCGGTTGACGAGGGGTGGGGGCGTCTGTATAGTTCTTCGGGTTGTCCTATGTGAGCACCGGTTGCGACTGGCCCGGGACGACCATTCCGCAAAAGCAAAGGCATGACCGGAGCGCGACCTCGGTCGTCATCTTTTCGTGCCCTTTTTGCGAATGAGGATATCGATACCTCGATTTGATTCGGGTGCCGGAAATGCGCTAATGTCTCACTCGTCGGAACGGCCCAAAGGTCGGAAAGACAACCCGCTTCGACCGGGAGTCGCACTGGAAACGGTCTGATAGAGTCGGAAACGCAACAACACAAAAGAAACACCGAACGAAAACGTCCGGAGGAAAGCCCGCAGGGGTGAGTACGA
>NZ_JACHEM010000038.1:9105-15184 GCF_014207445.1 Streptomyces candidus | reverse complement strand
CCGGGGTCACCAGAGGCCGCCAGAGGGGCCGTTAAGGGATTCGACGTTGAGAGGTGGACCGCATGACCCGCCTGGCGCCCGCCCGCATCCTCGTCACCGGCAGTCGCGACTGGCAGGACGCACGCCTCGTCCACCGCGAACTCGCCCGGCGGTGGCGGGACTACGGGCAGATCACCGTCATCCACGGCGCCTGCCCCACCGGCGCCGATGCCCAAGCCGCCCAGTGGGTCGCCGACATGGTCGCCGCGGGAGTCCCCGGAGTCACCGAAGAGGCACACCCCGCCCGGTGGGACCTCCACGGCAAGGTCGCCGGCCCCATCCGGAACAAGCACATGGTCGGCCTCGGAGCCGCCTGCTGCCTGGCCTTCATCCGCAACGACTCCGCCGGTGCCAGCCACACCGCACGCCTCGCCGAAGCGGCAGGCATTGACACCCAGAGGTGGACCACATGACCGATTTCGCCCCACTCTTCGAGGCCGCAGTACGCGCCGTCCGCGCCGCAGCCAACACCGGGCCGGACGACCTCGCACTCGCCCCCAGGCCGCGGCACACCGTCGACACGATCACCAGCGACGCCCTCGACGAGCTGTACACGCGGCTGGCCAAGGCTGAGCGTGCCGCCAACCTTCTCGCTGACTCGCACCGCCGCGCCGACGCCGCTGAAGCCGAGGCCGCCCAGCTCAACGCGGACATCGACAGCCGGGACAAGACGATCCGGCACCTCGAAGCCGGACTCACCCACGAACGGGCCCGCGCAGAACGAGGCCAAGCCGTCCTCACTCGGATCCGGCAGATGACTGACGCATGGGAGCGGCGGCTGCCCGAGACGGTCCGCACCGCGACCGTGGTCGACGCCATCCGTAGCGCCATGGAACGCAAGGAGCCCACCGCATGACCGAGCCCCCGCCCCTCACCGGCGCGACCGCCCACATCATTCGCCTCCTCGCCGAACGCCCCAGGTGGGTCGGCGAGATCGCCAAGAAGACCACGATCACCGGCGACACCCTCACCCGCGCACTCCGCCGGCTCCTCGACGAGAAATGGGCGACCGTCACCCACGAAAAGGGCAGCGAACGCGGGTGGTTGCCGCAACGCAGGTACGCGCTCACCAAGGCCGGGCGGGACATCGCCCGTCGGCTCGGCGACACCACGGAGGCATCGTGAACGACACCCCCCTCGACGAGCTGTACGCCACGATCGACCGCCAGCGCATCCGCATCAGCAAGCAGAGCCACCTTCTGCAGGAGCTGAAGCGCGACAACTTCGCCCTGCGGATGGACATGGTCGCCCTCCTTGACGGCATCACCGTCTCCCAGGTCGAGCCCGGAGCGATCAGCGCCGCACGGAGGCAGAAGTGACCATGGACGAACGCACCCGCACCCACCTGGCCGCCGTGTTCCACACCTTCCGCGACAACCTGCCGGGAGACGATCACCCCGGCGCGCTCTGGGTCGCCGGGATGCTCGCCGGGCTCAACACTGCTGCCCGCATCGCCGACGGAGCCACCGCCGAGACGGCCATGGAGCACATCGCCCACGACATGAACGCCGCGGTCGGACAGGCGTACCTCAACGGCGACCTCCCGGGACGATCGGAGGGGTCATGAGCTACGACGTCACGCTCCACCGAGTGATCGATTTCGGCGACGACGAACCCGCCGAGGTCTGTGTCGAGAACATCGGCAACTACACCAGCAACGTCACCCGGATGTGGGCCACCGCCATCGGCCGCCCCCTCGCCGACCTCGACGGCTGCACGGCTGGCGACTGCATCACCGAACTCCGCGCCGCCCTCATTTCGATGAGGACCAGGCCCGACATCTACGAGGCCATGAACCCCGAGAACGGGTTCGGCGACTTCGACGGGGCGCACCGGTACCTCATCAACCTCCACGACGCCTGCTGTATCCACCCCACGGCCACCATCCGCATCAGCCGCTGACCCACCCCGCACCCGCACGTCTGCAAGGAGACCGCCGTGAACGCCGACGACGCCCCCCGCTGCACCATCTGTGCTCACCCGTTGTGGACCGACGAGGTCGGCCGGTACGCCTGTCGCCCCTGTGAGCAGCGCATCAGCCGCGACCTCACCGCCCTCGCCGGACCCGGCGGCCTCTACGCCCGCCTCTGCCTGCGCATCTACCCCAGCCGCGGAGGCGACGGAGCCGCAGTGTCCGGGACGCCCAACCGGAGCATGCCGCTCAACGCGGAGGTGCTGTCACTCACGGCCACCGGCGGCATCGTGTCCACCCTGGAGACCTGGGTCGAGGACTGGGCGACCTACGGGCTCGGCACTGTCGGCATCGGCGGGCGGCTCCAGTACCGGGTCGACGCGGCCGTCGTCACCCTGCGCCTCAACCTGCCGCGGGCGTGCTCCAAGCACCCGGCGCTCGACGAGTTCGCGGCCGAATTGGCGCAGGCCGTCCGTCGATGCCGGGCGATCATCAGCGGAGAACGCGAACCCCGTCGCATCCCCGTCCAGTGCCCGTGCGGCACCGTCCTCATGGTCGCCCTCGACACCCCCGGCGTCAGCTGCAAAGGCTGCGGGCACGACTACGGGCACGACGACATACGCGACCTGCCGATCGCGGAAAGGGCAGCCGCATGAACGAGACGCCCGCCTCCGGACGCATCCCGCTCCGCCCCGGCAGCGACGGCCGCCCGTACATCGAGGCCGAGCTCGTCGTCGACCTCCTGCGCGCCATGGCCCGCACTCACCGCAACCTCGCCGACGACCCCGACTGCGACCTGCTCACGGCCGCGGCAGCCATCGATCAGGAAGCGGACGCGCTCAGCGTGAACGTCATGCTCCACACACGTTGATCACCGGGCGGGCGGCGGCCGATGCCCCGGCTCGCCCGGCCCCCACCCGTAGTCGTGATGAATCTGCCGATGGCGGAGAGGGCCGCGGCGTGAGGACTATCCCGAACGGCGGTGTTGGTCGTCGTGCCGCGGGACGATGTGAGACAGGCCACGGCCCGTGTGGGCCTGAGGACCAGACCGGGGGCGCCGGACCGGGCAGCCTGGAAGCCGGCCAAGAGGAGGAACCAATGACCCGCAGAACCATCGTCAGCAAGGAACGCCCCCACAACGGAGGCATCGCCCGCGTCGAAATGGACAGGGCCGACCACCTCTTCATGCACTGCACCGGCTGCAGGACCGAGGAATACCGGGCCGGAATGGCGCCCGCACTTGCCGCCCTCGCCCTCCACCTCGACCCGCACGCCCTGGACCCCGAATGAGCGCCACCTACGGCGAGCTCATCGCCGTGCAGAAACTCGGCATCCTCGTCGGCGACACCGACGGCGGCCACCTCACCCGCGAGTACCTCGTGCGCCGAGCCGCCGCCGCCGACCGGCTAGCCGACGACCGGTTCGAGCCCTCCACTGTCGTCGACATGATCCACCAAGCCGTCCACTACGCCCGCACCCTGGTGGACCATGACCGGCTGGAGCAGGGCGCTCAGGGGCCGATTCCGGCCTCCGCTCCGCGATGGGACGCCGACCCACGCGGATACGCCCGGCAGGAGCACGCGGCATGGGTACTAGAACACGACATCGCAGCCGGCGTTTAGCGCGGGGGCGGCCGGTGCCCCGGCTCGCCCGGCCCCCACCCGTAGTCGTGCGCTCCCAGCCCCCGCCACTCGATCAACCCCGACTCCCCATCCACCAGGCCCTCCGCGTCCTCGGCACCCGCCAGACGCAGCAGCTCCACCAGGTCGCCGTCGGAGTACGCCATGCCCAGGATGGCGCCGTCGGCGGTGACACGCCGGCCGCCCTCGCCGCGGGGGGCGTGCACGACGATCGGAGAGGTGGACATGAGACCAGCCTGCGGGGAGGCGGCGGGGCACGCATCTCGGGCATGACGTAGCGCCCCAGCCCACGGAGGGCTGGGGCGCTACGTCATGCTCGGGTTAGAAGATCGAGAACTCCACCGCGGGAGGAAGCGGAGACATCGGAACTTGCAGTACCTGACCCAGCAGAGCGCGAGCCACCGTGTCCTCGGTCCGGGCGTCACGAGCCTGAGGCAGCGCGAGGATCAGCCGCCCGTCCTTCCGTTCGATCAAGGCTCCGAAGAACCCGGCATCTGAGATCGACGTCCGGAACGACTCCACATCCAGCTCTTCAAGCAGCTCGGAAAGCGGCGCGGAGAACAGGCGGGTAGGGGTCACTAAAGGCCGATGCCGCACGTGGGTGGGCGATGTTACCGTCATGAGGTAGTCCTGACTTTGACGAGGCGGATTACGGATCAACGAGTGGCAACTCGTCGATCGAAACGGCCGGGCGGTGGCAACCGCTCGGCCATTCCGTTTCTAGGCCTGCCCTAAGCAGGCTGATCGTGCGGCAGTGCACCGTCCAGGTACGCCTGCACCGGTTCAAAGAGGCCGTAAGGGACGTACTTCTCGATCTCGGCGTGGGCTACCCAGGCGACGGCGTCGAGCTCGTCGGCGTCGGCGACGTGAGCCTCCCCGGAGACGACAGAGGCCGCCGTGTACGACATGAGGCGGCCCGTCTTCGGGTGAACGCGCTCCCCGAGAATCTTGATCGCTACAACGGTCAGGCCAGCTTCCTCCTGGGTTTCGCGAACGGCAGCCTCCTCGGCGGACTCACCCGGCTCGATCGCGCCAGCAGGGAACTGCCACATGAGCTCGCCCTCGCTGATACGTCTGCGGACCATGAGGACTCGATCATCTTGAACGATGATCGCGGCGCTGATTCCGGGCTTCTCGGCAGCTTCAGTCACGCGTTCTCCAAGGCGTTGAGGATGGGCGGGAAGATCTTGTCTGACGGAATGAACTTGCCGAGGTCCTTTATCGGAACCCAGGCGACCGCACTGTTCTCGACGACGTCCTCGTTCGATGCGATCCCGGCCAGGTACTCGCACAGGTGGTAGTCGGCCATCACGCCGGTCTGCGGGTGAAGCCTCTCGCCAAGGTGCCTGCGTGCCGCGGCGTGAACGCCTGTCTCCGCGACTGTCTCCTGAATGGCCACGTCGGCAGGCGCAGCACCGGGCTTCACCATCCCGGCGGGGAACTGCCACCGCAGGCTTGTGTCGCCCCGTCGGCAAACGAGGAGGACCTCATCAGCCTTGACCACGACGGCAATGGCCACACGCAATGCCTGTGCCTCGGCGGGGCCGGCGGTGGGCCGCGAGATGCGGGCGAAGCGGAGCTGCACGGTCTCATTGGCCCTTTCGAGAGCAGTGTCGAGCGCTGCCTGGATCTCAGTTCGTGGCACTACTGAGGGGTCTTTGTGCCAGCCCGCGACCGTGCGGACCGCTACCCCGAGGTGTGCCGCGAAGGCTTCGTTCGTCATGCGGAGGGCCGCCTGGAGAGCGCACGCTATGCGCCCCGTCCACATGTCGATGACGTCCACTATCCGGCTCCAGCCGTGTCGTCTGTTCAGTTCTGCACTGCGGGTGCACCGCCACTGCATCGCAGTTGCACTGGCCGTTATGGCCCGTGATGTGGGGTAGGGCGTTGACTCGATGCCATGCCCCAGCACGGACTATCTCCCTTTGACGATCTGCTCGACCCTCTGCGCAGAAATGCCGCCGAGAGATTCCCCGACTTCGCGGTAGGACTTGCCACTGTCGCGCAGCTCGGTGGCCGCCTTTCGTCTGATGGCGCGCAGACCCTTGCCGATCTGGGCTTCGATGCGTGCCGCCTGGTGGAACCGGTCGACGGGATCGCTGATGGAGTCGAGATCGGCTATCAGCGCGTCGACTGGATTCGGGGTGGCGGTCATGCCCTGAGCGTAGGTGTCGGGCCGATGTTCATCAATAGCTCCCTTGATACCCCTCTTGACGGCGGGAGTTGGGGAGGTCTACCTTCGGACCCATGCAGAACTTCAAGGGCAACCTTGAAGATCGAAACTCCACTTCGATCACCTCTGCCAGCCGACTCCACCGGCATCCACAACCAAAAACAGAGCGGCCCCAGCTCAGCGACTCCACCGCTGGCCAGGGCCTGACCACCAGGATCTTCTGAAGGGACCCCTGATGGCTACGAACGATTCTATCGGCGTGATCCGTCTCGCCGATCACCAGAGTCGCCCCCTGTCGCAGCAGACACGCCGCGC
>NZ_JACHEM010000038.1:0-9008 GCF_014207445.1 Streptomyces candidus | reverse complement strand
CTTCTGAAGGGACCCCTGATGGCTACGAACGATTCTATCGGCGTGATCCGTCTCGCCGATCACCAGAGTCGCCCCCTGTCGCAGCAGACACGCCGCGCCTACCTCGCGGAGTTCATGTCCGCACGCTCGGCCAGCGACCGCGACCGCGTCACCGAGCTCGTGCTGGACGCCATCGAGCTCGACATCGCCCACCCGGACGAGCCCCGCCTGATGGACGAGCTGCGCGGCCTGTCCGCTGAGGCGGTGGCGGCATGAGCGTCCTGTCCGCGGCCGATGTCGCCGCCCACGAGTCCGCGTCCCACGTCCGTGTGCTCGCCCGCATCCCGGCCGGCCACCCCCGCGGTTCCTGGCCTGCCGAGCAGCTGGCTGCCGAGAACGCCGCCGACGTCGTAATGGACCTCAAGACTGACGACTACCTCGTCGTCACCCGCGCCGTGGCGGTGGCCCGATGAGCATCCCCAAGATGAGCGTCCCCGCCTGCATCAAGTCGCGGCGCCTGAACGTCTTCGCGGCCGTCGAGGTCCTGCTGACTCTGGCCGCGCTCGCTCTGGTGGCTATCACGGTCGGCGGCAAGCTCGGGCCGATGCTCGGACTGCACGGGAAGCTCGCCGTCGTCGTCGGCTGGTCGATTGCGCTCGTGTACGACGCCCTGTGGATCGGCGCCCTTCGCATGTCGGAGGTCGCGATCCGGCAGCGTTCGAAGGTGGGCGTGATCGTCATGCTCGGCCTGACGGTCGTGGCGGTCGGTGTGTCGACGGCGACGCTGCTGGTTCTCGGTCACGCCCAGGTGTTCGCCGGCGTCCCTGTCGCTGCTGCTTTGTTCATGGGGCTGCGGCTCTTCGCTGCGAACGTTCTTGCCGACGGTGAGACCGCCACTGCGATTGCCGATCAGTCTGCCGAGGACCGCAATGCCCGCGCCCTGGCCGCGGCTGACGCCCGGCACCTGCGGTCCGGGGCCCGCACGGACGTCGTCCTGGAGACCGCGGGCCATCTCGCCGAGATCGACCGGCAGATCGCCCGCGCCGAGTTCCTGACCGCTGGCCAGGGGGACCTTCTGAAGGCCCGCGCGAAGGCGGAGAAGAAGCTGGCGGAGGCCGACGAGGAGTACGGCGAGGAGGCCGTCGCGTTCGCGTCACGCCCCTTGGCGCTGAGTGTGACGCGACCCCAGATTCCGGCACCCGCCGTCACGGCCGTCACGCAGGTCAGCGGCACATCCGTCACGCCGTCACACCCCGCGTCACACCCCGCCGTGACTGCTGACGAAACGGACAGCGAAGAAGAGGTGGAGCGGGTGCCGGTCGAGGACCCCATGACCCTCGAAGAGCTCGCCGAGGTCGCCAACGTCCACGTCCCACAGAAGGGCGTGAAGCTCAGCGATGAGCAGATCGAGGTGGTCCTCCGCTGGCTGCGCTACGACATGGACCCGCCCCGCTCCTACCGGCAGGCCGTCGAGGACTACCGCAAGCACGGGTTCGTCGGCGGGGAGAGCCGCATCCGCCCGATCTGGGCCCTGATCGAGGCCCGCGAAAAGCAGACCGCCTAGGTCCGGCACCACTGGTGAGGTCCAGCGCCCCCAGCTCTGGCCCTCGCCACGACTGCCGGAAGCAGTCGGACCCACAACCACTCAGGTCGACCCGGTGAGTGACCCGGTGAGCGGAACCCTCGCAGACCCGCAAGCAGACCCGGGCAGGGCCGAACACGCCGACTTCAGCTACCGAAAGGAGGCCGCGTCATGCGCGGAGCCGCCTACTGGCCCACAGAGATCAAGCGGAAGGACCGCGTGTCCCCGAAGGCGGGGGCCATCCGCCGGCTGGACAGGTTGCGCAGCGTCCTCCGGGACCTTGACCCGGAGCTGGCCAACCGCGCATGGCGCGAGGTCGGTGCCGCCCTCCAAAGCATCACCGACCGATACGCACGGTGAACGTTCACCCGTTCGTTCACCCGGGTGACAGGTGAACCATCCGTCTGCTACGCGCGCACGTGCGTGCACGAGGCTGCCGTTCACCCGTCCCGAACACAGCAAGTGAGGGGAACACGATGGAGATTCTGCTCATCGCGTGCATGCTCGCCTACGCGGCTGGCGCGCAGAGCGAGCAGTCGAAGCTGGGACTGTCACCAGCGCAGCGCGACATCATGCGGGAAACCGCCCGGCACGAAAAGGCCGTCCGGAGGATCGCGGAGAAGCACGGCGACGCCACGGTGCCCGCCACTGCGGGCAAGCCCGTAGCAGTCGCGGCGCCCGCGCCGACAACATCAGCCGCCGTGTCCGGCACGTTCGGGTCCGGCTACCGCAGCAGGCGCCCCGCCTCCCCGCCCCTCAGCCATCGCGCCGGGGCTGGTGCGGCCACAGGTGTGACCTGGGTACAGGAAGCCGGCCGCGGCGCATGGCGCTCCTACCGCCAGCGGCGCAAGGCAGAGGGTCACCCAGACCCCGGCCCGGTGCTGGTGCCGATGCCCCCCGACCGGCCGCCGCAGGTCCCGCCGATGCCCAGTTCGCCGCCGACCGCAGGCGAAAGCGGCACCGCCGCTCCCGACCCGGTCCAGGCCGCCGAGCCTGTGCCCGTGCCCATCACGTCCGAACCCGCCGCGCCCGACACGACAGCGCCCGCCATACCGCCGACCAAGACCACCGAAGCCGACACCACCCAAGGAGTGGGCCGCATGGCAGCAGAAGTGACCTACGAGTCCGTCATGGACGAGAGCGACGAACTCTCGATCATGTGCGGTGCCGACGTCCAGGCATACGACCGCATCCACGAACGGGCAGAACGCGAGGTGGGACGCGGCGACGCACTCATCGCACAGATGGAAGCCACCGGCTTCGGACCCAAAGTCATCGGCTGGGTCACCCGCTGCAAGGAGCACTACGCGGTGATCCTCAGCGAGGTCGACGACCTCAAGCAGAACACCGTCGACCAGGGCGAAGCCGTAGTGAAAGCCAAGCACCACCTGGAAATGGGGCAGGGCCTCTACGCCGGCATCGCCCAGGACATGGAAGACGTCGCCGAGCGCGAGGCCTACATCTCCGACGCCGTCGACGCGGAAGACACCAGCGCGGACACCGAGGTCTACGAGACGAAGGCGGTCGCCTGACCATGAGCACCCACTCGATCGTCACCGTCGCCGCCGTCCTCGCCAGGGCCACCGCGTACACCGTCCGCGCCAGCCGCACCAAAGCTGCCGTCGAACGCCTCAAGAGCCGCTACGAAGACCGTGCCGACTCCGCCCGCTACCTGGCAGGGGCGATGACACAGCTGAACGTCGACGAGCCCACCACCACCGCCTACATGGAGGTGGCCAGGCTCGGAACAGAAGCGGCGAACAACATCGGCTCCATCGTCTCCGCGGCCGATGCGCTGACCGCCTCAGCCCAGGGCCTGGAACAGGAGACCGCAGCCCAGCACGGCCGGATGCGGGACGCCAACCGCACGCACGACGTGCAGATGGCCGACCGCGCGTTCATCAAGCGCCAGTAGCGCGAAGGGCGGGGCCGCCTCACGGCCCCGCCCTCCCGCCACCGCAGACTCGGAGAAATCCCGATGGCACCCTCGACGATAGCCACGCCCCGCACCCCCGAACCAGACACCCAGCCAACCACCTCAGGCCCCAGGGCCCTTGTCGCCCGCCTGCACAACCCCGGCCTGTACGCAGGGGCCAGCCTCGGCGCCGTCTCCACCTGCCTGTCCGGCGACCCGCTCCTGCTCACCGCTGCCGGCACCGCCGCGGCCGGTGGCTGGAGCGCCCTGGGCATGCACCCCGGGCCGTGGCGCTGGCTGCCCGGCCAGGGCGAGCCCTGGCAGTGGCTGTGCCACCGCAGCAGCCACAGCTACCGGCGCAAGGCCGCCCGCATGCGGCGCCGCCTCCACCGCCAGACCTTTGGCAGCCCGGCGGACACCGGTCTGTTCGTCATCGGTGTCTGCGACGGATGGCGCACCCACGAGGCGCGGCCCGCCCTGGTCCGTACCGTGACCGCCGACGCCCACCGCGCCCGGTGCGCTCTGCTCCGCAAAGCATGGCAGGACGCCCTCCCCGACTGGGGTGACGCCTGGTGGCGCCGGTACACGCCCGCGGAGATGGCGCTGCGCACCAGCCCGCTGATGGTCCTGCCCGCGACAGGATTCGTCGGACTGCCCTGGTGGGGGGATCTCCTGGCCGTCAGCGCAGGAGCCGGATGGGGCGCCCGCATGTGGCGCAGGCCCGCAGCACCCGACGTGAAGGAGACCGGACCCGAGGGCGCCGGCTGGTACCTGGCGCGATGGGCCGAATGGATCGCGTGCGAGCGGGGCCCCCTGCCGTCCTCGAAGCTCGTCAGTCTCCACGTCGACGACGAGCAGCTGACCGCGGTCATCGTTTCGACGACCGCCAGGTCCGCCCTGTCCGTGCAGCAGGACACCGTCTCGATCGCGTTCAAGGTCCCCCCGCGGGCCGTCAACATCTACCGGCCCGACGACATGCCCGCCGACCGCGCCAAGCTCACCGTCCGCCTGCGCGCCCTGTCCGCCGGCGAACTCGACGAAGACGACCTCGCAGCCGTCTGGGACACCTACAACCCCTACGCGGGAAGCACCCTCTACGACGCGCAGCAGACCGAGCACGGGCGCCGGTTCCGTCTCCTCATGCCGCGCAACGGCGCCTCCGTCGCCGAGGTACAGGCCCGGCCCATCGCCCAGGCCCTCGACCTGGAAGGCGACAACGCGGTCGCCCGACTGCACCTGCGCGTCATCGACGCCCGCCGCATCGAGGTCAGCGAAATGACCACCAACCCCCTGCAGGACGGCGTACCGCTCAACCTCGACGACCTGACGATGGACGAACAGGGCTACATCACCGTCGGCAGGGACATCTACGGCAACCCCGCCATGTGGCGGCTCCTGAAGTTCGACCCGAAGCGGCGCGGCCTGTCCGGCAACCCGTCCGCCTCCTCCGTGCACTCCTTCGGCTCCGGCACCACCGGCGCCGGAAAGACCTCCCTCGAAGAGGACCTGCAGGTAGCTCAGCGCAAGAACGGTTTCATCTCCTGGCTCGCCGACGGCAAGGGCGGAGCCGGATACGCCTCCTGGATCAACGACCTCGACTGGCTCGTCAAGTCCTCCTACGGGGCCATGCTCATGGGGCAGGCCGCCAACGCGGTCAGTGAATACCGGTACGCCGAGCAGATGAAACTCCAGTGGCTCGACGAGGAGGGCTACACCGAGAACGGGCGCAGCTTCTTCGTCGCCAACGAGCCGTTCAAGCCCATGACGGTCACCTGGGACGAATTCAACGAGATGGTCCTCAAGGACCCCAAAGCCCCGCACGTCAAGCCGCTCCTGCGCAGCGTGTCCAGCGTCGGGCGCCTCTCACGCGCCGCCGGCCTGTCCGCCCGCATCTGGGTGCAGATCCCCAACCTCGACTCCATCGGCTCCGACGCCAGCGCCAACGCCGTCCGCGACATGCTGCAGTCCGGGAACATCGCCCTGTTCCGCACCGCCCGCAAAGACGTCGACATCATGTCGCTCGGCTCCCGCACACCCGAGTTCCGTCTCAGCCCGCTGCCCGAACGCTTCCCCAACGGCTCGGAGACCGGCGGCCTGTTCTACCTGGCGGACGGAAAAGCCCAGTACACCGTGTCGCGGGCCGCGTTCCACAGCAATCCCGCCCGCATGGCCCGCCAGTTCCCCCTGCACAGCATCAGCCAGCAGGAAGCCGACGCCGCCTGCAAAGCAGGGCCGGCCGGGCTCGCCTACCTGCGGCGCGAGGAGTACCGCCACCTCGACGCCGCCGACGAAGAAGCCTTCCTCAGCGAACTCCTCGCCAAGGAGGGCGAGAGGAGCGGCAAGAACAGGGCCGTCTTCGACACCAAGCCCGCACCCGCCGCGGCGGACGTGGACGACGACGACCTCGACGAACTGGTACCGCCCAGCCGCTCCGAACTCGTCTGGCACGCCGTCGACGGCGGCGCACGGCGCAACAAGCAGATCGCCGACGCCACCGCCCTCACCCGGCCGAACGTCGCCAACGCCACAGCCCGCCTCGAACGCCTCGGCAAGCTCACGAAAAAGCAGCAGGAGTGGCACACCGCAGAACCCCTCGCCCCGCAATCCGTCAGCGCCTGACCCACCCCACCCAGGAGACACGCATGACCATCGCCATCAGCACCCTGTTCTTCATCGTCTGCATCGGCCTCGCCATCTGGTTCAAGAAGGACAAATCCTTCCGGCCACGCGAGTTCTTCGCCGTATCCGTGTTCTGGATCCTGCTGGTCGCCACCCCCTGGGGAGCGACAGCAGCGGTCAAGGTCGCCTCCCTGGTCGGAACGGGCGTCCAGACCGCCACCGACACCGTCTCGTCCGTCTCCAGCAAGTAACCCCACCGCAGAAAGGAGAACGCCATGCGCCCGCTGCCCGACCCGCCACCCCCCGGCCCCGACGGGCAGCGGGCGCTCGACGAGAACGCCCGCCGCCTGCTCGCCGCCGTCGAGGACGCACTGGCCGCCCCGACATCCCACCGCGACGACAGCCCCCTGCCCACCGTCGGCCCGACACCGCCCGTCACCCAGCCCGGCCACCCGCCCATGACGCAGCAGCAGACCGATATCGGGCGCACCGCCCTCTACTGCGGGGTCGCCACCGTCCCGCCGGGGCTTGTCGCCGCGCTGCTGATGCTGGCCTCCGGGCACGCGAACCCCGCAGTCATCGGGATTGTCTGCGCGGCGCCAGCCGCACTCGCCGTGCCGATCATCGCCCTCGCCAAGCTGCTGAAGGGCAGCCAACCCGCCCCGGACGTCCAGGTCCGAATCCACGGCGACGTCCGCGTCGACCAGCGCACCGTCCGCACGTCGAACCGCGGCGTGTGGGCCAAGACCAACAACAAGGAGAACTGACCATGGGATTCCTGAGCCCCAAGTACCCGCCAGGTAGCGAGCCTCCGAAGCGCCGATCGCGAGCGGACGTGAAAGCCGAGCAGCGGCAGATCGCCCGCGACGTCGACCTGCAGAACCGGCTGGACGAACTGCGTGACGCCCACAAGCAGCAGTGCGAAGAGTTCTGGCGGGACTTCGACAAGACCAACAACACCAAGTGATCGAGGAGAAGGTCATGAAGTTCAAGTCCGGAGACAAGGTCACCGTCACGAACCCGGAACAGCCCACCCACCACACGGGCGGCGAGACCGGCACCGTTACCGGCGTCGTCACCGTCGGCGGGAGCGAGATCGTGCAACTCGTCGAGGACCAGACCGGCCAGCAGGTCGGCGTCCACCCCGACGAGATCAGCAAGCGCTGAGACCATCACCGACCAAGGAGGACCAGCCATGCCAACGCCCGACATGTGGAACGGGGAGCCCCTGCCCGCGCGCGGAAGGACGCACACCGAGATCCACTACCGGCTTTACGACCGGAACACGAGGGCGCTCCTCAGCTTCAACTCGACGAACAGCATCGACGCGCTCGTCACCGACGTACTCCGCACTCAGCAGGAGAACCCTGACGCACGCATCTACGCCGTCGAGTACGACGGCCCCGCCTACCAGTAGAAGGCCCCCCAATGCCCACCACCAGCTACGGCCACGAACTGTCCCCCGGCGACGACACCGACATCATCGACGCCTGATCAGACCCGCACGCAAAGTGCCCCTGGCCGAAGAGAGCGGCCAGGGGCACCCTTGTGATCGTAACCAGGTGCGTGGGTGGCCGTTGTCCTGGCATGGATGCAGAGCAGGAGCGTCAGCCCTTGGTCACGCTGGCGGAAGCACGGGAGGCGGTGGAACTGCTGGCGCTCTTCGGCCAGGGGGACAGTGACGAAGCGCGTCGGGCCGGGCAGTTGGCAAGCGACATCGCCCGACGACTACCCAGCGTCGAGGACAACCCCTCTGACCAGGGTGGTCCTTGACCGCAACGCCGAGTGAACTTATCGTGTTGCTCACTGGACACTTGTCGCACTGAGGGCCGCCTGATGCAGGCGGCCCTTTCTGCTGCCCAAGGAGGTGCACATGGCCTCCAGGGATCCGATCCTCGTTGTCGAGGCGGACGCGGTCTACTACACCCGCCGACCCGCCTCCACGATCCGCCGCTGGGCGCACGAAGGCCGCATCCAGCGGTACGGCTCAGGCCGCGGCAAAGTCCGCTACAACGTCAACGAGCTGCCTGCCGCGACGACGGACGAGTGGACCGGCGAGGTCACCCTCGGTGACCCGCCGCCACTGCCCGGCCGCCAGAGCGAGGCCGCCTGATGAACCCCGTACTCGACTTCCTGTACAGGCACGTCCCGAGCTGGAAGCGGGAGGGTGGCGGCACCTACACCGCCTACGTGGCGGTCTACAGCACGCTCCACGCCGCACGCATGCGCCGTCTCCACCGTCGAGGCCGTCATTCGTACAGCGCTTTCGGACGCTGTAACTGGTGCGGTCACCGGGTGGCCTGGCCCCATAGTCTCGGGGCGACCGTCCCCCCAGGACAGCCCCGACGTCCGCCGCCTGGCCTGGGATCGCTACAGGCGGCGGATACCCCCACTCCTGCCGCCGGCGCTCATCCGGCTGCAGGACACCCGCCCCGGCCGACTTCACCCGAAGGCCGGGGCGGGCCCACGATCCCGCGGGGTCGGCCTGCTCTGGCGCTTCGCCTGGTGGGCGTTCAGTTGGCAGACCATCGCTGGCGTTGAGACTCGCCGGCCCCGCGGACATTCGGAGGCACCTCGTGGCGGACGCATTGACGAACACGGCGGAGAACCGCTGCCTGGATTGGATCATGGGCAACGCCACCACCGCGCCGGTCGCGCCCCTAAAGGTCGCCCTCGTCACCGCGAACGGGAGTGACGCAGCGGCAGGGACTGAAGTGACCGGCGGATCCTATGTGCGGAAGAACCTCACGACCGGAGCCGCGGTCAACGGGGCCACGTCGAACAGTGCCGACCTGATCTGGACCGGCATGCCCGCGGCCACCGTGGTCGGCGTCGAGATCTGGGACTCGGCCGGTGTGCCGGTCCGGCTCTGGTACGGGCCACTTGCCGCGAACCGGACGGTGCTGGCCGGGG
>NZ_JACHEM010000037.1 GCF_014207445.1 Streptomyces candidus | reverse complement strand
GTGCAGTGGAGGGAGGGCTCACGGCCGGGCAGCGGCCGCAGCGGATTCAAGCGCATGTACTCGCGCTTCGTGGCCCTGCGGATCAGGCCCGCCGGACGTGAGATCCGCAAAACCACGGCCACCGCCGAGCTTCCGGTCCGCTGGCTGCTGGCCGAATGGCCCGCCGGCCAGGACGAACCCGTGCAGTTCTGGCTCTCCAACCTGCCCGAGACCACCCCGCTGCCCGTCCTCGTGCGCACCGCGAAGCTCCGCTGGCGCATCGAGAACGACTACCGCGAGATGAAACAGGCCCTGGGCCTGGCCCACTTCGAAGGCCGGACCTGGCCAGGCTGGCACCACCACGTCACCCTCGTCTCGGTCGCCCACGCCTTCTGCACCCTCCAGCGACTGAGCCGATCCCCAAAAGAGACGGCGTCGGCCTGAGCCTCTACCGAGTCGTCCGCGAGCTGCAGATACTCCTCGCGACCTGGACCGGCGCCTGCCCCACCTGTCACCGCGACATGCCAGACCCCCTACCAACCTGACCAAGCACCACTAGCCTCGGGTGAGCCATGGCCGCAGCAGTTTGCTGACGGCGGGCATGGCGACGTAGGTCATCAGGGTGCTGAAGACGACGGCGAAGGCGGCCGTCCGCAGCACGGAGTGCAGATCGACCAGGTACGGCCCGAGCAGCGCGTTGCCAATCAGTGAGATTGGGAAGATGGCCAGCCCCGAGCTGATCGCCATTTTCCACCGCGGTGGCGCGGGCCGGGCCGTACCCGGCTTGGCGAACCAGGTCTCCATGCCGTGCAGTTCCCGGCGGGCTATCTCCGTGTGGTGGTGGCCGAGGCAGTTGGAGAACCATTCCGCCCGCTCGTCGGAGTCCTGCCAGCGCTGGAACGCTGCCTGGTTGCGGAAGCGGTGGACCAGAAACCACGGCCCTCCCTTCGCCGCGGGGCGGAAGAGCCCGTACCCGAGGTGGTCCGGGAAACGCGCGGCCGTCTCCAGGATCCCGTGGGCCCAGGCCTCGAAGGTCTCCTCGTGCCCCGGATCCACCTGCCGCGCGATGAGCAGGTTCACCTCTCCGTCGTCGGCGGGGACGGTGTACTCGCTCGTATTGGTGATGGCCATCGGGCCAGGATTACTCGTTGGTGCCGATCCTGGCCAGCAGGTCCACGATGCGGCCCTGTACGTCCGTCGCGGTGGCCCGCTCGGCGAGGAAGAGCACGCTCGCGCCCGAGGCCAGCCCTGCAGTTCGGCCGGCTCGATGCCGGTCGTCGTGCAGACGACCAGCGGGTGTGGTTCAGCTGCCCGTTGGCACGCAGCGAGTCCGCGATCCCGACCCACCGGCGGCGTACCTGCATCAGGTCCATGACCACCAGGTTGGGCCGCATCCGCGTATGGTTCTTCGCCCTGCACGAGATGTTGACCCGGACACCGCCGCAGCTGAAACGCCGGGCAGGCCGGAAGCGGGTGCTCGTGCGTCACGCGCATGTGCAACGGGAATCGGCTCTCGGGGGGTGGCCCCTTCGTCCGCCCCGGCAGGAAAGGGCGAACCGGAGAGGGACGGTTCACGGCGGATGCGCTGACTTGGACGCTCCAGCGGCGGGTGACGCCGCCCACGCGGGCTGCGCAAAGCGCGGGGGCCCCTCAGCGTAGTTCGCCGAGGGGCCCGCGCGGTTCTGTCCGGCCGGGCGCGGGAAGGTGCCGTCCCCCACTCGCTTCCCTGCCCGGCCGACAGCAATTGCGTCCCCCTCAGTGACGGGCCGTTTCGGGGGTACGCCGTACGCCGAGTACGGCCACGGCAGCGCCGACGACGCACAGCACCCCTGCCACTGTGACGGCGGTGTGGACGCCGTTCATGAACGCCTGATGGCTGCCCTCAGCGACGGCGGCCCGGAACTGTGCCGGCATGTCGCCGGAGACCGGGGCAATGCCCATGGCCACCGCGTCCTTCGCTTCGTTCAGCCCTGCCGCTGCGTCCGCGGGCACTCCGGCAGCGGTCAGTTCACCGGTCAGGGTGGAGCCGACCCGGCTGCTGATGAGTGACACGAGAACGGAGGTGCCGAGGGCGCCACCGACCTGGAGGGCGGTCGCCTGGAGCCCGCCTGCCACGCCGCCGTCCCTGACCGGAGCGTTCCCCACGATGGCATCGGACGAGGACGCCATCACCATGCCCACGCCCAGGCCCAGTGCGACGAACGGCGGCCACATCGCGGCATACGAGGAGTCCGCGCTCCAGCCGAGCATGGCGAAACAGGCGATCGCCTGCAATGCCATGCCCAGCGGCATCGTCAGCCGGGGGCCGAACCTGTCGGTGAGCATCGCACCCAGGGGGGAGGCCACGACCGAGGCCAGACTCAGCGGCAGGGTGCGCACCCCCGCTTCGACGGGCGAGAAGCCGCGTACGTTCTGCAGGTAGATCATGGCGAAGAAGATGATGCCGAGCAGCACGAAGAAATTGAGCGCGGTGACGAACGTGCCGACGGTCAGTGCCGGGTTCCGGAACAGCCGCATGGGCAGCAACGGCGAGGCGACGCGCGTCTCCGCGAAGCCGAAGACCAGCAGGAGCACCACACCGGCCGAGATCGCACCCAGGGTGCCGAACGAGGTCCAGCCCCAGGTCTCGCCCTTGACCACCCCGAAAACAACGGCGAGCAGGCCGAGAGCCAGCAGGACGACGCCGACGATGTCGAACTTCTCGTTGGCGGAGCCGGTGTTCCTGGTCTGCGGAAGGACCGCGGCGCTGAAGGCCAGCGCGATGATGCCGATGGGAGCGTTGATGTAGAAGACGGATTCCCAGTTGACGTGTTCGACGAGCAGGCCGCCGACGATGGGGCCCAGAGCGGTGGACACCGAGGAGACCATGGCCCAGATGCCGACCGCCATGCCGAACTTCTTCGGCGGGAAGACAGCACGCAGCATGCCGAGGGTGTTGGGCATCAGCAGGGCGCCGAAGAAGCCCTGAAGGGCGCGGAAGGCGATGACGCCCTCGATGGAGCCGGCGAGCCCGATGGCGACGGAGGTCACCGTGAACCCGGCGACGCCGACAAGGTAGAAGGTGCGACGTCCGAACCGGTCACCGAGCTTGCCACCGAGAATCAAGGCGGCGGCAAGGGCCAGCAGGTAGGAGTTGGTGACCCATTGCAGGTCGGAGGTGGACGCTCCCAAGTCCTCGCCGATTGCGGGGTTGGCGATGGCCACGACCGAGCCGTCGAGGCCGACCATGAAGAGGCCGAAGGCTACGGCGATCAGCGTCAGCCACGGATTGGCCCGGAAGCCGTCGAACCGGTTCGAGGGCGGCGAGTGAGTCGCCGGGACATGCGGGTTAAGGGTGCCGGAGGGCATGGAGGAGCCATTTCTTACGTCAGGGAACGTCAGGGAAGGCGTGGACGGCATGGGCCTGGTCCACGACAGGGGAAATGACGCACGAACCGGAACATGGACGTCTGGCGTGCGTGGGAATCCGACCCCGCAGCGCACCCCCGGGCCTCTGGAGGTCCGGGGGTGCGACTAGCCGGCAGGGTGGTGAAGGTGCAGGCTGAGGGTGTGCAGCGCGCCCAGGGCAGAGCCGAGGGCACCCCGTTCGCCGTCGGTCATGGCGAGCAGCGCCTGCGTGACATGGGCGCACATGAGGCGATCGGCCTCGGCGACGCGCTGCTGCGCGGTCGCGGTGACGTACAGGTGCGCGACGCGCTTGTCGGCGGGGTCCTGCCGGCGCTCCAGCAGCCCCCGCTCGGTCAGCTGCGAGACCAGCGCGCTGACGTTGTTCGGTTTCATCAGCAGCGCCTGAGCCGTCTGGCGCACGGTGACGCCCTCGTTCGCCTGCACGTACCGGAGCAGCGCGAGCTGGCCCTCGGGAGGCTTGGGGTGCGGGAACTCCTGGCCGATGCGCCGGTCGAGAGCCCGGGACAGCGCGGGCAGGCATGCCACGAGGCCGGTGGCCATGTGGTCGATGTCCTGCGCGGACGCGCTGAGCTGGGGCATGGCAACAAGGTAGGTATTAAGGGATACCTATGTCAAAATACCTTCTGATGCAGGTGGGGTAAGGCCGGGCGTCTCCGGTGCGGAGGAGGCCTCAGCGGGAGCCCTCTTTGCCGCACTCACGACACGGTCCACGCCACCGGAACGGAACGGCCGCGCAGCCCGGGGTCAGCGCCGAGCCATGCTGGATCGGCGCACGACGAGCTCTGGTTGCAGCACGATGCCGGAGTGTTGATGGGGGCCGTCCGGCTGGGTGGGTTCGATCTCCCGCAGCAGGAGCTCGGTGGCGAGACTGCCGATCTCTTCGGCCGGGTGTCGTACCGAGGTCAAGGGGATGAGGCTGGCTTCCGCGAACTCGATGTCGTCATAGCCGACGACGGCCAGGTCGTCCGGGACACGGATGCCTGCGTCGAAGACGCTTGCATCACGCCCAGGGCCAGCAGATCGTTCGCGCAGAAGACGGCGGTCGGCCTGGGCTGCAGACCGATGAGCCGTGCTCCCGCGTCCCGGCCGGCACCGACGTCCAGCCTCGTCGCCGCGATGTCGACAATGGCGTCGGCACCCAGCCCCGACTCCTCCACCGCGCGGACAAGCCCCGTGCGCCGGTCCTGGGCCTGTTGGGGATGGTCGGGGCCGTGGACGTGGGCGCTACGTCGGTGACCGCCGGCCACCAGATGCCGACCGGCGAGCAGACCTCCGAGGACATCGTCGGCGGCCACGGAACGGGCTTCCTGGGGGTCGACCGCACGGTCGACGACGACGAACGGAAGTACCCCTCAGTTCTCCTCCCCCCCCACAGGAGGGAGGGGAACTGCGGCCCGGGCCGTTCAGGCGCGTATGGTGGGCTGTCTGCGTAGCCGCACGAGCCCGTGGTTCTCACACCCCGCACTCGACATCGCCCAGCCGAGGACTTCGGTCAGCCAAGCCAGTGCCTCGATCGACCACTCGCGGACGGTGCAGTCGACCTGGCCGAGGAACTCCAGCGGTACGTAGGGAGATCCTCGGAATTCGACCGGCCCCGGCGCGGGTCGGTCGCTTACTGCCAGTATGGCTGCGTCACCGAGCCATGTTTGAGCCGTCGCGGCCACGTCGGCCACGTCGGCACTTTCGCCACCCTCGCCGGCCGAGGTGTACAGCTCGATGCCGGTCACTTCCGCCCGGTCCGGGTCGGAGAACTCGAACCAGTCGCGGTCGTAGGCGAACTCCATCGGGTCACGGGGGAACCGACCCAGCGGGATGAGGAAGTCACCCTCATCGATCCGCGGTGTGCCGACCTTCCTGAGAACCCGGTCGAGCACGGCCCCGATCGGCTGCAGTGGAAGTCTGCCCGGTGCCGATTCGGCAGTGTCGACCTGCAGCCAGATCAGTTCGGGTGCGTCGGAGCTTCCGGTCCACGAGTCGCCCGCGTCGTGATGGCTCCAGCTGACCCGGGGTGATTCCTTCGACCCGTGGAACTCCGTCAGGCCCTGCATGACGCCCTGTCTGATGATCAGGCTGAACGCGTCGTCGTCCCGGCCGTCCGCGTACAGCCGGTCGGCCCACTCGTGAAGTTCGATCGAGCCCGTGAGGCTGACGATCAGTGTCGCATCCATACCGGTCAAAAGAATCACCTACCGACTAGGCCCGGGGCATGCAGGGGTACGACTGCGGCGCCGTCACGGCCTGCTCGTTGCTGTCGGCGTGACCGGTGAGGTCAACGTCGATCCGCGTGCGGTACGTCCACTTCGCACCCGGAGCGACTGGGCCCTGAGCGCACACCATGCGTGCCGTCGCCCGTCCCTTGCTGCCACCGCCGGGGTACGCGTTCTTCTTCACGCCCGAGCCGACCACGCGCCAGCCCTTCCCGGACTTCACCTCAAGCCAGATGGAGATATTGGCCTTGGTGGCTTTGGTCGTCCCCTTGATCCACCATCCGTGACCGGACATCGCCGCAGGAGACCCTGGCTTCGAGGTCGAGTAGTGAACCTTGTCGCCGGTCGTCACGAAGAGACCGATGGGCGCGGCCGCGGTGGAAGGGGAGCCTTCGACGCTGGGTGCGGCCTCGACCGCGGGGCTC
The DNA here is from genome assembly GCF_014207445.1 of Streptomyces candidus. Lineage (GTDB taxonomy): Bacteria > Actinomycetota > Actinomycetes > Streptomycetales > Streptomycetaceae > Streptomyces > Streptomyces candidus. The sequence goes on along the minus strand of NZ_JACHEM010000037.1, from coordinate 13,535 downwards.
GGCTTCGGCGCAGCAAGCTGCTCCGCGCTCGCCGTGGCGAAGGACGATCCGACGAGCGAGGCAGCCGCGAGTGAGCTGACGAGAGCCAACCGACTGACGCGCATGTATCCCCCGGATAGGAAACGTATCCGCTGGTCGTGCGGACACTGCGCTGACGCTAACACCCCTGCGGAGGTCGTGTTACGAATTGGTGCGTGATAGCGGATTATGACGTGTTTGTCCTGTCGAACGCCCTTTTCAGGCGGTGGTGGCGCGGTCGGATACGAGGGTGGCGATGCTTGGTAGGTGTCGGGCAGGCACTCGCGGCGGTGGGTCCAACGCGTCAGTTGTTTCCAGCGTTTGTGGTCGGCGAGGGCGTGTGCGACGGTGATGCGGCGTGAAGAATGCTCGTGCCGTTGGCGTGCTCTGGATTCGACGAAGGGCGGTATCGCTCCCGGTCGCAGTTTGTGACGGTGGCCTTCATCGTGTGTTGTGCTTCTTCTTGCCCGACACGAATGCGCGCCGTCCGCCCTGACCCGCGACCGGCCGGCGGACCTGCACCTCGGTGGCGTCCAGACGCAGCTGCACGCCTTCGGCCTGTGCGTAGGCGAACACGTCCTCCAATGTGCGCAGTCGCAGGCCAGGACGGTCAAGGACGGCAGACCCGCCGCGTCGCGAGCAGGCGTCGCACCTCACCGACAGCCCGGGTCACGGTGGAACGGTCCACGCCGAAGAGCAGAGCCAGGACCGAGTGCGGCGAGTCGTGGCGAAGATGAATCAGCGTGGCCACCAACCGTTCCACGAAGACAAGCCGGTGACGGGCACCAGCACCCGGCGCACGCTTGCGCTCTCCACCCCTCGCATGGCGCCGGCGCCCTTCGACACCGGCCGTCCACGGCCCGACCAACTCGGCGACGAGCGACGCTAGATGCTCTAAGGACATCGCGGATCAGGCTCCGTACTGACACAGGGGCCCTCGTGGTATCCCAACGCCGCGCGGTTCAAAGGACGCCGAAGCGGCCTCAGATGACGGTGTCCATGACAAGCTGGCTCTGGCAAGATTTTCGTAGCCGGAGATTGTCTCGGTGAGATGGTCGACTGGTCGGCATAGCGTCGTCGAGGTGTGCGATGAGGACGACGCGGTGACTGGGAAGCCGTCGGCCGGTCCTGGCTGCGCGCCGACGACCATCGGGGAGATCAGCGCGGCGGAGACGTCCGGGTCCGAAGGCGGGCTGTGAGGGCGTCGCCCAGGGCCATGTCCGCCGGGCCTGGGGGGTCAATCCGGAGCTGGTCGGCCAGGTCGCCGACGTGCAGATGGACTGCGGCCTCCAGGAGCTGGGCGTAGGCGTCCGTGCCGGTGCGGATGCGGCGCCTGGCGACCAGCGCGAGCGCCACGGCCAACGGAGCGGCGGGCCACCACCACATGGTCAGCGGGGCGTACATCAGCGCCCACCCGGACAGCGTGCCCGCGCGGGTCAGCGCCTGTTCAGCGACGGTGATCTCGGCGCGAGCGGTTTCGGGCAGGGTCAGCCACAAGTGCGGCCACACCAGGGGCAGATCCACGTGATGGTCGCGTTCCAGGCGGACGACCACGGAGTGCAGGCGGTCGCCGCTCCAGGTGGGCCGGTCTGGTTCCTCGGCGGCGACGCGGAGCAACGCCCGGTGCAGGGCATGCCGGACGGCGGGGTCGGCGCGTCGGCCACTGCGCGCCAACTCCAAAGCATCGCAGTCCAGTTGCCGACGGTAGCGGGCGGCGATAGAGGTCCAGCGGGCACGGCGGCGGGCAACCAGGGCGCGAGCTCCCCGGCGCAGCGGACACGGCCAGGAGTGCCAGTCGGCGGCCAATACGGTGCGTTGCACCAGCGTGCCCGCGCCCTGCGCGGCAAGTCCGGCGGCCGCCGCGGCCGCGAGGACCGCGCCGAGCAGGACGACCTGCCCGCCGACCGTACTCGCCGCGGGCTCCTCGGCCCACCCCGAGACACGGGAGACGAGCAGTCGGCGGTCAAGGGCGTGGGCCTGGCCGAGGGTGTGTGCGGCGGTCGCGACGGCCAGGAAGAGGGCTCCGGGCAGCACCAGAAGCGTCAGCCAACGCTCGGCGAGCTTCTGCCCCAGGGCAGTGAGGAATCCGCCCACCGCTATAGCCGTTCGCGGCGCAACGGCTGACCGGTGATGCGGCACCCGGCCGGATCCTGAGCGTCCGGCCAGGCATGGCGTGCGCACTGCGCGGTGGGGCATAACAGCAGCCAGTCGTCGGGATGTTGGGCGCCGACCCCGATCGGGAACAGGCCACGCTCCTGACCGCGCACCCCCTTCGCGTCCCCGGCGAACAGCAGCGCCTCGTGCAGCGCGTCTAGCGGCGCGGAGGGATCCTGCCCGGCGCGCACTGCCGCCACCACCCGCTCCAACGGCTCGGCGCCCTGCGGTCCGTAAGCCTGGAGATCCTCGCGCATCCGGTCCAGCTGGGAGCACACGTAGGCGATGTCGTCGCCCGTGCCCCCGGTCCGCGCGTCGTGCCGGTCGTACATCGCATCCCCCGATCGCCGAAGCCCGCTCCGGCGGAACTGGAAGCGGACCTGTGCCGTCATGATGTGGGAGAAAGACCACACCGGGCAACCTTCAGTTCCGGTACCTCGTGACCGTTCGGCCGCCGCAGGGAGCACGAATGAGTGTGCGTGACGCATTATTGGAGTCGATCCGCGCGAGGCTCAGCGAGGTGGTGGTCACCGGTGACCGATCGCCCGTCATGGAACAGGCCGCGATCGGCGATGCCATGAAACTCATGCAGTACGGGGTGAACGAGACGGTGGTGGACGCGGACGTCCTGGTCGCCCTGGGATGGTTCTACTTCTGGCGCTCCCAGGAGCTTCCCGAGCCGCGTGCCGAGGCGGAGCGTGGGGTCGCGCTCCAGCTTCTCGCGATCCCGTTCGTCGGCGGCGAGCAATTGCTCCCGGAACCACTGCTGTTGCCCCTGGCCGAGTCGGCGATCCCCGGAGCCACCAAGATGCTCGTACGCACCCTGCGGACGCCCGTGGGCGTGCGGGACGCGGCCCTTACCGTGGCGGTGTGGAGCCGGATCACCCTGCACCTGCCGGAGGACCACGTGGCGTATTACTCGGGCCTGGGCAACCTGGGCCTGGCCTGGCGGCGCAGGTGGGAGATCGCGGGCGATCCCGTCGACCTGAACTGTGCTGTGGAGGTCGCCCGCGAGATCGCCGAAACCCTGCCCGCCTGCCGGCCAGGTCGGGCCACCTACTGGTTCCACCTCAGCACCGCCCTGCACCTGCGCTTCGAACAGGGAGAGGACGTCGAGGACCTAGACGACGCCGTCGAGGCCGGTCGCGAGGCTGTCCGTACCGCGACGGATGACGACCGCGACCGCTGCCTCTACCTGACGGGCCTGTCCAAGGTGCTGCTGACCCGCTACGCCCGCACGGGAGACCGCCTCGACTTGGGCGCGGCACTTCAGACCGCCGGTGAGGCCATCGCGCAGGCGCCCGAGCGGCATCCCGACCACACCATGCTCCTAACCAACCACGCCAACGCGCTTCTCGCGCGGTACGCGACCTACCTGGAGGCCGACGACATCGTGGAGGCGGCACGGACCAACCGCTTCGTTGTCCGGATCGCGCCGCGCACCCATTTCGAATATGCCCGCTACCTCTCCAACGCCTGCGAGGTGCTGCGGCTGCTCTTCGCGCACACCAAGAAGCCCCAGGACGTGAACGAGGCGATCGAGTACGGCTACCGTGCGGTGCGGGCCACTCCCGCCGGTGAGCCCGAGCGGAGCACATACCAGATCGGGCTCGTCCAGGCGCTGCGGGACCGCTTCGACGCTCTGGGTGACTTCGGCGACCTTGATGAAGCGGTGACGGTCTGCCGTGCGGCGGCCCGGGGCGCGGCCCAACTCGACCACCCGGACCAGGCGATGGTCATGAGTGTGCTGGGGAGCGTGCTGCAACAGCGGTACGAGCGCGACGGCACGAGCGAGGACCGTGACGAGGCGTTGGGGGTGTGGGAACGCACCGTCGCGATGAGGACGGCCCTGCCGCTGTTGCGGGTCGGCACCGCCCGGCTGGCGGCCGAGCTGGCCGCGCCGTCCGAGCCCGGGCGCGCGGCCCGGTTCCTCGAGCAGGCCATCCTGCTGCTGCCCGAGGTGGCCCCGCGCCGACTGCGCCGAGGCGACCAGCAGTGCGCACTGGGCGTCCACGGCGACCGGCTCACCGCGGACGCGATCGCGTTTGCCCTGTCCGACACCGGGGTGTCCGCACCGGAGCGGGCCTCGAGAGCGCTCCGCCTCGCGGAGGCCGGACGCGCGATCCTGCTCGCCCAGTCCCTCGACATCCGGGGCGACGTGACCGAGCTGCGGGTACAACACCCGGAACTGGCGGAAGAGTTCGTCGACCTGCGCGACCGGCTCGATGAGGACACCGACACGGTCGGAGCGTCGGCCGCCGTGCCGGGGGCACCCTCGCACTCCGCACGCTTGAGGCTGGCCAAAGAGATGGAGGTGATCCTGGGCCGCATCCGCGCCCACGACGGCTTCGCCCGCTTCGGGCTGCCTCCTACTTTCGACGAACTGGCCGCGCAGGCCGACCGCGGCCCCGTCGTCACCCTCAACGTGAGCCGCCACCGCAGCGACGCTCTGATCCTCACCCCGGACGGCGTCACCGCCTGCCCCCTTCCGGCGCTGGCGTACGAGGAAGTCGCCGGCCGGATCGGCCAGTTCCACCTCGCCCTGGTCGCGGCGACCGCCCCCGACGCCGACCGAATCGCCGCCCAGCGCATGCTGCACGAGGTACTGGAATGGCTATGGGAGGCGGCCGCCGAACCCGTCCTGACCGCACTCGATGCCCTGGGTCAACTCCCCGACGGGCAGGACACGTTGCCCCACGTGTGGTGGGCGCCGGGCGGGATGCTCGGCCTGCTGCCCCTGCACGCGGCCGGGTTTCACCGGGACCCCGGCCGCGTGCACGGCCAGCGCACCGTGCTCGACCGCGTCGTCTCCTCCTACACCCCGACCATCCGCGCCCTGCGCCACGCCCGCGCCCGCCGCCCCGCCGCCACCGACCGGCCGCGGCCCCTGATCGTCTCCATGTCGACCACACCCGGCCACGCGCCCCTGCCGCACGCGGCCCGGGAGACCGACCGGCTCCGGGCCGTGCTCAAGGACCCGGTCGTCCTCAGCGCGTCAGGGGAACGGCCCGCGACGGCGGCCACCGTCCTTGCCCAACTTGAGCACTGCACCATTGCCCACTTCGCCTGCCACGGCGTCACCGAGTTGACCGACCCCTCGCAGAGCAAGCTACTCCTCCAGGACCACGCCGAGACGCCGCTGACGGTCTCCGCGCTGTCCCGGGCCGACCTCGCCCACGCCCAGCTGGCCTATCTCTCCGCCTGCCGCACCGCGCACCCCGGCAACCCCCGACTGCTCGGCGAGGCCATCCACCTCACCAGCGCCTGCCAACTCGCAGGCTTCTCCCACGTCATCGGCACGATGTGGACCATCGACGACCGCCTGGCCGCCGTCTTCGCCGAGTCCTTCTACACCCACCTGGCCGACGGCCCGACCGGCACGCCCGTTCCTGCACGGGCCGCAACGGCTCTGCACCGAACCGTCAAAGAGACGCGCGACCGCTTCCCGGCCACACCGTCCCTCTGGGCGGGCTATCTCCACTCCGGCGCCTAGCGTCCTGGTGTCGGCGTACGGGCTCAGGAGCTGTCCGGCCGGCGGACGGCGTCACGCGGCCCCCCTCGAAGTGGCCATCCCGTTCTCAAGCTCTGGAGGCCGGGACGCTACCCTCGCGGGGTGACGCAGCAACCCATGCCCGACGCACGGAGGCCCGCGAGCGGCGGCTCCAAGGCCGCCGCTCGCAACCGGGCCGCGCTCATCGCCGCAGCCCGGGAGGTTTACGCGGAGCAGGGGCTGGACGCACCGCTGTCCGCGATCGCGCGTCGGGCCGGGGTCGGGCAGGGCGTGCTCTACCGGCACTTTCCCGGCCGGGCCGCCGTGGCCACCGCAGTGCTGGATGAGAACGTCCGGCAGATCGAGGAAGCGGCGGCGCGCAACTTGGACCTGGCCGGAGTCCTGGGCGTGGTGACCTGGCACCTGACGGAGTCGGCGGCCTTCATCAGTGTTCTTCACAGCGACGGGAAGGCCAATGCCTCCGAGGCCCCCGCGTACGCTCTGGCACTGTCCCAGCGGGTCGAACGGGCCCTGCGCTCGCGCCTGCCTCAAGACCATCCGCTCGCCGCCGAGCCGGACGATCTGATGATCGCCGTCGGCATGATCTCGGGGGCCGTCACCGGTCCCACCCGCAAGCACCGGGAACGCCGGGCGCGGGCAGCCTGGCGGTTGCTCGGCGTCGAGGTGGGGCCGGTGCAGCCTTTCGAGGAGTGAGCAGGGCGGGGGCGCCAGTAGCCGCCGTCGGGCCGGCGGATGCTGCTGGTCGAGGCGCCGAAGGCGTACAGGCTGCCCTTCCCGGAAACTGATGGGCATATGCGCCCCGGTCTCTCGGGGGCGGCGGCGGCAAGGTCACGTGAGGCCGGCCGCCACAACGGCCAGCGCAGTCCGCACGGACGCTGCGGCATCGGCCTGAGCCGTCATGGGAGCGGTGTCGGGGCCTGCCCCTCCGAAGGCCTGATGCTCGACCGCAGCTCGCAGCGCGGCGTTGAGCATGGCAGCCCACAGAGTCGGACGTATGTCGTCCAAGGGCAGGCGGGCGCGCTCTGCGAGAGCTCGCGCGAACGCGGGCTCCGCTTCGTCGTGGGCCTGCAGCCAGACCGCGCGCAGTCCGGGTTCGGTGCGGGAGAGGCGCAGCAGGGCGCCGACATCGGGACCGAGCAGGACCACATCGGTGGTCCACACCTGATCGAAGGCTTCGTGCAGAGGCCGCTCGGGGCTCCACTGCCGCAACGCGGTGGCGATCGCGTCGATGCGGGAGGAGAACAGCGGCCGGACGCAGCTCTCCTTCGTGGGGAAGTAGCGCCAGACAGTGCGTGCCGACACACCGACGGCGCGCCCGATCTGGTCGCCCGTCGTGGCGGCCACGCCCTGGGTGATGAACAGGTCGAAGGCGGCCCGGGCGATCTCCAGCCGAATGGTGGCCTTGCGCTCCTCGGTCAGCGGTGGTCGCCCTGTCCGTGCCCGGTCTGCGGCCATCTCCCCTCCCACACGGGTGATCTGTGGCATATCCATGGTCCACCGAGAGTTTATGTCACTCAGGGACGTTAAGGGTTACGGTGCTGCCGCGGTGTGACACGGCACCGCATCGGCACTTTTGAACGGAGCACTTCATGACCGTCGGACGGAACGGACGCAGCGTGATCGTCACCGGAGCGGGGTCGGGGATCGGACGGGCTGCTGCGCTCGCCTTCGCCGCACAGGGGGACCGTGTCGTGGTGGCGGACCTCAACGCCGAAGCGGCCGACTCGGTCGTCAGGGACATCGAACAGGCGGGCGGCACGGCCGTGGCCGTCACGGGCGACCTGAGCGATCAGGCCGTCGTGGGCCGGGTGACGGCTATGGCCGTGGAGAGGTTCGGCGGCGTGGACGTCCTGGTGAACAACGCCGGGATCATGGACAGCATGTCGGCCCTGGCCGACGTGAGTGACGCCGAGTGGGAGCGGGTGATCCGCGTCAACCTGACCGCGCCCTTCCTCCTCGCTCGCGCTGTGCTCCCGCACATGCTGGCCAAGGGGCGGGGAGCCATCGTGAACACTGCCTCTGAGGCGTCCCTGCGCGGTAGCGCGGCGGGCGCCGCCTACACGGCCTCCAAGCACGGCGTGATCGGCCTGACGAAGTCGCTGGCGGTGATGTACCGCAAGAACGGTCTCCGTGCCAACGCCATCTGTCCGGGCGGCACCGCGACCGCCATATCGCTGCAAGCCGACCGGACCGCACACGGTCCCACAGCGCTCGGCCCGCACTTCGTCAATCTCGGCCGCATATCGCAGCCGGAAGAACAGGCCGCAGCGATCCTGTTCCTCGCCTCGGACGCTGCGAGCAACATAAACGGCGCGGTTCTTCCCGTCGATGACGGTTGGTCCGCTGTCTGACACGGCGCCGCCAATCGCCGTCCGGCCCAGGGCCGCGCACGCCTTTCCACAGGCCGGCGCGGCCCTCGCGTCTTCGTGTGCACAGCGAGCGACGCGCGCACCATGAACAGCCCTGCCCCCGGAGCGGCTCCTGGCACCGGTGACTGGTGAAGGCACACGCCCTACCGCGGGCACGCCCGCCTGCGGACAGTGCGAGGCGTTCCCCTACGGTTGCGGAGTCCTTCTGACCCGCAGCACTTCGCCCATGGACACCTCGCGCCACTGCTTCAACAGTGCATGGAAGGCGACGGCGCCGTGAGGATAGGCGAGGGGGCCGTTCGGCCGACCGCGCCCCTCGGCGTTGTAGTAGCCCGGAGTGCACTCGGCGTGGAACCACTCGTGGTCGGGGGCTCCTTGGGCGCACACGGCGATCCAGGTCTCCTCGGCCTCTCGGGACGGTTCGATGACCGCATCCTGGGCTTCCGCGCCGGCAACGAGTGCCGCAGCGTGAACGGCGTGTTCGTCCAGGACATGGGTGTAGTTGACGCTGCTGGTGCTCTGCACTCCGCCCATCTGGATGAGGTTGGGGAAGCCGTGGCTGGTGAAACCGTGCAGCGTGCGCGGGCCCCGCTGCCGCCACGCGTCCTGGAGGTGGACGCCGTCCCTGCCGTGGACGGGCAGCCGGCCCGAGTGTACGCCGGAGACGCCGACGGAGAACCCGGTGGCGAAGATCAGGCAGTCCAGTTCGTACTCGGTGTCACCGACGACGACGCCGTGCTCGGTCATCCGCTCGATGCCGTGGGTCTCGGCGGTGTCGACGAGGGTGACGTTGTCCCGGTTGAACGCCTGGAGGTACAGGTCGGAGAAGGCCGGGCGCTTGCAGGCGTACCGGTACCAGGGCTTGAGCTTCTCCGCCGTCGCCGGGTCGGTGACGACCTGGTCGACGCGGCTGCGGATCTCGTTCATCTTGGCGGCGTCCATGGCCTCGTAGGCCGCTTCGAAGGCCTCCCGGTCGCCCTGGCGGCGGAAGCTCGGCAGGAGCTTCTCCAGCAGGGCGGCCGACGAGGTCCAGCCGTCCGCCACCAGGTCCGCGTTGACCGGTTCGCCGGAGACGAGGCGCAGGAAGTTGTCACGGCGTTCGCTCGCCCAGCCCGGGCGGTCGGCGTCCACGTCCCGAGCGGTGGTACGGCGGTTGGCGCGCACGTCCACCGTGGAGGGAGTGCGCTGGAAGACGTAGAGGTGCCCGGCGTCCTCGGAGAGCTTCGGGACGACCTGGATCCCGGTGGCGCCGGTACCCACGACTCCCACCCGCTTGTCCGCGAGGCGGGTCAGACCGCCGTCCGGTGTGCCGCCGGTGTAGCCGTAGTCCCAGCGCGAGGTGTGGAAGGTGTGGCCCTTGAACTTCTCGATGCCGGGGATGCCGGGCAGCTTCAGTTCGGACAAGGTACCTGTGGCCGTGACGACGTATGTGGCTTGGAACTTGTCACCCCGGTCGGTCGTCACGATCCAGGTGTCACTCGTCTCGTCCCAGACGAGGGAGGTCACGGACGTCGAGAAGAGGGCATCCGCGCAGAGGCCGAACTTCTCGGCGATGCGTACCGCGTGGCGGCGGATCTCCTCACCAGGTGCGTACTTCCACTCGGGCACGTAGCCGGTCTCGTCGAGCATCGGCAAATATACGTGGGACTCGATGTCGCAGTGAATGCCCGGGTAACGGTTCCAGTACCACGTTCCCCCGAAGTCACCGCCCTTCTCGATCACGCGAACGTGCTCTATCCCCTGCTGTCGCAACCGGGCGCCCGCGAGGATGCCTCCGAAGCCGCCTCCGACGACCGCGACGTCCACACGGTCCCGTACCGGCTCGCGTTCGGCCGACTCCGACGACGCGTAAGGGTCGGCGGCGTAGTAGCTGAACTCGGCATGGGCGCCGAGGTACTGCCCGGTGCCGTCGGGTCGTACACGCCGCTCCCGCTCGATTCGGTAGCGCTCCCTGAGCTCGGCGAGTGCCTGGGGGGACAGCTTTTGTGAGTGGGCCATGTGAGGGGCCTCGTTCCTTCCGGTTCGCAGCACGAAAGCCGCTTGTCCCACGAACTGGTGCTCGCAGCATGGGGACTTGAGTGGCCATCCGCTACCGTAGCAACAACCGGACACTGTTGTCCGGTTGGCATGGGGTTGCCTCCGCTTGCTTTCGGACAGAAGGAATGATTCGCATGCGCCAACGCTCAATCAGGATTTTCACTGCTCTGTGCGGCCTCATGGCCCTGACGGGGTGCGGTACCCAGACCGGAGCTACCCCGGCAGCCCCTCAGGACGGGCCCAGGACCATCCGCGCACAGCAGGTCATGCGCCTGACGGAGGTCCACGCCCAGACCGGGATGACCCTGCTGGAGGGTCCGGTCTTCGACGAGGAGGGCAAGCTGCTCGTGGTCGACGTCACCGCCCCGGCAGGCGAACCGAAGGTGCTGCGTGTGGATGTCCGGAAGAAGACGTCGCAGCAGGTGCACACCGACGAGCGGGGTACGTACACCTCGGCCCAGTTCAGCCCGTACGACGGACGGCTCTACCTGACCGACTTCTCCCACGGCGCCATCCTCAGCCTCGCCCCGGACGGCATAGATGCGCGGACCTTCTTCTCCGGCGAGGTCGACGGCACACCGATGCACCCTGACGACCTCGCCTTCGACCGGGAGGGCAACCTGTACCTCAGCGACTCACGCGGCATGTCCGAGGGCGAGGCGAAGGGGCGCGTGGTGCGGATCGACCGCACAGGGAAGGACGCCACCGTCCTGGCCGACGGCCTCTCCGCGCCGAACGGCATCTCCTTCGACGCCAACTACCGCGGCCTGTGGTTCAGCGAACTGACGCAGAACCGCATCTCCTACCTCCTTCTGGACGGGAAGGGTTCCGTGGCCTCGCGGCACACCGCCGTCCGGGTCGACGGCGGGATCGCCCAGACCGACTCGATCGCGGTGGACGCGGACGGCAACCTCTATCAGGGGCTGCACGGTCGGCCCGCGATGGAGGTGTACAGCAAGCACGGCGAACACCTGGCGACCGTGCAAGTCCCGGCCCGTGCCGCCAAAGGGCTGGAGTCGGCGACCAACGTGGCCATCACGCCCGGAGGTACGCGGGCGTACATGACCGTCAGCGGGCCGGGCGGCGGTCACCTGTACACCTTCGACGCGCTGGCGGAGGGCATCCGCCAGTCGAACGGCGGCTGACCCAGTCATCCCTTCACAGGGCCGCACAGGTCTCACCTCAACGCCCCACAGCCGCCACCACCAGCGCCGGCGAACGTGCGCCACAGTGACCGAAGCGAAGACCGGTCATTCTTGACAGGAGGCGCTGGGATACAGACTCTCTGTTTTGTCGGGCACCGCCGGGGGATGATCCTCTTCGGGTCCGCGCCGTGCGGGCCTCCATCGTGAGAGGCATTGAGCATGGCAACGGGAACCGTGAAGTGGTTCAACGCGGAAAAGGGCTTCGGCTTCATCGAGCAGGACGGCGGAGGCCCCGACGTCTTCGCCCACTACTCCAACATCAACGCCTCCGGCTTCCGTGAACTCCAGGAAGGCCAGAAGGTCTCCTTCGACATCACGCAGGGCCAGAAGGGCCCCCAGGCAGAGAACATCACCCCCGCCTGACCCTTCCCACCTGCGAACAGGACCGAAGGAAGCGCGTCCAAGGGACTGCTGTACGTCTCGGACGGCCTGTCGGTCTCGGTACAGGCCTTCCACGGCACGAGGTCACCGGGGCTGGCGCGTCAGGCGACCGGGAGGGGCCGGGACCCTCACGACCTGCGGAGCCGCCTCCCGTGCCAGCACCAACCCCGACGGCTGCCGGAGAAGCGGGACTCGACTCCTCCCGGCACCCCGGAACGCACGACGGCCGCGCTGTCCCCCGCCGAACGAGTGGGGAGCGCGGCCGCGCCGGGGCCGGTGAGAAGTCACAGTCAGCAAGAGTGCAACGCTTCACCGGACGCTCGTCCTGCGGGGCGCAGGGTCAGTTGTTCATGTCCTTGTTGAAGTCCTTCTCGCATGCGGTGCGCTCGCTCTGCGTCTTCGCCTTGCTGGCACACTCCTCGAAGCTCTTGAACTCGGTCGAGTTGAGGAACGAGACACCCATCGCGATGATCACGATCGAGCCAATGATGCCGGCGGCGCCGAGCCCCGCACCGATGACGGCCATCTTGCCGTTCGGAGCCCTCCCGCCGCGTGCCTTGCGTGCGGCGATGATGCCGAGAATCACTGCCACCACGCCCAGCAGGATTCCGCCGAAGACGGTCCAGAAGGTGAGAGCCGCCAGGATGCCGAGGACCAGCGCCGCGATGGCCATCCCGTTCTTCTGTTGCGCCTGGTTGTGGGAGAAGGACATGCCCTCACACTCATCTCTGTATCCGATCCGACGGGTTGTCGTACGAGGCGCATGTGCCCACCCTCGGGTGCAAAATGCACCGGCACCCAGGCGTTACCGGGCCGTGACGCCGAACGGTGCGCGCGGCACGGTGAGTTGCGGCACCGGATCGGCGGGGCCGCAGCGGAGGAAGCCGAAGAGTCCGTTCTCTTCGCTTCCCCCTTCCAGCACGGCCCGCTCCCCAGCTTGCTGCCGTGCCGATCGCGTTCCTCTGTAGCCGGCGCAGGGGCTGCAGTCGCCGCCTCGGTGGTCCAGGGAGGTGTCCCACGGGCGTCACTGCCCCGGTGCCCGGGCAAGGTCACACAGCCATAGGTCGGGCACGGTCATGCGGACTCGCAACCGGTTTTCGAAGCCCGGGTCTCCACGCCTCTGGGGTCTGCCCGAGGGGCGCTCGATCTGACGGCCGGGGGCCACGTCAGGCGGGACACGCGGCCGCCGCCATGTACGGGTCGTCAGGCCGCTGCCGGATCCTGCCAAGTCTCCGACGCTGTTGGGATCTGTTCCCCAGCCAGTGGTAGCAGCGAGCGAACGACGCCTGCTGCGCCACGCCCGCAGCACCGCGGCAGGGTGTGACCTCTGCTGCCCGGCTGCACCACGCGGACACGGCCGCTATGGGCCGTGCAGCCACGCTGTCCGAACGAGCACCTGTCACATCGGGCGCTCCTTGCCGTCGGTGTCCTTCACCCTCCGCCGGAAGATGCGGGCGTGGCGGCCTGGCCGGCGCTGCAGCCAATGGCACCGTGCAGGGCGCCGCCAGGACCCTCATGGACCGGGTAACGAGACGAGGCCCTCAGCGATCCGCCCGACTGGCTCAGGACCCTCTGTCACGTCGCCCTGGGCCTCGGACAGTAGAAGCAGCGGCCGGGCAGAACACTGCCTGCCCGGCGCGCCGTTGCCTCACTGGCGTGCCGTGAGCATGGCCGATGGGCTGGTTGTCGCCTTCTCGGGTAGAGGTGGGGCATGTTCTTCGACTCCTGGTACGACATGCTGCGGGTGGCGGTCATGGCTGTGTGCGCCTATGCGGCACTGATGGTGGTGCGGCTGTCCGGTAAGCGCACGCTGGCGAAGATGAACGCCTTCGATCTGGCGGTCACCGTTGCTCTGGGCTC
>NZ_JACHEM010000036.1 GCF_014207445.1 Streptomyces candidus | reverse complement strand
GGGCGGGGGGCCCCCCCGGGGCGGGCCGTCGGGGCGCCGTGGGGCCCCCACCGGCCCGGGCGAACTCCCGGGGCCCCGGGGTTGGACCCCCCACGCACATACGGAAGCGCCCGACCCCGGCAGGGGTCGGGCGCTTCCGTATGTGCGTGGGGAGTCCTACGCGGGGCCCCCGTTCGTACGCCGGGCCCGTTCGTCGCCCAAGGCCGCCCGGACGGCCCGCGCGTGGTCGACACCGAGCCGCATACGCTCAGCACGCTCCCACAGTTCATGCCGCCGCCCGTCAGGTATTCGCAGCTCGTCGAGCAGTTGCTCGCCGGTCATCGCTTCCATGCGCCCGGCTCCACCAAGGCGTATCCCCACTGGGCCGCCCGGAATCGACGGTGTCCGGTGTCGCGGGTGTGCTTAGCCATCCACCGCGTGAGTGCGTCCCCGTCCTGCAAAAGCCCTGAGTCCGCGCCGCACTCGGTGCCGCACTCGCTGTCGTCGCCGGACACGCACACCGCCTGATGATCCGGCAGGCCCAAGAGGTCCGGGGTGATTCCGTAGTCACGGAATCGGTAGGTCGCCTTCACCGAGTCACCTCATCCGCTCGCCATGGTGGACGGGGGCGACGTCGTCGCCGGTCTGCGGGTCGCGAGAGCTCACCGTCATGGTGAGTTGGTACTCCCACAGGCCCACCACCGGGCCCGGCACCCGGGCCAGGGATAGGGCATGCGGTTCGAGGCCGGGCGACGTCCGGGCGACGTCGGCGGCGGCCTGTAGGGCGTCCGCCCAGGTCGTGCCCGTGCACACCAAGGCGGTGAGCGCGCTCACCGTGACGTCGCTGGACGGGTCGATTCGGAGTGCGCCAACCGCTTGACTGGCCTCGTCGAGGGACCGCACGAGATCGTGTGCGAAGTGGGGCGTGCGGTCCGGGTGCAGGAGCTCGACGCCGTCCTCGACGAGTCGGCGGGTGGTCGGCAGATGTGCGGCGGGGCCGCGGTCCGGGGGTGTTCCGTTCGTTGAATGCGCCATGTTCGGACGTTAAGGGCCGCCGGGTCCGATGTGGGCACGCACTGTGCGTGCGTTGGTCCGCAGATCCATATGTCCCCAGCTCATAGAACAGGAGCGGTAGCCATAAGGGTCGATGGGGGCAGAAGGTCGGCCCCCCGGAGGGTGAATCACCGGGGGGCCGCCGCGGACCAGGGTACGGCGCCGAGGCGCCGCCGAACTGACAGGCCCCGGAGCCAAGGCGCGGGCTTCGGGGGCCTGCGGGGGGCCGTGCGCGGCTCCCACGGGGGGAGGAGCCGCGCACGGGGTCAACGGGCGCGAGCGTGTTTCACGCGCCGGGTCTCGGCGACGAGGACGGCCTCGCGCACTCGGACAGCATCAACGTAGCGCGTGCAACCGCGCGTTGGGCGGCTAAGCCACGCCGCTACGAACCCGCCCGCTGGTCCGTGCGGGACGACGAGGTACGTCCCGGGCTTGAGAGCGCGTACGCCCTGCGGGCCCTCGATCGCGGTCCCTGCGGGCACCAGGACAACAAGCTCGTTCCGCGCGAGATCGGCGAACACCGGATGTCCGCCGTCGAAGGGCAGGGCGAGGACGTCGAGCGCCGCGAGACCGCGCTCAAGGGGGGCGATAGCGAGGGCCTCCCACTGACCACCGACGGTGTCCCACGGGGTTCCGACGGCGACGAGGGACGTAGCGCCGCGGCCGGCATGTCGCAGCCGGTCGAGCGTCTCGTCATCGGGGTTGAGGAAGTCGGCCCACCGGGGGGCGTTCTCGGGAGTGGCCATATTCGGACCGTAAGAGGCGTACAACGGAAAGTAGGCACGCACTGTGCGTGCCTTGTTCTCGGCCCGGAGAAGTGCCATGGAGAAGACACAGGGAATCGGGCGCCGCGTCGCCTACTGGCGCGAGCGCCGCCGCATCACGCAAAGCGACTTCGCATCGCTCATGGGCCAGTCCCGCCGATGGGTGCAGGATCTCGAAGGCGGCAAGCGGCAGACCGACCCCCGTCTCTCTGTCCTCGAACGCGCCGCCGCCGTCCTCACCGTGCCGTTGGCGGCATTCCTCGCCGACGCCCCCGGCCGGGAGTGCCTCGACGCCGCCGAGCTCGACGCCATCCGAACCGTGCTGCAACGCCACGATGTGATCACCGGGACGGTGGACAGTGACGACGCCGATCCCCTCCCTGTCGAGACGCTGCGGAACAGGCTCGTACACGCTCGCAGCGCCTTTGAAGCAGGCAAATACGCCTCCCTCGGTACCGCGGTCCCCCAACTCCTAATCGACACCAACCGTGCCGCCGCTCGGCATGACGGTGACGAACAGCTCGGCGCTTTCCGGGTGTTGTCAATGACGCTCAACCTCGCCGAATCGGCCTCGATCAAGTTCGGGGCCCCGGATCTTGCCTCCCAGTGCGGTAACCGGGCCGTTGCTGCGGCGGAGCGTTCCGAAGATCCCGTGATGATGGGCCTCGCCGCATGTCATCTCTCGGATGCGATGAATCACCACGGCCAGGCCCCGGCTGCTCAAGCCTTCGCCGTCGCCGCCGCGGGCCGCCTTACGTCCGACCTGCTGACGGCCGGTGCGGACGGCCTGTCGGTCCTCGGGACGCTCTACCTCAAAGCCGCCATGGCTCAGGCAACCGCCGCCCAGTCTGCGCCCGACACCCGCACTGCAACGGCCGTGCCCATCTACCTGGACCAGGCCGACGACTACGCCGCCCAGCTCGGCGACGGCGGCGGGGTGCCGGCGTTCGGCGCGCAGACGTGGACCTCCTTCGGCGCCACAAACGTTGGCCTGTATCGCGTCGCGGCATCCGTGCAGCTCTCGAAAGGCGAGGACGCCGTCACGGCCGCCGGGGACATCTCCGCCGCCGCCCGTGCGGCACTGCCGCGTGAACGGCGCGCTCACCACCTCGTCGACCTTGCCCGCGCCTATCAGCAGGTAGGCCGCCGCGCGAAGGCCGTCGATACCCTCCTCGACGCCGAGCGGGAGGCCAAAGAGGAAGTCATCTGTCGACCCCGGACCAAGCAACTAGTTGAAGACCTGCGGCTCTTGGGCGCAGGTAGCGCAGAGGGACGCTTGCAGGCTCTCGCGGGCCGATGTGGACTGACCGAGTGAATCGACGAACTCTGTACCTAGTCGCCTGTGCGGCACCGCCCGCCCGCCATGTCTCCGTTGGTATCCGCGCGGCCCAGGCCGCAGGGTGGGACGTCTGCCTCATCCTGACCCCGGCCGCCTACCGGTGGGCTGTCGAGGACGCCGAGGGGGAGATCGAGGAGTTGCGCGAGCTCACAGGCCACCCCGTACGCCACTCCTACAAGCTCCCCTCCGAGGCCGACGTACTGCCCGCGGCGGACGCGTTCCTCGTTGCGCCCGCCACCTTCAACACGCTGAACAAGTGGGCCCAGGGCGCCGCGGACACTCTCGCCCTGGGCCTGATTACCGAGGCCATCGGACTCGGCAAGCCGATCGTTGCCCTCCCGAGCTTCAACACTGCCCAGGCCCGCCACCCCGTATTTGAGCGGAGCATCGCAACCCTGCGCGAGGCAGGCGTAAACGTGGTGCTCGGCGAGGGCAAATACGTACCGCGTCCGCCGGGCCAGGGCAGGCCCCGTGAGTTCCCGTGGCAACTCGCCCTCGACGCCTTGCCGACAGGGAAGCAGCCGTGACATGGACGTTCCAGCCCAGGCCGTGAGGTGAGTCCTTCCTGAGTGTCTGTCCCTCCGCGCCCGGCTCCCAGGAGCCGGGCGCGCGTTGTGCCCGGTGAAACCCCGACGGCGCCCCGGTGCGGCCGTGCGCAAGGATCACAGGGCACGCCCCGCGGGGCGTGCGGGACAGAAAGGGGGAGACGTGGAAGCGCTAGACCCGAGGGGCCTCGTCGACGGACTACCCGGCGGCGTGCTCGGCCTCGGCGGGGGCGGCCTGTTCGCCGCACTGGTCGTCGTCGCGGTGCTTGCCAACCAGGGCAGCCCGGGAGACCGCGAGAGGTTCAACCGCAGCATTGAACAGTTCTTCGGCACCGTCGCCGCCGGCATCGGCCGGTACGTCATGGGCCGCGAGCTCACCGGGGAGGCCCGCAGCGAGGCGACGTGGTGGAGGGCAGGCGCACCCCTGCCCGACGACAGGGCCACCGAGACGCCCGTCGAGCAGCTCGGCGCGCGTCCCGGCACCCCGACCGCCGTCTCGTTCGACAAGCCGTCCAAAGCCCGCCGCGCCGCCACCGCCCCGGTGCGACTCCTCGGCGGCGCTCTCGCGGGCATCTGGCGCGTTCTGCGGGCCTGGTCCCGGTGGCCGTATGCCGCCCGCTCGGTGGCTCGCCTCGCCCCGCTCCCGCTCGCCTGGGGGTGGTGGCGATTTCCCGCCGGGACTGAACTCGCCCTCTGCGTCATCGCGTTGACTGCGTTCATTGCAGCCCTCACCAGTCCGGCCGCTCTGGGGTGGTGGCGTATCCGTCCCGTGTGGACAGATGGGCAAATCTACGGGCCCGGTGTCTGGGTGGCCGCGCGGCAGATCCTCCGAATGGAGGACACGGAACCGCGGGCGCGTTGGCTCTCTGTCCCTGATGACGTCCGCGCGGACGGCGCTCGAATCGTGCTGCGCATTCCGGCGAGTTGGATCGGCGGACCCGAGGCCGTCGGGGCAATTGAGCGCCTCATCGAGGAGCGGGTTCCCGGTGAATGGGTGCCCAAGTGGGAGCGCACCGGCCGGGAGCATTACGTCCAGTGGACGCCCGCGCCGAAGCCCACGCCGAAACCTGTTCTCCCCGAATACGTCCCGTGGAAGTGGACGGGGGACCCGCGCCGCGTGTTCGTCGGCCTCGCAATCGAGGGGGATTCGATTGTCGACGCCGTCATTCAGACGCAGTCCGCTACGCCGCATTGGGGTGTGGCCGGTGCTACCGGTTCGGGTAAGTCGACGGTGCTTTACATTCCCGTCGTGCATGGCCGGATGAATGGCGAACTGATTGACATTCTCGACACGAAGCGGAACAGCCTCGTCGAGGCCGAAGGTTATTCGGGCGTCCGCATTCACAAGACGGTGCGCGAATGTATCGCTGCATTCGCGGAATTTCTCACATCGATGATGGCGGCCGAAGCGGCAATGCAAAAGGGGGCCGATCCAGCACTTCGGGCCCAGCTCGTACCCCGCACACTTGTAATCGACGAATTGCCGACCTTGATCAAGTTCGCGTATACGTGGTGGCGCTACGGTCTCAAGGGAAAGGGCACACCTCCGTTCCTTGACTGGCTTTCGATTATCCTCCTGCAAGGACGTTCCTCGAATCACCGCGTCGTCGTTGGAACACAGCAGTTCGCCAACGCGTTTTTCGGCGGCACGATGGAACGCGCCCAGATCGGCACGAAGATCGCAGTCGGACAGCAGGACCGCGTTTCGTGGGGCGTGGCATTCGGGCAGAGCACGCCCGTTCTCGGGTACGACACGGAAGTGCAAGGCCGGGGTGCCTACTCGGATCAGCGGAAGTCGCCCGACGCGGATTACCTGTACGTTCGGGAAATTCAGCCGAGCTATATCACGCCGGAAGTCGGGAATTTCCTTTCGATGTGCCAGCAGGCCCCGGAATGGTTCGATGCCGGCGCCATGGCCCCGTGGATTACCCCCGAGGTCCTCGACGAGGTCAACGCAACCGCCGCGACGGCCGCGTTCCTTCCGGGGGGCAAGTACGGGCCTGCGGCCCTCCCCCCTGTCGGCTCCGCGTCCGCGAGGGGGATCGCGGGGGGTTCGCCCAGCTCACAGCAGACGACACCAGCCCTCACGACAGGGGGCGCGACAGGCAGCGCGACAGGTGCCGGCCCCGAGCTCGTCCCCGCCGAGGACGAGGACCAGGCCGAGGCCGTCGTCGAGACGTACAGCCTCGCCCAGGCGTTTGAGCGCGGCATCATCCCCCACAAGCCGAGCACCATCCGGACGTATTTCAAGCGCGGCGAAAAGCGCGGCATCAAGGCCCCGGAAGGCATCACCGACGGGCAGACCTCCTTTTACAGCGAAGAGGAGCTCACGGCCTGGCTTGCGGAATGGCAGGCGTGGCAGGACAAGAACAACACCGCGCCGCCGCCGCGAAAGAGCGCCGAGGCGGACAAGGAAAACGAGGGGGCCTCGAGTGCCTGACCCGGCCCACGTAAAAGAGATCGCCCGCGGCTATCTCGCCGAGGAGGGTGCCGACCTGAAATCAGAGAAGGCGGCTTTCCTCTCGGTCGATTTGGTTCACGGCCGCATCCGTGCATGCTCGGCCGATCAGTACGCGGATATCGCTCCTGTTCTCGTCGGTAGCGGATGGCGCATGTGTTGGCCTATCCCGCTCGTCGGCAACATGAGGACAAACGCGTTTATCGCTGATGCAGCAGAGCACGCAGAAAACCTTTTCAAAAGGGTTTCCCTGCGGACCGACCCTGACCCTCCCGGCGTAATTCTGTATGCCGGTGCCGGAACCGCAATTGATGCTATCCAGAGGCGTTGTGCGGAAGAGTGGAAAACTTTCTACGAGGCTTTCGAGAGGGCCTAGAAAGAAACGCGGACGGGGGCGCCGAGCGGTCACTCGGCGCCCCCATCCGCGTTCGTGGCGGGTGGCGCCTCTCTTAATGAGGACAACAATTCCGCCGGTACTCCAAAGGTTCTAGACAGGATCGGGAACCAGCGCGGCGGGACTTTCTGTCGACCGCGCTCGACATGACAGTAAGTTGATTTAGACACCTTGAGTACGCGGGCTACGTCCTTTGCGAGCATTCCAGCGGTAAGGCGGAGAGACACCAGTGAGGGAGATTCGCCGTCCTCGATGAGTTCGGAGACCGGGACACCAAGAACACTCGCAAGGAGTTGCAGCCGGTCAGGGCGGGGGAGTCGACACGTTGTTTCCCAGGTCGATACCGCAGCCCGCGAACACCCCAAAGCGGCGGCCAATTGACCCTGCGTCATCCCGCGATTTCTGCGCAGGTTCCGCAGCCGCCCACGGCGCATGCGCACCCGTTCAGCCCCCCGTCTCGTTTAGCTGTGTGGGGCGGCACTCTAGCGCCCTGGATCACCTCCGCGGACGTCCACGTCAGAGCCGAACCGCAGCCGTTACCAACTTCTTTGACGCTGTGATCCAACGCGGCATATGGTCGATCGTCGAGTGACTGCATGTGCCCAAGTGGGCCTAGTTGCGGGGGAGGTTGCGGGTGTCGCTGGGAACCATCGCCCGAAAGGTCATGGGCCTGCCGGAGCCAACCGGCAAGGACGGGACCGGCGAGAAACGGGCGGTCGGTGCCCCTCGGCGGAGCGAGGCGACACCGCCCCCGGCGGTGAACCCATGGGAGTCCGCGGGCGCCGAGCTGCGGCAGCAGACCGCCACCGGAACCGGGAACGGCACGCGGCCCGCGCCGTCGAGAACTTCCTCGGGCACCCCGTGGGCACCTCAGGACGAACGGTCGGGCGCTGTGTTCGTGAGGCGCCTCGGCCGGGGCCTGGTCTGGTTCGTGGTTGTCCTCGCCGCGGTCACCGGAGTGCGGGCCTGGTTCATTCCGCCGAAGGCGTCGGCACCCCAGGCGCCCGCTGTGAAGGCCGAGGCGGCCTACCCCGATGCGGCGGCGCAAGCCGTCGCTGCGAGGTTCGCCCGCGCCTACCTCGGGTGGGACGAGAACAAGGCCGAGGAGCGCGAGCAGCTCCTCGCGTCCGTCCTGCCCCCGGACGCCGACGCCACCATGGGATGGGACGGCAACGGCCGCCAGGACGTCCTAGCCGTGCAGCCGGGGGCGGTGACCAAGACCAAGAACGCCCAGGCGCGCGTACGGGTTGAGGTCCTCGTCCGCCCCGGGGTCGAGGCCGGGCCCGCCAAGGACAAGAAGAAGGCGCCCCCGGTCCAGAAGGCGGCCCGATGGGTCGGCCTCGACGTGCCGGTTGCCGAGTCCGCCGGGGAGATCGTTGTCACGGGGCGGCCCGGCCTCGTCGGCATCCCCAAGCACGGGCCCGAGGCGCCGGACACGCCTACGACAGAGACCGATCCGGCATTGAGCACGCAGACCAACGCCGCCGTCGACAAGTTCTTTTCGGCGTACGCCGCAGGCGATATCGACGCCGTTACGGCGCCGGGCGCGACCGTGCCGGCACTTCCGGCCGGGGTCGAGTACAAGGGGCTCGTCTCCTGGTCCGCAGACGCCGGACGCGGCGACAGCCGCACCGGTACCGCCCTCGTCTCCTGGTCCCTCGGCGGGGCCTCGGTCGAGCAGGTCTACCGCGTGACCATCACGCGGGTTTCGACGTCGGACGCCCACCGTTGGCAGGTCGACGACGTCCGCGGCGGGTCGGCCTGACTCATCATGTCCCCAGCTCATAAATCGTGAGCATTCGTCATAACTCCGGGCTAGCCTGCCCATTCACGTACAAGGGGGAACCCGTGGAACCTGTGCACCGCCTCGTTGAGCTCGCCGCGCCACTCACCACCGGGGCGGAGCTCAAAGACTGGATTCTTATTGTCGTCGGCAACCTTTTCGCCGCTTTTCTCGCAGTCAGGGCCCTCGGACACTTCCTGAAAAAGGAATGGGGAGAGATGGTCACCCTCGGGGTGGCCGCCGTGTTCGTCGGCGCGATCATCTGGGCCCCCGACGCCGTACAGGGGGTCCTAACCGGCGTCTGGGGCAAGGTGGCGGGAACCGCCTGATGCGCGTAGGGCACACGTACACCAGGCATTTCGACCTGGAAACCAGACAACACGAATTGCTCGGGATGGACCTCGGGGAGGGGGCGCCGCGCCGCGCCCTCGTCCTGGGGCTCGTGCTCTACGCACTGTGGACCGGCGCCCTGTTGCTCCTGTTCGGCCTCCCGTCCAAGATCACATTTACGCTCTACTTCCTGCCCCCGCTGATCACCGCCGTCTACGGCACGCAGCGATCACCGGTAGTCGAGCGCCGATGGAACATCACCCGGTGGAGCATCGGGATTCGGTACCTCGTCCTCGGCCACCGGCCGATCATCAGCGCCGGGCGCCGTGCCGCCAACCGAAGCGAATGGATCAGCCGCCGTGCCCGGTGGGCCGGTAAGACCGAGCTCCTCGCCGAGTCGCCGCTCGGCCCGCTCGTCGAGCGATGGCTCGGCGCCGAGGACTCCGTCCCGACCGGTGCCGGCGCCCCGGTCCGACTCTCCGCACGCCCTCGCCTGTACGGCCCTGACGCCGTCGGCAAGGCGCACGGTCGCAAGGCAATGCAGCAGTACAGGGGGAACACATCGTGAAGGTGCTACAGAAGGTCGGGACGTTCCTCGGGGTGGGCGGTGACCGCTCGGCGATGCCGCCGCAGTACGTCGCCCTGGCCGACGGCCTCGTCATCACCGACAGCCACACGGAAGCGTGGTACGTCCTCGCCTCCTCGAATACCGACCTCATGTCGGAGGCGGCCCGCGACGGCGAACTCGACGCCGCCAACTCGGCCCTCGCGCGCACCCTCGCCGGGCACGACTGCCACCTCCGGGTGGTGTGGTCACCCCTGCACGCCGAGGACTACGCCGCCGAGGCCGCCGAGATGTTCACCGCCGGGGACTGGCAGGAGTGGGCACAAATCCGCGTCGGCCGCCTCGAACAAATCGCCCTGCCCACGCGTCACCTCCTCCTCGGCGTGCGCCTCACCGAGCGCACCGGGCAGGCGCAGCAGCTCGGCCGCCGAGGCGTCGAGGGCGGCCTCGGCCTCAACTCCTCGACCGTCGGTTCCCGTGAACTCGCCCGGCTCGATGCGCAGATGCGCCGCCTCGGCCGACGGCTGGAGTCCACCCCATGGAAGACGCAGCCAGCATCCGTCGAGATGCTGGCATGGATGATCAGCCGCGAGCAGCACCGCGGAACGCCGCTCCCCACCCCGCGTGCCGGCGTCATCGCGGGCGCCAAATTGGCCGCCCTGACACGCGGGCGCATCCTGCCCCACCCCGACCACCTGCGGGTGGTCGACGCGTACGGCGACGTGACGGCCTGGGTGTCGGTGCTGACCATGTCCGGGTTCCCCGAGCAGATGGAGAGCCCCGGAAACGGCGAGTGGCTGCGCGTCCTCTCCGAGATCAACTACGTGCCGGACGTGGACGAGGACGGCCTCGACCCGGACCTCGACCCGGCCGCGCTCATCCAGCCCGTCAGCCCCGAGGCGTCCGTACGGTTCCGCGTGATGCCCAAGCGGGACGCCCTCAAAAAAGTTGACGAAGCCCGCAGGTTGGCCAAGGAACAGCGCCGCAGCGCCTCAAAGTCCTCGGCCGAGGACCCCGGCCGGGACATCGAGGAGACCGAAGACGTCATGGCCGAGCTCACCCGCGACATGCGGCGTGAGGACGTGACCCTCGTCGAGGATCACCCCCGGCTGATCGTGACGAGCGAGACGTCACTCGACGACCTGCGCGCCCGGATTGACGCGGTAATCACGTACTACGGCGGCGTCGGGATCGAGGTCACCGTCGGCGAGGAGGAGCAACGCGAGCTCTGGCTCGAAATGCAGCCGGGCGACCAACTGCGCGTGCCCGACCTCGGTCACACCCGCGACGTAACGGCCCTGTCCGGCTCCTGGTGGTGGGGCGGCGCCAAAGTGGGCGACGACCGCGGCCCCATCGTCGGATACCTCACCGGCAGCACGCCCGGCGTATTCCGCAACGATGTGACGGCCGGGTCGGACCGCGGCGACGCGACGACGACGGCGTTCGTCGGCCGGTCCGGACGAGGTAAAACAACCGCGATGATGCTCTCGCTCCTCGACGCCGGGTTCCGCGGCAGCTATGCCCTCGCGCTCGACTTCAAGGGGGATCTTGGCGGCCTGGTCACCGCGGCCCGCCGTTACGGCTTGAACGCTCACCTCGTCGAGACCGGCCCCAAGTTCGCCGGGGCCGTCGACCTCTTCACACTCCTGGCGTCCGAGGGTGTCGACGTCGCCCGTGGTGAAGTGCCGGCGCAACTCAGCGTTGCCATCCCCGAGTGGCTGCGCGAGGCCGGGGCCGAGACGCCCATCACCCGCGCGGTGAACGCTGTCATCGCCGAGGGCGACCCCGCCACCTGGAAGGTGATCGAGTACCTGCGGAAGATGGACGACGAGCTCGGCCGCAAGGCGGGCGAGGCCCTCTACGAACTCGCACAGAACGCGTTGGGAGCGCCGTTCATGGGCCGCCCGACCGGGGCCGGGGCGCCCATCAACCCCGAACCGGGGATTTTCGTCGTGCAGATGCCGGGCCTATCCCTGCCGCAGCCCGATGAAGGCCGCCGGGACTGGACGCCCATGAAGCGGCTGTCCGTCGCCCTCATGCACTCAATGCTGGCGTTCGGCGTCACCACCGCAGGCCGCCGAGATTTGCGAGGCCTGCGCAAAGTAGTCGCGGTCCCCGAGGTTCACGTCCTCACAGCGACGCGGGAAGGCTCATCGTTCTTGCAGTACATCGCCCGAGTGGGTAGGGCCCTAGCGACGTCGCTCCTGCTGGACACGCAGGACCCGGAATCCCTCGTATCCATGGTCGGCGTCCTCGAACAGCTCACTACCGTGGCCGGTTTCCAGCTCACCACCCGCGAGCAACAAAACGCCCTGGCCGAGCTCCTCAGCCTGCCCAAGGACGCCCACAGCCGCGCCCTGATTCAGTCCGTCGGCCTCCTGCCCGATGGTGAGATCCGGCACGGTCATTGCGTGATCCGTGACCGCCGGTTCTCCTGCGCCACCGTCCAGTGGGACGTACCGAGCGCCGAGCTCCTGGCCCTCCTCGACACCTCACCCAAAGCGGCCGACCAGTCCGTTGACGAAGTACCCATGGAAAAGGTGGACGCGTGACGCGTAAGACGACGGCCGCCGTACTGGCCGCCGGTGTTCTCGCCCTTGCCGGGTGCTCCTCGGGTGACGACGGCGGAGTCAAGGGCAGCGCCAGCAACACCAGTGCCGGCGGGCAGCTGGCCCCCGAGGATGACGCGCTCGTGAAGGTGGCCACGCGCTACCAGGAGGCCGCCAACCGCCTTGACTGGCATACCGCGTGCTCACTCAGCACCTCCCGGATGCGTGACGGCACAGTCGAGGAGTGCGCCGCCAGGTTCACCGTGGACGAGCCGCGGCGCGCCGCCCCGAGTGAGCTGTCGAGCCCCTCGCCGTCCATCTCGCCGCCGACGTATGCCGACGGCTCGACACCCGAACCCGTCGCATCCCGCACACCCACCGGGCCGGACCGCGCCGATACCGGTCCCGTCTCAGCCTCGGACGTCGTCGAGGTCCCGGCGGTCGAGGACCACCCGGCCGGGTACGGCGTGCTCGTCACCTACACCGTGCAGTGGCCCGACAAGAACGCCACCACCACGCGCAGCGCGCTGCGCCTGGTCCGGCACGGCGGGGCCTGGCTCGTCGACCAGGACGAGGACGTACAAGAGGGCGACATGGTGGGGCACGGCTCGCCGGTCCGTGCCGCCCTGTCAGGGGGGTAACGGTGCTCGTCTACAACGTGCCGCGGCTGCGGACCGTGGCGATCCCGGTCCTGTTCGCCTGCACCACATTGATGGTGTTCGCCGGACAGGCGCACGCGGCTGATATCGACCCAACGGGGATCGGCGATCTCATGCCGTCCACAGATAACAAGGTGCCCGAAGGGGAGGGCACCCTCTACGAGACCTACAGCAACCCGTCTCTGTGGCAGCTCGATTCCGATTTCGGTAAGCGAGACGTGCTCGACCCGATGGCCGAGGCCATCGCCGATATCTGCATGGGATTGATCGCCGTACTCGGTACGGCGTGCATCGTGATCGTGCAGTGGATCTTCCAACTGACCACCGTCCCGGAACTTGAGAACGCCATCACCAAGAGCATCGGTGGGGCTGCGAAGGGCCTGACCGCGACGCTCCTACCGAGCGCCCTCGCCGTCGGCGGCCTGGTGGCGTTCGCCCAGCACAAGAAGGGCGGCGGGGGTGGGGGGCTGTCGCAAATCGCCTGGGTGCTGATCTCCGGCGTGGTCGCGGTCTCGCTCCTGACCAGCCCTCAAACCTGGGTCGGCGGCATCGACAGCGCCCGTCAGATCGGGTCAAGTGTCACGCTGAACGCGACGTCGCAGGGTCTCGGCGACGGGTCGGAGGACTTCCCCTTCGAGCTTGGCCATAAGCCCAAATTCAGCGGAAACGGGCGGGATGACGCCCTCCGTAAATCGAGTGACGCCGTGTGGCGCGCATACGTTGCGACCCCGTGGTGTGTGGCCGAATTCGGTTCTTTCGAGGTCTGCGAGAAGTACGGCAAAGCACTTTTGGACCTAGGAAGCGACAAGGACAAGCGCAAAGAATGGTTGAAGAAAAACGTCGATACTGACGCAGTCGGCGCCGACTCCGTGAAATGGCGTCAGGGTCACAGTCCTGTTGGCCGAATCATGGTCACTATCCCCGCCCTAATCTCCATTATCCTGTTCGCTGCCCTCATCCTGATGTTGGCTTTCACCTCATTGGCGAGCCTCCTCGGCGCCCTCATGCTCCTGCTGACCGGCGTGATTTTCGCGTGCCTCTGGGTGATCCCCGGCCGCCCCCGCGAGTGGGGGCTCGCCTGGTTCGATCAACTCCTCGCGCGGACCCTCGAAAGCCTCATCGCAACGATGGTCCTCGGCGCGGTCCTATCGCTCCAGGCCGCCACGACGCAGATGTTCGACGCGTATGGATGGCTCCCCACCAGCGGCCTGAGTATCGCCGCCGCCATCGTCGGGATGAACTTCCGGGCGGTCGTGGCCCAGATTTTCGGCGTCCGCGGCACCACATCTGGGATGCTCGGCGGCCTCGCTCTCGCCAAGATGCTGACCCGAGGCGGAGGCGGAGGCGGCACCAGCCGCCGCGACTTCGACCACAAGCCCGTGCGCACCCTGCCCGGCCGCGGCCGTGGTCGAGGCGGCGGGGGAGGAGGGGGCGGCGACGACCTGCCGCAGCTCCCGGGCGGCGGAGGAGGCGGCGCGGCCGATGACATGGACGTCGTCCTCACCCGCGCACCGCGCCACCGGCCACCCGCGCCGGCACCCCGCCCGCTTCCGACCGCGGGTGCGGAAGCGGGCCCAGCGCTCCCGCCCGGCAGCGGCGCCGCGACTTCCGGCGGACGCTCCGACGGCCCGGTCATCACGCTCGACCGGGAGCGCCCCGACGTCACCGGCAAGGCCCGCACCACCCTGCCCCCGCAGCCGTCGAGGCCCCGCCCCGCCCTGCCCAGCGGCAAGGAGACCACGGCCCCGTCGAGGCCCCGCCCCGCCCTGCCCAGCGGCAAGGAGATCACGGCCGGGGCAGGGCCCGCCGCAGCGGCAGGAGCTACGCGTCCGCCCGTCGGGCCGGGCCCGACACCGGTCATGCGCCCCGAGAGCGGCGGCGCCCCGAACTACGCCTTCCGGCAGGCTCCACCGCCCGCACGGGCGGGCGAGCCCAAAGTCATCCAAGCGACGGTTATCCGCAGCACGCCCAACGGTCCGCCCCCACGGCCGACCGGGAGCACGCAGCCGCCGCCCCGCGCCACCGCACCGGCACGCCGCACAGCGGCCCCGGCGGTCCCGGCGCCCCGGAACACCGCCCGACGGGGGTAAGCC
Organism: Streptomyces candidus; assembly: GCF_014207445.1. Taxonomy (GTDB): domain Bacteria; phylum Actinomycetota; class Actinomycetes; order Streptomycetales; family Streptomycetaceae; genus Streptomyces; species Streptomyces candidus. The sequence continues at coordinate 5,617 of NZ_JACHEM010000036.1, read as the reverse complement.
ATATGCCGAAGAACGACGACCCCACCCCGGAGGAGTGGCGGGAGATCCTCGCCTCGTTCTCCTATCCCGAGGAGGTCAAGAAAACCAAGGGCCGCCGCGGGCGCCGCGAGGCCAAACGCGAGTACCGCGAGGGCGTCCGCCGCCACACCAAGGAATGGGTGCGAGAGGAGCGTCGCCGCGACCCCATCCGCCCGGCCGGGGCCCTGGTCGTCGTGCTGCTGATCCTGGGCCTCGGCGTGGGTGCCCGCCTCCTGTGGCCGAGCCTCCTGGGCGAGGGGCACACGGGCGACCGCGTCACGGCCACCGCGAGCCCGAGCCCTGGCGCCCAGAAGGAAGGGCCCGCGGCGGCGCCGAGCAACTCCTCGCCGTCGCCGAGCTCCTCGGCAGCCGTCGACCTCAGCAAGCCAGATCACGTCGCCGAGGAGGCCGTACGGCTCTACCTCACCCGCAACCCGCCCGAGGACGGGGACCACACGGCGAGTGTTCTCCGGGCCGAGCCGTACATGACACCGTCCCTCGTCGAGAACCTCGCCGGACACACCGATCGGGGATGGCTCAAGCTCGTGAGCCGCGGCGGAGTGGCCACCGTGGGCGCGGTCAAGGTCAAGCCCGCCGGCACTGATCTGCCGGTGGACACCCCCGTCCGTGTCTGGCGGACGACCACGGCGAAGGTGGACGTCGAGGGCTACGAGGACTACAGCGAAACCACCGTGCTACACGTGGAGTTGACCAACGGCGACGGCGACGGGTGGCGCGTCTCCCGAATCCTGGGGCTGTAGTGGACGGACGCGACGCCGTCCGGACCATCGGCCGTTTAGGCGGGACCGGACTCAAGATCAAGGCCGCTGCCATAGCGTCAGTGGTGTTTGTGATCTTCCTGTTCGTCGTCGGCATCTTCGGTGCCGGCATCAGCGCGAAGGCGTACGCCGACTCCTGCGGTCCCCGAGGACGACCCGGCGTCGACTACGGCGAAGGCACCGCCCAGCAGCCGACCGGCAACATCCGGAAGAACCAGATAGCGAATGCCAAGATCATCGACAAGGTGGCCGACGACGGCGGCCTGTCCGGACGAGCAACGCTCATCGGCCTGATGACTGCTCTACAGGAGTCGACCCTTCTCAACCTCAATCACGGCCACCTCGACTCGATCGGCCTCTTCCAACAGCGGCCGTCCCAGGGCTGGGGCACAAAAACGCAGATCATGCAGCCGAAGTACGCGGCCGACCGGTTTTACTTCGGCACCAACCGCAACACCACTGACGGCATACACGGCCTGACCGACAAAAAGGGCTGGGAGACGATGAGCCCCGGAAAGGCTGCACAGGCGGTGCAGGCGTCCGCTCACCCCGAGCTGTACGACGGCCAGGAGGACGCAGCCCGGGAAATCGCCAAAGAGGCCGGCATCGACCTCGACCGCCCCGGCAAGGGCGGCAACGTCGACCAGGACCAGGACCAGGACCAGGACCAGGGCGACGACACCAGCACCGGCAATGAAGACCAGGGCGACAACCCCGGCTGCTACCCGGAAGACGCAAAGGACCGCCCCGGCAAACCCGGCGCCGCCTTCCACGACGGCGACGCCCCATGGCCCGCGAACGTGAAGAACCCCCGCAGTACCGAGGCCGCCATCGCGTGGGCCGAGAAGGAGGCCAAGAACGGCGGAAAGGACTGGTATCGCGCCTGCCTGGCGTTCGTTGCCAGGGTGTACGGCTGGAGTTTCAGCGGGGTGCCCTACGCCATCGACCACTACCGCGAGATGCCGGCAAGCATGAAGCACGACAAGGCCCGGAACCCGCCGCCCGGTGCCCTCATGTACTGGGAGACCGGCGGCCGAGCGGGACACGTTGCTGTGTATCTCGGCAACGGGAAAATCGCCAGCAACGATATTCGCCGCCCGGGTTACATTGACGTCGTACCCGCCACTGAAGTTGAAACCAAGTGGGGCTCTACATATGTCGGTTGGGCACCACCGTATTTCCCCAAGGGCGGATAGATCGGAGAAAGACCAATGACAATCACCGACCCCGACCAGATTCCCGCAACGCCGATCTACACCATCACCGTGAGCTCGAACGGCATCGCCGCGGTCAATGGGGAAGAGGTCACCGAGCCGGGCCTCGACGCCGCCGAGGCCCGCGTCCGCGCCCTCGCCGAGGTCCGGATCAAAGCGGCCTTTCACGGCCGCCCCGTCCGCGTGCTCGCCAAGGAGGCCGACGGGGCGGCCTGGCCCCTGATCGTGGACGTCAACGGCGACGTGGTGACGCTCAACCGCCCACACCCCACGCCACCGTCACCCGCCCAGGCGTCCCCCGCCACCCCCAGCTCCCCGGCCGCGGCCGAGCCCGGCATGACCCTCGCCGAGACCCCAGCGGCAAGGCGGACCCGCGCCGAACCACAACCCGCCGCGCCGGATGCCGGCCGCGCCACGGCCGCCGTCCCGCCCGAGTGGGCCGCACCTCTCCCGCCGCAGTACGCATCGGCCTGGGCCGAGCTCGTCGCTCACGAGAAGGCGGGACGGCTCGTCGAAGCCATCGTTGCCGCCGCCCAACTCGAAACCGCCCTCTCGGGTGCCGTCGGACCTCTCGCACCGCCCACGGTCAACGTCATGACAACGAGGGCCGCGTTCACTGTGCGCCGGGTCGAGGAGTCAGAGGACTGGGCCGAGACAATGGAGCTCCTCGTCCAGACGGCGCAGCGCCGCCGCGAGGCAGGGGCCCCCGAGGACGAGACGCAACGCGTGATCAGCAACGCCCACGCCGCATGGTTTCGGCTCGCCGTCGAAGACCCCGAGTACGCCCGCGAGACAGCCGAGCCGGTGCTCGTCCTCCTCGGGGACCAGCCAGAGCACAAGCACCGCGCACAGGCCGTGATCCGCATCCTCGAACGGGGCGCAGCGGCGTAGGAAGGCGCCGCCACCGAGAACGCGCGAGACCTCCCTCCCGACACACGGGGAGGGAGGTCTCGCGCGTTCCTGCGCCGGGGCGCAGCGAAGGGCGCAGCAAGGCGCGACAGGGTGCGGCGCAGTGAGGGGCGCAGCAAGGCGCGGCAGGGTGCGGCGCAGCAGGGCCTATAGGCCCTGACGGGCCCTTTCTTCCGGGGCGTGGCCCAGGGTGCCACACGGCACGCCGCGCGCCGCCCTGCGGGCCCTGGCGGGCCCTCCGGGCGAATCGCCGGGCGCCTTCGGCGCGTTCACCGGCGATTCGGTCCCGCTTCGCGGGACCGCCCTTTTGCCTGCGCCTTCGGCGCGCACCGGCAAAAGGGTTTTCGGCCCTGCGCCTTCGGCGCGCACCGGGCCGAAAAGCACGCGCCGTGCCGCGCGGCCTCCTGGGTCACGCCCCGGAAGCGCTACGCGAAAGGCGAGCTTTCAGTGAACCCAATTTGCTGTCCGCACTGCGGAGGACTCTCCGCCTACTACATCCGGCCTGACGGCCAGTTCCAGTGCCCAGAATGTGGGGACCTCCTCGACCATCGGGATATCGACCTCGACGGTACGGACGTCTGGGGAGTCTCGGGCAACGGAATCCTGTCCATCGTCACCGACCCCGCTCACTCCCTCGATTGCCTCATGGAGGCAATCGAGGAATTCATCACCGCCGACGAGTGCCCGAACGCGGAATACGCCCGCCTCCACTCCATGCGGAGCGTGACGGAATCCCTCGCGGAGTACACCGACGCGCGCCGCCTCGGGATCAAGCGGCCCGAATTCGGCTACACCGAGGAAAGCGTTCGGACCGCCGCCAACGCGGGTGCCGAAATGGTCCTCGGCGAGATCAACCTCGGCGAGCCCGAAGAGGACGCAATCAACCTCGTCGTGAACGCCGCAATCACGATCCTCATCAACCCCGGCGCCTCGTTCGCCGAAATGGTCGAGGAGAACTACGGCGAGAGCGCCGACGAAATCCGTTCTTGGTGGGGGTGGAGCAAGTGACCAACAACGAAATGCGCCGATACGAACTCGGCGACCCGAACCAGGAATGCCGTTACCCGGTCCGATTCAACGGACTGCACATCGGCCGCATTTACCGATGGCACGGCGCTTGGTACGCCGTCCCGGCCGGACAGAACGAAGAAATCCGAGTCGCCGCCGGAAGCGTCGGAAAGGAACTCGCCGCCGGATACCTCGTCGCCATGTACGAGCTGCGGCAGATCACCCCGCAGCACGCCGAGGAGGACCAGGAAACCGCGCCCCGCGAAGTCGTCGGGCCGGTGCCCCTCCTGCACCCGCGAATGCCCGCCACGCCCCGGAACACCGAGGCCGCATGCAAGGCCATGGACGGACTCGCCGAATTCCTCTGGACCCCCCTCGGCGGCTACCCCGGGGCCGATAACCCGTGGTTCCTCCGGTGCCAGCTCTGCGGGTGGCAGGGCCCCCGCTACTGGTCCCACCTGCGCGGGCGCAACGGCAACCCGCCGTCGACGTTCCGGCACCCCGGGTGCCTCGACGCGGAAAAGGTCCGCGCCGCAATCACCGTCTACGGCAAGTGAAAGGCAGGGAAAAGGAAATGACGGACCTTTACGCGGACGGCGCCGCCGAGGCGAATAGGACCCGCGCGCACTGGGCGGTTACCGCACTGAAAGCATTCGGATCGGAGACCGGGCAAAACTACCTCGACGGCACCCTCGACGTGGACGGCGATATTCTCGGGGAATTGGGTGGGGACCTCCTGGCCGACTTGCTCCACCTCGCCCGCCTCAACGGCTGTGCCCCGGAAATCATCATCAGCGCGGGCCTCATGCACTTTGCGGCAGAGCTCGACGAGGAACGAGCCGAGGAAATCGAGCCCTACCTCGAAATGGCCCAGGCCGGAGGGGTCGAGCTCTCGCCCGATGACTTCAAGTGGAACGAGGACCGGCCGACTATCGAGGGGAGGGAACCCGCCGAGTGGCTCGACCACATGATGGAATGACAGAACGGCCTAGGTAACGACTAGGCAAAAGAAAAAGGGGTGACCGGTGAATGGTCACCCCTTTTTCCGTGCCCAAATGGGCGGCCAATCGACAGCCCTCCGGGCTGGGCCGCCCCCTAAGTGGCCTTCGGCCACGGGCGGCCTGGTCCCGCTTCGCGGGCCCGCAAGGAAACCCGCCCCCCTAAGTGGCCTTCGGCCACGGGGCGGAAAAGATCCGGCCCTATCGGGCCGCCGCTATCGCGGTGGGCCCCTCTAAGGCGCTTCGCGCCGGGGCCCGCCCCTGCGGGGCAAAGGAAAACGGCCTACGGCCGTTTGAAAAACAAAGGTTGAGGTATTCTTATAAAGCCGATGAAGCACCAAAGAAAGGTGCCTCATAAAGAGGCGACCACCATGCTTGACGAATAATTCAAAGCCCTTTATGTAATGAATGTAAAGGGAATTCGATAAAGAGAGGTGAGGAAATGGAAACGAAATTCGAGGGAAACGGAACCGTCGGGGTCACCGGGCCCCTTCCTAGCCAGCTAAGCCGCGAAGCGGCAAAACCCCAGGTCAGAGGCCGCGAAGCGGCCAGAGCAACCCACACAACCGCCGTGAAACGGCGGTTAGGCTCCGCGAAGCGGAGCCCTCGACGGCGTGAAACGCCGTCAGGGGATCGGCGAAGCCGATCCCTGGTGGTAGGCGGCGAAGCCGCCTACGGACCCGCGCGCGGG
>NZ_JACHEM010000035.1 GCF_014207445.1 Streptomyces candidus | reverse complement strand
TCGCCCGGGTGCGGCAGTGGATCGAGGCCGTCATCGACACCCTCAAAGGCCAGCTCAGCCTCGAACAGCACGGTGGCAGAACCCCGGCCGGAGTCCTCGCCCGCACCGGCCAACGACTCCTCGCCCTCGCCGCTGGCATCTGGCATCTGGCACAACTGGACCACCGACGCCGCAGTCAAACGCTCCCTGATCGCCTACGACCACTGAAGACATCGGACTCATTCATCTAGGCCGGCGTCGGGGCCGTCGTCGTTCGGGCGTCGGATCGGTCGGCCGCGGTTGGGCCCCGGCCGGTTCGGCGTGTCCGCCGTGCCGCCGGGTGGGCCGACGGCGGACACGCGAACTCACGTCCGACACGTCCTCGGGGTCACCCCTGTGGCATCAGTTTCCCCCGCTTGAGGACCAGCGTCTCGTCGCAGGCGGCGGCGACCTCCCTGGAGTGCGTCACGACGATCACGCACTTGCCGTCGTCGTGGGCCAGCTTCTGGAAGACCTTGATGATGCCGGCGGCGGTCTCGTGGTCGAGGGCGCCGGTCGGCTCGTCGGCGAAGAGGATGTCCACCTCGCAAGCGAGCGCGCGGGCGATGGCCACGCGCTGCTGTTGGCCGCCGGAGAGCTGCAGAGTGCGGCGGGTGCGGTCGTCAGGCTCGATGCCGAGGAGAGCGAGCAGCTCGTTCGCGCGTTGCTTCCTACGTCCGCCCCTGACACCGGTGATCTCCATGGCGGAGGTCACGTTCTGGACGGCGTTCATGTAGGTGAGCAGGTTCAGGGACTGGAACACGGTGGCCACGTGCCGGTTGCGGTACGTGCCCAGGCCCAGCTGGGCCACGTCGCGGCCCTGGAAGCGGACACTGCCGGAGGTCGGAGCGTCGAGTCCGCTGGCCAGGGACAGCAGCGTCGTCTTGCCGGAGCCGGACGGGCCGACGATGGCGTACATGCGGCCGGCCTGGAAGGCGTAGGAGACGGACTTGAGGACGATGCGGCGTCGGTTGCCGGTGCTGTACGTGCGGTTCACGTCGGCGAGTTCGAGGATCGGCGCGTTCTTGCCGCGGGGTGCGTTGGTGTCGGTGGTGGCAGAGGTGGTCACGTCAGTCGCCCTTCGTGAGGATGTCGCGCGGGTTGAGGCGCAGGACGCGGGCGCCGGGGACGAGGGTGGCCAGGGCGGCGATGCCGAGCCCGGTGGCGCCGACCTTGGCGATGTCGGCCGGCCCGAGGTGCACGTCGAGCGAGTCGATGGGGTCGGCCTTGGGCTGGTCGTCACCCTGCCTGCTCATGCCGCTGGGGTCGCTGTAGTCGGGTTGGAGGCTGTCGTTCTCGGCTTCCTTGCTGGCCGAGTCGATCTCGCCGGTGAGCAGTTTGTTGCCGATCGCCTCGGAGAGGAACTGACTGCCCAGGCCGGCGAGTGCGATCGCGATGACGGCGCAGGCGACGACCTCGACGAGGTGCTGACCGAGCAGCTTGGGTTTCTTCTCGCCGAGGGAGAGCAAGATGCCCAGCTCGCCGCGGCGTTCGCGGAGGTTGGAGGCGACGACGAGGGCGAGGATGATCGTGCCGGCGACGGCGACGAGCCACACGGTGACCGTCGCGAAGCTCGCGGTCTTGGTGATGGGGCCGACGAGCGTCTTGTACTGCTTGTCGTTGACCGAGATCGGGAAGATCTGAAGGTCGGCGCCTGCCTTCTTGGAGTCTTCCTTGAGCTGGTCGAGGTCATTGGGGTCGTTCAGCGTGAAGGTGGCCGACTTGAGGGTGCCGCCGCCGTCGGTGGTCTTCCCGCCGAGCAGGCTGGCGCCCTCGATGTTCGTGTAGACCTGGTTGGCCGGGGCCATCATCGCGGGCACGTACTGGCCGGTGTCGGCCGTGCTGTTCTTGTAGATGCCGATGACCTCGAACTCGTGCTCCGAGGTGTCCACGCCCGGCATCAGCGAGCCGATCTTGAGTTTGACCTTGTCGCCGACCCGAAGCTTGTTTTCCTCGGCCACACGCTCCTCGACGACGATCTCGTTCTTCTTGGTGTCCGGTCCGATGCCCTTTCCGGCAATCATCTTGGAGTCGCCGTTGCGGAAGTCGCTCAGCTCGTCGAGCTTGCGCACCCCGTCCACCTTGAACAGGTCGGTGCCGAGGGTGTCCTGGCTGGCAGGTGCCGGGACCGGCTGGTAGAGCGTGGTGCTCTTGGTGGGGAAGGCCGCCCCGTCGGCGGTGTAGTTGCAGTCGGCGACCACGGACGACTGGCAGATCTTGTCGACCAGGTCGCGCTTCAGGTCGCCGGCGGATCCGATGGTGCGTGGATTCTGCCCGCCGCCCTCGCTGCCGCCGTTCTTACCGGACGCCAGCAGCCCGTTCACGTCGAGCTGCATCGTGGCCACCGCGCCCACATGCTTCTTGGCGCTGTCGGCCGCGCGCGCCGCCGCCGACTGGATCAGGAAGCCGGACAGCACCAGGCTGCAGATGACGAAGAACAGGCCCACCAGCATCAGGGACTTGCCCGGAGCGCCGATGAGCCGCCACCACGCACGTTTGAAAAGGTTCATGAACGCCACGCTACGAAGCCGCAGCTTTGAGCTGCGTTTGCGAAAAGGCTGCTCACGCGCGACCTCATACACGAATCAAATACGGCACCTGATAGACGTGACAGAAACGCCGGGAAAACAGCCCGAATCCCTTCGGCCCCACACCCCGGTTCTCAGGGAATTCTCAGGAACAGCGAAAGGGGCCGACGCCCGTGCGGGTTTTGGTGGTCGAGGACGAGCAGTACATGGCGCGCGTCCTGGAGCTGGGGCTGCGTCGTGAGGCCATCGCCGTCGATGTCGTCCACGACGGTGCGACGGCTCTGGAGCGCGTCACCGTGTACGACTACGACGCCGTGGTCCTGGACCGGGACCTGCCCGGGGTGCACGGTGACGAGGTGTGCCGCCGCATCGTCGAGATGGGCCCGGGCTGTCGCGTGCTGATGCTCACCGCCGCCGGCCGGCTCGGCGACAAGGTGGAGGGCCTGGGCCTCGGTGCCGACGACTATCTCGCCAAGCCGTTCGACTTTCCCGAGCTGGTCGCCCGACTGCGCGCCCTGTACCGGCGCAGCCCCCTAGCGCATTCCCCGATCCTGACGTTCGCCGACCTGAGCTTCGACACGCACCGACGCCGGGTGGTGCGCGGCAGCACGGAAATCAGACTCACGCCGAAGGAAATGGCCGTACTGGAACTGCTGATGCGCGCTGACGGCGGGGTCGTGAGCGCGGAGTTTCTGCTCGACAAGGCGTGGGACGCGCATGCCGATCCGCTCACGAACGCCGTCCGGCTCGTGGTGCACACGCTGCGCAAGAAGCTCGGCGAACCCCAGCTCGTGCACACCGCGATCAGCGCGGGCTACTACCTGGGCACGCGGTGAGGCCGCGCCGCGGCCGCGAGCGACGGCCGCGCACGCTGAGCATCCATGCCCGGCTGTTCTTCGGCTTCGGCGCCGCGCTCACGGCCTGCTCGGCTCTGATGGTGGCGATCATCTACATCGGGATCCGCTATTTGCCGACCTACGACTTCACGACGCCGATCGTCGTGCCGCAGAGTGAAACGAGCCCGCCGCATGTCGCGCCGAAGCGCGAGTCGGATCTGCAGGAGCCGCCGCTGAAGCGGGGCGAGACGGTCGACGCGTCCGGTCTGATCCGCGACAAGGAGGACGTATGGGCGACGGTCCTCGCGCTGTCCATCGGCGGTGTGATCGTGGTTCTCGGCATCGGCCTGGGTATCGGCTGGCTCCTGTCGAGACGGCTGCTCGCACCGCTGCACACCATCAATCAGGCGGCGGCCAAGGCGGGCGAGGGCGATCTGGCATATCGGATCAACGCCCAAGGACCCCATGATGAGCTGAAGCAGCTCGCCGACACCTTCGACACGATGCTGGGGCGCCTGGAGGAGGCGTTCGCGGCGCATCAGCGGTTCGCCGCGAACGCCTCGCACGAGTTGCTGACACCACTCGCGACCACTCGGGCGATTCTCCAGATGACCGGCGGCGACACCTCGAAAGAGGAGTTCGCCGAACTGGTGCCGATGCTGCGCGAGACCAACGAGCGCAACATCCAGGTCGTGCAGGAACTGCTGCGGCTCGCGGCGGCGGAGCAGGAGATCCACGACACCGAGCCCGTGGACATGGCCGAGCTGACGGAACGGGCCGTCGCCGCGCAGCGGGCCGGTGCCGGTGCCGGTGACCTGACTATCACTGTCGCGATCGACACCCTCGAACCCTGCGATGTCATGGGCAGCCAGACACTGTTGCGGCAGCTCGTCGTGAACCTCCTCGACAACGCCCATACGCACAACGTGCCCGACGGGATAGTCGATGTGCGGGTCGACCGCGTCGACGACACGATCGTCCTGGAGGTCCTCAACACGGGCCCGAGGGTCGACCCGGAGGTGGTGGACCGCCTCTTCGAGCCCTTCTACCGGGCACGCCCCCGCGTGGCCAGCGACCGCAGCGGCCACGGTCTGGGCCTCGCGATCGTCCGGTCCATCGTGCGCGGCCACCACGGCACCGTGGCGGCGCGCACCCGGCCGGGGGCAGCCGGCGGCCTCGTCGTGCGGGTCGACCTGCCGGCCTGGCAGGAGGCACCGGTCGACTGATCCCGGCCGTCCCTGGCGGAATCGGTGGCGCCGCAAGGGCGAGGGCGGCCCCTCACGTTCGCTGCTGATCAGCCCGTCGCGCCCGCATGCGTCGACTTCAGCCTGCTTGGCCCAGTCCCGCACTGCGGTCTCGGTCAGCTCGAAGTCCTTGGCGATCTGACCGACCGAGCGGTCACCCCGTCGGCACGGCTCGGTCTTGAACTCCGGCGTGCGAACGGCGAGGGCAAGGCTTCTTCTTTCCCATGCTCTCCACTGGACATTTTCCCAGGGCCCACGGGGGCGTCAGTTGCGCGGCGAGTGGGCTTGGCGGTAGAGGTGATCGGCGCGCCACAAGGCGAGGGCGGTGAGCGCAGCCCCGGTGCGAAGTACCTTTTTCAGGCGGGTGTCGATGCGGTCCTCGGTGGGTGAGAAACGTTGTTTGGCGACTGAGGCCACCTGCACCGTGAGCTCTTGGTTGGCGAGATCGCGCAGCAGACCGCGCAGTTCGCCGGGGGCGGATTGCGCCGCGATGAGAAGTTCCATGGCGGTGCGGGCGGCCTGCGTCTCGGACAGGGCATCGCGGGCGTAGTCGAAGAGGATCGTGCGCATCTGCTCTTGGAAGATTCCGGTGACGGAGAGTTCGGGGGCGAGGTAGCGGACGGAGCCGTCGGTGTTGGCGAAGGATTTGCCCAGGATGGAAACCATGGGGCTGGTCTGAATACCCCGCCGGGTGGAGTGGGTGAGGACTTGGGCCAAGGTGGTGCCAAAGTTCAGTTCTTCGAGAGAGGCCGTGGTGATCTTCGGGACGAGGGTCGTCATGTCCTGGGCGAAGGCGGAGACATCTGCCCAGGGGGTGAGCTTGCCCATGTCGATCCATGCCTTGGCCAGGGCGGTGCCGTCGTTTCGGGAGAGGCTGAGCAGGATGAGCATAAGGGACATGCTCAGCCGGCGGTCGATATGACCGACCATGCCCCAGTCGATCAGGGTGGCGGGTTCGCCGGGCGAGACGAAGATGTTGCCGGGGTGGGGGTCTGCGTGGAAGGTCATGTCGGTGAAGTAGCCCTGGTACATGTAGGCGAGGATGTCGCGCCCGATGGCGATGCGTTCTTCCAGTTTGAACGCGGTGGGATCTGCGTCGCGGATGCTCGTGCCGGGGGCGAGTCCCTGGATGAGGACGGTGGGGGTGGCATCGAGAACGTCGGGGACGTTCAGGAGGGGAAATGAGCGGGCGGAGACGCGGGCGCGGTCCATGTTCCCGGCTTCGAGGACGAAGTCGAGTTCGGGTCGCATGGCGTCGAGGATGACGCCGAGCATGGCTTTGGTGTCGATGGTGGCGTTGAAGACGGGGGCTCTCGCGGCGAAGTGGCGTGCGGCGCGCTGGAGCATTTTCATGTCCTCTTCAACGACATGACGGATGTGAGGGCGCTGCACTTTGACTGCGACGGGCTGGCCGTTGTCCAGACGGGCTGCGTAGACCTGGGCCAGGGACGCGGTGCCGAGCGGTCGGTGGGTGTCGAAGCTCTGGAACATGCGGCGCCAGCCTCGTCCCAACGCGGCTTCCAGGACGGGTTCCATGTGTGTGAAGGGCATCAGGGACGCGCGGTCGTGCAGGTTCTCCAGTTCTTTCGCGATGGGGGCGGGAACGATGTCCTCTCGCGTCGAGAGGATCTGGCCGATTTTGATATAGAACGGGCCGAGTTGTTCGAAAGCTTCCCGTACGGCGACGGCGCGCCGCTGCGCTCTGGCGTGGGTGCTGTCTTCGGTAGCGCGGTGGTGCCAGGCTCCGGTGGCTGCGGTCACTTCGCGGGTGAGGAGGTTACGGGCGACGCGCGCCAGAAGGCGGGCGCGTGCTGCGCTCACGCTGTGCCCTTCCGCGGTGGGGCCGGGGGTTCGTGCTGTCCTACCCTGCTGTGGCGGTGGGGGCCGGGCGGGGCCAGCCACGCCAAGGTGTCGGGCAGGGCGAGAGTCAGGATGCTGAGGAGGACTTCGATGGTGCATTCGGCGCCAGTGTCTTCTTGCAGGACGACGAAGCGGTGTCCCGCCCGGATGTCCTCGCGCAGGGTGTCGAGGTCCACCGGCCGGTCGGCCGCCGCGGGTTCGTACAGTGCGCCGGCGGCCGTGCGGTGCACGATGCGCTCGCTGGGGTGCAGGGCTGCGGACATGGCGGGGGCTCCTCTCGTCGGCAGCGCGGGGCACGGCGCGTTAAGTGACGGCGTCACCGGACTGGGTGGTCCGGTCCGGAGACACGGCGCCGCCACGCCCTCGGGCCGGTGACGTCGCAGCGGCTGTGCATAAGGGGGCGTGACGGTGCCGGTCGATGGGCAGGCGCCGCCGTGCACGGGTTTCGGAGAGGTCCTACGGTGCAGGTGGGTGTGCTGTTGGTGCTGCTGTCCTGCTACCGCTGTTCCTGGTGCTCCTCGTGGCGCGGGGGCGCGTCGGTGCGGCGTTCGGCCGGGCGCGGATCCTGTCCTCGTCCGCTGTCGTCGTAGCCGCCGCCTCGTTCGGCGGGGTATCGCCCGCGGTCGGAGGAATCGGGGTCATTGTGGTGTCCGCGGTTCTCCACGGCGCGGGTCAGGCCGCGGCGCAGGTCGCGTTCGGTGTCCTGGAGACGGTCCAGGGTGCCGTCGATGAAGTCCTTGGAGCTGTCGGCGATGCTGCCGAGCAAGCGGGTCAAACCGGTGCGTTCCGAGCTGTCCTTGCGGGTCATCGGTCCTCCTGGAGTGTGAGTGTGTGGGACGGGGATCCCGCATCGCCGGTCCGCGGTGCGGGAAGATCCTTTGTGACGGTCTGGCGGCAGGCGTCCGTGAGAAGGGCGAGGCCTGCTTCGGTGGACGTCGTCGGCTGATAGCAGAGATCACGTCGTGCAGCGGAGATGTCGAAGTAGTGATCGTGAGCCAGTTCGGCGACGAGAAAACGCGTGAGGGGAGAGGTGTGGGGCCGGCGTCGCGCCCGCCACAGGAGTTCGGCCATGTGGGCCGCGGCCGCGGCGGGTCGGTGCGGGATGTGGCGCACGCGAGGAACCTCGGCGCCGGCGGCCTTCAGCAGGGCGCAGGCCATCTGTTCCAGGGCCACGGGCTCTCCCTGGGTGATGAAGTAAGCCTTGCCCGCTGGTGGTGCGCTGTAGGTGAGTCGTTCCAGGGCGGCCAGGTGGGCGTCGGCGGCGTTGTCGATGTAGACGGTGTCGACGAGGTTGGTGCCGTCTCCGAACAGGGCCAGCCGTCCGGAGCCGGCTGTTCTGAGCAGTTGTGGCAGAAAGTGCGGGTCTCCCGGTCCCCAGATGAGGTGCACCCGCAGGGCGGTGGTGGCCAGGGCCGGGGAGTTGGCGGCCAGTACGGCGCGTTCTGCGATGGCTTTGGACCAGGGGTAGGGAGCCAGGTAGCGCCGGGGGTAGGGCTGGGATTCGTCGGCACCGCGCATATGGTCGCCGTTGAAGACGACGCTGGCGCTCGAGGTGTGCACGAAGCGCTCCACGCCTTGTGTGCGGCAGACGGCCAGAAGGCGCTCTGTCCCCTGGGCGTTGATGGCGTGGAACTCTTGCCTGGTGCCCCAGATGCTCGCCCGGGCGGCGGTGTGGACGACTGCCTGGCAGCCGTGCACCGCAGCGCGCAGCTGGCAGGTGTCCCGTAGGTCGCCGGTGACCTGCTGGATGCCGGGATCAAGGTGCTGGCTGGGGTGGCGGGCCAGGGAGCGCACGGTGTGTCCGGCGGTGAGGAGGCGTTGGCACACGGCGCGGCCGAGGAAGCCGGTGCCGCCGGTGACGAGTACCTTCATGGCCTGTCCTTCCTGGCGGTGGCGGCTGTCCGCGCGGTGTGGGGCACGCGGACGGTCCGGGCCGCCCACCGGGCAAGCTGTCCGCGTTCGATCTTGGCGTTGTGCCGGATGTCGACCGGGAAGCGGGGATGGATGAGCAGGTGCTCGATCAACTCGCCGCCGGGCAGGCCCTGCAGCCGCCTGCGCACCCGGTGTTCGAGGTCGGCCTGGTGGTGGCGGTTCGGGGACCGTTCGAGTTCGATGCACAGCACGGCCTGCTGCTGCCCGGGGCGGCCGACGCCGACGAGAGCGGTGCGTGCGATGCCGGGCAGGCTGTTGCAGGGCGCTTCGATCTGTTCGGTGTAGAGCGTGCCGCGGGTGGTGTGTACGGCGTGTGCTTTGCGGCCGCAGTAGAACAGGCGGCCTTTGTCGTCGAGCCAGCCCAGGTCCCCGGTGCGGTGGACGATTTGGTGTCCGGCCCTGATTTTCGCTTGCGCGTTGGCCCGAGGCTGCGCGAAGTAGGCGCGGCTCACATGGGGGCCGCTGACGGTGATCTCGCCGATGGTGCCCGGTTCCAGTGCCGGGGCGTCGGCCAGGAGGCTGGTAGCGGGGAGGTCGGGCGCGATGATGCGGACGGTGAGCTGGGGTACCGGCACACCGACCGGCGTGCCGGGTGCCGGGGGTTCGGTGCAGGCGCCGCGCAGGTCGTCGCGGTCGGCGATGCTGGCGGGCAGGCACTCCGTGGCGCCGTAGACGCTGCGTACTCGGCAGGTCCCGGGCACGCAGTGATCGAGCAGGTCCAGCACAGCCGGGGTGAGGGGTGCGCCGAAGGTGGCGATGTCGAGGAGACTGTCCAGGCGCAGGCCGCGTGCGGCGCAGTGGCGGGCCAGGTTGTGCAGGAGCGCGGGTGAGCCGAACAGGGCGCGGGCCTGGAAGTGGTGGATGGCCTCGACAATCGGCGTCGGGTCGGTAGCGGCGGGACGTCGCGGGTCGAACACGGGGAGCACCGTGTGGGCGCCCAGGGCCGGCAGGTACAGAGTGAAGGGGAGGAAGGCGGACAGGACGGGAGCGCCGGCGCGGATACCGAAAGCGGTGCCCATGTGATGCGCTTGCTGGCCGAGCTGCCGGTAGGTGTACTGGACGCCTTTGGGGTGTCCGGTTGAACCCGAGGTGAAGGCGATGAAGGCCAGCGCGTCGTCGGCCACGCGCGTGGGGGCGGGTTTGGGAGAGTCGTGGGCGGCGCGGCGCAGATCGTTCAGGCGTGGCCACGGCCCCCAGGGGCGCGAGGCGGTGCTGAGACAGAGAGTGGCGGTGTGTCGTGCCCAGCCGAGCACGGTGCGGGCGGCGTGGGCCTGCGGCTGTCCGATGAACCCCTGGGGTGCGATCTCTTCCAGGCAGCCTCGTACCGCATCGTGCGGTAGTCCGGGGTCGATGAGGACGGGGACGGCGCCCAGGAGGATCAGGGCATATACGTCGGTGAGGAATTCCAGTCCGTCGCGGACCATCACCACGACCCGGGTCCCGGGGATGACGCCTGCGGTGGTGAGCGCCGAGGCCGTCAACTGTATCTGTGTCTGCAGTTCGCCGTAGGTGGTTGCGGTGTGGCCGCCCCGGCGGGCGGGGCGGTGCAGTACGGGTGCCGTGGGCCGGCTTCCGGCCTGCTGAGCGAATGCCTCCAGCAGCTCGGGGGCGGCCTCGGTGGGGCTCACCACTGCAGTGCCATGACACCGATGCTGACGCCGCTGGCTGCGCCGATCAGCGCCACGCGGTCGCCGCGGTGCAGCCGTCCACTGCGCTTTGCCAGGTCGAGTTGGAGGGGCAGGGATCCGGAGCCGACATTGCCGTAGCGGGGCACCGTGGTCAGTGTCCGGTCGGCCGGGATGCCGAACTGCTGGCACAGTCTGTGCAGCAGGTGGACCGAGGGCTGGTGGAAGCAGGCGAAGTCCACTGTTTCCGGAGCGATGTCCAGGTCGGTGAAGAGAGTCATGGCCTCTTTGACGGGGCCGCGTTCGAACGAGGCGACCAGACCGGCTGAGTCGATGCGGGCCTCGGTGAGTTGTCCGTCGTGGTTGCCCTGGGCGAAGGCGTTGGGTACGTAGGCGGTGGCCCAGCCGCTGGAGTTGGCGGCGAAGCGGCTGGCGATGATGCCCGGTTGGGGAGATGCTTCCACCAGGAGGGCGGATCCTAGGTCCGCGCAGGTGAAGGTGGCCAAAGCCAGGGTGAGGTCGGCCCGGTCGTGGATTCGGCGGCGGGTGAAACGGGAGAGCAGTTCGCCGCTGACAATGAGAATCCGCCGGTAGCTGCCGCGGCGGATCAAGGCGTCCGCGATTTCCAGTGCATTGATCACCGCGTTGCAGGCGTTCTTCACGTCGAAGGCCGGACACCGTGTTCCCAGCGCGGCAGCCACGATATGGGCGGTGGCCGGTTCTTCCATGTCGGAGGTGACGGCCGCGTAGATCAGCAGATCGATGTCAGAAGCCGGGCAGTCAGCGCGGTTGAGGACCTTGCGGGCTGCGGCTGTCGCCAGGGTGGAGGGGTAGGCGTCAGGCGGCGCGATCACGCGGCTCTGCAGCCCGTACAGACGCTGCAGTGGCTCGTCCGGCACGGGCAGGTCGCCTGCTGCCGAACGCAGCATGGCGTCCAGTTCGGCCACGCTCTGGCGTCCGTCGGGCACTTCTACCGCTACTTCGCGGATGCGGGTGTACACGTTGCTGTCCATGGCCTCTCCCATGTCCCTCATTGAGGCTCGCCGCCCGAGCGGTGCGGCGCGCGCAGTAGCGTTTCGGGCCTCTCCCGGTTGCCGGTGGTCGGGACGTGACGGGGTGCGTCTGTTTGCCCGGCAGGCGGGGTCGCGGCAAGGAAGTCTTGGATGGCGGGGATGAGCGCGCGGCCCGCGTCCTCCATGACGAAGTGGCCTGCCTGCGGATAGCGGTGCACCTGCGCTTTCGGAAGCCGCCGCTGCCACTCCCGCAGCAGCGTCTCGGTGAAGACTGGGTCCTTGTCACCCCAGCCGATGAACGCCGGCAGTTCGGCGAGAGCAGCCACCTCCTTCTCGGCACCCTCGACAAGGGGCCACGACGGGTCGGAGGGGTGCACGGGGATGTCCTGAACGAAGCGGACGACCGCGAGCCGGTGGCGTGCCTTGCGGTAAGGGGCGCTGTAGGCACGGCGTACCTCGGCCGGCAGTGGCTGTGTTACCCCCCGTCGGGCGGCCGCCTTGACGAACGCGTTGCTCCTGTGAACCATCCGCGCGGCCCACTGGTGGTTGCGGATGAGGCGCAGCGGGAGGGGGAGGCGGTAGTCGTGCGGCCAGGGGAAGGCCACGGTGTTGAGCAGCACCAAGCGCCGCACGAGGCCTGGGTTGCGGCGGGCCAGGGCCATGCCGATGGTCCCGCCCCAGTCGTGGGCCACCAGCGTCCAGCCCTGGTCGGCGACTCCGCGCTCTTGAATGAGATGGTCTGTGAGGATTTGCAGGTCCGTCAGGCGCTGCATGGCGGAGTAGGGGTGGCGGCGCTCGTCGGGCCGGCCGGAGAGGCCCATTCCGATGTGGTCGGGTGCGATGCAGCGGTAGGTGCCGCGCAGGCCGTGGATGAGGTGGCGCCAGCAGTAGCTCCAGGTGGGGTTTCCGTGGAGGAGTATGACCGGCTCGCCCGCGCCCTCGTCCAGGTAGTGCTGACGGGCGCCGCTGCGGTGCGTGTACCAGTGGGGAGAAAAGGGGTATCCGGCAGCACTCAGTTCCTCTGGGGTCACAGATCCCTGCCTTCTTTGCGAGAGCATGCGAAAGCGCCGCCCGCGATCGTTTTCCAGTATTTCCGCCCGCCGGGCAGCACCGTGTGCCGATTTACCCAGAACGAGCAGAGTGGCGCGAACGCTTCCCTGGTATGTCCGTGCGTCAGGATGCGGAACGAAGGCTCAAGGCGGGAAGTCGCGGAGAAGCGACATGGCGGACACAGCCGACGAGTCGCCTTTCTCTTTTTAGCCCCCGCAGGAGCGTGGAGTCAAACGAAAAGCCGTCGGTGTCCGGAAACCCGCATTCAGTTTGCAAACGAAAAATAACATGCAATTCTCCCTTACCTCGCAGGTCATGGCCACGATGAGGTATTCGCCGGCACACCCCTCCTACCCCAGTAGATGACAAATCTTTCGGCCGAAAACCCACATTTTCCGAGATAGGGGCTGGAAGTGTGCGTGCGACGGAAAGAGGCGCCCTTTACCCATGTTAATTGAGGGAACCACTGAGGTGGAATATTTCAGCCCGGCTGCTCTCCTATTGCAACCGCAACAAAGAGCGCGGACTGGTTTGCCTGCCAGATAGCGTGGTATCTGTAATCCAGGGGATCAGCCGCCTGCCGCATGCCCGCATAAACCGCGAGGTACCGGCCAGCGAAGCATCCCGGGATACAAACGGAACGCGCCCGAGCCGTTCCCGCCCACAGGGCACCCACTGTGAAAATCCACCCCTGGTGGCCCCTGCGCATACGCGGTCCACCACCTAGCAAGGAGAAATCCATGAAATCTGAGCAGTCCGTCTACGAGTCCCTCGTTACGCTCCTCGACAGGACAATCGAGGACCTGGCCCCCGCAGACATCGAGCTGGACAGCGACCTCAAAGACGACCTGGACATCGACTCGCTCGCCAGGCTTGAGGTCGTCGCGGCCATCGAGGAGCACTGGAGCATCAAGGTCCCCGAAGAGGACGCCGAAGAGCTGCGCACCGTTCGCCAGACCGTCCACTACATCATCGAAGCCACCAGCACCCCCGCGTGATCCTCCCGCCCCCCGCATCCCTCATTCCCTGGGAGGAAACCCGTGACCCGCTCCCCGTGCGATGTCGCCATCACCGGCCTGGGCGCCACCACGCCCCTCGGCGGTGACGTCCCCAGCACCTGGCAATCCCTGCTCGCCGGCAAGACCGGCGTGTGCCGCTTCGACCTCAGCGCGCAATGCGGCCATCCCCTGCCGGTGCGGATCGCTGCCCCCGCCGCCGTGGACCCCGCCACGCAGCTGAGCGCCGCCCAGGTCCATCACACCGACCGCAACGCCCAGTTAGCCCTTATCGCCGCCCGCGAAGCGTGGCACGACGCCGGCTACCACACCCCCGCCACCAGCAACGACAGCACGGTCGCCGCCACACGCGTGGCGGCAGTGATCGGCGTGGCCGTCGGCAGCTACCTCAGCAAGTTCCACCAGTACGACGTTCTGTTGCGGGAGGGCCCCTCCCGCGTCGACCCGCGCTGCATCCCCATGATTCTGCCCAACCATGCCGCGGCACAGGTCGGTCTCCTCATCGGCGCCCGGGCGTCCGTCCACGCCCCTGTCAGCGCCTGTGCCTCCGGCGCCGAAGCCCTCGCCCTCGCCCTCCACCTCATCCGCGACGGCCAGGCCACAGTCGCCATGGCCGGCGGCACAGACGCCGCCCTGCACCCCCTGACGGTCGCCGGCTTCTCCCGGATGCGCGCCCTGTCGCGCCGCAACGACGAACCCCACCTGGCGTCCCGCCCCTTCGACGCCACACGCGACGGCTTCGTCCTGGGCGAGGGCGCGGCCATGCTCGTCCTGGAAAACGCCGACCACGCACGCCGCCGCGGCGCCCGCATCTACGGATACCTGGCCGGCGCCGGCATGAGCAACGACAGTCACCACGTCGCCCAGCCGAGCCCCGACAGCGCCGGAACGGTCCAGGCCATCACGGGCGCACTGGCCGACGCCGGCATCAAGGCATCCCGCATTCGCCACATCAACGCCCACGCCACCTCCACCCCCGTCGGCGACCTCGCCGAGGCCAACGCACTGCACACGGCCCTCGCCTCGGCCACGGACAACGCCGTCGTTTCCGCCACCAAAGCCGCCTTCGGTCACACTCTCGGAGCCGCCGGCGCCCTCGAGGCCCTGACCACCGTCCTCGCCCTCGCCCACCGCATCGCACCGCCCACCTGCACCCTGGAAGAGGCAGGCGAGGGCATCAACCTCGACATCGTCGGCGCTCAGCCACGCGAACTGCCCGCCGGAGACCTCGCAGCCCTCAGCACCAGCCTCGGCTTCGGCGGCCACAACGTCGCCCTCGTGCTGCGCGGCCCGTCATGACGCCCCCCACCCCCCGCACTCCGTATAGACGAAGTTCTCCGGCCGCCGCCCGCACCCGCCCGGCCCCGGCCGCCACCACATCCGGGCGGAGCGCCGTCATGCTCTGCCCGGGCCAGGGCGCCTACCGGCCCGGAGCCCTCACCGGGATACAGCACCTCCCCGACGTCGCCACCGTCCTGGCCACCGTCGACGACGTCACCCCGCACACCGCACATCCCGTCACTCGGCTACTCACCGACCGCGACGCCCCACAACCCGCCAGACTCCTGGCCCTCGACCCTCTCGCCTTCGACCTGGCCACCTACGCCGGAACCGTCGCCTGCGGCAACGCCCTTCGCCACCACTTCCACAGCAGCCCACAGTGGGTCATGGGCCACAGCGTCGGCGACATCGCAGCCATGGCCGTCGCCGAAGCCATCACCGCCGAAACCGGCGCCCGCCTCCTCCACGCCCGGCACACCCTGCTGCGCACCATGTCCCCACCCACCGCCACCGCCGCCGGCATGCTCGCCCTGGCCCTGCCCGTCGCCGAGGTGGTCGCCCTCCTCGCGAACCTCGGCCTGCACCACACCCGCATCGCCGGCGACAACGCACCCCAGCAGACAGCCGTCTCCGGCCCGCTCAGAGAACTGCGCGTCCTCCACACCCTCGCCCGCGCCGCCGGAACCCGCTGCACCCCTCTGCCCAGCCGCACCAGCTACCACCACCCACTGCTCACCAACCTCGCCACCGTGCTCGACACCTGGATGGAAACAGCCGATGTACGCCTGCCCACGATCCCCCTCTACTCCTCCGCCCTGGCTCGCCCCGCCCACACCCTCCAGCACATAAGGGAACTCGCCACCCAGCACCTGAACCGCCCCGTGCTCTTCCAAGCATCCCTGCACCGCCTCCACCGACAGGGCGCCGACGCCTACATCGACTCCGGGCCCGGCGCCCTGCTGTCCTCCCTGGTACGCGCCGTCCTCCCCGCCGCCGTGGCAATCGCCCCCATACGAGGCCACACCGGACCCGACGCGATCACACGCCGCCTCGCCACCACCACACTCCACCCGAAACCGTAGTCCTGGCTCTCATCCCGTCCTCACGCCTCTCGCAGGGCCCCTCGCCGCCGTGACTGCCGCCGCCTGGCGCGGCACGCACACCGTGTGCGAGGCGATCAAGCGCGACTGGGACACGATGATGTTCGTTGGGCTCGGGGCCGATGCTTTTGCGGCGCTACCCGGGATCAGGCACGGTCACAAAGAGCCGCAAGGCCGGGCGGGGGCCCGTGCGCGACGCAGCCCGTGCGCCCGTGGGTGTCAGGGACTGCAGTGCAGCCCTGATCGACGGGGCTGCGTGTTCACTCGCCCTCCCAGCGGCGGCAAGAAACAACCCGCGAGAGCAGCCCCCGGCTGGCACCGCCACGCTTTCACATGTTCTCGGCCGTCACGGCTGTCACCGCCCGTCCCCGGCGCGCGGTGTCACCCGAGGCTATCCCCGGCCACGGACCGGACCGCACGCGGCCTGCCGGTCAGACTTTCACCCTGCGCGCTTCCCACCGCCCAGCTCCAAGCGCGAGGCTGAAGGACACATGCTGCCCCTCGGACAGCACCCGGCGATCCGACTCGATGTCCTCGCTGCGCACGAAGACCTGGTCGTTGCGTCCGAAGGGCAGCACGAATCCATACCCTTTCTGCCGGTTGAAATACGTCACTTGTCCCTCGCACCTGTCCTCCACCGCGGCACTCCCCTTTTACTTTCCGTTACAGCCCGTGAGAACGGTGCAGCACCGCAACAGAGAACCTTCAAGGCGGTCCACGGGACAGCAGGCACTCCGGACGGTCTCCCCCTCTCATGACCCCACTTGCTCCCCACATGCACCGAGCCCCACCCCAGCGAAGTGATCAGGAGCAGTCCCGGCGCACATTGGGGGCGCATGGCGGGACGCGGCCAGAGGCTGCCCCCAGGTTCGGCAGGTACGGCGGCCTCGGATCCGGCAGCCTTCCCAGTCCAGACCGTCTTCGTCGCCCGCCCTCTGCGGACGAGTCATCGCTCACCCCGAACGACCCGTCCGACACGTCAAGGACGTCCCACCAAAACGTTGCCCGCAGTATGAGGTGGCCACTGCCCTGCTCGGCTACGCGCGCTGGAGTGGGGCGTGGCATGACCGTCACAGCGCACGATGCTGGGGGTGGACACTCCTGTGCGCGGGGGTATGCCTCGCCTCATTGGTGTGTCCAGACCCTCGCCCCCCAGAGGCCCCGAGCACCTCTTGCGCGACCTGGTCCGTCCCGAGGACGTTGGTGAGGCTGACTGGACCCCAAGGCCCCGCAGCGAGGCCGTTTCCGAAAGCAGCAGGCGGCCCGGGCTCCTACCCCAACTGGGCGTAGCAAAGGAGAAGACGCATGAAGTCGAGCGAACAACTGGCAGCCCTTGAAGCACTTCTGCCGGAAGTGCTGGAGGCGGCCCTGGAGTATGTTCGGCAGTTGCCCACGCGGGAGGTACGCGCAGGCCTGACGGACGAGGACCTGCGAGGCATCCTCGACCACGGTCTTCCCACGTCTCCCTCAGACCCCCTCGACGTGCTCCGTCAGCTCTTGGCAGCGAGCGGAGGGCTGGTGCCGTCAGGGGCGGGCAAGTACTTCGGGTACGTGGTGGGCGGGACGGTGCCCGTGGGGGTGGCCGCCGACTGGCTGACGAGTGTGTGGGACCAGAACTGCATCGTCCACGACGGCTCCCCGCTGACAGCGGTGTTGGAAGACATCTGCGGGCGCTGGCTCACCGAGCTGTTCGCCCTGCCCGCCACGACGAGTTACGCGTTCACTCCCGCCTGCACCCATGCCGACCTCCTCGGGCTGACTGTCGCCCGCCACGAGGTGCTGGCCCGTCACGGTTGGGACGTCGCCCAGCAGGGGCTGCAAGGGGGGCCGACGGTGACGGTCCTGGTCAACGAGTCCATCCACGCCGCAGTCACCCGACCCCTCCAGATCCTGGGCTTGGGTGGGTCGATCCGTGAGCTGCCCGCCGACAGCGAGGGCCGGATCCTCCTGCCCGCCCTGCAGGAGGAGATCGACACGGTACGAGGCGGGCCGCTCATCGTGTGCGGACATGTCGGGGAGATCAACACCGGAGGCGTCGACCGACTGCGCCCCCTGGCCGAACTCACCCACGCGGCCGACGGGTGGCTGCACCTCGACGCCGCCTTCGGCGCCTGGGCCGCCGCCTCGCCCCGCCTGCGACACACCCTCCTCGACGGCCTCGACCTCGCCGACTCCCTGGCCACCGACACCCACAAATGGCTCAACGCCCCCTACGACTGCGGCGTCGCCCTCATCACCGACGCCCGAGCCCACCGAGCAGCCCTGCCCCTAAGCGCCGATTACCTCAACCTCCCCGACAACCAGCGCCACCCCGTGCAATGGGGACTGGAAGTCTCCCGCCGCTCCCGCGTCCTCCCGCTGTGGGCCATCCTGCGCCAACTCGGCGCCACCGGCATCGCCCAACTCGTCGACGAGCGCTGTGCACAAGCCCAGCGCCTCGCCACCCTCCTGCAAACCGAACCCGGCATCGACATCCTCAACGAGGTCGCCCTCAACCAGGTCCTGGTCCGCTTCCACCACCCCACGGCAACCGACGACGACCACACCCAGAACGTCACCGATGCTTTCCAGGAACACGGGCGCGGGTGGGCGGGGACGAGCACGTGGAAGGGACGCACCGTGCTACGCCTGTCCCTGGCCAACTGGGCCTCCACCGACCACGACATCGACCAAGCCGCCCGCTCCCTCATCGCCATCCACAGCCGACTCGCGGCTGGGCTGCCCGGAGTTGTCGCCCCTACCGACAACGACTGACAGCGCGTGGGTCGCTCACCGGGGCTTGTCGCGCCCCCTGAGGGAGGGCGGCTCTCTCCCAGGCGGCATGCATAGGCGTGTCCGTGTCCGTCCAGTCGGACCCGAGGGACCGATCCTGAACGCCTCTGCCTCAGCTCAGGGCGCGCAGCAGGCACAGACCAGCTTTGTGGCCAACACCTCAGCGGGCATCCCCGTTGTCCTGCCTGGCAGGTCCTGCCCCCACCTTCGGGCGGCCACCGCGGAAGCAACCAAAGGAGGGAGGCCGACCATGTCGGCGAAGCGCCCGGGCCGCGGCGAATCGCCAAGTCGTCCACGCCCAGCACCTCGGCGTACTGAATCGCGGATCGGGCAGCGCCATGACCCCTCGAGGTAAGGACATCCGCACCGAAGCCGAGCTGGGCCGCCAGCCGAGCGCCGGCTCGTCCCGCCAGAGCGAGCCCCCCGCTCCAGGGCGCGGTTCAGCCGCGTGGTGAACCGCGCGTACGGCACGGCCAGCCGGGAGAACGGCTCGGCCAACGTCCGGCGGACAGTCCGCCGACCCGCAGACGAATCGCCGGACCAGCAACCGGATCACAAAGCCCTGCTCAGGAGCGGAAGGTCCTTCAGCCTGCGCTGACAACGACCGTGGACCCGGTCCGAGAGGCGGCCGCAGTCCGGACACGCCGCCCCGGCCGCACGGCCTTTTGCCACCACCTCGACCGTGCCGAACCCGGCCGCAAACGCCTTGACCTCCACCTCGTCGATCCCGTCGAACACCAGCGAATCCCAGAACAGCGCCATCGGTCTGCACGACCAGCACCATCACCGCCCACAGCCAGAGCAGCGAACGATATGCGTTGTGCTGGACTCCGCGCACGTGCGGGCAAAACAGGGGGCGAACACACAGGTCCGAGCCCCGTGGACCGGGGTAAGCCGGGTTCCAAGATGCACGTCCTGTCGGACGCGAACGGACTGCCCCTGGTCGTCGGCCTATCCGCCGCGAACGTCCACGACAGCCTCGCCCTGAAGCCCATGGTCGCCGGTCACCAAACGCGACACGGCCCACACCGGGGCCGCTACTTCAGCCCCAGCGGCTGCCTGCGGACGAGGCCTACGACATGCTCCACCTGCGGAAATGGTTATGGGGCAAGCACATCGGGGTCCGCATCGCCCGCAAGGGAATCGAGTCCAGCGAACGGTTAGAGCGCCGAGGGCGGGTGATCGAGCGCACAATGTCGTGGCTGTCCGGGTACCGCAGGCTCAGCCCACGCTACGAACGCCAGCCCTCCGACTATCTGGCCTTCCTCGGCCTCGCCGCCGCCCTCTGCTGTTACAAACGGCTCATTCGCGACCTGCTCGGCCTGCGGTGCCCCGAAGCGTCCCCCTGCGCATGCCGTGAGCACCCCTCTCCAGCCCGCCCGAGCACCCGCCGGAAGGCCCCTGGCGGTCCGCCGGGGACCCGCCGGAGCCCGTCCAGCACCCGCCGCCTGGCGGGGTCGCCAGCGGACTCTGTTCCGGCGAGTGCGGCGGAACGGCGTTAACCTCGCCCGGCTCGGAAGACTAGGCGGTCGCCGCTGTGATGGTCAGCGGCGGGTGGCGGCATTCAGTGACCCAGGGATGGCTGCGGAAGAGTGCTGGATCGGCAATGGAGGCGGCCTGATCCACTGTGGGGCTGTACTGGGTGATGTCGGTGAAGCCGACCTGGGAGAGGAGCTGTTCGTAGTGTTCCAGCGGCCAGTGGTGATCGGTGAAAATCTCCTCACCTCCCTGCGGGGTGCGGAAGCGTACCGGGATAGGGGCGCCGGGGGCGTAGATGGTGTGGAGGTCGCCGGTGCGTACGGAGGTGAAGGGGATCCCGTAAGAGGCGGGGTTGATGTTGAGCAGAGCCAGTCGTCCGCCGGGACGCAGCAGCCGGTGGATCTCCGCCAGGATCTTCCGGTGAAGGGCCGGATCGGGGATGCAGGTCAGGACGAAGGAGCACATGGCTGCGTCTGCGCATCTGTCCGAAAGGCCGCTGACGCGGCCGTCAACGGCAAGGTGG
The DNA here is from genome assembly GCF_014207445.1 of Streptomyces candidus. Classification (GTDB taxonomy): domain Bacteria; phylum Actinomycetota; class Actinomycetes; order Streptomycetales; family Streptomycetaceae; genus Streptomyces; species Streptomyces candidus. The sequence continues at coordinate 4,591 of NZ_JACHEM010000035.1, read as the reverse complement.
TACTCCGCGCCGGGAGTTCGGTGCTTGCGTGCGGCCTGCAGCATGGCCGGTGCATCGTCCGCCGCCAGCACCCGCACGCCGAATCGGCGGCTGATGTGGTCGGTGATCTCCCCTGGTCCACAGCCGAAGTCCAGTACCGTGGCGCCCCGTTTCGAAGCCAGGCGCAGTTCAGCGAAGACGAAGGAGTGTCCCAGCAACCAGTCGGTGGCCCGGCCGGCTGCGCTGAAGCGGTCAGCCGCCTCGTCGCTCTGGTACGACCAGCGCTTATCGGGGTCGCCTTCTGCCCTGTGGTCGTTGGCCACGGCGCCTTCTTCCTCTGCGCCTGTGCTCCGCAGTTCGGGTGAAGTCCGGTATGTGAACGCATGTGCCACTACAATGCGTGATCAATGTACCGCCTTTCGTAATGGCTCGTTGCTGGCGCCTCAACCGACTTGAAGGACGCCCCCCTTGTGACAAGCGCCCATAACGGCAACCACGCGGCCTACTTCGCCTTCCGCGACGAACTCCTCGGTCCCCTGCGCGCGGTGATGCTCACCGGCCAGCAGCTCTGTGAGGCAGGGCGTCTCCTCCACGCTCGCCCCGAAGGGCTCTCCCTGTACGGCATCCCCGCACCCGAGATGGAGCTGCGGGGCATACAACTGCTCGGCCGGACTGCCATCGAGTCCGTCACCGACTCCCACGCTGCCGCCGTCGCGGCTGCGGCGGCCGAAGTCTGCCCTCCGGGCGGCAACGCGATGATCGTGGACCTTTTCTGCGGGTCGGGGAACTTCGGACTCCACCTCGGACGGCGTCTGGGCCGGCCCGCGTACGCCTCCGAAATCGATCCGGATGTATATCGGGCCACCCGCAACAACCTGCACAAAATCGGCGACTCCACCCTCGAGCTGAACCAGCTCGACTACCGCGCCCTGCTGGCGACGCTTCCCTCCCGTAGCGACCACGACATCTACGCCGTCGAACCACCCTGGGGACCCGCCTTCACCGCAGCCGGGCTCGACCTCACCCGTACCAGCCCACCGGTGCGCGAGATCATCGACGACATCCGCCGCTCACGCAACGGCCGACCCTGCCTGGTCGCCATCAAGACCAATGACCAGACCGCCCACGACTCCCTCGCCCGCTGCTTCACCGACGCACAGCACCTACGCTCCCTCACCCCCCGCCCCACACTGCCCCCGGGCGCCAACATGAACTACCACCTCTACCGGCTCTGCCCCGTACATGGCGCATGAGCACAGGACAGCGGGGGCAAGCTTTTCCCGGCGGCTGGCCGTCAGACGAGCTGGGCGCGCAGCGCCGCGGCCAGGCGGTCCGACGGCGTCCTCGGCACGCCGTGTCCCGGTCGCCCGCATCGTCACGCAGATACTTTTTCTCAGAATTCCGTGCAAGGGAGTCAAGGGGATTGATGAGTTCGCAGTCGGCGGTTGCGGTGCCGCTTGGAGGGGAGGAAATCGTCGCGGCGCTGCGCGTAGTCCCACGTGCTGCGCACGATCGCCGCGCGGAACGACCCCCAGGACGTCTCCGAGTCCTTCCATCGCACCGGCCGCGGCGAGCAGGCACGGAGCGGAGTTAGTAAGCAGGCAGGGCCGGTGACCCAGGGGGCGGGGTGTCACTCGGCCGGGTGATTTGGGGCGTGGATGACAGTCTGAGCGGGAAGCCAGGTCGTGCCGCAGCGCCCGCCGACCGGGCGGGAGGAACTCCTCATCCGACGCCTGATCTCCGGGATCCGCCCGCAGAGCGCCGACCTCGAGGAGGGCGCACCAGCGGGCGGCGGTAGGAGGCCACGATGGAAGAACGCTGTACCGGCTTCGTCCAGTACTACAACCGCGACCGAGGCTACGGCTTCCTCGTCCCTGAAGGCGGCACCGATCCCGTGTACTTCGAGCGCGAGGACATCGAGCACACCTGCACCGGCCTCTCCCAAGACCAGCAGGTCACCCTCACCCTCGCCCTGGGCACCGGACGCTACGAAGCCAAGAACAGCCGCCCCTGAACCCAGCTCGCACGCAGAACAGCAAGCAGACCAGGACCCCGAGAGCGGGCACACAGAGAACTCCTGGTAGACGCCTGGGGCTTCACGCCCGGCCAGCCTTGCTCCCCGTCGGTCTCGTGTCGCTGGTCGCAGTCCCCGCACCGGTGGCGGCTGCCTTTGGACTGCATCGGGTTCGGGTACGCGTCGCGGGGCTGCGTGCGTGGCACGGTGCCACGTGTTCTCGTGTGACATGCCCGGTGCGCCGAAGGCGCGGGGCCATGTGATGTCGAATGAAGTAAGGACGGGTGTGGTGGTGCACGGAGCATGGGTTGCAGGTGCCTGGGGGCTCTTCGCGGGAATGGCGTTGCTCCTGGGCGCGGCGATGAGTTCGTTCGTACGCGTGCCGCGACGGCTGATCGCGATGGTCATGGCGTTCGGCAGCGGCGTGCTGATGTCCGCGGTGGCGTTCGAGCTGATTGCGGAGGCGTACGACCGTTCGGGAATGTGGCCCGTCGTGGCGGGTGCGCTCAGCGGGGCGGTCGTCTACTCCGGAGCCAACGCTCTGCTCGCACGGCACGGGGCCCGGCATCGCAAGCGGTCCGGCGGCCAGCAGCCCTCGGAAAGTGAACAGCCGGGGTCGGGCAATGCCATCGCTCTGGGCGCACTGCTCGACGGTATCCCGGAGTCCATCGTGATCGGCACCAGTCTCCTGGGGGGCGGCCAGGTCGGCATCGCCACGGTGGGAGCGGTCTTCATCAGCAACCTGCCCGAGGGGCTGGCCAGTTCGGCGGGGATGCGCAGCGCGGGACGCAGCCGGGGGTACGTGTTCGCGTTGTGGGGCGGTATCGCCGTGATCAGCGGACTGGCGGCCTTGGCCGGGTACACGCTGCTGGGCGACGCCTCCGCCTCGGTGCTGGCGGTGATCACTGCCATCGCGGGCGGCGCCATCCTGGCGATGATCGCCGACACCATGATCCCGGAGGCCTACGGAGAGGTGCACCTGCTGACCGGGTTGGTGACCGTCGTCGGCTTCCTTACGGCGTTCGCCCTCTCCCAACTCTGAGATGTTGCGGAACGCGGAACGAAGACGGTGCCGCACGGACAACGGGCGGTCGCGGACAAGAGCTTGGCGGACCGGCCAGGCGAGCGGGCGCGCACCCGGAGGTGCGTTTTGACGACTGAGTACAGAGGCGACGCGACGCCTCACGGCGCCGGTGCTGAACGTTTTCCCCGTGCCGCCGGAAGGTCTCCTCCGCCCGGCGGTCGAGAGGCCGACGACCGCGGGGAACCCTGATCCGCAGTCCGGGGAGGGCTCCCGGGCCGGGGCATCGATCAACAGAACACGGCCGTGAGGAGTTCGCTGCCTGCCTTGTCAAGGAAGTAGCGGACGATCTCCTTGGTCGCGCCAATGATCGACAGGATGTGAGTGCCGGCGAAAAGCATCGGGACCAGGATCGCCAAAGGGATCACCGCGTTCCTGGCGGCAGGCTGCGATGCCTGCTGCGAACAGGCACATCAGTGCCAGGTAGGCGGACGAGCCGGCCAGGGCGGCGGGCACACCGTCGGCGCACCGCGACGGTCGGGGCTCTTGGACCGTGCTGCCCCGGCCGACGCGCTCGTTCACCCGCCACCGCCCGTCGGTGAATCGCCCCCGTAGCCGGTGCAGAGGGGACGGCGGGCGTGGCGCCTGATGCGTCTTTCTATTGCTTGCTCGTCAGTGCCCGTCGGAAACGCCATGCCGGGTGAACCCGGCCGCCTGTATGGCATGGCTTGGGGCGCACTGTGTGGCAGGACAAGGGGACGGGGGCCGAGGTGCTGGCCTGGTTCGCGCTGCGTGCCCCAGAGCGAAGCCAGGGTCTGAAAGGGGCAGCTCATCTGTGCTGGGCATGTCAGGGCTTTGCGCGCTCACGGCGCACGAGCCCCCATAGCAGCCCCAGGGCCAGTGCCTGGAGGAGGGCGCTGACGGCGATGACGACCACTGAGGTTTCAAGGCCTGGCTTGGCGTGCCCGCTGATGGCCTCAGCGAACGAGAAGAGCATCAGGGACGTGGGAGAGGTCACCAGAAGGACATAGATCCCTGCCATGTCTTGCGGGCCTTCGATGAAGGCAGCAACCAGCTCGAATACCGCGACCGCTCCGACAACTCCCAGGTAGACGGCGGAAAGAGGATTGGCGAAGGCTGTACGGAACAATGTGCGCGCGCTCATGAGGATCTCCCGGCAAGTGACATGGTCGCCTCATGTTCCCGAAGAGGATGTGACCGTGGCATGAGCCCGTGTACTCACTTCGCCGCCCACGAAGCTCAGGTAATTCTGCGTACGGCCACCATGGGCCCGTCACCTCTTTCCGCACATACACACCCCACGCGTGCACACACAACACGGCCACCAGCCACGACTGTCAGGTGGCGGCCCAGGACATCCGCGGCAAGCGCGGCAGTTTCGGAACCTGCCTACACGCGCGACATCCGCTTGACCCGGCAGAAGAAAACACGCTTCACCAGCCAGACGACACCTGCGCACTCAGAAGCCGTTGTCTTTCCGTATGTGAGCGCTGAGTTTCCGCTGTTCAGGCGTGGTTTCGGCCGGGGTGAGGGAGAGTCTCGACGTTCTTCCCGTT
>NZ_JACHEM010000034.1 GCF_014207445.1 Streptomyces candidus | reverse complement strand
AACCCCGGCCGGAGTCTTCGCCCGCACCGGCCAACGACTCCTCGCCCTCGCCGCTGGCATCTGGCACAACTGGACCACCGACGCCGCAGTCAAACACTCCCTGATCGCCTACGACCACTGAAGACATCGGACTCATTCATCTAGGCCTCCGGCCCGGCCTGCGCCCGGTCCGCCGGGTCCTGCTGGGCCCGCGTGATCAGTTCGAAGGCGACTTCCAGGACGGCCTTGCGCTTCTCCTCGAAGTCGCCTTCGACGTCCTTGAGCGCGAACATGCCCGAGTGCAGGGTGAACAGCGCGCTCATGCACCGGACCTGGTCGATCAGCGGCGCGTCCGGTTCCTTCATCAACGCCATCATCCTGAGCATCCGCTCCTTGAAGCTGTCGCCGATGCTCAGCTCCCGGACGGTCCCCTGGTTCTCCTGCATGAAGCGGAACAGCGGGCCCGCGTTGCGCAGGGCGACGCTGTAGCGGGTCAGCAGCTCCTTCTTGGACTCCAGGGTGCGCGGCTGCCGCTGCCCCCATTCGATCAGCTCGTCCAGCGGGCGCGTCAGGTCCTCGAAGAGGCTGATCAGGATGTCTTCCTTGGTCTTGAAGTGGTAGTACAGCGCCGCCTTCGTGACCTCCAGCTCCTCGGCGATCTCGCGCAACGAGGTCTTCTCGTAGCCCTGCTCGGCGAACAGCTCCAGCGCCACGTCCTGGATGCGTCGGCGCGTGTCACCCCGGCGCGGCCGGCCGGTACCGCTGGCGCTGCTGGTCATCCTCGTACTCCAAGCTTTGTTCAACTTGCCGATACTTACTTGACGACCGGCAAGTTAGCCGTCTACCTTCCCCAAGTGTAGCCAACTTGCCGGGCGGCAAGTAAGTAATCTGGGGAGCGGTACATGGGAAACACGGCATCGGCACCGGTGAGGCCGGCCTCGGGGAAGTCACCGAAGCCGGAAGAAGCAGCGAAGCCGGAGAAGGCGCCGCCGCGGCAGCGCAGTGTGCGCGTCGTACTGCTCGCGCTCATGATCGCGATGCTGCTCGCCATGCTCGACAACATGATCATCGGCACGGCCATGCCGACCATCGTCGGCGAACTGGGCGGCCTGGAGCACCTGTCCTGGGTGGTCACCGCGTACACGCTCACCACCGCCGCCTCCACTCCCATCTGGGGCAAGCTCGGTGACCTCTACGGCCGCAAGGGCATCTTCCTCACCGCGATCGTCGTCTTCGTCCTCGGCTCCGTGCTCAGCGGCATGGCCCAGGACATGGGACAGCTGATCGGTTTCCGGGCCCTGCAGGGACTGGGGGCGGGCGGCCTGATGGTCGGCGTCATGGCGATCATCGGCGACCTGATCCCTCCGCGTGAGCGCGGCAAGTACCAGGGCATGATGGCCGGCGTGATGGCGCTCGCCATGATCGGCGGCCCGCTGGTCGGCGGCGTCCTCACCGACCACCTCGGCTGGCGCTGGTCCTTCTACATCAACGTCCCGCTCGGCGCGCTCGCCCTCGTGATGATCACCACGGTGCTGCACCTTCCGAAGAAGGAACCGCGCAAGGCACGGATCGATTACCTGGGCGCGAGCCTGCTGACCGTCGGCATCACCGCGATCGTGCTGGTCACGACCTGGGGCGGCAGCGAGTACGCCTGGGGCTCGCCGCAGGTCCTGGGCCTGATGTCGCTGGGTCTCGTCGCCGTCGCCGGTTTCCTGTTCGTCGAGACGAAGGCAGCGGAGCCGATCATTCCGCTGCACATCTTCCGCAACCGGAACTTCGCCCTGATGTCGGTCATCGGCTTCATCGTCGGCTTCGTGATGTTCGGCGCGGTGCTCTACCTGCCGCTGTTCCAGCAGTCGGTGCAGGGCGCCTCCGCCACCAACTCCGGGCTGCTCCTGCTGCCCATGCTGCTGTCGATGATGGTCGTCTCGCTGGTCGTCGGCCGCATCACCACCAACACCGGCAAGTACAAGCTGTTCCCGATCATCGGCGGTGCGCTGATCACCGTCGGACTGTTCCTGCTCGCGCAGATGGACACCGGCACCGACCGCCTCACCTCCGGGATCTACATGGCGCTCCTCGGGGCGGGCATGGGCTTCCTGATGCAGATCACCATGCTCGTCGCGCAGAACAGCGTGGAGCCCGCGGACATGGGTGTCGCCTCCTCGACCACGACCCTCTTCCGCACGCTCGGCAGCTCGTTCGGCGTCTCGGTGATGGGCGCGCTGTTCACCGCCCGGGTGACCGAGTCGATGACGGCCCACGGCGGGTCGGCCGGCGGGCTGCCGCAGGGGGCGGCGCTGGACGCGGCGAGCCTGGCGAAGCTGCCCGAGCAGATGCGCGAGGCGTACCAGGTCGCCGTGGCCTCGGGCACGCACGGGGCGTTCCTGCTGGGCGCGGGGATCGCGCTGGTGGCGTTCGTGGCGGCGTTCTTCGTCAAGGAGGTCGTGCTGAAGGGCGCGGGTCCGAAGGACGCCCCGGCCGCGGTGTCCGAGTAGGCCGGGGCAGCCGTTACCTCTTGCGTGGCGGCAGGTCCGCAAGATGGACGATCGGGAAGCTGCCCGTCGCGGTGGGCGCGTGTTCCGGCAGCCACAGGACGGCGATCGCCCCGCCGTCGTGCTGCGCGTTGCGGAAGGTGAGCCGCGCCCCGAGGACCTTGGCCTGACCTGCGGCGATGGTCAGGCCGAGGCCGTGCCCGTGGCCCGCCCGGTCGCTGGAACCGGTGCGGAAGCGGCTGGGGCCCTCGCGCAGCAGGTCGGGGGGGAAGCCCTTGCCGTGGTCGCGGACCCGGACCACCCGGCCCTCCACCGCCACTTCGAACGGGGGCTTCCCGTGCTTGGCCGCGTTGCCCAGCAGGTTGCCGATGATGCGCTCCAGCCGGCGCGGGTCGGTGTTCACGTACGAGTCGTGGATGACGTTCACCACCGCCTCCGGGTAGAGCGACGCCACCCGGCGCGACACGAACTCGCCCAGCGGGAGCTCCTGCAGCTCCGCCCGCTCGGCGGCACTGTCGAGCCGAGCCACCTCCAGCACGTCCTCGACGAGGGTGCGCAGGGCCTGCGCACGGTCCCGCACCAGCTCGGTGGGACGGCTCGGAGGGAGCAGCTCCGCGGCCGTGAGCAGGCCGGTGACCGGGGTGCGCAGCTCGTGCGCGATGTCTGCGGTGACCCGCCGCTCGGCCTCCACCCGCTCCTGCAGGGCGTCGGTCAGCGCGTCGACGGCATGGGCGAGGTCGTCGGTCTCGTCCCGTACGACACCGCCGATCGCGTCCAGCACCCGTACCTGGGTATTGCCCTGCGCCACGTCGGTGGCGGCGGCCGCGGCCTTGCGCAGCCGGCGCGAGATGGAGCCGCCGATGAGGATGCCCAGGACCGTCCCGCCGAGGACCACGGCGACCGACGCGATCACCAGCGAGCGGTCGAGGTCCGCGACGACAGCGGCGTTGTTGGGGAAACGGGTGTGCAGGGAGAGGATGTCGTCGCCGGGGTACGGCATGGCCGCCCACACCTCGGGCACCCCGTCCACGTCCTCCTGCACGAAGGTGGCACGCCGGCCGAGGGCGAGCTTGGCGCGCAGCTCGGCGGGCAGGTCCGGGTCGTTCAGCTTGGAGCCGACCTTCGGGTCGCGGGACGACTCGTACAGCCGCTGTGCGAACTGGAGCCGCTCCAGTTGCAGGTCACGGGCGTTGTCGAGCATGGACACACGCGCGGAGTTGTGCACGACGAGGCTGAGGGCCACGGCGATGAGCGCGCTGACCGCGGCGATCGCGACGCTGATCTTCCAGCGGATGCCGGTGCGGAGCGGGAAGCGCCTCATGGGGTGCCCGGCGTTCTGCGGCCCGGCAGGCCCGATCGAACCGGCAGGCGCCGAAGGCCCGGCGGGCACGACCCGCCCGGCAGGCTCCCCGGGCCCGACAGGCGCGGCAGGCACCGGGCGAGGGGGACGTTCGTACGGCTGGCAGTCATGCTCATGCCCGTGCGGGTCAGCCTCTCAACTTGTAGCCGAAGCCGCGGACCGTCTCGATCCGGTCCTGGCCGATCTTCGTACGCAGCCGCTGGACGTGCACGTCCACCACCCGGGTGTCGCCGCCCCAGCCGTAGTCCCACACCCGCTCCAGCAGCCGGTCGCGGGAGAGCACCGTGCCCGGGGCCGCGGAGAACTCCAGGAGCAGCCGCATCTCGGTCGGCGTCAGCGCCACCGGCTCGCCGCCCCTGCGCACCTCCATGCCCTCGGTGTCGACCTCCAGCTCGCCGAAGGTCAGCAGCCCGCCGCCCTCACCGCCCTGCACCGGTTCCAGCGCGCCGCCCCCCGACGCGTGGCCGAAGCGGCGCAGCACCGCGCGAATCCGGGCGACCAGCACCGACCCGTCGAACGGCTTCGTCACGTAGTCGTCGGCGCCCGCCTCCAGGCCCAGCACCACGTCGATCGAGTCGGCCCGCGCGGACAGCATGATCACCGGCACGGTCGACTCGTCACGGATGCGACGGCACAGGCTCACCCCGTCCATCCCGGGCAGCATCACGTCGAGCAGCGCGATGTCCGGCTGCCGCGCACGGAAGGCCTCCAGGCCGGAGAGCCCGTCCGGCATCGCGGTCACGGTGAAACCGTCCCGTTCCAGCGCGAGCTGGGTCGCCTCGCGGATCACGTCGTCGTCCTCGACGAACAGGACGTGGGTATCGGCCATGTGCTGCTCTCTGTTCTCTCAGTCCCTGGTCGCCGGACCGGCCGTCGGCGCGTTGCCCGGCGCAACCGCGGTCGACCCGTTCGAGGAATCGGCGGGAGTGCCGCCGGGGGAGCCCTCGGCCTTGCGCCGCGCGTCCTCCCGGTCGTCCTCCTCCTGCACCCGCGGCGCGGAACTCGGCTCCTCGCCGGTCCCGTCGCCGTTGCCGACGGCCTTGCTGTAGCTGTTCTCCACCCTGTCGTGCTCGGAGAACCGGTGCCCGGCCCAGCGGTAGGTGACCACCACCTCGCCGGACGGGAACGCCACCGGGTCGCCCTTCCTGTACTCCGGCCGGGTCACCACCAGGTCGCCCCGGTCGATCTCCGCGTACACGGCGGGCTCCTCCGCCACGAAGACGTTCTTGTAGTGCCCATTGTCCTCACGGAACACGTAGGAGCCGATTCCAATGGCATCGCCGCAGGTCAAAACGTTGACCACGATGTCGTCGGCGGTGTTGCCGGTGACCTTGCCGTACGAGGCGTCGACCGGGTAGATGTTCTTCACGCACGGCTTGAGGTCGGCCTTGACGGCCGCGCTGACCTTGGGGTCGTTCTTGAGGAGTTCGACGGGATCCACCCGGTCGGCGGGCGCCGGGGCCGCCGCCGACGACGAGGCGGCGGTCTGCGGTCGCGGGCTCACCTTCACGGCGACCGCCGCCGGGCCCTCGTCGCGGGTACCGGTGCCGCCGGCCCCGCAGGACACCACGGTGACCGCGAACAGGCCGACGGCGGCGAGCCCGGCCGCCGCCGTTCCGCTCGCCGCCATGATGCTTCTCGCCGACCTGACGTCCCGGGGAGTCCTGACGTCCTGGGAAGCCCGCTCCCGTGGGGACGCGGGCTCTCCGGGGGCGCCGCCCCCGGCGTCGCTTCCGCTGTCTAGGCCGCGCACCGCTCCTGCCCCCGTTCGCCCCGCACTCCGCGTACTGCACGCACTTCGTGCTCCTCGTCACGTCCGCCGCCGTGACCGCGCTCCAGGGCCCGGAAGTCCAGGTCCCGGCTCTCCAGCTCCTGGCGGAGCCGGGCGAGCGCACGGTGCAGGGTGCTCTTGACGGTACCGGCAGACATGCCCAGCGCGGCAGCGGTCTCCTCGGTGCTCATCTGCTCCCAGTGCCGCAATACGACCACGCTGCGCTGCTTCGGCGCCAGCACACCGAGGATGTCCATCAGCAGGGCGCGGTCCGCGCGCTGCTCCGTGCCGTCCTCGACGCGGGCGTCCGGCAGCTGCTCGGTGGGCACCTCGTCCAGCTTCCGGGCCCGCCACCACTCCGTACGCGTGTTGATCATGACACGGCGGAGGTAGGCGTCGGCCAGCGACTTGTCGGCGATGCCGTCCCAGCGGCCGTACGTGCGGGCCAGCGCGGTCTGGAGGAGGTCCTGCGCGTCCACCGGGTCCGGGACGAGACGACGGGCACTGCGCAGCAGGGCCTCCTGCCGCGTGCGTACGTACTCCTCGAATTCGAGCACCTCGCCGTGCGCCATTCGAACCGCCTCCGTCCCGTCCTGTGACAGCTGGTTGGTCGTCCAGCTGTGAATCCCCTGTGTTCCCCTGTGCTCATGAAGCTACGGAGGGCTTGTCACGGGGCTGTGCGGGTGAGCGCTCGGCGGACGCACGGCTGTCCATCGGTTGTGTAACGACGACTTCGAGGAAAGAGGTTTAAGTACGCGAAAGGTGTTTCGCCGGTGCGCGGAGGCCCCTGCGCAGAACGTGCGGGTCCGCGCTCAGGTACGCGGGAGCCGGTACACACCGCCCTCCAACGGCTCCACCAGTCCGTCCGCCACCAGTCCGTCCAGCGCCCGCGCCCGCTGCACCGGCTCGTGCCACACGGCGTCAAGGTCCTTCTGCGGTACGGGAGTCACCGCGTCCCGCAGCACGGCCAGCAGCCGCCCGCGCACCTGGCGGTCGGTCCCCGCGTACGTCTGGGTGCGCCGGGCGGGACCCTGGTGCGGCGGCTTGCCCGCCCGCACCCAGGCGCACTGCGCGACGATCGGGCAGCGCCCGCACTCCGGGTTCTTCGACGTGCAGACGAGCGCGCCCAGCTCCATCGAGGAGGCCGCCCAGCGGGCCGCCGTCGGCACGTCCTCGGGAAGCAGCGCACGCGCCAGCCTGCGTTCGGCGGCGGTGGTGGCGTTCGGCGGGTACTCGGTGCCGGACACCGCGCGCGCGATCACCCGCCGCACGTTCGTGTCGAGGACGGCATACCGCTGCCCGTACGCGAACGAGGCGACGGCCGCGGCCGTGTACTCGCCGATCCCGGGCAGGGCGAGCAGTTGCGAGTGCTCCCGCGGTACGTCGCCGCCGTGCCGTTCCGTTATGGCGGTGGCCGCGCCGTGCAGGCGCAGCGCGCGGCGCGGATAGCCGAGCCGGCCCCAGGCGCGGACGGCCTCGCCGGACGGTTCGGCGGCCAGGTCGGCGGGGCGCGGCCAGCGGGCCATCCACTGTTCGTACACCGGCAGCACCCGGCTGACGGGCGTCTGCTGGAGCATGAACTCGCTGACCATCACCCCCCACGGGCCCGCTTCGGGGTGCCGCCAGGGCAGGTCACGGGCGTTGAGCTCGAACCAGGCGTTGACGTGGGGGTGCAGGACGGGCAGCGCTTCGGCGGAAGCGGCTTCGGCGGCACCGGCGCCACCGGTGTCGGCAACGGCGCCTGTCTCGGTGCCGTTCTCGTTCTCGGCTTCGGGGGTCACGGTCTCGGGCGTGTACTCAGTGGTCGCAGTCATGGCACTTCCGATCCTGGCACGAAACGGTGTACGGACGGCCGAAGCGGGACACGGGGCGCTGCGTGCCCGACTGCCGCGCACCCGGCGTTGTCGCGTACGGGGACCTACGTCAGGCTGCGCGAGCGGCGGCCCCCGGGGCCCGCGAACCACAGCAGCAGGCCGAGGCTGCTCGCCCGCATTGACATGATCACGCCCTGCGCGAGCCGTGCGCACCCCCACACCAGCAGACCCGCGCCGATCGCGCCCAGCAGCAGGCCGACACCCACGTCGTGCGGGTAGTGGACGCCGACGAACACCCGGGAGAACGCCATCAGCACGGCCATCGGGGCCACGAACACGGCCAGTCGCGGCCAGGCCAGCACCAGACCGACGGCAGCTGCGCCGGCGATGGTGGAGTGGTTGCTGGGGAACGACCAGTCGCCGACGGCCGGGCACTCGATGAGCGGCCGGGCGGCCCGCGCGACGGCCCGGCACGGCCGGTCCTCGTTGATGAACGACTTGAACAGCTCGCTGCACACGTACATCACCCCGGTCGCCAGCGGCGCGAGCACCGCGACCGCGACGGCCGCCGCACTGTCGGCGCGCGCCCGCCACCACACCAGCACGAACAGGGCCGCGAAGATCAGCAGCCCCAGCTCCGTCCATATCTCGGCGAGGTACTGGAACCAGCCGGGAGTGGAGTGCGCGAAGTTGAGGATGGCGCGATAGAGCGCGCTGCTGCTTTCCATGCCCCCAGACGTTACGGAATGGACGGGCGGCGTTCACAATCGCCGTTCGACGGCTCCGCTGCGTGACGGGGGTGTGGCCCTGTGCGCGGCAGCAGCACGGTCCCTGGCGGTCCGTGCCCGCGGCTGCGGAATGATGATCCGCAAAAGATGCCGCGACAGCGGCGGGTGGGGCAGGAGTTGGGGCCTGATCTCTCGTAGAGTTCGGGCCGTGGGATCTCTGCGTAATCCAGTCGGGCCGCTCCCCTCCTCCATCTACTGGCGCCGGAGGGTCGTCGGTCTTGCCCTGCTGGCGCTGCTGGTGGCGCTGGTGCTCTGGGCCGTGCTCGCCGGCGGCGGGAACGGTGACAACAACGGCCGCGGCGGGGGCGGACCTTCGCCCGCCGCGTCGATCACGCCCGGCCCCTCGGGCTCCGGGCCGGTGGTCCCGGGCGAACCGGGAGGCCGTGACACCGCGGGAGGCGACGGCGGCAGCGGAGCCAACGGCGGTACGGGCGGCGGAAGTACGGGGTCCGGAGGCACGGCCGCCGGAGGTGCCGGATCCGGCGCCGGGGGAGCCGACGGCACCGGCGGCAGCGAGGGTTCCGGCGGCGGCACGGGCGGCAGCAGCGCGTCCGGCGGTACGGCGGCGGGCTCGGCGTCCGGCGGGGGAACGCAGCTTCCCGCGAACTCACCGCTCCCCAACTGTGCGGCCGGAGACGTGGAGTTGACGATCCGCGCGCGCGAAGTGCAGGTACCGGCCGGTGAGAACCCGAAGTTCGAGCTGATCGCGAAGAACACCTCGGCCACCGACTGCAAGGTCGACCTCGGTCCGAAGGCCGCCGTCATCAAGATCAAGAACGCGAAGAACGAGACGGTCTGGTCGTCCAAGGACTGCCCCAAGGGGGCGACGACCCTGCTGTTCCGCATCCCGGCGAAGGGGGAGGTGCCGCGCGAGTTCGAGTGGGACCGGACCCGCAGCGACGCGACGAAGTGCGACAAGGAGACGGGAGGGCCGGTGGAACCGGGAACCTACCTGGTGGAACTCGCCGGGGCCAAGAACTCCGCCTCCGTCTACCTCCAGAAGGACTGACCCACACGCCCCCTGGCAGCCCCTCGGCCGGCGGTGCCGCTCGACGCCGGCGCCCTTGGGCGGCGGGGCCGCCCCCGGGGGCGGAACGGGCGGGCAAGGGGGCGGCCCCCGGCGGACGCCGCGCCCTTGCTCTGCGCCCCGCCACCCCACGTACGCCCACCCCGACGAGCGCCCGCGCCCACGCCGAGCGCCCCGTCCAAGCCCCCGGCAGAGGCCCTCGCAGAGACCCCGCCAACCACCCCACCCCACCTACACGTACCGCTCCAGAATCGAAGACTCCGCCAACCGCGAAAGCCCCTCCCGCACCGACCGGGCCCGCGCCTCCCCGACCCCGTCCACCGTCTGGAGATCGTCCACGCTCGCGGCGAGCAGCTTCTGCAGTCCGCCGAAGTGCTCCACGAGCCGTTCGATGATCGCCCCCGGCAGCCTGGGCACCTTCGCCAGCAGCCTGAAGCCCCGCGGGGAGACCGCCGAGTCCAGATTTTCGGGAGACCCGCTGTATCCCAACGCCTTTGCCACTATGGGCAGTTCGAGGAGCTCGGCGTGCGTGAGCGCATCCAGCTCGGTCAGCGCCTCCGCGACCGTCCGCGACCGCTTCGCCGTCGGCTCCGGCACATAGTCCCGTACGACCAGCTCCCGCTCGGGTTCGACGCCGGCGATCAACTCGTCGAGCTGGAGAGACAGGAGACGCCCGTCGGTGCCCAACTCGACCACGTACTCCGCGATCTCGGTCGCGATGCGGCGCACCATCTCCAGTCGCTGGGCGACCGCCGTGACGTCGCGGACCGTCACCAGGTCCTCGATCTCCAGCGCGGAGAGCGTGCCGGCGACCTCGTCGAGGCGGAGCTTGTAGCGCTCCAGGGTGGCGAGGGCCTGGTTGGCCCGGGAGAGGATCGCCGCGGACTCCTCCAGGACGCGCCGCTCACCGTTCACGTACAGCGCGATCAGGCGCATGGACTGCGACACGGACACGACGGGGAAGTTGCACTGCTTGGAGACGCGGTCCGCCGTGCGGTGCCGGGTGCCGGTCTCCTCCGTGTGGATCGACGCGTCCGGGACGAGTTGCACGCCCGCCCGCAGGATCTTCGTCATGTCCTTGTCGAGGATGAGCGCACCGTCGAGCTTGCACAGCTCGCGCAGGCGCGTCGCCGTGAACTCGACGTCCAGGACGAAGCCGCCGGTGCACATCGACTCGACGGTCTTGTCCATGCCGAGGACGATGAGTCCGCCGGTGTTGCCGCGCAGGATGCGCTCCAGACCGTCGCGGAGCGGCTGGCCGGGCGCGACGGCGCTCAGCGAGGCGCGGATCTGGGCCTCGTTGCCAGAGCCGGACTTTCCGGGTGATGAGGCCCGGTCGTTGGCTGCCACTGCACTCCTCCGGCTACGGGGGTCACGGGTCGGGGCCGCCCCCGGCAGGGGCGGTCAACTTCGCCTCGCGTACGCGGTGGACAGGCGAGATCAGGGCAAAGTCTACCGGCGCTCCTCCTCGCTCCGTGGGGCCTGTGCGCGAGACCGGCGCGGAAGGACGCTCAGAGCCGCCCCCATGTCGGCCACTTCGGTCACCTTCATGCCTGCGGGAACCCGGCCCGGATCGGCCGGGACCAGGGCATGGGTGAATCCCAGCCGGTGCGCCTCGGCCAGCCTTCGTTGTACGCCCGTGACCCGGCGGACCTCTCCGGCGAGCCCCACTTCGCCGATCGCGACGAGGTTCTTGGGCAGCGCGGTGTCGCTGGCGGCGGAGGCCAGGGCCAGGGCGACGGCCAGGTCGGAGGCGGGCTCGGTGAGTTTCACGCCGCCGACGGTGGCGCAGTAGATGTCGCGCTTGCCGAGCGCGGAGATCCGGCCGCGCTGTTCGAGGACGGCCAGCATCATCGAGACGCGGGAGGTCTCCAGGCCGGAGGTGGTGCGGCGGGGGGAGGGGATCTGCGAGTCGACGGTGAGGGCCTGCACCTCGGCGACCAGGGGGCGGCGGCCCTCCAGGGTGACCGTCAGGCAGGTACCGGGCACGGCCACGTCACGGCGGGTGAGGAAGAGGCCGGAGGGGTCGGTGAGACCGGTGATGCCCTCGTCGTGCAGCTCGAAGCAGCCGACCTCGTCGGTCGCCCCGTACCGGTTCTTGACGCCCCGGACGAGGCGGAGCCTGGCGTGCCGGTCGCCCTCGAAGGAGAGGACGACGTCCACGAGGTGCTCAAGGAGGCGTGGGCCCGCGATGTTGCCGTCCTTGGTGACGTGGCCGACGAGCAGGGTCGCCATGCCGCGCTCCTTGGACGCGCGGATGAGGGCCGCCGTCACCTCCCGGATCTGCGCGACGCCGCCGGGGGCGCCGTCCAGCTCGGCGGAGGCGACGGTCTGCACGGAGTCCAGGATCAGCAGGGTGGGCTTGACGGCGTCCAGGTGGCCGAGGACGGCGGCGAGGTCGGTCTCGGCCGCCAGGTAGAGGTGGTCGTTGAGCGCGTGGATCCGGTCCGCGCGCAGCCGGACCTGACTCGCGGACTCCTCCGCCGTGACGTACAGGGTGCGGTGCTCGTCGTCGGCCGCCTTCGCGGCGACGTCCAGCAGGAGCGTCGACTTGCCGACGCCCGGTTCACCCGCGACCAGGACCACGGCGCCGGGCACCAGGCCGCCGCCCAGTACCCGGTCCAGCTCGGGGACGCCGGTGGAGCGGGCGGTGGCGGTGCGGACGTCCACCTCGGCGATCGGCAGCGCGGCACTGGAGACCCGGCCCGCTGCGGTGGTGCGGACCGCGGGCGCGCCGTACTCCTCGACCGTCCCCCAGGCCTGGCACTCGGGGCAGCGGCCGAGCCACTTGACGGCCGTCCAGCCGCACTCGGTGCAGCGGTAGGACGGCCGGTCCTTCGCGGATTTCGTACGGGCAGCCATGGCGTCACCGTACAGACGGGGTCTGACAACGCGGCACGCGCCAAGGGCCAACGGGACCGGGGCGCTTCGGCGATATGACGGCATTCGGCACAATTGCCCTGACCGTGCTGGCCGCGCAGCGCGTCCGGGGAACTGTCGCGGCGCGTAAGGGCATAGGCCAGTGGTATGGGCCGAAAGCGGGCGGAATGTGGGAATCCAGGCCTCTTTTGAGGGATCTGTTCACCCGAATGGGTTAAAAGGGCTCCGGGAGAGCAGGGGGGCAGCCACGGCACCCCTACGGTCGGCCGGGTGACGACCAGCAGGCGGGAGCACCCCACGCAGACCACCGGAAGCAGTGGCCCCACGGGCAGCGGAATCGGGACCGGCGGAACAGGTTCCGGGGCGGGAAACAAAGGGCCCCGGGGCTCCGGAGCCGACGGCTCCGCGGCCGGCGCGACGGGCATCGGAAGGGCCGGCTTCGGCGCGAGCGGCACCGGCGGGGCCGGAACCGGCTTCACGAGCGCCGTCCGCGAGCCCGGGACACCCCGGCGTGCGCCCCGCGCCTCCGACCAGCAGCCGTCCACCCGGTACGAGCCGTACCTCGACGGCCTGTTCACGTACGCGCTCTGCGTGCTGCGCGACCACGACCTGGCGACGGCGGCCCTCGGTGAAGTGCTGGCCCTCGCCGAACGCAGCGACTCGCGCAGCCCCGCCGCCGAACCGGAACGCAAGGCCTGGCTCTACGCCCTCGTCCGCTGGAACTGCCTGCGCCGCCTCACCGACGACAAGCGCCGCAGACAGGGCACGCACGCAAGCCACGGCGACAGCGGCGGACGCGGGGGCCACCACACGCACCGCCCGGCCCCGCCCGTCCCGGAACCGGAACTGCCGGTGGACGAGGAAGAGGCCCGCCGACGGCACGCCGACCTGGCCCGCCTCGCCTGGCCGGAAGCGGCCGGCACCACCCCCGAACAGCGCGAAGCCCTGGAACTGGCGGTACGGCACGGCCTCGGCGCCCGGCAGGTCGCCGCCGTCCTCGGCCTCGACCCGCTCGCGGCCCGCGAAGTCCTCGCCGCCGCCGCTTGCGAAGTCGAGCGCACCAGGGCGGCTCTGGTCGTCGTCGAGACCGGCACCTGCCCGACCGTCACCCGCCTCGCCGGCGACGACCAGGTACTGCTCAGCACCGCCCTGCGCGGCGAACTCGTCCGGCACGTCGACGACTGCCCGCTCTGCCGCCGCGCCGCCGAACGCGCGGGCGCCCGCGGCCCGTGGCCCGGAACCGGCGCCTCCCCCGGGGAGCTGCCGCTCGTCGAGGCGCCCCGGGCGGCGGCGTACGCGGCCATGGTGCACGCCCCCCGGATGCCCCGGAGCACCGCCCCGCGCTTCGACCGCGAGGGCTTCCCGCTCGATCCCAAGGACCGGGCGGCCCGCCGCGAACGCCTCCGTACGCGCGCGGTGACCACGACGGTCGTCGCGACGGTGGTCGCCGCCCCCGTCCTCGCCCTGTGGGCCGCCTACCGGGGCGCGCCCGTGGCGGGCGACGGGCACCGGGGCGCCGCGATCACCGCGAGCGAGGAGGACGGACTGCCCGGACGCGACGGCCTTCCGTACGACGGCTCCGGGGACGGCTACCGCAAGACCGGCACCGCGCACAGCAGACCCGACCCCACCCTCTCGGTGGGCGACGGCGCGGGCGACGTGACGGTGAAGGTCCTCACCCCCGGCCGGGGGGCATCGGCGACGGGGAGGAACCTCGCGGTGCGGGCGGAGACCGCGGGCGGCACCACGGTGGTACGGCTGACGGCGTCGGGCGGTCCGGTGGTCTGGTCGATGTGGGCCGACGCGCCCTGGCTGCATCTGAGCCGGACGACGGGAACGCTGGCCGCGGGGGCGTCGTTCACCGTGTACATCACCGTGGACCGCGACAAGGAGCCCGCCGAAGCGTGGACGGCCCGCCTGGGGGTCGCGCCGAGCGGCGCGGTGCTCTCGGTCTCGGGGCGGGGCACGGGAGCCTGGGCCGCGCCGGGAACGCACCCGCGGCCGGGCACCCATCCCGGACCGGGGCCGCACCCGGGCCCCGGCGGCCACCCCGGACCCGGCGTGACTCCCGCCCCCGGGGGCACGCACGGACCGGGCCCCGTGCCCACGGATCCCGCGCCGCGACCGACCGGGCCCTCGGCGACCACCGCGCCGCCGGAACCCAGCGTGCCGCCGACGACCCCGCCACCCGCCACGGATCCGCCCTCTTCCCCGCCCCCGCAGACCGACCCGCCGGACCCCTCGCCGTCGGCCCCGGGAACGCAGGCGCCGGACGGGGGGTAGGGGCGGGGTGGGCGTGCAGGGCGGGCGGGTTCGGCCGGACCCGCCGCCCCCGGACCCTGCGGCCCCTACCCCTCGGGCCCGGGCTCCACCGGGTCCGCCGGATGCGGCGCCACCACCGGCAGCAGCGAAGCCGTCCGCGCCTCGCAGTGCTCGACGAGACGCGCGTACCCGCCCGCGCCCATGAGTTCCGTCAGCTCCGGCCGGTACGACACGTACACCGGCTCCCCCGCCCCGTGCGCGGACGTCGCCGACGTGCACCACCAGTGCAGGTCGTGGCCGCCGGGCCCCCAGCCGCGCCGGTCGTACTCACCGATCGTGACCTGGAGGATCTTCGTGTCGTCGGGCCGTTCGATCCACTCGTACGTCCGCCGCACCGGCAGCTGCCAGCACACGTCCGGCTTCGTTTCGAGGGGCTCCTTGCCCTCCCGCAGCGCGAGGATGTGCAGCGAGCAGCCCATGCCGCCCGCGAACCCGGGCCGGTTCTGGAAGATGCACGAACCCTCCCAGCGCCGTGTCTGCCGGTCGCCGTCCTCGTCGGTCTGCGTCCAGCCGCCGTTGGGCCCCTTGGAACCCTTTGTCGTCTTCGCCACGTCGTGGAACTGCCAGATGTCCGGAGTCAGCCGCGCCACGTGCTCCGCGACCCGCTTCTCGTCGTCCTCGTCGGAGAAGTGCGCCCCCAGCGTGCAGCAACCGTCGTCCGCGCGCCCCAGCTTGATGCCCTGGCAGCCACTGCCGAAGATGCACGTCCACTTCGAGGTCAGCCAGGTCAGGTCGCACCGGAAGACCTGCTCCTCGTCCTCCGGGTCGGGGAACTCCACCCACGCCCGTGCGAAGTCCAACCCCTGTTCGTCGTCTCTCGCGGCGGGCGTCACGTCCTGGACGTCCACGAACACGCCCGACTTTGACTGGCTCGCGGCTTTTCCGGGCTTCGCCTTTTTCGTCTTTGGCACGGGGCAAGGGTAGGGGCAAGGGTGTCCGCCGCGCGCCGCAGTAGCGTTCCGCCCATGAGACTCGGAGTCCTCGACGTCGGTTCGAACACGGTGCACCTGCTGGCGGTGGACGCCCACCGCGGCGCCCGCCCCCTTCCCGCGTACTCCTACAAGGCGGCACTCCGCCTCGCGGAGCTGCTCGACGAGGGCGGCGCGATCGGCGAGGAAGGGGTGGAACGGCTGGTCAACACCATCGGCGAGGCCCTGGAGGCGGCCGAGGACAAGGGCTGCGAGGACGTCATGGCATTCGCGACCTCCGCGGTGCGCGACGCCACCAACGCCGACCACGTACTGACCCGGGTCCGCGAGGAGACCGGCGCGGACCTCCAGGTCCTCTCCGGCGAGGACGAGGCCCGGCTGACCTTCCTGGCCGCCCGCCGCTGGTTCGGCTGGTCGGCGGGGAAGCTGCTGCTGCTCGACATCGGCGGCGGGTCGCTGGAGATCGCGTACGGCATCGACGAGGACCCGGACGCCGCGGTCAGCCTCCCGCTCGGCGCGGGCCGGCTGACCGCGGCCCACCTGCCCGGCGACCCGCCGGACGTCCAGGACGTACGGGCACTGCGCCGCCACGTACGTGCGCGAATCGGCCGTTCCGTGGGGGAATTCGCCCGCTTCGGGCCGCCCGACCATGTGGTGGGCACGTCGAAGACGTTCCGCCAGCTCGCCCGGATCGCGGGGGCCGCACGGTCGGCCGACGGCCTCTACGTGCAACGTGAGCTGAGTCGCACTTCGCTGGAGGAATGGGTTCCGAAACTGGCCTCGATGACGGCCGAGCAGCGGGCCGGACTGCCCGGCGTCTCGGCCGACCGCGCCACCCAACTCCTCGCAGGAGCGCTGGTCGCGGAGGCCGCGATGGACCTCTTCGACGTGTCGACGCTGGAAATAGGCCCCTGGGCACTGCGCGAGGGCGTCATTCTGCGGCGGCTGGATCGGCTCCCTCCGTCATGAGCGGTACGTGACCTCGGCCCGCCCCGCACCGGAGGGGGACCGTAGGCTGTCCCTCGTGGCAGAAGTGGCGAAACCAGCGGTACGCATCCCGGATGCGAAGGTCGCGCTGTCCACGGCCTCCGTCTATCCGGAGTCGACGGCGACGGCCTTCGAGATCGCCGCGCGCCTCGGCTACGACGGCGTCGAGGTCATGGTGTGGACGGATCCCGTCAGTCAGGACGTCGAAGCGCTGCGCAGACTCTCCGACTACCACGGCGTCCCGGTCCTCGCCGTGCACGCGCCGTGTCTCCTGATCACGCAACGGGTGTGGTCGACGGACCCGTGGGTCAAGCTCCAGCGCGCCCGGGCCGCCGCCGAGAAGCTGGGCGCGTCCACGGTCGTCGTCCACCCGCCCTTCCGGTGGCAGCGCAACTACGCGCGGGACTTCGTCACCGGCATCTGGCGGATGGCCGACGAGACGGACGTGCGCTTCGCCGTCGAGAACATGTACCCGTGGCGCTACAAGGACCGCGAGATGCTGGCGTACGCCCCCGAATGGGACGTCACGAAGGACGACTACCGGCACTTCACCGTCGACCTCTCGCACACCGCGACCGCCCGCACCGACGCCATGGCGATGATCGGCCGGATGGGCGACCGCCTCGGCCACGTCCACCTCGCGGACGGCAAGGGCTCCGCGAAGGACGAACACCTCGTCCCCGGCCGCGGCGACCAGCCCTGCGCGGAACTCCTCGAACACCTCGCGACCAGCGGCTTCGGCGGCCACGTCGTGGTCGAGGTCAACACCCGCCGCGCCATGTCCTCCGCCGAACGCGAGGCGGACCTCGCCGAGGCCCTCGCCTTCACCCGCCTCCACCTGGCCTCCGCGACGTCACCGGCCGCGTCCGCCGCACCACCGGCCTCGCGGGCCCGGACCCCGGGCGCGTAAGCGCACCGGCACCGCCTCCTGCCACCCCGTCTCCGGCGCCCCGCCGCCGCGACCGGCCGCTACCGCCCGGGACCCTGCCGGACCGGACACCCACGACCGCACCCGAACCGCCACCCGCGAATGCGCCCAGCGCGGCCACGGGCCCGAGGCAAGCCTCCCGTGCAGGCATCGCCGGCACCCCGCCGCCGGCACCCCGCCGCCGGAGCCCCAGGTGCCGCCGCCCCGGGCTCCACCCGGGTCCGATGCCGCCCCCTCGGCGCTGTCCGGCCCGATGCCCGCCCGTAACCGCCGGACCGGTGGCCGCCCGCCCCGTCTCCGCGCCCTCCGACGCCGCCCGCTGCCCGCCAGCCCCACCCAGCCCCGTCCGGAACCTGAACACCTGTTCCGTCATCCGGACGACCTGTCCAGATCCTGGATCGGAGGCGTACGCTCGACGCCAGTAGTACCGCACGCCTCCGTGCCCCGCGCACGGACCCGCACCCCCCCGCACCCGTACTCCTGGGAAGTGAACCCGATGCCCGAGCTGAGGTCCCGCACCGTCACCCACGGCCGCAACATGGCAGGCGCCCGCGCGCTCATGCGCGCCTCCGGTGTAGCGAGCGAGGACATCGGCAAGCCGATCATCGCGGTCGCCAACTCCTTCACCGAGTTCGTCCCCGGCCACACCCACCTCGCCCCGGTGGGCCGGATCGTCTCCGAGGCGATCCTCGCGGCCGGCGCCGTCCCCCGCGAGTTCAACACCATCGCCGTCGACGACGGCATCGCGATGGGCCACGGCGGCATGCTGTACTCCCTGCCCTCCCGCGACCTGATCGCGGACAGCGTCGAGTACATGGTCGAGGCCCACTGCGCCGACGCCCTGATCTGCATCTCCAACTGCGACAAGATCACCCCGGGCATGCTGAACGCGGCGCTCCGCCTCAACATCCCCACGATCTTCGTCTCCGGCGGCCCCATGGAGTCCGGCCGGGCCACCCTCGTCGACGGCAGCGTCCGCACCCTCGACCTGGTCGACGCGATGTCCGACGCGGTGAACGACAAGATCTCCGACGAGGACATGCTCCGTATCGAGGAGAACGCCTGCCCCACCTGCGGCAGTTGCTCCGGCATGTTCACCGCCAACTCGATGAACTGCCTCGCCGAGGCCATCGGCCTCGCCCTCCCGGGCAACGGCTCGACCCTCGCCACGCACACGGCCCGCCGCGCCCTGTACGAGAACGCGGGCCGCACGATCGTCGAGATCACCAAGCGCCACTACGAGCAGGACGACGCGACCGTCCTGCCCCGCGCCATCGCCTCGCGTGCCGCGTTCGAGAACGCCATGGCCCTGGACATCGCCATGGGCGGCTCCACCAATACGATCCTGCACCTGCTGGCCGCCGCCCAGGAGGCCGAACTCGACTTCGGCCTCCCGGAAATGGACGAGATCTCACGGCGCGTCCCCTGCCTCGCCAAGGTCGCCCCGAACGTCGCCAAGGACCGCACGTACTACATGGAGGACGTCCACCGCGCCGGCGGCATCCCCGCCATCCTCGGCGAACTCCACCGCGGCGGACTCCTCAACGAGGACGTGCACTCCGTGCACTCCCCGTCCCTCGCCGAATGGCTCAAGAACTGGGACGTGCGCGGCGGTTCGCCCGCCCCCGAGGCCGTCGAACTGTGGCACGCGGCCCCCGGCTGCGTCCGCTCCGCCACCGCGTTCTCGCAGTCCGAGCGCTGGGACACCCTCGACACCGACGCCGCCGAGGGCTGCATCCGCTCGGTCGAGCACGCCTACTCCAAGGACGGCGGCCTGGCCGTCCTGCGCGGAAACCTCGCGATCGACGGCTGTGTCGTGAAGACCGCCGGCGTCGACGAGTCGATCTGGACCTTCGAGGGCCCGGCGGTCGTCTGCGAGTCGCAGGAGGAAGCCGTCGAGAAGATCCTCCTCAAGCAGGTCAAGGCGGGTGACGTCGTCGTCATCCGGTACGAGGGCCCCAAGGGCGGCCCGGGCATGCAAGAGATGCTCTACCCCACCTCGTACCTGAAGGGCACCGGCCTCGGCAAGGAGTGCGCGCTGATCACCGACGGACGCTTCTCCGGCGGTACGTCGGGCCTGTCCATCGGCCACGCCTCCCCGGAAGCGGCCTCGGGCGGCACGATCGCACTCGTCGAGGACGGCGACCGCATCCGCATCGACATCCCGAACCGTACGATCGAACTCCTCGTCCCCGACGAGCAGTTGGCCGAACGCAGCGAGGCCCTCGGCGGTGTCTACGCCCCGCGGAACCGCGAACGCAAGGTCTCCCAGGCCCTGCGCGCGTACGCCGCGATGGCGACCAGCGCGGACAAGGGCGCGGTCCGGGACGTGTCGAAACTCGGCTGAGGCTCGACTCAACTACCGCCTCCGCCACCGCTGTTGCGCGGGGGCGGGGGCGGAGGCGGCGGCGGTCCACCGCCAGGACCTGGACCGGGCCCCGGCGCACCCTCCGGCGGGTGTCCGTCGTCGCCCGCCCGCAGAGCCGGATCCGCCGGGTCCAGGGAGAAGACGGTGCCGCCCGTGCCCGTGACGAGCAACACGCCACCCACGCGCACGGCCTCCGTGTCGTGGTACGAGGCCGGCGGCGCCCCGCGGTGCGCCGAACGCCACACCTCCCTGCCGGAACGGGCGTGCAGCGCGAGCACTCGCCCGCTGAGACTCGGCACGAACAGCACGTCCTGGTCCGCCGCGCGCCCGGTCGTCGGCACCCCGAGCCCCCGCACCCCGGTGTCCCTGGCCCACCGCCGGTCGCCGTCGCGCACCCCGTGCGACGACACCGTGCCCCAGTGGTGCACGAAGAGGACCGCGTCGCCGCGCAGTACCGGACGCCCCGCTGGCGTACCGGGCAGGGGCAGGGTGCGCGGCAGCCGGGCGCCCGTGGGGTCGACCAGCAGGAGTGAGGAGTAGGCGCCCTCGTGGTTGGCGTGCCCGGCCGCGTCGTCGGGACGCGCCCACCGGGCGAAGACGAGCAACTTGCCGTAGGAACCGACGAGTTCGTGGTCGCGGCCCCGGGTGAAAACGGGGGCCGGGCTGCCGTCCGCGCCGTAGTGGACGTAGGTGCGGGGCGCCGCGCCGTCGTCGGAGCGCGTGCAGGACCCGTACCACTGCCCCTGGAGCACGAAGGGGAAGCACGCCTGCCCGTCCTGATTCCGCGCGGTCCAGCGGGTGGCGCCGGTGAGGGCCTCCCGGGCGACGACGTTGCGCTGCCCCGCGTCGGCGGTGGCGACGAGTCCGCCGTGGACGGCCGGAGGCCGGTACCCGCCGACTGGGCGGTGCCACAGCCGCCGCCCGTCACCGGTGTCCAGCGCGACCAGCCGGCGCGCCGAGTCCGACAGGGTCTCCACGACGAACACGGCCTTGCCCGCGACCCCTGCCGGAGTCGAGTCGGCGGCCGTCCGGGTGCCCGGGACGGTCGGCGGGTCCGGGGCCTGCCACACCGTCGCTCCCGCCGCGGTGTCGAGCCGCGCGGCCCTCACATACGGCCCTCCGCAGAACGCGGCGGAACCCGAAGCGACACAGCGGACCGAGCCGAGGGACGCGGACATCCCGGGTGCCCAGTCCAGCGCGACCTGCCAGGACTTGGACTTCCCCCCGGCGGGAGCCGTGGGCCTGCCGTCCCGCACGCCCTCCGCCGCCCCGCCCTTGCCCGTCCCCGGCGGGTCGAGGAAGAGCGCGAGGCCGCCCCCGCCGAGAAGGAGGGCGAGAGCGACGGCGGAGACGAGAAGCGCGCGCCGAGGAAGAGGCCGACGGGACACCGCCGGAGTGGGCAGCCCACCCACCGACCCTCCATCCCGCACAGCCGGGCCAGCCCCGCGAACCCCCACCGCCCCGTCATTCCCGGCGGCCCCGGCCGCCCCGCTCGTCCCGGCGTGCCCGACCTCCCCGCCCTGCCCGTCCCGCCCACCCGCCCCGGCGGAGCCCGCCTCCCCACCAGCGCCGATCACCCCGAGCGCCTCGGCCCCCTGCGCACCCCTTCGCACGACCACGGTGTCCCGATCGGCCCCGTCCGCCACGTCCGGGCCGCGGACGGAAGCGCCCTCGTCCCCAGCCCCGGCCCGGCCCCCGCCCCCCGGCCCGTCGCCGCTCCCGGGCGCAGTCCTCCACTTGCGGAGCAGCGAGGCCAACTCGGCACTGTCCGGCCGCTCCTCCGCCTCCTTGACCAGGCAGTACTCCAGGATCCCGCGCAGCGGCTCACGCACACCGTCCAGCACCGGCGGCTCGTGCACCACGTGGTAAGCGGTCATGTGCGGACTGTCCGCGTCGAACGGTCCGTGTCCCACCGCCGCGTACACCAGGAGCGCGGCGAGCGAGAAGATGTCGGAGGCGGGGCCGATGGTGCGCGGGCTGCTGAGCTGCTCGGGCGACATGAACGGCGGGGTGCCCATCACGTGCCCGGTGACGGTCAGCGCGCGGTTGCCGACGGCCCGCGAGACGCCGAAGTCGATGACGCGCGGCCCGTCCTGCGCCATCAGTACGTTGGCGGGCTTCAGGTCCCGGTGCACGACGCCGACGCGGTGGATGTCACGTAACGCCTCGACCAGCCCCAGCGCCAGCGCCCGCAACTCGCGGTCGCCCAGCGGACCCTGACTCGCCAGCAACTGTGCCAACGTCGGCCCCGGCACGTACTGGGTGGCCATCCACGGCCGCACCGCGTCCGGATCGGCATCCACCACGGGCGCGGTGAACGCCCCGCTGACCCGCCGCGCCGCGGCGATCTCCTGCCGGAAGCGGGTACGGAAATCCGCATCGGCGGCGTACTGCTCGTGAATCACCTTCACGGCGACCTCACGGCCGGACGGCGACCGCCCGAGAAAGACCGTGCCCATGCCCCCGGTGCCGAGCCGCCCGACGAGCCGGTAGTCCCCGATCACCTCAGGCTCGTCCGCCGCGAGCGACACGACACGCCCCTCTCGATCCCGTACGCAAAAAGCCGCCTGGCCCGCCCACCCTAGAACCCCAGCCCCTCCCCAAGTAGCCCCTCGCCCCCACCGGTGGCCCCGCGCCCCCGCCCCCATCAGAGTCCCGCGAAACCCCCACCCACCACCTCCGGGAGACAATCACTCCCGTGAGCGAAAACCCCCAGCACGCCGACACCCCCTCCACCACCCCCGACATCCCCGGCACCCTCGACAACCCCGGCACCCCCACCGCCCCCGGCACCCCCACCGCCCCCGGCACCCCCACCGCCCCCGGCACCCCCACCGCCCCCGGCACCCCCACCGGCCCCCGCCCCGAGCCCCTCCGCTTCTTCGGCACCACCTGGCTCAATCACGACGACGGCTACGCCCTGCGCCGCGTCGGCGCCTCCCTCGGCTCGCTCGCCGCAGCCGCCGCCGGCTGCTTCCTGCTCCGCTTCGCGTACCAGGGACTCCAGATCGCGGACGTGGGCGGTTTCGTCGGCATGCTGGTCATCGTGATGTTCGCGGTGTGCAGTGCGATCGCGTTCCGCAAGACCTGGGAGGGATTCTCGGCCCACTCCGCCGACCCGGCCCGCGAGCAGTCCCTGCGCAGCCTGAAGACGATCGGCTTCGTCGGCTCGCTCCTCGCGTACTTTTTCCGGTCCCTGACCGAAGCACCGGGGGAGAAGCTGCACCGCACGGAGTACGAGGCGGCCCTCAAGCAGTACGAGCGCCGACGGGGCACCCGTACGGGTAACCCCGCCGCCCGCAAGAAGAAGTCCAAACGCAAGTAACCACCCCGCCCAGCATCCGCAGCGCCCAGCCCCGCTACTGCCCGCCGTCCCCAGCCGCCGCTCGCCCCACCAGAGCGATCGGGACGGTCGCACACTGAGTCGCCGAAGCCACCGTCATCGTCCTGACCCCCGTACGCGCGGCGATGTCGAGCAGCCGCCGGACATCGCACAGAAACGGCTGCCCGTGCGCGATGTCCCGCGCACATGTGGCCTCGTCGACGAAGGAGGGGAGCCAGGGCTGCCCGTCCTCGCCCCGGATGAAAACGACGGATCCGCTGTCGTCCACAGCGATGATCACGCCGTCCGCAACGGCGGCGAGCAGCTCGGCATGGTCCGGGCTGCCTCCCTCAAGGAGTTCGGCCAGGTTCGGGTTTACGCCAGTCATCCCCAAAGCGTAGGCGCAGCCCCGTCGCACCGCCCCCTCGTGCCCTCGCCCCCGGGCGTACAGCCCCCGCAGCGACCACGCCGAAGATCGCTGCCCCGAAACGCCCGGGAGTCCCCGGAACGACCCCCGGCCCGCTGCCACCTCTCCCACCCCTCGGACACTCCCTCCGTGCCGCCCCTTCCCGGTGCGAGGATGACCGCGTACGACATGTCCCACCGGCACGGAGGGTGCACCCCGCATGACCGAGCAGACAGCCGCCGCCCCACACACCACCGCTCCCGCTCCCAAGACCGTGGCCGTCCTGGGCACCGGCAAGATCGGCGAGGCCCTCCTCAGCGGCATGATCCGGGGCGGCCGCCGCCCCGCGGACCTTCTGGTCACCGCCCGTCGCCCCGAGCGCGCCGAGGAACTCCGGACGCGTTACGGCGTCGAGTCCGTCACCAACGCCGAAGCCGCCAAGCGTGCCGACACCCTGATCCTCACGGTCAAGCCGCAGGACATGGGCAAACTCCTCGAAGAGCTCGCCCCGCACCTCCCCGCCGACCGGCTGGTCATCAGCGGCGCGGCCGGCATCCCGACCTCCTTCTTCGAGGAACGGCTCGCGGCGAGCACCCCCGTGGTCCGCGTCATGACGAACACCCCGGCCCTCGTCGACGAGGCCATGTCCGTCATCTCCGCCGGCAGCCACGCCACCGCCGCCCACCTCTCCCAGGCGGAGGAGATCTTCGCGGGCGTCGGCAAGACACTGCGTGTCCCGGAGTCCCAGCAGGACGCCGCCACCGCCCTCTCGGGGTCGGGGCCCGCGTACTTCTACTTCCTCGTCGAGGCGATGACCGACGCGGGCATCCTCCTGGGCCTGCCCCGCAACCAGGCCCACGACCTGATCGTCCAGGCCGCGATCGGCGCGGCCGTCATGCTCCGTGACAGCGGCGAGCACCCGGTCAAGCTCCGCGAGGCGGTGACGTCCCCCGCCGGAACCACCATCAGCGCCATCCGGGAACTGGAGAACCACGGCGTACGGGCCGCCCTCATCTCCGCCCTGGAAGCCGCCCGCAACCGCAGCCGCGAACTCGCCTCCGGCAACGGCTGACCCGCGACGGTACGCCCAGCCGCCAGCCGCCAGCCGCCAGCCGCCAGCCGCCAGCCGCCAGCCGCCAGCCGTCGCCCGGACCGCGGCCTCCTGACACGTCACCCGGGTCGGCGGCCCCCGGCGAGCGGTTGGCGCCCTCGGCCTCACCCGGGCCGCCCCCGGGGTGAGAGGCCGGTGTCTCGTCTCCTCGCCCCGTGCCGGCCCGGGGCCCCAGGCCGGCCCCCGACCCCACACTGGGGCCCCTCACCCCGCCGGCAGCAACCCGACGGCCCGGTAGGCGGCATCCACCGTCGGCCGGGCCATCGCCCGTGCCCGAGCCGCCCCCTCCCTCAGCACCCGGTCCACGTACCCGGGCTCGGCGGCCAACTCGGCATGCCGCTCACGTACGGGCCGCAACACCTCCACCACCGCCTCCGCGACATCGCGCTTCAGCGCCCCGTACGACGTGTACGCCCCGGCCAGCTCGTCCGGTTCTCCACCGCCACAAGCCGCCAGCACCTCCAGCAGGTTCGACACCCCGGGTCGCCCCTCCGGGTCGTACTCCACCGTGCTGCCGCTGTCCGTGACCGCGCGCATGACCTTTCTCCGGACCACGTCGGCCTCGTCGAGCACGAAGACCACACCCCCGGTCGCCGCGTTCGTCTTGCCCATTTTCGACGTCGGTTCCTGAAGGTCCATGACGCGGGCCGCCACCACCGGCTTCGTCGCTTTCGGCACCACGAACGTCTGCCCGTACCGCTGGTTGAACCGCACCGCGAGGTCCCGCGCCAGTTCCACGTGCTGGGTCTGGTCGTCCCCCACCGGCACCTCGGTCGTCCCGTACGCCAGGATGTCCGCCGCCATCAGCACCGGATACGTCAGCAACGACAGCCGCACGCCCTGCCCGGCCGCCCGCGCCTGCTCGCTCTTCTCCTTGTACTGGATCATCCGACGCATCTCCCCGTCGGCGGCGGTGCATTCCAGTAGGTACGACAGCCGCGTGTGCTCATCGACATGGCTCTGAACGAAAAGGGTGCACACCGCCGGGTCCAGCCCCGCCGCCAGGAGCAAGGTCGCCGTCTGCCGGCTGAGCCGAAGCAGTCGCGCCGGTTCGTGCTCCACGGTCAACGAGTGCAGGTCCACCACACAGAACAACGACTCGCCCAGGTGCTGATCCGTCTCCACCCACCGTCGTACGGCTCCGAGGTAGTTCCCCAGCGTCATGTGCCCGGTCGGCTTGATCCCACTGAAGATCCGCGTCATGTCTCTCCTGCTCCTCCTGGTCGAGGCCGCCACTACTGGCGACCGACCTCCCGGAGGGAGACACGCGAACGGCCGCCGAAGCGGCGGCCGTGGATGCATACGTGTGCACGGCCGCCCTCAGGCGGCCCACCAGCACTGGGCGCACGTACGCGTAGTCATGCGGTCCACCGTAGCCCCGCACCCCCGGGTTGACACGGGATTTCCCAGTACGTAATGTTCTCCGAGCTGTCCGACTGTGAGCGCTGGCCCCGGCCGGACCCCGGACAGTCATTCCGCGTCAACCACTCAAGCAGGCGACACTTCCGTCGCATTGTTTCGCGTGCGCTTTTGCGAAATGAGGAATCCGCGTTCGAGAGGACGCACCCCGATTGGCATCGGGGTCCAGGAATCCGCTAATGTCTCACTCGTCGGAACGGCCCAAGAGCCGGAAAGACAACTCCCACTGACTGGGAATCAGGCCCGAAAGGATCTGATAGAGTCGGAACCGCCGGAAAGGGAAAACGCGAAAGCGGGAAACCTGGAAAGCACCGAGGAAATCGGCACTGGAAACAGTCTGATAGAGTCGGAAACGCAACAACACAAAAGAAACACCGAACGAAAACGTCCGGAGGAAAGCCCGCAAGGGTGAGTACAAAGGAAGCGTCCGTTCCTTGAGAACTCAACAGCGTGCCAAAAGTCAACGCCAAATATGTTGATACCCCGGCCACTTCGGTGGTT
>NZ_JACHEM010000033.1 GCF_014207445.1 Streptomyces candidus | reverse complement strand
CTGCTGCGCCGGCTGCCGGTCCTGCTCATCCTCAAACGGCCGCTCTCCCTGACCTGGCGGGACACGGTCTTCCTGGGCTGGTTCGGTCCCCTCGGAGTCTCGGCGCTGTTCTACCTGACCATGGAAGCCCATCGGCTCGGAACCAACCCCGTGGTACTGGCCGGCGGAACGCTGGTCATCGCCGCCAGCACCGTCGTCCACGGCATCACCACGGCCCCCGGCCTGGCTCTCTATCGCAAGGCCGCCAACCGGGCACCAGAGGGGGCGCAGTGAGCGTGCCAAACCCTCGGGCGCCCTCGCGTAAAAGCCCGGTCGGCGCCCCTCCTCGCCGTGGTGGTGAAGCCCTGTGGGACCGCGACGGCGACTCAGGAGAAAGGAGCGGCGGCGGGCCCACCGGGTCTGGGTGCGCGTGGCAGAGGCCGCACACGCCGGTGCGCGGGATGCGCGAGGCCCTGGTGGAAGAATGTTCTCCATCGTGGCGGCTGACTTTGGGGAGTTCGGCGGCGTCGAGGTGACCGCCGCCGAACTTTGCCTTGAGGGCGAGCGCCGGGCGGCGCACCCGGGGCTGGGACGGTCTCACGGGTGTGGGAAAGGATCGGCTCCGCGGGGGCCGCAGTACCGTCGTGTCGACGGGATCGAAGCCTCAGGTGGTCAGCCGGGGATGTTGCGGGGGTCGTCGCCGTAGGTGTACTCGGTACGGATCCGCCCGTCCGTGCCGTGGACGACGACCTGCGCCGGCTTGTGCTGCTTGGCCTGCTGGCGGGCCGCCATGATGGCCTCCCGCTGGGTACCGTGCGGCTCCCGCACCTCATGGCGCCCTTCCTTGTGCTGGACCTGCCACTGCCGCGTCGCCGTCTCCTGCTTGTCCGGAGTGACGTGGTAGACGGTCCGCTTCGGCTTACGCTCTGCCATCGTTTCTCCCTCAGACGTGGTGCTGCCGATGCCGCAGACGAGAGCTCCTGGCACAGCGCGCGGCGCCCTGGCCTACCTCCTGTCTACGACGCCGCCCACCGACCCGCGACCCGGGATGGGTGACGAGGAGCGCCGCCGTCGGCGCCACCTGCGTCCCACCTCATACCGTCGGACTTCATGCCCGGCCGGCCCTGCGCCGTACCCACCGGACGGGCGCTGACTCTGGACGGGGAAAGAGAGGGTCCGAAAGGTTTCTCGTAGAATGCCTACCCGCCCCGGGCCGTCCTCACCGCCTTGCCCACGAACGGTGCGAGTTGAGCGTGCTGGTCAAGCTCCCGGGATGTGCGGGCGATCCCGTCCGCCGTGATTCGTGATTCTTCCGGTCGGCAACCTGCTGACGCGCCGTTCCGACGCCCCCCACGCACCGCCCAGCTGGCCGTACCCTCTGTGATCAAGTCACCTCCCGGCGCCACACATGATTGCCTGGTACGGGGGCGGTGCCGCGGGTAGGTGACGCAGAGAGCCAACCACAGCGGAAGAAAAATCAAGGGAGTGTTCACCCATGGCTGCGGACAAGATTCCGGTTCTCAGCAAGATCAGCGAGTCCGATCAGGCGGTGGCGTCCGTGGACGAAGACGTCCGCGGACGAAAGGTGACCAACCGGGCCGGCGATGAACTGGGCAAGGTCGGCGATCTCCTCATTGATGAGGAAGAGAGCAAGGTCCGCTTCTTGCTCGTGGAACACGGAGGCTTCCTGGGCATCGGGGAGAAAAAAACGTTCATCCCGGTCGACGCCGTCACAGAAATCACGGACGACCACGTATACATCGGCCAGTCTCGTGAACAGGTGGAAGGCGCTCCCGCATACGATCCCAACCTTGTCGAGGAGCCCGACTACTACGGCCGCGTTTACGACTACTACCAGCTGCCGCCGTTCTGGGGCGCCGGCTACATCTACCCCGGCTACCCCCGGTCCCGGACTTACTGACCTAAGGAGCGAGCATGGCCCGCCCACTTCGCGTTTCGGGGCGAAAGGGGCTGACCGCCGCCCCTTTCGCCCCGAACATGACCGTCGGCGGATGCGGCAACAACGGATTTTCCCGCCGGACTGGGGTGCGCCGGGGCACGACGCCCGCATCAGGAACATCATGATCCGGTACGCGCATGTGGCCGAGCCACGCGGCGGGCCCGTGGCAGCCGGAAGACGACGTCCCGGCGTACATGTGGCTCTACAACAAGCGAGGACGACACTCTACGCTCAGCTGGCGTGAGGTAGATCGTCGTAGCGCAGCAGGAGCATGGCTGCGTCGTCGTGGAGGGGACCTCGGGTGTACCGGAGAAGGTCGGCTCGCACAGCGTCAAGGGCGGCGTCAGGTTCGTCGGCCTTGAGCAGTGCGGTCCTCTCATGAAGGGGGTAGAAATGGCCGTCGTTGTTCCGAGCCTCCGTCACTCCGTCTGTGTACAAGAACAGCTGGCTGCCGGGTGGCAGGGGAACGTCGAAGGGTTCTGCGGGATCGGGAGCTTGGTCACTGAGCCCCAGCGGGGGAGCGTACGAGGGCGGCTCGGCGAACTCCCAGGACCCGTCGGGGCGGGTGATCAGGGGCGGTGGGTGTCCGAAGTTCAGGAGGGTCGCGGTGTGCTCTGTTCCTACTTCGGCCAGGACAGCGGTCACGAACTTTTCACCGTTCCCCTCGCGCTGTACGGCCCGCTCCAGTCGGATACCGATGGCCGCCAGATCAGGCGCGTCGTGAGCCGCTTCCCTGAAGGCGCCCAGGACCGCGGCTGCGGTCTCCACCGCTTCCAGGCCCTTGCCCTGGACATCTCCGAGGAGGACTCGTACACCGGCTGGTGACCTGACGACTTCGTACAGGTCGCCTCCGATATGCGCTTCGGCGGTCGCGGAGGTGTACGAGACGGCGATCGACAGGCTTCCGGCGCGGCGTGGGGCTGGTCTGAGCAGGACCCGCTGTGCAACCTCGGCGATAGTCCGGATGTTCGCGAGCTCGGCTTCGCGGCGCTGGCGCATCGCGGCGGCTGCCAGACCGGCCGCCGTCACTCCGGCAACAGAAGCCATGGCGGTGAAGCCACGTCGGCTGTCGAACAGCCCGTCATACAACCCGAGTACGGCACACAGGGCGAGGGCCAGTGCCCCGATGATTGCGGTGCGGCGCCATCCCCCGATGAGGCTGGCGAACGCCGGCCCGAGCGAGACCAGTGGGAGGAATCCAACGTCAGGGCCAGCCGTGACGTCCACCGCGGCTACGGTTGCCATGACGCAGAACGGCAAGGCCGAGAGCACCGTGGGCTTGGGAGCGCTTGCGCCGGTCAGTGCGTCTCCCCTGAAGTAACGACGGCGGACGGATGTGGCGTGACGGCTGACACCGAAGGCAGGGCTACAACCTCGCGCTCATCCTGCTCAGCATCCTGGTCCATGTCCTTCTCAACGGCTGCGGATCCGCTGGGGTTAAGGGTAGGCGCATCTTGCGCTCGCAGTCGGACAACGTTACAGACTCGTAGCACGCTGATCGCACTGGGCGCCTGCCGCGCCGACTGCGGCCAGCAGCCACCATCACCAAGGTGCTGCGGCGCCCCTGTGCCGGAGTAAGCGTGCAACGAGCAGCTATGAACGAGACCGACGACATGAGAACAGAAAGAGGCTGATCGTTGCGGCGACCAGAGCCAGCACACGATGACGCATGAATTCCCTTACAGGTGAAGAGAGACAAGCAATTCACACTGACGTTGCACCAAACTTGCCGCTCACGTGTTCGATCAGAACTCGCGCAGTGCAACTTCACTGGCAACCTCCCCGTTGGTCGATCTGCCTCACGGTCGGCACGACGTGGCTGGTCCGCTCGAAGTCCTCTCGGACCTGCCGAAGGCGTTCGGCCCGGGCACAGTCCATCTGGAATCGGGCGTCTTCGCGGTGGCCACGGCAGGCGTGCCCCAGTGGCCAGCGCGCCGTCGAGCCGGTGGTGCCGTCAGCGGACGGCACGGACGGCACAAGTGAAGCGGCCCGTGTCCCGGAGCGAGACGGTACTCACCCGCCGTCGTCCCGGTATGCCCCGGCCAACTCGGCGTCGGTGACTGTTCAGGCCGTCACCCGCGCGGGCGCATCGGCGGCGGCCGGGCCCGGCTCGTTGCGTTCCTCGGCCTCGGCGCGTCGGATCCACCTCGTCAACGAGGCCGAGCGGACGCGAGGTCCTTCCGGCGATCGATGAGCCTGCCCGTGAATCCGTCGCTCACCCGCGCCCTGGTTGACGGCTCTACACGATCTCCAGAGGGAAATCAGTGTGTGCTCCGTCCGCGATGACCTTGATCTGGACGGTGCCCGGGGACGCACCGGCGACGAGCGCCACGTCCGTGCTGCCCGTGCC
The DNA here is from genome assembly GCF_014207445.1 of Streptomyces candidus. Classification (GTDB taxonomy): domain Bacteria; phylum Actinomycetota; class Actinomycetes; order Streptomycetales; family Streptomycetaceae; genus Streptomyces; species Streptomyces candidus. Next base: position 22,154 of record NZ_JACHEM010000033.1, on the reverse strand, counting down.
GTTCGAGGACGTGGTGATCATGACGGGAGAACCGCCCTGGAAATCGGTGCCGGTTCCTTGGGGGTCGTCCACGTAGAAACTCACCATCTGGCCTCCGGCCGGTTCGCCGCCGGCTCGGGCCATAACAGCCAGCGGAGCAAACTCCTCTCCCTTTCCCACCTGTTGCCCCTCACCCGTGATCAACGTGAGTGAATCCATTGCTCTGGTACTCCCTTGCAGTGGACAGTGCCGAGCAACATTGCTCGGTCGGACGGCTGTTGTTCGGGTTCCCTCTGAACGATCGCCCGAATCCCGTGGCCGTCGCTTTGGCGGAACCGGCACCAAAAAATACGACTCCGTGTACTGGTCGGACGTGCGCGGCTCGATGCCCGACCTGCTCCAAGCGGTAGGCAGGGCGCTGCGGACGCAGCCGGGCGAGGGGAAAACAGCCTCGCTCGCGGTGCCGGTACTGCTCGGGCCCGGGGAGACAGCGGACAACATGCTCACCTCACGGGCATACGGCGGACTCGCCAACCCGCAGAACTGTCGCACGGCGGCCGATGTTCTGTGGACGGTGCGAAGTTCTCACACCCCTCGATCGTCCCGCTGGTGGAGAGCGGCTGCGGGGCAGGGAGGTAAGCGTCTTCGGGCTGCATCCGCCAGGCCGCGATACACGCACGGGCCCCGAGGAGACCGCCCGTCATGTCCTGCTGGGTGAGTGGACCTACCGGCCGCCCGGCGGTGAGGCGCCGACCGACGTCGTGCTGCGCGTGTGCAGGGGCCGTGGCGCTCGGCGGACGTCAGGACAGCGTCGGCGGCGCTCCCGGTTCGGCGGCGATCCGCGTTTGCTGCCCACGGCCGCGGTGAACGAGACGAGCGTCGGCAACAATGCCGCCCCCTGGACTCGACCCTCGCCTTCGCCAGCATGCAAGGGCCCTGCCCTACGAACTGCAGCGAGGGACCCTCCCTCGATGTGAACTGCAGGCCCCCGACGCATGAGCCGGCCCGTCAGAGCTGGCAACCGACTCCAACCCGATCCCCGGCACTGCCAAGGGACGGCGGGTGGCAGGCTTGCCTCAAGCAGACGGACTCCGCGATAGTGCGCTACCGCGGGCCTCTCATTCCCGAAGGGGGCCCTGTGGCGCCCGGTTTGGACGGACATGACACACGACCCGCAGCGGCCGGACCTGATGGATGTCCTGCTGGAGACCGACAGTCTGGAGGCGTTCCTCCTCACCCTCGCAGAGACCGCCGCCGCGCGGACCCCCATTTCGGACGGCTGTGGTATCACCCTGGAACGCAAAGGGCGCCCCCTGACCGTCGCCAGCGCGGGAACCAGTGCGCCGTACCTGGATGAGAAGCAGTACGGCCAGAACGACGGTCCCTGCCTCACCGCACTGCGCACCGGCCAGGAGATCAGTATTCCAGACATGTCGTCCGAAGTGCGGTGGGGCGACTACCCGGCGTACGCCTTGGCCAGTGGCACGTACGCTTCGCTGTCTCTGCCGATCGCCGCGCATACCCACACCGCCGGCGCGCTGAACCTGTACTCCGCGAAGAAGGACGCGTTCGCCGACGCCGACATGGCCCTGCTCCGCGATCTGGCCGCACAGGCCACCGGTGCGCTTGCGCTCGCGCAACGGATCGCCGACGCGCAGGAGTTCGCCGAAGACCTGCAGACGGCTCTGGTAACCAGAGCGGTCATCGACCAGGCCATCGGCGTGATCATGGGCCAGCAGCACTGCACTGACGAGGAAGCCTTCACCGTCCTGCGCAAGGCGTCACAGAACCGGAACATCAAGCTGTACGAACTGTGCACCGAACTGCTGACCAAAATCGGTGGGCGGCCGCCCACCGAAAAAGGCCTGAGGCCCCGGAGGTAGCGAAGCACCCACCTGGCGCGGCCAGCCCGGCCGACGGCGTTCCGACCGTCCCCGGTGTGGCGCTCAGGACGTGGTGTGTACCGCCGTCGCGGCCTCAAGCGGGACGCGGCTGACCAGCAGGCGGGCGGTGTCTGAGAGACGCAACCCGTCCCACGGCGGCGCGAAGGCCCAGAGCGCCGGGGGCGGCGACGCTCGCTCTCCGCACCGAAAACCCGCTCGGCCACCGGGACCGGACCCGCATGGCTGCGTCCAAGCAACGATTCTTCGCCCCGAGGACGACGGAGGGCGTGCAGGAACAGTGCCGACAACGCGCTCCGCCGCTCCCGGTGACCGGTCAGGCCAGTGCGGACGCTGGGCGGCGGCAGGGGCAAAACGGGCGGTGCGGGTCGTGCAGCCCATGGTGCACCGGCACGTCGGCCGTGGTGGTGGGCGGGCGGCGGCCAGGAGCTGCGCAACGGCTCCGCAGGGCCTCCGGGCGGCCAAGTTCTTCGAGCCATCCAACGGCGACAAGCTCAGTGGGCGTTAAGTCCGTTTCTGGTAGCGGCCTCGTCCGGGTTGGGTCAGGAAGCCTTGGCGGACGAGGCGCCCGAGACGAGCACGGGTGACGTTGACTGATGCCTCATCGGTGGGCATGCCGAGGATTTCGTGCAGCTCACGGGCTCGGTACTCCTGGTCGGGGTGCTGGTTGAAGGCGCTCACGATGGCCTGGTAGGCGGTGTTTGTCTCGGGCGGTTCTGGCTCGTCTCCAGCCGGTGCGAGATCGGCGACTACCTTCTGGGCGGTGGCCAGGTCCGCGAGGCGTGCTTCGGACTCGGCCAAGGAGGCGGTCAAGTGCGCGATTTGCCCGCGCAGTTCAACGGCCCGAGCTGTGCACTCGTCTTGCTGGACCTGGATGCCGGCCAGGAGCTCGGTGATGTTCACGCGGCCAGCCCGAGGGTGTCGCGCCAGGCCGGACTCGGTGTGGTGAGACGCCGGGTCATGTTCGCGATAGAGGCCCAGTAGACGCGCGAGGTGGAGGTGTCGGGCCGGTGGTCGTACTCGCGGGCCAGGCGGCGGTGCAGCATCAACGTGCCGTTGACCTGCTCCACGATCCACCTTTTCGGCTGCGGGACGAAGCCTTGACGGTGGTCTTCTCGGTTGCGGCGGACCACCTCGACGTCGATGCCCAACAGGGCGCCGTGAATGAGGACCTGCTCCTTGAAGCCTTGGTCGACCAGGGCCTTCTCCAGCCGGTTCCCGCACCGCTCGGCAGCCTGGTCGAGCAGGGTCGTGCCTGCGGCGTTGTCGTGGGTGGAGGCGGCCAGCACAACGACACCGATGATCAGCCCCAGAACATCCACGGCCAGTCCCCGCTTGCGGCCCTAGACCTTCTTGTTGGCGTCCAGCCCCGTCGTGGTCCTGGGAACACCGGCGGCCGCGCGAACGGACTGGGTGTCGATGATCACGAGGGACGGGTCCTCTAATCGCCGGGCCCTCTCCCGCACCTGACAGCGCAGGAGTTCCTGAATCCGCTGGTCAAGCCCGTCCTCGCGCCACAGACCGAAGTAGTAGTACACCGCCGACCAGGCCGGTAAATGCGGGAGTAGGCGCCACTGGCAGCCCGTCCGGTTCTGGTAGAAGATCGCGTTCACGATCTCCCGCAGGTCACAGGAGCCGGGATCTCCAGTCGCCGAACGGGCCACCCGGTTCAGCTTCCAGGCTGTGATCATCGGTTCGATCAACGCCCACTGCTCGTCCGACAAGTCGCTGAGGTACGGCTCTCTCTCCATGCTCCGCATCTCAACATGGACATGCCCAGTCGGCGGCCTGTGCAGCGATCATTACCACGATCGAGCGATCACGAACCGAGGAAGTTCGGACTTAACGTCCACTCACAGCCATACCCACGACCCCTGGGTCCGCCGATCCTACGAATGACCGGCTCAAACCCACGCTTGGAAGGTAGGACGAGCTGGGCAGTTGTTCCCCTCTCGGTTGTTTCCCGGCAACGCTGTGTAACTTTCCAGGAGTGCGACGCGGAAGGAGTGCGCTCATATCTCCGGGGTAAGCGGGTTGGGTCGCATCAACGCTTTGGCCAAAAGGCGGATGTCATGGACCTGCATGGGCGGGATGAGGGACACGAGCTGCTCGTGGACCCTCCGGTCGCTGTCTCCGCCGTGTTCGAGGGCAGCGAAGACATCGCTGAAGCCCGGAACTTGGTTCGCACCTTCCTCACGTCTGTGCAGGCCGAGCATGGGCTGCCGGTGTCGAATCGGGCGATGGGCATGGTCCAGCTCGCGGTGAGCGAGCTGGTGACCAATGCCCGCAAGTACGCGCCCGGGCCATGTCTGCTGATCTTGGAGGTCGAGGACGGAGCCGTCCAGGTCACCGTGTGGGACAGCAGCACCGCTCTTCCGTTGGTGCTGCCTCCGGACCCGATGCGGGTCGGTCAGCATGGCCTGGAGATCGTGATGGCTGTCTGCCAGAGCTTCACGATCCAGCGGGAGCCCGTGGGCAAGCGGGTCAGTGTGTCCATCGTGCTCGCGGATGACCCCGGCGGGGACGTCGCCGGCCGCAAGGCCATGTGACTTAGCTGGCAAGGTCCAGAGCGGGGGACATCTTGCCCGTGGGCGGGCGGCGGGTCATGAGGGTAATGGCGGCCCGGGGAGCTGGCTGTACCGGGCCCCAAGCCGAACGGACCGGGGCACGTTGGCGTCGAAGACCACTTGGTCACCGAACGTTCCATCTGCCCACTCCATCGGCACGGGGTGGTGCGGGGAGGGCCGGTTCGCCGGGGAGAGGTGAGGGGTGGCCCCGCGTACGTACCGGGAAACGCGGGACCACCGGTGCTTCGTCCTGTCGGGAACGCGCACTCACGACCATAGGGTCACACCCGCTTACCCGCAGCCGGGCGAGGAGCCGTATAGCCGCGTACGGGTGACTACCGGTCAGGACTCATAGCCGCTGCGCCGTGCACCGTGGTGTCGGCCGCAGTGACAACCCGGGCAACGCGCAGCTCGTGGCGCCGGCGGCGTACCGGGACGATCTCGTGCGGCAACGCCACCCCTGGAGGGGGAGGCTGGTGGGGTCGCGCCGTGGGCGGCCATGTCGTAGACAGAGATCATGAGTGAGCCAAGAGGTCTTGGCATCCTGGTGAGATCGTGCCCGCCAGCGGTATCTACGCGTGCGAGTGCGGCGGTGAACACCACTGGAGCACCGATGTGAAGGGGCACCGCCTCCCTCCCCTGCCCACGGGCTGTACCGGTGAGTCCTGGACATTGCACCAGCCCGCGCACCCTGAGGACTCGCGCGGCTGACCGTGACTGCGGCCCGTACCCGGCGGCGCCCCGGGTCCCGAAGCGGGCCCCGGGGCGGTAGGTCACAACCGGTGGCTCCCCCGCTGCTAACCGCCCGTTGGGCGGCCAGCCTCATGCGGCCGGGCCACGTGCCTGCGTGCTTACGGGACGGCGGTGTAGATGACGGGGGTGTCCTTGCACTGGCCGGACGCGAAGACGCCGATGGCGTCGAGTTCGGCGGGGTCGGCGGCCAGGTCCCAGCGCAGCTTGGTGGAGGTCCACTCGGCGAGGTAGCGGCAGTGCGCGGTGGGCAGCGGGGGCAGCCACTGGGCGGGGTCCTGGTCCGCCTTGGACCGGTTGGTGCGGGCGGTGACGCCCACGAGGGTGGCGGGGGCGCCGAGGTCGTTGGCGTAGGCCTCGCGGCGGGCCGGGCTCCAGGTGGAGGCGCCAGTTGGCGGGGAGCGTCATTCGCAAGGTGCGGTATTCCCCGCGTGCTTCGGGGGTGATGTCAGCGACCGTCGCGACGCCACTCGTATCGCCACACTGCGTCGAGTTCGTACTCGTGTGGTGTGCCGGGTGGCGCTGGGGGCAGGCGGTGCGCTGCTGCCACGCACCGCTCGTCGTTGTGCAGCGCCAGCCCGTAGATGGCGGTGACCTGGACTTGGCGGTCCGTGCCGGTCTTCTGGGCCCGCGCTCAGTGGTCGGTTGCCAGGGCGCTCGCGCGTGCGAAGCTACGGCTACGCTCGTCGGCATGCTGAACCGCGCTCCGTTCAATGAGGCGCTGCTCTCCACCGTGGGCACACCCAAGCTGACCAAACTCCTGGACAGCAGTCCGCGGTCACGGGTGTGGCGGGTGCGGCTGGCCGACCGGCGGCTGGTGATCGTCAAACAGATCACCGACGGCGGGGACACGGGCGCCGACGCGAACACGCGCTTCGCGCGGGAGGTCGCCGGGCTGCGCCTGGCGGGGAGGGCCTCCGGGCCCGCCGTGGCCCCCGCGGTGCTCGCCACGGACCTGTCTTCGCGGGTAATAGTCCTCGAGCACTTGGATGACCTCGGCAAGGCGGACGACTGGATGCCGGGGTACGCCGAGTCGCTCGCCCGGCTGCACGCCCTGACCGGGCCCGCCGACGCGGGCGCACTACCGGTCTGGTCGGGGCCCACGGCCACCGACGCGGAGTCCTTCCTCACCCTGGCCAGGGCGCTCGACGTGCCCATGCCGTCCACGGTTCCCAATGAACTCGCCGGTCTCCTGGAGCGGTTGGACCCCACCCCGCACCATGCGCTGCTGCACGGCGACCCCTGCCCCGGCAATGATCTGCGCACCGCCGACGGCGTCCGCTTCGTCGACTTCGAGCGGGCCTCGCTCGGCAACGGCCTGATCGAACTCGCCTACTTCCGCATCGGCTTCCCCACCTGCTGGTGTGCCATGTCGGTCACCGCGGCCCCGCTCAGGGAGGCCGAGGACGTCTACCGGACCACCTGGCGCGGCCTCACCGGTAAGGACGTGCCGGGTGACCTCGCCGACGCGTGCGCAGGCTGGCTGATCCAGGGCGACGCGCTCGTCGAGCGGGCCCACCGCGGGACGGTCGACCAGCTCGCCCGGGTGCCCGCCGAGGACTTCGAGTGGGGCTACGTCTCCGCCCGTGAGCGGCTCGTCCACCGCCTGGACGTGGTCGCCGACATGACCCGCGACCACGATCACCTGCACGCCGTCGGCCGCCTCAGCTCCGACCTGGCCGGCCGCCTGCTCGCACGCTGGCCGGGACTGCGTCCGCTCCCCACGCATGATGCCCGCCCCTGGTACTAGGGCATGTGTGAAGTCGTGATCAGATTCTGCCTTCTGTCCTCTTTGCGGGGTGGAAGGCGGTAGGACTGTGGTCGTGACGCGCAGGCAACTTACCCATGCACAGTGGAACTTCATCGAGCCGTATCTGCCGATCGGCAGGTACGGCCCGTATCCGGAGCGGTTGCGGGGCGGATCCTGGGTGGCTATTTGTAGTCGGTCATTAGGATGTGTCGTGTTTTGGGCAAAGATTGTTGTCGTTATCCAGCCATGTGCGCCCTCTGCGCTTCGCCTCGTGTGGCTCGGGTGGTCTCTGTCGTCCCGGGGGTATCAGGGCGCCTTGTGCGGGCAGCGGGCCGGGGGGATGTTGGCGGAGCCCTGTTGACCCTGCGGGGTTCCTCCCCGGACAAAGAAATCTGTATACCTTCCCGGACGCCTCGCGGCCGCGGCTGTCTTGTTCGCCGCCTCGGCCTCAGGCTTCGTCGCCGCCTCTCCCGCACATGCCGCGCAGCCCCTAGTCGACTGCCAGGCCGGAATTTACGACAGCTTCAACAGGACGATCAATGCGACCGAGTGCAACGTGGGCGGCGTTCAGAATTACCTCGTCACCGCCACTGTCACGGTGAACCTGAGCCCGTTCGACATCGGCTTCGAGTGCGACGGCGGTGTGTTGACTGCCGGAACCTTTGCGGGTGTGGACTGTGATCGCAAGTAGGTACCTGCTCAATCGGCCGGCACCAAGATTGCAGCGTCCCTAGCACGGGACGTCGACTGAACGCGGCGGTGGCCTTTGAGTCGCACAGAGAGCAACTGCGATTCAAAGGCCACCGAAAAGCATGGCTGCTCGGAGCATCACGCCCCGTGACCGGCGTTCGCTCCCCACCGCCCCCGGTACACAGCCATGGCATGGCCGCACCCATGAGCGGTCCACCTCAGGTGGCCCGGTCACGCAAAGGCCCTGCCGCCGCGCGCGGACAGCTGCCGAACACAGGCACGTCCTGGCGTCAGAAGCGGTGGTTGACCGCTGTGTTGATTCCGGACGTGATCTGCCCGCTGGGCAACCACTTCGTGTATCCCTTTACCAGGTGACCGGTAGTGCTATCGGTCCTCGGATGAGTACGTCTTTCTGCCAGAGAACGTCTTCCGGGTCGGTGGCCAGCCGCAGGTCGGGGAGGCGGGTGGTGAGCAGCAGTTCGGCTCCCATGCGCGCCAGCAGTGGTGCCAGGCAATGGTGAGGGCCATGGCCGAAGGCCAGCTGGGGCGGGCCTTCGCGGTCGATGTCGATCCGGTGCGGTCCGGGGTAGCACCGTTCGTCCCAGTTCGCTGCCACGTAGGAAACGTAGACGGCCTCACCGCGGCGAATCAGGACGCCTCCTACCTCGACGTCCTCGGTGGCGATGCGGGCTTGTCCCACACCGTGCTTGTGGGGGATCCAGCGCAGCAGCTCTTCTACGGCCGCCGGTACAGCCTGCGGGTCGGAGCGTAGTCGGCTCGTCAGGTCGTCGTCGGTGAGCAGACAGTAGACCATGTGCTCAGGCTGCCGCCCGAAGCAAGACTCCCGAGGAGCGATGCCGTCCTTTGGGCGTGCACCTTCGCCGGCCGCTTCCCAGCCCCTGTGACTCGTCCAGCCAAAGAACGGAAGCTGCACGAAAGGGCCAGGTGCCGTGCGGTGTGCGGAGATACAGGAGCGGGACGGCCGCCAGGCCGTACCGCGGAACCGGACACCGGGGCCGGCCACTCCTGCTGGTGCTTGTCTCGTCCCATCCCGCGCCAACGCGAGACTCAGAGCCGATGATGCCGTCCCCTACCGGGTGATGGTCACCGGCTCGCACGCGAAGCCGCCTGTGCCACGACGGGGCCAGGTCTGCGGGCGGGTTCGAGCCCTCGGTTCCGCTGCCCGCAGTGTGCCCTCGCGCGCGTGCGTCTTAAGGAAAAGAGGGGAGCTGCGGGATGTGTGCTCTGACCTGGTGTTTTGCCGGAGGGGATGTGTCGGCGCTGACACATTGACCTGCAGAAATGTGTCCGTGGTGCCACCTCGACACCCCTATGTGCCAACCCTGCTTGCACAAAGGTGGAACGTTGCTGGTGAGACCAGGTTTTCGGCGGAGACCCGTCGCACTCGGTGTGTCGGCACCGACACCAGAGCGCCACGCCAGCATGTACAAATCTGCCAACCAGGCTTGAACGACTGTTATTGTCCGGCCCGGACCCAGCAGACCGAGGACAGGACTCACCGTCGATGCCCCGCCAGCCCAAGCGCCCGACCGCCGGACGCGGTAAGGGCCCAGTCGTCGCCGTACCGCCCGGTGACGACAGCGCCTTCCGCGAGACCCTTTCCTCCCGGCTGGGCAAGGGCGTCACACCGCCGACGCGCAACCGGCCGGTGCAGCAGATGGACGTCAGCGTCCGGTACACCTACCGCGCGCCGCACAACATGTACGGGCGCTCCGGGTACAGCGTGGTCTCCAACGACTTCCTCTCCGACGTCCTGGCCGTGCTCATCGCCCAGCACGGAATGTCGCCGATCCAGTCCGCAGTCCTGCTGTGGTGCATCGGCCGCCAGCGCGAGGGCTGGCTCAAGGCCACGCACAAGAAGATCGCTGAGAAGCTGGGCGTGGAGCGGTCCAACGTGACCCGGGCAATCGGGCGCCTGGAGGAGTGGCACATGATCCAGCGGGTGGACACGGGGCTGATCTTCGTGAACCCGATGCTCGGCTTCGAGGGCAACGGAGACCGGCAACGCGAGATTCTGGACGCCCTGCGTGACGCGGACGGCAAACTGCCCGAAGAGGTCTTCCCCGCCCTGAACGCTCCGCGGCCGCCGCGCAGCGTGCAGCTGGAGCTTGGGGCAGACGACGGGGACCACACGAAGGGACGGGCATCCTGACATGCTGATCCAGGCAAGCGCCGGTTTCGGAATGCTGTACCGGCTGGACCTCACCAAAGCCGCGATGGAGCTGCTGAGCGCCCTCATCGAGCGCCAGGAGCCCGGCGGGGAGGTGAACGCCTCCCAGGCCGAGCTGGCGGCCCGCGTGGGCCTGTCACGGAACTCCGCGAACACCGCCATGGGACTACTGGAGAGCCGCAACCTCGTCCTGCGGCCCAAAGACCGCAAGTACCGGACCTACTACCTCCACCCCTACATCGCCTCCTACGCCTCCCAGGAAGAACTGGAAGACGCGATCGAAGACGCAGCCGAGCGCATCGCGGCCGAGGAACTGCCGGAGATCGCCGTGCCCCGGTACGAGACTGCACCGCCCAAGCGCCAGAGTCAGCCGCTGAGGGCCGTGCGCGCAGCTGGCTAGAAGCCTGGGGGTTCTGCCCGCCTGTTGTGGCATCGGGTCGCACCCATAGATGGTCTGGTTCGTTGCCGGTGTGGGCGCATCAAGGTGGACTGCCGCGCCTGAGACGCACTGAGGAGGCACGAAGACCATGTCGGTCGAGACAACGGCTCTGGCTGCAGTTCTTGATGAGGCTTGCCGGCTGACCCCCGCCCCGGGGTACATCAACGGTGACGAGTACAGCCAGTGGTACGTCGAGGCCCACCCGGCGTTCTTGAGAGCCTTGGCAGCCCTTGCCCGAGCTCAGGGCGAAGAAAAACTCGCCGACAGGCTCCAGTTGCTGTCCCGACCGCTCTGCATGGCCCCCCTGGACTTGGACCCGGATCCTGCAACGATGCCAAAGCGTTGGTGTGCACATCCAGTCGAAGTTGCCGACACACGGTGCCCGCGGCACAAGTCGGGGGCGCAGCGGAGCTAATTTCTCGTAAGCCATCCGCAGGAGCCTGCGGACGGTGCCCTGCGCGAGCGGGAGCTTGCCGGGCGGGGTGGGACAGGTGGGCAGCGCGTCGATGGCGGCCTGCCGCGGCTCATGCGGGGTGCCGCTGCCCTCCCCCGGCAGCGCGGTCATCCCGGCGGAGCACCAGTCTCCAGGCTGCGGGGCACTGCTGGGGCGCCCCTGCGCGGCGTTCCGGTGCGGCAGGGCGGCGCTCGGCAGTCTCAGCGGCCTCGGCCAGCTCCCTCCTCTTTTACACCGTCGGACTGCTGGTCAAGGACGCGGGAAGCGATGGCGTCACCGGCCGCGCCGAGAACCTGCACACTGACCTCGAAGCCAACCCTCCGAGGAGCGAGGGCGGCCTTGCCGAGGGGCAGGCCCTGAAATCTGTCAGCCGTCAGCCGCCGTAGTCTTCCGGCGCCTTACGGCTGATCGATCCGGCGAGGAACGTGAGATCGCCGCTGATGCGGTTGCGGTACGAACCGAACGCGGCAGGCACCGCGTCCTGCGGAGCGGAGCCTGCCGGAGCAGCGTCAAAGGTGAGGGCAGCCTCATGTGCGGGGGTGAGATCGACGATCAGGCGCTCCCCTACTCCGGACGCGGTCGTACGGTCGAAAAGCAGGTACCCGTACGTGCGCAGTTCGGTGACCGCCTTGCGAAAGGCATCGCGGCCTTCCGCGTTGCCGCGCTCCTGGCGGGTCAGGCGGGTGAGGTCGCTCGTTGTGGGGGCGCAGCCGGGCAGATACCCGGCGGCGAGTTCCGCCAGAACCCCCCGGGCCCGCCAGGACAGACGCATGTCGCGCATGGCGCTGGCGAAAAGCATCGGATCGCAGGGAAGAGCTGCGGGACGAGCCCATGAGGCGGCAGCATCACTGTCCCGGGCCTGGGCGTCGCGGGCCTCCTCGGACAGGACCGCCGCGCCGGCCTGCCGGGGAAAGCCCAGCAGGTGTCCGGGGTGGCGGTGCGGCGCATACGACTCCCAATCCGGAAGGGCCGCATCGTCGGAGTCGGACATCTCATGCTGTTCGCATCTCTGCGCCAGGAGGCGCTGGGCGAACTCCGGGCGCACCTTGCGCGCGTACGTCCACCCCTCGTTGGCGAGCTGGACTGCGACCATCCCCTCGTGTACGGCGTCCGGGGAGGACGGATAGTGAGCAGTGAGCTTGCACTGGGAGCCCTTGCGGGTCTTCCCCGTGCACTGCAGAAGTCCGTAGGTGATCAGCAGGCGTGTGCCAATCAGATAGAGGCGGCCGAGACGCTCGGTCTCCGTTGCAGGGTCAGGTGGTACGTCGTTGCTGAGGGCCTGGGGCATTCCTGCGGTCACCCGAATTCATCTCCTTTGATCATCTAGAGGCGCAGCCGTCCGCTGGTTTTCCTGGACCGGCGTCATGGACGGCCTCTTCGCACCCCACCATGTGCCGTCCACGGGTTCAGCGGTCACGACGCCCTCCGGGAGGGCTGGCACCATTTGGTAGTCGTCCGTGGTGCTGTCTCCCAGAGGTGTCGGGGGTGCGGCCAGAGCATTGGCCCGGCAGTCCGTCGTGAGACGTTCTGGTGCCGTGCTCATCAGCCGAGCCGATCACCCCTTGGAAAGTTCCGCACCCATGGTGTGGCGGAACATGGCCAGCACGTCAACTACCGTGCCGCCGCTGGAATTCATGGGTACTGACTGGCCGCTGCTCTCCCACTCGGCCCGAACTTCCTCCAACTGCTGCGGAGTGATTCGTGTGCTGGCGGTCGGGGTGGTGACCACCTGGAAAGGGATTCGCGAGCGACGTCCAGGTGCAACTTGCACCACCACCACGGCGATCTTCTGATTCGGCATAAAGGGCTCGGAACCGAACGCGCGGTGGTCGTACTCACCACGCAGCGCCTCCCGAACACGCACCGAGGCGCCGATGTTCCGGTTGAACCACACCCGGTCGGCTTCTGCTGCCCGGTGCCCGACCGCGATGTTCCTGCGCGAGGGGCCCCCGTCGGCGACTCCTTCCTCTCCCAGGCACCAGACGGCGCGGCCCTCCCACACCGGGTTGGTTCGCTTCTGGTTCTTCTTCTTTCTCGTGCGGCTCACAGCCACAGCACAGCTCCCTGTCCCAGACCTGACCCGGCCTGTTCAACTCGCCCTAACGAGTCAGAGGGGGGAAGGTCGCGTGATACGCCAAACGGAGGAAAAGGGCAAGGGTCAGCCCACCACGACCTGCCAACAGGAGTGAGCTGGGCTCGGGGAGTGGTTTCCGGCGAAGGCAACCGGTTGCAGAGCGCATATTTCCTCTTCATGATCCGAGAGCCTCTGACGTCCGGCCTGTGGACAGTGGCCACCGGCCGGACAGCCCCCGGCCGCTCCGCGGCCGAGGTGGGACGTGACGCCGCGCTGGCGGGCTTGTTGCCGGGTCTGCGCCCAGGCTCGCTTGATCTCCGGCTCGGTCTTCCAGTACCTGCGTACCGCGCGGCCGTTCCGCGGGGCGGGTCGCTGGGGTCCTGCGCCGTGCTGCGCTGCGCTGCTCGGTCAGTGGCGGGGGCGCCAGCGGGCGAAGATGCGCTCGCTCTCTTCCACGCCGACGCTGAAGGGCAGGGCGATGCGGTCGAGAGACACGGGCTCACCGGGGGCATGGACGGCGTAGCCGCACCGGGAGTAGAAGGCGCCCAGGTCACGGTGGGTCTCGTACGAGCCGTACAACAAGAAGTAGTCGAGTTGGTGGTAGACCTGCCAGGCCCGCTTCATCAGTACGCTGGCGATCCCCTGGCCACGGGCCTCCTCGGCGACGGCTAGGCCGTGGATCTTCGCGATGAACAGGCTCAGGGCCAGGGCTCTGTCCCCGGGGTAGCCGGCGTCCACCGCTTTGCCGATGACGGTGGCCGGGGCGGTGACGGACAAGACTCCGACCGGCCGGTCCTGGTCGTCGGCGGCGATCAGGGTGAGGCTGGTGCTGCTCATCGACTCGGCTCCGGTATGTCCGGCCGTCTTGTGCGCGAAGCTCTGCTGCAAGGTCTTCCGGGTACCGGCCAGGCCGTCGAGCAGCGCGGCGCCCTCCGTTCCGTCCTCGATCGCCGTCTGCAAGGCCGGGACGAGCCGTACTCCGGCGGCTTCCAGCAGCATGTTCGCGACCTCGGTGTCCTTGGCTCGCGCCTGCCGGATTCGGGTGCCGTCGGGCCCTGGCCATCCGTCGTGGAGCCGGTCGGCGGACAGCGGTACGGCTTGCCTGGGCTTCATTTTCTTCGTCGTGTGCCGGCCCACGTCAGATGTTGCCGTCCATGAGCGGCGGCAGATTGCGCAGGGCGGCGGGCAGTTCGGTGATGCCTCGCTGGAGGTACCAGCCGCGGGCCCAGCGCAGGACGGCGGCGCGGCCGAGGCGCCATTCGTCGCAGAACTGCGAGAGGAAGTCGATGCAGAAATCTTCGCGGAGCGCGATGAGAGTGCCGTCCTGCGGCCACTCGCTCATGGACAGGCCCGCCTTCTCCGGGGTGCCGAGGTCGAGGGCATCGGCGAGAACCGCCGCGGCGGCGCGGGTGGTGCCGCCGCCGTTGTAGCCCCAGCCGTAGCCACCCAGCTCGTCCTCGTCCTTCGCCCTGAGCTCGCGCAGCACGGTGACGTTCTCGCGCCGGGTGGGTCCGTCCTCGGGCTTCTCGACCAGGAGGCGGGCTGGCTGCCACTGGCCCTCCTCGCCGCCCGCTCCCTGGATGCCGTGGTACGTGCGGTCCTCGTACGCCATCGCTGTGCCCCCTCCCCTTGATCACTTCGCGGTCCCTCCCACCCTGCCCGAGCCTGGCCCTGGCCGACAGGATGCGACCGGTCAGCCCGCGGCGGAAAGAGTTCGATCAGACGTTCCGGGTGCCGAGACTCTGCAGCAGGCAGAAGGCCCGAGCCGGGCACGCACATTTCTCAGCTTCTTCCTGCTGTCCGGGCCCGGCCGTCGCGCACCAGAGGGTGAAGGAGGCCGCCGGTGCGGGAGGCCGAGACGCAAGCACACCGGAGCGGTCACTGTTTGCGCCTGTTGCGACTTCATCAACTGCAGGAGGAACCGCATATGACTGATCACCAGGCTCCCCGGGGAAGGCCCGCACCGGTAGTGGCTACCCTGGACGAGCGGCCGAAGCCACCCTGGGCCCGGTCCGAGATTCCACAGGGACGTCCCCCTCACATGGTGAGGCGGCGAGAAGACAGCCGACCGCGCGGTGCTCTCCCCCGCGGACTGACACCGACACCGGTGTCCGAGTCCTCTGTACTTCTTTCCGTAAGGAATGACATGACGTCGCGTACCCCCCGCATTCCCGACCCTGATGATCCGCAGCCGTTCCTGTCGATACACACTGCGCTGGTGCTGCTCATGGCTGCCTTCATCGGCGTGGTCGTGGGCGTTCTCACCTTCTACGCCCGTCAGTCCATACCGGAAGCCCTCTTGGCGGGCCTTGCCTCCACGGGCCTCTGCATCGCGTCGCTGCGCAACATGATCGGCTGACCAGTGGCGGGTGCCGGGCAGGAGTCCGGCACCCGCCGACATGTGCGTGACGCAGCAGCTCAATCCACTGCATCTGCAAAAAGGCCGTCATCGCCCGGCTGCGGCGGTCTTGCTTGTCCAGCCCGTATGCCTTGATGAAGCGGTCGGCCAGCGCCTGGTAGTCCTTCGACTCCAGTGGACGACCGGAGGTGAGCAAGGCACATGCTGGCACAGACGGACCGTTGCGATCCGTATCCGAGGGGTGATCTACTTCGTTCTCCACAGCGTCGTTGGGGGGCACCGTGCGAATAGAAACCTGTGCCGTTGAAGCGGTTGAGGCCGGCCAGTTGCGGAGCAGGAGCGCCAGTGTCACTTGCGCCTGCTGATGGGGGGCGTCGTAGCCGACGCGGCTTTCTGTACCAGGATGCAGTCACACTCCTTGACTGCCTCGACATGTTCAACGGTCATTGGACTGAGGTCTCCTGGAAGACCTGGAAGACATCCTTTGCTACCGCGGCACCATGCCCGTCTACAGGCAGGTCAAAACGGTCGAGGGGCCTGGCAAGAGCCATAGTGTTGCGCGGGTCTGCCAGCCCGACTCAACGAAGAGCCGTGAGAATCGGACGCCTGAGACGAGCTATCTCGGAAAGCTGTTCATCGGGAAACCGCTCCCTGAGGACACCCGGTTCACGTTGATCGTGAACGAGATGCCGGCAGCCGATCTGTATGAGTTCGCCTGTGAGCGTGGCGGGACAAGGGAGCCTGTAAGCGCTGCAGTGCGACAGAAGGTCATCGACAAGCTCGACGGGCTGAACTTGCCTGATTTGCGAAACGTCGGTTGGTGCGTCGACCGCCTGGATGTACTAATCGAGGCTCGCACGAGCGAGCAGGTCGAGGACGAAGCGCGACGGCGCCTGACCCCGATGGTCAAGAGCTACCTCGGCCAGGAACCCTTGGTCACCGAGGTGGATGAGGTGCTGAAGTGGTTGGTCTCGGTTCACATCGGCCGGAAGGCCGCGGAACTGCGGCCCGTGCGACACACCGCTGAAGACTTCCGTGACCTGTTCCAGGACGCAGTCCAGCGAGTCACGGGGCAGCGTCACGACGGTGGAATGGAACGGCTCATGACGCTCCAGGAGAAGCTGCGGCCGGCAGGCGTCCTGACAGAAGAAGCGGATCGACAGCATGAGGCCCTGCTCGCGTTCCGCCGGCACCAGCGCGGCAGTCTGGGCATCGAGAAGCAGCGCCTTGCCGACCTGTCGGACAAGATCTACGCCATCTGCCAGCTCACCGCCGTACAGAGACGCGGCGGGCTGATCGGAGCAGGAGAACCGGCCTACAGGGAGACCGTCCTCGCTCTCAGCCGCCTGCCCGAAGTCGCGTCGAACGAGGTACCTCTCCACCAGGCGCTCGCAGTTCTGAGCGACATCACTGCTCGCTGCCAGAACAGGTACGAAGATGCCTCATAAGATCGGCAGCCACGTCGTGCCACCGCCGCACAGGACCTGGGACCCGGACGACTCCGTGGACTTTCACGCCTCCCGCCTCCTGCTGCTCATCCACCTGTGCGGCAAGAACCCGGGCCCGTACATCGAAGGGCGAACGAAATTCGCGAAGCTCGACTTCTTCCTGCGGTACCCAGGGTTTCTTGAGCGCGCACACGCTTTCCTCCCGGAAACGGCAGGGCAGAGCCATGCCTTCGTCGCAACGGACACCCATGAGGTTGAGGCCCCGATGGTCCGCTACCGGTACGGCCCATGGGATCACCGCTACCGACAGTTCCTGTTCTTCCTCACGGCCCGCGACCTGGTCACCATCACGGTCAGCCACAACCCGGAGCGGGTGAAACTGCGTCCCTCCGGAAAGGCAACCGCGGCTCGCCTGGCTGAGATGGAGCAGTTCCAACCCCTGGTCCGTCGGTGCGAAGCCATGCAGGGCAACCTCGCTGCGATGTCGGGGACCGACCTGAAGAACCTCATCTACGACCTGTTCCCAGACGAGGTCGGCGACGCACCATTCCATTGGGAGATTCGCCCATGACCCACGGCACGAGCCTTGAGCGCGGCTTGCGCATCTCGAAGGTGCGGCTCATCCGTGACGGCGGCGAATTCGATGAGTACGAGTTCGCCTCCGGCATGCTCAACATCCTCCACGGCGTTCGCAACAGCTCCAAGTCCACGACCTTGCGGGTCATCGACTACTGCTTGGGCGACCGCGACAACGTGACGAAGGCCCTGGGGGCTGCCGTCGCCGACGCCTATGTCGCTGTCACGACGGAGCTGAGGATCGACGGCCAACTCTATGAGCTATCCCGGTCCTGGGCCTACGGATCCATGGGCAAGGTCACCGTCAACAACGAGGCCATTGCGGCCACCGAATTCTCGGACTGGATCCTCGACGTGCTCGGGTGGCCGAACGTGCACATCCCGCTCGGACTCAACCCGGCGACTGCCCCAGGCCTAACGCCTCTTTCGTTCCGCAACACCCTGCGCCACATCCACCGCACCGAAGAATCCTGGATCGGTTTCGCGGACAAGGAACACGAGTACGTCCGGCGTGCGGTCACCAGCCAGCTCTTGGGATTCGTCCGGCCTCGTGCTGCTGATGCGAAGGGCCAGTTCGATCTTGCTCAAGCCAAACGCAGCCTGAACGAGGCCGAAGCAGTCGACCGAGAGGTGCAGCAGAGCACCGGTCAGGCCGTCTCAGCGATCTGCGACAGCATGCAGCTGCCCCCGACCCGCTCCATGGCGCAGGTCGCCGAAGCACGCCGCACAGTCACGGCATCACTCGAAGCTGTGCGACGTCGCAGGCAAGAGCTGACGAGGCAGATCCAGAACACCGCCCCTGCACACGAAGAAGGATCGGAAACGGACACCCCCGCCGGCTACGACGGCACCTTGACCACCCGCTACGCCGGCCTCACCCGAGACCTGAAGC
Source organism: Streptomyces candidus (assembly GCF_014207445.1). Lineage (GTDB taxonomy): Bacteria > Actinomycetota > Actinomycetes > Streptomycetales > Streptomycetaceae > Streptomyces > Streptomyces candidus. The sequence goes on along the minus strand of NZ_JACHEM010000033.1, from coordinate 4,084 downwards.
TGGCCACAGACAATGTCGCCGCGCTGGAGCAGCTTCACGAGGAACACAGCCGATCAGCTGAGAGCGTGCGCGGCGAGATCGGCCGGATGGAACGGCTGAGCGCGTCCGTCGGGATCTTCGGAAACCTGCCGGTCCGACTGTGCCCGGCATGTGAGCAGGACATCGACCCGACCCGATATCACGCCCCTGATTCCTGCTATGTCTGCTACCAGTCCGTCGATGACGACCAGCGGCAGCGCCGGGCACAGGTTGAGATCAGGTCGCTGAAGTCGGAGCTGACCGACCTCGACGATGTCGTCACGCGCACCCTGGCCGACCTCGGCGCAGCCCGCTCCCTCCAAGAGGAGTTCCAGGGCAACCATGCCGAGCTCGCCCAGCAGCTCAACGACGAGCGAGCCGCACAGCTCGCCCCTTTCGTCGCCGCACTGGAAGAACTCGCCGCCCAAATCGCACGGCTAGAGCACAAGCTGACGGCGTTCCCGGCCATCGAAGCCATCTACCAGCGCCGCGACCAGGCGCGCGAGGCTCTCGGGGCCGCACAGCAGGTTGTCAGCGAACTCGGCAGCGAGCCTGCCCCACCCCCGCACACAGGCGCCTCGCCCATGGTGCGGTGCTCGACGTTCGCGGATCGAATGAACGAGTTCCTGGAGGAGTTCCGGGGAGACGCGTGGTTGGACCGCGACGTGTCCATTCGACATTCCGACCTAACCTTCTACGTCGGTACACGTCCCTGGGACCAAGCCCTGGGTGCCGAAGCGAAGGTACTGTTCTTCCTCGCCTATAGCTACGCGACGCTCTTCCTTGATCACGACCTGGACGAGGAATGCGCCTTTCCGGGCCTGCTGCTTCTCGACAACCCGTACCAGCAGGGTATCGATGAGAACGTCGTGCGCCGTGTGCTGCATAAGCTCGCGCAGGCTGCTCGCGACACCGGCACTCAAGTCATCAGCACCCAAGCACACCCGCTGCGCGCGGACGCGAAAGCCAGCCGAGTGATTCCCATGCCGCGTGTATACGCCGCCCCGTAAGCGTCATCCTGTCGACGGTCTCGTCATGCATGAGCACCGGCGTGCCGTCCCTGGTGAACTGCACGTCCGCCCCCACCACGTCCGCCCCGTGACGGGCAGCTGCCTGAAGGGACGCGAGGGTGTTCTCGGGTGCCCCCGGGGTGCGCCCCGGTGATCGATGGCCTGCACGCGCGGACAAACGCCCGGGTACCTGCTCACCGATGGGGCCCTGTTGGCGGAGTCGTTGGGTGCGGTGCCGCCGGAGCCGCCGCACGCAGCCAGCGCACACATCAGCAGCACGGTGGCCGCCGCGGTGAGCGGCTCCCGCGCCCACATGCCGACCCGTGGGTTACGGAACGGCGGTATAGATGACGGGGGTGTCCTTGCACTGGCCGGACGCGAAGACGGCGAGGGCGTCGAGTTCGGCGGGGTCGGCGGCCAGGTCCCAGCGCAGCTTGGTGGAGGTCCACTCGGCGAGGTAGCGGCAGTGCGCGGTGGGCAGCGGGGGCAGCCACTGGGCGGGATCCTGGTCCGCCTTCGACCGGTTGGAGCGGGCGGTGACCGCCACCAGGGAGGCGGGGGCGCCGAGGTCGTTGGCGTAGGCCTCGCGGCGTGCTGCGCTCCACGTCGAGGCGCCGGAGTCCCAGGCCTCGGCGAGGGGCACCATGTGGTCGATGTCGATCCTGCGGGCGTCCTCGACTTCCTGGCCGTCGTAGTACGACAGCCACTCACCGCCGGAGATCGTGCAGTTCGGGCCGACAGAGGGTTCCTCGGCGGCCTCGGCGATCAGGACCTCGGCGCGGGTGTTGCACCCGCCGGAGGCCACCGCACCGGCATTCCAGTGCTTGAACGCAGTACGGGTGTAGCCCTCGCGGCGTTCGTCGGCGACCGGGATGCGGTGCACCGCATCGGCCAGGGTCGTCGTCTCGGTCCGCTCTGCCGCCAGTACGGGCGCCGGAGCGAGAAGCGGAGTCAGGGACAGGCTGAGCGCGGCCACACCGCGGACAAGGTTCTTGATCACCCCGGCACCATGACCGCCCGCCCGCAGCCCTATCCCAGAACCCGCAGCTATTCGGCCACTTGGGGCAACAGGTTCACCGGAGAAACGTTACTCCGGTACGTGACCGCCGGCCCCTGCCCGTAACCGTCCCAACACGACGAGCCGCCGGAATCGAGAAACGGGCAGGGCGCGGGCGGACCGCGTGTCACCGGGTGGCCGTCTCTCCCACCTGTCGTCGTGTCCGCGGGGGGCAGGAGGTGTTGTCGGGGCGGGTTTTCGGTTGGGGGTGGGGGCGTGCGGGCAGGTCGCTGGGGCTGTCGGGCCGGCTGGCGGCGGCATCCAGGAGGGTGCGGATTCTGCGGGCGAAGCCGGGCCCTGGGAGGGGGAGTTCCATGTCGGGTTCGCGAAGGTAGCCGATGGCGACGGCGGTGGGCATGTAGTCCATGAGCTCGGTGACGACGGCGGAGCGGGGGCGGGTGACGTGGCGGGCGAGGCCGCGCAGGATGCGCAGGATGGCGGTGAGGGAGGCGTCGTGGTGCAGGACGGTGGGCTGGTTGTTGCAGCGGAGGGTGGTGTGGGAGGTGGTGGGGGTGGGTTGGACGTTGTTGGTCTGGCGGTGCCACCAGCGGGCGGTTTCGTGCTCGCCGAGGGAGAGGTGGTGGAGGTAGAGGCAGTAAGCGGCGGCGGGCTGGCCGGCTCCTGCGGCGTACTGCCACCAGAAGCGGGCGCCGTCGTCGGTGTCGGTGAGCTGCAGGACGCAGGCCAGGATCAGGGCACTGCGGGGTTCGGGGACCTGGTCGGTGACGAAGGCGGAGACGGCGGTGGCGGGGGTGTGGGTGACGAGGGTTTCGCACAGGGCGCGCAGGTCGTCCGCGGCTGAGGTGTCCGGTGCGGGGGGTGTGGTGACGGGCGGGGCGGGCTGGTGGGCGGGGGCGGGGTCGCGGAGGGGGACGATGTCGCGGGGCACGGGGCGGCTGGGTGCCAGCAGGGCGGTGGCGAGGAGGTCTTCGAGGGTGGTCACAGGACTGGTCCTCCGGTTGCGGGCGGCAGGATGGCGGCGTCTTCCAGGGCGCGCTTTGCGTGGCGCTCGCCGGACAGGACGGTGGCGAGGGGGACCCCGAGGAGGTCGGAGGCCCGTTCGGGGGTGAAGCCGCAGAGGTGGCGCAGCACCGTGATGTCGAGCTGGGCGTCGGGCAGCTTGCTGATGGCTATGAACAGTTCGGTGTGCAGGGGCAGCCGGGCGAGCCTTTCGTCCTCACTCGTGCGGGGCGATACCGCGAAGACGGTGTCGAACGCGGCTGCTTCGAGTTCGGGCCGACCGTCCCGGTGGGGGGTCTTGGCCATCACCGTGGCGCGCAGAACGCCCCAGGCGTAGCGGCGGATGTCGGGGCTGGTGAGGGCTTCGGTGAAGGACAGCCACAGGATCGCGAAGGCGTCCTCGACGGCGGCTTCACAGGCGTCGTCGGGCAGGAAGGCGAGCGCGTAGCGGCGGTAGTCTTTGCAGAGCAGGGTGCGCAGGGCGCCGTGTTCCATCGGGGGGCCGGAGTGGGTGGTGGCCAGGGTGGTGCCGTCGGTGGAGGACTGGACCCAGTCGCGGGACTTGCCGATGTCGAGGGCCGCGCCTTTCCACAGGCGGTACAGCGGCCAGGTGGGAAGGTGGAGCTCGGTGGAGAGACGGTGGATCACTTCCCAGCGGGGGTAGTGGCCGACACCGCGCAGCAGTTCGGACAGCTTCGACTTGGCGAGATGAACGTGCGCGCTGAGGTCGCTGAGGGTGCGCCCGCTGGTGAGGTAGCTGCTGCGGGTGGGTTCCAGCCACGCCCGGTGCGGGCTGCCCACAGTGTCGGCGATGGGGCCGAGCTTGCGGCCGGGGCGTACCGGGGCCGCTTCAGGTGCCGGCCGGGAGGCGGAGGTGTCGGGAGTGTCGGAGGTGTTCACTGATCCCCGCCCTACCTGTCCCCCGCGGTGAGACGCGGGGCGGCGGCCCGGGTGGTGCGGGCCTTGGTGGCGCGGTGGACCTGCTGGACGGTGAGGCCCAGGATCGGGGCCAGGGAGGCGATCAGGGCTGCGTGTCCCA
>NZ_JACHEM010000032.1 GCF_014207445.1 Streptomyces candidus | reverse complement strand
CCCGCGCGCGGGTCTGTAGCACGCTGCGCGTGCTACAACCAGTGATCGGCTTCGCCGATCACGAGGCAGCGTTTCACGCTGCCTGCCATAGGGGCCGCTTCGCGCCCCTATGTGATCCGCTTCGCGGATCACTGTCTTCGCCTGCGGGTAGAGAGATGGATCTTGGTTACAAACCGCCAAGCGGTGCACCCCTGTGGACAACATCATTCCCGCAGGTCAACCGCCGTTTTCAATCATTCCGGCCCTCGGACCCCTCCCGAAGGGACTCGCCGTAACCGCCAAAACGTGCACCCCTTTTCCACACTTTGGAAATCGAACAGAAGGGGGGAGGTGCACCACTTGGCGGTTTCGGTGCTGACCAGCGGAAATGGCACCACCGACACCCTCCTTACTGGAAACCGTTTCCATTTGACTGTTCGAGTAAGGAGCGCCACCAAAGTTTGAACCCTTACCGCCTCGTGCGCACCCCGTGGCGGTTTCGGACCCGAGGGGACTGTTCTCCCTGGTCAGCGCTGAAACCGCCAAGTGGTGCACCCCTTTTCCACAGACTGGACCCGGTGACGAAACCCGCTGTGCGCCCCGTGGCGACGCTCGGGCGCGAGTGCGGACTCTAATGCCGCTGCACACCCGTCCGGCGCGGTAGACGGCCGTACAGGCTGCATTGCGCCCCCGTGTGAGTGATCCGCCTCGGATGCGATCGGACGCCGAGTGTGGGCCGGTCCGGGGCGCCCGGGGTACACAGAGGCGGTTTCGGCCGAGGCCGCGGAGGTGCCGGCCGTCGCGCGAGGGGGCCAACTCGCAAGTTCACTTGTAACTCAACTTGCAGTTGTGTTGAAAGTTGGTAGTGTGGGAACCGCGCCAGTCGCCGCGGTCGGCCGCGGCGGGCCGACTGAAAGGAACCCGAACACATGACCTCGACAACCACCGTGCGGATGCCCGTTGCTGACGCTCTGTTGGCCGGTGCGCCCCGCACCCTGGGTGCGCTCGCCGCTGCCGCTACCGGTTGCGGGTGGGGCGTCATGGTCGAGCGCGACGCAACGGCCGACGCGTGGACGCTCGTTGTGGCGACGCCGTCCGACTCCCGTACGGGCCGCTACACATGGCGCGCGGGCAAGTGGGCAACGGCGAGCCACGGTTACCGCGAAACGGTCACTTGGTATCGGTCCGGCATGGAGTCGCTTCCGGGCGCGGCGGTCGAGACTGTCGTCGAGGAGGTCAAGGTTCCGGTGGGTGACGTCTCGGCCGAGACGCGCGCCGAGGCGGAGGCCGGTGTCGTTGCCGCCCGTGCGGCACTCGACGCGGTCAAGGCCGGACAGAAGGCGGAGGAGGCACTCGCCGAGGCGCGCAAGTGCGCCGACGCTGCGGGTGGATTCCAGCACTCGGCCGAGACGGCGCAGGAGGCGGCCGAGGCCGCGCGTACCTGGGCCGAGGCGGACGCCGAGGCGGACCAGGCCGAGGCGGACGCCAAGGGAGCGGCCGAGGCGGTCGTCGAGTGCAAGCGCGCTTTTCAGCGGGCGCAGCGTGCGGCCAATGAGTGCCGGAAGTACGCCGAGGCCGCTACCGGTGCCCTGTACGAGACCGAGGCGGACCGCGCTTTCGACCGTGCGAAGGATGCGCGGGAGACGGCGCGGGAGTCCCTCGACGCTGCCGAGGAGGCGGCCGAGGCTGCGAAAGAGGCGGCCGAGGCTGCGCGCGAGACGGCCGACGACGAGTGCATGAGGTGCGGCGAATGGCTGTGCGCGTGCCGAGAGATCATGTGCGCGATGCTCGCCCGGTACGGGTCGGGTGCGGCGCGCACGGTCGACCCCGAGGCGGTCCGCATCGGCGAACTGATCATGTCGGACGCCGAGGAGCTTCACGCCGCTGGACAGCTCATGCTGTGCGGTGAGTGGGCCGAGGCCGAGGAGGCTATCGAGCGGGCCGAGGAGGGTCCGGCCGAGGCCGAGGCCGAGGCCGAGGCGCGGCGCGCGGCGGTCCGTGCGGCCGAGGCCGCGGTCGAGCCTGCGGCCCCGGTAGCGACGTGCGACGGCCGGACCGCGCGTCAGTGGGCCGAGGAGGCGGAGGGACACGCGTACCGCGCGGCCGAGGCGTACGAGCTCACGGTGACGGCCGTCCGGCACCGGACCAACATTTATGACGCGATGCCGGTTGAGCGGCTCGACGAGACCGAGGGCAAGCGCGTGCGGGCCGCACTCGCTCGTGTCGCCCGCCGGTCCCGGACCGCGTACGACCTTGAGATTTCTGCGCGGCGTGACTGGTGGGACGGCGCAGAGATCACGGACCCTGCCCGTGCGCGGGACTGCGCCGAGCGTGCGCGCGTGCTGGCCGACGGGTGCGAGTCGGACGCGCGCACGGTCGCCGAGGCTTTCGCGTGGGCCGAGGCCGAGGCCGCGGCGGCGGCCGAGTTGCAGCGCGCGGAGTGGTCCCTCGCGGACGCCGAGGAGCGCTACGAGGCTGCGCGCCGTCCGAACGCGTGGATTGGGGCGCAGGGTGTTGACCGCCGCATCGGGGAGACGAACGCGCTCCGTCTCGTGTGGATCGCGCGGCAGGCTCTTGCGGCGGTCAACGGCGCACCGTTCATCGCGTACCCGACGCTTACCGACCGAGGGACCGTCAAGGGGTGGAGCGTCGGTTACTGCACCGTGAGCAGGTACGCGGGCACGGCCGTGCGCATCGTCGACACGTCCACGGACCAGGATCGGGCCGAGATGATCGCCGAGGCGAAGAACCGCGAACACGCCGCGCGGGTTCTGTGTGAGCGCATGGCCGGTGAACTGGGCATCATGCGAGCCCTGATGGACGACGCACGGCACATGGACACCAAGGTTCCGGGCGCCCGGTACCGGCAGGCGCGCACCGCGCTGGAGACGGCCGAGGAGCTGCACGACCGTGCCGCGCGGGAGCGCGGGACCGAGGCGGCCGACCGTATCGCCCCGGTGGCCGACAAGGTCCGTGCGCTGGGTGCCACGGTGGCGGAGTACGCGCGGGACCGCGAGGAGTGGGCACGGAACCAGCGCGCGGCCGAGGCTGCGCGGGCCGAGGCCGCTCCGGTGTCGGCCCCGACCGAGGCGGCGGTCGAGGAGGCGCCCCGGTACCGATTCGGCCGCCGGGACGCCGAGGGACGCTACCCGGTGTCGGTCGACGGCGCACCGGTCGGGCACGTTTACCGGACGCGCCGCACATGGTGTGCCCTCGGTCTCGACGAGACGCGCCGGACCGACCACACCAGCCGCGCCGAGGCGGCGGCCCGACTCGTCGGGTTGGTCGACGTCCGGGCCGCGGCCGAGGCGGACACCGCGCGCCGGTTGCGGGCCTGCACCGTGGCGCCGGAAGGGTGGCGCGTCGCCACATGGGACGCGGTCGGGCCGGGGGACGTCGTCCGCACCCCGGGGCGGTGCGTGCCGGTCCGTGGCGGGTTCGGGGACGGCGGTCCCCTCTCCCCCGAAACGTGGGGCGCCCCGGTGACCTTGACCGGTGTCGAACGGCTCGACAACGGGTGCGTTGTGGCGCGTGGACGGGAAGGGGACGCGCCAGGGTGGGCCGGTATGGGTGTCCTCCTGTCGACTCCCGCGTACGCCGAGATTGGCCTCCTGGTCCCCGTTGCCGACGTCCCGGCGGCGGTCGAGACGGCGGCCGAGACGGCGGTCGAGGAGGTCCCGGCGGCGGCCCGTCCCGGGGCGGCGGGCTCTGTCGGCGCCCCCCTGTCGCGTCTCCCGCGCGGGGGGAGGGGCCGGGGTGTTCGCGCAGGTCACAGCACGCGACAGGGCACGGCACGACAGGGGGCACGACAGGGCACGCGACAGGCCCCCGGGCGCGCGGGGCGGCCCCTGCAAGCGTACGGGGAGCGGGGCCCGCCGCCCGTATCCGGCCGTTGGGCCGGGTGCCGGCGCTTCCCCGAGAACTTGACAAGGACACTTCAGAAACGACAGAAGGGCCGAGGGTCCGCCCGTGGATTCGTCAGGGAACTTGACAGGGACGCGCCAAGGTAACGACAGGCCGTCCCCTCGTCCGGGCGGGACGTCACCCGTTCGGGGACGCGTTGTCGGTGCGGTGTGCCACGGTGCCGACATGACCCAAACCGACCCGGTCGACCCGGCGGAGTCCCCCCTCGGACTTCCGATCCGCGTTCCGTTGATCCCCGGCGAAACGACGCTCTCTCTCCTCGCTCGCACGGCCGCCGCCAACGGCCCCGATCTGCCTCGGCTCCTGCGGGTCCTCGACGAGGGTCTCGACCTCCCGGCCGAGGGCCTCGACCCGCAGCGCGAGGAGCTCCTCCTCTCCCCTGAGGGCCTCGACCGACTCGCCGTCCTCCTCGACCGCGACGCCGACCAACTGTCCCGAGCTCTCCCCGGTGCGCACCCGGACCGCGTCGCCGACGTCGAGGCCGTATGCGTCGAACCGTGGCCCGACGAGCTCGGCGCCGCTCCCCTGCCGGCCTGCCCGCTGTGCATGGAACCCGGGGCGTGGCTCGCCGCCACTGGTCACCGTTGGCGGCCGTGTCCCTGCGGCCGTCGGTGGCTCGCCGGGGATGACGGCGGGTACCTCGTCGACACCGCCCCCGTCCCCGATCTCGGGTGGGCGCTGCAACGACACCGACAGCTCGTCCACCGCCTGGGGCCCGTCGGTGACGCTCTCCTCGCGGACGCCCATCAAGTGATGCTCTGGTGGTGGGTGTCCATCCCTCGTAGCCGCGGCCCCGGCCGGGATGGCGGGCGAGGCGTCGCCGACGTCTGGCACGCCCGCGAGGAGGCCCTCGGTATGACCCGGCACCGCCGCCGGGTGGCACCCGTCGTCGTCTACCCCGAGGCCGTCACCCTCGCCGAGCTCATGTGGTCATGGGAGGAACAGCGCCGAAAGCGCGTATCGCCTGCGGCCTGGATTGAGGCCGTTGTCGCCGAGCTCGTCCCCGTCGGCACCCTCACCCGGCAAGAGCGTGCACCCCTCGACTACTGGCTAGAGCAGCACCGGCCCGAGACCGCCGGGAAGTCGTCCGGCCGCACGGCCGCTGACCGCCGATGGAACCACCTCCCCGCGCTGCACCGACGGCCGACCGAGCCCGGCCCCTTCCGGGCGCCCTCCTGCCTCATGTGGGTCTACGGCCTGCCCCTAACGTCCGTCACGGCCGTATGCCCCCGGTGCAACGGCCGCGCGCCGAGCTGCCGATGGGTGCCCTACACCGAGTGCACCGGCCTGCCTCGGAAGTAGGACCGCCGCCCGTTCCGCGTCGCACTGTCGGTGCCTTCCGCTACGGTTCTTCCGAGGGCGGAGCCGCCGCCCATACCGCCGCCCGCGCGCCCACGCCGTGCCAGGGCACCGACGGTAGAAGGTCCCTCGGGAAGCCGGTCCGCAGGCAGTGAGCTGACGATCCGTTCCATACCGGGCGGGTGGCGTGGGGACCGAGGCCCGGCACTGGGAGGGCATCGCCATGCCGAAGCGTGACGCCGCACAGAAGCGGGCGCGAGAGATCCAAGACACCGAGGGCATCGGGTATCACGACGCGCTGAACCGGGCGCGCGCCGAGCTCGCCGAGACCGCCACCGACGGGACGCCGACACCCGCCCCGGCCGCCGTGGGGTACGTCCTCGAACCGACCGCCGCCGAGGCCGAGCTCGGCATCACCGCCGAGGAGCTCGGCATCCGGGCACTGCCCGCCGACGCCTCCCCCGAGCGGCGGGCCCGAGCCGAGGCGGTATGGCGGCCCGAGCCGGAACCGGCTCGGCCGTGCCGGTGCTCCGGGCAGTGCCACCACGGCGACGGCTGCGCCGAGGAGTACGCCACCGAGACAGGCGCGGCCGTCGACTGCGGGGGGCGCCTCGTCCACGTCGACCGCTTCCCCGCTTCGCTCTGGGGCATCACGTCATGGTGGGACACCTACCAGTGCGCCGAGTGCGGCGAAGGGGCCGAGGCCTCCGTCGAGCTCCCCGAGCTCCCGTGGGGTGAGCGGCGCCCGAACCCCAACGGCGGCGACGGCTTCACGACGCTCGTCTACGACGGCGTACGGCATCCGAACTTCCCCGGGTTCGACGCCGACGAGGACGAGGAGGAGCTCGACCCCGCCGACTACCCCACGCCCGAAGACGACTACGACCGGTACGACGACGAGGGCCAGGAGCACGAGGAGCCGTTCGCCGAGGAGGACCAGGAGCCCGGACTCGACTACCTCGACGACGGCCCCGAGGGCGACGTCGACCCGCCCGAGGACTACGACGACCGGCCCGGCGAGGACGAGCTCGGCCCGCCCTCGGAAGTGCCGGCCGTCGGTCCGCGGCCCACGGCCGCCGGCTGGTCCCCGGCTTTCGACCTCGACAACGCGCCGCCCTCCGCATGGTGAGCCGCGGCCCCCTCGACCACGACGAGGAGTGCGAACTCCTCATGTACGAGGGCGGGATCTGCACATGCCCCGACGAGGACGAGCTCCCGCCCCGGCGGGACACGTACGACGTGCCGGTGTGGGGCGAGGAGCCCATCACGCATGACGGCCGCCTCGCCGGTCCCGCGCTCGATTACTGAGGGCCCTCCGGGCGCCCTGGGCATAAGTGAGGGCCCCGACGGGTGCGACCCGTCGGGGCCCTCTGCGTGGGCCTCGAAAGACCTTGACTGCCGAACATGTCCGGCAGTGGTGCGCGTGCACGCCTTGCGCGGTTACCGATTTTAGCGTTCCGCCCCTATCTAGGGTGTGCGTTTCGGTAGTCGCGCTACACCTCGGCGGACAACTGCAAGTTGAATTGCAACTCGGATTGAGGGTGGCGCCCGGCGGGACGGCTCACGCGGGGCGGGTGGGCCGTATGTCTCCAGCTCACAGAACATGCGCACTCGTCATAACCCCTGCTGGGAGGGGGGTGCATCGTTTGGCGGTTTCGGTTCCGAGGGGGTGCACCACTTGGCGGTTTCGGGGGTGACCTGCGGTTTCTCGGTGTCCCGGCAGGTCGGCGCGGGCCCCGTCTGCACCCGGTGGCGGTTTCGGCGTCGGGAGGCTTGCCAGCCGTCTGCAACTTGTAACCACACTTGCAATTCACCTACAACTAATGCTAAGGTGGGGGCCCGCATAAACGGAGAGGGGAACCGTCATGGCCGACGCCGCAGACGTCGAGGCGCAGAGCACGGCCCGCACGGTGATCACTGAGGAGCGGTACGCCTCGGTCGTCAAGTCCACCCGCGACAGCCTCGGTAAGTGGGCGCAAGCCATGGGCGAGGAAAAGGTCGAGGAGTTCGTGACAACCGTCCTCGCGGGTGTCGGCTTCCTGACCCCGGCACCGGAGCCCGAGCCGGACCAGTGCAGCGCGATGTACCCCGACGAGGTCGGCGACTGGTGGCAGTGCCAGGAGGAGCCGGGCCACGACCCGGCCGACGGCCACGACTCGGGCGAATGGTCCTGGCCCCACGACGCACCGGAGGCGGTGCCGCCTCGCGCGTGAGACATGCCGGCAGCACCGCGGCCCCGGAACTCCTCGGAGCTCCGGGGCCGTCGCGGTTCCTGCGGTCTCTCCAATTGGAGAGAAACGGGCGGGTCAGTCCCGCCAGATGCCGGGCGGAGTGTCCTCGGCCGGTAGGTGCTTGTCGCAATAGAACGACGTCCCGCGCTTCTCGTCGTCAACCTTCCAGATCACGAGCTCGTCGCATGGTGCGGCCTCCTCGCCCTCGGCCGGGACCGCGCAGCGCGGCGCCCACGCCTTCGAGGCCGGGTGGCCCTTGAGGCGCCGCTCGGCCGTGCGAACGAACTTGGAGCGGGGTGACGGCCGCCACTCGAACCGGTCCACGCCCCGGCTTATGTGCTCCGCGTGCTGCGCCTCGATCCGCTCGGAAAGGAGCTGGAGCGACGGCGCGCCGTTGCTCACGGCGAGCTCGACGGCGACGGCGAGCACGGCCGAGGAGTCGAGCGGCACACGGTGCCCGAGCGAGAGGTATCCGGCCCACTCGTCGAGCGTCGCCGCCACCGAGGCCGGGACGAGCGCCGAGACGCGCACGGGCGGCGGGGTGCTTGACTCGTCCCCTTCGCCGTTCCGCTCCCGGTCCTCGTCGGCACCCTCGGTCTTCTCTCCATTTGGAGAGGAATCCGCGGGTGCCGGCGCCTTGGCCATGACGCGGCGGGCGGCCTCCCGTACGACGGCGACGGCCTCCTCGGTGTCCTCGGGGAGCTCGGCCGGGAGCTCCTTCCGGATCTCGACGAGCACGGCCCCGGTGACCTTCCGGCCGCCTTCCTCGGATGCCTTGTCCGCGCTGCGGTAAAGCTCGACCGCGGGACGCGTCCCGATCTCCTTCTCGATCTTCCGCAGGGGGCGGACGTGGCCCTCGGGCGGGGTGCTCGACGTCGCGGCGGCCACCGCCAGAGCGAGGGGCGCGCCGTCCATCCATCGCCGGGCGTGCGCGGGTGACTTGCCGGTGACCGCCCGCGCGTACTCGTCGAACGTCTTGCCCTGGTCCACCCGGTGAAACTTGCCCTTGGCCGCCACCGTCAGGGCCTTGCCGATCACCCAGATTGCGGCGTCACCGGCTGCGAGGGCGGCGTGAATGACGCTCTCGGTTACGGCCCGCTGCCGGGCCTCGGTCTCGTCGAGCGGGGAACGGTCATCCTCGGGGATCTCCCGGACGTCGTCGAGGTCCGGGAGCTGGTCGGCGAGCTCTGCCACACCGGACACGGCCGACGTCAGGTCGGGCAGGTGCGCGGCGTTGTTCTTGACTGCCCGGTTCCCCTTGCGGGCCCGGTTGAGGAGGTCGGCGCGGTTCGTCGTCTGCACCGTCACGCGGCTGCCTCCTTGGCGAGCTCGACGGCGAGGAGGTCCATCGGCGAACCGGCAACGAGCTGCGGTTCGAGGCCGTACGACTGGCCGTAACCGTCTTCCTTGTCCACGCGCGGAATGCGGGTCTTGAGCACGGTGAACCCGCCGCCGGTCAGGTCCCGGTACGTGGTGTCAGCGGCCTTGGCCGAGGCGTTCGTCAGGGTCAGGCAGATGACGAGGCGGGGGAAGTGGGCGCCGACCTCTTCGAGGTGGTCGATCGCCGCGAGGACGGAACCGGCGCGGTTCATCTCCATACGGGTCGGGGGGAGCGTCAACACTGCGAGGTCGACGCCACTCAAGACGGCGAAGTGCATGTTCCCGGCCTTGCGGTTCCACGCCCCGGTGTCGACAGCCAGGAGGCCGCCCTCGGGGGTGTACTTCACGAGCTGGTCGCGGACCTTGGAGCGGTTCGGCGCCGGGTACACCGGCCCGCCGAGGTCGGCCTCGTCCGACCACTCCAGGAGGCTGCCCTTTTCCTCGTCGCCGGGCTCGTCGGCGTCCATGGCCGAGGCCGGGATGCCGGACGCGTTCCAGTGCTTGAGCATGTGGGCGATGATCGTGCTTTTGCCGGTGCCGCCCTTGCCGACGAACGCGATCCTGCGCCCCTGATCGGGGATCACCACGGGGGGTGTGAGAGTCGTCATGCGATGACGTTAGCCCGTGATCAAGCGTGCGCGGCACGGGTTAACCGAGCGGGTCGGCGTGCGGGCCGAGTCGACGGGTCTCCCCCGGCCTCAACCGCCGTACGCGTCACGGCACAACGCCGCGAGGCTCGGGTCGGTGACGCCCTGCGCGGCCCGGCATACGTCCCTCATGCCGTACTCGGCCGAGCTCGGCGCCCGCTCCGGGATGCGTGGCGCCGGGTGCGCAGGGCGCGGCGCAGGCCGTCGGACCGGCGCCGGGCGTTCCCGGCGAGGCGGTGCCGGCGGGCGGACCGTCCGGGGCTCAGCGAGCCGACGCTCGACCCGTGCCGAGGGCGTTCCGGCGGGCGCGCGGCGCTGCGGCCGGGGCGGAGCGGCGGACACCGAAGAGGGCGCGGGACCGGTCGTAACGAGCTCCTCGACGGCCGGGGCCTGCCTGACCTCGGCCGCGGTGAACGCAGGCACCGGTACGGGCGCGGCGGGCCGGTGGCGTGGGGTGGAAGCCCTGCCGTCAGCGGGGGAGACGGACACGCACCCGGCAGTGGCCAGGAGGGCGAGGGCTGCGGCGGCGAGGCCGATCACGGGGCGGTGCACCCGCTCACCGTGCCCGATCACCGGGCCCTCGTCGCCCCGCCGCGCTACGGTCCACCGGTACGGGTGACAGGGCGCCCCGCCGCCCTGTACGGCCCCCTGTCGCGCCCGTCGCAGGCCCGGGGAGGCGGGGGAGTCTCCGCAGGTCACAGGGCGCGACAGGGGGCCGCGCGACACGGCACGCGACACCGGCCGCCCGCCCGCCCGGAAGTGCCGGCCGCGCCTGCCCGCAAGGGCTGGGGCGAGCTCGGCCCGACGCGCCGGGGCCGGTGAGGCGAGGGCCCCGACCGTCGCCTCGGCCGGGGCGAGCTCGTCGGCCTGGTCCTCGACGAGCTGCGCGACGGCGGCCTCGGCCGGACGACGGGCAGGATCGTAGATCGAGGCCAGACGCGCGAGCTGTTCGCCGATCCCCCGCGTACCGGCGAGCGGCGCGTCAAGGTCGGGGAACGCCTCGCGGGCGAGGTCGACGTACGCCCGGCCGCCGAGCACCGTCACGGCCGCCCCCGAGATCCCGAGCTCGTGCGCCTGCTTGCGCAGCGTCTCGCCATCCACGGTGCCCGGGTCACCGGCCCGCAGCTCGTACGTGATGATCCACTCAGTGAGCTCGACGAGGCCGTGTTTCGCGGACAGGATCAGCACTCGGCCGGACCGGCCGCCGCGAGTGAGGGCGTCGGCGGCCCGACGCGCCGCCCGGTGATAGCTCCCGACGTACATCTCGCCAGCCGGGAGGACGGGAACCGGCTCGCCCTTGCGCAGGCCGTCAGTCCACACAGCCTTGCGACCACCGCACGGAACGATCACGACGCGCTCGCGCTCCTCGCGCGCCGCCCGCCGCCGCCCCGCCTCGGTGATCCGGACCGTACCCGGGTTCGGCTTGAGCGAGTCGGCGATCCGGACACGAGGACCGAAGTTGTAGCGCGGCACCCACTCGACGTATCCGGCGGCCTCAAGAGCCGCGAGCGTCCGCAGGTTGCAGCCGTTCGGGAAGTGCCCGGCGGGGTGCGCGGCGGCGGTGTGCAGCCAACGCCGCTGTACCCGGGTGAGGGGCGCCTCGACGAGCTCCTCGTCCTCCTGGTCCTCGACGACGTCCTCGGCCGCGGCCTCCTCGACCGGCTCCTCGTCGGCGGGGAGCTCCTCGCCGCCGAGCGCGGCGAACAGGCGGGCGCTGCGCCGGGCCTGCGCGTCGTACAGCTCGCCGAGCTCGCGCTCGAACGCCACGGCGGCCGGGTCGGGCGTGCGGTCGGCGCGGGCGAGGATCTCCTCGGCCTCGGCCTGGTCGTGCATCGCGCGCAGCTCGACCGGACCCTCGGCCTTGGCGACGTCGTACGCCACGGCGCGCGCCTGGTCCCACATCGGGCGGGACGAGTCCAGCGGCAGGGGCGGCAAGCCGGTGATGCCGAGGTAGTCGGCCACGGCCGCGAACGCCTCGGCGCGGAACCGTGCGGCGTAGGCGCGGCGCCCGCCGGCATCGACGTATTCGAGCGCTTCCTCGGCGGCCACGCTGCGGGCCCACCGGCCGTAGACGCGGGCGGCCTTGGTGGCGAGGGCCTCGACGCGGGCGAGGTAGCGCGGGACGGCGGACAGGAACCGGGCGAGGCGCTCGGGATCGCCGGACAGGTCGAGGCGCAGCTCGTCGGGCGTCGGCGCGGGGGCGTCCGGGCTCGCCGGGTTGTAGTGCAGCGTCCGCCAGGGGTGCCGGGCCGTCACCTTGTAGATGACCGCCAGGCGGCGCGCGGCGGCGGCGCGCGGCTTGCCCTTCCCGGCTGCGCGGGGGAAGTCGAGGCGAGCCTCTCCTCGGCCGTGGTGGTCGACGGCGATCCCGGTCCGGGTGACGTACTCGGTAGGCATTCGGTGCGGCTCCTCGTCGATGTGCTGCGGTCCGACCACCCTCCCATACTCGAAAGTCAACTACAAGTCATGCTGCAAGTTGTGTTGAGTCTTCGGGTATGACAACGGGGCGGGGCCCGACGCGTCGCGCCGGACCCCGCCCCGTTGTGCCGTCAGTTGGCCGTGATGCGCTGACGCGCGTGGCTCCGGAGTCCCTCCGGGTCGGTGGCCACGCGGCCGGAGTCCGTGACCCACGCGTAACCGCCGCCAACGCGGAATGTCCAGCCGCCGGGAGCACGCTCGAACCCTTCCGCCTCTGGCCAGACTTCCCGAGCGCTCTCGGCTGCGGCTTGTTCCTGCATGGTCTTCCCTCTCTGTTGACTCGCGGGTGACTATTCGCCGTCACGGACGGCGTCGCGGCCCTCTTTGATGAACCGGCCGGGGTTCGCCCGCTTCGCGGTCATGTCCCGGTACCACTGCATGGGCTGCACGCCCTCTTGCTTCACGAACCCGGGATTCGGGCCGAGGCGGAACGCACCCGGCAGCGGGCTCCCGTCCTCCTTGCGGGCCATCACGGCAAGGGCCGTCGGCTGCGCCGAGGGGTAGATCACGCAGTCCGCCAGGACGGCGAGCGGGACCAGGCCGACGGCGTTCCAGACCTTGACCATCTTCCTGTGCTGCCCGACGCGCGAGGCGCTGATCACGGCCGCGCGGATATCGGGGCGCCAGGTCGGCCGCTTGAGCGCCGCCCACGGGGCGTTGCGCCCCTCGCGCTTGGTGCTGCCCTGCGGCCTCTCGCGCATCTTGCCGATGCCGCCCTTTGCCGTGGCCTTGATCGCGGACAGGAGCGCGACGGCCTCGGGGTCACGGGCCTTGACCGTGGCCATAGCGTCGATGAACGCCGCCTCGTCCATGTCCTCGGTGATGCCGAGATCGGCGAGCGTGTCCATGTACGCCGCGCGAAGGCGGTTGTGCCACAGGTCGAGGTATCCGCCGGCATCCGGGCGCAGCCACGCCGCGAGCGGCCGAACCTCGATCCCGAGCTCTTGCGCGTACGCCAGGGTCGGCGTCGCGTACCAGGCCGGGCCGGACGGCGGCCGTCCGTCCGGGGTGAACGGCGAGGGGAAGTGCTCGGGGAGCTCGCGCCACTGCTTGGTGCGGAGATCCTTGGTGCGCAGTTTGGCGCCGGACAGGTCGACCAGCCACGCGCCGGGGAGTTTCTTATCGAACGCCGGGCCGTCGGTGTAGACCGCCTCGCCGAGTCCGACCGTGAGCCTGTTCGCTGCGGCGAGAAACGCCGTGTTCACGTCGAGGCCGACCACGTACGGGAGCGCGGCCTCTTCCTCGGTGGCCTCGCGGTACCAGTTGAGGGCCTCCTCGACGAGGACGTGAGCCGGGCTCTTTGACTCCTCGCGGGTGCGCTCGGCCGCGATCGGGTGCTCGTCGGGAGCCTCGGGCGGCGCGGGGTCCACGGCCCTGTGCAGCGAGCCGGGCACCGGGACACGGCGCATACGACCGGTGCCCCGGTCGAACTTGGCCACCGTCGGCGGCCGTACGGCCGTCATCAGGGACAGGCTGCATCCGGCGGTCGAGCCGGTCGGGCTGATGACCCGCTCGGCGTACAGGCCGAGGGTGTACGCCAGGGCGCCGGGATCGGCGGCGACGCATTCCATGTCGCCCCACCGCATGTTGTCGCTGAAAGCACCCCATGGGACCACCGCGACGTGCACCTCGGTCCGGTCGCGGAACAGGAAGGACCAGCCACCGAGGCCCGCACGGCTGAGCGTCCACCCGGCCTCGGTCAGAGCCTTGACGGCCGGATCGTCGTCGGGCACCCGCAGGCGCTTGCGGTCGTCCAGCCGGGGCGGGAGGCCGAGGAACTCGACGGCGGACTCAGTCAGGACCAGGAGAGGCCCGGTGTCCTCGCCGTACTGCGACAACTTGGCCGCGCCGAGGCCGTACCCGAGGGCCCAATCGGCGGCCGTCGCAAGGTCGGTGACCTCGCCCGGCAGGTCGATGCGCTGCACGTTCGGGAGGTCGGCGACGAGGCCGCCGTCGGCGGCGGAAAGGACGGCCAGGGGAGCGGCGTAGGTCTTCTCGGTCATTGTCGTCATCCCCTGTAGTCGAACTCGATGTAGTCGATATCCGTGAGCTCGATCCCGAGCTCGTCCTCGTTGGCGGCCGTGCCGGGGGTGTAGAAGTACGGCGACACCGCCTTAGCCGCGAGCTCGTTTAGCTTGGCCTCGTCCCCGTTGCGCAGGGCCTCGAACACCTCGGGAATCAGCTCGGGCGGAACCTCCTCGGTGAGGCGCCGCATCCGGGGGTCATCCGTCGTGCCGGCGTCCGCCGTGAACCCCACCGCGGCCCGGGTCTCGATGACGAGGCCGCGCTCCTGGGCTTCCTTCTGCGCCTTGGCGGTGACGCGTGGCTGATGCTCCTTGCGCACCTCGCTTTCGAGGCGGCCGAGGGTCTCGGGCTTGCTGTTCTCGATCTTCCGCTCGCCCTTGACGAGGCGCTGAACCTGACGACGTGAGACGCCGAGGCGCTCGGCGACCTTGGCCGTGTTGCCCTTCTCGCGGCGCAACAGGGCGTTGAACCGGCCCCGAGGAGTCTTGGGAATGTCGCGGGTCTGGAACTTGGCGCGCAGTGCGCTAAGGATCTTCACTGTGCTCTCTCCTCTCAGGCCGAACGGTGCAGCGGACGAACGTCGCGGGTGTCGTGCTCCGAACCGGCCTCAAGGCAGACGCCGCCGCCACACAACACGCGGTGACTCGCGGGCGCAGTCGTCCACGTGGTGTTACGGCACACCGAGCACTCGGCGAGGCGCCGGTATCCCTCGCCCGTGAAGGACTCCTGAGCGGGGATCAAGTAGCGCTGACCGCGCAGCTTGCCCAAGAGCTTGTGCAGGTAGCCGTTCGGGTTGAACGCGTGTCGGTCCTCGCTCGCATCAAGGGCCTTGAGGATCGCCTCCTCGGGCCACCCGGCCCGCAGGACAAACCCGACGGCCGTCTCGGCGTTGAACCGCTCCTCGGGAGAGACACCGACATACCAGCGGACGCGGTCGATGATCTGCGCCGCCCGACCCGGGACGAGGGCACGCTCCTCGTCGGTGAGGGGGCGGGCATAGAACCCGCTCATCAGCTCGAACCGCGAGGGCTTGCGGCCTCCCTTGAACTTCCCAGTGCCCTCGTCGGGTACGGGCACGATGCGGAACCGGATGTAGTCCCACTCGACGAGGTGGGGTCGGTGCCGCTCGATGGACCGCACCGACACCCCGGCGGCGGCGGCGAGCTCGGCCGGGGCGATCTGGCCGCGCCAGCCGAACCCCGCCAGAGCAACAAGGCACTTCGCGCACGTGGGGTCGGGAGCGAACACCGGGTCAGACTCGATGACGCGCCGGGCCCACTCGACCGCGCCGGGGAGCTGCGGTTGAGCGACTGTGGGAATGCCGGGGATCGGGGTCCGCCGGTCGGCGTCGAGGCGCCCGCGCTGGAACAGGTTGGAGAGGTGGTTTTGTGTCGCCCTCTTCTTGAGGCCGACCAGGTTCCCGAGCTCCTCGGTAGTGATCGAGTTCTCGTTCTCGGGATCGGCTTTCTGTCGGTCCTCAAGTACCGCAAAGATCCTGCGGCACATGGGGCAGTTATCCGGGCTAATCGCCCGATGTGCTGCCACGAATTGGCCTTTCCGGCCCGCTGCGGTGTGACCTTCGGGGAGGCGTGGGTACACTCGCAGGAGACCTATGCGTGGTCATGCGGTAAGCCTCATCGGTCGGGAGCTGGTAACTCCCGAAGTAGTCCGGTGGGGCTTTCCGCATCTTGGATCGGTTGTGTGCGGGCTACAGCCTATGCCGGTCTCGTAGTGGCGCAGACACGGCATGTAACCAGCGGTTAAGCCACGGTGAGGACGCTCTGAGAGCCGCCGATTATGGCGGCGCGGCGAATGTGGGGGAGCTGTTCCACGGCGTGGGTCGGGCCGCAGAGGAGATCTGGGACCGAAACGCCGTAGTGCGCCGAGAGGCGGTCAATGTCGCCGAGCGACCACGACGCCTTGCCGACCTGCTTCCGCGAGACCGCACCCTGAGTGATTCGCAGGCCGCGCGCCAACCTGGTCTGGTTCTCACCCGTGGCGCGCATCAGTGCAGCCACGGTCACCCGTAGCGTTTCCTCGCTACTCATGCCCTTAGCCATATGACGTTTCCTCACTGTGTATGACCGGTGGTCATAGTGCCAGACAGGGAAGTGCAGCCATGTGCGCCACACCGGCAACCGATACTCTTCCATGCTTGCAGCACATCTACAAGTCTTGCTTGTAGTGGATCTGCAAACGTGTCATCCTGCCCCCATGACCACCACATCCGATCTCGAAGCACTCCGCAAGAAGGCCGACCGGTCCGCCAAGACTGCCGAGGACGACAGGGCCGCGCTCCTCGACGCTGCGGTAAAGGCTGCGATCACATCGAGCAAGTACGGCCACCTGTCCGCCGTCGCCAGGGAGGCCGGCATTACGAGTCAGTACCTCCGTGATCTCGTCGAGGCCGCTCATCCGGGATGGCTCGCCAAGGCGGCCGAGGAGCGCGAGGCGGCCAAGGCCGAGCACAAGCCCAAGAGTCGGGTGGCGAAGGAAGGTCGGGCGGCGAAGGAAGGAGGAGGCAGGGCCGCGCGACCGGGTAAGAGTGCCGCTGCGTGATGATCGAGTGGGTTGGTCGACGAGGCCGCCGCCCTGTTCACCCCCGGAGGCCCGCCGCCTCGCCGAGGAGATCATCGCCGCGGGCCGCGTAGGTCGGTTCTCGCTCGACACGCAACGCGCCCTGTTCGTCGGTCAGATGAGATCGGGCAAGACGAGGGCCCTCGCCGTCACCCGGGCCCAGCTCGACGCCGCCGGCATCCCGTACGAAAAGACCGACGAGGGACACGGCCGCGTCGGTCTCCGCTTCCGCAAGGCAGGTCCCGAGTCCAAGGAGATCACCCCGTGAGCGCCCTCCCCGTTGAGGAACCGACCAACCCGTATCGCACGCAACCCGGCGGCGGCCCGCGCACCGTCACGCAACTGCGGGCCGCCCTCACCGCGGCCTCGGCGGCGGACCGCGAGGAGTTCGAGGCGCAGCTCGGCGAGCTCGACCTCGACGACCCCGACAAGTACGCCGCCCTCGTCCGCGCGTGGCGGCACCGCCTCGTCATGCGGACCCGGCCCGAGATCCTCGCCGCCGTCGCGGCCTCGACCGACCCGGCCGCGCCCCGCTTCACCTCCGAGGAGATCCTCGGCGCCGACGGCCACCAGGAGGCGAGCCGGTGACCGCGGGCACCCCGTGGGCCGTCGTCTACAGCGAGACCGGCCGTGCCGGACTGGCCACGGCCACGGCCGAGGAGCGGGTCGCCGTCCTCGGCTTCGAGAAGGAAGTCGCAGCCTCGCCGTACACCTGCGGCGAGCTGTATCCGGACCGGGTCGGCGGCCTCTACACCGCACTACTCACCGTCGGCGGCCGGACGGCGTGGACCAGCGTCCTGTACCGGGTCGACGAGGCCCGGCGCGAGGTTCTGATCGTCGCTATCGTCTCCGGACCGTGAGGGCGGCATGACCAGAAGGCCACCCCAACGTCCTTACCCACCGGATGCCGATGCTCGAATCGGTGGCGAAAGAGATCGACGTCGTGGTGACGTACGAGGAGCTCCTCGCCGAGGAGCAGCGCACCGGCTAGCCCTGACCTTGGCCGGTGATGACGGCGCGTGGCTCGATCTTGATCCGCAACGGATCAGTCTCCGTGAGATTTTCGAGCAAGCCCTCGCCGAGGCGGCCGACGCTTCCCGGGAGCCCTTCGGCCCCGGGGCGCGCTTCCGGGTGGTGGTCGAAATCCTCGCGGGGCGTGCCGATGGTGACCCTTTCGTTCGCCATGCGGCGCGCACCGAGATCATCCTCGACGCCACCCGCTGACCCGGCCCCGCTCGCTGGGCCGGTACACCGCGGACGAAGGCCCCACGCGCCCGAGCGTGGGGCCTTCGCCCATGTCTGCGGCCCGGGAACGTCAGAGCGCCCGACCCCGGAAGGGGTCGGGCGCTCGTCCTGCGGATGGGAGTGATCAGTCGAGCGGTGCCGCGTAGCGCAGAGTCCATCCGCGGCCGAGGGTGTGTCGGGTGACCTCGACGACCCGGCCCTCGGCGGTCCGGCCGACGTGGGTCACGGTGAGGAGGAGTTCGCCCTCCTCGACGCCGAGGGCCTCGGCCTGGTCCGCCGTGGCGGGCCGCTGGTCGACGTCCTCGACGGCCTCGGCGCCCTGGTCGAAACCGGCCTCGCGCATCCGGGAGATGATCCCGCCCGCCCCGGTGTCGACCTGTTCGATGCCGGCGGTCTCGGCGACGTCCGCCGGAATCCATGTGTCGGCGAGCTGGACCAGGCGCTCACCGTCGAACATCCGCCGGGCGCGGACGACGACCGGTCCCTCGGCGCCGAGCAGCTCGGCGACGTCGGCCGGGGCCGACGCGCGGCTCACCGTCACTTCGGCCCGGGGCGTCCCGCCGCCGCGGCGCGTCTCGCTCTCGTATGCGCCGTGCGCGCCGTTCGCTTCGCGGTTCTCGGTGCGGTACCGGCTGCGGGCGTCCCGAACGATGCCGCCGTTTGCGCCGATGGTGTTCTGTGCCATGTGCGTGATCCTTTCCGGTGGGGTGGTCAGTGGGTGGGGCCGAGTGGCCACGAGTAGGACAGGCGCCACAGGTGAGTGGGCATTACGTGAACGGTGACCTCGACCGTGCGGCCGTCCTCGGTGCGCCCGATATGGGCGATCTCGTAAACGCGCTGGTCCTCCCGCATGTCGAGGGCTCCGACCTCCTCGGCGGTAGGAGGCCGGACGTCGATCTCCTCCGTGATGGTGGCCTGTGCGTGACCGAGCTCGGCGAGGCGTGATTTCGACCCGCCCGGCCCCGTGTCGATCTCTTCGAGCCTGGTTCCCTCGGCGATCGCCAGGGGGAGATACGACGTTGCGAGCTGCACGGGGACGTCATCGGCGAGCATCCGCCGGATGCGGGCGAGGGTCGACACATTGGCTGCGTCTACCCCGAGGAGGTCCGCCACCCATGCCGGCGGCTGTACGTGTTTGGTGGTCGTGACGCTCGACGGGGTCATGCCGAGGCCGCGGATCTCGGCCTCGAACGCCCCCCGGGCCTGCCCCTCCTCGCGGCGGGCCCGGACGTAGCGGGAGGTCGAGTTCCGAACGATCTTCTTGACGATCCGGTGCACGTACATGCCCCGGCGGCTCTTGTTGATCAGTCCCTCGGAGGCGAGCAGGCGCAACGCCTGCGCGGAAGTCCCCCGATTCGTGCCGATCTCGTCGGCGAGCTCCCCCTCAGTGGGGAGCTTGGCACCCGGGGTGTAGGTGCCCCGTTGGATGCGCGTGCGCACCTCGTCGGCGACTGCGCGAAACGTCGCTCGGCGCGGTTCGTCCTCTGTCATGCGGTCACCTTATCTGGACGCCATTCCGTGGCGCTTGCCACCGACACAAGCATGAATGGAATCCAAGAGTATTGCAATGGATTCCATTCAGTGCTTCACTCATGTCGTGCCGATCGAACGGCACCGACGAGGGCCTAGGGCCTGAGTTGCTGTGGTCCGCCACGCCTGAAAGGGCGCGGCCCCGGGGCGTCTAGTCCACGCACACCGGGGCCGCTTGGCGGACTCCCCTGCCAGACAGAGGAGTGATTCCGCGTGCGCACCACCATGCCCGAAACCGTGCTTAACCTGCGAATCGGCACGGCCGATTCCGCCGCCGGAACCGTCCCGACCCGCCTCGACCTCTCCGCCGAACTGGGCCTCGACGTCGACCTCGTCCTCGGCCCCATCGGCGGCGAGAACGAGCTCGACGAGCTCACCCGCCTGTACGCGCTGGTCGACATGGCCGACTCGGGTCTCGTCCCCCGCGACGTGACCCTCGACCTGATCGCCGGAATCGCCGAGGAGATCGAGCGCGAGGACGACCTCGACGGCTACGAGGCCGACGGCTTCGCCGGGGGGTGGGCCGCGTGATCACCCGCCACTCCGCCGCCCGCGCCGCCCGCGCCCTCCTCGGCTCCGCCGACCAGCTGCACCCCGCCGCCCTCCTGGCCCTGGTCCTCGCCTTCGCAGGACTCGCCCAGCTCGCCGCGCCGCTCGTCGTAACCCTCCTCACCGCCCTGGTGACCGGGGCCAAGGCCGCCGCATTCCTCGCCGGGGCCGCCGTCCTCGCCCGCCTCGCCGTCCGCGTGGCCGCGACGTTTCCCCGCCCCCGCACCGCCCCGCCGGCACCCCCGGCCGCGCCGGTCCCGCCCGCGGTCCCGTCGGTCCCGACCCCCCGCACGGCCCGATGACCGCCGCCGCGTGCGCCCTGGTCGGCGCCGTCTCCGACGAGACCCTCACCGCCCACGGCTTCACCCGCCGGACCGACGCCCACCAGGCCGCCCGGTGCGCCGAGCTGTGGGCCGCCGAGCACCGGCGCCGCCGTGACCGCGACGCCCTCGACCGCCACCAGGACCAGGAGGCTTCCCGATGACCGACACCACTACCCCCGCCGAGACCGAAACGCCCCGCCGCGCCTGGTTCCCCGTCCGACTGGTCCGTACGTCCGTCCTCGACGCGCTGCGCGCCGACCTCGCGCAGGCCGACACCGACGTCACGACGTACGAGGCCGAGGCGGAGAACTGGCACGCCGCGTACTGCACCGAGGTGAAGGTCGCAAACGATGCCGAGGAGCGCCTCGACAAGGCCGGGGACCGTCTCGCCGCCCTTGAACAGCAGGTCGAGGAACTCAGCTCCCGTCTTGCCGAGTCCGGCCGCGAGGTTGAGCACCTGACCCGCAGTCTCCGCGAGGTGGCCGACGAGCGCACCGAGGCCCGGCAGCTCGCCGCGCACTTGCAGCAGGCCGAGCCCCCCAGCACCGCCGGTGAGGAGCTTGACCAGTGACCACCGTCACCGTGCGGCGCGTCCTCGCCGTCTCGACGCGCGGAGCCCTCGCGGCCGTCCACCACATCGCCACCTCGGCCGCGGCCCTCTTCGTCCTCGCCGCCTGGTTCGTCGTCTCGCTGATCGCTGGACACGCCGGACAGGCCATCACCGCCGCCGCCGTCGGAACGCTCCTCGCCGCCGAGAGCATCCGCGCCGACCGGGTCGGCCGCCCCTTCCCCCACTGCCCCATGTGCACCTTCGCCCGACGAGGCGCCCGTAAGGAGATCGACCAGTGACCACCTTTTACGAGGAGCGCCGCCTCGACCGGAAGAACGAGCGCGAGGAGGACCGCCGCGACCGCCTCGCCGAGGCCGAGGCCGCCCGAATCCGGGACGAGGCCCGCGCCGAGCAGCGCCGCAAGGACGAGGAGGCCCGGCAAGAGGAGGAGCGCCGTCTCCGCGCCGAGCGCAAGCGCGAGAAGGCCCGCCGCAAGGCCGAGCGTAAGAAGACCCGTGCTGAGTTGCTCGCCAAACTCGGCACGGAGGGGGACACCATCGGCGCCCTGGTCGTCATGGCGTGCGGCATCGCTCCGGCCATGTTTTTCCAGCTCCGCGCCCTCAACGGGGAGAACCTCCCTGGCGTGATCTCTCTGTGCCTCGCCGTGATGCTGGAGGCCGGGGCGTGGGTGGCCACCGTGTCCGGCGAGCGGGCCAAGAAGGAGGGCCGCCCGGTCGGCCGCTTCCGGGTGGTCATGTGGGCCTGCGCGAGCTTCGCCGCCGTCGTCAACTACAGTCACGCCCCCGAGTCGTCCGGCGGGTGGCTCGCATGGGTCCTGGCCGCCGCGAGCTATGCCGGCGTCTTCTTCTGGGAGGTCCGCGGTTGGGGCCGTGGCCGTCACGGAACCAAGTCGACCCGCACCAAGGCGCAGCGCCGGGAGGACCGCCGCCGCCGTCGCCACGACCGCACGCGCCGCCGTCGGTTTCCCACGGTCTACAGCCGGTACACCGACATTCTGACCGCGCACCCCTTCGGCACGATCGACACCGAGGAAGCGTGGCGGGCCGCGTGGCGCGACGAGCACGGCGCCGAGATCGCCACCACGGCCCGCGTCGTCGCCCGCAGGGGCCACGCCGACCGGGCACTCGCCGCAGCCCACGGCGTGGGGGTCGAAACCCTCGCCGTCGAGCAGCTCCTCACCGACCTCTTCCCGCCGGATGGGGGCGACGACGGACCGGGCGCGCGCCGCTCCTCGGGCGGCCCGAACGGCGGACCGGGCAGAGGTGGTCGAACCGCGAAAACCCTTGGGCGCAAAGGGAAGCAAGCGATCGGCCGAGTCACCGGCCGGACCGCTCCGAAGGTCCCCGACAAGCCCCTCGACGCTGCCCACATCGCGCAGGTTGAAGCCCTTGCGGACATCCTCGGCGGCGCCGCGTACCTGTCCGTGAAGAACGTCCGGCAGGCCATCGGC
The DNA here is from genome assembly GCF_014207445.1 of Streptomyces candidus. Classification (GTDB taxonomy): domain Bacteria; phylum Actinomycetota; class Actinomycetes; order Streptomycetales; family Streptomycetaceae; genus Streptomyces; species Streptomyces candidus. The sequence continues at coordinate 9,903 of NZ_JACHEM010000032.1, read as the reverse complement.
GGCGGTAACTACCGCTACGCGATGCGACTGCGGGACCACGTCAAGGCCGAGAGGAAGAACGCCCGATGAGCGCCGCCTCCCACACCCCGCCCCGCGCCCTGATCCTCGCGGCGCCCGCCGGTACGTACGTGATGATCCGCCTCGCCCCTGAGAACGGATGGGGCCCCGCCGCCCTCGTTGGCGCTCTCCTCCTGGCCCTCATCCTCTGGGGCCCCGCCGTCCTCCGGGCCGCTGCAAAGTCTTTCGCCGTCCGCAACGCCGCCAAGAAGGCGACCAAGACCACCACGAAGGAGGGCGAGAAGTGATCACCACCGACCGCAACGTGTACCGCCAGATCGCCGCCGAGCTCGCCGACCAGGCCGACGCCGAGGCCGCCGCGCATCACCCGCAGCTCGGCCGCGCCTGCGCCGAACTCGGCCTCGTCTACCTCGCGTTCCAGACGGCCCCCATGACGAGCGCCCACGTGGCCAAGGCGTGGCAGGCCGCCGAGGACGCCCGGCAGTCCCTCGCCTACGGAACGGCCGTCGGCTGCGGATCGGACACCGCCCGCGCCCGGCTTCACCTCGCGCTCGCCGAGCTCGACGAGACCAACCTCGGCCCCACCACCTGACACCGCACTCCGCCCGGCACCATGCCCGGCCGCCCGCCCCCGGCGGCCGGGCCCCGAGAAAGGAACACTCAGCATGTCCACCACCGACACCGAGCCCCGTATCGAGACTGAGGCGCAGCTCGTCGACCTCGCCGCCTACCGCGACGCCGAGACCCTGACCCGCATCGAGGAGGCCGCCCGCGACGCGGTCCGCACCACCCCGGCCGGACTCCCCGACCTGACCACCGGAACCGTGCGCCTCGACAAGGTCGACGCCCCCGTCGGCACCCCGGCCGAGGACGAGGCCGGGGTCCTCGAAATCCTCGACGAGCGCGACGGCTGGAACTTGCGGACCCTCGTCCCTGAGTCCCTCACCAACCCGGGCGTATGGCGCCAGCGCCGCGCCGAGTGGACCAACGCCGCGCAGTTCCACGCCCTGCGCTCCCCGGTCTACCTGTGGCGCGTAGCCAACGTGAGCGCCCTCGGTGCCCGTGTCGGTATCCGGGACGCCTGGTCCTTCCTGTTTGCCACCGAGTACGGCGAGATCACGGATAAGGTCCGGCGCACCAAAGCGGGTCCGGAGCACATCGCCGACCTGCGCGCCGACCGCCGCAAGGAGGCCCGCGCCCGCCGCCGTGAACCGCTCACCGTCTACGGCCTGACCGGCTGCACCACCTACACCGCCGCCCTCCTGGCCCTCGGTGAGACCTGGGGGTGGGTTATGGCCGCGCCGGTCCTCCTGCCGGTGTTCGGTGTCCTGTACGCCCTCGGCCGCCGCGAGCTGATCCGCCGCCAGCCCGACGGGACGTTCGCCCTGATGGACGCCCCCGACTTCACCGGGGCCGGGGTCCTCACTGACGAGGGCCTGAACGCTGCACTGCGCGCCCGGAACGTCGGCATCCTCAAGGACGGCGAGGAGGTCACCATTCGCGGGTTCATCGCCCGCGAGCCCGGCGATAAGGCAAGCGTCGTCCGGTTCGACCTCCCCCGGTCCGCAGGCAAGACCGCCAAGGAAGTTGCAGCCAAGCGCGAATCCCTCGCCGCGGCCCTGGCCGTGGACGCGATTCAGCTTTCGATCCGCCAGGACGGGCACGAGGGCGGCGTCTACATGCGCGTCGCTGACTCCCACCCCTTCGGCGGCGACCCGGTCCCCTCCCCGCTGGAGACCGCCGAGCGCTGGAACATCTGGGACGGCGCCCCGACGTTCGTGGACGAGACCGGCGCCATTACCGCGATCGAGCTCCTGTTTTTCGGCCTCCTGGTCGGCGCCATGCCCCGCCAAGGCAAGACCTTCACGGCCCGTGCGGCTGCGGCGGCGGCCGTCCTCGACCCGCTGTGCCGGATGATCGTCGCCGACGGCAAGGGCGGTAAGGACTGGTCCGCCACGGCCCTCCTCGCCGAGGCGTACATCAGGGGCGTCACCGAGCCCGCCGTCCGCCGCCTGACGCACGTCCTCGAAGACCTCGTAGGCGAAATGGAGGAGGGATACGACGCGCTGTTCGAGCTCCCCGACGAGGTGTGCCCCGAGGGGAAGCTCACGCCCGAGATCACCCGCGACCACAAGATTTACCCGGTTGTCCTGATCATCGACGAATTGCAGCGGTACTTGGAGGACGAGGGCAAGGAAGAGGAAGACGACAAGCTCACGTACGGAAAGCGCATTGAAAAGGCGCTCATCACCCTTGCCAAGGTCGGCCCGGCCGTCGGCCTGATTCCGATCCTCGCCTCGCAGAAGCCGACCGGCGACGCCGTCCCCTCGGCACTGCGCGACGCCATCCCGCAGCGCATTGCCCACCTGTGCGCCACGTACCAGATGAGCGACTCCGTTCTCGGCACCGGTTCGAGCGCGTCCGGTTGGAACGCAAAGGACTTGGCTCCGGCGTTCAAGGGCATGGGCATTCACGCCGACGAGACCGGCCTCCGCTTCATGCGCTCCCTACTCATCAACCTCCCCAAATTTCGGGCGATCTGCGAGCGCGGCCGGGCCCTCCGCATCGAGGCCGGCACTCTGGCCGGGGAAGCGGCAGGGCAGGCCGGACGCGCGGCCCGCGTCGGCGGCATCCTCGCCGACCTGATTGCTGTGTTCGAGGACCGGAAGAACCCTGAGCGGCTCGCCACGGCCGAGATCCTCGACGGCCTGGCCGACCTCGACCCGGCGACTTGGGCACCCGCCGCCCTCGGCGTCGGCGAGGAGGACCAGGCCACCTACGCCCGGACCGGCGGAACGGCCCTGCGAAAGAGGCTCGACGAGGCCCTCGACAACACCGACCGGACCCTCGCCGTCCGGAGCTGGACGAGCGGCGGACGGGCGAACGGCTACTACCTGGCCGACCTTCGCAAGGCCGCCGGTATGGGCTGATATGCCCTCGGGACGGGGTCCGTACGGATCGGAACGCCGCAGGTCAGCGCCCGGTACGCCGTACGTACGGACCCCACCCGGGCCGGTACGCCGAACCGTCCCCCCGGCCCGCGTACCGGCCCCGTACGGACCTCTGACCTGCGATAACCCGATCCGATCCGGCCCGTACTGACTTCACAAACCCACGCAAAGCGATCATGCCGAGGAGCGCAGCCGATCATGGAAAACACCGCCCGCGACTACGCCGAGGCCACTCACACGCGCGCCGAGGCCGTCACCCTCTACCGCCCCGAGCCAATCCAGGGTCACCCCGCCGAAATCCGCCGGACCGTCGCTCCCGAGGCCATCCCGACCGTGGTTGAGGTCCGCACCCTCGACGGCCGCACGATCTACCAGTACGCCGACCTTTCCGCGCCCGCCGGCACCGCGCCCGCGCCCCCCGTCCCGACCGCCGTCCCCGCGTGGGCCAAGACGACGGCGCTCCTCCTCGTCTCGGCGTCCGCCTCGTTCGCCCTGGCCGCCTACGCCCTCAAGTTCTTCGCCGAGGCCGCCGCCACCCTCGCCGCCGCCCTGGTCCTCCTCGCCAAAATCGCCGTCGTCCTCGCGTGCGTCGTCGCCCTGGTGGCCGCCGTCGCCAAGCGTGGACAGAGCGGGAGGAAGCAGACCGCTACCGCCACGGCTACCGCCACGGCCGGACTGTTCGGCCGCGCCAAGGCCACCGCAACCGCCACGATCACCAACCGATAGGAGCCCTGCACATGACCGCGCTCAAGATCCGAAAACTCACCGTCGGGGGCGCCCTCGTCCGGTGCCCGAGCCGGGGAGCGGGCAACGTCCCGCGCGAGCTGACGCTCATCCCCTCGGGCGGCGTCATCAACGCGACGTGCGGCGAGATGCACGCCGACGCCTCGGGCAAGCGCCGCAGCCGGGCGCAGTGCTTCTTTCAGGTCGAGAACCTGACCACCGCACAGCTCCACACGCTCTCGCAGGCCGAGGAGGGCAAGCCGTTTCGCCTAGTCCTCAAGGCCGGAACCATCGAGGGCGTCCTCGTCGCCAAGGGTCAGGGCGCCGCACAGTCCAAGGCCGCCCGCGCCGCCGCAGCTGCCGCCGCGAAATCCGGCAAGACCGCCCCGGCCGGGCCCGCCAAACCGGCCGGACGGGCGACCGGCGGGGCCATGGCAGCGGCGTTCGGCGCCGTCGCCGCCGTGGCGGGCGCCGTCGGTCAGACGGCCGCTGCCGCCGGACAGGTGGCCACCGCCGGGGCCTCGGCCGTCGAGTCCGCGGCGAGTGTCGGCCGCGAGGGCATCGGCGCCACCCGCGACGGCATCCGCGAGGCCGGGGCCTACAGCGAGCGCCGGCACCAACGCAAGATGCGCGACGGCGACGAGGACTGACGCAGGAATCGCGAGCCCCGGGGGGCCGGGTGAACCCCCGGGGGGCGCCGTCATATCGGGGTGTGCGTTGGGCCGAGGCCGGGATCGAAGAAGGCGACAGTTTCAAGCCAACTCACAGTTGTACTTGTAGTTATGCTGCAAGTTGTGTCATGGTTGAGCCTCCACCACACCGAAGGAGACAAACCCTTGAAGCTCACCGACGCCCAGACCAAGGCCCTCCGCCTGATCCTCGACAACCCCCGCGGGGTCGTAGCGTGGCTGCGCGGCGAGACCGGTTTCCTCAAGATCCACGGCAACACTGAGAACCGGCTGCACTCGCTCGGCCTGGTCGAGGCCGTCAAGATCGGCACGAACACCCGCGCCGTAGGCACCGAGCGCGTCGAGTACGACATCACCGTCTGGACCCTCACCCCGGCCGGGTACGAGGCCCTCGGCGTCGAAGCCCCGGCCGCCCAGAAGGCCCCGGCCGCCGCCGAGGACGAGGTCCTCCTCCCTCTCCCCAGGCGCTTCCGTGCGGCGTACGAGGCCGAACTCGCCGAGACTCACGCCGACGCCGACAGCGCCCCGTACCGGCAGGTGTGGCAGCACGTCACCAGCGGACGGCCCACCGCCCCGCGTTGGCTCCTCGGCCACCTCGCCGACGTCGCCGCACTCGTGGCGTTCCTCGCCGAGCAGTCCGAGGCGCACCCCAACACCCGCACCGCCCGCAGCCGCGGCGCCGCCGAGCTCCTCGACCTCCTTGCCCGCCACGGCGTCCGCCCCTGGCCCGCCACCGGTCACGGCCTTCGCCCCTGGGGCGCCGAGGCCCCGCACTGCGAGGACTGCGCCGAACCGGCCGAACACTGCGTCCCGGCCGCCGTCGTCGCCGCCGAGGCCGCCGTCGACCAGGAGTGCGCCGACCAACAGGCCGCCTACGAGGCCCGCCTCGCCGCCGCGCTGCGCATGGCCGAGGACGAGATCGCCGCCGAGTACGGCGAGCACATGCGGCCCGGACAGTGCGTCGTCTGGACCCACCCCACCACCGGGACGACCGCCGTCGGCATCGTGCGGTCGGTCTACAGGCGCGGACCCCGCAAGCCCGCGGCCGACGTCGATCTCGTCGGCGGCCCGTCCGGCTCCATCCCCGCCGCCGAGCTCGGCCCGCTCCCCGAACTCCCCGACATGGGCGAGCTGATCGAAGACCAGTGGCTCATCACCGACAAGGCGGGGGAGACCCTCGCCCACGTCCCCGGCCGCACCCGCGAGGAAGCCCTCGCCGAGGCCCGCAAGATCCCGGCCGTCCACGCCGCCGCCCGCCGTGACGGTGGCCTCGCCTCCCGCCCGCTGTGGACCTCGGACCTCGCCGAGTCCTCCTGACCGCACCACAGCCGGGGCCCCGCTCGGGGCCCCGGCCCGGACCACCGGCGCCGACTACAGCGGCGCACCGCCCGATCCCATACGCACCCCTCGCCGAACAGGAGTGACCCAGTGGCAAGTCACCAAGCCCTGAACCCGCCGACGAACGTGGATCACATGCTCAACGGCCACGGCAACATGATCGTGGGGGACGCCCGATGAAGCTCCCTTGGATGAGTCGCGCGGACCGGGCGCGTTGGCGTTCGGCCGAGACCCTGCACGACCTCGGAGCTCTGGTGGCGTCCTGGCTGGTCGGCGACATCGCCAGTCAGCCCGGCTACCAGCCTCGCTACGGCCCCGACGAGGAGACCCGGCACCTCCTGCCGGTGCTGACCGCCGTAAACCGCCTCGGCTACGTCACCGACTGTTCCCAGCCCGGCGAGAGCCGCGTCGGCGTGGATGGCCAGTGGTGGGAACAGCGCGCCGCCGTCTCCGGTTTGGTCGGCGACCGGCAACTACGTGACCGCCTGGTGGCCGCTGCCGAGTCGGCCGGACTCCTCGTCGTCCAGCACGACACGACGCCCCGCGAGCACGCGGAGGGCATTCCCGTCACCTTCAGCCGCGGGCGCTCCTACACCTTCTTCGGCCGCTTCATGGCGGCCCGCGACCTACTCACCCTCTGGCCGGCAGACCTCATCAGCGCCCCCGCCCTCGGCACGGTCCTCTCAGCCTGGCAGTTCACGATCATCGACCCCGTCTGGGGCCGTGACGACGTCCTGTGGGAGGCCCTGACGGGCGTTGTGCGCCTGTATCGCCTCGACGCCGTTGAGCTGACCAAGAAGGAGCCGAAATGAACACGTCCACCCGAAACAACGTCGTCCACACCATTACGGCCAACTCGGCCCGGCTGCGCCTCGTCGGCCTTGGCGCCGTGCAGGTGCTCGTTCCGTCCGCCGCCGCTCTCGCCGCCGCATGGTTCATCGAGCAGCAACTCGCCCATGACGTCCGCGGATTCACCCGCGTCGCGTACATCGTCCTCGCCGGAATCGCCGCCCTGTCCGCCGCCGACGGCACGGTGACCGATCTCACCGAACGCGCGCAACGCCTCGCGTACGGACGGCTGAACGGCCCGCGCTCCTGGTCCTGCGAGGACTGCGGCCGGGCGATTTACGCCCGCCGGTGGACCCCCTACGAAGCCGCCGCGTTCGAGGCCCACCTCGCGGACCCGAAGGCCCACGACTGCGACCGCGACCGCCGGAAGTAGCACCGACACTCGCCACCCGGCCCGCCGCCCAGGCCCCGGACTCACCGGAAGGAACCCCACATGTCCGTGAACCGCCCCACCGCCTACCCCGCCGCATACGCCCTCCTCCGCATCGCCGCCGACGTCGCCGACCACTGGGTACAGAGCGACCACCAGGCGCAGCACAAGGCCAAGCCCGGAGCCGAGGGACACAAGGCCCTCGCGGGACACGTCGCCTCGTACACCGCAACGCAGGCCGCCGCGCTCCTCCTCGGGAACCGTGTCCTCGGCCTCGGCCTGCGTCCCCGCAGCATGGCCGCCGCCCTCGCCCTGTCCGGCGTGACGCATTACCTGATTGATCGCCGTTGGCCGGTCCGCAAGACGGCCGAGGCCACCGGTAAGGGCGCGTTCTACGAGCTCGGCGGCCCGCTCGGCGGCGCCTACCTGCTTGACCAGGCGACACACCACCTCGCCGAGGGATTCGCCGCGTACCTCGCCGTCCGCGACTGACTCGGCCCGCTCGCCCGCCGGGCGGCGACGCAGCCGCCCGGCCCCCCCGAACACCGAATCGCACTTTCAAGTCAACTCACAGTTGGACTTGTACTTGAGCTACAAGTCATGCCATGGTTGACCCACCGCACCACACCGAGGGAAGGAACCCCATGAACGAGATCGCCGCCCGCGACATGGCCCCTGAGCAGACGTTCACCGCCGCGGCCACCGGCCCCGTCCTCGCCGACGTCACCTGCCCCGACGGCACGGTTACCGTCACCGTCGACCCCGCCGCGACCGTCGCCACCGTCCGCGTCTTCACCCAGGACGGCCCGGACTCCCCGGCCGCCGACGCTGCCCGGGGCGCCCGCATCCAGCAGAACGCCGAACGCCTGGTCGTCGTCGTCCCCAAGGTCAAGCAGAACGGCGCGAACTTCGGGGGCGTCACCTTCCAGTCGTTCGGCGGCGGCGGTGTGACCTACGTCAACGGCGTGCAGTACAGCGGCAACGTGACCATGGTCAACGGACAGGGCGGCGCGCAGGGCTTCACGCGCGGTGTCGAGGTACATGTCACCCTGCCCGCCGGTTCCGGTGTCCAGTACAGCGGCGAGAACGGCAGCCTTCACACGTACGGCACCGTCGCCGCCATCCGGGCCGGGTCCAGCAACGGCAGCATCAAGGCCGAGACCGTCGGCCGCATCGAGGCCGAGGCGGGCAACGGGTCGATCAAGGTCGGCACCGTCACCGAGTGGATCGACGCGGACGCGAGCAACGGCTCGGTCAAGGTCGACAACCACATCGGCAACGTCGCCCGCGTCCGCGCCGGGAACGGCTCGGTCAACTTCACCGTCGGCGCCAGGGCCACCGGCCGCATCGACATCAAGGCGGGCAACGGCACGGTCAGGCTCTACGGCGTCCGTGGCCGTGACGACCTCGACGTTCGAGCCACGGCCGGTAACGGCAGCGTCAAGAAGTTCTGACCGCACGACACCCCGGCCGGGGCGGGACTCCTGCCCCGGCCGTTCGTATCCCAGGGAGGAACGTCCACCATGACCACCACCGCCGAGGCCCAGCACGCTGAACCGGCCGAGATCGAGCTCGTCAGCTTCGGCTACCTGCACGGCGACGCCCCCGAGGCTGACCTCGTCATCGACATGCGGCGCCACTTCCGTGACCCCCACGTCAGCCCCGAGCTGCGCGAGCTCACCGCCGAGCACGAGCTCGTCACGCGCGCCGTGTTCGGCACCGCGGGTGTCCCCGAGCTCGCCCTCGCCGTCCTCGCCGCCGTCGCCGCCTTCCGCTCCGGACCCTCGGCCGGAACGGTCCGCGTCGCCGTCGGGTGCGCGGGCGGCCGGCACCGCTCGGCCGCCATGGTCAACCACCTGGCCGTGCGGTACGGCAACGAGCTACGCGTCCACGTCGAGCACCGGGACATTCACCGGCCGGTCGTCGCCCGATAGACCAGCCACCCTCACCCGCCAACCCGCCTCACCCAAGGAGTGCCCCGCATGTACCAGGCCCGTGACGAGGTACAGATCGTGTCGTGTGCAGACGACGGCCGCGCGGCCGGGAAGACCGGCGTAATCCTCGACGAGGTCCCGCCCGGCCCGCTCACGGAAGGCCGGTGGACCGTGAAGGTTGACGCCTTCTGGATCGCCGACGTCCTGTGCGAGTCGGGCGAGCTCATGAAGACCGGCAAGCGCAGGTAGCGCCACCCGCACCACCAGGAGCGCCCGGCCCTGTCGAGGGTCGGGCGCTCCGTCGTACCCGCATGACACCCTTACCGGCGACACCCAAGGGAGAACACCGCGTGACACGAGACCTCACCCAGGACCGCAGGACCGCGGGCGGCCTCCTCGGCGGCGCCGCGGCGTGCGCAGTGCTCGCCGCCGGCACCGGCAGCACCGCGCCCGTGTGGCTTGCGGCCGGGATGCTCGGCGGGGCTCTCATGGTCTACCGCCGCACCGTCCCGCCCCGGCCGTACGCGTATTGGCCCGCCTGGGCAACCGGCGCCGTGATCGCCCTCCTCCTCGCCTGGGCCCAACCCGGAGCGCCGCCTGGTCCTGTTGCCCCTCGCCGGGGTTGAGGCCGTCGTCGCCCTGGTCCTCGCGCTCCTCTGGTATCGGCGCCGGAATGGGCGTGGTGACTGGATCGTGTGGCTACCCGAGGAGGGGCACCTCCTCCGCCGGGAGTGGGCGCGCCGGGACGCGATCCGGTGGGCCCAGGACGACTACCGCCGCCCCTGCGCCATCAGTCTCCTTGACGAATTCCCGTACATGGCGAACAAGACGCCCCTCTACCCCAACCGTGAGCGCCCCATGGCTCAACGGGCGCCGCGCCTCGGCGAACAGGGATAGACGCACATACGGAAGCGGGCCCCCCCCCCCCCGGGGGGGGGGGGGGCGGGGGGGGGGGGGGGGGCCCCCCCCGGGGCCCCCCGCCCCCCCCCCCCCCGGGGGCGGCCCCCCCCCCCCCCCCCCCCCCCCCCCCC
>NZ_JACHEM010000031.1 GCF_014207445.1 Streptomyces candidus | reverse complement strand
GACGTCGACCTCCAAGTCGGCGCCCCGAAAGGCCGGTGGGTGGTGAGCGAGCCATGGATCGACTAGCCGCCACCTCTACCGAGTTCGTTCACGTCAACGTCGGTTCATGGATCAACGGGACAGCGATCACCCTCGCCGACCCGCCCGAGTTCGCGTTCCTGCTCACCACGAACAACCCCCTCGCCGAAGACTGGCTGACCGGCGAATGGTCCGGGAACTGGGCACGCATCCTCGTCGGCCCCGCCGGCGGAGCAGTCACCCTCGCGGAGGGTCGCTATCACGTGTGGTTGACCTTCACCGCAGGCCTCGAAGCCCCTGTCCGGCTTACCGGCCAGCTCGACATCTACTAGGAGGCCGACGTGCCCCGTACCGCCATCACCCCAACCCAGGCCTCGCGAGCGGGCACCGTGCTCCCGGCCGCAACCGCAGGCGACGCCGTCAACGGGCACCAGGTCGCCAACGACGGACGCATCGCCCTCATCGTGAAGAACACCGGAGCGAGCAGCAGGGACATCACCTTCCTCACCACCCGCTCCGTCGATGGACTCACCGCGCCCACGCGCGTGGAGAGCGTGCCCGCGGGCGAAACGCAGGTCTTCGGGCCCTTTGACGCAAACGACTACGGGACGACACTGGCCTTCGACGTCGCGCATGCCGAGCTGACGATCAACGTCGTGCGAATCTGATGACCCAGGGCGCGGACATCGAGATCATCGAAAGCTCGAACAGCGAAGCGGGCTTCCTCGTGCCGAACCGAGTGCGGATCAACGGCACCGAAGTAGCAATCCCCGGCGGCGCCAGCATCCAAGTCAGCGAGATCAACGAGTCGTCGATCATCAGCGTGACGCTGACCCTTTTCGTGAAGTCCCTCACCATCAAGCAGGAACGGCCAAAGGGTCAGTCCTGAAAAGACCCATCGTTCCTTCGGGCATGTCCCCCGAGCAGGTGCTTGCACTGGGGGCAGTGCCGCATGGTGCCGTGCTTGACCGCATAGCTGATGCCGATGGTGCACAGATGCAGGAACCCCACGGCGATGCTCTGCCCCATGCTGGCCATACCTACCTGCGTACAGCTCTTGCAGTCACGACACCCTGAACCCATTGCGTACCCCCACATCCATGACGTGCGCCCATGCGCACAGTGCGGACACGCTAGGGCAAGGCAGGTGATCGTCATGCCACATCGGCTCAAGCCGCCCTGCTCGCGTCCAGGTTGTGACCAGACCAAGCCATGCACGGCACATGGACGTGACAGTCGAGCACGAGGCACAGCAGCACAGCGCGGCTACGGCTCACGGCATGCGGAACACTTCCGTCGCGCCGTACTAGATGCTCAGCCTGTGTGCGTGATGTGCCGACAGCAGCCGGCCACCGAAGCCGATCACTGGCCGAGGTCGAGGCGGCAACTGGAGGCTCAAGGGCTCGATGCCGACGATCCGCAGTTCGGCCGCGGGCTCTGCAAGCCGTGTCACAGCAGCTCGACGGCGCGCGCGCAGCCCGGAGGGTGGAACGCGGAGCGGCCGGCACCGCAGGGGTCGCCGGCGGCGGAGGTACCGCCGTTCTGAGATCGATTTTGGTGATCAATTCGAGATCGAAAAAATCTTGATCAAATTTCTCACGGGCGCGCGCGTGCGCGGGGGTGGGGGCGCACCCCCGCGGGCGCGCGTAGGAGACCGCCGGGGAGGGAAAATCCTGGCGCCGCACTCCGGAGCCTTCTGATCAGGGCCCCAGGAGGTCACCTATGCGCCTGACGCTCACAGATGGTCACCGCAAGGTGAAGATCGTTCTAGCTGGCGCCTCGGCCGAAATCCTCGAAGCCGCCGAACAGTCCGCACTGCGGTTGCTCGCCGCCGTCCCGCCGTCGACTACTGAGCCCGAGCCCGCGCAGGAGGCGTTCGGCTTCTCGCTGTCCGCCGACACCGAGCGGGCCGTGCCCGACGAGTCGACAGAGCTGGAGCAGGAGGAAGGCGAGAACCATGGCCGTACCTGGGCGCAAGCCGAAGCCGGCCCTGCAGGTCGTCCGCGAGGGCAACCCGGGCAAGCGGCCGGTCCGCGAGGGCGTCAAGCTCCCGCCGACTGATCTCGTTGCCCCCGACTGGGACGAGTTCTTTCCGCAGGTCAAGGTGCAGCCGAAGCCTCGGGCGCCGCGAGGTGCGGATGACGAGGAGCTCAAGGAGTACCGGGCTGAGGTCGCGGCCTGGCAGCGGACGAAGGTCGCGGCCGACGCGGCCGACCGGGGCCGGGCCATCGCTGCGCGCGAGTGGGACCGGGTCGTGCCGGTCCTTACGCTTATGGCCGGTCTGCACTCGGTGGACTGGTCGACGACCGTGGACTACTGCGTGTGCGTGGCCCGACTGCACTGCTGCGAGTACCAGCTCTCAGTCGAGGGGCTGATCACGATGGGTCAGCGGGGCCCGTGCCGTAACCCGTTGACGACAGTGGCGACCCAGTACCGGACCCAGTTGAAGGCGTACATCGGCGAGCTCGGGCTCTCGCCCAGTTCTCGCGGCCGGCTGACGCCGCCGGAGGGCGGCGACGATGGCGACGAAGACGACCCGTTCGACTAGGCAGCTATCCAAGCAGGACGTGAAGGACGGCCTCCCGGTGCCGCGGCTGGCCCTGCTGGAGCTTGGCCTGTCCGAGGAGGACATCGCCGAGGCACTGGCACGGCGCCCGCTGGTGGTGGCGAACCAGCTGTACGAGCAGCCCGGTGCCTACTACGACGTCGAGGCCGCCCGGCGTGCAGTCAAGGCCATCGAGTCGTTCAAGCACACCAAGGGCCGGTGGGGCGGTTCGCCGCTGAAGCTGGCCCACTGGCAGGCGGTGTGGGTAATCCTCCCGGCATTCGGCTGGCTGTACTTCGACGAGGAGCTCGGCCGACCGGTGCGGGTGGCGCGCACGGTGTACGTCGAGATCCCCCGCAAGAACGGCAAGTCGACGCTGAGTTCGGGCATCGGCTTGACGCTGCTGATGGCGGACCGGGAGACAGGTGCCGAGGTGTACGCCGCGGCGGCGTCCCTGGACCAGGCGAAGCGCGTGTTCGACGACGCGAAGCGCATGGCGACGACGTCGAAGGCGGTCCGTGGCCGGGCCGACGTCCTGACCAACGTGATCCGCGTTCCGCGCACGGGCGGCGTCTTTCGGGCCCTGTCCCGCATCGCGGAGACCGCCCACGGTCTGAACGTCTCCGGTGCTGTCATCGACGAGCTGCACGTGCACAAGACCCGTGACCTGGTCGACGCAATCACCACGGGTACGGGCGCGCGGGATCAGCCGATGGTCGTCATGATCACGACGGCGGATGATGCCCAGGAGGGCAGCATCTACGACGAGGTCCACGGCGTCACCGAGAAGGTCGCCGGCCACGTCATGAGCGACCCCGCTCACTACGGCGTCATCTGGGCGGCGGCCGACAACGACGATCCGTTTGCCGAAGAGACCTGGCGCAGGGCCAATCCTGGCCTCGGGGTCAGCCCGACGCTCGCGTACATGCGGCGCGAGGCGGAGAAGGCCCGCACGACGCCCTCGTACTACCCGACGTTCTTGCGTCTGAGCTTGAACATCCGCTCGCGCGCAAGCACCCGTTGGATCGATCTGCGGCGCTGGGATGCGAACGCGGGGATGGTCGACGAGCAGGCACTGAAGGGGCGGCGGGCTTGGGGCGGTATCGACTTGTCTGCGGTCTCCGACTTCACGGCCTGGGTGCTGGCGGTGGAATCGCCGCAGCCGGGCGTCGAGGTGGAGCTGGTGCCCCGTTTCTGGCTGCCGTCGGAGCGCTTGGAGGAGCTGCAGCGCACCTTGCAGGTCCCGCTCGCGGAGTGGGCCCGTCAGGGCTTCCTGCGCCTCACGGACGGCGATGCGATCGACTACGACGCCATCGAGAAGCAGGTCCTCGAGGACTGCAGGTTCTTCGACGTCCAGCGCCTCGGCTACGACCGCATGTTCGCGGGCCAGCTGGTGCAGAACGTGGACCGGGAGACCAAGCGGGGTCTGGTCGTCGAGCCGCTCGCACAGACCTTCCTCGGCCTCAGCGCCGGCTGCAAGGAGATGGACCGGCTGCTGCGCATGGATGCGATCCGCCACGGCGGGCATCCGGTGCTGCGGTGGATGGCCTCGGTGGTCGAGGTGATCGCGGACGGCAACGACAACATCCGCACCGTGAAGCCGGACCGCGGCAAGTCCGCGGCCCGGATCGACGGCGTCCAGGCGTCCGTGATGGGCCTGTCGGGGTATCTCCGGCGGCCGAAGAAGAAGAGTCGCGTGGCAGTGGGCTTCTGACCTGACAGGAGGTGCCCGGTGGCAGCTCCTAAGCCCCCCGTCGGTTCGGCACAGTGGTGGCTGAATCGTCTGTACGAGGAGTTGGGCGAGCGGCGGCGGTACGCCGACGTGATGCGCCGGTACTACTCGGGAGATCATCCGCTGGCGCAGGTCGTCGACAAGGCGAGGGACGCGTTCCGGCGGATGTTGAAGCAGGCCCGCTCGAACTACGTCGGCCTGGTGGTGGACGCGACCGCGGAGCGCATCCAGATCGACGGGATCCGCATCGGCGACAGCGAGGTCGGTGACCCGGAGGCGTGGCGGATCTGGCAGGCCAACAGCCTGGATGCCGACTCGGACCTGCTCATCACGGAGTCGGTGAAGTGCAGCCGGGCGTTCATGCTGGTCGCCCCGAACCCGGACGACGCCTCGACGCCGATCGTCACGGGCGAGGACATGACGCAGGCGATCGTCGCCTATGAGCCGGGCAGTCGGCGCAAGCGTGCGGCCGGGCTGAAGGTCTGGTCGGACGACTGGACGGGCGACTTGATGGCTACCGTCTACCTGCCGGACTTCATCTACAAGTTTCGTGCGCCCGAGCCTGTGAAGGGCATGAGCCCGAAGTGGGAGCCGCGGGAAGTCGTGGGCGAGCAGTGGCCGGCGCCGAATCCGCTGCGGGCGGTGCCGCTGGTGGAGATCCCCAACCGGCCTGACCTGCTGGGCAATGCGATGTCGGAGATTGAGGACGTTCTCGACATCCAGGACCGCATCAACAAGACCCTCATCGACCGGCTGATGGCGCAGGAGTTCTCGGCGTTCCGCCAGCGGTGGATGACCGGCTACGAGGTCCCGAGGGACGACGACGGGCAGCCGGTCGAACCGTTCAAGGCCGCGGTCGACCGCCTATGGGTGATCGAGGATGAGAACGTCCAGATCGGCGAGTTCAGCGCCACCGACCTCAAGCCATACCTGTCGGCCGTGGAGTCCGATGTCCGCGACCTGGCCGCCCGTACCCGCACCCCGAGTCAGTACCTGCTTGGCGTGATGGTCAACATCAGCGGTGACGCCCTGAAGGCTGCGGAATCCGGTCTGGTGTCGAAGGTTTTGCAGCGCCGACGACCCTTCGGGGAGGCGTTCGAGGAAGTCGTGCGCCTGTACTTGCACGCCGCCGGCGACACCCGGGACCTGGCGGCCCTGGAAGTCATCTGGCACAACCCCGAGTTCCGCACCGAGGGCGAACTCGTCGACGCGCTGGTGAAGATGAGCACCCTCGGCGTGCCGCACGAAGCTTTGTGGGAGCGCTGGGGTGCCTCGCAGACCGAGATCGCCCTGTGGCGGGAGCAGCGCGACGCCGCGGCGGCCCGGGTGATGGCCGGCGACATGGCTGCCCTCTACGGACCGAAGCCCGGGACGGGAGCGGGGCTTTCCGATGCCGACGCCGACTGAGCTGGGGCGCACCCGCTACACGCAGGTGTCCACGACGATCCGGGCGATCGTGGAGCGTGTCCAGCAGATCTGGCAGGGCCTGTCTGCGGCCACCGTCGAGGACGACCTGCTTGGAGGGCCAGGAGCGGCAATCGCCGAGGCGGTGGTTGGGGGCCAGGTGTCCGTCGCCGACGCAGCTCAGACCTACATCGCCGCCCAGATGGCCGCGCAGGGCGGCAGCGCGGTCGCCGAAGCCGCCCTGGTGGCGAGCGCGTTCGCGGGAATCGCCCCGGACGGCGGCCCGCTGGAGACGCTCCTGTACCTGCCCGCCATCGGCGTGCGGCGCCGGCTGGCGGCGGGCATGCCGCCGCAGGAGGCCATGCTGGGCGGGCTGGCGGACATGGCCCGCTACGCGTCGACCGCCGTGGCGGATACCGCCCGTTCGGCCGACCAGGTGGGCATGACCGCCCACCGTGGCTGTGTGGCCTACGTGCGGGTCGTGCAGCTGCCTGCGTGCGCGCGGTGCATTGTGCTGGCGGGACAGATGTACTCCTACAGCGAGGGCTTTGACCGGCATCCGAACTGCGACTGCCAGACGCTGCCGCTGCGCGAGGAGGAGTGGCCGGACGCGCCGATGCCGGAGCAGTTGTTCGCGCGGATGTCGGAGCAGGAGCGGCGCCGGACGTTCGGTGCGGCGGGCGCGGACGCCATCGGTGCCGGCGCGGACATTGGGCAGGTCGTCAATGCCCGCCGCGGCATGTCCCAGGCCCACGTGCACGGGCGCGACCTGCGCGTCACTTCGGAAGGGGCAACCCGTCGCGGCCTGTACGGGCGTTCTCGGCGCAGGGCGGGCGGCGACTTCGCGTCACTGCCCGGCCAGCGCTACCAGCGGGCGACGACCCCCCGTCTGATGCCGGAGGAGATCCTCCAGGTCGCCGATGACCGTGACGAGCAGCTCAGTTTGCTGCGCCGCTACGGCTACATCGTTTGAGCTTCCCTGCCGCGAGGGCGGGGCGCACGAGAGGAGTCGGCCGCGATGGCTGACGACACCACCACCGACGTCACCGACGAGCGCGGGTCCGCGACGGACACCGGCCAGCAGGACGACGTCAGCGCAGGGCTCGGCGAGGGCGGCAAGAAGGCCCTCGATGCCGAGCGCAAGGCCCGCGGGGCTGCGGAGAAGCAGGCGGCAGCCGCGCAGAAGAAGGCTGAGGACCTCACCAAGAGGCTCCAGGCGATCGAGGACCGCGACAAGACCGAGGCGCAGAAGCTTTCCGAGGCCAAGGATGCGGCGGAGCGCGAGGCGGCGACCGCCAAGCAGGAGCTCATGCGCTACCGAGTCGCGGCGGCCAAGAAGCTCCCGGCCGCTCTTGCTGACCGCCTGAAGGGCTCGACCGAGGACGAGATGACGGAGGACGCCGAGCGGCTCCTCGAAGTCTTCGGCTCCGAGCAGAAGTCGCAGGTTCCCAGCTATGACGGCGGTGTCAGGCAGACGGCCCGGCCCGCCTCCATGAACGACCTCATCCGGCAGACCGCCGGCCGGGGCTGATCCACCCCCGGCGCGGCATGGTCCGGCCGGTATCTCTGAAGGAGGGGCCGGACCGTGGCCTACAACAACATCACCACCCGCACCGACACGCAGGCGCTCATCCCGGAGGACATCTCCAACGAGATGCTCGGCAAGGCGACCGAGCAGTCCGCAGTGCTTCAGCTTTTCCGCCGCGTGCCGGTGTCGGCCGGACAGGTGCGATTCCCTGTCCTGTCGGCGCTGCCCATGGCCTACTGGGTGACCGGTGACACGGGGCTGAAGCAGACGACCGAGGTCAACTGGACGAACAAGTACCTCAACGTCGAGGAGATCGCCACGATCATGCCGGTCCCGGACAATGTCCTGGCCGACGTGGACGCGAACATCTGGGACACCGCAATGCCGCTCCTCGTGGAGGCGTTCGGCCGGGTTCTGGACACCGCGGTGTTCTTCGGCACCAACGCCCCGGCGAGCTTCCCGACGAACGTCCTGTCGGCGGCCACCGCCGCGGGGAACTCGGTGAACGAGGGGTCGACGGCCACGCAGGGCGGCTTCTTCGGCGACATCGACAAGCTGTACGGGGCCGTTGAGCAGGACGGCTTCGACGTCAGCGGCTTCGTGGCCGCCACGTCGGCGAAGGCGAAGCTGCGGGCGGCCCGCGACAGCTCGGGCCGCAAGCTCGACGACGGGCGCGTTTCCGGGGCCCTGGACTCCATCGACGGATTCCCGATCATGTACCCGATGCGAGGCCTGTTCCCGCTGGCGGGCGGCGCGGGCGTGGACGGGGTGCGGCTGTTCGGCGGCGACTGGCAGCAGTTCATCGTCGGCGTCCGCCAGGACATCACGATGAAGGTGCTGGACCAGGCGGTCATCACCGACAACACCGGCGCGATCATCTACAACCTGCCGCAGCAGGACATGACCGCGATCCGCCTGACCTTCCGGGTGGGCTGGCAGGTCGCGAACACCCTGAACAACGACCAGCCCACCGAGGCGTCCCGCTACCCGGTTGGCGTCCTGAAGACCGTCGGCGCCTGACCGGCCGGTCCCGCACATGCCGCCCCGACGCCCGCCGGCTGTCGGGGCTTCGTCACGAGGAGGTACTGGTCATGGCAGAGCCCAAAAGCAGCACGACCAAGCAGTCCAGGGCGACGCAGGAGACCCCGGACGACGGGGTCGCCCGAGAGATTCAGCGCGTCACCGACGAGGCCGAGGAGAAGGGGTTCTTCGGCACGGAGGTCGACCCGACCCCGAACGAGAACTACACCCTGCAGGGCGTCACCTCGGGGGCACCGACGCCGGAGTCCGACCCGCAGTATGCGCGCGAGGTACGGCACAAGCTCGATGACGAGGCGCGCCAGCGCTGACGAAGGGAGGCCACCGTGGCTGTGCTTCCCTCGCTCGCGACGGTGGCCGACCTCGCCAACATGCTGGGCAGGACCCTGAGCCCCGTCCAGGAACTGCAGGCCCAATCCCTGCTCGACCAGGCGTCGAGCATCGTGCGCGCGTATGTGCGCCAGGACATCAGCAGGACGACCACCACGGACACGTTCACGATGCGCCGGGCCGATCCGGTTCTGCACCGCTGCGGCGGCATGGTGACGCTGCCGCAGCGCCCGATTGTCGACATCGCCTCGGTCGAGGTGAACGGGGTGGCGACGGCGGACTGGTGGCAGGACGGCAATGACGTCCTGGTCCGCTCCCACGCCTGGTCGCAGCCTCCGGCGGCCCACCGGCCTCCGCGGGTGCGGGTGACGTACACGCATGGCTGGGACCCCGTTCCGGGGGACATTGCGGCGATCGTGCTGCAGTCCGCGAACCGGGTCATCGTCAACCCGTCCGGGATCCGCTCGGAGACGGTGGGCGGGGTGTCCACCACCTACCTGATCCCGGCGACCGGCGAGAACCTGGGTGTGCTGCTTTCGCGGACCGAGATGCGTGTCCTGGACCGCTACCGGCGGACCGCAGCGTCTGTCCGGGTGAGGCACCGCTGATGCTGTACCTGCAGAGCGCCGTCATCATCCGTCCCGGTACGACCCCCGACGAGTACGGCAACGAGCGACCCGACTGGGGCGCCGGCGCCACCCGCATCCCGGTCGACGGGGTGAACGTGCAGCCGGTGAACGGCAGCACCGAGGACACCGACGACCGGCAGCTCACCGTCACCGGATGGCGCCTGTACACCTCGCGCGGCGTGGACCTCGACCTGCGGGAAACCGACCGGGTCGAGTTCGACGGCATGGTCCTGCAGGTCATCGGCAAGGTTGCCCGGTGGCCGGCCCCGGGCGGCGGCGTCCACCACATCGAGGCGGACCTGCAGGAGGTTGACTGATGCCCTCCGGATCCGGCCGTGTCCGCTACGTCCCCGACCCGCGCATGTTCGGACAGCTGTCCCGCAGCACCGAGATGCGCGAGTTCCTGATGGAGGCAGCGCAGGCGGGGGCGAACTCGGCGCGGTCCATCGCCCCGACCTACAGCGGCCCCACCTACAACCCGGCTGTCTCCCGCCACGGCGAGTACAAGGCGTCGATCTACTCCGCCGTCTCCCTGCAGCCCAACGGGTGGCGGGCCGAGTTCGGTGCCGCCGCCCCGTGGGCACTGCAGGTCGAGTTCGGCACGGGCGGCGGTGGCGGGCGCCGGGACAGCCGTGGCCGGTTCCGTTCAGCCACTCCCCGCCCGCAGACCGGCTGGTCACCGAAGTGGCGCGTCCTGGGGCGCGCTCTGGACTCCCTGAGGAGATAGCTATGCCCCGTATCCAACTGGCCTACTGGCACGGTGATCACGCCCCGGGCGACGAGGTGAACGTCTCTGACGACGAACTCGCCGCCCTTACGCGTGACGGCCGCGTCGCCGAGGTTCTGCAGGAGCCCGCGCCCGCGGAGACACCGGCACCCGCCGCATCCGCCGCGTCTGCTCCTCCTGTCGAGCCGTCGCAGGAGCAGCCCGAGACCGCTGTTGACGCCGGGCGCAAGCGGCGATGACCCAGCCCCTGCCCGTCGTCGTCTTCCCGGACGCCGAGCAGGTCGCGGTCACCCTGCTGCGGGCCCGGCTGCCCGCCGGCACGGTGGTAGGTACCGAGTGGCCTGACGCTCTCGAGTCCCGGCTGCCGTCGGGGGTGGTGTCGGTGACCCGCGGCGGCGGCGCCATCAATCTGACCGACGTCGCCGAGGACGTGGTCCTCGACATCGACGTCCTGGCCGCCACCAAGAAGACGGCCCACGACCTTGCGCAGCGTGTCCGCGCGCACCTGCACGCGGTGCGCGGGAGCGTGCAGGCGGGGGCCCGGGTGTACGGGGTGAGTGACACCTCGCTGGTGTGGCTGCCGCATCATCCGTCGGCTGAGACCGACCCCATTCCGCGGTACGTGCTCGTGATGAGCATGGTCATCCGCCCCGCCTGACGTACCAACCCGCACTCCCTCACCCATCACCCGCCGGCGAGCGCCGCGCGGGTCCTCGCCATGCCTGGAGGCATCCGTGGCGCTCAACGCTGACAACGTGCGCGTTGGTCTGAACGGCAACATCTATCTCGCCCCGAAGGGCACGACCGCCCCCGTGGACCTCGATTCCGCGTGGGGGGTGGGCTGGGCGGACCTGGGCTACCTGTCGGAGGACGGGGTGTCCATGGAGTACTCGACGGACTCCGAGGACATCAACGCCTGGCAGTCCCTCAGCCCCGTCCGCAAGGTGCTGACCAGCGTCGACATGACACTGGGCTTCACCGCGCTCGAACTCAAGACCGCCACGATCAAGCTCTACTTTCCGGGCTCGACGATGACGGACGTCGGCGGCTCCGTCCACAAGCTCGACATTCCGGCTGCACCCACCCCGGACGAGCGAGCGATCGGCCTGGAGTGGGTGGACGGTGCCGTCAAGAACCGGCTGATCATCCCGCGCGGTGAGGTCACCGAGCGCGGCGCGATCACCGTCGGCCGCTCGGCCGCGGTGGGCCTGGAGATGACCATCTCCGCCTACGCGACGTCCGCCCCTGAGATCGCGGTCTGGCTGTCCAATGACCCGGCCTGGTCTGCGATCGCGGCGTAATCACAGCTCCCGGCAGGCGCGCCAGCGGGTCGCGTCTGCCGGGCCCAACCCGCCCACCCGCATGGAGAGATCATGGCCACCACCAAGACCGCGGGACGCGAAGTCGTCTCCCTCGACGCGCTCGCCAAGCAGCGACGCGACGCACTGCCCGAGCCCACGACCTTCGATCTGGCCGGAGTGGAGTTCACGCTGCCGCCCATCAAAGCTTTGCCGTTCGAGCTGCAGGAGAAGGTCGGCAGCTACGAGAATGTCGTCGGCGTCATGAAGGAAGTCCTTGGCATCGAGAAGGTCAAGGAGATGTACGCAGCCGGCTACCAGCTCGGCGACCTGGAGCTCATCGCCGAGGAATGGCAGAAGCGCTCCGGGGTGGAGCCGGGGGAATCGGCGGCCTCCACCGCTTCCTAGAGGAGTACGGGGAGGCCGTCGAGTGGGACCTCGCCCGCTACTGGCCGGGCAGGTCGCTGCTGGAGCTCTACCGGGGCGAGATGTCGTGGCGTGAGCTGCGGGTTTTCCTGCGCTTTCTGCCTCCGGAGTCTGCGACCGCACGGGCCATCAACCCGGACAGCGCGTGGACCCTGGACCGGCATTTGCAGGCCGCGGTTGCCGACAACACCGCGTTCCTGAACGCCTTGACGATCTACGTCAACAGCGATCCGAAGAAGCGGGGCCGGTTCAAACCGCCGGACCCCATCACCCGGCCTGGCGTCGAGCCGCGCCGCGAGAAGTCCAACGTCATCAAGTTCGGGGGCCGTCACGGCTCCGGAGCCAGGCAGCTCGCCACCGTCTTCGGGGGCGCCTCGGGATAGTGGGGGTGGCCGGTGGCTGGTGCAGGTGTGCTCGTCGGGCGCGGATACGTCAGCATCCGGCCCGAGTTCGAGGGCGACTGGTCGCGGGAAGCGAGCGCTCGCGCCTCCAGTGCGGGCAAGTCCGCCAGTGGAGGCTTCGCCAAGGCGTTCGGCAGCGGAATGCGCGGCATCGGTGCGCTTGCCGGTGTCGCGGTCGCGGCGAACCTGTCGAACGTCGCCGCCGCGTCGGCCGCCCTGGCACCGGCGCTGGCCATGGCGGGCACAGCGGCGGCAGCCCTCAAGCTCGGCATGTCGGGTGTCGGTGAGGCCTTCAAGGCTGCGTTCGCCGACACCTCGGGCGAGGCCAAGGCCGCAGCGTCTGCCACGCGCGCGGTCGAGGGCGCCCAGCGCGGGCTCGCGTCCGCGCAGCGCGCCCTCGCGGACGCACGCGTGCAGGCGGCCGAGCGAGTGCGGGAAGCGCAGCGGGCGGTCGCGGACGCCGAACGCGGTGTCGCGGAGGCGGTGGAGCAGTCCGCCCAGCGACAGCGCGACGCACAGGTCCAGGTGCGCGACGCCGAACGTGACCTGCGGGACGCCCAGTCCGACGCCCGGGACGCCCAGGTCTCCCTCACGGACGCCCGCAGGGATGCGGTGCGAACCCTGGAGGACATGAACCAGCGGCTCGCCGAGTCGCACCTCGACGAGCGCGAGGCCGTCCTGCGCCTCAAGCAGGCCGAGGACGAGCTGAAGGCCGCACAGAAGAAGCCCGGCGTGAAGCCGGAGGAACTCGCCAAGCTCCAACTCGCCTACGACCGGGCCTCGCTCAACCTGAAGGAGCAGCGCAAGGACACCGCACGCCTGGCCGCCGACACGTCGAAGGCCAACAAGGCGGGCGTCGAGGGCTCCACGCAGGTCGTCGCCGCGCAGAAGCGGGTCGCGTCTGCCGGCCAGACGGTGGCGGACCGGCAGAGGGCTCTGTCCAAGGCGCAGGAGAACGTCCGCCGCACCGGCGTCGACGGCGCTCGTGCGGTAGCTGACGCGCAGCGTGACCTCGCCGACGCGCAGGCCGGCGTGGACAAGGCACGCAGCGACGGGCAGCGGCAGGTTGCGGACGCCCAGCGCGCGGTCGGCGACGCCGCCCGTGCCGTTGCCGACGCGCAGGCCGCAGCAGCCGCGCAGACCAATGCCTTCGACGAGGCCATGGCGAAGTTGGCGCCCAACGCGCGGAGCTTCGTCACCGCGATCAAGGGGATCGCCCCCGCCTGGGGCGCCATGAAGCTCGGCATTCAGAACCGCCTGTTCGAGGGCATGGACGTCGCGGTCACCGGCCTGGCCACCAAGGCCATCCCGATCCTCCAGCGGCAGCTCACCGCAACCGCAGGCACCTGGAACGCAATGGGGAAGTCTGCCATCTCGGCAATCAACTCCATGGCGACCAGCGGCATGCTGGAGAAGGTCATGGAGGGGGCGAACCGTTCGTTCGCCCAGTTCAAGGACACCCCTGGGCAGCTCATCACCGCGTTCGGTCAGCTGTCCCTGGCCGCGCAGCCGGCGTTCGAGCGGCTCATGGGCCAGTTCGCCGGGGCGATAAAAAGCTTCACTGATGGCATCGCCGCGAGCTTCGCCTCGGGAGGCCTGCAACAGGCCGTCGACACCGCGTTCGGGATCATCTCCCAGTTCGGCACTCTGCTCGGCAACGCGCTGGGTGCGGTCTCCCAGATCTTCCAGGCAGCATCGGACGCGGGCGGGTCGATCATCGCCTCGCTGTCCGCGGTCTTCGCCGAGCTCAAGCGCATCCTGTCCGCTCCGGAAATGCAGGCCGCCCTGCGCACGCTCTTCGGGAGCGTCGCACAGATCGTCGGTGCGATCGTCCCGGTCATCGGGGCCATCGTGCAGGCGATCGTGCCGCTGGTCGCTGCAATCCTGCCCCCGATCGCTGCCATCGCCAAGGTCCTCGGTCCGGTGCTCGCACAGCTCGCCACGACCCTCGGCGCAGCCCTGATGCCGATCATCAAAGCGTTGATGCCGGTGGTGCAACTGCTGGGTGTTGCCCTGGTGCGGATCGTGCAGGCACTGATCCCGCTTCTCATGCCGGTGGCCGCACTGATTACGACGGTGATATCCGCGCTCGCCCCGGCCCTGACGCCGATCATCGACGCCATCGTTGGGTTCGTCCGGGTTCTCGTCGGTCCGCTGTCCGCCCTGTTCACCGCCCTGAACCCCGCCCTGCGAGTCCTTGCCTCGCTGGTCACCACGGTGTTCCAGGCGCTGACGCCGATACTGGGGCCGCTGATCACACTGATCGGCCAGGCCGCCACGCTGCTCGTCGGGCTCTTCGCCACGGCCCTGAACGCCGTCCTGCGGGCTATCCAGCCGCTCATCCCGATCGGGATGAGCCTGCTGCAGTCGGTCATCGGCGCCCTGACTCCCATCCTGCCCATCCTTGGCACAGCCCTGACGGCTGTGGCCAGGGCGCTCGCCGCGCTGCTCGCGCCCATCGCCGAGGTCTGGTCCTCCCTGGCCAGCCAGCTCGCCCCGGTCATCGGCCAGCTGGTCCCGGTCATCAGCCAGCTCGCGGCCTCGCTCACCGGGGGCCTGGCGGCGATCCTGCCGCCCCTCATCTCGACCTTGATGATCCTCGTCAGGGCGTTCAGTCCGCTGTACCCGCTGATCACCGAGATCGTCGGCATCATCGTCGGTCTCGGCGCATCCGTCCTGCGCGCCCTGCTGCCCCCTCTGGTGCAACTGAACAAGGCGTGCGTCAGCCTGATAGTCGCCCTGATGCCGATCCTGCCTCCGGTCGCCAAGCTCATCGGACTCGTCCTCAAGCTGGCGGTGGGGGTGCTGTCGTTCCTGCTGCCCCCACTGGTGAAGCTCGTCGGCTTCCTGGTGGGCGTGCTGGCCCGCGCCCTGGGTGTCGTCATCGGGTGGATCGCCGGACTGATCAACATCATCGCCCGGCTGGTCAACTGGGTCCTCACCAAGCTGGGACCCGCCTTCACCTGGCTGAACCAGCGCGTGATCGGGCCCGCCTGGCGGGCGATCCAGGCCGTCATCAAGTGGGCCTGGGACACCGTCATCCTGCCGATTTGGCGCAGCATCCACGCTTGGATCCGCAACACCCTCGGCCCGGCCATGTCCTGGCTGAACACGCGGGTGGGGGCGGTGTGGCAGGGCATCCGCCTGGCCATCTCCATCGCGTGGGAGCGCTGGATCAAGCCCGCGTTCGACCGGATGCGGCGCGCCATCGCCCTGGTCGCCGAAAGCTTCCGGCTCGCCAAGGACGCCATCGGTCGACAGTGGGACCGCATCCGCGACCTGACACGGGGCCCCATCAAGTGGGTCATCGACATCGTGTACAACCGCGGCATCGTCGGGCTCTGGAACGCGGCGGCCGGCGTCCTGCCGCTCACCAAGCTGAAGCCGTTCAAGTTCAAGGAGGGCGGGCGCACGGAAGGCGGTGTGCCCGGCAAGGACTCCATTCCGATCCTCGCCATGGCGGACGAGTTCATCGTCAAGCGCGACTCCGCCCGCAAGATCGGCTTCGGCGCACTTGAGTACATGAACCGCACAGGCTCGGTCCCCGGGTTCGCCACGGGCGGCCGGGTCGGCGAGACCCGTGGCGCCCACGGAGGCATCGGCGACTGGTTCGGCGGCCAGATCAAGAAGATCGGCGGCCTTCTCGGCAACGCCAAGGACTGGATCCTCGGCGGCATCCACAAGGCCGCCAGCCTCGCGGCATCGCCGATCCGCGACCTGATCGGCAAGATCCCCGGCGCGGACGGAGGATTCGGCAAGCTCGTCAAGGCACTGCCCACCGCCGTCCTGAACCAGGCGCTCGCTGCCATAAAGGGCGGCGAGGACGGGCAGTTGTCCGCGGGCGGCGACTGGGTCAAGCCCGTCGACGCCGGATACGGAACGAAGTTCGGTGTCGCGGGCCGCATGTGGTCCTCGGGCCGCCACACCGGCCTCGACTTCCCGGCCGCGCTCGGCAGCGCCGTCAAGGCAGTCGCCTCCGGACAGATCACCGGCGCCAAGTCGGGCGGCCCCTACGGCAACCACCTCGTGGTCAGCCATGGCGGCGGCCTGCAGTCCCTGTACGCACACCTCTCACAGATGATCCGCACGTCGGGAGCCGTCAACGGCGGCGACCTGATCGGACGGGTCGGCGCGACCGGCAACGTCACCGGCCCGCACCTTCACCTGGAAGCCCGCCTTAACGGCCGGCCCGTCGACCCGATGACCTACCTGACCGGCGGTGGCAACGTCACCGGCGGCGGGAAGGGCGTGGAGCGCTGGAGGGGCACCGTCCTCAAGGCGCTCGGCCTCGTCGGACAGCCCGCCTCCCTGGCCGGCATCACCCTGCGGCGGATGAACCAGGAGTCCGGCGGCGACCCCAACATCGTCAACCGGTGGGACTCCAACTGGAAAGCGGGCTACCCGTCCGTCGGGCTCATGCAGGTCATCGGCCCGACGTTCAAGGCGTTCGCGGGTCAGTTCAAGAACACCGGACCCTTCAGCTACGGCACCTCGACAAACCCGCTGGCCAACATCTACGCCTCGATGCGATACGCCCTCTCGGCCTACGGCGGCCTGTCCAAGGCTTACGGGCGGCCGGGCGGCTACGCGGAGGGAGGCACCCCGCAGCCCGGCGAGTGGGCGTGGGTGGGTGAACGCGGCCCTGAGCTCATCAAGTTCGGCGGCCCGTCGCAGGTCTACAGCCATCGCGAGTCCATGGCCTTGGCATCCGGCGGTCGGCCCGGTGGCGAGGGGCTGCGCGTCGAGGTCATCGCCCGCGACAAGGCCTTGGAAGACATCGTCGATGTCCGCGTCTACCGCATGGCCAATGAGCTGAAGCACGTGGTCCTGGCGCAAGGGGGTGGCTGATGCCGATCCCCGGAAACCTGCTGAGTGCGGTCACGGAGTCCATTGACCCGAACACGTCGGGCTGGGCTCCGCTCCTCAACTGCACGCTGTCGAAAGCCACGGGCGGCCGGAACGGCGGCACCGGCTGCCTGGCGATCACGAGTGTGGCGGCGGGCGAGATGCGGGCCCGTACCGCCTCCTCGTACCCGGTGGCGGCGGGCACGGTCTACTACGCGTTCTCGGACGCGAGTGGCACGGTGCCCGAACGGATCGGTATCCGCTGGCTGAACGCGGCCAACGCGGAGATCAGCATCCTGTGGTCGCTGACGACTACTGCGGCGTCGACGACCTGGCACCGGATCAGCGTGGCGGGTGCGGCACCGGTCGGCGCTGTACGCGCGCAGGTCGTCATCTCGTCGACCCCTGCGGCCGGCGCTGTGGTGACCTACGCGGAGAACATCTACCTGGGGCTGCCGATCCGGACTGTCGGCAACCTGCTGTCCTTCGCCGCGGAGACGACGGAGGTCTCCGCCGGTCAGTGGGCTGCCGAGGTCAACGCCACCCTCGGCCGCCAGGTCCCCGCGCTCAGCTGGGCGGTCGACAACTACCTGGGTGGCGGCCACACCCTCACGATCACGGCGACCGGCGCGGGCAACGCGGCGGCGCTGTGCGTCGAGCGGCCGTCGGTCACGCCGGGCACCGAGTACCTAGCCTACGCGTACATCAACCCGCCGGCGCTGGCGTCGGATTGCTGGATTGAGCTGCGGTTCTACGACAGCAACGGCAATCAGATCCAGGCCACCCGGAGCAGTCTCGCCGCCCCCGGCACGGGCTTCTACCGGCAGAGGGTGGCCGCCTTCGCGCCCGCCCTCGCCGCGACCTGCTCGGTCGCGGTTGGCATCAACGGCGCGTCGGCCGGGCAGATCGTCCGCCTGGAGACCGTCGTCGTCACGGTGGCGCCTCCGCTGCAGGCGGGCAGCGTCGTCCCCTACGCGGACGGCAGCTTCGAACAGGGCATCGCAGGCTGGACGCGGCCGACCGGCGTTGCCACGCTGGCCCGCTCGACGCCGTGGGGTACCTACGGCCTCGACGGCTCCTATGCCCTGACCGTGACGTCGGCGACGGCCACCGCGTCGACGATCCGGTCCGCAAGGTTCCCGCTGCCGTCTGGCTCCGGCGGCAGCGGGTTCCGCCTCATGGCGGGCACGCAGGTCACGGCCGGCGGATGGTCGGCCGTCCGGGGTGTCCGCTGGTACAACGCGGCGAACGCCGACGTGGGCTACACCGGCTCACCCTCCGGCGCGATCCCTGGCACCGGCTGGTGGTACCTAAGCAACGACGTCACCGCCCCCGCCACAGCCACGCAGGCCGCCGTCGAGTGGACGGTCACCGCTACCGCCGTCAACAGCGTCCTGCGCATGGACACGGTGGCGCTTTGGCCGGCCCTGCCGCTGATCGCTGTGACCGCTGTGGATTCGACAGCGTCCCTCACCCTCACGGTGCGCGAGCTCCCGACGGGTGACCTCGTCACCGTGTACCGGGTGCTGAGCGACGGTGCCCGCACGTTGGTCCGGGGGCCGTCCGGCCTGATGGACCGGGTGCCGCTGGTCTCGGACCTGCTGGTGGTGGAGGACTACGAGGCGCCTCTCGGGGTCCCCGTGTCGTACTACGTCGAGACGCGGTCCTCGGTCACCGATGCGCTGACGACCTTCCGGACGTCGGGGACGGCGACCATCACGGCAGGCGACGCGAACATGGCCTGGCTCAAAGACCCGGGGAACCCGCAACGGAACCTCCGGGTCATGGTGCAGAAAGCGCCCACCTGGCAGCGCCCCGTCGAGCAGTCCGCCTACCGGGTCAAGGGCCGCCGGAACGCGGTGGTCCTGTCCGGGGTCCGCGCTGGCCTGGAGGGTGAACTCGCCGTCTGGACGCAGTCCGACGACGAACGGGCTGGGCTGCACTGGCTCCTGGACTCCGGGCGCACTCTGCTGTGGCAGGCCGTCCCGGGCATGGGCGTCTCGGACCTGTACGTGTCCGTCGGTCAGATCACCGAGGACCGTGCGGGCGGCGCGGCGATGGACGAGTGGCGGGCCTGGCAGCTGCCTCTCGTCGAAGTCGACCTGCCCACCACCACCGGCGTCAACGGGTCAGGCGGGCGGACCTGGGTGGACGTCCTCGCGGAGTTCGCCACCTGCACGGACCTGCTCGCCGCCTACGAAACGTGCGAGGACCTTCTCCTCAACCGCCGCATCGGGGGGTGATCCGTGTACCCGGTGTCCCCCCGATTCCTGGCCCGCCTTGCCGAGTCGCACCGTCCGGTGACCGAGGTGCTCCTCATTCGCACCGACGGGGAGGTCGTGCCGCTGGAACACACCGGCGGGAGCGTCCCGGTTGACCGCGGGCAGTCGATCCGCCGGACCTGCACCGTCACCAGCGCCGACGTCTCCCTCATCCCGAGCACCCCGATGGACAAGCTCGCCATGTACGGGTCGCGTCTGCGGATCAGCCGCGGCGTCGACTACGGCGACGGCACGCAAGAGCTGGTGCCGCTGGGAGTGTTCCGGCTCGATGAAGTCATCGGCGATCCGTCGGATGGGCCCGTCACTCTTACTGGCAAAGACATCTCGGCATGCGTGGCCGACGACAAGTTCACTTCGCCGTACCGCGCGACAGGCACTGTGGTCGGCGCCATCGAGGCGATCATCCTGCGCAGTCTGCCCGACGCGACGGTCATCTCCACGATCATCGACGTCCCGATCGGTGCACGCACCTGGGACGTAGAGGCGGACCCGTGGGCAGCCGTGCAGGAAATTGCAGCCGCGGCAGGGGCGATCTGCTACGTGAACCCCGATGGCATTTTCGTGGTGACGACCCTGCCTGACCTGCTCACCACCGACCCGGTATGGGCGGTCGAGGCAACCGAGGACGGTGTGTACGTCCGCGGGTCGCGAGGGATGAGCGCGGATCGGGTCCACAACGGGGTCCTGGCCCGCGGGGAGAGCGCGGAGAACAACCTCCCCCCGGTGCAGTGGCTCGCGACGGACACCGACACCGGCAGTCCCACGTACTGGGGCGGCCCCTTCGGGCGGCGGCCGATGTTCTACAGCAGCTCGACGTTGACCTCGGTGAACGCGTGCCAAGCGGCAGCGAACCTGAAGCTGGCCGCCAGCAAGGCGCCGAACTCGAAAGGCGACTTCTCCTCGCTGCCGAATCCAGCCCTGGAGTGCGGCGACGTCATCCGCGTAACCCACCCCGACGGCTTGCGCGAGCTGCACCAGGTGCAGTCG
Source organism: Streptomyces candidus (assembly GCF_014207445.1). Taxonomy (GTDB): domain Bacteria; phylum Actinomycetota; class Actinomycetes; order Streptomycetales; family Streptomycetaceae; genus Streptomyces; species Streptomyces candidus. The sequence continues at coordinate 14,980 of NZ_JACHEM010000031.1, read as the reverse complement.
TTCGGGGTCCCGCTCGACGAGGGCGGGGATTTCCCGATCGCCACGATTTCGGCGAAGGAGGACGCGTGACCTCGAGTCACTCCCAGGTCCGCGCGCTCGCGGGCGCCCTCAAGCAGCAGGCCGCACAGGTCGGGGCCGCCACACCGTCCGTCCGGGGTGCAGATTTCCGCCTGGCCGTCGTCGCCACCGTCGGTACGGACGGCACGGTCACCACCTCCGACGGCATCACCGCCCGCCGCGACGAGACCTACCAGGCGCCCGCCGCCCTGGACACCATCGTCCTGGAGTCCAGCGGCTCGGGCAGCTGGATTGCCCGCGGCCGTCTCGCCTCGACGACCTCGCCGACAGGGGAGTGGGTCACCCCGGCTCTGGCCACGGGGTACACCCCGCTACTGGGCGCCCCGCAGTACCGATCCGTACTCGTCGCCGGGCAGTTGACCATGCAGTGGAAGGGCGGCGTCCAGTGGACGACGTCCGGCACGCCACCGCTCGCTGGCGCTTGGCTGGCGGCAGCGCTGCCCGTGGCTTACCGGCCGCCGGGTCAGCGCACCATGCCGGTCGGCGCCGGCGGGGCGGTGGTCAAGCTCGACGCCACCGCGGCAGGCCAGATGACGATCGTCAACACGACCGCAGGAGGGCTCACCACCTGGGTCAGCCTCCACAACGTCTCGTACACCCTGACCTGACCTAGGAGTCCCATGCCGACGACAGACGCCTACGGGCAGGGCATCAGCATCGCCTCACCCACCGACCCGCCGGACATCCCGGCCGCGATCCAGGCTGTGGCTGCGGGAGTCATCCCCCGCGGGGTCAACCGGTACACGAGCGCCTCGCAGCGCAATGCGACGATCACCAGCCCCGTCGGGGGCATGGTCGCCTTCCTGGCCACAGAGAAACTCCTCACCCTCTACGACGGTGCTGCCTGGGTGGTCATCGCTGCAGGGGCCTCGACATGGTCGACGATCTCCATGGCGTCGGGATATGCCCACAACGGCAACGACAACGGGAACGCCCAGTACCGGATCGTCAATCTGGCCGGTGAGCTCTCGGTCATGCTGCAGGGCGGCATCAACGTCCCCTACAGCGGCTCGCCGGCGACCATCGGCAACGGTGGCATCCTCAACTCCGTCGCCCTGCCATCCGCGGCCCGACCCGGCAGTCTCCGCACCGTCGCCGCAGCGTGCTCCCAGGTCACCAGCACCTCGAACACGGTGAAGTTGGACGCGCAGTCGGACGGCTACCTCCGCATCGTCGGCACCACCCCGTCGAACGCAACCAACCGCGTCACGCCCCCATGGGTCAGCCTGAACGGGCTGTTCTACAGCCTCTGACCTGCACCACCTCACCGCGCCGCCCCGCAGAGTCGGGGCCTTTTGCATGTCTGGAGGCATCGTGACCAGAACCGGACCCCAGCGGATCCCCGGGGCCGTGCTCGACCTGTTCTTCGGGAACGACCGCTACTCAGGCTCCGACATGGAGGTCAACTGCGGCGTCATCCACACCACGGAGGGCTCCACCCTCTACGACTACAACCAGGGGTCGTCGGCACCGACGGTCACCTCCGTGCCGGACTTCAAGAACAAACGGCTCGTCCACCACCAGCACTTCGACATCGACGAGTCCGCCCGTGCCCTCGTGAACAAAGCCGGCGGGGTGCTGACGAACACGGCGAACGTCTTCCAGTGGGAACTCGTCGGCACCTGCGACCCCGCCCGGCACGCGGACTGGACGCGGCGGGGAGTCCCGCACATCTACTGGCCCGAGCCGCCCGACTGGGCAGTGCGCGACATGGCCTGGCTGATGCGCTGGCTGCTCACCAACCACGGCGTTCCGCTGGTCGGAGTGCCGGAGTGGCGGGCGTACCCGGCGAGCTACGGCAACACCAGCGTGCGCATGACCTTCAGCCAGTGGACCAACTTCCGCGGCTGGTGCGGCCACCAGCACGTGCCCGAGAACGACCACGGCGACCCGGGCAACCTGCCCTTCGCCCGCATCCTCGCCGCCGCGAAGGGCGGCACACCCCCCGAGGAGGACGACGTGGCACTGACCGACGCAGAGATCAAACGAATCGTCGACAAGGTCTGGGCACAGCGCATCACCAGCCCCACCGCCGACCCGAAGAAGGGCGACCCCACCCGGTCGGCCAGCACCTTCCTCGCCTACCAGGACAAGTTCCACCACGAGCTGATGGCCCGCTTCGACGCAGTCGAGAAGCAGATCAACGACCGCATCGAAGCACAGCTCAAGGCACTCATCGAGGCACTCCAGGAGGACAAGTGAAGATCTTCGGCAGAGAGCCCGTCGTCATCCTGGCGTTCATCGCCATCACCCTCAAGCTCGGTTCCGCCTACGGGCTCGACCTGTCCGTCGAGCTCCAGACCGCGATCGTGGTGGCCCTCTCCTGCGCCGTCGCCGTTGCCGAGGTGTTCATCCTCAGGTCGGGTGCCGCTTTCGCCGCGCTCGTGAACCTCGGTCACGCCGGCGTAGCTCTCTATCTGGCACTTGGTCGCGACATGACGGTCGAACAACAGACCCTGTGGGCAATCGCCATCGAGGGAGCGGTCGCCCTGTTCGTCGTCCGCCCGCAGGTCACCGCCCCGATTGCTCAACTGCGAATCGAGCAGTCGAGCGTGGTGAAGGCGGCCTGAGTGCTGCGTCTGACGGCGCGGCACGTCCAGGCCCGAGTGGGCCGCCGCGGCACGGCCCTGATGATCCTTGGCACGGCGAAGGTGTGCTTCGGGCTCGGCTACGCCCTTCAGCCGGTCCCCGATCCGATCGGGCTCGGGCTGCTCACCAGGCTTGCGGACATCCGTTGCTGGTCCTCGGTGTGGATCATCTGCGGAACGGTCACCTTCGGGTGCGCCTGGCTGCGCGTCGGCCGGGACTGGGGCGGATTCGTCGCCGCTCTGATCCCGCCCTTCGTGTGGGGCGGCGCGTTCCTGTGGGGGGCACTGTCGGGTGAATACGCGCGCGGGCTGGCCTTCGCCGCGTGGTACGCCATCGGGCATGTGGGTTTGATCTTGTGGGCGGCATCGGTGCCCGAGCACTCCGTTCCCCACGCGGCACGGAGGGAGCGTAGATGAGCGGAGCATGGCAGGTGATCGGGTCGTTGCTGGGCGCGGTCGCACTGCTGGGCGCGGGTCTCTTCGCCGCGCGGGCGACGCGGGCGGCGGCGCGAATGACCGCGGAAGCACAGCGGGCGACGGCCGCGGTGGCGGCGGAGCCTGCCCAGCGTCAGGCCGATCTCGCCTCGTTCCGGGAGATTCGGGAGGGCCTGGAGAGGAAAGTTGACCGCACGGAGCACCGCATCGACAGCCTCAGCGGGCTGGTGCGTTCCTTCTCCTGGTACGTGTCCGAGCTGACCGGTCTGATGAGGCAGAACGGCATCGATCCTCCGCCGCCTCCGGAGCGCGTGGATCAGTACAACCGAACTGGAGTGTGACCATGTCGCAACGACCGGCCCGCCCGCGAGTCGACGACACGGCCGGTGACCTGGAGTCGCTGGTCCGTCTCGGTCTCGCGGACCCACCGCCCGTGCCTGCGCCGCCACCCCCTGCCCGCGGGCTGCCGGACGCTGCACAGTCCGGGATGGAGCGCGCCAACGAAGCCCGGCTGCAGGCCGCCCTGTCGGAGTCGGGCGTGGCGAAGGGGTCCCGCGACGAGGAGGTCATCGACGTGCTGGCCCGCCTCGACCCGGCAGACGTCGACGCGGTCGCCGCGTGGCTGAGGCAGCGGAAACCCAGGGACGAGTCGGCCGGACCGCAGAAGTGAAGAAGCCCCCACCGCCTTCGGGCGGTGGGGGCTTTCGTCGCGTCTGCGGGGTCGCGTCGATATCGATGCGTGGCTGGGCAGGTAGTTGGTACGGTCGGAGCGCCGACCCCGCTCCGGCGGGGATGATCCGCTTCTGTGTTTCAGAGGTCGGTTGACCCCGCTTCGGCGGGGCGCCCCCTCCCTGGCTTCACCGCCGGGGAGGGGGTTTTGTCATGCCAACTCGCCTGTGCCGAGATGGAATTCCTACTCCGTGTCCGTGCCGCCGTGTACGCTGCTGCTACAACTTCATGCACCTCCCGGTGCGCAGGCCCGCGGTTACTTCTTTGGTAAAGGCACCGCATCGCCGACTTTGATCTCGGGAGGCACAGCATCGGGGGTGCCCGGTGCGCAGGCGACGGATACTTCCACTGCTAATGGGGTGGTCGCGGGTTCGAGTCCCGCCGGTGGCTTAGCGGCTTCCGTAGCTCAGTTGGTAGAGCACCTTGTCTCCGTCACCGACTTTGATCTCGGGCACCTCACTGCTGCGCTTCCCCTCCATGTGAGGGGATTTTTTCGTATGTCACGCTTCAACGTCCGCACGGCTCGTCCCGCTGCCAGCTCGCCCGTGACCACGACCGGGGAGCGCACCGTCACCGCCGAGGGCGGCACCGGCTACCTGCGTGACACCAAGTCCGCGCTGTTCCTCCTCGCCGTCTCGAACTTCGTGGGCACCGACACCTTCTACGAGAAGGGCGGCCAGCGCGACGACCGCTACACCCAGCTCGTCCGTCAGGTCGCCGTCATCGATCCGGAGTGGTGCACCGGCTTCCTGCGGTGGCTGCGCTCCGACGCCAACATGCGCACCGCATCCCTGGTCGGGGCCGCCGAGTTCACGAAGGCCCGCCTCGAAGCCGGCGCCGTCGGGCACTCCCGCCAGGTCATCGACTCCGTTCTCCAGCGGGCCGACGAGCCGGGCGAGTTCCTCGGCTACTGGACCGGCAAGTACGGGCGGAAGCTCCCCAAGCCCGTGAAGCGCGGCCTCGCCGACGCGGTGCAGCGTCTCTACAACGAGCGGTCGCTGCTCAAGCACGACACGGTCTCCAAGGGCTACCGGTTCGGCGACGTCCTCAACCTCGTGCACCCCAGCCCGGCCGACGGAAAGCCGTGGCAGGGAGACCTGTTCAAGCACGCCCTCGACCGCAGGATGAAGCGGGACGAGGACATCCCCGCCCGCCTCTCCACGCTCATTGCGCGGGATCAGCTGATGTCCACACCAATCGCCGACCGGCGCGACGTCCTCGCCCGCCACCAGGAGCTGCTCCAGCGTGCAGGCATGACGTGGGAGGCGCTGGCCGGCTGGCTGCAGGGGCCCATGGACAAGGCAGCGTGGGAAGCCGTCATCCCCTCCATGGGCTACATGGCGCTGCTGCGGAACCTGCGGAACTTCGACGAGGCCGGAGTCTCCGACGAGGTCGCCGACACGGTCGCCCGCAAGCTCGCCGACCCCGAGCAGGTCGCCCGCTCCCGGCAGCTGCCCATGCGGTTCTACTCCGCGTTCAACGCCGCCCCGTCGCTCCGCTGGGGTCACGCCCTCGACAAGGCCCTCACCGCATCCCTCGCCAACATCCCGACGCTCGACGGGCGCACCCTCGTCCTCGTCGACACGTCCAGCTCGATGCACGAGTCGTTCTCACGGGACGGCTCCCTGATGCGCTGGGACGCCGCGGCGCTGTTCGGGATCGCCCTCGGCATGCGCTGCACCCAGGCGGACGTGGTGTCGTTCTCCTCCGCCCGCTACTACGTGAACGAAGCCCCCGGGGCGAAGGTCAAGGCGTTCCCCCTGACCCGCGGGGGCTCGCTCCTCGGCGACGTGCGGAAATGGAAGGACGGCGGCTGGTTCCTCGGCGGCGGCACCGACACGGCCGCTGCCATTCGCGAGACCTTCCGCGGGCACGACCGGGTCGTCATCGTCACCGACGAGCAGGCCGGGCACGACGCGCACGAGGTGACCGCGAGCATCCCGCAGACGGTGCCGCTGTACACGTGGAACCTCGCGGGGTACGCGGCAGGCCACGCCCCGTCCGGCGGGCAGAACCGGCACACGTTCGGGGGCCTCACCGACCAGGCGTTCCGGATGATCCCGCTGCTGGAAGCTGGCCGGGACGCACGGTGGCCCTGGGAGAACGCGCTCGGCGCCTAACGCAAGGTGCGGCCAGCATGGCGGGCTGAGCCCACGCCCCGAAGGGTCGTTGCGACACGAATGCTGGCCGCGCACACACCGTAGATCAGGCAGAGGACGGGGCACCAGACCCGTGCGCTAATCCAGCAGCCCCAGTGCCGTGTCTGGCCGACAGGCCGGGCATGCCTCCGCACCCTCGACCAGCGCCCGCCTGGCCGCGTCGACCCCGATGCCCCGCACCCGCCCACCGTGGAACCCGCAGTACCCGCAGTGGACCGTGCCCGGCCCACCGGCAGGGCTCGGTTCGGCCAGCCACTCCGGCGGCGGCTGCGCGAGGCGCTCCTCCTCCCTGCGGCGGGACACCTCGGTCTCCTCCGCGACGCGGATAGCTGCCCGTATCCGCTCCAACTGCATGGCATGCCAGGTCTCCAGCGTGAGGAGGCGTGGCAGGTCGGGGGGCAGGTCGGACATGTGTTCGATTATAGGGCCGTGTCAGCAGCCCGGCTGAGTTACGTCGTCTGTTCCTAGTGACAGCACCATGTCACCGAGGAGGATGCGATGGAATGCACGTTCTGCGGGATGCCGCTACGAGGGAGCGAGCCCGACCTGGTCTGGAGCCACGGTGCCAACCGGGACCCGTTCTGTGATAGCGAATGCGAGCTAGCGGAGGCAGTCGACCGGGACATCGCGCACTCGGCGCAGTCGGCAGGCCGTCGGCGGGACCATTCCCTCTGCGGCGTCGCGCCGTGCAGCCACTGCCGCTGAAGCCCGTCCGACTGTCAGTGCCCGCCGATAAGCTGGCCGGACACACCCCCTAGTACAGGGGATGCTGCTGCCCCACCGCCCCCGCCCGGACACGTGTGGACCAAGGATGCTGCTCGCCTTATGAGCCTCAGCGTCTCCACGCTCTGGAACTACCACCACCTCGGCAAGGGGCCCCAGCCCAAGCGCTACCACGGCCGCCTCGCCTACAAGATCAGCGAGATCGAGGCGCACGTCCGAGGAGAACTCGAAGGCGCCGACAAGGACAACCACGAGAGCCGCCCCGCCGAGCTCTCCACCGCCGCCTAGTCGGCAATTCGGCCCCACCGCCGGGCTTCGACACACCGGCAGCAGGGCCTCCGCAGCAACCCTCGCCACTGTGAAAGGAGGGAGCCACGTGCTCCCCATCGTCGCACCAACCTCTCCGGTCCCTGACCGGATCCTCCTCGCGGAGAAGGCGGCGTCCGACGCCGCGTACCTGGTCCGCCTGTGCGGCACCCCGTTCACCGCTGAGGCCCGCGAGTACCAGCTCGCCGAACTGGCCCGCGCGAACAAGGTGCTGGCGAGCTTCGACCCCCGCCTCGTCGTGACTGCGGGAGGCACCCGATGACCGACTACCCCGACATCGCCGCCCGCTTCGCCCGTGACACGGCCGACCACCGGATGACGGTCCTGCACGACGACGGGCTGTACCGGCACCTGCGGTTCGCGCCGCTCGATAACTCCCTCTACTGGTGGGACCTGCTCACCTGGCCGTACAACCTGATCGTCAACGGGTCGCACGACTCCTTCCACTTCTGCCGCTTCGGGCCGGACACGGAGGACATGCTCGTCTTCTTCCGCTCCGGAATCTGGCGCGACGGCTCGCAGCACATCAACCCCGGCTACTGGGGGGAGAAGGTTCGTGCGGGCGAGTTCAAGTCCTGGTCGGAGCCGAAGTTCCGCGCCTGGGTGACCGAAGAGGCCGCCGCACTGGAGGCCCGATACCCGGGCACCGTGGAAGCAGTCGGCAGGCAGATCCTTCACTCCGACGAGCACAGCACGGAGTACGAAGAGACGGCCCGCTTCGCGTGCAACCAGTTCCGCTTCGGCGAGGTCACGCTTCGGTTCCCTGACAACTGGGACCTGTCGTTCGAAGACTTCGACTGGCGCTACCTGTGGCAGTGCCACGCCACCGTCGCTGGCATCGCCCAGTACGACGCCGCCCGGAAGCAGGTGGCGGCATGAGCGCCCGAGATGACCTGCTGGAGTACGCCGACCGCTACGGCTACACCGAGCACGTGAACGCGCTGCTCGACGCCTATCGCGTCGAGGTGCTGGCCGCCGAAGCTCCGGCGCGGCTGAAGGCTGAGCAGCAAGCGCAGGAACGCGCCGCAACCCCAGCCCTGCCGTGGGCCCACCGGCTCAACGACGCCGACCTTCACGCCTTCCTCGACGGGCTTGCCCATGCCGCATCGAACCGGTGGCGGATCAAGCACAAGATCCCCGATTCGGAGACGCTGCTCCTGGTCGAAGCCGCGTGCGCGAAGTGGCGGTCGATGGTCGAGATCGTCGAAGCCAGTTCCTCCGAGACAGCCGATGCGGAGGCGACGTCATGAGCATCGACCGCCTCGACGTCCCGGCCGCACAGGTCGCCTCCGACATGGCCGCCCTGATCGCCCGGCAGCGGCTCGACGATGCCCTGCATGTCGTCCAGGACCACGACCTCGACCTCGTCGACGCCACGTTCCTGCGCCTGGCCGCCGTCTTCAACTGGGGCCCCGTCAGCCTGAAGAAGCAGCCCGGGAGGGTGTCATGAACGACCGCGAACTGTTCCTGAAGGCCGCCGACGTGGTCCGTGGGCGGGGGTTCAACCAGGGGTACTACTGGGGGCCGGACCCATCCGGCTCGACGGCCAATTGGTCACGGTGCCCGGTGTGCATCGCGGGAGCCCTGTCCGTGGCGATCACCGGTGACCCTGTCCCGCCCATCCTCTGGACCGACAGCACCCGGGGTACGTACAACGCAGTCGCCTCACGCCTCGCTGACCTGATCGGCATCGAGAACGATCAGATCCTGGAGCCAGTTGGCCGCCTCGGCGCCTGGAACGACGCACCCGAGCGGACCGCAGACGAGGTCATCGCCGCACTGGAGTCGGCAGCTGAGCGGGTGACGTCATGAGCCGCTACCTGCGTGTCCGCGACCTCGAAGAGTCCGAGCTCGCCGAGGCCGACCGGCTGGCCCACCGCCTGTACGGGCCCGACGAGAAGAAGTGGCCCGAGGCCGCTATCAGCGACTACCTCGGCGTCCTCGCCACCATCCACGGCCAGCACACCGGCAAGCCCCGCAAGCCCAAGGCACGCAAGGAGGCCGTCTGATGGCCCACTACCAGCACGACGGCCACTGGTTCGACCTCACGTGCACCTACGTCGACACCGCCGGCGTCGAATGGCGCTGGACTGGCAAGTGGACGGACGGCGCGCCGCCAGAGCCGCTGATGCAGTCCACGTACCACGGCAAGTTCGACGCCGACAGCGCAGTCCCGCTGCCCACCGTGTACCGGGACCACGGCCCGCTCATCAAGGTGCTGGCGCCCGTCTCGGCTGCCGCACTCAGGGCCGCGCTCCTCGGACCGTCGTCCGGCTACGTCGCCACGACCGCCGCCGGCTTCACCGAGACCTTCGCAGCCTTTGAAGCCCGCATCATCCCGAGGGGGACCCGCAATGCCTGAGCCCAAGCCCTTCCCGACCGGCGTCCTCATCCAGACGGACGGCACGTACACCGACCTGGCGGTCACCGAGAACGACCGCCGTCCGATCCTCATCGAAGCCCTGGGCGGGGAGCCCGACTTCACGCACTGGGGAACGGGCGAGAACGCGATCTGCGTCATCGTCTGCCAGGGCAGCGCCCACGACGACGCCTTCCTCTACAACGACCTCGCCACCAGGTTCGTCAATGAGGTCCGCGGCGGCAGCCTGATCTCTGGGCAGTACGGCCCGGTTGTCGTCCTCGGCTACCACCCGCAGGCTGACCAGCTCATGCACCTCAGCGACACTCACCGCGCCCTCCTCGCCAGCCTGGCGGCGGACACGGGGGAGGCGGCATGAGCCTCCACCTCCCCCTCCGCCCCGGCTCGGGCGGGCGCAGGGCGATCGACGGAGCCCACCGGCAGATCGCCGAGCGGGACGCCGTCATCAGCAAGCTCACCCTGGCGAACCTTGATCTGCAGAAGCGGCTGGCCGCAGGCGGCGAGCAGTACAACAGCCTCGTCTCCGCCCACGTCGACCTGGACCGCGCCCTGAAGGCGGCCGAGCACCGGGCTGCACTCGACCGGGACCTGGCCGCCTTCCACGAGGCCCGCATGCGGGGCCTGGTCAAGGAGCGCGACCAGTGGATGGCCGAAGCGCAGGAGCTGAAGCGGCAACTGGCCGGCCAGGAGACCCCCGTCGAAGCCGAGGCCGAAACCCGGCCTGCCCCCGTCCTCACCCTCCACCAGGCGTTCAGCGGCACCAGCCCGGCGCACGTCCCGAAGTGGGCGGCGAAGGCCCGGGACGCCGAGGAGACGCAGGAGATCCCGGTCGGCGAGCTCCAGGACGCCACCGCCTAGACCGTGCCGGGCCGCCGGATGAGACCGGCCCGCGGCCCGGCGCCCAAACCACAACCCCAGACCGGCCGTCGAGCCACCCCCCGGCTCCGGCCGCCGCCAGGCCCGCCCCGTGCTTCCCCCAACCGGGGCGGGCCCGGTCCACCACACCCTTCAGGAGGGTCACATGGCCACCGACACACCCACCATCACCGCCGACACCGCCCGCCACGTCCTGTGGGGGTACGGGTCCGAAGGCGGCGCCGAACCTGGCACCTTCACCAAGCACGTCATGGCCGCCATCTCCAGTGCTGACGTCGCGAACCGGGCCATCCTCAGCCGCGCCTACCCGGGGCTGTACATGGCCATCCAGATCGCCCGCAGCGACCCCGACGGCATCGCGAAGCTCCAGCGCATCGCCGCAGGGCAGACCGGCCCGCTCAGCTGCCACTGCGGCGACTTCGCCGGCCCGTTCGACCTGCAGGGCCGCTGCGAGACCTGCGTCGAGGCCGCCGCGTGACGACCGCCGACACGATCGTCCCCGGGATGTACGACATCCCCGCCGAGCAGTACCACGGGGACCCGGTGCCCGGCGGCAGCCTCTCCTCGACCGGCGCCCGCAAGCTCACCGACTGCCCGGCCCGGTTCAAGTACGACCTCGACCACCCGCAGCCCCATAAGACGGTCTTCGACTTCGGCACCGCGGCCCACCGCGTCGTCCTCGGCGTCGGCCCCGAACTGGTGCTCGTCGACGAGGAGCGGTGGGACACCAACGAGACCAAGGCCACCGTCGCCAAGATCCGCGCCGCCGGGAACATCCCGCTGAAGCGGGAAGCCCTCGAGCGGGTCCACGACATGGCTACCGAACTCCTTCAGTACCCGCAGGCCGCGGAACTCTTGGCCCCGGGGGCCGGCGTCGCCGAGCAGACCCTGCTCTGGCAGACCGACGGCATCTGGTGCCGGGCCCTCCTCGACTACCTGCGCCAAGACGGAATCGTCGACTACAAATCGGCCCGCTCCGCCCACCCGGAGGCCATCGAGAGGGCCGTCCGTGAGTACGGCTACGCGCAGCAGGACGACTGGTACCGCACCGGAGCTGTCGAGCTCGACCTGATCCCGCCGACGGGGTCCTTCCACTTCGTCGTGCAGGAGAAGGAACCGCCGTACCTCGTGACCGTCGTCGAGCTCGACCTCGGGTGGCGTGAGATCGCCCGCCAGCGGAACGCCCGCGCGCTGTGGCTCTACGAGACCTGCCGCGCCTCCGGCTACTGGCCGCCCTACGCCACCGACACCGTCCTCATCTCCCCGCCCGCCTGGCTTGAGCGCCAGTACGTCTAGGAGCCACCCATGACCCTGCCCCCGCCGGTCCGCACCGGCCGACCGCAACAGCAGCAGCCCGACGAGGTGCCGTTCAGCTTCCGCCCCGCCACCAAGGCCGGCCGCAAGGCCCGCCTGTCCATCCAAGGGATGTCCGGCTCGGGGAAGACCTGGACCGGCCTCGGTATCAGCCACGGCCTTTCCGGCGGCGAGAAGTTCGCGGTCATCGATACCGAGAAAGGCGCCGCCGACCTCTACGCGGGCATCAGCGGCATCCACTTCGACACCCTCGCCATGGACCGCTACGACCCCCGAGACCTCGGCCGCGCACTCGAAGCCGCCGCCAAGGCCGGATACCCGGTCGTCTTCGTCGACAGCCTCAGCCACTTTTGGAAGGGCACCGACGGGACCCTCGACCAGGTCGAGCGGGCCAAGTCGAAGTACGGCGGCAACAAGTTCGCGGGCTGGAAAGACGGGACGCCGATCCAGAACGACATGGTCGCGGCGATCCTCGGCTACCCCGGCCACGTCGTGGCGTCGATGCGCTCGTACACCGAGTGGGTGCTGGACAACGGCAAGCCGAAGCGGGTCGGCATGCGGCCCGAGCAGCGTAAAGGCATCGAGTACGAGTTCGACATCGCCGTGGCAATGGACCTCGACAACCGGCTCGAAGTCCTCAAGTCCCGTTGCCCCGGCCTGAACCGCAAGGTTTTCGACAGGCCCAACGGCGCCGTCGACATCGCCGCCCCGCTCCTCGCCTGGCTGAACTCTGCACCCGAGAACGCCGTCGACGAGGAGGCCGGGCGATGACCACCCAGCTCCAGATCTCCGCCCCCACCCCGGGCACGGTGAACCCGGCCGCGGGCGAGAGGGCCAAGCGCAAGGGCATGGCGAAGGTCCGCCAGCTCGATCCCGAGTGGTCGGCCCGCTGCGACGAGAAGATCGCCGAGTTCGCCGCCCGCGGTGTCGTGTTCCAGGCCGCCGACCTCATCGAGGCCGGGCTGGACGAACCCCCGCACCCCAACTGCTGGGGCACCCGGTTCGCCGCCGCCGCCCGCGCCGGGATCGTCCGGCACGCCGGCTACGGCCAGTCGAAGCGGGCCACAGTCCACCGGTCCATCTGCCACCAGTGGGTCGGCACGGGGAGGCGGACGTGAGCATCTGGGCCCTGCTCGAAGCCTTCGAGTGGGCGGCCATCACCGGCGCCCTCTTCCTCACCGCGTGCGGCCTGTGGGTCACCTATCAGCTGGCCCGCCGCCTGCACCGGTGGCTCGCCGGCCTCCTGTACCGCACGTGGGCCCGGCTCCAGGGCAGCCCGCTCGTCGACGCCGAACCGATCGGCGAGGACATCCCCGACGGCTACCACGACCCCGAAGGACTCGCCGAGATGCGGCACCTCGCCCGGCTCGTCGAGCTCAACCCGCGGATCGACACCACGCCCGGCCTGCGCAACGACGCCTGGCTGGACCTCGAAGAGCTGTACCGACTGCCCGCGAAAACCCGGACGGAGGAGAACCAGTGAGCACCGCGACCAAGCCCCGAGTCCGCCAGCCCGGCCCCCTGCCCAAGCACGGAACAAGCGGCCGGTACAGGCGCGGCTGCACCTGCCCCCCCTGCACCACCGCGGAAACCCAGCGCGTCCGCAAGTGGAAGTACCTCCGCCAGACCGGCCGCAGCGGCTACGTGCCGTCCGGGCTGGCCATCGCCCGCATCTGGCGGCTGCGCGCCGCAGGGATGACCGACGTCGAGATCCGTGAAGCAGCGAAGCTCGGGCCCTCGCACATCTACCAGATCCTGCGCACCAAAGCGCCCCTGCTCCACACCACCGCCGCCCGCATCCTCGCCGTCCCCGCGCCTGCCCCCACTGATGAGCCCACCAGGAACGGGGCCAGCGTGCCCAGCCTCGGGACCATGCGCCGCCTGCAGGCCCTCACCGCTGAAGGTTGGCCGGCCAGCGAGCTCGACCGACGGACCGGAGCAGGCCGCGGCTACACCGCCTACCTCCTGCGCGGCAAAGGCGGGGACACGATGCGGCTGTCCACCGCCGCCAAGGTCACCGCTGTCTGCAGCCAGCTCGACGGCATCACACCCGAAGACCACGGGATCAACCGGCAGGCCGCCCGGCAGGCGAGGTCTCGGGCCAAGGCCAACGGATGGCCCGGCCTCGGCTACTGGGACCCGGACGACTTCGACAACCCCGACTTCGTCCCCGCCACCGCCGAGCCGCCCCGCTACCTGGTGCTCGCCGAGAACGGACTCGAACTCGAACGGCACGGCCACACCCGCGAGCAGGCCGCCGAGCGGCTCGGCGTCACCAAGGACAACCTCCAGCAGTCCATCAGCCGGTACCGCAAAGCGCAGCAGGAGGCGGCGTGATGGCCCACCGCGACTGGCGGCACGAAGCCGAGTGCCGGAAAACCAGCCTCCCCGACATGTTCTTCCCCGACGCCAGGCAAGCCGAGTACGCCAAGGCGTACTGCCGCGCCTGCCCCGTCGCCGAGCAGTGCCTGCGATATGCGCTCGACGAACGCCTCGACGAAGGCGTCTACGGCGGGCTCACCGAAGCCGAACGCCGCCGCATCCACCGCAGGAACACCCCCGGCAGCACGCCCGGAAGCAACCGCGGCAAGAAGAAGGAGGGGGCCGCATGAGCCGGGAACACGGAACCCGCGCCAGGTACGTCGTCGAGCGCTGCCGCTGCGAGCCATGCACAACCGCGAACAGGGCCGCCGAGAACGACCGCTACCGGCAGCAGGCATACGGGCGCTGGCAGCCCTACGTCGACGCCCGCCCCGCCCGCGACCACGTGCGGATGCTTATGGACTACGGCCTGGGCTGGAAGCGCATCGCCGAGATGGCCGGCGTCGGCCGAGGCACCGTCGAGAAGCTCCTCTACGGTGCCGCGCACCGGGGCATGGAACCGTCGAAGGGGGTACGCCCGGAGACCGCGAAGCGACTCCTCGCGGTCCGCCCGGAAGGTGAACGGCTCGGCGGAGCGGTGTGCGTCGACGCGACCGGAACCCGGCGCCGACTCCAGGCCCTGGTCGCCGCCGGCTGGCCGCAGGCCCAACTGGCAGACCGGCTCGGGATGGAGCCAGCCAACTTCGGCAGGACCCTGCGATCCGCCCGGGTGCAAACCGCCACCGAGCGCGCCGCACGGAAGCTGTACGACGACTTGTGGCGCACGGACCCGCGCGACCACGGAGTCATCAACCAGGCCTACAGCCGCGCCCGTTCCTACGCCATCGCCCACCGCTGGCCGCCCGTCGGGGAGTGGGACGACGACACCATCGACGACCCCGCGGCCTTCCCCGACTGGACCGGCCAGTGCGGAACCCCCGCCGGGTACAGGGCGCACTCCCGTCACCGCATCCCCCACTGCGATCCGTGTCGCCAGGCCGAGGCGGCGG
>NZ_JACHEM010000030.1 GCF_014207445.1 Streptomyces candidus | reverse complement strand
GGATGGAAGGACGACACCGCGAGGTGTCCTGCCTCCATACGACGTTCTCCGCGTAGGGATTGCAAGGAATTTCGGGAACTTCGCCCGCGGAACCCGCCTGTTGTGCTTGGGGCCCGTCGGCCGGCTCCCGCGGTGCACCTCAGGGGTCACCCACCGTTCTAATGTTCCGTGATTCCTTGATCACGTGGCGTAGCGGTCGGGGTGCGGTCCATGCTGGGGCTCCTCAACAGCGGCCAGGCACCCGCTCGTTGAGGGGCACCCCCGACTGACGTGGCTTCCGGATGGCTGCGCCACCCCCGCGAGGAGCGTGATGAAACGCAAGACGATAGCGGCAGCAACGGCGCTGACGCTGATCACGATGCTGGTGTTCGGCTGGAGCATGGCGATGGCGGCCATGGGACACGCAGCCCTGATCGCCTCCCTGGCCCCGATCCTGGGCCTCACCGTCCAGCAGGTCCACCGCGCCACCAAGGCCCGCACCACCCGGGCCTCCGCCCCGCGCCTCACCGCGGGGGACAGGGAGGGCGGGGACCAGTGAACACCTCCGACACCCCCGACACCTCCGCCTCCCGGCCGGCACCTGAAGCGGCCCCGGTACGCCCCGGCCGCAAGCTCGGCCCCATCGCCGACACCGTGGGCAGCCCCCACCGGGCCTGGCTGGAACCCACCCGCACCAGCTACCTCACCAGCGGGCGCACCCTCAGCGACCTCAGCGCGCACGTCCATCTCGCCAAGTCGAAACTCTCCGAACTCCTGCGCGGCGTCGGCCACTACCCCCGCTGGGAAGTCATCCACCGCCTCTCCACCGAACTCCACCTCCCGACGTGGCCGCTGTACCGCCTCTGGAAAGGCGCGGCCCTCGACATCGGCAAGTCCCGCGACTGGGTCCAGTCCTCCACCGACGGCACCACCCTGGCCACCACCCACTTCGGCCCCCCGATGGAACACGGCGCCCTGCGCACCCTGCTCCTCAAGGACTACTGCCGCTACGCGCTGGCCTTCCTGCCCGACGACGCCTGCGAAGCCGCCGTCGAGGACGCCTTCGCGATCCTGTGGCTGTCCTTCACCGAAGCCCTCACCAGCCCCGACATCCGCCGCTACGCCTGGAACGTCCTGCGCGCCACGGTGATGGCCAAGCCCCCCACCGCGACGGCCGCCCCGAACTCGAAGCAGCCGCGTTCGACACCCTCTTCGCGGTATCGCCCCGCACGAGTGAGGACGAAAAACACGCCCGGCTGCCCCTGCACACCGGACTGTTCATCGCCATCAGCAAGCTGCCCGACGCCCACCTCGACATCACGGTGCTGCGCCACCTTTGCGGCTTCACCCCCGAACGGGCCTCCGACCTCCTCGGGGTCCCTCTCGCCACCGTCCTGTCCGGCGAGCGCCACGCAAAGCGCGCCCTGGAAGACGCCGCCATCCTGCCGCCCGCAACCGGAGGACCAGTCCTGTGACTACCCTCGAAGACCTGCTCGCCACCGCCCTGCTGGCACCCAGCCGCCCCGTGCCCCGAGACATCGTCCCCCTCCGCGACCCCGCCCCCGCGCATAAAGCCACGCCGCCCATCACCCCACCCCCCGCACCGAACACCTCAGCCGCCGACGACCTCCGCGCCCTGTGCGAAACCCTCGTCACCCACACCCCCGCCACCGCCGTCTCCGCCTTCGTCACCGACCAAATCCCCGAACCCCGCAGCGCCCTGATCCTGGCCTGCGTCCTGCAGCTCACCGACACCGACGACGCCGCCCGCTTCTGGTGGCAGTACGCCGCCGGAGCCGGCCAGCCCGCCGCCGCCTACTGCCTCTACCTCCACCACCTCTCCCTCGGCGAGCACGAAACCGCCCGCTGGTGGCACCGCCAGACCAACAACGTCCAACCCACCCCCACCACCTCCCAGACCACCATCCGCTGCAACAACCAGCCCACCGTCCTGCACCACGACGCCTCCCTCACCTCCATCCTGCGCCTCCTGCGCGGCCTCGCCCGCCAAGCCACCCGCACCCGCTCCGCCGTCCTCACCGAACTCATGGACTACATGCCCACCGCCGTCGCCATCGGCTACCTCCGCGAACCCGACATCGAACTCCCCCTCCCAGGCCCCGGCTTCGCCCGCAGAATCCGCACCCTCCTGGACAACGCCGCCAGCCGACCCGACAGTCCCAGCGACCTGCCCGCGCGCCCCCACCCCCAACCGAAAACCCGCCCCGACAACACCCCCTGCCCCCCGCGCACACGACGACAGGTAGGAGAGACCGCCACCCGGTAACACTCGCCCCGCCCGCGCGCCCTGCCCGCTACTCGACCCCGCCGGCTCGTCGTGCCGTGACGGTCACAGGCACGCGCGGGCGGGGCAGTGCACCAGTGCGGGGCACGCCCAGAGTGCGACGGACGCGGGTGGCCCAACGGGTGAGAACGCCGCGACGGCCGGCGCGCCTGTGCCCTGCGACGTGTGTGCAGCCGGATGTGCGGCTCGGCCATGGCGCAGCCTGGCGTCCGAGGTCGTCGAAGCCGGTCGCACCGACGTTTGGGGTACCCGCTTCGACGGCCGCATTACCTGGTGGTTCCGGTTGTGCTGCTGGCTACGGACGGTGTGAAGGCCTGCCCGTCACACGCCGACCCATGTGTTGACGACCCTGTCACCGAGGTTGCACCAGGCGGTGCTCTTCGCGGGTGCCCACACCCAGGGGCCGTAGTGCGTGTACTGGTAGCCGCCCAATGTCTCGCACCTGATCACCTGTCGGTACCGTCCCGCGTCGCACCAGCTGCTGTTCCCGTGGTGCCCCGCGCTGCCGCGCTCCGGCTGGCCCCAACACGCGCGTGCCGCAGCGTTGTCGGATGCCGTGACGGCGGGAGGTTCGCCCGCCCGGGCGTCGGTCGCGGACGCGACGAGGAGCGCCGCAGTGACACCGCCTGCGGCCAGTAAGGACACGACCGGTTGCAGAAATGACTTCATGATCCGTTTCTCCAGGTCCTATCCGATCCCTCCCGCCCTCGATAGGTCAGGAGAAATGCGAGGGTTCCGCGACAGCGCACCTGCCGCCGGACTTCGTGCCCTCTACTCAAGGCGGGGGAACCGTTGCGGCGTCGTATCCGTTTTCCGATACGCCAGCGGAACACCCGGCACGGCATAGCGTCCGGCAGAGCACACAGCCAAGCGGCTGGACGCTTCACGACCGGCCGGACGGGCGGAGGACGGGCCCCCTCGGGAGATCTCGCGGACGACGCGGCGGCGCGTACCGCCCGGGTGCCACGCACCCTCAGCCGCCGCCCGGCGAAGCAGCCTCACCCGTAGCCGCCATGGCCGCGTGGTCATCCGGGTGCAGTCATGAGTCGATGTGCTTGTCCTCCTCGCCGGGAAGTTCGGTGCCTAGCGGCCAGCGGTAGCCGGCGTCATGCAGCTTGCTCAACGCAGAGTGGTCGTTGGCCACCAGTACCTGAGCCAGCCGGCTGCTGCGGTGACCACGGCAGACCAGCCCGGTGCGTCCAGATAGACCTCGTCGATGGCAGCGGCCCCGACCGAGTCCTGTACCGCGCTGTAAGCCACACCAAGGCGCGCCATCAGCTCAACTTCCTCCTCGATCGAGCCACACCTCCCGCTGCCATGTCGGGCTGGCCAGCGCCACGACCGCAGGCACGACATGGAGACGGTAGGACGGTAGAGCGACACCGTGATCAATCACGAGGGAAGAGTACGCACCTCATAATCGGCCTGACAGTTCCAGCCGTCCCAAGGCCCGTCACGCGGCTGTGCCCGGTGGCGTGCGGGTGCCGGTGACAGGTCCCGTGTGCGAAAGCGCAGCGAAGCTGGAATGGAGAAGCGGTCATCGGACATGCGGCGCACGGCGGCCGCGGTGGCGACGCTGACCGGCCGTCATGTCCAGCGCATACCGACAGTGGATGCTGTAGTGACGCAGTCTGCGTAGCCGCTGCGCTCTGGCAGGGCGGCCCCGTCTCCAGGACGGGGCACTGTTGCGGGTCGCTGGGCAGCATCGTTTCTCCGGTGAACCTGTTGGCCCAAGTGCCTGAGTAGCTCCGGGTGATGGGGTGAGTTTGTGGGCGGGCGGTAATGGTGCCGGGGTGATCAGGAACCTTGCTCGCGGCTTTGCCGCGCTCAGCCTGTCCCTGACTCCCCTTCTCGCCCCGGCGCCGACGCTGGCGACCGAGCGCGCCGAGACAACGACCCTGGCCGACGCCGTGCACTGGATCCCGGTGGCCGACGAACGCCGCGAGGGTTACGTCCGTACCGCGTTCAGGCACTGGAACTTGGGTGCGGTGGCCTCCGACGGCTGCAACACCCGCGCCGAGGTCCTGATCGCCGAAGCAAGTGAGGCACCGTCCGTCGGCCCGAACTGCAGGATCTCCGGCGGTGAGTGGCACATGGTGCCCCTCACCGAAGCCTGGGACTCCGGCGCCTCCGGTACGCCGCGAGGCCTACGCCAACGACCTCGGCGCCCCGCTTCCCTCGTCGCGGTCACTGCCCGCTCCAACCGGTCCAAGGCAGACCAGGACCCCGCCCAGTGGATGCCGCAGCTGCCCACCGCGCACTGCCGCTACCTCGCGGAGTGGACCTTCACCAAGCTGCGCTGGGACCTGGCCGCCGACCCCGCCGAGCTCGATGCCCTCGCTGTCTTCGCTTTCGGGCAGTGCAAGGACGCCCCCTGTCCTCTACACCGCCGTCCCGTAACCCACGGGCCGGCACGTGGGTGCGCGGGAGCCGCTCACCGCGGCGGCCACAGTGATGCTGGCCGCGTGCGGCGGCTCCCGCAGCACCGCACCGGACGACCCGGACCCTCGTCTTCGTATGGCACCTGTCGGTCCCGATGCCCGCAACCCCTCCGGATGTTCTGCCGTACCTCCCGAGCTGGAAAGCCGTACGGCTATGAGCTGCTGAGACGTTGGCACGTGTGTACCACCAGCTCAACAGCCAGACGGGTGGGGAGACGAGAGGGCTCGCGGGTGGTCAGCGGCCGAGACGCGCGCGAACCATGCCGAGCATCCCGTTCAGTTCGTCGACCTTCAGGCGCCGGGCGACGGCGACATAGCCGACGATCAGCACCAAGCCGCCTGCCGCCAGTGCCGAGGCGGATCCGAGGGCGCCGGTGCCCATGGCCCCGAGCGAATGGCTCCGACATCACCCAATAAGAGGATGTCTCACGTGGTGGGTTGGTGATGCGGCATGATGTTGGACCGTGAGTGTTGATCTGTCGCGTCGGCTCGTGCCCGACGGCTTGTGGGAGCTGGCAGCTCCGTTGCTGCCAGGGTTCAAGTCCCGTCCGCAGGGCGGTGGGACCGCCCCGGTCGATGAGCGGGCGGTGTTCACTGCGGGTGTACGTGCTGACCAGTGGGTGTGCCTGGCGGCATCTGCCGCCGACATTCCATACCTCGCCGGCGACAGCGCATCGTCGGTTCACGATGTGGACCAAGGCGGGAGTGTGGCGTCGGCTGCACCGGTCGGTGTTGGACGAGCTCGGGGCCAGGGGTGAACTGGACTGGACTTCGGCGATTATCGACGCGGCGTCCGTCCGTGCGAAAAAAGGGGATCTCTGACCGGGCCGAATCCGGTTGATCGCGGCAAGAAGGGCAGCAAACTGCATGTGCTGTCCGATGCCCAGGGCCTCCCTTTGGCCGTTGCCGTGTCGGGGGCGAACCTGCACGACAGCCAGGCGTTCAAGCCACTGATTCTCGCCATTCCCGCCATCCGGTCCCGACGCGGACCGCGTCGGCGAAAGCCCGTGAAGATCCGCGCGGACAAGGCATATCACTCCGCCGAACACCGCAAGTGGCTCCGCGCCCGGAACCTCGTCCCACGGATCGCCCGCCCCGGCATCGAGTCCGGCGAACGCCTCGGCCGTCACCGATGGAAGATCGAGCGGTCGATCGCCTGGCTCTTCGGCCACCGACGCCTCACCGTCCGGTACGAACGAAAGGGCAGCCACTTCCTCGCCTTCCTGGGTCTCGCCGCAGCTCTCACCTGCTACAAGAAACTGGCGAAACTCACCACATGAGACATCCTCTAAAATTCAGTATGTCCTGGACAGCAACCCCATGGGTTTCTGGTCTATGTTGCCGTAGATAGGTGAGATAAATTTCAGTCTGACCCGACAGAGCGGGACCAATATTCTTGAATAAGGTTGAACTTCCCCTCGAAAATTCGATCGAATTCTTTGCTCGTAAATGCGCCAGGAATAGGAAGTGCCCGTCCTTGCTCCCGGACGAGACATATGTTCCACCAGTAGCCACCACGCGTGTAGTGGCTCCTTTTCTCGACGCGGACAACCTCACCCCATGGAACGGATCTACGGCTGATAAACGTACGGAACAGTATGCGATCTGCGGTGAGCAGGGACCGTCCGTATCCCCGATTTATGACATGAGCAATCGAGAAGAGCCACAGGGATCCAATAATGATGATCAACCAAAACGGTTCTCGAGCACTGAGTGAAATAGCCACTTCCATGGCGCTGAATATAATCGTCAAGTAAAGCGCCATCCACCAATGTTTACGACGAGAGGCTGCATCAAAGGAAATCCATGTGTCGGCCATAGGGGCATTCTACAAAAATGTTTCTTGAGAGGGAAGGGTGCGCTGGTGTGCGAAGCAGCCTGACCTCAGCCCTAGGTCGGGTGATGGCGCTGCTGCCCACCCTGATGCTGGAAGGCAGCAGCACCTGTCAGGTCAACCCCTCAAATTTCCCGCCGTGAAAGTTCCAAGGGCGGTAAATCCGATGGAACTTACGTCGGCGACCTGGCCTACACCTATAGCTGCCCCCGCAGTCGCATGCCCTATGACCTGCTCTCGGAATCGCCCCGTATGCGAGGCGTTTTTGAGTGATTTTCCAGCTGCTTTGAGTGCGACTGCGCCGCCTGCGAGTCCCAGGGATGCGGCACCGACAACGCAGCTCCCCCATTGTTTAGAGAGACACGCGTCGGCGGTTGTGACGGCAGCCAGCCCCAATCCTGCAACCATCGCTACGGTGGCCACTGCCCCGAAGGGACCAAGGGCTATTATGCCCAGCCCCATAGCGACATAGCCTAGGGCCGTACTGTTCTCCTGGATGAACTCATGGGTTGCGCTGACAACTTTCCCTCCGGTGTTGTTCCATGCGCTCTTGATCCCGCTTCCGATGCTGCCCCAGAAGCCTTCGTCCTTCTTGTTCTCTTCGGCCTGTCGTTCCGCTCTTTCGCGTTCCTTTTTGAGCTCGGCGAGGTGACGCTTGTGGGCGGCTTCGCTCTGTCTACGGAGTTTCTCGCCGGAGTTCAGCTCTGCAGGAGAGTATCGTGTAAGCCCGCGTCCCTTGACGTAGGAGTACTTACGCCCGGTTGCCTTCTGTGTGTAGTAGTTTTTGGAGACTGTTCCACCGATGGCCCGGGTTTTCTGTTCGTAGTCTCTTCCGAACTCGACCTTTGTGACGTTTCCCGTGCCGCCGCGGCCGTAGGAGCAGCTGTACTGCCCACTCCAGCATTCCTCGTAGGCCTCGCCGGTGGGGTCGGCGTAGGTGGCGGGGTTGTTGTTGCCGTACGTATATGGGTTGTGCTGGCTGGGGTCGCCGGTGAGCAGGAGTGGGTCGACGGAGAGGAACCGTCCTAGCGTGGGGTCGTATGCGCGGGCGCCGAGGTGGGTGAGACCGGTGGGGTCACTTGTGCCGCCGACGAAGCCACGATCGCCGGGCCAGTTGGTGCCGGTTGCGGAGCGAGACGCCCCGAAGGGGAGCTGTTTGCGGCGAGTGACGGCTTGGACAGCTCCCATGGAGATCGCGATGAGTGCTGTGCCCTGCTGGTCGGCGAAGAGGAAGGAGAAGCCTGCGCTAGTGCGTACGGCGACGGTTTCTGTTCCGTGCGAGTAGTAGCGGGTGGCGGTCTTCGTGCCGTTTCCGCTGACCTTGAGTTCGTTGCCGCCGGGCAGATACGCCGTCGTGGAGCCGTCGGCGTTCTTGGACAGCATGCGGTTGCCGGCGGAGTCGTAGAGGTACTCCGTTGTCTTGCCGGCCTCGACGATCTTGGCCAGCTTGCCCTCCGCGTCCCAGGCCAGGTTCTGCACACGTGAACCTCCGGCCCGGGTGAGCGTGTTACCCGCCTCGTCGTAGGTGAAGGATTCCGTCTTGCCGTTCGCCGGGCCGCCGCTGGTGGATACCGTGCGCTGGGCGTGGGGGCGGACGTCTCCCGCCTTGCCTGCGGTGTAGGTACGGGTGATCTCCGAGGAACCGGCGCCCGTGGCGTGCTGGACTTCCTTGGTGCGGTTGCCCGTGGTGTCGTAGGAGTAGCTGTGCCAGTAGGAGTCCGGTCCGCCGACCGTACTCGCTGATGGCGTACCGGCGCAGGTGTCGGTGGCTGACTTTGCGGTCCAGGCCTCGGTCATACGGCGCAAGGGGTCGACGGTGAAGCACTGCGTGTCGGTGACGGCGGCGGTGCCCTGCCCTGATGTGCTGGCGATTCGGGTGGTGTTACCGGCGGGGTCGTAGCCGTACCGGGTGTCCTCCACCCGCAGGGCGACGTCTCCGTCGAGGGTGCTGCGGGTGAGCTGCCCGGTGTGCTCGTCGAAATTCTGGGTGCGGTAGATCTTCTGTCCGAGTGTGCCGTACTCGGCTCGGACTTGCCGGCCGTAGACGTCGTAGTTGGTGGCGTTTACCAGGACGACGGAGCCCGCGGTTGTCTTCTGTGGGAGGTTGGCCTGTCCGAGGACGCTGGTCTGGCGTTCGTCGGGCAGCCCGCCGAGCGCGGGGTGCTTCACCCATTCCTGGGCGCCCGTGTACTGGTTGTGTCCGAAGGTCCAGGTGTAGGTGCCGGCCGCGGCGCCGTCGGGCACGGTGACAGTCGACGAGGTGGGTTGGTAGCGCTCGTTATAGGCGCCGATGGTCGTGGTGTAGGCCTTACCGTCCACGAAGCGGGTGTCCGAGGCGGGCTGCCCTTTGAGTACGGTGTCGTAGGTCCAGGCGGTGCGGACCGTGGCGCCTTGCTTGAGTTCTTTCTGTCGGCTGAGGGCGTCGTAGGTGGTGGTCAGTGTGATGCCGCGGGCGTCGGTGGTGGTGGTCGGACGGTCAGCGCTGTCGTAGGTGGTCGTGCTGGTGCCCTTGTCCGGGTCATTGGCCTGGAGGAGGCGGCCCCGGGCGTCATAGGTCCAGGTCCAGGTGCTGCCGGCCGGGTTGGTCATCTTGGCCAGCTTGCTGTTCTTGTCGTACGCATAGGTGGTTGCCTGGAACGCGGTGCGGGCGGTGTCGGTGTACTCGCGGGTTTCCGTTTTGCGGCCGAGAGCGTCCATGAAGGTCGTGAGGGAGGTCCCTCCCTTGGGAGGGATGACAGTGGTGCGGTCGCCGTTGTACTGAGTGGTGGAGCGCTTGGTCTCATTGCCGAACTGGAGAGCGATCACGGCTGTGGTGCGGCCGGCTCCGTCGTACTTTGTCTCAGCGCCTGCGGGCACACGAGAGTCGTCGCCGCCGACGAGCGTGGCCGACGCTGCTCCCTTGGCGTAGTAGGCACCGTAGGTTTTCCAGGCTTGGCCCCGGGTGTCATAGAGAGTTTCCGTGACGAGCCGGTCCGACGGAGCGCCAATGGCGGGCGTCTGTGTCTGACGGGGGCGAAGCAGGCCGTCATAGAAGGTGTACGAAGTCTCGTACTGGCCCTGGTAGTTGAGCACCTTGGTGGTAGTCACGTTCGGTTCACTGCGTGACATGCGGTAGCTGATCTCGGCCGAAGGCACGGTCGGGTGATCTGCCTTGGTCCAGCCCAGCGCCCATCCCTTGATCACTCGGCCGAGGGCATCGTGCTCCGTATCGGTGCGCTTGCCGTTGGCGTCCACGCTCGCCGTGGTCACGCTGCGACGCGGGTCGGTGATTTCCTTGGTGGTGTGGCCGAGGACGTTGGTCGAGACGGTTTCTGTCGGTAGTTGGCCGGTGGCCGGTGAGCGCGTGATGGTGGTTTTGGCGCCGGAGGCGTCGGTTGCCTCTGTTTGACGCCCGTAGCTGTCGTACGCGGCGGAGTTGACCGTGATGAACCCGGTGCCTGTGCCGTCGTTCTCGTCACGCCGGGTCTCGTCGCCCTTGCTCGGCGCGGCCCCCATACTCGTCGAGCCGTCGTAGTAGTACCGCTTCGTCGCCACCAGATCGGCAGGCAGCGAGGGGGCCGTGCCGCAGGGCTTGGCCACGGTCCTCGATTCGGCGAGCGGGTTCAGAATGTTCGATGTGGTGTTGCGGGCGTAGGCGAGGGTGGTGCACTGCTCGTCGCCGCTCTGGGCGGTGTCTCCAGTGTCGGACTCGGTGGCGACCATGCCGTAGGAGTCAAATTCGCGGGACACCTCGGTGCGCCGGAGGGCGCCGCCGGTGATCGCGGTGCGGGTCTGGTCTTTCTGCGTTCCGGTGGAGTGCGCGTATACGGTCGGCAATGAGTCGACTGCGCGGGAGTGGGTGGCGGTGGCTGCCGAGCGCCAGGGCGTGTGGGTGGTGGCGGAGACGAGGGCGCCTCCGGAGCCGTTGTAGGTGGCCGTTTCGCGGGTCATTCCGGCGTAGGCCTCGTGGTCGGCTGCCTCATGGCCTTCCCCGTCGGCGACTTTGGCGCCGGCGATACCGCGGAAGTAGCGGGTCTCGCTCAGCGTCTGGGGGCCTTCTGCCGGGTCGCCCGTGCGGACCTGGACGCGCTCGTACCCCTTGCGGTCGCCCCAGGTGCGGTGCTTGGCCTGGGTGAATTCGTCGTCTCCCTTGGTCCAGGCAAGTCCGCCGAGGTAGGTGTAGTCGGTGCGCTTGACCGGTGCGCCGGCGGTGTTGTCGGACTCGAGTACCTGGGTGACTACGTAGGAGTGGAACCAGTCCTGGTAGGGCTCGTAGTTTGCGGCGGGTGCGTCCGGGGGTGACCAGACGACCGGGTAGCAGCGTCTGGTGTTAGACGACGCGGTGGGCAGGGAGGTTTTCGTGCAGTCTGCGGCGGAGTAGGTGACGCCGATCGTGCCGCCAGTCTCGGTCTCGATGCCGTAGATGCGGTAGCGGTTGTAGTTCGGGATCTCATCAACGGCGCCCGCGACACGGTTGGGCAGCTGCTGGGCTTTGAATGTCACAGACGGCAGCGTGATCGGGGTGGCGGCGCTATGCCCGGTGCGGGTGAGGGAAGCCAGCCAAAGAGGCGGGTCGGTGCCGTCTCCAGGCGAAGGGAACTGGTGGGTCAGTGCCCAGGAATCGACCTTCTTGTGGGTTCCTCCGTCCAGCGCCCAGGTAGTGATGCCGGTCAGGCGCTTACGGGTGAAGTACGAGGGGGACGAGTTCGTCTCGCACTTGTCGTTGACGTCGCAGTACTGGTCGAAGGGCACATCCGGCCACTTCGTCGCGTTCGCTTCGGTAAACTTTTCTGCCGCGCAGTCGAACGAGGCGTTGCTCAGGCAGCGTTCGGCGACGGTGAAGTCGACCCTGGCGGCCGGCTTGCCGTACATGTCGCCGGACCGCAGGCCGTATTCGATGCGCCTGAGATAACCGCCACGAGTATAGGGGGTCAGAGTGCCCTTGTACGTGGCGTCAATGTTGCGCTGGTAGTGGTTGGTCTCCTTGGCCCAGTAGTACGTCATCGCGTTGCCGTGCGGGTCGACGACGTAGTCGAGGTTCCAGCGCCAGCCTTGCTGGCACCAGGAGTCCTTGAATGTGCTGGCGTGGCAGTCCTCACCCGCGTGGTTGCCGAACACCGGTACGTTCCACGTGGAATTGGTCTCCTCCTTGCCCGTGGTCCAGCCAGGCAGACGGTTGTAGCCGAAGTAGTACTGGGTACCGTCGGCCGTGGTCACCCGCCAGTGCTCACCGTCTGTGTCGCCGTTGGCCCGATCGGTGTTCTTCACCAGGTCGATTCTCGTGCCATCGTCGTCCTGTTTGCGCCATTTGCCATCCGCGTCGTTCCTTACCAGTTCGCTCGAGGAGCCGCCGAGGGACAGGGTGGCGTTCTGCTTCTTCCAGCATTGGTCCCCGACCTTGTGCGACGGATTGTTGCCGTTCTTCTTGTCGTCCTGGCAGGAGATATAGCGACGCTCGATGAAGCCGGGTGACAAGGACCAGCCGTCGCCGATCCAGTTGGCCTGGTTGTTCGTG
Source organism: Streptomyces candidus (assembly GCF_014207445.1). Classification (GTDB taxonomy): domain Bacteria; phylum Actinomycetota; class Actinomycetes; order Streptomycetales; family Streptomycetaceae; genus Streptomyces; species Streptomyces candidus. Next base: position 25,207 of record NZ_JACHEM010000030.1, on the reverse strand, counting down.
GCTGCTGTGCGACCATCCACAGACTGTGACGAGTAGGAGAGGCCTAGGTCCGGTTCCAGTTCTCCGGGCACGGTCGGCGTCTGGAGGTCGTAGTTCCAGCTGAAGCCGCCGGAGGAGCCGCCGGAATTCCACTTGCCTGAGGGGGCGAGTGTCGTGGCGGTGAAGTTTCCGCTGGAGCCGGAGGGGGCTGCAGTCACTGCGAACAGAGCGGCACCGTCGGCAACCGTGTGGGTGCGGTTGACCGGGGAGGACTGCTGCACCGGCTGGCCGGCCTGCTGCGCGGAGACGGAGCTGACACCGGTTTCGACCTCGGCCGACAGGGTCTCCTCTTTGCGGTCATTGTGGGCCTGGAGCACCTTGCCGGGCACGCAGCCCTGCGCGCCCGGCGTGCTCAGAGCACAGGCAGGAATCTGGCGCAGAGTCAGGCGGGAGGCCCAGTCACCGCCGTAGATTCCAGCGAAAGAGGAGTAGTCGAGTTTCAGACCGAGCCGGCCCTTGCCGCTTCTGCTTCCGTGGCCTTGTACTGCTATCAGTACTCCGTCGACCCCTGCGGTCTGGGCAGAACTGCGGTCCAGAACCTGGACCTGCGCCTGCTCAACGGCAGCCGCGCTTCTGCGAGATGTGTCACCGACCGCAGCGGTGGTCTCAACGGGAAGTGAACCAGCCCAGGCTGCGGGAAGGTTCTTTCCCTTGTCCGCCACGGTGAACGTCGCCACTCCGGCGGTAGGCCAGTCGGCCTTGATGTCCGGTTTGAAAGGGCGCAGACCCGCCTGGTCCGGTTTGTTCAGATGCTTGCCCTCGACTTCGGCGACCGGGACGGGATCCGGCTTCAGCAGTTGGCGCAGGTTTAGCTCGGCTGCGGCCGCCACCGGGCCTCCCAACAGGCCGGCCAGCAGGTAGGCCGCCAGGGACGCAGCGATGATCCGCACATGTCTGCTACGGGTTCGTATGGCACGACGGAATGCCAAATGACGCAATCTGGACACAATTCCCCCCATGAGAAGTACACAAGGATGAAGATCCTGCGGACAGTAACAGGGAGGGCACCCATCTGACAGGGAGACGGAGAATCTGATTCACCTTCTCGGCCCTTTCCGAACCGAAATTCGGCCGTGCTTGTAAAATCCTGCACAAATCGGCCTTGACGGAATGTATTTACTCCTCTAGAGCCGACACTTTGCCTCCTCGGGGCCGCGCTGTTGGTGCAAATGGTGACAATCGGAGGGAAGATCGTTACCTACCTATTAAGCATCTTCCGGACATGATTTCCGTTGGTCGTGCGCCAGGTACTGGGACCTGTAGTGTGCCGGGAATTCGAGTACACACTGAAAAGGAAGTGTGATGAGGATTCAGCACCGAAGGCCCAGACACACGCCACGCCTGCGGATACCGCTGGCCCTACCGCTGGCGCTTGCCCTGGCGATCCCTCTGGCGGCGGCAGGACCAGCCCCTGCTGCGGCGCCGCCCCGTGCGGCCGCGGCGCCCGAGCCAGTTTCCGAAGAGGCCGCGGCGATCGCCAAGGCACAAAGAACGGGCGGCCCGGTAGAAGTCCTTGCCCAGCGCACAGAGACGTCCCAGGTGTTCGCCAACCCCGAGGGCACCTTCACCCAGGACACGTATGCGGTGCCTCAATGGGTGCGCAAGGACCGCACCCTCGTCCCCATCGATCCCGACCTGCAGAGCGCCGGGAACGGAACTCTGGTCACCAAGGCCACAGAGGTCGGGTTGACGTTCTCCGGAGGAGGAGAGGGCCCGCTCGCGACCATCACTCGCGACGGCCGCAGCATGTCCTGGTCATGGCCCAAGCCGCTGCCCAAACCAGAAGTTTCGGGAAACACCGTCACCTACCCCGAGGTCTTCAAGGGGGTAGACCTGAAGCTTCGGGCCGGAACGAGCGGCTTCAGCCAGCTACTCGTGGTAAAGACCGCCGAGGCGGCCACCAACCCGGAGCTGAAGAGCCTCGACTTCAAGCTCGGCACCGAGGGCGTGGATGTGTCCGCCGACGAACATGGCAACCTCAAGGCCGTGAACCCGGCCGGACAGGTCATATTCACCGCCCCCACGCCTCGGATGTGGGACAGCAGCGACGCCGCCACGGGTCCGGCCACCCTGGGCAGAGCCGCCCAGTCTCCACCCACAGACGAGTTCGAGCCCGGCCACGGAGCCCAGGAAGCAGCCATGCCCCTCGCGGTAGCTGAAGACCAGATGACGCTCGAACCCGACCAGCACATACTCACGGGCAAGGACATCACCTACCCGGTCTACATCGACCCCTCGGTCAGCGGATCACGCGAGGCCTGGGCCATCGCGTACAAGAAGTACCCATCCGCCACGTTCTACAACGGCGCCGGCTGGATCAACGCTGATGGCAGCAAGGGCACCTCAGCGGCACGCATCGGCTACGAGAACCAAGACGGTGGCACCGGCCGCTCCTTCTTCCGCATGGACTCCAACAATCTCTGGAACACCGACAAGGTCATCACTAAGTCCGTCTTCCAGATCCGGAACAGCTGGTCCTGGTCCTGCACCGACAGGCCCGCAGAACTGTGGCTCACCGGCAGCATCAGCTCCTCCACCTCCTGGAACAACCAGCCGTCCTGGGGGCGCAAGCTGGCCTCGGTCAACGAATCCAAGGGCTACAACAGCTCCTGCCCTGCTGGGAACCTCGCCTTCGATGTGACCTCCGCCGCCAACGACTCGGTCACGAACAAGTGGAACAACATCACCCTCGGCATGCGCGCCTCCAATGAAACTGACACCTACGCATGGAAAAAGTTCGACGCCAAATCCGCAGTACTCTCCACCACCTACAACACCCGCCCGGACAAGCCGACCGGCCTCTACACGTCACCGAGCAGCGGCTCCAACTGTGGGGTCACCACCCCGTACACCACCATCGGCAACACAGACGTCTACCTCGGTGCGAAAGTCATTGACCGCGACGGCGGTACGGTGAAAGCCCGTTTCGTCCTGTGGCCCACCGGTCATGGAGGAGCCAGCAACGAGGTCAATCAGCTGGTCTCGGTCACGTCGGGAACAGTAGCCAAACTCAAGACCAGCAAGGCCGCTCTCTCGAAACTCCTGTCAGACGCCAAAGTCCCCAACGGCGGAACGTTCACGTGGTCAGTTCGCTCCGAGGACGGCGCGCTAAACAGCGCCTGGACCGCCCAGTGCCACTTTGGCTTCGATGCCACCCGCCCCAGCAACCCCCCCGGAGTTACCTCCGTGCAATTCCCGAACGGTGATGACGGCTGGCCAACCAACACCGGAAGTGTGCGCTCCGAAGGAACTTTCACCTTCACGAGCGGCGGTATCGCTGACGTGGCCAGGTACGAATACTGGAGCGACTGGGACACCACCCGCCGCACTGCCGCACCGGCCGCCGCCGGCGGGTCGATCACCGTAAAGCTCACACCAACCGTCGCCGGATCCAACCATCTCTATGTCCGAAGCTTCGATAGGGCAAACAACCCCTCCGACGAAAACACCTACCTCTTCTACGCCAACGGCACCAAGGTCCCCGACAAACCCGGCGACATCAACGGTGACGGAAATTCCGACCTGTGGGCCATCGACAAGGACGGCATCTTGCACCGCTTCTACGGTGCCGGCGACGGCCAAGTCGCCGACGCCTCCGCTCGAGCCAGCGCCGACACCTGGACCGGCGCCAAAATCACTCACCGCGGCGACTGGACCGACGACGGATACGAAGACCTCATCGCCCTGCGCAACGACACCGCCCTCGGCACGCACCGCATGTGGCTTCATCACAACAATGGCTACGGCTTCGCGTGCACCAACTGCACAAATGTCCCAACACGGCAGGAACTCACCACCTTCGACCCCGCCAACAACCACTGGAAGAGCGGCGCCAAACAGATCCTCGCCGTCGGCGATGTCGACGGCGGTACGGACACAGACGGCGACGGGAAACTCGACATTCCCGGATACCCCGACCTGATCGTCAACGACGGGAAGTTCCTCTGGCTCTATTACGGCGCGCCCGATAATCGCCTCGACAGTGTCCGCGACCCTGTTCTGCTCGCCGGTCCTGACGACCCCATTTCCGAGGGCGTCTCCACTGTCGGCGAAATCACGCTCGCTGCGCCAGGGGACTGGAACGCGGACGGACAAGCCGATCTCGTCGCTCGGTACGACCGGCCGGACGCAGGCGGGCTCTACGTCTTCCATGGGCGCGAGGGCGACTATGGCTATGACATCAGCCTCAGCGATCGTGCCCTGATCGGCTGGAATTGGAGCACGGCGACTGTTCCTCAATTCACCGCTGCACCGGACGCTAACAACAATGGCAAGTTCGACCTATGGGCCACCACGCCAAATTCAGGCGAACTCCGGTTTTTCGCCGACTTCACCTCAGCGTTGCATACAACGCTGACCACCGCGTCGAATGCGTTCGCCAACTACCAAACCATCAGCTGATCCGCCCACCGTCCGTGGACCTGGGCACCAAATCGGTGCCCAGGCCGCGGCCGGACGATAGTCAGCCTGCATCGGTCTACGTGTGCCGACTGCCCAGAGCGAGCCGGCCAGCCCCACAGTGGCAGGACACCAGGCGTCGCCAGTGTGACCGGGCCTGATGCAGACGCTGCGGCCAGCTCGTCTTCCGCCCCCAGCTGCAGCCCAGATCCCACCACTGCGCCACCAGCGCATACGCTAGAGCGAAGCTCGGCCCCCGCCTGTATAGCTCGCCGTGCCACCCCCGCCCATCGCAGCGCCGTCCCGTAATCCACGGGCCGGTGTGAAGGGCGCGCAGGAGCTGTTCACAGCGGCGGCCACAGTGTTGCTGACGTGTGCGCTGGCTGCTTGCAGCGGCACCGCACCAATTCCGCGAACAGCGCCCCGGCGGTGAAGAGGTACTGGGGCGTCTGTCCGCGCGTGCAGGCCATCGGCCACCCTCGCTTCTCTCCAGGCAGCTGCCCGTCATGGGGCGGAGGCGGTGGAGACGGACGTGCAGCACACCAAGGACGGCACGCCGGTGCTCATGCATGACGAGACCGTTGACAGGATGACCGACGGCACCGGGGGCGTCGACCCGCTTACCTATGCGCAGTTTTCCCGGCTGACGGTCACCGGCGGAAGCCGCCTCCCCACCCTGCAAGAGGCGCTGAAGCTGCTGCAGGCGGGCCCGGCCCGGCTGTTGCTGGAGATCAAGGGGCCGCAGAGGGCTGCCGCCGTCCATTTGGCCCTGCAGCAGGTCGCGGACGCCGGAATAGCCCGCCGCACGGTCCTGCAGTCCTTCGACGAGCAGGTCGTGAAGGACATACTCGGTCAACTTCCAAGGCCTCTCGACCCGACCCAGGAAGTCCCACGGCTGCACAAGGCAGGGGTCGAGGTATTCGTCTGGACGTGCGTTCTCGACCGAGTGAACTCCGGGCGTACCGGTAACTGGCGGTGGGGCGGCCGTGTTCCTGCGGGCATGGAACTCACCGATGACGCCCTGGCCGCCCACCTGCCCGAGCCGGGCCTTGCGGTACTGACCGTCCACGCCCTGGACGAGGACACTCTCCTTGAGGTGTGCCGTGTCCTGGGGGAGCGGTGGGTGGCCACCACCACGGTGCGGGCCCAGCGGTTCCCGGGCCAGCATGGGGCGCAGGCCCGGGTGTACGTCGACATCCGGCGGCCGCCCTTGGCGCAGGACGGGTGCACGACGTGACCTGGGTACCGGAAGTGGTGGGCAGATGCGGTGTCATACCAGGGTGAACGACGGCCGGTCCTCTGCCTGGGCCGTGTAAGCCCCCACCACTGGCGTGAGGGGTTTGCAGTGCCGTGGGATGGGTGTGGTGTCAGGCTGCTTTCGCCGCGTCGACGACTTCGCCGGCGGGGGGTGCGGTCACGTCGACCGGATTGTTGTAATCGCTGAAGGACGTGGTGGTGGTCCCCTTGGTGCCCTTCTCGTCGAGCTTGAGGATGTACGGGTCGCCCTCGGTGGCCACGTAGAGGGTGAGGGTTTCGCCCTTGGCGGTCTTCTTCTGCAGGACGGCGGTGTTCTTGCCCTGGATCTGGGTGTCCTTGCCGCGGGTCATGCCCTGGCGTTCGGACTTGTCGTTGTCCATGGCGGCCAGGAGCGCGTCCTTGTCGCACCCGGTCTGGGCGGCCTTGGCCTCGGCTGCGGGGAGCTTGACCCACTTGTCCTTGAACGCGGCCACCTGCTTCTGCGCCTTGGCGCCGCCGCCCTGCTGCTTGAGGGTGGCTGTCCAGTAGGCGGCGTTGCCCTTGATGTAGGTGTCGGGGCCGATACGCCGCATTTCCGCCTTGGCGTCCTGCAGGGTGTTCGTGCCCCGGCAGCTGCCCTTGGTGTCCAGGGCGTAATCGGCTGTCGAGGTCTGCGCGCCGGCGGCGGTCTCGGAGGAGAGGCGCATGGACTGGGCCTTCTTGGTCGCGGCGATGGCCTTGTCGGCTATCTGATCAGCGCTCTGCCCCTCGAAGGCCTGTTTCTCTTTGGCAGGTGAACCGCCCCGTGTTCGATAGAGACTCGATTCCGTGAAAGGATTTGAGTCATGGCACGCCCTTCCTCCTACCCCCCTGAGCTGCGCAAACGAGCGGTCCGTATGGTCGCCGAGGTCCGCGGTGACTATCCGAACGAGTCGGCCGCCTTGAGGGCGGTCGCCCAGAAGATCGGGATCGGTTCGGCCGAGACCCTGCGGAACTGGGTGAAGCGGGACGAGGTCGACTCCGGGCAGCGGCCGGGGACGACCACGGAGGAGTCCGCGCAGATCAAGGCGATGAAGAAGGAGATCGCCGAGCTGAAGCGGGCGAACGACATCCTGAAGGCCGCGGCGAGTTTCTTCGCGGCCGAGCTCGACCGGCCACACACACGCTCGTAGCGTTCATCGACGAGCACCGGGCCCGCTTCGGCGGTGTCGAGCCGATCTGCCGCGTGCTCACCGAGTACGACTGCAAGATCGCCCCTTCCACCTATTACGCCCACCACAAACGACTCCGGGCCCCGTCGGCCCGCACCCTTCGCGACGCCGAGCTGAAGCCGCTCATCCAGCAGATCTTCGAGTCCAACTACCGTGTTTACGGGGCCAGGAAGGTCTGGCGTGAGCTGCACCGACAGGGCCACCTCGTGGCCCGGTGCACCGTTGAACGCCTGATGCGCGAGCTGGACATCGCTGGTGCCGTCCGCGGGAAGAAGATCATCACCACAATCCCGGACAGCTCCGTGGACCGGGCGCCGGACCTGCTGGACCGCAACTTCGTCGCGCCGGCCCCCAACCGTTGCTGGGTTGCCGACTTCACCCACGTCAGCACCTGGTCGGGAGTCGTCTACGTCGCCTTCGTCGTGGACACCTTCTCCCGCCGGATCGTCGGCTGGTCCGCCTCCCTGTCGAAGGAGACACGCCTCGTCCTGGACGCGCTGGACATGGCCCTATGGCAACGCGACCGCGACGAACAGCCGTATAGGCGTGGCGAGTTGATACATCATTCCGATGCCGGGTCGCAATATACGAGTTTCCGACTCGCCGAGCACCTGGACGCCGCCGGCATTGCGGCCTCGATCGGCTCGGTCGGCGACGCATACGACTGTCAGTCTGTTCGTACCGGATCCCGCAAGGATTGGGTAGCCCCGGCCGTGACGGTCTGACTCTTGCTTATGACTGGCCCCACGGGTGTCCTGGCGTTGATCTGTCGACCGCCGGCCGGGCACGCAGCAAGCGCTGCCGCCGGACGGACGTGACCTGATAGGAGCCTGGAGCCAACTCGTCAAAGCGTCCCCGTGACAGTCCTGTCCGCCCGGCCGGCGACAGCGTGCACCCCACGCTACCGACCGGGAGGAACAGTGAACAGCGACGAACAGCACAGGTCCGGGTACGTTGTGATCGGTGTCGACACGCACAAGCACGTGCACGTTGCAGCCGTGATGGACACGATTGGCGGGATCCTGGGGACCTTGACGATCCCCACCGACACCGGCGGCTTCCAGCAACTCCTCAACTGGGCTGACTCCTTCGGCAGGATCCTCGCGTTCGGGATCGAGGGCACCGGTTCCTACGGCGCCACCCTGACCTCGTTCCTCCGCCGATCCGGGCACAAGGTGGTCGAGGCAGGCCGCCCCGACCGACGGCTGCGGCGGATGAACGGCAAGTCCGACACCCTGGACGCCGAGAACGCCGCGCGCGCCGTGCTGGCCGGCTATGCGACGGCCACGCCCAAGAGTGCTGACGGCGGGGCCGAGATGATCCGCCAGCTCAAGGTCGCTCACGATCAGGCTGTCGAACAACGCTCCGGAGCCATGGTCACCATGAAGGCCATGCTCGTCCACGCCCCCGACTCCCTGCGCCGCGAGACCGCCGGAAAGACACAGATCTCCCTGGCCCGGCACCTGGCCGCCCTGCGCCCCCAACGCCTCGAAGCACCCGAAGACGCGCTCCGCCACCTCCTGCGGACCCTCGCCAAACGGTGGCAGTACCTGAACGCCGAGGCCAAGGAGCTCACACAGATGATCGGGGAGCTGGTCGAGCGGACCGCCCCGCAACTATTGGAGCCCTTCGGCATCGGCGTGGACACCGCCGCGGAGATCCTCGTCGTGGTAGGCGACAATCCCGGGCGCATCAAGTCCGAAGCCGCCCTCGCCAAACTCGCAGGCATCGCGCCCGTGCCCACCGGCTCCAGCATGACCAGCGGCAGGCACCGCATCAACCACGGCGGCCACCGCCAGCTCAACGCCGCGATCTACCGCACCGTCATCGTCCGCATGCGATTCCACCAGCCCACCATCGCCTACGTCACCCGCCGCACCGCCGAGGGCAAGACGAAACGGGAGATCATCCGCTGCCTCAAACGCTACGTCATCCGCGAGGTCTACCATCTGATCCGCCCCGCGCCACGAGCCCTGCCCCAAGCCAGTTGACAACTATAGGAGCGTCAACGCCCTCATGGAGTCCACGATCGGCCTGTACAAAACCGAGCTGATCAAGCCCGGACGACCCTGGCGAACCCTCTCCCACGTTGAACTCGCCACCGCCGAATGGATCGACTGGTACTGCCACCGCCGACTCCACGGCGAAATAGGGCACATCCCACCCACCGAATACGAGACCAACTACTACCTCACCAGCACGAAACCCCAGGTCACCACCACAAGCTGAGGTCTCTACCGAACCCGGAACGGTTCAAGGAGCCTTGCCGTCGGCGTCGGAGGAAGCGTCGGAACATCCCGTGACACCTCCTGCCAGGGCAGCGCACGCCACCACGGAGACCAGCATGTTCCGGTTGACCGTACGAGTCGCCTTGCGCTTCACGGTGTACTCCTTCACGAGAGAACAGGACCGCACCTCCGGTCGGCGAGCCTCAACGAGCGTGCTGTGCGGTGAAGTTGAGGGACACTGGCCGGTGGTGTGTGGTGTTCAGCGCAGGTACCCGGATTGTGGAGACGAAACCAAGATCGAGGTCCGAGTGTGCGGCGCCGTGGAAAACACGTGAAGGCCGTAGCCGACGTCAGGGAATCACTGCCGAGCGCCTCCGTCACTCAAGGACGCGTGCAGCCAGCGACCGCGTCCAAAAGCCGGGTGAGCTGACGCAGGACGGCTTCCGTCTCCGGACTGGGTGCCGTGAGCTCACCGAGGGGCGCCGCGGGGGACAGGAGATCGACGAGCCGACCGTCGTGCACGCCGGCCTCGGCAGCCCGCAGCTCAGTGCGTACACCCCCGCCGTTCCACCCCGTGCGGGCGAGCGCCTCGGACAACGCCTTCTCCGCTGCGCTGGGATACCAGGCACCCTGCGCGAGATCGTCGAGCAGAGTGGCCGCGACGCGGGACAGCGCCTGGAGCAGAGGATCAAAAGGCATACCCAACTCAACGAGATGCAGCGCGTGCGGTGCTCCCACGCGCGGGCGGCTCGGCGGGTACGGCAGCGTGGCCGTGTTCCCGTTCAGGACGTGGGCACGGTCAGCCGTCGGAGTTCTCGGGGTGCGCGGGCTTGTGCAGGGTCCAGGACTCCCCGGAGCAGCCTGCGGGCAGGGGAGGGAAGCGATGCCCCTTCACATCGGTGCTCCAGTGGTGTTCACTGCCGCAGTCGCACGCGTAGATACCGCTGGCGGGCACGATCTCACCGGGATGCCAGGACGCCTGGTGCTCACTCATGATCTCTGTCTACGACACGGCCGCCAACGGCGCGACCCGACCAGACCCCCGCAAGGGAGGCGTGGCCGCACGCAATCTGCCGGGTACGCCCCCAGCGCCACCACCTACGCGCTGCGGATCCGGGCCGAGGTGACGTGCTGATGGTGTGCCGATGCCGTCCCGGGTGCTGCGCGACGTTGCCCGGGTTGTCCGTGCGGCCGACGCCACGACGCATGAAGTAGCGAGCCACGGTCCCTGACTGGTCATCACCCAAACGCGTGCGCACGGCGCCCCGTCCGGGTGCGGGTGGGCGGGTGTGGCCGTACGGTCGTGAGTGCGCGTTCCCGACAGGACGAAGCACCGGTGGCCCCGCGTTTCCCGGTACGTACGCGGGGCCACCTTCACCTTTCTGGGCGGCCCAAAGCTCCCTGCACCGGCCCGCGAACGTCGTTGTCCTGGGCGGGGCGCACTCTCCAGCAACGACAGCGGCCACCGGGCCCTGTCCGGCCCGACAGAGTTCCTTGCAGGCGCTGATGCATCGTCGGTTTCCGTTTTCACGGGCCCACTCACCTTGTCTGCACCCAGTTTGCTCCGCGCCCGTGATGCGGGTGCGGTTGTCGCGCCGTGAGGCCGGGCTGCAGACTCCCTCGGCCTGGTCCCCCGGCCGTAGACTGCGCGAAGGGCGGCTGGGATCGTCGGCTTCCGGAACCTGACCCTCCATTTCCCGGAGGCTCTCAGACCCGCAGACGGCCCCGTGGGTTCGGTGATCGAGGGGAAACCGGTGTTGCTGCTGCTCCCGTTATGGGTTCTGATCTCCCTGCTCTGGACTGCGCTTGCCTGGCTGTTCCCTTCCCGTCGCTTCCTGGGGCTGGGGGTCGCAGCAGTCCATATGTCGCTGACCGTGTCCGCGGTGCTTGTGGGTGTCTGCGGAGGAGCAGCGGACGGTGGTCTTCCTGCATGGATCATCGTTCCAGGAGTGGTCTCCGCCCTAATCCGGGTGGCTGTTGAGTGCTCGGGTGCACACGGGCAGCAGCAGTGAGCTGAGAAGCCGTCCCTCCTTGGCTCCGCGCTCGGCTCGGGGCGGGCGGACGCTTTACGCGGGAGCGGTTCATGACGGGCGCCTTTTCCCGCGGCCCGGCAGGGTGCCCGGCCCGCTGCCCTGGGCCGTTTCGACCAGTGGCGGGGCATCGCCACGCGCTTCGAGGAGACCGCAGCCATCTACCTGGCCGGACGGCACGGTGCTGGCATTTTTCTGGTCTGCCAGGCAAGCGACTCAGGAGCAGGAGCGAACCGCATTGTCCCAGGCACCAGGGCTGCCGTAGTGGTTCTTGTGCCCTGCGGCAAGTACGTGGCGTAGTTCGGCAAGGTGCTGGGTGTTCGTAGGGATCTCCAGTCGGCTGAGGAGGGTCAGTGCGGCAGCCGGCTCAAGGTCGCCGTAGACGTCGTGAAAGCTCGCCAGGAGGCCGCCGAAGACGGCCGAGTGCAGAGCAGGAAGCCGCATGGCCGTGCGGTACGTCAGCTCCTTCACCGTCCAGCGCACCGGTCCCGAACACTCCAGAACCCGACGTGCTCGGCGGAGCAAAGCTTCCGATCGCTCGGCCACCACCCGGTCGATGTCGTTACCGAGAACCTCGGTGAACGCCGTCGCGGACGTGCCGTGGTCCTCGAACCAGTCCACCCACAGCGAGTAGGTCACAGCCTCGGCGTCCCGGTCGGCCTCCAGCCGCTGACGGTAGTGGCCCCACAGCACATCGGCCGGCAGGGAAGCCTCACCACCCCCGTTCGCGAACCGGATCTCGCACGTAACCCAGTACTCGTCGAGAAGGTCCAGCAGCCCGAAAGCCAACCGCACCTGATCGGCCGCATCCAGGTCTTCGGCGAACACCTCACCGGCCCAGGAGTGCGCCACCTGGTTGGCGGTGAGCACCGCATCCGGCTCCTCGTCGCTCACCCACCCGTCGCGCACCTGACTGACGCCCTGACCGGCCAGCCAACGCCGCGCTGCCTCCTCGGCTTGCATCTCCATTCGGGGAGTATGACAAGCCTCGCAAGATCCGACCGAACAGCCTGAAGCCGGTCTCCTACCGGGGCCGGTTTCGGAGGATGCTCCCCGCCGCCGTCCCTGCCGTCCTGCTCGCACGACACGGGCATCGGTGCGTACGTGCGTGTGATCATGGAGGTGTTGCATTCCTTCGCCCGCGAGGTGATCTTCTTGACGAAGGTGGGCACTGCGTCCTTACGCACTGTTGCCTCGGCAGCACGACGAACGGAAGGTGCTGGCCTCCACGGTCGATGCGTGGGGCCGGGCTCTCTGGCTGATCTGCCCCGACGCCCGTTTCCCTCACAGGCGGTCGGGCCGGGACGTGCCGGCACCCGTGCAACTGCCCTTTGACGCCGTCGTCGTCATCAGCGACCAGGGCAAGGTCCGTGAACGGGCCCTGTACGGGGTGGCTGTGGACCCGGTTGCCTTCGATGTTCTCCCGGGCGGCGGTTTCGTCCTTGCCGGCCGCGGAGGGCCGAACGCACGGTCGGGCCAGATCTTCGGCCCCGACGGCCGCTCCCGGCGCCGCCCCGGGCGACGGCACCCTGGTGCTGCGCTCCCGGGCGGGACGGTGCGCATTTGGGAAATCGGGGGGACCGAGGTCAAGGGGGTGTGTGATATGGGGACTTCGCTTGTTCCGGGCCCTTGCGGCGGAGCCGTCACGCGCTGCCCAGAAACGCGCCGCGCGCCACGATGCGCACCACAGGACGGTCGGTGCGCGCACCATCCCCACGGCCGCGCCGACGGTGCGCGCACCGGTCCGCACCCGGCTGCGCGCCACCGCACCGACAGTGCGCGCGCGCACCGCGATGCGCACCACCGGCCCGGGAGTGGATGCCATCGTGCAGAGTGGACCGCACCCGATGCCCGCCACCGCATCCGATGCCCGGACGATGCACGGCATCCGATGCGCGACATTGCGGTGGGAGTGCCCTGCATCGTCTCGGGAGTGCACGACATCGCGATGGAGAGTGCACAGCATCCGATGCCCGCCACCGGGGCCAGGCCGGTGCATCGTTCCTTGACCAGGTTGGAAAGGGGTCGCCTCCGACCGGAACGGGACGGCGCCCGAGGGGGGAGAAGTCTCCGCCCTGGACAGAGGACGGAGTCGGGGCGGGAGCTCTGCCTGTGGCGTCAGTCACGGATAAATCGCCAAGGGCGAGGCGTTTCTAGGGCACAGCAGGCACCGATCGGTGCTGCGCGTCAGACAGCGGACAAGGGGTGCTTCCTCACGGTGGCTCCGGCCCGAGCGCAGATCCGCGCACGGGCCGGACGACCACCGACCCGGCCCGCAGGCCGGAGAAACCGAGGACACCGTGCCGACCGAACCCACGCCCGACCCCGCCCACGAGGACAGCGCCGCCCTCGGTCGCCGGCCTTCCGAGGACGTCGACCAGGTCCCGCAGGCCCCCTCCACGGACCCCTCCGTTGCCCCCTCCACGGCCTCTTCGCCCGCCCGGCGCGTATCCGCAGGTCAACCCCGCAAGAACAGGGCCTCAGCTGCGTTCGACAACCCTTCTAAGTCTTTGAAGCAGACATGGAAGCCCACCCACACCCGGAAGAAGGAAGTGCTGAAGGCTCTCGGGGTCTTCCAGAGGGCTACCGCGGAACACCTGTGGCGGATGCTGCGCCCCGGAGACAGCCACGACCGGATCACGAGGGACACCCTCAACGCCCTCAAGGACGACGGGAAGGTTCGGGTGGAGACGCGGCTGGAGTCGGGCCATCAGCTGTGGGTGCTCACCGAGCGAGGACACAAGGAAGCCAGGCAGCTGCTGCCGAAAACCGTGCGGGTCTCCGCGCTGCGCAAGCGCGAGTTCGACGACGAGGGCGAGCCGGTCACCGGCGAGGGCTTCGACGCACACGCGGCCGCCGTCACGATGACCGCAGCCGTCCTCACCGGCGCCGGCTTTGGCACGCCGCTGTCCTGGCAGACCGAGATTGGCCACCGCCTCCCGTACGGGTACACCCAGTACGCCGACCTGACGATGCGGGCCCCGGACGCCGGGGTGCCCGCGATGCTCCTGGAGGTCGACCGCGTGAACGAGCCCGTGGACGTGCTGGTGGCCAAGGTGCGCCGCTACAGCGAGTGGTTCGAGCTCCTGGCGCCGAAGGCCGACAAGGACCACGAGCGGGCGGCCCGCTCCTACGGGGGAGCCAAAGTGCATGACTTTAGGCTGTGGTCGCGGATCTACCCGGCGACCGGCCACGAGGGCTACGTGCCCCTCGCGTTCGTGTTCACGGGCAAGACGAAGGCGCAGCGGGCCAGCCGGATGCGACGGCTGGAAGAGGCCGCCCGCCGCTACTTCGCCGGGGAGCCGTACTCGGGCCGCGCCTCGGGCATCACGGCCGTCGACTACCACCAGGCGGTGCCCGTGGTCGTCACAGAGCTGGAGCGGATCACGGCCGATGCGGAGGGGGCGGCGGGGAAGGTGTGGCGCAGGCTCGGGCGCGATGAGGATGAGTGGCAGACGCTGGGCGAGGCTTTGGACAACCCCGACGGCGACCGGCTGTACGCGGTGCAGTGGAAGGAGGCCCGCCGGCGGCAGGAAGAGCGTGAGGCTGCGGCGCGGGAGGCGCAGCGGCCGGTGTGCACCCGCTGCGGCACGAAGTTCACCGACGACCGCTGGCAGTCGACCCGGCAGTCGAATTGGCACAGCGAGGGGGATGAGCTGTGCGGGCCGTGCCTGGACGAACACCATGAACGAGTGAGGGCGGAGAAGGCCGCGCGCCGCTTGGCGGAGGAAGCCGCGGTCAGGGAGGCGGCCGAAGCGGAGGCGAAGAAGAACCGCCGATTGTTCGGCCGCCGCCGGTAGCCGGCGCGCGGCTCAGCGGCCGGGGGACGTCTTGTCGGCTACCGGGCCGGGGCGGAAAGATCGGATGGGCACCATCCATTACCGAGGGGGAGGAGCACGGTGAGCAACAAGCTGCTGGGGCCGGTCAGTGGCGGTGACGCCAGTACTGATGTGTCTTCAGCACCTCCCAGCTCCACGTGGAGCGCTGCTGTGCCAAGGTGTGTCCGGCTCGGACACCGAGCTGTTCGGCGATGGCAGGGAAGCGCGGGTGCATCTCCCGATTGCCGACCGTGACCAGGGCTGACAGCAGTGGCTCTCCGTGGTCGCGGTCGTCGTCGACGAGCCACAACAGGACGCTCTCGTCCTCGCGCTGCAGACGAGGCAGCTTGGACAGACGCTTGCGCAGTGCAGCCCAGGTCGTGGTGGCCCCAGCTCGGGCGGTCTGTTCGAGCAGGGGCCGCAGATCGGTTGCGAACTCCGCGAGCCGTCCCGCTTCCAGCAACCCCCGGTGCCCGGGCTGCGGACCCGCAGTCACTTCCGCAGGAGGCACCGGCGGAGTGCTGCGGCCGCCCGGATTCCGCGGCTCCCTCCGCATCGCGTGCGCAGACTGCGCCTGTGCGGCCTGCCTGGCGGAAGCGGGGCCACGGGATGATCCAACAGCCCTCGGCCGGACAGCGGGAACTGGTTCAGCGGAGGCGGGCCTGGTGCGCCTTGGGGGGCGCGGCACGCCCGGGGCCGGTTGTGAAGGAGTGGCTTGGGCGGCGCGGCGCGACTCCTCCTCTCGCCACCGGCGAGAGCCCAGCACCGCCTTGAGATCCCTCAGCTGCACCCGCTGCTCGAGGGTCTCGCGCGGTGGAGCCTGAGAAGCCTGGTGCCACGCCCACTCGAACAACTCCGCCGCCACCACCACATCGAACCGCTCGATCGCCCGCTGCAGTTCGGTGAGCGTGCCGTTCAGGCCCCGCCGGATCGTCGCGATGTCCATCGCGCTCAGGGCCGGACGTCCGGTAGTCCGACGCCGGAAATCGGTCTGCCACGCCGACCCGCCACTGAGCCGTACCCGCCCGTTCGACAAAAGCCGCCCCCGCCCTCAGCACCACGACATGCCCCTGCGGACACGTCACTACCCGCCCAAGATGAGCTACAACACCCCGACGAACAAGAGGACTTCGCGACAGTGGACCCGGAGCTGGGCGCAGGGGGCCGCCACGAACGGCACGGTCAGGAGTCCGCGTGTGCGCCCGGCCCGGTCCATGGCATGGGGTCGTGCACACACATCGCCCCCGCGGCGTCCTAGCCGGCGGGTTCCGGTGGGATGCGGGAGGTGAGCTGCTGGGCAAACCAGTGCGCTTCCTCGGCGAGTTCGTCGTCCTCGGCAGCGATAACCTGCAGCAGACGCAGCAGGTCATGGCTTTCGGAGAGGGTGAGCAAGGGCAGCAGCGGGCCGGTGTTCTCTGCAGCACCGTGCGCGGGTGGAGTGGTCTGGGGGAGAGTCATGACCTCCACAACGCCTACAGCGGTGCCCGGATACGCACCAGTACGCCAACGGAGTCCCACATCCCCTTGGCGCCCCGGCGGAGGGCACGGCCGTTGTCGGATCCTGTCCGTAGCCTTGGCTGGAGTACCTGAGACAGGAGCGCACGTGGCCCGCAGCGGAATCAGCAAGCGTGAGATCGACACGTGGGCGAAAGGCGTGGTCAAGGAGGCCAACAAGAGCCTGGAGCAGCCTCAGCGTCGGAATCCTCCCCGCGTATCCGTCGACGCCGCCCTTGGGGCGGTCCCCGGCGGTGGGGTGACCGAGAGCAACGGCTACTTGGCTTCGCTGCGCGAACCCGGCCCGGGGGGCGTGACCGCGTGACACCCTCCGCGCCCGGCACCGTAGGTACCAAGGACACGCGCTTGATCGTGGTCCGGGGCAACAGTGCCTCGGGGAAGTCGTCCGTAGCGGCTGGGCTGCGCGAGCAGTTCGGACGCAACCTCGCGATCGTCGGCCAGGACAACCTGCGCCGGACCGTGCTGCGCGAACGCGACCGGCCTGGTGGCGCCAACATCGGCCTGATCGACCTTACCGCCCGCTACGCCCTGGACAACGGTTTCCACGTCGTCGTCGAAGGCATCCTGTACGCCGACCGCTACGGCCCCATGCTCCAGAATCTGGTGCGTGCTCATCGTGGTGTCTCGCGTTGCTACTACCTCGACGTGCCGTACGAGGAGACGGTGCGGCGGCATGCGACGAAGCCGGATGCCGAGTACCTCACCCACGTCACCCCCGATCATCTCAGCGACTGGTACTGGGAGAAGGATCTGCTGCCCGACGGCGTCGAGAGCGTCATCGGTGCGACCAGTACCCTGGACGACAGCATTCAGCAGCTGCTGCGCGAGAGCGGGCTGGACCAGATCCCCTCGATCGACCGCTGACGATGCCCTCCGACGACTCGCGTCCGGCTCGTAGGGCCCTCGATACGCGACTGGACCGCCTCACCGGACCCTCCCCGGCCGCCGCACAGCCCGCTGGGGACTGTCTCGTGTCCTGTCCCAGATAATTCTGGGGCAGGGTGATGCTCTGGCCTGCGCTGCCTACGGTTGTGCGGGACGGGTTGGCGGTTGGTGTCCCGCTCGACCGTAGGCAGCGTGGTCGTTCACCCGCGCAGCCAGGCCAGCAGGCGCCGTGGAGTCGGTTGCGAGGTGCTGGCCGCCATGGATCGGGGTGTCGGCTCGACCGTCCTGGCTTGTTGGGCGAGCCGGTACTCGTCGGCTTCACGGATGAGCTCCTGAGCGCGGATCTGGTGCAGCTCGAAGTGCATGCCGTTCGCTCCTACTGCTGGAGCTCCAGGACGTCGGCGACCACGCAGCTGACGTTGTCGGGGCTGCCGCAGCCATTGGCGAGGGCGATGAGTTCGCGGACGGCCTGCTCGGGCTCGCTGATCTCGGAGAGCACCCGCCGGATTGCTTCGGGCTGCACTACGGTCGACAGGCCGTCGGAGCAGAGCAGGTACCGGTCTCCCAGCTGAGCATCGTGCAGGCGCATGTCGTAGGTGGCGTCGGTTCCTTGGCCCAGGGCTCGTAGCAGCAGCGCCCGCTGGGGGTGGGAGACGGCTTCCTCCGGCGTGAGTCGTCCTTCGTCGACCATTGATTGCACCATGGTGTGGTCGTGGGTGATCTGGAACATCTTTCCGTCGCGTACGAGGTAGACGCGGGAGTCGCCGATGTGGACGAGGGCCAGTTGTGAGCCGGTCCAGAGCATCGCGGTGAGTGTGGTGCCTGTCTCTGCGAGTGATGAGTGGGTCCCGGCGGCACCGGTGACGGCCTGTTTGGCCTGCTCGATGGCGTCTTCGAGGACGTTGAGGAGATCACCCGCATGGATGCTGTCCGTTTCGAGGCGCTTGAGCGCCTCGACGGCGGCAGCGCTCGCCGGGGCTCCCGTACTGCCGTAACCGTCGGCGACGGCGAGCAGGCGGGGTCCGGCGTAGGCGGTGTCCTGATTGCTCCCGCGGACAAGGCCCGTGTCGGAAAGGGCGGCGTAACGGATGCCCAGGGGCTCGGTGTTGGGAGACATTGCGGGGTCCTTCCAGGACAGGTGGCCGATGAGGAAGGAAACGAGGTCCCGTCGCGCGGCGGTGTCGGCCTCGACCTCGGCCCAGAACGCACGGATCTCCTGGGTCGCCGCAGCCGGGTCCAGCGCGCTGACGTGCTGGATGCGGGCCAGCGGCACCCACAGACGCCGGAGCCAGGCCACCAGCCGGGCCTGGTCCAGCTGTTCCGGCGCGTACAGGCGATAACCGCTCACCGGCTCGACGCGAGCGGGGGTCACCAGTCCGAGCTCGTCGTAGAGACGCAGTGCCTTCGCTGACAGGCGGGACGCTTTCGCGAACGCCCCGATGGTCAGCAGTCCCATGCTCGTTCCTCCTCGTGCCGGGCACATCGCCCGGCCCCACCGATGCTGTGGCTTCCCCCAAGGTCAACTATCGGAGCTGACTGCTCTTCCGCGGCGGTCGATGCGGCGCATTACCGTGGCGCACTCCCGACCGAGGCCGACGAGGGCGGGACCGGCCAGCTACCGCGCGAACCGCCCACTGGAAGGGGCGATAGAGCACGTTCTTTCGCTGCGGTGCTGTGGCGGGAACGGAATCTGATGGCGATTCGTCGGCGGCGGAACCAGGCACGGGCCTTGCCGTTTCGGCTCCTGCGAGCGGGTTGCTGTTTCGAGTGGTCGGAGTCGTTGTCGCGGTGGGGCATGGCGGCGGCAACAAGCATCTGTCCGCTGACCGCCAGCCGCAGTGGGCAAGGCGCCGAAGGGGAGTCGGATCGGGAGGGTTCGTAGTGGGGCATGGCCTCTACGCTCGTTCGGGGCAGCCGTTTGCGTCCAACACCTGTCCCGTCCGCTTTCACGCACATATGTTGTCAGTACCGTCCGCGAGGGTAGATTGCCCGAATGTCCCGCGATTTCGATCCCCGATTGTTGCGTGCCTTCGTCGCCACCGCCGAAGAGCTGCACTTCACGCGCGCCGCTAGTCGGTTGTACGTTGCTCAGCAGGCACTGAGCCGGGACATCCGCCGTCTCGAACGCGACCTGGGCGAAGACCTGTTCATACGGACCACCCGTCAGGTTCGCCTGACGTCCGAAGGTGCGCGGCTCCTGCCGTACGCACGGCAAGTACTCGCAGCGCACGAAGCCTTCTCCGCCGCGGCCTCGGTACGCAAGCAACGGCCCCTTCTTGTCGACGTCGGGGATCTGGTGACTACCGGATACCAGGTACTGGAGGAAACCCGGCGCACCCACCCGGAACTGGAACTCGTCGCCCGCTTCCACAGCGGCCTCACCGGGGCTGCCCAGGAGATCCTCGACGGCTCCCTCGACGCTTCGTTCGGACGGTTCGCCGGCCTCGCCCCCGCAGTGGCCGCGCGCCTCACCCACCGCCCAGTCCGGTTCGAGCGAATGGCCGTTCTCCTGCCGGAGGACCACGCCCTGTGTGCACATGACCACATCCCGCTGAAGGCTCTGGCCGGCCGGACGCTCTACGCCGCGGCGGGCAACCAGTCCGCTGTCGAGTGGACCGACCTCGCCAGCCAACTGTTCGCCGGGTACGGCATTCACCTGGCGGAGCAGTTCCCCGAGATCGAGGGACCGGAAGAGTTCATGCGCGTCGTACGAAAACGAGGCTGGTGGGTGCTTGCCAGCACGGAATTCATCAAAGTGCCCGGCATGGCCCTGCGCCTGCTGAGCGACCCCGTGCCCCTCTCGCCCCTCTCCCTGGTCTGGCGTACGGGACTCGACCATCCGGCGCTCGACGCCCTCGTCGACACCGTCCGGCGTCTCGCAGAGGAGCACCACTGGCTTGACCTGCCTTCGGATGCATGGCTGCCTCCGGAGGACAGGGCGGCAATGCAGGAGGGCGATGTGTAGGCCGCAGTGAGGAGCGGCTACCTGGTGCGGTCTCAGTGGCGCTTGGGAAATGCGCACCCGCAGGGCTTGAGGCACGACCAGTTCACCGACCGGTGGCCGAGGGGGACCTCCGTCCGGGGGGTCGGGATGCGATGCCCGTAGGAACGGTAGGGCTTTCACGGGTTCATACTGAGGACCTGATGGTCTTCGCCCTCTATATCGCCTTCGCTGTCGCTGTCCTGCTCCTGACGTGGGCAGGGCCGATCGTTCTTCTGCTCGCTGCGCGCACCAGGTTCCTGGCACCCTGGCTGCTGGCCGTTGCCGTGACCGGTATCGCTGCGGCGTACGCACTGGGCAGCGCCGAGACGGGCTCCATGGCGATGGTGTTCTTCGGACCGAGCGTGGTGACCGTACTCATCTATCTGGGACTGCGCTGGGGATTTCGGGAGAGCCCGCGTACGGGGGAGAACGGTCGGACCTTGCGAAGTCGCGAAGACACCTGACGGGAGGTCGTCTCGATGGATCCCGCGGTCGCGGAGGGCTGAGCAAAGTCCGCGGCGGGGTCGCCGGGTAGGGGGCGATGGTTCGGTTTGCCCCACCCCTGGGTGTCGTACCCGCACGGTCGTGCTGGGGGCCGGTGGCGGTCAGGCTGGGGTCATGGACATCGCAGCGGGTGGGACAGCACGGACGAAGCAGCAGGACGGGGCGCGGCGGCCGGCCGCGCGGAGCGGGTTTCCGGGGTGGCGGGCGGTGCTTTGGGAGCCGTTCCGGGTGCGGACGTGGCGGCGGATGCTCTATCTGTTGCTGGCTTTCCTCGTGGGGTTGCTGTGCCTGCCGCTCGCCCTCGTCGGCGGGCCGGTGGGGCGCGTGCAACTGGTCTTGCAGCGGCGGTTGCTGAGGGAGGAGTTCGAGGTACGGGAGCGGGCTGGGGTGCTCGGGGTGGCCCATGCCGTACTCGGGCTGCCGGTGCATCTGGTCGCCCTGGTGGTGACGTACTTCTTCTGGTTCCTGGCGGCCATCAATCTCGGGTACCCGCTGCGGCCGGGCAATGACCCCACGGACTCCTGGGGTGGCCCCACCATGGCTGGCGCGTGGGCGTTCCACGCCCTCACCGGAGGCGTCGGCTTCTTCCTCCTCGCGCCGTGGGTCGCCAAGGGCTTCACCGTCCTCCAGACGCGGCTTGCCGCCGGGCTGCTCGGGCGGGACCGGAGCGGGCTCGGCCGCACGCTCCGGCTCGCATTCGCGGTTGCCGCGGTGTGCGGGCTGCTTTCGGTGCCGATCATCCGTCAGTTCCCGTAGGCACGGCTCGAGCGGGCAATGATCTAGTGGGCACTGTGCAACGTCATTTCCGGGCCGCCCTCCACGCCCTCCTCGCCCCGGTCCTGGCCCTCGTCGGCCTGCTTCTCGTGCTCGTCGCTCTGCTGGTGAGCGGGGCACTCTCTGTGACTGCGCTCGGGCCGTGGCTGCTTGCCGGCACTCTGCGCGGGGCCGCACACCTGGCCTCAGCGCAACGCGCGCTGGCGGGCCGCCTGTTGGGGACACAGGTCGAGCCGCCGCCCGCCCTGCCTGCAGCGCCCGGACTGTTCGGCTGGCGGCGGGCGGTGCTCGCCGATCGTCAGGCGTGGCGTGCGGCCGGCTGGGTGTGCGTGGCTCCGCTGGTGGCCCTGCCGGGTCTGGCAGCCGCCTTCGTCGGCTACGTGTACGGACTGCTCTTCCTCCTCCACCCGCTCCTCCGGCACGTCAACTACACGACAGTCCATGCCTCCGACGGCACCGAACACCAGGTGTCGCTCTCCTTGTTCGGCGTGCAACTCGACTCGTGGCCACGGTGGTTGCTCGTCGTGGCGATGGGTGCGCTGCTGCTCGCCCTGGCCCCCCGGCTGGTACAGCGGGCCCTCCTCCCGTACGAGGAGGTCCTGCGCGCGCTCCTCGGCCCCGGGGCGGCCGACCGGCGCATCCGCACCCTGGAGGAGACCCGCGCCCAGGCCGTCGAGGACGCTGCGGCCACCCTGCGGCGCATCGAACGCGACCTGCACGACGGTACACAGGCCCGGCTCGTCGGCCTCGGCATGCACCTCACGATGATCAGGGAAATGGTGGCGGGAGGAGCTCCGGGTGACCAGGTGCTGGCCGTCGTCGAGACCGCGCAGGGGAACGCCAAGCAGGCCGTCGCCGACCTCCGGAGCCTGGTCAAGGGCATCCACCCCCCGGTCCTGGACCAGGGGCTTGACGCCGCGCTGGCGACCCTGGCGGCGGACAGCCCGCTGCGGGTTCAGGCGCGGGTGGCGGCCGGTGAGCGGCCGTCCCCGGCGATCGAGGCCATCGCCTACTTCTGTGCGGCCGAACTGCTCGCCAACGCGGCCAAGCACAGCGGGGCACCGAGGCGGCGGTCGACGTGGCGCAGGGAGAGGGGCGGCTGACCCTCGTCGTACGGGACGACGGGTGCGGCGGGGCGGTCGTCGGGGCCGGGAGCGGGCTGACCGGGCTGCTCGGACGCGTCAGGGCGGTGGACGGGATGCTGGAGTGCCACAGTCCGGTGGGCGGGCCTACGGTGGTGCGCGTCGTCCTGCCGTATCAGTAGAGGAAGTTCATCCCGTCATGTCTGCACCAGTGTCGCCCTTGCGGGTCGTCATCGCCGAGGATTCCGTTCTGCTGCGCGACGGGCTCGCCCAGCTTCTCGGGATGCGGGGCGTGGAGGTGGTCGCGGCGGTGGGCGACGCGGACGCGCTGCTGGCGGCGGTGGCGGAGCACGGACCGGACGCGGCGGTCGTCGACGTGCGGATGCCGCCGACACAGACGGACGAGGGACTGCGGGCGGCGGTCGAGATCCGGCGGACACGGCCCGCCACCGGGGTACTGATCTTCTCCCAGTACGTGGAGACGAAGTACGCGGCGCAGTTGCTGAGCGGAGGGAGCGGGAGCGGGGGCGTCGGCTACCTGCTCAAGGAGCGCGTCATGGACCTCGGGGAGTTCGTGGACGCGCTCGGCAGGGTGGCATTGGGCGGAACGGCCCTGGACCCCGAGGTCGTCTCGCAGCTCTTCGGCGCGAGCCGGCGGGGATCGGCCCTGGACGGGCTGACGCCGAGGGAACGGGAGGTGCTGGGACTGATGGCGCAAGGGCTCGCGAACCAGGCCATCGCCGACAGGTTCGTGGTCACCGAGCGGGCGGTGGAAAAGCACGTGGCGCACATCTTCGCCAAGCTGGGCCTGACGGTGGGGGAGGGCGGGCACCGCAGAGTGCTGGCGGTGCTGAAGTACCTGGAGGGATGAGCGGCGAAAATTCTCCTCACGCCGTGCCTGCCCGTCACGCCTCCTCCGCCCCTGCGCAGTGATCCTCCTCCGGCAACACTCCGACGTTCCCCAGGAGCTGCGCGAGAGCCGGAGGGTAGGAACCCCTGCTGCGACCGGTACACAGCCAGTGCATGCAGGTGCGCAGCCGTGGCAGGATGACCTCATGCTGATCCGAAAGGGCGATGCCGCGTAGGCGTCCCAAGACCGTCCGTGCAGAGCGGTGGCGGCCACGATGGCAGTATCCGGTTCTGCGGGTCCCCGGTGTCTCCGCGCGGACTCGTGCAGCGATCCGCCAGGTCGAAGACCGGGAGATGTGGCCCAACGCGGTCGCCAAAGCACTCTCGTGTTTCGAGTGGGCTTTCAAGGAGCCCGGACGTTACCTCGACGCCTCCGCGTTCGATGCGCCCGGGGTAGGGGATGCCCGCGATGACCTGGAGTGGGCGATGCTGCACCTTCCGCCCGGAGCCAGACGGGACTTGGGCCGATTGCTCACGCTTATCGATAAGGAATTCGAGCGCCGCACCTTGCCGGAGCCCAACTACAACGAGTGGGCAACGACGCGCTGGTGGTGGACCAGATCGCGTGAACGCTGACGGTCCCTGCGGACGCCGCCCCTCCCTGCCTTCGAACGAACCTTTCACCCTTCGCGCTGACCATGTTCTGTTTCGGATCGCGCGAATGGGCGTGCGGTAGGTTGCCCGCCATGACTGAGTTAGGACCCGTTGCCTGGCCACCTGCCCTGATAAGGACCGAGCGGCTCGTGCTCCGAGAGTCGCAGGCCTGGGACCGTACGGCGTTCATCGAGTTGTTCGCCTCGCCACAGGTGCGCACCTACCTCGGTGGCCCTCGCCCGCGTAACGAGCTCGAACGCGAGGTGCCTGAACTGCCCGGGCGGCGCCCCGGCCTTTTCGTGATCGATCTCAACGGAGCGATGATCGGGGCCGTCACGCTCGATCGGCGCGACGCCGAGCGTCCGGGGCATGTCCGCCCAGATGCCGGGGAGGCCGAGCTCGGGTATGTGCTCCTGCCGGAGGCGTGGGGATGCGGGTATGCCGTCGAGGCATGCGCGGCGGCGCTCGGCTGGGTCGCTGACGCGCTTCCCGGCGAGCCGGTGGTGCTGTGCACCCAGACCGCCAACGAGCGCTCGATGCGCCTCGCGGCGAAGCTGGGATTCACCGAGGTGGAACGGTTCGAGGAGTGGGGCGCCGAGCAGTGGTTCGGTGTGTGGTCCCCGCTCATGGTGTCCGGCTGAGCTTGGACTGGGCGGCGTCGTCTGCACCTTGCAGCAGGAAGCCGTGCGTGGCCGGTGCGCAGTTCGGCGCTCGTGCGGTGTTCGCCCTCGCCCTCGCGTCGGACCTGGTGAGTGCCACGCCGTCCTTCCGGACGTACACGGCGCTCGAACGAATCCGGCCGTGACGGAGAGTGGCGGCCCGTTACTGATCGTGCTCGCAAGGGCCCGATTATGAGTGTTCGGGCCACGTGTCTTCGGCCGGGGAGCTTCGGCAACGGAGGTGCTTAGAAGCCGTTGTCTTTCCGTATGTGAGCGCTGAGTTTCCGCTGTTCAGGCGTGGTTTCGGCCGGGGTGAGGGAGAGTCTCGACGTTCTTCCCGTT
>NZ_JACHEM010000029.1 GCF_014207445.1 Streptomyces candidus | reverse complement strand
GCCGCTCAGCGGCAGCCGTTGAATGACCGCCGAGAACGCCGCCACGACGAGAGTGAGCGCACCGGCAACCGTGAGCAGAATGTCCACCATGCCACCCCGCTTCCCCTTCGCCGCCGCAGGCATGTGTAGGTACACGCCCCGATGCCCCGGACGGCCCAAATGGCCCGGCGCGTAGCGGGTGTGAGTGGCGGATGGCTGAGGCCCGCACACCGCTGCGAGTTCTGGTACCGCTGTCCACCCGACGCTCATCCCGCCGTGGCATGCGGGTGAGGGAGCTGCCGTGTACGACGGTCGGTCGGGCGGGGGAGTCGTAGCCGGTCAGGGCGGTGCAGCAGCGGAGTCCGTCCGCAGGACTCCCTCAACTCCGCCCGGTTCAAGCCGCCCCTGAGTTTCGCTGCGTCGTCGGCGGGACGCCGCAGAGCCCGCGGTTCAGGGACGCCCGGGGACCGAGCACCCGCTCCGGGGCGGGTCGAGAGGTCCGCGTGTGAACGGAGACAAGCCGGGCACGCGCTGAGGCACGGAGCCCGCTGTTCGATGCAGTCTCGATAAGTCCCATCCACGCGAAACGCCTCTGCCATGATCAATCGCATGTCCACCACGCCCGTGATCCACAGAACTCGTGCGCCCGGCACAGCTGTCACGGGCCACACTGAGGTAGCCGCATGAACTGGTTCATCTCTGCGGCAGGAGTTGGTCTGGTTCTGGTGGCGTTGCGCGACGTGTTCCACACGCTGTGGCATCCCAGCGGACGCGGCAGTCTGAGCGCGCTGATGCTGCACGGGCTGTGGCGCTTGTCCCGGCGCGTCAGCAGGCCGGGCCTCACCGCTGTCGCCGGGCCGACCGCCATGGTCGCGGTGATCCTGGGATGGACATCGATCGTCGTGGCCGGCTGGACGCTCATCTACTTCGCCCACATGCCCGAAGGCTTCTCCTTCAGCCCCGGCCTCCAGCCCCGACAGCGTGCCGACCTTCTCGACGCGCTCTATCTCTCACTCGTCGGCGTCGCCACCCTCGGCTTCGGCGATATCGTTCCGACCGATGCCTGGCTCCGCATCGCCGCCCCCCTCCAGGCACTGATCGGATTCGCCCTCCTGACAGCGGCGGTCTCCTGGGTGGGACAGACCTACCCGGCCCTGGCCCGCAGGCGCGTCCTGGCCCTCCACCTCGCATCGCTGCGCACCGCACGGGAGACCGTGAGCCCGGTGGACACGGCGTTCATTGCCCACCTGCTGGAAAGCCTGGCGGTCCAGGTCAGCCAGGTCAGCGTCGACCTGAACCAACACTCCCAGATGTACTACTTCCCAGACAGCGACGACAGCCCCTCCCTGGCCGCGATGACCAGCTACGCCGCGGATCTCGCAGCCGAGGGCCGCCAATCGCGGAGAGACGATGTCCGCATGAGCGCAGCCATGCTGACCCACGCGCTGGAAAGCCTCGCGACAGTACTGGGACGGCAGTTCCTCAGAATCGAGGGCAATCCCGAACACATTTTCGCCGCCTACGCACACGACCACGGACGCCTCCCCATCCGGGCCACCAACTACTAGGGACCGTATTGAGTTCCGATCAATGGGTGGCTCGGGTGAGGTCCTTAAGCCAGATCATCGAGGCGCGTAGGTGGAGGCCGGCGAGGTAGCTGTCGGGAGACTTGTCGTACCGGGTGGCGATGCCACGCCAGGCCTTCATCTTGTTGATCAGCCGCTTGACGGTGTTCCTCTCCTAGCACGTCAGAGGGCCGTGCCTCCCGTTGCGTCGATGACCTGGCCGGTTACCCAGCGTGCGTCGTCGGAGGCGAGGAAGGCCACGATGTCGGCCATGTCTTCCGGCCGCCCGATCCGGCCGAGGGCGGCAAGAGACGCCGCTTGCGCCTCGGCATGCGGATCGCCCAGCAGGGTGGCCGCGCTGGCATCGGTGAGGACGGTTCCGGGGGCCACCGAGTTGACCGTGATGCCCCGGGGGCCCAGCTCCTTGGCGAGGGCGAGACTGAAGTTGTCCAGGGCTCCCTTGGTGGCGCCGTAGGCGATCATTCCCGGCGTGGCCAGGCGGGCCACGGAGCTGGAGATGTTGATGATCCGGCCCCCGTCGCGCAGGTGCGGCAGTCCCTGCTGCGTGACGAAGAACGGTGCACGCACGTTCACGGCGAAGACCTTGTCGAAGGCGTCCTCGGTCAACGACTCCAGGGATGCGAAATCCCCGATGCCGACGTTGTTGACGATGATGTCGAGCTTCCCGTCGGGCACGTGCTCCGTGCCCGCGGCGTCGAAGGCGGCCCAGAGGCGGGCCGCGTCGCCGCGTTCGCCCAGCCCCGCCTGGAGTGCGAAGGCCCGTCCTCCGTTCTTGCGGATGTTTCCGACGGTCTCGCTCGCCGCCGTCTCGTCGCGGGCGTAGGTGACGCCGACGGCGGCGCCGTCCTGGGCGAGCCGCTCCGCGATCGCCCGGCCGATGCCCCGGCTGCCGCCGGTGACCAGTGCGACCTTGTCCTCGAGTGCTCTTGCCGACATGGCGGAAGACCGCCTCCCGTTCATCGAATCGTCTCTTGAGTGCTATGGAGCGCCTAGACCAGCGGCTTGTGTTCGGGCCACCACCGCTGGACGGCTTCGACAGCCGTCGTCGGGCTGACGTTGAAGCAGAGCTTCGCGTCGGGTGCCAGCTCGTGGGTGGTGTTGACCAGCACCTCCAGCAGCGGGGTCAGCTCCGGGTCCAGCCGGACGCCGGCGCCGATCAGCACGATGTCGTAGTCCTTGGCGGTCAACGCGGCGCGAAAGACCGCCTCGGCCGTGCGGCCGTAGTCGAGCAGGCAGACATCGACGCTGAGGCCGAGCTCCTCGAGCCGAGCCCGGCCCGCGGCCATTCCGGCCCGGACCGCCTCGGCGTCGATTTCAGGGAACGCCGCCCGTGACGAGGGCGCGTCGTCCACCAGCGCTGGATCCAGTCCGACGTTGAGCATGGACGGGGACATGTCGGTGTACCTCCGGTGACCTGGGGTTTCTCGGACCCACGGTAGGCGCCTGGAGGTCGGGCGGCCCTCCCACATTTCTGGGATACCGTGGCAAGGGTGAGTTCCCCGATGGCCCGGCGCGAGACCGTGCGCGACATCGAGGCGATCTGCCGTCTCGACCTCGACTCCCGAATACTGCGCCGCCGGATCGCCGACCGGCTGACACGCCTCATCCCGGCCGACTCCTACTGCTTCAGCACGATCGACCCGATGACGCTGCTGACCGCCGACCAAGTCAGCGCCGGGCTCGTACCGGAGGCGGCCGCGGCCGCCGCGCACAACGAGTACCTGGTGGACGACGTCCTGAAGTTCGCGGCGCTGGCCCGCTCCGAGGTTTCCGCGGGCACGCTGGGTGCGGCCACCGGCGGTGATCCGGAATCCAGCCACCGCTACCGGACCGTGCTGCCGATGATCGACGCACGGCACGAGCTGCGGGCGGGCTTCGTGGTGGACGGCCGATGCTGGGGCGTCGTCGCCCTCTTCCGCGGCGGCCGGCGACCCGACTTCACCCCGGCCGACGTCGGCGTCCTGCGGCGGCTGTCCGCCCCGGTCGGTGTGGCCCTGCGCCGGGCCGCCCACCGGGCACCCGACGACACCGCTGCGGGCCCGTCCGAGGCCGGAGTGCTCCTGCTCGACCAGGACTTGCGGCTGTTTTCGGAGAACCTGGCCGCGAAACTCTGGCGGGACGAGCTGGGCCCGTCGCAGGCGGAACTGCCGTCCGCGATCCTGGAGGTGGCCGCACGGGGAAGGGGCGCTGAGCTGCCGGCGTACGGACGCATCCGCAGCCGCTCGGGCCGGTGGCTCTCCGTCCAGGCCTCGCCGCTGAGTGGTGGCCCGCACCCGGCGGCCATCGCCGTGACGGTACATCCGGCGCCGGCCGCCGACGTGGCCGAGATACTGCTGCTCGCGTACGGGCTTACACCGCGCGAGCGGGACGTGCTGGCGCGAGTCGTCGCCGGTCTGCCGTCGCGGACCATCGCCGTGGAACTGCACATCACCGCGGCGACCGTGCAGGACCATCTGAAGAGTGTGTTCGCGAAGACCGGTGTCCGCAGCCGCAGCGAACTGGTGGCGACGGTCCTGGGCCTGTGACCGGACGAGTGATTACTGAGTTTTTCGTTAGTACTCCGGCAGCGTTTCGCTATATGGCCTGGTCAGGGGCGCCGTCGGAAGTGTAGTTGGCTAATGGTGTGTCAGGGGCGGTCTTGGCGGACCGCCCCTCCAACGAGTGGCGGCGGGAACTGTCTGAGCGGTGATGAGGGAAGCCTCCCCGCATGATCGACGACCTTGCCGACGCAACCTGGGACCGTGAAGTCAACGACCTCTTCTTGCGCATCGGCCACCGTTTCGGCCGCGCCGACCTGCGGGGCCGCATGCGTGACTACGTCCGCGCCCTGCTCGGCCCGGTCGGCCGCAAGAACGGCTGGCAACTGGCCGAACCTACTGAGCCGGGCCAACTGGAATGCCGACGATGTCCGCGACGACCTGCAGACATACGTCGCTGACGAACTCGGCGAGGACGGCGGGGTGCTCATCCTCGATGACACCGGTTTCCTCAAGAAGGGCACTACCTCCGCAGGCGTCCAGCGCCAGTACTCCGGCACCGCCGGGGCCCGTATTTCAATAAGTGCTCGGCGGAGGGGTATTGGTGGGAGCCTGAGACATGACTCTGTGTCTGTCAGGCCGTGTTGCCGCTGGTGCTCTGCGGGCCAAGTTCGATCAGATTCTGCCGCACTTCGATGAGCGCCGCCGTCGGTTGTACCTGGCCAGTGAGGCGACGGCCCTCGGCCGTGGCGGGATTGTCCGGGTCGCCGCCGCCTCCGGCACCAGCACTGCAACCATCGCGCGAGGTATGGCCGAGTTGGACGGTCGCTCCTCACCGACCCTGCGCGTCCGGGCTCCAGGTGCGGGCCGCAAGCGGCTGACAGACACCGATCCTGGCCTGATGCCCGCGCTGGAGTCGCTGATCGAGCCGCACACCCGAGGCGACCCCGTCTCCCCGTTGCGATGGACCACACTGTCGTTACGGGCCCTGGCCTCGACCCTCACCGCACAGGGCCACCCGGTCAGCGCTTCAACCGTCGGACACCTGCTGCACACCCTGGGCTACAGCCTGCAGGGAACCGCGAAGACAACAGAGGGCATCAGCCATCCGGACCGCGATGCCCAGTTCACCCACCTGAATGCCACCGCCGCCGCGTTCCTCAACGATGCCCAGCCGGTGATCAGCGTCGACACCAAGGCCAAGGAATGGCTCGGCAACCGGGACCGGCCCGGTCGCACCTGGCGGCCGGGCAAGAACGCGATCAAGGTGGACTGCCACACGTTCACCGCCAACGACCAGCCCATGGCGATTGCCTACGGGATCTACGACATTGCCAACAACAGCGGATGGGTCAACGTCGGCACCGACCACGACACCGCCGAGTTCGCGGTGGAGTCCATCCGACGCTGGTGGCAGCACCGCGGACGGGCGGACCACCCCAATGCCGACAAGCTCCTGATCACCGCCGACTCCGGCGGCTCCAACGACCCCCGCCGCTGGACCTGGAAAAGCAACCTTGCCGCCTTCGCACGAGAGAGCGGCCTGGAGATCACGGTCCGTCACCTACCGCCGGGAACTTCGAAGTGGAACAAGATAGAACACCGGATGTTCTGTCACATCACCGCGAACTGGCGAGGACGACCGCTGACCAGTTACCAGGTCGTCCTCGAAACCATCGCCGCCACGACAACCAGGACCGGCCTGACCATCGGGGCCGAACTGGACGCAGGCAGCTACGACCTCGGCATCAGCGTCACACCCGCCGAGTCCCACGCCCCTTCCGATACACCCAACACCTTCCACGGTGACTGGAACTACACACTGTCTCCCGTTCCACCGCGAGCGCCCGACGCGCCGGCCACGACTCACCGGACCGACCCGGCCATGACCGCGAGCAGGCCGTCGCCCGGCAAGGCCACTACCAGCGACGCCGCCACTCGTTGGAGGGGCGGTCCGCCAAGACCGCCCCTGACACACCATCAGCCAACTACACTTCCGACGGCGCCCCTGACCAGGCATATAGCGAAACGCTGCTGGAGTACTAGGTGGCCCGGCACGGACGCCGACCCTGCCGATGTCGACCGTCTGTGACAGGCCTACCTGCGACGCTCCGGCATCGGGCACAGGTTCCGCCTGTTCACACAGACCCTGGGCTGGACCTGACCAAAGATCCGTACCTTGTCGTCGAACGGTACTGCGCCGAGGTTGATTGCCGGTGGCAGCCCACACCGTCTCGGAGCTCCGGCGCGTGCGGCAAGGTCGAGCACCGGCAGTTCCGAGCGCCGGCCCTCGGGTGCGGCCTGCGTCTCGGAGAGCTGGCCCCCACCTCGCCGCGGGTCTCGGCGCACCGCGAAGAGAAGGACGCCCCGGTCACCGGCTGCTCAGTACCGGCTACGGCGACCACGCCCCGGCGGTCACCTCGACGGCCGCCGAACTCCACCGCACGCGGATCGGCCACCGGCTCGGCTTCCAGACCGAAATCGCCCATCGGCTCGGCAGCAGCTACGTGCAGCGTGCCGACCTCGTGGTGCGCGCGCCGCAGGCCCGGGGTGCCGGTGCTGGAGATGACCGCCCCGCTGAGGACGCCCGCTGCTCGCCACGCTGCGCCGGTGCTGGGAGGGGAGCGGACGTTACCTGTTGTTGCAGGTCGGTGGGTGGTTGCAGTGAGGGGCCGGTGGTGGTGACGAGGAGTTGGCAAAGGGGAGTTAAATGGGTGATTAGCCCCGAAGCTGTTGGGCACCCGTGTTGTTGTCAAGGTCCGCGATTGAGTGAAAGGAGCAGTCATGACTGCGTCCGACAACTCCGGCAACTTCGCCAACGACCGCGAGCGTGCCTCGGAGGCCGGCCGCAAGGGCGGGCACGAGTCCGGCGGCAACTTCGCCAACGACCCGGAGCGTGCCTCGGAGGCTGGCCGTAAGGGCGGTCAGGAGTCCGGCGGCAACTTCGCCAACGACCGCGAGCGTGCCTCGGAGGCCGGCCGCAAGGGCGGTCAGGAGTCCGGCGGCGGCAACCAGTGACGTTGCCGCTTCTCCCGGTGGCGTAAGCGCGCCGTATGGGCCCGGTCCCCTCCATGGGGACTGGGCCCTCCTTCTTTTGCCCACAGCGGTTCATTGAGGAAGCCCAAGGCACCGCGGGTGAGGCTGCGGTTGCCGCCTTCTGGAGCACCTTGATCAGCTGGTCGTGGGTTGATTTTCGCCCGGACCGGGATCTCCGCTTTCGATGCCCGTTCGCAGAGCTCGGCGGCCTTGGTGAGACTTTGCAGATCCTCTGGGCTGGTTCGCCGACCGCCGGCTTCATGCGCACCATGCACTGGGCGGACGGGGTATGTGTCGCGCGCGAGGGACTCGGAGTCCTGCCGGAACCAGCAGACCAGGTCGGTCCACCCAGCGAGGAGATCGAGATCGCGCAACAGCCGACCGGGGCGGTGAGCAGTGACCGGGATGCGCAGCGGCTCCGTGACGGCGGCCGACCAGAGACGGGCGAAAGAGAGGCCGGGTGGAAAGCTTGCCGTGGCGGCGGGTGCCGTCGTGCCCTCGGCGGGCTCTTCCGCCCATGCTGAGGATGTTGTCTCAGGCACTTCAGTCGGCAGCACCCCCCCGGTCAGCTCTCCTCAGGGCCGGCCGAGTCGCAGCGCCCGGGGGTCTGTGCGGGTGCAGCGGTTTGCGGGGCGCCGTGCCATTCGCAGAGAAGGACCGTGGCGTCGTCGTTGAGGTGCCCGTCGTGATGCTCGAGTACCGCGTGCACGAGGCGGCGCAGGGTCTCCGGTGCGGGCAGGCCGTCGACCTGGTGGCGGATGATGAAGTCGACGAACCGGTCGTGACCGAATTCCCGCCCTCTCGTATCGCGTGCTTCGATGATGCCGTCCGTATAGAGCAGCAGTTGGTCGCCGGGCTCGAGCTGTTCGCGGCACAGCGTCGCGGGAAGGCCGAGGCCGGTGCCCACCGGGTGGGTCGGGGTGCAGTGCAGGTGGGTAGTCCAGCGTCGGCCGCGGATCAGGACCGGTGGATGGTGGCCGCAGTTGATCCAAGTCAGCACACCGGTATGGAGGTCCAGGTCGGCCAGCACGGCGGTCGCGTAGCGAGACTGGGCGAATTGCTCGATCAGCGTGGCTTCGATGGCGTCGCGGGCCTCAGTGAGGCCGTTGCCCTGGCGACGTTGGTTACGGCAGGTAGCCACGGCCAGGTTCGCGGTCAGCCCGGCTGCGTCGTCGTGGCCCATGGCGTCGAAAACTGCCAGGTGAGCCGTGTCCCCGGCCAGGGCGTAGTCGAAGGCGTCACCAGCAGTGGCGTAGGCAGGCTCCATCACTGCGGTGACGGTCACCCGCTTGTCCGCGAACGTCCGCGGCGGCGTCAGCGTCCACTGCATCTCCGCAGACACCGACATTGGACGGACCCGGGTCAAACGGGCATAGGAGTCGCTGTGGTGGCGCTTGGAAGCCAGCAGCAGGCCCACCAGCGACGCCAGGCCCTCCATCGTCACCTGCGTGTGCTCATCCGGTTTACCGTCGGTGTCGACACGCAGCACGCCGAGGCGTTCGGCTCCGTCCGACACCGGCAACCAGTGCTGCACCCGGCCGCCGGCCGGCGCGGAATAACACTGCCCATCGCGAAAGGCCCGGCCCGCCAGCGTGGCGTCGATCCGCAGTTCCCGACCACCATGCCCGGCGTCCAGTCCCTGCCCGGTGGCCTCCCGCAACACCACCTCCTGAATGTCCGCCACGTAAACGCGCGTCCCGCGCAGCCCGGCCTCGCCGGCGTGGTACGCCACCAGTGCAGGAAGCTCCTCGAACGCCGACAGATGACTGGCCCGCAGCAAGGCGTGGAGCATGCGTGCCGAGTCCTCAAGCGAAGCCATGCGGTCAACCTGCCAGACAACAAGGGGCCACCCGCAACCGCCTGCCCCGCGCACAGCCCCGCGTGGCACTCTGGCGGCCAGCACGAACCGAGAAGCCCAAACGGACACTCGCTATCACACGTTTCCCCACGGCAGACGCCCACACCCGAACGTCTCATCCAACTGCGGGCCCGGCCGTCTGCGGCCCGTACGAGTCGGGCGCACGGCCGCCACCGAGTGGGTATCGCGGCGCGGGGACTGGCCGCCGGCACCGCCACTCGGGCGCCGCCAGCCACGCGGATCTGGGCGCAGCCGCCGGGATCACCCGGCCGATGGACTGATGGATGACTCGTCTTGCCGGACTCCTGTATGCGGGATAGACAGAAGAAAAGAACCTACTTCAGGAGACTCCCATGGCCGAATTCAGCCCCGTCGACGTGCAAAAGGCCCTCAGCGGCATGGACTACCCCGCCGACCGGAAAGCACTGGTGGAATGCGCACGCACCAACAAGGCGGACCAAGCGCTGGTGGAGCGCCTGGACAGCCTTGAGGAGGACAGCTTCGACGGGCCCAATGACGTCAGCAAGGCTGTCTTCAACAACTGACACGGCGGTACGGCTGGGAAACGCGGGGACGAAGCCGGGACCGCAGCAACTGGACCCCGCTCACCCTCATGACCCTGGGCGCGGCGGTGAGTTCGTTCCTCTGCCTGACGCTGGTCCCCGCGGCGATGAGACGCCGGGCGGCACCGGCTGGACGATGTGCACTGCCCGGTTGCCGACAGTCTCATCGACCACCTGGTCGACGATCTGGGTGAACCGGCAGAGACCCCACCTCAGCTCCCTGGACCGACTCGCCGCAGCCACAGGCCCAGGACGTCGACGACGTCCGGCTCGCTCTCGCGGAACTTGTGAAATCCCGCAACGCCCGTGTCCAGCACGGCGAGGAGCCAGCCGACGCGGAGCGTCTGGATGCCCACCGCCGCTTCCGCCTGGTCATGGACTGGGAGCACTTCCACGAGAACCGCATCCAGGCCAGCCGCGGTGACTGAGGCCGCAAACGGCACTGTGGGGACCAGCGACACGCGCGGATCGTATTCCGAGGAAACGGCGCCGCCGGGCAGGTCGTCCGTCGCGGCCGGCTTCCTTCTCTTCGGTGCGGCTTTCACCGCCGCTGGGACCGTTGCCGTGCAGCATAAAAGCCGCAAAGAAATAGAATCCGCCGAGGGGTGCGAGTAGGCCGAAAGGGCGCGGGTGGATTTCGAGTCTGTCGCCGACGAGCTCTACGGCCTGCGGCCGGAAGATTTCACCGCAGCCCGCAATGAGCGGGCCAGGGCCGCCCGCACGGCCGGGGACCGCAACCTCGCGAAGAGGATCACCGCGCTTCGCCGCCCGACGCTTTCGGCCTGGGCCAGCAACCTGCTGGTGCGCGAGCAATCGGGTGAGGTGGGGCCACTGGTCCGGCTGGGCGAACAGCTGCGCCAAGCGCATCACAATCTGGATGGTGAGCAGCTGCGTGAGCTCACCCATCAGCAGCGAGTGCTGATCGGTGCACTGTCCCGGCAGGCCCGGCAGCTGACGGCCGAGGCGGGCCACGAGGTCAGCGAGGATGTCCAGCAGGAGGTGGAAGAGACCCTGCATGCCGTTCTCGCTGACCCGCAGGCCGCAACGGAGTGGGCCGCGGGCCGCCTGGTCAAGCCGCTCAGCACCACATCCGGGTTCGCCGCCGCCCAAGGCGCTTCAGCCGGAGCAGCTCAACCATCCCGGACCCCGAAGGCTGCACCGGCGCGCGGCGATGCGTCCGACGCAGAAGCGCGCCGGCGCAAGAAGCTGGATCGCACCCGGCAGGAGGCCGAGGACGCCCAAGAGGATCTGCGGCAGCGTGAGAAGGAGTCCGCCGCGATCAGCCGCCAGGCCCAGGACGCCGGCGAACTGGTGCAGAACCTCAAGCAGCGCGTCACCGAGCTGGCCGAGGAGCTGAAGTCCACCGAGGAGCAGCAGCGCAAGGCCCGGACCGAGGAGCGGGAGGCCCGGGGCCGGGCGCGTGATGCCGACCGCCGCATGCGCGAAGCACGGCGCCGTGCTGAGGCTGCGGCTGCGCAGGTGAAGCGGCTAACCGACGATGGAAGGTGAGCTTCGATGCGACGACGGAGGCGATGATGGCGAGAGCGATCTGG
This sequence comes from Streptomyces candidus, assembly GCF_014207445.1. Classification (GTDB taxonomy): domain Bacteria; phylum Actinomycetota; class Actinomycetes; order Streptomycetales; family Streptomycetaceae; genus Streptomyces; species Streptomyces candidus. The sequence continues at coordinate 30,804 of NZ_JACHEM010000029.1, read as the reverse complement.
ACCGGCGCTTTGACGTTCGGGCTGGTCACCGTGCCCGTCGGGCTCTACACCGCGACCGAGGACCATACGGTGCACTTCCATCAGCTGCAGCGCGGTACCGGAGACCGCGTGCGCTACAACAAGATCAACGAGAGCACCGGTGAAGAGCTCGACAGCGGCGACATCGTCAAGGGTTACGACCTCGGCGGCGGGGAGTACGTAATCGTCGAGCCGGAAGAGCTCGAAGAGATCGCCCCGGGCAAATCACGGGTGATCGACATGGCCGGTTTCGTCGACCTGGACCGGATCGAGCCGGTGTTCTTCGAGCGCACCTACTACCTCGCCCCGCAGGACAAGGAGTACCTGAAGGTCTACGAGCTGCTGCGTGCTGCCCTGGAAAGATCGGGCAAGGCCGGTATCGCCACGATGACCATGCGCAACAAGGAGTACCTGACCGCCCTGCGCGCGCAGGACGATGTCTTGATCCTGCACACCATGCACTGGGCGGATGAGGTCCGTGACCCGCGCGAGGAGCTGGATGTCTTGCCCGACCGGCAGACCAAGGTCACCAGCCAGGAGATCGAGACTGCCCAGCAGCTGATCGACGCCCTGAGCATGGACTGGGATCCGGAGCAGTTCCACGACACATCCGAAGAACGCGTCAAAGCCCTGGTCGACGCCAAACGGGACGGTCAGGAGATCGTCAGCGAAGCCGGCCCGCCAGAGGCAACGAACGTCATCGACCTGATGGAAGCCCTCCAACGCAGCGTCGAGCAGGCCCGCTCCTCCAGAGGGGAGGACAAGGAGCCCGCAGGTCAGCTGCACCGGCTACCGACCCATAATCGGGACGGCGCGGGAAAGAAGCAGCCGGGAAAGAAGGCCGGTGCCGGGCATCGCGGCGCCGACGGCCTGGAGAGCCACACGAAGACCGAGCTGTACGAGCTGGCATCCAAGGCCGACATCCCCGGCCGGTCGAAGATGAACCGCCAGCAGCTGATCAACGCCCTCCGCCAGCGGAGCACCGCAGCGTGACCTCCTGCCTCCGCGGAGGACAGGCCGACCTGAAGGGCGCAGGGCGTGGGTCCGGCCCTCGGGTTCGCCAAGCGCTCGCGCCCCGCTGGCAGTGGGTGTCCGCGGAAGACGTTTGATGCTGGCTTCGGAAGAGAGCTGGATGAGTCCGCGCCTCGCATGCTGGCGGGATGCGAAGGCGCTCGCAGCTGAGAGAAGGCCCGGCGGTTGGTTGTTCCGGCTCCGGGGAAACCAGGGGGGCCACTGTGTGACCTCTTCGGGGTACTGGTGCTGTGGGAACTCCCGCTCCCAGGTGCTTGCTCGCGAAGGGGCGCGCGTCGTGCGAGGAGGCAGGGGGGACGCTGCTTCGCACGACGGGTGGGGGCGGATGGCGCGCCTCAGGGGTGCCAGTGTTCCGTCCAGTCGGGGTGCAGTTCGTAAGGCAGGGCCAGGGCTTGCATGCTGGCGAAGGCGAGGGTCGAGTCCAGGGGCCAGCATTGTTGCCGGCGCTCGTGTGCGATCCGTTTTTCCAGCCGGTTGAGGATCTGTCGCTTGATGCCGGTACATGCACGGATCCGGGCAGGGCTGGGGCAGTCGCAGAAGCGGGTGCGCGGCGTGTCGTGGGCGGAGCAGCCGAACTCGTGGAAGAGGGCGCTCTGGCGTTCCTCTTCGCTCCACCGGACACGTAGGAAATGCGTCAGGTCGGTGAGTGTGTCCACGCTTCAGCTCGCCTGGGTGCGCTGTGTGCGGGCCGGGGCCGCGGCTTCCTCGGTCAGTTCTCGCTCGAGCTGGGTCCTCATGCCGTTTCTCCCTCGCTCGGTGTGCCCTGTTGGTCGTTGGCGGTCACGGACGGGCTGCTGCCCGGGAGAGCTGGCCGGCAGGTGCAACGGCCGGTCGTCGAGCAAGGTGACCGCAGTCCCCGTGCCCGACCAGCGCGGGGTTCGACGCGGATGCGGGCGCCAGCGGTTCATGGTGTCGCTGTCGGCGATCTAGCGGGCTTCCAGGGCGTCCGCGTCCGCGGTCAGTGCCCCGGCCGGCCCCCGCCACCGCGAGTCCGGCTGCCAGACGTTCGTGGTCCGTGTTCCGGGTCCTTGACACACCCTTGGTGGCCTCCTTATCGCCGTGGGCGGCGCGGCACATCCAGCCCTAACGGGAGAAGCACACCCATCGTCCCACCGCCAGGACTCAAGTGCCGTCAAAACCGGGAACATCACCCCGCCCGGTACGACACCCGCCCAACAGGACTGGGAGGGGGCGAGCAGCGGGGCCGGTCGTGTTCGGATTCGGTGGTGGCCTCACGGAAGCGCGCCTGGTCCGTCCCCTCGGACAACGCCTTGCGCTACGCCTGCTCCACCCGCATCAAGGGCTCCCGGCTGCGCTCATGCTTGCCTGTCCGTGGCCCCGTGCCCGCGGCGCGGATGCGTCGCCTCTCAGATCTGGGAGAGGGCGAATGCGGAGAGGAAGCCGACGACGGTCACCAGCCCGGTCAGGAGGTGCACTTCTCCATAGGCCTCGGGAATCATGGTGTCGGCGATCATGGCCAGGATCGCGCCGCCCGCGATGGCCGTGATCACCGCCAGCACCGAGGCGGAGGCGTCGCCCAGCAGCGTGTACCCGGCCAGGGCCGCCAGTCCGCTGATCACGGCGATACCGCCCCACAACGCGAACACATACTTCCGGCTGCGTCCCGCGCTGCGCATCCCCGCCGAACTGGCCAGCCCCTCGGGCAGGTTGCTGATGAAGACCGCCCCCACCGTGGCGATGCCCACCTGGCCGCCCCCCAGGAGACTGGTGCCGATCACGATGGACTCCGGGATGCCGTCGAGCAGTGCGCCCAGAGCGATGGCGTTGCCCGACCCGGGCTGTTCGCTCTCCGAGGGCTGCTGGCCGCCGGACCGCTTGCGGTGCCGGGCCCCGTGCCGTGCGAGCAGGGCGTTGGCTCCGGAGTAGACGACCGCCCCGCCGAGCGCACCCGCCGCGACGGGCCACATTCCCGAACGGTCGTACGCCTCCGCAATCAGCTCGAACGCCACCGCGGACATCAGCACGCCGCTGCCGAACGCCATCACCAACGCGATCAGCCGTCGCGGCACGCGTACGAACGAACTCACCGCCGCGCCCAGAAGCAACGCCATTCCCGCGAAGAGCCCCCACGCACCGGCAACCCATGCTCCGTGCACCACCACACACCCGTCCTTACCTCGATCGACATCCCATGCCTCGTGCCTTCGGCGCACCGGGCATGTCACACGAGAACACGCGGTACCCGTGCCTACGGGCGCGGACCCGCGTCGCGTACCCGATCCGATCCAGCCCAAAGCCAGCCGTCACGAAGCAGAACATCCCCCTACCCGGGCCTCGCCCACCCGGCGCGCCGGCGTGTGCGGCCTCCGCGACGCACCCAGCCCCCCGAGACCGCCGACGGTTCTGACGCGCGAGGTGGGCCGGGCTGCCCGGCCCGGAGATCGTGACAGCGGTCTGTGCGAGATTCGCCGTTCACCGGGAGTCGGCGGGTATTCAGGTTTTCTCGGCGGTGCTGGTCCACGAGCCTGGGGGGAAGCAGGGGCTGCTGCCCGGGAGAGCCGGCCGGTGGCTCAGCCCAGGGAAGTGATGAGGTCGTTGCACGCCTGTTCGCAGCGGCGGCAGGCTTCGGCGCACACGCGGCAGTGGTCGTGCTGCTCTGCGTGGCGCCCGCACTCGTCGGCACAGACTTTGCAGACGGTGGCGCACGCCTGAAGGGTCGCGCGGGTGACGGCGGCGTCATAGCCGGTGCGGCGGGAGAGCACAGCGGCGGTGGCGGTGCAGATGTCGGCGCAGTCGGCGTTGGTGCGGATGCACTTGGTCAGCTCGGCGACCATGTCCTCCGACAGGCAGGCGTCCGCGCAGGCGGTACATGCCTGTGCGCAGGCGAGGCATTCCTCGATACAGCGGATGAGCTTGCCGCGGTCGACGTTGCCCAGGTCGGCGGGGTGGGTGTCCAGCATGGCTTTGACAGCAGTGGTCATGATCGTCCTCCGGTGAGGTGGATGCTCTTGGCGGGCGTTTGCCCCGCCTTGTAGGGGTAACACCGGGTGGGACAGGAGAAACCTCGCCTGCGTGACGTCCAGTGGCAGACGAGACAGGTGCCTGACGTGCATGAGTCGCGCGAGGCAGAGAGGACACTGCTTCGCACGACGGGTGGCGGCGCCTGTCTCGGGCGGATGCCGCGCTTCAGGGGTGCCAGTGTTCCTTCCAGTCGGGGTGCAGTTCGTAGCGCAGAGCCAGGGCTTGCATGCGGGCGAAGGTGAGGGCCGAATCCAGGGGCCGGCATGGAAACAGGAGGATCAAGTCCTGGCCGACGAGATCAGGCGCGTCCACGGCGAGTCCGGCGGCGCCTACGGGTCCCCGCGCGTGACGGCCGAGCTCCGCGAGAAGGGACACCGGGTCAACGAGAAGCGGGTCGCACGGATCATGCGGACGTTCTCCATCGCGGGTGTCCGCTTACGCAGACGTGTCCGCACGACCCTCCCCGACCCGGCGTCCGAGCAGGTCGCGGATCTGTTCGGGCGGGACTTCACCGCCACCGAACCCGGGCGCAAGCTCATGGGCGACATCACGTATCTCCCGCTCCAGGGAGGGAAGTTCCTCTATCTCGCGACGGTGCTGGACTGCTTCAGCCGCAAGATCGTCGGCTGGTCCATCGCCGACCACATGCGCACGGACCTGGTCGCCGACGCCTTGCGGATGGCCGTCTTGACCCGCGGCTCACTGGTCGGAGCGGTGTTCCACTCCGACCACGGGGCCCAGTACGGATCCCGGGCCTACGCAGGCCTCTGCGACCAGCTCGAGGTCACCCGGTCAATGGGCGCGGTCGGCACCAGCGCCGACAACGCCGCCTGCGAGAGCTTCCACGCCTCCCTGAAACGCGAGACCCTCCAGGGCGCCCACGACTACGGCGACGCGGCCACCTGCCGACGAACGGTCTTCGCCTGGCTGACCCGCTACAACACCCGCCGCCGACACTCCACCAACGGCCACCTCAGCCCCGACGAATACGAACGACGGCACACCGCTAAACTCACGCTCGCCGCGTGACCAATAACCGCGTGCCCACCTTCATGGGGGAAGGCCCGACCGCAGTACTGGCCGGGGCCGCGCACGCCCGCGGAGGCCGGTCGCTTGATGGCCGTGGTGAGTCCATGGTTAGTTGCGTGGTTACCTCCGGCCCACCTCCGGCCGGAAACCAACCACGTGCACACGAGGGTGGAGCCGTCGGAGTCGACGTACGGGCCGACCACGGCGACGGCGACGGCGGGCGGCGTGACGGTCTCCGCGACGGCCACGGTCACCTGCGCGGGTCCGGGCACCCCGTACTCCCCGGCCCGGGGCACGTCCCCGTCCCCGGACTGCGGGCACCGCTACACCGAACTCGCCCGCCCGCTGGGGCAGCCGTACCGGGGGGCCGCCACCTCGACCTGGACGGTGGCTTGGCAGGTCGTCGGCGGCACCGGAGAGACGGGCACGTTCACCGAGACCCGGCAGACGCTGGCCAGGACGCCCGGGCCGATGGACTTGGAGTGGCGCCGTCGGCCCGTTGCAGGACAAAGGGAGAACGGCAGTGACGTGTACGGGGGCTGACGCCGGCCCCGGGGCCGGGCGGTGGTTCAGGTGAGGGGGAGGTTGTGTCCGGGGTGGCGCTCGGCTTCGGGGCGGGGGCCGCGGTAGCGGCGGTCGGCCTCGCTGATGGGCAGGTCGTTGATGCTTGCCTCGCGGTGGCGCATCAGGCCGTTGTCGGCGAACTCCCACAGTTCGTTGCCGTAGGAGCGGAACCACTGATTTTCGGTGTTGTGCCACTCGTACTGGAATCGGACGGCCATGCGGTTCTCGCGGAAGCCCCACAGGCTCTTGCGCAGGGCGTAGTCGAGTTCGCGCTCCCACTTGGTGGTGAGAAACACGACGATCTTGTCGCGGCCGGTGAGGAACACGTCCCGGTTACGCCAGGCGGAGTCCTCGGTGTAGGCGAGGGCGACCTGGTGCGGGTCGCGGGTATTCCAGGCATCTTCGGCGGCCTGGACCTTGGCCTGGGCGCTGTCGAGATCGAACGGTGGAAAAGGCGGGCGCGCGTCGGTCATGGGAGGTGTCCTTCACCGTGCGGAGGGCTGGTCGGTCAGCGGCGGGTTGTCGGGGGCGGCGGTGACGGTGTCGGCTCGCAGCGGCAACAGCCGGCCGGCCACCAGCTGCTGGGGGGCGAGGTGAACGCGGCGGCCAGTGCGGTCGTCATCGCCGGGGGCGCCCGGCTGGGGCCATTCCAGGGCGGCCCGACCGGACAGGTGCAGGGTGCGGCCGGTGGTGAAGTCGCAGAAGAGCAGAGCGGCGGTGGGGTCGGCCTCGAGATTGCCGAGTGTGTTGAACATGTTGTTGCCCCGGTAGTCGGGCCACCACAGCCCTCCGTCCTCTGCGCGGACGAATCCAGCAGGCCCGCCGCGGTGTGAGGCGTCGTTGCCGCGGGCGGGATGGGTTGTGCCGATCAGAAAGGTGTCGGACCGGCGGATCAGGTCGAGGTCATCCTGCGTGAGGGTGCTTCCGTGCCGCACCGGCTCCGCGCCGGAGGGGGCGCCGGGTGCGGGTTCGAGGCGGCGGTGCTGGATGTACTGCGGGCAGTTGCCGTAGGCCTGTTCCACGGCGATGCGCAGCGCGCCGCTCCCGGTGTGGGACAGAGTGCCGTTGATCCGCAGGCGCCGACGGGCGGCGAACTCGACCACGATCAGTCCCACCGGCTGATCCGTCGGCAGGTGATGAAGCGGGTCGCCCTCGGCGGGCAGGGTTCGCACATCGAGGGTCGCCGGTGAGGTGACGCGGAGAAAACCGGGCGGGCCAGTGAGCGGGGAGATCCACAGCATGCCGGTCGTGTCGCGGGCGGTGATCGCCGCGAAGGTCCTCTCCGCCAGGAACCGCATCACGCCGCCGCGCAGCTGAGCGGGGGCCAGCATGTCCGAGAGTCGGGCCGCGTCCTTGGCCACGCCCGCATGGCGCTGCACGACCAGCTCACCCTCGTGGAACCCCGCAGTGGTGTTGTGTACCGGATCGGACATTGTTCTCCTCCCAGGTGCTGCCGTTGGAGCGCCGAGGGGTGGGCGAGGGGTGTGACCGCGGCCTGACCCCAGTCGGTGCGGTGCGGTCAGGTCGGCGGGGCGGGCGCGGGTCAGGCCACGATGCGCGGGGTGATCACGGGCCAGTCGTTGTCGACCTTGGCGAGGATGTTGAAGTAGTTGGTCAGGATGTTCAGGGCCAGGTGGCCTATGACCTCGCCGATCTCGGCGTCGGTGGCGCCGGCGTCGCGGGTGGCCTGGAGAGCGGCGTCGTCGACCTGGCCGTGGCCGCGGGCGATGGCGTCGGACAGGGTCAACAGCGCCTGCGTGTGCGGGTCGGACGCCTTAGCGTCGCGGGCTGCGTCCAGTTCGCCGGAGTCGATCTTGGCGGTGTTCGCACCGATGTAGGTGTGGGCCGACAGGCAGTACTCACAGCGGTTGTACTCGGCGGTGGCCAGCGCGAGACGCTCACGGACCGGGGCGCTCAGCACGCCGCCGGCCAGTGCACCGGACAAGGCAAGGTAGCCCGTGAGTAGGGCGGGACTGTTGGCCATCACCTTGGTCATGTTCGGCGTCAGGCCGAGGGTCTTCTGTACATCGGCAAGCAGCTCGGCGGCCTTGCCGGTCGCAGTAGCGGGCTCAACGGGGGCGAAAACGGCCATGAGTAGGCACTCCTTCAATCGCTGTAACTCTGACGCTTGGGTGCGCCTTCAACCATTAGGGGAACCATGACACGTACCCGCCTTCGCGTCAACGGATGAAAGGGGGCGCAACCATTAGAAGTGCGATAGTCTCGGTGACATGAGCACGAACGCACGGCTGCTGGACGAGCCGCTCCCGGTGGAGTTGATGAACACCATCTGGGCCGACCGGGACGGCGTGCACGACGCGCTGCGCGATCCTGACGGCACGAGGTCCTGGCTGCACGCCGTCTCTTCCCGAACGGATCCGATGACGCCGGAGAACCTCGATGCCCTCGCCCCTGCCGACCTGGACCGCCTCGGCAACCAGCTGATCAGCCTGCGTGACGCTCTGCGCCGGCTGGCCGCCGAGGCCGTCGAGGACCCGCGCCCCGCAGCCGCGTCCTGCACGCGCGAACTGCATGCAGCCGTCACCGTGCTCAACCAGGCCGCCGGCGAGACACCTCACTGGTCGGCGTTGTCCTGGACACCCGGCCAGGCACCCTCACGCCACACCCGCACCAGTGGTCAGGCAGCCTTCGCCGTCGTCTCGGCCGTCGCTGAAGAATCAATCGAGCTCTTCAGCCAGGACGCCCGCGACCAGCTCCGAGCCTGCCTGGCCCCGGGATGCGTCCTGTACTTCCTCAAGAACCACCCCCGCAGGGAATGGTGCTCCGCAGCCTGCGGCAACCGAGCCCGCTCCGCCCGCCACTACCAGCGCCACCGCCGCGCCGACACCTGACGGGCCCTCACCCTGTCAGGACCGGGATCCTCCACTTCGGACACGAGCTTGCCACTCGCGCCAACTCAGACGCTCATTCGCCAATTGCACGGCTCAGTCACATCTCCGCCCATGGCTCTGGACGTCGACCGCGGCAACGCCCTTGCCCCAGAAGACCTGCCCACCCCGCCTTCGACGTCGCACTCGCCGCCGACAAGCTGCTCGCCAGCGACCCGCGCGACTCGGAACGCGCCACGGCCGAACTTCTCAACTACGTGGCCGCCAGTTGGGACAAACAGGATCACCCGCTGCGCGACACGCCCAGGCCGCCGTCCGCACCCTGCGCACCCGCTAGGAGGAGATCCGCCCATGCCCGCATCCACGGCCACCCGGCGCGCGTACCGTGAGGTGACGACCCGCCGGGAGGACCAGATGAGCGCGCAGCCCGACCACGCACCCCTCACGCCGTACGCCCCCGCCCCGGGAGCTCCGGCCGAACTCCTCGCCCAGCTGCGCGCCGACAAGCGTGCGAGCACCTGGGTGCCGGCCTTCGAGCACGAGTGGGCGGCCGCCCTCGAGGAATCGCGGCGCACGTTCTCCCTCGCCCGGCTCTACGAGGTCCTCCAGAACTGGCAGGGCCGCATCGCGCACGCCCCGGCCGTCGATGCGTTCGTCGCCTCCGGCTACGACGACAGCGACGCCGTCGACCTGGCGGAGCTCCGCCGACGGCGCCGGTGAGCCCGTCGCCGTACGCGGTCCGAGTCTGTGCCCCGGCCGCCAAGGCCCTCGACGCCCTGCCCGGGCACGCCGCGGACACCGTGTGGGACATCCTGGCCGCGGCCGCCGCAGATCCGTGGGGGTTCGCTCAGTTCGACACGGACGACGATGAGGGCGAGGACGTCCGCTACGCGGCCGTCGGCCAGCTCTCCCTGACCTACTGGATCAACCGGCCTCTGCACAGCTTGACGGTCCTGAACATCGTCTGGCTCGGGTAGCCACCCCGTGACAACGCCCTGACCCCACCATCGCAACTGCCAAGGTCAGGGCGCTTTCCATCGTAGCCAGGGCCGTATCCACCGGTAGGGACCGTCATCCTGATCACAAAGCCCTGCTCAGCGAGTGGAAGCCGCCGTGTACGGGGCTGCCGCCCACAACGTCATCAACGCGGCCAGGCGCGCCCTGAACCCGCGCTGTCGCGCCGGGTCAGAGGGCGGCAGTGGCGGCGGGGAGGCTCCATGTGACCGCCTAGTGCCGCATCAGGCTACGTTCGCCCTCCTGGAGACGACGCGTAGGAGCCGGTCGTCGCCGCGGCGGTCTCGCCACAGCCGGCCGGGCACGTGCCAACGGAGCTGGAACGACGTCTCGCGATCACAGTGGTCAGCCTTGAGGCTCCTGCGGTTTGACCCCGACCTCGCGCAGGCTCTGCTCTTTGAGCTCGGTGCGCGCCTCGGTGCGGTGTCCACGGGCGATGTAGTCGCGCACGACCGCTTCGACGGCGTCCTGGGGCGAGCCGACCCCGGCCAGGACCATCACTTCCACTACCAGTTCGGCATCAAGACTGATGTTGACCTTGGCCACGAGCGGCCCCCCTTCGTCGGTCCCGGACTCTAACAGCCCATCGACTCGTTCCCGCTGAGGTTCCATGGCACAGGACTACAACAGGGCGAACGCTTGCTTGATACAGCACTAGCGCCTCCTCCAGCCCTCCGAGGGTGTGGAGACCGCCATGGAGCCACTCAGTGCTCCAGTCCGTGTGCAGCGGATCCTTCGTGATGAGCCCCGAATAGGCCGCATCCCCCTTCAGTGCCCGGCGCAGTCCCTCAGTGACGGCGGCAGCGTAGTCCAGTGGCTTGCACCGGGCGTACTCAGTCCGCGTCACCGCGCGGATCCGGACCTGCTTGTGCGATCGGTTGTGTTCCTCCCCTGGCCGGGGGTTCTTCGCCCGTGCAGACCGCGACCCATTCAGCCCAGCCTTTACCAGATCCCTCCATGTACAGGTCGATGCATCGGCGGCAGCTGTCCTCTCCGTCCCTGGGGAGAAACCACTCGGAACACGTGCACATGCGGAGTCCCGTGAATACCTCGACGCAGGAGAAGCACATGTCGATCCGCCGGTCACGAGCTGCTGCTGTGCGTACCCCGATGATGAGTGTTCGGTTCCAGCACTTCGGGCAGTCACCTGAGGAAATCTCGTCTGCGGTGCTCCCTGATTCGAAGCGCTCTTCGTAGGCGTACGCGAGCTGTTTGCTGTCCCAGGCGCGAGAGCAGAAGTGACATTTGCTGTTCTCCTGCTCCACCACCAGGGCCCATTCGTGGCACGACGGACATCGCACTGCCGTGTCGGCGTGCTCCTTGAGTTCGTCACGCAAGCGAGCGCGGCGGGTCTCCACGTAGGTGCCGATCTTCCGCACTCCATGGCGAACGAGGTTCATCTCTTCCTGCAAGGAGGCGATCTGTTGTTCTCCCAGCTGGGGTATCAGCTGCTCGTCCAGGAACCTCATGAGGAAGTCCAGCACACTCGCTGCTTGCTTTCTCACCAGGGCGGCTGTCTCCTGCAGGCCCCAGTGCTGAAGACGGTTGCGGAGCCTCCCCAGTTCTTCCACCGCCTCGCGGTCCCTCTTCTCGATCGGGAGCCCGATCACGTCGACGAGCCGGCGCATCGACTCAGCGATGGTGGCGCTCTCGCACTTTCCCTCGTCGTACTTCTCCCTGGTGCACTTGCTGAGGTCCTTCACCACGGGCGACCAGTGGGCTGTCTGGAGGCGTGCCTTGACCAACACCTTGGTGGCGGCCTGCAGGTGGAGGACCGCGTACTTCAGATCCCGGGCGGTGACGTCCCTGTCAGGTCGCGCGAGCCGGGAGACAACCTCCGAAAGAGAATCGATGCCATTCGACACAGGCAGGAAGCCCACGCGAGGGCCGACCCCACCGGCACTCATCTCACCACAGGGATTACGGCTCATGACGACCTCTCACGAAAACGCTTGCTGCGTCTGACGCAGCGGGGCAGAACGCGAAGACTAACCAGCGGGCCGTCCGAACGTCATCGACGGTCCGTAACGCCGGGTCCGATTCAGGGCATCTGGCAAGTCGATCCCCTCTGTCAGTGCGCGCTCGTACGGTGACGACGTGGCCTTCACCTACCACGCTCCGGTTCCCGCCCAGCAGTACGGGGAGCTACCGACACGGGATCGCTCTGCTTCTGCTCCATGTGGCGAGCGGGGACGGGCGTGCTCTTCAGCTCAACAGCACCATGGGCTGGGCGGAGGGGCGCCTGTGGGTGCCCCTTCTCACGTGCCCGCGAGCGCAGGCAGCGTGGCAAGCAGCCGGGCAGGCGTGCCGGCCTCCACCGCGTACAGGCCGTTGACCATCACCGGGCTCTCTGGACCCGGCGCGCTCCAGGTTCCGGTGCCCCGCGTGGTGGCGTACTCCCGCCCATCCGGCGTGGTGCAGCGCCTACCGGGACCGATGATGATGTCCGGCTCTGCAGACGGGCCGCCGACGATGACGTACGGCGTTCCGCCGCAGGCGCTGATGCTGGACCGGTAGCTGCCCAAGTTCGTGTGTCCGCCGTGCAGGATGTGCGGGGACCGTATGACAGTTCTGTCCGGGTGTCGGGGCGGGCGTAGGCTGGGGGTGCGTCCCGAGCTTGGGCGCAGCTTGCAGATGTCGTATGCGCCTTCGGGGCTCGTGGATTTTTCCGGCCCGGGTTGCACGTCAGGTCCGCACGTCACCGCGCTCTTTGGGAGTCCGTGGTGCGGGCCCGTCCCTGATGTGTTCTCCCTGCATGTGTCCGGCTGTGAATGCCCCCGAGGTCTGCGGGGTGGTGGTCGTGCCGGGTACGCGATCCCGAGGCCTGTATCAGAACCACCCCTTCCTTCCGCGTCTTCCCCGAGCGTCCGCACCCCCGCGGGCCGGCGCCGTTCCCCGCCCCCGCCGGTCACACCGTACGTGCCGACGGCGCCAACACGACCACCCCTCGCCTCTGCGCCGCCGGACGCGTCGTGCAGCGGTGCGCTGGTCCGGGGCTGTGGTGTAGCAGCCGCTGCGGCGGAGCAGAGCGGGAATGCTGAGCCGCGGCATGGCCCAGGCCGTGTCCCTCCTCCAGGACCAGGGCAGTCTCCCCTACCCAGCACGCCCCGCCGCGGGCCGGCGCTGTGACCACAGCTGTCTGATAGGCGCGGCCGGGCAGCGTGCCCTCAATCGGAAACTCCTCGCCGCCCTCGCCGGCGCTCAGACCGAAGCCGGTGACCTCACGCAGCACCTCCTCCTGAAGGTCTGCCACGAACAGCCACGCCCCGCCCGCACCTGCCTCCTTCGCGGCGCTGTCGAGCAAACGGGGCAACTGCTCGAAGGGCGCCGTGTGACTGGCCTCCAGCAGACCGCTCAGCGCCCGAGCCACATCGGGCGCCGTCACGCCCTGCTCCGCAGCCCGGGCTCCAGCCCACCGCCGACATGCACCTCTACTGCCATGACCATCCCCACCAGAGCGAAGCCACACAGGCCTCGAATCGACAAACGCATGCACCACCGGCAAGCAGGATCTCAGCCCGCAGGGACGACACCGGCGCGCCCAGCTCGCCCCGTCCTTCGGCGGGGGCGGCCAGTCAGGACAGCGACTACGCGCCAGTCTCCCACCCTGCCGACGGGCATCATGCACCTGTCGAGGCCGGTGGTCCTCGATGGCCTCTTCGATCAGCCGCTGCCCGGCAGAGAACGCAGAGCGGAGGAGCATGAGGCCATGCGGCTGCCCCCGCCTGCCCTATGCGGCTCCTGACGGCCCAGGAGCTCCAGCAGGTGCACGAGCCCGCGCGTACCGGCGCCCGCCGTCACCGAGGTGCTGTCCTGGTTGCCGATGAGATCACGTTCGACGCGCTGGCCAGTCGGTCTCTCTTCGGCCCGGCCCCGACCACCAGGACCGGTGCGGTGCGCTCCACCTGCCCCACGACGCAGACGACCGGGTCCCGGTGACGTTCCCGCTACGCGGCCTGGGGCCCCGGTGTCCGCTTCGCGGTCCGGACTCCGGCGCTCCGCACGAGCAACACGCCTGTTGCGCAGCCAAGTCGGCCCCTGGGGCAGGCTGGCTACTGGCGATGCGTGATCGGACCGTCCGCGCGATTGTGCTGCAAAGGGGTGGCGGAGCACGCGTGGACGCAGCCCGGGGGTGGCCTCGGGGTCCGCCACGGGCCCTGCCGGTGAGGGAGGGGATGGGGTGGGTGCGTGCTGGTGGAGGCGTTCGAGGGCGCTGAGGACCTGGCGCTGCGGTGGCGGCAGAGTCCTTCACCCAGGTTACGTGTATGACTGAAAGACATTCCCTCAGATCAGCACGGGCGAAAATCTCCCATGGTGGGAGTAGACATTGGGTCGTGGTGTGGTTATGTTTCTCCTGTAACCCAGAGGGACAGCAGGGCCGGGCAGAGATGAACTGCCTGGCAGCAGTAAGCAGTTGCAGTTCGCAGGATGGTGCGGTGGTGGAGTTCCGAAGCCGGTGAGTGGCATGGAGGCGACGGGACTGACGGCCGGACCGGGTGGCCCGCAGTGATCAGGGGCCATCACCAGCAGCGCAGGTGCAGTACGCAGTACTCGGAAGTACTCAGCAGTGCAGGTAGGTGAGTGGCACCTCGGTGAAGGCGTCGGCTGCGGGCGCGCGCACCGGGAGGTCCGGCAGTGGGGTTCTGAGCCAGAGCAGACGCAGGACGGGCGACGGGGCTGGCTGCCGGAGAATGTGGCGCCTCTTGGGCCACAGGCGCAGTACGTATTACCCGTAGTTCGCGGTAACAGCAGTTCGCAGTACCCGCAGTTGAGTGAAACTCGCCTCCAGAGGGATGAACGGAGGAACACTCAGAGCGCCATCAGGATCGCCCGGACGCACGAGCTTAGGAGTCCGGGTACCGCAGGACATCGCGTAAGTGAGGTGGTCTGAGGTCAAGCAACCGCGATCCCCGCACTCCGGGCAGCACGCAGGCCCGGCGGGCGGAAACAGTGAGCCGGCGCAGTCCTGGGGCCGGCAGATGGTGTAGCAGTTCCTTCGGGGCCCGGTGCCGGATGGCACCGGGCCCCTCCCGCATGTTCCCGGAGTTGCTTCGCGAGCTCTCCTTCCGGGCTCCGCCAAGGCCAGCCCGTACAGCCGCCCGTCCCTAGTTGCTTCCGTCGCCGGCCCTGACGGAGGTCGAACGGTCCGGTGCCTGCCGTGGCGGGTTCTGCTGGCCCTCTTGGGGCCGGGTCTACCAGGTGACCGGTAGTGCTTCCGGTCCTCGGATGAGTACGTCTTTTTGCCAGGGAACGTTTTCGGGGTCGGTGGCCAGCCGTAGGTCGGGGAGGCGGGTGAGGAGGGTGGTGAGCAGCAGTTCGGCTTCCATGCGGGCCAGTAGTGGTGCCAGGCAATGGTGGGGGCCGTGGCCGAAGGCCAGCTGGGGCGGGCCTTGGCGATCGATGTCGATCCGGTGCGGTTCGGGGTAGCACCGTTCGTCCCAGTTGGCTGCCACGTAGGAGACGTAGACGGCCTCACCGCGGCGAATCAGGACGCCTCCCACTTCGACGTCCTCGGTGGCGATGCGGGCTTGTCCCACGCCGTGCTTGTGGGGGATCCAGCGCAGCAGTTCTTCCACGGCCGCCGGTACGGCCTGCGGGTCGGAGCGCAGCCGGCTCTTCAGATGGTCGTCGGTGAGCAGGCAGTAGACCATGTTGGAGGTGTGGTTGCGCACCGCGTGCCAGCCGTTGATCCCCATCAGCATGGCTAGGGCCAGGACTTCTTCTTCCTCGATCCTGCCGCTGTCGGCTGCGGCTGCGAGTTCGCTGAGGAGGTCGTCCTGCGGCTGGAGCCGGCGTTCGCGAACCAGCCCTCGGAAAGAGGAGCGGACTTCTTCTCTGGCCTGCCGGGCACGCTCGACCCCCGCTTCGTCCTTCGGCCGGGTCAGGACGGTGTTGGCCCATGTGCGCAAGCGCGGCCGGTCTGCTTCCGGCACACCCAGCACAGCTCCGATGACATGCATGGGGAAGGGGGAGGTCACGTGCTGGACGAGGTCGGCGGGCGGTCCGGCTGCGATCATGGAGTCGATGAGCTGGTCGAGTACGGCTTGGGCGCGGGGGCGCAGGGCTGCCGTGCCGAAGCGGTTGAACGCCGAGGAGACCACGGAGCGGATCCGGGTGTGGTTGGGCGGGTCGACGAAGCTGACCGCACGGTCCAGCGGGATGAGATATCTGTTCATGCTGGGCAGCGGCTGGCCGACGATGTCGCGGCTGAACCGGGGATCAGAGGTGACGAACCGGACGGCGTCGTACTGTGTCGCCAGCCAGCACTCGCCGGGAGCTCCGTGCGGCAGCCGGATCCGGATGACCGGTTCGGCCTGCAGCGCCTCACGGAGGAAGGGGTCGAAGTCGAGGGCAGCCAGGTCCGGCACCTCGTACAACGGCGCGGTTGCGTCCTTCTTCATTCCTGGCTCCTGACCGGCTGTTCATGGCGCAGCGGTGTGAGCTGCTCGATGTCGTAGCGGCGCCGCAGCGCGGCGATGGCCTGGTGGTCCACGGGCCCGTCGGCGGACAGAATCTCCAGGAGTTCCTCAAAATAGCGCTCGTGGTCCGGGGGCGGGGACGACTGGAAGAACATCCGGGCCGGGACGCCGGTGGGGTTGGCGAAGGCGTGCGGGCAGCCGGGCGGGACCAGGATCACCGTGCCGGGCGTGGCACGGACCACACGCTCACCCGTCGGCGACCGCCACCCCCGCCAACTGTCCGCGGTGCGCACCCGCGGTTCGAAGGCGAGCACATCGAGCTCGCCCTCCAGGACGTAGAACAGTTCCTCACTCCGGGCGTGGACGTGCGCGCCGACGTCGAAGCCCGGTGGCACGAGCACCTCGAAGCTCGACGAGAAGCGCGAGCGGCCGCCGGTCACCTTGAACGTCACATCCTGGGCGGCCGCACGAAGGGCACGGCCCTCGCCGGGCGGCACGACCAGGCCGCTGCTCAAAGCCGTCGTGATCAGTGGGTGGGCGGTCATCGGGAACCCTGCGGTGCTGCCGGGCGTGGTGTGCCGTTCCACCGGCCCAGCGCCATCTCGGCGGTGATGCCGGGGCCGAACCCGGCCAGAAGGCCGCGCGCCCGGTCGGTGGCGCCTCCTTCGTCGAACAGCCGGCGCAGCGCGTCCAGTACGACGGCGCTCGCGATGTTCCCGTACTCGGTGAGCGTGGCCCGGCTGTGACGGAACGCCTCCGGCTTGACCTGGAGGAAAGTGCTCAGGTCGTCCAGGATCCGCGGCCCTCCGGCATGCACGATGTAGAAATCGAGATCCGAAGCATCCCAGCCGTGGTGGTCTGCGAGGCTGCGCAGCACCGGGGCGAGCGGCTCCATGGTGCCCGGCACGCGCTTGTCCAGCAGGAAGTGGAAGCCGGTTGCCCGCACGTCGTACGTGATCCAGTCTTCGGTTCCTGGGATGAGGTAGGAGCCGTTGCGTTCCAGGCGGATGCCGTGGCCGCCCGTCCCGCGGACGACCGCGGCGGCCACACCGTCACCGAACAGACCGTTGGAGAGCAGCGATCCGATACCGATGTCGGTGGGCTGATAGCACAAGGAGCAGAACTCGCATGCCACGATCAGCGCGTTCGCCCCGGGATGAGCTGTGCAGAAATCATGCGCCCGGTTGATCGCCGCCCCGCCCGCCGCGCAGCCCAGCTGAGCGATCGGCAACTGCCGCGTATCGGCCCGGAACCCCATCGTGTTGATCAGCCAAGCGGTGAGCGAAGGCATCATGAACCCGGTGCACGACACGTAGATGATCATGTCGATATCCGCGGCCCGCAACTCGCCGTCCTCCAGCGCGCGCCGCACGACCAGCGGTACACGTGCCTTCGCCTCGGCCGCATACAACCGGTTGCGCTCCTCGAAGCCCGGGTGCGCGAGTGTCTCAGCGATCGGCTGCACGAGGTGGCGGGTGCGTACCCCGGTGTTCTCGATCAGGCGCAACGCCAGGCCCAGCTGGGGGTGATCGGCATGCCGCGAGCGGGCGAGTTCGAGCGTCTCCTCCATGGTGATGACGTATTGCGGAACCGAGACGGCCGGCCGACACAAGGTCGCCATGCAACACCCTTACTTCCCGCGGCACTGGAGTGCCTCCGTTGACCCGGACGCATCCATAACGACCCCTATCCACCCAAGTCACCCTCCCGTACCCGCGGGCCTGCAAGCGGCAGAGAAATACACTCGGCCCGCTTCAACGGGTGGTTATGCCTACGCGATGCCTTGCTCAGGGGCAGGGACGTGGTCAGGCGCTGCGCTCAGCGGCTTCAGCGACGGCCCCAAAGTGAACCGGTGTCGACGCCCGAAAGTTCACGCCCTTCGAGGGTCTGGCTCGTTGAGTCAGACCGCGAGGATGGGTGATCAGCGTCGCCGAAGGCGGCGGACCTCGCGCCGTCGTGACGCGTGCACGAGCTGGTCGTGATCCCGTCTTCACTGGCTGGGCCGTCGGCTGCCGTCGCCAACGGCAAGGACTGCAACAACCCGGGCATCCCGCCGGCGAACCCGGCCATGACACAATCAAAACCGATCCATGGTCAAATTCCGCCACGGTCGCTGAGGTACCCGACGACGCGCTGTGGCGCCCCGTGCTCGCCCACCGTCTCCTGGGCGAGCCGACTGTACGGACACGTACGTCCCCTGCGTGAACCGCCGCCCAGCGCGGCGCTCCACAGCTCGGATATCGGAACGTCCAAGCAAACTACCCCTGGCTGGGAGCTCGTAATGGCGCGGATAGTCCTGCGTGAAAAGACCGCTGAGGATCCTGGGGAGTGGGTTCGCAGAAAACCTCCCCTTTCTACGTTCGGTCGGGTGCTGGCCATGATGCTGGCTTTTGTGGGGACGGTCGTATTTGCGGTGGTTCTGGCCCGGCTGACTCTGGAACCCTCGGCAGCGTCCGTGCCGCTGACGCACAATAACCTGCGTCCTGGTGACTCCATCCGTGCGTACCTCGCGCATCCCATGGCCCCGGACACAGTCAAGCAGCTCGGCGGCAATATCGTGATGGGGATACCGTTCGGTGTGCTGCTGCCGGTACTGGTACCCCGGACGCGAGGACTGGTCCGCGTAGCGGCGGCCACCGCTCTCGTGATGATCCTCGTCGAACTCGTCCAAGGCGCCCTCATTACCGGGCGCGCCTTCGACGTTGATGACGTACTGCTCAACACCGCAGGTGCCCTCATGGGTTACCTGCTGATCGGCCGCAGGATGGGTCGCGCAGTGCATCCCCGACGCCGCCCTTGGTGGCACCGGTTCACCAAACGCCAGCCGACTGCTGAAGACCCGGCATAGGTGCGCCGCGCCCCCTGTCCGACACCGGGCTGCCCGGATCCCGTGTCGTACGGTCTGTTGTCGCGGCTGCCCACCGTCCGCAACGGATCTCACCGAACCCGGCGGGACGAGGTGGGGTGCGGGATAGCGCGGCCGGCTCGCGCGCACCCCGCTCCCATGGAGGGGCGCACCACCGCACAGCGAAGCCCGGGGACGGTCACCGAGGTGAACTTGCCCGGGCTTCTGTGCTGCCGGTCGGGGCGCTTTGGGGGCCTGTCGAACCGGACATGTAACCGCCTTCGTCCGCGCTGGCCCCCGCAACGCCCCCTGCTCTACGGGAAGTTCGTCCTCACCCGCAGGAGTGGGCGGTGGCCGGTTCGCCCGGCACAGCAGCCCGTGGTGGTCGTACCCTGCGGGGTATGAGTACTGTCGGGCAGCGCCTGCGGGGACTGCGGAAACGTGCGGGACTCACCCAGAGCGAACTGGCCCGTGCGGCCCGGGTGTCCCGGCGCACGATCGAGGACCTGGAACAGGAACGCGGCACGACGCCCCGCCTGGAGACCCTGCGCAAGCTCGCTGTCCCGCTGCGTACCACCACCACGTTCCTCCAGGCCGGCACCCGCGAGAGCGTCGTCGGCCCTGACGTGCAGACCGCTGACCTGTGGGCCGATGCGCGTACCGCGCTGCTGGGCCCGCCCGCCCTGGTGGAACTCGACGACGCACCGACCCTCGCCGGGGTGCGCGCCGCGCTGCACGCAGCCGAACCGCTGTTCTCCAGCGACCGCCTCGCCGAAGCCGCCGCGGTACTGCCCGTGCTGCTGCGGGACGCGGAGGCCCTGGGCGACGACGGACGCGCCCTGCGGGTGCGCCTGTTGCAGCTCGGGGGATGGGCCATGGTGCAGACCCGCCAGTTCGACGCCGCCCACGTCGCCCTTGAGCGGGCGTTGGACGGCGCCGCCGACCGCCTGGAGGGCGCGGCCACCGTCACCACGCAGTGCTGGCTCCTGCTGCGCCAGGGCCGCCTGGAGGAAGCCCGCAGCCTGGCGGTGCGGTGGGCGGACGACCTGGAACCGGCTCTCGCGCGCGACGCCGGACGAACTCGCGGCGTGGGGGTGGATCCTGCTGCGGCTGTCGGCAGACGCCGTCCGCGACGAACGCCCCGGGGAAGCCGCGGACGCCCTGAAGTTCGCACAGGCCGCCGCCGTGGCCCTGGGGCGCGAGCACACCCCGGGCGGCGACTTCCTGCGCCGGTTCGGCCCGACGACCGTCATCTTCAAGCGCGCCGAGAACGCCTCGATCACCCAGCGCCCGGACGAGGTGCTGCGCCTGGCGGCCCTGGTGCCGGCCGCCGGGCAGCGCGCGACGTCCAACAACCTCAACCGGCACCTGCTGGATGTGGCGAACGCCGAAGCGGACGTGCGCAACTACGCGGGCGCCGTCGACACACTGCTCCGGGTCGAGACGGCGGCACCCCAGTGGCTGCCCAACCAACGGCTCGCGGCCGACATCCTCACCAAGGTCATCAGCCGTCGCCGCACGTTGACGCCGGACATGCGCCGCCTGGCGGACGTCGTGCGCCTGCCTGCACAAATGTGAGTTCGCGGACCGCCGTCAGGGTTCTCCCCATTGCCTGCCCCGCCGGGCCGTTGAAGGGTCGTACCCACGACGACAGCGAAGAGGACGGCGACCAATGAGCGCGCACCACACACCGGAACACCACGGTGCCGACGGGGCCGGCTCCCGCCACCTTGCCGTGCCCGCCACCCAGGAGGTGCACGGCCTCCCGCTCGACACCACCCTGATGAGGGAGACGGTCCGGCAGGCGAAATCCGTGCTCCTCACGTCGCACCCGCTGCCCCGCCTTGACGACGTGGAACTCCTGGCGTCGCTGCTGTCCGGGCACGTCCGCCTCTCCTGGAGGAGACGCTGTCGGCCCTGGACGCCATGGACCACAGCACCATCGACTGGGACCGGGCCAAGGTCTCCCACGAGAAGACCGCAAACGCCCTGGCAGCGACTCCCACGGGCCTGGCCGCCGCGACCGACCGCCTGCACATGCTGACTTACGGCTGCGAGCGGCTGCTGACACTCCTGCCGGATCACGCACCACACGTCCCGTAACGCACCGCCCTAGCCAAGGCGGAGGTGCCTCGCTCGGTGGCCACGGTGGCAAAGGGCGGTGCGAACGGCGTGGGCGATGCCGGCGCCGGGATCGGAGCAGATGATGATCACGGGTGCAGGCGTGCCCGGGGCCACGGTCGTCGTTGCACATAGGCCGCTGCCGATTTGCGCGCCGTTGCGGGTGCCGCGCAGCATCAGCGTGCCCTGTCCGGGGGTGACCGGCTGGAGTATCCGCGGGAAGCCGGCGCGGCTGGTTCAGCCTTGTGGGGACGGGTGGTGTCCCATCCACCAGTTGCCGGTGGCGTGGGGGTCTGTGCTGGACCAGAATTCGATGACGGCGTTGGTGAATTCGGCGGGTGAGAGCATTCCGTCGCCGTCGGTGTCGATATGGGTGAACGCCTCGGCTGCCATTGCCTCGGTGAGCTGGGGGAAGTGCCCGCGCTGGAACGCGAGGAACTCCTCTGGGCTGATCTGGCCGTCCTGGTTGATGTCGGCGATGGCCAGGTAGGTTTCGGCGAGCGCTCCAAGGGCTGCCCTGGCGGCTTCGGAGTCGTCTGCCAGCGTACGGGTCGAGGCGACGAACTGGCTCTTGGAGATGCCCTGGCTCCCGGCCGGGACGAAAGGCGCGTGCACGTCCCGCCAGATGGTGGTGTAGGCGCCGATGATCTGATCCGCCTGCCGGGAGCCCTCAGAGTGGCCGAGCGAGGTCGCCACCCGACGTCCCATCTCCACGTGGTCGTCCTCGGTAAGGATGCCGTTGCCGTTCACGTCGAGCTGATCGAAACCCTGCTCGATCTTCAATGTGAGGAAATCCTGGCCAGACATTGCCGCTCCTTACGGGTAACCGAACACAAGTGACAGGGCATCAAAAGAGAAGCGCCTGCCACTTCGACGGTACTTACCGCAGGCAGTACCGGAGCGAATTCCCCACGTTGTACACCTACGAGTGAATGGGGGTGACGGGCTGCGCTCTGGTGTTTCGCCGTCGGCGGGGCACGCCGCGCACGTCCGCCCCACACGGCCCCGCAGGGACGGCGACCGTGCTCTGCTACCACTAACCGAACGGTTTTCTGCCCGGCGGCCCACTACCGGGCGGCCCTTGGGTGCGCCACGATGGGGTCTCATTGCGACGAGCGCCGGGAGATGCTGTGGGCAAGCACGAGAAGCCGGAGCCGCCGCCGGGCCAGGGCAACCCGCCGCCGGACAACGCCGATGGCCAGGTACCGAAGCCGCCTCCCTCCGACGGGAAACACAAGAAGTGACCGCCTCAGTCACCTCTGCATCCGGTCAGGCCGCCGTCCTGGAGGAGCGCGGGGCGTGGCCCGCACGCTCACCGTGGATCAGAACAGCCGTCGAGAAGCTGCCCCGCGAATGGTTCGCACCGGAGCGGCTGTGGCGGTGGGACGGCCACCGGTACCGGGCCGTCGACCGGGCCGCGGACCCGGCGGGCTGGGCAGCACAGCTCTACGGCGATCCCGACCGTCCGGCCATCACTCAGCTCACCGACGGCCGCCCCACCTCAAGCCTCTCCTCCACCGGCGTGGTCGTCGACATGCTCGACTCCCTCTTCCTCGAGCCCGGCCACCGGGTACTGGAGCTTGGCACCGGAACAGGCTGGAACGCTGCCCTGCTCGCTTCCCGCGCCGGGCCCGGACATGTCCTCAGTGTCGAGACGGACCCCGCCTTGGCGGCAGCGGCCGGCCAGCGCCTGCAAGAGGCGGACGCGGAGGTGCCGGTCGTCGTCGGGGACGGGACGGCCGGCTGGCCGGCGGGAGCACTGTACGACCGGGTCATCGCGACGTACGCGGTCGACACGGTGCCGTGGTCCTGGGTGGCGCAGACCCGTCCCGGCGGACGCATTGTCACGCCGTGGGGGCACCTGGGCCACGTGGCCCTCACCGTCAACAAAACCGGCAGTGCCGCCAGCGGGTGGATGCAGGGCCTGGGACAGTTCATGCCTGCCCGCAGCACGCCCGCCCCCGCCCCCTCCTTCACGGACGTCCGCGCGGGCAGTGACAGCGACACCGAGTGCTCCTTCACCCGGGACCTCGCACCGTTGGAAGACCCCTGGGGGCTCGGATTCCACCTGCGCGTGGTGATGCCCGAACTCCGATTCAGGACCGCATGGGACGAGGACGGGCTGAACGCCTGGCTCCACGACGGCTCCTCCTGGGCGGTCCTCGCGGCGTCCGGCGACGGCCGGACGATCGCCACACAGGGCGGCCCCGGCCGCCTCGTGGAGGCCCTGAGCGAGGCCTGGGACCAGTGGACCGCAGCCAAAGCCCCCACCGTCTACGACTACGGCATGACCGTTGCCGATCACGGGGCCACCCAGTACGTCTGGGTACATGACCCGTCGCGACCCGTACTCCGGCAGGCGCAGCGGGCCACGCCCGAGCCGCGGCCCGCAGCCGGTTAAACGGACGGCAGCCGGACAGGAGCGGGGTCCCGCGCACCGAAGTCTGATCTGCTCTGCCGTCTGAACGATCTTTCCGATATCCACCGTTCCCTTGGCGGTGAGCAACTTTGCCGGGCGCCCTCCAAGAGGTGGGGGACGGCCGCCGCACGGGCACGCGCGGGGATTCTCGGCTCCGGGCGGGGTTGCTTGACAGGTCCTGACGCTCAGGCCGGACGGCCTGGTCCGCGCGAAGCACCGATGTGATCGGCGGCGTGGCTCTGTTCCGGTGCCAGTGCAGTGCTGCGCACGCAGCGATCTTTCGCGGGATCTGCGGAGAGGACCACGGCTATCGCGGCCGGGCTGCAAGCCTGCGCTGGGCCGGCGGGGGCCGTTCGGCGGTCTGCTGCTCGACCTCCCCAACGGGACGGCGCCGCCTTGATGACCGGTCTCGTCGGCACCTAAGGTCTGTCCCGTAAATGATCTTCAGGTCGTCTCGGGCATGACTGGCCGCGGTACGTCCGGCTGGTCTATCCGGCGAGGGCGAGGTTGTGCAGGCGGGCGATTCCGAGCATGGCGTGGTGGACGCCGTCGCCTTTGAGGCGGCAGTCGCGGAGGATTTTCCAGGTCTTCATGCGGGCGAAGGCGTGCTCGACGCGGGCGCGGACCTTCTTGTGGGACTTGTTGTGCGCTTCCTTCCAGACGGGCAGGTCTTCGCCCTTGCGTCGGCGGTGGGGCATGACGAGCCCGGTGCCCGGATAGCCGCCGTCGGCGATGGTCATCGTCATGCCGACGGCGGCCTTGGCGCCGGACTCCTCCCACGCCTTGCAGTCGTTGCGGTTGCCAGGCAGCGGTCGGCCGACCACGACGACCAGGCGGGTGTCGGCGTCGATGACGACCTGGTGGTTCGTGGAGTACCGGTAGTTCTTCGACCGCTCGGCAACGGCGTGATCGCGGGTGGGCACCAGGGTGCCGTCCACGATGAGCACGGTGTCCCTGGCGAACCGCTTGCGGGGCTGCAGGGCGAGCATCGGCCCGAGATGGTCGATGATCCGGTCCGCCGCCGACTTCGACACCCCGAACAACGGGGCGAGCTGGCGCATGGCCAGGTTCGTGCGCCAGTAGGCCGCGACCAGCAGCGCCCGATCCTCCAGCGGAAGGCTCCACGGCCGGCCCCTGCGGACCACGTCCGCACCCTCGCGCCGGAGCACTGTCACCAGCCTGCCGAACTGCCGCGGGCTCAACCCGGTGAACGGGACGATCCAAGAGGGCTCCGACGCCGTGATCACACCAGCCATCCCAAGATCATCTCACCTGTGACCAGCACTTACGGGACAGGTCTTAGTGCATCGGCCTCCCACTCCGCCGGTTCCCGGCCTCTGCCACCACTCCGGCGGCACGTCCGGCCGCACCGCCTTCGCTGGCGACCCCCGTGTCGGGTTGCGCTGCGGCCAGGTCCGCTGTGACCTCCTCGGCGGCGGCGTGTGGGAACCTCGCCCGCTGGTAGTTCGTCAACGCGCGTCGGCCCTGAGGCTCGGCTGCGTCGGCCCGGCCGCCGCAGCACCGCACGCCTTAACAACAGGGCGTGACCGAGGCCACTTTGGATTACTGGCCGGTTTGCCTGAACGCAGTGTTGACGCCGTGTCAGAGCGCCCAGGAGCTGCTTCATGTGCACCGCCTCGTGTCCGATAGATACTCGATCCCGTGAAAGGATTGAGTCATGGCACGCCCTTCCTCCTACCTGTGAAGCCCGGCACCCGTATGGAGGGCAAGTTGATGCGGCAACCGCTGGCGAAGATCGCCCGGGAGGCCCTTGGTTGCGGCACCACGGGAGCGACCGCCAACACGTGCCACGGCGCCGGTCCGGTCGTCGCGGACGTCTGGACCGAGAACGGCCTCGGTTTCGTCCTGCTCGTCCACCGCAGGGACGACGGGCACTTCGCGGAGGAACTGTTCTACTCCCTGCATGACCCCAGCGAGGGCGCCGGGACGGCGGACTGGGCCGACTGCGACCACCTCAGCGGCGGGCTGCTGGGGGTCGACCCGCAGGATCCGCAGGCCCGGGCGGAGATCCTTGCCGGCCGCGACATGGCGATCGTCACCGAATCCGAATCCCTGGTGCACACCAGAAGGCTGCCCGAGGACGACGGTGACGAACTCGTGCGAACCGTGCAACTCCTCATCGCACCGGGGGCTACGGCCCTCGAAGTGGAAAACCTGACCAGGCACACCCGTCACTGCCGTCCTGTCCAGTTCCCGCTGGCCCTGATCGTTCTCCTTCCCGGAGACCGGCTCCGGGTCCGCGCGGTGACCACCACCGAAGCCGGGCACGAGACCGTCAGTGACCACATCGAGCTGCTACACCCTTCCGGTCCGGCACTGGGCGGCGGCGATCCCGGCCCGTTTCTGACGGGTGCGGGGTAGCCTCGGCGCAGACTGACGTCTTTGTGATCAAGAAGCGTGGGCGAGTTGCCGGCAACCGAGCGGCATCGTCGGCCAGCGGAGTGCGGTGCCGACGGTCACTGCCATTGCGCAGACTCAACGCAGACCGTCAACGGGCGGGTGACAGTGCATCTATTGCGTCATGCGTGATGAGAGACTGCTGGGATGCCCAAGAAGCGCCCCAGAACTGTGAGCTTCGCCGTGGTGCTGGAGTCTCTGGAGCCGGTGGAACCCGACGGCGGTCCGTTTGTCCTGTCTCCTGCGGGTGCGGGGGAGCTCGTCGACGCGGACGGATGCCGATGGAAGGTCCTCCGGGGCCCGTTGGATGTGCGACTGGCGAAGCGGCTTGTCCGCGGAGCCGATGTGATGATCATCGGTGAGGGTGCCGGTGACCGTCTGCGGTGCGTGCCCGCAGAGGAAAGGGGTGCAGCGTGGGCCGGTATCAAGGACCGTATCGGTAGCGACGGCCTGCCGAGTTACCGGGCCTTCCAGTTCATTTCTGCGGACGGCCACCAGCTCCTCTACATCGAGCAGACATGCTGATCGCGACACTGCGCTGATCGCCCTATCGTTCAGTTGGTTCGCTCATTCCAGACGTTCGGACCTGCGGCGCGCGGTGTCAGCGGTGCCTCTCACGTCCAGCGCATGCCGATGCTGGATAGCTGCTCCACCCGTTCCGGGGTCAGTCCGGTGGCTCTGCTGCGTTGGTTGTTGATCCATGCTCCCAGGCGGTACTGGTCTGCCCGGCCGTTTTCGGTGAGTACGGTCTCTGTGTGTTTGCGCGGGACGTTGAGGTGGCCCTCGCGTGCGTAGTACTGCCGGGCGGCGGTCAGGTTGGCCATCCACTTGTCGGCCTGCGTACGGGGCCGTGGCGGCTTCTCGTCCTCGCTCGCGGGTGTGATCCCGAGGATGTGTTCGCTCATCCATTGCTGCACGCTGGTGAGTTGTTCCCACCCGTGCCGTACCGTCTGTACCCACCGTCCGAGGTCTTCGCCCTGGCGCAGGATCTCACCCGGCGTGGTGGGCAGCGCTCCGCCCGTGTCCAGGTGTGTCCGTACGAGGTGGAAGCAGCGCTGCCAGCTCACCGGCCACGCCGGGCACCACGACGGGTCGATCTCCTCCAGCTGCTCACGCCGCGTCTCCGACAGCGCCCCGGCCGACGACCCCACCGGCAACCCCTCAGCACGCCGCCGCTCGATCTCCTGCGCCCTCCTCGCTGCCGCCCGCGCGTTCTTCAACCAGATCCCGACCGCCGCGCCCTGGAACGTGGCGTCCGCGGGTGCCAGGAGGTGTCCGTGTTCGGCAGCCCACCCGCGCGCGGCGGACAGGCCCTCCTCCCACGCGACGTCGTAGTGCGACCAGATCATGCCGAGCTTCTCCAGCTGCTCGATGTGGTCTTCGTCCATGTCCCCGCGGGCGTAGAACCGGCGCGCGTCGGCGGTCCACTGCCCCAGCGGGAAGTTCGCGAGCGAGGCCGGCCACACCGCGACTTCCACCTCCTGGTCCTCGACGGCGGGCACGCGGAACGTGAACGGCACCTTCAGGTCGCCGTGTTCGCGGGCGTAGAGGGCGGCCGCTTCCACGCCGCGCCGCCAGTGCTCGTGTTCCGGGTTGAGGACGCGCAGGTTGATGAACGCGGCGAGGGCGGCCGGGTCGCGCGGCGTGGAGAACTTCAGCAGCTGCCGGGCGGGCGCCGACGGCCCTGACCCATCCCCCTCGCCTGGGCCCTCCTGACCCTGACTGCGGCTCTGAACGCCTCTCACGCGGCTCGGGGCCTGCTGCTCCGCGAGTCTCTCCACCACCCTGGCGTCGTGCGCCCTGAGCGCCTCCAAAAGCTTCGCCAACCCGCCGAACGCCTTTGAGGTCAGCATGTTGTCGGCCGTCTCGCCGGGCCCGAGCAGCACCGGCACGACCAGGCTGGCCATCTTCCCCTCGCCCGGCTGCATCCGCAGCGCCCGGCCCACCGCCTGGACAAGGTCCGGCATCGAACCGCGCACATCCGCCCAGTACACGGAGTCACAGTTTTTCGTGTCGACGCCCTCGCCCAACACCTTCACCGAGCACAGGTAGCACTTCTCCACCACGGTGCCGTCCGTGGCGATCCCGGCCGCGAACTCCCCGAGAAGCCGACGGCGGTGGAGCGGCTTGTGGTCCCCGCACAGCCAGTCCGCCCAGATCGTCTTGGGGTACAGCTCGGGGTCGTCCGCGTGCAGTTTCGAGGTGACGTCGGTGAGGCCGGCCGCGAAGGCTTCGGCTTCCTTGACCGTGTGGTGGAAGACGAGCGTGCGGCGGAAGCCCTCCTCGGCGGAGGCCTTCATCAGGGCGGTCTGCAGCGCGGCGAGCCGGGCCCCGCGCACCTCTGCGGAGCGGCTCTCGGCGCCCAGGAGCTGCGCGGCCTGGAGCGCGGTGTCGGTGACGTCGACGCAGACGACTTGGTAGGGGGCACAGATTCCTCGGTCGATGGCCTCCGAGAGCGTCAGGGTGAATGCCCTGCTGCCGAAGGGGCCCTGGGGGTCGTCGTCCATGCTCGCGACCAGCTCGGCCGGTGCGCCGGCCTCGTCCTCGTCTCCGAGCTGCCACAGCCGCGGCGTGGCCGTCATGTACAGGCGGCGCAGGGACGGGATCTTCTGGTTGTCGTGGACGACCGCCCACGGCTTGCCAATCCGTCCCGAAACCCTGTGGGCTTCGTCCACGACGATCAGGTCCCAAGCCGGAAGGCCCCGGGCGTGTGCCCGTTCCAGTGTGCCGAGTCCGAGGCTTGCGTACGTGGCGAAGACGGTGACCTTGTCCAGGCCGCGTGTCCATTCCACCAGCTCGTGCACGTCCGTGGTGTTGGGGAAGGATGCTTCCTCGCCCCGCAGTGAGGACACCCCGATCATCGGCCCCCGGCGGCCCCCCTCGCGCCACGCGGCCTCGGTCTGGGCGAGCAGGTCCAGCGAGGGCACGAGCACCAGCACCCGGCCCGCGTGGAGCTCCTCCGCGCTGCGGACAGCCACCCTCGTCTTCCCGGACCCGGTCGCCATGATCACCTGCGTGCGGAGCCCCCGCTCGGGCACGAGCGATCTTGCAGGCAATTCGAGGGCACGCACGACCGCGTCAATGGCTTCTCGCTGGGCTGCCTCACGCTGGTCAACGCGGTGAGTGGTCGACATATCCGTCTGCCTTCTCGTGGGTGCCGTCCGGTCGACTGGAGCGGCGGGGAAACGGGAAACCTGCACCTAGGGAGCTTATGGAGAGCTAGGATTGAACTGACCCGGTCGGCTTGTGGCTCCGTCCTCCCGATCGCTGGTCAGGCCGTGTGATGGATCTCCAAAATCTCCCGGAGCGCTCCGGGGTGGGGTGCCCTGAGTCCATAGCTTATCTGCTTTCAAGAAAGAAACACATAGAACCTGAGGGTGTTTTCAGTCGCGGTCGCATGTACCGCGTAGGCCGATCAGGGGCATGGAGGTGCGTCTTGCGGGAAGCACGATGCCATGAGAAGAGATCAGGGGCACTGGTTCCTCGGCAAGGGCAAAACTCCGAAGCAACTCAAGGCCTACGCACGGGTGTTCGCTGCATTCGCCATCCTTGAGCTAGCAGCATTCCTAGCAACGGCGACGAGAGAGGATCCGCGAATGTGGATCCTGCTTCTGACAGGGTTCGGATCAGTCCTCTTCCCAACCATGTTGTTCCTGACACTGCACTACCTGCGTGACACGAGAGGCCCGAAAACGTAGCAGGCGAATGCTGCCCGACCGCCCCTCCCTCTTGCCGCTGCTCGGGTCGCAGGCCCGTGGGTGGGCCGCGCGGGGCGTGGCACGCCTGGCCTGCACGGGAGCTGGTGCCGGGTGCGCTGGGGTGGCTGGTGCGCAGCGGAGGCCACGGGTCGGCCGAAGGCCGGCCGCCGGGGCGCTCCGCGCGCGCAGCGCACCGGCTCGCTTGCTACGGGCGCAGCCCGGAGTCCCTCATGCGGGCGAACGTTTGCGCGGGCAAGGCGGCCGGTGCCGCTATCATGATCGATTCAAACTCTGGGGGAATGATCGTGCGAATACTTTCTGGCACTGTGGCATCCGGCGTCGCGTGCATCGCCCTGGTCGTCATGCTCTCGGGGTGCTCCGGGGACGCGGAGCCGCAGGAGCGGTCGGCCGGGCAGATGCTCGCCGAGGCGAACAAGGCCATGAAGTCCCTCCAGGCGGTAACGATCACGGGGCGCGTGACGACAGAGGATGGGCGCTGGGGGTCCACCCGGATGAGGACCGACCTGAAGGGCACCTGCTCCTTCACGTCGGCCGGCAGTGCGGGGGAGAAGCTCGAGCAGATCCGTATCGGCAACACCGACTACATCCGTCCCAACCTGAAGCACATGCAGCTGTCGGGGATGGAGACCAAGGGCCGGAAGGATCAGAAGAACTGGGGCAGGACGACCGTCGATCCGGCCGCGTCGACCGGCGAGAACGGACTGACTGACTGCACTCACTCCTTCGCCTCGTTCGGGAAGGCCGTCAAGGGCAAGACCGGCAAGATCGACGGGGTATCCACGACCAGCCTCATCGTCACCGACAAGACGGACAAGAGCGCCACGTACACCTTCCATGTGGCGACCGAGGGCAAGCCCTACCTCTACCAGGTGGTGTACAAGAGCCCCGGCTTCCGCAACGTCACCTCCTTCAGCGACTTCGACACTCCACTGAATGTCGAGCCCCCGAAAGCCGACGTAGTCGACCTCCCCAACTGATCCTCCAGCCGGCCCCGCACACTAGCCCCCGGTGCCCCGTATACGGCCCGGTCCGCGACAGCGGGCTGGGACCGGTCGAAGCCGGCGAATCGGCGCGCGTTCCCGCACTGGACACCCGCCCCCTCCTTGCTGCCGCTCGGGCCGCAGGCCCGTAGGTGGGCCGCGCGGAGCGTGGCACGCCTGGGCACGCGGAGCGTGCCGGGTGGCCGGAGCGCAGCGCAGGCGACCGGGGGCCGCAACGCGGGCCCCTCGCCTTGTAGTTGGCGGTGCGCGCGCAGCGCGTACCGCTGGCGGGGAGCGAAGCGAGCCGCTCCGCTCACGCGGAGCGGGAGCGGCCGGGGAGCGCAGCGCGCCGGCTCGCTGCTATCGGCGCAGCCGATAGGCACCCGCTCCGCGGG
>NZ_JACHEM010000028.1 GCF_014207445.1 Streptomyces candidus | reverse complement strand
GTGTGAGTGAGGCGGATATGCAGCGGCTGGCCCGCTCGGGTATGCCTCCGCTCTCCGTGGAGCAGGGCCTCACCCTGTTCGACACCGCACTCGCCGGAGAGCGGGCCCTCGTACTGCCCGTGCGGCTGGACCTGGCCGCTCTCAGGACGCAGGGTGAGATACCGGCTCTGCTCCGCGGGCTGATCCGTACGCCGTCCCGGCGGGCGGTGACCGCAGCTCCGCAGTCGGCCGAGTCGCTCGGTCAGCGGCTGAACGCCATGCCGGAGGAGGAGCGGCGCGACGTTCTTCTGACGCTGGTCCGCGATCAGGCGGCAGCGGTTCTGGGGCACGCGGGCGGGTCGGCGGTAGGGGCCTCACGGCAGTTCCAGGAACTGGGCTTCGACTCCCTGACAGCGGTGGAGTTCAGGAACCGGCTGAACGCGGCCACCGGGCTGCGCCTGCCGGCCACCCTGCTCTTCGACTACCCCACCCCCGTCGCCGTCGTGGACCACCTGCGGTCCCGGCTCGTGACGGAGGAGGCCGGCGGCGCCGGATCGGTGCTTGCCGTGCTCGACCGTCTGGAGAAGGCGATCACGGAGATGACGGTCGACGCGCAGGAGTTCAAGCACGTCGCCGGACGGATCGAGGTGCTGCGGACGAAGTGGGCCGAACTGCGCCGGGAGTCGGCGAACGACACCGGAGAGTTCGACCTGGAGGCGGCGTCGGACGACGACGTGTTCGCTCTCCTGGACGACGAACTCGGACTGTCCTGAACCGCGGAGGCTTCGGGCAGGGGCGGACCCCCCCGAAGCCTCCGCCCACCGGGGACTTGCAGGCGGTTCGTGCCCTCACGAGGGGGTTCCGTCACCAATGTCCGCGCAGAGACTAGGGAATTTCCCACTGTCCCGCCTAGTGGAATGGGGGCGTCGGCCACCGGGTCGGCAGTACCGGCCGGCGAGGCGGGCGACGTCAGTCGTCCGTCCGCTCTGTTCGGCAGGAGCACCGCATGGAACGTCGGCGGCATCGGCGCGGGCAAGGTGCGCGCGGTGTGCGGCGTTCCGGCGCGCTCTCGTGACAGTGGTCCGGTCCCCGGACCGCTGCGCGGTTCAGGGCGTCCGGCCCAGCTCTAGGAGGATGCAAGACGATGACGACCTCCACCGAGGAGAGTCTCTGGGCACGGTGCTTCCATCCGGCACCGGACAGCTCGGAGCAACTCTTCTGTTTCCCCCACGCGGGTGGCTCGGCGTCTTTCTACTTCCCGGTCTCCGCTCAGCTCTCCTCCGTGGCAGAGGTGTTCGCGGTTCAGTACCCCGGCCGTCAGGACCGGCGCAAGGAAACCAGCCCCGGCGATCTGGAAGTCCTGGCCGACCAGGTCTACGAGGCGTTGCGCAAGCAGCTCAGGGCCCGGCCCACCACGTTCTTCGGGCACAGCATGGGCGCGACGATCGCCTTCGAGGTCGCGCGGCGTTTCGAGGCCGACGGCGGTGAACTCTCCCATCTGTTCGTCTCGGGCCGGCGCGCACCGTCCCGCCACCGCGACGAGAGTGTGCACACACGCAGCGACGACGGCATCGTCGCGGAGCTGAAGCTGCTGTCCGGTACGAACACGGCGCTGCTCGGTGACGAGGAGATTCTTCGGATGATCCTCCCCGCGATCCGCAGCGACTATCAGGCCATCGAGACCTACCGCTGCGACCCGGACACAACGGTACGGGCCCCGATCTCGGCGCTCACCGGCGACAGTGACCCGAAAACCTCGCTGGACGAGGCTGAGGACTGGAGCCGGCACACCACGGGCGCCTTCGATCTGAAGGTCTTCCCCGGCGGGCACTTCTACCTGAGTGCACAGGCTCCGGCGGTGATCGCGTTACTGCGGAAACATCTGTCCACCGGCAGGTGAGCGGCCGCCCGTCCGGGTGAGCGCTCCCCGGGGGCGTCCTCTCGTCCGGTGGCGTCCGGTCCGCCTTCTCGTGGGGGCCGTCGGCCGGATGCCCGGCCGCCAGTGCTGCCCGCACGGCCGGTGCCCGTGCGACCGAGCCCAAACACGGCTCCCGTACGGCGCGTTGGTCACCGGCGCGAAGGGCACTCGACCAGTTCGCGTCAGGTGTACGCCGCATTCCGGGCGGCGTCGCGTGATCTATGGTGCGGGATTTTGTGATCATGTAATCTCACGCCCGTTCATCGTTGCGTGTCAACTGCTTTTGCGGGATGGGGCGGAAAGCGGCGACGTGTGACTGCGCCCGTCGCGTTCCCCGAGAGGCGAGGAGACCTCGATGCTGGAACAGGCCGACCTCTCCGGTTTGTCCAGCGCCCTGGTCGGGCGCAGTCATGAGCTGCGGGTTCTGACCCGGCAGGCCGAGGCCGCACGCTCCGGGCGCGCGGGGCTGGTGATCCTTTCCGGTCCCGCGGGCATTGGGAAAACCAGCCTTCTCCAGGCGTTCCTCAACAGCGACACGTGCCGCGGCATGACGGTGCTGAACGGCTCCTGCGGCGAAGTTGTCGCGGGGACGGGGTACGGGGGCGTGCGCGAGCTGTTCGGTTCGCTGGGGCTGAGCGGTGCGGACGCCAGGAGCTCCCCTCTGCTGCGCGGCCCCGCCCGTCGTGCTCTGCCCGCGCTCACCTCCGGACAGATCGACCAGGAAAACCCCAGCGCCTCCGCCTCCTATCCGACGCTGCACGGGTTGTACTGGTTAGCGGCCAACCTGATGGTGGACCGCCCGCTCGTCCTTGTGCTCGACGACGTGCACTGGTGCGACGAACGCTCCCTGGCCTGGGTGGACTTCCTGCTGCGGCGCGCGGAGGAACTTCCGCTGCTGGTGGTGCTCGCCCACCGCAGTGAGGCCGAACCGGTCGCCCCCTCCGTGCTGGCCGACATCGCGGCGCAGCGCAGCCCCACCATGGTGAGGCTGGCGCCGCTCACTCGCGCCGCCGTCGGGCAGCTGGCGCGGCAGGTCTTCCGGACGCCGGTCGCATCGGCTTTCGCCGACCGCGCCGCCACCGTCTCCGGCGGCAACCCCCTCAGGCTCAGCCGGCTCCTGGGCGAGCTGCGCGCCAGGGGCGTGCGGCCGGACGAAGAAGGAGTACGCAGAGTCGCCGAGGTGGGGGCCTCCGTGATCGCGTCCTCCGTGATCGCGCTGCTGGACAGCCTGCCCCTGTGGGTGCGGGAGGTGGCGCGTGCCATCGCGGTCCTGGGCGAGGAGACCCCCGAGCTGGTCGGCATGCTCGCCGAAGTGCCCCCCGGGCGCGTCGCACAGGGCATCGCCGTACTGCGGCGTGCCGAGGTGCTCGCGGCGGACCGTGCGGACCTGGCGCACGACGTGATCCGTGCGTCCGCGCTCGAACCCGTCGGCGCGGAGGCACTGGCCGAGCTGCGCACCAGAGCCGCGCTGCTGCTGAGTGACGCCGGGCGGCCCGCCGAGGAGGTCGCGGGCCGGCTCATGCTCCTGCCGGCCCTCACACAACCCTGGATGCCGACGGTGCTCCGTGAGGCGGCTACCCAGGCCGAGGGGAGGGGCGCGCCCGAAGCCGCCGTCCGCTATCTGCACCGGGTGCTTGAGGCGGAACCGGACAGTGTGCCGATACGTATCCAGCTGGCGGCATCGCTCGCGGAGACCAATCCGCCGGACGCCATCCGGGTGCTCGAAGAGGCACTGGGCCTGGCCGACGACGTACGGACCAGGGCCATGGCCGCCGTGCGGTACGGCATGGTCTGCCTGGCCGTTCAGCGCTCGCCCGAAGGCGTGCGGGTCCTCGAAGCGGTTCTGGCGGAGCTGGAGGCCGAACTGGGGCCCTGCCCGGACCCGTCCGACCGTGAACTGCACACACTGGTCGAGTCGACCCTGCTGATCGTGGGGTCGGACGAGAAGTCGACCGTCGCCGCGACGCTGGACCGGGCCGCGCTGCTGACCGCGCCTCCCGGAGACACGCCCGCCCAGCGCCAGATGCTCGCGATGATGACCGTCCTGTCCGCGATGGACGGTCGCTCGGCGGAACAGACGGTCGAGCAGGCCCGTCGCGCGCTCACCTCGCCCGGGGGTGAGCCGGAGGCCTGGTCGTCGCTCGCCTCCTCCTTCGCCCTCAGCCTCGCCGACGAGGTCGAAGGGTCGCTGGGCGCGCTGGACCGCACGCTGGAGCGCAGCCAGGAGAACGCCGCGGTCTGGACCTTCGTGCTCGCCCTGTCCACCCGCGCCCTGGTGCTGCACGGAGCGGGCGCGTTTCCCGACGCGCTGGCCGATGCGCAGACCGCGTTCGAGATCGTCGGAGCGGAGAAGTGGGGGAGCGGCAGCGCACTGCCGCAGATCACGTTCGCGACCCTCCTGGTCGAGCGGGGAGAGGCCGAACAGGCCGAGACGGTGTTCCGCGGGATCAGGCGCTCCGGTCTTGAGCGGTACGTACTGCAGTACCACCTGAGTCTGATGGCGCGGGCGCGGGCCCGCTGGGCGGTCGGTGACTGGGACGCGGCTCTCGCCCTGTATCTCGAATGCGGCCGGTCCCTCGATGAGTCCCGGTTCAGCAATCCGGTCTTCGCGCCCTGGTGGTCCGAGGCGGCCTGTCTGCTGGCGGTCATGAACCGGGGTGACGAAGCGGGCGAGATGACCGAGTACGGCACCGAACTGGCCCAGCGCTGGGGCACACCGCGCGCACTTGGGCTCGCCGCACTCGCCCGCGGAGCGATCACCCCCGGCGCCGCGGGCATCGAGACGCTCACCGAAGCGGTCGCCGCCCTGGCGGAGTCGCCTGCCAGGGCGGATCACGCCAAGGCCGAATTCATCCTCGGCCGCGCCCTGTTGAAGACGGGCGACCACCGCGGCGCGCGGGAGCATCTGCGCACCGCCACCGACCTCGCGCAGCGCTGCGGGGCCCTGGCGCTCGGTGGCGCCGCGCGCAGACTACTGGTCACCGCGGGCGGCAGGATGCGGAAGATGAGCGCCTCGCCTCTGGACATGCTGACCGGAATGGAACGCAGGGTGGCGGGTCTCGCCGCGGCCGGCGCCAGCAACCGCGCCATCGCGGAAGCCCTGTTCGTCACCGTACGCACTATTGAGACGCATTTGACCGGTGTCTACCGAAAGCTGGGCGTGAGTGGGCGTACCGAACTCGGGGCCGCGCTGTGCACACCGGACATCCCTGAGGGGCCGCGTCCCGGCCGGGCATCCGAATCACGTTGGCGACGCTGAGGCGAACGGGCGGGGCGGTGCGTGTGACTGGCCAGAACACCGATGATCCGACTGTGCGACCCCTGGAGCCGGCATGCGGGCCGGACGGCTACCGGGGAAGTGCTTGTCCGCCTGGACAGCGCCGTGCGCGCAGGACACCGGTCTTCCCGTCCGCCGCCCCGGACGAGGGGCGCTGGGGCTGGGCGCCCCGGGTGGGGCGGCCGGGCCGCGCGAGGCCGGACGTGCTGTACGCGGCCGTCCGGCATGTCGGTAAGACCGGGCCGCGACCGCTCTGTGCCCGGCCGGCCCCGGCTCCGGGCCGGGAGCGTGACCGCCGGTTCGATCGATCCATGACATCGTTGCCTAACCCGGTCGAGGCGGTCCCGAGAAGCCGTCCGCCCACGGGGCGGACGTGCGGTGCCCGGCCCGTGACGCGGGCCTGTCCACCGCCCCCGCGCCGGACGCCGACGGTGGGCCACCGGCCGGGTCCGCCGAGCCGGCCGGTGGCGACAGCGTCCGGCTGCACGGAACGAGGGGAGACACCGGTGGCCGCCACCCCGCCCCGGCGGTCGAGCAACCCACGGAACATTGGCCGGGGCGCGGCCGCCTGCACCGTCCGAAAACAGACCAACCGGGAGAGCGCGGATCGGCTCTCCCAGGACGGATGCGTGATGCACCCGCTTTCGGGGGTTGCCCGTCGAAAGCTCGGTGTCACCGGGCGTCAGGAACTGTGTGTGCAGCTGAGGGACATGAGAGATCGGCCGAGCGATGCTTCTTGAGCGGGAAGGAGAGCTGGACCGGCTGAGAGCCGCGCTGCGAGCCGCCCAGGAAGGCGACTCCTCGGTGATCCTGCTGGCGGGGCCGCTCGGCATCGGCAGAACCGCTTTGCTGCGCGAACTGGCCCGTACGGCCTGCGCCGCGGACGTACGCGTCCTGCGGGCGAACGCCGCCCCGATGGAGCGGGACTTCGCGTTCGGCGTGGTGCGCCAGCTGCTCGACAGTCTGCTGTCCGGCGCGACGGAGACGGAACGCAACCGGTGGGCGCGGCGGCCCGACCGCGTGGCCCGGCTGATGTCCGGCGTCGACGATCTGCCGACGGTGCACCCGCCCTCCGCAGCCGCGTTCGAGGAATGCCTGCACGGCCTGCGCTCGCTTCTGGCCGACGTCAGCGAGCACACCCCGCTGCTGATCCTCGTCGACGACCTCCAGTGGGCGGACTCCTCCTCCCTGCGCTGGCTCGCCCGCCTGGCCGGACAGTTGGAGGGTCTCCGGGTGATGCTCGTCTGGACGCTGCTGGACGGCGATCAGGGAGCGGACCCTGCCCTGGTGCGTCAGCTCGTCGACGCCACGCGGACCCTGCGCCCCGCCGCGCTGTCGCGCGACGCCGTCCGGGCCATGATCCTCGAACGGTGTGGCGTGGCCGGACACGAGGAGTACGTACGCGCCTGCCATGAGGTGAGCCGCGGCAACCCGCTGTTACTGACATCGCTTCTGCTGGGCATGGAAGCACAGGGCCACACTGTGGCCGACGAACACGCCGACCGGGTGCGCGCCCTGCGGCCCGCAGGGCTCCGGGAGCGGCTGGCGAGCCATCTGCGGACCCGGCCACGTGTGGTGCGGGAGGTGGCCGTGGCGGTCTCCGCCTTCGGCGGCCAGGGGGACCCGGCGCTCATCAGGGAACTGGCCGGAGTGGACGAAGACGGCTTGGGCACAGCGCGGCGCGCGCTGCGCGAGGCGGGACTGCTCACCGACGCAGGCGAACTGCGCTTCGTGCACCGCGTCGTGCAGGACGCCGTGGAATCCACCTTGACGGTGGCCGAGCGCGAGCGGCGGCACGCCGCCGCCGCGGACCTGCTGTACACCAACGGCCGTCCCACCGAGCAGATCGCCGACCACCTGATGGCCACCACCGCCATCGGTCGTCCCTGGGCGACGACAGTACTGCGGGCCGCGGCCGCCACCGCGATACGGCAGGGCGCGCCCGAGCGTGCCGCCCGCTATCTGCGCCGGGTGCTGCTCAGCCACCGTGCCCAGGGTCACGCCCGGGCCGGGCTGCTGGTCGAACTGGCCACCGCTGAGGCGGACTTCGACCCCGAGGCCTGCCGGCGCCATGTCGTGCAGGCCATCCCTCTGCTGGCGACGGCACGCGACCGGGCCGTCGCCGTCCTGCGTATACCGCCGCCGCTGCTCGGCGCGGTGCACTCCTCCACCACCGAGCTGCTGCGCAGGGCCGCCGAGGGACTCGGCCCGCACGCCGGACTGGACGGTCCGACGCGCGAGCTGGGACTGCGACTGGAAGCCCGGCTGCGGCACTACGGGCACGAGAACCCGGGCGAACTGGCCTCGTCCATGGAGCGTCTGCACGGGCTGGGGCAGGAGCCCCCGGTGTATTCCGCGGCCGAACGCGAACTGATGACCGTGCTGCTCTTCTCCGCCACCCTCACCGGCCGCCTGCCGGCGGCCGAGGCGGCTCGCACGGCCGGCCGGATCCTGGAGCGCGAGCCGGTCGCATCGGGGTGTGCGAACACGGTGCTTCCCCTGGTGGTCGCCACGTTGTTCGCCGCCGAGTCGGTGGAGACCGTGGCTACCTGGCTCTCCACCGAGCATCGGAACCGACGGCGCAACCCGGCCGGTGCCGACGCGGTGCTCCTCTTCGCGGAGCGGGCGTTCGTCCTGGTCTCGCAGAGCAAACCCACTCTGGCCCGCGAATACGTCGAGCGCGCTCTGGCGCTGCCCGACGCCAACTGGCGTGAGGTGTCCACGATAATCCTGTCCTCTGTGGTGCTCGAACTGCGCGATCCGTTGCTCAGCGAGCAGGTCCTGGCCAGGGCCGGGCGGCGCAGGCCGACGGGTCTGGCCCTGACGGCCTCGCTGCGGATTCTGCGGGCATCGGTGGACGCCCAGCGGGGCCTGCGGGCGCAGGCGCTGGAGAGTCTGCTCGCGTGCGGTCGGCAACTGGACGTATCGGGATGGCGCAATTCGGCGCTCTTCCCCTGGCGCCCGCAGGCCATCGGTCTCTATCAGCGCCTCGGTGACTCCCGTTCCGCGCTGCGGCTCGCCGAGGAGGAACTCGCCTGGGCCCGTTCGTGGGGGGCACCCGCCGCGCTGGGCCGCGCCCTGCGGCTGATGGGCTGGCTGCAGGGCGCCCAGGGCGTCCCCCTGCTGCGCGAGGCCGTCACGGTCCTGCGCGATTCGTCGTTCGGGCTCGAACTCGCCAGGACGCTCGTACTGCTGGGACGGCAGCTGGGCAGCGGCCCCGAGGCGGAGGTCGTGCTGCGCGAGGCGGGCACCCTCGCGGCGGCCTGCGGTGCCCCGTGGCTGGTCGAGCGGGCGGAACACGGTCTGGGCGCCCCCACGGAACCGAAGACCGCGATCCTCACCCGCAGCGAGCGCAAGGTGATCACCCTGGTGAGCCGGGGCCTCACCAACCAGGAAATTGCGGATGAATTCGGAGTGAGTTCACGGGCCGTAGAGAAACATCTGACGAATTGCTATAGGAAACTTGGCATCTCGGGCCGCCATGAGCTGGCGGACACCCTCCCCGCGTAGGTTCCCGCGCTCAACTGTTAGCGGCATGTTACAGAAAGCCGTACCTGCTGTTTCGCATGGCCCTGCCCGGCTCACCGCCGCCAACCTCAAGAGAACCTCAAGTCGGACCGAATTGGGTGGATGCCGCCAATGCGGCATGTCGAGCACTTCCTGTCCCGGTGCCTTCGCGGACCACCGAACCATCCATGCTTGGGACCACAGCTTTAGCTATGCGAAGAGGGGGCTTGTTGACGTCCAACCATGCCACTACCTACTCTCCATTCGGTAACGGATAACCCTTGATGAGGGTGAGTGAGGCCCGACCGGCAGAGTTATCCTACGCGCAGGAAAATGTTCAATATTCTCAGTGAATCGGGGGACCCGAAAGGATGGCGGCTCGTGGTGATTGCTGTACCCGCAGATTCGGCTCAGATCGTAATAAGTGACCTCGAACCCGGCCAGAACGGGTACGCGCACGCCCAGCACTTCGACCAGTCGGGGCTGTGCATGGCGTCACTCGATCCCACACTCACCGTCCAGCAGGCGAACGAGGAGTTCTTCCGGCGCTTCGGCGACTCCTCGGCCGACGTCTGCGGCCGCAACTTCCGCGACCTGGTGCACCCCAGTGTCCAGCAGCCGCTGATGCGCCAGTTCTCCCGGCTCGTGGAGGGCAAGCGCCAGCGGTTCGCCTCGCACGTGGTGGCGGTGGGGCCGGAGGACTCCGCCTTCGCCGGAACGCTCACCGCCGCGGCCGTGAGCGGGGACACCCCCGACGTG
Organism: Streptomyces candidus; assembly: GCF_014207445.1. Lineage (GTDB taxonomy): Bacteria > Actinomycetota > Actinomycetes > Streptomycetales > Streptomycetaceae > Streptomyces > Streptomyces candidus. The sequence continues at coordinate 36,267 of NZ_JACHEM010000028.1, read as the reverse complement.
GCCGCGATCCTGGTGCTCATGCGCTCCTCGGACGAGGGGCAGGACGCGGGCGTCGTGACCCATCGCAAGAAGATCCTCTCCGAGATCGACGCCCGCATACTCGAAGGCATCGCCGCAGGTCAGTCCACTATTCCCCTGGCTTCCAGGCTCTACCTGAGCCGGCAGGGAGTCGAGTACCACGTCACCGGGCTGCTCCGGAAGCTCAGGGTGCCCAACCGGGCCGCCCTGGTCTCCCGCGCCTACTCCATGGGCGTCCTCAACGTCGGTACCTGGCCGCCCAAGGTCGTCGAGGACTTCGTCAAGTAGCGGCGCGGGCGTAGCCGACCGCCAACGGCCACGCCCTCCGAGGGCAGCACACGCAGGAACCCGCCGGATCGTGGAAAAGACCACGGTCCGGCGGGTTCCTGCGTTCCGCCCGCACTCCCGGTCCGCTCTTTCGGCCCGCTACCCACGCATTTGGTTGGCCATTGCACGGAGATAGCTCCTTGTGTGACCGTTTGCGCGGCGAGGTTGCCCGCTTGCTGTGGCTTTCGCGAAATCGGTGTTACCGGTGGTGCGTCCTGCGGGAAGCGGGCCCGAGAAACCATCCGTGAATCCGTTGTTTCATATCGTTCTGCTGCGACGAGACTTCTGCTTCGCCTGTTCACGTGTACCTGCGATAGGGAAGCCGGGGCTTCCTCGGTAATTGGGGGCGATGGCCAAATTTGTGGCGCCCGGTGTCTCAATGGAATGGCTGCCATGTGAGTTTGGGTGTCTCTGCTTGTGGTTCTCGTGCCCGCATCGACCTGTGTTTCCCGGGGGTGCGGCGGCGGTCGGGGCGCAGTGCGCGGTATTTCGCCCTTGGGCGGAGTCCTCATGGTCGGTTGGAGGAAGCGTTTGTAGCAGCAGATTGCTGCGGCGAGCCCGAGAGAGTGTTGGCCGCGGAGAGCCCGACGCGTGGAGGCAGTCCGTCCGCGTCGGACAGGACGTGCACCTTGGAACCCGGCGTGCACCGGTCCACGAGGGCCCCGGCCGGGTATGGATCCGCGATCTCCGGACCCGCCTCTACCGCATCCTGATCGAGATTCGGGACGGGCAGCGGGCACTTCAGCCCTACGCGCACGGCACGGCGCAGGCGGAGGCGGACTTCTGGGACGAGTTGACGTGGCTGGAGAACGTGGCGGAGGCGTTCCGGCGACTCCACCGGGACCCGGAGCCCTATGTCTGCCGGAGGTGACGGTCCGGCAGAAGGACGCAACCAGCCTCGTTCACCGCCCGGTTGCCCGAGCCGGGCCCTCCTTGTGTCCCGATGCGGCGATCCGGGCTCTACCGGTCATTCCCGTGCTTCCAGGTCCCGTCGGGTGCGTCAAGGACCAGACGGGATGACCGGTAGCAATACGGACCGGGCGCTCCCGCCGTGCACGGGCCGTCCCCTACGTCGTCAAGTCAGCCGCGCCGGCCCCGATTCCCGCGCCGCGTACCGGCGCCCGCATCGCATCGGGCACCAAACGGGCACGCCGAGGCGCCCAACCGGGCAGCACCGGCGGCGGCCCGTCGCACGACCGCCCAGGTGACCAGCGACGACGATATTGGCGAAGCGGGCACGAACGGGCGCAGTACGTCTGGCAAAGACGCTGGTCGCGGCGGGTCGCCTCCTTGTACAAACGACGCACGGGCCCGAACGGACGCCGGGCCGCATCAACGGGCAGCAGAAGAAACAGGGAAGTGTGGGTCGTGGACACCGACGAACGCCGACGGGCCATCCTGGAGGTTGCCAGACGCGACGGATCGGTCGGCGTGACCGCGCTGGCCGTGGAGCTGATGGTGGCCAGGGAGACCGTCCGCCGCGACCTTCGCGCACTGGAGGAACACGGCCTGGTGCGGCGCACGCACGGCGGCGCCTATCCGGTGGAGAGCGCCGGGTTCGAGACCACCCTCGCCACCCGCATCACCCGCCTGGTGCCGCAGAAGTCACGGATCGGGGCGGCCGCGGCCGAACTGCTCGGTGACGCGGAGACCGTGTTCATCGACGAGGGCTTCACCCCGCAGCTCGTGGCCGAGGCACTGCCGCGCGACCGGCCGTTGACGGTGGTGACCGCCTCGCTCGCCGTGGCGACGGTGCTGGCCGACGCGGAGAAGGTCAGCGTGCTGCTGCTCGGCGGCCGGGTCCGCGGCTCCACCATGGCCACCGTCGACCACTGGGCGACCAAGATGCTCGCCGACTTCGTCATCGACCTGGCGTACGTCGGCGCGAACGGGATCTCGCGCGAATACGGTCTGACAACCCCCGACCCGGCCGTCGGCGAAGTCAAGGCGCAGGCCATGCGCAGCGCGCGCAGGCGGGTGTTCGTCGGCGTCCACACGAAATTCGGCGCGGTGAGCTTCTGCCGGTACGCCGAGGTCGGCGACTTCGAGGCGATCGTCACCGACGCGGGGCTGCCCTCGGCGGAGGCGCAGCGCTACTCGCTCCTGGGCCCGCAGGTCATCCGCGTCTGAACCTGCGCCCCCCTCACGTCCCCCCACCGGACTGTGCCCCCGACCGCCGGGGGCCGGTCCGCCATGCCCAACCACCGGGAGAACCCATGCACCTCAAGCAACGACCACGCGGCCCAGGCGCGCGTGTCGGCGCGGGCACAGCCGTCGTGGCGGTGATGACGCTCGTCGCCGGGTGCGCCGGAGCCGGCGGCACCTCCTTCGGCGGCGGTGACGCCCTGAACGTACTCATGGTGAACAACCCGCAGATGGTCGAGTTGCAGAAGCTCACCGCCGAGCACTTCACCAAGGAGACCGGTATCAAGGTCAACTTCACGGTGCTGCCAGAGAACGACGTACGCGACAAGATCAGCCAGGACTTCTCCAACCAGGCGGGCCAGTACGACGTGGCCACCATCAGCAACTTCGAAGTGCCGTTCTTCGCGAAGAACGGTTGGCTGCGCCAACTCGACGACTACGCCGCCCAGGACACCGCCTTCGACCAGGACGACATCCTCAAGCCCCTGCGCGACTCGCTCACCGCCGAGGACGGCAAGCTCTACGCCGAGCCCTTCTACGGCGAGTCCTCCTTCCTGATGTACCGCAAGGACGTCTTCGCCGAGAAGGGACTGGAAATGCCGCCGAAACCCACCTGGCAGCAGGTCGCCGACCTCGCGGCCGAGGCGGACGGCGCGCAGAGCGGGATGAAGGGCATCTGCCTGCGCGGCCTGCCCGGCTGGGGCGAGGTCATCGCACCGCTCACCACGGTCGTCAACACCATGGGCGGCACCTGGTTCACCGAGGACTGGGAACCGCGCCTGACCGCACCGGAGTTCAAGAAGGCCACCAAGTTCTACGTCGACCTCGTGCGCGAACACGGCGAGGCCGGGGCGGCGCAGGCCGGCTACGCCGAGTGCCTCAACAACATGACGCAGGGCAAGTCGGCGATGTGGTACGACGCCACCGCGGGCGCCGGATCGCTGGAGGCCGAGGGCTCACCGGTCAAGGGGAAGATCGGCTACGTACCGGCGCCCGTGGACAGGACCGAGAGCTCCGGCTGGCTCTACACCTGGGCGTGGGGCATGCAGGAGGCGTCCAAGAAGCACGACAAGGCATGGGAGTTCATCTCCTGGGCGTCCGGCAAGGAGTACGAGACGCTGGCGGGGCAGCAGGCGGGCTGGGCCAATGTGCCGGCCGGCAAACGGGCCTCGACCTACGCCCACCCCGAGTACCGCAAGGCCGCTTCGGCCTTCGCCGAGGTCACCCACCAGGCGATAGCGAGCGCCCAGCCGCGCGATCCCGGCGTCCAGCCCCGCCCCACGGCCGGCATCCAGTTCGTCGGCGTGCCCGAGTTCACCGACCTCGGCACCAAGGTCGCCCAGGAGATCAGCGAGGCCATCGCGGGACACCAATCGGTGGACCAGGCCCTGCGCGCCTCGCAGAAACTGGCCGAGAAGGTCGCCGAGGAGTACCGATGAGCGCCCCCGTCGGCACGCCGCCGCAAGCACCCGCGCGCCCCGCGCGCTCCACCGACCCGGCCGCGCCCGTCCGTGTCCGGTCCCGGCGGGCCCGCGCCTGGGCGACCCGCGCCCCCCTCATGCCCGCCCTGATCTTCCTGATCGTCGTCACCCAACTGCCCTTCGTGGCCACGCTGGTGATCTCGCTCTTCGACTGGAACTCGCTCGACCCCGACGACCGGGCCTTCACCGGACTGTCCAACTACCAGTCGGTGGCGACCGACGCGGCGCTGCGCGAATCGGTGCTCACCACCGTGCTGCTCACCGTCACCGTGGTGATCGTCAGCGTGGTGGCGGGACTGCTCCTGGCACTGCTGCTCGACCGGACCTTCTTCGGCCGGGGCTTCGTGCGCACCCTGCTCATCACGCCCTTCCTGATCGTGCCCGTCTCCGCCGCACTGCTGTGGAAGCACGCCCTGTACAACCCGGAGTACGGGCTCCTCAACGGGGCCTGGGCGTGGATCGCCGGGATCTTCGGCGACTCCTCACCGGCCCAGCCGGAGTGGACGTCGCAGATGCCGCTGGCCGCGGTGGAAATCGCCCTCATCTGGCAGTGGACGCCGTTCATGATGCTGATCCTGCTCGCCGGGCTGCAGAGCAGGCCCGTCGACATGATGGAGGCGGCCCGGCTGGACGGCGCGAGCCCCTGGCAGATCTTCCGCTATCTGACACTGCCCCACCTGCGCCGCTACCTCGAACTGGGCATCCTGCTGGGCTCCGTCTACATCGTCCAGAACTTCGACGCCGTGTTCACCATCACCTCGGGCGGACTCGGCACCGCCAACCTCCCGTACACCATCTACCAGACCTTCTACCAGGCCCACGAGTACGGGCTGGCGTCAGCCGCGGGAGTCGTCGTCGTGCTCGGCACGATCGTGATCGCCACCTTCGCGCTGCGCGTCGTCTCGTCTCTCTTCAACGAGGAGGCGAACCGCGCATGACCGCCCCGGCCGCCCCACCCGCCCCCACCGTGACCCCACGCGTCCTCGCGCCCACCGCGCGCCGCGGCAACCGGCGCTCCGGCGCACTCGGCCTGCTGGCCTGGGTGGCGGGCATCGCCTTCTGCCTGCCCGCGCTGTGGATGCTGCTCACCTCGCTGCACTCGGAGCCGGACGCGGCGACCAACCCGCCGTCGATCCTGGCGCCGCTGACGCTCGACGGCTACCGGGAGTTCTTCAGCGCCGGCGCCAGCCCCTGGCCGCCGCTGATCAACTCCGTCACGGCCAGCCTCTTCTCCACGCTCTTCGTGCTGGTCCTGGCGCTGCCCGCGGCGTACGCGCTGTCCATCAGGCGGGTCCGCAAGTGGACCGACGTGATGTTCTTCTTCCTGTCCACCAAGATGCTGCCGGTCGTCGCCGGACTGCTGCCCGTCTATCTGTTCGCCAAGAACGTCGGGATGCTGGACAACGTCTGGCTGCTCGTCATCCTCTACACCTCGATGAACCTGCCGATCGCGGTGTGGATGATGCAGTCCTTCCTCGCCGACGTGCCGGTGTCCATCATCGAGGCCGCGCAGATGGACGGCGCCCGGCTGCCGGCGATCCTCTTCCGGGTGGTGGCACCGATCGCGGCCCCCGGGATCGCCGCCACCGCGCTGATCTGCTTCATCTTCAGCTGGAACGAACTGCTCTTCGCCCGGGTCCTCACCGGGGTGGTCGCCCAGACCGCCCCCGTCTACCTGACGGGCTTCGTCACCAGCCAGGGCCTGTTCCTCGCCCAGCTGTGCGCCGCCTCCGTCGTCGTTTCCCTGCCGGTGCTCGCCGCCGGTTTCGCCGCCCAGGACAAACTCGTCCAGGGCCTGTCGCTTGGAGCTGTGAAATGAGGGCAGCGATCGTCGAAGCCCCCGGCAAGGTGTCCGTCACGACCGTCCCGGACCCGACGCCCGGCCGCCGTGAGGTCGTCGTGAAGGTCGCCTCCTGCGGGCTGTGCGGTACCGATCTGCACATCCTGCAGGGCGAGTTCGCGCCCACCCTGCCGATCGTCCCCGGGCACGAGTTCGCCGGTGAGATCGTCGGCGTCGGCGCGGACGTGACCGAACTGGCCGTGGGTGACCGGGTCGCGGTCGACCCCTCCCTGCACTGCCACGAATGCCGCTACTGCCGTTCCGGTCGCGGCAACCTCTGCGACCGGTGGGCGGCCATCGGCGTGACCGTGGCCGGCGGCGCGGCCGAGTTCGCGGTGGCGCCCGTCGCCAACTGCGTACGGCTGCCCGAGCACATCGACGTCAGGGACGCGGCGCTGATCGAGCCGCTGTCGTGCGCCGTACGCGGCTACGACGTCCTGCGCGGCAACCTCGGCGCCGAGGTGCTGATCTACGGCTCGGGAACGATGGGCCTCATGATGCTGGAGCTCGCCAAACGCACCGGAGCGGCGGCCGTCGACGTTCTCGACGTCAACCCGGACCGGCTCGCCACCGCGGACCTGCTCGGCTGCTCCCGGTCGGGCGCCGCCGCGGACGAACTGGACCGGCCGCGCGGCTGGGACGTCGTCATCGACGCGACCGGCAACGCGCGGGCCATCCAGGACGGCATCGGCCGCGTCGCCAAGGGCGGCACGTTCCTGCAGTTCGGTGTCGCGGACTACGCCACGACGGCGGTCATCGAGCCGTACCGGATCTACAACCAGGAGATCACCATCGCCGGTTCCATGGCGGTCCTGCACAGCTTCGAGCGGGCCGCCGCGCTGTTCGCCGCCGGAGTCCTCGACCCGGCGGTGTTCATCAGCGACCGGCTGCCGCTGGAGCAGTACCCGCAGGCCATCGACCAGTTCAAGTCGGGCCAGGGCCGCAAGATCGTGGTCCAGCCGTGACCGGCGGCCCCGACGCCGTCCTGGTGATGGGCGAGGCCCTCATCGACCTGGTCCCCGCGCCGCCGGGGCCGGACGCCGAGGACGCGGCCGACCTGCTGCGCGCCCAGCCCGGCGGGGCGCCGTCCAACGTCGCCGTCGCGCTGGCCCGGCTGGGGACCCCGGTCTCCTTCGCCGGGGGGCTCGGCGCCGACGGGTTCGCGCGCACCATCGAGGCGCGGCTGGAGGCGGCGGGCGTCGGCCTGGCGCTTACCGCGCGCTCCACGCACCCCACCGCCCTGGCGGTCGCCGACCCGGGCGCGCACGGCACCGGCTACCACTTCCACCTCCAGGACACCGCCACGTTCGAGCTGCCCGAACGGACCGCTGAGGTCTCCCGTTTCGCGGCGGTGTACGTCGGAGGGCTCGCCGCCGTCGTCGCACCGGCGGCCGACGCGGTGGCGGCGACCGCCCGCGCGGCGGCCGAGAGCTCGCTGCTCGTCGTCGACCCCAATGTCCGCCAGGACCGCACGCTGGGCCCGGACCACGGCCACGCCCGGCTGCGTGAACTGTGCGACCTGGCGCATGTCGTCAAGGCCAGCGACGAGGACCTGGCCCGGCTGTGGCCGGACGCCGAACCGGAGGCCACCTGCCGGTCACTGGCCGCGGGCGGCCGTCTGGTGGTGCTGACCCGCGGCGCCGCCGGCAGCACGGCGTACCCGCCGACCGGACCCCCGGTCTCGGTGCCCGCGGTCCCGGTGGACGTGGTGAACACCATCGGCGCCGGGGACGCCTTCACGGCAGCCGTGCTCAGCGCCCTCATCACCTCGGGCGCGCACCGGGTGGGAGCCGCCCCGGCGCTCAGCCAGGAGCAGGTGCGGGAGACGCTCGCCTTCGCCGCCGGGGTCGCGGCCTCGGTGTGCGGGCGCGCCGGTACCGAGCCTTCGGTGCCGCGGTCGGCCCGGAGCTGAGCCGCAGCTCAACAGAACACCGGCCCGGCTGCCGGGCGGACCTGGGGATCAGGTCCGCCCGGCTGCCATAGCCGTGCGGCTCAAGCCGCCTTCGCACGCCCCGCCCGCGAAGGAGCGCACGAGGTCCGCGGCGGCGCGCGACCGGGTTTCGCCAGCGGCGTCGCCCAGCAGATCCGTCGTTGGTGCCAAGCCCAACTCCCGCCCGCAGGCGCGCCGTTGTGCCGCCACCATCGACCGCGCCGATCACATCGGCCACGAAGGGCAGGCAGCGCGATCCGCCGCTAAATCATCTGGCGAAACCGGACTCACCGGGCGCCAATTGAACCGGCTTCCAGGCTGGCCAGCGTTGACTGTCCGGCGTAGTACGGCTTTCCGTCGCGGAAGATCTCCAGCTGAAGGTTCCCGGCCAGATGCTGTGTCGAGTAGGCGAACCGGTGCGGCTCCAGCAGCGGGATCGGCAGCCTCCGGGGCTGACTGCCGCTTGCCTCACCCATGAGCCGGACCCGATAGCGGTGGCTGCGGGCCTTTATCGTCCACCGGCCGTCACGTTCGCCGCCTTGTACCCTCGCGACGGGCGGAAGCAAGCTGATCATGCTGTTGCGGTACTGACTACTACGCCGCCGACTGGCAGGGTCAACAGTCCTCGGCCGAGCAGACCCCCGGCGAAGGCGACGCACATGTCCCCGCGGTCGAACCCCTGGGCCTGGCCCCACCACCAGGTGTGCGGGAAACCTTGTACGCAGCAGACCAGAGCCATCCAGCAGGCAGCCCTCATGCTCGGGCGCTGGCTGCCCAGCACGGGCAGCTTCGGTACCGTCCTTACCCTCCTGGGAGTCCAGCCGTGACCTTTCAGATCCGCGCGGTCACCATCTATGGAAAGCAACCCGGCCAAGTACACACGGTGCCCTTCACGCCCGGAGGCCTCAACATCGTCACCGGTGACTCTCGCCGCGGCAAAAGTGCCCTGCTGACGATCATCGACTACTGTCTCGCCAGCTCCGAATATCCAGTGAAGTCCGGCAAGGTCCGCGACGGTCGCGGACAGTCACCTGGTGGGCGTGAACGGTGGTACGGAGACGGTGCCGTCCTCGCCCACCACGACCCGCTCGGCAAGCTGCGCCAGGACCTCGTCAGGGCGGAGACCGGCTCTGCCGGCCGCCGCCCGCTGGACCCCGGCACCCACTGGCCGCCGTACAGCACACCCCACCCTAAAACCCGCATCTGGGACACCCCACCGCGCAACGACTCCGACCCCCTGCGTCCTCTCCGCGAGATCTGGTGCATCGGTGCGCAGCCGCTGCGGCCGACGAACTGACCCAGGAACAGCCGCGCCCAACCGAGTACCGCAGCTGTCGGTGGCCCCACGTCCGCGACCTCCTTGATGTGAACCGCGCGAGCTCGCGGGCACGGCCACGGGCCTCGGTCCGGTACTTCTCGCGCGTGCCCCCGCCGAGGTGCGGGAGCAAACGCTCGCCGGCCGCATCCGGGGCTTCGCTCCAGGCACGGTCACCGATCCGCGCGAGCTGCGGTCGACATGGGACTGGGCGCCTTGTGCGTCGCCCGGATCGGCCGTCGGCCGGTCGTTCCCGGCTGCCTGGCGGTCGGCAGTACCCGCCCCCGGGGCGGGTCACCGGTCGGAATCCCCGCGGGCTGCAAAGCCGTGGCCTCGTGACGAGCCGAGGTGGAGGATGTGTCTCCCGCCATCATGGTGAGGAACGAGGACGACTTGAGGGGGATGCGTGAACGAGGAGACCGAGCGGTTGCGTCGGCGACTTTACGGGCTGATCTACCGGAATCCAGCCTGGTCACTCGAACAACTCGCGGCCGAGGTGCGCTGCTCCCTCGCCGAGGCGGATCAAGCGTGCGACGCGCTCTGTGCCATCGGCCTGCTGGCTCCTGCGTCCTCCTCACCGTGCGGCTACGTGACCGTCACGCCGGAGGCCGCGCTGACGCGGTTGTTCTCCGCCGAAGAGCGCCAGGCCCAGGCGCACATGCAGCATGTGTCCAGAATCCGCGGAGCCATCGCCTCGCTGATCGGCGACTATCCGCGATTGCGTGACGAGCGGCGCGAGGCGGTCGAAGTCGAGACGCTGCCGACGGCGGCTCTCGTCAACACCTTCCTTGATGACGCGGGCAGTACGTGCAATGTGTCCATGCGGTCGATGCACCCCGGCGGGCCTCCGCCGGAGGAGCTCATGGACGACATGCTGCTGCGCGACAAGGAGATGGAGAGCAGGGGCATACGGGTGGAGACGCTCTACTCCCGACGGACGACCGAAATCCCGTACATGGCAGCGTATCTGGCGGATGCCGAGCGGGTGCTGCGCGAGGTGCGCAGCGCGGACTATCTGCCCCTGAGGATGATCCTCTTCGACGACGATCTCGCCGTGCTGCCCATCAATCCGCAGGACAGCAGTGAGGGGGCCTTCGCCGTCCATGGGCATACGCTGGTGAGGTCACTGCACGCGCTGTACGACTACTGCTGGCACACTTCGGTGCCCATTCGTCCGGCCACGGCCGGGGACGCCCGCGGAGGAGAACTCGACTCCCAGGAGCTCGCCGTCCTGCGCATGCTCGCCGACGGTGTCAAGGACGAAGTGATCGCTCGTCATCTTGGCATCTCCCCCCGCACGTTGAGCCGCTTCATGACGGGTCTGCTGGACCGGCTCGGTGTCCAGACCCGTTTCCAGGCGGCCCTGCGTGTCGCTGAATTGGGGCTTCTGCACTGAGCCGGGAGTCCTGACGGATCCAAAGCCGTGGGACCGCTCGGCGGCGGCTCAACGGCGGGTTCTACGTGCCACTGCGAGGAAGGGGAAAATCTTCTTCCGTTTCATCTCGCATGCTGAGACGGAGGCGGGCTCTGACGTCTTGTCGCCATGACCGGACGTCGCCGTCGGCACGGCTTGAACCCTGAGGTGGCACGACAGCAGCATGGGTCTGCCAGCAGGACGGGAGGGCGTCGCCGCTTCCGCTCCGCCGGATTCCGCACTCGTCATAGTCCATCGGGGGACACGCATGTCTATAACGCTCCGCGCCTTCGTCTGTAGAGCTCTCCTCTGCTCCTCCTTGTTCGTCACGGCCCTCACGGTGCACGCCGTCACGGCCGACACGGCCACCGCGCACGACCGGGTTCTCGCGTCGGTTTCGGGGACGACGATCCAGCCGCTGCCTCAGGGCGACAACGGCTGGTGGTAGGGCGCTGCCGCCCTACCCTTCATCGCCCAGATCGCGCACCAGGAGAGTCCGATGGATGTCATTGCCGCCGCACCGCCCGGGCCGCTTCGGCCCGTCCTCACCGACCTCGTTCCAACCGCGCACCATGACCGGACGGTCGACGTCGCCGTCGTGGGGATCGGTTACGCGGGGCTCCCCCTCGCCGTAGCCGCGGCGGCGGGTGGACACCGCACCCGCGGACTCGACCTCAGCGACTTCCTCGTGGCGCAGGTCAACATCGGCCGCACGCCCGTCGACACAGTCACCCGTGCCGAGCTGGAATCCGTGGCGCCGCTCCTGGACGCCACCACTGATCCCGCGTTCCTCCGGGAGTGCTCCGTCGTCGCCCTCTGCGTTCCCACGCCGGTGGACACCCACGGTGTGCCGGACCTGGAGCCGCTGCTCTCCGCGGTACGCACGGTCCGCCAACATCTGACGGCCGGACAACTGGTGATCATCGAGTCCACCACTTACCCAGGAACCACCGACGGCGTCATCCGCGAGATTCTGGAGGGGTCCGGTCTCACCGCAGGCGTGGACTTCCACCTTGCCTTCTCGCCGGAGCGGGTGGACCCGGGCAACACCCGGTACGGCTTCCACAACACGCCGAAGGTGGTCGGTGGCCTGACGGAGAAGTGCGGCGCTCGCGCCGCCGCGTTCTACGCCGGGCTCACGGAGCGGGTGCACGTCACCCGCTCCAGTCGTGAGGCCGAGGCCGCGAAGATTCTCGAAAACACCTACCGCCAGGTGAACCTGGCGTTGGTCAACGAGTTCGCTCAGATCTGTCACCGCCTGGGGGTCGACGTCTGGGACACGATCGCCGCTGCCGCCACCAAGCCCTTCGGCTTCACCCCGTTCCGTCCTGGCGCGGGTGTGGGCGGCCACTGCATTCCGGTCGACCCGCTGTACCTCGTCCACCGAGCCACGCAGGCCGGGGTGCCGTTCCGGATGGCCGAGCAGGCGCAGCGGATCAACGATTCGATTCCTGTCTGGGTCGCTTCGCGCGCGCAGGAACTCCTTGCCGCGAACAACGTTGCTGTCCGCGGGTCCAGGGTTCTGCTGTTGGGCGTCACCTACAAGCCGGACGTCGCCGACACCCGGCACTCGCCGGCCGAGCCGCTCGCCGTCGAACTGCTGGGCGCGGGAGCCGAGGTGATGTTCCACGACCCGTATGTGAGCACGTTCTCCGCACGCAGCCGACCCGTGCCCGCCGGACGGGACCTGGTGGCCGACCTCGCCGCAGCAGACCTGACGATCGTCGTGCAGAGGCACCGGATGTACGACACCGAACTGCTGACCCACGCACGGCTCGTCCTCGACCCCAGCGGGCCCGGCACGACCGCAAAGGGCGAGTCCGCATGACCGGCCACCCCGCAATCCTGAGACTGATTCGGGCCCACGCGGCTGCTCGCCCCGCGGCCGTCGCCCTGCGGACACCGGACGACACGGTGACCTACCGACAATTGTGGAGTTGTGCCGAACAGGCCGCGCAGGCCCTGGCGACCCGTGGTGTACGGCGCGGCGACACGGTCGCCGTGCGTATGCCCGCCGGCCCGGAGGCGGTCGTCGCGATGCTCGCGACGTGGCTCGCGGGCGCCGCGTTCGTGCCCGTCGACACACGGACCCCCGCGGAACGTCTCGCGCACATCCTCGACCACAGCCGAGCCGTCGTGGTCCTCGACAAAGAGACGGAACTCCTGGAGGTTCCCGCGGAACGGACGACCACCACGTCCCCGGCGGACCCCGCCGACGGATCCACCCCGCTCGACGACCCGGGCGCATACGTCGTCTACACGTCGGGATCCACCGGGGCACCCAAGGGTGTCCTGGTGGGACACCGGGCGCTGGCCGGTCACGTCACCGCGTCCGTCGACCTGTTCGCACTCGGGCCGCACAGCACGGTGCTGCAGTTCGCGAGCCTCGGATTCGACGTCGCCCAGGAGGAGATCTGGCCGACTCTCGTCGCCGGGGGAACCCTCGCGTTCCACGGCGCGGACAGTACCCCCGACACCGCGCAACTGGCGGCCTTCGCCGCGGAGCTGGGGGTGACGGTCCTGCAACTCCCCACCGCCTACTGGCGCATGCTCTGCGTGGAGCTCGATGGCGCCGACGGACCGTCCTTCGCCGGGGTCCGTACGGTCGTCGTCGGCGGGGAGAACGCCACCACCGCCGACGCCCGTGCCCACCGCCGCACCCCTCTCGCGCACACCGTGCTCGTGAACGGGTACGGCCCCACCGAGACAGTGATCACAGCGACGGCACTGGTGCTGTCTCCCGGCGACGACGTGCCGGGAACGGCCGGTCTACCCATCGGCAAGCCGGTCGGCGACCGCGTGGCACGAGTGCTCGACGAGGACCACCGCCCAGTCGCCCACGGCGAGCCGGGGGAACTGTGGATCGGCGGCGCACTGCTTGCGACAGGCTATCTGTACGACGCCGCGAGGACCCGGGAGCGATTCGTGCCGGACCCGTACGCGGCGGACCCCGGGGCCCGGATGTACCGCACCGGCGACATGGTGGTGCGCCGGGAGGACGGCGGCATCGAGTTCCTGGGCCGCGTCGACAACCAGGTGAAGGTGCGCGGCCACCGCATCGAGCTCGACGAGGTCGACCGCCATCTGCTCGACACCCCCGGTATCACCTCCGCGACCGCGTTCACCCTCGACGACGGCGCCGGCGGAAACGTGCTCGCTGCCGCCGTGGCCCGCAACGCGTCCGGCCCCGACCCCCGGGCGGTCCGGGAGCACCTGCGGCGCCGGGTCCCCGCCTACCTGGTGCCGGGCCGCATCGCGGTACTCGACCGGCTGCCCCTGACCACCTCCGGCAAGACCGACCGCCGGGCGGCTGCCGAGGCCGCCGCAACAGCCCTCGCCGCCGGCACGACGAACGCCCCGGACGGCCCCGTTGAGGCACAGGAGCCGCTGGAGAGGGTCCTCGTCCTGCTCCGCGGTCTGCTGCTCGCGCCGCAGCTCGGCCCCGACGACGACTTCCTCGCCCAGGGCGGCGACTCCCTCATGGCCCTGCGTGTCTGCGCGCAACTGAGGGCGCAGGGCACCTCCATGCACCCTGCCGACCTGCTCGTCGGACGCACCGCCCGCGCCGCCGTCGCCAGGGCGGAGCACCGCGACGCGCCTGACACCGTCGAGGAGGAGCCGGCCGGCCCGCTCGCCCTGCTGCCCGCCCAGCACCGCTGGCTGCACGACGGCGACCTGCCCGAACGCGACCACTTCTGTCTGAACGCCCTGTTCACGACCGACTCCGGGCTTTCCACCCGCCGTCTCGTCCGGGTTGCCGAGGCGCTGCAGCGACGTCACCCTGCGCTGCGCACGGCCCTGTGCGAGGACGGTACGGTCGTACTGAAGGAGACTGATCCCGCGGACGCCGTCCGCACCGTCGACCTGGCCGCGTTCGTACCACCGGAACGCACCGCCCGGCTGGAGGGGGCACTGGCCACGGCCCAGACGTCGATGTCCCTCGCGGAGGGCCGGGTCTTCGGACTGCTGTACGCGGAGTGCGCAGAGGCCGGTGCCCGACTGCTGCTGACCGTGCACCACTTCGTCCTCGACGGCGTTTCGATGGGCCTGCTCGTCGACGACCTCGAACTGCTGCTGGGCGACGGTCGGCCGGGAGCCACCGCGACAGGACCTCGGGCCATCGGCGCCGCGCTGCGGGACTGGGTGCACACCGCGCAAGCACGTGCGGACGCCGCCAAGTGGGTGGCGCACACCCGCGAGTTCGCAGTGCTGCGTCCCGACGCGGAGGGACCCGCCCCGCTGCCCACCCTGCGCACCCACCGATTCCGGCTGCCCGTGGAGGCCACCCGAACGGTGACCCACCGCCTACCCGCCGCCGGCATCGCCCCGCACGACTTCGCGCTCGGCTGCCTCGTCGGCGGTCTGGCGGCGTGGACAGGAGAGCCTGTGCACGGCGTCGACGTCTACGCGCACAGCCGTGACGTGTCCCCGGGCGACCTCGACCTGTCCCGCACGGTCGGCTACGTCCAGAGCACCTACCCGGCTGTCCTGTGCTGGGAGGGCGAAGGCATGTCCGCGCTCGTCGCCGCTCTCGACGGACCTGCCGCGCTGCCCGAACGCCGCTACGGATTCGACGCATTGCGCTTCCTGTCGCCCGACCCTGCGGAACTTGCGGCGCTCGCGGCGTGCCCGCGCCCCCGGGTCCGGCTGAATTTCCGCGGGCACCTCCTGCGGATGGAACAGCGCGCACCCGGCACGGTGCTGCGCCCCGCGCAGGAGAGCTTCGGCGCTCACCGCTCGCCGCTCCAGCAGGAGCGCTACCTGCTCATGGCCGAGGGGGACATCGTCGACGGGCGGCTGGAGATGAGCTTCAAGTACTCCACCGTCCACTGGAGCGCCGACCGTATCGACGAGCTGGCCGGTTGCGTCGACCGTGTGATGCGGCAGGCCCTGGACCCCTCCGCCGTGCCCCGTGCCCTTTCGGTCGCGCGGCAACCGCACACCGACCGGCTCGCGGACGGCGGTGCCCGATGACCACGGCACCACCACTGGTCCCCGGCATCCCGGCCGAGTACCAGCCCGCGACCGGCAGTGCGCCCGGATGGCCGTTGGTCCTCTACTTCCACCATGTGCACCCGGACGTGCGGCATTACACCGCTCTGTCCCCGGAGGAGTTCGAACGGGGCCTGGAGCAGGTGCTTGAGCGGTTCGACCCGTACGACCCGGCGGACCTGCTCGCCGACGGAGGTCCTCGCCGGCCAGAGCGTCCCACGGTGCTCGTCACCTTCGACGACGGCTACCGGGACAACGCGACCCATGCGCGCGACATCCTGGACCGCCTCGGCGTCCGGGCGGTGTTCTTCGTCTGCACCGGCCTGCTGGGGCAGCGCAGCACCCGTCCGCGCGAGGACTTCCTGACCTATCAGGCATGCGACCGGCTGGCGGGGGAGGGACACCTGATCGGTGCCCACACCCGTACTCACCCTCACCTCGACCGCATTCCCGCGACCGAAGGCAGGGTCCAGACCCGAGGGTCGCTCGACGACATCCGCGAGCGGTACGGGCCGGGTCCGGCCCGGCTGTTCGCCTACCCCTACGGCGGCGTGCCCGTCCAACCGCACCTTCCCGAGGACGTCCTGGCGTTCGGAACGGTCCGCTCGCCCGCCTCGCCCTGGACCGCGGACCCGCAGCAGATCCGGAGAACCTATCTGCCGTCCGGGGCGGCCGACACCTGGGCCGCACTGGTGCACCACTGGTGCAGCGCATGGGACGGACCGGCGACACCAGCCGTCGCCGGGCAGTTCTGACCGCTCCCGAGGGGGAAGAGAAGATGACCGAACAGAAGTCGTGGCGAGCCCGGTTGACCGGGGCGCTGCCCGCCACCCGGGAGTCCCGGATCATCGCGGTGAACGCGTTGATCGGCTCCATGGGCACCGGCATGTTCCTGGCGGGCTCCGCCCTGTACTTCACGCGCTTCGCCGGCCTCAGCGAGATACAACTCGGCATGGGCCTGGCGATCGCAGGAGTTGTCGGACTCGCCACCACCGTGCCGATGGGTATGCTCGCGGACCGATTCGGCCCGAGGAACGTCATCCTGGTGGTCTGCCTGTGGCGGGCCGTCGGCTACCTGGCCTATCTGCGGGTCGAGGGATTCGCGGAATTCGTGGTGACGGCCAGCCTGCTCTACATCATGGACCGGGCCGGACAGCCCCTGAACCAGGCCCTGGTGGGCCGCCTGATCACCGGATCCGAACGCAACCGCACCATGGGATTCATTCGGTCCCTGCGCAATCTCGGCTTCACCGTCGGGTTCTCGCTTGCCGGCATCGCCCTCACCACCGGGTCGAAGGCGGCCTTTCAATGGCTGTTCATCGGTAACGCGTTCAGTTTCCTTGTGGTGTTCGCCCTCGTCTGGCTGCTGCCCAAGGTCGGCCCGGCGGTGCCCAAGGACACCACGGAGGGCGAGCACCCGAAGGCGGTCGTCCCGCCGATCCGCGACTGGCGGTTCGTGGCGGCCACGGCGGCGAACGGCGTGCTGTTCCTGCACGACGCGATCCTGATCACCGTGCTGCCGCTGTGGGTGGCCGAGCACACCCGTTCGCCGATCTGGATGATTACCGTCCTGATCACCACCAACACGGTGATCACGGTGCTGGGCCAGGTCCGGATGACACGGCACATCGACAGTCTGGCCTCTGCGACCCGGGCCACCACCTGGTCGTCGGTGCTGCTGCTGTTCGCCTGCGTCGCCTTTGCGGCCAGCGGTTGGTCGGACACGTCCGGCTGGGCGGTCGTGACCCTCATGACGGCGCTGCTCCTGCTGACGTTCGGAGAGCTGCTGCACTCGGCGTCGTCCTGGGAAATCTCCTTCGCCCTGTCGCCCGAGGCCGCTCAGGGACGGTACCTCGCCTTCTTCAACGTGGGCTTCTCGGCGGCGGAGATCGCAGGACCGGTCGTGGTGCTGTGGCTCCTGTCCAGGACGGGGCCGGGCGGCTGGCTGATCATCGCGGTCTGCTTCCCGCTCTCCGCTGCTCTGAGCTGGCTCGGCACCCGGCAGAAGCCCGTCTCCCAAGCCGCCGGACCCGGTCCGGGCGCCGAGCCCGTGCCCGCCACGAGCGGCCCCTGACCGCCGAACACGCGCCCGTGCCCCGCGCGTGGACCGTGCCGGGTTTGCGAGCCAGGCACCCGCCCGGACGACAGCACCTCACCACCCGTCACCAGACGGAGCCCGCACCGACCCCATTCCCGTCCACCGGCGGAATGCGTACTGACGGAGGAAAGCATGTCCGACACACCCCCGCCCCAGCATCTTCTGATCGTCAGCGGAGGCCGCGATCTGCCTGACCGCGCCCGCGACGCCTGGCCCGGGCTGCGCACGACCGTCATATGCCGGCCGGAGGTGGTACCCCGGCTGCGCAGCCGGGAGAAGATCCAGCGCCTGATCGTCCTCCGGGAGGACGCCCCCGTCGAGGAATGGGTGGCCGCCGCGCGGTTCGTGCACACGATCGACCCGGTCGACCGGCTGACCAACTTCACGGAGAAGGACACGGAGAAGACCGCGGCCATCGCGCTCGATCTCGGACTCGCCTGGCACACCGCCGACACGGTGCGTGCCGTGGCCGACAAGTACGAGATGCGAAGGGTACTGGCCGAGGCCGGCATCGGCAGTGTCGTCGCCGAGACCGTCCACGACGTCGAGGGCGTGCGTAAGGTCGCCGAGCGGACCGGCTACCCGCTGATCTGCAAGCCCGTGCGCGGCGTCGCCAGCAAGGGTGTCACGCGGATCGACGGGCCGACCGATATCGAAAGGGCCCTGGAGTGGGGTGCCGCGGGAGCCGGCGACCTGGACGCGGCGGACCTGCTCGTCGAGGAGTTCCTGAGCGGCGACGAGTACAGCGTGGAGTGCGTGAGCGAGGACGGCGAGCACGTGGCCGTGGGCGTCACCCGGAAGATCTCCGAGCACGACCACTTCGTCGAGGTCGGGCATGTCGTCCCCGCTCCGCTTGCGGAAGCCGACGACCGGCGCATCCGCGCCGCGGTGACCGACATGCTGACGGCCCTCGGCGTTTGCCAGGGCGTCACCCACACCGAGGTCATCGTGGCCGCGGACGCCGTCCACATCGTGGAGACGCACCTGCGCCCGGCGGGCGACGAG
Source organism: Streptomyces candidus (assembly GCF_014207445.1). GTDB lineage: Bacteria > Actinomycetota > Actinomycetes > Streptomycetales > Streptomycetaceae > Streptomyces > Streptomyces candidus. The sequence continues at coordinate 17,702 of NZ_JACHEM010000028.1, read as the reverse complement.
ATCCCGGAACTGTGGGCGCGGGTCAGCGGTGTCGACCTCATCGACGTCGTCGCCCGCCAAGCCGTGGGGATCAGGGTCCTCGACGACGTCCGTGCCGCCCTCGCTGCCCCGCACGACGGGCCGAGCGCGGCTGCCATCTGGTACGCGTGCCCGGACGCGGTCGGCGAGATAGTGGAGGTCGCCGGCGAGGACGAGGCCCGCGCGCTGGACGGCGTCGTCGACGTCGAAGTGCTGCGCGAACCGGGCAAGCGCCTCAGGGGAGTCACCGGTTCCTTCGCCCGCGGTGCACATGTCTGCGCGGTGGGCACGTCTCAGGACGAGGCGCTGCGGCGCGCCCAGGAGGGTGTACGGAAACTGTCGTTCACCGTGCGCAGCGACGGCATGGCCGCGCGCCACGAGGCACTCGCCTCGACCGGCTGACACCGCGTCGGCCGACCAGGACGGCACCTGCCGCGTCTTCGACCCGGCAGGTGCCCGCACAACAGAGAGAAGAGAGAAGAGAGATGACTGCACAGAACAACGAACCGGGTGCCACCGACTATGAGTTCGGTGGCCTGCACCACGTCCAGCTCGCCATCCCGCCCGGCGGCGAGGACGAGTGCCGCGCGTTCTGGGGCGACGTGCTCGGGATGACGGAGCTGCAGAAGCCTCCCGTGCTCGCCGCCCGCGGCGGGTGCTGGTTCCGCGGCGGTGGCCTCGAAGTGCACCTCGGGGTCGAGCAGGACTTCGCGCCCGCGCGCAAGGCGCACCCGGGGATTCTCGTCCAGTCGTTGCGCGACCTGGCCAAGCGCCTGGAGGCGGGCGGCCACGAGGTGACGTGGGACGACAACTTCCCCGGTCATGACCGTTTCTACGCGTTCGACAAGTTCGGCAACCGGCTGGAGTTCCTGGAGCCGCAGACCGCGTCCTGACCCCGGTCCAGTGAAGGACCCGGTTTCGTTCCGACCCGTACCCCGGCATTTCGAGGAGCCAGCAATGACCGAAGCAGCGGGCAGGTCGCCCGCATTCCGTGTGGCGGACCTGATCGTGGCCGAAGGCCCCGAGGGCGCCGAGCGCATCCTGGTCGCGGGGCTGACCGTCACCGTGGCCGCCGGCGAGATCGTCGCGGTGCTCGCGGACGACACCGGGTCCGCGGACGCACTGACCCAGGTGCTCGCCGGACATCGGCGAGCCCAGTACGGCGCCATCGTCGTGGGCGAGGCCCCCAGACCCCGGCGGGTCACCCCGGTCCTGCCTCCGGGCGTGACCGTGGTGGCCGCCGGAGGCCGGACCCCGGCCTCACCCGTCGTGGTCGTCGACGCCGTCACCGGACCGACGACCGACGAGTACTCGGCCGAGCCGGCGCGCACCGCAGCCCGGCAGGGCAGCGCGGTGCTCCTGGTCACCACCGATGTCCGGACGGCTGCGTGGGCCGACCGGACCGTCCACCTCAACCGCGCCCCCCGCCGCCAGCCCCGGCAGGAGACGGAGTTCCGCTTCACCGCCGACGCCCTGCTGGAGGCGGCGACCGGATCGTTGACCGCTGCCGGCGTCGCCACCGAGCGCGCCGTCCTGGTCGCGCGTGTCCTCGTCGACGCCGACGTGCGGGGCCACTTCTCGCACGGCGTCGGTCTGCTGCCGATGTATCTCGACCGGCTGCGGCAGGGAGGCATCGACCACGCTGCCGAACCCGAGCTGACACAGGAGGACGGCACCGTCGTCCTGGTCGACGCCCGCGGCGGCTTCGGCCAGGTCGCAGCCGAACTCGCGGCCGGGCGATGTGCCGAGCAGGCGGCCCGCACCGGGCTCGCGGCCGTCGCCGTCCGGGGGAACAACCACGTCGGCATGCTCGCCGCCTACCGTGACCACTTCGTGCGCCACGGCGTGGTCGGCCTCGTTCTCAACGTCTCGGGCCCCAGTGTCGCCGCCCCGGGCGCAGGGCGCCCCACCCTCGGGAACGACGCGGTGTGCATGGTCGTCCCCCGGGAGGACGGGCCCCCGCTCGTCGTGGACTTCGCCACCGGGACCGTCGCCAGCGGAAAGATCCGGCACGCCGCGCACCGCGGCGAACGGGTGCCCGCGACCTGGCTGGTGGACCGGGAGGGCCGTCCCACCACCGACCCAGAGGAACTCGACCGGGGCGGTGCCGTCCCGGTCTTCGGCGGTCACAAGGGCCTCGGGGTGGCGGTGATCACCGAGGTGCTGGCCGGCATTCTCGCCGGCGGCACGGTGAGCCCCCGCGTCCACAAGCAGCGTGCCGAGCCGGAGCGGTCGATGGACTGCTCCCAGTTGTTCCTCGCCCTGTCGCCGGCCGCGTTCGGCAACCCTCCGGTGGGCGACCTGCTCGACGTCCTGTCGGGCGCGGTGGCTGCCGGCTACCCGCAGGGCCCCCCGGCCGTCCATCTGCCGGAACAGCAGGAGCGGTTGGCCGAGGCCGTGGCCGCCGAACACGGCGTGCCAATACCGGCGTCGGTCGTCGAGCGGCTCGGCTGGGCTGTCCCCGAGGCCGTCGCGGCTCCGACGGGAGGTGCGGCATGAGCACGCGTCTCGGTGTCGGCCTCGTCGGATTCGGCGTCGCCGGCCGGCAGCATGCCGCGGCGCTCGAACGTCTGCCGGACGCGGGGATCGTGTCCGTCCTGGAGGAGGTCTCCGCGGTCGACACCGGCGATCACCGCCGGGCCGGCTCCTGGAGGGAGCTCCTGGACGACCCCGACGTCGGCCTGGTGGCCCTGTGCGTCCCCCCCGGCGGACGCGCGCAACTCGCGGTCGAAGCCCTGGAAGCGGGCAAGGCCGTCCTCCTGGAGAAGCCGCCCGCGGTGTCCGTGGAAGAGATCGACGGTGTGGCGGATGCCGCCCGGCGCACCGGCCTGCCGGTCGGCGTCATGCTGCAGCACCGGATGCGGCTGCCAACGGCGGCTCTCGCCGCCACCTGGTCGGCGCCCTCCGTCACTGCGGTCCTGGAGGTTTCGCGGTTCCGTCCTTCCGCCCACTACCGGCGTGCGGGGTGGCGCAGCGACCCCGCCGCGGCGCTGGGCGGGATCTCCGCCCACCTGGGGGTCCACTATCTCGACCTGGCCTGCCAGTTGCTCGGGCGACCAGAGTCGGTGCGTCTGACGCCCCCCCGGAAGGTCGCCGCGGGCATCGACACCCGCGTCACGGGAGTCGTCACCTTTCTGTCCGGGGCCACCCTGGCGTTCACCGTGACCGCCGAGTCGATGGTCCGTACCGAACGGCTGCAGATCCTGGGGCCCGACGGCGGCTTCAACATCACCGACGGCACGGTCATGACCCAGATCGGCGACACGGAGCAGACCTGGCCCACCACGCCGACCGCGGAACTGCGCACGGAGGTGTACCGGGAGATGGTCGAGGCCGTGGCGTCGGGACGTCCCCCGGCACGCTGCCATCTCGAAGGCGCCCGTGCGGTGACCGAGATCCTCTCGTCGGTCGCAGCCGCCGCGGCGGTGGTCGTGTGAGACCGCTGATCGGCCTCTCCTCCGGATCGGCGCCCGGCCTCGACGCCACGGAACTGGCAGGCCTGGCTCTCTCGGCCGGTGGCACGGCCGTCGACGTCAGGGAGGGAAAGGGCCACGCCTGGGAGACCGGGGGGCTCGACGGCCTGCGCACCGCCGGCGCCAAGGTGTGCTTCGTCGGCGTCGGCACGGTGCTCGGCGACGCCGCCCACCCTCCGATCGCAATCGGCGACCTTCGCTGGCCCGAGCGGGGCCTGCCGGTGAAGGTCTTCGCGGCCGCCGGATGCACCGCCCACGAGCGGATCGCCCTGACGCTCGCGCAGGTCGAGGCGCTGGCGGCGAGGGTCGGTGACCGCTCCCTCGTCCTCGTGGAGACCCACCACGGGTACGCCCCCGTGCCCGAACTCGAGGAGCTGTGCCGACGGGCCGGCACCTCGGTCCTGCTCGACACGATGGGCCTCGCCAGAATCGACGACGACCCCGTCGCGGCGGCGGCCCGGCTCGCCCCCTGGGTTTCGTATGCCCAGGTCAAGGGCTTCGACTGGGACCAGCCCGGCACCTCGCGTCACCGGCCTCTCGCCTCCGCCCGACCCGAGCTGAACCGGCGGGTTCTCGACGCCGCCGGCGAGCTGCGCGCGGTCACCGTCGAATCGAAGGCCCCGTCCCTCGTCGAGGACATCGCGCTGCTGTGCGAGTGGTACGTCCCCGACGCACCCGCGCCCCGGGCCCCCAGAGAGGAGACCACTTCGTGAGACTCGCCATCATCAACGACGAGTTGTCCCAGGACATCGAGCAGGCGGCCGCCACGTCGGCCCACCTCGGCTTCGACGGCCTGGAGATCCGCTCCAGCAACGGCGTGCCGCCGCATCACATGAACGACGCCACCCTCGACCGCGTACGGGACACCGTGGCCCGGCACGGGCTGGCGGTGGCCGGGTTCGACCCGCCGGCACTGAAGTGCGACCTGCCCCGTACCGCGGCGGGGACGGACGCCGCACGCGAGCTGGTGGCGGCCTCCGTGCGCAGGGCCGAGCGGCTCGGAGCACCCTTCGTCCGTATCTTCACCTTCTACCGGCAGGGCGACCCCGACCCGCGCAAGGCGGCCGCCGTGGCCCGTGAGGTGCTGGACGGCGTCCCCACCGGTCGCGTCCCCCTGCTCGTGGAGACGGGCATGCGGACCAACAGCCCGACCATGCGGCACACGCTGGAGTTCCTGGATGCCCTCGGCGACGACCGGCTCGGTGTCCTGTGGGATCCCGGCAACAGCGTTTTCAGCGGCTGGGACCCCGTGCCCTTCCCGCGGGACTACGCGCTCGGCCGCGAGCGAATCCGGCACGTCCATGTGAAGGACCCGGACGGGCAGCGGGCCTATGTCCGGCTCGGAGACGGGGACCTGCCGTGGCCCGCGATCCTCGCCCGGCTGGCCGAGGACGGATACCGGGGCTGGGTCTCCCTTGAGACGCACTGGCGCATTGGGCGGGTCCTGTCCCAGGCCCAGCGGGACGAGCCGTGGGGCGAGGAGTTCACCGCCGGAGGTTTCGAGGCGAGTACGGCCTGCATGCGACTGCTCCGTGAGATGACGCCGGCCCGGCGCGAGGACGCCGTCCCCGCCGACTCGGACGCGCAGACGGTGGAGGCCGGCGCATGACCGTTTCTCCCGTGATCCTGCTCGGGGGCCAGCGCTGCGGCACCACGGCCCTCGCCTACGCGATGAACCTCGCCTATCACGACGCGGGCGGCCACTTCACCGTCAACGGCAAACTCCCCTACCTGCTGCACCGGTGGCTGGGCGGACAGGACCTGGCGGACCGCCATCTGCGCACCGACGAGATCCTGCACGCCCTGGACCGGAGGCCGCCGGACGGTGCCGGGGTCGAAGACTGGCGTACCCGGGTGGAACAGAGCCTGCGGGCCGCGGCCCGCGACGTCGCCGAGGGAACCGCCGGGGACGACCCGGTGGCGCTGGCACGGCAGATCCTGACCGACGTCCAGGGCGAACTGCGCCACTGGGGCGACAAGTACAACGAATACCTGTTGCACCTACCGTGGTTCGGCCGGGTACTGCCGGAGGCCCGCTATGTGATGCTGGTGCGCCACCCGGTGGAGGCGGCCCGCTCGATGCTGCGCTGGAAGGGCGACCGTCCGTACGTGCCGCTCACCGAGGAGGCGGCTCTCGCCAAGTGGACCGCGTGGAACGGACACTGGCTCGACTTCGCAACCCTGGTGCCGGCCGAGCGGCGTCTGGTCGTCGAATACCACGCCCTGTGCCGGGGCGAGGAGACCGAGCGCCTGTCACGGTTCACCGGACTCGATCTCGCACCGTACCTCGCCGGACTCAAGCCCCGTTCCCCGGCCGCCGACACCGGTGTCGAACTGCCACAGGACACGGCTTCCGTGTGGGAGACGCTGCGTGTCTCCGCCGCCCCGCACCCCTCCTGACCTGAACCGAAGAACTCCTACCGAAGGTGGATCCCTTGTCCGCAACCCGCGTTCTCGTCGTCGGCGGAAAGGCCGGCATCGTCCGCAAGGCCGCCGCACTCGGGCTCGACGTGGTGCACGTCCAGAAGCCGTCCGCATTCGACCCAGACGTGGTGGAGCACTGTTCCCAGTTGCTGCTGGTCGACTACCAGGACGTCCCCACCGTCACCGCTCTCGTGCGGGCCCTGCACGAACAGCGCCCCTTCACCCGTGTCTTCACGCAGACCGAGGCCGCGCAGGCGGTGGTGGGGCACCTCACCGACACGCTCGGACTGCCCGGCAACAGCGAGCGGACCACTCGGCTACTGCACGACAAGCCTGCCCTGCGCGCCCTGCTGAACGACCGCGGCATCGGACCGGTGGCAGCCGTGGTCCGACCGACCCGTGACGAGCTGCGCGACTTCGTGAAGACCGCAGGCGCGGCCGTGCTCAAGCCGACGATGGGATCCGGCAGCCTGGGCGTCCGCCGCATCGCGTCCGTCGACGAGGTCGACGAGGCGTGGGCGTGGCGTGAGGCCTTCGGCCTGGAGGACTTCATGGCCGAGGAATGGCTGGTCGGCGAGGAGCTCAGCGTCGAGACGTTCTCCCGGGCCGGAGCGCACACGGTCGTCGCCGTCACGGGCAAGGAGACCGGGCACGGCGTGGTCGAACTCGGCCATGTCGTGCCCGCGCGGCTGGACGACGGCGAGCTGTCCGCCGTCGCGTCGACTGTCGAGGCCCTGCTGGAGGCCGTGGGACTGGTCGACGGCCCGGCGCACACCGAGCTGATCCTCACCGCTGCCGGTCCCCGCGTCGTCGAGTCGCACAGCCGGCGTGGCGGGGACCGCATCAATGACCTGGTCCGTCTGGTGCACGGCATCGACCTGGAGGAGGCGACCTACCGCCTCGCATTGGAGGGAGACGCTCTGCCGCAGCCGGGGGAGCCGGAGGGCGCGGCTGCCATCCGCTTCCTCGTCGCCGCCCCCGGCACCGTCACCTCGGTGACCGGCACGGCACAGGCGGAGGCCGCGGACGGCGTCGTCCAGGTCGACGTCCAGGTGGAACCCGGTGACACAGTGCATGAACTGCGCTGGTCGGAGGACCGCTGCGGCTATGTCGTGGTGCACGCGGCGGACACGGAGGCCGCGGTGCGGCGTGCCGCCGAGGCCGCGGCCGGCATCGTGATCGCCACGGAGCCTGCCGTGATCGACGGGCAGGTCGCCACACTCGGCACGCTGCTCGGTGAGGTCGACGAGGTCCTCGACCCGTTCGCCGCCCGGGTCACCGATCCGTCCGCCGCCCCGCCGCGGTGACCGTCCGCCTTCCCCCGCACCCCACTCGACCCACGGACGTGGCCGTCAACGAGCGTCCGCAAGGAGCACAGCAATGAGCAAAACACCCCCCGACGGCGCCAAACAGGTCTCCGTGGTGGTCGCCACCTACAACCGGCCCACCGACGTCGATCTTCTGCTGACCGCGATCGCAGCGTGCGACACGGGCATCGTTCACGAGGTCATCCTCGTCGACGACGCCTCCGACACCCCCCTGGGCGTCGACGCGGCGGAGCATCCCTTCCCCGTACGCCTGCTGCGCCACGAGCGGCGCCGTGGCGCGGCGGCCGGCCGCAATCTTGCCGGGCAGGAGGCGACCGGTGACGTGCTGGCGTTCCTCGACGACGACGCCCGCCCCCTGCCGGACTGGTTCGCTGTCCTCGACGCGGCCCTCACGCACGAGCGAGCGGCGATCACGGGCAGGGTGCTGCCCTTCGACAGCAGTGTGGTGGCCCGTGCCCGCCAGTACCGCTACGAGTTCCGCTACGCCCAGCACAGCCCCGGCAGCGAGGTCACCTTCTTCGCCGGCGGCAACTCCGCCGTCTGGACCAAGGACTTCCTCACCGCCGGCGGGTTCCCCGACGTGGTCACAGCGAGCGACAACGGCCTCGTCGAGCGGCTCGCCGAGGCCGGGGGACGTGTGCACTTCGTCCCCGGGCTGCGCGTGGCACACCGCAACAGCAAGGGCGCGGGCATCGCTCTGCGGGAGGCATGGCGTGCCGGCCGCCTGGCTCCGCGCAGTACTCCCGCTGCAGCGGTGCGCCGGTTCGCGGACAGCGCCAGGACGCAGCCCTGGTCGGACGACCCCGCCGCCGCCGGTCTCAATCTAGGTCTGCAAGCGGCGAACTCGCTGGCCACAACTCTGCCGGCGGCCTGAGCGATGGCGGGTACGGGGGAAGGGCGCCGGGCCGACGGTGGAGCCACGGTCTGGCTCACGGGTCTGCCGAGTGCCGGCAAGACAACGATCGCCCGTGCGCTGGCCGAGCGTCTGCGGGCGGAGGGCCGTCGGGTCGAGCTGCTGGACGGCGACGAGATCCGCGAGTTCCTCTCGGCGGGCCTGGGGTTCGGCCGGGGCGACCGGCACCTCCATGTGCAGCGGATCGGGTTCGTAGCCGAACTGCTGGCGTCCCACGGTGTGCTGGTGCTGGTACCGGTGATCGCGCCGTACGCGGACAGCCGTGAGGTGGTGCGCAGGTGCCATCGTCAGGCGGGCACCGCGTATGTCGAAGTGCATGTCGCCACACCGGTGGAGGTGTGCTCGGTGCGTGATGTGAAAGGTCTGTACGCGAAGCAGGCGGCGGGCGAGCTCAGCGGTCTGACCGGGGTCGACGACCCGTACGAGGCGCCGGTGGCGCCGGATCTGCGGATCGATTCGCAGGACCGGACGGTGGAGGAGTCCGCCGGGGCCGTTCATGCGCTGCTCACCGAGAGGGGCTTGCTGTGACGATGTCCGCCGTGACGGTGAAGGAGGGGACCGACCATCCGTACGTCCTGTCGCACCTGGACGCTCTGGAGTCCGAGGCGGTGCACATCTTCCGGGAGGTGGCGGGGGAGTTCGAGCGGCCGGTGATGCTGTTTTCCGGCGGCAAGGACTCGATCGTGATGCTGCACCTGGCGCTGAAGGCGTTCGCGCCGGCGCCGGTGCCGTTCACGCTGCTGCACGTGGACACGGGGCACAACTTCCCCGAGGTGATCGCGTACCGGGACCGGGTGGTGGCGCGGCACGGGCTGCGGCTGCGTGTGGCGTCGGTACAGGAGTACATCGACCGGGGTGTGCTGCGTGAGCGGCCGGACGGGACGCGCAATCCGCTGCAGACGGTGCCGTTGACCGAGACGATCCAGGAGCACCGCTTCGACGCGGTGTTCGGCGGCGGGCGGCGCGACGAGGAGAAGGCGCGGGCCAAGGAGCGGGTGTTCTCGCTGCGGGACGAGTTCTCGCAGTGGGATCCGAGGCGTCAGCGTCCGGAGTTGTGGCAGTTGTACAACGGCCGTCACGCGCCGGGTGAGCACGTGCGGGTCTTCCCGTTGTCGAACTGGACCGAACTGGATGTGTGGCAGTACATCCAGCGCGAGGAGATCGAACTCCCGGACATCTACTTCGCGCACGAGCGGGAGGTGTTCCGGCGGTCCGGGATGTGGCTGACGGCGGGAGCTTGGGGCGGTCCGAAGCGGTCGGAGACGGTGGAGAAGCGGATGATCCGCTATCGCACGGTCGGGGACATGTCCTGCACCGGTGCGGTGGCCTCGGACGCGGCCACGCTGGACGCGGTGATCGCGGAGATCGCCGCATCCCGGATCACCGAACGGGGCGCGACGCGCGCCGACGACAAATTGTCCGAGGCGGCGATGGAAGACCGCAAGCGCGAAGGGTATTTCTAGAGATGACCGGCATCACCGAACAGCCCGTCGCCCCGTCGTCGGCGACCACTCTGCTGCGGTTCGCGACCGCAGGTTCCGTGGACGACGGGAAGTCGACCCTGGTGGGGCGGTTGCTGCACGACTCGAAGTCGGTTCTGGCGGACCAGTTGGAGGCCGTGGCGGCCGTCTCGCGCGGGCGGGGTCAGCAGGCGCCGGATCTGGCGCTGCTGACAGACGGTCTGCGGGCGGAGCGGGAACAGGGCATCACCATCGATGTGGCCTACCGGTACTTCGCCACGGCGCGGCGGCGGTTCATCCTCGCCGACACGCCGGGGCACGTCCAGTACACGCGGAACATGGTCACGGGCGCGTCCACGGCCGAACTGACGGTGATCCTGGTCGACGCGCGCAACGGTGTGGTCGAGCAGACCCGTCGGCACGCGGCGCTCGCCGCGCTGCTGCGGGTCCCGCACGTGGTCCTTGCAGTGAACAAGATGGACCTGGTCGACTTCGCGGAGCCGGTGTTCGCGGCGATCGCCGAGGAGTTCACCGCGTACGCGACCGGGCTCGGTGTCCTTGAGGTCGCCGCTGTCCCCATCTCCGCCCTCACTGGCGACAATGTGGTGGAGCAGTCCGCGACGATGGACTGGTACGGCGGCCCGACCGTCCTTGAACACCTCGAAACCGTGCCGGTGCACCCTCCGTCCGGGGGTGAACCGCGAGCGGACACAGGCGCCACGGAGCATGGCCGTTTTCCGGTGCAGTACGTGATCCGCCCGCAGACGGCGCAGCACCCCGACTACCGGGGCTACGCCGGTCAGATCGCGGCCGGCGCCTTTCAGGTGGGCGAGGAGGTCACTGTGCTGCCTTCCGGCTGCACCTCCAGGATCACCGGGATCGACCTGCTGGGCCGGCCCGTGGACCTGGCCTGGACACCGCAGTCGGTCACCCTTCTTCTGGAGGACGACATCGACGTCTCGCGCGGGGACATCGTCGTGCCGAGCAGCGATGTGCCCGCCACCACCCAGGACGTAGAGGCCACCGTCTGTCATGTCGCCGACACTCCGCTCGTCGTGGGCCAGCGCGTGCTGCTGAAGCACACCGCTCGCACCGTCAAGGCGATCGTCAAGGACATCCCCTCGCGCCTTACCCTCGACGACCTGTCCCAGCATCCCGCACCGGGACAACTCGTCGCCAACGACGTTGGCCGCGTCGTGGTCCGGACCGCCGAACCGCTCGCGCTCGACGCCTACGCCCGCTCCCGGCGCACTGGCTCATTCCTGCTGATCGATCCCGCCGACGGCACCACACTCGCCGCCGGCATGGTAGGCGCCGCCTTCGCCGACCGCACCACCGGCACTCCCAAAGCCCCCCGCACCAGCACGAACGAGGGCTGGGACTTCTGAGATGACAGGACACAGCGCGGTCATCGAGGTCTGCGGTGCCACAAAGGCGTACGGGACGGGCACGGCCCGCCGCGTCGTGCTGGAGGACGTCCATCTGCGCCTGCTGAAGAGCGAGTTCGTGTGCGTCGTCGGTGCCTCCGGTTCGGGCAAGTCGACTCTGCTTCATCTGGTCGCGGGTCTGGACACGGCTACCGAGGGGCGGATCGGTGTGACGGCCGGACGTCCGGCCGTCATGTTCCAGGACCACGCCCTGTTCCCGTGGCTGACGGCGGGGAAGAACGTCGAACTCGCGCTCCGTCTGGCCGGCATCGCCCCGGGTTCCCGGCGTGAGCAGGCCAGGAGCCTGCTGGCGCTGGTCGGGCTCGCCGAGAGCCACGGGCAACGGGTGCATGAGCTCTCCGGCGGCATGCGTCAGCGGGTCGCCCTGGCCCGCGCCCTGGCACAGGGAACGGACGTCCTTCTGATGGACGAGCCATTCGCGGCGCTGGACGCCGTCACACGGAGGGTGCTGCACGCTGAACTCCTCCGTGTCTGCGCGGAACGGGGGACGGCGGTGCTGTTCGTGACCCACGACGTCGGGGAGGCCGTGGCGCTGGCCGACCGTGTCGTGCTGATGTCGTCCGACCCCGGTCGCGTCGTGGCCGAATGGTCCGTCGGACTCCGTTCGGCACGAGGCACCGACACCCCTGATGCCGCCGGCCTTGTCGACGAGATCACCGCCCGACTCGGCGAGGAGGCCGACTGCAGTGCCCGCCGTTGACAGTGCCGCCCGCCAGTCGGGCGCACGGCCCGCCGGTACCGCGCGCCGCACTGCGGACGCTCCGCGCACGACGCGCGAAGGGATCGTCCGCAGAGGCCGCACAGGAGAGCTGCTTCTGCGCGCCGCGGGCCGGGTCTTGCCCGGCTGCTCGGCGGTCCTGCTGGTGGCGGGCGTCTGGCAACTGATCCACCTGCTCGGCCTCTCGCCGGTGCTGCCCGCCCCGTCCGCCGTGCTGCGGGACCTCTCCGACGCCTGGTCCGCAGGGACGCTCGGCTCCGGACTGCTGCACAGCCTGGGACGCTGCCTCGCCGGATTCGCGGCATCGGCGGCGGTGGGTGCGCCCCTCGGTCTGCTGCTCCACCGATTCGGGTTCCTGCGGGTGCCCATCGCCCCCGTACTGAGTGCGTTCCAGTCGCTGCCGGCCGCGGTCCTGGTGCCCATCGCCGTGATCTGTCTGGGCACCTCGCGCGGCGCGGTGTACATGGTGGTGCTTCTCGGCGCCGTTCCCTCCGTGGCGACCGGAGTCCTGAGCGCGCTGGACCAGGTGCCGCCGCTCCTGGTACGGGCAGGCCGCTCGATGGGGGCGACGGGAGCCGCCGGAGTGCGCCACGTCCTGCTTCCGGCCGCTCTTCCCGGTGTGGTGGCCGCGCTCCGACAGGGCTGGGCGTTCGGCTGGCGGGCCCTCATGACAGCCGAACTCATGACGGCTTCGCCCCTCCCAGGACTCGGACAGATGCTCGACGCCGGCCGGCGCAGCGGCCGTCTCAGCCTGGTGCTGGCGGCCGCGGTGGCGGTGCTGGCGGTCGGTGTACTTGTCGAGGTCGGTGTCTTCGGACCTGTGCAGCGGCGGGTGCTGCGGGCCCGCGGACTGCCCTCGGCGGGGGGATGCTAAGCCGTATCCGTCGCCGACGGCCCGTCAGCCGGCCGTGTACGGGTCGGTTGTACGTGCCGCCGGACAAGATCCAGGGTGCTTGGTAGGGTCATCGACGAGAACTGGTGATCGAGTGCGCAGGTGTCGGGGGCACAGTGGGGGGTCTCAGGCATGAGGGGCCGTCATATGTTCTTCCGGTGCGGTCGGCTCCCTTTGCGTCGGTCACCCCGATCGTCGCTCCGTCGGACAGACGCTGTATCGCGATGTTGGTGGGCACGCCGGAGGTCGGCTGGCCGAAGGAACGAGTAGAAGGCCGCCCCGAAAAGCGAGCGTGATTGCCTCACCAGAGCTTGCAGTCTGGCCGCTGGTGAGGACGGCGACTGCGGGGTTCTTGCGCGACAAGGGGGACAGAGGCACCCACGGAAGTCCCTGCCCGTTCAGACGGGGAGCGCGACCGCTGATCGTCCATGAGATCTTCTTGCTGTCGTTCTTCACGTATGACCCGACCGGCCCGTCACCAAGGATCGGCGCGATCACCGTGAGCATGGGCCACATGGTTCCGCCACTGCTGCGGCGCAGGTCCACGAGCCACCCGCAGGCCCCCTCGCGGTCGGCCACGGCCAGCGCGACCCGTCCCTGCTCGACGTAGGCAGCCAGTGTCGTGTCGTCCCCCAGCACGCCGGGCAGGAAGATGTACCCCATGCGACCGGGCAGCCGTCGGCCTTCCAGTCCGTGGAACTCCGACACCGTATTGCCCAGGCCCTCTTCAGTCTCCGCAGGACTGCGGAACCAGCTGTGCCCGTCTCCCAAGGCACCGACCGCACCGGCGAGCGCACGATATGTTTCCGCGGGTGTCTGGGCGTTTCCCGCATGGTTGAACGTCGCGCTCCTGAGCGCGGGCCAGTCGATCTTTTCGCGGTGGAGAGAGGTTCGCTCCATGAAGCTGAGCGCCTCGTGGAGGTAGGTACGCGCCTCGGGGGACATGCCCTCTCCCAAGGCCGGGTGTCAGAACCTGCGCAACCGCTCGCTGAGAACAGAACCACCGCCAGGCCTATTCGCCGCTGAGCACGAACTCGGCGCTTACTCAACATTCTCCCACCCGAGTAGTTCAGCCAGGTTCCTCATACTGGGCCCGATCGAAACGCCTGGACCGCAGAGTACAGGCGGCCTGCCTACGGGCGCTTACGCCGCTGACAAGCGGTGGCGTTTCAGACGTCCGGACCTGTGGCGCGCGGCGCGCGGTGTCAGCGGTGCCGCTCACGACCACCGCATGCCGATTGTGGAGAGTTGTTCCACTCGTTCTGGGGTCAGTGTGGCGGCTCTGCTGCGTTGGTTGTTGATCCATGCTCCTAGGCGGTGCTGGTCCTTCCGGCCGTCTTCGGTGAGTACGGTCTCCGTGTGCTTGCGCGGGACGTTGAGGTGGCCTTCGCGGGCGTAGAACTGCCGGGCGGCGGTCAGGTTGGCGGCCCATTTGTCGGCCTGCGTACGGGGGCCGTGGCGGCTTCTCGTCCTCGCTTGCGGGTGTGATCCCGAGGACCTGCTCGCTCATCCATTGCTGCACGCCGGTGAGTTGTTCCCATCCGTGCCGCACCGTCTGCACCCACCGTCCGAGGTCTTCGCCCTGGCGCAGGATCTCACCCGGCGTGGTGGGCAGCGCTGCGCCCGTATTCAGGTGTGTCCGTACGAGGTGGAAGCAGCGCTGCCAGCTCACCGGCCACGCCGGGCACCAGGACGCGTCGATGTCCTCCAGCTGCTCACGCCGCTCGTCCGGCATCGCCCCGGCCGACGATCCCACCGGGAGCCCTTCAGCGCGCCGCTGCTCGATCTCCGCAGCTTTCCTTGCTGCGGCCCGCGCGTTCTTCAGCCAGATGCCCACCTTCGCGCCTTGGAAGGTGGCGTCCAGCGGGGCCAGGAGGTGCCCGTGTTCGGCGGCCCACCCGCGGGCGGCGGACAGGCCTTCCTCCCACGCGACGTCGTAGTGGGACCAGATCATGCCGAGCTTCTCCAGCTGCTCGACGCGGTCCTCGTCCATCTCACCGCGGGCGTAGAGCCGGCGCGCGTCGGCGGTCCACTGTCCCAGCGGGAACCCGGCGAGCGAGGCCGGCCACCCCGTGTCTTTCGCCTCCTGGTCGTCGGCGGCGGGCACGCGGTACGTGAATGGCACCTTCAGGTCGCCGTGTTCGCGGGCGTAGAGGGCGGCCGCTTCCACGCCGCGCCGCCAGTGCTCGTGCTCGGGGTTGAGGACGCGCAGGTTGATGAACGCGGCGAGTGCGGCCGGGTCGCGGGGCGTGGAGAACTTCAGCAGTTCCCGGGCCGGTACGGACAGACCCGGGCCGGTACGGCTGCCCCCTGCGGTGTCGTCCTCCTGGCTCCATGAACGGCTCTGTACGCCCCGCACGTGGCTCGGTGCCTGCTGCTGCGCCAGAGCCTCCACTACGCGGGCGTCGTGCGCCCGCAGCGCCTCCAGCAGCCTGGCCAACCCGCCGAACGCCCGGGACGTGAGCATGTTGTCGGCCGTCTCGCCGGGCCCGAGCAGCACCGGGACGACCAGGCTGGCCATCTTGCCCTCGCCCGGCTGCATCCGCAGCGCCCGGCCGACCGCTTGGACCAGGTCGGGCATCGAGCCGCGTACGTCCGCCCAGTACACGGAGTCACAGTTTTTGGTGTCTACGCCCTCGCCCAACACCTTCACTGAACTCAGGTAGCACTTCTCCACGACGGTGCCGTCCGTGGCGATCCCGGCCGCGAACTCGCGCAGCAGACGCCGACGGTGGAGCGGCTTGTGGTCCCCGCACAGCCAGTTGGCCCAGATCGTCTTGGGGTACAGCTCGGGATCATTCGCGTGCAGTTTCGCGGCGACGTCGGTGAGGCCGGCCGCGAAGGCTTCGGCTTCCTTGACGACGTGGTGGAAGACGAGCGTGCGCCGGAAGTTCTCCTCCGAGGAGGCCTTCACCAGGGCGGTCTGCAGGGCGGCGAGCCGTGCCCCGCGGACCTCTGTGGAGCGGCCTTCGGCACCGAGGAGCTGCGCGGCCTGGAGGGCGATGTCGGTGACGTCGACGCATACGACCTGGTAGGGGGCACAGATTCCCCGGTCGATGGCTTCCGAGAGCGTCAAAGTGAACGCCCTGCTGCCAAAGGGGCCCTCGAGGTCGTCATCCATGCTTGCGACCAGCTCACCGGGTGCGCCCGTCTGGCTTTCCTCGTCTCCGAGCTGCCAGAGCCGGGGGGTGGCTGTCATGTAGAGGCGGCGCAGGGAGGGGATCTTCTGGTTGTCGTGGACGACCGCCCACGGCTTGCCGATCCGGCCCGACACCCTGTGGGCTTCGTCCACGACGATCAGGTCCCACCCCGGAAGGCCCCGGGCGTGTGCCCGTTCCAGTGTGCCGAGTCCGAGGCTTGCGTAGGTGGCGTACACGGTCACCTTGTCCAAGCCGCGCGTCCACTCCACCAGCTCGTCCACGTCCGTGGTGTTGGGGAAGGACGCCTCTTCACCCCGCAGGGAGGACACCCCGATCATCGGCCCCCGGCGGCCTCCCTCCCGCCACGCGGTCTCGGTCTGTGCCAGCAGGTCCAGCGAGGGCACGAGGACCAGCACACGGCCGGCGTGGAGCTCTTCGGCGCTGCGGACGGCGACGAGGCTTTTCCCGGACCCGGTCGCCATGATGACCTGGGTCCGGAGCCCCCGTTCGGGCACAAGCGAGTGTGCAGGTAGTTCGAGGGCACGCAGCACGGCGTCCACGGCTTCTCGCTGGTGGGCCCGTAGTTCTCTGACTGCCATATCTGATCCGCCTTCTCCTACGACCGCGAGAGCACCCGCACTCGACCAGGAAGCGCGGAATGCGTACGCAGACGTCACCTCGACGACTACAGGGCAGCCCGGGCCCCGCATTCCTGCCCTTGGACAGATCACCGGTCCGATCCGAGATGCCTGTCGCTCGAACCCTTGGGGCCGCCTCGCTCCAGAGTCTATCTGAATTAAAAAATGAAGCAGCGAGTTCATGACTCGACACGCACGCCGCGGGTACGCGGGTTACGGATACTCCTCCCCACCGTGTCGGAGACGTCATGAACGAGAAGGCTGAAGACCCCCGGGGCAACCGGTTCTGCAAGGCGTGCGGGACACCGGCCGAGGACGGGAGGCTGTGTGAGTACTGCGGCAGTGTCCTGGGCCTGCCGGACGATGCGGGGCTGGTCGAGGACCAGGGTGTGGCAGCACGGAGGGTCTTCGAGGGAGACAGCGGGCAGCGGCAGCACCCCTGACCGGAACGAAAAGAAACCGGGCCGTGAGGTGCGTCTGCCGGTCCCACCCCCACCGCCCCTTAGCAGCCGGGGCCGGCAGACCCGCCCCTACGCCCGGTAGAGGCAGCAGATCGCGGGTAGACGGGCGGGCATGGCACCGAAGACCGAACATTCTCTGTCCGTGCGGGCCGTACGGCAGCTGCGCCGGACCCGTGGTTTTTACCTGGCAGGAGCCCTGCTGTGGGCGGCCATCACGCTCTGGACGGGATGGTCCCACCCCGGGAGCCGCCAGATGTGGGTCTCTCTGTTCCTGGTGGTGGTCTTCACCGGTCTGCTCACCGTTACCTCCTGGTGGCTGCACCGCCTCCAGAGGGCCCCGTCACGCAGGCCGGCACACCATGGCGCACCCCGGCGGGCTGTCACCTCCGGCCGCGTACACGCCTAACTCCCCCCTGGGCCCGCTGACCCAGGGGGTGGAGGCACAGCCGGCACACACCCCCGAGCACTCGTTGCGCTCTCGTACAACACCCCACCGCTGCCGCTCGGGCCGTAGGCCCGTAGGTGGGCCGCGCGGAGCGTGGCACACCCAGGCACACGGAGCGTGCCCCGGTGGCTGGAGCGCAGCGCAGGCCACCAGGGCAGCCGAAGGCTGCCCCAGGCCCGCAACGCGGGCCCCCCACACTCCAGTTGGCGGTACGTGCGCAGCGCGTACCGCAGGGCGGGGAGCGCAGCGAGCCGCCTCCCGCTCACGCGGAGCGTGAGCAACCCGGGCGCGCAGCGCCCGGGTTCGCTGCTACGGGCGCAGCCCGTAGGCACCCGCTCCGCGGG
>NZ_JACHEM010000027.1 GCF_014207445.1 Streptomyces candidus | reverse complement strand
CACCCATCCTCCCGATCTGACTCAACGAGCCAGACCCTTGGAGGGGGTCAACTTTCAGGCGTCGATCGCGGTTCACTTTTGGGCCGTCGCCGACACTTGTGGGCGGGTACAAGGCGGTGTCACGAGCGCAGGGGTGCGTGGGACCCGGCAAGGTCCGCTGCACAGGCCCTAGGCCGTGTATCGGAAGTGGCCTTCGTCAGGTGTCGAGGGGTAGTTCCAGCAGTTCGTCCGGGGACTGGAAGCCGAGTCGTCGATAGAGGGGGATGCTGCGCTCTGACGGCCAGACGATCAGGCCCTCGAGGCCTGCGCTGCGTGCATGCTGCTGGAGCGCCTCAAGAAGCGCGGAGCCAGCTCCCCTGTTCCGTTGGGACGACAGGACGAAGTAGTTCGTGACATAGCCGACGGGGTTGTTGTCCTCGTAAGGCTCCGGCATCCGCTCCACCAGGCAGAGGAAGACGTGACCGCAGATTTCGCCTTCGGTCTCTGCGACCCAGGCCAACCAGTGGCCACTTTTGAGCCGGTCGCGGATCCAGTGTTCTGCCTCTGCCAGGGGCCGAGCGGGGGTCGCTGGTAGCTCTTCGTGGTCCTCTTGTTTGAACGTCCATCGGAGTTCGGCCAGGCGTCCCGCATCGGCGGGTCGGGCGGGGCGCACGGTGAAGTCAGTGGTCATGGGGCGAGTTTCCCGGTCACACCGCGGAACTGGTTTCCGTGCCGGTCATAGCCATTCGTTGATGGCCGCGACGAGGACCGTGGCTTCGTAACGGACAGCGAGTTTCTCGTAGCGGGTGGCCACCGACCGGTGTCTCTTGAGCCGGTTGATGCCGCACTCCACAGCGTGGCGCTCACGGTAGTCGGTCTTGTCGAACTTCGGCGGGCGGCCGCCGCGGGCACCGAGCTTCTTGCGGTTGCGGGCGTGGTCGGCCTTGTCCGGGATGGTGCAGCGGATCCCGCGTCGGCGCAGGTAGGCGCGGTTGATGCGGGAGGCATAAGCCTTGTCGGCTCGCACTCGGTCGGGGCGGGTGCGGGGTCTGCCCGGTCCTAGACGACGTACCTGGATCTGCTCCAGTACGGGCTCGAACTGTGGAGAGTCTCCGCGCTGCCCGGCTGTGATCACGATCGACATTGGCTTCTGGCCTTGTTCGACGGCCAGGTGCAGCTTGGTGGTCAAGCCGCCGCGTGAGCGTCCGAGTCCGTGGTCGGCCGGCTCGATGTCGACACCGCCTGGCGGCTCGACCTGCAGTTCGCCCCTTTTCCGTGCCCCGGCGGCGTGCTGGTGGGCCCGGCATACCGTGGAGTCGACGTTGATGTCCCACGTGATCAGACGCTTCGCGTCGGCCTGGGCCTGCAGTTCGGCGAAGATGCGTTTCCAGGTCCCGCCCCGCTGCCAGCGACGGAACAGGTCGTACACGCGGCCCCAGGGACCGTACCGCTCCGGCACATCCCGCCACGGCGACCCAGTCCGTGTCCGCCACCGTATGCCGTTGATCAGCTGCCGCCGCGTCCATATCGGCGGTCGTCCTGGCTTCTTGCCCGTTGGCAACAACGGCTCCAGCCGGGCCCACTGCGCATCGGTTAGATCTCCACGCTTCACGAAGGGAGATCATCTTCTGTCAACTGGCTGACGGGACGCGCCGGCGGCTGGGACGATCCGTGACGTGATCGCTTGGATGCACCGCACCCCACTCCGGGTGGTGATAGTGGTGTGCGCTACTGCAGCCGTCCTGCTTCTCGTTGGCGCCGTCTCCCATGTCACCGACCTTCTTCACTATGGCCTACAGCCCTACGACTGGGCTCCGAGGTGGCTCAACTTCTACTGGTCCTCGCTGGCGCTCCTCGACCTGCTCGCAGCCGCGCTGCTGATCAGCGGCAAGCGCCGAGGGACAGACCTCGCTTGCGTCATCATGGCGACCGACCTCGCCGCCAACTGGTACGCGACCTACGGCATCCAGCACAGCAACCTCGCCGCTCAGCCCGGCCTCCAACGACTGGTCGCCTTCACTGCATTTGTCTTGGGAACGGCGCCTTTTGTCCGACGGCACCTCAGCTGAGCTGACGTGAAGGACCCACTTCCGACACACGGCCTAGCGAAGGATCTGCTCGACGTGGTGGTCGAGGAGATGCTCGGCGGCTTCTGGGGTGCGGTAGCCGAGGGCGACGTCCACGCCAAGGCTGGTGGCGAGGGACCAGCAGATGTCGGCGTCGGTACGTTCCTCACCACGCGGCTCGCTTCCCCGTTCCTCACGGGCTGCCGCGATGAGGCCGGCGGTGAGGGTGAGCAGATCGTCGTCGGCTGGCGCCAGGGCCTTGGCCATTGTCGGATCGGAGACCGCCCGGCCTGCGGCCGCCAGCGCGAAGCGCATCAGCCGCGTACTCTCCTGGGCCGGGCTGATCAGGGCGTACAGGCAGGCGCGGAGGACGGCCTCCGGACTGGTCGTGTCGGCGGCGGCGACCGCGTTCTCGATGGTGGCGTTGACGGCCCGTGTGGCTCGGTCAAGGGCGTCGCGGATCAGGGCCTGCATCGAGGAGTAGTAGTGCTGGATCTGGCCCATCGAGACGCCCGCCTCCTCGGCCACCTTTCGCAGCGATACCTGCTCGATGCCGCCGCGCACGGTCAGTGACCAGACGGCCTCGACGAGGCGCGCCCTGCGCGCTTCGTGATCCACGATCTTCGGCACGGCGTCACCGCCTTTCCTCACACTTTAACCATGCGATCGCATTGCAAAACCGAGCACTGCGCGTTTACAGTGCAAGTGCATGGTAAACCGCAATCAGGCCGAGGAGGAACCCGTGAAGCATGGCCTCTACCAGGCGCTCGGTATGGCGCTGCTCGTCATCGGAGCCCAGGTTGCAATACGCCAATTCGTCGACCACGACAACGCCGGCCTGCTGGGCTGGCTGCCGGGAGGCTTCGCAGTGAACATCACCGTGTACCCACTGGCCGTCGCGATCGGCGTCGTCATCGCAGGGCGGGCTCACAATGCCCGCAAGGCGACTGGCAACTGACTCGGGGCGAGGAAAGGGGGACTGTCCGGCGGATCATGGGCGGAGCCGTAAGCGGATGCTGCTGCGGTGACGGTGCCGTGGAAGACGCAGGCCCTCTTGTCGTACCTCCTGGCGACGGCCCGTCAGTTCTTGAGGCGTTGATCGTTCGCTCGACTTCGTTCCTGCGTGTGTAGATAGTCGAGTCGAAACCCGTGGGCCGACCGCCCTTGCTGCCGCGGCGCCGGCGGCCGGCCCGCTGATTCATGGTGTGCTCGATCTGACGTCGACGCAGGCAGCAGCGTTACGCCGTCATGAATACGCCTCGTTGCCGCGGTCACCCTTAGACATCACTTCGCGGAGCCGTTCTGGGGCTCTGGGGATGCGGGATACTGCTGTGATGCTGTTGACGTGGATCGCAGAGGTGGCGGACGAGCCCTTGGCGCTGGAGCCGGCCGACCGCCGGGTGGAATGGGAGACCAACACCTGGCGCCTGAGCGCGTCGACGGAGGACAGGAGGTCGTTGTCCGTCTCCGCGGTAGTCGCCGCCTTCGAGCGGACCGCCTCAGCCATCCAGGTCCGCGTCCGCGAGCTGGGCTTTGCCGGGGTCGCGACATTCTATGTGTGGCACGACCGGCAGGCCGGTCAGCTCCGGTGTTCGACCGGCTCGGTCCCTGCGGACGCATTGCCGTTCGGCGGCGCCTACCTGATCTCGGACGATCTCGGACCGGTCATCGAGGAGTTCCTCGCTGACAAGCAGCCGGGTGCCACGAGCTGGTCGATCCTGGAAGACGTGCAGAACCACGCGGAGCAGGTAGCGGCTCAGACGGAGCTGGTGCCCATCCAGGTCTGGGCGAGCAGTGTGGGAGCAGCCCCGGGGAGACCGGTTTCGCACGGGTAGGCGGGCGGTGGCAGAGGCCAGCCGTGGACAGACCCGTGGTTGGCCTGCGGCGGTCTGGCGGCGTTGGCCGGCCAAAGTGCTGCTGGCGCTGAGCAGTTCGCTGACTCCCTTCAGGGGCGTCGGGTCGTTGAGTTCCGCTGGCCGGTGGCGGTGCCTGGGCGGCAATGATGGCGCGGGCGACCGTGCGTTCGGCGCATTCGTGGGTACCGGGTCTCGGCACGTCCCCCGCCTCGGTGGCCGCCCTCTCGGCACGCGCGGCCCCTCGCTCGCTGCCCGCCGCCCGGTCGGGCCCGCTGCGCGGCAGCAGCTACGAAGGAGGTGCCGACCGGTGCCCGAGGTGACAATGCAGGTAGTTCCTTGACAGAGTGCCCCTAATCAGAAAGGGCCAGAGCAGCGAGCAGTCCTGCTCCGCCTCCCAGGACAGTCAACTGCATGACACCCAAGGCGCGCCACCGCAGGGCAAGAAGGCCGCCGCCTGTGACTACTGCACCAGCAACCAGGAGCCACATTGCCGGCCACGCCATTTTGGGAGCGCCGGGCAAGTTGTCCTGGTCATAGCTGTCGGCCCAGCTGGCCATCCCGTAGCCGAACACCAACCAAGCGATGACCATCAAGTCGAGGACGAGGAGCGCCAGGCCGACCCCGACGTGTCGACCAGTCGACGCCTCTTTCCTGTGTCCCATCCTCACCACCGATGCCCATGACAGTCCGTTAACCGCATGAGGCCACCATGGGGCCGGGACGGGCCCTGCACATGAGTACGGATACTCAGCGTCTCCCCCTTGGCCGCGTTTCGACGGTCCCCCGCAGCCTCCCGCCACGCACGCGCCACTCGTTGTTTTCGGGAGCTCGGGATGCTGGATCTTCGAGCACCTTCACTGCCATGTTCCACTTCCTCGGCATTTTCCTTCAATGGTTCGAACCCACCGTTCGGGAACGACGCGATCCCGTTGCCCTGCCCAGAATCAGTGACTTCATCAAGCTCGCCTCCCCGATGGCGCCTCTCAGCCGCGTGCTCCGCAGACTCTTACCAGTGGTGCCAGACTTCTGCGGGGGCGATGTCCCAGGACGTGCCCGCGATTTCTCCGGTCTTGAAGAAGAGCGCCCAGGTCACCACAGCGTCGTCGGCACGTTGTGCGCCCAGCTCGATTTCGAAGCCGTCGACGGTCAGGCCTCCGCCCGGGCTGGACCGCAGCCCCGCGTCGTGCTCGATGGCGTACGACTCCATGTCTTTGCTGAGCTCCGACGGAACACGGCCGATCACACGGATGCCCTCGCAGGTCACTTGCGGACCGAGCAGTCCATCGACCAGCACGCACGTCAATCCCGCACCGGCGACGAAGTAGCACAGCACCGCGGGCCGGCCCCGGGCCGGATGCGCCTTTACGAACTCGACCCGCCACTGCGCACGGCCTGTCGAGTGCCAACTCCCCATAGCGTGCTGTTCCGCCGTGAAGCCCTGCTCCGCCATGGCGGCGACGGCGTTCTCCCAACTCATGCCGAAGGTCAGCGGTCCGATGGTCTGGCGCGGAACATACCGCCACTGATCCCGCTCCGAGTCCCAGAGAACCGCCCAATAGTCCACGCTCACGCCCTCATGATCATCGACGCGGTTCCGCTCAGCACAATCCGACCGAGAAGTCCCGAGCGAAGGCCGTGCGTGTAGTACCCAGTCGCACGAGTGCCTGGCGTCCGGGCCCCACTGTGTGCTGGCCCGGGGCACAGTGCGAGCGTGGGGCTCATGACCACTGACACACCAGCAGATGTTCGCGTCACCCGGGCATGGAGCCGGATCGTGGAATGGCTGGCTGAGTACGTTCCGCCGTCGTACGCGGCACTCAGGCCCGGCGCCAGTGAAGACGAGCTCGTGGCTCTGGAGGAAACCCTCGGCACGGGGGTCCGGGAGGAGCTGAAGGCGCTGTGGCGGCTGTCTGCCGGTGAGGACGGCGTCAACGGTTCGGGGCTCATGCTGGGTGGCTGGGCCCTGATGCCGCTCGACACCGTAGTCGAGGTCTACCAGGCGCAGATGCGGATGCAGGAGGAGAACAGTGAGGACGGCATCGAGGGCCAGGAAACGCCAGTGCGGTGGAAGCCGTCGTGGATACCGTTCTGCTCCTTCAGCCCCGGCGACACCGTCTACGGCCTCTACTTGAACGGTGAGAACGGGGAAGTGTGCCGGTGGACCAGGTTCGGGGAGCGTGAGCGGGAGTACGAGTCGCTGCCGGCCTACCTGGAACTCATGGCGGTCAGTCTGGAGGCCCCCATGGCGGCAGCCGGCCCGGAGAAGCCCGGCATGCTGGGCGGCGCCCTGGTGTGGGGACCCCCTCCCGACGAAGGGCGCAAGGACCAGTGGGTGCGCCACCTTGGCCAGGCCCCGCCGCGCCATCCGGCGAAGACTCTCGGCGCGATCCGGGAAGCTCTGCCCCGCGATGAGCGTGCGGAGTTCGACAGGCAGCGCGATGCCCTCGACCTGGCCGGCCCTGCGGCCGTCGCCGCCTTCCGGGACCACTGGTGGGAGCGTGCCGTGCAGGCCCAGGAGCAGCTGGAGGACGACGTTGCCGCCGCGCTGGGCGGGAACATCATGGTCGCGCCCGGCCGCACACTGGCACCGGAGTACGAGGCCATGCTCGCGCCCGCCATCCGCCACCGCCCGCCGTCCATGGACGACATCCGCTCCGCACTGCGCCACGAGAACGTCCGCACACGCTTCGACCGGGAGCTCATGGACGCCGTCCCGCCGCACTATCCGGCGCTGCTGCTGCGCTGGTGGGACATCGCCCGCCTGATGGCCGACCCTCGCGGTGACCGGGCCGTACGCGCCGTCATCAACGGCCTCCGCACCCCGGGTTAGCACGGGCCGAAGGCGCCGTGCGCTGCATCGCAGGCCAGGGCGCCTGCGATCCGCAGCCGCTGAGGGCGCCGCTCGCCTAGTTCTAGGGGGTCGTGAGTGGCCGGGAAGCGGTCGACACTGCGACGTAGACCAGTCCGTCGTACTCCTCGGCCGGGGAGATGGGGCTCACGTTGAAGCGATACGTCCAGCGGGGCACCATGGCGCCGAAAGTTCGCATGTGATGCCGGCCGTTGAGCCACTCCCGTACTGCCATCGGCGTGTTGCCCGCGCTGCGCAGGTCCACGAGGTGGTCGCCCGGGCTGGCGGTGGCGAGCTGGGCGTCGACGGTGCCCGCGCGGGCAGGACCGATCCGGTTGGTGACGGGGGCGCCGGCTCGTGGACGAGCCCAGGGGCCGGGCCACATTCGACGGGCGCGGAAGGAGCCGCTGCCGGACAGCAGACCGAGTGCGTAATACGCGTCGCCGAACTGTGCATGCAGGTGCTGCCCCATCGCCGGTACCGCGCCTGCGCAACGGCTCTTGGTGATGTGCCCGTTGTGAGCCCAGAGAGCGATCTTGGCGGATGGATCATTGAGAAGTTGCCCGACGGCCTCGGCCATGTACCGGTCGCGTGCGGCGAAAACGGTCTGCTCCGGGTCCGCGTGCTGCCTGGCTCGCGTCGCCAGGTCGGCGGCCCGCACCAGGATTCCGGCATGCCGGAGGGCGTCGGCCGCTTCGGGGCCTGCTCCATGGAGGAAGCTCAGGAGTTCGCCCGCCTGGTGCACCAGACGCCGCTGAGGATCAGGGTGCGATGCCGGGTATGCCTCGGCGAGCACGCGGAGCGGGGAGAGGAGTCCGGTCTCGCGCTCCGGTGCCGCCCTGCGCAGGAAGGAGCTGACCACGGCCAGGGAGTTGCCGCACTGTTGCGGGTCGATACCTGCGAAATGCACCTTTTGGCCTTCCGGGCACCCCCGGTTGTACTCGCGCATCCATGCGAGCATCCCGAGGACCTCACGGGTGCGCCAGGTCCAGAACCGCAGCCCGGCCAGTGCCCCCGCGGCGTCACCGACACCTTGGCGGACGTAGGCGTCCACCGCGGGGCCAGCGGATTCGCTGGCCTCCATGGCCAGAACTGAAAATCCCATCTCTTCGACGAGGAACTCCAGTAGGCGGTGCTTGAGCCGGAAGAACTCGCTCGTCCCATGCGTGGCCTCCCCCAAGCCCACGATCCGCACGCCGCCGAGGATGCTCTTCAGCGGCTGGAGGTCAGCAGTGGACACGCCCGCAGTCAGACCGCTCAGCGGTAAAGCGGTCCCGGCCAGCCAACGCGTCAACTCATCAGACACGGCTTTCCCCTCCGTCGCGGTCACGTCCGACGACCCTAGCCACGTCGCCGTTCGCGCAGTGCATGCCCGGCAAGCCCGCCCCACCCCGGTGCCGAAACAAAGAGCGAAGGGGGAGGTGAGAAAAATCTGGAGTGGCGAACGCGCGGCGCACTGGCCGTGACTACGAGTCTCGCCCCGAACGCTCCGAGGTGATGCTCTCCCTCGCAGCTGTCACGCTGATGGCCCGCCGTCTCACCCGGCAGCCCATCCACCCCACCCGCATCGGCCTCTCGGCCCGTTCAAGCCGTATGCCCTGCGGAGATCACTCCAGCGACTGAAGTTCGGGCGCAGGGGGGATCAGGTCTGCTGGTGCAGGGCTTCAATGTAGGCGTTGAGCGCCGGTGAGGTTGGGGACTGCTGGCGGATCATGGCGTAGAGCCGTCGGGTCAGGCTGGTACCGGCGATGTCGCGGATGGCCAGGCGTGGGTCTGCGGCGGGCAGGGTCAGGTCGGGCAGCAGGGTCACGGCGCCTGCGCTGCGGACGAGTTCGAGCTGGACGTCGGCGTCGTTGGATCGGTGTCGGAGGTCGGGGTCGAATCCTCCGTGCGCCCGGCAGGTCCCGATGATCATTGCGTGGTGTCCGGTACCGCTGCCTGAGGAAGCCCATACCTCGTGGCGCAGCGAGGGAAGAGCAACGGGCCCGGGGCGGGCGGCGAGTGGGTGCTCTGCGGGCAGAACCAGGCGTGTCCCTTCACGAAGGAGCAGGTGATGGTCCACGCCGTCGGGGCGCGGGCGGGGATGGCCTTCGTACTCGTCGCTGATGACGAGGTCGACGGTTCCCAGGCGCAGCTCGGGCAGGGCCGCTTCGAGTTCGAGTTCGGTGATCTCGACCTCGACGAGTGGGTGTGAACGTGCCACTTCCACCAGCGCGGGGATGAGTAGCCGCCGGGCTGCCGATTGCAGGCCCACGGCCCGGACCCTGCCGCGGACTTCCTGGGTCAGGTTCGCCAGTTCGGTTTCGGCGGTTTCGGCGACGTTCAACAGGACGGCGGCATGGCGGGCGAGCACTTTTCCGGCGTCGGTGAGCCGGAGTCCCCGTCCGGCCGGCTCGACCAGGCGGGCTCCGGCTTCCCGCTCCAGGACTGCCAGCTGCTGGGAGACCGCCGAGGGACTGTAGCCGATCGCGGATGCCACAGCGGCGAGGGTCCCCCGCTCGGCGAGTTCGCGAAGCATCCTCAGGCGGCGGAGATCAGACAAGACCATCCACAAATCCTAATGAGCCTCTTTCATCCCGAATAGTCGCAGGTCAGCAGTGTGTGGACGGCCTGGACGATGGTGCCGATGCGACGGGTGGAGCATCTGGCTCGCCGGAGTAGTCGCCAGGACTTCAGTTGCGCAAAGGCGCGCTCTCCGGGAGCTCTGAGCCGGGTGTGGTCCCGGTTGTACTGCTGGTAGTGCTCGGGCTGTTCGCGGTGGCGGTAGTAGGGGGTGCGGAAGGTGGCGCCAGCACCTTGGTAGGCCCGGTCGGCCAAGACGAGGATCTGCCGGGTCAGGCACGCCTGGACGATGCCGTGCGCGCGGGCAGACGTCAGGTCGTGGGTGCGGCCGGGCATCGCGCGGGAGAACCACAGCGGAGTGCCGTCCGGGGCGGCGATGACCTGCACGTTCATGCCGTGCTTGCGGTGCTTCTGCGAGTAGTACGGCTCGTCCGCGCGGATCCGGTCGATGGGAATCAGGGTCCCGTCGACGACGACGTGGTCGCCCTCACCGAGGCCGACGAGAGCCTCGTGCAGGCCAGGCGCCCAGGACGCGAGGACGTCCACGGTCTCGTCCACGTAGCGCCAGGCGGTGGCCTGGGATATCCCGAAACCGGCTCCGAGCTGCGAGAACGTCTCGTTCTTCCGCAGGTGGACCAGGGTGAGCAGCGCCTGCTTGAAGCAACCGAGCTTGCGCCAGCGGGTGTTGCGGACCCGACGATGCTCGTACAGCAGCCAGGAAACGTGCTCGACGAGCTCGTGCGGGACATCGAGCATGGCAAAATACGGAACCAACAGGGCCCCTCAGGTCGCCGGTGTGATGAGTGAGATCACCACCCCAACGACGAGGGGCCCTGCCTCGTCACCACACCCGCTGACCAGCCCATTTCACCCCTGCGAAACAGGATGAAAGAGGCTCAATGAACCCTCTCCATTATTCATCGCTGGTCCTTACCGGTGCGGTACGGGACGCTGAAGGACGCCGCTGGTCGGCCCCAGTCCATCTCACCCTCCCTGCCACACGGAAGGTCCCTACGCTCCTATGAACGCGCGCACCGCCTCCGTCCCTGCGTCCGGGATTATGTCCTCGGTCGGAGCGTCAGTCATCTTCGGGATCATTTTCGTCATCCCTCCGCACCTTCTGCCGCTGGATCCCGAGCAGATCCTGGGATACCGCATCATCGCGATGGTCGCCTTCCTGGCTGTCTTCTTCTGCACAGCGCGGATGTGGGGTCAGGCCGCGGCGCTGGTCGGCCGTCTGCGCGCCACACCGCATCTGGCCGGCGTCCTGGTCATGAACGCCGCCCTCCTGGGGCTGCAACTGTGGCTATTCGGATGGGCGCCCCAGAGCGGGCGCGGCCTCGATCTGTCGCTGGGCTATCTCATCCTGCCGCTGGTCATGGTGGTGGTGAGCGTCGTGGTCTACCGCGAGAAGCTCTCCCGCTGGCGGATCGCGGCCGTGCTCTGCGCCGTTGCGGGAGTCACGGCGGCCGTAGTCGTCGCCGGCGGGCTGCGCTGGCCCACCCTGCTGGTGGCACTGGGGTTTCCGCTCTACTTCGTCAGCCGCCGCGCCTTCGCCCTGGACTCAGCCGCGGCCCAGCTCTTCGAGCTCAGCGCGATGCTTCCCTTCTCGCTCTTCGTCCTGGCGGCCAAGCCGTCACTCGGCACGGTCATCCACCGCCCACAGCTGATCGCCGGACTTGTCCTGCTGGGGCTTCTCAGTGCCGCGGGGTTCGCGCTGTACCTGACCGCCAGCCGTGTCCTGCCGTTCTCCCTGTTCGGGGTGCTCAGCTACGTCGAGCCGGTGCTGCTGGTACTGGTTTCCCTGACGTTTCTGGACGAGCCGTGGCAGTCGGCCGACACCTTCGTCTACCTCCCGATCTGTGCCGGGCTCGTTCTTCTCGCACTCGAATCAGCAGCAAAAGAACCAGCAGCGCCGAAACAGCCCGCCCCTCAGCTCAACAGCGCACGCCCGTAACCCAGCGGCCGGGGGCAAAGACCGTGGGTGCCGCATAACCGCGGGCACGGTGCCCGCCGGTCGGTGAGCCCGGCCTCGGGGTGGTAGTGCGGGGCCCACAGCCGACGGACGCAGCCGGGTTCGAGTCCTCGCGAAAATCCGCCGGAGGCCCGCCCCGACCGCCTCGTGAGCGGTGCGGAACGACGACTCGCCAGAGGTTGACGGCGCTATGTGAAGTACTCCTGTCACACGCCGTTGCGTGACCCAAAGCAGCGCCCCCGTCCGGATCTGCGGGCGTGGGCGGGGTGGCGCGGTGCTGGGGCGACTCTGCGGGGCAGGGGCACGCGGCGCAACTGCGGCGGACCGAGGCCCGGACCCACTTTCAGCACAGAGCGGAGGACCATCAAATAGATCAACGGCCAGAGTCCGGGCGCCCTGCGAACCCTGCCGTGGCCAGGGACTTCACCACGAGGCTTCGCCGATGTCCAGTGGTTCTGGCTCGCTTTTCTGAACCAGAACCGAGAAGTGCGAACACTCTTTGGCCGCAGCTTGCCACCTGGCCCTGGACTACGCAGGTTCCAACAGGACCGCTGGCAGAGTGCCGCTCACGATCGAGTCCTGCGGCAGTGAAAGCCCGAAGAACCCCTCGACGATGCCCAGCGCGGTGCGGTGTACCTCCCTTTCGTCCCGCTCCGGGTCCGGGAGGCCGGCAGCGGTGAGCAGTTCCTGAAGGCGGAGGGCCGTCGCGGGGCCGCCGTCGACCCCCTGGTAGCCCCATGAGGCGTCCAGGTACAGGTTGCAGGCGCTCAGCAGGCGGCCGTCGTGGAAGTACTCGAAGTGCGGTGGGACCGGCTTGCCGTTCTCCTCCTCGTACTCCCGGAGGCAGACGTGCGCGCCGTCTCGCGAGACCGGTGCCAGCGGGCCGAACTCGCCTGGCCAACCGCCGTATGCGACTGCGTACGTCCACTCCCCGGCACGTCCGAGTCGCAGGCCGATGCCGTCGAAGGGGTCGCCGTAGGTGTCGTCCATGAGCTCCAGAAGGGACTCTCCGGTGTGCTCCCCGGCTGCCACAGCGATGTGCCCGGTGCCGTGCAGCACGGTCGCGGCGAGGCGGCCGGCGAGTTCCTCCGGCAACAGCCCGCGGGCGAGTACCACGTGGTAGCCCCCGAAAGCGATGGACTGAGGGGTAGCAATCCAGGTTGTTCCGTCTGTCATGACCGCCATCCTGACTGCTGCCTCCGGCAACGCGGAGCGGCCCCGCGGCTCGAACCGTGGTCGTGCGCAGCACACCAGTAGTCCCGAAGCAAACATCTACACGTTCCCGGAACTCCATGACACCGCTCCCGTGACATATCAGGCGGTCTCACCACTGGGCAACGTCTTTCCCCGGGTGCGGGCGTCGGCGGCCAGGACCGCACACTTTCGACGCTGATGTCATTGAGATCAGACTCGTTTCCGCAACATCCGCAGATTTCTCCGGTAGGCCAACCACCTTCCCAGGTAAGTCCCCCACCGTATCCACATACGCGGCAGATCTCTTCCTCATCCGGCCCTGGTGGCATCTGTACTTCCGGCACCTTCGTCGCCTCTCGTGATGCGGTCTGCAGCAACTTTCGACTTACCCTTGGGCCTTGAGGTAGTCGTCCAGCGTAAGATGGACCTCGGGATCATAGCTGTACTTGTTCTGGTCAGACTTCGGAGCAGGTTTATGCATCGCCTTCGGGGTCTTGTTGCCATCGTAGGAGATGAGAGTATTAGTGTTCTTCTCATACACGACGTAGCCGTTAATTTCCCGCTCTGTCCTGGCGCCCCCAAACCCGGAATCCCTTGGGGGGCTTTGCCGGGTCGAGCACGGAACGATACAAGTGTGCCAACTCCACGTCCTGCTTGGCGTTCTTCAGATCTGGAAATTCCGGCTTGTGCTTATTCTTCCAGTGCACGAGAGCATTTTAGAATGGATTGGATTTTCTCCGTCGGCGACGGCACCGGCCTCCCCACCGCCGCCCATCTGGCCTCCTACGCCGGCCTCGCCCCAGCCGCGAGATCGTCGGGGACCTCTATCCACGGCAAACACGCACCACGCGGGGGGAACAGGCAGCTCAAACGCGCAATGTTCCTCTCCGCGTTCACCGCCCTGCACGACCCCGCCTCCCGCACCTACTACGACAAATGCCGAGCCCGGGGAAAGACCCACACCCAGGCCCTCCTCCGTCTCGCCCGCCAACGCATCAGCGTCCTGTTCGCCATGCTCCGCGACGGCACCTTCTACGAATCCCGCGTCCCCCAGGCAACGGCTGCATGACCACCCAGCCCACAGGCAGGTCGATGCAGATCAACACCTTGTGTCGTCTGCCCATGCCGAGATATCCGCGGCCCCCCGACGGACAGCTTCTTCCGGATCCCGGGCGAGCTTCCCGCAGGCCGCTGCGACGTCCGGCCCACCGCCCAGTCCCACGAGCGCGTCATGCACCCCGGTCTGCAGCCAGTCGGCCTGGTTGTCGTCAGCCTCGGAAACCGCGAGAGCGATAAGCCTTATGGCGGTCACGGTCCCCACCCGGGCCAGGGCCGCTGCCGTCTGCCGGGTCACCGCCGTGTCCTCGACGTCCAGCAGCAGTCCCACCAGCGTTTCCGCAGCCTCAGGAACATCAGCGAAGGAAGCAAGGTCACGCCCGGCACGAACACGTTGCGTCCGCGAAGGAGACGACGCCCCGGCCAAGGCCTCCTCCAACCCACTCGTCATCTCTGGCACGACCAGACAGTCTCATGCCTCACAGAGAAGATCGAACCCCGGGCAGAAGCTGCCCACCCCTTGACGAAGAACATAGAGGCACCCCCGTTTGGGGCGCGGCCCCGGTCAGTGCCCGTGCCCTCGGGTGACCGCAGCGCTTGCGGGCCACGTGCGCTCCTGTCTCAGGTACTCCAGCCAAGGCTACGGACAGGGTCCGACAACGGCCGTGCCTTCCACCGGGGCGCCCAGGCGCCCAGGGGGTGTGCGGGATCTCCCTGGGGACTCCGTTGGCGTACCGGTGCGTATCCGGGCACCGCTGTAGGCGTTGTGGAGGTCATGACTCTCCCCCAGACCACTCCACCCGCGCACGGTGCTGCAGAGAACGCCGGTCCGCTGCTGCCCTTGCTCACCCTCTCTGAAAGCCATGACCTGCTGCGTCTGCTGCAGGTCATCGCTGCCGAGGACGACGAACTCGCCGAGGAAGCGCACTGGTTTGCCCAGCAGCTCACCACCCGCATTCCACCGGAACCCGCCGACTAGGACACCGCAAAGGCGATGTGTGTGCCCGACCCCATGCCATGGACCGGGCCCGGGCGCACACGCGGACTCCTGATCGTGGCGGCAGGCTCAACCGCTCGCGGCCGGGGCTTCGGGCCCGGCCCGGGATGGTGGCCGGACCCGCAGTGCGGGCGGCGTGGAGGGTGTGGTCAACAGGCCGGGCGTAGTGGCCGCGCGGCCCGTTCGGAGGGGAACCGTCCTGGAGATGACGTCGCCGGAGCTGCTCAAGCGCACCCCGGAACTGACTTGGCTGGCTCTGTTCATGAGAACCGGGTTCTGGCACAGATCTTGGGGAGCCGTCCCGGCGCGACAGCCCGGTGTTCGCACGTGAGGGTCTCGTAGACCGTTGCATGGCCTGTCCGTTGTCCCCGGTATCCGTCCATGAGCTGAGGGCCAGCGAGAGGTGGCCGGAGCCGGTACCAATCGATCTTGACGTACCTGACGTGTGTGGTGTCGAGTTGCTGGTGAGAAGCGGCACCAGCGCGTAGGGGGTCGACATGTTCATAGCAGAAGAGGGAGTTTTCGATCCTGTGGAGATGCTGAACCTCTACGACTCGGTCGGCTGGGGGGGGATACACCCGCGACGTCGACAAGCTCTGTCGCGGGCTCGTGAACTCTCACCTCGTCATCACCGCATGAGACGGATCGGGAACGCTCCTCGGACTGGCCCGGACCGTCTCCGACGACGAGCACATCTGTTACGTCCAGGACGTCGTGGTCAATCCGGCGAACAACAGGCCGGGTGTTGGCCGCGCGCTGGTCGAGCATGTGATGCAGCGGTACTCCCACTGCCGATTCTCCCTTCTGTCCACGGATCATGAGTCGTCACCAGAGGGAAGCCGCAACCACGCGTTCTATCGGAGCCTGGGTTTCCTGCCCTACGAGGAGAAGGAGATGGCAGGTTTCGGACTGCCACGGAACCGCCCCGACCTGCGCAATACGGTTCCATAGGCAGCAGATCGTGAGGCCGAGTGCTATTGAAACGGGATCAATTTGCAAAGTGGTTCGAATGCGGCTCAGCCGTAGCACCATCATCGGCACCGGCACCGACTCCTAACGCCTCGCCAGCACCCGCGCCCGAGCCGAGGAGGCGGCCAAGGCCTGCCGAATCAGCGCCCACCTTCGCCCATCGCGCCGGTCCTGTCGGCCTGCACAGCAGGCAGGACCAACAGCATCACCGTTCGCCGTTCAACAGTGCATACATGAACATGTCCCGCCGGTCGGCCCCCACCTGTTGCCAGCCCCGCAGCAGCCCCTCGCGCTGGAATCCCGCGCGCTCAGCAGTACGCACGGAACCCGTGTTCCACGGCTCGACATACAGCTCCAGCCGAGGAATGCCTAGTTCGCTCAACGCCCAGTCAGTGACGGCACTGACCGCCGCCACGGCCGCCCCCTGCCCACGCGCCGACTCGGCGACCCAATAGCCCAACGATGCCCGCCCCTGCTCCAAGTCACGTAGCCAAAGCCCCACATTGCCGACCGGCCGGCCATCAGGGCTCACGACGACGAACGGATAGCCCGTCCTCGCGGACGCCCGGCCCCATTGCCGCTCGATGAAGGCGACAGCTGCCAACTCTGAGTAGGGCGACGGCACGGTTGTGATCAACGGAATGTAGTCGTCCTCGGACGCCTCGCGGACTAGTCGAAGATCCGTAAGACGCCACGGCCGAAGACTGAACCCCCCAGCAGTGAGTTCTGGCACGTGAAGTGGTTGTTCCATCCACTCATCCTGCCGTGACACACGATCGGCTGCA
The DNA here is from genome assembly GCF_014207445.1 of Streptomyces candidus. Classification (GTDB taxonomy): domain Bacteria; phylum Actinomycetota; class Actinomycetes; order Streptomycetales; family Streptomycetaceae; genus Streptomyces; species Streptomyces candidus. Next base: position 31,309 of record NZ_JACHEM010000027.1, on the reverse strand, counting down.
CGCAGGTATGCGCGCCTGCTCCGCGCCCCCCGGCGACTTCTTAGAAATCATCTCATTTGGCGAGTCTGCGGTAGCAGATGAGGGTGCAGGCGATACTGGTGAAGGCGAGGAAGTGGTCGGCTTTGCGTTCGTAGCGTCGGTGGAGGCGGCGGCAGCCGGCGAGCCAGGCCATGGTGCGTTCCACGGTCCAGCGGTGGCGGCCCAGCCGTTGCGAGGACTCGATTCCCGTGCGGGCGATGCGGTGGGTGATGCCTCGGTCGCGTAACCATCGCCGCAGGTGAGCGTAGTCGTAGCCCTTGTCGGCGTGGAGCTTGCCGGGCTTGCGCCGTCGCCGTCCGCGGCGCGAGCGGATCGGCGGGATGCCCTTCACGAGGGGAATCAGAGCCTGACTGTCGTGAAGGTTGGCCCCGGAGATACCGACGGATATGGGCAGACCCGATCGTTCCGTGACCAGGTGGATCTTCGAGCCGTACTTGCCCCTGTCCACAGGATTCGGACCCGTCAGGTCCCCCTTTTCAGGGCACGCATGTTCACCGAGTCGATCGCGCACCGCGACCAGTCCAGCTCGCCACGGGCACCGAGTTCGTCGAGGACCAGGCAGTGGAGCTTGGCCCACACCCTGGCTTTCGACCACTCGGAGAACCTTCGATGGGCCGTCGCTCCGGACGGGCCGAACGACGCGGAAGGCAGCTGCTGCCAGGTACAACCCGACGTAGCCACGAACACGATCGCGGCCAGCACCTCCCGATCACCATGCCGACGTCGACCACCACCCTGCGGCCGCGACGGCGCCTCCGGCACCACCCGCTGGAACAACTCCCACAACTCGTCCGGCACCAGCCGCTCAACGATCCCCACCATGACCCACAGGATACCGAGTTAACCAAATGAGATGACCTCTAAGCCTGGGGACGTCTGTCCGGGCGGGTACGGGGTCGTCCGGTCGCAAGGCTGCAAGCAGCTGAACAAGCAGGCCAAGGTGCAGACTCTTTCTCGTAGGCCCACGGGGCGCCACCACGCGTCCGGCGGTGCTCTGCACGTTCGGATGCTGGTCCGGGCGCGGAACCAATGGGATGGACCTGGGACGTCGCTGCAACGACACCCCAGAAAGCGCAAAGGGGCGGCCCTGCGGGGATGCCTTTCTGCGTCAGTGAGGGCCGATCAGCTCGCAGCAGTGGGCGTCGGCGTTCCACCGGCGATGACGGCGACACCGCGGCTGATGACGCGTTGAGCCGGGACAGTGAGGGGCGGCTGACGAGTGCCGCGGCGGAGCTGTCGACGATGGCTCCACGGGCCGGTGGCATACACGCAGGGGCCGGGACAGCCCAACGTGACCGATGGTTGGCGCCAGGTCAGGTGCTGGTCGCCAAGGCCGACTCGGGACGGCTGCAAGAGCCGTGGCAGAGCGCGGGCGGGCGGGCGGATGGGTGCGTTCGGAGCTGCTGGCGTCGTCGCTGGGCCGGTGCTGCGGGGACGCGCGGGCGGTTCGGATGCTGTCGTACCACCGCACGGTCGCGGGGGCGGTCTCCGAATAACATCTAGGCCCCCTGGACTATTTTGTCTAGGGGGTCTAGTCTCTAAGCTCGTGCCGAGAAGGGGGTTGGGAATGGACTTGCCGCGGATCGTGGCCCATTGGGTCGACACCGGCTGGATGCTGGAGATGGAGGGGCTCGAGTCGGCCTACGTGGGCCGGCTGAACGGTGCGGTCGAGACCGGGCGCAGGCTCATGCAAGCCGCGCAGGTGCCGGGTGCCGAACACGGCGTCCAGTTGCAGGTTGACCTGGGCTCCGAGCTCAATGAACGAGTCAAGGCCGCCACGCAGGCAACCGTCGACGCGCACAAGGCACAACTCCAGGCGGCGGCGGAACTTCGGCGCACAGCCGCAGCACTCCGCGGCCACGGTCTGACGGGACGTGATATCGCCGAAGTCCTGGGCGTTTCGCCCCAACGGGTCTCGCAGCTGCTCGCCAAGCAGCCACGGGAGACGCCAACACCCTGACGCGCGTCGGGCAGTCGGGCGGCCAGCGGCCCGGGAACGCTCAGGTCCAAGAACACTTCGACTGTTCCCACCGGCAGTATTTCCGCGCCGATACACCCGCCTGTCATGACCCGTCCACGAGGGCCCACGCCTGTAGGGATGTGCACCAACTGGGCGGAGACACATCGATTGTGCCTTGGAGCGGCCAAGTGAGGGGTAGGAGCGGGACGTCACGGCACTGCGGCGCCCTTGGTCACTGCTGTTGCTGTACGGGGAGGGCGGCAGCCTTCTTCCAGGCGGTCAGCTGTGTTCCGTCCGCGGGTTTCATCTCGCCCTGAATCAGCAGGGCCTGGCCGTCCTTGACGGTGTCCTGTCGTGCCTGGGTCGCGAAGACGTACGTGGTGCCATCGATTAGCCGCTGGACGGGTTCTTCGTCCGGGGCGAAGGTGACGCGCACCGTGCCGCGTACGTCGCCGCGCAGGACTGACGTCACGTCGACCCGGTAGATGTCGGTGGCGAGGTGGTCAAGTTCCCTGCGTTCCTCGAATGCCAGCACCTTGCCGGTGAAGATGTGCTGGGCCAGTGGTGCAGTGCTGTCCGGGTTCGTGGCGTCGTAGCCCCGCAGCACGTGCCCGGAGCCGGCCTGTTCTTCCAGGTGCTGGTATCCGGCCCAGCCGCCCGCTGCGAGTGCTGCGGCCGCCATGCCGCCTGCTGCCAGGGCAGCGGTTTTTCTGTTCATGTTCATCCCCACAGTGCGTGGTAGCCCTTGATGTCGACCGTGGTCGGCGCGTTGATCTTCTTGGCTGCGATCGAGTCGTAGACCCGGTACATCAGCGAGGGGTAACGGCCGGTTCCGTAGGCCTTGTGGCAGAACCCGAGGGCGTGCCCGAGCTCGTGGGCGGCGACCTGTCCGCGGTGGGTGTCGGTGCCCAGCGATTTCCCCTTATCCAGGTAGGCCCCGTTCATCCAGAGGTAGTCCGTGCCGGGGTTGGGGTCCCACCTGCCGTAGACCTGCAGCCACCCGCCGCCCGTCTGGTGGGTGTCCTTCCACTCCACGTCCGCATAGCTCGTCGCCCCGTCCGGTTTGATCCTCACCTGCTTGAGGGTGCCCGCCGTCCAGACCTTCGCCGCGTGTCGACGCGCGTCATCGAACTTCGTGCTGCCGTCCCAGGCCAGCTCCGTACCGTCCACCGACGACCTGCCGCGTGAATCAGGCTTGCCCTCCTCGCACAGGTGCGGCCTGAGCGCCGGGGCTGCATGGACCGGTACCGGAACTGACAGCAGCACGACGGCAACTGAAGTGGCGGCCAGTAGCAGCACAGTTCATGCCCATAGTCACCACACGTTAGCGGCCCGCAATCGCATCGTTCGCACACACCAGGCCTCGGACCGGTACTCAAGCCCGATCCGTAACACCTCGGCCACGCCCCAGCCAGCCGGCGCTCCAGGCGACCGGGCAGGCCTGCGGCGCGACGGTCGAGCACCAGTGTCCCGAGGAAATGGTCGGTTTCCTTGTTCGTCGCTGACATAGGTACCGGGCGTGCCAGCGATCGCGGTGGTGCCTTTCGCGTCGAAGTACTGCTCGATGTCGCCACGGTGCCGCGGGCCGCCGAGGTGGGGAGGAGGAGGCCGCGGACGGCGAAGCTTCTCCTCCGGTGCTTGACGCGCACGGCTGCTTGATGCGCACGGACAGTCCTTCCGAGTCGAATTCCTTGAGTTGCCGGCCGGGCTGTTGCCGGAGCGCGACTTCGAGTTGGTCGCGCTCCTTCGGCGTTGAACCTCGGGTGAGCGCGGCTGGGCGACGGTCGCGGACGGCACGGGCCGGCCTGCCACGGCTGCCCCGAAAGCGTGTCCTTCCATGTGGTCACCGGGACTGCGGACTAAAGTGAAGGCCCTACGGCAACAGCGCCAGCGGTGCGGCGTCCGGTCGGCCGCGTCGTCATGGTCGGCGTTTGTGCGCGAACACCCATCGGTTGCCTTCCAGGGCGTCGTTCTGTTCGGGCAGGGGGCCGCGGCCGTGGCGCCGGGTGAAGTCGTAGGGGTGGTGGACCGACGCGGACCAGCCCTGGCTGGTGAGGTGGCCCACGGAGTCGGGGCGTGGCTCGGGGTCGAACAGGGTGAGCAGGTCGATGCCGATCTGCTGAGCCGTCGTGGTGTAGAGCGGGCTGTCGCGGTATGCGAGCAGGTCCTTCTCGAGTTTGACCTCGAATGCCAAGGCGCTGCCTTCGGTGGTCAGTCGGTCCACTGTGTCGATGAGGGACGTCTCGGCGGCGGGTGGGAGGTAGAACAGCAACCCCTCGGCCAGCCAGACGCTTGGTGCGGTCGGGTCGAGTCCGGCGTCGGTGAGTGCTGCCGCCCAGTCGTCACGGAGATCGGTCGCGACGGGTACCCGTGTCGCCTTGGGGACGGCCGAGAGCCCGTCGAGCACCTGGTGCTTGAACGCCAGCACTCCTGCCCGTTCGACCTCGAAAACCGCGCAGCCCGCAGGCCAGTCGAGCCGGAAGGCCCGGGAGTCCAGTCCCGCCCCGAGAAGTACCACTTGACGGGCGTCGCCGGTGTGCACCGCGCGCAGGAGGAAGTCGTCGAGGACCCTCGTCCGCAGACCGAAGTAGCGGGCGAACCGGCCCCACAACGGGTTCGCGTCCCCGTCCGAAACCTGGTGCGGACGCACCGGCCAGTCGGCAGACGCCGGGGCGGCGCGTACGAAGTGCTCCGCATAGGTGTCCCGGGCCAGGGAGTCGTGCCGGTGGGTCTCGATGGCACGTGCCGCGGCCACCAGAAGGGCGGTCGCCCCTACACCTCCTTCCACGCCTTCCGTCGCGGGGTCGCTCGGGGTTGTACTGACCACGTTTCCTCCGTTGGCGAGTAGGGCAGAGCTCGGGCAGTTACAAATCCCGGGGGCGGGGCGCGGGGCCGCCTCGTCATCCGTCTCCGTCCGGCGGGATGAGGACGGGTTTGACCACGCGGCCGGCTTCGCAGTCCCGTTCGGCGTCGTTGATGTCGGCGAGCGGATACTTGCGGATCAACTGGTCGAACGGGAAGCGTCCGGCCTGCCACAGCGCGGTGAGGCGCGGGATCAGCAGTCCCGGCACCGCGTCCCCCTCACAGAGGTGGGAGAGGGTCCTTCCGCGGTCCAGCGCTCCCGGTTGGAGGGGCAGGGTGGTGTGCAGCCGTGCCACGAGCCCCAGGTGGCCGGTCGGACGCAGGGACTGGAGCGCGTCGTTGATCAGGGGGGCGGAGGCCGTGGTGTCCAGTGCGTAGCGGGCGCCGCCGTCGGTCAGTTTCCGGATACGGGTCGGCAGGTGGGGTGTCTCGGCGTGCAGCGCGGTCGCGCCGAAACGTTCGGCCAGGGCCAGGCGCTCGGGGTGCCGGTCGATGGCCACGGTGACCGCTCCGGAGGCAGTGGCTGCCATGACCGCGGCCAGGCCCACCGCTCCCGCGCCGAAAACCGCGAGGGTGTCGCCGGGTCCGGCCCTGAAGGTGTTGAGGACCGCTCCGGCGCCGGTGAGGAACCCGCAGCCCAGCGGGCCGAGCAGTGCGACGGGGAGGGAGGGGTCGACCCGTACCGCGTTGCGGGCTTCGACGACCGCGTAGGCGGCGAACGAGGACTGGCCGAACCAGCGGGGGGCCAGTGCGGTTCCCGCCGGGTCGGTGAACCGTACGGGGGTTTCGGTGCGCGCACCGAGAAGATTGAGCGGGGCGAAGGAGTCGCAGTAGGAGGGCGCTGCGCCCATGCAATTGCGGCAGCGGCCGCAGGAGTCGAAGCTGAGTACGACGTGGTCGCCGTTGCTGAGGCCGGTGTGCGGACCGCCTGTCTGCACCACGGTTCCCGCGCCTTCGTGGCCCAGTACCGCCGGCAGGGGTGAGCGGCCCGCCGAGTGCCGCACCGCGAGGTCGGTGCGGCACATTCCGCAGCCTGCGATCCTGACGAGGACTTCGCCTTCGGCCGGTCCCGTGTGCAGCACGTCCTCGATGGTGAACGGGCCGTCGTACGTCCGCAGTACGGCCGCGCCGAATCTCACCGCGGTCCCTCCTGTCGTTCCTCCTGCGGGCGGTGCACGACGAAGGGCCGGAGGTTGCCGTGGAGGCCCCAGGGGCCGCCCGCGACCCCCACTCCGCTGTCCTTGGTTCCGGCGAAGGGCTGGGCGAGGGACAGTTCGGCGTGGTGGTTGATCCATGCCGTTCCACACTCCAGCCGGCCGGCCGCCTCCTCCGCCCGGTCGAGGTCGGTCCCCCAGACCGAACCGCCCAGCCCGAAGCGGGTGTCGTTGGCCGCGTCCAGGGCATCGTCGAGGTCTCGGTAGGGCAGCACCGGCAGCACGGGCCCGAACTGCTCCTCCGTCACCACCGGGCTGTCGGCGCAGACGTCCGCCAGTATCGTCGGGGCGAAGAAGTAGCCCGGCCGGTCCAGTCGGCGTCCCCCTGCCACAGCCCGGGCGCCGTCGGCCAGAGCGTGTGACGTGCAGTCCTCGACCCGGACCAGTTGGGGGGCGTTGTTGACCGGTCCCAGCTGCGTGCCCGCGTCGAGGCCTGCCCCGACGACTGTGTCCTTCGCGCGCTGGGCGAGCGCCTCGACCACGTCGGAGTAGAGCCGGGCTGGGGCGTAGACGCGTTTGACGGCCATGCAGACCTGCCCGCAGTTGCGGAAAGCCGACCAGAACAGCCGGTCCGCGATCTTTTCCACCTCCACGTCGTCCAGCAGGACGGCGGCGTCGTTGCCTCCCAGCTCCAGGGTGACGCGGGCGAGAGAGTCGGCTGCGCCACGCGCGACGGCCCGGCCGGTGGGCATCGAACCGGTGAAGGTCACATGGCGGATCCCGGGGTGTGCGGCGAGGCGGGCGCCGAGGAGTTCCCCTCCGGTGACGATCGTCAGTACGCCCTCCGGCAAGGCGGCGGACAGCACGGACCCCAAAAGCCCGGTGGCCAGAGGTGTGTGGGGGGAGGGCTTGAGTACCACCGTGTTGCCGGCGGCGAGCGCGGGCGCGAACTTCGCAGACGCGAGCTGGAGGGGGAAGTTCCACGGGACGATCGCCGCGACGGGCCCGAGGGAGCGCCAGCGGATCTCGCTGCGTACCGGCCGGCCGTCCTCAATGAGCTGCGGGGGCGGGGGCGGCTTGGCGAAGTACCGCAGGCGGGCCGCCGTACGGGCGACTTCGTGGTGCGACTCGGCCAGGGGTTTGCCCTGTTCACGAGTGAGTAAGGAGGCGAGGTCGACTGCGGCCGCCTCCACGGCGTCGGCTGCGGCGAGCAGTGCGGCGGTACGGGCGTCGGGGTCGGTACGCCAGTGACGCCATGCCTCATGGGCCCTGGCGACGACGGCATCCAGTTCGTACGGCTGCTGGTCGAGGGTCTCGCTGAAGGGTTCCCCGGTCGCCGGGTCGAGAACGGCGAACATCCCCCTGGGGAGACGTCGCTCTGAGGATCGCGGCGCGGCCGTGTGTCCCGATGGGTGCCCGGGATGCTGTGCGGCCATCGGGGCGGTCACCCCGCGGTGGTGACGGCGACTGTGTGTTGTGCGGCGTGCCGGTCCATCTCCGCGCGGAAGGCGGCCACCAGGTGCGGCCGGATCCTTCCCACGTTGCGGTCGCCGCCTTCGCAGACGGCCCCACGCACTCCCACGATGTCCGTGCCGATCCGGGTCAGTGCACCGAGGTCCTCCACCCGCACACTGCCCGCCAGAGCGGCGAGCAGGCCGGTTTCGTGGGCGCGCCGTACGAACTCCTCACAGGTTTCCGGCGGCAGGTGGTCGAACAGCCGTGTCCCGTCCTTGACGGCGGTGTCGAGCATGGCCGCGTCCGAGCCGGAGCGCCGGGCGATGTCGGGCAGTGCGAGCGGGTTGACGCAGCCGACCCGGTGCGCGTCGGCGTAACCGGAGGCGACGACGAAGGCGTCCGGCCGATGGTCCTTCACCGCCCGGACGACCCCCCGCATGACGTCGATGGCCTGCTCGGGAGTCGTGCATCCATAGAGGCCGACCTTGATGTACGTGGCTCCGGAGACCACCGCGCCGAGTGCCGCCTGAGCCACGGTGCCGGGCTTGTACGGCACGTCGCCCACCGTGGCCGACACCGGCTTGTCCGCCGGAACGGCCTCTCGGATTTCCCGGATGACCCAGGGGAAGTTCGCGCCGAGTGAGCCCTCGTCGGGTTTCTTGACGTCCACGATGTCGAGGTGCTGCGCCGCCTTCGCGCAGTCGAGGGCCTCCTCGACGCCGTCCGGGGAGATGAGAAGCAACACAGCGCACTCCTTTCCCCGCACAGCCGGTCACCCGGGAAGCCGAGCGTGGCGTGCGGAGTCACTTGGGCATCTTGCGGTGTGCTCATCGTGCGGGCCGTCCGTGAGCACCGGTAGGGCGCGCAGAGACGGAACGGAGTGCTGCGCATCTTCTCAGTGCGCCGTGCACTCCGGTTCTTCCTACGCGCATCTCGCTCCCTATGTCCCACGGCCCCAAGCACGGCCACGGTTTGCGCTCCGTACGAAGCACCGGCCCGGACCGGCTCTGCGTTCACTCTTTCTGCTGATCAGCCGGTCGCATTCTGGGACATCGCAGGCCCAGGCCCGCATAGTGACAGCGCGACGGCCCGGCGGTTTGCCCGCAGACACGGGATTCCGCCCCGCACGGCCGCCGCCTGCAGTGGCTCACCCGGTACGCCCCGACCCGACTCGGTCGGTACGGCCCGGTCGTCCTGCTCCTCTGTCCGGCCTGACGAAAGGTATGAATTCATGCGTGACGAAGCGGTCAACCGCGTAAAGGTCGTCTTCACCCTGTTCGACGCCGACGGCAACGGGGTCCTGGAATCCGGGGACTTCGACTTGATGAGCAGCCGGGTCGCCGCGGCTGTGCCAGATGCCGACGAGACGCGCAAGAACGCCATGCGCGCCGGTTTCACCCGCTACTGGAACACCCTGGCCGGTGAACTCGACGCCGACCGTGACGGGCGGATCACCTACGACGAGTACCAGGCGTGCGTCCTGTCGCCGGAGCGCTTCGAGGGGGCGATCGGCGAGTTCGCGGCGTCCTTCGCCCGCATGGGAGACACCGACGGCAGCGGCAGGGTCGCCCGTCCGGTCTTCACCGGCATGCTGCGCGGGGTCGGCTTCGACCCGCCGAACATCGACGCCCTCTTCGAGGCCCTCGGACCCGATGACGCCGACCGCATCGCCGTGGAGGCCTGGGAGGCCGAGATCAGGAACTTCTACGCACCCGACAAGGGCGGCATCCCCGCGGACCTGCTGGCGGGTTCCGCGGTGGGCTGATCCGGGCAGGCAGGTCGCTGGGGCGGTCAGGGCGTTTGGCGGCGGTGTTCCTGAGCCGCGGATTCTGCGCGCGAAGCCAAGCCCGGGCATGGGGAGTTCCATGTCGGGTTGGCGAAGACAGCCAATGGCGACGGCGGTCCGCATGTAGTCCACCCGCTCGGTGACGATGGCGGACGAGGCCGCGCAGGATGTAAAGGATCGAGGTGAGGGAGGCCTCGTGGTGCGGGCGGTGCGCGCGTTGCCTTCCCACCCCTACCGCACCGAGGTCACCCACCGCCCGAGGTCTTTGCCTGGGCGCAGGACCTCGCCCGGCTCGGTGGGCAGCGTCTCACCGGCGTCCAGGTGCGTCCGCACTACGTGGGCGCAGCGTCACCTTCTTCGCGAACGTGGAGGAGCCCGGCTGACGTGAGCGTTAGGCTGGGGGGTTGTTGCCGTGTGGCAACAGTGCCGGTGGACTGGTCTGCCGATGCTCTTGACCGGTTTGAAGGAGCGGGTGCAGTGGTGAGGCGGTTGGAGTTGGGGGCTGCGGTCTCGTTGGCGCAAGAGATCAGCGGAGAAGTCCTGGCACCCGATGCGGGCAGCGTGGATACGGAGCAGCGGTGGCCGGTGAAGGGTATGGCGGCGTTGCGGTCGCGTCTGGGCGGGCTCGTGGTCCCGGAGAATTCCGGGGGTATGGGGCACGGGTTGCTGGCGGTGGCGCAGGTGGGGGAGGTGACCGGGAAGGGGTGTGCGTCGACGTCCATCTGCTTCGGGATGCATCTGGTGGGGTCGGCGGTAATCGCTGCCAAGGCCAACCGCTGTCATCAGAAGGATTACCTGGAGCCGATCGCGGCTGGAGAGCACCTGACGACGCTGGCGCTGTCGGAACCGGCGACGGGTGGCGAGTTCTGGCTGCCCCAGACACGTATGGAGCGCAGTGGCCCTGACCGGTTGCGCCTGAGCGGGGCGAAGAGCTTCGTGACCAATGCGGGACACGCGGACTCCTACGTGCTGTCGGCCGTCGCTGCCGGGCCGGGTACTGCGCCTGGTCAGTTCTCCTGCACGGTTGTCGACGCGGATACCCCCGGGCTCCAGTGGAAGGAGCCCTGGCAGGGATTCGGCATGCGCGGCAACGCCTCACGCGGCCTGGAACTGCCCGGGGTGGAGATCCCTTCCCAGTGCCTGCTGGGCGAGGAGGGTGATGAGATCTGGTACGTCTTCAACGTTGTCGCCCCTTACTTCCTGATGGCCATGGCCGGCACCTACCTCGGGGTCGCCGCAGCGGCATTGGAGGATGCCCGCGGCCATCTGCTGCGCCGTAAGGGCGCCCGTCCGGGGCGGTCGGCTGCCGCCCAGCCGGTCGTCCAGCACCGGCTGGGCACGATGTGGGCCCGGGTGGAGCGCACCAGGCGGCTGATTTATCACGCCGCTGCCGAGGCGGACGCCGGCGGTTCCCAGGCACTGCTGGGGCTGGCTTCGGCGAAGGCCGAGGTCGCCGACGCTGCCGAGGCCACCGTGAACGACGCCCTGACCCTGGTCGGCGGAGCCGGCTACGGAGAGCATTCGCCCCTGCACCGCATGCTGCGCGACGCGCGCGCCGCACACGTAATGTCGCCCGTGACCGACCTGCTGCGGGTATGGACCGGCAGGGCCCTGTTGAACGAACCCCTGCTGGAGGGCTGAGACGTGCAGGATCCCGACCAGCCCCTCCTGCTTCTGGTGGACCTTCCCCGGCAGGTGATCGACGCTGTCGTGGGCGAGCTCGGCGCGACGGCCGAGATCATCGAGAGCACCCCCGAGGACGTCCTGCCCCTCACGAACGGAACGCCCGGCCGACGCCGGCCCACCGTCGTGGTGCTGGGCGAAGCAGTCACCGGGCCGGCCGGAGTGATCCACACCATGCGCCCCCATCCCAGCGACCTGTCGGTCGCCGCGATGTACAGCTTCGCCACCGAGGCGAAACTGGCTGTGCTCCCGCTGCTGTTCTCCGCGGATGTCGTGCGCCCGGTGCAGGATCGGCAGTCAGTGCCCGACACCATCAAAGAACTCCTCAGGACACTGACCCGCCGTCGTGCACACGCGGCGACGCAGGCCGCAGCCCAACAACAGCTGTCCTCAAGTGCCGTGCTCGAACGACAACTGGGCGAGCGTCTGCTGGGACAGTTCCTGAACCAGGCGCCCATCGGCGCACTGATGCTGGACGGCGAGACGTTGGTCGCCTGGAACCGCCGGGCCGCCGACGTCCTGGACATGCGGGAACCCGACTCGCTGCATCGGCCCATGACCGACCTCTTCCCCACCGAAGAGCGCACCGCACTCCGCCGCCATCTGACCTCCCCCGGGCATCACCGGGGCACCGAACCCGACGCGGTCTTCGAACGCACCCGACCCGACGGCGGCCCCCAGGCCCTGCGCATCGCCGCCCAGCACGTCCTGGACACCCAGGGGCGAACCCGCACCCTGGTACTGGCCGAGGACGTCACCGATCGCTTGCACGCACAGCGCAAACTCGCCGAACGCACCAGCCACGCCCTGCTCACCGCGGAGATCGCCGCCGCCATGACGGAACCGGGACCGCTGGACGAACGCCTGCGCCGGTGCGTGCGCGCCATGGCCGACCGCCTGGGCGCCGACCGTCTCTGCATCTGGACCCTTGACGACCAGAACGAGATCGCCCACACCACCTGCGCCGACGGCGACGCCCAACCACCCGCGACGTCCGCCTGCCTGGAAACCCAGCGGCCCCTGGTCGAGCACATCCTCACCACACGCCGCCCCCACCTGGACATCGCCTCCCAGCCCGACCACCAGACCGACCAGGGCACAACAACTCAGGGCTCGTTCGCCGGTTACCCCCTGATCTCCGGGGAGGAACTAATCGGCGTACTGACCCTCACCACCCGCCTCGCCCTGCCCGGCTCCACCCAGACCACGCTGGGGAACATCGCCGACCAGATAGCCGTCGGCACCCAACAGGACCGGCTCCTGCACCGCCTGCACCAGACCACCCGAGCCCTCGAACGCCCCCTGCTCCCCCCACGACTGCCGCATCTGCCCGGCTATGACCTCGCCGCCCGCTACGCGCCCTACGGCCAAGGGCTGCACATCGGCGGTGACTTCTACGACGCCTTCACCGCTCCCGACGGTCGGCACATCCTCGTCCTGGGAGACGTCTGCGGCAAAGGCCCCCACGCGGCCGCCATCACCGGCCTGGTGCGCCACACCCTGTGGGCTGCGGCCCAGCACTCCAGCGACCCCGGCCACGTCCTCAACCTCGTCAACGCTGCCCTACGCCGCGAGAACACCCCCTTCTGTACCCTCATTTACGCCGTACTCGACCCCTCCCCGTCCCCCGCCCGACTGCGGATCGCCTGCGCCGGTCACCCCGCCCCCCTGCTGCGCCGAGCGGACGGCCACACCGTGCCACTGGAGATCCACGGATCCCTGCTGGGTGTCCTGGACGAACCGCACCACCCGGTGACAGAACTGGAACTACAGCAGAGCGACACCCTGGTGCTCTACACCGACGGCTTCACCGAAGGAGCCGGCGCCCAGGACCAGCGCACCACCGAAGACCTCGCCACCCTCATCACCACCATCGCTCCGACCGGCCCCGCGGACGCCCTCGTCGGCGCCCTGCTGGACGACGCCCGTCACTGGTGGGGCGGGCGGCTGCGCGACGACCTCGCCGTGCTCGCTCTGGCCCCGCTGGTAGCGATCCCCGACACCCAACCCTCCTGAAAGTTTTTGCACATGGGTGGGTGCGGGCAGGCCGGTGGGTGTTCTGGTCTGCGGTCTTCACGTGGTGAGGGCGAGGTTGTGCATGGTGGCGATGGGCTGGACGGCGTGGTGGAGGCCGGGGCCTTCCTGGCGGCAGTCAGGACGCGAACGCTACGGCATCGCATCGCATCGCACCGGACACGCAAGCGCGGTGCGAGCAGCGCCTGCCCGAGAGCACTCAACCTGGCCTGCCCCTTCCCTCACGCGCCGCACGAACCTCCCTCAACATCCTCTTCTTCCACCCGCCTCCCAGCCTGCTCCCATGGACGGGTCGGGCGTCCGGGAATGCGCGAACACCCGCTTTGCTGAGCGGCTTGCGGTACGTGAGTACTGGGCGGTGCAGCGTCGGTGGCGGGCGGCAGCACTCGATGAGCCCGGTATACACCGTGGGCACAGCGTGGTTGCGGGGTTACCCAGCATGCGTCGCAGACGGTATCGGCATGCTTCAGCCGTTGCCCACTCATCGGCGACGCCTTCCCACGGCTCGGCCGTATCAGGCGGCGGCGATGCCGGTGAGCGCGCTCCGGAGGCGGCGGACCGCTTCTTCGGCCTCTGTGTACTGCTGGAAGGTGGGCGGTTCGGCGCCGAAGGTGGAGCCGGTATCGGCGGGCATGGCGCGCCAGTGCAGGACCGAGCTGAGGGCGGTGGCCGCAGCACCGAGGAACCAGGCCAGGCGTCCGTAGACGTGGGCCAGGGCGATGGCCACCGCGGCGAGTGCTTCCCGCAGGTGTTCCAGTCGGTCGACCTCCAGCAGAACCTGCTGGTGCCGTGGGGTGCCGCCCACGGCCGGCAGTTCCGTAGCGGCCTCCGCCGCGACAGTACGGTCTGTGTCCGTCACGAACCACACCCGCTCGCGGATCTGCCGTTTGGCTTCTTCCACCAACCCTTCGACGGCCGTCAGGATGTTCACGCCGGTCATCTTATGACGGTGCTCATCCGCGGGAGAGCGCAGCAGTCTGCCGCCCCGGGGCGCCCGCCCGGACGGCCACGACCGGCCGCCCGACCCGGCGCACCGTCCTCGGGCCGTCAGTACGCGACGCGGTCCTGCCTCGCCACTTCTGCACCCCGGAACGTGGTCCCTGTCATCGCCCTGGCCTTCGTGCCCGGCATGAACACTGGTGGTCCCGGCTGCTGTTGACGATGGGCAGGTGAGGTGCCCGGCCCGATAGCTCGTGGCGGCGTACTGCAGGAAGACCCCCACGCACCAACAACGGCGAGTACTTGGCGACCTGGTGACGGATGCAGTCGGAGGGTGGGCATTCCGGGGGTGGGCAGCACGATGCCCGGCTGAGGACTTGTCAGCCGGGCACGTTTCGGGCTGTAGTCAGACGGTGCGGCTCAGGGCTGGCATGGATTGGCTGCCCTCAAGAGCTCCGTTGGCCTGTGTGTGGTGGTTCAGCAGGGGAGGGTGGTCTTTCCGGCTGCGCCGGTGGCGCCGGTGGTCCCGTTGGAGGTGGATGTGGCGGCGGTGCCGTTGCCGCCGGGCTTACCGGGGCAGACCGGGCTGGCCGCGCCGCCGGCGCCGCCGAGGCCGCCCTTGTAGCCGCCGCCGGCCTTGGCTGCGCCGCCGTTGCCGCCCTTGCCGCCTGCGATACCGGCGCCCGCGTCGCCGACGCCGCCCACACCGCCCTTGCCACCGGTGCCGCCGAGCGTGGCACCGCCGCCGGTGCCGCCGGCACCGCCGTTGCCGTTGGCGCCACCCGCGCCTCCCGTACCTCCGGCGCCGCCGACGCTCGCCGTGCCGCTCGCGTCGCCGCCGTTACCGCCGTTGCCGCCGTTGCCGTTGGCACCCGCAGCGCCACCGGTGCCGCCGAGGCCACCGAGACCGCCGCTGGTCCCGACGCCGTTGACGCCGTTGGCGCCGGGGAAGCCCAGGACTCCCAGCGCGGAGTGGGCCCGGGCGCTGTTCGCACCGGACTGGGCGGAGGCGAGGGCCGGGGTGGCGGTGAGACCGGCTACGGCGATCGAGGCGATGAGGAAGGTCCGTGCGGTGGCTGTCGTGCGCATGAAGCGCATGGGATTACGTCCTTCGGTTTGCCGCCGGGGAAAATCCCCGGCTGACAGTCATCAACGTAGGCACACCCGCCGCACATCGCGCCCCAAAGAAAGAGCGAATGTATTTGAATGGCCTGATCCATCAAATTTTGGCCTCAAATTCTAGAACGCTGATTTTCGACGTTCTTGAACCCGGCAACGTAGGCCAGAATCAGCGGTATGCATTTCGATTCCCGCCACCCAGGAAACCGCGCTTCTCTCCGAACAGCCCCTGATCAGTAGAAATCACGGAGGTCCAGCTCGTGCGCATTGGCCACCGAGCCTCGACCAGTGGTGCGCTCGGGTACCGGGGGAACCAGCCGCAGGCGAACAGCGCGGTCAGTCCGCGAGGAGCTGGGACGCCATCACTCGCTTTTGTGTCGGAAACGGTGTAAGCGAGTATTGAATCCCAGGTACCGGGTCAGTCATCACCATGGCCGTCCGAAGCAATGCAGGACGAGGGCGGCGCAGTCAATACGGCCCTGAGGGAACGGGACACCGATGGAACAGACACCCCCGCGGGCCAGAGCAGTACCGGGGATACCCAAGGCTCCGATGCGCCTGCACCAGCTGGGCACTGCACCCGGCCCCCTCGTCCTGGCCGTTCAAGGCGAGATCGACCCCCACAGCGCCACCGTCCTCGAACACCTCTGCGCCACCCTCGCCCAGGACGGCACCACCCGCCTGGTCCTCGACCTGTCCGGCGTGACCTTCATGGACTCCGTCGGCATCAACACCCTCCTGCACACCCACCGCACCATGACCGCTACCGGCGGCTGGCTGCGCCTGATCTGCACCCCCTCCCCCACCCGCGACACCCTGCACCTGCTCGGCCTCGACAAGGTCATCACCCTCCACAACGACCTGGCACACGCCCTCCACCCGCCACACGACTGACCGTGCAGGGAGCGCCTGACGCCCTGTTGAAGACGATCAGGAACTGCGGGTGCGGCTTGCCATGACGGCGGAGGCCGGCCTCGCGATCGGCTGAATCTGCTTCAGATGACTTCTTCGATCGCTCCCACGATCAGCGTGAACAGGTCCTCCATGGGTCGTTCCACAAACTTCTGGTCGGCACCGCGTGCTTGCTGCAGTCCACGTCGATGAGGCGCGCCCATTCGGCCGGCCGAGCGGCAGCTCGGGCGTCAACGTGCACGGTCACGTACACGTCCCCTGGGGCACCGCCGTTCTTTCCCGGCTCCCCCAGTTCCCTGATCCGAACCTCCTGGCCATCCCTGACCCCTGAGGGATGCGGGGTGGAGGTCCTCGCCGGGACCACCCGGCATGCCCCGGTCACGGTCACCTGGGCGCGCGGCGAGTAGCGTGCAGGCTCCATTCTTGCCTTATCGCATACGTGTACGAAACGAGGGGAATGACTATCTCCGCTTTCGCGCCCACAACTGTCCCGGAGGCCGTCGCCCTGCCTCCGGTGGAGGTGGCGCTGCCGGGCTGGCAGCTCACCGCCAGCCTGGCCCGGCGGTGGCAGACGAGTGCCGGAGCGTGGGTGTACCGGGTGGCGGTGCGGGCCTGGACCGCCGACCACAGCCGCACCGGCCAGGACCTCGCGGAGTCCCTCGTCGAGATCGCCATTCCGGCCGATCACGTGCGGCCGGTGCCCGGTCAGGACTACCGCACAGTGCCCTCCCTTCACCGGGCGGCCGGCGGGACGATAGGAGAGCGCCCCCGGGGCATGCGCGGGCAGCCGCAGTCCGTAGAGGGTTGGCAGGTGGAGTCGGTCCGCCAAGGCAGGAGGCGACGGCTTGCGATGTGTGTGCTGCCCGCGATGCGGGCGGTGATCTGAGGCATCCCTACTTCGCACGTCAGCACAGGCGCTCCCCGCCGCCGGTAGCTAGTGTGATGCGCCAGAAATCCCCGAGCTAAGTCCGTGTCTGGTTGTTGTTGGTCACTGGGTTGATTTTGGTCAGGTAGTCAGCGAGAGACTTGAGGATTTCGTCGGCGGTCTTGGTCCAGGTGAAGGGCTTGGGATCCTGGTTCCAGGTCTCGATCCAGGCTCGGATGTCGTCTTCCAGGGCTTTCACGGAGGTGTGGACACCTCGGCGGATGAGTTTGTCGGTCAGCAGGCCGAACCAGCGCTCGACCTGGTTGATCCAGGACGAGCCCGTAGGGGTGAAGTGGACGTGGAAGCGGGGATGTTTGGCCAGCCAGGTCCTGATCTCAGCGGTGTTGTGGGTGGCGTAGTTGTCACACACCAAGTGCACGTCGAGGTCGCGGGGCACGGCCTTGTCTATGGTGCTGAGGAACTTCTTGAACTCGATGGCCCGGTGGCGGCGGTGGAACTCGCCGATGACGGTGCCGTCAGCAATGTTGAAAGCTGCGAACAGGCTGGTCACGCCGTGCCGGTAGTAGTCGTGCGTGCGCCGCTCAGGCATGCCGGGCATCATCGGCAGCACCGCCTGGGAACGGTCCAGAGCCTGGATCTGGGACTTCTCGTCCACGCATAACACCACGGCCCGTTCGGGCGGGTTGTGATAGAGCCCGACCACGTCCACGACCTTCGCGACGAACTGCGGGTCGGTGGACAGTTTGAAGGAGTCCTGCAGGTGCGGTTTGAGATCGAACCGTTTCCAGATCCGGCCGATCGTTGATTTCGACAGGCCCGTACGGGCAGCCATCGAGGCCCGTGACCAGTGGGTGTCCGGAGCGGGTAGAGATTCCACGGTGGCCACGACGACGTCCTCGACTTGGTCGAGGAGGATCGAGGGCGGCCGACCAGGCCGGGGCTCATCGGCCAGGCCGTCCAGGCGATCGGTGAGGAACCGAGCACGCCAGCGATCCACGGTGGAGACGTCGACACCCAGCTCGTCGGCGGTCTGCTTGTTCGTCCCGCCTTCCGCGCAACGCAGGACGATTCTCGCGCGAAGCGCCAGGCACTGTGCGGTCTTCGCTCGCCTGGCCCACCGGATGAGCTGCTCCCGTTCCGCCTCGCTCAGCACGAGATCGGCCTTCGGCCGGCCGATACGCGCACCGTCCTCAAGGCCCGCCATCCGCTCGGCCGCAAACTTCCCGCGCCATTTGCGCACCGTGGCGACAGTGACACCGATCTCCACCGCCACCCGGGCATTTGGTGCACCATCCGCGCACGCCAGCACGATACGAGCCCGCTCGGCGAACCGGGGCGCCACCGCCCCGCTCGCCCAGCGGGACAACTCCGCGAACTCATCGTCAGAAAGGCGGACTTCAACAGCACGAGGACCTGGCGACATGACAACAAGCTACAGACTTAGCTCTGGGATTTCTGGCGCATCACACTAGGGGTCCACAGGCGTGTCCCGATGGGTGGGCGCACACTGGAGTGAGTGCGGGATCCTCTCCGTGGGGTGATACCTATGCGCCGCGTCCTGTCGTCAGGCTTCACCTTCCTGCTGTCGGCGGCCGTTGCTGTGGCGGGGCTCAGTGGCTGTGGTTCCGACGAGAAACCGCAGGGGGCCAGTCCAACAGTCAGCCGGACGCAGACCGAGACCCGGACCGTCGCCCCTGAATCCCCAACGCCCTCACGGCCACCGCCGATAACCACTGCCGTGCCCCCGTCCCCAGCCCCGACCACTCCTGAGCCGTCGTCCGCCCCCGCTGATGCAGCTTCAACCGTCGAGGCATACTTCGATGCCGTCAATGCGCGCGACTACCGGCGGGCATGGGATCTCGGAGCAAATACCTTGGTGACCCTTCCTACTCGTCCTTCGCGGCAGGCTTTCCAGATGTTGAACGCGACACCGTTCACATACTTGATGTCAGCGGCGGGACCGTGACGGTCACGATCGATGTACTGCGGCCAGACGGCACCCAGCAGGTCTGCGAGGGCACTTACACAGTCAGGGGCGGAATTATCATTGACGCCGCCATACGCCTCGTTGCACCGCCGGTGCCGTACGAACCCGAGAGCTCCTACCCGACCGGACCCTCTGCAGGTGAACCCGACGTGGACTGTCCTGACCTCCCCGGCCCCGTCCGGGTCGGCCCTTCCGACCCACACAACCTCGACAGCGACGGCGACGGCACCGGTTGCGAGGCCGACTACTGACCTGAAGCGGGCTGATCGATTGCTTCGCGGCCTGGCCGGCAGCCGATGAAAACGGGCCAGCCGACGTCATCCTAGCGGGGCCGAGAGTCAGCAGGGGGTGGCTACGCAGGGTACGAACGCTGAACTTCAACCGGCCTCGCGAGGATAGTGGTCCCTTCGGTCGGAGGCCATCGGTGAGTGTCTCAGACCTGGTCCCGGCGGCGAGGCCGCAGCGGCCGGTAGCCGGCCGGGTCGAGATTGGCGAGTTCGGTGTCGACCTCTACGTTGACCGTGCTGTGAAAGTTGACGTTCCCGCTGTGCGCTGGGGAGATATGCGCCAGCAGTTCATCGTCCACCGCCCGGCCTTCGGCCCTCGTCTGGGCGACCGCCAGGCCGTAGTACTCGCCCTCGGCACTGGTGGACTCTCATAAGCAACTGCCGCCAGATCCCCGTGGAACCCAACCTGCCGGTGACTTTGTGTGATCGCCAGCGGCGTTTCGGCTCCAGGTCCCGCCGGTCTCGTTGAACAGGCGGATAGTGGCTTTGTCGTGAAAGCCGAGAGCGTTCGAGACGGTCCGGTCTTCGTTGCTCCCCCGGTAGGGGTGGGAACCGAACACGCGGGCAAGGGGCCGCCGCCGGAACCGGCTACGTGCTCCGGGGCGGCAGAAAGGTGTCGATGACCTCGGCGACAAGGGCGGCGCCGCGGCTGTTTTGGTGGATGTGGTCGGTCGTGAGCACGAGACATCGGCGCCGCGAGATCGTGTCGAGGCTGCGGCGCAGCACGGCGTGCCGGACGAGGACGCCGGCGCCCGCCACGGGCGTCAGCTCCCGGTACGGGATCGGGGGCGGGTCCGCTTGGCGTAGTTCCTCGATCTGGCGTTCGTGGAGCGGGAGGTAGGTCGCCCCGTTGGTGGTGGCAATTTCGGCGATCATCCGGCTGTACGCCTGCGATGCCTGCGCCGCCGCTCCGTCGAGTTGTTGGCCGAGGACAGGAAGCGACAGCAGACCGATCGTCGCGCCGGTCTCCGTTCGCAGCCGTTCGACGATGGCTCCCAGACACTGCTGGAACCAGCCGGCCGACGGGCGCTCGGGGAGTTGTTTGCGTTTCATGGCCCGCTCGATGGGGTAGCCGGCGAGGCTCGCTCGGGCGTCGTTGGTCCCGATCAACACGGTGATCACGTCGGGTGGGTCCGCGACGACGGCATCAAGGCGCCGCGAGAGGTTGTAGGCGAAGTCGCCGTTGGCGGCGAAGCGGGCGAACCGTACGTCGCCGGGAGGGCGGCGTCGTTCGACAAGGTCCAGGTAGTCGACGCTGAGCTGCGCGCAGGTGAGGCTGTCGCCGAGGCACGCGACACGGGTCGTCACGGTGTTCGCGGGTCGGACATGCCGGCGTGCTCGGTCGGGCGGGCTTCGGTCCGGGGACGGTGGTCGGTGCCGAGGCCAGCGGTGATGGTCAGGATGGACGCCGGCCCCGCCATATCGACCGCGTGCCATGTCCCGGCCGGGTTGACGGTGGCCTCGCCCGGCCCGAGCGCAACCCGGTCGGGCACTCCGTCCACATCGCGGGTGACCGTCACCGACCCGCTGAGGCAGACGACCAGTTCGTCGCCGGCGGGGTGGCGCTCCCAATGGTCGCCGGGGCCGTCGCCGTCGAAAATCGTCACCATCCGGCCCTCGGCGCCGTCCGCCGCGACCGCGGCGCTGTAGGCCTGGAGCACCTCCGGGTCCCAGGCGAAGCCCTCGACGGGTTTCGCTCTCGACCCCAGCCCGAGGTGCACGGGGGTGGTCCGCAGGTCGATGGCGTTGGGTTCGTGATTGACGAGTCTCATGCCGACGATCGTCACAGGACGGCACTCGGGTGGTCTTGAAGAAAAGGGAACGGAAGCCGACGCGGTGGGCGGCGCGGTCGGCGACTACCCGGTCCCGAGCAGGACTTCGCCGCGACGCCATGCTGTCGGCGATCGGCCCGTGAACTCGCCCCAGTCCCGGACGAGATGGGCTTGGTCGGCGTAGCCGGAGACGGCCGCCACATCTGCCCACGGAAGCGGGTCGTGAGTGGTGGCCAGTTCGTGCGCGTGCTCGAAACGCAGAACCCGGGCGAAGGTCTTCGGCGACAGGCCCATCTCACCGCGAAACCGCTCGGTGAGGTACCGACGGCTCCAGCCCAGTTCTGTGGCGACCGCCCCCACCTGGACACGGCCCCGCGCGGCCAAGAGGCGGCGCCAGGCCTCGGCCACCTCGGGGCGCACCCGGGACACGCGGTCGCCGCCGGCGCCGCGGCTGACGGCTCGCAGGAGCAACTCGTCCAGCGCGGCGAACCGCGCGGCCCATGTCGTCGCCGCGCGGAGCCGGTCGGCCAGCTCGACGCCGAGCGCTCCGAGAAGCTCGTCGAGTGGGACCAGCCGGTGGGCGAGCTCGGCGGCGGGCACGCCGTAGACGGCCCGCGCCCCGAGCGGTGTCAGCGACACCTGCACGCCTTGCTGGCGTCCGTCGTGGTGGATCGCGACGGACCGGCACATCAGACCGCCGGCCACGCTGCCGAATCGGGTGACCGGTGACCCGTCGTCGACGCCCGCTGCCACCTCCAAAGGGTCGGACAGGGTGATCACCGCAGTGAGCGAGCGGCCCGGCGGACCGCAGTGTACCCCCGCCGGGAACCCGCGAAGGTCGAAACCGACATACGAGTTGACGTATCGCCGCAAGGCGGGCGCCGGACGTGCCTCGCTCCTGGTGGTCGCATGGTCCTCCACCCTTGTCAGTGTACGAACCAGCGGGCTCATGGTGGGCTCTCGCTGTCAACTGTCGTCGGTACCCCGAGGAATCGAACCTTCCGGTGACTTGGTGTGATCGCCAGCGGCGTATCGGCTCCAGGTCCCGCCGGTCTCGCTGAGCAGGCGGATAGTGGTTTTGTCGTGGTAGCCGAGAGCGTCCGCGACGACGGGGGCGGGCATCTCAAAGAGTTGTTGCCGGATGGCGGCGCCGCGGGCGGCAGCCACTGGGACGCCGATCTCGTTGAGGAGCACGGACAGACAGTCGGGGGGAAGGGCTGGCCCGACCGGCGACCGGGGAACAGCCAGGGGGATGCCTGGTTGATGGCGGTGTTCATGTGGCCGCGGTCGGCGATGTAGTCCAGTAGCAGGGAAACGGCCGGTTCGGGGACGGGTGAGACCAATTCCCCGAGCCGGAGAAGTACGGCTTCTCCGTCGTGCACGACGTCGTCGACGGTGAGCCGGACGATGCGGGTGAGAGGTTGTGCGTAGAGAAGGTCTCGATGAACGTGAAGACCTCGGCGCGTGCGGTGGCCCGGTCGGCCAGGTCCGGGTTCCGATCTCTTTTTTGACCAGGGCCCAGAAAATCTCCGCAGGCGTGTTGACGAAACACGATCCGGTGCGTCCGCAGCTCCGCCGCAGCCCCAACTTTTCTTTCAGGCCTTTGAATTGTGCCGATGTGTACTCGGCGAGTTCAACCGGTCGTTGCGACCGTGTGGCCGGCGTAGCGGGCGAAGGAGGCCGCCCGACTGCTGAGGGTTTGGGTGTTCTCGGAAGCGCTTTGGCGTTCGTCACACAATTCTAACGGCCTCCGTTGGTGCCCCGGTTACGCCCGTTCGGAGCCACTTCAAGCGGCGGTGCTCCTGGTTACAGGCGCGTGGTGAACCGACCATCGGCAGTTTTCGCAGCCAGCCTCGATCGACGGGTCTGACCAGCTTGCTGCGCAGCGGTTCCAGCTTGGCTTTCACGCTGACGTCCACCCCCACCACCTCGCCGACCTCGCAGGCCATGACGGGTTCGGCGGCCTGCCGCACGGCGGTAATGATGCGCTGGTAGTCCCACGGAGGCGAGCCTTCCTCCACACCTGGTTCGCGGTGCGGAATCAGCATCGCCGCTCGTCCGGCCACCTGCCCGGGTATGGGCGCGGCCGAGGCCCGTTCCTCAGCAAGCTGTTTGGCCAGCTGCTCTTCGACTTCGTCCAGATCCGTGCGCCCTGCGGTGATCCGCTCCAGCAGTTCGGGATCCAACATGCACCGGATCGTAGAAGCCCGCCCAGCCACTGTGCCCACGGGGCCCGCCCGCCGATCTGGCCGTGGCTGGCCGTTCCGCCTTCCTGTCGTGGACTTCCTCGCCCGGCGGCGCCCCGGCGGCGAGCTGAGCATGCCGCAGCTGGTTGTCAGTGGTGGATGTGAGGATCGTGCGCATGAACACGGAGAGTACTGACGGGCGGAGTTTTGACTGGCGGTTCTTTCTCACTCGGTGGAGTGAGGAATGGGCCGGCGCCGAGCGGGACTCGGAAGACTTGAGTCCGGAGGACGAACGGGCGCGACGGGCGGGGTGGTTGGGCGGCGAGCCCGCTTCCGATGAGGCCATCGCCGCCATGGAGGCACGGCTTGGGCGCAAGATGCCACCGTCCTACAGGGAGTTCCTGCGGGTCAGCGACGGCTGGCGGCACGCGGGCCAGTTCGTTGTGGAGCTGGCCGGTACCGGTGCGGCGCGCTGGCACCAGGACGCGATGGGACTCGGCAAGGACTTCGACGAGGCCTGGGGCGAGGAGGGCAACCCCGAGGAGGTCCGGGCGATGGTGGGCCTGTGGTCCCGGGCACTTCAGCTGGACGTCGAGTCGGATGCCGTGTTCGTGCTTCTCGACCCGGAGGATGTAGGCCCCGACGGCGAGTGGGCGGTGCGCGTCTGGGCGTACTGGCGGGCATCCGATCCGCAGCGGTATCCGTCGTTCGCGGCGTACATGGTCGACATGCACCGGGAGTTCCACAGCTTCGCAAATGACGACCGTGAGGGCCGAGCCGCGTTCGTCAACGAGACCACCCGCACGCAGGACGCCGCCGTGGCCGTGGCCAGAACCGCGGCCCTGCGCGGCCGTCACGAGGAGGCGGTGCGGCTGCTCACCGAGGCCGCGGGGTACGGGCGGCCATACGCGGCAGATATCCTGCACCAGCTGCGGCTGCTGAGCGGAGAGCGTGCCTACGGCCGGCCGATGGTGCCCCCCGGTTCCCCTCGCTTCCTCACCGAACTGCTCCCGCTGCACGCGGCCGAGGTCGTCGAGAGCGGCCGGTCCCTGGAGGGCTCTCAGTACGCGTACTTCACCGACCCCAATACCTTCCCCGACACCGCACGGGCCGCGGTGGACATCTGGCGCCTGATGGGCACGGGGGACTACCGGTACCAGCCCGGCGGAGCGTTCGGGAGGGCGGTCGATGAGGCCCACGCGGCGGCCCGGTGGGGCGACACCGACACCGCCTGGCGGATCCTGCGCGCTGCGATCCCGCTCTGGGAACCGCTCGACCCGGACCACCTCGCCCCGGTGGGCCTGCTCGCGGACCCCGTGCTGGCCCCCATACTCACCCCCGCCCGCCGCACGGAACTCCTGGCCACCCCGCGAGGAGACGAGTCCGGCACAGCTCACGCATCCGCAGAGCCGACTGCGGACCTGGACCCGGGCGGCCTGTCCTGGCTCGTCCGCGAAGGGGGACTGCGGCCGGGGAATCCGTCGCTGAGCGACTTCCGGATGGTACTGGTCGAAGGGGTAGCGCCGGACGAACTGCCGGTCCTGCTCGGGGAGTCGACCGGCACACCGCTGTCCCCGCCCTTGCACCGCTGGAAGGTCCGCCGCTACCACCGCATGGAGGAGCAGCGCGCCTCCGTCCCACAGGACCGGGCACTGCTACGGGTGGGGCGGGCAGGCGCGGGGTGGAGCTTCGGCTTCGAGGAGGACCCGGCCGGCCGTCATTCCGCGCATTGGTTCCGCTCGCCGGCACCCGCCGCATCTTCTCGGGGCGGCAGGGCGATCGTGGTCTGGGGCGGGTGGAGTTGGGACACCCTGCTGTTCCACCTCTCCGTCGCCGAAGCCGGGGACCCGCTCTTCGAGTACACGGTCCGCGACGGAATCGTGGAGACCGAGACCGGGAGCGTGCCACCGGAACTGGCGCCCGCCAGCCTCGGCTTCAGTCCACCGAGCGCTGTGGCGCCCCACGAGCCGCCCAAGGACGCTGCCGCCCACACCACTGCAACCGCTCGCGCCCTGGACGCCCTCGCCGAGATGTACGGCATCCGCCTGCCACGTCACGCGCTCACCGAGGGGCTGCTGCGTTCCTTCGAGTCGGTGTCCTGGGTGCGGGAGCCCCGGGACGGAGACAGCTGGGTGACGTTGAGATTCGAGTGAGCAGCCGCCCCATGCTCCCCGAAGACGGTCAGCCGAAGTGCGTCGCTTGCTGAGGCAGTCGAGCGTGCGTGGTGCTTACGCGACTATGCCGGTGTCGGTCGGAGTGGCCTGGGAGCGGGAGGTTTTCCGTCCGGGTTCGCCGGGGGCGATGGTGGCGGGGTAGACGGCTTCCAGTGGGGAGCCCACTTTGTAGGGGCAGGTGGGGTCGTCGGGCCGGTTGGGGCGGTCGTGCGGGAGGAGGTAGAAGGTGCGGCGGGTGAAATAGGCCGCTGTCCGCCGTGGGTTTGGCCTTCGGCTGGAGGTTGGCGTACCCGACGAGGCGGCCGTCGCGTTCGTAGCGGGGGCAGCCTTTGCGGGTGGGCACCTTGTCCAGGGACTGGCGGACGTAGTCGAAGTTCTCCCGGTCTTCCAGCCATACGACCTCGGACTCATGCACGAGATCGCCTTCGCTGGGCGTCGCACTCACAAGATCTCCTGGAGGTTGGCGTCCGGGGCCCGCCGTAGTGCTGGGGCGGGGCGAGGAGGGGAAGCATGCCGGTGCGGCCGCAGGCTCCATGGTTCATCGCAGAGGCATCCGGCAGGAGATGACGCGGACTCACCGAGCGTCACTCGGGAGCGGTTCATGTGTCGTGAGATTCAGCAGGGCGAGCCGGGGATAGAACTTCGTCGCGTTGTTCTTGACCATATCGGCGGGAGAGACAAGTCCGAGTTCCTGGCGGATCCGGCTGGCGAAAGCCCGGTTGGGGGAGGCGCGGATGCCTTCCTCGGCGCACCAGCGGCCGTAGGTCTCGTACAGGACTTCCTGCTCGACGCGCAGGTCGGTGCTGTCGCCCTGAAGGCAGCATTCCTGGAGGAAGCAGCCGACGTGGTCCTCGGTGGTCTGGTAGGCGGCGGTGGCTACGATCTTGCCGGCGTCGGGAACCTGCCGCTCGAAGGGGATGATTCGCATGCGCCGCCAGAAGGCGTGCCCGCCGGTGCCGACCTCGGGACGGTCGTCGCCCAGCAGCCACGGCTTGTGCGTGGGGGTGACGTTGAAGAAGTCCTGCCGCAGGCGGCGGGCTGTGATCCGGTCGCCGCCGGTGAGGAGCTTGACCCGGGCTTGTTGCAGGTGCCGTTGGGCTTGAGCTCGGAGCAGACCACGATGCGCCGCCCGTGGAGTTCGGTGAACTCGGCGAGTTCGGTGGAGTATGACCGTTTTTATGGGATTCGCCATATTCGGGTCAACCGGGCTGTTCTGCCAGCGGCAGAACACCGGCCGGGCCGGGCACGACGATCACTACAGTCCAGATGCATGACAACGATTACGACGCGTACGGTCGAGTACCCGGCCGACGGCCTGACGATGATCGGGCACCTCGCGCTCCCGCCCGGTGCCGACCGCCGGCCCGCGGTCCTGCTCGGCCCGGAGGGCACGGGGCTCAGCGACGTCGAGCGCCGCAGGGCCGACGCTCTCGCCGAACTGGGATACGTAGCGCTGGCCTTCGACCTTCACGGTGGACGCTATCTGCAAGACCCCGAGGAGATGCTGGCCCGCTGCATGCCGCTGCTCGCCGACCCCGACCGGATGCGAGGCATCGGCCACGCGGCGCTCGACGTGTTGCGCACCGAGCCGCGAACCGCCCCCGACCGGATAGCCGCCGTCGGCTACGGCACCGGGGGTGCCATCGCGCTGGAACTCGGGCGCGACGGCGTCGACCTGCGCGCGATCGCGACAGTCAACGGGCTGATCACCGGCCGACCGGGCGAGGCGGCGCGCATCCGCTGCCCGGTATGGGCCGGGGTCGGATCCGAAGACCCGATCATGTCGCCCGCCCAACGGGCCGCCTTCACCGCAGAGATGCAAGGCGCGGGCGTCGACTGGCGCCTCGTGGTCTACGGCGGCGCCCTTCACGCCTTCCACCATCCATCAGTCGACCACACCGTGCGTCCCGGCGTCGGCTACCACCCACGGCACGCACAGCGGGCCTGGCGTGACGTCGTCGCCCTTCTCGCCGAGTGCCTGCCCGTAACGGAGGATCCGGAGGCATGACCCAGGCACGCATGCTGGCGACAGACATGGCCGGCATGCATCGAGCACTGACAATCCCGTCGCTGGCGGGAAAACCACACCCAGGCACTCCTCCGCCTCGCCCGCCAACGCATCAGCGTCCTGTTCGCCATGCTCCGCGACGCCACCTTCTACGAGTCCAGAACCCCCGCCGCATGACCATCCCAAATCCCGCGCACCCGGCATCACGTCCTTGACGAAGGACATAGAACCCCCCGGGCCCGGATGGGCTGCCCCTCCCGTCTCAGACTCTTCTGCAACAACGGGCGGACACTGACTGTCCGGCCGTGAACAGAAGGCAAGTTCGTACAGAGGCAGTGGCGTTCAGACAAGTTCAGAGGCTGTGAACGAACTACTGGTCTCAACTGCCGTACGCGCCGCCCTCCAGCGCGCGGGAGCCGCCGGGGCAGGCGAGGACGGAGCGGTAGGAACCGGAGAAGGGGCCGCCCGTGTAGCGAGAGCCGTTCGAACAGTCAACCCACGTGTAGAAGTTATTGCCGGAGCACGAGATCGCGAACGTGGAACCTGACAGAGACGCGTCCCAGCAGCGCAGACTGTCCGCCGACGAAGGAGCCTCCCCACCGGCCCCAGACGCGGAAGGCACAGCGCCGGTCCTGGCCGCCTCGCTTGGATCCACCAGGTTCTCGGCGGAGTAGCTCGCGTCGTTCGGCGCCGCGTAGGCGGCGGGAGCCGTAATCACAAGCGCGGCCAGAAGGGCGCCAGTAAAGATCATTTTGCTCGTCGTCATGCCTCCTCAACGCCAACCGTCAGTCGCAGGACACGGACGACGCGCCCGAATGCGCTCCAGCTGTCATGGTGTCTCTCGAAAACAGTTGGTGAGAGGGCGAACCGAGGGCGTCAGCTTGGCTTGACTGCGTGCAGGACCTGTAGGCCGCGCGGGCCCACGGCGTGGTACCGGACGTCGAGACCGGACGCCGTGCACTGGTCGGTCAGCCACTGGGGTGCCAGGCGGAGCTTGGGATAGCTGCTGGCTGTGAGGTTCCAGCCTCCGTCCTGCCGCGTGTGCAGGAGGTCGTGGACCTGGACCGTGTCGTCGTCGACGTAATCGAGGAAGCACGTGAGGATCCGGTCGGTGGTGCTGCGGACCGGGATGAAGCGGTCCGGGCCGGTCAGTTCGCCGGTCAAGTCGCGGTAGGTGGCAACGAAGCTCCCGGCGGGACGCAGCGCCCGGGCAGTATCGGCGACCAAGTTCTGTACGTCGCTGCGGTCGGGCAGGTGGGGCAGGGTGTCGCCCATGCACACGACGGCGGCGAGAGATCCCGGGGCCGCGAGGCGGGGCAGGATGCCCCGGATGTCATCGTGTACCGGGTGGACGGCCTCGGTGAGCCCGGCACGGCGGGTGTTCGCGACGAGTTCGTCGAGGAGGTGCTTGCTGGTGTCGACGGCTGTGATGGACGTGTAGCCGAGCCGGGAAAGGGCCAGGCTCTGCGGACCGGGACCGCAGCCCAGGTCGACCGCGGCCGCCTCCGCTTCCGGCGGGGCGGCCAGCCCAAGGCCGCCCAGCAATTCCTCTTGCGCTGCCGCCGTGTTCTCCAGGTCTCCGCCGAGCATCCAGGTGTAGTGCTCGGCCAGGAGACGGTCGTAGTGGTCGGTGGCGGTGGTCATGATGTTCTCCTTTTGCGGGAGGGGCGGGTTGCGGTAGCCCGGCCGGGCGGCCGGCCGCACCTGGTCTTTGCAACGGCCGCAGGAAGAGGCGGCGCAACTGGAGGCGAAGCAGGACGGCTTCTTCGGCTTCCTGTACGGCAGGAAGAACGGGTAAGCAGCGCAGCTCTGCCGGTCCTTGCGCCCACCCCCCCCTGCGCCAGCTGCCACGCGGCCGGGCCAGCCTCTGCCGTGGTGGCCGGCGCTGCGGTGGACAGCGCCTCACCTGGCGATCGCGACGGTTCGGCGGCGGTAGTGGGAGATCGCAAGAGCGAGGGTGATGGGTCCCCAGGCAGCGATGGGGGTGACACACACCGCCGCCACTGTCTCCCAGACGGCACTGCTGTATTCGACAGTGTCGATGATGCCGTAAAGGGCGAGCTCGCGACCTCCGCCGATCGGAACAGTGGTGAACAGAAACGTGAGCACCAGGCCGCCGAGTGCAGCGGCGCCAGATGCCACCACCGGCCGAACCCGTCTTCGCCCGATGACCGGGACCCAGTCCGGCACTACCTCTCCCCAGCCACGGACCAGCCCGATGGTCAACAACGCAATTGCTTCCGACAACGCACTCAGCCCGAGAACGTACGGGATGCTCGCCCAATGGGGCGGCATGCCGCCCGCTTGAACCTGCCCCATCTCGAAGTGCAGAGCGAAGGGCAGCCGCCACAGGCACGACGGCAGCAGAAGTAGCGGAAGCGCATAGGCCAGGCGCATCGCCCAACGAGGAACGGGCTGCTCGGTGTCACTGACGGACGGAGGCCGGTGCAGGATCTTCAGGGTCATGGCTTCATCCTCGTCAGGCAGGCGCCACGAGAAATCAACCACGGGGGCCGAACCGCTACGCCGTGCGAAGGAGGCAGTCTCCCTCTCGCGGCGTAGCGGTTCCAAGGGCACGGGCGAGCTCGACCGCACCGGCAATCAGGACGTGCGAGATCCCCTTCTTGCAATGACCAGGGCGTACGCGGATGCACCACAACGACCAGACCGGCAAGTCATCACCTGCGGGATCTTACGGCTGCGCGCGAAGCAGGTGTCCGAGCGCGGCGCTACGGCGGCCCAGCCGCCTCCAAGAACCACGCCCCCTCACCGACTGGCCGTCCTTGAAGCCGTTCCGAATGGGCTGACCCGGCCGGGCTGGGCACTTGACCGGAACGCGGCGTCACAACATGGCAGACACGGGGGAAGAACACCCTCCGTGAGTCACCCGACAGTCAGCGGCATCGCCGCAGGGGTCGTCGGCAAGCACGATGGACACGCTGTCCCGCATACCGACGGGCGGCGGGGCTGGGGCCGCATGCCCAGTGACAGCGGCCCCAGTTGGCCTCAGCGGGTTGTCGCGGCCCGGAGCAAATGGCGACAGCGGAAGCAAACGGTCAGGCTTGGCCAGTCCCGTTCACGCGGCATGCGCCGCGCCCTGCCGCCCTCACCCCGTGGCGCGCCTGGGCTGCTCGTCGACGGACCCCGCGATGCGCTGATGTTCTGATCGGGCCGCTTCAAGCAGGCGGCGCCAGGAGGTGACCAGCGGGCGCCGTCGTAGGAGGGACCGCCGTTCCCGTTCGGTCATGCCGCCCCAAATGCCGTGCTCAATGCGATTGTCGAGAGCATGGGCAAGGCATTCGGTGCGCACCGGGCAGCCGGTGCAGAGGGCCTTGGCTCTGTTCTGGGCCGCGCCGTCGACGAATAACTCGTCCGGGTCTGCGGAGCGGCAGACCGCTCGCTCACCCCAGGTCTCCCGATCTTCTCCGGCCACCCCGACGCCGTCCTTTCTCCGGTCCCGGCCCGCCGCCCTCCCCTGGGCAGGCGCAGTCCGAAAACGGTATGGCAAGCGCGCGCGGCATGGGCCAATGTCGTGTGACGGCACCCTTTCGGGTGACGGCGACCTTGACAGACAACCCCCTTGCGCCTCAGTTGCGGGAGGAACTGCTCGGCCAAGGGACGGCCGCGAGACGTACCGCGTTGTACTGGAGCTGGCCGCACTCAACGCCGCCGCCCCTAGGTTGTGGCCCTTGCCTTCGCCTCTGGAGGAGTGGGCCTGCTCGGCTCGGCGCTGCCCGGGAGGGCGTCCAATACGTTGATGACGTTCGTGGCCTCGGGGCGCCGGCTTCGCTGACGGCCCCTGGCCCGCCCGTTCGGCACCGACCAGGGCTGTGACGCGTGCTTGGGAGCTGTGGTGGAACCGCTCGCTCAGCGATCCGCCACTCACGCCCGGTATCCGCCGCACCACTTGGGCCGTCCGGGGCATCGGGGCGTGCACGTACACATGGCCGCGGCGGCGAAGGGGAAGCCGAGTGGCATGGTGGACATTCTGCTCACGGTTGCCGGTGCGCTCACTCTCGTCGTGGCGGCGTTCTCGGCGGTCATTCAACGGCTGCCGCTGAGCGGC
>NZ_JACHEM010000026.1 GCF_014207445.1 Streptomyces candidus | reverse complement strand
TGATCAGCGGCCCGGCGGCGTTCAGGCGCTTGTTGTAGGCGGACTGCTGGGGCAGGTAGCGGAAGAGGTGGCCCAGGCGTGCGTGGGCGAAGCGGTCCAGTGCCGGGCTGAGGGAAAGCCGAGCAGGACCTGGGCGACGGCGAGGCACCGCAGTTCGGCGTCCGTGAGTTTCGGGGGTCGCCCCATCCGGCGACAAGGCGCCATGTGGTCATCGATGAACACGTACAGTGCCGCCAGAAGGGCGTCCAGGTTTGTCTTCACACACTGACCAACGGGCGCCCTTCGCCATGGTCGCGACCAGCACGAACATCGGACTCATTCATCTAGGGCGGCTCCACCGGGGGTTGGATGTCCGCTCGCACCTGGCAGGCGAGCATTTGCTCAGCGGAGTCGTATGTCCGCGTCAACCCCCACTTCGCCCTCCAGCGTCAACACCTTCGCCCCCAGGACCAGGACCCCGAATTCGTGCTCCCCGGGGCCGTCGGGGTCGACCTCCACCTCAACCGCGGTGCCTCGGTTGTTGAACAGGGAATAGGTCCCGTTGACCGACACGCTCTCACCGGAGGCGTCCAGGCATGTAGCGCCGCCGACGACAGCGACGACCTCCACCCCGTCGCACGCCGCAGCGGCTGCGGGGGATGCGAGGGCGAAGCCCAGGGCGGGAACGGCAAACAACACCGCTGTAGCCGCGAGACGTCCCACAACGTGCGTTCGAGTCATGACAAGTTCCTTCGTTCGACAGGTCCGCTGCTGCGAGGACTCGCACAGCCACGCGAAACGATGCCCGTGCCCCATCCGCCCGAACAAGCCCTCTCGATGCTCCTGAGCAGGATGGCGTGGTACGTGAGGCGAAGCACACCCCGGCGCACGCGGCTGAAACTGAGTAGTCATGTTGTTGACCTGGACTTGTGCAGGTTGACTGAAGCGCACATTGGTTGAGTGCTGTGTCTCGGTCGACGGCAAGAGTGCCCGCGGCTCACGCACCGAGACCGCTCCGGCCGCCTACCTCCTGTCCGCTGTCACGGCCGCCGGCCGCGCCGTCAGCCAGCTGAGGGTGCCGGACAAAACCAACGAGATCACCGCGTTCACCGCCTTGTTGGACTCCTTCGACCTGGCCGGCGCGGTGGCCACCGCCGACGCCCTCCCCAGCGCGAGCATGCGAAATGGCTGGTGGAGGTCAAGGACGCCCACTACCTGCTGGTGGTCAAGGGCAACCAGCCGAAACTCCACGAGGCTGTCAGAGCCCTGCCGTGGAAGGAGGTGACCGCCCGCCGATACGACCGCGAGCGCGGGCACGGCCGCCGCGAGACCCGCTCGATACGCACCCTCACCGTCACCGTCACCGGCCTCGCCCTGGACTTCCCCTACTTGGTCCTGGCGGTGAAGATCCACCGGTACCGCACCGATCTGAAGACCGGCAAGGTCACCCGGCAGACCGTCCACGCCATCACCGACATGACCGCACGCGAGGCATCACCACAGGCCATCGGCCGCATCGCCAGGTCGCAATGGGGCATCGAGGCCGTCCACCACATAAGGGACACGACGTTCGCGGAGGACGCCTCCAAGATCCGGACCGGACACGGACCGGAGAACATGGCCACCCTGCGGAACCTCGCGATGAATACCCTCCGCGACGCCGGCCACCACAGCATCGCAGCGGGACTCCGAGAGGTCTCCTACACACCTTTCGTCTGCCCGCTCGACCTACTCGGACTACCCCCGACCTGCAACGGGACATGATCAACCAGACTATGAATTAGCCCTGCGCTTGAGCCCCCCCGCAATTGGGCACCTATATCCCCATAGACCCCGTGTTCCGAGCCCAACCCCGTCTCCTCTGCTCGGCGCAGTCCCGTTCAACCCCGCGCCCATGGGGGTGTAGGAATCAGTGACGCGGAGGTACGAAGGTGGTATCCGAGGCGCTGCGCCTGGTGTTGCCGCATCCAGACGCTGGGCGGTCGAACACCGTGTGTGGACGGTCCTGCGCGGCAGTCGACCCCGGCCCTTCGCAGGTCTCGCAGTGGGCCGCACTGTTACGGGCCGCCGAAGGCGGTTCTCCCCCGGAGGTATACGTCCCCCCGTCTCGTGCATGCGACCTTGCCTGGTACCGCTGGGTCGTGGGCCACCAAGCCGCGTTCTTGGAGTGGTCCTTGCTGCGAGCCGTGCTGCTACGGGAAGGGCCCGAATCAGCTGACGAAAGCGTGCAATTGTTGGACCTGTACTCGACGCTGCTGCTATACGCGGGTAGTTGTCCCCCCGTGCTCTACCAGCAGGCGATCCGACCTCGGATGGCGCGCGCTCATCCGGCGTTCAGCGGGGAGTGGGCGCCTGACCACGAGGGGCTGCCCCAGCTCCTCAAGCGGGCGGCGGACGTGGGTCCGCCGACGGTGGCCGGGGCCGTGCGGCGTAGTCATCGCGTGCACGTTGCCGTGGCCGAGCATCTGGTTCCCGGGGGCGTCTCCCTGCTTCAGCAGGCTGGGCGCAGCGCAGGCGGACCGCCCAGCAGTCAGGA
Source organism: Streptomyces candidus (assembly GCF_014207445.1). Taxonomy (GTDB): domain Bacteria; phylum Actinomycetota; class Actinomycetes; order Streptomycetales; family Streptomycetaceae; genus Streptomyces; species Streptomyces candidus. The sequence goes on along the minus strand of NZ_JACHEM010000026.1, from coordinate 45,603 downwards.
ACGTGCCCTGTACGACCGTTTCTTCTTGGTCAGCAGAGGGCCGGTGTGCACACACGCGTTGGACGTGCAGCTGCTGCATCGGCTGCTGAGGATCCTCGTAGACGTAGAGGGTGGCGGACTGTACTACGGCGGCCCGCCTGTGTCCGCGGCGGCGTCGGGCGGATTCAATGAGATCGCGGAACTCGAGCAGACCGTCCTGACCCGGCTCAGGGCGCAGGGTACAAAACTCGCCGCCTCGATGCAGGACAAACCCCACCAGTGATTCGCACCGGCTCTGCGGACTCTGTGGAGGCCGGGCCGCGCACGCAGGAACACGGAGGCTCAATGAAACGGGTCAAGAATGTCGAACTGACCGGTGAACTGCGCCGGTACATGATCGAACACGGAGCGGTGCCCGACGCCGTGGGCCATGAGCTCATTGCACGTACCCATGCCCTCGGTGAGATCGCGGAGATGCAGATTCCGCCGGAACAAGGATCGTTACTCACCTTGCTGACGCAGCTTGTGGACGCGCGCCTGGTTGTGGAGGTTGGAACGTTCACCGGATATTCCACACTATGCCTGGCTCGTGGGATGGCGCCGGGCGGCCGGGTAATAACGTGCGATGTGTCTTCGGAATGGACGGACATGGCCCGCGAGGCGTGGCAGCGAGCCGGCGTGAGCGACCGTATCGACCTGCGGCTGGGCCCGGCTGCCCAGACCCTCATGTCGCTGCCTCACGAGTCCGGCGTGGACCTGGCGTTTATCGACGCGGACAAGATCGGCTACATCGACTACTGGGAGCAGCTGGTGCCACGTCTGCGGCCGGGCGGACTAATTGTGGCCGACAACGTCTTCTACGGCGGGGCCGCCGCGGATCCTGAGGCCAAGGGCAACGCCGCAGCCATTCGCGCCTTCAATGACCACGTCACGGCCGATGCTCGGGTGGAGCAGGTCATGCTGCCTATCGCCGACGGCGTGACCCTCGCCCGCAAGATCAAAACCGCTCCAAGAAGGACACCTTGAACAAACCGACGTCACCCGTACCTTTAATGGAAATCACCTCTGGGATACACGCCTTCAAGGCCCTGGCCATAGCCGTCGAATTGGGCCTGTTCAGCGAGCTTGCCGAGGGAGGCTCAACGACGCCTACCGGTGTCATGTCCCGACATGGCCTTCAATCGCGGCCCACGGAATTGCTGTTGACTGCCTGTACGTCGCTAGGCCTGCTTCGACGGGACAACGACGACAGTTACCGCAACCCACCCCTGTCCGACAAATTCCTGGTGAAAGGCAAGCCTCACTACTTCGGCGATTGGATCACATTCGTAGACCGTCATGAGTACCCGGCTGCCCTGAAACTGACCGACTCCCTGCGCGAGAACCACCCTGCCGCCTGGGGTCGGCGGATTCAGGCAGTGAGAGCATCAAGCGGCGCTTAGCAATTCGTCCAGCCTCTCTGCCGGAGTGCGATATCCGAGGGTTTTCCTCGGCCGCATGTTGAGCCGCGACGCGATCTCATCGAGTTCCTTTTGAGTGTACCAAGAAAGGTCAGTTCCCTTGGGCAGGTATTGCCGGACCAGGCCATTCGTATTCTCGTTGGTTCCGCGCTGCCAGGGCGAGTGCGGATCGCAGAAGAAGACCGGAATGCCGGACGCGACGGAGAAGTCCGCGTGATCGGCCATCTCGACAGAATCGCTTGGCCGTCGCCTACGTGATCGTATTCGGCGGGAGTCCCGTCGAAGCAGGGCGAAGTCAGGATCCGCCTCCCGCAACACCGTCAGCAGGCTCGATGCACCAGTGACGGGCAGACTGACGACGGCGCTGACGTTGAGCGTGAGCGGTCCCGGCGGAGATGCCAAACCCGGCCGAGAGCTGCGCGAGCGTGTCATGGCGGCGCAGGTGCACCAGGCCGACCAGAGCACGCTGGTGCGGCGGCAGCCGGCGGCGGCCGGCGGCGGTCACCCTCGCGGGTGACGATGAGCATGGTGACGCACTCGATCAACGCGTGCGGTAGGTCGAGTGCGTCAGGATAAGTAACCAATGAGGCACCCATGCCGATGAGTGGAGTCTTCGAACATCTCCCTCAACGGCACAGGTGCCTCGTGCGTTGCGGCCCTTCTGGTGGTCACCCCATCAGCGGCCACTCTGAAAAGGCTTCAGTGATGTTGGTGAACAACCCTTCCCGAGCGGTTCACTCCCCTGTACCGACTCGCCCGCGCCTCTCTGCCAAGACTTTGGCTTCGAGTGTCCTGCGCGGGATCAGATGAGGTCGCGGGTGAAGTTCAGACCCAGGTTGATGCCGTCTTGAGTTTTCATTCCGTCCTGCGCGCAAGCTGTCTGATCGGTTGCAACGAGCTGTTCGTTGTGGACCATGCGGCCTGGGTGGATGATTGATCCAGCGGCGGTCTTGGCGGTGATGACGACGACGTTGTTGCCGTTGGGCCGGAGGACAACTGCGAGGGCGCCTTCCTCGCCTACAACTGTGGTGCCGATGACGGTCCCGTCGCTCTTGTGCCACTTCCAGTTGGACTTGCCCGCGGCGCTACCGGTGAGGCAGCTGAGGGTGCCGTTACCGTTGTATTCATAGGTGCCGTAGGACAGGCCCGGCACATCCGAGACGCAGGTACCGACCGTGCCTTCCTCTTTGAGGTGAGTCGGCTTCGGCTCGAACGTGAGCGGGGGGGTGAACGTCTGCGTGCTAAAGCCAGTCACACATTGGATGAAGGTGCCCTGGCTAGAGGCATGCGCAGGCGAGGTGAAGCCTATGGCGGGCACTGCCAGCAAGGCTGCGGCGGCGAACGTGCGTACGGCACGGTTGGGCATGGAACTCCTCGTATTTTGGCACCGCAGGGCGATCACGGTGCAATTGTCGAGTTCATGCAGACAAGTAGCATGTTCCCGCCCAACGCCGCCAACGACAAGGCGGAATCCGGCTACACTCTGCCTCCTGACTGAAAGCCGCTTGGGACTGACGACAGGTGTAGCAGGGTCATTGCGTGATGGTGATCTGTCCAGGTGCGACAAGGTGAGGCCAAGGGCTCGTGGGGTGGGTGGCAATGACGACTCTTTACAGCGCGTGGCCTGCCTGCGCAAGCTGTCGAACAAGCCGCTCGTGATGGGCTTTGGAATCACCCGCGGGGAACAGGTGATCGATTTCTGGACAGCAGGATCGAACGGCGTGATCGTTGGAAGTCATTCCAGCCTCCTCGTCGAGCAGAAGCTGGACGATCTCGGCGTGGCGCCCAAGGAGATCGGGGAGTTCGTGCGCAGAGTGAGAAGTTGAGGTCATGCGGCCATCCGACTGGTCACGTCTTGTCGTCCTGAGCGCGTTGTGGGGGGCGTCGTTCATCTTTTTGCGTGTGCTGGCGCCCGTACTGGGGGCGACGACGACCGCCGGACTGCGGGTGGGGGTCGGAGGGCTGGCCTTCTTGCCCTATTTCGCCGCGATCCGCTTCGCTCCGCGGTGGCGCGAGCACTGGGTTCAGTACCTGGTAGTGGGGCTGTTCAACGTGGCCACGCCGATGTTGCTGTTCTCTTTCGCGGCCGTGCACATCCCCGCGTCGTACTCGGTCGTCATCAACTCCAGCACTCCGTTGTTCGGCACGCTACTCGCGGCTGTGTTCCTCGGCCAGCGCCTCACCGTGCGTGGTATAGCCGGGCTCACCCTCAGCATGATCGGGGTCGCGTTGGTCGCGGGCGGGGGTTCGACCGATCAGGACTCGCGGCTGTTCTGGTGGAGTATCGGGGCCTGCCTCGCAGCTGCGGTGAGCTACTCGCTGTCTGGCATCTATGTGAAGAGGTTCGCCTCGCATGTGGACCCAATCGGCACGGCGGGCTGCTCCCAACTGCTGGCGGGTGTGCTGTTGGTACCCTTCTGGGTCACGGATATCCCGCCTGTGGATGTCACTCCCACGATCATCCTCAACGTTCTCGCTCTGGCTGTACTGTGCACGACGATCGGTTTCCTGCTCTACTTCCGCCTGATCGCCGACGTAGGCCCGTCCCGGGCGATGACAGTCGGCCTGCTGACGCCGGCGTTCGGTGTGTTGTGGGGCGCATTGTTCCTAGGGGAGCGGCTGACCCCGATCCAGGGAGGTGGCTGTGCGCTCATCGTTGTCTCGGTCGCGATGGTGTTGCTTCGCAGCAGCGAGAGTACGGCGCCGAAACTACAGGTTCGAACTCACCTCAGGCACTAGTAGGGCTTGGTCATGTGTGGTTTGTGATGGCGTGTCTTCTTGATCGGTGGTGTCGTTGACCGGGCGTGCTGAGCGAGGAGTTGGCTGCGGTCCGGTGTGATCTGGAGGACTTCGCGGCGGAGATGTTCGAGCCGTTCGCGCGGGCGGATCAGCGCCGGTGGGGCGGGGTCTATCTGCGGGGCCTGCTGCTGGACGGCGGGCGCAAGTCGGTGGAGCCGATGGCCGCCCGCCTGGGCGAGGACGGTAACCGGCAGGCCCTGGCCCACTTCGTGACCTCCAGTCCGTGGGATGCGGCGCATGTGCGGGCCCGGCTGGCCTGGCGCATGCAGCCGGTCATCAAACCCACCGCGCTGGTCATTGATGACACGGGGTTCCTCAAGGACGGGGACGCGTCGGCGTGCGTGACCCGGCAGTACACCGGCACCGCGGGCAAGGTCACCAACTGCCAGGCCGGGGTTTCGCTTCACCTGGCTTCCAACGGGTCCTCGGCGGCGGTGAACTGGCGTCTGTTCATGCCCGGGAGCTGGGATCCTGCCTCGCCGAAGGCCGATCCGGTCAAGGTGGCCCGCCGTGACAAGTGCGCCATCCCTGCCCAGGTGGGGCCCAGGAAGCGGACGGAGAGCACGCGCTCCGCGAAGATCTGGCACATGGCCTGACCGAGGGTGTAGGAAAGCATGCTCTTCTCCGACCCGTCCAGCTCGAGCGCGAGGTCCGTACGCTCGATCCGCCCAGATGTATCCCATTGGAGGTAGGCGGGGATCGCGGCGATCCGATGGATGAACTCGTGGGTCGACGACATTCCGTGGTTGTGCCGGTCCCATGGAGCTCTTCCGGTGACGAAGAGAGCCCGAGCCAGAACAGATGGTGTGACCAGCAGGTCATGGACGGAAGGGACGCCCGCGCTGGCGGGAAACTTCGTTGCCGTCGTGCGGACGACGGCAGGGCCGTGGGGAATCATGCTCGCCGTTCAGTGCTCGAGGGGCCATGAGTGCAGGGCCTTGATAGTCGTATCCACTCTCCACCACCACACCCGAAGCCGCAGGCCATGACGCGTCGTTCGGTCGGCGTCGCCGCAGTGCGCGGCGCTCCCGTTCGGTCATGCCACCCCAGACACCGAACTCGATGACTTCGTCCAAGGCGTAGCAAGCATGGGTACGCACCGTGGGGTGCAGGCGAGGTGGGTGGAGAAGCGGGCCGGGGTCTGGACGGCGGTCAGGTCGGTGTTGTCGATGACGGTCCCGGTGGCGTGCAGCCACCTGAAGGCCGCGGTGAAGTAGTACCCGGCCTGCTGCCCCAGGTGTGGGGGCCTGCCACCCCCACACCTCCGACCCCCATACGGACACCCGGAACTGCTGGGCGGCGGCCGACGCCGCATCCGGTCGAGCGCGTCGCGCTGCGCCAGAGCGACGAACACCGCCTGCCGTACGGCCCGTTCCACCGTCACACCCCCTCCGTCACGATGTCGGCCACTGGACGCTCAACGGGCCCGGGCAGCACCGCGTCACGCCCGGGCCACCGGAACACCAGACGGCAGTGCTCCTTGTCCAGGACAGCACCGGCGGGCAGCGCATCGTCGGGCGTGCCGGCCGGGTGGACCGTCAGGACGGGATCGGCATGCAGGTCGTTGTCGTCGGCACGGATATGGCGGTCCCAGGCCCGGACCGTGGCCACCAGCCGCTCGGCGAGCTCGGGCCCCTGCTCGCCGAAGGCGTGGACGACCCACTCCCACGTCTTGCCCTGCGGGCTGTCGCCGTCCTTGGTCTGGATGTAGATCAGGTAGGCGAGCGAAGCGTCGCCGACGATGGCCGGTGCGTCGCGGTCCTTCGCGATGCCGGTCACGCCCTCGTCCGGTTCCTGGTGGGCGGCCAGTCGGCAGAACGCAGGCAGGGTGGTGGCCGCGTACAGCTGCAGGGAGCCGAAGTAGGAGTTCGCGCCGACCATGGTCACGCCGGTTGCGACCTCGTGCCGCCGCCCGCGCAGCGCCTCCTCCAGGCCCGCCGTCTCGGCGATGGCGCCGTCGTAGAAGCGTAGCGTCAGCCTGCCGCCGAGAAGGGAGACGACCGAAACGGCGTGGGCATGCTGCCCCCGGTCGCGAACAAATCCGCAGTACGTGAAGTGACGGGCGTGCAGCACCTCGCCGCGCCGCTCGAACGTGACCGCTCGGGTGTAACCGCCCATCTCCAACGGCAGGACCAGGCGGCCGCCCTCGGCCAGCTGCTCGCGCCAGGCCAGGGCAATGTCCCAGCAGTTGTAGGTAATCATGCTGGCGTCGAAACCGCCGCGCGGCACCAGGTGCCCGGGTGCGCCGAGCGCCGCGTCGGATTCGACGGCGGTGACGCGTCCGCTGCCGGCCTCCGTGAGGAACCGGCGGGTGCGGCGTACGACCCACGGGTCGATGTCGACGGTCACCACACGACCGCCGGGGGCGGTGACGTGGGCGATCAGCTCGGCGTTGTAGCCGCCGGATCCCGCCTCGAACACGATCGCGCCCGGCGCCAGGCGCAGGTGCTCGATCATGTCGGCCTGGAGCCACGCCGCGGACACCGAGCTGATCGCCGTCCCGGTTCTGTCGCGCCGGGTAATCACGGCCCGGTCGCCGCCGTCGTAGGCGTCAGTCAGGGGCGCCTCCGGGGCGAAGCGGTGGCGGGGCACGGTCCGCAGCGCGCCCTGGACCGGCTCGGACGGGGCCCAGCCGCCATCGATCACCATCTGGGCCATCGCCTGACGCAGCCGGACCGCCTCGGCCGGCTCACCCAGCACGGGCGGCTGCTCGGCGGCGAGGGGGTAGGAGACCACGGGCGGCAGGTCGGGAATGACTCCGGGCCATACGGCATCCAGCGCGGACGCGGCCGGGACGAACACGTCCCCAGCGCAGGCCAGAGCGTGCAGATCGAAGAACTCCCAGCGATCGAACTTGTCAGGCTCGGGGTTGGCAAGCCTTCCGGACCAGCCGGTAATCCGTACGACGGCCGTGAGCCGCGGAGTGCCGTGACTGTCGTCGGCCAGCATCGACACCACGTGCGCGTCGGCCGGGTCGGCGATCAGGCCGGTCTCCTCGGCGAGTTCGCGGACCGCTGCGGCGGCAAAGCCCTCCGGGCCGCGGGTCTTGCCACCGGGCAATTCGAACATGCCACGCCGGGAGCGCCCGAGCAGGACCCGGCCGGCGTCGCAATAGGTATAGGGACCAGAGTGCTGAGCTGGCGGCGAGGGCGAACGAAGTGGTCGCGTTGGACAGCACGATGGACCGTACGAGAGGCGCGTTGAGGGTGTAGTCGAGGCCCTCGCGGATCTCCGTCCACTGGCTCGTGCCCGCGGGCCGAGGCGCCGGCTTCGGCTCACGGTGGCGGATGCGGAGCATGCAGAAGGCGCAGATCAGATAGGAGAGCGCGTCCAGGGCGATCGCGCGGGCGGCGCCCAGCAGGGTGACCAGGAGCCCGCCCAGGTTGTTGCCGGCCATATCGGCGAGTGAGTTGGTCGCGCCGAGCTTGGAGTTGCCTTTCCGGAGCTGCTCGCCGCTCAGCAGGACCGGGAGGTAGCTGATCGAGGCGTTGCTGCCGATCACCTGGAGCGCGGAGACGAGGAACGCGACCGTGTACAGCTGTCCCAGGGTGACTTCCGCGACCAGCTGGGCGAGGGGGAGGCTGGCCAGGATGAGGGCGCACAGCACGTCGCAGCTGATGATGATCGGCCGTTTGCGGTGGCGGTCGGCGAGGACGCCGGCGTGAAGGCTGAGCAGCAGCGGGGGCAGCTTCCCCGCGACGGCGATCAGCGCCACGTGCATGGTCGAGGCGTGCAGATCCACCACGGCGATGACGGAGGTGCCGATGGTGGTGATCCCGAAACCGGCGACGGTGACGGCCTGCCCACCCCAGTAGCGCCGGAAGTCCGTGTGCCGCCACAAGGTGCTGCCCGGTGCGGCGGCGTTCACTGCGGACCGCCCTTCACCCTCAGCGCCGGGGCGTTCCGGTTCTGCCTGGGAACGACAGGGCCCGTGGCTTCGTACTGGGCGGCCTGCGCGGTGGACATCGAGCAGTAGATCCCGTCGTGGCGGGCCATGAGCTGCTCGTGGGTGCCCTCCTGGGCCACCCGGCCCTCGCTGCTCGCGCTCCGCGTTGTAAATCGTCTCCTGGGCTGCGGTGCTTTTCGCGTTCTCGCGTGATCCGGTGCGTTTCACACTGCGCTCCCCTCTGACATGGTGACGAGCCTGTCCGGTTCAACGAGACCGTCGGCTCTTCGAGCACAGGTCATTCGGCCGAGTGCCGAACCCCGGTTCCAGGCGGCTGTTGAAAGGTGCTGGGTGCACGGGCCCTTGCAGGGCAAGAAGCAGTGAGTGGATGGGTGTTGGCCGTATCGCCGAGGTTCCCAAGCGGCGTGTGCAACACAGCCGTTGGGACGTGTGGGGCCGGACGGACTTGTAGAGTGCGGGGCTTCTGGTACGCCAGGGCTCCTGTAGGGCTGACGGTGCACGTGCTTGGTGACCGACTTCGAGCGGCCGGTCTCGGCGGAATTCTTCCTCGGGCCGACAGGAGGGCGATGAACTGTGGCGATCACTGATTCCGACATCGCGGCCGTGCTGGCCGCCTACCTTGAGCGCTACCCGCAGGAGGCCGGACAGTTGGCCGAGCCGCTTCGCTTGTTGGCCGAAGGCCAGGAATTCGCCTCGCGGCGGACCTTCCCCATGCACGTCACCGCTGGGCGCTGCTGGTCCGGGACAGCGCTGAGGTTGTCCTGATCGAACACCTCGCGTACGGGATCACCTTGCAGCCGGGTGGGCATCTTGAGCCGACCGATACGACGCTGGTCGGCGCGGCAATCCTGGAGTTGTCGCAGGAGACCGGCATCGACCCCGCGCAAAACGTCCCCGTCTCGGCGCACCCCGCCTAGGTCGAGTTCGGCCAGGAGCCGGCCAGGCCCGCGAAGGACGAGCCGGACCACTACCACCTGGACATCGGCTACACCTTCGCGACGGTCGACGCCGAGTTCGGACGTATCCAGGAGTCCGAGGTGACCGGTGCCCGCTGGTACCCACTCGATGTGACGGAGCGCCTCGTCGGGCCCCGGATCGCGCGTGCGCTCACCACATCGACCGGAACCAGGTAACCCCCGTGCCACCGGAAGGTCTCGCGGGGGCCAGCTAACGGGCAGCAAACATTCTGTCGTAGAAGGCACTGGGGCGGGCGCGATCGGCGTCACCCCATCTCCGGGAGCTCGGCGACGACCACGAGCCAACTCGTCACCGTGACGTCGTCTGGCTTGGTCCCGGCGGAGACCTCGGCGAGAATCGCCATCTTCTGCTTGTAGCCGCCTGACCTCCAGCAACTACCGGGAACGAGACCATGAAGACCTGCGACAACACCTCGGTCGGCATCGTCATCACCGATCACCAGAGCCGCTACCTCATGTTCGACCGCGCCACCTTCCCGCCCGGCACGGCACCTGCCGCCGGCCACATCGACGACCATGGGACCGCCGAGAACGCGGGCCGCGCCGAGGTCGAGGAAGAACTCGGCCTCACCGTTACCGGCCTCACCCACGTCACCGGCTCCTGGCGGGACAACCCATGCCGCCGCCTTCCCGGCGCACGCGGCACCGGCCACGACTGGACCGTCTACCAGGCCACCGTCACCGGCGACCTCACCCCGAGTGCCCGCGAGACGAAGAACGTCCGCTGGATCGCTCCCGACGCTCTCCAGGAGTTGGCAGACCGGACGGTCGCCTACGCCCAGGGACGCATCACAGACGCCGAGTTCGAGGCCGCGCCCGGCATCGAGGCGGTGTGGATGCAGTGGCTCGCCAACATCGCTGCGATCCGCATCAACCCCGACGACCTGCTTCGGGTGGACCAACTCACCAGATGATCGCCGCCCCGCTCTCCTGACCGCGGCCGATGCCCGGTTCCACCCCGGGCTTGGCGCGCCGGCCTCTGCGCTCTTGGCCGACCCTAAATGCCCTGCTGCTACAACTGGCCCAGATAGGCGAGTTCGCCGTCCGGGGTTGCGGCTTGCGTGACTTACGCCGCCCACGGGAGTCATGAACTCAGCGAAGGGTCTCACGCAGAGCCTCCTCCATGACAGGTAGCCGGTCCAGCAGCATCAGAGCTGCCTCGTGCCGCACCTGCCCGTAGGCCTCAAGTGCGGCGTCGACGATGTGCGGTCGTTCCACTGGCACCGACAGCGGAAAGGCCGAGCAGAGCATGGCTGCACAGCCGACACGAAGCGAGAACAAGAGGTCGTCCGAGGACGCCTTCGGATTGGCGTCCCGGTAGGACAGGGTGAGATCGGTGTACCCGGTGAGCCAGCTCTCCGCACTGTTGTCCAGCACGCTCTTGGGATCGCAACCAAGACGCGCGATCTCCCAGGCGAGGTACCCGGGTGCGGGCGGTCGGAAGTCCACGATCGCTGCTACCCCGTCGTTCTCCAACAGCACGTTGGGGCCGGCCATGTCGCCCTGCAGGATCTGAACGGTGAGCTGTGGAAGCGAAGCGAGGGTGCGCTCGACGTCCCCCAGGATGGCTTGTCGCTCACGCGCCGCCTGCAGCGCCCACGTCTCGAACTCCCCAAGCTGGGGTTTCTGCTGGTACGCCTGGATTAGACGCTCGAAGCGGTCCTGTGAGGCGGCCACGTCGCACACCGCGGCACCAGGTTCCAGAGTGGGCGCGGCGGCGGGGTGAGCGCTGAGCCGGCTGTGGAGGCGGCCCATCGCTGTGCCGACGGCTGTCCACCGGGCACCCCTCAGGCCGCCCTCGGCGGTCTCGGTGTGCGGTACGTATGACCACAGGGACATCGGCAACGGGGCTTGGGCCGCGATGAGTTCGAGCTCGCGCGTGCGGATTGCCCGCGCGGTCGCGACACTTCCGTCGGCGCAGTACTCGGATAGTTCGACCGACGCCCGCTCCAGATCCAAGTGCTCTCGAGTGCGGTAGACCTTGGCGAAGTGCCGCCGGCCTGCCTGGTCCACGACGGCGTAGTTGTCCGTCGCGGTGCCCTCCGGGATGCGCGTGATGTCTGCCGGATGCAGCCCGTACGCGTGTACCAGCGTGTCGGCGACCGCCTTGATCTGCTCCCCCTCCCTGGTGCGGCCGGTTGTTGAAGGGGCGGCGACGGGCTTGGTGGCGGGCTGGTGAGATGCGGTGGACATGGTCTCCTCGTCGAAGTGCAGCGAAGTGCTCAGATGCTGAGCGGGCGGCAGGCGGTCGGTTTGCTGCGGACGCGGGCATGAATCGCGGCCGCCAGCTGCGGCGGGCCGCGCCAAGTGCAGCGGGGCCGCAAGGTTGCTGGCGGACACTGTTGCTCCGTCAACGCGGTCATCTGATTGCGCCACCCTCGTTCGGGTTGTGGCAGTGCCCGAGCCCGACCCGGCACCACCACCAGCAGCAGCCGGAAGGGGACAGGCCGTCCAAGCCGGCACCGCAGCGCCCTGCCGTGTGAATTGGCTGATCGAGGCGTTGAACGCGGTGAGCGGTACCGGCTTTCTCGTGGCGAGGGTGACCGGTTGGGCGTCGCACAGGCGGGGCGTAGGGCTGGCCGACGGGCGGCGCGGCAGCACGTAGGGGTGCTCGTCACATAGAGTGCGGGCGCGCGGGTGTCCATGTCGCTCACCAGAAGATGATCTTGGATGCCTTTGTTCTCGTCTCCGCACGCACCCCTCGGGCCCGCACCACCAGGAGGAAGCAGTGTCGTCCCCGCAAGTGATCACCGCCGAGGAGAAGCTCGCCGAGGCGAAGAGGCAGCTGGGCTTCCCGCGTATCGTCGCGATCTGCGGCTCCACTCGTTTCATGGCTGAGATGGCTGAGGCCGAGCTGCGGGAGACCACCGCTCGGCCCGCGAAGATTGTCGTCAAGCCGGGTTGCGACATGAAGTCGTCGCACGATCTTTGGTCCGATCCTGTCGAGGCCAAGGCGTTGAAGGTTCGACTCGACGAGCTGCACCGGTCGAAGATCCTGCTCGCTGATGAGGTGCTCGTGGTCGGCGACTACATCGGAGACAGCACCCGGGCCGAAATTGCCTACTCCCGGTCGCTGGGCAAGCCTGTGCGGTTCACGCACCCCGAAGTCGATCCCGGCGCCTGAAGGCCCGCCCCCGCGCGCTCCGCGGGCACCCTCTTAAACTTGATCATCCAGCGGGTGGCCTGGTGAAGGCGGCCTCATGCAGCGGCGGACCGCATCGCGGCCGTGATGGCGGCAGCCAGAGGCTGCCGGTGGTCCATCACGTAGAAGTGATCGCCCTCGTACCTCTCGAGTCCGCGGAAGTGCGTGGTGAACGCTCGCCAGGACAGCAGGCGGTCTTCGCCGATCAGCTTGTCGTGGCGGCCCCCGAACACCGAGAGCGGAACGGGCAGCGGCGCGGGGTCGTGGGGAGGCACCCAGGTGTCCAGGAGTTTGAGGTCACTGCGGAACACCGGGGCGAACGCGGGCCAGACGGAGTCGTTGCCGAGGAGCTGCGGTGTGCTGCCGCCGACGCTCCGCAGCCAGCCGCGCAGTTCGTCGTCGGACATCAGGTAAGGGCGGTCGCCGGTGCCGGCCTCGACTCTCGGGGCGCCGTAGGCGGACACACCCAGCCAGGTGGGGAGCGGGTCCCCCTCGTGATGGAGGCGGCGGGTGAGCTGGTAGGCGATGAGGGCGCCCAGGCTGTGACCGAAAAACCCGAAGGGCCGGTCGAGCAGGGGAGCGATGGCGTGGTGGAAGTAGTCGACCAGCCGGTCGCAGTCGTCGATCAGCGGGAGTGTCTGCAGGTGGCCTCGGCCGGGGGCTTCCAGCAGGCAGAGTTCCCAGTCCTGGGGGAAGTGCTTCGCCCAGCCTCGGTAGAGCAGGTGTGAGCCGCCGGCGTGGTGGAACAGGAACAAACGCGCCGCTGGGTCGCTCAGCGGCCTCGGGCGGATGACCGGGCCCGCCGACGTTTCTCCGACGTGCTTCGAGATGACGAGGGCGTGCAGCTCGGCGAGGGTCCTGGCACCGCTGATGGCCACGGTGTTCTCCGGGACGTCGTAGGCGGTCTCCACGCGTGTGGAGATCTCGAGCATCAGCAGCGAGTCGATGTCGAGCTCGTCGGTGAAGCGCGCCTCGTCGGTGACCTCCTCGGGTTCGATCTCCAGTACGCCAGCTATCAGGGTGCGGAGATCCTCGATGCTTACGGTCGTATGGGTCATGGGTGTTCCCCCGGCTCCTGCGTGCATGGGCAAGTGGACGGTCATGAGGTCAGCAGCAGGACGGCTGCCGCGTCGTGGTGAGGGCCTCCGGCCGTGGCGAGCACGTTCCCGGTGGCGCGGCCCTCGAAGTGGGCAGCCGCGGCGGCGCACTGCAGGACGCCAAGTGCCCCGGACAGCGGGCCCAGCTGGGCTTCCAGGTCGATCCGGCGCGTGGCTGTGAGCAGCTGGCCCTCCCCGGCACCTACCTCGTCCCCGAGCCACAGTCCGACGGATTCCTCCTCCGCCACACCGGCGCAGGTCAGCGCCGCGGCGAGGTCCCTGGCCCGTGCGTACCCAGTGATCGTGGCGCGCGGCCGGGCGCCAGGGTAAGCGGCTGCGTCCGCCGGTTCGAGGACGACGGCGACCGCCGCGTCGGTGGACTGCTTGCCGAGCAGCTTCGCCGTCACGTCGTTGGCTGGTTCGACGCCGACGACAACGGCGGCTTCGGCGCGCCCGGCCACGATGAGGTTCCGGGCCCAGGCGAGGGCATCCAGACCGCTCGTGACGCCGTTGCAGACGGTGAGGTTGGGGCCGCGCAGCCCGTAGCGGATGGCCACCCAGCCAGCGATGACGTTGCTTGATGTCTGGGGCAGGCCCAGCGGGCTGAGTCCCCTGACGCCTTTTCTGGCGATCGTGTCGGTGGCTGCGCAGATGCTGTCCACGTTGCCCAGGTTGGTGCTGACCACGACGGCGGTCGCATCAGCGGCGCCCGTGAACGTGGCGTCGGCGTCGGTCAGGCCCGCGTCGTGGAGGGCGAACTCGGCGGCTCGCAGGGCGAGCCGGGACGCGCGGTCCTTGTGGCGCAGCTCGCGTCCGCTGAGTTCGGTGGCGGGGTCGAAGCCGCCCTCGCCGGGCAGGGGTCCGAGAAGGTCGCCGTACGTCGCGACACCGGGTAAGGCCAGTCCGATGCCCGTGACGGCGACTTCCCGGACGTTCGGGTTCCTTATGTGCGCGGTGCTCATCGCGCTGCCTCCACGATTGCGACGGCGTTGATGCCTCCGAAGCCGAACGCGTCGATCTGCGCGATGGCCAGATCGCCGGAGACGGGGGAGCCCTGCACCAGGCCCAGTCCTGCGGCCTCGGGGATCGGATCGGCGAGTCCCAGGACCGGGGGTACCGTCCTTTCCTTCATGGCGAGCACCGCCATCACGAGGCTGAGCAGTCCCGAGCCGCCCAGGGTGTGGCCGGTCATCGCCTTGATGGCGGTCATCCGCGGACCGGGTCCGGCGCCGTCGAAGATGCGGCGCAGGACGCTCGACTCCGTCGCGTCGTTGAGGGGGGTGCCGCTGCCGTGCAGCATCACCAGGTCGATGTCGCAGGCCCGCACCCCTGCTCTGCGGTAGGCGTCGAGCACCGCGCTCGTGATGCCGTCGGGGTCGGGCGCGGTGGCGTGGTGAGCGTCGCAGTTCATGGACACACCGCGCACCCGGGCGTGCACGGGCCCGCCCCCGGGGGTGCCGGTGCGCTGGACGACGACGGCCGCCGCGCCCTCACCCATCAGCATGCCTTTGTGCGTGGCGTCGAAGGGGCGCAGGGCGTCGGGGATGTCGTTCTGCACCCGGTCGAGCGTGCCGAAGCCGCTCTCGGTGGCGGCGTCGGTGCCCGCGACGACGACCGTGTCGGCCATGCCTGCCTCGATCATGTCGGTGGCCATGCCGAGCGCGTACAGCGTGGCGGAGCAGGCGTTGGCGAAGGTGTACGTGGTGGACGCCCCGAAGGCCGCCTTCAGGGCGGTGCCGAAATGCAGGTCCTCAAGGCCGACTTCCGCATCGCCACGCCACCACAGTTCGAGGCTGCGCTGCTCACGCATGGTGGTCCCGACCAGTACGGGGACCTGTGACAAGTCCTCGCCCAGGCCCGCGTTAGCGACTGCCTGACGGACCACGGTGGTGAGCCAGCGGGTGGCGCGCCGCGGTATGTCGCCACCGCCCTCGGGCCGGTCGTCGATCTCGTAGGCGTATTTCGCCCTGTAGTTGTCGGGGTCGAATGCGCGCAGAGGCTTGCGGCTCTCCAGGCCCGCGCACAACGCGGCAAATATCTCGGAGGGGTTGGCACCGATGTTGGCGACGGCGGCCATGCCCGTAATGTCCCAGGTCACGGTTGTGCAGCCGCCTTCCTGAGCTCGAAGGCTGCCAGCTTGCCGGTCGACGTGGTCGGGAGCACGTCGAGGAACTCCAGGCGCGCGGGCCGCTTGTAGGCGGCGAGACCGCCACGGATCGCGGCGAGCACCGCGCGCCGCACCACGGCCACGTCGGATCCCGGCTGGGCCACCAGGTACGCCACGGCCTGCTCTAGGCCGTCGGCGTCGCGGCCACCGACCACCACGCAGTCCTGAACCCTTTCCACGTCGCGCAGGACGCTCTCGATCTCGCTTGGTACGACCTTGTAGCCGCCCAGGTTGAGCACATCATCGACGCGGCACAGATGAGTGAACGTGCCGTCCGGCGCACGGCGCACCACGTCGCCGGTGTAGGCGCCGCCGTCGGCAAAAGTGAGCGCTGCGGACTCCGAGCGACCGATGTAGCCAAGGGCGACCGTCGGGCCGGCGATGTGCAGGCGGCCCTCCTGGCCGTCGGCAACGGGCGTGCCGTCGGAGGTGCGGACGGTGGCCGTGATCCCGGGCACCGGGATGCCGAAGGTGCCCGGCCGCTCCTTCCCCGGTGTGGTGGCGACGACGATGTGGAGGACCTCGGTTGCGCCGAGGCCATTGAGCAGCTGGGCCTGGAAGGCGGTGCGGATCCTCTCGCTGAGCGGGCCCGGGAGATTCTCGCCCGCCGCTACGCACAGCCGCACGGAGTCGACGCAGTCGGTGGCGAGCGTGGTCCCGGAGGCGTTCAGCAGCGCCGCGTACAGCCGTGGGACGGAGAACAGCACGGTGGGCCGGTGGCGTTGCATCGCGGCGGCGAGGGAGTGGACGTCGACCGTGCCGCGGATGAGCGCGACGCGGGAGCCGGCCGCCAGGGGGCACAGGACGGAGTTGCCGAAGCCGTAGCCGAAGTTCATCCGGGCGCTGGACAGCACGGTGTCCTCGGGAGTCAGGCCCAGTACGGTGCCGATGCCGTCGGTCATGGCCGCGATCGCGCCCGCCGAGTGCCGCACCCCCTTGGGCATGCCCGTGCTTCCGGAGGTGTATTGCACGAGCGCCTCACGGCCCGCGCTCCACGCGGCGGGGAGCCCGGCCTCCTGCGGGCGGTGCGCGGGGCCAGCCTTGGCCGTCGCCAGAGCAGCGCGGACGTCAGCGCCGGAGAATCGGGGGGTCGTGGCGAACAGCTCATCGAGGGCGCGTTGCCGCGCGGAGGCCGCGTCCAGGTGCACCATCGCGGCGGCGCAGTCGTCGGCGATGTAACGGACTTCGCCGTCCGTGAGCGCCGGACTGATCACCACCGGGACGCAGCCGTGCCACCACAAGCCCAGGACGGCGACTACGGTCGCCACGGAGTCGTCGGCGACCAGGAGCCCGCGGGCGCTCTCGGGTATGCCGGCGGCTCGCAGGGCGCCCGCATAAGCGCGGGCTGCCTCCAGGAGGCCCGCGTAGGTGATCTCCCCGACCTGGGGGTCGAGGTAGCTGGCCCGGTCACCCCGGCCGGCGCAGACATGGCCGGCCACCAAGCGGTCGATCAGGTCGACATCCCTGAGGGTCCTCGTCCGCTCGCCGAGCACGGCCGCCGCGGCGTCCAGGCTGGTGAAGGCTGCCGCTTCCTGCGCGGACAGGGCTCCGAACTCGCGCTCGACCGTGACCACGACCTCGACCTTCTCCAGGGAGCTCATGCCGAGTTCCTCGTAGAACTGGGCACCAGGCGCGATGGTTTCCTTTTCCACCTCAAGGACAGACGCCACGATCTCTCGCAGTCTGTCGCGCGCTATGTCGATGTGTTCCACCGGCGGGAGTCCTTTCCGAATCTTCGTAGCCGAGAAGCGGGATCGGGGTGGGCAGAGAGAACGAGCAGGCGGCCTGCGTGCGGGGACTGCGCTGTTCACCGAGCCTCGATCCAGGCGAAGACGCGGGAGCGGGGTGAGGTGCGGCAGCCCTGCGCGGGTTGCTCAGGCGCCCAGGCCCACCTCGCAGGGGAAGGAGACATATACACCCAGGGGCTCCTCCGTGAAGATGACCCTCTTACCGAGCGCGGACATGAAGCCGAGCTCGAAGACGGTGCCGCTTCCGACGCGACCGCCCGGGTTGCACACGACGACAGCGTCGGCCTGCCTGAAGGCGTCCATGTGCACGTACTTGTGCCGCCACGTGTCGCGTTCGTTCTTCAGCAAGTCCTGATAGTCGAAGAGGATGAAGTCAGTGCCCTCGGTCTCCGGCTTGATCCGGGTGCTGCGGGGGCTGAGCACCTGGGTGCCGGTTTCGCGCAGCTGGGTGATGGTGCCCTCGATGTGCCCCAGGGACTGCTGGAAGCTGCCGCAGACGACTGCCGTCCGAAACTCCCGCCGGACCAGGCCTTCCACCATGTCGCTCGAGCCGCAGGTGGACATGCCCGTGTCCAGGTAGAACCGTTCCAGGTCGGGCCTCACGATGTTGAAGTAGAGGCCCGTGTCGACGTAGAAGCTGTTGACCAGCGTGGCCGCTTCCGGCTGCGGGAGCTGCTGGAAGACCCCGGTGGCGTGCACCCGCGTGCTCTTGTTGTCAACGGCCTCGGTGAACTCCTTGAGCCCGGCGCAGAACTCGCTGACGCTGTCCGCGAGCGCCACGCCCGTGAGGCCGGCTCCGAATGGAAGCCGCTCCCTCGTGAGCAGCTGCAGCTCGCCGCTCTGGAGGCGGTGGACGCTGACGCGTTCCGAACCGAAGTGGACCAGGACCCTGCCTTCTGTCACCACTGTGCTGTTCTCCTTCTTTTCGATCCGTCGCGTCGGGAGCCGTCAGCCTGCGGGGAAACAGCCGAGAGGCGCTACGGAGGGCGGCACAGCTAGTCGCCTTCTCCGCGGAAAGCACTGAGGTACTTCTCGGCAAATTCCTCTGTTCTCGCCCCGTTGTATTGCGTGATGAAGCGCGGGTGCTCCAGGGGCACGATCCTTTTGAAGAAGCGCTGGCCCTCATTCACCTTCGAGAGAAACTTGAAGTTCTCGCCGCTGCCGATGCAGTAGCACACCGAGGTGTCGGTTCCAAATGTGACCTGACGCTCCAGAGCGTCCACGAGGAATGTATGCAGAAGCTCCAGCAACTTCTTGTTTTCGTAGAAGTTGCAGTTGGCCTCCCTTCCCTCGGGGTTCTTTCTCACCAGTCCGAGAGGGCACACAAAGCTCATGACGAAGTCGGCGTAGAACCTTTCCCGGCCCCCGTAGCGACTGATGACGTCGTGCAGGAATCCGGCGGAGGGCCGGCTCACCGCATAGCCGTCGACATCGACTCCCGTTTTGCTTTCGAGGAGCTTGGCGTCTTCGAACGGGACCCCGGTCACGGCCGTGCCCCGCCGGGCGGGCGAGCTTCCCAGCACCAGACGGCGCGGCCTGTCGTCGTCGTAGTACTTGCGGTAGAACGCGGTCGTCACCTCGTGGACGCGCTCCTTCTGGGGGCCGCTAAACGGGTTGAGGACCGCGAATCCGGGCGGCAGTTCAAGCGTGGTCTCCGCAAGTTCCTGGTTGAACTGCAGGATCCGATCGGCAACGGTCGTTTGCCCGTTCATTGCAGTAGTCCTTCCTTCTCGCTGGTCGCTGGACAGTTCGGTCGCTCCCGGACGTCCCCGGACGTGGCCGACTGGGGAAAGCGTCAGGCGGCGACAGCCGACAGATAGATCTCGGTGCTTGTCGGGCGCATTCGAATGTCTTTGAACCCGGCACTTTCGAACTCCGCGCCAATCAGATCGGCCGTGTCCATTCCGCGGTAGAGGTCGACGAACTCGGTACCGGGGATGATCAATCCTGGCACGACGCAGCCCCGCTGAGTATATAAGAATCCGTTGGCTACGGAGACGACAATCACCGCCTCGGGCTTCAATACCCTGCGGGCTTCTGAGGCTGCCGCGGACGTGTCGAAGAACGAGGAGTTGTACGTCCTCAAGGAGACGTAAAGATCGTAACTGCTTTCCGGTAGCGCGGACAGGTCTTCGGCGCTGGAGACGACCGTTCTGGATGCGGGAATACGGCGGCTTATGTTTGCAAGGCCGCTTTCCGCGATGTCAACAAATGTTATTCGCGGGCAACCAGAAAACAGGGCGGCCGCTTCGTGGCCAGCCCCGACACCGACATTGAGGATGTTGACGCTAGGCAGCGAATGTGTGGACGACTGCCTGTAGACCGACATGAAGTCGTCCATCCACCTCGCGTTTGCGGCGCGAGCGTCGTACGCGTGGTCATAGGCGCCGTACTTCGCATCGAACGCTTCGGACAGTGCGGCGCCTACGGCGCGATCAGCCTCTTCAGGCTCGATCCCATACCTCTGGCGAAGGAGAGAAGCGAGCGCGAACCTACCCCTGTTCGCGGTGACATCACTCCTGGTGAGGGCGAACCCCCTCGACGCCAGCCGGGTGGAGACGGCTTCACTGATGCGGTGTGTGGAGTAGTGGGGGTTGCAGTCGATCCTTTGCTCGCTCGCTGCGTAGAAGTCGTAGTTCTGCTGAAGAATCTGACGCTGCAAATCGTCGGAGAAGCGGTGGACATGGCCTCGTGCAGTGACGGGATCCTCGTCGAGGTACGTCGTCAGCGCAGGGTCCGGCAGACCGACGTAGACCCTGTCAATGCGAACTTCCTTCAAGAGCGCGCCGAGCTCGAACGAGCCGTCTGCTGACAAGGTGTTGATCGTCAGATAGGCGCTATGAACGCTGGGCGTTCCGAGTTCCTGAATCTTGCTCCGCAGAGTGCGATACCAGGATCCGCCGGCCGCTTCGCCCTCGAAGGCGGAGCAGAGCAACTCATTGTGTTCGGAAACGAGAGCGACGCCGACTCGCCGACCTTGGGTTGGAGCCCTTTCTGCGACGCTGATGGCGTAGTTCATCCAGTAGGTAGTGTTCGGGCTCATGTGGGCCTCTGTCCCTCGGCGGAACGGCGCGTCCTGCTGGCTGGCAGAACCAAGCGGGTGATCACCATCACCGGCACCCCTCGCGGTGACACGAAACGTGAACCTCGGGTGAGGTCGCTGCGGCAACGGTCGGAGGATGACGAGCACGCCGTCCTGCAGGTTCGCCTGGGCCGCTGCCTAGCACCATTGGGCTTCAACCGGGCAGGATGAGGCGACCATGAGGAGCGCTCACTCACGATCGTCAGCAACTCCCGGAGAGGAAAGCCACCTTGGAGAGGGAGGAGCGAGCGACGTTCGCTGCGGAACTCACGCACTGGCGCAGCGTGCGGGGCCTGTCGAAGGCAGCACTCGCCCAGCGCCTGAACATCGACCCCTCGTACGTGAGCCACCTTGAAGCCGGCCGGGAACACGGCAGCTCCCAGCTCGCCCGCCGGGCGGACACAGAACTCGACGCCGGCGGAGCACTGTGGCGGGCATGGCAGCGCACCGACGTCTCCCCGCAGGCGGCCGAGCACAGCGATCCGCCGTCCGGCACCGGCCTGCTGGTCCTGGAGGACGAGGCGGCGCTCCGCTACGACGACGGACGCTTCCACCTCAGCATGCGCAGGCTCCTGCACAACAACGGCACCGAGCCCGTCACCCGCTACCTCGTACGAATCGCCGTCGACCGATACCCCTCCGAACCGGAACGGTCCAACGCCCTCTACCGCCGCAACCCTCTGACCTGGGAAGAGCTCCAGCTCACGGCGCATTGCGCGGACGAGCCGATGGGCTGGACCGTCAAACACGACCGGGACGCGTTCAAGGAGGTGTGGCTCCAGTTCCAGAACCCCACGAGCCGCTTCCCTCTCTACCCCGGCCAGGAAGCCGAGATCTCCTACTCGTACTGCGTCGGCGCCGAGAAATGGGGACCCTGGTTCCAGCGCGCGGTGCGACTGCCCACCCGGCGTCTGACTGTGGAACTGTCCTTCCCCCGAGACAGCGAGCCGTCCGTCTGGGGAACCGAGACTTCCATGAGCGCCGA
Organism: Streptomyces candidus; assembly: GCF_014207445.1. Lineage (GTDB taxonomy): Bacteria > Actinomycetota > Actinomycetes > Streptomycetales > Streptomycetaceae > Streptomyces > Streptomyces candidus. The sequence continues at coordinate 24,260 of NZ_JACHEM010000026.1, read as the reverse complement.
CTTCGCCCCACTGCGCACACCCCCACAGCGCACGGAACGAGGCAAGCACAGCGTCTTCTCCTGGGCCACCTTGGACCCGCCCCTGCACGCCCGCTTCCGCCTCGAATGGCGCCTGAAGAACGCAGCCGACGAGAAAGAGAACAACCCCGTGAGCACCCTGTCCGCGAGCCAGGCCATGACCAACGCCGGCATCGTCCAGGACGGCGACCCCGTCCTCACCCGCGCCGCCCGCCCCTTCGACCTGCCCACCGAAGCTGAAGAGGCCCAGGAGGTCATCACCTCGCTGATGGACGCAGTCGGCCGCGTCCGCCAACTTCACACGTTCGGCAAGGGCATGGGCATCGCCGCCCCCCAGATCGGGATCGACCGCTCCGCCGCCGTCGTCTTCCCACCCGATGCCGGGACAGAGCCCATCGTGCTGCTGAACGCCCACGTCGCCGAGGCCTCCGAGGAGGAGGACGAACAGTACGAAGGCTGCCTCAGCTTCTTCGACGTGCGAGGACTCGTGCCTCGCCCGCTGAGCATCGTCGTCGCTCACAGCAGCCTCGACGGCTCCACCCACCTGTCGCGGTTCACCCACGGCTTGTCCCGGCTCGTCCACCACGAGGTCGACCACCTGGGCGGCGTGCTGTACCGCGAGCGCATGCGACCGGGCATGCAACCGATCCCTGTAGAGGAGTACCGCGGGACCGGCCAGAACTGGACCTACCAGTAGGCCATGGACGAAGGCGGAACACTGACAGGCCGTCCTGGCACTGCAGGGATGGCCCCCAGCGGCCTCCAGCCGTTGGCGCAGCCGCTGCTCCTCGAAAAGGCTGATGTTCGCGTACTTCCGGGCGGGGTGCCCGCAGCTCGGTCCCCGGGCGCCACTGAGGTGGCGTACGCGGCCATGGGTGTGGTCATTCACCCTGCCGGGTACGGGAATTGAGTTTCGAATAACGTGCTTGCCGGGCGTACCGGAATGGGTCGGCCCCGGCCGCGGGTTCACGCGGGGCCCCGGTTCAGGAGCTCGCCGACGACCACCGCGATACAGGCGGTGCGCCACAGTCGGCTGGAGGTGACGCTGTTCGGGTCGAGGGCCAAGGCTGCGGTGCGACGCAGTCGGACGTGCGCCTCAGGGGTGTCCGGGTTCGACCGAAGCAGGTGCAGAACAGCGGTGATCAGGTGGCCGTATGTCTGCTCCAGGGCCGCCGGGGGAGGAGATGTTCGGGTCCTCCACCAGGTCCGTGCCTGAGCGCAGCTCTCCTTGATGGCATGAGCATTGACATCCGCGTTGCCCACGGACAAGGAGCGCAGCCGGGTCGCCAGAGCGTCAGGATCGAGCGGTGTCTCAAGGGGGAACGGCGGCACGGGGGAGACCACTGGGCCAAATCCGGTCCGGCTGACAACCGTTCCCTCGTCGCGCAGGATGTGCCACGCAGCGCCCAGGTTCATCGTGGAGACGACGAGCGCACGCGCAAGATCGACGGTTACGGGAAGACTGCTGCCCGGCGGGTAGGCGCCGGTCTGGATGAAGGTGCGGATCATCCCGGCGATCTGGGTGGGCTGATCGGTGGGCTCGGTGACCCACCACATGCTGCCGCGGAAATTGAGCAGCCCTTCGGCCCGCAAATCCTGGAACGCGAACTCCGCCCGAGACTCTACGGAGCGAGAACAGCCGAGGTCGGAGGCGATCCGGCCTACTCCCAACTTCGTGCCGGGCAGCAGGACGCCGCCTCGGATCGCTGCCCGTACATGGTCGGCAATCTCCTGGACGCCAGGCCCCTCCGCCTCAGCCTTGTTCAGGGCCTGGAGGAGACCGACAGCGCTGTCGGTCAAGGCCATGAGAGTCGGTGGTGGCCCGGCGGCAACAAGGGGCTGCACGCCTGCTACGAGTGCCTTCCAGCGTGCGTGGTCCGACGGTGACCCTTCGGCCTGGGCGAGGCGAGCCTGGGCCAGCGGGAGCCAGGGCTCGACGATGGCCCGGAGGCGCAGGAGGCTTCGTTCACGCTGCTCGTCGGTGGGATGACGATGCTGTGGCGCGCAGTGGGCCCGAGCCAGGGCCGACCGGAGCCGGGAACGGCTGGGTGGTGTTGCAGGCGGGGCCGGGGCCGTTTCGCTGCTGCAGGCGCCCCGGTTCGCGTCGTCGTCAGTCAGCCTCATCAGACGTTGTCCCAGCGCACTGCGGGTCTCGGATGCCGTGGTCACAGAGGATCCTCCGGGAGAGGGAAGGGGAGGCGCGGAGGCCGTCAGCCATCCGTGCAACGGGTCGTGTGTCAGGTCAGTCGAGCGCGGACGCGTGCGGCGTCCGTGGTGCTCAGCCGCTCGTACGACGCCAGTGCGCGGGCGAAGAAATCTCGAGCTTCTTCCTCGTGGCCTGCCGCTGCGACGCTTTCTCCCAGGAGTTCCAGGCTCCGGGCCATCCACGGACGAGACCCCGTCTGCGCGAACTCCTGCTGCGCCGTCGCGCCGGCCTGCCGGGCTTCGTCGTGGCGTCCGGCCATGGAGTACGCCCGGCCGAGCCAGGCCAGGGCCCGGGCCGCGTCGTGCGGATCGTCGACCTCGACGAGGGCGGCTCGGGCGGCGGTGAGGACCTCGACGGCCGCTGCGGCATCGCTGCGGTTGAGATGGACCTGCCCGAGGAGGATGCCGGTGAGGGCGTCTCCGCGGCGGTCTTCCCTGCGCTCGCGCAGAGTCCGGGCCTGCTCCAGATACCCCACGGCCTCCTCGGACCGACCGTTCTCGTATGCGGTGGCGCCCAGTTCGTGGAGCGCCTGCGCCTCGCCCCGCGCGTCGCCGCGCTCGCGGGCGCTGGCCAGGACGTCGGTGAAGCACCGGCTCGCTTCGTCGAAGGCGCGGGCTCCGCGCAGGCCGATGCCGAGGGTGTTGGCCATCTCCTGCACGGCGAGGTCGTTGTTGTAGAGGCGGGCAGCTTCCAGGCCGAGGCGGTGCGCCTCGATCCAGGCGTCGTACATCCTGGCGGCGCGCCACCAGGGCCACATGGCGTGGACGAGCTGCCACACCGTTCCGTACGAGCCGGCCGCGTGCGCGCTACGGATCATGGCCAGGAGGTTGGCGGACTGCGCGTCGAGCCAGGAATGGGCAGCCGCGCGGTCCGGGAATGCGAGCGGGTGCTCGGCGGGGTAGACGTAGGTCCGGTCGAGTTGGCGGTGGCTGGGTGTCAGCAGTCGCTCGGCCGCGGTGGCCGCGGCCAGGTACCAGTCGGCCGCCCGCCGACGGGCCTCGGTCTCCGCTCCGTCCAGATGCTCCAGCGTGGCGTGGTGCCGGGCGTGGGCGAGAGCGGCACTGGAGTAGCGCCAGACAGGGCCCCGTACGGGATGGTCGCCGTCCTGGACCAGGAGGCCGCAGGCGGAGACTTCCTGGAGGAGGTCGGCCGCTTCGGCGGGGGTGAACAGCGCGACGGCGGCCGCGAGGGAGCCGTCGATGCTCTCCACCGGCAGTTGGGCGAGCTTGCGGTACAGGCGGGCGGCGGGGCGGGAGAGGTCTGCGTACGCGGTGTCGAGAGCAGAGGTCACGATTGCTCCGGGGAGGTCGGGAGCGGGGCTGGTGCTCGCGGTCCAGCGGCGGCGTTCGCTCAGGGCGCGCACGGCGGCGCTGAGCGGCCGGTCCGGGTGCCGGGCGAGCTGGGTGATGCTGAGGGCGAGCGCGAGGGGCAGACCGGCGGTGAGCCCGGTCAGTTCGGTGACGGCCTCCGTCTCCTGCTGCACGCGGTCAGGTCCCAGGCAGCGCGTCAGGTAGGAGCGGGCGGCCGCGTGGTCGAAGGGGCTCAAGGCGAGGGTGGCAGCGCCGTGGCGGGCGAGTTCAGGCAGCGGGATGCGGCTGGTCGCGACGACGAGGTGCCCGCTGCCGCCCGGCAGAAGATGGTGGATCTGGTCGGCGTGGGAGACCCCGTCCAGCAGCAGGCACATCGGAGGCCGGGCGGCCGAGGCGGAGCGCCACCAGGCCGCGAGCTCCTCGGCCCCGGCGGGCAACGGGCCCGGCAGGATGGAGCGCAGCATCCGGCCGAGGACCTCCCCCGGGCGGGCGGGACCGTTCGGGGACTGTCCGCGCAGATCGACATGGAGCTGTCCGCCCGGGTAGCGGGCGGACAACCCGTGGAGGAGTCGTTCGGCCAGCGCGGTCTTGCCGATGCCGACGGGGCCGGTCAGCACGGCGATGGGCACGGCGTACTCGGGCTGGGTCTCGATCCACCGGGTGAGCTGGGCCTGTTCCCGCTCCCGGTCGGTCCACGCGGGAGCCACCGGTCGCAACTGCCGTGGCACCGGGGGTTCGTGGCGTGGCTGGTGGAAATGGACGGCGCCGACCGTGCCCGCCTGCACGCTGGTGTGCAGGGCGGCGTCCCCGCCGACGGTGTTGGTCACCACCGCGGGCGGGAGCGGAGTCCCGGGGGCCTGCTCGGTCATCGCCAGATACCTCGTCGTTGTGTCCGGTAGGGGGTCAGAGCTGGGTTTCGCTGCGTACGAGCCACAGCCCGGCGTGGCGGTCGGCGTATCAGGTCAGCTGGTCCTGGTAGAGCCGGTCGACGGAGGTGATCGCGGTCCGGCTGACCGCGACCACACCGCGCACCGGGCAGGTGGGGTCGGCGAGCATCTGCAACGCGCGGGCGTAGCCGCGTCGCAGGAGGGGGTTGTCGCCGCCGGTTCGCAGGTCGACGGAGTCGAGGGTGTCGACGAGCGGCGGCTCGCGCCCCCGGTGACGTTGGCGGCCGGCACGGTGAGGCGGGTCCCGCGCCGCAGCAGGCGCATCCCGTTCAGCGCCCACCGGTCAGAGGTTCCGGAGCCCGGGTCGAGGAGGATGTGCCAGCTGCCGCTGTAAGGGTCGGCCAGGACCGGCCCTCGGCCCCCGGCCGCCTGCAGCGCGGCGATCAGCGGCGGCGCGCTCTGGGCCGGGATCCGTAGGGCGTCGAAGTGCTCACCGCACTGCCAGGTGCGCAGGCCACCGTCCGGCGGCACCCAGTCCGGCAGGGCGAGGTAGGGCTCCCTGGGACCAAAGGATGCGCGGCGCGCGGGCGTCATGAGGAGTCCTTCTCGGATCGGGTTGGCAGGGGCGGGTGTGCTCACGGCGCGCTCACCGCCGCGGTTGCGCCGGTGTGCGGGCCGGAGATCGCTGCGGCCATCGCAGCCCTGGCCTCGGCGCGCAGCCGCAAACGGACAACCCGGCCGCCGGCGGGGCTCCGGACGGCCGGGTACCGCGCTTCCCACCCCAGGTCGCACAGATACGTGAGCAGCCACTGGCTCGTCCCGGCCGTGGAGCCGGACGGGGAGGGGACTTCGCACCAGACCCATGACAGCTGCTTCCGGGCCGCGTGGTCGGCGAGCCACAGGGTGAGCAGCCGTCCGACCTGGGTCGTGCCGACGGTGGCCGGATCGAGGGCGACGAGAAGTCCCGCGTCGTGGCCGTCGGCGGCCCAATGCCGCACGTCGGGGCCGGTGCGCAGGACGAGACAGCCGACCAGGAGGCCGTCCTCGTACAGTCCCAGGGCGCCGGGTTCGCGAAGAAGTGCCGTGGCGCGGCTGGCGGAGACGGTGACGCCTTGGCTGGCGAGCAGGTGCACGCGGTCTTCCGCCAGCGCGGCCACTGCCGCGTGTGCGGCATCGGAGTCGATGGGCAGCATCTCGTAGGCCGTCTCGGCGGGACCCTTCCACGGAGGCCGGGGGCGGTCGCACTCGACGGCGGTGCTCGTGGTGCTCATCGGGCCGCCCGCCCGGCCGTCGCTGGGGGCTGCGCGTGCGAGCTGTCACCGAGGATCTCCCAGGTGTGCGCCAGGCCTACCAGGTGGGCGGCGTTGTCGGCGCAGGCCTTGCTCAGGAGGGCGTCGATCTCGGCTCGCACGTCGGAGGCGCTGACTTCGATGGTGTTCCCGATCTCCTCGCTCAGGGAGTGCTCCGCGAGTGCGTGCAGCAGCGTCCGCTCGATATCGGTGAAGTCCGGTGCCGGGCGCTGGCACGCGGGCGGGGCGACCTGCCTGGCGGTAATCAGAGTGTGGACGAGGACGGCCCGTGAGCAGCCCGTGCGGTGCACCTTCTTGCGCACCACCTTGAGCTGACTGGCGACGCCGCTCACCGACAGGTGGAGCTGGGCGGCGATGGCTTCGTTGGACATGCCGTAGACCAGGGGCGCGGCGACGCGCCTCTGCGGCTCGGTGAGGAGTGTGATCGGTAGGGCGGTGGCCATCTGAAGTCCCGGTCGGAGGAGGGCGGCTGGTGTGGTGGGAGGACGGGGTACGGGGTTCGCCGGGTGGGTCGGCAAGCGGGCCGTCCCACCCGGGATGCGATCGGTGCCCGTTCCTACGGCGTGGCCTCCAGCACGACGGGCAGGGCGGCGACGTCGTTGCCGATGAAGGACCGCTGCGGCTTGAGGTCCTCGGAGTTGGCGGCCAGAGCGATCTGGGGGAACCGGTCGAACAGGGCCGGCAGTGCGACCTCGGCTTCGAGCCTGGCCAGCGGGGCGCCCAGGCAGTAATGGACGCCGTGGCCGAAGGCCATGTGGTCCTTGTCGGCCCGGTCGATGCGGAAGGCCGCGGGGTCGTCGTGGATGCCCGGGTCGCGGCCGTGGGCGCCGAAGCCGATCAGGATGGCGTCGCCTTCCCGGATAGTGACGCCCTCGCCGAGGTCGATGTCCGTGGTGGCGTAGCGCAGTGGGAGGTGCATGATCGGCGGGTGCAGCCGCAGGGCTTCCTCGATGACGTCGCGCCAGCGTGCGGGGTCGGCCAGCACGGTCGCCAGCTGGTCCGGGTGCGTGAGGAGCTCGCGTACTGCGGCGTTGATGAGGGCGACGGCGGTTTCGCTGCCGGCGCCGATCATCAGGATCAAAGTCGAGATGAGCTCGGTATGGCTGAGCCGGTCGCCGTCCTCTTCGTGGGCGGCCAGCAACAGGCTGGTCATGTCCTCTCCCGGGGCGGTCCGCTTGACATCGACGAGCATCTGCATGGCCTGGCCGAGGTCGCGCTTGGTGGCTTCGGCTTCCTGTGCGGTGACGTCGGTGGTCAGGACGGAGTCGATGACGCGGAGCATCTCGGGGCGCTGGTCGGCCGGGACGCCGAAGAGGTCGCAGATCAGCCGGGTGGGTACCCGGTAGGAGAAGTGGGCACGCAGGTCGAGAGGCACGCTGCGGTCCTGGCCGGCCAGGCCGTCCAGGAGGTCGGTGACGATGGCCTTAAGGACCGGACGCATCGCCTCGACTCGGCCGGGAGTGAAAGCGCGGCTGACCAGCTGGCGCAGGCGTTTGTGGTCGTCGCCGTCGGAGGTGAACATCGAGACGACGTCGACCCAGGCGTACAGCCACGGTATGGACCCCGGGGTGTGGGAGGGCCACGTCCTCCGGGCGTCCTTGGACACGTGCGGGTGGGTCAGGAGCCGTTTGGCGACGTCCCCGCGGACGACCGACCAGGCCATCACGTCGTCCGGCAGGCGGACCTGGACAGCCGGGCCGGCCGCGCGGAGCTCTTCAGCCTGAGCGAACAAACGGCGGCCGCCGCTGCTGTCGAGGGTGACGGCCGGGATGGGGGCGGGGTTGCTGGTCACGAGGAACCTCCTGCGAGAGCGGTTGCGGGAAGACGGTCGTGCGACTTGGGAGGGAAGGAGACGGGCATCGACTGCGGGCACTGGTGGAAGGGGCCGTGACGCAGCGGGGGATCAGCGCTCTCGTCGCTCAGCGCCATGTCCCAGAGCTGGTCGAGGATCGTCTCGACAGCGGTCTGCACGATCGTGGTGGCCTGGGAGATGGCCGGGCAGCGGTGCGGACCGGCCGACCAGGCGAGGTGAGCCCGGCTGTCGTAGCCGAGGTGCGGCAGCGACGGGTCGGTGTTCGCCGCCGCGTGGGAGATCAGCACCGGGACATGACCCGGTACGGGCGCGCCCTGGAGTTGGGTGTCGTGGCGGGCGAAGTGGACGGAGAAGTTCGCCATCGGCGCGCGCTCCCACAACGCTTTCTCCAGAGCCCGTCGCACGGTGAGGGTGCCGGCGGCGAGGCTGCCGGCGTACGCGTCGTCGCGCAGCAGCAGGTGCAGGGTCCAGGCCGTGCAGGCGGCGACGGGGATGACTCCTGCACCGACGGCGCAGAAGAGCTGGTTGAGTGCCTCTTCGTCGCTCAGCTTCGCGGCATGGTTGATCATCCAGGAGGTGAGGTCCTGCCCGGGCCGCTGGCGTCGCATCTGGATGAGCTCGAAGAGCAGGCCCGCGAAGTCCTCTGCACCCCGGGCCGCTTCGGGGCCGGCACTGATGAGGTCTTGGCAGGCAGTCACCATCCGGCTGGTCATCTCGGGAGGACAGCCCAGGAGTTCGGCGAAGACGAGCATGGGGACCACGTCGGCGAAGTCGCTCATGAGGTCGGCCCGGCCGGCGCCGATGACGCGTGCGATCAGTGTCAGCGCGCTGCGGCGGGTGATCTCGCGGAGCTGGTGGGGGTCGATCCGGGCGATGCAGTCGTCCATGGCCCAGCGCAGGCGGGCGTGCTCATCGCCGTCGGTGTACAGGACGGAGGGTCGCCAGCTCATCATGCCGAGTACCGGACTGTCCTGGGGAACCTGACCGCTGTTCAGGGCCGCCCACAAACGGGAGTCCTTGGAGTAGGTCTGGGGGTCGTTGAGGAGGGTGACGGCGGCCCGGTGCTGGGTGACGATCAGCGCGTACACGTTCGGGGCGATCTCCGCCCAGCCGACTGGGCCCTGGGAGCGCAGCTGCTCGTAGACGGCGTCCGGACGGGCGGCGAAGGCGGCGCCGTGCAGCATCGGGCAGCCGGAGGCGGTGAGCGGGGGAGGAGTGGTCATGAGGCGGGCTCCAGGCTGGGGCGGGACAGCAGATGGGAGACGAGCGCTATCAGCGGCTGCTTGGCCGACTCCCTGTGCCGCACGTCGCACATGACCAGCGGGGTGGACGGGTGGAGGTCCAGGGCCTGGCGCAGTTCGGCTTCGCCGTAGTGGGGAGATGCGGCGAAGGTGTTGACCGCGACCACGTAGGGCAGGCCGGCTTCCTCCAGGCGCTCCATCGCGTCCCAGGATTCGGTGAACCTCGCCGTGTCGACCAGGACCACGCCGCCCAAGGCGCCGCACATCAGCTCGTCGATCATGAAGCTGAACCGGGGCTGGCCGGGGCCGCCGAACAGGTAGAGCACGATGTCGTCGGTGAGGGTGAGCCGGCCGAAGTCGAGCGCGACCGTGGTGGTGGTCTTGTCCGTCAGCCCGCGCAGGGTGTCGACGGTCTCACCGGCTCTGGTCAGGCGTTCCTCGGTAGAGGTTGGCTTGATCTCGGACACCGCACCGACGAAGGTGGTCTTGCCCACGGCGAACGGCCCAAGCACGAGGATCTTCACGGACTGAGCGATCCCGGGCGCCAGGTATTGACCCTCAGATCTTGTGGAGCGCATCGAGAATCCTCTCCAGCAGTTGATGGTCGTGCTGCTGAGCGGCGGGTACGGGGTTGCGGCTGTGGAGGTGACCGCTGTCGACGAGACTGGCGACGAGGACTTTGGTCACCGCGGCCGGGAGCTGCAGGTCGGCGCTGACTTCGGCCACCGACAGCACACCGGGCAAGCAGTGCAGCATCAACCGGTGGGAATGGGCATCCAGCCCGGCCAGGGGCTTGTCCGGACTGGCGATTAGGAGCGTGGCCAGATCCAGGGTGCGCCGGGTGGGCGCGGCCCTGCCCCCAGTGGGGGTGTAGGGCCGCACCATCCCGGCGCGCCGCCGTCCGCGGGAGGTCACGACGTCCTGGACCGGCTGCGCGCAGACAAGGCGGGGGCCAGCCCCTTGATGACCTTGATGGTCGCCGCGGAAGCGACCGCCACCGCAGGGTCCGTCATCTCCGCGGCGACCGCGACAGCGAGCGCCGTGTTGTGTCCGGCGCCGAAGACGAGCACGCACCCGTCGGGAAGATCGATGATGATTCTGCGGGGCGGCAAGTTCGGTGATGTCTGCGTGAACTCGGCGAAGCTGCGGCCCAGAGAGAAGAGCGGCGAGGAGCCCGCGGCCGTGCGGTCGGCGACATCGCGGTGCAGATCCTCAGAGTGCGCAAGCACCAGGCCGTCGGTGGTGAAGAGGACAGCGTGCAGGACGTCCTTCTCCCTGGTGAGGCGGGTGAGCACCCAGGTCATGTCGTGGGTGTCGGCGGTCGGCTGCTGCTCAGCCATGGAGGTCTCCTTCGGTGCCGTGCGTCTCGGCGGCATGGATTGTTCGCCCCAGGCTGGCGAAGCCAGCCAAGAACGTGTCAGGGTCGTCCAGGGGCGCGGGCCCACTGTCTGCGGCAGCCACCGCGGCGCGGGGGGCGTGCCGGCGCCGCTTCGGCAGCCCGCCACTGCCGGTGCCGGATGCGGGGTAGCCGTCCGCGGCGGGCTCGCTGGATGCTGAGGTGAAAGCCGTTTCGGCGGTGAGGGCCGCCTGGGCCGCCTGCCGCTCGGCCTGCACGTCCTCGGCGGTCGGGCCGTGCCCGAACAGCGCCCGAGGGATGCGCAGTACGGCCCGCACGCCGCCGTAGGGGGAGGTGCTGGTGACGTCGGCGGCAAAGCCGTATTCGGAGGCCAGACGGCCGATGACCGCGAAGCCGAGCCGACCGGTGTCCTGCACGGTCGCGATGTCCAGCACCTCGCGCTGCGCCAGCTGCCGGGCAGCTTCCTCGCGCTGGAAGGCATTCATCGACAGCCCGCCGTCGTCGACGACAATGCCGTACCCGGTCTGGAAGGCCTGCACCTCGACGAACACCTTGCCCTCCGAGTACGCGGCAGCATTCGACAGCAGCTCGGTGAGCGCGACGGTGACCGGCTCGACGACCCGCCCCTCCAGCCAGGTCTCTCCGGTGCCCGGCTCATAGGTGTAGGTCACCCGCAGGTAGTCGTTCATGATCCTGCCCCGGGCGGACTCCACGACCTCCCGCATCGTGCAGTCCGCCCGCTGCAGACCGGGCCACGAACCGGTCAGGATCCGCGTGCGCTGGAGGGTGTGCAGCGCCTGGGTGACCAGGCGGTCGAAATTCATCAGGCTCTGGTGATAGGCGGTGCTGTCCGGATGCCGCTCCATCTCCTGGATGACACCCATCTGACAGCGGTGCAGACGGGTTTGGGCCTCGTCGATGGTGTCGCGTACCGAGGCGCGTGCCGCGCGCCCGATCTGCTCGCGCGTGACGCGCACGGCCTCCTGCAGCAGCCGTCGGACAGCCTGATGCGACAGGTCGACAGCGGAGCCGGCGAGCTCCTCCTGGTACAGGCCTGGGACCGGCACACCGCGGTGCCCGCGAGCCAGGACGTCCACCAGGGCGGGCATCGTCACCTCGGCGAAGTGCCGCTCTTCCGCCTCCAGGTGCGCGGCACGCTTCGTGGCGGCATCACGCTGCTTCTCCAGCGATTCGCCCCGGGCGACGAGGGCCCGCTTGGTGCGGGTTTGCACGATGAGACCCGCCGACGTGGCGAAGAGACCGACGCTGAGCAGGGCAGTTGCGGTCATCTGTGGATCGAGCATGGGGTGTCCTCATACGTGGGGGTCGACTGCAGACGGCAGGAGGTAGCAGCGCGGCCGCGGCCGGACGCGGCTGTCGGACGGCGCTCGGCGGGCCGGGCGGAGCGCACCGGCCGGAAGTGCACGTAGAGGATGTCCGTCAGTCGGTTCACGCGGCCATCACCGGCACGGCCGCGGCCTTCCGCAGATCGCTCAACAGGACGGCGCTGTTCGCGAGACCGAGCATCGAATACGCCTGCGGGAAGTTCCCCAACTGCCGCCTGGCCACCGGGTCGTACTCCTCGGCGAGCAAGCCCAAGTCGCTGCGCAGCGACAGCAGCTGCTCGAACAGCCTCTCGGCCTCGGTCAGCCTGCCGGTGAGCGCGAGCGCGTCGACCAGCCAGAAGGAGCACAGCACGAACGCGCCCTCGCCACCAGGGAGCCCGTCCCTTCCCACGTTCGGGCCGTCCGTCTGGTAACGGTGGACCAGGACCCCGTCGGGGGCCAGTTCCCGGCGGACGGCGTCCACCGTGCCGACTACCCGCGGATCGTCGGCCGGCAGGAAACCGGTATGTGGCAGCAGCAGAAGCGAGGCGTCCAGTTCGGTAGAGCCGTAGGCCTGCGTGAAGGTGTTGCGGGTTGCGTCGTAGGCCCGCTCGCACACCTCGGCGTGGATCTCGTCGCGCAGGCTCACCAGCTCGCGCAGATCGGCATCGAGCACGCCCTGTTCGACGAGGCGTACGACGCGGTCGGCCGCGACCCAGCACATGATCTTGGAGTGGGTGAAGTGGCGGCGGCCGCCGCGGACCTCCCAGATCCCGTCGTCGGGCTTGCGCCAGTGCTCGCGGACGTAGTCGACGAGCTTCAGGATCAGCCCCTCCGTGCTTTCGCACCGCGCGACGCCGTGCGCGTGAGCCAGAGCGAGCGTCTCGATGACCTCGCCGGGCACGTCCAACTGGAGCTGGTCCACGGCCTCATTGCCGACACGGACCGGCCGGGACCCCTCGTATCCAGGCAGCCATCCCAGCTCTCGCTCCGGCATGTCCCGGCGCCCGTCCAAGCGGTACATGATCTGCAGATTCTGCGGATCGCCGCCGAAGGTGCGCAGCAGCCACTGCCGCCAACTCACGGCCTCGTCGATGTAGCCGTTCCGCACCAGGGCGGACAAGGTGGCCGCAGCGTCCCGCAGCCAGACGTAGCGGTAGTCCCAGTTGCGCACTCCGCCGAGTTCTTCGGGCAGAGATGCGGTGGGGGCGGCGACGATTCCGCCGGTCGGGGCGTGCGTGAGCGCCTTCAGCGTGATCAGGGAGCGGGTGACAGCCTCGTGGCGCGGGCCGTCGTAGACCAGATGCTCGACCCACTCCTCCCAGAAGGAGGTCGTCAAGGCGAGGGCCAATTCGGCGTCGGGGGCCTCGGGGGCCGGGGCGTGGGAGGGCTGCCAGCTCAATGTGAAGGCGACGCATTCGCCGGCCCTGACGGTGAATGCGTGATGCACGATCGCGTCCTTCTTCGTGCCGGGCACGGACGTGTCGAGCCAGAGCGCGTCTGGCCCGGACACCGCTGCCGTTCGCCCGCCTGTGTCGTGGATCCACGGCAACCGTTTGCCATAGCCGAAGCGCGGGGACAGCCTCGATTGCATCTCCACCGTGCCGCTGACGCCCTCGACGATGCGGATCACCTGCGGGGCGTGCCCCTCCCGGGGTGGCATGAAGTCCAAGACGCGGACCGCGCCGGTGGCCGTGTCCCACTCGGTCTCGACGACGAGCGTCTCTCCCCGGTACCGGCGGCGGTCCGCGCAGGGAGCGGGCGCGCCCGCGGGAGTGGCGGGGCCGATTCGCCAGGACCCGTGTTTGTCCGTTCCGAGTAGTCCGGCGAACGTGGCGGCGGAGTCGAAGCGGGGCAGGCACAGCCAGTTGATGCTGCCGTCGCGGGCAACCAGAGCAGCGGTCTGCATGTCGCCGATGAGGGCGTGGTCCTCGATGAGCGGGCGAGCGCTCTTGAGCTGGGGGGTCATGTGGTCCGTTCTCCGGTCGGGGCGAGTGCGGCGTAGGGGGAGTGAGTGGTCAAGCCAGCTGTGCACGTAAGGCGGTTGGCTGAAGGCGGCGCCGGGAGGCTGCCAGGTGGCGGTGGTCACAAGCTCGCGGTCTCTCAGCAAGCTCCACGGGCCGAGGAGCACCGCAAGGGTCGTGTTGCTACGGGGGACGGTGCCGCCGTCCAGGCAGTCCTGCACCCGGGCGACCACCGCCGCTCGACATAGTCCGAAGGGATCGTGGCCCGGTTCACGCTGGCATCTCCGCGCTGTGTCGCGCGCAGGCGGTGCGACGGATTCCCTCGTTCCCGCCGTCGGCGCGCCGCGCGCTTCGTGCACGACAGTCGAAGGCCTCCTGGTCAAGGATGAGGAGCCGGGTCATGGGAGTGCCGGCCGGCGGTCCGAGGAGGAAGGCAAGCAGCCGGGCTGCGGTCACGACGCAGCCCTCTGTTCCATCGCCTGTGCCGAGGCCACGATCAGGTCGTACGTCTTCTCGCGGCTGTACGCGGCGGATACGGCCTCGCGCAGTCCGGCGCTCATGATGTGCGCGGCGCCGGAGCCGGTCTCGTAGCCGGGGAAGAAGCCCCGAGTCATCACCAGGCGGTGGCCGTGGACGGTCACTTCGGCGGGGGAGGTGACCGTGTGGATGAACAGGGCCTGGTCCATCGGCAGGATGCGGATGATCAGCCCTTGGCCGTCCGGGGTCTCAGCTCTCATGAGGTCGGCCAGATGACGGAGCTGGCCAGCTGCCACCTCGGGGCCGCCGATTGGCCGGGCAAGCACGGTCTCGTCCAGCAGGACGGTCCGCTGCTGCCCTCCAGCCCATTCGATGCGGTGCACCCACCGCGGCAGTCCGAGTACCGGCTCATCCGGGTCCAGGCCGTCTGCGGGGTCAAGCACCACGGCTTGGTAGGCGGGGGTCCGCAGCCCGGCGGGGACCAGCATGCAGAACTCGACGAGGGTGCTCGCCCTGCGCATCACCGCGATGCAGCGGGCCGCGGCTTCGGATCCCGCCACGTCCGCCCAGTGATCGTGCGGGGCGCGTCGGGCGAAGCTTTCTTCCTCGCGCTCGTGGCGGATGTAGTTCTTCGGTGGCAGGTGCAGTGCCAGGTAGTCAGCGTGTTTCCCCGTCACGCCGAAGTGGCGCAGCAGGGTCCTCAGCGCGTCGAGTGGGATGGGGGACTCGGCACGCTCCCACCGGCTGACAGCCGAGGCCGATACCCCCGCTACGCAGGCTGCGTCCTGCAGCGTGATGCCCTTAGCTTCACGCAGACCGCGCAGGTAGACGCCCAGCACGATCCGGGCAGGTGGCTGGGGCACTTCGGTAGGCGGCGGGAGGAGGTCAAGCATGATGGTCCTTGTGTGATGTGGCCGAGGGGTTCAGGGCTGGTCGCGTGGCATAGATGACCGCGTGTCGGTGCCCGGCTGGGGCGGCCGGCTCGCTTTCTGTCCTCGGAAGACGAGGACGGCCATGGCTCCGACAATCAGACCGATGATGATCAGTCCGGTGCTGGTCACCGCAGCCTCGGCGGGGTGGGGTGCCAGACCCGTCGGAGGCGTGTCTGGCAAGGACTAGGCACGGCAGACTTCCCGGCGCTGCGGGACGGGTGTGCTGTGCGGCGCGCGCATGCGGTCCCTGGTCCGGCTGAGCGCCTCGTGCAGCGCAGCTGCCGGGGTGGTGGAGACAGCGAGCGCCTCCGGCCGGGTCACCCACAGGCCCATACAGCTGCGGCCGCTGTATCCATCGGATACGCACCGCCCGGTCCTGGCGGAGGGCACGCAGTCGGAGTGGGCAGCCCTCCACCGGTGGAACGTGCCGGCCTCCACCGGCACCAGCAGCCTCTGGTGGCCGAGGCAGTACATCAGCGGGCCGACGCCCGTGCCATCGGCCACGAGGGCGTCGATCGAGGGCAGCCCCAGACCCAGGCCCACGCGCACAGTGTCGTGGGCTCGGGGGAGCGCGCCTGGTGGCTCGCCGATCGCGACCTGCCACAGGTGCTGACTCCGTAAGTTCATGTGAACTGCTCTCCAGAGAAGAAGACCGCTGTCGGACGAATCGTGAGAGGGGTACCGGTGCCGCGCCGTAGCGGGGGAGGCCGGCGCGGCACCAGAACAAGGACGGGTCCCGCAGTTGTCAGGCGTGCGCGGCACCGATCTGGACGACGCCCCGGGAAGAGCTGACCGTCCAAGCAGCGGTCCGCAATCCGGTGGCTCCGGGACCGCGGTCGCTGGCTTCACTCAACGGTGACGGAACCGGGGGGACAGCGGTACGCCAAACCGCGGCCACTTCTGGGCCACTTCACCCGAGGCGCGAGCACACATCAGGG
The DNA here is from genome assembly GCF_014207445.1 of Streptomyces candidus. Classification (GTDB taxonomy): domain Bacteria; phylum Actinomycetota; class Actinomycetes; order Streptomycetales; family Streptomycetaceae; genus Streptomyces; species Streptomyces candidus. The sequence continues at coordinate 8,482 of NZ_JACHEM010000026.1, read as the reverse complement.
TCGGTTTGGTGCGTTTTACCCACCGTGGAGGGTGCGGTGGAGCGATGGGCAGAGGGCGAAGTGACACAGAAGTGGCCGCGGTTTGGCGTACCGATGCCTGCGGTGTTCCGCCACGGTGGAGGTGGGTCGATTCCGGCCGCTCCGCAGGGCGTCTCGATCATGAGGAGACGAGGTTGCCTCCGACTACCGCCGAGCTGGTCCACGACCAGAGCCTCGGAAATTTGCTAGACCACTGCGATGTCGAGCTTGCCGGACTTCCGGCCCCGCAACGCTCCGCACGCGTTGCGCTCACCAGCTTCCTGGACGACGCCGACGAGGGACAGGTCGACGACGCCATGCTGATCGCCAGTGAACTCATCGCCAACGCCGTCAAGCACAGCCCTGGCGCGGTCCTCATAAGGATCGAGGTCTACGAGCTCGGCACGGCACTGGGCGTCATCGACCTGGGCCATGACACCAACGCCCTTCCCTCGCACCCGTGCAACTCGTCCGTGAAGCCGGACACCGTGGCCACAAACGGACGTGGGCTGTTCATCATCCAGAACCTCGCCGACACCTGGTCGGTCGAGGAAACCGCGAACGGAAAGATCGTCATCGCTGTGCTGACGCGGGAAGGATCTCGCTGATGACCGACTTGGACTTCACGAGTCGTCATCTGGGACAGGGCCTCGCAGTTCACCCTTTGGGCGTCAACCTCGGCGCCGTGGAGCTGCTGGGGAGCCACACCCGCGAGGAGGACGACGGCCCCTTCCTCGACGGCTTGCGCCGCGCCGTGGAGCTCGGCGCCAACCTCCTGGACACGGCCGACTCCTACGGAGCCGGGCGGGCCGAGCGAATGCTTGGGCGCCTGCTGCGGGAGTATCCGAATCGGACCTTCCTGACCAGCAGCAAGGTCGGGAAGGTCCGAGGCTCCGCGCCGCACGCCTACGCCGACCGGCACATCCACCACCAGCTGCAGCAGACCCTGGAGAACCTCTACGTCGAGGAGCTGGACCTCTACACCCTGGAGTCGTGGGACTTCGGTCCTCAAGACCGCTATCTGGGCCCCGCAATCGATCAGATGCACACCCTGCGGGAAGTCGGCGCCATCAAGGCCATCGGTATGCGGGGGCCGTACACACCCGCCAGCGCGACACCCGCCGAACGCGCTGCCTGCGCCGAGCGGTTCCTCTACCTCTTCCGACTGATCAGACCGAACGTGATCTGGACTCGGTGCAACGCCCTCACGCCGGTGTTCACGCTGGAGGGCGATGACCTCTTCGCGTTCACGGCACGCCACGGGGTCGGCGTGATCCTCGCGGCGCCGGATGCCCTGGGTCTCCGGGCCGCTCTCGCTCCGGCCGGCGCCGAGAAGGTACCCGCCGGGCTGGAATCGCTGCACGCCCACTTCGGCAATGCTCCAGGAACTCTGACCCGCCTTGCGCTGCTGTCCGGCGTCCAGCGCGCCGGCCACTGTGCCTCGGTCATCAGCTTTACCAGCGAAGACCATCTGGCAGAGAGCTTCGGGTCTCTCTCCGGCCCCGTCCTCACCACTGTCGAGCTGCGGCTGCTCGACGACGCGTACGCCCAGATCCGCGCGCAGACGCATCCCAAGCCGAAGGAGAGGCTGGCGGCCTGCACCGGCATGTGACGAGGCAGCACCGCCGGACCCTGGCCATCAACGCGCGATCGGCTCCTAGGTGAACGGCGTACGCGAGCGTGCGGCAGAGGGCAGGGGAATCGAGCGGATCGTTCTCCAACGGTAGGTTCTGTCCTGGCGCCGCAGCTCCACGAGATCGACGGCTGTGAACTGCAGCGGCACCGGAGGAAGAGACCGCAGAGGCGCGACGGCGTCGATGACTGCGGACGCGGATCGCTCCTGGTTGCTATAGGCGATACCCAGATGCGGACGGAACGCCGCCGTCGGAGGGCCGCCGGGGACTCCTGCCTGCTTTCCTGCGGCGTGGAGAGCCGCGTGGAGGCGGATCAGCGGTTTCCACGGCGTGAGGCTGTAGCGCACGGCGCCACGCGAGCCGGCGAGAGGGTGAGCGAGGACGTGGAAAGCGCTGACGGGTAGCTGCTGCGTCAAGTCCAGGAGGTGCTCCACCTGCGCGGTCGATACCTGGTCGACTGCGCCCACGCGCAGCACGGTCACGTGTAGACCGTCCGCGGGGACAGGATCCATGCCCAGATGCTGCAGGGCTCGTTGACAGTGTTCCGTCCGCTGCAGCAACTCGCCGGGGTCCGGAAACGTGTGCATCCAGTAGTACGAGCGCTGCTGCTCCGACCACCCCGGCCGGTCCCAGTGATCGGCCGTGCGCTCGACGCTCTGGAACGCGCGCCAATCGTGCTCGATGATCACTTCGGGATCATCAAGGCTCGCAGGCGGCGCGCTGGGAAAGGCGCTGGGATCGGTGTCCAGCTCGGGTGACACAGGGCTCCTCGGAGGGTCAGGGTGCGATCCGCGACGGCGAGCCGACGGCGATCAGTCCGACCTGCGGCTGTGACTGCCACGTCCGCAGTTCCTCGGCATAGTCCCCTACCTCGGCTTCGTCGTGCCACCGCTCGGCGTTCTGGTACAACTCGACCGCCCTCTCCCAGACGGATTTGATCGGCCGGCCGGTACCGGATCTCAGCGCGCGACGGCCTCGCGCCATGGCGTGCTCGATCTCGGGCGAGCCCTGCTTCAGCAGCGCGGATGCCACATCCAGCCCGACCAGGGCACGGCTCCACTCAGACTGTGAATGCTCGACCAGCTCTTCGATCTGGTCGGCGTGGGCCAGGACCTCCGCGGTGTCCCCGAGGGAGAGGCGAGTGGTGATGGCGTTGGCGAGGGAGCGCGCCATGGAGTAGGGCTCGAAGCTGATGCACGAGGTCAGGCCGTCGGGGAGTGATGTCTGGCGGTCTGAGAGTTCAAGGGCGTGCCCGATGGCTGTCTCAGCCCCTGCTCGATCGCCGAGGCGAGCGAGTGCCCGCGATCGGCCGTTGACCAGCAACCTGATGGCCTGTGGGTGACCGGGGGCGAGGGCGATGCCGGCCGAGGCGGCGTCATCCGCCTCGGCGTAACGCTTTTGGTAGTACAAGCCGAGCGAGCGGGTGCCGTTCGCCCACATCTCCATCGACACCTCGCCGACCTCCCGGGCCAAGGTCTCCGCTTCCGTGCAGTACGCGTCGACCACCTCGAAGCGGGCGCCGGCGTTGACGGCCATGTATCCGAGAAGTCCCGAGGCTTGTGATGCAAGCCGGAAGAGTTCCGTCCTCGTACGGGGTGGTTGGTGGCCGACAAGGATGCCGTGCAGCGTCTCGCGGATGATCCTGGCCTCCCCTGCCAGATGCTGGGGTCCAAGCGTTTCGTACCGGGCCACGATGCTGGCGATTGTTCCCCTCACCATGCCGAGGATGGGGTCATCGGTGTTGGAGCTGGTCAGCTTGTGTGTCTGGCTCACGATGGTCAAGGGGTCGTCGAACCCGAGGGTGTCCGCAGGCGCGGCAGGGGAGGTATTGAGGGGGCCCGGGCTCCAGGCGCCGGCATCGATCGGTTCGAAGAGCCGCTTGGGCGACATGTTGAACATGTGCCGAAGGACGAGGGCGGCATCACGGCGGGGGATGCTTGTGATCGCGCCCTTACGTCCCATCCAGCGGGCGTAGGTGCTGCGGGCGATGTCGGTGCGTGCGAGCCGGGGGTTGTTCTCCTTCTCGGCCGCTCGAGCGGCCGCGTCGGCGAAGCGGATACAGAAAACCTCGTACGAGTCCCAGCGCCGTTCCTGCACCAGGAGGGCGAAACGTGTTGTGGTGTTCACCTGCCGTCCCCTTCAGATGGGCTCCGGATGAATGCGCGTGCTCTGCTGGCAGATCCCGGCGCGCTGGCCGCGCCAGCCGGTGCCTTCAGTCCGTCCGGCCGAACGTGAGCAGAGGCACGTCGTGCATACCGGGGTCGCGCGGCCGGGTCACCTCCGGGGTAATCCACTCTTCGATGACGACCTCGGCAAGGAACTGAACGGTCCCGCCTTGCAGATGGCTGGTGCGTCCGTCGGCGGAGTCCGCCTTGAGCCCTGCGGAGACATGTATGTGCGGCGTGACACGTTCCTCGTCGGGGTCCCAGGCGAGGGTTCCGCTCCCGAGGACCTCCAGGGTCTCGACTTCGATCTCATCCCACAGAGGGCGCTCGGGGTGTTCCAAGGGCTCGCAGGTTCCTACCAGCCGGGCGTGGCTGAAACCGCCGATGAAGGTGAGGTGGCCCGCCCGGACGTCGGTCTCGCGGCAGAAGCGGTCCAGGGCCTCGAAGAAGTCCTCGCCGTGCTCGAAGACGGCGGCGAACTTCCGGCCGACGGTGATCTCGGTGGCGCGCATGATGATCCGATCGTGAGTTGCGTAGGTCAGCGGTGCGCCGCGAAAGCGGCCTGGACCATGGTCTGATCGGCGCCGGAGCGCAGCAGTGCCAGGAGCAGCAGCCGAGCCTTGCGCGGCTCCAGTCGACCGCCGTTGATCAGGCCACGGCCCAGGAGGTCGGTTTCGGAGCCCGGGCCGAAGTCGTAAGTGTGGGTAAGGACGCTTCCCGCCCCTGTGCGTGAGGTGAGGACGACAGGAACACGGGAAGCCAGGTCGCCCAGCCGCGGCGCCCAGGCCCGGGGGACGTGGCCGGCACCGAAGGCCGCGACGACCAAGCCGTCCAGGGAGCCTGCCGCGTCGAGGAAGGCGCCTTCGCTTCCGAGCGTGGCTTCGATCACCTCGACGGAAGCAGGGCGGGTCAGGGGGAGCTCGATGTGCGGCTGGCGCTGGAGGGTGAAGTGGAACCGCGGCCGGCCTTCGACCAGGTATCCGATCGGACCTGCCCCCGGGGAGCAGAAGGCCGAGGGACTGGTGCTGTGGACCTTCTGGACGTGCCGAGCGGCGTGCAGTTCGTCGGCGAGAGCGACGAGGACTCCCATGTCACGTGCCTGGGGACTGACCGCGGTACGCACAGCGGCGAGGAGGTTGGCTGGCCCGTCCGCCCCGGCCATCTGCGCGTTGCGCATAGCGCCGGTGACGACGACGGGCGCTGCCCCCTCGTACAGCAGGTCGAGAAGGTAGGCGACCTCCTCCAGGGTGTCGGTCCCCTGGGTGATCACGAATCCGGTCGTACCCGCCGCAGCCTGCTTGTTGAGCAGCTCGGCAACAGCGGCGATGTCGTCAATCTCCAGCCACGCTCCGGGGATCTTCCGGAAGTCCCGCAGCTCCAGCTCGGCTTCCTCGGCGAGCTCCGGAACCGCGGCGACGAGGTCCTCGGCGGTCAACCGGGGCGCCACGCCGCCGTGTCCTGCTCCCGGGGCCGCCATTGCGATGGTGCCGCCCAGGGAGAGAACCAGAGCGGAGGGGAGCTGGGCCCGAGGGCTGGGGTCCATGAGAGCTGCCTTTCGAAGAAGCGGATCAAGGAGTGCGGGAACGGCTTCGAACTTTTCAGCGGTCCGGGGCTAGAGAGGCTAGGAAAGCGAATACTTCGTCGAGGGATTCCGCGGTCAGGTGTCGGCTGCGGGGGCGGACGATGCTCGCCGTTCCGTATTCGCTCATTTCACGGGACCTCTCGACCAGCCACACCCAGTCGATGTCCAGGTATCCGGCCATGGAGCGAAGCCGGGCTTCCGGGTCGGGGCCCCGCATCACGCTGTGCTCCCGCGCTTCCCCAAGGGCCTCGCTGTACTCCCGCAGAGCCGGCCGCCGTGTGACGGTGTCGACAGCCCAGATCTCCTCGTCTGTCCGCGCCCAGTTGGCCACTACGGCTCGCTGCCCGGGGACGAGGACGAAGCCGTCGACGTGGGAGTACTCGGGATCGGACAGCACATCCACGCGGACGCCGTGCAGTTCCATCAGAGCGATCGTCAGCAGCAGAAGGATCCGCTCGTACCTGCCGCTGCGGCTCACCTCGGACTCGGGAATGCAGAAGGCGCGGGAGAGCGGGGCCGAGCCGGCATAGCGCGCCGAAATCGCCTTGAGGTAGTCAGCCTTGTGCCTGAGCCACAGCCACGCGGCGGCCTGCTCGCCCGTCTGCTCCCGGGTCCAGAACGCCGGGGGATCCGTCAGGCCGTCCAGCCGCCGCATGATGTGGCGGGCGCAGTAGGTGGATCCGAGCCACTGGGCGCCCGCCTTCGTGAGGTCAGGAACTGTCCTGCGGCTGGGGGCCGATCTCGGAAGATCGAGGTATGTCTCCAGCACCTTCTGCTCCTGCTCAAGAGCGAAGTCATCGGCCAGGAGTCCGTCGTCCAACTGGACGAGAGACCACACCAAGCCGTACGTGAGGTCGTCCAGTAAGTGAGCTCTCGGCAGGGGTGACGCACCTTGGCCGGCCGATGCCGCCCGGTCACGGCGGGCAATCGCGGCGTCGCAACGAACAGTTGCGCGGGCTGCCGGTCGTCTACGCCGATGAGAAAGCCGCGACGGGCCGGGCGGAGAAACTCCTCCAACGCTCCCGCGTCGCCGGCGTCCAAGTGGGCCTGGCAACCTGCACCAGTGGCGGCGCGGAAGGCGACAGCCGCTGTCGTGCCGTCCAGCGCCTGCCGACCGGCCAACTCCCACCCGCCGACTGCTTCGCCGGGCCCCATGAAGAACCGAGTCGTAGGCCACTGCTCTGCGACCAGCACGGAGGCGTGCAGAGCCCCGCCCTTGGACGGGGAAGTGCTTGCCGACGCAGGATCCGGTGCCGAGCTGAACAGGTCGGCTGCCGGGACCTCGAAGAGGTGCTCGAGGATCAGAGCGGTGTCGGGCCAGGGCCGTCCGTACCAGTCGCCTTTCGCCCACCGGTGGAAGCTCTTGCGCGACACCGTGACACTGGCCAGCTTTGGCCTGCCCAGCTCTCGCGCCAGATCACGGGCGACTCGCTCGAACTGCAGGCAGAATGCGCTCCATTGGTCCCACCGGCGCTCCACGAGCAGGACGTGGAACAGACTGGGGTGGGGCATCAACACGGCCCTCCTCGAACAGCGACGGAGCGCGGCTCTCACGGTGGAGCGGACACACACATCCCACACGGCGCGACGCCAACAACACAGATCGTGACCCCGGTCAGGATGCTCCTCCCTCTGTGTCCTGCGCAACAGAAACTAGAAAATTTCTTCATAGAATCGGTTGTTGAGAGCTGGGCAGACCCGCCACACTGACGTCATGTCGGACGCAGGCAGTGCCCCGTGGTCACTCACCCATCGCGAGGTGGGCAGCCGGCTGGAGGAGTTGCGGGAGCGCCGCGACCTGACCCAGCGCGCCGCCGTCGACCTCCTGCTGCAGGAACACGGCGTCAAGACCAACATCTCCACGCTCAGCAACATCGAGAACGGCAAAAGGAAACGGCTTCCGAGCGAGCTCGTCGAAGCGCTGCTCGACGTGTACGGCGCCGAGCCGCAAGCGCGCCAGCACGTGCTTGATTTGCTCAGTGTGGACACGACGCCCGCCGGCCGTCCTCGCCGACCAGCCTCCTGGCGCCGAAACTCAACCTTGCTGGGTCCTACGCAGTTCGAGGGCTTCCTCCGGATGGAGCGCCGCGCGTCCTCCATCGACAACTACGAGAGGGATCTGCTTCCCGGCCTGTTCCAGACGGAGGAGTACGCGAACGCCGTGATCACGGGTATGCGACCGGACCTGAGCCCGAGGGAAGTCAAGGTTCTCGTCGATGTTCGCATGGAGCGACAACGGCAAGTCGACGAGTGGGCCATGGCGTCCTTCCGCGCTCTCATCAACCTCGAAGCGGTCAACGACGCAGCGTGCGATCTCATCCAGATCCGGCGCCTGCTTCAGGAGTGCGAGAAGCCGAAACAGGAAATTCGGCTTCTGCCCAAGATCGGGTTCCACCCGGGTATGGCGGGCCCGTTTGTCGTCATGCACTTCCCCGAAGCCGCCCGAGAGGTCGCTTGGGCAGAGACCATGACCCACTCGGTGTACGTCGACACTGAGGCAAGCGTGCGTCTCTACACCGATGCTTTCACCGGAATGTGGCAGCGGGCACTCAAGCCCGACGAGACATACATACGCCTAGAGAACAAGATCAAGGAGCTCCAAAAGTGACCGTCGTGAAGCCCGATCCGTCCAGCTTCGACCTCGAGAGTGTCGAGTGGACCGTCTCCTCGCACAGCGGTGGCAGTGGCAACTGCGTTCGAGTCGGCGTGCAGGGCGGCTACGTCCTGGTCGGCGACTCGCAGAATCCCGATCGGCTGCCCCACGTCTACACACCGTCTGAGGCAAAGGCGTGGCTGGAGGGCGCGAAGGACGGCGAGTTCGACTTCGTGTTCAACCTCTGACCTTGCCCCTCAGGGCGGAGAGGATCTGGGCTGGCTCCATGGGATCTGGGGCCAGCCCAGTCGTTTGCAGCTTGGCGCGCACTCGGTGCTATTCGTGCTCCACGACGAGCTGGTGGACGTCTCTCGGCACCCGGTCTCCCCTGTCTAAGAACTCCTATCGGAATGACTTCAGGCGTCGCCAGCAGATGAGTGCGCATCCGAGGGTAAGGAAGGCTTCGTGGATGTCGTCGCGTATCTCCCAG
>NZ_JACHEM010000025.1 GCF_014207445.1 Streptomyces candidus | reverse complement strand
TGCGAGTACTTCCTCGGTGCGGCCATGGTCAGAGTTCCTCTCATGAACCCCATCTGACCCGATGTCAGCAACCTCCGCATCTCGGGGGAACCTCAGGTCTGAGCGGTCACCGCGTCCAAGGCCCCCTCAACGCCGCCGCTGTCCTTGCAGGGCAGGGTGAGACGTACGCCCACCAGTGCGTTTCCCACCGAGGTCGCTTGATCGCGGCCGCGTACGGAGAGCGGCACGGTGACAGGCATCGGCGGATGCCCCTGGTGTGTGCCTTCCCGGTGGCGGCGCTGCACCGCTTCGGACAAGGCGGCCAGGTACACGTCGTTGACCGTGGCCCCGCGGGCCCGTGCGGCCCCGCGCAGCAGAGCCATGGGGAGGTCCCGGTGGAACAGCTGTGGAGTGCCGGACTGCGCGCCGGCGAACGCGGGGGCCGGAGTCAGGGGGAGCATGGCCCTGGTGCTCTGGCCGAGGACTGCGACGAGTCCGCGGAGCCCGGTGCGCGCCGAGGCCGGAGAGCGCGGCGACCATCCCACCGGCTCGTCCTCGATGAGCAGGCGAAGGATGGTGACTGCGGCGATCCCGTCCCGCAGGCAGTGGTCGGAGCGGAAACACACGGTGAAGGACTCCTCCGCGCACCGGATCAGCCAGACGTCCCACGGCGGACGGTCTTTGGGCAGCGGGCGGGTGAGCATCTGCCGCCGGGCCGCGTCGAACTGCTCGCGGCGTGGGACGGGCAACTGGAAGACGTGCGCCCTCGGTTCGAAGTCCCGGGCTGCGTACGCCATCCTGTCGCCTCTCCCGGCGCGATAGCGCAGCGACGGAATGTGGTGGGCGCGCGCGGCAATCCGCGCCCGCAGAGAGGTCAGGGGAGGCGCCGCGCCGTCGAAGTCGAACATGACGCCCATGGTGAGCGGGCCGCCCGCTGCCCTGCGGAACGAGAGGTCGACAGCGCGCAGCGGGACCGGAGGAGGGCAAGGGGCACCGGTGGGGCAGGCCGCAAGCACAAGGGCACCTCTCGCTCTGTCTGCAGGCCGGTGATGGACGGCGTTGCGCGCGCGGCATACGGACGCGCGAGGATCAGCCGTCCCGCGCGGTTTTCCACATACCCCGATCCGTGGCCACGCACTGCCTTGTCCCTGTATGGCGCAACCAATTCATTCCATCGGCGGCGTCGCTCGGTTACACCGGGCGCTGTACGGAGGGGCTCGCATCGGCGCTCACCCGGATGACCGGCGCGCCTTGCAGGCCGTGAGGGGAGACCGCAGGGTCTGAAGGGCACTCAGTCCTTCGCACCCGTTCGTCCCGACCCGTGTCACGCCCGGCCAGCGTCCCGGCTGAGTTGCGGGCGCACGCCCTGCCTTCCCGCAGGAACCCCTGCAGGTTTTCCCCCGGACGAAAGGTCGCTCGCATATGTCGACCGCCACGTACGACATGCTCGTCACGAAGATGACGGAGAACCTCGGTGTGGACGCCTCGCGCGTCCGTCCCGACGCCACCTTTGCGGACCTTGAACTGGACTCCCTGGCCGCTCTGGAGTTGGGGGTCATCCTCGAGGAGGACCTCGGGTTGACCTTCGACCTCGATGAACTGAGGCGCGAAGAGATGACGTTCGGCCAGTTCAGCGCACATGTCGAGCGTCTCCTCGCGGAGAAGCGGTCCGCAGCGGTGGACGCCGTATGAGCGCCTCCGACGTCGCCGTCACCGGCCTCGGACTGGTGACTCCGGCCGGACTCGGCGTGGCGGCCACGTGGGAGGGCCTCTGCGCGGGCGTACCGACGGCAGAGACGGACCCCAAGCTCTCCGGGCTGCCGGTCGACTTCTCGTGCCGTCTGCCCGGGTTCGACCCGGTCGCCGAACTCGGCAGGAGACTCACCTGGCGCATCGACCTGTTCACCGAGATGGCACTGGTCGCCGCCCGCGAGGCCGTGGCCGACGCGGGCCTGGACCCAGGGACCTGGGACGGTGCACGCGTCGGCGTGGTGATCGGCAACGGCAGCGGCGGGAACGTCAGCCTGGAAGCCGAGTACGGCAAGCTCCGCGACAACCGCATCAGCGCGATCTCGCCCCTGACCATCCCGCGCTCCGTGCCCAACATGGTAGCCGGGGAGATCGCCATCGACATGCAGGCGCTCGGGCCGAACCTGGTCACCGCGACCGCCTGCGCGTCCGGGGCAACGGCCCTCGGCACGGCGCGCGACCTCCTGCGGCTCAACGCCTGCGACATCGTCATCGCAGGCGGCAGCGAGAGTGTCTGCTCTCGCATCGCCAGCGCCGGATTCAGCCAGGCGGGGGCGCTCTCCTCCCGGACCCACGACCCGGCGGGCTCCTCCCGGCCCTTCGACGCAGAGCGCGACGGATTCGTGCTCGGCGAAGGCGCCGGCATCCTCGTCCTGGAGCGCGCCGAGCACGCACGGGCACGCGGCGCACGAGTCCAGGCCCACTTCTCCGGCTACGGCGCCACGGCAGACGGCCACCATCCCACCGCGCCCGACCCGGCAGGCGGCGGCGTCCGCCGAGCGATCTCCGCCGCACTGGCCGACGCCGGGCTCGGCGTCGCCGACATCGACCACGTCAACGCCCACGGCACCTCGACCGAGAAGAACGACCTGGCCGAGGGGCGGGTCCTGCGGACAGTGTTCGGCAGCCCACCTCCCGTCACGGCGAACAAGAGCATCATCGGGCACTGCATCGGGGCCGCCGGCGCGATCGAGGCCGCAGTGACTGTACTGACTCTGCGCCACCAGCTGATCCCTCCCACGGCCAACCTGCACCGTCTCGACCCCGAGATCGACCTGGACGTCGTGACCAAGACCGCCCGGCCCCACCGCATGCGGGCGGCGCTGTCCAACTCGTTCGCCTTTGGCGGGCAGAACGCGGTCCTTGTGTTCAAAGCGGCGTGACCCGGCCCCTACACGCCCCCTCTCCTCCGCGCCACGGACGCCCCCTCCCCCCTCCGCGCCCCATGACCGCCCCCGACAGCTCCGCGCCCCCTATGAAGGAACAGAACATGACCGCGTTCGAATCGCTTTCCGACCACGAGGCCGCGGCCGCAGTCCCCCTGGACGTCGAGGACCTTGTCTGTGTCTCGCGGCCCTACTTCGCTCTGGAGGATCTGCGGCGCATCGGCCCCGGCCGGGTCGTCGCCACCGTTCCCATCGAGTCCGACCCCGGGCGACAGGCGGCGGTCATCGGCGTCGGGGAGGTCGGCCGCCACCTCGCCATCCTGGGCCTGTGCGCCGCGTCCACCGTCAACCGCCGACCCGGCCGTTTCGCCTACCTCGCCCGCGGCGCGCGCGTCGAGTGGCTCGCCGACCCGACCCTCGCCCCGCAGGAAAGCCCGCTGATCGGCCACGCGAAAGCCGCCTTCACCACCTCACGCAAGGCCACCGCGGACGCCCGACTTACCGACGCCTTCTCCGGCGAGATCCTCGCCCGTATGTCCGTCTCCTACGACGTCCTCCCGCACCGGCTCCTCACCCGCCTGCTCGAGGCCCCCGTCCCTGGGGAAACCTCGACATTGCCCGCGGCCGCCCCCTCCCGCGGGGCCGTTCCGCCCGCCCGTCCGTACGGCGAGCCGGTCCCCCTGGAAAAGTTCCGTCTCGAACCGGCCACCGGCATCCTCTCCGCCGAACTGCCCGTCACTGCCGCGCTCTGTCCCGGGCACTTCGACGGCCATCCGGTCCTCCCCGTCGCCATTGCTGCGACCGCGATGACCACCCTGGTCGACCGGGGCGTCGCCGAGCTCTACCCGCACGCCCGCTGGCTGGCCGGACCGCTCACCCTCACGGCGGACGCATTCGCGCGCGCGGGCGAGACCGTGACTTTCACAGCGACGCCCACCCAGGCAATGACGTACCAGTGCGTCGCCCGTACAGAGAGCCGGACCGTCGCGTCCGTCAACATCCAGCTGGTCCTGGTGGATCCCCGCACGCTCACCCAGTCCGTGCCGCCCGTCGCCGCCGCGACCCGGTGACGGTTCCGACGCACACCCATGCCCCTAACCCTGGTGACCGGCGCCACCGCCGGAACCGGCCGCGCCGTTGCTGACCGACTCGCCCGCGACGGCTACAACCTCGTCCTCGCCGCCCGCACCGGTGATCAGTGCCAGAGGTGCCTTCGCCCAGCCCTTGGGCGGGTTGTGCGTCTCCTGCGGGCCAGCCCGGACATACTCTCGGCGGTCGGAGCCTCACCCGGGTTCGGCTTCGGTCTCACGGTGGACTGATGCCCCTTTCCACTTGCTGAAGGTGCTTGGGTTCGGCCTGGCTGACAGTGGGGTGATCGATGCCACTCTCGTTCGTTCGCTCCTCGTTCCCGCGTGCATGTGCTTGGCGGGTCGGGCCAACTGGTGGGCGCCCCTGCGGCGGCTCCACTCCCGGGCCGCCAAACGAAGGAGGCACCGGCTGCACGCCTGATGATTGCCGAGTCCGAAGTGAGGTTCCACCATGCCGAGGTATCCCGTACGGGGCAGAACCGCCCTTGTCACCGGAGGCGGTGGAGGTATCGGTGCGGCCACCGGGCGGGCGCTGCATGCCCGGGGCGCGAACGTGGTCCTGGCCGGCCGGAGGCTGGAGGCGGTGAGCGCCGTGGCACGGGAACTCGGCCGCGAGCGGGCCATGGCAGTGAGCGCGGACGTCACCGACCGGGCGGCGCTGGACGACTTGGTGGCGCGTACGGTCGAACGGTTCGGCGCCCTGGACATCGTCTTCGCCAACGCGGGCATCGCTGCACCGGGCACCATCGCAGGGATCGATCCGCAGGCCTTCGAAGAGGTCGTCGAGGTCAACCTGCTGGGCGTATGGCGAACCGTTCGCGCAGCACTGCCGCAGGTGATCGCCGCGCACGGTCATGTCCTGGTCTGCGGCTCGGTCTACAGCTACGTCAACGGCTTCGCCAACGCGCCCTATGCAGCATCCAAGGCTGCGATCGAGCAATTCGCCCGGGCTCTGCGCGTCGAACTGGCCGGTCACGGCGCCAGCGCCGGCGTCCTCTATCCGGGGTGGGTCGACACGCCCATGACGCGCCCCGTGTTCGGCGGCGACGACATCCTCACCAGGATGCGCGAAACGGCCTGCCCGAAAAGGATGCGCGGGGCCGTCCTGCCCCAGCACGTGGCATCCCGGGCCGTTGACGGTATCGAAAGACGTGCGGCCGCCGTCACCGTCCCCGGCCGCTGGCAGATCCTTGCAGCCCTGCGCGGCGTCATCAACCCTCTATCCGATCGCCACTTGGCCCAGCACACCGAACTCCGCTCTCTCCTGCGGCAACTCGAAGCCACCGGCAGGTAAGGAACCCTGCGACCGCGACGCCAACACCTCACTCAGCCGGCCTCGCGGAATCTCGTGGCAACCGCGTCGCCGAGCTCCGCCAGGGCCTCCAGCCCTAGCTGAGACAGAGCCTCAGCGCCAGGCAGCACCCGATCGTGCACGACCGCACACCGGGCACATCACCGACTCGGGCGTAACAGAGCAGATCCTGTTCCAAGTTGCCCTGGCGGTGCGGGGCACGGTCATCTCCACACCGGGCCCACATCAAGGCGCACGATCCTGGCGAGGGTGCCGTTGCGTGCGTTGCCGCCGTTCCTCCCGACTGGATCGTCCCTGCCGTAGCCGAGGTATGTGGTGATCCCACCGACGTGCCGGTGGGTGATGAGGCAGGTGCGGCAGACCGCCGCCGGACGACCCGGGCCGGATGGGACACCGCCGGAACCACACCCGGAGCCCTTGGAACCGTCGTGATTGCCGGACACGTCGACACCCACGCAGGACCCGCAGTCTTCTACCCGCTGGGCTCCCTGGAAAAGGGCACCACCATCACAGTGGTCCGCGAAGACGGCATCATCGCAGAGTTCACCGTCGACGCCGTCGAGGAGTACCCGAAGAACGACTTCCCCTCCACGGCCAACGATGCCGCCCCGAACTACGCCTCATCACCTGCGGCGGCGCGTACTCCAAGACAGACGGCTACACCGGCAATGTCGTCGTCTACGCACCTCACCCACGGAGCCTGAAATGTGCACCCGGCCGCAAGCGAAGGGCTGCCCACCACGGCAGGAGAGGTCCTGCGCCAAGACGCGGATCGCGAACTCCGCCATCTGAAAACCTGTTGGGGCAGGAAGACCACACGGGTATGACCCGCGCGGGCCACCGCCCGCACAATCCTCCCCCTCACCACCTCGGCCCGGCGGACTTCCTGCTCTACCTGACCGCGACCCCGCGCATCCTCGCCGCGGCCCGCCCACAACGGGGCATGGAAGGCCAGGAGGCGGAACTCGCGACCATGACCGACGAGCCGGAGGGCACGTACGGCACGTGGCTCTCGGAGCTCGGGCTGTCGGAGGTGATTGAGCGGGAGATCCTCGCGGGGTTCGAGATCGACGTGCTGGAGATCCGCGACCCCTCCCCCGTCCGCGGGGAGTCCGAGGAGGCGCGGCGGGGCAGGCGCCTCGCACTGCTGCAGACCGCGCTCCTGGAGCACGCCGCCGCGTGGAATCTGCGGACGGTCATGACGTTCCACCAGAAGGTCGAGGAAGCCGCCGCGTTCGCGGAGAAGCTGCCGCAGACCGCTGCCGAGCTGTATGGCGACGCGCCTCGGACGCCGATCTGGCGGCCGCGGGCCGACTCCCCGCGTCGTCGATCGACGCGGAGTTCTACGAGCTGGAAACCGGCCGCCACGTGCCCCCGGACGGGGTGTGGTCGGCGTGGCTGTGCGGCGAGCACCTCGTGTCCGAGCGGCGTGAGGTGCTGCGGCAGTTCGCCAACGGCATCGACGCCAACGACCGCCGGGTCCACCGGGCGTTCCTCGCCAGTGTTCGGGTGCTCGGGGAAGGGGTGGACATCTCCGGCGAGCGGGGAGTCGAAGCGGTCTGCTTCGCGGACACCCGCAGCTCGCAGATGGAGATCGTGCAGAACATCGGCCGCGCGCTGAGGCTCAACAAAGACGGCAGCACGCAGGTGGCCAGGATCATCGTGCCGGTGTTCCTGGAACCCTGCGAAGACCCCACCGACATGGTCGCCAGCGCCTCGTTCCGCCCCCTTGTAGCGGTCCTCCAGGGTCTTCGTTCGCATGACGAACGTCTGGTCGAACAGCTCGCCTCCCACGCGCTGACGAGCGGGAAGCGCAAAGTCCACGTCCGGCGTGACGAGGACGGGAGAATCGTCGCGGCCAGCGGTGAGGGTGACGGCAAGGTCCAGGAGGACGGCGCCACGCAGGCCGCCTCCGAAGCGGCCCTGCTCCACTTCTCCAGCCCACGGGACGCGGCGACCATCGCCGCGTTCCTGCGCACGCGGGTCTACCGGCCCGAGTCACTGGTGTGGCTGGAGGACTACCAAGCCCTCATCCGGTGGCGGAAGGAGAACGAGATTACCGGCGTCCACGCCGTCCCGTACGACACCGAGGTCGAGGTGGGGGTCACAAAGGACTTCCCCGCTTGGCCGGTGGGTGCATCAGCAGCGGAACGCGTTGCGGGCCGGGGAGCTGGAGGAACGGCGCAAGACCCTGCTCGACGCCCCGGAGGCCGGGATGGTCTGGGAGCCGGGCGAGGAGGCGTGGGAGACCAAGCTCGCCGCGCTGCGGTCCTACCGGCGGGTCTCGGGGCATCTTGCGCCGCGTCAGGACGCGGTGTGGGGCGAGGGCGAGGCGATGGTGCCCGTCGGGCAGCACATGGCGAACCTGCGCCGGAAGGGCGGCCTGGGCAAGGACGCGGAGCGGGCAGCTCAGCGCGCGCAGCAGCTGACGGCGATCGACGAGGACTGGAACTGCCCCTGGCCGCTGGACTGGCAACGCCACTACCGCGTGCTCGCGGACCTGGTCGACGCTGACGGCACCCTGCCAGCGATCGCACCGGGGGTGTTGTTCGAAGGCGACGACCTGGGCAAGTGGCTCCAGCGGCAGAAGAACCCGGGCACCTGGGCGCAGCTGTCGACCGAGCAGCAAAAGCGGCTGTCGAAGCTGGGCGTACAGCCCGACCCGGCCCCGGCGGCCACGCGCGCGACGAAGGGCCCGAACAAGGCTGTGCTCACGGAACAGGTCACTGGTGGAGATGTGTTCAATCGACAGATGCTCGGTGAGAGACGCACTGCTTGCGTGCCCTTGCCAGCTCCGGGCAGCCCGATGAGGAGGATACGCATCGATGAGGTGTCCCTTCGTCATGCGTGGCCTTCACGCCGACCCAACCCCAGGATCGCCGTGCACCAACGTCCTAGACCATCTGGCAGGCCACCCTCTGAGGGTAGGGATAGCCCCCTGAGAGCTCGTCACACGATCTTGCTGCAACGTCACGCACTGATTCAACGAGGGAGCCAGGAACGGGACCAGGCCTTGCACACGAAGAGACACCGCGCAGCTGCGCGGTGTGCGGGCCGCGGCTGGGCGGTGTGGCGGGGAGGCCGTCGCTACAGCGGGTCCACGGCATCGCGGTGCGCGCGAGAGAGTGCCGGGCATCGGATGCTCGACATCGTGGTGCGCGTGCGAGTGCCGGGCGTCGTCGGGAGGCGGTGGCAGTGGCGGCCATGGCCGCGGCGTGCGCCGCCGGCGTCAGCACGAACACGTCCCCGTGCTTCAGGACGTGCAGGATCTGGTCGATCTGCCAGGAGGCCATCTCGTTCGTGCGACGCGAGCCCGGTCGCGGTGAGCTTGGCCCGTTGGATGTCCCCCGCCCCATGCGTCGCGATTCCGAGCGTCCACCCCGCGCTACACGGCGCTTCGAGCCCTTGCCGCACCCCTGGGAAGCAACGTACCGACCGCGCGACGCCGTCGACGTACTCGCGCGAGAGGTCGCCGGGGTCGTCGCTGAGCCCGAGCGCCTCCCGCAGATGGACGAAGTCCGCCGGATAGGCTCGCTCTCGGAGCTGTTCACAGATGCCGGACTCCGAGCCCTCAGGCAATACCCGCGACCACGCGAAGTCACGGGCCCAGTTCTCTAGGCCCGCGCGTCGATCGATCAGGGTGTTGTCGAGGTCGAAGAGTGCCAGCACACAGCGACGCTACGCGACCGCTGTGCAGCGGTAGTGGGCGCTGCCCAAAAAGGATCAGGGAATGGTCTCAGTTGTCCCTCGTTCCGCCGTCATCCGCTAGAGTCCGCCGGGGTCCGGAAGCCCCTCTGACCAGGCATGAAGCACGTTTCGTGGACGCCCACGGACGCCTCCGGGCCAAGATCGGACAACCCGTAATGCGTAGGTCTCGGGTTCGAATCCCGAAGGCGGCTCGGATCAGCTCCAGGACTCACTCGCCGTGACCTGGGGCTTTTTCATGCCCGGAATCGTCTTGGCAGCGGGGGGACGGCGCCTGCGTTCGTGCCGGGAAGGCCGCAGGGGGCGCGGGCCGTCGCGTACTCTGGCCGGCTGGGAGGGGGTGGGGTCGTGAACGGTGCAGGCAGCAGCGGGTACTTCGGCCAGGCGAGCTGGTCGTGTGCCGAGAGCTCGACAGGCGTGAGTGGCCGGCCCGTCCGGTGACAGTGACCGTCGTGGCAGACAGCCCAGGTCCGCGCGCGGTTCGTCCGGTGCAGGGGAGCCCCTGACCTTCGGCACCGGTGGCGACCCTGCGGCATATGGGTCTCGCCGGGGCGGCGGCCGGCGGACCGGTCCTCGCCTCTCCCGACTGCAGTCTGCTCTTCACCTTCATGGGGCTGGGCGGCCTCGCTGCCCGGGCGGTCGTGCGCTGCACCCCAAAGAGAGCGAAGCCGCTCCCAGCGATCACGCACCCCGACCGGTGCGAACAGCCGAGCCAAACAGGCCCTCCCGTCCAGACCGAGGAATCAGACCATGAACCACCCCATCCTCAACCGCAGGCGTCCCGCCACCCGCCGCTCCCAGCAGCGGATCGGCGACGATCAAAGGATCACCGGTGCAGCGGGGACGGCAGGGATGCGGGCCGCTGCTTCGATGGCCGCGAACCGCACGCCCGCAAAGGCAGGAAGTGCACGCAGCGGTCTCCGGAGCGACGACTTGCGAACACACTTCCTGACCGTGCTGCGCGGGGTCGCCCAGGTCTTCTTCCTCCCCAGCGCCATGGCCGGCGCCCTTTTCGCGGGGGCTCTCTTCATCGGCGACTGGCGGCTCGGCTTCTACGGCATGGGCGGTGCAGCCGTGGCAGGGGCCACCGCGCACCTGCTGGGCCTCGACGCCGACCGCACGCGCCGCGGACTGGAAGGCGTGAACGGCTGCCTGGTGGCCATCGGCCTGGCCGCCGCTCTGGGGCCCGAGCACCGGTCCACCATGGTGGTGACCCTGATGGGCAGCGCGATGGTGGTCATCGTCACGAACGCCCTGGCCCAGGTTCTGGGCACCTGGGGTCTCCCGCCCCTGACCGCACCATTCTGCACCGTGGTGGGCGTCGTGGTCGCCGCTGCCCCCGGACTGCCGTGGCTCCAGCGCCAAGGGCTACCGGTCTCCCCGCAACCTGCGTCCACGGCGACGGTGTTGACCTGGGGCGATCTGGCCCAGGGCTTCCTCGCCAACATCAGCCAGGTCGTCTTCATGCCTCAGTGGTACATCGGTCTGCTCCTGCTCATCGGTATCCTCGCAGCCGACCGGCTTGCGGGCGTGATGGCCTGCGTGGGCAGCCTCACCGCGCTCGTGGTCGCCGCTACGACCGGCATACCCGCCACCGCCGTGCGACAGGGCCTCACCGGCTACAACGCGGTACTGGTGGCCATGGCCCTGGGCGCCGTGTTCCTCACCCCCGGCCGACGGAGCGCGCTCTACGGGACCGCGGGGGCGGCGGTCGCGACGGTGCTCGCAGTGGCGTGCGGCCGGCTCTTCCCCGCCCAGGTCCTCACGTGGCCGTTCGTACTCACGACCATGGTGTTCCTGGCGGCCGCACCCATGTGCCACCACCTGACGCCCAGGCACCTGCTTCCCTCCTCGGGGCCTACGCCTGAGGGAACAGGACATACAGCTGAGGGGTGGGCGAGGAAACCCGGGGACTGACACGGCAGTTGGGGAGGCGGGGGCGATCTTTGCGTGCCCGGGTCGGCAACCCGGCCGAGCCCGGACGGCTGTTCCGTTGCCCGGTGTTATCCCTGTGCCGTCGCGTCCTGTGGGTACCAGCGCAGCTCGACCGTGTTGCCGTCCGGGTCCTGTACGTAGATCGACTGGGCGTCGCCGCGGGCGTCGAAGCGGGGGACCGGGCCTTCCAGGACCGTGAACCGGCCCGAGTCGATCACCTCTTGCCGGGTCGACGACCAGGCAGATGTGGTCGACGTTCGACTCGCCGCGGGGGCGGCTGAACAGGCCGATTATGGTCGAGGGGGTGACCCGGACCGAGGGGAACGGGACCTTGCCGGCCCGCCACTCCTCCACCCGGACGGGTTCGAGGCCAGCTCGCTCAGTCACATCTGCGGGTGAGGTGGCAACGCGCCCGCTGGCGTCCAGTACTCGAACACGCATGCGATCTGGGGTGTGGCCACCTACGACTTCCCCGCCGACCTCCTCGACGCCCAGACCAAGCTCCACCAGGCCTGGGCCGACCTCTCCCATGAGGGTGCGGAGACGTTCCACCTCGGCGGCCTGCTCTTCGGTGTAGCCGGGGCTGTCCGGGAACACCTTGGCGCTGTCCGGGCAGGTCCGCGGGCACGCCTTCTGGGATTCCCTCGCCGGGACCGGTGACCTCGTCACGGCCCGCTCCGCCCTGAAGGCCGTCACCCGCGACGGCGTCGGAGCGGCCTGAGCGTCATGTCCCGTCCGGCACCCCGCGGCCCCGGCGCACCCCGCCGCGGCCCCTCCCCCGGTGGCAATGGGCCGTTGCCGGAGATACGGGTGCGGCTGCCCGACGGCCAGGAGGTCACCGGCCGGCTCATCCGCCGGTGGCACACCAGCACGGGGCAGTGGGCGTACCGGGTCGGCCTCAGCGCGTGGGGCAGCAGCGCCCGCACCGGGTACGACGTCCTGGAGGCGCAGGTCGCCGAATTCGACGTACCGGCCTCCCAGGTCCAGCCCGTCCCCGGCGCCCGGTACGACATGGTCCCCGCCCTGCGATCCAGGCCCCCTGCAACACCGGGCGTGTCCGGTGCGGCCCCGGCTGCCACGCCCGGCAGCGCCAGGCCAGGTGCGGAGACCGTCACCGTCGTCCCGCCTCGCGACGCGGAGGCGGGGTGGACCGCCGAGCGCGTCCGACAGGTCGGCGGACCCTTCCCACGCTTCCACGCGCCCGGCTGCTGGATCGTGCAGGGGCCCATTGGCGGCACCCTCTCCACGGGCGATGCCTGCCGGATGATCGCAGCCGGGGATGCGGAGGCGTGTGACGTGTGTGCCGCCGAGCGGGAGCTGACACAGCCGGACAAGAGCACGGACACGGACGCGGTGGCGTAGCCCCGCAGGCAGCAGAGGAGTCGACAGCCTCCCCACCGGCCCCGGCCTCGCCGGCTCTGCTGCGTTTCGGCAGCCTCCCGTCCGCGCACGCGCCACCGACGTTTCCGGGAGCCCAGGTACGGCTCCAAGGCCCGGGCAGCCAAGCTGGCGCAGAGTTCCTGCCCGACAGGTCAGGACAGTGGTCCCCGCACCCCACAGCGGGTACGGGGACCACTTACCAACTCACCGCTGAGCGGCGAGTTGGCTGATCAGGCAGGCCGGACCTGCACTTGTTCTACTTTCCGGGCCCGCCTTTCCCCTTCTTGGCGTTGTTGCTTCGCCAAATGCCGATCCCGCCCGTGATGAGGAGGATGACGACAATCATTACGGCGCCGGTGGGCCAGAAGCCGGTCTTCTCCTGAGCGGCGAGATAGAGGAGTTCCACAGTTTCTCCCTTTGGTATCTGTGGGTGATCAGGTCCAGTCCCAGCCACCGATAGCGGCGCCGCCGACGTAGCTTCCCACTTCGTAGGCCGCGTCGGTGGCGAAGCCGGTCTTTCCGGCTACTCCTGCGGCTTTCATCGCTACGCCTGTTCCGCCGCTGGCTGCGCTAAGGATTCCCGTGGCCGCAATCTGGCCGGCCGAATCGCCCTCCAGAACGCCTCCAGCAACGCCAAGGCCGGTGCTCAGTGCGGCTGCTCCGACAGCGAGCCCCACTCCGCCGACAGGCGCCAGGGCGGCCGCACCGACGACTGTGCCTGCGATGCCCAGGGCGTTGCCCCAGCCCTTCTTGTCCAGGCCGAGGAAGGCCAGACCGCTGGGGTCGATGTGGTTGACCGGGTCACCTGCGGCGTAGAGGTAGGGGTTCTGTTCCTGGCCTGAGGGGTCCTGGCTGGTGAAGCGGCCGATGTTGGGGTCGTAGTAGCGGGCTCCGAGGTGGTACATGCCGGTGGGGTCCTGGTGGCCGCCGGCGAACCGGTAGGGCTGGGAGACGCCGGTCTTCTCGGTGATCGTGCGGTTTACGCCGCGGGGGCTGTAGGAGTACGTGTTCACTTTCGTGCCGGTGTCGTCGGCGAGCGCGACGACGGAGCCGAGGGCGTCGGTGAGGTAGTAGTACGCCTTGCCGGCACGGGTCATGGAGTTCAGTGTGCCCTGTGCTTCGCGGACGAATCCGGTGTCGACGCCGGCGGTGGTTTCGGCGGCGAGGCCGATGGGGCCGTGGTGGAAGTAGGTGTCGCCCAGACGGTGACGTTCGCTGGAGTCGGTGGAGCCGTACTCACCGGCGTACGTCTTGCCGCCGACGGTGGTGGAGGTGAGTTGGGAGAAGTCCGACCAGGTGCCGCCGGTGCGGGTGCCTTCGGGGGTGGAGGCACCGGCGAGTTCGTGGCCTTCCTTGTCGTAGGACCAGTTGGCGGTGGAGCCGTTCTTCGAGGTGACCTGCTGGGCGTCGTTGTAGGTGTAGGTGGTGCCGCGCGGGCAGCCGGGGTCGACGCCCTGGGAGGTGAGGTTGCCTGCCAGGTCGTAGCAGTACTGCCAGGAGGAGTTCAGGGTGGTGCCCTTCTCCTCCTTGGTGTAGGAGGAGCGGCCCTCGGTGTCGTAGCTGTAGGTCGTCTTCATCCCGGAGACGGCATCGGCGGAGGTGCGGATCTTGGATCCGTCCTTGCCGGTGCCGTAGGCGTAGGTGTAGGTGAGGCTGGTCAGGGTGCCCTTGGGGGAGGTGGCTTTGATGGCCTTGGGACGCCCGGAGGCATCCGGTGTCATTGCCTGGACGGTGCCGCCGGGGTAGGTGGTCTTCGTCCGTACGTCGTTGTTGTTGTACTCGTACGACGTGGTGCGGCCGGCCTGGTCCTTGAGGGACTTCAGGTTGTTGGCGGCGTCGTAGGTGTAGTCAATAGTGCCGCTGGGGTCCCTGAATGTGTCGACGTTGCCGGCGGGGGTGTAGGCGAGGACGGTCTGGGAGCCGTCCTGGAGGGTCCGGACGGTCTCGCGGGACAGCGGGTCGAAGTCGTACTTGATCGTCCCGATGTCGTCCACGCGCTGCTTGAGGTTGCCATCCCCGTCGTAGAGGTAGGTGACGGTGGTGTTCGTCGTGGAGACTTCCCTGATGCGGTCGCGGTTGTCGTAGGTGTAGATGCTCTGGATGCCGCGCCCGTCGGTGGTCATCGCGGTGCGGCCCAGGGCGTCGTAGGTGTACGTGGTGGCACCCAGCGGGGCGGGCGGGGTTGCCTTGACCAGGTTGCCCTTGGAGTCGTAGGTGAAGGAGGTGTTCACCGACTTGGTCGCGGTGAGCTTGGTGATGGCCTTGCAGCGCTGGCCCTCGAACCCGCCGCAGGTCGGGGTGGCCTTGTTGTACTCGAAGGATTGGTTGCCGCCGCCGGTGCCTTCGGTGGCCACCGACAGGGTGTTCCCCGCCGTGTCGTACTTCATGGTGGTGGTCTGGTCGTCGGCGTTCTTCATCGTGTTGGGCAGTTCGATGCCCGCGATGCTCTGGTAGCCGGCGGTCGAGCTGGCCCCGGTGGGCAGGGTGGCGGAGGTGGGGTTGCTCTTGGTGTCCCACCCGTACTCGGTAACTTCTCCGAGGCCGCCGGGACCGCCCACGCCTGCCGCGTCGGTAGCGGTAGCGACGTTGTTGTTCGCATCGTAGGTGCGCGACCGCGAGTGGTTCAGCGGGCCGGTGACCTTGGAGACCTTGCCCTTGGCGTCATGGACGTACTTCGTGGCGTGGGTCTCGGGGTCGGTGACCGTAGTCGTGCCGGCCGCCTTGGGATCGGTGGCGCTGTAGGCGTAGCGGTAGGTGGGCCCGGTGTGGGCTCCGTTGAACTGGGTGGCGCGCAGCATGCTGGTAACGCGGTTGGCGGCGTCGTAGGTGAAGACGGTGACGCGCCCCTCAGGCGTAGTGATCTTGGTGAGGCGGCGTGAGGTGTCGTACTCGAACGCGGTGGCTTTGCCTTCAGTGTCGGTGGTCTTCGTGAGGTCGCCGGCCGGGTTGAGGTCGAAGACGGCGGTGCGGCCCATATGGTCCTTGGCCTGCCACTGCGACGGGTTCGTCTTCACCAGGTCCACCCACCGGCCCGAGCGGGTCTCGGTGACCTTGAAGCCCTTGTTCTCACCGCCCTCGTCGTGCTGGTCGACGGTGATGACGCCCTTGTTCTTGTCCGTCACCTTCGTCAGCGTGCCGTACTGGTTGTAGGTGTCCTTCGATCCCGACTTACGGTCGGTCAGCGTGAAGGAGTAGTCAGCGTTCTCCTTCAGATCCTTGGAATACCCGGCAGGTGTCTTGAAGTTGCCGCCTGCGTCCTTGCCGAATGTCCAGGAGGCGCCGGTGGAGTCGTAGAGGACGAACTCGGTGTCGCTGATCTGCGCGTAGCGCTCGTAGGTCTGCCACCACCTCTGGGAGACCTTGCCCCAGGGCGCGTCCATCGAGTTGTACGTCCGGGCCAGGGTGATGCTCTGCCCCACTCCGCCGACGGCGAAGTCCGTACCGGCCAGCAACAGGTTCCCGGTGGAGTAGTTGACACTCGCCACGAGGGAGTCGGTGATCCGGAAATCAGAGCTCTGGTGCCACGGCACCTTGCCCTGCCCCTCAGGCACATACGCGGCCAGGGCCACCTCGTCCACAGCCGCGCCGGCGGCCACCGAACGCCGCGCCCCTGGTGTGGCGGTGGCGCGCTGCTCCTGCGCCATGCGCCACTGCGCGCGCTCGGGGGAAAGCTTCGCTTCCGGGGCCGGGGTGGCCGGCTTCGTCGCGCCGACCTTCACCTCCGGCATCTCCTGGGCCGTTCCACCCGAACCCCACACGGAGACCGGCCTCGGATCGGCGGGGTCGGCCGGGCCAGCGAAGGCCGGAACCGCGGTTGCGGTTAGCGACAGAACAGCGAGCGAGGCCACCAGACCATGTCTGGCACGGAAACGGGCATGACGATGCGCATCAGAACGCGGCATTTTCCCCCCAGGGAACGTGAAGCTCAGTGACCACTCGGCCACCAGGTGCGCACATCCTTCACCACGGCCCCATGGAAAGCGACAGCGTTCCCTCGAACAAAATTTTCACTCCTGGGAAGTTCAGGGACCTCCCAGGGCATATGCACACCCATAGGGCCCGGAGCGTTGCCAGCCGTCCTCACGAGCTGCCGGACGCAGCAGCCCGCGCTACGTAGTCGAGCATCCGGCGTCGCGGTTCAATCCTGGCGAAGCAAGTTCCGGCTCGCAGGCACAAGTTCTCGATTCCATGCACCAGATGCTCGTAGGCACCTCATTGCTCACAGCCACCGACTACTCGATTCGCTGCCACTACATACTGCGTGGTCACACCTCTACGGGACGGCTCGCCAAGACCCCCCAGCACCCCAACCCACCCCGCTACACCCCTCACTCCCATGCCGCTGACCAGCAGCAATGGAGAACAACTGAGAACTAACCCCCCATAATGCACAGCGGCCAGCCGCGCAGTCCTCACCGGATGGGCGGGGAGCGCGACCGTGCCGGGTCGGTGAGAAGTCACAGTCAGCAGGAGTGCGACGCTTCGCCGGGCTGACCCCGGAGCGGGTGGAACAGCTGTCCGCGATCGGGATGCAGTGGTCGTGATGGCCGTCGTCGTCACCGTGGTCGCACCCGCGGGCTCCCCGCAAGCCCGAGGACGCCGCCGAGACGGGCCCCCCTCCAGGCCGTGCCGGAACCGCCCGCCACGAAGGACGAGGAGCCCCCGCGCCGAGGCCGGCACCTGCACGTGGCGTGAGGCCCCCTGCGGATCCTGAAGCCGTCGGGGCCGCGCAGGCAGACTTCAGCGCGCTGCGCCAGCGGTCGGCAACCACGCCCACCAGCGCCTGCCGGAGCCGCTACTCACGCGCGGTTCACGTGCGCTTCGACGACGGTATGACCGAGGAGGTCCTGCCGGTCCTGTGGTCAGTGATCCCGGAAGCGGAGCGGGGGCATACCCGGCCCCCCGGCTGGAGGAGTTCGTGGACGCCTCTACCTGGCACGTCGGCAAAGTGCTGTGACCAGTGCGATCCGCACGGGTCGTCATGGAGCAGGGGCAGAATCAACCCATGGACAACGGCATCCCACGCCCGGAGACCGCAGTGATCACCCGTACCGACTGTCCCTGCTGCGGCGCCCGGGTCGAGGGGCTCGACGGCCGCTACGCCTGCGCACTGTGCGGGTGGGTCAACCACTGGACCCAGGGACACCACGAACTTCACCATGCAGAAGAGAACACGGAACAGCGGCCCGCCCCACCCCTGACCTCCAGCGGCGGAGCACCATAAGGAAGACGGGGCATCTGTGACAGGGCGGGCGTCCGCTCACCGGCCGCGCGGATCCCGCACGCACTTGCGAGGCAACGCCGGAAGGAAGGGCAACCTGACAACACCGCTCCGTGTTCGGGCGAACGGGCATACGCTCAGAGGCACTTGCCACGCGCGAATGCCGCAAGGCCAGTGTGTCAGGTCAGATCAGAGAGGGCGGCACTGTGGGGACTTTCGGTGAGGAGTGGGGCGGACAGGCTAAGAGGGCGTTTTCTCCCGTTGTTTCATCCCTGATTGCCTAATTGTGGGCGGTTCATGTGCCGCGCCAGCTCGGGGTGGTTTCGGCGGTGATTCTGCGGGTCATGAGGTTGATCATCGCGAGGTGGACCATGGCTTCGGAGCGGTGAGGTTTGGCTTCGTAGTCGCGGGCCAGGCGGCGGTGGATCATGAGCCAGCCCAGCGTGCGTTCGACGGTCCAGCGGCGGGGCAGGACGGTGAAGCCCCTGGTGGTGGGATCGCGGCGGACGATGTGCATGTCGATGCCAAAGGTGGCGGCGTGCTCGACGAGGTGCTGGCGGTAGCCGCCGTCCACCCAGGTCTTGCGAACGGTGGGATGTTCGGCGGCGATCTTCTCGATCAGGGTCTGGCCGGCGATTGAGTCCTGCACGCTCGCGGCAGTGACCAGCACGCCGAGGAGGAGTCCGACGGTGTCGATGACGATGCTCCGCTTGCGTCCGACGATCTTCTTGCCTGCGTCGATGCCCTGCCCGGCGGCGGGGACGTTGGTGGAGGTCTTGATGCTCTGGGAGTCGATGACGCAGGCGGTCGGTTCTTCCTCGCGGCCCTCCTGCCTGCGGACTTGGCGCCGCAGGAGACTGTTGAGCTGGTCGAAGACGCCTTCTTCCTGCCAGCGGGCGAAGTAGGCGTAGACGGTGTTCCAGTGCGGGTAGTCGTGCGGCAGGTACCGCCACGGGATCCCGGTCCGGTTCACGTAGAGGACCGCGTCCAGCAGAGCCCGCAGGTCGTGGTCGGGCGGCCGGCCGATGTCCAGGCCGCGGCCGCGGCGTTCGGCCCGCCAGGCCGTCAGGACCGGCTCGACCAACTCCCATCGGGCATCGGACAGATCACTCGGGTAACGGCGGCGTTCAGACACGATCCGGGACTACCCAGCGGCCCCGGGCGCTCAGACCGGCGCTTGAAGCACACGGCGCACAACACGACGTGTTGGGATGAAACAGGAGCAGCAAGGCGAAGACGCCCACGAAAGCGTGACTTCTGCACCAAGGCTCCCACTGGTCTCAGTTGCCCCACTCTTGCCGATGCAGATACCGACTTAAAGGTCTACTAATAGGAACTAAACACCCTCTAACTGATCGTTTCAGAAAGAGATCGGTGTGGTGGCTTGGCAGTTGGGTGTTGGGTCGGCAGGATCTGGCGGGTGTCTGCTGATCTTGTGCCTGATGACCTGTGGGAACGTATAGCCCCGCTGCTGCCGACTCGGCCGGCGCGGCGGCATCGGTATCCGGGGCGGTTGCCGGTGGATGACCGTGCTGCCTTGCGGGGCATCGTGTACGTGCTGCGCAAGGGTGTGAGCTGGCGGGACGTTCCCGCGGAGCTGGTGGGCTGCAGCGGGGTGACGGCCTGGCGGCGTCTGCGGGACTGGACCGAGGCCGGAGTGTGGCCCCGCCTGCATGAGGTTCTCCTGGCGGAACTGCGTACAGAGGGCCTGCTGGAGATGGACGACGCCTCGATCGACGGCTCGCACGTCAGGGCCCTCAAAAGGGGGCTCACACCGGACCTTCGCCGGTCGACCGGGCCCGGCCCGGCAGCAAGCACCACCTGATCGTCGACCGGCACGGGACTCCGCTCGCCGTCTCCCTGACCGGCGGAAACCGTCATGACGTCACGCAGCTCATGCCGCTGCTGGACGCCATACCCCGCATCTGTGGACTGCGAGGCCGGCCACGCCACCGGCCCCGGCGGCTGTTCGCCGACCGCAGCTACGACTACGACAAGTACCGGCGTCTGGTCCGCACGCGCGGGATCACACCCAAGATCGCCCGCCGCGGCACCCCGCACGGCTCCGGCCTGGGCAAAACACGCTGGGTTGTCGAGCGGACCTTCGCCTGGCGCCGGACAGCCCGGGACCGCGCTGCCCGGCAGGCGGCCGACGCACAACTGGCCGCCCGGATACGGGCGGTGCACCAGAAATCCGACGGCACCTACGGAGTTCCCAGAATCACCGCCGAGCTCCGCGAGACGAGCGGCGAGGCGGTCAACCACAAGCGGGTCGCCAGGATCATGCGGGAGTCCGGGATCGAAGGAGTTCGGTTGCGCCACCGGCACCGCACCACCGTCCCCGACCCGGCGGCGGCCAAAGCTCCGGACCTGATCGGCCGCGACTTCACCGCCAAGGCCCTGAACACGAAGCACGTCGGCGACATCACCTAATCCCTTGTTAAGGGCAGTGCTGGAGGAGATCGATTTCTTCTGGTCTGTTCGAGTGCAGGGCTGCGACATCCTTCGATTCCCGGGCTGCTGGAAGCCTCTCCGTAGATCGGTGCGCAGGTCTGCACTCATGGTGGTGACGGGAGCCCAAGAGGATGGCGCCGGCGGCACAAGCCTCCTGCGGGCCCGCCGCTTCGAGGCGCCTGTCGGCCACCACCGATGTCTCGTACTTCGTGGTGGGGGTGTTGGTGCCCGTGGGTGCCGGTCGGACGCCTGGATATCACCTGGCCCCGCGCCTACAGGTAGGGCGGCGGCGTCCGGCACCTGCGAGCGTCAACACCCAACCCTTGATCACTCGTTGGTGTTGGTGGTGCGAGCCCGCGCCACGGTGACCTCTTGTGAAGCCCGAGCTGTCCGAGCTCCCGTTTAGACCGAGGCCCGTGGGGTGAGCTGGTGCCACGAACAGCTACTGAGGTGGCGGACCAGCCATGACGGCTGAGTCCTGGGATTAGGTCGCTGCGTGGTTCCGCATGAGCTCGTGACCAGCACAAACGCACATAGAATCCACTGGGAGGGGCCTTGATCTACTGCGGCATCGACTGGGCAGAGAAGACACACGACTTCGCGCTGGTCGACGACAGCGGGCAGCTGCTGGCCAAGCGGCACATCGCCGACGACACCGCTGGCTCCCGGATCCTGCTCGACCTGCTTGCCGAGCACGGCGACAGCCAGGAGAGCCCGATCCCGGTCGCGATCGAGACCTCCCGCGGCCCGCTGGTGGCCGTGCTCAGGACCGGAAGGCGGCAGGTCTTCGCGATCAACCCGATGGCCCGCCGCCCGCTACCGCGACCGGCACTCCGTCTCCCGCAAGAAGTCCGATCCGGGCGACGCCCTCGTGCTGGCCAATATCCTCCGCACCGACATGCACGCCCACCGGCCCCTGCCCCAGGACGGCGACCTGGGCCGGGCCATCGCCGTACTCGCCCGTGCCCAGCAGTACGCCACCTGGAACCGCCAGCAGATCTCCAACCAGCTCCGATCACTCCTGCGCGAGTACTACCCCTCCGCCCTCGCAGCCTTCGACCCCTGGCGCAACGGACTCTGCCGACGCGAGGCTCACGAGCTCTTCAAGGCCGCCCCGACACCGGCGAAGGCCTCGAGGCTGACCCGCACGCAGTTGCAGGCCGCACTGAAGCGGGCAGGCCGCCAGCGCGGCATCGACGCCGAGGCCGAGCGGCTCCGGGAAGTCTTCCGCGCCGACTGGTCCCACCAGCCGCAACTGGTCGAGGACGCGCTCGGCAAGCAGATGCTCGCGCTCCTGGTCCAGCTGGAAGCCGCCTGCACGGCCGCGGATGACCTCGCGACGGCGGTGGAGGAGACGTTCCCGCAGCATCCGGACGCTGAGATCATCCTCAGCTTCCCCGGACTCGGCACGCAGCTCGGCGCCCGGGTGCTCGCCGAAATCGGCGACGACCGCGGGCGGTTCGCCGACGCCCGCGGCCTGAAGGCATACGCCGGCGCCTCGCCCATCACCAGAGCCTCCGGGAAGAAGTCCAGCATCACCCGCAGGTGGGTCAAGAACGAACGGCTCAACCACGCTGGATACCTCTGGGCGTTTGCCTCCCTCACCTCTTCACCCGGTGCCAAATCCCACTACCGCCGACGCCGCGACGACCACGGAGACTGGCACGCCGCCGCCCAGCGCAACCTCTTCAACCGCATGATCGGCCAGCTCTACCACTGCCTCCAGCACCACAAGCTGTTCGACGAGCACACTGCCTTCCCCGTCGAACTTGCCGCCGCAGCTTGACGAGTTACACGCCTGAGGTGTCTACCTGCCCATCGACGGCGGAAGAATCTGGTACCTGGCGACCGTCATCGACCTCGCATCACGCCGTCTGGCCAGCTGGGCGATCGCCGACCACATGCGCGCGGATCTCGTGACCGACGCCCTGGCCGCAGCGGTCCGCACCCGCGGCAGCCTCGTCGGATCGATCATGCACACCGACCACGGAGCCCAGGGTGGATTCAACTGGTCGTCCCAACACACTGATCTCGGAGGTGCGCGACGTGGCCACGGCAGACTGGAGCTTGCAGACCAGCGATGTTCCGGAGGGTCGGCGTCGGCAGTGGCGCGCTGATCGTGCGTTGCGGCCGGCGATGCGTTCGCCGGGGCGGCCTGATCAGTCTCGAGTCGTGCAGCGCCAGTTCTGGCGGCTGATCGCTACGGGGGTCACGACGGTGGAGGCGTCGTTGGCGGTCGGCGTGTCGTGGCCGGTGGGTGCGAGGTGGTTTCGTCACGCTGGCGGCATGCCTCCGATCTCGTTGGCCGAGCCCACGGGCCGGTAAAAGCATGGCCGCTATCAGCCGTCCTTTCGTGTACCTGCCGGTGTCTGTGACGTACGGTCATGAGTTTTGGGTGCTGGTCAACGCGTCGACCAGCTGGGCGAATCGGCACGCTGCCGGGCGGTCAGCGCGGCGTAGAGCGGCGCCTGCAGCTCGTCCGTGAGCCGCTCAGCGCGCTGCCATTGGGGGACCAGGGCCGCGGCGGCCGGGCCCGGCTCGCGCCAGCCGTAGTGAGTCGGCGTCGGCGGCGTCGATCAGCCACTGTGCCAGGCCGTTGAAGTGCTCCACGTCGACGTCAGCGGGGAAGTGGGCGCGCCCCCACGCCCGGACGGCCTGCGCGTAGCAGGCGGCGGCCTCCTCCGCCGGCATCACGGGCCGACCGGCCCGCCAGCCGATGGCGATGAGATCGGGGCCGAGGAACCCCTGCACCGCCTGGACCACAGCGGCCGGTGCCTCACCGAGCACCCCGAACCGGCCTCGGCAATAGAAGCCGCGCCCCGGGGCGAACCCGGCGCGCAGGCCGATGGCGGCGGTCGCGTCGTCGGACATGAACTCGTCGCCGAAGTTGTGGACCGGCCTGGCCACGGCGGCGATGCAGTCGAAGATCTCCATGCGCAGAAGGTCGCTCACTTCGACTCGGCAGGTCAAGGGGGTGATTCCTGATGGAACCCTTTAGGTAGTCTATCGAGTCATGCTGGATATCCGCCGTCTGCACATGCTGAAGACCGTCGCCGCCCGCGGCTCCATCACCGCGGCCGCCCAGTCCCTGGCGCTGTCCGCCGGTGCCGTGTCCCAGCAGCTCGCCGCACTGAGACACGACGTCGGGGTTGATCTCCTGCGTCCCGACGGGCGAACCGTCGCGCTCACGGAGGCCGGCCGTGTCCTCCTCGAACACGCCGACCGGATCCTGGCCGCGATGGAGGAAGCCGAGTGCGCCGTCGCGGCGGTCAAGGGCATGGTCGGCGACACCGCCACGCTCGCCGCGCTGCCGTCGACCGTCGCCAGGATCGTGGCCCCCGCGCTGACCGCGCTGGGCGCGGACCATCCGCAGCTCGCCGTCACCTGTCTCGTCACCGACCAGGCACAACTGCGCGAACTCACACTCGGCACCGTCGACGTGGTGCTGGGGCAGCGCTACCACCACGTGCCGGAGACCATGCCCAAGGGCATCGCGGTCTGGCCGCTGCTCGACGACCCGCTGCTCGTCGTCACCGCCGACGACGGATCCGACGAACGGCCCTTCGGCCTGCGCGAACTGGCCACGCACCACCTCGTCGTGCCACCGGCGACCACGGACTGCGGACAGGCCATCCTGCGCGCCTGCCAACAGGCCGGCTTCACCCCCACGACGCGCTACATCACCGCCGACATAGCCGCCCAGATCGCCCTCGCCCGGTCCGGCCTCGCTACCGCGCTCGTCCCTCAGACGGCCATCGACCCAGCCACACCAGGAATCAGCGCGGCCCCCATCGAGGACCACCCGATCCAACGCCTCCTGTTCGCCGCGACCCGCCACACCGAAACGACTAACCCGACCACCGCGGCCGTCATCGCGGCGCTCGGCACTGCAGCGGCCCGGCCCCGTGGCTACGCACTCCTCGATGGATGACGCCACGCACGCCGACAGCAAGCGTCCAGGACAGAAGGGGGGCTGCGACGGAGCGTCCCCGCGCGCTGGTGGGTCAGTAACGGCTGGCTGGAGCGCGGGGTCTCGGCTGGTCCTTGGGCTGGCTAGGCTGCGGTTCATGAATCCGGCCATGACCAGCGGTGTGACCTTTGAGTTCGCCATCCTTGACGCCATGGAGCTGACTTCCGATCCGGAGCTGGAGGTTCGGTTCGCGGAGTCGGCCCACCAGATCCTGGCGGACCTGGTCAGTGAAGGTGCTGCGCTGGGCTGGGTCGAACCACCCTCGCGGGATGAGGTGGCGGAACTCCTCGGCCACGTCGTCTCTGCGGTGCAGGCCGGGGACGCGTCCCTGCGTGCCGCTTACCTCGATCGTCGGCTTGTCGGGCTGGGGTACTGGCTCCGCTACGCCCGACCGACCCATCGGCCACACGCCGATCTTGAGAAGATCGCGGTAGATGCTGCTGCCCATGGTCATGGTGTCGGTCGGGCGCTGACCGCTGCCTTGATCGCTGACGCCCGGGAGGCGGGTATCGAGGTCCTCGCCCTGGACGCCCGTGGCGACAACACCAACGCCCTTCACCTCTACCGGTCACTGGGCTTCACCGAATACGGCCGCCTGCCCGACTTCGTCGCCGTCGGCGAACACCGCTACGACAAGGTCTTCTACATGCTGGATTTCCGCCAACAGGGCTGACCACTGCCACGCACCAAGGCTCGGCGGCGACCCGCCGGCGCTCATGCGAGATGATCACGATATGCGTGGTGGGGGCGGACTGTTCGAGGTTGCACCGGTCGAGAAGAAACGGCCGCAGGGCCGCCCGGCGGCGGTGGACAAGACGTTTCGGGCTTCGACCCGCACCAGGTCCTGTGTTGCCGCCGTCGCTGAACGAGTGGCTGCCCGAGGATCATCTGGCATGGTTTGTCGCAGGACCCGCAGATCGCCAACACCGGGCGGCCGGGCCGTGGATACACCCTGCGCCCGGGGCTGCTACTGGCCCTGAAGCCGTGGTTCATGTCGGACACCGCCGAGCTCGTCACCGACGCCGACGGATGGACGCTCCGCAGCGCGACCGGTTGCCGGACGGCACACAGCGAGCACACGATCGCCGTCACCGAGGACGGGGCCGAGATCCTCACGCTGCCGCAGTCGTCCCGGCGGTAGGGCCGACAGCAGGCCGAGCACCGTGTGCTGTGCCCACCCGGCCGAGGCCCCCCGGGGTGGATTCGGCGGCGGGCAGGCGCCGTGGGTCCCTTTCGACCGCACACTGGAGGCATGGACGTCATCCGGCGCGGGAGCGAGGTTCTGCGGAACCGAGTGGGAAGCCAGCTGTTTGCGCAGGTGGCGGGCCCGGACGGGCCGAGGAACCGGGAACGCATCCACCAGAGTCCGGGACCCCGCTGGTTCGGCCCCGAGCGCGCGATCCGGGTCGTGCACGGGGATGCGGCCATGTTCGTCGGCGGGTTGCGTGCGCTGCTGCTGCAGTCCCTGCATCCGCTGGCGATGGCGGCCGTCGCGGCGCACTCGGGATTCCGGGGCGACCCGTGGGGGAGGCTCGCCCGTACGAGCACGTTCCTCGCCGTCACGACGTACGGCACCGCCGACGACGCGGAGACGGCGGTCGCACAGGTACGCGCGGTGCACACCCGGGTGACGGGCACCGCCGAGGACGGCCGCCCCTACCGGGCGGACGATCCGCACCTGTTGGCCTGGGTGCACGCGGCCGAGGTGGACAGTTTCCTCACCGCGCACCAGGCCTTCGGCGCCCAACCGCTGACCCGGAACGAGTGCGACGCCTACGTGCGCGACACCGCGCGCATCGCCACGGCGCTCGGTGTGGCGCAGCCGCCGCTGGACGTCGAGCAACTGCGGGCTGTACTCGACCGGTTCCGCCCGGAACTGCGGGCGACGGCCGCCGCGCGGGACGCCGCCCGCTTCATCGTCAAGGAGCCTCCGCTGCCGCGGGCCGCCCGCGTCCCGTACAAGGCGCTGACGGCGAACGCGGTTGCTTTGATGCCCGCGTGGGCGTCCTTGGCACTGGGTCTGCCCACGGCGCCGCGCCTCCTCGCACCGATGACGCGCAGGTCGGGGGACGTCGTGACGGGCCTGATCCGCTGGGCGATGGCCCCGCCCGCCTCGTCGCGCACACCACCCGCCCCACCGAGCACAGGGCGGTAGCGGCGCCCTTCACCGCTACTGCAGTACGTGGACGGCTGCCGCGAACAGCGCGGGCATGCGGGCCGCTCCCGGGGCGATAAGGCGGGCGGTACGGGGGCGGTGGCTCGCGGTCAGCAGGGCGCCGGTCAGCAGCCGGTGCCGCCGGGTCAGCCCGGCCCAGGCGCGTTCATACTCCTGCGGCCGCCCGGCGGCCACGCAGCGGCCCCGGCCGTCGCCAGTGCGAGCGCGATGCCCTCTCCGGTGAGGGCGTCCACATACCCCGCGGCGTCGCCCACGAGCAGGACCCGGCCCGCCGTGCGGCGCCGTACCCGCTGCCGCAGGGGCCCGGCGCCGCGCACCTGTGTCGCCGCAGGGCCGCTCAGCGACGCGGCGAGAGCCGGGAAGCCGGCCAGGTGCTCGTCGTACCGGCCACGGGTGCCTGGATGGGAATGGCCGGAGCCATAGCAGGCGGGATCGCCTCGACGGCGGTGTGGGCGGCCCTGCTGTGGCTCCTGACCTCCGGGCGGATGAGCCTGGCGGCCGGCGGCGGCGCCGTCTTCGTACTGCAGACGGCCACCGGCTCGGTACGCGGCATCATCAACGGCGGGGCCCGCCTGGTGCGCACCGGCCGGTACGGGCAGGAATGGCAGAACTTCCTCGACAACGCCCACGGCCAGGCCATAACCGGCTCCCGCGGCACCGCGCCCCTGACCGCAACCCCGGAACGCTTCGAAGTCCGCGACGTCACCTACCGGTACGACGGTGCCCCCCAAGGACAGTCTCAGCGGCGTCTCCCTCCATGTACAGCGCGGCGAGATCGTGGCGCTGGTCGAGGAGAACGGCTCCGGCAAGACGACCCTCTCCCGTCTGCTGTGCGGACTGCTGCTGCCCACTGGCGGCGAAGTGGCCTGGGACCACGCTTCCACAGCGGACCTGGACCCGTGGCGGTCGTGGAAGCACGTCGCGCTGGTCCCGCAGAAGTTCACCTACCTGCCGCTGACGATGCGCGACAACATAACCTTCGGTCAGGGCGACACCAGCGACGCGGCCCTGCTCGCTGCGTGCGAGGCGTCCGGCGCCGCGGAAATGCTGCCGGGCCTCCGCTCCGGCCTGAACACCCTTATGACCAGCGAATGGTTCGGCGGTCAGCAGCTCTCCGGCGGCCAGTGGCAACGCCTCGTCCTCACCCGCGCGTTCCACCGGCAGGCAGCGCTGCTGCTGATGGACGAACCCACGGCCGCCCTCGACGCCCGTGCTGAACACCGGATCTTCTCCGGCCTGCGTGAGCTGGCCAAGGACCGCGCCATCCTGCTGATCACGCACCGGCTCACCAATGTAGCCGTCGCCGACCGGATCGTGGTCCTGGACGAAGGCCGGATCGTCCAGGAGGGCACCTACGCCCAGCTCACCCGCCAGGACACTTCCGGTCTTTGTGGGAGCTGCAGCGACGGATGAGCGGAGGCACCACCTGATCACTGCTCTCCGGTTTGCGCCGTACACACGCCCGTCCACAGCCCTGAAAGGCAGAGCCACGTAGGAGGTGGCGGGGGCTCGGCCCGCGAAGCCTGAGGGGAACGAATCCTTCGCGCTCCCCCTCAACGGGGGGTTTCAACTCAGACGTGTCATATGGATGTGGATCGGGTTGCTTCGATGGTTGCACTCTCGTGATCTGGCGAGATACGAGGAAAGGACACATCCATGTCTCTGCATCGTCCTGCCCGGGCCTTCGCAACTGTCGCGGTGACGCTGGCCGGCCTCACCGCAGCCGGCGTCGCCCCCGCCTCCGCAGCCCCCAATCCCGATCGGGATGTCGTCAACAAGATGAGCGGAGGGCGACTGGCCCTGTTGAGCAACAACACCGGGGAGGGCGCCCCTGCCATCACGCTGCGCGACCCCGCCTGGAACTACAGCACCGAGAGCTGGGAAACCGACTTCTCGGCCTGGGGGGCAGACGCACCCAACACGTACACGGCCACGTTCAAGAACGAGGCCGCGAACAAGTGCCTCCAGCCCAGCTCCGCCACACCTGCACGAGGAACCACCATCGTCGTGAAGACGTGCGATGGATCCCGGCTCCAGAAGTGGAGCCTGATCCGCGAAATGGCCGGCGACACGCACACCGGCTGGTGGATCTACCGTCCCATGGTCAACAAGGATCTCGCGATGTCCCTGAACCGCTACAACGACGGCAGCTGGGA
This sequence comes from Streptomyces candidus, assembly GCF_014207445.1. GTDB lineage: Bacteria > Actinomycetota > Actinomycetes > Streptomycetales > Streptomycetaceae > Streptomyces > Streptomyces candidus. Next base: position 21,925 of record NZ_JACHEM010000025.1, on the reverse strand, counting down.
CACCTTGCACTTGAACTACGCGCAGCCAAGTTCAGACCGCCTGTGGCGACTGGCAGCCAACAACTCGCCGGTCGCCAACGGCTGATAACCCCACCCTGACAGAACAGGATCGCCGTGGCCAAACGGCGATGACGGGCTGCGGTCTATGAACCCATGCCGGGCCGCCTTCGTAGCAGGGAGGCGGCCCGGGCAGCGCAGCGACAACGAAGGGAAGACAGCGCGCGCCCTTCGTCCCGCCAACTCCGGTGAGCAAAATCCCGTGGCAATTTGTTCACGATTCGCGAACCCGGCCTCGTCCTTGAAGACGATCCAGGCCCTCAAAGCCGCCGCGAGACTCTTACCCGAGGCCACGCCTCCCTCTTCCACAACTCCACCGCATGCTCCTCGCACTGCGCGGGACGGCAGGGCCACCGGGAGAGGTGAACCGGCGGCCCCGCGTACGTGCGAGGGGCGCTGGCTCTGTCGGGGATTGTCGGCGACGCCTGAATTATGGACCAGTCCCGACGCGTGAAAAGAGACCCCCGGTAGGTCAGTTGATGTTGTTCCTCGCCACCGCGATCCTCGACCGACTCCTGCACCACTGCGGAGTCGTCCCGATCAACGGCCCCAGCTACCGGCCCAAGAACCGTCTCCAGGCCATCGAGCGCGAGACCGAAGCCGCCTGACTCCTCTGCACGTTCATCCGTACGCACCTTTGTATTTCCATGGCTCTGGCAAGATTTTCGTAGCCGGAGATCATCTCGGGGTGAGGGTCGGCCGGTCCGCATCGCGGGCAGGATCTGAGTGTGCCTGTTGAACTGTCCTGTCTGTTAACGCACTTGACGAGGTGCTGGTGGTGTCGGTCGATATCTCCGCGGCGGTAGTGGTAGTCCGTGCCCGGACGAGAGCTCGCGCTCCCGCAGCCTGTACGGGGTGCGACATGCCGAGTGCGTGGGTTCACAGCCGTTACGAGCGGCAGCTCGCGGATGCCGCTGTGGGTGGCCGTCCGGTCCGGATCGATCTGTGCGTGCGCCGCCTGTACTGCGAGAACCCGGCCTGCCTGAAGCGGACGTTCGCCGAGCAGGTTCCGGGTCTGACCGTCCGCTACCAGCGGCGCACGCCGCTGCTGCAGCAGGCTGTCGAGGCGGTCGGTGTCCTGCTGGCTGGCCGCGGAGGTGCCCGGATGCTGCGCGTCATCGACATCGCGCTCTCCCGCTGCACGGTGCTCAACCAGCTGATGCTGGTGCCGCTGCCGCCGCTGGTCACGCCCCGGGTGCTGGGGGTGGACGACTTCGCGCTCTACGGCGACACCTACGGCACGCTTCTGGTCGATGCCACCACCGGCCTCCCGCTCACCCTGTGGGAGGGCCGGGACGCCGAACGGCTCGCCCGGTGGCTGCGCCGGCATCCCGGCGTCGAGGTCGCCTGCCGCGACGGCTCCCTCGTCTACCGTCAGGGCATCACCTCCGGCGCCCCCGACGCACTGCAGGTCAGCGACCGTTTCCACCTCTGGCAGGGACTGTCCCGGCAGGTCCAGAAGATCGCTGCCGCCCACCACGGCTGCCTGCCCGCAGCCCTCCCCGAACCCGAACCACCGCCCGCCGAGGCGCCAACAGCAGCACCGGACCCGGCAGAGACTCGCGCGGGCCGGCACGCCCGACGGCTGTTCGAGACCGTGCACACTCTCACCCGAGGGTGCGCGGCTCGATGCCGGATCCCAGACTGACGAACGAAACGGTACCGACCCCCGGCCGAGAGGGCAGCGCGGTATCCGCTGCCGCCTGGGGTAGGAGACCATGGCCCGGCCCGGATGCCGGCTGTGCCGCAGTTCAGACACGGCACGGTTGTGCGGGAGGCAGTGGCAGGGACTCGTAAGTGAAAACGACCGGGCAGCACCGCCCGCCAGAGGGCAGTTGAGAGTGAAGGGCCGACTTGATGAAGAGCGCGGATATCCGTGAGTGGCGCGACCATGACGTGGTGGACCCCGACGGGCGGAAGATCGGGATCCTGGAAGCGGTTTATGTCGACACCCGCAGTGACCAGCCGGCCGTGGCCACCGTCCAGGTCGGTCTGCCCACGCGTCACCGGCTGGCCTTCGTCCCTTTGGCCGGGGCGATCGTCGGCCCCGGTTACGTCAAGGTCGCCTACGCCAAGGCAATGGTGAAGGACGCGCCGTCCATGGGCACCGACGATGTCCTGCCCGCCGAGGACGAAGAGGCGATCTTCCTCCATTACGGCTTGCCCTACCAGTCGGGCGCCGGGGGCGAGCGCAAACTCGCCCGCCGCTGAAACTATCCCTTCTGCCGGAAGGCCCCACCCTCATGGCCCTGATCCTGTTTCTGGTTCTCGTCGCCCTCGTCCTGGGCATCATCGGCGTCGTGGTCAAAGGACTGTTCTACCTTTTGATCATCGGCATCGCCGTCCTGGTCGCCGCCTTGGTGTACGCCGCGCTACGCTGGCGCCGCACCGGCCGACGCCCCGCCCGCTGAGGTGAGTTCATTCCATGTCGTAAGCACCTTTCTTCGCCGGTCGGGAGAGCGGCGGTAGAGTCTGCCGTGGGCAATACGGTCGTCGTCCTCGAAGTTCTGCTCGGACCGTGCGGAGCACTGCTCTCGAAGATCGAGGTGCGCGCGCCGAGCACCGCCCCGGCCTCCAACTGCGGCACGAGCTCGTCCGCCTGCTCGGGGAGGCTCCGACGGTGGCAAGTGCCTCGAAGACAGTGAACCGCACCGTCACAGCCTCGCGCTGGTGTCGGCCGATGCGGGAGGCGTTTCCCCGTACGCGTCACACACTGCTCATGACGTCCACTCCAGACCGAGGCCAGCCAACTGCTGGTGTCCGCGCCAGCGAGTGGACGACCCTGGGCAAGGCGTGGTAGCACCACGGACAAGTGCTCGTGCCGGTCGACACCCGAGTCACCGCCGCCGTCACGGGCCCCTTCCCCGCATGACTCCCCGGGGCACTGTGGCAGGTCACCGCCTTCCCCGACGCTGCCAGGTCGCCCAAGTCGCCAAACAAAACTTCTCCCCCACCGCGGACCGCATAGACAGGCGCACAAGGAAAACACTCTGTACCGGAATCGCCCTGGCCGCCCTCGCCCGGTGGAGAGCCGAACACCTCCTCGCGGTCCTGTGCAGTAGACGGATTGGCCGGGGGCGTGGCTGTTGGACCAGAAAACCCACGCAACCGGCAAACCGCCCTGAGCTGCCCGAGTTTCGTAGAGCACGGTGATCTTGGTTCAGGCGGACTACGAGTTCCCCAGTGTCCGTGCCCATCGCGAGCAGCCGGAACGAACGCGGAAGCACGGAAGAAGTATTCACCCCACGCGCCCCAGTGGCTGCTCAGCCGCTCACGGCAAAGGACCGCCTGCGGTGAACCGCGCGCCGCTGCACGCCCTGAGTTTCGCCTACGCGCCCTGGTGGCCGCGTTGAAGGCCGGTCTTTACGGCGCACCGCGCGGAGGCAAGCCGGACGAGGGACCCCGCAGGCAGTGGGGCGGCAGGTAAGAGGGAGGAGTATGAGGCGATCGGAATGGTGGCCGGAATTTGGGCGTGTCGGGTCATTTTTTCGGGGGAAGGGGTGGACACCTTCCTGGCAGACGCCATGATGGCGGAAGGGAAGTTTTCTCGTGTTTGTAATCTTCTCTGACGCACAGAATTCGTTCCGACACCCGTCAGCGCCCCAGCTCTCGCCGGGCAACCGGCTGAGCTGCACGTCGGCCCGATCCGTGCCGACAGCGTCGACAGGCGAGGGGCCGGACGGGGCTTCGAGCTGGATCTCATCCATACCGTCGCCACAGCATCAGGGCTTGCCCGTCATCGCCTCCGGAGGGTGCGGCAGTCTCAGCCATCTCCAGGAAGCCCTCAGTGCCGGCGCCGCCTCGTACGTCCTGGTGAACATCGTGCTGCCCAACGGGCAGCACACCATCAGCGAGGTGCGCGACCACCTGTTCGCCCATCCGTCCTTCGGCACAGACAACAGCTGACAGACCAGGAACGACTGCCATCCGAGCCGACCGCGGCCATCCAGCAAGTCCGCTGCCGAACCCACCGGAACTGCTGCCAAGGGCCACGCAACAGCACTCCGCACGCCCGGCGGATGCCCGTGCCGGCGCAGCCCCGTCGGCATACCCGTTCCTGCCCGTCCCCATTGGATGCATGGCCCGGGCGCTCCGGTGTCCCGCCGTTCTCGAAGCCGCTGAAGGTGAGCAGACAGCATCGGCACCGGCTCTCCCGGGCCCTGACCCCTTACGGAGCAACCATGCGTGTGCCTATAGACGACGAACTCGTGATCGGGGACCGTCCCCGCTCCCCGGACGGTCTGCGAGCCGACCGTGCCCTTCTCGAGGAGATCGCGGCGCAGATGGATGAGGCGCGTTTCCAGTCAGTGGGGGCGCCGGTCAACCTCGACTTCGACTACCGTCACCTGGCACCGTTCCTGGCCGTTCATGCCAACAACGCGGGCAGCCCGTGCGGGACCAGCGAATACCGCCTCCACACGAAGCACTTCGAACGTGCCGTCGTCGATTTCTTCGCACACCTGGCGAAGGCTCCCCCGGACACTACCTTCGGTTACGTGACCAACGGGGGCACCGACAGCAACCTTTTTGGCGTCTTCGTCGGCCGTGAACGACACCCGGACGCCGTGCTCTACGCCTCCGAGGATGTCCACTACTCCGTCCCGAAGATCGCCCGCCTGCTGCGCATGGACTTCGTCCCCGTAGCCACCAACCAGCACGGGTCCATGGATCCTCACGCGCTGGAAACGGTCTGCCGTCAGAAGGGGGGCGCGGCCGTCGTGGTCGTGACGGTCGGCAGTACGGGGACGGGGGCCATCGACGACCTCCCCGGCATACGCCGCGCCCTGGCATCCGCCGGCATCGCACGGACTCATTTGCACGCGGATGCCGCGTTCGGTGGACTTCTGGCCGCCTTGGCTCCCCGGCCCGTGCCATGGGCGTTCGCTGACGGGGTCGACAGCGTCGCCATCAGCGGGCACAAGATGATCGGCAGCCCCATCCCCTGCGGCATAGTGCTGGCCAACTCCACTCACGTGGAGGAGATTCGCGTACCCGGGGCTGCGGTCGGCGCGGACGACGACACCATCAGCGGCTCCCGTGACGCCCTCTCCCCTCTCCTGCTCTGGCACGAGCTGCGACGCCTCGGACGCGAAGGACTGACGGACAGGGTTCACGAGTGTCTGCGCGTTGCGGAATACGCTGCGCAACGCCTGGAGGCGTGTGGCCGCAACCCGAGCCATCTGGCGGGAACCAACACCGTGCTCTTCGACGCCCCCTCAGAGGAGCTGTGCGACCGGTGGCACCTCTTCCGGCAGAACAAACGCGCCCATATGGTGACCATGCCGCACGTCAGCGAAGAGCTCATTGACCGGCTTTGCGCCGATCTGGCTTCTGAAACAGGGCAGCTCCCCTGACAACGGGAGCCCGACGTCCTCGTTGCCTTTTTCGCGGTCCTGCAATGGGGCCGCTGGCCTCCGGACCCGGTATGGCTGTGTCCCCTCTGTCGAAGGCATGACCTGGGGGGTGGTGTCGCCGGGTCCGTGGGGTGCCGTCGGAGACGCTGATGAGAGACCCGGCCACCGCCCGGTCCGGCGCAATGCCGGGCAGTTCGCGGGCAGCAGGTCTGCATAACGTGGATGCGCGAGCACGGTGCCGTTGCCGCGAGGTCGGCGTGGTCAACGACCTGGAGAGGGTGTGATGTTCGACATCGAAGGCGTGGGCGTCTTCCTCGGGATGGACGTCGGCAAGACGGCCCATCACGGTCACGCGCTGACGCCGGCCGGCAAGAAGGTCTTCGACAAGCCGATGCCCAACAGCGAACCCAAGCTGCGGGACGTCTTCGACAAGCTCAAGGCCAAGTTCGGCACCGTCCGGGTGATCGTCGACCAGCCCGCTCGATCGGCGCCCTGCCGCTGACCGTCGCCCGGGATACGGGCTGCGAGGTCGCCTACCTGCCCGGACTCGCGATGCGACGGATCGCCGACCTCTACCCGGGTGAGGCGAAGACCGACGCGAAGGACGCGGCGGTGATCGCGGACGCCGCCCGGACGATGCCCCACACGCTGCGTTCGCTTCAGCTGACCGACGAGATCACCGCCGAGCTCACGGTGCTGACCGGCTGCTCACCCAGTTCCACCCGTCGCTGGAGCGCGTGCTCGGGCCGCGGCTGGACCACCCGGCCGTCACCTGGCTCCTCGAGCGCCACGGGTCCCCGGCCGCGCTGCAGAAAGCCGGCCGGCGCAGACTCGTCGAACTCATCCGCCCGAAACCCCGCGGATGGCCGGGTGGCTGGTCGACGAGGTCTTTGACGCTCTCGACGAACAGACCGTCGTGGTGCCGGGAACCGGGACCCTCGACATCGTGATCCCGTCCCTGGCCGCCTCCCTCGCAGCGGTTCACGACCAGCGCCGGGCCTTGGAAGCGCAGATGAGCACCCTGCTGGAGGCCCACCCTCTTCACCCGGTCCTGACCTCGATGCCGGGAGTCGGCGTCAGGACCGCTGCCGTCCTGCTGGTCACCGTCGGCGACGGCACCAGTTTTCCCAGTGCCGCCCACCTCGCCTCCTACGCCGGCATCACCCCGACGACGAAATCGTCCGGGACCTCGATCCACGGCAAACACGCACCCCGAGACGGAAACCGGCAGCTCAAACGCGCGATGTTCCTCTCCGCCTTCGCCTGCATGAACGCCGACCCGACCTCACGCACCTACTACGACCGGCAAAGAGCCCACGGCAAAACCCACACCCAGGCTCTCCTCCGCCTCGCCCGCCAACGCATCAGCGTCCTGTTCGCCATGCTCCCCACCATCACCCTCGCCGCATGACCATCCCAAACAGCCTCATCCCCGGCACCACGTCCTTGACGAAGAACATAGAGACACCCCCGCCGAAGCCCATGACGGCCGCTACGTGCGGTACGCCCTCCCTGACAGGCGCACGATACGGCCCTGCTGCACGACGAAGGAGACGCCTCCGACGACGGAAATGTCATCGAACGGGTCGCCGGGGACAGCGATGACGTCGCTCGCCGCACCCGGGGCGATATGCCCTAGGTCGGGACGCTGCAGCAGGTCAGCCGCATGTTCGGTGGCGGCGGCCAGCGCCTGGCGGGGTGAGAACCCATTGGCCACCAGCGTGGGAAACTCCCGCCAGTTCTCGGAGTGCGGGAACAATCCCGCGTCCGTGCCGAAGGCCACCGTCACCCCGGAGTTCGCCGGCAGCGCGAAGCCGGACTGCAGGGCGGAGGCGTGGGCGCCGTAGGACGCTCGCACCCCTTCCGGCTGACCCTGACGGAATTCCTCGTCCTCCATCTGGTCCAGGAAATACCGCTGGGCGTACTGCGTGGGCACCAGGTAGGCGCCAGCCTTGGCGAGCAGCTCCAGGGTGTCCGCAGAGGCGAGGCAGCCGTGCTCGATGCTGCGCACCCCCGCGCGGACCGCGCGCCGGACGGCCTCGTCGCCGAAAGCATGCGCGGCCACGTCCAAGCCGCGGTCGGCAGCGGCCCGAACCATCACGTCCAATTCCTCCTGGGTGTAACCGACATCGACTAGGCGGTCGCTGGGCGAAGTGAAGCCGCCTCCGACGGCGACCTTGATCCAGTCAGCGCCGTAGCGCACCTGCTCCCGTACCGCCCGGAGAACAGCCGCGGTGCCATCGGCGAGACTCCCCACCGCCAGGCCGTAGCGTCCGGCAAGACCGGGAGTTTTGTCACCGTGCCCGCCGGTGCCGGAGAGCATGTTGGGCGCGACCACCATGCGCGGCCCGACAATGTGCCCCTGCTCGACCGCACGTTTCAGTGAAATGTTCACCGGCTGATCTGCGCCGCCGAGGTCGCGGACCGTCGTGAAGCCGTGCATCAGCAAGGTGTGCAGCGCGGGCAGCGCGCTGAGAGCCTGATAGGCAACCGGCTCGGTGTCCAGAGCTTCGTCGACCACGTGGACGTGGCAGTCGATCAGCCCGGGAAGCAACGTGTGTCCGGGCAGGTCCACCGTCCTAGCGCCTGGCGAGGGCGTCAAGTTGGCCCCCATCTCCACGACCTGCGCACCACGCAGGCGTACGTCGATCCGGGCCACTGGTTCGGCGGTCCTGCCGTCCCAGAGCCGGGAGGACCGGACCAGCAACTCGTTCTGGTGTGCTTCCATGTCCATCTCCTCGACTGGTAACGGAGGCAAGGGCCTGCGTAGATCTCTGAGAAAGCGCGGTCCTGCACAGGGCCCGGATCTGAACTTGCTCAGTTGTGCCGACGTGGTGCGGGCGGCGGTTGCGATCTCCTCGCCGGGGCGTGGGGCGTGGCTCTGTGCCCTCTACGGCTGAGGCTGAGACGTGTCTTGAGTTGCGCAAGGGTGCGGCCCGCCAGGCGGGGGGGTGCCCAGATGGTGACGCCTTCGAGCCAGGCCTCGTCGATCTCGTCGGCGAAGTCCACCACTGCGCGGCCGGCGCGTCGGCGACGAGGAAGACCTCGACCATCCGGATCAAGTTCGAGGAGTTCTTCGAGCCCACGACGACTCCGTCAGTGCGGCCTCGACATCCTACGGCCCGGTCCACTCCCGCGCACCGGCCGCGGGCGGGCGAGGAGAGCCCAGCGACGGTGGTGACTCTGCGGGGTGTTCAGGCGGACCGCGTCACGGCTTGGTGGGCGAGGAGGCGCAGTGCGTTTGCGCCTGCGGTGTCAAGGTGGATGGTTTCTTCCAGGGCGGTGAGTGCTTGGTGGTAGCGGTGGTTGATCATGTCTTCGACGGTGTGGGGGGCGTCTGTGGCGGTGATGATGTGCCGGGCGGTCTGTGCCTGGTCTTCGGTCAGGGTCGGGCAGCCCAGCAGGGAACGTAACTGTTCGCGCTGGCCGGGACTGCCTCGCTTGAGGGTGAGGGCGATGAGGGGGGTGGCTTTGCCTTCGCGCAGGTCGTCCAGGGCGGGTTTGCCGGTGGTGTCGGGGGTGCCGAAGACGCCCAGGAGATCGTCGCGCAGTTGGAAGGCCTCGCCGACCGGTATGGCGTAGGCGGACAGGGTGTGCAGGAGGTGCCGGTCGGCGCCGGCCAGGGCCGCCCCGAGGTGCAGGGGGCGTTCGATGGTGTACTTCGCTGTCTTGTAGCGGATGATCCGCAGGGCGCAGTCGAGGTCGGTCTCGGTGTGGGGGCCGGTGTGGGCGAGGTCGAGGTACTGGCCCAGGGTGATTTCGGTGCGCATCTCCTCCAGCAGGGGCAGCAGGGCGGCCAGTTGTGCGGGGGTGGGGTGGCCGTGGTGCAGGAGCTCGTCGGACCAGATCAGTGCCAGGTCGCCGGTGAGGATGGCGGCGCTCTGGCCGTACTGGTCGGCAGCCTGAGGGGGGCCGCCGTGCTGCTGGGCGAAGGCCCGGTGGACGGTGGGCCGGCCGCGTCGGGTGTCGGAGGCGTCCATGACGTCGTCGTGGATCAGTGCGAAGGCGTGGAAGAGTTCCAGTGACGCCGCCAGGTGCAGGGCGGTCCGGTAGCTGCCGGTGGCTCCGGCGATGTGCCAGCCGACCAGGGCCAGGACCGGGCGGATGCGTTTGCCTCCGGCGGCCAGGAACTCCTGCAGCGCCAGGGTGAGGTCGGGCAGGCCAGCGTGGTGGGCGTCGCGCTGGGCCTTGCCCTGGAGGAAAGCGGACAGGACATCCTCGACCTGTGCTTTGAGCTGCTGCAGGTCCAAGGCCGCAGAAGCCCGGACCGGAGCGGGGGCGGGGGGTGAGAGCGTCATCGCGGAACCTCGTTGCTGGAAGGGGACGGGCGGGGGTGCTTCGCCGATCAGGGCCAGGACCGCCAGAGGAAACGGACGCTTCGCACGGGCGGCCCCGGGGGAGCTGCGCTGCAGGGAGCAGGGGCGGGCGGATGCGGTGGCAGAAGCCCCCAAGGCGTCACCGAGCGGCACAGGGACACGAGTGAAGGACTCCTTGCGCCGCGTACCGCACCTCGACCAGACGCACGTGCGCCTTTCGTGACCTCATCAACGCAGTAAGAACAGGACTTCCATACGCCTGCCCCCGGCCGACAACACCACCGGTCGACCAGGGGGCGCACAAGGAGCACCAGGCGCATCCGGGCGCGAACTTTCGCTCCCCCAGTGCCCGCAGCGCGCACCGGCAGATACCGCAGACCTGTCCGTCACCCCGAGAGTGGAGGGCTGGGCTGGCACGTCTGCGGTCTGGACCGGTGCTCTCGCCTGCGCAGAGCTCGCCGTGCTCCGGCCCTACCAGGGGGGTGCTTCACCGCCCCGGCTGTGCAGACCGAGGTGACGGGTCTGCTGCCGCGGGAGGTGACCTGGAGCCACGCCGAAAATCGACCCGGCCGCGGGGACAATGAAATGAGAGACGTCATCCGTTTGACGGAAAGGCAGGCAGGGTCCGCCTGCTTCTCCGTTCCCTGGACAGCACATGAAATCAACGTCTCCCTGCCACCAAAGGACCTCGATGCCCCTTCCAGACTCGCTCAAGGCTGGCGATGTCCTGCTGACCCGAGGTACGGGGTGTATATCACGTGCGATCTGCCTCCTCGACGGCAGCGAGGTCAGCCACGCCTTGCTCGTCCTTGACCGCGACACCATCGCCGAGGCCGTCGGCCAGGGCCTGCGTACCGCCTCGTTCGAGCAGGCCCAGGACAAACACGACTTGGTCGTCGGCCGCACCTTGACCACGGCGCCGGCTGACATGGCCCCGGTCCTGGACGTGGCACGCGGTTATCTGACACGAGGGGCCTCCTACGCCCATCAGCAGATCCTGCTGCTCGCGGTCTTGTGCGTGACCCGCCGGGCTCCCATGCCGCCGGGCGGGCGCAGAATGGTGCGCACGGTCCTGGACCAGGCGGCGGCCGCGGTCAACGCCATGGCCGAGCGCGGCCAGCAGCCAATGGTCTGCTCAGAGTTCGTCTACCGCTGCCACCGCGAGGCGCGCCCCCCCCCATCGCCGTACGCCCTGTCCATCGGCGACAACGGACAGCCGGACGGACAGACGCTCCTGCAGTGGGCCCACACCCACCCGGCCCTGCCCGGCGTGCCGTTGCGGCTTGCCGGGGTTTTCGATCCCGCCAGCGCGGAGAGCGCACTCGCGCCCCTTCTCCGCGCCTACGCCACGGCCGTCGACACCTCCGGCACGCTGCCAGCGGGACTGCGCCCGCCCTCGCCATCGGCCCTCAATGATCCCAGTGACGAGGAACTGCTGAGCTCGATGGTCACCTTCGGCAATGCCTCCCACCGGGCCCGGACCCGCCAGATGCACGAGGGCGGCCTGCCGCCGGAACAGACCCTGGACCAGATCAGGGCAATGGAAGCCCAGCCCGACTTCGTCACCCCCGGCGACCTCCTCCGCACCCTCTCCCTGACCGAAAGGTTCCGCCAAGCAACCGCCGGCACGGTGCCGGGCAAGCTGACCGGTATCCCACTGCCCGGGGCCCGGGCGCGGAAAGCAGTCTTCCAGGCCCCCGGCACCGACACCGAACAGCAAGAAACCCGGGGCCAGGACACCTGACAGGACCGCCAGGCGTAGTCACGACGCCGACGAGGGAACAGCCGCTCCCGGTGAGGGCAATCACCTACGACCGGGCCTATGTGCAGGAACGCGAAAGGCACAGTCGACCCCGCCACCCTCCCGGCGAGCCTCTTCTGGACCGCAACGGCCCCAGTCTGGCGACCAGTTCCGGTACCCAGGTCACGCCGTAGGCCCGTCCTGCCCCGGGGGCGGCTGCCGGATGTCGACGTACACCCGCGCCTGCACCCCGTGCTGCGCCGGCACCCGCTGGCCCCGCACCGTGGTGGTGGCCGCCCACCGCTCAGGGTGGCGCCTTCTGTCGTGCTCCAGGGCCTGAGGCTGTGTGATGTCGTGATCATTCGGTGGCCTTGAGTAGGTCGTCGATCCAGATCATTGAGGCACGGAGCTGGAGGCCGGCGAGGTAGCTTTCGGGCGTCTTGTCGAACGCTGTCATGCTCTGTCATGCTCTCGCTCAAGCTCATGCATTCTGGGGGGTCTCATGGCATGGAAGAGGTTGGCCGTGATCGTTGCAGCTGCCGCGATGATGACGGGGCTGAACGTGCCATCGGCGACCGCGGCGGCGGCGAGGTCGGCGTTCGAGGGCGTGCCACGCACGAATAAGTGTCTGGACTACCGGTCGGACCCGGGCTTCGGAGTGTATTTGACCGACTGCAACGGCGGCGGCTACCAGACGTGGTATTGGGACGATGCCCTCGACTACACGGCCCTGCGGCAGAAGGCAACGGGGTTGTGTCTGACGGTACGGAGCGGGCTGCTCGCGATGAAGCCGTGCCTGGCCGGTGATAAGGCGGCGTACTGGTCCGTGCAGCTGTACGCGGAGGGTGCGATGATCCTCAACAAGGCAACGGAAACGTGCCTGGCCAGGAACACGCTCGACCGGGTGCAACTGTCGTTTTGCACGGGTGGGACTTCGCAGCGGTGGACGGTCCGGAACCTCGGCTAGAGTCAAGCCGCGTGATCAATCTGTGGGATGTGCCTTGGCGGCACGGCCCGGTCCGATAGCCGTCTTGCGTGACGCGCCGGCGGAGTTCTTGGTCGACCGTCCACAACCGTCACGAAGCTCTCCTTGATCACAACCAAATACGCTCCCTATCTCGTACGGCACGACGGTCCCGTCGTGAGTGTGACGGTCGGACGTGCCGATGTGGGTGAACCGACGACGACGAGTAGGAACGACGAATGTCCGGGGTCCCGAATCCGGCTGAGGCCGTGCGGTCCTCATGCCCGGGCAGGCCCGCACGGCGGTCATCCGCGCCGCTCCTGGTGTGTGCGCCAGAAGGGATCAGCTGCTGTAGAAGCGCTTGACCGCCTTTTGGAACTCTGTGGCGTCGAGCCGTCCGTCACCGTCGGTATCGAGCTGGGCGAAGTATGCCTTGGCGTCGCGGTCGGACATGCACATAAAGTCCGCCGCCCGCAGGAAATCCTGGACGCTGAGGGTGCCGTCATTGTCGGCGTCCAGGAGCTCGAAGAGTGTCCGGCACACCTCGCCCTTCCCCGGCCGGCCGGGTGAGCGGAAGTCGGGGTGCGTCCGGGCGGCCACGTACTCCTCCACGGTCATGGCGCCGTCGCCGTCCATGTCGCCGAGCGGAAGGAGCGAACCCCACGGCGTCGTGTTGGCAGCGAGGAGTGCCTGGCCCTTGGCGGAGTTTTCCGCCAGGGGCCAGGTCTGCCAGGTCGGTGCAGTCCGCCGCCGGGACGCGGGGCGAGCGTGAGGGTTCCGTCGTGGGCCTCGGTGATCTTCTTGACGATGGCCAGGCCCAGGCCGACGCCCGCCCGGTCGCCCTGGAGCCGTTCGGTGCCGCGCTGGAAGGGTTCGGTGAGGGTCGGGACGAGCTGCGGGGAGAGCTGTTCGCCGGTGTTCTCCACGGTGAGCACCACCGTGTCGGCGCGGACGCCGGTGCTGACCCGCACGGTGCCTTCGGCGGGCAGGTTGTGGACGATCGCGTTCTGCACGAGGTTCGTGGTCAGTTGCAGCAGCAGGGCGGATGATCCCGTCGTGGCGGCGATGTCGCCGCAGGTCTCGACGGTGACGCCGTGGGTCTCCGCGAGGGGAAGGAGCGTTTCGGCGGCCTCTTCCGCGAGGAGGGACAGGTCGACGTGTTCCCGGTGGAAGGACCGCCCGCCGGCCCGGCTGAGCAGGAGCAGCGCCTCGGTCAGTTCGATGGCCCGGGTGTTGACCGCGTGCAGGCGGTCGACGAGGGCGCCGCTGTCGTGGTGCGGATCGGCGCGGGCCACGTCGAGCAGCGTCTTCGAGACGGCCAGAGGGGTGCGCAGCTCGTGCGAGGCGTTGGCCGCGAACCTCTGCTGTTCGGCGACGTGCGCTTCGAGCCGCGCGAGCATCGCGTCGAAGGCGTCGGCGAGTTCGCGGAATTCGTCCCGGCGTCCCGGCAGCCGGATCCGGTGGGAGAGCGAACCGCTCGTGGCCCTGCTGGTGGCGTTCGCGATGCGGGTCAGGGGAGCGAGCATGCGGCCGGCCAGGAGCCACCCGCCCACGAGACCGAACACCAGCAGGAACGCCAGGACGGCGGCGGCTCGCGGAACGAAGACGTGCAGAAGGGCGGACCGGATGGTGAAGACCTCGAGTTCGCAACCGATGTCGACCTTCTCCTCGAAGGGCATGCCCCCGAGGCGCCTGCGCAGCGCCATGCGCTTCGTTGAGTTGAGCAACGGCAAGGTCAAGGTCGTCGCCAACGCCAAGATCACCGACCCCGGGGAGGCGGGGGTCAGGTGCGGCGGGCGGCCCATACGGTGCGCTCGGTGCGTATGGCGAGGTCCTCGCGGCGCAGAAGGCTGTTCGGGCTGCTGGTGTCCAGGAGCTCGTCGAGTGCGGCGAGGTCCTCGGGGCTGAGGGCGGGGGCGGCGACGCTGCGGATGCGCTGCAGAATGCCGTAGGCGTAGCGGCCGATCGCTTCGCTGCGCGCACCTTCGATGTTGACGGTAAGGGTGCGTTCGTCCTCGACGGTGAAGCCGGCGGTTGTCAGCATCGGCCCCCAGTCGGCGCCGCGGTGTGGAACGTGCTCGGCGTGGAATTGGTTCGTCGCGGCATGGGCGCGCTCTTCGAGGCCGGGCCGGCTCTCCGGGGCGCCGGCCGGCAGGAAACGGGGGACGCCGGCGAGTTCGACGACGGCGAACAGGCCGCCGGGGGCGAGTAGCTCGCGGACGTTGCGCAGGGCACGGTCGGGGTTGGCCATGTGGTGCATCGAAGCGGAGGCCCACATCAGATCCGGCTGGCCGAGCTCGGGCCAGTCGTTGTTGTCGAGGTCGGCTTGTACGGTCCGTACGCGCTCCTGGATGCCGCGAGCGTACGCCTTCTCGCGCAGGAGCTGGAGATGGCTGGCCGAGGTGTCGACGGCGGTGACGTGCGCGTCGGAGAAGCGTTCGAGGAGCGTGAAGGTGCCCGCGCCGGTGCCGCAGCCCAGGTCCACGATGTGGCGCGGCTCGCTCGTCAGCGGCAGCGAGGCAGTGATGGATGCTGTGTGCTCGGCGAGCACCTCGGCGTCCAGATCGAGGATCTCCGCCTGACCGCGATCGCTGGGTTCTTGGTGGCCGCCATGTCCGTTGTCGGGGTGGTGATCACTATTGCTGTGGTGGGTGTGCTGATGAGTGTGGGTCATGGCTCCACCGTAAGCCTGCTATGCGCATCCAGCACGATCACTTGCGAAATGCGCAACAAGGTGGCTTGACCTGCTGCTCGCGACGCAACATCGCCCACCGCCTCGACCGCGGCCCGCTATTCGCAGCGGGCCTGGGCGCTTGTGCGGTCGGCTTCGGAGTCGTCGGAGCCGGCGTCCTTCTGGTGGCCGCGGCGGGCGTCGCGGTCGAAGATGCCGATGATCTCGCACGGTCCGCCCTCGGCGCCGATGGCGTGCGGCATCATGGTGGGGAACTCGGCGGCCTGGTTGGTCTCGATGCGAAAGCGCCGGTGGCCGAGCATGAGGACGGCGGTGCCGGACAGTACGACGAGCCATTCGCGGCCGGGGTGGGCGCGCATGCGGGCCGGGTTGTCGGGCGGTGGGTCGGTCATCCGCTGGCGCATCACGCTCATGCCGGGGTCGCCCTTTATGGGCCAGCGCATCAGGCCGTGGGTGCCGTCGATCATCGGGCTGATGATGACGTCGTCGGCGGCGTTCTCCACGAGCTGGTCCAAGGTGGTGTCCAGGGCGCGGGCGAGGGTGACGAGCTGGTCCAGGGCGAGGCGGCGCTGACCGTTCTCGATGCGGCTCAGTGAGGACTGGCTGAGATTGGCCCGGGTGGCAAGTTCCTCCAGGGACCAGCCCTGTGCGACGCGCAGTGCGCGGATTCGTTTGCGTACGAGGCTGTCCAGCTGCCCATCTTCTTGCGTCATAAGCAACATGGTATGCCCTGGATGCAACATGGGCTTAGCGTCGAATACAGAAGGTCCAGTACGGGGGACCAGGTACGAGGAAAGGGCGCGACATGTCTGCGCAGGCTAACCACTACGAGAGCGACGCACTGCCCACCGGGACCGTGGACGTGGTGGTGATCGGCGGCGGCGCCGCGGGCCTGAACGGCGCGCTGATGCTGGCCCGCTCGCGCCGCTCGGTCGTCGTGATCGACAGCGGCACTCCGCGTAACGCCCCCGCCGCTGCCATGCACGGCTTCATCGTCCTGGACGGCACCCCGCCACCCGAGATCCTCAAGCGCGGACGCGAGCAGGTACGCCAGTACGGCGGCCGGATCGTCTACGGCCAAGTGGCCACGGCCGAACCCGCCGCCCCCTCGGCGGACGGTGACCTGCGGTTCACCGTCACCCTGGCCGACGGCCGCACGCTGACGGCGCGCCGGGTCCTGGTGGCCACCGGACTGCGCGACGTGCTGCCCGAGGTGCCCGGCCTGGCCGAGCACTGGGGCCACAGCGTGGTGCACTGCCCCTACTGCCACGGCTATGAGGTGCGCGACGAGCCCATCGGCATCCTCGCCACCGCCCCCGCCTCCATCCACCACGCCTGGCTGTTCCGCCAGCTGACGGATGACCTCATCTACTTCACCCGCGGCACCGACTTGGACTCCGAGACCCGCGCCCGCTTCGCCGCCCGCAACATCCGCATCATCGAGACCGACGTCGAGGAGGTCGTCAACGACAACGACGGCGCCCTCACAGGCGTCCGTCTGACGGACGGCACCTTTGTCGGGCGGCGGGTCCTGGCTGTGGCCACGCGGATGCAGGCGCGTACCGAGGGCCTGGACGGGCTGAAGCTGCCCATGGAGGACCTGCCCGACGACATGGGCCGCCGCTTCTCCTCCGCCACGGCCGGCACCACCGAGGTCCCGGGCGTGTGGGTGGCCGGCAACGCCACCGACCTCACCGCCCAGGTCGGCGCCTCCGCCGCGGCCGGAGCCCTGGCCGGCTCCCACATCAACGCCCTGCTGGCCGCCGCGGACACCGACGCCGCGCTCGCCGCCACGCAGAAGACCACCGGCTGACACGTCAGCCCCGCTGCCGGACTTTCGCGCGACCGCCGTCCAGCGTCTTGGGCGGTCAGCAAGTCCTTCATCTCACCAACCCGGCGACCGGCCCTGCCCCGGCGCTGACTCAGCATGCCCTTTTGGAGGGAACCCATGAGCACCCATCAGCCTCCCCTGACGTCGGATACGCCGACCGTCGGGGGTACGCCGGACGCGCGTCAGCTGCGCGCGATCCTGATCACCGTCTCGATCGCGCTGATGGCCGTCATCGCCTCGGTGTCGGGGCTGAGCGTCGCCCAGACCCACCTGGCCGTCGAGTTCGGCGCCTCCCAGAACACCGTCCTGTGGATGATCAACAGCTACACCCTCGCCCTGGCCGCGCTACTACTGCCGCTCGGCGCCATCGGCGATCGCCTGGGCCGCAAGCCCATGTTGATAGCGGGGTTGATCATCTTCGCCGCCGCCAACGTCCTCGCGGGCTTCGCCCCATCGGCCGGGATAATGATCGCCACCCGTGTGGCTGCCGGCGTCGGCGCCGCGATGATCATGCCGATCACGCTCGCCGTCATCACCTCCACCTTCCCCGAGGAGGAACGCGGCAAGGCGATCGGTGTGTGGACCGGTGTCGCCGGAGGCGGCGGCATCCTGGGCATGTTCCTCTCCGCCCTGCTGGTCGACGTCGCCAACTGGCGCTGGCTGTTCGTGCTGCCCGTGGTTCTGGGGGCCGTGGCGCTGGCGATGACACTGAAGTCGGTGCCCAACTCCCGCGAACGCTCACCCCATTCCTTCGACACCATCGGCGCGCTGCTCTCCATCATCGCCGTGACCGGTCTCATATTCGTCCTGCAGGAAGGACCCGAGCGCGGCTGGACCGCCCCCATCACCCTGGTCAGCCTGGCCGTCGGCGTCGTCGCCGCCCTCGCCTTCGTGGCCTGGGAGCTGCACCGCCGCGATGCCTCACTGTTGGACGTACGCCTGTTCCGTGAGCGCGGCCTGGCTGGCGGCTCGATCACCCTGCTGGTCGTCTTCGGCGTCCAGGCCGGTATCGCCGTCGTCCTCTTCCCGTTCTTCCAGGCTGTGCTCGGCATGTCGGGGCTACTGTCCACCGTGGCGCTGATGCCGATGGCCGTCATAATGATGACGGGCTCGGGCATTGCCCCGAAGATGGCCGCCAGGATCGGCGCCCGCTCCACCATGACCTTCGGTGTCGGCCTGGCCGCGCTCGGCCTGGCACTGATGGCGCTGTTCGTCTCCGTCGACGGCGGTTACCTGTCCATCCTGGCCGGCATGATCGTCATGGGTATCGGCATGGGTCTGTCGATGACGCCCTCCACCGAGGCCATCACCAGCTCCCTGCCCCGCTCCAAGCAAGGCGTTGCCTCCGCGCTCAACGACGTCACCCGTGAGTTCGGCACCGCCCTCGGTATCGCGATGCTCGGCGCGATCCTGGCCAGCGGCTACCGCAGCGCCATCGACGGCAAGCTCGACCGCGTCCCCACAGACGCAGCAGACACCGCACGCGAAGGCATCGCCAACGCCATCGAGGTCGCGCCCACCACCGGCAGCCACGCCCAGGACCTGATCCGCGCCGCGCAGCAGTCATTCGTCGACGGCTGGCAGCAGTCCATGTGGGTCGGCACCGCCGTCATGGCCGCCCTGGTCGTCTACGTCGCCCTGCGCGGCCCGAAGAACACCGCACCCCTCCAGGCCGACGCCGCGGCAGCCCCCCAGACCGGAGTCGCGGACAACGTCGCCGCTCGCTGACCTCGCAGGAACTCCGTGCGGACGGAGCACGACACCGCCCGCACGGCAGCCGGCTGTCGGGCACACCGCGTCGGGTCATCGACCGCGGCCGCCGTCGATGGGGTTGAACCCCGGCGGCGAACACCCGGAAGCGCTGGAGTGTTTGCCCGTACAGCGCTCTGTACGTCGTCGGCCGCGCGCTCCGCACGGGCCGTGCGGAATAGCCCAGCGGCATTGTCACCCGACGTCTCTAACCGACGCTTCTCGAGCCTCCCATCGGCTGGGGCGAAGACGCACGTTCATCCTGCTCCGCCGTCGAGCAGCCAGCTGTAGCGCAGCCGCAGAGCTCGCTCGGTGCTGGCTGTCGCGGTGGCGAGGCCGAGCGCGGTGTTGCCCGACCACGGCAGGTCGATGGGCGAGGTGAAGGTCCCGGTGTAGTGGGCGATGCCCTCGGCCTTGGTGAGTTGTTCGGCGATCTGTGGGATGAGGAGGGCCAGAGCGGCGAGGAGCACGCCCAGTGAGAGGAGACCGATCGTGCGGCTCAGCGCGGGGTGCTCGCGTTCGAGGCGCGCACGGCGTCCCTCAGCGGAGTGGGGGTCCGGGACGAGCTGGTATTCGGTCCCCTCGGCGGTGATGTAGTGGCAGCGCTTGAGCCCGAAGGTGCTCATCCTCACCTCGACGGTGCCGCCCGGAACGGGGAAGGCGGCGGGAAGTTTGGACATGGCGTACTGCCGCCCGTCGCGGTAGAGGTGGGCCTTGAGGTTGTCGGACGCGTAGTTCGACCAGTGCCTGACGTCAACGGCGTAGGCGGTGGACCTGCCGTCGTCCTTCATCAGCCGAAGGGGGAACAGCGCGCGGATAGGCAACTGCCACCAGCGGAAACGGATCAGTGCTCGTCCGTCTCCGGGTTCGACCCGCTGCAGGGCCCGACGCCGCCTCCACTCTTTGATCATGCTTCCGCTCCCGTTTCTCGCTCGGCCCAACTGCCGCAGGTGCGATCCTGTGACGGGCGCTGCCCGGTGGTGAACAACGTATTTGTGTCTCGCGGCCGGGTCACCACCCATCACACTCCGTGCCCCGAGGGCATGGTCAAGTGCGTCTGGCAAGGAACCATCACCCGAGGAAAGGGCCTGCCGGTGGCGGAGGCGTGGAGTACCAGTCAGCTGGCCGAACTCGCCGGCACGACACTGAAAACCGTCCGGCACTATCACGAGATCGGCCTGCTGGGCGAGCCGGAACGAGCGGCCAACGGCTACAAGCGGTACGGCGTCAAGCACCTGGTCCGCCTGCTGCGCATCCGCAGGCTGGTCGACCTCGGCGTGCATCTGTCGGACATCCCCTCGGTCGAGGTCGCCGACGAGAACCGGGGCCTGATCCTGCGGGCTCTGGACGCGGAACTCGCGGCGAGTATCGAACGCCAGAAGCGGATGCGACGGGAATTGGCGGCTATTCTGGACAACCGGGCCTCGATCGACTTGCCCGCGGACTTCAACGCGCTCGCCGACGATCTGCCGGAGTCGCAGCGCTCCCTCCTGCTGGCGTACTCCAGCTTCATCACCCCCGCGGCGATGTCCGCTCTCAAGGAGCAGCTCTCGGCACCTCGCAGCGACGTCGGTGCACGGTTTGAGTCCCTCCCCGCGGACGCGCCCGATGACGTGCGGCGGCAGCTCGCTGTGCGCCTCGCGCCGGAAGCGCGCAACCAGCAGAAGGACCACCCATTCCTGGGTGACCTGGAAGCCTCCTCCCGCCGGAAAGGGGCGATCACTCAGTCGGTTGTCGTGCAGGCGCTGGTCGAGTTCTACAACGAGGCTCAGCTCGACGTCCTGCGACGCGTGCACGAACTGCTTTCGCAGGACGACGCAGCCGGGGAATGAACGCCGCTTGACCATGCCCCAAGGGCATGGTTTCCAATCGAGGCAGTCAGCGTGACCGGCTGACCCCATGCGAGATCGAAGACCAGGAGATCCATGCGTACACCCCGACGGCTGCGGGCCGCAGCCGTCGCCCCCGTCGTGCCCCCGACGTTGCTCGGCGCCTGCGAGCCGGGAGCAGAGGCGCAAGGCCAGCGCCGTCTGGTGCGCTCGACCGGTTCCATGAACAGAAGGCGGCGCACGCGGCACGTCGGGACCGGCAGGACAGACGATCAACGAGGCTTCCAGGCAGCGTGATTGAGACGTAAGCCGTTCCGCGAAGCCAGGCGTCTCAATGATCGCGAACGGGTAGCCAGCGGTCCGTCATCGCGAACTCGTAGCACCATCCCTTCAGTGTGAGGACTCACAGCCATGAAAAATGCTCTCCGCACCACACTGGCCGCTGCATTAGCGGCCGTAGCCCTCGCAGTAACCGCCCCCTCAGCTGTCGCCGCCCCCACCGGGGGCCCGGAGCCGGCTTGTTACGGCATTCCCAGGCCCGCCGCCGCACCCGCACCCCGCGTGGCGGCGAACCCGTCTACGATCTCCGCCGGGAAGTACAACCAGGCCCGGAAAATCCTGGAACGCGCCGGCAGCTACAACGCGTCCAAGTCTCACCTCGTCCACGGGATTTCTAGCGTACCGGTCTGGTACGGCACCCGACTCCTGTCCTGCTCGCGGGACGAGTTCCGCCAAAGGGACCGTAACGTTGCGATCAAGAAGTCGGGCATGTCGGAAGCTCACTGGACGGCCATCCACAACGCGGCGCGCGTGATGGGCATCTCCCGCTGGTGACATGACTGACGACGTTCCAGTCTGACCATGCCGTGGCCGGTGCGCCGTCGGCCAGCTGACGACGTGCACGCTCGCAGGCAGACCGACTGCCTGCCTGCGAGCGTGCACCGGCCAGTCGTACGTGTCGTCCAATCCATCCGGCCGGAGCAGACAGCGCCCCTCCTCCAGCGCTGCGGCGACCCGATGCGGGCCCGCGACCTGTGCGGGGCCCGCGATCTGCCGACTCTCCCGAAGAACACCGAAGGAATCTGGTCCAAACTGAAACGCCTGGTCACCCGCGGTGTCCTCACCGAGCCCGAACCCGGCCTGTTCGCCCAGCCCGGCACCTGAGCCTTATCCCGTCCCGGTGACCAGCAGCCCTCACTCGAGCCCCACCCCGAAACGGGCAACTACGCACGTCCCGCACTCTAAGAACTCCTAACGAAATGATCTTCAAGGTGGTTGGATCACTCCAGGAACGTTGATCCGGGGGTGTGGGGTGGCTCGGCCGAAGCCGTGGGATGTTGATGACGAGTTGTGGGCGGTGATCGAGCCCCTGTTGCCCAAGGTGGAACGGCG
>NZ_JACHEM010000024.1 GCF_014207445.1 Streptomyces candidus | reverse complement strand
CGCCGACCAGGCGACGACCGAACAAGCGAATCTGAACACCCGTCAACCCGCCCTGACCAGCTGATCAGCACCTCCCGAACAACGGGGGAACCTCAGGGGGAGCAGGGGGATTCCACTCGCGCTCCGGTACGAACCGCAGCGCACAGCCATGCCGGCCCGCCACGCGGATGTTGCGGAAGGCGACTGAAGGGTGGCGCCCGCGCAGCATGGCGACGAGGCAGGCTTCGGTCTGGGCCGCGAAGAGCTCGTAATGCCCGGTGGTCCGGTCAAGGTAGAGCGTGAATCGCTCGCAACGTTGCAGGTGAAAGGCTGCCTCCTCGCAGACCATGCGTAGAGCCGCGGAGCCTGGCGTCCGCTCCTCGATGTCCAGGGACGCGCTGGCCCAGAGGTACGTCATGGCCTCAATCCTATGAGGCAGGTACAGCTGCCCGGTCCACTCGCTGGGATGCTGGGAATCGACAACCGGGGTGGACGCAGGGGCCACCTTCGCCGTATCCAACTCGCTGACAAGCCAACGGAAATAAGGACGTCACCCGTGACTAGATCGCCCTCCTCGCCCGCCGAGGGCGCGCCTCGCACCTACGGTCTGGGGCCCCGCGTGGCTGTCGCGCTTGTGTTCGGCTCCTCGGCTGCGGTGCTGGTGGTCGAGATCGTCGCCCTGCGGCTACTGGCTCCGTATCTCGGCCTCACCCTTGAGACCAGCACGATGGTGATCGGCATCGCCCTCACCGCCATCGCCCTCGGTTCCTGGCTGGGCGGGCTCATTGCCGACCGGGTCGAACCACGACGGATCATAGCTCCCGCGCTCGGGGTGTCGGGTGCGGTCGTGGCGCTCACTCCCGCTGCCCTGCGCGCCACTGCGGAGTGGGCGCCGGTGGTGCTCTTCTTGGTCGCGGCGCTGACCATCCTTGTGCCGGGCGCGCTGCTCGCCGCAGTGACGCCGCTCGTGACCAAGCTGCGCCTCACCAGCCTTACCGAGACCGGAACAGTGGTCGGCCGTCTGTCCGGCGTTGGCACCGCCGGCTCCATCGTCGGCACCGTCCTCACGGGCTTCGTGCTTGTGTCCCGGTGGCCCGTCAGTGGGATTCTCGTCGGCCTTGGAACACTGCTGCTGGTCGGCTCGGTACTGACCGGGTGGCGAACACGAGGGTGGAGCGGCACCCCCGCCCTGGCCTTGATGGTCATTGCTGGCGGTCTCGCCACGACGGTCGTACCCGGTGACTGCGACACGGAGACCAGGTATCACTGCGTACAGGTCGTCGCGGACCCCGTCCGCGACGGCGGCCGCACACTCGTCCTTGACGGGGTGCGGCACTCCTACGTCGACACCACCGATCCGACGTACCTCAAATTCACCTATGTGCGGGCCATCGCGGGGGCGGTCGATTCGGCCTTTCCCGGACGTGAACCCCTCGTTGCCCACCACCTGGGCGGCGGCGGGCTCACCATTCCCCGATACCTCGCAGCCACGCGGCCCGGGACACGCAGCGTGGTGTCCGAGATCGACAGCGGAGTTGTGCGCGTCGACCGCGATCAACTCGGGCGGCCAGACCCTCGTACCGAGGTACGCGTCGAGGACGGCAGGCTCGGCCTGCGGCGCCTGGGCGAAGGGAGCCGTGACCTCATCATCGGCGACGCCTTCGGAGGCATGAGCGTGCCCTGGCACCTCACCACCACGGAAGCGATGGCCGATGTGCGGCGCGTGCTCACCAAGGACGGGCTCTACATCGCCAACCTCATCGACCACGGCGGTCTGGCCTTCGCCCGTGCCGAAGTGGCCACCCTCAGCGCGACCTTCAAGTACGTCTCCCTCGCCGGTAGGCCCGCCGACCTCGGCATCGACCCAAACGGCACCCCCGAGGGAGGCAACTTCGTGGTCCTCGCCTCCAATCGGCCGATTGATCTCCGTGCGACTCAGAAAGCGTTGGACGCCCGGCAAGTCGGCTGGGAGATCATTACCGGCGCTTCCCTCGCTTCCTGGGTCGGCGACGCCCAGCTGCTCACCGACGACTTTGCGCCCGTCGACCAGCTCCTCCAGCCCAGCCCGCGGCGTAGCCGGTAAGCAGCTGCGCAGAGAGCGGCGAGCCTCGCCGGTGTAAAAAACCACACCACGCGAGGGTGCCCGTGCCGGGGCAGAGAACAGGGCCCGTACCGGATCACTTCCGGTACGGGCCCTGTTGTTGACCTGCGATCAGCAGTGGATCAGTCGGCGCTGGGTACGGCCACGGGGTTCTGACCTCCCGTCGTAACTGCACAGGCCCAGGTCTACCGCGACCTGCGTATCGCTCCACCACGACACCCACGTCCCACCGTCGTACGCCACGCCCCAGGAAGCCGCGCGGATCGGAATCCCGTTGCGCAGGTGCATCGGGGGCCGCTCCCACACCAGGAACCCGGACGCGGACGGCAGGAGCTGCTCCAGGGCCTGGTGCCGGAGCTCGACCGCGTCGGCCGCCTCGCTGGCCTGCGTGGTGAAGTGGTACAGGTCCGCCGTCGTCAGGCGCTCCCGCTCGGCGTCGGCCAGGGCCGCGGCGCGGTCCTCGATCCGGGGCAGGGCCGCCACGCGCGGCGGCATCACGAACCGGACCCCCTGGGCCATCATGTACGCCCACGTCACAGCCGCGCTGGACCGGACGAAGTCCAAGGTCGGCAACCACAGCTCATGTGTGGACTCGGGGGGGTACGCGCGGTCACTCACAGGTTCTCCTCGATACTGGCGCGGGGCGGAGCCGCTATCACCGGTTCCACTCCGCCCACTCTTCCGCACCGCACTGACAGGCGCGGTGCCTTCACGTCATGCCAGAGCGGCCGTGACCTCCTCATCGGCTACTCCGGGCAACCGCACACTTAATGACGGGCCCGCCGATGCGGGAGCACTTGCTGCTACACCCAGGAGGGGGGCGTAGCAGGCCCGGTTCTCGTGTAGTTACGGCCGGTGTCGTCTGCGGGTATCCGTCCTGGTCAGAGGCTCGCACCGACTGATCGGTGCGAGCCTCGCTCAACTCCGAGCCTTCAGCGTGTGTCGGCCTGGCGTGCTTCGAGTTCGTCCAGTACCTGATTGATCTCGTTGTGCATCTGGGACTGACCTGTCTTCCAGGAGGTTTCGCCGTACTGCTCGGCGATTTTCCCCATGGCCTTCAGAGATGTCTCAAGCTGCTGAGTGCTGAGGTTGTCGTAGCGGCTCATCTGGGAATCCCTTCATGTTCACCATTCGTTGAGCTGACCCGACCGGGGGGCGTTCACACGAAGGTCTCGCCGTCGAGCTCTGAGCCGTCCGGTTCGCGCTGAAGCGTGCTCGTGCCGTCGGCGGAGATGTCGATGTAGTCCGGCCGCTCCCGGCGACGGGGGAGGAACCTGTCGAGCCAGCCGCGCGGCTCGGCGTCAGCCGGGTACATGTCCACGGACGCCAGGACGTCCAGCTGCTCCTTCGACAGGAGTTCGGCCCAGTCCGACGGGTAGATGGCGCTGCACCACAGCTGAAGCTCACCCTGCTCGATCACCACGCTGTAGGGGCTGTTGCGTACGCCGGCGCGGTAGCGGATGCGGTCCTGCAACCCGGTGGCGGTGTCACGGTTGAGGTAGACCCGGGCGACACGGGGGCCCTCCACCCAGGGGTAGGTCTCCGGGTGGCTCAGGATCTCGCCGACCCATGTGCGAAGCCCGAGCGGGTCGCCGACAGTGGGGGTCTGGCCGACAGGGGCCCAGGGGCGACCCCGGCGCAAGCGTGCGACCAGGTGCCCGCCGGTGTACTCCAGATTCCCCCCGCAGTGGTGCAGGCTCTCCTCGCTTGCTCGGACGACACCTCGCTCGATGTCGAACTCGATGAACCGGTAGTGCATGACCTCACGGGCGATCCCCCCGTCCCAGCCGAGTTCTTTGAGCAGCCGGACGCTGTTGCTCGGCCCCGTGCCGCCGTAGCCGGCCAGGCACTCCTCCACCCCCAACAGCTCGCCCTCCGCGTTGCGCAACAGCATGTTCGGCGCGGAGACCCGCGTGCCGTCGGCGAATGCTTTCGGGTGGCGCCCGGACTCCAGCAGGATGTCCGTCTCGGTCATGGCCACGGTCGCGCCAGTGACGTGTCCGAAGGCGCCGCTCTTGACGTACTGCGTCGCCTGGTAGGCGGAGAGGACCGGGACCAGTGGCGTCGAGTCCACGGGGTATGTGTCCTTCGCCGCCCGCTCGATCATGGTTCTGATCACCGGGTGAGTGACGCCCAGCTCCCGGGCGAGCGTTCGCCGACTGGCCTCCGCCTTGGCTTCCTCGTTGGCCTGGGCGAACTCGTCGAGCGCGGCCACGGCGCGGTCACGCTGCCGCTCGGCAGACTGCAAGTCCCGCTTGAGCGTTTGTACCTGACGATGACTCATCCGGACGCTGGTCATGCGGCGATTCAGCTCTCCCTTATCCATGACCGGAAAGGTATTGTACCGATGAGTGGAAAGCAAGGTATCCAATGAACGCGGAGAGGGTTTCCAAGAGCTTCCGTCGCACCCTGGCCCTGTGCTGACTCGTCGGGCCCGGTATGACGTCCCGAGGGTGGGTCACCGTCGAGCCGCCTACGGACAAGTCCCGCGAGCCGCTGCTCTACCCGCCAGGGTTGCTGGACTGAACACTCCATCGGCTACACCGGTGGGGTGTTTCGCGGCGAAACACCCCCGACAACCGGGCCGCGCCCAATAAGGGGCCCGCCCGCGAATTGCGATCGGGTCTAACGTCAGGCGAGTACCTGGCCGAGCAGGTCTCGCGGACGACCGCCGAGGGCCTGGTGAAGGACTTCGGTCCTGGATCGGATCAGGCCGTCACGGTAGGGAGCGGGGAGGCGGTCGAAGACGCCCGCTGCCATCTCGGCCGCCGCTGAGGGGTCGCCGTCGAGGCGCAGGCAGGCGGCGGTGTCCATCGCGATCAGGGCCCGGGTCATCACCGAGGGGGAATCGGTGAGGTCGAGGGCGTCGTCCTGGGCCGCGTAGGCAGCCTCGGTGTCCCCGAGGAGGGTGTATGCCTGGGAGAGGTGAACGAAATGCTTCTGCGCCGGATAGCCGAACCACGTGTCGGCCGCTTCGTGCCCGTCGAGGCGCTCCACCAGGCCCTGCGCGTCCGTGACTGCCATCCGGGCGCCCCGCTGGTCGCCGATGGCGGCGAGGGAGCGCGCGGTGACGGCCGCCGCCAAAGCCCCGGCTCCGGTGGGCGTTCGGCCGGCCGCTCTGCGGGCTCGGGCCGCGAGACGCACGGCCACTTCGGGTGCGCCGTAGTTCAGCGGCACCATCGCGTGCCGGGCCAGCACCCAGGCCGTCATCCTGCGGTCACCGGACTCCCGGGCCGCTTTCTCCGCTGTCGCGAACCAGCGGAATGCGTCTCCCTTGTCGCCCCGGTCGTGCTGCACGATGGCGACCAGGCCAGCGATTCCCGCGGCGGTGCGGGCGAGATCGGCGCGGGCACTGGCCGGATGAGGCTGATTGAGGACCTGGCCGAGGAGGACGAGGTCCGCCTGCATGTCGCTCAGCACGTCGTCGGGTGCCCTGCCGTGGTAGCCGCCCCGATGCCGTTCGAATGCCGACTCCAGGTAGGCGAGGTCACCGGCCCCCGTGCCTGCGAGCGCCCCGTCGATGCCTTCACGGGCCTGTGCGATGCCGGGCAACGCGGTCGCGCTCACAGCGGCGGCCGCCACCCCGAAGAACCTGCGTCGCTTCACGTCCTCTTTCTCCCTGCGCTGGCTGCGTCGGTGCTGCCGTGATGCGGCGACTGCCCGCTGCACGTCCGCGACGCTCAGCCCATACGCGAGGGCGATCGTCTCGTGCCAGTCCGGGACCGGTAACCGCTTCTCCAGTTCCCACCGCTTGATGTTTTCCCAGTCGAACCACCGGCCGCCCTGGGCCTGTTGGACGACCTTGGCCTGTTCGTCACGGGCGCGACCAGCGCCTTCTCGGATTGCTCGCAGTAAGACGCCAATGCCGTCTGGGGCCACCATGACACTTTCCCTCCGTCGCCGTCGGGTGAGGCCCTCATCCTGGCCCCCTGGAGCGGCCCCCCGCCGGGAAATGAACCCCTTCCTGGCCCCTCATTCCCTGTGTTCCCCGCCAGTTCAATGGGCGAACGCCGCTGACCCCTCGGCTCGCCCCCGGCACGACAGCGGAGGCGGGCCGAGGTTCCACCGGCCGCGCGGCGCCACCCGGACAGACAGACCACCTGGAGGGGATCATGGACACCGAAGCACCCGTGGAACGGCTGCCGGCTCGCGCGGCGTGGGAGGAGACGGGAACGGTTGTTGTTCCCGGTGTCCTTGAGCCGGACCGCTTCAAGGCCCTGGTCGAGGAGGCGCACGGCAGGCTCGACCTGGTCACGCCTCACGTCCACGAGCACACGGCCGCACACCGTGACGGCAGCTTCGCCTCGCCGGTCCACTGCGGCTTCATCCCCCCGGGCCCGGTGCTGGAGGCCCTGGCCTACGACAAGACCCTCCTGATGACCCTGCGCGAGGCCACCGGCATCCCGCGACTGATCCCGCGCGGGGGCGCCGTGGTCCTCTACAAGGAAGGCGACTTCCAGGGCCTGCACACGGACTCGGTGAAGTCCACCGTGACCGTCGCCTTCGCGCTGACGGAGGATCTGCCCCCGATGGGGTGGGCCCCGGAACTGATGGGCGCCTTCCCCGACCGCCTGGGTGAGGTCGTCACCGAACACGGCATCTTCCCCGAGGGGGAGGGCTACACCAGCCTGAGCCACCCGTACGGCGACGGCAGCGTCCGAGCGTTCGCCGGGTACCACGTGCCGCACTGGCGCCGGGCGCTCACGCTGCCCATGGGGATGCTGGTGACGATGTCGTTCATGGACCTGTGATGGGCATGACCACGCGTCAGCTCTGGCTGACGGAAGGCAGGGCGGTGGTTCCCGAGGACGTGGTCGACGCCGGGCTCTGGGAGGAGATCGCCGAGGAGGCCGCCCGGTGCGAACCCCGTGCGGTCGTCCGCCACAATCAGCGGCCCGGACTGCTGGTGATGCGGGACGGATCGATCACTTCGCCCCAGCGGTGCCGAGTCCACACCGGCGGAGACGCGCTCAGCCAGCTGGCCATGTCCAAGGGCCTCGCGGAGGTGGCGGCCGAAGCGACCGGCCGCGCCCGCATGACCCCGATCCGCTTCGGCTTGAAGTTCTACGAGCCCGGCGACTACATGCACGTCCACCGGGACGACGGGAAGTGTGAGATCACCTTCTCGTGCGGCCTGACCCCCGGCCTCGTCTCGATGGGATGGCTGCCCCGCCTGCGGTGGCTGACCACTCAGCAGGTGGCCGACCGTCTCGGAGAGACCCCATACCCGGACGGCGGCGAGACCTTCCCGGTCCGGCACCGCGTCCTCACCGGATTCGACGGAAGCCGAATCCCCCACTGGCGTACCCCGCTCGACTCCCAGTCGCGCGAGGTGCTGATCACCATCTGCTTCACCGACCTCTCGGTGTAGCGGCGCCCTTCCCCAGACCCAGGAGGAACGACCATGTCCCAGCAGATCCCGTCAGCCACCACGCAGGCCGTGGACCCGGCCGACTTCGTGGCCGAGCTGCATTCCGAGGGCAACATGCCGCAGAACTCCGGCGGCGACCCGGCCGTGCCGGACTCCGCCTTCCCCGACACCCACACCTACCCGCTGCCGTCCGCCTGACGGCGCCGTAGGCGGTAGCTGAACCCGCCCGGCCGTCGGTCACCCTCCATGACCTTTGGGTGCCCGGCGGCCGGGCTTCGGCATCTGCGAAGGGAAGAGCCCATGCGTAAGGCGTATTTCGACGGCACTCACCGAACCCGCCATCCCGATCAGACCTGGGAGGCCATCCGGCCGCTGCTGATGACGTACGGCATCACCCGTGTCGCTGACGTGACCGGACTGGACGACCTCGGTATTCCGGTGACCATGGCCGTGCGCCCCCTGGCCCGCACTCTGTCCGTCGCCCAGGGAAAAGGTGCGACGCTGGCCGCCGCCCGGGTCTCGGGCGCGATGGAAGCGATCGAGGCGTGGCACGGCGAGCGAGCCGTCCCGATCGCCGATGTCCGGGCCCCGGCCGACGGCCTCGGGCTGGATCTGCCCTATCCCGTGACCGCCCTGGAGAGCCACCCCGGATCTCTGGTCACCAGCCGGACAGTCCTGGACTGGATCACCGCGCGTTCGGCGCTGAACGGTGAACCCGTGCTCGTCCCGGCGGCGTGCGTGCAGCTGGGTCGCGAAGTCCACGACCGGTGGCGGCTTCACCTGCCCAGTGCATCCACGAACGGTCTCGCCTCCGGCAACACCCGCGCCGAGGCCGTCGTCCACGCTCTGGCCGAACTGGTCGAGCGCGACACGATCAGCGTTCTCGCCGACCAGCGGGACGGCGGCCAGCTCATCGACCCGGACAGCATCGACGACGAGCACTGTGCGGCGCTGATCAACCGGGCGCGGGAGGCCGGGGCCTGGCTGGAGCTGTGGCACCTCCCCAACCGGTTCGAAGTGCCCGTCATGAGCTGTTACCTGTGGCGCGAGGACCAGCCGGCCCTGCTGGTCTCCGGCTCCGGCGCCCACCTGGACCCCCACGTGGCGCTCTCCCGGGCGATCACGGAGGCAGCTCAGTCCCGGCTCACCCAGATCACGGGCAGCCGGGAGGACATCCACCCGGCCGCGTACCGGCCCGCCGTACACCGCAGCCCTCAACCCGCCCCGGGCCCCGGCCTCAGCTGGGCTGAAGTGGCCGCCCAGCACACCACCGGGTTCGCCACGGACGACGGCGAGGCCGAGCACCTGGCCGCCCGCCTCGCGGCCGTCACCGGCCACCACCCGCTCGTGGTGGACCTCACCCACGGACCCCACCAACGCAGCGAGTTCGCCGTCGTCAAGGTGCTGGCCCCCGCCCTGCGGTACGACGCCCGGCACATCATTCCCCGACCGAACCAGGAGACGGCAGCATGACCGTTCACGTCTTCTCCGGCCCCACCGTGCCCGCCGCACGGGTCCACGAGGTCCTCCCCGACGCTGTGACGCACCCTCCGGTCCGGCACGGCGACCTGATGCGACTCGGCGCCGGCCCCGGCGACACGGTGCTGATCATCGATGGACTCTGGCACCAGAGCGCGCCGGTGCGGCACAAGGAGATCCTGGCGCTGCTGGCCGACGGGGCCACCGTGGCCGGGGCCGCCAGTATGGGGGCCTTGCGGGCCGCCGAGCTCGCCCCGTATGGCATGGTCGGCATCGGGCGCATCTTCGAGGACTTCCGCAGCGGCGCCCTGGACGCGGACGACGAAGTCGCCGTGCTGCACACCGACGACGGCCTCCCGTTGTCCGAAGCTCTCGTGAACCTGCGAGCCGCCCTGACCCGGGCTGCCGCTGACGGACAGCTGGACGATGCCGAAGCTCAGCGGCTCGTAGACCTGGCCCGTTCCCTTCCCTATACGTCGCGGTCGTGGACCGCGCTGGGACGTTTCGCGGCGGGGGAGGGGCTGGGGGCCGCGTTCAGCCGGGCCGACGCATGGCGCCGTACGCATCCCTGCAACGCCAAGCGGGAGGACGCTGAACAGGCCCTCGCTCTGGTGGCCGCCGGACTGCCCGCGGTACCCGGCGCCGGGGCGTGGGCAGGCGAGCCGTGGCAGACCAGTTTCGTCCGGTACTGGCAAGCGGCCTTCCGGACGGGCGCGGTGGCGTGCGGGCAACCCGTGAGCTTCCTCGCCCTCCTGCACCATCAACAGCTGTACGACCCAGGGTTCCCGGATCGGTGGCGAAGGCGGGTCCTGGCCGCCCTTGCGCATGAGGCAGACGACGACGCGTGTCGGCCGGTGCGATCCCCGGCGGTGGAGCGGTCCGCCCTGCGGTCTGCTGCGGCCGCAGGCGTGGAGGTGGCCAGCATGTCCGGTGACCAGCTCGCCCACTGGCTCACCGAGGAAGAGGTGGGCCAGCTCGCGCCCGAGGAAGCGCTGGTGCGGGTCATCGTCCGCTCCGCTCGTCTGGACGGGGCTTGGACGGTGTGGCCCGCCGCGGTGGCCGAGGCGGGCGACCTGCTCGGCTCCGTCCCCCCGGCGGCCGAGGCCGTGGCCGCCGCGTTCGCCGTCAACACCGAGGTCGAGGCGGCCGACCCGCACCACACCACAGCCCACCTCAGCATCGAGCGCATCGCCGCTCATCTCACCCAGCGCTGGGGACTTCCCGAGGAGTACGGCCGGGCTGGACTTGATGCGGCGGCCCGGGACCGGGCGTTCCGTGACTTCGCCGGCGCCGTCGAGGTGGCCCGAGCGTTCTACCTCTCCGCCCGCGCCGCGGCCGCGACCCCGTCGGCGTCCTTGGTCGCTTCCGGTGCGAGGCAGAGCCCCCGGACCTGAGCGATGGCCAGCGGCACGAGGGCGGCGGCCGTGATGATCAGAGCGCCCGATGCCAGGGTCGTGCGGAGCCCAAACAGGTGGGAGGCAGGACCGGCGAGGAGATAGCCGAAGGGCACGGGCAGGATCTGCCCGAGCGTCGAGTAGGACAGGGTTCGGCCCAGCCGGTCCGCCGGAATCCTCTCCTGCACCAGCGAGGCCCACACGGTCATGCTGACCGCCAGCCCCGTGCCCGCCACCGCCGTGGCGATCACGAGCACGGGAAGCGGTACGGCCGCCGCCATCGCCGCCAGCGGCACCGCCATGGAGCCGGTGCCCGCGCAGACGACGAGCCCGACCTGGCGCGGCTTCCACATCAAGGCGAGTGCCGCCCCGGCCACCAGTCCGGCGGTGAAACCGGAGACCACCACGCCCCACGGGGCGGCGCCGCCGAGCACCTGCTGTCCGTACACCGGACCGAGCAGCTGGTAACCAACCAGCCACACGGGAACGATCACAGCGGCCTGGCAGACCATCACCCACAGCCAGCGGCGGGAGCGGAAGTCATCCCAGCCCTCACGCAGATCGGAGGTGAATCCGGTACGGACCTTCACGGTCTTGGCCTTGAGGCTGATGCGGGAGAAGAGGAGGGCCGAGGCGGCGAACGTCAACGCATCCCACCCGAGAGCCCAGCCAGGACCGACCACGGCGACCAGGACGCCACCCAGGGCGGGCCCCGCGACCTTCACGGTGTTCTGGCCGATCTTCAGCAGAGCGTTGGCCGCGTGCCGGAGCTCCGCCGGGACCACCTCCACGACGATGCCCCCGGCAGCCGGGGTGAAGAAAGCCCCCGCAGCCCCGCAGACAGCCGACATCGCCACCAGGTGCCAGACCTGGGCCGTACCCGAGACCAGCAGCAGCACCGCCGCCGCCTCCGCGACCGCACAGACGATGTTGGACCACACCATGACCCGAGCCCGGGAAAGCCGGTCCGCGACGACCCCGCCCACGAGCAGCAGCAGGATCTGAGGCACGACGCTCGCCGCGAGGACAGCTCCCAGCGCACCGGGGCCACCGCCGATCTGGAGGACTGCGAAGGCCAGACCGATCGGTGCGACGGCTGAGCCGGTCCAGGAGAGCAGGCGGGCGGTGAAGTGCAGCCGGTACGGCCTGATGGCCAGCGGAGCGCCTGCTTCCCGGACCCGGCCCGTCCAGCTGATACGTGGAACGGGCCCCGCTGGACTCCGGTCGTGCAGCCGCCGCGCCTTACGCAAGATCCAACTCCACCCAGAGAACACGAAATCCCGGCAGCGAGATGCCACCGGGAAGGTCCTCCCGACTCTAGAGCAACCCGAAGATCGTGTGTCGCAGACGCACCAACAGGCACCCGGCAGGGGCACCCCGTCGCTGTCCGTCCCCGCAGGTAGCTTTGGGGATCGAGAGCAAGGAGGGGCACATGGCCGACGGGGAAACCGCCCTGAAGTTCCAACTGATCATCCAGGACGAGGCCGCCCTGGACCGTGACCGCGCTCTGGTCGCCTTCCTCAAGGCCCGGATCGCCGAGCGGGCGAAGGCGGCGGAGGAGGAAGAGGAGCGTCTGCTGGCCGGGGTGAACCGAAGCCTGCTGGAGTTCGAGGAGAAGTTCGAGCACCCGCACCGCGGCGACGACCGGCACAGCTTCTTCGCCGGACAGATGCAGGCCCTCGGCTGGTCGCTGCGCTGCACTGCCTTCGCCGCGTTCTCCGAGCACCCGGACTTCCGGCAGGACTTCCGACCGTGATGCCCCGCCCGGAAGTCGCCCAGCGTCCCGCCGGCGACGTCGTTCGGGCACCGACCCGAGCGGAGGACGCCTTTGCCAAGATCCGCGAGGACCTCGGGCAGGTGGCACCCCGCGACCCGAAGGACCGCAAGCTGGGCCCGCGCCGCTACCGCATGGACATCCTGCGCGACATCTGCACGGCCGAGACGTTCACCACCGTCATGAGCTGGCTCGCGTCCTCCACGATCCCCAGCATCAACACCAAGCGGAATTATGCCGACGACCTGCGGTTCTGGCATGGATTCGCCCAGGAACTCGGGCACGAGCGCTTCTACATCGGGTGCATCACCCGTGGGGACGTCACCACCTGGAGGCTCAGCGAGGAGAAGCGAGAGCGGGCGGACCGCAGCATCGCGCGCCGCCTGTCGGCCCTGTCCTCCCTCACGGCCTTCGCCGCCGAGGAATCGCAGACCTTCGTCCCCAACCCGGTCACCCGCCACAACCGCCCCCGGATCGACCAGCACGACGAGACCACCGCCACCCCGATGCTGGAGGTCGAGGAGTTCGGCGCCCTGTTCGACTGGGCGGCCTGCCTGCGCGACGTCGTGGTGACCTCCCTGGTCTACGTCTTCGCCGGCCGTGTCAGCGAGTGGTGCCAGGCCGACGTCACCGACTTCCACGACGGCCGCAAACCCGTGATCGACCTGACCCGCAAGGGCAACAAGGGCAGGCAGTGGGACGTCCCGCACATGCTCGCCGAGCTCCTGGTCCTCCTCATCGACGGACGGACCGAGGGGCCGCTGCTTCTGGACTCCGAGGGCCGACGCCTAGACCGACACGACGTCGACCGCATCCTGACCCGTCTCGGGAAGCGGGCGGGAGTCCTTACCGGCCGCGACCTGACCCCGCACGTATTGCGAGTCAGCCGCCTGACCCACATGTGGGACGACGGCACACCGCTGGAGGACATCCAGGAGTTCGCCGGACACGACGACCCGGCGACGACTCTTTCCTACATCCGGCGCCGTGGTGACCAGGAACGCCGTGCCCGGCACGCGGCCGCCGGTGTCGACAAGTTCAGCGCCCAGTTGGGGCGCTGGCTCCCGCCGGGCGCATGATGCGTCAACCCCGCGGCCGTCCGCTCCAGGAGCCGCAGCGCAGGAGTTCTCGGGCATGGTGTTGCCATGAGTGAGAGCGCCTTCTCCCGCGCAACCGCTGTGGCCGTCGCCGAGGCCGTGCGTCCCTGGCTGAGCACGGATGTCGATGAGCCTCCGCCCGCTGCCGCGATCGTGGCAGCGCTGCGGACCGCCGAAGCCGAGCACAGCGGCCACCAACGCGATCTGTGGGGCCATGCAGTGGGTAACGCCACCTGTGCCATGACCGCGCAGGACAACCACAGCGCGCGCTGGCTGTGGGCGACCGTCCTCGACTACGCCCGGCTAGCCACTGCGGCGAACCGGGCGGCGGCCGTCACCCTTTCGGGTGGAGTCCCCGAACCCGCCCCAGCTTGACGAACATGCCTTCACCTCACCCCGGCCGAGCCGAGGGTTCAGTCCTCGCCGACACTGTCCCGCTCCTTGAGTGGGGCCTGGTCGGGTGCGGGTCGAGGAGTAGGGGTGATCCGATGCACCACAAGGGCGGCTTGTTAGCGTCGGCGGCATGTGTGTGGATATTCGTACTGTGCTGCGTAAGCACCAGGAAGACCTGCGGCGCTTTCGATCGGCCCTGTTCTCCACGGACCCGGCCGGTAGCGGCGGCCTGGCCCCCGTAAGCCGCTTCGGACCGGTGCGCTCGGTGACCGACCGGCATGCCGTCCTCACCATCGTCGGGGACATCAGCGACCAGGCCGTACTCCTGGAGCGGCAGGGTCGGGCAGGGAGCGTGTTGACGCTGTCGGTTGCCGCGCAGCACAAGCAGCTCGGCACTCGCCAGGCAGTCGACCCGGCGGAGGCGCGGGCCTGGGTGGGGGAGATCGTGGGTCCCAGCTGGCTGCCGCATCTCTACTCTGCGGGTGCGCTGAGCGGCCTCACCAAGGGCGGGTCCTCCACGTCGAGGCCGTTTACGACGCGGTACTTCTATCTGTTCCTGGGCGCGGACGGTGTCCCGCACGCCGAGCCGGAGCATCAGCTCGGCGTGCAACTGTCGCTGCTCGTCGACACGCCCTGACGACCATCAAAGACCGAGGCGAATGTTGTCTGCTGTGGCGCTCAGCGGCAGCCGTAGGACTGGAGCAGCTCCCGGGACGCATCGTCAGCCGGAGCCAGTGGACGCGTACCTCCGTTGACGGCGTGCGTCAGCTTGAGCACCGGGTACTTGTACCCCTTCGGAGTGCCCTGCGGGATGGACCCGCCCGGCCAGATTTCCATGCGGTCATCGCCCGTGGCCGCCCACGTGACGACACTTGCGTTGTCCTTGCCGTACGGCGTTGCGGCCAGGCACTGGCCCGGACCGCCTAGTTCTGCTTCGTACCGGGCCCAGGAGCTCATGAAGATGTGCGACGAGATGCTGTTCACGCCCCACACCGCGGCGAAGGCCAGGGCCAGCGAGATCACTGCGAGCCTCGGGGTCAGCGTGCGCCGCTGAAACCCGAAGAGGCGGAACAGGCCCCACCCGGCGGCGAAGCCGATGCCGGCCGCCCCGGCCCACACGGCTCCGGACAGCCACAGGTGATCGAAGGGAAGGCGGGCGTGGGAGGTGACCGTGATGGCCGATGCCATGCATCCGACGGCGCAGGTCGCCGCGAGGAACGGGAGGCTGCTGTCGTCCCGGGGAAGGCCGCCGGGACGGTCGGGTGTTGCTGCGGTGGGTGCGGTTTCCATCACGCGACGCTCCGACTGACGGGAAGAAGGCGTTCGGCGCACCGGTCCGCCGCCTCGATGTTCACGAAGAACGTGGTCACGCCGTGTTCCTCGGAGGCGGCAAGCTCGGTCAGCTGAGCGAGCTTCATGCCTCGATCGGTCGTACGCCGGAATTCTGCGAGCTGCTTGGCCACCGCCTCCCGCAGTACCGGGTCGGCGCCGCGGTCTTCCAGGCACGCCGCGATCCGTTCCTGGAGATCACCGTTTTCGAGTTCGTTCGCCAGCAGCGCCGCGACGGCGATGCGGCCAACTCTGCGGCGTGCGAAGAACTTACTGACAATGTTGGTCACTGTGTCTTCCTCCCCTGCTGCCACCTGCTGTCGGTGACGGTACCCACATGCCGTGGACCTTCAGTCCCGGCTTGAGGTAGACGAGAGGTCGAGCGCGAGATGGTGCTACGGCGTGCGCGTGATGCTTGCCAGGCGGGCCTTCATCTCCTCGCCCACGTCGGCCCCGTTCATCCACTCCGTGAGGTGGTCGTGGTCTTTCGCCGGCAGCGAGCCCAGCTCAAGACCCGAGTAGAGAAGGCCGCTCATGAGGGTCGTCTTAACCGTCTCTGGCGAACACATTGTCGTCAGGAGCCCCTGAAACGTCAGGGCCGCGGCCTCGTCACCTGCGGCGGAGGCATCGACGTACGCGCGAAACAGCATCGCCGCGCGCAGCTGGTCGGCAAGGAGTTCGCGGTCCTCGGGGCTGGTGGCTGCCTCGGCCAGCAGGTGGTCCTCGATCTTCTTGGCCTGCTCCACGTCACCGGCCATGAGGGCATCGCGGAAAGCCTTCGCCTGGCGGGTCTCGAAGATGTCCGGCAACTGTGTCGTCACGGAAAGCCCCCTCTGGTGCACGTTCGGTCCGTACGAGCGTATGCCGCTCGGCCTGCCGTCGGTGAAGATGCCCAGAAGCGGCTGAGATCAGTCGGTGTCCGGGCGCGGGCGGTGCTCGTCGATGAGGTCGGTCAGCCAGTCGGGGATGTGGTGACCGGGCTCCCCAGGCGCGAATGTCCGCTCGGCGTCTTCGCCGGTCCTGGTGCGGGTGCGGTCGAGGCCGGGACCCTGCACGGTGACGGTCCCCGCCTGCTCCCACCGGCCGTTACGCATTTCATACGACAGATCAGCGACCGAAGCGACCAAGCCCCGGCCAATAGCGGCGGCGATCTCCCAGTGGCCGGGGATGTCGGCGGTCACCTGCTTCGTGGGGGGTGCCTTCTTCGCCATCGGTTCTCTTCTCCTCAGTACTGCGGGGGAATCCGACGAACCTACACGGATCGGATGCCGTCTTGATGGTGCAGAATGCTACCAAGTCGGCAGGGGGATAATTAACCTGCATCTGTGATCTCGGAGGGAGTCAGGGTGTCCACGAGCACCGACGAAGATCGCTTCCCGGCGGTCGAGGAGCTGCCCGCGCTGATCCAGGGGGTGCTGGACGACCCGGAGACCACCGAAGGCGTGAAGAAGCATGTGCGCTGGGTCCACGGCACAATCCGGGAGGCGCTGAAGCTGGAGGACTACAAGGCGCAGTACGGCACGTCAATGCGGAAGCTGCTCGGCCCCGGGGCCACCGCCCTGTGCGAGATGACCGACAACGGGGAGCTGCGCCTGCGGGGATACAAGAACAACCCCAAGGGGGTGACCACCTCGCAGCGGCGCAGGTCGAGCGTCCTGCGCCGGCTGGCCCGCGAGGCGGGTGTCCCCAGCGGCGCCATTTCCTACCCCAAGCCGCCCCGGAAGGCGACGATGCCCGCCTGGGCCCGCAGTCAGCTGCACAACGAACTGAAGACGCAGGTGGAAAAGCAGCCCTCCGACCCCGGCCGTGCCCGGCTCCTCGTCGTCATTGGCATGGTCCTGGACGCCGCCCCGCGCACGGGTGAGCTCTGCGCCTGCGGCATTGCCGACCTCGCTCCCGATCTGTCGTGGGTGAAGATCGTCCGCAACCCGCAGGCCGTCGCCTCGGACCTGCACCTCACCGAAGTGTGGCCGGTCTCGCCCATCACCCAGGCAGCCGTGGAGAACTGGCTGCCGATCAGGGCGCAGTTGCTCACGGGCCTTCAAGGAGGCGCCCGTTCGCTGCTCGTGTCCCACGGCCACGGTGCCTACCGGCGCGGTACCCCGCTGGGCAGGAAGGGGCTCATCGAGAGCTACGTCGCCCAGGTCGAGGAGCTCAAGCGTGCGGTGACCGGCGTCGGCGGGAAGGGCTGGGAGCTGCCGGAGGGCCTGGAGCAACTGCGGCTCGGGGTGCAGGAGCACCGCAGCGCCTACGCCGCCGAGCAGGCGGCCGGGGCGAAAACCCCGCGCTGGGGTCCGGCCGTGGTGCTCAACCCCCTGCTGCCGGAGGAGGGGGAGAAGAAGAAGACGGCGGCCGCGATGGCGAAGACGGTCAAGGCCGTCGACGCCTTCCACGCCGCGCGCGCGTCTGCCGGCGACGAGACAGACCCCACGGTTCTGCGGGCCCGGCGCACCCTTCGGGACACGACGCGGGCGGCGTGGGCACGGACCGACCACACCACCGTCCTCAAACTCCTCCACCAGGCCAAGCTCGCCAATGACGACCTTCCGGCGGCGGGGTACAACGAGCTGCTGCTGGACGCCCTGGAACGGGCGTGAACCGGCGGCACGGTGCCTCCGGCGCCGATCCTCCACCGCAGAGCGGCTCGATGACCACGCAACCGGGCAGGAACAAGAGGATCGTGGTTCAGAACGACAGTCACGGACGACCTTGGGGAGAAGCGATGTACGCACAACTGCGGCGCTGGTGGGCGAGCGGATCGCCGCTGTGGCAGCGACTGGTGGTGTGCGGGGTCCTCACCGTTACCGCCTACGGGGCCGCCCAGGTCGCGACGATCCTCAAGGGCCATGTACTGCTGGTCTTCGGCCTCATCGTGGTGGCCTTGGTGGCCCTGTCCGTGGGCACGTTCCTGCTGGTGATGGCGCGGGCCCGCGGAGAGGGCATCTACTCCCCGCGGTGGTACCGGAAGTTCCAGCAGGAGGCCTGGGCGCACAGCGAGGGCAGCCCGCAGTAGGACGGACGGCACCGCCCGCGAAGCCGGGCCAGGCCGCGCCGTTGTACGGGGAGGGATGGGTACGCGTACTCATCCCTCCCCGTACAACGTTTGGCCATACTGACTCTCGCCGATGCGCGGGGATCAGCGACAACGACAGGATCAGCTCCGCAGGGGTGACCGGTCACGACGAAGGGCCGCCCCTGCGAACGGGGGCGGCCCTTCAACACTCCGTAGAGTGACTCAATCCGCAGAGGTTTCGCAGAGCCGCGCCCCGAAGGGCACGGAGAAGAACGACAGCTTCAGCGTCCGAGGAGGCTGTTCTGCGATCCGTAGTGGTGCTGCGGTCGAGCTGTGTTCCACCCTGCCACACGCCTCTGACAACCGGCGAACCGACACCCGGGGCCAGGCCCGAGTACGCCAGGATGTCCGCCACCCGCGCGCCCGGATCGGCACCCTGATCCAGGCACTGGAACTCATCCCGGCAGCCTGACCGCACGCCCCGAGAGGAGGCGGTCAGGCGGGTTCCCTCACTCAGCGCCCCGCAGCGAACAGCGCACGCGCATGGTCGTCGATGTAGCTGATGATCCTGTCCTCCTCGAACGCGAAGGCGTACGCGAGCATCTTCGACGCGAACCAGCCCCCGGCCAGCAGCAGCTCGACGTGGTCCGTGGCGCTTGCCCCCGGGCGGGCCCACTTCAGCATCAGGGCGGTGGCGCGCCGCTCCCGCCTCTCGGCGGCCGCAGCCTGGCCGGCGCCTTTCGGCTCCCGCAGCTCATCAGCGAACACCTTGGCGGCGGCGATGACGACGGAGTCCGCCGGGTGCTCGACAGCCAGGTCTGCCTGGTGCTCTCGCACCGTACGGGCCTGGATGGCAAGCCAGTTCTCCACCGCCGTCGGGTCACCGTCCTGGGTGATGACCAACGCGGCGACAGCCGTACGCGCCAGCGCGCACGCGACGGGCGCCACCTCCGTGCGCAGGTCCGCCTGCCCTGCCCACCGGCTCTGGTAGGCCAGCGCCTCGCGGAGGGACCCGCGGGCCTGGTCGACCGTCTGCTCCAGGCCCTGCTTTGCCAGCACCCCGCCGAGTAGAGCCCGGATGAGACCGAGAGCCATCAACTCGGTACCGGCGGCCGCCCGTGTGCTGTCTGTAGTCACTGGTGGCCTCCGTCTTCCCCGGCGGCGGTCGGCGTCCCCATCGGCAGGCCCGAACTTCTCGGGTGCCGTTCGGCGGCCAGGTGGGCCCCATGGTTGTACGCACCCGCACCGGCGGCGTGCATCCAGTGCATGGCCCTGTTGAGCCAGTCCGCCGCGGTGTAGTCCGGAACGCGCGTCTTCGAGCGTTGCCGCTGCCAGTGCCGCTCACTCCCCAACTCGCGGCGGACCACCGTGAGCGACTTCCCGTCGAGCGCCCCGAGCACCCTGGTCCGGGCAAGGGCGTCGAAAGCGTGATCGTCGTCCAGCGCTGTGGGCATCGCGGCCCGCGCCCCGGCCATCGCCCCGCGTACGCGCGACAGGGCGTACGCGAGCCGGGGCACCCGGTCCGGCTCGATGCCCAGCTGCGCGCGCACGGCGGCCGCCGCGTCGTTGAAGGCGGGTTCGTCGACGCCGACCAGTAGCCCCTCGTCAAGGCGCCGCTTGATCTCGCCGAGGGTGGAGGTGCACGCGCTGGTGAAGGTGTCCGCGAGCTCGTCCAGGCCGTCGACGGCGGCCGCGAGATCGGCCGGTGTGTCGCCGGGCGCCTCCCAGTGCTGGCAGACGAAGGCGGACAAGGACCGCTCCGCCTCCCACACGGCGGCGGCCGGGGTGTCCTTGACCGCGGGAAGCGCCCGCTGCACCGATTTCCCCGAGGCCCGTGCGCTGTAGCGCTTCTCGGGCACCGGCCCGAGCAGCTGCGTCGTGACCGGGTGCTCCAGGGGTTCCTCCGGCCGCTCCTCACCGGGGCGCGGCATTGTCCCGCCGGGCAGCGGGCACCACCCGCCCGGCGGGTAGAGCACCGCTTCGGCCCGGCGCTGTTCCTCGGACGCCGCGATGACCTCCGGCAGTACGGAGACCGCTCCCGAGACGTGGGCGCTGTGGCTGCTCCACTCCCGCAGCTCGTACAGCAGCCGCGACGCCTCACCGAGAGTCCGGGCCACGGGGTTGTCCGGGGCCTGACCGGGCTTTGGCCATTCGGGGACCAGGCCCTCGCCGTACTCCTGCACCAGGTTCCGGAAGGCGCTCAAGTTCAGGTGCGCCGCGTGGATCTGGCGTGCCATCATCACCGCCACGGTGGTGGGGACTTCGGCGGGCCGGTGCTCCGAGGCCCGCGCCTTCACGGGTCCCTCGGGCGCGGCGTCACCGTCGCGCGGAGTGTGGCCGCGGGTATCGACTTCCAGGTAGTTGCGGCCACCGCTGTAGGGGGCCGGGTCCGTCACGGTGAAGTGCTCCGCGAGCACGTCGAGCAGAGCCTCCGTTGCGCTCTCGTCGCCGGTGATCCGGACGCGGGCGACCCCGGGCAGGGTCTGGCGGCGGCTCACGACAGCGTCCCGCGGACCGCGACGAGACCGCCGAGGAGGTGACCGGCCCCGGCGGTACGGTTCATCGCCGCCAGCCAGTCGTCGCCCTGCCGTTCGCCCACACTGCCGGCGGGCACGACCAGGAGTAGCGCCTGGCCCTGGGTACGGGCGGCCTGCCGCCACTTGCCGGGCGTCGCGTACCCGCCTTCCTGCCGGTACCAGGCCCCGGCGCCTGCCCGCATCACCGACACCATCCGGCCCCGCTCGCACCGCAGATGCCATCCGGTGAGCACCGGAAAGGGCTCGCCCCCGGTCAGGTCGACCGGCTTGAACCCCTCGGACAGCCGGGCCGCCAGATAGCCCTCGATCCCGTGTTCGTCGGGCTCGCCCGGCTCCACGAGCACCACCGGCACCATCCCGCCGCCGCCCGGATTGCGGGCGAGACTGAAGTGCGTGTAGTCCGCGTTCTTCGGTCCCTTCAGTCCCCTCGCCGGCTCCGGCTGCCGGTCCTCTGGACTGACGTAGAGGCCCCGGCTCTGCCGTGCGGCCATCAGCTCCGACCACGCCCAGATCCGCGCCCGCCCGCATGCCGGGTGCGTCCATACCGGCTGCACCGTGTCGAGCGATCGGCCGTCGATGGACAGGGTGCGAGTGGTGAGGCCGATGT
Organism: Streptomyces candidus; assembly: GCF_014207445.1. GTDB lineage: Bacteria > Actinomycetota > Actinomycetes > Streptomycetales > Streptomycetaceae > Streptomyces > Streptomyces candidus. Next base: position 29,576 of record NZ_JACHEM010000024.1, on the reverse strand, counting down.
GGACCTCGGGTTCGGCGGTCACGTCGATCGCCGCGTCACACAGGAAGCAGACCACCGGATCGCCCGCGGCCTCGGACTTCTCCGCGTGCAGGGGCAGCTCCGCCATCTCCTGCGCGCTCAGCAGCTGGTCGGCGCCCGCACTCATCAGGTAAGCGGTGGCGCCCGCCCCGGTGTAGCGGCGCAGTTCCTCCGCGTCCGGTTCCGCACCTCCGGCCGGGGTGGCGGCCGCGGGCTCCGGACGCGGCGGCGCGGCGGCCGCCCACACGTCCAGGGTGTCCTCCAGCAAGGACTCCAGGTCCTCCGCCGTCAGGGCCTCGACCATCGCGAGGACCTCACTGCCATCACCGCTGCGACCGCTTCCCCTGGCCACGGAGTGGAAGCGCTGGGTGGTGGGGGAGGCCGCGAAGCCAGGGGAGGGCAGCAGGGAGTAGACGCTGCCGGCCAGGCTGGCGATGACGAGCCGGTCCCCGCTCAGGACCTTGTCCGCGAGGCTGGCCTGGCACGGCTTGCACTGCTCGATACATGCGCCGATCAGCGCGGAGGCGGTGCTCATGTCGGCCCGCCGGTCGGCACCGAACCCGGAACTGTCGACGGGGCCGATCTCCGGGCCCAGGTGGCGATGTGCGGTGCCCGACTGGGCGGAGGTGTACGAGGCGCCGCTGGCGGCCTTCTTCTGCTTGATGCGCTCACGCTCGGCGTGGCTCTTACGGCGGTTCTTCACGTTCTTCGGCACAGCTGACTCGTTTCGGCGCGGCGCGGACCCATGACCCGGCGCGCACGGTGAGCAGCGCACGGCGGAGGTGGTCGTCGAAGACGACGGTGAAGAACATTCGTGCGCTGGCGCGCTGACCGGAGACCGGAGAGCTGACCAGGTCCCGAGGACCCTGGCACCTTTGCCGCGGTGCTCCTCCGGTCATGGGCCGGAAAAGCGGGCTTGGGCCTACGCGATGCCCGCAGCAAGCGTACCGAACCGGCGACGCCCGTACAGGGCGAATCCCCGCCGTGTTGGGGTGCCAGTCAGAACGCTGCATTCCAGGCGCGCATCATCTGGAGGCGCAGGTTCTCGGGGCAATGCGTATTACACATCCGGGTGGCGAGGTATCGCCGAAAGTGTCCGCAAGGGGTGCTTGTTTGCCCTAATCGAACGCATGCCCGATTCTTGGAGTGTGTCGGATCGGCGGGTGCCTCCAGGGCGCAGGGAGCGGAACGGCGTCGCGCTCGCGACGTCGCCGGGGCCCGCGCTGCCTCCGGTGGAGGTGTTGCTCCCCAATGGCACGGGGGTGGTGCAAGGGCGGCTGATCCGGTGGCGGCAGACCGATCAGGGCCAGTGGGTGGCCCGGGTCGGCATCGAGGTCTGGGGGAGTACGTCCCGCACCGGCCACGACGGCATCGAGGTCCAGGTCCTGGAGATGGACGCCCCGAGCGGCCGTGTGCGTCGCGTTCGGGGGGCAACGTACGAAGCGGTCCCGCGGCTTCGCTTCGTGCGCCGGGACGACGGGGCGGCACAGCTGGCCCCGCAGGCGCCACGGGCCGGGCCTGCCGCGGAAACGGCGCCCGCCGACACCGGCGAGGGCCGGTGGGTCGCGGAGGTGATGCCGATCGGCCGGGGGCTGCGGGTCCATGAGCCGGGGTGCTGGGCGATCCACGGGCGGACCGGGGTCGTCATGGACACGGAGCTGGCCGCGAAGCTGCTGCGGGTGGACCCGGAAGCGTCACCGTGCGACGTGTGCCGTGCGCTGACCCGTTTCGACGGAGCGGGCACCACGGCGTCCCCGTCGGGGTGACCGTGGGGTAGCGCCGAGGTAAGCCCAAAAGCCGTCAGTACTCGATCCTGGTGGGTGTGGCGCTCGGTCCGTTCAGCGCAGGCTGCAACCGGGAGCGCGTTGACGCGGTTCTCGTCAGGCGTTCACAAGGCGTTGTCCAGCCTGCGCAGCCGGCCGACTTCTTCCAGCGCCGTTGTCAGCGCGGCGGTGAGCGTGCTGACGTCATGCATGGAGTTCTCGACCTGTCCCAGGGTGCGGGCTAGGCGGGTTTCGAGGAGTCCGCCGCGCAGGTCCGAGGTGCCGATGTCCATGGCGCTGCCGAGGGCGACGATCGTGCCGTAGTAGCCGTGCAGGACCTCGTCGCGGCCGGTGCGCCCGGCGAGGGAGATGGCCTCCAGCGCGCCGAGCGGCGTGATGTTGTCCGGATCGGCCATCTGCTCGCTTAGGGCCTTCTGGCCCGCTTCGTGGCCGTGTGTCTGGGCGATGAGTTCGGCGACGGCCAAGAGCTGCCCGGCCGCGATGGCTGGACTGTCCCACGCCCCGCCCTCAAGGCGCAGGCCGAGCGCATTCAGCGCCGTCTCGATGCTCTCGACGGAGGTCGGGCCGCTGGTGGTGTTCTGCGTCATGCCGGGCAGCGTAGCGGGGCCGTACCGGCCGCCGCCGGGTGTTCGGATGGTGCGGGTAGATAGACGATTTACCCGCACGGTTCGTCCAGACCGCCTCAGCGCGGGGGCGCGGGTGGACAGGCGCCGGGTGCCATCGTCTCGTGATCGCGTCGCATGTCCGAAGCGTCCAAGATCAAGTACTGGCGACGTCTGGGCTCACCTCGGTCGCCCCCACCGTCGGGCACCGAGCAGGCGGCAACAGACAGTCCCGGACGGGTGATTCCTGCCTGACTGCGCCCGTGCCCATCCGGGCCCGGCCGTAGTTGTACGCGACGGCGCGACCGATGGGCGCGCCGTCGCATGCGGCGACGCGAGCGTGCGTCGCCTGAACGGATCGGATGACGATGGCCGAGCTGACCGAGTACCCCGCAGAAGACGACGGTCTCCGTACCGCCGCCGCGGCTTTGCTGACCGCCTTCGAGAACCTTGGGCCCGAACACCAGGCCCTGACAGCCGAAGGGAATGGGGCCACAGCCAAAGAGCGTCAGGGCACCGTACGTCGCATGACTCAGTCCCTTGTGAACGCCAGCCGCACTCTGGTCCACGCGATGGAGCTGCTGACCCAGAGCTACGGAATGCGAGCCCTCGGCATCGGCAATCAGATGTCGAAAGACGCCGACGGCGCCGACTACAGCCCTCTCCTCACTTCCGGCAACCCTGACGAGAAGCTCTACGAGACCGCTTCGTTCGTCCAGGTCGCTGTGCGGCGCGTGGGTGAGGCGTACGAGCCGACGAAAAAGTACCCCGGCCTGGCCACCGCAAGACAGCCGCAGGCAGTGAGGACCGTCCTGGTGAGCCTGCGAACTGCTCTCAACGGGCTGTGTGCCGAGATGATGGCCCGTGATCTGACAGAGGACTCCGCTGAGTTCGCCCCGTGCCTCACCTTTCTCGAAGAACTGGAAGCCAGGGTGTGTACCACGTTGCCCACTCTGGCCGATCTGCCCGGCTGCAAGCACGTGACGTGGGACACCACGCTGTACGGCAAGCTCCTGAGCGCCGGCATCGGCAGTGCCGAGCGAGACGTCATCTTCTGGCTCCTGTGCCAGCCGACCGCCCAGGAGCAGCAGCCACTGGACGAGATCGCCACCCAGCTTCATCTTGAGTCTGACCAGGTCGACGAGGCACTGAAAAAGTTGAGGGCGATCGGTCTGCTGCGAGCAGACGGGACCCTTGTCAGTGTCTACAACGGCCCAGCTCCAGCCTGATACCCCCTGTGGGAGCCGCCGGGTGCCCGTAGGGGCGCCAAGTACCGCTCAGGGCAGCCGATGAAGGAACGGACCGCGAGCATTCGCGCATTGCGGTTGAACACGAGCCCTTCGGTGGTGCTTCTTGCGACCCAGCTCCTGCACCCCGGGCCGTACCGCAGGCCCGGGGCCAAGGGCGGGCGGGTTGACCTGTGTGGCAGCGCGTCAGCCGCCGTGCTGCTTCCGGCAGGCGGCGACCGTGGCCGGGTCGAGCCCGGCCCCGGCGCCCCACGAGCAGATGATGCCGGGGTTGTACGTGGTGCGCGGCCGCCGACGGGGCTGGGAAGTCTGCGGGGCGGCGGGCCGGACCGCTTTGGAGGGTGGCCGGGCAGCCTTGGGGGCGGGGCGCCGGGTCGAGGCGGAACCCCGGCGAGGCCCAGAGGGGCGTTCGTGCGAGGTCCTGCGAGGAGAAGTCTTGCGGCGCGGGGGAGTGCGGGGCCGGTCGCCGTTCCGCTCTGCCGCAGGACGGTTCGCCCCTGCCGCCGGGGCCGGGGGAGTTCGAGTTGAGGGGGCCTTCGCGGGTGCGCGGGGGCCGGTGGCTTCAAGGGTGGAGTGCGTGCTCGGCTCCACGGGGGTGGGCCAGGCGGGCACGGCCCGGACCTGCTGAGGGCGTGGCGCCGGGGCGGCCGTTGCAGCGCGGGCGGGCGCGGAGGGCACCGAGACGCAGCCGGTCATGGTGGTGCCGACGAGGAGCAGGGCCGCGGCCAGCAGCGTCCGGTGCAGACGGGGAGTCATGTGATCACCGTGCCGGTTCCGCGGCCGCCGCCGTCGCCGGACACGCAACAGTCGCGCGTACGAGTGGGGCCTTGTCACTGTTTCGTTGACGCTGACCCCGGGTGGTTGGGGGCCGGTCGACCACGGCCCGCCCCTCGGGGAACCCCATTCGCCACCGAGGCCGCACACGCCCCTCAGAGCGCCCGGCAGGTCCTGCGGCGCGGAATGGGGCCACGAAGGCGCTGCGCGCGCGTCAGAGGCCACATCAGGCTCTCCTGTAGGGGGTTTGGGACCCGAGGATGCATCAGGACCTGCACCGATACGGCGCCTTGCTTCTTCTGTCGCCGCGCGGAGCGCGTCCTTTGGGTCTGTACCCCTCGCCCCACGGTCCGCAGTCTGCAACGGCGGGTCAGGGGAGCACGGACGAGAAGCAGCGCGGATGGGTGGGGCGGGGCCTGCTCGGCCCCGTACGGCGCGCGCAGGCCCTCCGGCACCGGCCACGGCCCCGCCCCACCCATCCGCCCCTCTTTCGCGCGCCCTTGGGCGCGCACTCTCAAGACAGGGGGATAATTAACCTCGGGCGCTTTACAGAGCTGAGCGGTGGACCGCTCCGCTCAAAAAGTGCAGCGCCGTGGTCGATGGGCCGGGGCCCGGTGCCCATCGGCACTGCCCGACCCAACCCAGGCCGGAGACGCCGCTACTACGTCGCGGGGGCTCCTCGCGGCACGTCGGCCTGGGTGTCCCGAGGGGGAGTGGGCCCAGTAGGGCCCACGGACCCGAGGGAGGAGTATCGGGCGCGGAGGTTAATTATCCCCAGTCCGGCTATGCGGGGTTCCGGGAGCTCGGTGAAGGGGTACGCCGAAGGCCCGCCTCCCGGAGGGGTGGGAGACGGGCCTTGGAGAGCATGCCGCAGCGAGAGCGGCGGCCGCGGGCGGGGCTAGTCGAAGTCGCTCATGCGGTGCGCATCCCCGGACGCCATCCACCGCTCGTACGGCGAAGTCGCCTTGCTCCGGCCACGGCGGGCGAGCTCCCTCAGCAGCTCACTCCCGGTCAGCTCGCGGGGTGCCGCTGCGGCTCTCACGGCCTGGAGCTCGCGGTCGACGGCCGCCAGCACATCCTCCATCTCGTCATGGATTTCGACGACCGGCTTCGGCAAAGCGGGCAGGTGCTCCACGGGGTTCCCTTCGGTCGGGGCTTCTACAGGGTAGGGCGCGGCCGGTACGACGTTGTTGGCTTCAGCCAACACGCTCGGCCGACCCATCGGGGTCCGTTGGTTGCAGCCAACGGACCCCGATCAGAGCGGTGTGCGAAGGGCCCCGCCTCGGAGTTGAGGCGGGGCCCTTCGGAAGTACGTCGGTCAGGAAGTCGGCGTGGGCACCGGAAGATGCCGGACGGTCGCAAGGGGGCGGTGCGCCTGGTCGTCCGGGGCTCCCGTCGCAGAGATCCCGAGAGCGAGGTACACCGCCGCACCGAGCCGGTAGGTCTGCACTCCGACGACGCGGCCGGCGGGCTCCAGCCACGTGTCCGCGAGAAGGGCGTTCACTGCCCGGGAGGTGGCCGAGGTGCTCATGCCGACCTGTGCGCCGACGGCAGAAGCGGACTCGTCGACACGCTCACCGAGGGGGACCGCGGTCGCGACGTACATCAGGATCTTGGACGCGGCGGCGGGCAGGTCCCCCGACTTGCACAGCAGCTCGTGCAGCTGCTCGCGGGTGAGCCAGTATTCGGCTTCGAACTGCTCAGCCGGGGAGCTCATCACTGGACCTCCTTGGGGGGCCGCGACTTGGCGGACTCCGGCTCGGGTGCCTTCACTACAGGATGCCTCATGTCCGCCACGGCCTTCACCTGCTCTTCGGCAGGTCCGTCGTATCCGAAGCGCCCATTCAGGCGGTACAGCTTGACCTTGGCCATCGTGCCAGCTTCCAGGAGGAAACCGCCGGTGTGGAGCTTCTTGACCGACTTCGAGACCGCCCGGGGGTTCATTCCGAGCTTCTGCCCGATCTGGTCGAAGGTCATCTCCAGGCGGGCCGCCTTCTCGCCCGTGTTGAAGAGGTAGAAGCCGAGCACATCACGGTCGTTGCGGTCGTAGCCCGAGTCCTTGCACCACACCGCCGCACCCATCTCCTTGGAGACGTTCACGTGGCGGCCGCGCCAGCTGTACCGGACGGGCTTCTTCGCGGGCTGCTCGTCCTCGAAGCCGGGGAGCATGTCGATCTGAACGAGTTCGCCAGAATCGCGAACGACTCCGTTGCGCCTTCCCATAGCCTCCCACCTCGGACTTTCCCATGTACGGGAATCGATGGGCGCCACCCTACACACCCTTCCCGGAATCGGGAAACGCCATTGAAGAACCTCGGTGTGTCGAGACCAGCAGGGACCGTTTCCCGAAATCGGGAAGCGTGATGCAGATTCTTACATTCGTCTGTCGCGGAACGTACAGACAGAAACGCTCTGACCTGCGGAAACGATCTTTGCCTCTAACTACGTAGTAGAGGCCGGTGGCGACGTGCGGCGGAGGAGGCGCCCGTGGCGCGTTCACCTGCACCGGTCGACGGTCACCCTCCCGTGGTTGATCGCCAGGGCGGGGGAGGCGGCTCCGCCGCGCGACAACAGCATCCCCCGATTCCTCCTTACCAGCCGTCTTTCCCTCACCGACCTGAGTCAGCCCGAAATTCTTCCCACCTGCTCCGGCCGCTCCTGGCCCTCCTCGACCTCAGCCCCTCGCGGTCACTACGACGGTGCAGGCGGGTAACGACGCGGCGAAGGAATCCCCCCGGCCCACCACTCAGTTCAGCCACTGACTCCGGGGCAACTGTCCAGGGAGGGCCCCCTGGGGCCCGAGTGGTGCGTGACACGGAGCGCAGCGGAGTGTCGCGCAGGGCAGGCGGCAGTGGCTGGTCCAGCGCAGCCGAAAGGCGCTGGTGGGGGGTCTGGGGGGAGGCGCCCCCCAGGGGTGGGCGGTCCAGCGCGCCCTTGGCGCTGGCGGGGGTCCGTGGGGCTGGCCCCCGGGACTGGACCGCAGGTTCTCCACGCTGCGATCCCAAGCGGGTTTCGTGACAGGCCGGCCGCACCTGCGGGTCAGCTGAACGTAAAAGCGGCTGGCTACTGAAGGGGGTGGCTGGGCCTGGAGCCTCGCTTTCGGATCTTGGTCAGTTGTTTGCGGTCCTGATTCGACGAGGGAACTTCTTGAGGCGCTCGCGCCGTTGATCGCGGCGGAGCCGCCTGCCGGCCCCTGGCCCGTACGACGGGGAGTGGGTCCGACTGGCCTAGCGATCGGGAAACGCGCCGTAAGGCGCCTGCTTGCCCGCGGACATGAGTGGCCCCCGGCGAAGTCCGCCGGGGGCCACTCATGGTCTCAACTGACCTGCGCGGATTCCTTCTTCACCACTTCGATGCGGCATCGTCCACACAGGCCGTCGGTGCCCAGGGCGGGCTTGTCGTGGGGGCAACCAGTGTTGTCGGGCCCCGGGCAGCGCTCGCCGTCCCAGGTGGCTTGCGCCGGGACAGCTACCACCGGTGGGTGGTCAGGGCGGTCGGCACGTGCAGCAAGAGCGGCGCGGTGTTCGATCGCGGCGAAGTTGCTGGCGACCTGCCGGGCCACCAACGCCTGTGCGAACGGGGAAGCTCCTCCTCCGGCTGTTTTTTGAGCGGCCTGCTCGATTTCTGCGGTCATGTGAGCTCGGAACTCGGTCACGGTTTGGTCGGTCCCGCCGGTCCGCCGGTGGTCGTCCAGTGCCTGCTGGACGAAGCGGCCGGTGTCTCGGGTCCAGGAGTCGATGGCTTTGAGGCACTCGGTGCACGGCTGGCCGTTGCTGCCACGGTCCTCTTTGCAGTACGGGCAGGCCCGGCGCCGGGACTCGGTTTCCTTCGCCTGAGCCCGCAGCTTCCGCTCCCGCTCCTTGTCGGCGCGGCGGTCCTTCTCCCGCTCGATGCAGCTGCGGCAGGGGTTGCCATCGTCGAGTTCGCCGTCCTCGCAGCGGGGTTCGGGGCACGGCCCCGGCTGGAGCATGGCGACGGTCGCACCGACCGGGCTGTTCAGTGTTCCTGCGGCGTTGTGCTTGGTGTAGCCGTGCGTCACCCAGCGACGGGCGACCCGGTTGCCGAGCATCTTGGCCCGGCCGAGGCCACCCCCGGCCAACTGCTCCTCGATGGCCCGGACCACGGTCTTCGGCCGGTCGGAGCGGACTTTGCGAACCAGCGCTTCCCGAAGTGCGTCCGGAAAGCCTTCGAGGACGCACTGGACCTCGGGCGTGACCAGCACCTCCCTGCCAGATCGAGCCGACTTCCGGTTCGGCGCTCCTGCGCCGTCAGCCGCGGCGGAGCCGCTCGACGTCCCGCGCGCGCTACTACCTGTAGAGGGCCTCCGGCCGTCACCAGCGCTACGCGCTGCAAGCGCCGAATCTGGTTTCTGTTGGTCTGGTTTCTGTTGGTCTGGTTTTGCACCCCTGTTTTCAGCGGTACCGGTCCCACCATTTCCAACGGCAGGGGCCCCCCCATTTTTAGGGGTACCGGCCACGACGGCCCCTCTATTTTTAGAGGTACGGCTCTGACCTGCGGTTTCTCTCGAATTGGCTGCCTCGAAGGCTGCCGTGTCGGCGGTCTCGGCCGCAGCTGCCGCAGCAAGACGTTGCTTCCTTCGAGACAGCCACTCCTGGCGGGACCTGGGTCCGGTGTAGCCCTCCGGCGGGTGGTACCGGACGTCGTAGACGTACCGGCGTCGCATCTTGTTCGCGTAGCGCTTCTCCGTGATGACTACGGCGCCGATGGACTGGAGGGCCTCGCGGTAGGGCTTTAGCTGGTCTGGGTTCTTGATCTTCATGGCGTCGGCGAGTTCGGGCCCTGCGGGCCAGACTCGGTTGTGCGATTCGCTGTGGTTCACGCAGGAGGCGAGAACTGTGTAGAAATCGCGCTGCGCAGGCTTCAGATCGGAGTAAGTGATCCACTCCGGGACCATGGACCATGGAAGCGGTGCGTCAGAGCTCATGACTTCGATCTCGTCGTCGAAAGAGGGCTCATCGGTCATGCGGTCGCTCCAAAGCCGCGCGGGTGCGGACGGAGAGACAGGTGGTGCTCGAACGGCATGAAGGGCTTCCCCTTATGGGTGCTCGGGGAGCCTCGTGGCCGGAAGAGGGCGACTGGCGTGATCAACGTGGTGTTGCAGCACGGCCGCGCTTATCCTGGCGCTGCTGGCGTGGTGGTACACGCGAGCGAGGCCCCACCTTGGTGGGTGTGGGTCTTGCCCCCTTGGGGGCGATGACTCGGCCAGAGTCGGATTGGTGGCCGTTCCGTACGTCGGGGCGGCCACCAGGCGTTTCAGCTGCTGTTTGCTGGTCCGCCCGGGTGGACGGCGGAGGTGCTGCGCCTGGTCTCCCTGGGCAGGGATGGAAGCCACTCGCGGTGACCGCACTGCCGAGAGGTCATTCGTGCAGCCCGCCCGCTGCCTTCTCGGCTGCGGCATTGGACCAGGCATGGAGCCGTTTTAGGGCCCCTGTGCGGATGTCCTCTTCGGTGTCACCGGCCAAGAGCTCAGGGTGAGCAGTAATGAGGTCGATTGCCACCCGGATCAGGGTGTTCTCCGTGATCCGCTCCACCTTGCTGTTGCGTGCGTCTTGTAGGTCCCGGGCCAGGTCCGCCAAGTCGGTGTAGTGGTCCTTGCGCAGCGGGACCCATTTCGGCCTGAGCCCGTCGGGCTCGGCTGCGCCCTTGGCTGACGGCGGCATCGCTCTCCTCTTAAACCTTGAACTTGATGACCTCAAGAGACTAGAGGTTCCTGCCGGCTGGGCCGTACCGGACCGCCGCTCACGGAGTGCTTCTTTCAAAAGTCGGTCCTTTCTCTTGGCTGGGGACAACTCGAAAACTACCCCGTGAACCCTTGAACTTCAAGGGTTCACGGGGTAGTGTTTGTGACGTCGGAGAGAGCAGAACCGCAGCGCGCAGCGCCCGTTCCTGTTCTTGTCCGTGGGTCGTCTCGGAGGTGGCACTCCTTTTCGACCTTCTCGAACCCGCACACCGAAAGGCATTCGCATGTCCATGCATACCCCTGTCTCTAGGCCCCCGTACGGGGCCGCGCTGCACGCGCTGTCCGCGCTGACCGGACAGCCGGAACACTTCTTCCTCGGCCGCCCGGCCGACTCCTCCCGCAAGCGCGGGGCGCACATCGAGTTCGTCACCATGCTGCTGCTGGACCTGGACGACCCGGACGCCCTTACCGCCCGCCGCCGTACCGCGGCCCCGAGCCCGGCGCTGCTCGCCGTCGTCGACGAGCTGGAGCACGCCGAGCAGATCCCCACCGCCCCCCTGCTGAGCGACGACGAGTTCGCCGGGGGGTGGGCCGCGTGAACTTCAACGCCCGCACCATCGACGCCGTCAACGACTTTTCCCGGTTCTTCCTCGGCCAGCTGGATCAGCTCAACACCGGCCTGTTCCTCCTGGTCGTCCCGCTGTTTCTGATCGTGGTCGGCGCCGCAGCCGTCGCGCTCCTCGCCGTCGCGGCCGCCGTCACGGTCGTCGCCGCAGCGATCGGCGTGATCCTCATGGCCCGTCGCGCGATCAACGCCGCAGCCGCCCGCAGCTCCGACCGGGCGGTGACGACATGAGGACCATTTGCACGCTCCCGCTGACCCGCGCGGCCCTGGACGACCACCACCTGGCCGACCGCGACGAGGCCCACGAGCTGGGCCGGTGCACCCGGGTCTACGCCTCCCAGAACCCCGCCCCCGTACGAGCCGCCACCCCCCGCGCTCAGGAGATCACTGCCCGATGACCCTCACCGAACCCCGCACCGAGACCGAGAACGACACCCCCCTGATGACCCGCACCGACCGCCGCACGGTCGGGAAGGCCGCCGCCAAGCAGGCCGGGGCCCGCGCCAAGCAGGCCGAGGCCGAGGCCAACAAGACGGAGAAGCTCGCCGGGCTCGACGTCAAGGAACGCAGCCTGACCGTCGAGCAGAAGCGGGAGAAGGCCGAGCAGCAGCGCCGCCAGGCCCGGCGGGCGGAGAAGGCACGTATCCGCAAGGAGAACGTGCAGAAGTGGAAGGGGCGCGGCAAGGGCTTGGTCCACGCGCTTCCCGTGATCGTGGCGGTGTTGGCCGTCGCGGCGCTGATCGTGGCATCCGTCTGGATCGCGTGGCCGGCCCAGGCGGAGGCCATGCGCGCGGACCTGGGTGACCGGTCCTGGGTCGTGCCCGGTGTGGTCGAGGGTCTGACCTGGACCTCCGCCTCCTTGACGATCCTCGCTGTCCGCCGCGGGGCACCGGCAGGCCGCTACCGGCTGATGACCGCCGTCTCCGCACTGATCGCGGCGAGCCTCAACCTGGTCCACTCCCCGAGCGCGTCGGCCGGGCAGGTCAACGCGCTCGCCTCGCTCGCCGGTGTCGTCGCCTTCGAGATGATCGTCGGCCTGCTCCAGCACACGCAGAGCGGCCGCACGGCCGCCGAGGTGCGCGAGCAGTTCGCCCGGTGGATCGCCCACCCCATGGTCTCGCTCACCGCCTGGCGCATCCGGGCCCCGTACCGCAAGTCGATCAGCGTGCAGCAGGCATGGGACCAGGCATGGCAGTCCCACCACGGCGGCGAGCCGGGAACGACCGCCGCACGGGTGCGCCGCCAGCGTCGGGCCGAGGCACGGCTGGGCCGGGCCCGTACCTGGACGACCCGGCGCAAGCTCAAGTCGCTGGAACGGGCCCGGCAGGCAACCGCAGCCGAGTCGGCCATCGCGGAGCGTTCCGCCGAAGCCGCGCAGTGGCGTGCCGAGGAGGCCCGCGCATGGGCCGATGAGTTCCGGTACCGGGCGATCGAGGAGGAACAGAAGGCCGCTGCGCGGCTCAGTTCCCAGATGTACCAGGGCCTGCCCTGGGTGGGTGGCGAGTGGGTTCCCGTACCCCGCCCGGGGGCCGGTTCCGAGGATGCGGCCGACCGTTCCGAGGAGGCAGAAATTCAGTTCCCGCCTGGGGAGTCGGCCCCTGGCACCCCGTCCGGGAACGGCACGGAACCCGCTGAGCGGAACGCCTCCGACGAGACCGGGAACAGCCGCAAGTCGGCCGGCGGGAACGGTTCGGCACGCGCGGAACGCAAGCTGCGGCCGCACGTGGAACGCGCCTTCGAGATCGCCCGGGAACTGGCGTACGACGCCGCGACCGACCCGCGACGCAAGACCGGGAACGGCTACTTCTCCCCCTACACGCTCGCGGATCGGGTCGGTATCCGGCGCCAGGCCGGGCCCGACCTGTTGGCCCTGGTGGAGGCGGAACCCGGCTTCGCCGAGGCGATGGCCGAGGCGATCGAGAAGGCCCGCGCAGACGCGGAGAAGACCACCGACACCAACGAGGAACTGGAGGCCAGCGCATGAGCGGAACCCCGGCACGCAACGTCTCGCCCCTGCTGATCATCGCCGCCCCCGCCGGCATCACCGCCGTGTGGGTGCTGCCCAAGAACTACGGCTGGCCGCTGGAGCGGGCCGCCATCGCCGCCGTCGTCGTCTTCCTCGTGGTCATGTGCCTGGCGCGGCTGCCGGGCTGGCTCGCGGGCGGGGCCAAGAGGGCCGCCAGGGCGACGAAGAAGCTCGGCAAGAAGAAGACCGACAGCAAGTAGTCCCACCACCCGCGAAACACCACGGGGCCCGGCCGGAGAAGTTGACGCGACCCGGCCGGGCCCCCGCCCCCCAACAGAGAGGAGCACCACCCATCATGACCCAGGCCACCGACCACTCCGCACCGAGCGGACAGGTCATTGACATGACGAAGCGGCTGCCGCCGGAGAGCCTCGCCAACCTGAAGAAGGCCGCCCGCGCCGAGGCCCTCAGCAGCTCCGCCGGGGTCGCCGACGCCCGTACCGGAACTGTCCGGCTGTCCGCCGAGGTCGACGGCCAGGACGTCGTCATCGAGCAGCTGGACGACGAGCGCCGCCGGGGGCTGCGCGCCCTGGTCCCCGCCTCCCTCACCAACCCCGACGTGTGGGCCCACCGGGGCGAGGTCCTCGCGCACGCCGCCGGGTTCCACGTCGCGCACAGCCCGGTGTACGTCTGGCGGATCGTCAAGCTGTCGTCCATCGGGGTGTGGGCCGAGCTCGGCGCGGCGTGGGGGTACCTGCTCGCCACCGAGTACGGCGCCGACATCGACGAGGCCAAGCGCGAGGCGAAGAAGAAGAAGGGCTTCGCCGACAACAGCGACGTCGCCCAGCTCCGCGGCGAGCGCAGGCAGGTCGCCAGGGCCCGCCGCCGCGAGAACCTGACGGTCCTGTCCGCCACCGGCTTCACGTCCTACATCGCCGCCGTTGTCGGCATCGCGGAGGTGTGGGGCGTGGCCATGGCCTTCCCCGCCCTGATCCCGGTCATCGGCGTCATGTACGCGTGCGGTGCGCGTGAACTGCGCCGCCGTGGCAACGACTTCGTGGTCTTCGAGCCGGCCGCGCTCGAAGAGGACGCTCCGTTGACCGATGCGCAGATCAACCAGGCGCTGCGGATCGCAGTCCCGTCGTTCAAGGAGGACGACGAGATCCAGCTGGTCGGCCTCATCCAGCGGGCCGACATCAACGCCTCGCAGTGCGTGTTCAAGCTGCCCGCGCACGTGACCGTCTCCAAGCTCATCGAGCAGCGCGAGGGCATTGCCGGTGCGCTTCAGGTTGATGAGAACTGGCTCGACATCCAGCAGGACGGCCATCCGACCCGGTGCAGCTTCTGGATCGCGACCTCTGACCCGTTCGAGACGGTGCGCCGTTCCCCGCTGCTGGGCCAGAGCACCCCCCTGGACCTGTGGAACGACGGCGCGCCGATCGCCTACAACAAGCGCGGGGAGACCCGGCGGCTGACGATCCGCGACATCATGCTGCTGATCGGCGGGGCGACCCGGACCGGTAAGGGCATGGCGCTGCGGAACCTGATCTGCGCGCTGGCACTGGACCCCCGGATCAACGTCCGGATTGTTGACGGAAAGCCGACCGGCGAGCACCTCGTCTATGCGCCGATCGCCGCGACCATGTTCGGCCGCGACCGCAACCGGCTGGATTTCCTGCTGGACGCCTACGAGGCGGAGATCGAGCGGCGCGAGGACCTGCTGGCCTCGCTCGGCGAGTCGAAGATGACGGCGAAGCTGCTCAAGAAGCTCAGCATCGAAATTCTCATCATTGACGAATTGGCGACGTATACCCGCAAGAGCGTGCCGGGCGCGGCAGCGCGCCTCTCGCGGCTGGAATTCCTTTCCAGCGTCGGCGCCGGTCTGGGCGTCCTCCTGGTGGTGGCCACCCAGCACCCGGAGGTCGAGGTCATCCCCGCGGGCCTGCGCGGCAACATGACCGGCAGGTGGGCACAGCGGACCGCCGACGCGGACGGCACGAACGCGATCCTGGGCAAGGGCGCCACCGGCCGGGGGATGCGGGCCCATGACATCCCCCGGGACAAGCGGGGCCTGGGCTGGCTCGACATGGACGGCATCGCCGAGGAGCTCGCCCGCTCCTTCCTCATCGACGAGGAGGACGCGGGGGAGGCGTCCGAGATCATCGCCGTCGGCTGGGAGCTGCGGCGCGCGGCCGGACGGCTGCCGGGCCAGTGGGACGACCCGATCGAGGCGTACCTGGTGCAGATGACCGGGCTGTCCTCTGCGGCCGGCGGCCCCGGCGGGCGCGGCAAGCCGGGGCGCCCCGGGCAGGCGGCTGCGGACGCGACGGTGCTGGACGTGCTGCTCGGGGCCTTCGAGGAGGGCGCCGACCGGGTGCCGCTCGCGGACGTGCGCGCCGCTTTCGCGGCCTGGAGCGCCGACCAGTGGGCCCAGAAGGACGACGAGGACGACGCCACGTACGAGGGCCGGTTCGGCAAGGACCTCGGTGCGCGGCTCGACGAGCAGCTCGACGGCACGGGCGTCGAGCTGGAGCCCAAGCGCTGGCGGGTCGGCGAAGGGCAGGTACGGGTTCGTGGCTACCTCCTGAAGCACGTCGAGGCCGCCCACGAGGCCGCCCGGAAGATCCACAAATAACCCCTAGGCCAGGCCCTAGGCCGCCCGGTATCCGTGCAGGTCAGGGCCTGGCCCGGCCGTAGGACACCCGGCCCCGGTCCTGGGACGCGTCCCAGGACCGCCGGTCCGGCGTCCCAGGGGTGGCCACCCCCCTGACCTGCGAGGACGTCGCGTGTCCCAGGTTGTGGCCACCCCCCAAACCATCACAAATGATCTTCCCCGAGGAGTGCCCCCGATCATGACCCACCCCGCCCGCAACGACCCGGAGACCGTCTACACGATCACCCAGGCCCCCCGGGGTGCCGCACCGGTCGCCCCGTACGCCCAGCCCCGCCCGGCCGCGGCGGAGATGCCCCTTCCGGGGGCCGAGCTGGTCACGCTTCCCGGCGGTGAGCAGCAGTGGGCTTACGTCCGCCCCCGGGCCGATCTGGTGCCCCTTGCCCCGGCCCGGCAGCCGATACCGGCCTGGGCCAAGACCGCGGCCCTGCTGATCTGGTCCGCCTCCGGCAGCGCCGCCCTCGCCGGGTACGGGCTGTCGCTGGCCGGCCCCTGGCTCAAGGCGCTGGCCTACACGCTCATGGCCTTCGCCGTGGCCGTCACGGTCGTCGCGTTCGTCGTCCGCGGTCTCTCGTCCGGCTCCCGCCGTCGCGGGGGCGGCGGGAGCACCACCGCCGAGGCCACCGCGACCGCGACCGGCCGCACGGTCCTCGGAGGCAAGGTCACCGCCACCGCAACCGCCATCGCCACCAACAAGTAAGGAGAACCGTCCACATGACTACTGCCTCACTGAATCTCCGCGGAGCCCTGACTCTCGGCGGAGTCGCCGTCCGCTGTCCCGGGCGGGAGAACGCCCCGGCTCCGCGCCGCCTGAATCTGCTGGTGTCCGGGACGGCCGTCATGGCGTCCTGCGGAGAAAAGCACCCGGGAAGGGACGGCGGCAGGAAGGTGAAATGCTTCTTCGCCGTCGAGGTGATCACCCCCGCCATGGTGAAGACCATCACCGAGAAGTTCGACCCCAACAAACGCTTCCGGGTGACCCTGCCCGGGGGAAAGGTGCTGGAGGGCAGGCGCGGCCCGGCCGCCAAGGCCGCGCCTGCCGGTACCGCCTCCTCTGCGTTCGCCGCCAAGAAGGCCGCAGCGCGGGGCGGAAAGCAGCCCGCGGCCCGGCGCGGCGGAGGCGGGGGACTGGTCGCCGCCCTCAACACCGTCACGGCGGTGGCCGGCACCGCCACCGCGGCCGTCAACGCCGTGGGCGCCACGGCCGGGGCCGTCGGCAAGGGCTTCGATATGGGGCGCGAGGTGGGACGCGAGGGGATGAAGGCCGGGCATGCCGCCATCAAGGCCGCCGACAACGCCAGTGCCCGGCGCTTCGCCCGCGACAACCGCAGCTCCGACGGCGACGGCGAGTGACCCACCGTGGGGCTCCGACCGGGAGCCCCACGCGCGGCGCGTACCGAGATCCGTCCGGCTCGGGCACCCCCCCCTTGCCCGGCCGCTTCAATTCTGGTAATGTTGTCGGTGTTGGGAGAGGTTGGCACCTCGGCCGACGCCACCACTCGAAACCCTGCTTCGGAGGCACCCGTGCGTATCCGACCCATCCTGAAGAACCGTCAGTGCCAGCAGTGCGGCACCTATAACAACCCGCTCCGTCTGACCTGCATGGTCTGCGTGATGCCGATGCGCGGCGTCTCTGGCCCCCAGGCCCGTGCCGCCACCGTCGTGCGCCGGGTGGCCGACGTGGTCGGGGCGGCCGGGCGCTGGGCCCTCCCCCTTCTCGCGGTCGCCGCCTTCGTACGACGGGGCACCGAGCTGGACCTCTACGACCTGGTGCCCGCCCTGGCGGCCTACGGCGCAGGCCAGTTCCTCACGCTCCTCCTAGAGGGCGTCGCCGAGTGGATCGCCCCCGGCCCCACCTGGCAGGAGGTTGCCGAGGACCTGCGCGAGACGGAGAAGAAGCTGGCGGGCAGCGGAAGCCTGGTGCGCGCGGTCGGTGAGCTCAGCCGCCACGGCGGCATCGCCCCGGTCATCGGCATCCTGCGGGCCCTCGGGGCCTACGCGATGTACGAGAAGGAAGCGGCGCAGGAGGCCGGGGACGTCCAGGATGCCGACGGGCAGGAGCGGCTGGAGCAGGCGCTGACGGCGGCGGCCGACGAGATGGACGCGGACACGGCGTGCACCTGGCACTGACGGCTGCCCGCGGTCCCGGCGCACACCTTGTGGTGCCGGGGCCAAGGGGAGCCGGGCAGTCCCGCCCGCCTCCGTGTCCACCGATCAAGGAGTCACCGCCCCATGGCGAAGTACGTCGTCACCGCCACTTCCCGCTCTGGCCAGAAGGTCAACGCCATCACTGGCGCTCCGAGCGATGAGAAGGCCATCCACAGCGACAAGGAGCTGCGCGAGTTCAAGGCGGCGGCCGCCGCCGACCCGCGCGACCTGGACGTCACGGTCCGACCCCTGGACTGACTGAACACCCGCCCCGGGGGCGGCGGTTGGCACCGCCGCCCCCGGCCCGCTCGAACCCCGACCGCACCGCGAGAGGCACCCCGTGATCCGCATCATCTCCTTCGGCTACGGCCACGCCCCAGCCCCCGACGCTGTGGCCACCTACGACCTTCGCGAGCTGTTCTACAACCCGTTCCACAACCCCGAGCTGAAGCACCTCACCGGCCTGGATGAGGCCGTGTACGAGCACGTCCTGGCGACGCGCGGCGTCGAGCCCCTCGCCCAGGTCGCCGCCTACCTCGCGGTCAACCTCCACGACACCGCCCGCGGCGGCGACATCACCATCGCCTACGGCTGTATCGGAGGCAGGCACCGCTCAGTCGGCCTTGCCCGCCGCACCCAGGAGATCGTCCGGCTCACCGGCCGCGAGACGGCCATCGTGCACCGCGACGTCGACAAGCCGCTGCTTCCCGCCTCCGCCCACTGACCAAGGAGACATCCGCATGTTGTTCCGCCGGAACAAGCCCCCCGTGACCCACACCCCGCACGGCACCGTCTACGGCACCTTCCCGCAGCAACCCGAGCGCCCGCGCGTCGAGTACGTCGGCCTCACCCTCGCCGAGATGGAGGCGTTCGAGCGCATCCTGCTGCACGCCGACGAGTGCACCCGCCGCGCCCGCCCCGACATCGGACACAGCAGCTACACCACCGAGCTGATCGGTCGCCTCTACCAGAGCGCCGGCGCCGCCTCCGTCATGCAGCCCGACCCCGACCTGGTCCGCATCCCGATCCAGAAGGCTGACTTCATGTGGCTGGAGTACTCGATCCGCGACATCGAGATGTACCGGGGCAACCTCCAGACGGCCCGCGACGCCCGCCAGCTCCTCAACCGCTGCAACGCCCTGCTCGGCCAGCAGCGTGCCGTGATCCACATGGGCGGCACCCCGATGTTCGACCCGGACGCCCCGGCGCCGGTCAGCGTCGACGTCCCTGAGCTCCCCGCCCACTGACCGATCCTTCGGCGGCCGCCGTACGGCGGCCGCCCTCCCACCCCGGCCCTCCAGCGGCCGGAAAGGAATTCCCGTGGCATTCCCTAAGACCGAGACCGTCCCCGACGCGCTGCGCGCCTGGTCTGTGAACTGGTCGGAGTACGCGCCGGTGGACATCACGCCGCCCGCGCTGCGGCCGGACTCCCTGGCCCGCGAAGTGCCCGACTGGGCCGAAGGCGCCGCCAGCCCGACCGACGTAGCCAACTGGCGCCAGCGGCAGGACAACGCGCTCGTTCCCTACGCCCTGGACGAGCGGGGGTGGCCGCTCCACCCCCACGGCCGCACCGGCCGCACCGGCCGCAACCTCGGCCGCTGGGCCGAGAACGCCGCCGCCGACCCCATCGTGGTCGCAGGCCACGGCCGGCACCGGCACCTCCTGCTGATCACCCGAGAGGACATCGAGGTGGAGGCCATCCCGGGCGGCATGGTCGACGACGGCGAAACCGCGCCGAAGGCCCTTGTCCGCGAGCTCCAGGAGGAGACCGGGATCGACCTGGCGGGCCACCAGCCCGTCATCCTGAGCCGCGAGATCGTCGACGACTGGCGCAACAGTGACCACGCCTGGGTCGCCAGCACCAGCGCTCTGTATCAGCTCCCCGAGCAGGTCACCGCTCTCGCCGCAGATGACGCCATCGATGCGAACTGGTGGCCGTTCACCTCCCTCACCCACCTCGACGCAGCGATCACCGCCGCCGGACGCACCCTCTACGCCGCACACCGTCCGCTGCTCCGCCGAGCCCTGGACCACCTCGACCAGCACTGACCCACCGAAGAGAGGACTGCACCATGCCCCGCTCCGCCGCCCGTGCCTGGTCCGCCGCCCGGACCCTGGACGACCTCGGTGAACTCACCGCCCAGTGGCTGGAGGGGGGCCTGGCAGCCCTCCCCGGTGACGCCTACCGAGGAGGGCCCGACGAGGAGACCGGCCTTCTGGTGCCCGTGCTCGCCGCCTTGAACCGGGCGGGGATCGTGACCCTCGGCTCTCAGCCCGGACTCCAGGGCCCGGCGTTCGACGGGAGGCAGTGGTGCCAGCGTGCCGCTGTCGACTGCCTCACCGACGCGGCCGGGGCCCAGCGACTCCTGCGCACCGCCCGGGATGCGGAACTCCTGCACTCCGTCCACCAGGTCCGCCGCTCCGGTCCCGTCCCGTACATCGTGGTCACCACATGGGGCGGACAGGCGCATACCGCGTTCGGCAGCCGAATCCGCCGGCGCGACATCCGCCGGAGCTACCAGGGGTGCCACCGTGACGCTCTGCGCGCCGTCGTCGACGCCCACCAGGTCACCCTCGTTGACCCCCAGTGGGGCCGGGACTCCCTGCTGTGGCCCCGGCTGACGGGGCAGCTCACCCACCTGGGCCGCTGACCTTCTCCGGGCCGAGGCGGACCGAACCTCTTGCGCGTCCGGTTCAAACCTGGTAATGTTCTTCTTGTTGGGAGGGGTTGGCACCCCGACCGGCAGCACTCGAAACCCACACCCCCCGGAGGCACTTCATGCCCACGTCCGAAACCGTCAAGCAGCTCCAGGCCGAGGCCGCCGCAGCCTTCAAGAAGCACAACAGCCCGCAGACGGCGGCGGCCGCCCGCACCGCGAGCGGCCAGGCGCGGACCAACGGCAACGCGGCGGCCGGTATGCCGCGCGGCTCGCGCGGCTGACCCACCCTGCCCGCCCCGCCCCGGGGCGGACCGCCGAGACCGGCGGCCGCCCCGGGCCCTTCCCCCGTACGGAGCCGTAGAGATGACGACCTGTCCCACCCACCAGAGCACCGCCCCGCCGCCGCCCCAGAGGCCGCACAACACCCAGGCCAGCAACCTCGTGTGCAAGGGCTGCGCCGCCCCCGCGGGCAGCCAGGAAGAACGCCGCAACCACCACTGCCCGTGCTGCGGCGAGCAGTTCGCGACCGGCTGCACGGGGCGGCCGGTCCGCCGCATCTGTCACCACTGCGGCACCTTCGACACCCACGCGAACCAGTGGCTCCCCCCGGCCGATCCGATCCTGAACCTGCTCGGCAAGCGGTACACCCTCAGCCCCTGGTTCCGGGCGTGGGAGGCGGCGGCGCTGCGCTTCGGCCGCGACATCGCCCACCACCTGGCCCAGGTGACCACCGAGATCGACCAGACGCACCTGTACGGGGAGATCGCCTTTCGGGGCTCCGTGCTCGCGATCCGGTACAGCGAGGGCACGTTCGAGGCGGCGAGCGACTGCCCGCGCCGCGCCGAGTGCCGCCGGGGCCGGGTGTGGACCCCGGTCGCGATCCGCGAGGACCTGCTGAACGTCCGTCAGTACGGACCCGGCAGCCGTTCCTCCGAGTGTGACCGTGCTTCCCGGCACAGCTGACTTAGCCCGTGCTGCCCGGCCCCGACGGGTCCGGGCAGTGCGGGCGGAGCCGGACCGACCGGACCGCTACCTCACAGACCGGAGACACCTTGTCCAGCTACACCCTCACCCCGCTCGGCGGAGCTCCCGCCGGCCGTACCGTCCGCGTCGGATGGGACGCCCCGCTCGCCTCTTTCTTCGCCAACGTCTGGGACGAGTCCGACGGCGAGGACGCCGAGAACAACGACCTGGTCCGCGAGGGAGGCGCGCCGTACGCCATCAGCGACGTCGACACCGTGCTGGAGCGCGTGAACGCGTACGCCGCGATCCCGGAGGACCTGCGCGAGCGGCTGCTTGCCGACTGTGCTGCCGAGGGGGACAGCTTCCGGGGCCGCCCCGCGACCCACCTGGTCGGCACGTCCGCCCTGCCGCACGCCCGCAGCCCCCAGCAGTCCGACGCGATCCGCGCGGCCCTGCGCTGACTCATTCCGCCCGGCCGGGGCGGCGGTTGGCACCGCCGCCCCGGTACCGCTCGAAACCCACACCGACAACGTAAGGAACTCTTCCCGCCATGCCCGCCACGCAGACCGACGCCCTGCTCAATCGTGTCCGTTCCGATCTCCGCCGTTCCGATGCCAGCCCTCAGCAGCTGAGGTGTGCCCT
This sequence comes from Streptomyces candidus, assembly GCF_014207445.1. Lineage (GTDB taxonomy): Bacteria > Actinomycetota > Actinomycetes > Streptomycetales > Streptomycetaceae > Streptomyces > Streptomyces candidus. Next base: position 7,775 of record NZ_JACHEM010000024.1, on the reverse strand, counting down.
CGCCGAGGTCGTGCCCGCAGCCGAGGAACTCCTGGCCCAGGTCGCCGACCTCCAGGGCCAGCTCGCCCAGGCCCGCACGTGCCCGGTCACCGGCTTGCCGACCCGGTCCGCATGGACCGCGCGGGCCCAGGACGTTCTGGCGGCGGGCCCCGCGGCGGTCCTGCTCTGTGACCTCGACGGGTTCAAGCCGGTCAACGACCGCTTCGGCCATGCGGCGGGCGATGCGGTGCTTGCCGCCGTCGGCGTCCGGCTGGCGGAGTGGGCCGCCGTCGAGGGGGCGGCGGCTGGCCGGCTCGGCGGCGACGAGTTTGCCGTGGCTCTTCATGACGCCCCCGGCCTGGCCGCGCGCGTCGCACGGCTGCACACCCTGCTCACCGCCCCCGTCGCCTACCGCGACCTGAACCTGAGTGTCGGCGCGTCCATCGGCACCGCCCGCACCGCCAACCTCGCCGCCCCCGACCTGTCCGCCGCGCTCAAGCGGGCCGACGCCGAGATGTACCGGGCCAAGGGCCGCGGCCGCCGCGGCCGCCGCCTCGCCCGGATCACCTCCCTGCGAACCCCCAGCGGGCGGGAGTTCCGGCACGCGGCCATCTGCAACATCGGCGCCCTCTACCTCGCAGCCACGACCGTGGGCCCATCGCTCCGCAACGGCTTGTCCGGAGCCGCCGAGGCACTCTCGCAAATCCGCATCTGAACTCCGTACCTGCGACTTGACGCACAAGTCACCTGCACGCCCCACCGCCGAACAAGGAGAGACCTGATGCCGAGTCACATAGCCCTGAATCCGCCGAAAAACGAATGCCGACAGTGCTGGCTGCACGCCTATGACAGCGACGAGCAGCACAGGAGCCTGGGGCCGCGCGAGGACTGCCCGGCGTGCGTGGACCACATGCTCAACGGGCACGGCGACATGATCGTGACCTGATCCAGGTCCCGCACACCCCGTCACCCTGCGGGCTGTCATCGTCTGTTCCCGCCCGGAGCGTCCGAGCAGCGCGACACAGTAGGGGTCCGGGGCCGCGGATATCGGCCCCGGACCCCCTCCGTACAACCTAGGAGAGAAAGCTGCCGATGAGCGATACCACTGCTCTGGATGCCGCGAAGATCGACATCCGCCGATGGACCCAGCAAGAACCGGGCGCCCGCGCCGGCTACGGCCCCAGCGTCCTGTACGTCCCCAGCGTCCTGGAGGAAGCCGCCGAACTGCTCGGCAAGCTCTACGCCGCAGGCCAGGAACACCACATCGAGCGCGAGGACTGGGCCGCCGCTACGAGCCTGCCGCTGGGCGTCCTGGACGTACTGGTCGCCCGGTACTGCTCTGGCGTCACGCTCACCAGCATCGCACTGCACGCCGCCAGGGACGCCCTGACCAGTGCGCTCAGCGCCATGCAGGTGACCGTACAGCCGGGCCAGCGCATCGCCGTCGCTCCGCTGCCCGGCGGCCCGGCGTGGGGGAGCAGGGGACAGAGCGGGCTTTCCCTCGGCCTCACCCGCGCGGGCTGGGACATCGCCGTCGACGAGACCGCCAGCCGGCCGCTCCCGATCGCCGCCCCGACCACCGAGGAGGGGGCGCGCGAGGTCGCCGGCCTCGTCCACAAGATCCTGCGGGGCGAGGCCACCGACCCGTTCGCCGCACCGCTCCCGAAGGGAGCCAGCGCATGACCGACTCCTCGCACCGCCTCCTGCTGCCCGATGACGAGGACTGGCTGGGCCTGCTCATGGGCATGGAGGAACCGCTGCTGTTGCAGCTGTCCCTCAACACGCGCGACGCCCGCGCCGGGGACGAGGACGTGTGGGAGGTGCCCGCAGACCTGGACACCGTCGCCGCCCACGACGCATGGGGCCGGATCATCCAGGCCCTGCCCGAGCCGCTGCGCGAGGGCGCCCGCAACAGCGGCCGCTACGTCCCTGCCGAGACCCGGCCCGCCGGGCAGTACACCCTCTACGCCCCCGACGGCCGGTACGAGCACACCCCGCTGTATCCGGTCAACATCGACCAGAACGACGTCGCCGCGCTGGTCGCGCTCCTGGGGCACCTGCGCCGGGCCCTGGAGGGCAAGGGCGGTAGCCAGCTCGGCGAATTCCTGGAGTCGCTCGCCGGTGACTGGGCCGAGCCCGGCCGTGAACCCGACGCCAAGCGGCTCGTCGGCGACTTCGCCCGCGCCCTGGCCGTGCTCCAGCTGGAACGGCAGCCCGACGTCGAGCTGCTGCTGAACGCTCTCGCCGCCGTAGGCCCGGACGAGCGCGCCACCGACCCGATCGTCCTCAGCCCGCCCCAGGAGGACGCCTACCAGCGCTACATGACCCGGGTCTCGTCCGCGGTCGCCGGGGGCGACCGCCACGAGTACGCCCTGCACCGCTTCGCCAACGACTGAGAAGAGGACCACCCATGCAACACGACGTCACCCCGAGCCCGGCATCGCTCACCGAGGAAGAGATGACCGCTGCCCTCGAAGCCACCGCCCAGCTCAGCCGGAGCGAGCTGAAGCGCGCCGCCACCCACCTGCTCACCTTCACCGGCCTGCCCGGCCGGGCCGACTTCGCCCGCCACACCGCCCTGATGTGGGAGGACGACCCGGACGCCGGCCGCGTCCTAATCGCGGAAGTCGACTGGGACGCCCTGCGCGACGACACGTCGATGCCCCTGAGCGGGTCCACCGACAAGCTGCTGCACCTCGCGCTCAGCTACGCCAAGGGCCGCCCCGTCCACCTGAATGCCTACCTCCACAGCTTCGGCACGGCAACGGCGAAGCGCGTCCTGGACGCCCGCTGGCTCGACGAGCGCAGCACCAGGCCCGTGCCGGCCGGAGGCGGAAGGGTGACGTGATCCTGCTGGAGCACCTCCCTGGTTGACCCGCTCGCTGCGGCCCGCACACACGACGGTGCGGGCCGCAGCGCTGTGCGTGGCCACGGGCGTTCGGCTGCCTTCCAGGACCAGCTGTGCACGGTGGAACGGGTCGATATGGTGGCCCCGTTGCCCCCCGCTCACGCGGGGATGGACCGATTGATGAACTCGCTGTTCCGGCCGGTCGAATGCTCCTTCCCCCGCCGCTGCGGGGGTGTTCCCACATGGTGGCTCACGGCCATGCCGCGACCTTCTGCTCCCCCCGGCCGCCAGGCAGCGGGAGCCTGCCGGTTGGAGCTGAACCTTTCTGGACACCGGGCCCCGGCGCAGCCGGGGTCTTTCGCTTGCCCCCTGGCCCCGACTCGCTCACGGGCCGGCGGCTAGTTCGTCGTGTTGCCGGCCTCAAGGAAATGCCAGGTCAGATGCCCTTTTCAGGCTTCCGGATCAGGTTCAAAGGTGGTAGTGTTTTACATGTTGGTCGGGGTTGGCACCCCGAACGGCGCCACTACTCGAAACCCCCTTGGAGGACCCCTTGACCCCTGCTCGCCGTGCCCGAACCGCCATTGCCGCGATGCTCGACCACCCCGAAGCCACCCGCGGGCCCGTCCCGTCCGCGAAGGCCGCCCGCGCGGCTCTGCGTCCCCTGGATGCCCTCTCCCGCGCGGCCCGCGCCCGCGAAGGCGTCACGAGCGCGCGGGAACTGGTGGCCATCGCTGTCCGCGATGCGCTCGCCGACGCGTTCCACCTCGGGCGCACCTACGCACTCAGCCCCCAGGACCTGGAGCAGCTGCACATCGTCCGCCTGTCGGGCCGCCCCTTCCCTGAGAAAACCACCGACCGCGCCGCGGCCCTCGCCTGCTACGTCGGCAACCTGCGGTGTCTCGCGGACGCGTACGGACTGTGCGAGGACGAGCTGTTCGACGGTGCGGAGGAGGTCTACAAGCACGAGATCGCGTAACCACTCACCCCGCCGGGGCGGCGGATGGCACCGCCGCCCCGGCTCCCCCTCGAAACCCGACGCCGGAGGAGAAACCCGTGAACACCGCCGATGCCACAGAACTGTGGGCTGAGCACCAGGTCACCATGCTCGCCGACGGTGCGCAGGACTGGACCGTCCCGACGTACGGATCGCTGGCCTGGAGCCAGCTTCCACCCGACGACCCCCGCCGGTTCGCCGCAGTTGTCGAGGCCGCCGAACACGGCCGCCGTCAGGCCGCAGAGGAGGAGCGCCTGGAGCAGCTCGCCGACGACGACCCCGCAGCCTGGTATGCCGAGGTGATCGCCGGAGCGAACGACGAAGCCCGTCGCCTGGCCGGCCGCCTTGCACGGATGCGCACCCTTGCCGAGCTGGAGGCCGTACGGACTCACCGGCCACCCCACCAGCTACGAGCCACCCCCGGGTGGCCGCCCGTCGCGATCCCCGGCCAGCCCGGCCGGTACCTCTATCCCACTGCGTACGCAGCGGCCGCCTGACCAGTTCGCGGCCGCGCAACGTTCAGAGGGTGCGGCGGAGTCGTGGTGAGGGACGGAAAAGCGGCTGGCAAGGAGGGCGGCGGCCCGGCCCGGAGGGGATGTGCGAGCCGCCCCGCTGATCCCCTGAAAAGCCTGATCAGAGGCCCCTTTCCACTAGGCGATCCGGTCCAATTCTGGTAGTATTGAGCTTGTTGGAAGGGGGTGGCACCCCGGACAGCGAACCCCCTCGAAACCCGAGACCGAGAGAAGGAGTGCGCCCCTATGGCCAAGTCCAAGGCATCGAAGACCCGTACCCGCATTGACGCCCTGCGGGCAGTGATCGACAAGGAGTGCACCGCGCCGACCTGCCAGGAGTCGGGCGTGTGCCGCCACGAAGGCGAGAAGGACGCCGCCCGTCACATGCTCGGCCGCCTGCTGGAGAAGCTGAAGGGCGCGGCCGGGGACGAGCGCGAGGAGCGCGCGCGGATGTGGGCCGCAATCTACGAGCGCGGCTACGACGACTACGGCAACACCTTCCGCACGGGTGCCAAGTACCGCTCTGGGCAGTCGATGAAGGAACGGGCCGCAGGTATCCGCGCGGACATCAAGATGGCGCGCAAGGTCGGCACAACCCCCCTCGTGCAGGAAGAATCGGGGCTGGTGTCTCAGGCGGTGGAGACCTACCGGTTCGACCCCATCGGGGAGGCGCCCGCACAGATCAAGTTCCGAGTCCGCATCGGCGCGGGCTACGGCTCCATCCGCATCGGTGTCGACAACATCCCGCAGGAGTGGGGATGGATCGCCGAAGAGGTGGACGACTACCGAGGCGGGACATTCACCCGGTGGCACCGCACGCAGGCCCTGAAGGATCTTGAGGCAGAACTGAAGTCGATCGGGGAGGCATACAACGCCGATCACGGCTCCAACCTCATGACGGACTGTTTCGCGCAAGCGTTCTTCGTCTTCGTCGAGTTCGACGACCCCGAAACGCTCGCCCGGCATGCCAGGTACGAGCGCGAGCAGGAGAGCCGCCGCGCCTGATCCGCCCGCACGCCGCGCCTCCGCTTCCCATCCGGCGGGGCGCGGCGTTCGGTATGGGTGCAGCGCCGCACGCTGGGCCGGGCCCAAAGTGGCTCGGCCCTGGAGGCCGTGTAAGTCCAGGGAAAGCCTGCTCAGAGGCACTTTCACACTTCCCGGTCAGGTGCAAAACTGGTAGTATTGAACTCGTTGGAGAGGGTTGGCACCTCACCGGCATCATCACTCGAAACCGAAGAACGAGGGCAGCATGACCGACACCACGACCCGATACCGCTACGGCAAGCCGGACGACAGGGGGTGCACGCCGGTCTACGTCGACGGCGCGGCGGAACCGGCCGGACACGTAAGGAACCTGGGCCGAGGCACCCTCCCCTGGTGGTCCGAGGGAACCGGGAGCGGAGGGGCCGGGAGCCACCACGCCACCAAGCACGAGGCCGCCGAACGGCTGGTGAGATCGGTCGACATCCACGCACAGCTCGACCGCATCTTCGACCGCATCTTTACGGACCGTCGCCACTACCGCACGCAGGCCCCGGCCGGGTGGCGGTTCGTCGACTGGACCGAGATCGAGCGCGAGGGATACCGCCAGGTCCGCCCCGTGCACCGCGCCCCGCACATCCACGGAGACGAGGGGGAGCGCTACCCCGACGCCTTCGCCGACCAGCCCGTAACCCTGACCCGGGTCACGACCCTGCACAACGGATGTGTCCTCGTGTCCGGCACCGAACCCGGCGACCGGCCCCCGTACGTCCTGCTGATGGACCCCGCACACGTGAAGCTCGGCGCCCTGGTGCGCGAGCGGGAGCCGCGCTACGTCGCCCCTGCTGGTGAATGCATGGGGTGCGAGCAGGACGGAGCGCTCTACCAGGCCGGAACCCGGCTCGGGTGCGCCAGCTGCACGGCGGCCGACCTCGGTATCTCCGTGACCGATCTGCCGGGCACCACCGCAGTCGCCGACGAAGGTGAGATGTGGTGGTCGGTGGGCGACACCGTACGGCGCAAGGGCGAGATCCCCGACGAGAACACGGAACCCGAAACCGGCCGCGTGATCGAGACGGAGACGTTCATCGTCGAGCGCACACGCAGGGTGGCCGTCGACTTCGGCGACCGCTATCCCGTGCTCTGGCAGCCCGCCGGACTCACCCCCGTCGAATAGCACCACCGCTCCGGCCGGGGGCGGCGCATGGCCGCGCCGCCCCCGGCCCCTCGAAACCCGACACCGACCCGAAAGAGGACCATGAACACAGCCGTGGCAACCCCCTCCGTCGCGAGCATCACCACCCTGCTGGCCGCCGCCGGACACCACCCCGTCGCCACCGGCCGCGACGGTTTCACCCTCCGGCCGACCGCCGACACCGCCGCCCTGGTCCTCACCTACTGGTGCGAGCCGCGGAACGCCCATGAACACCTGACGTGCGGACACATCCGCCGCAGGAAAAGCGCGCTTGAGGAGTGCGCAAACGTAATTCGCGACGCCGGACACCAAGTCACTTGCACTCCCACGATCCACTACCCGGGCCGACCGGCAAGGGAGTCCGCAATCATCTTTCCGGCCCCGGAGCCCCAGCCAGAGCCCGCCGATCCTGCACGGTGCTCCTGCACCTCCGCCGAAGTCTGCCCGCGCGCTGAACTCCGCGCCGTCGCGGCCGCCAACCTGGACCAGAAGACGGCGGCCGCGCGCAACGCGCTCCTTGACGCGCTGCACGAAAGCTCCGTCGAACCGGTCAACCACGCTGCGGGCGGCCCCGAAGGCGTCGCGGCCCTGCTCGACCACTCGCGCAGCATCCTGGCAGCGCTGCCCCCCGCACCCGACGAGTCCGCCGTACGAGCCGACCTCGAATGCCGGGGCTGCACCTCTGCCGCGTGCCTCGCTTCCAACCAGCTCGCCCGCGCCACCCTGAACAGGGCCGCCACTCTGGCCGCTGTACGCGCCGTCACTCTGGCCGCCGCGCGCACCATCCTGGACCGCGCCCATCTGGCGCTCACCCCCGGTGACCGGTGGAACAGCACACGCACGACCGCCGCCGACCACCTGTTCCGGGTCCATCTCACCGCCGCAGCCGCCCTTGCCGTCCCCGCCGACGAGGTACACGGCCGCTACCGGGGAGCTCGCCGTCGTCGCGGCGGACTTGCCGTCAACCTTCGGAAGGGCCGCACCCAGTACTGGTTCGTCGGCTGGAGCCGGGCCATTTGGTACTGAGTCACATGGAGGGGCGGAAGCAACCAGCTTCCGCCCCTCCGCCCTGTCCGGACGCGGAGCGGTGCCGACAAGCCGACGAGGCGCGGTGAGCTGCGCACGCAGGCAGTGTGTGCCCTGTGTGGGCGCCGGCCGCGATGTCGGGGGCCTGGCTGGTGCGCGGCTTCGTGGTGGGTGCACCGGGCCTTTGGCCCGGTAGCCGGGGGCTCTGCCCCGCGGACCCCCGCCAGCGCCAGGGGCGCG
>NZ_JACHEM010000023.1 GCF_014207445.1 Streptomyces candidus | reverse complement strand
CGACGGCAGTTTCAGCGTCCTCAGCCGGTCCCAGACCGACTCCGGCAGCGCACTGAAGGACGTGGGCAAGCCACTTCGAGCACAGCCGGACAGTTGATGCGTTGCAACGGAGAGGTCCGCGTGCAGACTGAGCAGGTCTGCCCACGAGAGTGCTCACAGGCCATTCCGGCAGGGGCGGGAACATCGGACTGCCCCAGTCATTGGCCGCCGGACCCTCTCGGACAGCGACGCTTCCAGCCTGCATCTCGGCTGAGCGGACCAACACCTCTGTGCACAAGCCCGCAAGTGCCGACCACGCCCGTGGTCCATACAGCTAGTGCACTCGTAGCAACTGCCGCGGGCCGCACCGAGGTACCCACATGAACTGGTTCGCCTCCGTGGTGGGGGTCATTCTTGTCTTGGTGGCGTTGCGCGACGTGTTTCACACGCTGTGGCATCCCAGCGGACGCGGCAGTCTGAGCGCGCTGGTGCTGCAGGGGCTGTGGCGCTTGTCCCGGCGCGTCAGCAGGCCGGGTCTCTCCGCTGTCGTCGGGCCGATAGCCATGGTCGCGGTGATCCTGGGATGGACATCGATGGTCGTGGCCGGCTGGACGCTCATCTACTGGGCACACATGCCCGAAGGTTTCTCCTTCAGCCGTGACCAGGGAGCCGGCGATCGCCTCCAGCACCGAGCGCACGGCGTCCGCGTTGCCGCCGAACAGGTATTCCCGCAGCCACGACGGCATGTGGTGCCGGAGTCGTTGGTCCAGCCGTGGGAGTCCCACGCCCGCACCGACCGCGAGCGCGACCCCCAGCGTCGGCAGAGGCCACAACTGCGCCCGGAGCGCGTCACGCATCAACGGAGGAAAGACGGGTCAGCAACCCCGGCCGGGGGGCGAGGCGCCACCGAGGCGAAGAGAACGGGCAAGCGTGTGGGCATCAGCACGAGCCCACGCTACCGAATGAGTTCAAGTGTGCTGGCTCTGGTACGGGGAGGCGGTGTTCACCTGGAACGTGCCGCGCTACGGCTCGCACGCCAGCGAGGACGACCATGTCCAGCACTACTCGAACCCGGCGCTGTGCGGGTTCAGCTGGGCGAAGGGTGACCGGCCGCGCTGGGTGGAAGGGCCGCCGGACTGTCCCGAGTGCCGACGCGAGGTCCAACTCGGTGCCGAGCGTTTGCGCGGCACCTCGTGACTACCGTGCGGAGACGCGTTGCCGCCCGGCTGGCAGCCAGCGAATACGGCTACCCGGCCCGCGAGTTCCCGGCACAAACGGGCCCTCCAGCGTGCGTGGACAAGGAGTAGCGCGATGCCCGTGGAGATCACCCCCGACGATGCGTACGACGACGCGAGCGACACCCTGCGGGTCGGGCGGCACGACCTGGAGCGGCTGCTGCTGGAGTTCCGTGAGCTGATGCGGCACCAGGAGCCGCGCAGCTGGCGCCACATGGAGGACTACGAGAGGACTACGACCAGTCCTTCGAGCGCCTGGCCGACGCCGTCGACGCCGCGACCAAGGCCCCGGAGGGGTGCCCGCTGGGAAGGGTCCTGACCTCCGGATGCGCTGCACGACCACCGAGGACGTGTACGAGTGGCCGGAAGGCGCCCCCTACGAGGGCGGGACGACGGTCACGTGGAATGTGCCGGGCTACGGCTCTCACGCCACCGGTCCCGCAGAGGATGCGTCCATGTCGCTGTGCGGCTTCAGGTGGGCGGAGGGAGAGGGCCGGCGCGTGAGCGGTATGCCGGACTGCTGTGAGTGCCGACGTGAGGTCCAGCTCGGATCCGAACGCTCCTGCGGCCGCTGGTAACAACCAGGCGGCAACGCGTTGGAGTCCTGGTGGCCACTGGTGGATACGGCCGTGACCACGGTCGGAGACGCCCTGGCCCCGGCAGTTGCGATGCCGGGGCCAGGGCGTTGTCACGGGGTGGCTACCCGAGCCAGACGATGTTCAGGATGCCGTGGCTGCCTCGAACAGCGGACCCTGCCGCCCCGCTTCCGCCTGGAAGTCGTCCGCGCGCACCTGCAGCAGACCGAGCGTCACGGGCTCTGCCGCAAGCAGCCCTATGTCCGGGAGTTGAAGCCCGCCCCTGGTGTTCACCGGTTCCAGCTGGAATGCAGCGGCTGGCACCATCCCAGCCGCTGGACGAAGAACGTCACGGTGCCGGAAGCCGCCGGGCTCGTGCGGTCCTTCGTCGACGCAGCTCTCACCACGTAGGGAGGCGGGCCAAAGACGCGCACTGCCGGCATCGTTCATGTCGAGGGAGCAACGTACTGAGCCCGGCATCGGCCGGGACCACCACTTCGTCCACGAATTCCTGCCCATCGTCGCCCCGTGAACGCGCGTCGGCGTCAGGGGCCGCCCGGTGTGCCGCACGGAGCCCGGAAGGAGACGTCGGGGAAGTAGCGCTCCCACTGCGCCCGGGTGAGCGGGGCAGGATCTCTGGCGCACCCCAGCTCGACGGCGTGCCGGGGGTCAGTCGGCCAGAGGCGGGCGGTGCGCCCGGCGCCGCCGGTGAGCAGGAATCGTCCGTCGGGGGACAGCGCCACCGAGTTGAGCGCCCCGCCGTCGCCCAGCACCCCCGCCGAAGCCGGATGCCGGGGGTCGGCGACGTTCCACAGGCGAGCGAAACCGTCGTAACCTCCTGACGCCAGCAGCCGTCCGTCCCTGCTCAGTGCCGCCGCGATGACGACTTCGCGGTGCCCGGTGAGGGTGGACAGCACGGTGGGACGGGCGGGTTGGGAGACGTCCCAGATCCGTACGGTGCGGTCGTCACTGCTGGACACCAGGGTGCGGTCGCCGGGACCGAACGTCACCGAGGTGACGAAGTTCCGGTGCCCGGAGAGGACGGACAGCCTGACCGGTTCGCGCGGCCGTGCGACGTTCCACAGTTGTACGGTGCGGTCGTCGCCACCGGTGGCCAGCACGCGGCCGTCACGGCTGAACGCCACCGCTTTGACGTTCAGCCGGTGGCCGGAGAGCACGGCCCGCAGGGCGGGCGGGCGCGCGGTGAGGTCCCAGAGCCGGACGGTGTGGTCGTAGCTCCCGGTGGCCAGGGTCCGGCCGTCCGGGCTGAAGGCGACGGCGAAGACCACGTCGGTATGACCGGTCAGCGTGGCCGTGGGCTTCGGGCGGCGGCGGTCGGTCACGTCCCAGAGCCGCACGGTGCGGTCGAAGTGGCCCGCCGCCAGGGTGCGCCCGCCCGGTGCGAACGCCACGGACGTCACCGGGCCGGCGGGCCGCGTCGCTCCCGCCCTGACCGGTGGGCCGGTTGCGGGCGTGTCCCACAGCTCTACGTTGGTGTCGCCCCCCGCGGCCAACCCGCGCCCGTCCGCGGTGAAGGCGACGGAGGAGACGAGTTTCCCGCGGCCGGGAAGCGGTGTGCTCACCGCACCGAGAAGCCCGTCCCGGGCCTCGGCCGTGGGGGAGAGCTGGTAGGCGGCCATCATCAGCCGGGTGTGCAGGGCCGGTTGGCCGTCCCGCAGGGCGTTCGCCTCGTTGGCCACGTTCCGGGAGAGGATCTCGTTGCGCTGCTGGGTGATCTCCCGGTGGGCACGCAGTGCGTAGGCCGCCGCGCCGGAGGCGGTCAGCGCGGCGACCGCCAGGAGGGCGACGAGCCGCCGCAGGCGCCGGGACCGGCGGACGAGGGCGCGCTGGCGCAGGTCCTCGGCCGCCCGGCTGGCGTCCAGGAACGCCCGCTCGCGCGCCGTCAGCTCACCGCGGTACGCCGGCTTCTCGGCGAACTCCGCGACCATGGCCAGCCGTGTGCCGCGGTACAGCACGTCCGGGTCACGGTCCAGGGACTCCCAGAGCCCGGCCGCTTCGGTGAGCCCGCGGTGGCGGCGAAGCCGTTCGCGGTCCTCCGCCAGCCACCGGTGCAGCCGTGGCCAGCAGCGGATCAACGCCTCGTGGCTCACGTCTACGTGGCGGTCTTCCAGAGTGAGCAGCCGGGCGCGCGCCGCCTGTTCCAGCACGGCCGCGACGTCGGCGTCGCGGTCGAGTTCCTCGTACGGCAGACGGCGTCTGGTGTCCTCGGTCCCCTCGCCCAGGCTGGTCAGCCGCAGGAAGAGCTGCCTGGCCGACCGCTGCTGGGCCGGGGTGAGCGAGGAGTAGAAGGTCTCCGCGGTCCGGGCCAGCGCACCCTCCATCGCGCCCGCGGCCCGGTACCCGGCCAAGGTGAGGGCGTTGCCACGGCGGCGGCGCCACGTCTCCAGCAGGGCGTGCGAGAGCAGCGGCAGCGCCCCGTCCTTGCCGTGGCACTCGGCGACCAGCGCCGCCACCAGCGCGCCTTCGACGCTGAGCCCCGCGCGGGCGGCGGGCTGGACGATCGCCTGGCGCAACTGCTCACCGGTCATGGGGCCGAGGGCGACCTGCGACGTGGCGAGCGGGGCGAGGAGTCGCGCGTAGCGCGTGCAGTGAGCGTAGAAGTCGGCGCGCACCCCCAGCACCACACGGCAACGGCTGTTCGGCGCCTCCGTCGCGGTGACCAGCGCGGAGACGAAGGCGGCCCGCTCCCCCTCGGTCCGGCACAGGGTGAAGACCTCTTCGAACTGGTCCACCACCAGGACCACCTCGGCGTCCGGCGGCCTCCCGGCGAGCGTCTGCCGGACGAGGCGGTGCAGATTCGCCGGATCGGCCGCGAGGTCCGCGTACACCTCCCCGGCGGTGGACCCCGCCTCCGCGGCGAGTGCGATCGCGCACTCCTCCAGCGGGTGCGGGCCGGGCGTTATCAGCAGCACGGCCGATGTCGCGCCGCCGGCCGCCAGCCTGGGCAGCAGCCCGGCCCGCAGCAGCGAGGACTTGCCCGACCCGGAAGCCCCGAACACCGCGAGGAACCGCTGCCCGGCCAACCGGCGCACCAGGTCGTCCGTGAGGTCCTCACGCCCGAAGAAACGTTCCCCGTCCTCCTTCTGGAACGCGGCGAGCCCCGGATACGGGGCGGCCGAGCCCCCCTCGGCGCCGCACGCTTCCGGCTCCACCGCGTCCGCCGCGAGCCGGAGGGCGGACTCGTGCCACCGCCGCTCCCACTCGCCGACGTCGCCGCCGCAGGCGCGTACGTAGGCGAGCGCCACCGGCAACGAGGGCAGCACCCGGCCCGCGGCGGCACTGGAGAGGGTGGTGACGGAGTAGTGGGTGCGCTGCGCGAGCACCCGGTAGGTGGGACTGCCTGCTTTCTCCCGCAACTGCCGCAGGGCCGCCGCGAACGCCAGTTCCGGGGTGTCCCCGCTGTCCAGGGGGCGCTCCTTGCGCGCCACCGCCCTCACCCCCCGCCCCATGCGTCCGTCGGTTCCCAGGGATGCTGCCCGGCCCGGTGCCGCTCTGACCGCTACCGAGCCGATTCGGCTGTTTCCCGCCGGTGTTCATGTGCCCGGTGCGTCCGGGCGCCGCCGTCGCTGACGGCTGTGACCAGCGGGATCGCGGATCGCTTCGCCGTGCTGTGTTCGGAGTTGTTTGTCCGGCCAAGGCGCCCCGACGCCGAACAACCGGACCGGGTTAGACATCTTCCCGGCAGGACGGCGAGGACGGCACGGGAGGAGTCGGGGATGCGAGCGACGGCACGGGACGCGGTACGGGTGGCGGGCGTGGCAGCGGCCGCGTCCCTGATGCTCGGATGCGCGGCACAGGCGAAGGACACGACGCCGCGTCCGCCGCAGGCGGTCGTCCGGCCGGTGGGCCCGCAGCAGACGCTGGAGGCCGCCGAGGACCTGCTGGAACGCGACTGCATGCGGCGCAGCGGCTTCGGCTTCTGGGTGGCCCCGCCCCTCACCCCCGGCGCCCGGCGCGAATTCCCCTACGTCGTCGACGACGTGGCGTGGGCGAAGGAGCACGGCTACGGCTCCGACCGGCGTGCGGCGGTCAGGCGGACCGCCGACGCAGACCCGAACACCCGCTACCTGCGGTCGCTGGAGCCCCGGCGCCGTGCCGCCCTGGTGGCGGCCCTGAACGGCCCCCGCCCGACCGGACTCGCCGTGGACCTGCCGAACGGCGCGCGCGTCAGCCACAGCGACCAGGGCTGTACGGCGGAGGCCGAACGACGCCTCTACGGCGACCTGCCCGCCTGGTTCCGGGCCACGCGGACCACCCGGTTCCTCACGGGAGAACGCGTCGCGGCCGTCCAGCAGGACGCGCGCTACCGGTCGGCCCGGGACCGCTGGGCGGCGTGCATGCGGGCCGACGGACTTCCGTACGCCGATCCGCAGGAGAGCCGCGCCGCGGCCGACCCGGAACGCGGCGCCGACCGGGCCCAGGAGGCCCGCGTCGCGGTGGCGGAGGCGACCTGCGCGCTGTCCACGGACTTCTCCCGGATCGCCGCCGACCTCGACAGGTCCTACGAGACGGCCTCGCGACGGCGGCACCCGGAGGTCTACGCCGACCTGGCCCGGCTCACCAGGGCGGCGCTTCCCCGGGCCCGCGCCGTGATCGCCCGAGGCTGACCACCCAGACTTCCGCGGCGACATCCCGCCGCGGGGACGGCCGGTCCACCGGTCATCCGCACACAAGCGGCACCCGCCGCCAGACAAGGAGAATCCCATGATCCGCAAGCACCTCACCGCCGCCGGAGCGGTCGTCGCAGGCCTGACGCTGGCCCTGCTCCCGGCGGTCGCCTCCGGCGCCCCCGTGGGCCCCGACGGCCAGGAGACCGCCTCCGCCAGCCGCAGCGCCGCCGCGGCCGACGGTCTGCTGCACGCCTGGACCGACGCCTACGGCGGCGGCACCCCCTGCTTCTGGAGCGGGAACGCCAACACCTGGGGCCCGTGCCGCAACAAGGCCTCCGACATCTGGAACAACGGCCACGCCACCACCCTCGACGCGGTCGACCTCTACTGGGGCCTCAACGCCACCGGCGCGCACGCCTGCATCAGCCGGGGCGACTCGTGGAACAACCTCCCGTCGGGGAAGTGGAAGTTCACCTACGGCGCGGGCCAGGGCGGCTTCGGTCAGTCGATCAACGACAACATCTCCTCGCACCGCTGGGTCGACTACTGCAGTCAGGGCTGACCCGCCCCGCCCCCGGGGGCCCGCCTACCCACCGGCGGGCCCCCGGGTCCGCGTCCAGCTGGACCCGCAGGCCCGCGAACGGCACGTCGACCTGGGGCACCGCGCCCTCGGCTGGGACACCACGACACTGCTGGTGCCCGTACCCCGGGATGTGGAGCTGATCACGCAGCTGATCACCGGGCACGCGCGGTGGGTTCGCGACGACGTCCGGCGCCACAGCGAGGACCCCGACCTGCGCTGCGAGGTCCTGGACCAGCTTGCAGCTCTCGCCGACGACGTCGACCGCCACCTGGCCGTCGACGCCCCGGACCGGGGCACCCTCGAACACACCCAGAGCAGGGCCCGACTCCTCCTCTCCCTGTACGAGGGACTCGACCTTGCGCAGCGCGAGTTGACCGCCCGCGCACCCGTAACTGGCGTACGAGCGAAGTCCCGCACCCCAGACTGCGGGATGCGGGACTCTGGCTGCGAGCGACTACTGGTTGTTGATGATGTCCCCGAGGTCGCAGCACCGTCGGCACGAACATGAAAGGGCGTTCGCGCACCACCTTCACCAGCTTCACGAACCGGTCCATCCGCAGCCCGGTGAAGGTCTCCACCCACAAAGCCTCAGCCCGCAACACCCAGCGCCCACAGGGGAGATGCCCGCACGGAGGGCTTCTGCAACAACTGCTAGACCGCGCGGGCTTGGCCTCCCTTGCCTTCGAGGTGCCAGCAATGATGCGTTCCGGGTGAAAGCGGACCACGTCGTTGCTGAAGACGTCCGGTGCCACGGGCGGCACTTCGACCGAGATCAGCTCGGCGCGGCCGGGGATCTCCACGCCGCACCCCCATCCGCGGGCGACGACGTCGGGTTCGTCCTGCGGGGTCGTGCCGTCGACGACGAACGCGACCTGCGGATGGGCCCCGGCATTGCGGTACTTCCGGCTCAACGCGTTGTCGGGGCCGCCGATGTCGACGGTCCCGGTTGAGATCAAGGCCCCTGGAGGCGGCGCTACTTGGCGTACGGCGGGGCCAGCTGCTCGCTGTCGTGTGCGAGTAGCGCAGCCGTAGAATTACGCCATGACTGCCGATCCCCCGCTCACCCGAGAGTCGTTTCGGCGCCTCCACCCGATCAACACGCCCCATCCGGTGACTCAGCTGCCGGATCGTGTCTGGACTGACAAGGACTGGGCCCGGATCCAGCGCGGATATCGAGCCCGGGACATGGATGAGAAGTGGAATGTCTTCGCCGAAGGCGATGTCCTTTGCATGCACCGGAGTTGGACCGGTCACGCCGTCTACGAGGCGTCCTTCGCCCCCGTGATTGGCGGTGGGAGGAGGATCGCCTCTGCTGTGGTGGAGGCTGATGCGGAGCGCTATCGCAGAACGGGCGACGAGTACGACTGCCTGATGATGGAACTGATCATCAGCGCGATCATCCTTGGTGAGCCCGCCGCCGACCTCCGGGCCGGTCTCGTGGAGCTGACTGCCCGGGCTTCGAGGACGGGCGATCTTCCCGCGGCCGTGGTGCAGCACAGTGTTCTGGGCTTGCGCTCGGGATCGTAGGCGGCATACCCAAATCCCCACATCCGCGTGAGGAACAGGTGGCCCAGATCGCCCCTTCACGGTATGGGGAGGGTGCTCCGTTGCTCATGCGGGGGGCGCGGCCGCC
Organism: Streptomyces candidus; assembly: GCF_014207445.1. Classification (GTDB taxonomy): domain Bacteria; phylum Actinomycetota; class Actinomycetes; order Streptomycetales; family Streptomycetaceae; genus Streptomyces; species Streptomyces candidus. Next base: position 43,241 of record NZ_JACHEM010000023.1, on the reverse strand, counting down.
GAGGTGGGTGTGCACCTGCGCCGAGGCGTGCAGCCCGACGACATGCCGCACGGTCCCGGGCCTCGGGCTCACCCAGCACGAGCCTCTCGGCCGTGTGCTCCGTGCAGGCGGCCACGCAACGCGTACGTGATCATTCATCTCTGCCAGCCCATCAACGGCCTCAGTGGTGATCAAGACGCACGGCCCCTCATGACTTCTCACGCAACGCAGCGACCGCGGGGTCGGGGGCGGCTGCCGAGAGGAGGGGGCTCAGGGCGAGACGTCGAGGATGCGGACTCCCGCTCCGTCCCAGTCCTTGGGTGCGGTGGTGACGACACGGGCTCCCTCGGGGCGTTCCGGGGCGGGCCGGGCCACGTGCCGGGTGTGGGACCAGCCCAGGGTGCGTGTCTGGCCGGAGGCGGCCAGCACGGCCGCAAGGTCGAGGGGGTGGAAGACGATCTGGTCGAGCATGGCGACGTGGCCGGCTACCCCGTTACGGGCCCGGTCGGCGTCCGCAAGGGCGCTCAGGGCCACATGAACACGCCAGGTGTCCGTGGCGGCGGACTGGTGCAGGAGCCGCGAGACCAGGACACTCCCCGAGCCCAGGGCAAGCAGTGCGCTCTTGTCCAGGACCACGTCCACCGTGGTCGGGGCAGTAGCGCTCACGGGGCGTCGCCGAGCCGACGGGCGAGCTCAGCGTCTGCCGCACGGTCCTGCTCAGGCGTGGGGGCGTAGCCCGACATCTCCTGTAGGACTGCCAGGGTGCGGGCCGTGCGCTCGGCACGCTCCGCGTCGGTCGGGGTGTGTGCAGCGAAATCACTGACCAGCTGGGCAATGGTGGTGCCCTTCTCCGCAGCGAGAGCGGCGAGCCTGTCCCGGACCGTGTCTTCGACCTTGATCGTTGTGTGCGCCATGAGGCCAGAATACATTAGGTATACCGCTGGGGTGAGAGATTCCTGGGGCCGGCCTGCAGCTCCCTCGGAGGACCGACTTCTTACCTCCTCGTGTTGTTGGTGCGTCGCCAACCTTGCGAGCTCCGTCGGCGACCTTCTGGCAGAGCGAGCGCGCCCTCCGCGGACAACCCGGACCGCGCCATCTCGAAACGGGAGCAACGCCTGCGCGCCAGCCTTCGTCTTCCAGCCCTGGCCGTAGGTGTGCTCCAGGTAGGCCCGGTACACGGTGCGGTCGTGCTCCATGCGCATCACCTGCGGGTACGAGGCACTCCCCCACCGCCGCATCCGGCGCCGGACTGGAGACAGTACGGGCCGGTGTGAATCGCGCGCCGCAGGCCTCCAGTTTCGCCTACGCACCGGGATGACCGCGCTGAGGCCGACTGCCTTACGGCGCACGGCTCGGGGGCACGCCGTCGGACGCGAGGAATAGTGCTCCGTGGTGCCGGGGAGGAGGGGGCGGGATATGAGGCGATCGGAATGGCGGCCGAAATTTGAACGTGTCAGGTCGAAATTTCTGGAGAGGGGGTGGACACATTCCTGACAGACGACATGATGACGAGGGGGAACCCTTGGGTATTCGATCTCGCTGACGCACAAAACTTATTCCATTCCAGCACTTGGTCGAAGTTGCCCTTCCCTTCAACGTCACCAGCGCCCACGTCGTCGACGTATGCACCAAACCGACCGACCCGCCCCTGATCCATGGGCGTGGGACCAGACGGGATCACCTCCGACGCTCTGCGTCAGACGTCCCGTCGGACAAGGTCACTCCACGACCTGGAGCTTATGCACGTCGGCTCCGTTGGACAGCAGTCCGCCCCACCAGAGAAATGGGCAGTCCGCCCCTTGCGTAGGAAACCGGGCACCGAGTGCTACAACACATTGCCTCTGACGTGAATGCCTGGAGGATCGAAATGACGGGCAAGAAGCTGAGCTACGACTTCCCCGATTTCTTCATGCCGCTTCCTGAACACGGTCTCAACCCCGCGTGGGACGGTCAGGGAACGCGTATGTACGCCTGGGCGAAGCAGCACGGGCTCCTCGCCGACCCTGCCATCAGCCGTCAGATGGCCCGAACCGAACCCGACTTCGCTACCGCTGTCTGCCTTACGAAGGCCGACCCCGATCGCTTTGAGGCCCTGTGCAAGTACGTGATCTGGGTCTGGGCCGTCGACGACGGCCTCGACGAACGCATCACCACACACGACATCGTGTTCGTCGCTGATGCCGTGGCCGAGCTGGCCCGGGCCATCGAAGGCAGCGGCCAGCCGGCCAGCCCCGTCGCCCGCGCGGGCCGTGACATCAACACTCGGGTCTGCGCCGGCCGCTCCTCGGAGTGGGTCGAGGCTTTCAGCGCTGAAGTGGACATGTGGCTCGCCACTTTCGTACGTGAGGTCGCTACCGTACGGCTTGGGCATTCCATGACTCTGGAGGAGTACCTACCGCACCGGCGCGCCACCTCTGTCCTCGGCTGGTTCATGCACCTGAGCGAGTACGCCGTGGACGCAGACCTCCCTCATGAAGTCCGCATGCTCCCGGCCATGACCGAAGCCCGGCACCGCGGAGCCGAATGGATCGGCATCTACAACGACGTCTACTCCGTCGACCGGGAGGACGCCATCGGATACCCCTTCAACGCGGTCCTTCTCCTCCAGCGCCAGCGCGGCTGCTCTCGCCAGGAAGCGGTAGAAGCCACCAACGGCATTCTCACCGACCTGATGCAGCGCTACCTCGCCGCCGTCGAACGGGTACCGGCCGAGCTCAGCCGCATCACCACTGACGAACGGCTCCACCAAGTAGTCGCCCAAGTGGTCGAGGCCTACACCACCCAGGTACGCGGCAACTACGACTACCATCGCAACCGCCCCCGATACGTCGACTCCCCTGCTTACCTCCCCGACGAGCAGCACGACGGCACTCGCCCCGCGTACAGCACCGATGCGCGCTTTGCCATCGGCGGGTGACGACGCCCATGACCACCCCCACCACTGGACAGCCGCAAAGTCGCGACTGGGCAGTGCACACCGCCCCCGGGGGCCTGCCGCTACTGGGCCATGTCCTGCCTCTGCGCCGCGACCCGCTGCGCTTCCTCGCAGCCCTTCCCGCCCACGGAGACCTGGTTGAGATACGACTGGGGCGCCACCCCGCCTACCTGGCCTGTCACCCCAGGCTTGTTCAACAGGTCCTGGCCGACGCGCGCACCTTCGACAAGGGCGGCCCCTTCTTCGAGAAGGTAAGACCACTGCTCGGTAACGGACTCGGCACCTCCGGGTGGCACGACCACCGCAGACAGCGCCGTCTCATGCAGCCGGCTTTCCAGCGTGAGCGCATCGCCACATACGGCACAGAGATGATCCAGGGCATCACCGCCGCCACGCGCGCGTGGAAGCCCGGCCAGACCGTTGATGTCTCCGCCGCCATGCAGGCCGTCACCGCACGCGTCACCACACGCGCCCTGTTCTCCACTGCCATTACCGACCAGGACGTCACCGATATTCAGCACTGCCTCACGGTCCTCTTCTCCGGTGTCTACCGCCGAATGACCGCACCACTTGGCCTCTGGGAGAACATCCCAACGTCCGGCAACAGGCAGTTCCGTTCGGCCCACCGCCGGCTGGGAGAGCTCATCGACCAGATCATCCAGCATCACCCCCGGACCAGCCCCGGCCGCAACGACCTCCTCACCGCCCTCATCACGGCCTACCACCGCACCAGCAACGATGGCGAAGTCGACCGTCTGACGGTCAGGGAACTCCACGACCAGGTCATGACCCTCCTCGTGGCCGGAGCCGAACCCACCGGACACGCACTCAGCTGGGCGCTCCACCTCATCTCTCACCACCCCGAGGTGGAAGCACGCCTGCACACCGAAGCTGCCCAAGCCCTCGGCGACCGTCCCGCCCGCATCACCGACCTGCCTCGGCTCGAATACACCCGCCGCGTCTTCACCGAAGTGCTGCGTCTGTACCCACCGGGCTGGATGTTCACCAGAACCACTACAACCGAGGCTGAACTGGCTGGCCGCCGCCTGCAACCTGGGACCACAGTCCTCTACAGCCCCTACGCACTCCACCGTGACCCACGCCTCTTCCCCGCCCCGGAAGTCTTCGATCCGGACCGCTGGCTTCCCGACCGTGCCCGCGATGTCCCACGTGGCGCCTTCATCCCCTTCGGCGCCGGAAACCGCAAATGCATCGGCGAACATTTCGGCATCACACAAGCACTCCTCGCCCTGAGTACCCTGTGCTCCCGTTGGCAACTACGACCCCTGCCCGGCACCGAAGTCCGCCCAAAGCCCGAGACCACCCTCGGCACCGGCCCTCTCCTTATGGTCACCCGCCTCTGGCAGAGAAATGGCGACCAATCGGGTGCGGTGTGACGGAGCGTATCCACGCGCATACCCCTTCGATCGCCAACAGGTCCGGGATGAACTGCCGCTGCAAGGGACCAGGAACCTGCTCATCCGCCTGACCACCCGAGCCTCAGGAAACTGAAGACGAACAGCCGAGGCGGGTACGGGAGCGTGAGAGCCGCACCGGCCTCTGAACGCGAAGACGGGGCGCCCTCGGGCTTCGCTGCCCATCAATGAAAGGCGAGCCCTGCGCCATCGTGCCGATCCCCGCCGTGGCCTGGCTGACAGCAACTACGCGACTCTCCAGTCCCAGTTGCGGCAGCCTGTCTGACGCACCAAGGCACGCGGGACCTGGCGGCGCTGCGCGGGACGGTCCGCCGCCCGTGAAGGCGGCGGACCGTCGAGGCGGCACCCGCGGGAGTCAGCGCTGTAGCGGGCACTTCAGCTCACGGTGTGGACACGACGATCAAGATTGACTCGAAGACGCGTGACCAGCTCGCGGCCCTCGCGGAGGCCCGCGGCACCACCATGCGGGCCCTGATCGAGGACTTCGCGGCCTCCTCCCTCACCCCCCACCAGCTCAGGGACCGCGCCGAGCGCACCCGGGCCTTCCTGGAGTCCGAGTTCGGCCACCGCCTCAGCGACGAAGACAACAGCACCCTGCGTGCACGGATGAGCGAGGCGCACGCTGCCCACCGTGACAGCCTGCGCAGCGCCGGCGTCAGCGACGCCGCGTGAATCTCGAGCACTACGTCCTGGACGCCGACTACGCGGCCTCCCACGCGATCGCCGAACTCCACCGCCGGGGCGTCCCTTCGGAACCGGCGCCGCCGTGCACGGCGCACGCCCCACCCTCGCCCGGCCCGACGGCGCACTCGTCGCCACCGTGAACCCCCAGGCTTACCCCGGGCTCGGCGTGCCCGTACTCGACCTCAACCGCTGACACCCCCATCTGCGACCGTCTCGCTGGCGCGCGGCTGCATTCCTTTCCAGCCGTGATGCCCAAGGCGTCGTCGCATACCACGCGCTGTGTGGCGCGTCTGGGGAGCGGACGCGCGTCGCAACCCGGTTCATCGGCCGTAACGCGCGCTGAGCCATGCCGCCTGGGCTGCTCTATGAGGCCAGCCCAAGGTGAAGCCGGCCTGGTATGCGCGTTCGTAGTCGATCGGACTTTTCGAAGTCGCACACGCTCTGTGGCCGACGGACTTTGTAGAAGTCGGTGATTCGAGTGGCGATCCTGATGCGGGCCTCGGCACGGGTACGGAAGCGGTGGCGGTGGCGGTGGACGTATTCGACGGTGCGTATGCTGCTGAGCGCCGCGCTCACCACGTTGTTGCAACAAGGCCCAACTCGACCTACGGATCGGGGACCCCACAGCTTGAGGCAGGGATGGCGAACTCTCGTAGGGGTGTGCAACTTGCGCTCGGTGTGGAAGATTATGCCCGCCGCCACCGCAGATCACCGCGCGGACGCTCGGGGCCCCGACCCTGTGCCATCGGGGTACCCCGATGGCCGGGCGGCCGCTGGCCGTTGTCCTCGCCGAGCTGTGTGATTCTGCGGACTGAACCGGTGCCGTCGTCGACCTCGTCGACCGTGCCTTGACCACCAGACAAGGAGCGGACGACTGATGAGCCGCAAGGCTTGCATAACCGAATGGCATCCGGAAGACGAGGTCTTCTGGGAGCGGACCGGCCGCCGGGTCGCGCGCCGCAACCTGTGGCTCTCGGTGCTGTCCGAGCACATCGGCTTCTCTGTATGGAGCATGTGGTCGGTGCTCGTGCTGTTCATGTCCCCGGAGATCGGCTTCGACTTCACCAAGGCGGAGAAGTTCCTCCTGGTGGTCACGCCTACCCTGGTCGGTGCCGTCCTGCGACTTCCGTACAGTAGTGCCGTGGCTCGCTTCGGCGGCCGCAACTGGACGGTGTTCGCCTCCGGCGTGCTGCTCGTCCCCTGCACCCTGTCCGCGTACTTCGTGCAGCGGCCCGGCACCCCACTGTGGGTTTTCCTGCTGATCGGCGCGCTCGCCGGGGTCGGTGGCGGCAACTTCGCCTCCTCGATGACCAACATCACCCGCTTCTACCCGCAGCGGCACCAGGGCTGGGCGCTGGGCCTCAACGCAGGTGGCGGCAATCTGGGCGTGGCCTTCGTCCAGCTGCTGGGGCTCCTGGTCATCGCCACCGCGGGCAGCGCCCACCCCTCATACGTCGCCGCCGTGTATCTCCCGCTGATCGCCTGCGTCACAGTGCTGGCCGCGGTGAAGATGGACAACCTGGCTACCGTGGACAGAGCACGCGGCGCACTGCGCGAGGCAGCCGCCCACCCGGACACTTGGTGGATCTCCCTGCTGTACGTCGGTACTTTCGGCTCCTTCATCGGCTATGGCTTCGCCTTCGGGCTGGTGCTCCAGAACCAGTTCGACTCCACTGCGCTGGAGGCTGCCTCCGCGATCTTCGTCGGTCCACTGCTCGGCTCGCTGTCGCGGCCCCTGGGCGGCTGGCTCGCCGACCGCTACGGCGGTGCCCGCGTCACCCTGTGGAACTTCCTCGGGATGAGTGTCGGTACCGCCGTCCTCCTCACGGCTTCCCTCCAAGGCTCGTTCGCGCTGTTCGTCGCCGCCTTCACGTTGCTGTTCGTGCTCACCGGACTGGGCAACGGCTCCACGTACAAAATGATCCCGGCCGTGCACGCCGCCGAGGCCGAGCGGGCCGTCGCCGACGGCCACGACACCGGGGCCGCCTACGCCCGTGCCCGGCGGCGCTCCGGCGCGGTCATCGGCATCGCCGGTGCCATCGGGGCCCTCGGCGGGGTCGCCATCAACCTGGCCTTCCGTATCGCGTACGGCAGTTGGGGTTCCGGAACCGTGGCCTTCGCGGTGTTCCTCGGCTACTACGGGCTGTGCATGCTGCTCGTGTGGGCCGTCTACCTGCGGCCGCGGCCCGAGCCCGTCCTCGCCGAAGTACCCCGGTCGGCCCGGCAGCGGAGCATCGTCCGTGTCTGAGGCAGCACTGGGCGATACCGCCACGCACTGCCCGTACTGCGCCCTCCAGTGCGGGACTCTGCTGACCGCGACCGGGCCGGAAGCGGCCGATGTTGCAGCGGCCAGCGTCCCGGCAGCGGTCCCGGCAGCCGACTTCCCGGCCGTGGCCGTTCGCCCCGACCCCGATTTCCCCGTCAACCTGGGCGGGCTGTGCCAGAAAGGCTGGACCGCACCCGAGCTACTCGGCGTGGCGGACCGGCTGCGCGTCCCCCTCGTGCACGGCCGCCCGGCGAGCTGGGACGAGGCGCTGGACGTGGTCGCCGCCGGGCTGCGCCGCGTACAGGAGCGGCACGGCAAGGACGCCACCGCCGTCTTCGGCAGCGGCTCGCTGACCAACGAAAAGGCGTACCTGCTGGGCAAGTTCGCCCGGGTCGCCCTCGGCACCAGCCAGATCGACTACAACGGCCGCTTCTGCATGTCCTCGGCTGCCGCCGCCAGCAACGCGGCCTTCGGGATCGACCGCGGCCTGCCCTTCCCTGTCACCGACCTCGGCTCCGCCGACGTCGTGCTCATCGCGGGCGGCAACCCGGCCGAGACCATGCCACCGCTCATGCGGCACCTGGAACACCCCCGGCTGATCGTCATCGACCCGCGCCGCACCCGGACCGCCGCGCAGGCCGCCCTGCACCTCCAGCCCGCCCCCGGCACCGACCTCGCGCTCGCCTTGGGCCTGCTGCACGTCGTCGTCGCGGAGGGCCTCACCGACGCCGCGTACATCGGGCAGCGCACCCACGGTTTCGAAGCCGCCTGGAGCCGGGCCCTGTCCTGGTGGCCCGAGCACACCGAACGCGTCACCGGCGTGCCCGCCGTGCTGCTGCGAGAGGCAGCCCGGATGCTCGCCGGCGCGGACCGCGCGTACATCCTGACCGGCCGCGGTGCAGAGCAGCACAGCAAGGGGACGGACACCGTGGCCGCCTTCGTCAACCTCGCCCTCGCCCTGGGCCTGCCCGGCCGTGTGGGGAGCGGCTTCGGCTGCCTCACCGGGCAGGGCAACGGCCAGGGCGGCCGCGAACTCGGCCAGAAGGCCGACCAGCTGCCTGGCTACCGCAGCATTGCGGACCCCGCCGCGCGCGCCCACGTCGCCGCGGTCTGGGGCGTCGACCCGGCCTCGCTGCCCGGCCCGGGCCGCAGTGCCGTCGAACTGCTCGGCGCGCTCGGCCGCGACGTCCATGCCCTGCTCGTCTTCGGGTCGAACCCGGTGGTCTCGGCCCCCGACGCGGGCCGGGTTCGGGAACGGCTGTCCGCTCTGGAGCTGCTGGTCGTCTCGGACTTCGTACCGTCGGAGACGGCGGCTCTAGCGGACGTCGTGCTGCCGGTGGCCCAGTGGGCCGAGGAGGAGGGCACCATGACCAGCCTGGAGGGCAGAGTGCTGCGGCGGCGCCGCGCATTGACCCCGCCGCCGGGAGTCCGCACCGACCTGGAGGTGCTGTCCGCGCTGGCCGGCAGGCTCGGATTCGACGAGGCCGCCTTCCCCGCGTCGCCGCCAGCCGTCTTCGAGGAGCTGCGCGCCGCCACCCGCGGCGGCCGCGCCGACTACTCCGGGATCAGCTACGCGCGCCTGGAGACGGGCGAGGCACTGTACTGGCCCTGTCCCGAGGGCTCACCGGGCACCCCGCGGCTCTTCCTGGACCGCTTCGCCCACCCGGACGGCCGGGCTGTCTTCGCGCCGGTGGACCACCGCGACGCCGCCGAACTTCCCAGCGACCTCTACCCGTTGCTCGCAACGACCGGCCGGGTGCTGGCCCAGTACCAGTCCGGCGCACAGACCCGCCGGATACCTGCCCTGGTCAAGGCCTCCGGTGCCGAGTGCTTCGTCGAGGTCCACCCCGATACGGCGGAGCGTGCCGGGCTCGCGGACGGCGACCGCGCCTGGGTCCGCTCGGTCCGCGGCAACACGCAGGCCGTGGTCCGTTACGAGGGCTCCCTGCGCCCGGACACCGTGTTCCTCCCCTTCCACTTCGCGGCCGAAGGCAGCGCCAATCTGCTGACCAACCCGGCCCTGGACCCCGTCTCGCGGATGCCTGAATTCAAGGTGTGCGCGGTACGGCTGGAGGCGGTGGGTACCCGATGACGCGCACCGTGATCGTGGGCAACGGCCGTTCGGGACGGGCGTACGCCGCCCGGCTCGCGGAGCGGGGCGACAGCGGACCGCTGGACCTGCTGGGCGCCGAGCCCGGACCGGTCCTCCCCCGGGCCTTGTTGTCGTCCGTACTCTCCGGCGAACTCCCGCCACACCTGCTGCGGTCGCCGCCGCTACCACCCCCCGTGACCGAGTATGCCGGAGTCCCTGTGACCAGCGTGGACCGCCGTCGGCGCGTGGTGGTCCGGGCCGACGGGCGGGAGTTCCCGTACGACCGTTTGGTGCTGGCCACCGGCTCGGTGCCGAGCCTGCCGTCGATAGCGGGCCCGGCCGGGGCGCGGTCCGAAGGGGTCGCCGTTCTACGGTCGGCCGCCGACGTGGCGCGGATACCGCCCGGCACCGCCGTGGTGCTGGGCGGTGGCCCGCTCGCCGTCGAGGCCGCCTTCGCGCTGCGCCGGGCGGGCCGCACCGAGGTGGCGCTCGTCCACCGCGGGCCGTGGCTCCTCGACCGGCACCTGCCAGAGCGGGCGGGCCGGGCCCTGGCGGGCCGGCTGTCCGCCGCCGGTGTCGAAGTCCACCTGGAACAGCGGGCGGAGTCCTACCACCGGGCCAAACTCGCCCTCGCCGACGGACGGGTGCTGTCCGCCGACGCCCTCCTGCCGTGCACCGGCACCCTCCCGGAGAGCCGGCTGGCCCGCGAGGCCGGGCTCCCCGTGCGCACCGGCGTCCTCACTGACCCCGCGGGCCGCACCACCGACTCCGCCATCCACGCGATCGGCTCGTGTGTCGAGCCGCTGCGCCCCCGCCCAGGCGGTTCCCTGCTGCGGCTGCGGGCCGACGGCGAGGGACTGCTCTCCTTCGGCAGCCTGGCGGACGCCGAGGAGAGCGTGGTCCTCACCGACCCGGCCCGCCACCGTTACGCCGCACTCGCGTTGCGCGCAGGCCGGGTGGCCGGGGCCGCGATCATCGGCTTCCCGCACGCCGTGGCCGCCGTTACCGGGCTCCACGACAGCGGCGCCCCCGCACCCCGCGACCTGCTGCCCCTGCTGCTCGGCAGCCCGGCAGTGCTTCCGACCGTCGCAGACCCGCTGGACGCGGTGCTGTGCCATTGCAACAACGTTACCGGCCACCGGGTGGCCGCCGCCTGGCGTCAGGGCGCCCAAGACCTGCCTGCCCTTGTCCGCGCCACCCGCGCGACCACCGGCTGCGGCGGATGCGCGGACGAGGTGCGCGCCCTGTACGCCGTGCTCAAGGCCGAACGGAGCGATACATGACCCGGAACCTGGTCGTCGTGGGACACGGCATGGTCGGCCACCACCTGGTGGCCGAGGTTCGCGCCCGCGACAAGGACGGGGCCTGGCGGATCACCGCGCACGGAGAGGAAGGACGACCCGCGTACGACCGGGTCGCCCTGTCTTCGTATGCGCACGGCTGCGACCCGGCGGCCACCCTCACCCTGCCCCGAGAAGCCCTTGCGGGCGCGGACATCCATCTGGGCGCCACCGTCACGGCCGTCGACTGTGCCCGGCGGACGGTACGGTGCGCCGACGGACGGGAGTTCCCCTACGACGCCCTGGTCCTTGCCACCGGCTCCCGCCCCTTCATACCGCCCGTCCCCGGGCACGACCTGCCCGGCTGTCACGTCTACCGCACGATTGAGGACGTCGATGCCATCCGGGCCGCCGCCCGGCCCGGCCGCCCAGCCGTCGTCATCGGCGGGGGCCTGCTCGGCCTGGAGGCCGCCAGCGCCCTGCACGCGCTCGGCATGCGCACCGAGGTCGTCGAGCGGTCCCCGTGGCTGATGGCCCTCCATGTCGACGCGGGTGGCGGGGCCGTGCTGAGCCGCCGGATCGCCGCCCTCGGCATCGGCGTGCACTGCGACGCCGCCGTCGAGTCCGTGGACGCCGGCGCCGACGGTGCGGTCAGCGCCGTCACTCTGACGGGCCCCGGGCCACTCCCTGCGGACCTTGTGGTGTTCGCCGCCGGGGTCCGGCCCCGCGATGAACTGGCCTCCGCGGCCGGCCTGGCCCTGGCGGAAGGCGGCGGGATCCTCACCGACCGGCAGTGCCGCACCTCGGCCCCCGCCGTTTGGGCCGTCGGCGATTGCGCGGCCGTCGAGGGCCGCTGCCACGGCATGGTGGCCCCGGGTCGCAGGATGGCCGACGCGGTCGCCGCCCAGCTGACTGGCGATCCCGCCGCCGCGTTCCCGGGCGCCGATGGCGCCGCCCGGCTGAAGCTGCTGGGCGTGGAGGTGGCCGGCTTCGGCGACGTCCACGGTCGGACGCCGGGCGCGCTGGAGTTCGTACGCCATGACCACCGCACGGACGCGTACGCGAAGCTGACCCTGGCCGCGGATGCACGCACCGTGCTCGGCGCAGTCCTGTCCGGCGATACGCACGCCTACCCCGCCCTGCACGCCCTGCACGGCCGCCCGCTGACTGCCTCGGCGGACCGGCTGCTGCATGCCCCCTGAACCGAAGCCAGCGCCTGGTCACGGACAATGGCGCGCCCGTGCAGGACCGGGCTGAGGGCGGTGGCCGAGGCGCCGAGGAACCAGGCCAGGCGTCCGTGGGCGTGGGCCCTGGTGCTGCGAGGCATCCACAGCTGCCGGCATGGGTCTCGCACCGGGCATGATGAGCGGCATGGTCACTGAGGGGAACACGGGCTTCACGCTGCCGCGGGGTGCGACAGGCTTCTTCGTACCGAAGGACGGCCCCCTTCCGAAGACCGGCCTGCGGGCGCTCCGGGCCGCTTTGTACGCCGCTGCCCGAGGAATCGGAGGCCAAGTGGGCGAGATCGAGGGCCAGGAGTATCCCCTGTCCTTCCATACCGCGTCGGTCCGTCGATCGCACTGGTGAGAGCGTCATCCCGTGTCACGCCCATCACCCCTGGATTGCCGTCGCTCAAGAACGCCGAAACTGGTACGCAGCATGCCCGGTCGGCCGAACGCGGCCAGCGCAGCCTCGGAGGCGGTACGGAACGCCTCGATGTGATCCTCGCCCAGGTGGTCGGCGGTCGCATCGGTGCGGGGAGTTCCCTCGGCCAAGCCTGCCCACACAAGGTTCTTCCAGACCAGGTGGTTGAGCAGGGCACGCACATCCCAGTCGGCACACGGCGTCGCCCGGTCGAACTGGCCCGGGTCCACGGAAGAGACCAAGGTGTTCACGGTGCGCAGGACTTCGCGGCAGGCGTTCAGCACGCCTGCCGGTTCCCACACCTCGGCGCCGGTGTCCTACATTTCGCCGAGTTCCGCGGCGCGTGCTCCGGGCTCGGTATTGGTGCTCAGCGCGGTCATCAGCCACTCTCCGGCCGCTGCCATGCTGGGCCGGACCGGCCAGCCGTTGATGAGGCACAGCAGTTGCCAGTACCGCTCGACGTGTACGTCGGAGGCGATCTCAAGCTGTTCCCGCAGTGCGCTCCTGGCCTGCGCGCCGTCCGTATGCGGTGCACGGGGCAGCGAAGCCTGCGTGGGAATCCAGGCGGCCACGGTCTCGGCGACGATAGCGTCGGCTGCTGGTTGTCCCGCACGGGGTCCCCGTCGCCCGTACCTTCCTAGATCGTGCCGCTCCACGCCCGGCGGTTCTCCCGTCGGCGCACATGGCCGCGCCAGCCCGCGAGCAGCGTCATGCCCGTCCATGCGGCGACTCCCGTGACGAGGCCGCCGAGCCTGCCTTCGGGGTCGACGTCCGCGGCGTCCTCCAGCGGGACGGCGCCTTCCGGGTCGCGGAGGATGTCGATGCGGTCGCCCACCCGGTAACTGGGGTTGCTCCCCCGGTACTCGAGGGTCTCGTCGAGTTCACCGCCCCGCCCGACCAGTGTGAACCGGTGGTTCTTGCTCGCCGTTCCCGCCGCGCTGTCCGCGGTGATCGTGACGGTCTCCCGGACGCCACGTCGGTCGAGCGCCGCCTCGGGGGCGTACTGGACGGACCCGACGAGAACGAAGAGCGCGGGGACCACGGAGAGAACGGCGAGCCACCACGCCCTGTGGAGCAGCCGCAGCACGATCACGAAGACCAGGCAGCCGAGCACGCCCGCCGCGATCGGGATGAAGTCCATGCCCAGCGTGACGTAGGCGAGTCCGGTGTTGGCGGCGGCGATCCCCCAGGCAACCAGCAGCACCCAGAGCGTGGCGAGTACGGACGCCCCGGCACTCCTTCCCGTGCGCTGCCCACCTGCGGCAGACACTCCGGCCCCGGCCGCGTCCCCGACGCCGTCCGCCTCGGGCGCGTTCACCCTCTGATCGCTCATCCGCGCAGCATACGAGGCGGCCGGAACGCCGTGCACACGTAGCCCGGGGCTGTCAGTGGCGTGTGCCAAGGTGCCGTACATGACGACCGCACCCGACGGAGCCCGGTCCCACCCGCGCACGCCGACGAACACACCATGCTGACGGCCTGGCTGGACTTCCACCGATCCACTTTGGCGCTGAAGTGCGCGGGCCTCGACGACACGCAGGCGCGCAGGACGGCCGTAATGACCTCGTCCATGACGATGAACGGGCTGGTCCAGCACCGGGCGGAGATCGAGCGGAACTGGTTCAGCCGCGTGTTCGCCGGCGAAGACGTGGCGCTGCTGTTCGGGGACCACGGCAGGTTCGGATTCACCCTCGACCCGGACCGGACCCTCGAAGAGGCGCTGGCCACCTGGCGCACGGAGGTGGAACGCAGCCGTGAGCTGATCGCCGGCGCTCCGCTCGACGCCCGCGGCCGGCTGTCGGAGGAGAACGCACCCTCGTTGGCACGATTACCGTCGACGAGCCGGGAATGCCCTGGCAGCGTGGACGGTTCCCCCAGAACCTGCCTTCAGACAGTCCAGGCCCCGGTTCGACGAAAGCAACGAGAGCGCGCCTGGTTCCGTTGGGACGAGGCCCCAGCAACAAGTTGCAGCTCGAGCTCAGCCAAGGGCGAACGGGTCGTTGCTGCCCAACTGCCCTCTCTGGTCCGTGAACAGCCCTTCCGGTGGGATGTTGACCGGCAGCGGCTCCTGTCTTTCGTGGCCGTCGAGGCAGCGGCCGAACGGGCCTGTGACCGGGTCCATCAGGGCCCGCAGGTTCGGGTCCGCGTGATGGAGCCACCAGTTCGACATGCCCAGGGCAGGGTCGAAGCGCAAGTTTTCCCAGGCCCGCCAGATCGAGTCCAGCCGGGACAGCGCCTGGGCATGAGCGAACCAATCCGGACACCAGACCCGCCCGGAGCCGGGAGCGGGGCGGGGAATGAAGTAAATGAGGCGGTCGGTGACGAATTCATGGACGTTCGCGTAGAAGAGCTCTGCCGGGCGGGCGGCGTTCTCCTCGTCGCGCCGGATGTCGTCGAGCGACTCGTCCCGCTCCTCTGCACGTGGTTCCGTCATGGCGTCATGCTCCTCTGCGCACTTGTGCCTCGAACGCCTCGTCGTGGCGGCCGATGCGGTCCAGCACCCTGGCGAGCAGAGTGACGGCCGAATTCAGGCCGGCGTGGGCCCCGGCCTGATGCGGGTCCTGATCGGCCAGCTCCCGAAAGATGCGGGCGGCCCGCCGGGCCGGTTCCACCGCCCGGACGGCCCGGCTCCAATCGTGCCGGCCGCACAGGCTCACCGCGTGGGCCAACTGGTGGAGGAGCATGGCGTTCTGCGCCGGTGACCGGCCAGGACGATCGGTCAGCTCCCGGCACGGCTTCTCGGCCGCGCATACGGTGCGCCAGGCCGCCTCAGTGTGCCCGGCCATCGCCTGCGCCTCGGCCAGCCGCAGCAGGTCGTAGCAGAGGGGCTGCTCCTGGCCCTCGGGGTCCGCGACGAGCAGCTCGCGCCGAAGGCGTACCGCGTGTTCCGCGACCGGTACGCAGTCGCGGAAGCGGCTCGTTCTCAGCAACGCCCTTGTCAGTTCCGCGCAGGTGTCGGCGAGGCCCGCCTCGTACCGCGCATCCCGGGCAGCCAGCTCCACACGCAGCTCGTACGCCTCCCGCAGCGCGGGAACCGCCCGATCGGCCGTCACCGAGGACCTCGCGTAGCTGGTGCCGAGGTCATGCAGGCAGATGGCCAGCCACTCGCGCCCCTCTTCGCTGCCGCGGGACATTCGGCGGTGGTGCGGCAGGGCCTGGCGCAGCAGGATGCGCTCCGCGATGGGACGGCCGTGCTTCCAGTACAGGTAGGAACCGTCGTGGAGGCTGGTGGCATATCCCTCCGCGTAGAGGCTCGGGGCGTACTCGCTGAGGCGTCGCCGGATGGCAAGCGCCTGGCCGAGGGGAGCGGCCGCCTCGGTCGGGCGGCCGAGGGCGTCGTAGGCGCGCGCGAGATCCAGAGCGGTTCCCGACTGTGCGTTCAGGTTGCTCGCGTCGAGCGGCAGTGGGGCGTTCGCGTAGATCTCGAGGGCCTCTTCGAAGCCCTCGGCCGCCGCCGCGTCGTCGCCGGTGCGCTCGTGGAAGGTGGCGAGCACGCTGACCGAATGGGCCAGGCCGGGCACCGCGACGCCGTGCGGGTCGCGCGCCAGGGTCCTGCGGTGCTCGATGGCCTCCTGGATGCACTCCCGCGCCGCCGCGTCGTCCCCTTCCTGGGACAGTCCCAGGGCGAGGTTGTGCAGGGTCTGCGCCAGGGTGGAGCGGTGGACCGCGGGAAGTTCCCCGGCCAGCGGGCGCAGCAGTCCGATCGCTTCCCGTTCCAGCGCCATGGCCTCGCCACGGGGCCGCGAGGCGGTGCCGTAGTCGACGGCGAGGCCCATCAGAGCGCGCGCGAGATCGGCGGTGTACGCGTCGGGGTTCTCTTCCGCCAGCCGGCGAGAGGCCTGCACCGCCTCCTCGCCCAGCGCCAGTGCCTCCGGATGCCGCCGCAGGCGCCAGAGGTTCGTGCCCCGCTCCGTCAGTGCCCTGACGAGCAGCAGCGGGTCCAGTTCGGGGTGCCGGCGCCGGGACACCAGTGCGCGGGCGCGCCGGACCGCCTCCTCGGTGTGGTCGTCGGACCGGGCGGTCTGGTCGAAGGGCATCGCGCCCGGGTCGAGCTGCCAGACCGCCTGTGACTGGTTGATGAGTGCCCGCACGAGTCCGCGCTCGCGCTTCTCCCCCTCCTCACCGTCCTCCTGGGCAAGCGCGCGGAACAGGTTCAACGCCCGGTCGCCGGCGTCGTACGCCTCCATGAGACGCCCGGTCATGCGGCAGGCGTGCGACAGCACCAGCAGCGAGTCGGCCCACTCCGTGCGGTGCGTCAGCGACCCGCCGTCCGCCAGCCCCTCGCGGAGCGCTGCGGCCGCGGCGGCGGCCTCCCGGGCGCCCTGCCATTCGCCGACCGCCCGGTGCCGCTCGGCCAGGTTGTGCAGCGCCCAGGCACGGTCGCGTCGTGCCTGGGGGGTGTCTCCAGTGGCGTGACACAGACGGCTCAGTTCGCGGGCGACATCGAGTGCGTGGTCGCGCAGCACGTGCGACTGCTCCGGCAGTGCGTCCGAGTGTGCCCGCAGCACGGTGGCGGTCAGCGGCGCATAGGCGGGGACGGACCGCAGCGCCTCTCGCAGCAGCTCCATGACGGTGTGTGCCGTGGCCGCACGGCCCTGGTTGGTGTGGGCCACCGCGGACCGGGCCAGCACGGTGAGGGTCTGCACCCGCTGGTGGTCCGGGGCCCGGCCGAACAGTCTCCGGAGCAGCCCCCTGTCGGCGACGATCTGCTGCGAGGCGTGGTACTCCGCCAGCCGGTCCGGTTCCAGCCGGCCCCAATGACGGCCCTCGGGCGGCGGATACAGGTCGCGCAGCCAGGCGGTGATGTCCGTGAGATGTCCCGGCGGTTCGCCGGGCAGCAGCCGTTCGATGGTCGCCCGGGCCTCGTGCTCGTCGTGTGCGGGACACAGCACGGCCGCCGCCACCGCCGGTTCGAGGAGTTTCGTCCCCCGGGGTCCCATGCCCCACCCGTCGGCGGTTTCCTGCCAGTACGTCCTCTCGTGGTCCAGGAGTTCGTCCTCGAGGGTTCTGCCGTCCCGCTGGGTCGGCCGGACATGGCGCAGCAGCGCGGCCAGCGCCTCCATCTGCACCATCAGTGCTGTCTGCACGCCGGGGCCTGCCACGGGACGGGCGGCCACGACGGCGTCGGCGAGAGCGGGCCAGTCGACGTCCGGGCCGCCGACCACCGCCGCCAGGTGGCGGGAGATGTCGCGGACCGCCGTCCGGAACGCCTCCTGCTGGTCGGTGGCGCCGGGGCTGAGCGCGTGCAGTCTGGTCTCGGGCAGGGCGCCGGTCGCCCGGGTCTGCCAAGAGCCGAGCGACCGGGCGAGCAGCAGCAGGCGTACCGGATGCCGGGCCTCCCTGGTCTGCTCCCGCAGCTTCCTGACCAGTTCGGGCCGGGTCTCGGCGTAGTCGACGACCAGCAGCAACGGGTACTGGACCGTGCGCAGCGCGTGCAGGTCGCGGGGCTCGTGGGAGACCTGTCCGACCACCCAGCCCCGGTCCCGCATCCGCGCCATCAGCTGCCGGGCCAGACGGGTCTTGCCCTGCCCGCCCGGAGCGGTGAGCACCCGGACAGCGAGGGGACCGTACGGATCCGTCAGGCACCACTCCTCAAGGTCGGCGAGTGTGTCCTGCCTGCCGTGGAACGAGACGACCTCGGCGTCGGCCCGCAGCAGCATGATGGGGGACAGCACATTCCGTCTGGGCGGCGCCGGCTCCAACAGGCCTACGAACTCGGCCGCTTCGAGCCGCGGGTCGACGCCGGTCGCCGCGCGGACGACCGCACGGAAGTCGGCACAGGCCAGCAGGTCATCGCTGCGGGTGTAGCTCAGCCGCGTGCCCTGACGGGGCAGGCGGTCCGCGCGCACCACTCCCAGCAGCAGCTTCTCGCCGAACAGGAAGACGGCCGCGCCCGACATTCCGGACCAGGGGGTGGTGCTCGCGGCCTTCTCGGCGCCGAGCCCTGAGACGTCGGTCTGCAACAGCCCGATGTCGTCGAGGATCTCGAACTTCGCGCCTCCGTGCGGCCTGACCCGGCCGACCAGCGCCGTCTGGTTCCGGCGGCTCGTGGTTCGCTCCTGCCGGGGGAATCCGGTGGCGGTGGCCCGCATCTCGGTGCCGCCCGTCACACACCGGCCCCAGCGTTGCGGGTGGCGGTACGGGGCACCGCGCAGCGTTGTTGGCGTCGGCCAGTCCCGGGCGGTTCGGGGGATCTCCAGCAGGGCGGCGTCCACGATCTCGTCGTGCCGTCGCCACCGCACCCGAGCGGGGAACGCTCCGGTGTCGTCCGGAAGGGACACCGTGATGTCGGCGGGCTCGTCGGGTGGCAGCAGGTGCGCGGAGGTCAGGACGAGCCGGGGTGCGATCAGGTATCCGCTGCCGAAGGTCTTCTCCGAGGGGGAGCCCAAAGTTTCGCTGCGGACCTGGACGACCTGCTGCTGCTCCATGAACGCGTCCCCGGACTATTCGACGTCGCCCACGGCCACGTCTCCGCCACCGCGCCGCTCCGGATTCAGGCGCAGAGTCACGCGCTGGGTGGACCGTGCCGAGCGTTCCCCCCGGGCGTCGGCCTCCACGACGCCGAACCGGAGCTTTCCGCCGCCGTTCTTCGCCCGGACCAGTTCGATCTCGAACTCCGCCGTGATCTCACCCAGCACGAAGCGCAAGGAGGAGTCCTGACCGCGGTGCTGTGCCTCCGACAACTGGGATCGCAACACCTCGATGGCGTCAGCCAGATCCAGCCAGCCCTCGTCACACTCGTCGCGTGCCATGCCCCACCCCATCATTGCGTCCGTGATCCGTGATCCGTAGCCATGTTAGCGACCCTCTGCCGGGATCGGCCGTCGACGACCAACACGTCCAAGGGAGTTGAGCGCCACAGCCCGTGTTGGCTCGTTCACAGGGTCGCGCCGTACTCGCCCGTTCCGCCAACCGCGGCGCCGGTAGGCTCGCCTACGGTACGGCCGTGCCGTCCAGCTTCCTCACGCGCAGCCGCTGTGCGGCCGGGTCACGGCCGCGACGGAGACGACCCGCATCCTGAGAGGGTGCGCCGGGCGTCGTCTTCGAGGGCGACGACGTGGGCAAGTGGCGGTGGCGGCAGCAGGAGCCGGGCACGTGGGCGCAGCTGTCGACCGATCAACGAGAGCGGCTGCCGAAGCGGGGCATCGAGGGGGTTGAGGCTCCCCGTCCCGTCGCTTGCTGATCTCGCGCATTCCGGATGGCCGCCGTCCGACTGGGCGCGCGTCATGCGGCCAGGCCATCACCCCACCATGGAAGGGAAACAAGATCAGCCCACCCGAGGTCCTCGCAGCCCGCCTACGGGCACGCCACCGGCATTCCTCCAAGCGCATCACCGTCGAACACGCCCTTGCCGACCATAAACGAGGGAAGCAACTGACCCTCTGGCCCCACCGGCGCGAGACCCTGCCCGCCACTTACCGAGCCATCGCCAACCCCGTCTCCGACCGCCGACCGCACCGCCACCGGCTGACAACAGACACCGCCAGGAGAAACACGCATCAGCCGCTATCACTCGCCAACTCGTTAGTCATCCCTTGCGGCCAGTGTCGAAGCGAGTCGTTCGAGTAGGTCAGCAAGCTGAGTCTGCTCGTCCGCGCCGAGCCCGGAGAGGAGCAGTCGCTGGTTCTCCAGGTGGACGGCGATAAGTTTGTCGGTCAGTTCGACGCCCTCGGCGGTGAGGGTGATGAGGCGTCCGCGCGAGTCGCTCTCGGCGACGGATCTGCTGACCAGGCGGCGGGCTGACAGTCGGTCGACCCGCTTGCTGATGGCGCCGGTGGTGACCAGGACGGTGCGGCTGAGCTCGCCTGCGGACAGTGCGTAGGGCTCCCCTGAACGTCGGAGCGCCGCCAGCACATCGAAGTCTCCGCTGCCCAGGCCTGCGGCCCGGAAGGGCGGGCGCAGCCGTTGGTCCAGTGTGTCTGTGAGGCGGAGGAGCCTGCCGATGACGAGCATCGGTGCCGCGTCCAGGTCGGGGCGCTCGTGATTCCACTGTTCGACGATGGCGGTGACGGCGTCAGTCTGCATGTCTTCATTATATCTTCCACGGATGATAAGTTACCTTCCATGGAAGGTAAATCTGCTCCTTGGGCCGCCACGCCGGTCGTCCTCTACTTCGATGCCACATGCCCCTTCGCCTGGGTAGCCTCCCAGTGGCTGCTCGAGGTCGAACGACTTCAGCCGATCGACCTGCGCTTCCGGATCATGAGCCTGTCCGTTCTCAACGAGCACCGCGAACTCGAGCCCTGGTACCGCGAGTTCAACGACCGGGCCTGGGGCCCGGCCCGGGTGTGCGCAGCCGCCGAAGCCCTCCACGGCAACGCCGTCCTGCGCGGGCTCTACGCCGCACTCGGCCGCCGCATCCACGTGGAGCGCAACAAGGACTACGACCCGGTCATCGCCGCGTCCCTCGCAGAGCTGGGACTGCCCGCGTCCCTGGCCAAGGCCGCGCACAGCGACGCATTCGACGCTGCCTTGCGCGCCAGTCACCAGGGCGGGCAGGAGGCGGTCGGCGAAGAGGCCGGCACCCCCGTCGTCACCGTGGACGGCGTCGGCTTCTTCGGCCCTGTCCTCACCTCCATACCCAAAGGCGAGGAGGCAATCCGGCTGTTCCAGGCCATTCGGACCCTGGCCGGGATGGGAGCATTCGCCGAGCTGAAGCGGGGACGCGGTGCACTGCTCGACGTCCGCTGAACCCGGCGTTTGCACCCGCCGCCGGCTCATCGCCGCAAGCCTGGTCAGCTCGATCGGCGACGGCATATACGTGCCGCTGACGATGCTGTTCATCCACTCGCTCACCGGCCTGTCGCTGACATCGATCGGCGCGGGCCTGACCATCGCCGGGCTCTGCGCTCTGGCGTTCATGCCGGTGGCAGGCGTCCTCATCGACCGGTTCAGCGGCCGCCGGGTGCTCATCGGCGTGCTCGCGTTGCGGGCGGCCGGGTTCGCCGCCTACCCGTTCGCTGACTCCTATCCCGCATTCCTGATGGTCGCCCTGGTCGTCGCGGTGGGGATGTGGGCCTCCTCGCCCAGCTTGCACGCTCTCATCGGGGAGATCGCCGAAGGCGCCGAGCGCGACCGGCTGCTGGCATGGGACCGCAGCCTGCGCAACGCTGGCATGGGATTCGGCAGCCTGGCGGCGGCGGGCATGCTGGCGTGGAACGGTAGCGCCGGCTTCATCAGCGCCGCCATGGTCCTGGCCGCGGTCTTCGCCATCGCCGCGGTGCTGGTGGCCCGGCTTCCGAGCGTCCCCGGCGGGGCAAGGGGGCCGCAGGGGGCCCGGGACGGATACCGGCAGGTACTCACCGACCGGCCTTACCTGCTCATCACGGCAGCCAACTTCCTGATTGCCTTCGGGTACACCACCCAGGCCATCGCCCTACCCATCTTCCTCACCCGCGACGTCGGCCTCCCCGACGCCGTGGCCGGGACCGTATTCGCGCTCAACACCATTCTGGTCGCCGCGCTCGGTGTCCCGGTCGCCCACCTGACCCTGCGCGGCAGACGCACCCGCACGGCCGCGTCCGGCGCAGTCATCTTCGCGCTGTCCTTCGCCGCCTTCGCGGTCCTTCCCCAACTGACCAGCGGGACCGGCACCATCGTCGCCGTCCTGGCGGTCGCGGTCCTCTACACCGTCGGTGAACTCGTCCACTCCGCACCGTCGCAGAGCCTGTCGATCCAGGCCGCCCCCGATCACCTGCGGGGACGGTACCTGTCGGCCTATCAGCTGTCCTGGTCCGTCTGCCGCACCATCGCGCCCATGCTGCTGGGATTCCTGCTCGACGCCGGACAATGGCACCTGTGGACGGTCCTGGCGCTACTGGTCCTGACCGGCGCCGCGATCCTGCTGTGCGCCGAACGCGTGCTGCCGGCACACGTCGTCAGCAGCACTCGGAAAGCCCCGCCGTCACTCCTCAGGAGGCCATGACCTGATGACCGAAAACCTGCGCAACATGGACCGGTCTCTTCCGGTCTTCCCCGACGACTGCCAGGGCCGTGCACCCCGAGTTCTTCGGGGACGGCCCTCACTCACCTCCGGACTGCCGCCTGTACATGCCGACTCACACACCGGTCATCGGCAAACGCAGCACGCTTTACAGGCGGTTCATCACCTGGACCGTGCAGGAGAACCTCTTCAGTGAGGTTCCCAGTTGCCGTCGGTGCCCGCAGCCTCTGCCGCGGAGGCGTCCGGTGCCCCCTGGATACAACCGCCAGCACACTGCGGTGCCAGTTCTCTGGCTTGGGCGCCGGCGGTGAAGCCGATGAGGAGCGCCACGGCGGCGCCGCCCGCGGCCAGCAGGCGGGCGGCCGGCCGGAGAAGTGACTTCATGTTCGTTCCTGGAAATCCTCGCGCCCCGGGGCAGGGACACCGTCGGACGCATGTCTCTACTGAAGGCGATGTTTTGTTGCGGCGGTGTATGCGCTTCCTCATATGCTCGCGATGCGGTCCCCCTAGTGTGACCGCGAACGTTCACCGGGTTGGTCGCGAGGTTCTCGATCAGCCCTCCTCAGGTCCTCCCTCGGCGGGCGCTCCCTCCTCCGCAGGGCGGATACGGTCCGCCGTACCGGACGAAGCGCGGCCGCCCTGTCCAGGGCCAGCATGTAGTCATGACGACAGCGACCGCACCTCTCTCCGCCTCCGCACCTGCGCCTGTCTGGGCTCGCCGCGCCGCCCACGCCATCGCCCTGTGCGCCGTCCCGTCCGGCCTGTGGCGCATCGCCATGGCATCCGGTGTCTATGTGGGCTACAGCGACCGGGTGCTGCGCGACGTCTTCGGCATCCCAGGCTGGGGCATCGGATACGTCGTCGGCCTCTCCGTCCTTGCCGAGCTGGCCGCCCTGTTTCCGCTGCTCCTCGTCAGTGACCGGTGGCGGCCGCTGCACCCCAGGATCCTCACCCCGCTGGCCTGGACCGCCTCGGGTGTCCTGGTTCTGGTGGCCCTGTGGCAACTTGTGGTCGCTTTCACCGTCGAGAGCCAGACGTACATGTCGAGCGATACGACACAGACCGTCTGGGGGTTCGCTTTCGCCCCGCTGTTCGCCATCCCGGCCCTGATGACCGCGGTGACCTGGTCGTACACAAAGCGGCACCGGGCACGGGGGCAGGCATACCCCCTGCCACGTCCTTGACATCGGCTACCCCTGTCCCACCACTCCCGGCCCGACAGGCGTGGCCGATGGCTGAGCTGCCCGGTGATCGTTTCCGGCCACCGGGTTGAGCGGTCAGGCTGTGAGTGGGCGTCCGCCCCAGCGGATGCCCTTCCTCGCTGCGGATGCGGGCACGCTCTCGGCGTTGTGCGCGAGCACGTCAGTAGTCCGCTCGTAAGCGATTGACTGCAAGGTTGGGCAGGACCAGCAGGACGCGCAGGGGGTGGGCGGCGCGGGGCGGGATCGGGACGGAGGGGTAGGTACGTTACTGGGCGGCTGCTTCCCGGCGCAGCCTCGCGTGAGCTGCCGCGAGCCGTCCCCCGGTCTCGGCCGTGCTGATCAGAACCGCCATGTTCGCCTGCGAGGTCCGCCCTCCGGTCGTCCTGTCGATCGCCCGCATCAGGTACTTGGTGAGTGCGTTGCCGCGGATACCGTCCCGCTCGGCGTCCGCAAGCGCTTCTCGTAGGGCTGCCTCGGCGACCTCGCTGTCCACCGCGTCCTCCGGGCGCGGCGGTGTGGTGATGACGACGGAGCTGTTGCTGCCGGTCGCCCAGTGGTTCTCGATCACACGTGCGATGACCTCCTCGTCGTCGATCCGGTGCGGGCTTCGGATGCCGCTCGACGCGCAGTAGAACGCCGGGAAGTCGTCCGAGCGGTACGACAGGAGCGGCACGCACTGGGTCTCCAGGTACTCCATCGTCAGCCCCAGGTCGAGGATGTTCTTCGCGCCGGCGCAGACCACCGCCACCTTGCTACGGGTGAACTGCACAAGGTCGGAGGAAATGTCCATCGTCGCCTGGGCGCCCCGGTGCACGCCGCCGATTCCCGCGGAGGCGAAAAACGGGAGTCCCGCCAACTCGGCTGCGACCAGCGAGGAGGCCACCGTGGTGGCGCCCTTCCCGCCCCGGGCGAGAACCACCGGAAGGTCACGACTGCTCACCTTGGGAATGCCGGGCGTGGACGCGAAACGCTCGATGTCGTCCTCGCTCAGCCCGATGAGGAGGCGCCCTTCGTCCACGCCGATGGTCGCGGGGACGGCGCCGCCTGTGCGGACGGCGGCCTCGACCTTGCGGGCCGTGGCGGCGTTGTCGGGGTAGGGGAGGCCATGGGTGATGACGTTGGATTCCAGGGCCACCACCGGGTCACCCGCGTGGAGGGCTTCGGCGACCTCGTCGGAATAGACCAGCGGGATGGGGGTGTGCGGGACGGAGCGGGGCGGGAGGGAGGAAGATCGCGTCATCTGAGTTCTCGTCATTCCTGTGCGTAGTCCGGGTACTTGAGGAGCGTCGCGCGTCGGCCCTGGATCTCGGGTGCGTAGACGGAGGTCCGCCACTCCTTCGGATCGACGGCTTCCGTGGAGATGGACACGGCCCCGGGGGGCGTGCCGAAGTGCTCCGCGATCAGCGTGGTGAGCGCATGGGCGAGCTCGCGTTCCTGCGCTGGGGTGAAGTTTTTCGGAAAGTGCTTGATGGTGAGGTGGGGCATGGGGAGGCCCTTCGTCGATCTGTGCAGTCTGTGGGCCTGTTGCACACGTCGAGCCCGTTCATCTTGTCGAGCCTGTGGAGTGCGCCAGGCCTGTGAAGTCCGTCGAACCTGCGAGGGAGGAACGGATGGCCCGTGCCAGCTCGGCGACCCCCGGCTCCTTGAGCACTCCGTAATGGTCCCCGGCAAGGTCGACCACCGCCGGAGGCTCCGCGGCGTAGCCGGAGCTGGCATCGATGAAGGAGTAGTCGTCGCCACGGGCTCGAAAGACGGTCACCGGGGCTAGCAGCCGGCGCTCGGCCAGTTCGCGGAAGCTGTACTCGAACTCGTAGGTGCTGCCGACCAGTTGGGTGACCCTGCGGATCGTCTCCGGATCCAACTCGGGGACCGCTGTCCGCACGCAGGCGGTGAAGCTCTCCTCGTCGCGCGTCCTGCTCAGGCAGTGTTCCAGTTCGGGTCCGCTGATGGTGCCGGTGAAGACGGAGAAGAGGATGGTGACGTACCCCGGGTCGGTGAACGACGCGGTACGGCCGTGCGCCGTCGCCCCGGCCGGGCGGACCCTGGGATTGCCCGGGCAGATCAGCAAGAGCTGCGCCACCTCCTCGCCCGCCTGCTCCAGCTGCCAGGCGGCCTCGAAGGCGACCCGGGCGCCGAAGGAGTAACCCCACAGGGTGTACGGGCCGTGCGGCTGGGCCCGGCGGATCTCCGCGAGGTCGGCGGTGGCCATCTCCCGGACCGTGGCGTACGGGTCCTCCCCCGGGTTGAGACCGTGGGCCTGCACACCGTAGAAGGCGCGGCCCTGTGCCGCCTCGCGGGCGAGGTGGCGCAGGTTCATCGGGTAGCCGCCGAGCCCCGGCCAGCAGAACACCGGGCTGCTCGCGTCACCCTGGTTCAGTGGCACCAGCCGGCCAACCAGGGCATCGGCGTCACCGTCGATGCGTGCCGCGAGCTCCGACAGACGCGGGCACTCGAAGATCACCTGAAACGGCAGCCGGGTGCCGTACCTGCGGTTGACCGCGTTGACGAGCGCGACCGCGGAGAGTGAGTTGC
The DNA here is from genome assembly GCF_014207445.1 of Streptomyces candidus. Classification (GTDB taxonomy): domain Bacteria; phylum Actinomycetota; class Actinomycetes; order Streptomycetales; family Streptomycetaceae; genus Streptomyces; species Streptomyces candidus. The sequence goes on along the minus strand of NZ_JACHEM010000023.1, from coordinate 17,248 downwards.
CGCCGGAGGCGAAGAACTCGTCGTGCGCCGAGACCCGTTCGTACTTCAGCACCTTCCGCCACTCCTCGGCGAGCCGGCGCTCTGTCGGGGTGGAGGGCGCGGAGTACGGCCTGTCCGGAGCGGGTGCGCGCACCTTCTCCGAGGCCGCCAGCGCCCGCGTGTCGATCTTGCCGTTGGCGGAAAGCGGCAGCGCGTCCAGGACGAGGACCCGGCTCGGGAGCATGTACTCCGGCAGCAGTTGTCCGAGTTCCTCCTTGATGAGCTCGGTGGGCCCCTTCATGTGGACGGTGTCCTCGTACATGCCTTCACTGTGGATCTGCTCCTCGCTGACCCGGCCGCCGACGAAAAAGTACGAGGCGTCGGCGGGGGCATGTCCGGCGTCGGCGAGGATCGTGTCCAGGCGCGTGGCCGTAGGCAGCGGGTGGCCGGACCTGGAGCTGTAGCCGGAGGACATCAGACCGATGCCGAGGTCGTTGCGCTGGAGGCGGTGGAGTGCCGCACCGAGCTCCACGTAGGCGAGCCAGGGCGCACCGCCCCGGCTCACCGCGCTGATGCCGAAGGAGGCCCGGTCGTACACCCGCTGGTTGATGGCGATGACGTGCTTGCGCAGGACGAGCTCTCCGCAGACCCGCTCCAGCGAACCGCCGCGGCGGTAGCGGTACTGCCCGGCGGCGAGTCCTGTCACTCCTCCCGGGTGGACCTGGAGGTAGAACTCCACGGAGTCGCCCCGGGCGGCATCACGGAGGACGTCGTCGCCCGGGGCGCTGTCGGCGGAGGCGGCGTCGCGGTGCGGGACAAGCGCGAACGTCCCCACGTAGTGGTCGTCGTCCGCGACGTCCAGGAGGGCCTTGGTGGCCGGGGCGTGGGCGAAGGGCCGAATGTCGATGCCGTACTCGGGAAGGACTTCCCTGAGCACGCCGAGCATGTGCCCGGCCTCGAACTCGACGACCTCGTCGATGTTGTTGCGGTACACCGGCTCGATGGCGCTCCTGCGTCCGCAGAAGTGCACCAGCGGGGCGGCGTCGGGGACGAGGGCGCTGTCGCCCACCCGCACCAGGGTGTGCGTGAGGGGGTGGTGGTAGTAGACCCCGGCGGCGAGGCCCGCGATCGCACCCCCGGTCTCCAGGTAGAGCTGGGTGGCGTACAGGGCGCCCGGCGACGCGTACACGTATTTCGGCAGCAGCCGTCCCGCGCTGTGGAACTGACCGAACCAGCGCAGCACTTCGCCGAGCCCGGCCAGGTCGAGCGTCTTGCTGCCGTCGCCGGTGACGGTGGCCGGCGCGAGCAGTTTCAGGAGGTCGTCCCTGCCGACCGGGCCGCCTTCGTAGAAGCGGTACGTCTTGCGGGCGAAGGCCGCCGCGCGCTGGCGCCCGGCGGCCCCGGAGCCCGCGAGCGGCACCACGGGACGCCCGGCCAGCTCGTCGGCGCGGCGCAGGCCGGCATCCGCGAGCTGCGCCTTGACCTGGTGTTTTCCTGATTTGGAGCGGTGGTGGCCGGCGTCATGCCCCTGGTCCATCAGGGCGGCTTCCTTCGGATCGAGCTCCACGCAGGCCACCATCTGCTGGTGTCCGGTGCGCGCGTCGTCGACCACGACCGCGGCAGCCCTGCGGACCCAGGAGTGCTGCTCGATGGCGGTGGCCACTTCCTCCAGCTCGATACGGTGACCGCGCAGCTTGACCTGGTTGTCGGCGCGGCCCGCGAACTGGATGGTGCCGTCCGGATTCCAGTGGGCGAGGTCCCCGGTGCGGTACAGGCGCTGCGTCGGGTTGAACGGGCTCGGGACGAACCGCGCGCGGGTCTGCTCGGCTTTGTGCAGATATCCCCGGGCCAGCTGGGTGCCGCCGATGTACAGCTCGCCGGTCTCGCCGATGCCTGTCGGTGCAAGGTTCTCGTCAAGGATGAAGCAGGGGGTGTTGTCGACGGGCGTGCCGATGGGCAGGGTGCCCGCGCCCTCGGGTATCGCCTCGGGGTCGACCACGTGGGCGGTGGCGTTGATGGTCGTCTCGGTGGGCCCGTACAGGTTGACGAGCGAAGCGCCGGGGAGTTCGGCGAAGAAGGCCCGGGCGAGCTGCCTGGTCAGCGCCTCCCCGCCGGAGAACAGCCGGGTGAGGGTGGTGCACCGGCGCAGGCCCTCGGTGTCGATGAGCGCCTGCAGCAGGGTGGGAACGCACTGGAGGGTGGTGACCTCGTGGGCGATGACAGCGCACAGCAGGGCCTGGGGGTCCCGGTGGCTGCCGGGCGCGGCGGTGACGGTCCGGCCGCCGAGCGCGGGGGCGAGGATCTCCCATTGGGCGGCGTCGAAACTCATCGGCGTCTTCTGTAAGACCGTCGTGCCCTCGCCGAGGTGGCCGTGGGTGTGCATCCAGCGCAGCTGGGAGACGACGGCCCGGTGCTCGACCATGACGCCCTTGGGTCTGCCCGTACTGCCCGACGTGTAGATGACGTAGGCGAGCGAATCGGGCCCCCAGCAGGCGGACGGCAGTTCGTCCGTGGGGACGGCGTCCGCGAGCGACAGAACCCGGATACCGGGCGGGGCGAGCCGCGCGAGGTCACCGGCGAGGTGCTCCTGAGTCACCACGACGCGGGTGCGGCTGTCCTCCATCATGTACCGCAGCCGGTCGTCCGGGTACTCGGGGGAGAGCGGAAGGTAGGCGCCTCCCGCGAAGAGGATGCCCCACACCCCGGTGAGAAGGTCGGGGGAGGGCTCGGCGTAGAGGCCCACGACGTCGTCGGGGCCGATGCCGAGCCCGGCCAGCCGGGCGGCGAGCCCGCCGGCGCCGCGCACCAGTTCCCGGAATGTCAGGCTCCGGGCGGGCCCGGTGACGGCGACCGCATCGGGCCGGCAACGGGCGCGGTCGATGAGGAGGTCCGGCAGTCCGGCGTGGACACCGGCCCGTGCGGGGGCGCCCGCCCACGCCATTTCCTGGCAGACAGTGCTCATCGCACCGCCCCGGCGTCCGGGGTGCCGAAGTAGCGGTCCCCGAAGTCCCCGATGCCCGGGATCATGAACGCGTGCTCGTTGAGCCGCTCCTCGATGGAGGAGGTGACGATCTGGACGAGGGGGTGTATTGCGTGGACGGCCCGGATGCCTTCGGGGGCGGCGAGGAAGTCGACGAGGACGATGTTCTCCTCCAGTACACCCGCTTGCAGCAGCACACCGATGGCCGCGTTGGCGGACCCTCCGGTGGCGAGCATCGGTTCCAGGAGCAGCACATGGCGCTCGGCTATGTCCGAGGGGAGGTGGGAGTAGAACAGCCGGGGCAGTTTCGTCTGCTTGTCGCGCTGGATGAGCACCTTGCCGATGCGTATGGAGGGGTGGAGCTCGCGCAGCTCCGCCTCCATGCTCTCCCCGGCCCTGATGACGGGGACCGCGCACAGCTTCGATGTGAACCTCAGGCCCGGGTAGCTCTCGCCGACCGGAGTGCGAACCTGGTGCTCCTCGAACGGGAGCTGGTCCAGGGCGTGCTCCAGGAGGAGGCGGATGATCCTGCGTGCGTACCGGACAAAGTCCTCGCGACGGGCGTCACGGTCGCGTACGACGGTGTGCAGAGCACGCAGCTGACGGGTCTGAGGCAGCAGGTGCACCCGGTCGCGGCCGGGCTCGGCGGGTAATGCGGAAGGTAATGCGGCGGCCGGAGTCGATATGACGGACATCTGAGGGGTTTCTCCTGTCACCATGCGGCTTTTCAGTCGGCGGGGGGCGCATCGAAGGTGGGTGGGAGTTCGGGAGTGGTGGTGAACTGGGCGGCTGCGACCCGGTAGAGGGACCGGTGGTCGCCGCGCTGCCACACCTGGCGCAGCGCGTGGACGAGCTTGGGATTGTGCTCTTCCTCCTCCAGCACCGCGCGGGCGACGGTCTGTCGCCAGTCCTGCTCCAGATACGCGTCCGGCGCGGTGTCGCGGGCGTCGGCGAACAGCTCGTGCAGGGCGGCGAGTTTGTCGCGCTCGGGGAAGTCGCCGCCGGAGAAGACGATGCCGAGCAGTCCGGTCCAGAAGCACCGGACGGCGAACTGCCGCTGCTCGTCGGGGAGGACGGCGCAGAGGTGCTCGACGGCATACAGCGAGGTGATGAGGTGGAGCAGGATGAAGTCACCGGGACGCGCCAGATAGAGCAGCGTCGCCGCGTAGTACAGCTCCTCCCACCCGACGGGGGCGGCCTCGTCGGCCGCCCACGCCTCGGCGGGGCGGATCAGCGCAGGGCCCGCGTCCAGGGTGCGGGCGATGCGGAACTGCAGTCCGGAACGCAGGAGTTCGGGGTGGATACGGCCGTTGTCGACCGGGCTCGTGTCGGCGATCAGTTCGGCGACTGACTGCTTCAGCTCCGCACGCCGCTCGTCCCAGGCGCCCGCGACACGCAACAGCGAGTCGATCGGTGTGGCCTCCTCGTACCGGTCCACGATCCGCTCGGGGTGACAGTCGACATAGGTGAAAGCCATGTAGGCCAGCCCCTCGATCGCCATCCAGCGGCTGCCGTACTCCAGTGCCCAGCCGAGGTGGATGGTGGCGTGGGTGAAGGCCCCGGCCCAGCCGGGCAGGAGCACGGGCACATACCGTCGGACCACCTCGTCCAGCCCGAGTTCCTGAACGCGCCCTTCGAAGAAGGCGGTGTACGACCAGAAGCTGGAGCGCTGTCCCAGGTGGGCGCGCCAGTTCTCCTCGGTGATGGTGACCTGGTCGGGCTTGGGCGGTTCCAGGCCGAAGCCGTACGTGGTGAGCTTCGCGTAGTTCTCGTAGTACGCCTTGATCCGGGGCGCGGGCACGCCGAGCCCGGCGAGCGCGACGACCGCGTGCTTGGAGTGGTTGGTGAGGTGTCCGTTGAACTCGATGTGGTACGTGCGGTCGTCGAGGAGTTGGTCGATCAGTTCTCGGTCAGACATTGGGGGGCATCCTTGTCCCGGCGGGTGCGGAAATGGGCTTTGATCCGGGGCAGGAGCAGGCCCAGGAGGACGAGCGCGACACCCAGGAGGCGCAGCGCCGAAGGCAGTGACCGCTGCTGCACGCAGTCGATGGCGACGGCGGAGAGCACCTGGCCGCTGATGACCAGCAGCGAGGCGTTCATCGCGCCGAGCCGGGGGAAGACGTGGCTGTTGACGGCGACGAAGAGTGCGCCGACCACCCCTCCCAGATAGGCGGTGAGAGGCACGGCTCCCAGATCGGGCCAGCGGAAGAACGCGAACAGGACCACGGTGAGGAAGGCGAAGCCCACCACGTGATTCCACACCGATGCCCTGAAGGGGCCCACGCGCGTGGAGAGCTGGCCGTTGACAGCCCGGCTGGTGGCGATGAGGACACCGTTGAGGAGCGCGAGAAGAACATAGAAGATCACAGATCAGGCTCCTACGACGATCAGCACGCTGCCGGCGAGCACGCATCCGGCGACCGTCAGGTCCATGCGGGTGATGGGCCGTCGGGGGGTGCGCAGCAGGCCCCAGCGGTCGGAGACGACGCCGAAGAGGATCTGCCCGGTGAGCATCAGGGCGACCGTCCCGGCCAGCTCCAGAACACTGTTGACACTGATCGCGGAGAGCATTACCACGACCGCGCCGGCGATGCCGCCGAAGTAGAACCAGAGCGGCGCCCTGCCCGGCACCGCCCCGCCGGCCAGCCGCCCGGTGCGGCGCAGCGGGCGGACGAACAGGGCCACCAGCACGAGCGCCACCACCGCGCCGAGACCGTGCGCCGCCCACGAGGCGTACACGGGGCCGGTGTGGTGGGCCAGGTCACCGTTGAACTGGGTCATCAGCGTGAGCAGCACGCCGCCGCTGACGGCCAGCAGCCAGTCGGCGGCGCGCCCGGTCATGTCGCGGCCCCCTCGGGTGCCAGGGGGAGTGCAGCCTCGGGTGCCGGTGGGCGTGCCGTCTCGGGTGCCGGTGGGCGTGCCGCCTCGGGTGCCGGTGGCAGCAAGGACTCGGACGCCGGGAGCAGTACGGCCTCAAGGTGGGTGACCACCTCGTCGAAGGTGTGGGCGGTCCAGGTGGGTGCGGCGGTGGCGAGCTCTTCGGGGCTGTGGATCCCGTAGGTGACGGCGACGGACCTGAGCCCCGCGGCGTTCGCCATGAGCAGGTCGTGCGTGGTGTCGCCGACCATGACGGCCCGGTCGGCCGGGATGTCGAGGGTGCGCAGGATCAGCAGGCCCGATTCCGGGTGCGGTTTGTGGTTGCTGACGTCGTCGGCGCCGACCACCTGGGCGAAGAGTTCGCGCAGCCCGGCTGCACGCAGCAACGCGTCGGCGCTGGCGTGGAATTTGTTGGTCGCGACGGCGAGCGCGACGCCCTGCGCGTGCAGCCTCCGCAGGCCCGGCTCGACGCCCGGGTACAGGAGTTCGGAGGCGCGGGGTAGGATCAGTTCCCGGAAGTGGAGTTGGTACTGCTCGATGCCGCGCCGAACGTACGGGTCTTCGGGATCGACACCCAACAGGCTGCCGAAGGCCCGCTCCAGGGGGATACCGATGGTCGCGCGGATGGCGGCGGAGTCGGGTACAGGCTCGCCCAGCGAGGCGAAGGCCGCGCTGAAGGTCTCGACGATGGCTCGGGGCGTGTCCACTAACGTGCCGTCGAGGTCGAACACGGCCAGGTGGCGCATGGGGGGTCCTTTCGGCGTTACGGGTGGAGCGACAGCGGCCCGCGTGACGGCAGTGGGCCACCTTCACTCCGTGACCGACCGCAGTCGGCCTTCGCTGACGCGTGCACTGCGGACATCACGGGACGGCGGTGCCCCGTCCACGACCGGGGCCCCGGCCCGCGGACTTGTACAGCGGTTCTGAACCAGCCGGCAGATCCGAGGACATGGCGTCGCTTCAGGTGGCTGATCCTCATTGCCGCCCCGGTACGTGTCAAGGCAGGCAATCAGCCCTGAAGACCGGCGGGACGGCAGGCCCAGGCCGCTGTTTGGCTTGTTGTCGAAGGATGCTCGCATCACTTCTCATTCTTCGGCCGAGAGTGACACCACGACTGTTCCCGGTTGTACGCCGGTGGGACAAGGCGTCAACATCTGGGGACCGTCCCGATTGCGCCGGACCGGCCCCCGGAACGAACTTTCTTTTCCATGCACCCGGTTGGCTGATTCATGGCGGCGCGGGTGAGAGACAGAACACGTCGGATCCTGGTTCGCTCGGGACGACGCGGACCCGCAACCGGCTTGTGCACCTCGTCCCTCACCGACGGCCTCGGGCGCACGGAGCGCTCCCTGGTTGACGAGCGCTCACCCGTCGTGAGTCGCGTACGACGCCTCCGCTCGGCCGACCTCGGTGACGGATCCGCCCGGCACCACCACCCGGCTGAAGTGGACGGTCGAGGGCCAGCCGTCGCGGCGTACCGCCCCCGACGGCACCGTGCAGTCCTGCGCCTACGCCGGCGAGGGCAACTGCCCCACCCGCGCCGACACGATGGGCGGCGCAACCCGGTTCACCTACCCGACTTCGACCTGCTGACGTCCCGCACCGGCCCGGACGCAGTCCGCCACGAGCTCTCCCACGACGCCAAACTCCGGCTCACCCGGGTGACCAAACAGCAGGGTCCGACATGGAACTATGCCTCGTTCGGACGGAACTACGGGGTGGTGGCCGGTGCCCGGGCTGCGAAGGGCCCCGGCGGCCGGTGGACTGTCGCGCGGGTCAGGCGCGGCCGGTGAGCTCGTAGCCGGCGTCGTCGACCGCTGCCGCGATCGCTGCCTCGTCGGACGGGCTGTTGGTGGTGACGGTGACCAGGCCGGCGGTCACGTCGACGTCGGCGGCCAGGACCTCGTCCAGCTCGCCGACCGCCTTCGTGATGGCGGTCCTGCTGTGCCCGCAGGTCATGCCGGAGACGCGGTAGACGGTGATAGGGGCGTCCGTGACAGCGGTCGCCGTCTCGCCGGTGCTCCCTTGGACGGGTCGGGCGTCTGGGAATGCGCGAACACCCGCTTTGATGAGCGGCTTGCGGTACGTGAGTACCCCTTGCTGGCAGCGTCAGTGGCGGGCGGCAGCACTCGATGAACCCGGCATGACCGTGGGCACCGCCTGGTTGCGGGGTTACCCAGCATGCGTCGCAGGCGCGGCATCGGCATCCTTCAGCCGTTGCCGGCTCATCGGTGACGCCTTCCCAAGGCTCGGCCGCGGCTATGGGATGTCCACGTGGCCATTTCATGGCGGGACCCCTCAGCGGTGGAGCGCGGGCACTTTGCCTGGCATCAAGCCATCTCTGGCACCGTCCGGCTGGCTTTGACCGGCCGTCGGTCCGACGCACCGTCCTCGGCCCGTCAGTACGCGAAGCGGTCCTGCGTCGCCACCTCCGTACTCCGGAACTCCGTCCCCATCATCGCCCTGCCCCCGTGCCTGGCATCAACACTGTGGGTCTCGGGCGCTGTTGACCGGGGGAAGTGGGGTGCCTGGCTCGCGGGGCGGCGTGCCTGGGATCTTTCTCCGCATGAGTGCACCTCCCGAGGGAGCACCCCTCTACCCAGTTCGGACCGGGCCGGACGACGCCGCGTTCTGCCGGCGTATGAGCGAGGCGACAGCTCTTGGCTGCGAACTGCATGCAGGCCCGGCCGTCACTATGACGGCGACAGGGTGATCCTCGCCCCAGCCGTGGTATGGCTGGCGCAAGCCGGCCCCCGCAAAGCGCCTGACGACCTGGTGGCGGGTGCGGTCGGCGGGTGGGTAGTGCTGGGTGGTGGGCAGCACGGAGCCCGGCTGAGGACTGGTCAGCCGGGCACGTTTCGAACCTGTGGTCAGACGGTGCGGATCAGGGCCAGCACGGGCTGGTTGCCCTCAACGTTCCGGTGGCCTGACCGAGGGGTTCAGCAGAGGAGGGTGGATTGTCCGGCTGCGCCGGTGGCGGCCTCGCCACGGGCACGGGATCCGGGTCATTCCGAGACGGCTCCGGGCGCCTCCTCGCACGCGCCGCACGAGGGGAGGGCACGGGCGTGCATGCGCACGGCCATGCCCCTGGACGTCCGCTCGAAGTCAGAGGAGACGGCCGAGAAAGCCGAGGAGCCCGCCGGGACCGAGGATCCCCAACAATCCGCCGTCGGCGGGTACGGCTGCTGCGGTGGTGGTGGTGAGCATCAGGAGCGCTCCGGTCCCGGCGGCAACGGCAGCGATACGGCGCATGGGCGGGCCTTTCACGGGTGGCGAATGAGTCGCTTCATGTATTGCCCAGTACTGCGTGGAAATCAGCCGTTTTCACCCGTACGCGAACGCCGACACCCCCGTCCACGCCCCGGATGGCGGTGGTGGGGCCAGGCCTTCCGGACGGCTTCGGCGACTCCTGGCTCTGGCAACCCGTCCCCGCGGAAGGCCGCCGCACCGACGGGATCGCGAAAGGCACAGTCGGCCCCGCCACCCTCGCGGCGCGACTTCCCCGGACCGCAAGGGCCGTGGTCTGCCGCCCAGTTTCGGTAGCGAGGTCGCGTCGTAGGCCCGTCCTGCCCCGGGGGCGGCTGCCGGATGTCGACCTACACCCGGGCCTGCACCCCGTGCTGCCCCGGGACCCGCCGGGCCCGCACCGTGGTGGTGGCCGCCCACCGCTCCCCCAGGACACGGCACACCTCATGAAGAGTGTCCTCATCCAGGGCGTGGACGGTCAGTACGGCAAGACCCGGCTCGGGCAGGTGGGCACTCAGGGCATCGTCGGTGCGTTCCCTGACCGCAAGGACGCGGCCGCCCCGCCGCCGGTTACCGGTACGCCCGGGGTTCACCCGGTCGGGAACGCTCCCCCGGACCCCGGGATCAGCCGGTCCCGGGCAGCGGCGCATGCTGCTCCGCATTCAGCCCCCGCAGCGCGTCGGACCACGGCAGCACCTCACCTCACATCCGGCACCTTGTCGCCAGGACACACCAGACGGTGCAGGAGGCTTCGGCCTGCGCCGTGGCGGCCTCCGCCACGACCGCCGTACCTCCGCCGTCGCGGCGATGCGCATCCGACGCACCTCCGCCGCCGCGGCACGCTCCTGCTGCCCCAGCTCGTGCTCCCCCTTTGCGGCGGCCTCCGCCTCCTGGCGGGCCTGCTCGGCGGCCTTGCGGGCTTTGCGGGCGGCCTTCTGCTTCTCCGGCAGCGCGAGCGCGTCCTCCACGGCCAACCCGAACTTCGCCATCTCGAACGGGAACAGCTCCTGCGCGCCGCCGGCCGCGCCAGGAGTCCACACCGTCGCCCTCGTTCGTGCGGTCGCTCGCAGATTCTTTCCATGATTCCGCCACGGAGGCGGTGGGAAGAGTTGAAAGGGGTGCTTGTCGAAAGCATCCGGAACAGACCCGGGCCAGGTCCTTTCTCGCCGCATCGCGCGCCACCGGCTTCCGCCGAAGGCGTCGCCCCGAAGTCAGGATCCGCATGTCTGACAGCGCCGACGACTTACCCAAGCACCCCGCCGCCCCGTCCCCCGGTCCCGCAACGGAGCTGACACTGGGCGTGGAGGAGGAGTTCTTCCTCGCCGACCAACGCACCCGGCATGCCGTCAGACGCGCCGCGGTCGTCGTCGACGATGCCAAAATTGCCTGCGGTCCGGCCCACGTGGAGTCGGAGATGGCGCAGGCCCAGGTCGAATGCGTGGGCAGGGTGTGCCGCGACCGTCACGAGGTGCTTGCCGAGGTGCGGCGGCTGAGACGGGGGGCCGCGGAGTCCGCGGCCGCCCACGGTTGTCTGCTCGTGGCCGGGGGAACCTCGATCCTGGGCGATCCGGGGCCCACACCCTTGCTCGACAAGCCGCGCTACGCGTCCATCGGTGAGCGGTTCGGGCTCTTGGTGGAGCAGCAGTGCGTGAATGCCTGCCACGTCCATGTGGGGATCCCCGACCGTGAGGAGGCGGTCCAGGTGACCAACTGGCTGCGGCTGTGGACGCCGGTGCTGCTGGCGTTGTCGGCGAACTCGCCGTTCTGGCTGGGAACGGACAGCGCGTATGCGAGCTGGCGGACGTCTCTGTGGGGAAGGTGGCCGACATCGGGTCCCCCGCCCTACCTGCGCTCGGCAGACCATTACGAGCAGGTGGTGGACCGGCTCGTGGAGAGCGGTGCGGCGCTCGATCCGGCGATGCTGTACTGGCATGTCCGTCCCTCCCGGCATGTACCGACCGTCGAGGTGCGAGTTGCGGACGTGATGCCCGACGCGGCCGGCACGGCGGCGTTCGCGCTGCTGGTGCGGGCGATGACCGCGGCCGCGCTGAGCAGGGTGCGGCGGGGGCAGGGCGCGCCCGCGGTCGAGGACGCGGTGCTGCGGGCCGCGTGCTGGCAGGCCTCCCGGAGCGGGGCGCGCGGCAACCTCTTGACGACTACCGGCCAGGCGGGTTCCGCGACATTCTCCCGGCCCGTGTGGGCCCAGCTGGCCGCCGCGCGCGGTGAGCTGGGCGACGCCCTCGACCGGTTCGGCGACCGCCCCACCGTGCTCAGCTGGCTCGCCTCCGTGCGCCGCCACGGCACCGGAGCCGACCGCCAGCGCGCCGCCAGGGCGGGCCCAGGAGGGTTCGCAGCGGCCGTGGACGTAATGGCGGTCTCTCCCCCACCGGCCCGCGTCCTGCTCACCCATGAAGCTCCTGCTCCTCCCCCCACCTCGACGGACTTCGTCGACGACACGAAGGAACGGTGACCTCTCCCATGGCACAGAACACTCTGTCCGGACCAGCGCTGCTGCCCACCCACATGTACTTCACCACCGGAACCGGGGTCCACGCCCGCGAGCTCCAGGCCCATGACCTGATGTACATGGACGCCGGTCTGGGCCGGGTCAACCGGGTCCAGGTCTCCAGCCGCGTCCCCCCCGGCTGCACCCTCCTCCCCCCCGAACAGGGCGGCGAACTCCTCCAGGACGGGCAGATCCTCTTCGCCATCCAGGCCCTGGCCCGCACCGACGAACCCGGCGCCCAGATCGCGACCGCCGTCGGCGTCGCCATTCCTGAGGACGGCTCGGTGGGCTGCGTCGCCGAAGTCCACGAAGACGACTCCCAGGGCAAAACCGCCCAGCAGGCGGCCGACAAGGCCGTCCAGATGGCCCTGACCGCCATGGCCCTGGAATGGGGCGACGCGCACTTCGACGCCCTGGCCGTCTACTCGCCCTCCACGCGGGACTACACGATCGGCGGCCGTACGGTCCACACGCACAGCGCGGCCGCCGAGGCGACCGGCCCGGCCAACGGCGACTACGTCAAGATCGTCGCCTGTCTCGTCTTCCTCTTCTGAACGCCCGCTCCCGCAGTGCAGCGGTCCGCGCCTCCCGTCGCCCTGCCGCCCCGCGGGCCCCCGCAGGATCCTCCCCGCCCCCGTCCCCCAGCTGAGGCAGGTGTCCTTCTCCATGCCCATCCGCGACTCCTCCGATGTCCTGCTCTGCCCCGACCAGCTCTGGGACGGCGAGAGCGACCGCGCGCAGACCGGTCTGCAGGTCCGCACCCAGGGCGACGAGATCGTCGAGGTCGGCGCCGATCTGCGGATCGGCAGTGCCACCCGCGTCGTCCCGCTGCCGGGGCTGACCCTTCTGCCCGGCTTCATCGACTGCCACGTCCACCTCATCGACGACGACCTCGACACCGAACCGGCCGGATACCAACTGCTCAACGCCGTCCCCCTGCTGCGGACCTTCCTCGACCACGGGTTCACCACCGTGCGAGACCTGGGATCGGCCGACGGCGCCCTCAACCTCGCTCTGCAGAAGGGCGTCGAGGAGGGGCTGATCCCGGGACCGCGGATGTTCGTGGCCCCCAACCTGCTCTCCGCACGCGGCGGCCACGGCGACAAGACACCCGCCCTCGCCCAGCGCTACGGGCTGGAAGTGGGCACCCTCGCCGACGGCGCCGACAACCTGCGCCGGCGGGTACGCGAACAGGCACGTTCGGGCGCCGACTGGATCAAGTTCGCCGCCGGAGGCGGATTCTCCTCCCCTGCCGACACCCCGCTCCATGTCGGCTACACGCAGCAGGAGATGAACGCGCTCGTCGCCACCGCCGCAGACCGCGGCCTGCCGTGCGCCGCCCACGCCTTCGCCGACGAAGCCGTCCAGCGAGCCGTCCGCGCCGGCGTGCGCAGCATCGAGCACGCTTGCCTCGCCGGGGCCGAGACCCTCGCCCTGCTCGTCGAAGCCGACACCTACCTGGTACCGACCCAGTACGCCCAGTTCTACTACCTCGACCGCCTGGACGACGACGCGTTCTGGCAGGACAAGTCCCCCGACCTCCGCGACGCCTACCGCCGCCACGCCCCCGACCTGCGCGCCCGTGCCACCCTGCCCGCCGCCAGTGGCGTCACCATCGCCTTCGGCACCGACGTCGGCATGTTCCCCCACGCACAGGGCTGGCGCGAGTTCACCACCCTCGTCGCCCACGGACTCACCCCCCTGAGAGCTTTGCAGGCCGCCACCAGCACCGCCGCCGGACTCCTCCAGCAGTCCCGCCTGGGCCACATCGCCCCCGGCAAAGCAGCCGACCTCGTGGCCACCGCCGGCAACCCACTCACCGACATCGAAGCCACCGGGCGCGTCCAGTTCGTCATGACCCGCGGACACCTCCACCGCACACCCGCCGAGCTGTCCTCCGGACGGCTGAGCATCCCCACGCCCTCCCGGACCGGCGGCACGCCCCTCGCGGACGTCCCTTAGAAGACCTGGGCTGTCCACCGCCGCGACCACACCGGCTGCCGTTCGTCCTGAGGTGCGAGGAAGCGGGGCCCTAGAGCCGACCTGGGCGCCTGCACGCACATGCGCCGCCATCAACGCGTCGGCCTCCTTGGGGAACACAACGGGGGGAGCAATCGCAGGCCGGGCGCAGCCACACGGCCTTCTCTGCTCCTGCCGCCGCCTTTCCTCCTCTACTTCCTTGCCTCGCATACTTCCTTGCCTCGCAGCTACGGAACGCGGCGCCGCGGCCGGGCCCTCGGCCTGGCCGCCACCGGCGCGGGCAACCGTGACGGCCCACCCAGGAAACCGGCGGGCCGTCTCGAGAGGCCGGAGCTGCTGGCCGACAGCCCCTTCTTCAGCCGATGGCCAGGTAGAGACTCCGGCTGGCCTGGGCGAATTCGGGGGTGTTGCAGAAGGTGGGGCTCCAGTTGGTGGTGCTCACCCGGCTGACGCGTTTGCCTTCCAGCAGCCCGGCGCCGCAGGTCCCAGCTGCGGACGCCCGCATGCTGGTTGAAGCCCACGCGCTCAACGTGGCACGGCGGGTTCAGGCCTGCTTGCCATTCGGCTTCAGCTGCCGCATGGGCCCGTCGAGCTCGCGCTGGTAGAAGTCGATGAAACCGTCCGGATCGGGGCCGGCGTTCTGCATGACCAGATGGTCGAAGCCCGCGTCGGCAAACTTCTGCGCCACCTCAAGATACCGGGAGGGCTCGGGCCCGCAGGCGAACTTCTCCAGCATGTCCTCCTTGCGGACGGTTGTGCTCGCGGCGTCGAAGTTGACCGGGTTGGGCAGCTCACTCATGACCTTCCAACCGGTCATGGCCCATCGCGACGACTCCAGGGCGGCCTTCGCCGCGGTGTCCTCGTCGGGCGCCCACGCCATGGGGACCTCCGCGTAGCGCGGACCGGTGCCGCCGGCGTCACGGTAGTGCTGGACGATCTCCGGCTTGTCCTCGTTGGCAAACAGGCCGTCACCCAGCTCCGCGGCGAGACGCGCCGACGCCTTGCCGCTGCCTGCCACCGCGATCAGAGGGAGTTCCTCGGGGAGGTCGAACACCCGGGCATCCTCCAGACGCAGGTACTTGCCCTCGTAGGACTGGTACCCGCCGCTCCACAGCAGCCGGATGATCTCCAGCGCCTCTCGCAACATCTCGTGCCGGGTACGGACGGTGTCCGGGAAGCCGTGGCCCACGACGTGCTCGTTGAGTCGTTCGCCCGAGCCGAGGCCAAGGACGAAACGGCCCTCTGACATCAGGGCGAGAGTGGCGGCCGCCTGAGCGATGATCGCCGGGTGATAGCGCACGGTGGGGCAGGTCACCCCGGTCGCCAGTCCGATCCGTGACGTCTTGGCCGCGATACCCCCCAGCACTGTCCAGGCGAACGGCGAATGCCCCTGACTGTCAAGCCACGGATGATAGTGATCGCTGATCTCGACGAAGTCGAAACCCGCCTCCTCCGCGAGGACGGCCTGCCGCACCAGCTCCGCCGGGCCGAACGACTCGGCGGTCAGCTTGTAACCGATCTGCATGTTGCTCCTCATCTCCTCGTGTCAGACGTCGCACACGTCCGGACCACGTACCCGCCGAAGACGGCACATAACGCCCACCTGCGAGTTCACCGGCACTCACGCCCGGGCACCCGGCCGCGCGCACAGGCGCGCAGTCCTGCGCTGCCCCCCATTGTTTTCACCCGGCCCCCTCCACCGCACCCCGAGACCAACGGGCGCGGCGGCGGGGTACCGGTATCGGCGGCCTGCCGAGCGATCGAGGTGGGCCGTGGTGACACGGCGTACGGTGACCAAGCCTGGCCATCGCCCTGGCGCAGCGGTCCCGAACCGCGGCATCGGCGTCGTCACGTGACAGTTCCGGGTTCGTTGGAACCCTCGGAGGGGCTCGCCCTGCACGCTTCGCGACAGTAGGGAAACGCTGGATGTCCAAGGACGGGCTTCGTCCGCATCAGGTGGAGGCGATCAGCGGGAGGCGCTCGGTGGAGTGGCAGTCCAGCCGCACCGTCGCCGAACTCCTGCCGTGCGTGAGCGCCGGCGTCAGGTGGCAGGCGGATGCCCTCCGGCCGACGTCACCCTTCCGTAAGGCGCACCCCCCTGGGCCCGGTGCCTTGGTGGTGACTACGTTTCCGATGCGATCGCGTTCTTGCACTCAGGCCCCTGCGTGCCCTTGCACACGTTTGGCCGGGACGCGACGTGTCTGCAAGTCAGACCCGAAGCCCGTGTTATGAGGAGCCATAGTGCGCAGGTATGCGGTCGAATTCGTCGGCACCTTCTTCCTCGTCCTCACGGTGGGCACGGCAGTGCTCTCCGAGGCGCCGTTAGCCCCGTTGGCCGTCGGAGCGATCCTGACGGTCATGGTCTACGCCAGAGGCCACGTCTCCGGCGCGCACTACAACCCCGCGGTCACCCTAGCCGTACTCCTTCGCGGCCGGATCAGTGGAGCGACCGCGGCAGGGTACGTCTGCGCCCAGTCGCTGGCCGCGCTGGCAGTCGGACCGCTCGCCCGGTGGGCCGTGTCGGCCGAGGCCGTACGCCCCTTGTCGTTCTCCGGCCGCGAACTGGCAACCGCGCTGGTGGTCGAAGCGCTTTTCGCCTTCGCACTGGCCTATGTCGTCCTGAACGTGGCAACCAGCTCCAGCCACCCCGACAACTCGTTCTACGGTCTCGCCATCGGCTTGACCGTACTGGCGGGCGCGGTCACGGTGGGCGGGATATCAGGAGCCGTGTTCAACCCTGCTGTGGCGCTCGGCGGAGCCATGGCGGGCCTGTTCGACTGGTCCGCTCTCTGGATCTATCTGCTCGCCAATCTTCTCGGCGGGGCGGCGGCAGGTATGGGCTTTCGCGCTCTCCACCCCCACGACGTGGCCCCTCTCGATACGGCCGACGAGAGCGCGGCTTCCCGGGCGCTCGCCGTGCAGCCGGGGCACTGACGGTGGCCTTCTGTCCGGCGGGAGAGCCTGCGGACGCCGCAGAGCAGCTCCGTCCCGCCGTCTCCGCGGCGGAGGAGGTGGCGGATGCCTGCTGGAAGCTGGCCGGCATCGCCGTGACACAGCAGTCCGGGGCTGACGCAACTCACGACATCGCGGGACGGCTGCTCGGCGCGGTCGACGCACTGGGTGTGGCCATGCGCACTATCGCAACGCACCAGCCGGACGACGGAACTCATCGCAGCAGGGGCGCAGATCGTTGGCAGGCGGCTGACCGAGCGCTGGCGGTCGTGTTCGCGGAGCTGTATCACTCCGTGCCCGACGACCACCCCGCCAGAGGATGGTTCACACGGTACGCCGTGCCAGAGGCGCCACCCCGGAACTGACGGCCGCAGGGCACGCGAGCATCCGCCCACGTGCCCTGCGCTGCGGGGCCCCTGTGGGTTTGGGCAAGCTGATCGGGCGGGTTGGGGCTCGTCGAAAGTGCCGGTGCGGAGCATCGCGAAGAGGGCATCGGCTCGTCGTCTCGCGAGGCGGGAGTCGGGTGAGGCCATCGACGTGGGGGGTGGGGATCTGACATCAACGGTTTGTCGGGTGCCAGCTTGAGGCAGGATGAATCCGTCGGGCGGGGAGGTTCCGGCGGCCGGGCCAGGTCCCTCATGGACCGGGTAACGAGACGAGGCCCTCAGCGATCCGCCCGACTGGCTCAGGACCCTCTGTCACGTCGCCCTGGGCCTCGGACAGTAGAA
>NZ_JACHEM010000022.1 GCF_014207445.1 Streptomyces candidus | reverse complement strand
GCCAGAAGGGCGTCCAGGTCTGTCTTCACACACTGACCAACGGGCGCCCTTCGCCATGGTCGCGACCAGCACAAACATCGGACTCATTCATCTAGGGGGATGCTCTTGCCGCGGCCCTTCCAGGAGTAGCTGACCGCCGCGGTCGTAGCTGTCCGTGTTCCCGGCCGGGCGGGCCGGACGGCTCCTTCGGCTGCTGCCCGTAGGAGGTCAGCTTTCTGCCCGTCGTGTCAGGACCGGGAGTAACCCCATAAGTGCGACGATTGGGTTATTTGCGGGCCCGAACAGTGAGATCGGCGGTCGCTTCCAGCCATTCGGGCAAGTACGCACGGGAGAGAAGTGCGGTGAAGAGAGCAAGTGCGCCCGGGCGGCTCCGGTCAGTTCGCGCCGTTGCACATCCTTAGGGAAGACTGCTGTGCACTTGGGGTCGCGCAGGTGGAAACGTTTCTTTGCACTTCAGGAGCCCCCGCGCCCGAAGTTTTATTTTTGGCCGGAATCTTTGGCCTGCGACGCAGACGTCCGACCGGATGCGCATTCTTCGGATTATCCGATTTTCTTCGGCGCCCTTGCCTCGGCACTTGCACATACGAATAGCTATGACGTGCACCCGCTCTCCCGTTCCGGGCTTCCGACAAGCCCTGGGCAGGGCGGCTGTGGTCCGGTCTCCGGTCCACAGCCGGCCAGGGAGGCCGGCGCGCACATCTGCGCGAAGGAGACGTCATGAAGAAGGCTTACGAAGCGCCCACGCTCGCCAAGCTGGGGACGTTCCGCAAGACGACCGGGCTCCTGGGGCGCTCGGGCAACGACCGGCTGCTCCTGAGCAAGAACTGACGGACCAACGGTTCTGACCACACGTCATGACTGAACTGCACGAGAGTGCGGGGACGGGCCCCGGCGACGCGCACTTCACGGTTTACACCGACCGTGAGGACGCGGCCGCCGTGGCCCGTTCCCTCTCCCGCCCCGGAACCCGTACCCTCACCCATGCCTCGGGCCGTCCCTGGATCGTCGGCCGCTGGCACGACACCGAAATCACCACCGCGCACGCCGGCCGTACCGGTCTCGCTGTCATCGGCTGCTGCCCGGTGGACACCTCCGAACTGGAGCGCCGCGCCGGACGGTTGCGTGACCTCCGCGAACTCGACGCCCTGGCCCGCTCCCTCCCGGGGAGCTTCCATCTCATCGCCGCGCACGACGGGCAGATCAGGGTCCAGGGCACAGCCTCCGGGCTCCGACTGGTCTTCCACGCGGCGGTCGAGGGTGTGCAGGTCGCTGCCAGCCGTGCCGATGTACTGGCCGCGGCGCTCGGCGCCGCGCTGGACGAAGAGCAACTGGCGGTCCGCTTGCTGTGGCCGGTTCCGCATCCGCTCACCGAAGCGCCCATGTGGCGCGGCATCAGTGCCGTATCCCCGCA
Source organism: Streptomyces candidus (assembly GCF_014207445.1). Lineage (GTDB taxonomy): Bacteria > Actinomycetota > Actinomycetes > Streptomycetales > Streptomycetaceae > Streptomyces > Streptomyces candidus. The sequence continues at coordinate 51,089 of NZ_JACHEM010000022.1, read as the reverse complement.
GGACGCGCTGACCGTCGCGGCGGACGGCCGGACCGTAGGCCACTCCCGCTGGTGGACACCACCGGAGCCCTCGCGCACCCTCGCCGAGGGCGCCCCCCTCGTCCGCGACGCCCTCACCGCGGCGGTCGATGCCCGTACCCGGCAGGGCGGCGTCGTCAGCTCCGATCTGTCCGGCGGCCTGGACTCCACCTCCGTCTGCTTCCTGGCGGACCGCTCACCGGCTCACGTGGTGGCGAGCACCTGGCCGGGACGCGATCCCGCCGACACCGACCTGCACTGGGCCCAACAGGCAGCCCGCTCCATGCCGGACGTCGAGCACGTGGTGTGGGACGCCGACGCCTCCCCACTGGTCTACGACGACCTGCTCAGCATCGAGGACCTGCTGGACGAACCGACCATCGGCGTCATGGACCGCTCCCGGGTCCTGCACCACCTGCCCGCCATGGCCGAGCGAGGCAGCCGACTGCATCTGACCGGCATCGGCGGCGACCATGTGGCCTGGTGCTCCGAGGCGTACTACCACCGCTTGGCGCGGACCCGACCGCTGTTCGCACTGCGGCAGCTGCGCGGGTTCCGGGCCCTGTGGCAGTGGCCGCTGGATGGCACGGCACGGGCGCTGACCGATTCACGGCCGTACGGGAAGTGGCTCGCCGACTCCAGCACTCGCCTGCGCGACCCGCTGCCCACCTCCGTGAGTACCGGCCTCGGCTGGGGCATGCCCCCACGCCTCTTCGACTGGGTCACCCCCGACGCAGAACGGGCAGCACAGCGAGCACTGCGCGAGGCAGCGGCGCACGCGATTCCGTTGCACCCGGACCGCGGGCTGCACGCCGACCTCGAGCAGATCCGCTCCTGCACGCGCATGCTGCGCCAGTGGGACCGGATGGCAGCCCGGGCAGGCGTGCCGATGGCCTCACCGTTCCTCGACGACCGCGTCATCGAGGCATGCCTGGCGGTGCGCCCGAGCGAACGTGTCACGCCCTGGCAGTACAAACCGCTGCTGACCGCCGCGATGAGCGGGATCGTCCCCGACGCGTGCCTGCGGCGCACCAACAAGGCCGCCGCGTCCATGGACGCCGCCAATGGACTGCGCGCACACCGCGCCGACCTGGTGGCCCTGTGGAAGGACTCCCGGCTGGAGCAGTGGGGACTGGTCGACGGAAGCGCGCTGCGCAAGCTCGCCCAGCGGCCGGGAACGCCCGAACTGCGCGACGCGATCCTCTATTCCACCATCGCGGCCGAAAGCTGGCTGCGCGGCCTGGCCCGTACGACCGAGTCCACCGCGCAGGCCCGTTCCTGAACTGTTCGCTGCACTCCACCCGGGAAAGGTACGTACACCATGGCATTGCGGTTCGGCGCCAACGTCTCCGCGGCGGAGACCGAGTACGGCACGGTCCTTCTTGACGAACGCGGCGGCCAGTACTACGAGTTGAATCCCACCGCCACCCTGGTGGTCAAGACGCTGCTGGCGGGCGGTGACGAAGCGGAAGCGGTCGCCGCTGTCACCGGTGAGTTCGACGTCGACGACACCCAGGCGAGGCAGGACGTCGCCGCCCTGGTCCAGCAGTTGCGGAGCTCGGGGCTGGCAGAATGACGACCCCAAGCGCACTGGAGCGGCCCACCGGAGTCCCCTTCGCCCGGCGCCTGGCCGCCCGCCTCGTCCTGCTACCCGCCCTCGTGCTCGCCCTGCTGCCGCCCCGCCGGATCCGTGCCGTGCTCGGCCTCGCACGCCGCGGCGCCAGGCCGGCCACCGGCGTACAGGCCAAGAACGCACGGGATGCCATGTGCGCGGTGAGCCTGCGCTGCGCCGGTCCGATGGGCTGTCTTCCCCGTTCCCTGGGAGCAGCCCTGCTGTGCCGCCTGACAGGGACCTGGCCGACCTGGTGCACAGGGGTACGCGTGGTGCCACCGTTCACCGCGCACGCCTGGGTCGAGGTGGACGGCCGCCCCATCGACGAGGGGGTACCTGACAACTACTTCACCCGGCTCATCACAGTCGCTGCCACGAGCCGATCGGGCCGATGACCCAGACCGTCGCAGATCAGCCACAGCCCACCACCGGGGGCGACCGCTCCACGCACGCCGCAATCGCCACCATGTACCGACTGACCGACGGGCACCGCACCTCCGCCCTCATCGCCACCGCGCTCACCCTCGTCGGCTCCGCCCTCGGCCTGGCCCAGCCGCTCGTCGCGAAGCAGGTCGTGGACGCGAGCGGACGTGGACAGGTACTGGGGCCCCTGCTGCTGCTCCTGGCCGCACTCTTCGTCACCGAAGCGGCAACCGGAGCGATGGGCCGTTTCGTACTGGAACGCATGGGGGAGGGCGTCGTACGGCAACTGCGTCACAGCCTGGTGGGGCGGCTGCTCCACCTGGAGATGCGCGAGTACGACAAGCACCGCAGTGCCGACCTCATCTCGCGCGTCACCACCGACACCACGCTGCTCAGAGAAGTGGTTTCCCAGGCGCTGGTCGACCTCGTCACCGGCACCCTCGTCGCCGCCGGGGCGATCCTGCTCATGCTGTGGATCGACCCGCTGCTCCTCCTCCTGGTCGCGGCGACCGTAGCGGTCGCCGCCGTGATCGTCGCGGCGCTGCTGAAGGGCATCCGGGCCGCCTCCGAGCGCATGCAGACCTCCATCGGCGCCATCGCAGCCGACCTGGAACGCGCGCTCGGCGCCCTGCCGATGGTCCGGGTGCACCGCGCGGAGGACCGGGAAGCCGCCCGCATCGGCGAATGCGTCGAATCGGCGTACAGCGCCGGTGTACGGACTGCGAAACTCGCCTCCCTGATGAGCCCGGCCGTGGAACTGGCCGTACAGGGCTCCTTCTTGATCGTCCTGGTCATCGGCGGCCTGCGGGTGAGCTCAGACGCCAACTCTCTCGGCGACCTGGTCGCCTTCCTGCTCTACGCCTCGTACCTGGCCCTGCCGCTGTCCTCGGTCTTCCGCGCGATCGGCCTCATCCAGCGAGGCATGGGGGCCTACCAGCGCATCGGACACGCACTGTCCCTACCCTGCGAACCCGCACCGACCCACCTGCCGGCCGTACGCCCGCGCACCCTGCGGCTCGCCCAGCCGACCGCTGGGCAGGAGCAGCCCGCCCTCGCGCTGCAGGACCTCACCTTCGGCTACGACCGGGGCCGGCCTGTGCTGCGCGGCGTCTCCCTCAGTGCCCCCCACCGGAGCCAGACAGCTCTGGTCGGCCGCTCGGGGGCGGGCAAGAGCACGATCTTCGCCCTGGTGGCCAGATTCTATGAACCCGATGGCGGTGACCTGCTCTTCGACGGCCGGCCCGCCACTGAGCTGAGCCGCCAGGAGTGCCGGTCACGCATCGCGATCGTCGACCAGAACACGCACGTCGTCCACGGCACGCTGCGCGCCAACATCACCTACGCCCAACCCCACGCCTCCGAGGCGGAAATTCAGCGCGTGGTCGAACTCGCCCAGCTCACCGACGTCGTCACACGTCTGCCCGGCGGACTCTCAGGGATGCTCGGCGAACGCGGGGGCACCCTCTCCGGAGGCGAGCGCCAAAGAGTCGCCCTGGCCCGTGCCCTCCTGGCCCGGCCCGCCCTCCTGCTGCTGGACGAGCCGACCTCCCACCTGGACGCCGTCAACGAAACCGCTCTCACCACCGTGATGCGCGAGGTGGCCCAGGAATGCGCCGTACTGGTCATCGCGCACCGTCTGTCCACTGTGCAGCACGCCGATCGCATCGTCGTCCTGGACAAGGGCACGGCCGTCGCCTGCGGACGCCACGAAGAACTTCTCACCACGAGCCCCGTCTACCGCGAGCTGGCCGCCGGACAGATACTCCGGTCGGCCACACATACGTCCAGATGAAGACCACACACGCCCGCGCGGCCTTTGCCGTCCTGGGCTCGGGGTGTTGACCGCCTTCGCCGACGCCAGCGTACTGTCCGGTCCCCTCTACGGCGGCAGCGTGCCTGTTGCGAAAGTGAGTAGGCTGCTTCCCCTCGCTACATAGCTGGGTGAGGCTTCGTTGCGGGGTGCCCTCCCGCTGCCCCGAGAATTGCAACAGTGTCGGGGTGGGGGCCATTGTCCGCCCAGTCCAGCGGGGACCAGCCTGCGCCGTGGTCTTCGCGGAGGGCGGGATCGGCGCCATGCGCCAACAGTTCCCTGACCGTTGCGGTGTGTCCCCAGCAAGCAGCTGCGCACAGTGGTGTGCCCTCCGTGCCTGGGCCGCTGCTTTCGGTGTCGGGGGAGGCCCCGGCCTCCATGAGCAGGCGGGCCACCTCGGCCTCGCCCTGCACCGATGCCAGGTACAGGGGAGTGGTGCCGTCAGTGCTCCTTCTCTCCGGACTTGCTCCACGGCGCAGAAGCGTCTTCGTGCTCTGGGCGTCGCCTGAAAGGATTGCCCCGAAAAGGCGCCGGGAGTGCTTCTTCTGCTGTCGCTGCGTCATAGCCGGTGAGGCTAGCGATCACGGGTACGCCAGAACCACTCTTATCCATTCGTTGATCATTGCGGTCGGCACAGTGGCCTCCACCGCCCGCCCCGGCCCGTACTTGCCGTTCCGCCCGTCCGGCTGCCCGGCCCGCGGTGGGGAGGAAGCCGCGCGGGTGGAAGAAGGGGCCGGGGGCCGAGCGGGACGTGCCTGCCCGGCACCCCCGTCGGCGTGGGCCCGGGGTCAGGACTCAAGGAGCGATGACAATGCTGTGACCGTGCATCAGGAGACGCGCCACGCAAGGGGCTTCGCTCTCTTGGGGGTGAAGTTCACGGTGACGGGCTTGTCGCCCTTGTCGACGAGGTAGACACCGCACTGCTGGACGGTCCTGCCGGGCTGGACCATGCCGTCGGGGACTCTGGACGCACATCCCTCGGGCTTGGCACCGCCGATGGAGATCAGGAGCATCTGCGATACCCGCTGTCCTGCCTCGGTGCGAAGGACCACCGCGTCGTCCATGGAGGGGGCCAGTTCGGTCGTTCCCTTGTTGCGGTACTCGAACGTGACGAAGTACAGGTCGGCGTCCTTCTCCCCGGCGTCGAGGTCGTAGCCGGCCAGTGCGTCGATACCGACCTTGCGCACGCTCTTCGGCGTGACGGTGAGGGGGAAACCCTTGCCGTCCGAGCCTGTCCATGTGGCCTCGGCGGGCCGTCCTGCAGGCAGGATGCCGCTGTCGTCGGCGTCACCGCCCTCGACCTTCCAGATCTGCGTGCCGGAGTCGTCCCGGTAGGAGACCGTGGCGGGCTTGGCATCCTTGGGAAGCATGACGACCTGGCACTCCAGGGCGGTCTGACCCGCGGCCAGGTTCGTCGGTGCGTTGGTGCCGGTGCACGTCTCCAGCGGGCCGGTACCGGGCTTGCCCAGCGGGTTGGTGTGGAAGAACGACATGCGCTGACCGCGGAAGCCGTCGGCGAGCACGAGGGCGAACCGGCTCGGGGCCGTGCCTGCATCGAAGGTGGCCGTACCGGAGTTGGCGACGGACACGGTCAGGTAGTGCGGCACCATCCCCTTCATGCCGTCCTCCAGCCGGACATCCGCGACATCGGTGTCCGTCCCGCGCGTGAGGGAGACGGGTGCGACCTTCAGATCGAATGCCTTCTCCTCGGTGTCGGTGTACTTCACCTGCCGTGCGGAGGTGTCGAGACGCAGCGGCGTGGCGGGGGACGCGGCCCTGGTTGCCTTCGGCTTGTCGCCGCTCGCGTTCTTGCCGGTCTGACCCGAATCCCCACAGCCGGTCAGAAGCAGGGCGACGAGGCCTGCTCCGGCGATGGTCGTGATCCGGCATTTTGCGCGCTGCACTGCAACCCCCGTGGTTCGTGTGGTTCTTCGCAACTCCCGTTGCGTATGAGGCCAACCCTAAGTGTCAGGTAAGGGGCGTGTGCGCCAGGTGCCCCTGGTCAGCGAACCGGGCAACGGCAAACGAGCCCGTGATACGCACCCGTCGTTGTGTATTCCTGAGACGCCTTCGCCGCACGGACGGCCGACGTCCTGCGGCCTGGCGCATGGTCAGTTTTGCGGCGCCGAGAAGCCATTGGGCCTCTGGTCCGGTAGCTTGCGGCCCTCCTCCACCGTGACCCGAAGGCGCAGATGCGGTGTTCACGGGCGGCAGCGGAGCTGCTGAACGAGGCGGGCGAGTTCGACCAGACGCGGGACGAGGGGTGGCTTTGTACCTCAGTGAGTTTTCGCCGACTTGGAGTTGCAGGTCAAAGGGCTTGAAGCATCGACTCTGCGTTCGCTCGCGCTGGTCGTGGGCGGTTGCTGGGGGTAGATCGTTGGTCAGCGGTCGGCTTTTCGGTTCTGAAGCACGGCTCGTCATCCCGGCCCTGTACCTGCAGGCGGGTTCGGGCCGCGGGGTTCGGGGCGGTGTCAGGTTCGCCCCTCGCAGAGGACCAAGTCGTCCGCCCGGGACCATGAGCGGATGTCCGAGGAACCGAACCCGATGCTCAGCCTGTGGCCGCTCGTGCCGTCCGGTGCCACCTACTGACCGCTGGAGAGCTGTGCGGCGACGGTCCAACCGGTTCATGCCTAGGACGATGCCTGACGCGGTATGGGTCCTCAACGCACTCTACGAACACGATCAGGGACCCCACGAAGCCGTCGCACGACGAGTACCACGACGCACGTCTTGTCGACGGGAGTACCCGGCCCCACATGGTCGGAGGCATCGACCACGACGCCGTGAGCATCGCCACGGGGGGAGGTCTGGGCCGTGCCCGGCACCCCGGCCCTGGCTGGCGCCGGCTGCGCTGGACCGAGCCTGCCCGGCGGACCGGTGACCCGATAGTGCCCGACGGGCTGATGCCCTTCTTCCGCTGCTTTCCCTCGGCCAAGAAGGAGGGCAGCTGGCCGCTGGGCACGGTCCCAGGAACCGAAGGAAGCACCCGTTTCGGCCCGGTCCTCACGCGGGCCCACTCCGAGACCTCCGGCCCCGCCGTGCCCTGGCCGACCCGGGTGCCCAAGAGAACGCGCCGTCACCATCCGCTCGCAGGCGACCTACGACACTCATCCCTCACCGGCGCGTATGTCCGGCAAGTGGGTGAAAGTCCGCGCCACCGCGCAACCTTGGCCACGTTATGCCGGTTGGCCCGGGCGTCGGCACCCGCACGGGGGTGCTGTGTCCTTATCGGAAGGAGCGCTCAGCAGAATGCACCATATGAACAAGCGTGTGTGGGCGGGGTCGTTGGTGGTCCTGGCCGGGACCGGTATGTCCGCCACGTCGGCTATGGCCGACGAGTCGCCGCACGGCCACTATTCGCAGAGCATCGAAGTCATTCGTGACGTCTGTCCGACCGTTCAGGACATCGACGTCATTGTTATTCCCGAAGTGCTGGACGAGGCTCGCGCTTTCCAGTGCAACGAGATCCGTCAGAAATCACAGTACACGGACGAGTCCGCCGCTCCCGCTCTGCCGATTCTGGGCCAGGTCGTCAACCGCTGAAACGAGGTCGTGGACCGCTCAAGCGCAGGTCGGTGCGCGCAGGGCGGTCCCGGTCGGCTCGTAGTTGTCGAGCACCCCGCGCCCGGTCCGCGCCTTCCAGTCCATCCGCAGCGCGACCAGTGGGTCCGCACGTCCTTGTCGTCGGCGATCACGGCGATGCCGCACTGCGGCTGAAGTGGTCAGGGGCTGGCCGGGGTGTCCGCAACCGGTGCACGGGAGCGCCGATCGTGCCCAGGCCAGATCGACAGCCCCCGTCGGCAAGCGTCTTCTGCTCAGGGTCTCCATCGGGAACTCCAGGACCGCCCCCGGATGCCGCCCAGGTAAGGCAACGACGGCCTCGGACATGAAGTGGCGCACCGACATGGCGCCGGTCGTCACCCGTACTGGTCCGGCATCGCCATAGTCGAGTGTGCCGAGCCGGCGCCGTGCCAGGTCCAGGCCCTGACATCGGGCCTTCCGGAACCGACCGCACGGACAGGCGTTGTGCCACCATGCAGACCGCGGTAAAGCTTCAGGCCACGAGTTCATATCGCCGAATGCCTCGCTGAATCGATGTCCCTCGTATGTACTCGCGGCCCGGGCGGTGCCCGGCCTCTGGCGACGTCCACAGCCGGAGAGCAAGCGTGCAGGTCATGGTCATTCGATAGTGACGAGGCGGTCCACCGTTACGGCGCCCACCGACGGCCGGGACGGCGTAGTGCAGGAACGCCTGTTGACCAAGGCGGTCGGAGCCTCCGAGGGCGGCCACGCCCGCAAGCCCAAGGCCTCTTCACGCTACGGAGGCACCCGGCGGCGCGTGGCCGATACGACCAGAGGTCACCCGCGTTCATGGGCCCGGCGTGCAGTCGAGGACGCGTACCGGTGCGTTCCCCCACCGTTGCGAACTGTGGTGGCGATGACCCCGGTCATTGAGGACCGGACTCCTCGAAACGCGACGGCGAACGGCCCGTCGACAGCACGGAATGACACGGCCCGCTTCACGACCAGAACCTAAAGCAGCGTGTTTCAGAGGGATTTGCCGGCTGCGGGCTGTGAGGCGCGTGCCACTACGAGGAGGAACAGTCCGCAGGCCGCTACGAGCAGCCATCCTGGGCGTGAGGCGGCGGCGAGACCGGCAGGGCCGGCGCCCGCGATCAGACCCCCGGCAACGGCGATACCGAGTGCCGCGCCGAGCTGGCGCGCGGTGGAGGTGATCGCCCCCGCTACGCCGGCCCGGGACGGGGGCAGACCGCTGACCGCGGTATTGGTCAGTGGGGCGTTGGCGAAGCCGAATCCGATGCCGATCAGCAGGTGGGCGAGAAGGATCAGCGGAATGCTCGTGTCCTGGTTCAGGCCGATCAGGCACAGACCGCCGGCTGTGGTGAACCCGGCCCCGAGAAGCAGCGGGTGTCTCGGCCCGAAACGGCCCACCAGAGCGCCCGCCCACGGCGCGCACAGGGTTGCACCGAGTGCCATGGGCAGGGTCGAGGCGCCGGCCTCAAGCGGTGTCCAGCCGCGAGTGTGCTGGAGGTAGAAGGTGTTGAGCAGCAGGCTCACGTTCAGTGCGACGAACACCGCCATGGCACCGAGGGCTGCCGTGGCGAACGGCGGCCGGCGGAAGAGGCCGAGGTCCATCAGGGGTTCGCTGCGGCGCGATTGCACGAGGACGAAGCCGGCCGTCGCCGCTGTGATCAGGGCGTAGACGGCGAGGGCTGTGGGTGAGGCCCAGCCGATGCGGGGTCCTTCGATGAGAACTCCGACAGAGAGGCAGAGAACCACAGTGAGGAGTACCTGGCCGGGCAGATCCAGGCGCCGGGGGTGCTTCGCGCGGGACTCGGGGACGAACACGGCGACCAGGACCAGGGCGGCGATCACGACCGGGGCGTTGATCCAGAACACCGAGCGCCAGCCGAAGGCGGCGATGAGCGCCCCGCCGGTGACGGGGCCCGCCGCCATGCTGAGCCCGAACACCGATGCCCACACGCCGATGGCCCGGGCACGTTCGCGTGGGTCGGGCATCGCGTTGACCACTATCGCCAGCGCCACCGGACTCAGCATGGAGGCCCCCACTCCCTGAACGGCCCGGGCCGCGACGAGTACGCCGAACGACGGGGCGAGGGCGCAGGCGAGGGAGGCCAGGCCGAAGACGAGCAGTCCGCACTGGAAGATGCGGCGGCGCCCGAAGCGGTCCGCGAGCGCGCCGGAAACGATGAGGAGGCTGGCCAGCACCACCGTGTAGGCGTTGACGACCCATTCGAGGCCACGGGTGTCCACGTCCAGGCCCCGGCCGACCTCGGGCAGGCCCACGTTGACGATGGTGGTGTCCACCCCCACCAGGAACATGCTGAGCGCGCAGACGGTCAGCACCGTCCAGCGTCGGCGCGCGCTCAGTGGCGAGGGGGGAGCGGTCAGGGATGCGGCGGACATGGGAAGTCCCCCTTCTACGGGATCGGTTGCCGCCCAGGCTCGGGCCGGGGGAGGGCCCAGGCCCAGGAAATTTGCGGAGATTGCAAAATGGCCGCATGGACACCGAACTCGCGGAACTCCTCGCCGGCATCGGCCCACGGCTGCGCGCCCTGCGGCGCGACCGCAACCTCACCCTCGAAACGCTCGCCAAGGACACCGGAATCTCCGTAAGCACGCTGTCCAGGCTGGAGTCGGGCCGGCGGCGTCCGACGCTCGACCTGCTCATCCCACTCGCACAGGCCCACCGCGTCGCGCTGGATCAGCTGGTGACCGCACCGCCCACCGGTGATCCCCGCGTCCATCTGAAGCCGCGGAGCCGGGAGCCCGGAAGTGTCCTCGTCCCGCTGACGCAGTACCCGGGCCGCGTCCAGGTCTTCAAGCAGGTGCTCGCGCACCGCGAGCCGCGGCTGGTGGCCCACTCCGGCTACGAATGGCTCTACGTGCTCGCAGGCGAGCTCCGCCTCATTCTCGGGAAGCGCGAGCTCATCCTGCGGCCGGGTCAGGTGGCTGAGTTCGACACCGGTGAACCCCACTGGTTCGGCCCCGCCCACGCCGAAGCGGTGGAAATCCTGCACCTGTTCGGCCCCCACGGCGACCAGGCGGTCATCCGCACCACTCCGACGGCAAACGACTGAGCGCGCACATCCCGAACCGGAGGCGGCCCCAGGACCGGGCCACCGGCATCATCCCGGTGCGTCGGTCCGCCCGCACGACCCTGGACCTCTTGGAACAGCGGGCAGCCGGCTGAGCGCTGAGCAGCGATGAACCGCCCGGCCCCGAGACGCACCGCCGAGCTGCTCGGGTGGCCCGTCTGACTCACCGCTGGAGGGCGGTCAGCCCGCCGTTGACCTCGTCGGGGCGTTCCTGCTTGCTGCTTCCATTGGCCGCCGTTTCCCCGGAGGTGGGCGGCGGACAGGGCGGGGAGGGTGGCGGGGTAGGCGTCGATGGCGTCGGCATCCAGGTGGTCGAGGCGTCAGGGCGTCGCCCACGAACAGGGCGGGCTGTGTGATCGGGGCTCCGCGGTGGTCGGAAAGACCTTCCCCCTAGTGGCACGGGCATACTCCCTGGACGTGCCCAGCCCGGCGGTGGCGCGTCGGTTGCTCGGGAACCCGCCTGGCACATCCGCAGGTGTAGCGGCAGGCCGCCTCGGCGGTTCGGTGAATCGCTGCTGAGACCAAGGGCCCACTCTCAGAGAGCGTTCGGCTGGATCCTTTTCCGGCCCGATGCGCTTCCGCCGTCCACGGTGATCGACGCACCTGTCATAAAGGGAAGTCGTCGGACGCGAGCCCGAGTACTGCGCGTGCGCTTTTCTCGGCGTCGCCGGGTACTGCGCGTGCGCTTTTCTCGGCGTCGGCCGCAAGAACACGCCTCGGGCGGGGGTGGCCTGGACGTGGTCCCACTCCTCGACGCCCATCTCATGGGGGAGTTTGCCGCTGCCGACGCCGGCGTCGTTGCAGGCCACGTCGATGCCGCCGTAACGGCTCGCGACCCGGTCCATGCAGTTCTGTACCTGGGCGGCCATCGGCCTGGATGCACGTGACTTCGCCGCCCGCGTCCCGTAACTCCCGTTCCCCCTGGCGTCCCAAGTCGTCTCGCCTGCCACAGAATGCGACATGGCGGTGTCCCAGTCCCAGCTCAACGACCTCGGGCTGATCGACTCGGCATCCTGGAGGCTGTGGCGGCGCGCGTCCCTGATTCCCCAGCGGGGCAGCGCCCGGTGATACGGGAGCAGTCCCCAGGGATGGTCCGCGTTACATGCCGTGCGGCAAATGGCCACAAGGGCGCCGAGATGACGAAGTGAGGCCTGTCGTCCAAGCATGAACCAGCCCAGTCAGTCATCTGCGAGGGCCCCGCAAGATCCATCCATGACGGCGTTCCTGCCATGACACGGCGTCCCGTTTGCCCTGCATCCGGTGATCGACATGCTGGGCGTGGGCAATCAGTGCAGTCTGGTGTTTGCGGTGGACTACCGTCCGCGGGAAACAGTGGAATGAATCCCGCCCGGCCTGCTCCGCGGCCGCACCGCCGGTGGGGGTCGTGGCCGGACCACAGGCGGTTCCGGCTTCTGAGCAGGCCGCAGGGCACCGCCCGGGCCGCGAGTGCGTCCGTCTGGAAATCGACTCAGTGAGGCGTTCGGCGATATGAATTCGTGGCCTCCAGCCTTTGCCGAGGTGTGCCACCTCGGCACCCCTCCTGTACCTCCTGTATGTGCGATCGCGCGGCGACGTGCACGACCTGAGGGCACGCGCCCGCGCCCTGCGGGCAGGCGCAGAGATGCGCAAGCCGGCATACCTGGGGTGCTCAGATGACGGCCGCCCGTTGCGACGTGGCACCGCCGGCGCTGCACCTGGTACTGCCCGAGGCGGACTTGCCGTCCTCCGGTGCCGAATGCCCGTCCTCTTGCGGGGCGGCGCTCGAACGCCAGTGGCGGACATCGGAGTGGGTCATGCTGACCCGGCAGGCCGAGCACGGGAAGCCCCTTATCGGCTTCCCTTCTCCGCGCCAACCGGCGGATCTGGCCTGGCACCGGTGGCTGGTCGGCCACCAAGTCACATTCCTGGAGTGGTCGCTTCTGCGGGACGTGCTGACACACGAGCAGTCCGCACCGGCTGAGGAGGTGGTCCGGTTGCTGGACCTGTACTCGGCGTTGCTGCTGTACGCGGGAAGCTGCTCGCCTGCCCTCTATCACCACATTGTCCGGCCGCGCATGGCACAGGCTCATCCCGCATTCAGCGGCGAGTGGGCACGCGACTACCAGGGACTGCCCCGTCTCCTCAAACGCGCGGCGGACGCCGGTCCGCCCGCCATGGCCCAGGCCGCGCGACGCAATCACCGCGTGCACGCCGCGGTGGCGGCCCATCTCGTCCCCGAGGGGGCCTCCCTGCTCCAGCAGGCCGGACGGGGGGCGGGAGAAGAGCCCAGCCAACAGGAAGCCGACCTCTACGACCGGTTCTTCCTCAGCCGCCGAGGCCCCGTATGCCGCCATGCGCTGAAAGCCCAACTGCTGCCTCGTCTGCTATGGGTCATCGCGGATCTGGAAAGCCGCGGCCTCTACTACGCCAGTCCGCCCCTCTCCCAGCAGGCACTACCCACCGCACGGGAACATCTGGTCCAGACCGAAGAGACCATCCAGACCCGACTGCGGCAGCAAGCTGTGCAGCTCGCCTACTCACTCGAGAGCAATACTGCTCAGCCCTGAGGCGACCCTGCTACCGGCACTCCGCAAACCCTCACCTCCACCGAAGCAGGGAGGTCACATGCAACCGGTAAAGGACGTCGTACTGACCGACGAGCTGCGCCGCTACATGATCGGCCACGGAACGCCCCCGGACCCCGTCGCCGAGGCCCTGGGGCCGGAGGCGCAGATGCAGGTACCACCGGAACAGGGAGCCTTGCTCACTCTCTTGGCACTGCTCCTGAGCGCCCGCCACCTGGCCGTGCTTCGGTGCTCGTCGCGGGCGGAGAGGGTCAGGCGGGGGTGATGTTCTCTGCCTGGGGGCCCTTCTGGCCCTGCGTGATGTCGAAGGAGACCTTCTGGCCTTCCTGGAGTTCACGGAAGCCGGAGGCGTTGATGTTGGAGTAGTGGGCGAAGACGTCGGGGCCTCCGCCGTCCTGCTCGATGAAGCCGAAGCCCTTTTCCGCGTTGAACCACTTCACGGTTCCCGTTGCCATGCTCAATGCCTCTCAAGTTGCAGGCCCGCACGGCGCGGACCCGAAGAGGATCATCCCCCGGCGGCGCCCGAAAAAACAGCGCCTCCTGCCAAGAATCAAACGAGCCCGGTGCCGTTGCCCGGGCATCGGCCCGGAACAACGAGGGAGCCGTCGGGTCCTGGCGCGTCGGCGTGCTCAACTTGTCGATGAGCGGGCTGGGTTCTCCTGGCCTCTGAGCATCAAGTTCGTCTTCCGCACACCCCGCGACCCGGAAGCGAGGGGGACTGGCGGAGCGCGCGAACGGCGATGGGGAGGTCCGATTGCGGCCTGACCACATGTTCAGCATTCCGACGGTATCCATCATTCAGCCGGCTCACCGCCGGCCAAGGCCAACCGGGGCATCCCGACTCCTGCCGACCCGTCCCGCCGACCCGAAGGAGGCCCACCGTACGAGGAATCCTTCACCCCACCGATCTCCCCGCGGGGTTGGCGGAACATCCCTCGGGCTGCCGGGTGATCACTACGTCACTCCGGTCTCGACCGGTGATGTGGACGTATTCATCGACAGGCCGCCGACGTGGAGTGGCGACGTGCCATTCGACCACTGCATCGGTCTTGGACAGAGCCGATCATGCCCGTCGATCATGCTGCCCAGCCGGGGCTCCTCAGAATCCTGACAGCCAGTTCGCTGGTGCTGCACGTACTGGGCGTGCTAAGGGCGGACGCGGCTGGCTGGGGTGTGCGGTACGGGATCAAGTCTCCACGCGTACCGGGCGCAGGTCGGGGAAGTGGGGGCCCACCAGCGGGGCGTCGTTCTCGCGGCAGTACGCCCGCCATGTCCGCCGTTGGAAGACGGCCTCGTCCCGGTCCCAGTCCGAGGTTCCGTGCCACTGCGGTTGCCTCAGTTCAGCCGGTGTGTGCAACAGGTCCCCGACCAGCACCAGTCGCTCCTGTCCGGAATGCAGTATGGCCACCGCGGAGCCCGGCGTGTGACCGGGAGCGGCGTGCAGGTTCAGCCAGGGAAAGAGCTCCGTCTCCGGCCCCTCCCAGAGGTTCACCTGGTCGATGAGCGGAGTGAGATGTGCGCGGATCGAGGGGTGGGAGTCACCGTCCACGTAGTAGCGCCAGTCCTCGGCGTGGACGTGGTGACGCGCATGGCGGAAGTAGACGTCACCTCCTACCGTCGCCCATCCGATGTGGTCGGCATGGAGGTGGCTCAGGACGACGTCGGTGATGTCCGCCGGATCGACGCCCTGCGCCCTGAGGGCACCGGGCAGCAGGCCGTGACGCGGCGCGGTGAAGGGAAAGAAGCCCGGATCAGGGCCGGCGCCGAGATCGACCAGTACGGTCCTCTCCTCAGGCCCCAGCACGAGAAATCCTCCGAAGGGGAACTCCAACAGGCCGTCGACGTTGAGGAGTCCTTCCTCTTGCAGTGCGGCGGCGGGGACATCAGCGAAGATGCCCTCGGGTTCCATGACGGCGTACCCGTCGATCACCGGGTGGATGGTGAGATGCCCCAGACGCATGAGCGTCCCCTTCCGACTAGTGCGAACCCTGAGTCCGGCGCCGTTTCCCGTGGCTGCCTGCGTGCTGCGGTGAACCATCCCCACGGATCCGCCCCTGTGCGGAGCGGGAGGGCCGTGCCGGGTGGCGGTGGGTATGAACAGGGACTAAAAGGGGAACAAATACTGGTAAATCTGCCAAGCGGGGGAGTTTCGGATGGCCTGCTCCAGTAGCGGAACCGGCGCGCAAACGGACGACCTGGGGATCGGGCGTCGCGGGTTCGTCCAGGACCACGGCCTCGACAGCTCCGAACGACGCGAAGCCGTTGAGCACGCAGCCACCCGAATACGTGAGCTGGGTCTGCGTACGGTCCGCATGGTCGTCGTCGACCAGCACGGCATCCCCCGGGCCAAGTTCCTGTCCGCGTCGGCCGCTGAAGCGGCCCTCGCGCGAGGGCTGAACTTCTCCAGCGCCATCTACCAGATGGACACCGGCAACACCGTTTTCACCGGCGGATTCGCCCAGGACGCCGATCCGGACCTGCCGGAGATGACAGGCTTCCCCGATGTCGTCGCCGTGCCCGACCCGGCCACTTTCCGCGTCCTTCCCTGGGCCGACCGCACCGGCTGGATGCTGTGTGACACCTATTTTCCCTCCGGCCTGCCCAATCCGCTGTGCGGCCGGGGTGTGTTCCGCCGGCAGTTGGACGCCCTCGCCCGGGACGGACTGCGCTATGTCGCAGGGCTGGAGGTGGAGTTCATGGTCGTACGGCGCGATGCCCAGCGCATCGCCCTGGACGACCTCGGCCACCCGCCGCCCCTGCCCCAGGTGTCCGCGACAGCCCACGGCTACCAATTCCTGTCCGAGACGCGCCTCGACTCCGCGCACGCCGTACTGGGTCCCTTGCGGGATGCCCTGTGGGAGGTGGGACTGCCGCCGCGGACCATGGAGGACGAATGGGGCCCGGGGCAGTTCGAGTTCACTTTCAGCCCCATGGAGGGACTCGCCGCCGCAGACGCGATGGTCGTTTTCCGCTCCACGGTCAAGCAGGTCTGCGCCCGGCACGGGCTTCTGGCCTCGTTCATGAGCACCCCGCACCTGCCGCATTCCTTCCCCTCCGGATGGCACCTGCACTCCTCGCTCGTGACCCGCGAGAGCGACAACGCTTTCGCAGACGAGCACCGCGTGCCCTCGCAAGAGGGCCTGCACTACATCGCCGGCCAGCTCCAGCACGCAGACGCCCTGACCGCGTTCGCCACCCCGACGACCAACGGCTACGGGCGCTACCGTCCCTATTCCTTCGCGCCGTGGCGCCTCGGCTGGTCGGTGGACAACCGAGGCGCCGCGATCCGCGTCGTCGGCGGCCCGGGAGACACCGGCACGCACATAGAGAACCGGCTGGGTGAGCCCTGCGCGAACCCCTACCTCTACATGGCCGCCGACCTCGCCGCCGGCCGGGACGGCATGGCCCGCCGTCTCCTGCCGCCGCCGGCGGAGACATCCGACCCTTACGCGGGTGAGGACCGGCTCCTGCCCCGCACCCTGGCGCAAGCTGTAACCGCGCTGGAGAAATCGGAGTTCTACCGAGCCGAGTTCGGGGACCGATTCGTCTCCTCCTACGTGAAGATGCGCCGCTGCGAGATCGCCCGGAGGCAGGAAGCGATCCAGGCGGCCGGCGCGGACGGTGCGGGAACCGCCGGAGCCAAGGCCGCGGCGGAGAACTGGGAGATGAGGGAGTACTTCGAGTTCTTCTAACACTGGGCCGGTCCGGAATCCGGCCCCCGAAGCGCACATCACCGGCCGGCCGCGACGCCCGCCCAGAAACCATCGAAAAGCTGCCGTGTCATGGCCCGTGAACGTTCCCCCTGCCGGTGCGCCTGAGCCGTCAAGGCTTCGGTGTCGACCCCCTGCTGCTCCAGCGCGTCACGGTTCATCGCCACCCGGCGCTCCAGTTCCTCCGGGGTCACCTCGGGATGGAACTGCACCGCCAGACAACGGCCGTGCGCATACACCTGAGGGGCCACCGACGTGCGCGCCAGCAAGGTGGCGCCCACGGGGACGGTCAACAGGTCCTCGTGCCAGTCCAGCCACGGCCCGGTCGGGAGCGTCGCAGTATTCACGCTGTCAACCTCCACCCAGGCGATCTCCGAACTGGGCGATTCACGGGAAGGCGCTCCCAGCACCTGGCTCAGGACCTGCGCCCCGTAGCAGATGGCGAGAATCGGAACCCCAAGCTCGATCGCGCGCTCGTAGACGCGGTGTTCCTGCCGCCGGGCCTCATCTGTCGCCTCGTCCCGCACCGATGAGAGCGACCCCAGCGAGACCACCAGATCGGCCCCCTTCAGCATTTCCCGGACCGGCCACGGCCGGGAGCGTCCACGATGACACATCCGTACCCCGCCCAGCCCGTGGGCCTCGAAGCACTCAATCAAGTACCCGAGAGCATCCAGTTCCTCATCAGCGACGGTCAGGACAGCCACAGCACACCTCGCAGGTGACGGTAGGGGAAAGCGGTGGGGGAAGGGGGCGGAGCAAAAGGGGCAACGGTGGCAGGGCGCCGGCTGTGCCCGAGGGGGTGATACGGGCGGGGGAGCGTACGTGAACTCGGCCCGTCTCTCATGCATACCCGTGGTGTGCCGACTTCAGCCATGAGGAGTCCGTAGGTCAGGTGCTCGACGTCTCACCTGCGTGCGGCTGACCGAGGTCGCCCCGGCCCCCGGCGGGCAACAAGGTCCCCGCCCCGGAAAGACAAAGGTCTTCGATGTCCGGAGGGGTTTCTTCGGCATCGACCTTCTTTGATTGCCAGAAACTTTCCGCAGGGGTGGCGTGGCCGAGCCGCCACGGCCCATGCTCCTGCGCATCCGTCGGGACAGTCGGACCAGCCACAGCATCCCGGTCCGAACAAGGAGCAGTATGGGACGCCACGTGGTTGCTACGGGGTAGTGCGTTCTCCTGTTCTCAGAGGAAGTTGTGCGCGGGCGCACTCCTCTGCGCCTTGTTAGGACACATGCACCCTGTGTGAACGGCTGAGGCTCGGGAAGTCGGTAGGTGAGCATCTCAAGCGGCCCGAACCGTCCGGACGGCCGTTCACAGAAAAGAACCCCATCGCGGTGGATGGCGTGCGGTCGGACGTAGAGCCCGGAGAGACATCGCCTGGCATATACAAAGCGCGGACTTTGCAGCGCTCACCGCTGCCCGTACATCCAACCGGCCGCGCTCGGTGCCGACGACCAGTTCTGGTGCGACGCGTGCCGGATGGCTCAGTGAAGGCACCCATGGACGATCAACGATCGGGACACAGCTGGTGTCGCGGAGGAGGCACCGTGAGGACACGCAGTTACTGACCCTCGCAGCGTCTTTTTCTGCAATGGACGGCTTTTCCGCCGACCGACCCAGGCAAGGGTGCATGCCGCGCCTGCCAAGCGACCGCTGAGTCGGCGCGTCCGAGCACGACGAAGTCTTCGAACGAAAGCAAGGGCATGTTGATCGTCCAGAAATACGGAGGATCCTCGCTTCAGGGCGCGGACCGGATCAGATCGGTTGCCGAACGGGTCCTCACCGCCCGGCACGACGGGCATGACGTCGTCGTCGTCTGCTCGGCGATGGGTGACACCAGCGACGAACTGATCGACCTGGCGCAGACGGTCAGCAGCAACCGGCCCGCGAGAGAGATGGACATGCTGCTCACCTCCGGGGAAAGGGTCTCCAATGCGCTGGTAGCGATGGCGGTCCACAACCTGGGCGGCACCGCCAGGTCGTTGTCGGGGGCTCAGGCGGGCATTTATACCGATGGACGCCATGGTGCGGCGCGCATCGTCGAAGTCAGCCCCACCCGAGTGCGGGAGGTCCTCGACCAGGGTGCAGTGCCCTTTGTGAGCGGCTTCCAGGGAATCTTTGCGGAAAGCGGAGACCTCACGACGCTGGGACGCGGCGGATCGGACGTCACAGCGGTAGCCCTGGCCGCCGCGCTCAGCGCTGACCTGTGCGAGATATACACCGACGTCGACGGCGTATTCACGGCTGACCCGCGCCTGGTCGCCTGCGCCCGGCTGTTGGATGCCGTCAGCACTGCGGAAATGCTGGAGATGGCCGCTGCAGGGGCGAAGGTCCTGATGCCGCGCTGCGCGGCGTACGCATACCGGCACGACGTGGCCATCCACGTCCGTTCCTCGTTCACGGGCCGTCCGGGAACGCTTGTATCGAATGCGGTGGAGGTCGGCTCAATGGAAGGTTCATGTGTCACGGGGGTGGCCCATACCCGGGCCGTCGCGCAGATCACCGTATCCGGTGCCTCGCTGGACCCGATGGCAACGAGCGAGCTGTTCGACGTCCTCGCGCAGTCGGGGATCACGGTCGACATGGTGCAGAGATCCGGACCGCCGACCGGGCACGGGGTGGCGTTCATCGTGCCGGGCCCGGACGGGCCACGCGCCCTGGAGCTGCTGAAACGACAGTGCGAGAAAAGCGGTCATGGGCAGGTGCGCTGCGACTCCGGAATGAGCCAGGTCTCGCTGGTGGGAGTCGGGATCGGGAGCGAGCGGGCCGACGTGGTTGCACGCCTGTGCCGGACGCTCGCCGAGGATGGCATCGGCATCGGACCGGTCGCAGCCTCCGAACTGCGCGTCTCGGCACTGTGTCCCGCGGACCGCCTTGACGACGCGGTGCGAGCACTGCATCGAGCCTTCGGCCTGGACGGCGCGACCGTGACCCTCGTGGACGAAGGAGCCGGCCGATGAGTGATCAGTGGGCATCCGGGCCGCGGGCGGAACCTGCGCCGTTGCGGGTGGCGGTACTGGGCTGCGGCGTGGTGGGCACCGAAGTAGTGCGCAGGATGCACGACGCCCGCGACGAGCTGGCCGAACGTGTGGGCGTGCCCTTGGAGTTGGCGGGCATCGCGGTGCGTCACCCCGGGCGGGACAGGGGGCTGGGCGTCGACCCGGGATTGTGGACGGACGATGCACTGGGGCTGATCGAACGGGACGGCATCGATATCGTTGTCGAGCTGCTCGGCGGCCTGGAGCCTGCTCGCTCCCTCGTCATCAGGGCCATGGAGCGCGGGGCATCCGTCGTGAGCGCCAACAAGGCTCTGCTGGCAGCCCATGGCCCCCAGCTTCACGAGTCGGCCGCACGTCACGGCGTGGACCTGCTGTACGAAGCGGCCGTGGCGGCCGCGGTCCCTGTTCTCGGCCCCTTGCGCGACTGTCTGTGCGGGGACCGGATCGACCGGATCACCGGCGTGGTCAACGGAACCACCAACTACATCCTGGACCGGATGACGCGAACCGGCGGCGACTACGCGTCGGCGCTGCAAGAAGCGATCGCCTGCGGCTATGCGGAAGCAGACCCCTCGGCCGACGTGGAGGGAACGGACGCAGCGGCCAAAGCGGTGATCCTCTCCTCGCTCGCCTTCCATACCTGGCCGGATCCCACACAGGTGTACCGAGAAGGGATCACCGGTGTGACGGCCCAGGATGTCGCGGACGCCCGAGCATGTGACCGCGTCGTGAAACTGGTGGCCCTGCTGGAGCGATCCGTCGAACCGGACGGCAGCACAGTGGTGCTTGCCCGGATACGGCCGACCATGGTGGCACGCCACCACCCCCTGGCACACGTAGGCGGAGCCGACAACGCCGTGCTCGTAGAAGCCCATGTGGCCGGCCCCCTGCTGTTCAGAGGCGCCGGCGCGGGCGGCGTCCCCACCTCCGGGCCGGTCCTGGGGGACCTGGTGACAGCGGCCCGCCGACGGCTGCAGGGCCGCTTCGCGGCCGGACCCCCTCTCGCGGTGCGGGCGCCGGAACGGCCTGCGGGCGCTCAAGCCGTTGCAGGACTGCGAAGCCGCCACCATCTGCGGGTACCGGTCCACGATCCGACCCTGGCGCAGGCAGAGGCGGGTGCTGTGCTGACCCGCGCGAACATCGGCATCACGTCGATACGCGCGGCGGCCGACGCCCGCGCGCTGCTGATCCTCACAGCAGACATCGAAGAAACCGTGCTGGCGCAGACGGTTGCCGAACTCGCCGCACTTCCTTCGGTCAGCGGAGGGCCGCGCTCCTTGCCCCTGCTCGACGCGGAGGAGGACCGATGACTCTCTTCCTGCCCACCGGTCAGCCCGGGCGTCACTGCGGCGGCGCGGCTGCACGCCTCGCTGGGGGCGTGGGTGGCGTGATGTTCGACAGGCTGGGTCCCGAGCAGGTGCGGCAGCCCGGACAACGATCCGCTGGCCCGCACCCTTGCCGGACATGCGCCTCCGGCTGCGCTTAGGTCGGTATCGAGGGGCCTACCACTACCAGGCAGAAGCGGAAGCCGACCTGGTTCGGGTGACGCAATGACCTCGCGTCGGCCCGCCGAAACTGGGACATGGCATTCGCGGCCCACATACATGCAAGGAAAGGGACAGTAATGAACTCCCGTCAATCCGTCGACGTTGCTTACATCACCTACGACGGGCACGATCCTGACCGCCTGACAGTTCTTGAGGCACTCGAACGCAGAGGGCTCACGACGGAGGCCGTCCGCTGGTCGGACGGCGAAATCGACTGGTCGAACTACCGTGTCGCTATTCTGCGCAGCGCGTGGGATTACCCGGCCTTCCGGGGTGAATTCTTGGAACGGATGCGCAACGTTGACGAAAAATGCGTTCTCATGAACCCGCTCTCCATCCTGGAATGGAACACAGACAAACGGTATCTGCGGACACTCGAAGAGCAGGGTGTACCGGTGGTACCGACGACATGGTTGCCCGCCAACCCCGGCATGACCGAAAGCGAGGCTGCCACGGAAATCCCGGAAGGAACCCAGGACCTGGTGATCAAACCGTCTGTCGGCGCCGGCGGCCGACACTGTCTGCGGACCGGGGACCGTGCCCGCGCCCGCACGTATGCGGCACACCTCGCACGCCGCGGAGACCACGTCCTCATCCAGCCCTACCTGAAGTCCGTGGAACGCCAGGGCGAAGCCTCGGTCATCTACATCGGCGGCACCTACAGTCATGCCATCCGGCGAAATGGGTCCTATCTCGGCCCGGAGACCGAGGTGAATGACCTCATGGTCCCGGGAGGAGATGATGTGGGACCGATCCAAGGCTATGAACCCTCGGACGACGAGTTCAAAGTCGCTGAGAGCGCATTGGCAGCAACCCCTGGGCGGGCTGCGGACCTGGCCTATGCACGCATTGACCTGATCCCCGACTCCACCGGAAAACCGTGTGTAACCGAAGTCGAGTTGACCGAACCCTTCCTCTTCCTCGGCCACTGTCCGACCGCTGCGCACTCCCTCGCCCATGTGGTGGCAGAGGCAGTCGAGGCCAGCACCTGAACGGGGCTCAGAAGGCGGAGGCGCCTGAGAGCAGCAGCCCGGACTGCCGGGACACCAGCCTTCCGGCGAGAGCGCGGTTTCCGCCAAGCCGGGGAGGGAATCCCTACGGTGACGGGAAGTCACGTCACTCGAAAACGCCTGCCGACCGGAGCGACCTGATGGGAAGTTCGACCACCTCCTTTGACGGCGCCGTAGTTGTCGACTCCGGCGGCCTGTATCACATCGTCAACTGTCATACGAGAGAGGCCGCCAGACTTAACAAGATGGCGTTGTCCGGAGATCTGCGCCTCCTCGCCCCTATGGTGGTTTTCTCTGACTGTAGCGCTATGAGGATGTGCTGGGATGCCGAGTGCATCAAGGAAGAAGAGGGAGCCACTGCGTTCAACACGCTGCGAGATTTCCATGCCCGTCGCGGTGTCGAGGTGATTCAGCCATCCACCGAATTCGCATTGGCAGCGGGCGAGCTGTACGAGCGCTGTATCGCACGACACGTCCTCGGATCCGAAGTGCTGAGCTGCTGCCACGCGGCGCTACTGGCCGAACGGGAAGGCCTTCCTCTCGTCTCGGTGAACGAGGCACGTTATTGTTACGTGCCGATTTCCAGCGCCGATTCGATGCAGGTGCACTTCGTCTGAGAGAAGGCCGTATTCCGTTGTTGTGCACTGGATCCTCGCCGGTGAAGGCCGCGACGGTCGTGGCGGCCCTTCATCACACGGCTCCCACAGCGGGTTGCCGTGGCGAGAGAGACTCCCGAGCCGACTGTCCTTCTTCGATGAGGCTCGATGTCCCGCTGTCGACTGGTGGCCGTCCGGATCCCCTTCTTCGCGGAGCTTCCCTCAGATTCGCCGCTGAGGGCCCGGTCCAGCATGGACACCAGGTGCCTTCGAGCAGGCGGGCTGGGACCACGGTGTTGTACTTGATGTAAGAGTTCTGTGCGTCGCGCCACTTCAGTCCTTACTGATGTAGGGCGGATCGGCGCCTCCGATGCGTAACGCGTACGGGATTGCGGGGACGGCGATCTGCACCGGCAGGGGATGACGAAGCTGCGATCGGTGCGGTTGCCCGGTTTCTCAAGGACGACCGGGACGGGCTGCGCCATCTAATGGACGTCGTCGATCCCCTCGCGGAACAGCCCCGGCCCTGTTCAGGCGGCCTGTTTGCGGGCCACGTAGACGGTGTTGGTGGACGTGCCTTCCTGGAGCGGGTTGGCGAAGCCGACGACGTGGGCCTCGGTTTCCGGGAAGACCTCTGCGAGCGCGGACTGGAATACCTTGTCCGGCGGGTCGTTCGACCACAGGGCGAAGATGCCGTGCGGGCGGAGGTGCTGGGCGAGGGCGCGCAGTCCCTCGGGCCGGTAGAGGGCGGCGTGCCGGGGGTGCAGGACGTGCCGTGGTGAGTGGTCCACGTCCAGCAGGACGGCGTGGAACTGCCGGTCCGGCTGCTCGGGGTCGAGCCCGTCGGCGCCGGCGGCCTGCGCGAAGAAGTCACCGTGGACCAGGCGGCAGCGGGGGTCCGAGGCGAGGCCGGTTCCCAGGGGTACCAGACCGCGCTTGTGCCAGTCGATGACTTCGGCGAGCGCGTCGATGACCGTCAGCGACTTCACGCGCGGGTCGTCCAGTGCGGTGCGTGCGGTGTAGCCGAGCCCGAGTCCGCCCACCGCGACGTCCAGTTCGGCGTCCGAGTGCCAGGGCTTCAGGCCGAGCCGGGTGAGCTCGGTCTCGCCCTTGGTGAAGAGGCTGGACATCAGGTACTCGTCGCCGAGCTTCACCTCGTACACGTCCTCACCTGTCGCCGGGTCCCGCCGGCGTCGCAGGCTGATGTCGCCGAGCGGGGTCGGCCGCCAGTCGATCTCCTCGAACCGCATGCTCATCCGTTCACCTCTCCACTGGAACCAATGCGGAAGTTCGTCGGCCCGTCAGGCATCGATGATGACGGGGATGATGAGCGGCCTGCGGCGGTAGGTGCGAAACGCCCAGTTCCCGACGGCGCGGACGATGAGCTGTTCCAGCTGGTGGGCGTCGCCGACGCCTTCCTCGGCTGCGGTGGCCAGGGTCTTCTCGATCACGGGTACGACGGAGGAGAACGTGGTTTCGTCGTGGACGAAGCCGCGGGCCAGGAAGTCGGGGGCCTCGGCGAGCTTGCCGGTATTGGCGTCGACGATGGCGACCACGGTGACCACGCCCTCCTCGGCGAGGGTGAGGCGGTCTTTCAGGGAGGCTTCGGTGGCGCCGCCGACGGTCATGCCGTCCACGTAGACGTAGCCGGCGGGGACCTTGCCGGTGATGCGGGCACGTCCGCCGATGAGGTCGACGACGACGCCGTCCTCGGCGATGACCACGTTGTCGGGGTCGACACCGGTCCGGATGGCCAGGTCGGCGTTGGCCCGCATGTGCTTCCACTCGCCGTGGACGGGCATGACGTTGCGGGGCTTGACGATGTTGTAGCAGTAGACGAGTTCACCGGCGCTGGCGTGTCCGGAGACGTGTACCTTGGCGTTGCCCTTGTGGACGACGTTCGCGCCCCAGCGGGTCAGCCCGTTGATGACGCGGTAGATGGCGTTCTCGTTGCCGGGGATGAGGGAGCTGGCGAGCAGGACGGTGTCGCCCTTGCCGATCCGGATCACATGGTCTCGGTTGGCCATGCGGGACA
This sequence comes from Streptomyces candidus, assembly GCF_014207445.1. Lineage (GTDB taxonomy): Bacteria > Actinomycetota > Actinomycetes > Streptomycetales > Streptomycetaceae > Streptomyces > Streptomyces candidus. The sequence continues at coordinate 26,121 of NZ_JACHEM010000022.1, read as the reverse complement.
GTGCTGCCATGGGCTCGCCCTGGGAGCCGGTGCACACCAGGGCGATCCTGTCCTCCGGCAGTTTCTCCAGTTCCTGGAGGCTCACCACCAGGCCGGGTGGCACGTTGAGGTAGCCCAGTTCCCGGGCGATGCCCATGTTGCGGACCATGGAGCGGCCGACGAAGGCGACCTTGCGTCCGTTCTCGTGCGCGGCGTCGAGGACTTGCTGGATGCGGTGGATGTGGCTGGCGAAGCTGGAGACGATGACCCGGCGCGGGGCGGTGCGCAGGACGTGTTCGATGGCCGGGTTGAGCTCCCGCTCGGAGGTGGTGAAGCCGGGGACTTCGGCGTTGGTGGAGTCGGTGAGGAAGAGGTCGACGCCCTCTTCGCCGAGCCGGGCGAAGGCGCGCAGATCGGTGATCCGCTCGTCCAGCGGGAACTGGTCCATCTTGAAGTCGCCGGTGTGCAGGACCAGGCCCGCACCGGTGCGGATCGCGACCGCGAGCCCGTCGGGGATGGAGTGGTTGACGGCTACGAACTCGCACTCGAAGGGCCCGAAGGAACGCCGCTCGCCCTCGCGCACCCGTACCGCCTGCGGGCGGATGCGGTGCTCCTTCAGCTTGGCATCGAGGAAGGCCAGGGTCAGTTTCGAGCCGACGACGGGGATGTCGCGCCGTTCGCGCAAGAGGTAGGGCACGGCGCCGATGTGGTCCTCGTGGCCGTGGGTGAGGACGATGGCCACGATGTCGTCGAGGCGGTCACGGATCGAGGTGAAGTCGGGCAGGATCACGTCCACGCCCGGCTGGTTCTCCTCAGGGAACAGGACGCCGCAGTCGACGACGAGCAGCTTGCCGTCATACTCGAAGACGGTCATGTTGCGGCCGATCTCGCCCAGGCCGCCCAGGGCGACGATGCGCAGCCCTCCCTCGGGCAGCGGCGGGGCGGGCTTCAGCTCGGGATGGGGATGACTCATACCGTGACGCTACCGGAGAGTCGCCGCGAGTGATCCACTGACTGCGCCGTCATCCTGCCCTCGCACCTTCGTCCCGTACCGCCAATTGCCAACCCACTCTGACGTCAGGGTAGGTTTCAGTTCTGTCCGTGCAGGGAGCGGGCGAAGTCCTCCGCCGACGCCAGCCCCCAGGCGCAGTTCCTCGCACCGCCGCCTCTCCCACCTGCTGAAGGGCCCGGCGGCGGATGCGAAGCTGGACCCGTGAATACCGCACACAAGGAAAACCACTCCGACACCCCTCCGGGAAACATGGGCGCAGTGGCCGGGGAGGCCGCCCGGCGACGCACCTTCGCGGTGATCAGCCACCCGGACGCCGGAAAATCCACCCTGACCGAGGCCCTCGCGCTGCACGCGCGGGCGATCACCTCGGCGGGCGCGGTGCACGGCAAGTCCGGGCGGCGCGGGGTGGCCTCGGACTGGATGGAGATGGAGAAGGCCCGCGGCATCTCGGTGACCTCGGCGGTGCTCCAGTTCGCCTACCGCGGCTGCGTCCTCAACCTCCTGGACACCCCCGGTCACGCCGACTTCTCCGAGGACACCTACCGTGTCCTGGCCGCGGTGGACTGCGCCGTGATGCTCATCGACGCGGCCAAGGGCCTGGAGGAACAGACCCGCAAGCTCTTCGATGTCTGCCGCCACCGTGGCATACCCGTGATCACCTTCGTCAACAAGTGGGACCGCCCCGGGCACGGGGCACTGGAACTGCTGGACGAGATCGAGCGGGAGTTCCGGCTCCGGCCGACCCCGGTGACCTGGCCCGTCGGCGCCCCCGGTTACCTGCGCGGCCTGATCGACGTACGCGACCCGGACCGGATGCTGCGCTACACCCGCACCCCGGGCGGCACCCACGCAGCCCTCGAGAAGGCCATCCCCGCAGCCCGTGCCGCGGAGGAGGAAGGCGCCGACTGGGGGCAGGCCAACGACGAACTGGAGCTGCTGCGCGCAGACGGCGCCGGCCTGGACCGGGACTCGTTCCTGGCAGGGCTCTCCACTCCGGTGTTCTTCGGCGCCGCCGTCTCCAACATCGGGGTGCGGCTGCTGCTCGACGCCGTCGTCGACCTGGCGCCCGCGCCCGCCGCGCGGGAGCTGGAGGGCGGCGGCACCCGGCCGGTGGACGCGCCGTTCTCCGGTCTGGTGTTCAAGGTGCAGGCCAACATGGACCCCGCTCACCGCGACCGGATCGCGTTCCTGCGGGTGTGCTCCGGAGTCTTCGAACGCGGTGCGACCTTCACCCGGGCCGCCTCCGGCAAGCCGTTCGCCACCAAGTACGCGCACAGCGTCTTCGGCCAGGACCGCTCGATGGTCGACACCGCCTACCCCGGCGACGTCGTCGGCCTCGTCAACGCCACCGCCCTGCGGGTCGGCGACACCTTGTACGCGGGACCGGCCGCCCTGTTCCCGCCCATGCCGACCTTCGCCCCCGAGCACTTCGCGGTCGCCCGCCCCGCCGACCTCTCCCGCTCCAAGCAGTTCCGCAAGGGCATCGCGCAGCTCGACGAGGAAGGCGTCGTGCAGGTCCTGGTCTCCGACACCCGCGGCGAGGCAGCACCCATCCTGGCAGCGGTCGGCCCGATGCAGTTCGACGTGGTCCAGGCACGGATGGCGGGCGAATTCTCCTCCCGCGTACACCTGGAGACGTTGCCCTACCGTCTGGCGCGGGCCACCGACCCGGCCGGGGCCGAGGCGCTCAACGCCTCCCAGCGCATCACCGGCGAGGCCCTGACCCGAGTCCGCGACAAGGCACTGCTCGCACTGTTCCCCGACAAATGGCAGGTCGGCTCCTTCGAACGCGCCTTCCCCGACGCCCGCCTCGGCCAGCTCCTCGCCGCGCACGAATAGGCCCACGGGCCCCGGTGCGATGATCTGCCCGGCGGGCGACTGGGACGCGCGGGTTCAATGCTGGGGGAAGGCCTCCCGGCGCGCGGTCACTTTTCCGTGCCGAGCCTGCGGCGGAGCGTGCTTGCGAAGTCCTCGGCAGCCATCAGCTGGGCGCGCAGCGTCTCGCAGCGGGCGTCGGCGACCTTGCGGTAGGAGTCCAGCCGCTCGCGCAGCCGCTCCCGCTCGTCCCCTTCCGTAGGGGTCCCGTCAGTGGCGAGCCGGTCGGTGATCTCCAGCAGGTCCCGCATCTCCTCCAGCGAGAAATCCAGCGGCTTCATCCGGCGGATCACCATCAGACGCTCGACATCGGCCTCGGTGTACAGACGGAAGCCGCCCTTGCTGCGGGCGGAAGGCGCCACAAGGCCGACTTCCTCGTAGTGGCGGATCGTGCGCAGCGACAGACCGGTCCGTTCAGCCACTTCACCGATCTGCATCTGCCGCTCAGTCATTTCCGCGCCTTCTCCTTCTGCGTTCCGCCGTATGTCGAGCATGGAAAGTAGCCCAGCTTACGTGTCTGGAATCACCCGACCCGAGAGAGTGTTCCCGTGGAGTTCCCCAACCTCAGGTCACACTCTGCCCTCACGTCAGGGTAGAGTTGCCGGTGAGGCAGCCGGGCCGTGGGTGCGGTCCGGGCCGCCCCGTCGGCGTGCGGGCTACGATCAGGCCCCCGTCGGCGCCCGCAGACTTCCGGGCAATGATGCCCGACCGGCAGCCGCCCACGCTGCCACAGCATCCGGCAGGGCCCCCGTCGAGGCCGGGCCACCGGGGATTCCGCCCCGTTGCGTGGAGTCGAGAACGACGCACGCCCCTCCGGCAGGAGAAGGGCGCGCCCGAGCAGAAACGGTCACATGTCCACACCGCTGTCCACCGCCCCCAAAATGCGCATGCCCAAGCCGGACTGGCTGGCCTCTCCCAAGGTGTTCCGCACCGAGGTCCTGGCCGGCCTGGTCGTGGCCCTGGCGCTGATCCCGGAGGCGATCTCGTTCTCGATCATCGCCGGTGTCGACCCGGCCGTCGGCCTGTTCGCGTCCTTCACCATGGCCGTGGTCATCTCGATCGTCGGCGGACGCAAGGCCATGATCTCCGCCGCCACCGGCGCCGTCGCACTGGTCATCGCCCCGCTCAACCGCGAGCACGGCCTGGGCTACTTGATCGCCGCCGTCATCCTGGCCGGTGTCTTCCAGATCGCCCTCGGTGCGCTCGGCGTCGCCAAGCTGATGCGGTTCGTGCCGCGCAGCGTGATGGTCGGCTTCGTCAACGCCCTCGCCATCCTGATCTTCATGGCCCAGGTGCCCGAGATGACGGATGTGCCCTGGCCCGTCTACCCGCTGATCATCGGCGGTCTGGCGCTGATGGTGTTCTTCCCGAAGATCACCACAGTGGTCCCGGCGCCGCTCGTGTCCATCGTGATCCTCACCGTCATCACGGTCGCCGCCGGAATCGCGGTACCCACGGTCGGCGACAAGGGCGACCTGCCCTCCTCACTGCCGGTGCCCGGCCTGCCCGACGTGCCGTTCACGACGGACACCCTGACCACCATCGCCCCCTACGCCTTGGCGATGGCGCTGGTCGGCCTGATGGAGTCGCTGATGACGGCCAAGCTGGTCGACGACATCACCGACACCCACTCCAACAAGACCCGTGAGTCGATCGGCCAGGGCATCGCCAACATCGTCACCGGCTTCTTCGGCGGCATGGGCGGCTGCGCCATGATCGGGCAGACGATGATCAACGTGAAGACCTCCGGAGCCCGCACCCGCCTGTCCACCTTCCTCGCGGGCACCTTCCTGATGGTGCTGTGCATCGCCTTCGGCCCGGTCGTCTCCGACATCCCGATGGCCGCCCTGGTCGCCGTGATGATCCTCGTCTCCGTCGCCACCTTCGACTGGCACTCCATCCAGCCCAAGACCCTCCAAAGGATGCCCCTCGGCGAGACCACCGTCATGGTCGTCACCGTCGCCGCCGTCGTCATCACCCACAACCTCGCCATCGGCGTCGTCCTCGGCTCGATCACCGCAATGGTCATCTTCGCCAAGCGCGTCGCCCACTTCGCCGAGGTCACCCCGCACCTCGCGCCCGACGGCAGCAGCGTCCTCTACACCGTGACCGGCGAACTGTTCTTCGCCTCCTCCAACGACCTGGTCTACCAGTTCAACTACAAGGACGACCCCGACGACATCGTGGTCGACCTGGCCGAGGCCCACATCTGGGACGCCTCCTCGGTCGCCGCCCTGGACGCCATCGAGACCAAGTACAAGCAGCGCGGCAAGAAAGTCACGATCATCGGCCTGAACAAGTCCAGCGCGGAAATCCACGAAAAGCTCGCCGGACAGCTCACCGGCGGCCACTGAACACGCCTCAGACCGCCCCCGCTCGCCCTGACCACGAGCGGGGGCAGTGTCGTCGCCGGCGGCGACGGCGTCCAGGGCGCCGACGTGCCAGGTATAGAAGTGCTTCGTCCTGCAGCAGAACGCCAGCACGCGTTCGTACGCCTCTTCGGTGCCGATCCGCAACAGGGCCTGGCCCGGCCGTCCTCGGTCCTGGCGAGCAGGCTGGCGCGAGGCGCGCCGTGTCGGGGTCCGGGTCGCACGGGGGGTGCGGAGGAGTCGCTCGACGGCCGGGTGGCGGTGCGGGGGCGGCCACCCGACGGCGGGCAGCGCGTGCAACGCCTCGACCGCGGCGCGGCGCAGGTGGGTGTCCGGGGCGGGGGAGTGCGCGGGGACGAGCAGGGCGGAGGCGGCCCGTGGGGCCTCGATCGCGCCGAGCGTGCGCACGACGCGTACCGCGAGATCGGGCAGACACCCCTGCAGCGTGGCCAGGAGGGGCGTCACGGCGTCCGTGGCCCGCAGCGCGGCAAGGGGGCGTCGAGCACCCGTACCGTCCAGTACCCCCGGCCGGGCGGCAACCGCTCGCACAGGTCCACAAGACCGCGGACGGCCTCCGGTCCACCGATGGCCGGCAGGGCTTCGCACGCCACCTCGTCCAGTCGCCGCGGCGGCACCGTCAAGCCCCTCGGCCGCGTGCAGCACGTCGTGGACCACCCCTTCAGGCCTGGGGCCAGTGGACCGAAGCCAAAGCCCCACCGTCTACGACTACGACGTGACCGTTGCCGATCAGGGAGTCCCAGTAGGTCTGGGTACATGACCCGTCGCAACCCGTACACCGGCAGGCGCAGCGCCAGAGCCGCGGCCGGCAGCAGGGTCGATCCTGTCCAGGCGTGCGGCCCCACAGGCGTACCGAGGCGGTGTCAGTCACGGCGGAAGTACATTGCTCCTGAGGGAAGTCGGCCGACGGACACGCTGTGGGCACCCCTGACAGGAAGGACGGATCCCGGTTCTCGACGACTTCGTCTTTTCAGGGGGATCCCAGGGACGGAGGGGGCACAGTAGCTGCATAGGGGCTTGAGCCAGGCGAAAGTGTGGGGTTCGGCGCCGTGCCGCTGGTCAGCGGCGGGGGGTGTGCAACGTGTCGACGCTGATCGTCAGCAGAACACGTTCTTGCTGTTGCCCGCCGAACTGTGGGTAGGGGCGGCCCAGATACTTGTGTGCCAGCTTGTCGATGTGCTCCTCGGCGCCCTGCGTCGTGGACGATGCGACGGTGCCACGGACTGCCCAGTAGCGGGATGGTGCGGTCGGGTCGGCGACGGCGGCGGCGACGCGTGCGTCGCGGGTGATGTTCTTCATCTTCTGGTGCGTGGTCACCGTGTTGATGAGGATGTTGACGCCGTCGGTGTCGACCCAGGTCTGGGTGATCTGCGGGGATCCGTCCGGCATGAGGGTGGTCAGGAAGCAGAGGGCCGGTGTGTGCAGGACATCGACCAGGTCATTCGGCAGGTTCATTGGCGGCTTTCTTGTCTCGTGCTGTGGCGGGGACCCCGAAAAGGCGATCGATGAGTTCGTCGTCCGGTTGCCTGACGGGCAGTTCGGCGTGCCGGAGCCCGGTGAGTGCCATGGTCAGGGCGCGTCGCCACAGATCCGGGTCGATGTGACGGGCGGCATCCATCACCGCACCGACCATGAGGTGGATCGTGACCAGGTCGGCGGGCATGACCGTGGCCGGTAGCTGGTGGCTCCGGATCGCCCGCTCGAGGAGATCTGTCACGAGAGGCGTGATCTGAGCCCGCCCCCGCATCACGAGTTCGGACGACTGACGGCCGCCGCGCAGCAGCTGGCCAAGTCCGCGGTTGCCTGCCTCCAGTTCGAGCTGCTGCTCCATGAACCAGGTGAGCCCGGTCCAGGGATTGTCGGACTGACACGCCTGCCGGGCGAGCTCGACGACGGCATCGATGTGCTCCGCGAACAAGATGTCCACGAGCTTCTGCCGATCGGGGAACCGGCGGTAGACGGTGCCCATGCCGGTACCGGCCGCGATGGCGATCTCCTCGTACGTCACCTCCAGTCCGTCACGGGCCATCAGGGCATGCGCTGTTTCCAGCAGGAGCTGTCGGTTGCGCTCCGCGTCGCGGCGCAGGGGACGTTCTGGCATGTACGCACCGTAACAACTGGAAATCTTGTTCTCAAGTTGAATCCACATTCCACTTTAGCGTTACGGTGGTACCCCGCCCCCATCCAGGGAGATGTCGCATGTCACCCCAGTCCATGAGTGTCGAGCCGTTCCGCGTTGCTGTGGACGCTGAGGAACTTGACCGTCTCGTCCGCCGCCTCCTCGACACGCGCTGGCCGGACCGGGAAACCGGCCCGGACCAGGGTCCGCAGCTGGAGCAGATCCGCGCCCTTTGCGACCACTGGGCCACCGACTACGACTGGCGGCGTTGCGAGAAGGAGATCAACGACTTCGGGTCGTTCCGTACCCGTCTAGACGGCGTCGGCGTGCACTTTCTGCACGTGCGCTCGCCCGAACCCTCGGCGCTCCCGCTCCTGCTCTGCCACGGCTGGCCCGGCTCGATCCTCGAATTCCGGCACCTGATCGGGCCGCTGACCGATCCCGTCGCGCACGGCGGCCGAGCTGAGGACGCCTTCCATGTCGTCGTTCCCTCGATGCCCGGCTTCGGCTTCTCCGACAAGCCCACGGCGACCGGCTGGGGGGTCCTCAGGATCGCCGACGCCTGGGTCACGCTCATGGGTCGTCTCGGCTACAGCGAGTGGGTCGCGCAGGGAGGCGACTGGGGCTCGGCCGTCGTGGAAGCGATCAGCCGTGAGGCACCCGACGGTTTCCTCGGCATGCACGTCAACTTGCCGATGGTGTTCCCCACCGCCCGGGAGATCAGCGAGGCGACACCGGACGAGCAGCGCATGCTGGCCACAGCGCAGAACTACCAGACACTGCTGGACGGCTATTTCAAGGAGCAGTCAACCAGGCCGCAAACCATCGGCTACTCGCTCGCCGACTCGCCGGCCGGGCTGGCCGCATGGATCTACACACTCTTCCAGGACGTCACGGACAGCGACGCCGATCCCGAATCGGTCATCGACCGCGACGAGATCCTGGACGACATCATGATGTATTGGCTGCCCAACGCCGGTGCCTCCTCAGCACGCCTGTACTGGGAAGCACGGCAAGAGGTGCCCGCCCCGTCCGAGCCGAACCAAGTGCCGGCCGGATTCAGCATCTTCCCCGGCGAGGCCATCCAGGCTTCCCGACGGTGGATTGAACGCCGGTACACCAACGTCCTCCACTACCGGCAACTGGACCGCGGTGGGCACTTCGCGGCCCTTGAGCAGCCCACGGTCCTCACCGAGGAGATCCGGACGACCTTCCGCTCGCTCCGCTGGGACGAGCCGGGCGGGCTCCGACCGGGCGGAACGTCCCACTGGGTATCGGGGTGCATGGGGTGTATGCCGTGGCCGGCGACGTGACCGGGATGTCTCACCGGGAGGGCCCTCACTCGGTCGGGAACTGCTGGAAACCATGCCGGTCCGACATCCGCCTCGGAGTGATCTGGTCCCTTTCTGAGCACTCGACCGAGCGCCCTGTACGGAACACCCGGCGGCCGCGCTCTCTCCGACGCCGGATCCGGTGGTCCCGCGAGCTGTGAGAAGTCTGGGCAGAGAGCGCCCTCCCTGCCACCCTGGGATCAGGCCGGACGGGGGGTGGGGTGATGGCGGATCTTCTGAGGGGCTTGCCGGCTTTCTGGACCTTCGCTGTGGTCTGGACGAGTGCTTTCACGGTGTGCGTGACGTGCTCCCTGCTCCGACTCCGTTTCTCACTCCGGCGTGACCGGCAAGCCATCGGGCGCTTCTTCGGGGCCGGGGCCGCCATGCCGGTTCTCGCCGCGTACTACCTCGCAGGGGAGCAGGCGGCGACGCGGACCGGGATCCTGGTGCTGTGCCGTCTGCAGGGAGCTTCCCACTGCGGGCGGCAACCAGGGCCGGAACTGCACCCTCTGCTGGCAGCGCTCCAGGAAGCCGTTCGTGATGCCGGAAGAGCCGACACCGCCGAAGCTGTGATGGCCTCACCCCGCTTCGCCGCGTTCCGGACCCGACTCAGGGAGGCGGCGCAACGCGAGCTTCCTGCGCGTCGTACGCGCTACATGCCCGACCGGGCAGCGTCCTGGTCGGCACTGTTCGGCCTCTGCGCCGTCGTCGTGTACGGCATCGGGTTCCATGTGCGACAGCCCGACGCGAGCGGGGTGTGGTTCCTGAGCGCCCTGGTCGCGCACGCGCCCGCAGGCATCTGGCTGGGCATGACAGACGGCCAGGGCGGACGGTACGCCGCCCCGCTATGGCCCGAGTTCGACGCGCTGTGCGTGCGCCGGGTCGCCGAGGAAGAGGCCCGCGTTCCCCGACCGGAACAGCCGGCCCCCACGGACACGCGACCCCAGACGCTCCCCGCACAGCGGCCCAACCCGGCTCGTACATCGGGCTGGGCCAACGACGGTGGCGTCGGCGCGACCGGCTCGTGCGGAGGTGGCTGCGGCGGTGGGGTGTGAGCACGACGGGGACGGACGAGGGATGGACGATCCTGCGTCGACAGCTCAACCTCACGGAGCTGGCTCTATGCCCTGCTGCCGCCAGTCCCATCGGCGCCGAGGCCCTTTACCGCGAACACCGCAGCCAGGTTCGCGCCCATGGAGGGACTCCCTGGACCAGCCACGTTTGGCTGCCAGCAGGACCAGCGCGGCGCCCTTGTCCGCACCCGGCGGAAGAACATCGAAGTAGCGACCGTCCGAGTGCACCCAGGAACAGCCCAATGCCGCGACAGTCAAGCAGAGTTGCTCTGTCAGATGACGCGTCTCCAGATAGAAGGAGCACCGGCCCTCCTGCACCACACCGTGCTGGTAGGTAAGGCCCGTGAAGCCTTTGAGTGCGTTGCGCACTCGGGCTGCTCCCGGCCATCCTCCGCGTAACTTCTCCTGCAGAGCGACGTCGGCGCTGAAGCCTTCGCCCTCCGCGACGCTTGCCCCGACGTCCCCGATGATCCAGTGCGGACGCGGTACGAGCGGATCCCCCAGCAGTCGCTGGACGGACGGCATGGACCGGCCGGTCGCGAAAACCACAGTGATTTCCGGATGACTCGTCAACTCGTCACGCAGCTGTCGGCGTTGGTCCGCCTCGCCACCCAGCAGCGTGCCGTCCAGATCAGTGACCAGCACTCTATTGGGACCCCGCTTTTCCTCGCTGTGGTCCAATTCGCCCCCCGGCCGACGCGCGCACGTGTGACTGCTCGACAAGCTTGCGAAGCCCTACCCCATTCTCACCGCGGCAATGCCCCGGGCCGAGCTGCGCTGTCACGAGGCTTGGGACTAGTTGCCGGCCGCCCTGGCCGTCCAGCCTTCGGGTGCGGGTGGCAGGGGCGCCGCCTGCACTGCGCCCTTGGAGACGTGCACGGCCTGTGAGCACGGGGGCCCGGCCACGTTCTCACCCGTCATCGGTGCATCGTCCTTGATCGGGAGTTACCCCGCACCATCCGGAGTCCCGTGTGTGTTGCCTACGAGGCGGCGGCCTTCTCGTGTTGTTCATCTCGCATGTTTTTCATACTTATCGAAGCGATCGCTTCCAGCCGATTGCGCAGTCGAAAAATTGCTGCTTACAGGGGTGCTTTTCGATGTTTTTTGATCACTGTCATATTGACAGCCCTTTGGGTCACGGGTGAGCGTCGAGGACCGGTATGCCATGGGAAGGCGTGGGCCGGTGCACCGTTCGAAGAATTCAAGACTGCCGCTGGCACATGCATGGTTGTGGACGGGTGATCGCACCCGTGATCGTGACGGTGCACGGAACGTCACAGTCCGGCCAGGAGGTCACGATGAACGACTACCAGCAAAGCCTCAGCCCCGATGCCGCACGGCAGTTGGCCAATACCACCAAGACCCGACCGCAGATGCGGGCGATCACCCCCCGCTATCTGCTGCGTGCGCTGCCGTGGGTGGACGTCGAGTCCGGTGTCTACCGGGTCAACCGCCGCCGTACCTTCGTCCTGGGCGACGACCGCATCAGCAGCTACAGCGACAACGGCACCCATCGCGTCATCGCCGAGGACCTGCGCGAGCTGCCCTACCTGCGGGAAGCCGATTCGGCCCTGCTCACCGAACTGGCCGGTTCGTTCACCACCGTCACCTTCGAGGCGGGACAGGTCCTGGCCACGGAGGACGAGCCCTGCGCGCAGCTGTGGGTGCTGGTACACGGCAAGGCAGAGAAGCGGGTCACCGGACGCTACGGCGACGAAGCCGTCCTCGACGTCATCGGTGACGGCCAGACCTTCGACCTCGCATCCTGGACCAGCGGCGCGCCCATGCCCCATTACGTCAAGGCGCTGACCCACGGCGTGGCACTGTGCCTGAACCGCGACGAGCTGACCCGACTGGCCGACGGCGACGAGCAACTGCGAGCAGCACTGGAGGCCTACACCGCTGACGGCGCACCCGAGCCGGGCTCCGAGGTGCCGGTGGAACTCGCCTCGGGCCACGTGGGCGAGCCCGACCTGCCGGGAACGTACGTCGAGTACGAGGACACTCCGCGCGAGTACCACATGAGCCTGGCCCAGACAGTGCTGCGCGTGCACAGCCGCGTCGCCGACCTCTACAACGAGCCCATGGACCAGACCCGGTCCCAGGCCGACCTGACCATCCAGGCCCTGCGCGAGCGCCAGGAAGCGATGATGCTCAACCACCCGGAGTACGGCTTGTTCCACAATGTCGCTCCCGGGCAGCGCGTGCAGACGCGTACCGGCGCACCCAGCCCGGACGACTTGGACGAACTGCTGACCAGGGTGTGGAAGCACCCCGCGTACTTCCTCGCCCACCCCCGGGCGATCGCCGCCTTCGCACGGGAATGTACCCGCCGGGGAGTGCCCCCGCTGATGGACACCCGCTTCGGCAGCCCGCTGCTGACCTGGCGAGGTGTGCCGATGCTGCCCTCGGACAAGGTGCGTTTCTCAGGCCGTGGCGGCACGGGCACCACCGAGATCCTGCTGATGCGGGTGGGAGAGGCCGAGCAGGGCGTAGTGGGCCTGCGCCCCTCGAAGGTGACCGATGAGGTGGAACCGGGCCTGGCCATGCGGAACATGGGCATGGACCAAAAGGGCATCAGCTCGTACCTGATGACCTCCTACTTCAACGCCGCGGTCCTGGTGGAGGACGCCACCGCCGTACTGCAGAACGTCGAGGTGTCCAAGTACCATGACTACTCCTGAGCCCAGGGGGCGCAAAGCCCCCAGAACCCCCCGGGCGCCCACGGCTCCCGCGGCCTCGGCCGGGCACGCGGCGCGGCCCCGCCTCCCAGAACAGACCGCCACCCGAGGGCAGACGGCAGCCGATCCCACCGCTGCAACAGCGTCCGACGTACCTGCGCAGCAGACAGTTGCAGCGCCCCCGGCCGTCCGGCCCGGCCCAGCCGGGCCGGAGGACCACCGCCTGCCGACTGCTCCCGCACGGCAGCTCACCGTGCCCGACCACACGGCACACACCGTCCAGGCTCCCCCCGCCCGGACAGCCCCGCCCGCACCCGGCGCACATGCCGCCCCGGCCGCTACGGTACTTCGAACGCCGCCGTCACACGCATGGACGGAACAACCGTACGCACCCCGCAGCCAGCACGGCGTCTTCTCGCCGGACATGGCGCGCCAAGACATCCCCATCCTGCAGCGTACGGTCAACGGCCACCCCCTTGTCTGGCTGGACAACGGCGCCACCACACAAAAACCGCGCCAGGTCATCGAGGCATTGAGCGCCTACTACGCCAGCGCCAACTCCAACATCCACCGCGGTGCGCACACGATGGCGCGAGAAGCCACCAACATCTACGAGGAGGGCCGCGCCGCGGTCGCCCGCCTGCTCGGCGCGCCCACACCGGACAGCGTCGTCTTCGTCCGCGGCACCACCGAAGCGATCAACCTCGTCGCACAGAGCTGGGGCCGCGACAACCTCGGCCCCGGCGATGAGATTCTCGTTTCGACGATGGAGCACCACTCCAACATCGTTCCCTGGCAGCACATCGCCAAGGAACGGCGAGCCCGGGTGGTGCCCATTCCGCTCCTGCCCAACGGGCAGATCGACCAGAACGCCTACGCCGACCTTCTCTCCTTCCGCACCCAGCTCGTCGCGCTCAGCCACGCCTCGAACGTCCTGGGCACCGTGCCCCCCGTCCGGGAGATGACGGCACTGGCCCACCGTTACGGGGCCAAAGTCCTGGTGGACGGCGCTCAGGCCATCGCCCACTTCCCGGTGGACGTCCAAGACCTCGACGCCGACTTCTACACGTTCTCCGGACACAAGGTGTTCGCCCCCACCGGGATCGGGGCGCTGTACGCCAAGCCGGAAATCCTCCAGTGCATGCGACCGTGGCAGGGCGGCGGCAACATGATCGAATCGGTGGACTTCGGGCAGACCACCTATGCGCCCGTCCCGCACCGTTTCGAGGCCGGCACCGGCCACATCGCCGGCGTCGTCGGGCTGCTGACAGCCCTGAACTGGCTGACCTCCTTCGACCGGCAAGCCGTGGCCACATACGAGGCACATCTGGTCGCCTACGCACAGCAAGCTCTCACCACCCTCCCGGGGCTGGAGATCCTCGGCTCGGCGCCAGGCAGGGTCGCCGTCCTGACCTTCACACTCGCCGGGCACGAGCCGGCGGAGATCGCCGACTGGCTCGACCGGGAAGGAATCGCCATCCGGGCAGGCCACCACTGCGCCCAGCCGACGCTGCGCCACTACGGCCTGCAAGACGCGGCACGGGCCTCACTCGCCCTGTACAACACCCCACACGAGGTGGACCAGTTGGTCCACTCGCTGCGCCAACTGCAGCAGTCCACCGCCTGAACCACCGTGGCGCAGCCCAGCACCACGGTCACCACTGCGGCCACCCGGCTGAGTGATCACCGGGTAGCCGCCCCCTCGGCCCATCTCTACCGATGACCGGTCCGCCTCTGGACCCGCTCAGTTGCGGAAACGGCCGGAAGGACCCATGGAGGAAGCGCGAACGTGCGGGGGCGACGGGGCTCACCGCGGGACAGCTACGACGATCCAAGGAGAGGGAAGGGGAAGGGGTTCCTGGAGACACTCGCCATGCGGTGGGCGACTTCGCCATCCTGTACAAACCCGCTGAGGGCAACGACCGCCGCCTCACCAGGCGGATCGTAGCCGGGCGGGGCCGCCACTCAGTCTTACCTGCATGGATTCGCTAGGACTTCGAACGCGACCGGGCCGCTTTCACGTCGTTCTCCGCGCGTCCGCAGGGGTGGGCGTCCTGCTCGGTCCCAGAGAAGTCGCGAACCACGCCGAGTTCTGCCACTTGCGTCCTGCGATCCCCGGTCGTCCCGTGGGCGCAACCGGAGCCATGTCCGCCCCAGCGGCGAGCTCCTGGGGGCGCAACGAGCGGCGGTGGAACCCAGCCCTCCGCGAGGAGGGATGGTTGCTGACGCAACCTCGGCAGCGCGCCCGTGGACAACTATCCCCAATGGCCCGGCGCTCCCTAACTCATCGCTATAGCGGTGATTTAGGACAGTATCTTTCATTTGTGGGTAACAAGGTGTTGCTGATCAGTCACCCAGACAAGCATGGTCTGTGACCTAGTTCACATCGAACTCATGATCGACGATGCAGCTTTGCAATATCAAACGGTCCGTCCTTGGGTGCGACGCACGCCTCCACCTCTGTCAGATCACCGTTGGCAGTGCCGTCCAGGCACAGCCGTCCTCCCTTGACGCGGAGGTCGATGACGAACGTCGTGACGGCGGCGGACTGCCTCAGGCCGTGGACGCGCTCGTCGATGTAGCCAAGGCCGTTCAGGACCTTCCTGACCTGTGCGGGATCAGGCTGCTTGAGCTGCAGGACCGCCTCGGCCACGCGCTGTTCGTGCTGGACGCCGGCACACCAGTCGCGGGCGTCCAGCTCCACTTCCGGACCTGCCGTGGGGGCGACGGGCTCGACCGCGCCGCCCGGCGGCGGCACCGTGGCGCCGGGCGGCGCCCCTGCCGGAGCAGTCGGCGCCTCGCCAACCGGGGCGGGCGGCGACTCCCTCTTCGCACCTGGCGGGGGGCACTCCCGTGCCACCTCGTCCAGCATCTTGATGAAGGCCGCGTCGCCCGCGTCGCTCCTCGCTGAGACGGCGTCGGCGGACGAACCCCGCTCCCCCCGGGGGCCCGGCTGCTCGGAGCCGCAGGCGGCCAGGGTCAGAACGGCGAGAGTCGTCATCGCGAGGGTGGACCGACGGCCACGCATTTTGGTGTCAACTGTCCTGACCCAGGTCTGTGTTCGCTTCACGTGTCCAGTCTCGGGCCGGGCCGCTCGCGCCACATGAGTACGCGTACTCAACCTCGGGCGGCGGACGGGCGAACTTCACTGCTGCAAGGAAGCGGAATCAACTACCCCTATTTGTAGACCACTTGTGGTCGTGATCGGCGCCGGTCTACGGTCCGCATCGATCAAGCAGCACACCTACGACACGAGGGGGGAACTCGTGCGCAAAACAGCTCTGCCTGTCATGGCCGCACTCTCCATGGCGCTGATGCTTCCGCAGCAGTCCGCCGGAGCCGCTGTCATCGAGCAGCCGCAGCCCGCGGCCGCCACTGTCGAACCACCGCTGGCCGACGGGGAGATCCAGCAGGTCGGTCCCGGCCTGTACTCCACCGCGGAGAAGTCCTTCGAGCTGTACGAGACCGATGTGGCCGAGGGCCTCATGGGCCGCACGCACACGGTGACCGAAGGTGCGGACGGAGTCGCCAAGCCGGAGTCGGCGCCCGCGACCCGTCCGGACCAAGGCGTCTTCGGCCCCGGCTGGGAAGCCGGGTTCCTGGGGGGCCAGCTCAACCGCAAGCTGGAGCAGAAGGCCGACTCCGTCGTGGTCACCGACCTCGACGCGAAGGTCTCGGTTTCGTACGCCCTGAAGAGCAGCGTCGACTACCCGAGCGGCGGCGGCGTCAAGAAGTACGAGACCGCCACCGGCGACAAGCTCAGCGAGACCACCACGTACAACGAGGCGACCGGCACACTGGTGACCACCGCGGTCGAGACCCTCGCTCCGGCCACCGGCACCCCGGACACCGACGTGACGGGCGACGAGGACGCGGGCGCAGCCGTCGGCGTCGCCAACCTCACGGCGACCTACAACTGGAAGCAGGTCGCTCCGGGCGCCGACAAGTGGCGTGTGACCAGCCTTGGCAACCTGGCCGACGGTGCCACCGCCACGGTCTCCTACGACACCAAGGGCCGGGTCGCCACGGTCAGCGAGCCCGCCACCGCCGATACGCCGGCGCAGTCGCTGGCGGTCAAGTACTCGACCGCCACGACGGCCACCGCCACGGCGCCCGGCGAGTACACGGGCCGAGCCAAGGAGATCACCCTTACGTCGGGCGCCACCGCGCAGACGCTGGCGCGCTACTCCTACGACGCCTCGGGTCTGCTGCGCAACGTGACCAACCCGGTCGAGGGCACCGACCCGGTCTCGTCGTACGCCTACGACGGCACGGGGCGCGTCTCCGACGTCGACTCGCCCAGCAACGGTGAGTGGGACCTGACGTTCCCGGCAGAGTCGGCCGCCCCGAACGCCGCGCCCGTTGGCACCGACCTGCCGTCCGCCACCGAGCCCCTCAAGGGCCCGGCAGGCGACGGATCCGCGACCACGCCTCCGGTCGGTGACTTCACCACCGGGGAGATCACCGACCCGCAGGCCTACCCGCGCTACTGCAACCGCGCCACCGAGTGGATGTGGTACCTCAACCGCGGCTGCGTCGCGTGGGCCGCGCACTACGGCTGGCACTGGCCGAAGTTCCGGTACACGCCGACCGGCTTCCGGGTAGCGGGCATCATCTACGACGGCTGCAGCACCCCCGGTCCGAACATCAGCCGCCCGGGAGGCTTCAACTTCCGGGCCGCGTGCGACTCCCACGACTACGGCTACGGGCTGATCGGCAACACGTACAAGGGCTACAAGTACTACCTGGACCGCAGCAAGAAGTCGAACGTCGACAACGCCTTCTACTCCACGATGAAGACGCGCAGCTGCAAGGCGTACAACGTCTTTGTCCGCTGGAAGTGCAACAGCTACGCGTACGCCTACCTCAAGGCCGTGGCATGGAAGGGCAACCCGAAGAACGGTGCCAGGAAGACCTGATCACGGCTCGGCACACCTTCTGACGACACACAGCACAACCTCCTGACGGAGCGGGCCCCTTGGGCCCGAACGGGCCGGGCGGCGAAAAGCTCACGCCGCCCGGCCCGTTCCTCCTGGACCCTTCAGCACTTCGCTCCCCACATCTCTCCGGGCTGTGGCATGTCTGCTTCCCCACGGGCCCAGTCATGACGCGCCCCCCGGCTCACCGAGGCAACATGAAGAGAACGATCTGGGCGACGGTCGTCACCACGATGACGGCCATGGCCCTCGGCGCCGCCATACCGGCCCATGCCGTCACACCGACGAGCACCGCGACAGCCGCCGAAGCCGCGGCTGACCCGGTCGACCCGCCGCTCTACGACCGGACCGCGGGCGACGGCAAGGTCCGCGTCAACGTCGTCACGGACACTCTCGCGGACGTCGCCGACGCGGCGACCGCCGGCGAGAAGAAGCAGGAATTCGAGACCGTGCCGGTGGTCACCCTCAAGGTGGACCGGGCCGGCCTCGACCGACTCGCCGCGAAGCCGGCCGTGGTCAGCGTCACCGAGGACAAGGTGGAGCCGCCGACCCTGGACCAGAGCATCCCGCTGATCGGCGGTGACGACGCCGTCGCGGCCGGCAAGACCGGTACGGGACAGACGATCGCCGTCCTGGACACGGGCGTCGAGACCGGCCACCCGTTCCTGAAGAACCGGGTCGTGGCCGAGGCATGCTTCTCGCCGAGCGATACCGAGGGCGGCATTGTCAGCCTGTGTCCGGACGGCGCCGACACACAGGAGGGCACCGGCGCTGCCAACACCGCGGCCGGCGCCTGCGCGACCATGACCGCCTGCGACCACGGCACCCACGTGGCCGGCATCGCCGCAGGCAACGGCACCGGCATCACGGGCGCTCCCAAGCACGGTGTGGCGCCCGGCGCCAACATCGTCGCCATCCAGGTCTTCAGCCAGTTCACCACCGAGGAGTTCTGCGGTGGCGCCGCCCCCTGCGTGGGCAGCTACCAGAGCGCACAGCTCAAGGGTCTCGAGCACGTGCTGAAGCTCAAGAGGACCGGTGTGCCGATCGTCGCCGCCAACCTGAGCCTCGGCAACGGCCGTTACACCACCGCCTGCGACAGTGACCTGCGCAAGCCGGTCGTGGACAGCCTGCTGACCGCAGGCGTGGCCACCGTGATCGCCGCCGGCAACAACGGTCACACCGACGCGGTGAGCATGCCCGGCTGCATCTCCTCCGCTGTCACGGTCGGCTCGACCACCGACGACGATCAACTGTCCGCTTTCACCAACCGGGGTCCGCTGCTCGACCTGTTCGCCCCCGGTACGGGCATCGTCTCCGCCGTACCCGGCGGCACCTACGCCTCCAAGAACGGCACCTCGATGGCCACACCGCATGTGGCCGGCGCGTACGCCGTGCTCAAGCAGGCCTTTCCCACCAGGAACATCGCCGACCTGACGACCCTGCTGAAGAGCAGCGGCCGGGGCATCATCTACACCGGTGCCACCACTCCGCGGCTCGACCTCGGTACCGCTCTCGGCGGCGGGGGCACCACCCCGAAGCCTGCCGGGATGACCGACTTCAACGGTGATGGCGCTGAGGACGTCGCGATCTCCGACCCCCAGGCCACTGTCGGCACGGACGCGAAGGCCGGCCTGGTCCGCGTCGTGTACGGCGGCGGCAAGGGCACCGCGGAGATCAGCCAGGACCTGGACTGGGTGCCGGGCGGCTCCGAGGCGGACGACTACTTCGGCGAGACCTTGGCCACCATCGACTGGAACAAGGACGGCTTCACCGACCTGGTGGCGGGAACTCCGAGCGAGACCGTCGGCACCGCCGTCGACGCGGGCTTCGTCGACATCCTGTACGGCGCGGCCGGTGGTCTGGGCACCGGCACTCTGAAGGCCACGCACCTCGAGCAGGGCGCCGGCACGGGTGCGATCGCCGGCTCGGCATCCGAAACGGGCGACCGGATGGGCCACAGGATCGCGGCTGCGGTGAACGACGCCGGCCGACCGTACCTGGTTATCGGTCTGCCCGGGGAATCCCTCGGCGACATCGCGCAGGCGGGTTCCTCCTTCTACGTGCACGGCACCACCAGCGTGGCGGTCAGCCAGTCGACGGCCGGTGTCCCGGGCGACCCCGAGACAGGGGACCTGTTCGGCTGGTCCGTGGCCGCCGACCAGAACTACATCGCCATCGGTTCCCCCAACGAGGCCCTGGGCAGCACGGCGAAGGCCGGCGGCGTCGTCATCTTCGACGCCAACCGTTTCGACTCCACCGGTCACCCCCTGCCGCTGGCCGGGCTCGACCAGAACAACGCCGCCATCTCCGGCGGCGCGGAGGCGGGCGACCAGTTCGGGTACGCGGTGGCCATGGCCCCGTTCCGGGCCAGCGGCGCCGCAGCCGCCACGGAGTCGATCCTGGCGATCGGTTCGCCCGGTGAGAGCGTGACGGTCGGCACCGTGGACCGCGCCAACGCGGGCCGCGTGGTGCAGATCCGCATCAAGCCCGACGGCACCTGGAGCTACCTGCGCGAGCTCAAGCAGGGCACGGCGGAGGACGATGTGTCCGGCACCTCCGAGGCCGGTGACCGCATGGGCGAGTACCTCTCCGCCGTCAACACCGCTCCGGCTTCGGTGAGTACCGTGGCGTCTATGCGGCTCGCTGTGGGGACGCCCGGTGAGGACGTCGGCACCGTAGCCAACACGGGTGCGGTCCACACATTCTCGCTGGCCGGTTCGGCCGGTCCGAACGACCGCTGGATCGAGGCCGGGGACGGCGACGGCGTCCCCGGCCCTCCTGGCGCCAACCAGTACATGGGCAGAAGCATCCACTTCACGGCGACGAAGCTGTATGTGGGCATGCCCTCCGGGCCGCTGGCGACCGGTGCGCTCTACGCGCTGCCGATGTCCAACGTGACCCAGGGTGGCACGGTTGCTCCCACCACCACGTACAGGCCCGGCTCCGGAGGTCTCCCGGCCAACGGCGTGGCCTTCGGCTACTCGGCACGCTAGACGTCGGCCGATGTGCGCAGCCCCCGAAGGCACCGGGCCCTCGGGGGCTGCTCGTGTGCTCGGGGCTCGCAGAGAACCAGCATGTGAGCTTGGGCTGCTGTTCGTGAGGAGGAGGCGGCGACGTCGGCGGGCTGAATGTGGCGAACGGCCCTGGTGGACTGTGGTCAGGTAGAGGAACTTCCCTGTCTCCAAGGGAAGATAGGTGATGTCACCGACGTACTTCGTGTTCGGCTCGGCAGGGGTGAAGTCGCGCCCGATCAGGTCCGGTGCCTTCGCCGCGGCCGGGTCCGGGGTCGTGGTGCGGTGCCTGCGACGCAGGCGCACACCTTTGAGGGCAGACATGCATTCCAAAACCCCCTTTCCGGCCGGGCGGCGCCGGGGGTGGCCACTGCCTCCACCGTCCTCCCCTTTGCAGCGCCCTGACCGTGCCCGGCAGGGGTAATTTGGCAATTCCCCTTAAGAGGTCGTCTCATTTGGATGGACTCGGTAATCTGCTGTTGTGGGGATCGTGGAGCGGCTGGTGCCGGATGAGTTGTGGGTGTTGTTCGAGCGGGTGGTGCCGCCCGCTCCGTCGCGGCCGCAGGGTGGTGGCCGTCGGCGGTACGGGGACCGGGAGGTGTTGGCGGCGATCATCTTCGCGGCCACGTCAGGGTGTACGTGGCGGCAGCTGCCGCCGTCCTTCGGGCCGTCGGGGCCGACCGCGCACCGGCGGTTCGCTGACTGGAGCAAGGCCCGGGTGTGGGCGAAGCTGCACCGCCTGGTGCTGGACGAGCTTGGCGCTTGCGGGGAGCTGGACTGGTCGCGGTGTGCGATCGACTCGGTGAACATGCGGGCTCTGAAAGGGGGGACCTGACAGGTCCGGATCCTGTGGACCGGGGAAAGTTGGGGTCGAAAATCCGCTTGATCACCGAACGCTCCGGTCTGCCCATATCGATCGGCATCTCGGGTGCGAACCTGCACGACAGCCAGGCCCTGGAGCCCATGGTGCGGGGCATCCCGTCCATCCGCTCCCGCCGCGGACCCCGCCGCGGGCGGCCGGCCAAGCTCCACGCCGACAAGGCCTACGACAACCTTCATCTGCGTCGATGGCTCAGATCCCGCGGCATCACCCACCGCATCGCCCGCAAAGGCATCGAGTCCTCCAAGCGCCTGGGCCGCCACCGCTGGACCATCGAGCGCACCATGGCCTGGCTCGGCGGATGTCGGCGCCTCCATCGCCGCTACGAACGAAAACCCGACCACTTCCTGGCCTTCACCAGCATCGCTTGCACCCTCATCTGCTACCGCAGGCTCACCAAATGAGACAACCTCTAAGGGACGCAACGAGAAGCACAGCACCACTGGCGCTCCGTAGTCCATCGCCTGCCACCACGCCGGCCGCTTTGTCCAATGTCAGTGGCGGCTGGATGATCAACCCGTGGCACGGCCTCAGCTACCGTGGCGAGGTGCGGCGATCGGAACAGCAGGCGGCAGGGGCCACGCTTCGAGCTCAGGAGTCCGCTTTGAGTTTCCTGATGTCTGGACGGAGGCCGCGCTTGGGGTCGTCGGATTCCCAGATCGTGATTCCGAGCGGGATGCTCTAGGTGCGTGCGATACCGAGGAAGCTGAAGCGCATGGGTATGTCGATCTTGGTGCCGGCGTAAGCGGTTTTCGGGTCATCACAACCGGGTTTGCCAACTCGACCGAGCAATTCGAGCATGAACGATTCCCCCGGTTTCAGTGTGAAAGGCATTTTACGAGCGGGGGCACCCTTTTCCACGGATGTGAAGTGCGCCCGCACCGGCTGTCAGAGGCACGGCGCATGGCTCCGGCGCCAGTCGGCCAGCGCCGGTCCGGGGTCGATGATCCTGATGCTCCGCGAGCTGGTGTTGTGGATCTGTTGGCGGAGCGTGAGCGTGGCACCGTACTCGTTCTTGATCAAGAGAGCCCGGTCATCGAGGAGGAATGAGTTCACTTCCCAGGCGTCGGTCGACGAGGTCGCGTAGGGCCGGCTGCCACCCGTCGCCAGCGGCTGGAAGCCGAACCACACCTTGCCCGCCAGTAGCACGGCCGTTACCACCGCGGCGACGACGGCCCATGTCACCTGTCGCCGGGTCATCCACCTTCTGCGGGCGGGGCCTGCAACGGCTGCGTTCACGGGCCGCTCGGGTGTGGTACTCGTATCCGACATGCGGATCATCCTGGCCTGGACTGGGCATGCCGGGAAGCTCAGCGAGCGGAACTGTGTGGAATCGGCGGTCGGATCCATTAAGGGCTTGCAGAGAATCAACTTGCCGTCGAACACCCTGCATGAGCTGTGATGTCAAGAGCAGGAACGCGCATCTTATTCATCTGCAAGCCCTAAATGATCGTTTCAGAAAGAGATCGGTGTGGTGGCTTGGCAGTTGGGTGTTGGGTCGGCAGGATCTGGCGGGTGTCTGCTGATCTTGTGCCTGATGACCTGTGGGAACGTATAGCCCCGCTGCTGCCGACTCGGCCGGCGCGGCGGCATCGGT
This sequence comes from Streptomyces candidus, assembly GCF_014207445.1. Classification (GTDB taxonomy): domain Bacteria; phylum Actinomycetota; class Actinomycetes; order Streptomycetales; family Streptomycetaceae; genus Streptomyces; species Streptomyces candidus. The sequence goes on along the minus strand of NZ_JACHEM010000022.1, from coordinate 3,239 downwards.
ATCCGGGGCGGTTGCCGGTGGGTGACCGTGCTGCCTTGCGGGGCATCGTGTACGTGCTGCGCAAGGGTGTGGGCTGGCGGGACGTTCCCGCGGAGCTGGTGGGCTGCAGCGGGGTGACGGCCTGGCGGCGTCTGCGGGACTGGACCGAGGCCGGAGTGTGGCCCCGCCTGCATGGGGTTCTCCTGGCGGAACTGCGTAAGGAGGGCCTGCTGGAGATGGACGACGCCTCGATCGACGGCTCGCACGTCAGGGCCCTCAAAAGGGGGCTCACACCGGACCTTCGCCGGTCGACCGGGCCCGGCCCGGCAGCAAGCACCACCTGATCGTCGACCGGCACGGGACTCCGCTCGCCGTCTCCCTGACCGGCGGAAACCGTCATGACGTCACGCAGCTCATGCCGCTGCTGGACGCCATACCCCGCATCCGTGGACTGCGGGGCCGGCCACGCCACCGGCCCCGGCGGCTGTTCGCCGACCGCGGCTACGACTACGACAAGTACCGGCGTCTGGTCCGCACGCGCGGGATCACACCCAAGATCGCCCGCCGCGGCACCCCGCACGGCTCCGGCCTGGGCAAAACACGCTGGGTTGTCGAGCGGACCTTCGCCTGGCTCCACCAGTTCAAACGACTGCGCATCCGCTACGAGATACGAGCCGACCTCCATCTCGGACTACTCCAACTCGCCTGCAGCATTATCTGCTTGAGACGACTCCGAACCTCATTCTGAAACGATCAGTAAGTGTCGTCTGACTGGTGAAGTGTGTTGTCGTCTTCCGGGTAAAGCAGATGTCGCGCGTGTAGGCAGGGGCGGAGACGGCTGTGCTCGCCGCGGATGTCATGGGCTGCCACGTGGAGCGTGTGGCAGGGACCGTATTGAGTTCCGATCAATGGGTGGCTCGGGTGAGGTCCTTGAGCCAGATCATCGAGGCGCGTAGGTGGAGGCCGGCGAGGTAGCTGTCGGGAGACTTGTCGTACCGGATGGCGATGCCACGCCAGGCCTTCATCTTGTTGATCAGCCGCTCGACGGTGTTCCTCTCCTTAGCACGTCAGAGGGCCGTGCCTCCCGTTGCGTCGATGACCTGGCCGGTTACCCAGCGTGCGTCGTCGGAGGCGAGGAAGGCCACGATGTCGGCCATGTCTTCCGGCCGCCCGATCCGGCCGAGGGCGGCAAGAGACGCCGCTTGCGCCTCGGCATGCGGATCGCCCAGCAGAGTGGCCGCGCTGGCATCGGTGAGGACGGTTCCGGGGGCCACCGAGTTGACCGTGATGCCCCGGGGGCCCAGCTCCTTGGCGAGGGCGAGACTGAAGTTGTCCAGGGCTCCCTTGGTGGCGCCGTAGGCGATCATTCCCGGCGTGGCCAGGCGGGCTACGGAGCTGGAGATGTTGATGATCCGGCCCCCGTCGCGCAGGCGCGGCAGTCCCTGCTGCGTGACGAAGAACGGTGCACGCACGTTCACGGCGAAGACCTTGTCGAAGGCGTCCTCGGTCAACGACTCCAGGGATGCGAAATCCCCGATGCCGACGTTGTTGACGATCATGTCGAGCTTCCCGTCGGGCACGTGCTCCGTGCCCGCGGCGTCGAAGGCGGCCCAGAGGCGGGCCGCGTCGCCGCGCTCGCCCAGCCCCGCCTGGAGTGCGAAGGCCCGTCCTCCGTTCTTGCGGATGTTTTCGACGGTCTCGCTCGCTGCCGTCTCGTCGCGGGCGTAGGTGACGCCGACGGCGGCGCCGTCCTGGGCGAGCCGCTCCGCGATCGCCCGGCCGATGCCCCGGCTGCCGCCGGTGACCAGTGCGACCTTGTCCTCGAGTGCTCTTGCCGACATGGCGGAAGACCCCCTCCCGTTCATCGAATCGTCTCTTGAGTGCTATGGAGCGCCTAGACCAGCGGCTTGTGTTCGGGCCACCACCGCTGGACGGCTTCGACAGCCGTCGTCGGGCTGACGTTGAAGCAGAGTTTCGCGTCGGGTGCCAGCTCGTGGGTGGTGTTGACCAGCACCTCCAACAGCGGGGTCAGCTCCGGGTCCAGCCGGACGCCGGCGCCGATCAGCACGATGTCGTAGTCCTTGGCGGTCAACGCGGCGCGAAAAACCGCCTCGGCCGTGCGGCCGTAGTCGAGCAGGCAGACATCGACACTGAGGCCGAGTTCCTCGAGCCGAGCCCGGCCCGCGGCCATTTCGGCCCGGACCGCCTCGGCGTCGATTTCAGGGAACGCCGCCCGTGACGAGGGCGCGTCGTCCACCAGCGCTGGATCCAGTCCGACGTTGAGCATGGACGGGGACATGTCGGTGCACCTCCGGTGACCTGGGGTTTCTCGGACCCACGGTAGGCGCCTGGAGGTCGGGCGGCCCTCCCACATTTCTGGGATACCGTGGCAAGGGTGAGTTCCCCGATGGCCCGGCGCGAGACCGTGCGCGACATCGAGGCGATCTGCCGTCTCGACCTCGACTCCCGAATACTGCGCCGCCGGATCGCCGACCGGCTGACACGCCTCATCCCGGCCGACTCCTAGTAGGGCTTGGTCATGTGTCGTTTGTGGTGGCGTGTCTTCTTGATCGGTCGTGTCGTTGATCGTGTGTGCTGAGTGAGGAGTTGGCTGCGGTCCGGTGTGACTTGGAGGACTTCGCGGCGGAGATGTTCGAGCCGTTCGCGCGGGCGGATCAGCGGCGGTGGGGCGGGGTCTATCTGCGGGGCCTGCTGCTGGACGGGGGGCGCAAGTCGGTGGAGCCGATGGCCGCCCGCCTGGGCGAGGACGGGAACCGGCAGGCGCTGGCCCACTTCGTCACCTCCAGCCCGTGGGACGCGGCGCATGTGCGGGCCCGGCTGGCCTGGCGCATGCAGCCGGTCATCAAGCCCACCGCGCTGGTTATCGATGACACCGGGTTCCTCAAGGACGGGGACGCGTCGGCGTGCGTGAGCAGGCAGTACACCGGCACCGCGGGCAAGGTCACCAACTGCCAGGCCAGAGTCTCGCTGCACCTGGCTTCCCACGGCGCCTCGGCGGCGGTGAACTGGCGTCTGTTCCTGCCCGGAAGCTGGGACCCCGCCTCGCCCAAGGCCGATCCGGCCAAAGTGGCCCGCCGTGACAAGTGCGCCATCCCTGCCCAGGTGGGGCATGTCGAGAAGTGGCAGCTGGCCCTCGACATGATCGACGAGACGCGGTCCTGGGGCATCGATGTGCCCCAGGTCATCGCCGACGGCGGCTACGGGGACACCGCCGCCTTCCGGCTCGGCCTGGAGGAACG
>NZ_JACHEM010000021.1 GCF_014207445.1 Streptomyces candidus | reverse complement strand
TGCGAGTACTTCCTCGGTGCGGCCATGGTCAGAGTTCCTCTCATGAACCCCATCTGACCCGATGTCAGCAACCTCCGCATCTCGGGGGAACCTCACCCTGCATGGGCTGCACGTGACGTGCTCAGCGTGTCCAGTGATGCGTCGTTCGCCACGACTCAGAAGGCGCGCGCCGGTATTCACGTCTCTCGGCGGGGCTATCCACGAAAAGGGGTCGCTGTCGACCTCGGCCCGGCCGGGATTCAAAGCAGTACCCAGGCTGAATTCCTGGCTCTGTGCCTGGCCGTCATGGTGAGGGTCGACCAGCGCCGCCCCCTAATCGTGCAAGCTGACGAAGAGTCTTCGGTGCGAGATCTGGAGGCGCTTCGCGAGGGCTGCCTTCCTCGCTGGCTACGCCGTGACGGGAGCGACCTGGCGCAGCGGGTCGCTGTCACCGCGATGGCAGCGCTCCATCTCCGCACGGTCAGCATCAGCCACGTCCCCCGGAGGAAGGTCGCGCAGGCCCATGAGCTGGCGCACATTGGAAATACGGACAGTCGGCTCAACAACAGCCTCTACCACCCGCGCACCTTCGCCAGGAATCAGGGAATTCCCCTGAGCTGGAACGATAGGGACCGCGGTTTCAGCACAACGCCCGCAGGTCCCTCCGCGAGTCCTTGACCTACCCGAGCCGATGGGTAGCACACGGACCCGGGCTACACGGCCCGCACTTGCCGTAGTCGGCTTCCCGCAACGTCCAGTCGCGAGCAGCCGCATGTCCCCGCATTCTCGGCGGGAGGCTGGAGTAGCGACCTGTAGGAGTGCCCTGGGGGCCTGTCCTCCCGGCCTCACGCGCACTCGGCACCCATCCTCGTACCCGTGCCCTCTTCTCTTGCGCTGTCCCTGCCGGTGAGCGTGATGCGCCCCAGCCCCGTTCCGCGAGTGCCGGAGGGGTCGGGGTGGCAGCACGGCGCCAAACTGGACGGGTTCCGGGCAGTGGCGGCCTGGCTTCCGGACCGGCTGCACCTGCACTCCCGTACCGGGCGACGCTTTACGGAGTTCCCGGAACTGCTCGCACTTCGGGAGGCGTTGCCCGCCGGTACGGTGCTCGACGGCGAGATCTGCGCCGTCTCCGCCGAGGGCCGAATGGACTTCGACGCCTTGCAGCGCACCGCCGCCTACCGGCGCGCGCACGGCATCGCCCTCTCGTACACCGTCTTCGATCTCTTGGCGGACGGCGAGGACTGCCGCCCTTTGCCGCTGACTGACCGGTGGGCGCGGCTGACGGCGCTGCTCGACTCGCAGAGCATGGTGCGGCCGGTGCTGGCCACAGACGACCGCGAGCAGGCTCTCGCTCTCGCGCGCGACCTCGCGCCGATGGGGGTGGAGGGCATCGTCTCGCGCCGGTGGACCTCGCGGTACGACCCGCGACTCTCCCGGGGATGGGTGAAGTGGCGTACGGCCGAGAGCCAGGACGCCACGGTGGTAGGGGTGGTGGGGCCGGTTCGGCGCCCCTGGGCGGTGCAGGTGCGGCTTGGGGGCACGGTGGTGACGACGTCCCCCCGCCTCGCCCCAGCCGATGCCGTAAGGGTTGGTCAGAGGCTGGAGGGGCATGTCGGGGAGCGGCTGGCCGACGCCGGCGGCCAGCCGGTGCACGCCGTCACCAAGGAAGTGGTGGCCGAAGTGCGGCGCACGGGCGGACGGCACTCCACAACGCGCTTCGTCCGGCTCCGTCCCACCGCGGAGTGAGAATCCGAGATGTCGGACCGCGCCGAAGATGCCAGGTGCAGCTCGTGAACAGCGGTCAGCACGGGGACGAGGTACTCAAAATCGTCGCCCTCGCCGACATGCGACAGTCCGGGTTTCATGTCGGTCTCTCCCCCTCTCCTTCAGTCGCCGAAATCGTGTGACCGGCAGTGCCCTACTCAACGCCGCCGCGCGCTGAAGCGTTCGGGGCTAGCGAGGCCCGGCACAGGAGCCGCGAAGCGGATCGCACCGGTCCGCCTCTTTCGGGTGAAGGGCTCCCACGACCCGCTGCGGCACTGCTACGTTTGTGTCCTCGCCGGGCCCTGGAAACCGGCGACTGCCCCTGTATCAGGGGATGGCCTTGAAGTAGAAGGCGCGCCCAGGGCGGTGGATCGCAACACATTTGCACATGGACGCGCGTACGTACGTCCAGCAGTGCACTTCCCTGTATCAGGGGATGAAGGCCCTCGGGTGCTCCCCGGGGGCCTTCGGCTTGTGCGGGGCTTCGAGCACGGCGTACGCCTGGTCCGGCTCGTCGGCGTCGGGCTCGGCCCTGCCGCCGTACGGGCCGAAGGGGCCGATCTCCCCGGGCCGACTGGCACCAAGGACGAGGGCCGCGCCCTTCATGCGGTGCGGTGCGGGGATCACGCGTCCGCCCCGGCCGCCTGGACGGGCAGCACGACGGAGTCGGCGGGCCGGAACTTGGCCAGACACAGCCCGCACAGCAGCGGCCCCTGCCGGAAGAAGAACGGGGTGACATGCTGGCGCCGGGGGACGGGCGCGCACTCGCAGACGATGGGGAAGCGGTAGCCCGCACGAGGTGTGACGGCAGACTCGACGGTGGCTTCGAGCTGAACGGCGGCTGCGGCGTCCAGGACTGCGATCACCTCAGACCAGGCTTCGGCATCGGCCAGTGGGCAGTGAGCCAGGCCGACTACCTTGGCCGCCCTCGCCGGCGGGGTGAGGCCGAGCTCCAGGGCGAGGCGCCCGTACCGCCTGTTGTGCCAGCGGCCTGCGCTGCTGGTGTCGCGGACACCGCGGGTGAGGGCCAGGCCGTGCGCGGCATGGTGCAGCAGCCCCTCCATCATCGGACGGCCACCGAGTCCGAGGGTGCCGGAAGACACCTGAAGTTCCATGGTCAGGTGCCCATCGCGAACGAAGCGCCGACCCGTGCGCAAAGCGCTGCACTTGGTGGGGTCCTGCGCGCCGGCGGTGGGCGGTGTGGTGACGGAGATGTCCGGGACGCCATCGAAGCGGCACCGGATCTCCCGCCACGCGGTCTCGACGGCACTGATGATGACCGCGCCGTGGACGACCGAAGCGGGCTCCGCAGCCGGGGCGGTGGGGTTGTCGACGAAAAGGGTCAGATCGTTCACGCAGAGAATTGCCTTCGGGCGGGGCGGGTGAAGAAGTGGAGACCGGCGGCGGTGTTGACGCAGGTGACGCCAAAGCCATAGTCGGCGGCCGCGTACTCCTCTCCGGTGTGCTCGTGAAGCTGTGGCCAGGGGCATGCCCCTGGCCACAGCTTCACGAGCACAGGGCCGACTGAAGCAGGGACGTCAGCCGACGGGCACCAGGGCGGCGTCGTACTGCTCGACGGCCCAGGGCAGCACCACGCAGGAGAGCAGGAACCAGTCGCTGTAACGGTGCAGGTCCCAGTCCTGTACCGGAAAGTGGAACTCGGAGGCGCTGATCTCCTCCACAGAGCCACCCACCGGGCGTTCGGCGTCCACGCGGCCCTCGAACCAGCCCAGCGTGCGCATCAGTGCCGCCTCGCTGTCCCACTCCGCGTAGCTGAACTCCGAGAACAGCCAGTCTTCAGCGTCCTCGGCCTGGATGTGCTCGTGCGTCTCTACGGCTTCGGCGACGGCCTGGCGCACGTAGGCGCGGGCCCGGCCCTCGTCGTACACCTTCACCTCGCTGCCGGAGCCGGGGACCAGCTTGCCCTCCCAGTAGAGGGGGTCGATCCGCTCCCTGTGCGGGCCGGGCCGGAAGAAGTCGAGCATGTCCTCGGTACGGGTGAAGGACCAGCAGCCCAGCCCGCCACGCAAAATCAGCATGCCGGGCCAGGTGACGACCTCGCACCAGTCCCAGGACGCCTTGGGAAATCGGAAGGACAGATGGCGGTGCAAGCCGTCGTCCTTGACCACGGTCATCGTCGCGCCGTCGACCTCGGAGGCGAAGCGCTCCTTCGCCGCGGTCATCTGCTTCTTCAGCTCGTCGTACGAATCGATCTCGCTCATCCCGGAGCCCTCCCACTGTCCGGCCCGCGCCGGTCGGCGGGGCGTCGTTGAATGCAACGACAGCGCCCGACCCGAGTTGTTGGGCGACATCGGATTGTCAGTGCCGGACGTCACGGGTTCTGTCAGTGGCAGGAGTACGGCGGGCGTGGCCACCGACTGTCGGTGGCCAGCTAGATTTCCCCACCCACGGCCGCCTGATGGGGAGTCATCTGGCCGCGGGAAGCCTCACTGTCAGTGGCGATGGCCGAGGCCCGGGTGGGTCGTCCTCCAACGGCTGCCCGGAGAGGTCGTTCGGTGTCCTCACGGGGCGAGGTCGGGGCATCCGAGCCTCGTCTCGCCAGGTGAGCGTTGACTGTGCACCAGGCACTACACGGCCAACATCTTCAGCTTGTCTGCGAGGGCAGGAATGTTCGCCCCCGCCACGTCGTCGCTCTTGTCGCCGTCCTTGAACAGAATGAAGGTGGGAATGGTTCGGATGCCGTACTTCTGAGCCACCGGAGCAACTCCGTCGACGTCCACGGACGCGAACACGATGTCGGTGGGCTGTTCCGAGAGTTCCTCGAAGGCGGGGCTGACGGCCCTGCTACGTCCACTCCACGCCGCCGTGAACATCACGGCGACCTTCGCATTCTTGCGGAGCAACTCTTCGAACTGCTCCGCGCTGGTCACCTCGATCACCGCCATGGATCCTCACTCCCTATCGTGTATCCCGGAGCCCATCCTTACCCCGCATCACTACCAGAAGCACGACCCGACCGAGCACAGGTTCCGCGATCATCATCTTCTCCCACAGTCATGCGGCCGTCTCCATCACGATGGCCTCGCGTCGGCCAACTCTTCGCGGTCGGAGGCAAGCTCGGCTTGGCGCTGCTCGGCCGTCTTTCGCGCGGGGTCGAAGACGCCGAGGCCCGACCAGGCCGACGCCGTCACCGGACGGAAGAACCCCCGCCCCGACATCCGCGGACCGATCCAGCCCGTCGAAGCGGAGGCCCTCCTGCGCGTCTGGGTTGACGGCGGCATCGACACCGCCGACGCCGCGCAGCGCCAGGCCCTCGAAGATCTCGCCGCCGCAGACATGGTCACCCGCGGCGACCTCATCGACGTCCTTCCCGACAACGTCGTGTACAGCCTGCGGATGCTCTCCGAGCCGTCACCGCCTACTGACACACCTCATGTCGCCGTCCGCTGACATTTCGCGTCGCCAGCCTGTCGTGCGCAGAGTAGATGTCAGTCCGGCGCAGGGTTTTGTCAGCGCGAAACGTCCCCGGCGCGGGATGGCGCCGGGGACGTTGGGCTGGACCGTCCAGACCTCCGCGTCAGCTGCTCGCTTCGGGATGGGTCGTCACCCAGGTACGCATGAGGCGCTTGCGGGTGCGGAGCCAGGGCCACCGGTGCTGTGTGCGGAGCAGGGCGTCGGCGGTCTGTCGTTCCTGCTCCGGCAGGGTCTGGGGGTCGGGGAAGTCGTAGAAGACGCCGTCGACGAGGCTGTCCTCACCCCAGTTCACGCGATGCTGACGCTCGCGCCAGGCACGGCCCTCCAGTTCGTGGGCAGCGTTCCACACCCGGTGGCTGGGAACGTCCTGCTCGGCGGCCTCGCGCTGGGGGATCCAGTGGTAGGCGACGAGGACGTCCTCCTGGCCGTAGTCGGGCCTGCGGTCCTGTTCGTATGGCATCGGGCAACTCCTCCCGGGGCTCAGTCTTCGCGGGCGTCGAGGACCTCGTGCGCGTTGTCGCGGAGCACCGCGGCCAGGTCGCGCAGACCGGCTAGCCCGGCGTACTCGTCGCGGGCTCCGGCGTCGGGCACGCGGGCCGTGGTCTTGTCCCACAGGCCGTCGACGAAGTCGTACAGCTCGTCGCGGGCGTCGGCCTGTTCACGCAGGTGCGCGGTGCTGAGGTCGTTCAGCCCGGCCTTGTCGTGGGTGGTGATGTCCTCGCCCAGTCCCTGAGCGGCTTCCTGCAACGAGTCGAAGTCGACGGTCATGCCTGTGTTCCTCCCCTTGGTGAAGCGGACGTAGGTCATCCTGCCTGCCGCATCGGACAGGCGGGGTTCGGATTTCGGCCGCTCAGCTGCCCGGCGGTGTGCGGGGAGCTTCGTTGGCCGCCATGGCCTCGTCGTACGCGGCCAGAGTCCGGTAGAGGGTGGAGCGGCCGACGCCGAGGTGACGGGCGATGGAGGTGACCGGCTCGTTGGCGTCGCGGCGCCGGAGCGCGACGGCGAGCTGGTCGCCGTCGACGGCCGGCGGGCGCCCGCCGTGGTTGCCGTTCGCCGCGGCGGTGTCCAGGCCGATCAGGGTCCGCTCGTGGATGAACTCCCGCTCGACCTCCGCCATCGCGGCGAACATGACGAAGAGGACCTTGCCCGCGCCCTGCGGGTCGTAGACGCCGGACAGCGGGCCGCCGAGGATCTCCAGGCGGTGGTCGCGCTCGGCGAGGTCCTGCGCGGAGGTGATGAGCTCGATCATGTTGCGGCCCAGGCGGTCGAGCATGGTGACGGTCAGGGTGTCGGCCGGGCGAAGGTCGGCCAGGGCGGTGTTGTACTCGGGGCGGATCTTCTCCCGGCTGCCGATCTTCTCGACGTAGATCCGGACGCAGCCGGCCTTCTTCAGGAGGCGGACCTGTCCGGCGAGGTCCTGGCCCTTGCTGGAGACGCGGGCGTAGCCGATGCGGTCGCCGGCCCGCGCGAGCGCGCCGCCGACGGCGAGGTCGGGTTCGGGGCCGGGCTCCCATGCGCGGCCGGGGCCGCGCGCGGCAGGGATGCGGATCGCGGGTCCGGACTTCAGTCCGGGGATCTTCGCGTACCGGCCGGTGTGGTAGTCGACGGCGACGACGCCGGAGTTCGCCCGGCACACCGAGCCGGGCGGCGCCCCGCACCGCGGGCACGGTTCGCGCTCGACGAGCTCGGCGCGGACGATCTCGTCCAGCTCGGCGTTCACATGTTCCCCTCTCGCCCGGCCGCACGGCGCGGCCGTCCCGAATACCCGTCCTGCTTCTCCGCCGCGCCCTCCGGTTTCGGGACGCCTTTCGGGACGGCATCCGCACCCTGTCCCCTCCGGCGGGCAGTCGTCCCGGAAACGGTCGTTTCCGGGACGGAGGGACACGTGCCCTGCTCTAGCAGTTGGAGGGGGCGGGACGCAGGTGTTCCGGGTCCGGTTCGCCAGTTCGAGCGGCACTCATGTCAGTGGGGTGTCGCGGCGGCGACATGCCACTGACACTTCGGGACGTGGCGAAGATCGCGGCGGAGGTTCGGCGGGCGGCGGTGGCCCGGCTTGAGGAGCTGCGCGCCGATGGGGTGCTGACGGCCGGGCACGTACGGACCGTCGCGCAGAGCACCGGGGTGAGCGAGCGCACCGTGTGGCGGTGGCTGTCCCCGCCAGCCGCCCGTTCCGTCCGGCAGCCGCGGCCGCACTACGTCCTCAGCGAGACCGACCGCGAGGCGTTCGCCTTCTACCGGGGCAACATCGCAGCCCTGCACCGTGCCCGGCACGCCGTGGTCGCCGGGGACGGCACCACGGCCGGGGCGCCGGTGCCCGGCTTCCTCGCCGAAGGATGGGACAGGGCACGACCGGTGACCTTGCGGACCTTGCAGCGGGCGTTCGCCGAGGAGCTGACCCCGGCCGAACGGGCGGCGTGGCAGAGCGGAGAGTCCGGCCGGCGCGCGGCCTCGGTGTACCTGCAACGGCCCGACGCGCTGCGCGGCCGGTGCTGGGAGATGGACCACAAGCAGATCCCGCTGCTGGTCCTGCCGCCGAAGGGCAAAGCACTCTGCCCGTGGATGACGACCGTCGTCGACGACGGCACCCGCGCCCTGCTCGGCTGGTCTGTCGCCCTGGCCCCGACCTCGGGGACGGTGTTCACCGCGATGCGGATGGCGATGCTGCACGAGCCGGACGTCTCGCCGTTCGGCGCGGTGCCCGAGCGCGTACGCATCGACCGCGGCCTGGAGTTCGCCGCCGACGCCGTCGAGGCGGCACTCGGCACCCTGGCCGTCGTCATGCACCGCCTGCCCGCCTTCACCCCGCACCGCAAGGGCAAGGTGGAGCGGCTGAACCTCACGATCGAGCAGACGCTAATCTCCCAGCTCCCCGGCTTCACCGGCGGGCCGCGCGACGCCGGCGGCAAGCTGTACGGGCCGGTGAAGGACTCGGTGGCCGCCAAGCAGGCAGCCGAAGGGCAGGCGGGCGGGCCGATGCGCATCGAGCGGTTCGTCGACCGCTTCGCCGCCTGGGCCCGCTGGTACAACACCGAGCGCCCGCACCGGATGCTCGGCGGTCGCACCCCCCTCCAGGCGTGGACGGACGATCCCGCGCCCCTGCGGCGTATCCCCGCCGACGAGCTGCGCCACCTCATGCTCGCCGACGCCGAGCGCACGATCCGCAAGGACGGGATCAGCTTCAACTCCCTGTCCTACGTCGCCCCCGAGCTCCAGGGTCGCGGCGGACAGGTCGTCCAGATCCGCTACATGCCGCACGACGACCGGCAGATCGAGGTCTACCTCGCGGGCAAGCACCTGTGCACCGCACACCCCACCGGGCAGCTCACCGCCAAGCAGACCGACGCCTTCCGCATCCACGCGGCCGCCGAGGCCAAACGCCTTGGCCAGGAGCGCCGCCGCGCCTCCCGCCAGGCCCGACGCACCCTTGCGCCGATGACCGGCGACGGCACCCCGCCCGCCGAGTCCCGGCTGGTGCCCGAAGGCGACGGCCGTACCCGTACGCAGCGCGAACGCGACCAGGCGCTTGCCGCCAGGGCCAGCACGAGCCTGCTCGGACTGACCGACCCCACCGCCGACCCGGAGAGCTGATGCCGCGCCACTTCGTCGACCTGACCGGGGCCGCGGCCCTGCCCACCGGACACTTCCAGATGACCGCCCGTATCGTCCGCGATCTCGTCGCCAACGCCGCCACCGGCGTCGTCCACGGCCCGGCCGGCACCGGCAAGACCTTCGCCGTCGAGGCCGCCCTGGAAGCCATCGACCTGCTCGATGCGGTGTCCCGCCCGCGAGTGTCCGTGATGACCTTCCCCGCCCGCCCCACCATGCGGATGATCGCCGACCATCTGCTGCGCGAACTCACCGGCACCGAGAACCCCTCCTCCCGCAACCGCTTCGACCTCACCACCAAACTCGTCGGCCTGCTCGCCACCCCGATGCGCCTGGTCGTCGTCGACGAGGCCCAGCGCCTGACCGGCGACTGCATCGAGCTGCTGCGCCACCTCCACGACCACCCCAGGACCCGCTTCGCCCTGCTCTACGTCGGCGGCGACGGCTGCTGGGAAGTCCTGTCCAAGGAGCCGATGCTCCGCTCCCGGGTCTTCCGCCGCCTACCCTTCTCCCCGCTCGACCCCGTCAAGGTCCCCGCCCTGATGCGCCGCTACCACCCCATCTACGCCGAAGCCCGCGACGATCTCCTCCTGGAGGTCGACAGCTCGTACGGTCACGGCACCATGCGCGACTGGGCGGTCTTCACCCACACCGCCGCCGCCCTGTGCGAGGAGCAGGGCCTCAGCACCGTCGACGACACCACCGTCCACAACGCCTACGCCCTCCTTGGCGGCGGCCTCCAATGACCGGCGTCCTACCCACCGGCGAGGTGATCGACGACCCCGCCGCACGGCCGCCCGAACCCCACCGCACGGTGTACGTCGTCATCGACGGCAACGACGACCCGAACCTTTCCCGGCGCCTTGCCGCACTGGAGGCCCCGGAGCGGATCGTGGTCCGCCCCAACCCGGTGCGCTCCGCCAATGACCTGGTGTGGGACGTGCTGGCCGGAGCGGGCAAGAACCCGGCCGCCGTACGCACCTGCCGCCTGAGCATCGCCGACGCGTGGAAGGCCGCCACCGCGTGGATCACTGCCGCCCGCGTCACCGACATCCTCATCGAGCGCGCCCACCGGCTCACCCACCGCGAGGCCCTCCAGCTCGCCGAACTCGCCGACCAGACCAACGCCGACCTGTGGCTGATCTGGTCCGGCGGCGGCGACCCGGCCCGCATGTGCAACGCCATCGAGAGCCTGGGCCGATCCGAACGCAAGGGCGCCGCCCGTGGGCGCATACCCTTCGGCGCACCCCACCGGCCGGTCCGGGCCATGGGCGGCGACACCTTCGAACGCGTCCTGCCCCTGCCGGCCCCGGCCGTGTCCCTCCCGCTGAACCCCGACGAGTACGCCGACCCCGACGCCGACTGGCCCGCGCTGCCCACCGCCGACTTCCCGCTCTTCCTCGCCGCCTGCCGCCGCCAGCTCGCCGGAGACACCTTCGACCAGCTCCACCTCGCCTACCGCACCGAAGCCCAGGCCACCGACGCCTTCGTACGCCGCCACCGCAACCACCTCGCCGAAGGCCGCACCGGCAACGCCTTCAAGCAGGCCCTGAACGCCTACCTGCGCGACGAACGCCTCGGCCCCGCCGCCAGCGGACGCCTCGCCCTCATCCGCCTCCGCGCGATCCAGGCATCCCTGTTCATCCAAGGTGTCCTGCTGCGCTGGCAGTCCCGCGCACTGGGACCGGCCGCCGCCGACCAGCTGACGACCTGGCTCACCCCGGGCATCTGCCGCGCCCTGCGCGCCACCGTCTCCACCCACGCCGCCGCCGTCACCGTCATCTCCCTGCACCTGACCGCCGCCCCCGACCGGTTCTCCCATCTGCTGTGCCGCAACCTCGACGAGCACGGCCACTACCTGTACCTGCCGACCTTCCCGGATGCCGCCGCCTACCTGCGCGCCGACTGGGCCCACGAGATCGACCGGCGCCACCAGGACGAGAGCCCCAGCTACGCGCACACCACCGGCAAGACCCCCCTGCCCCCGTACGCCGCCGAACTCCTCGCCGCCCACCTCGCCCACCGCCGCGCGGACGGCTCCGGCACCCGCCGCCGCTACTTCGCCGACCCCAAGAACCCCACCCTCGACGCCTCCGACCGCGCCCTGGTCGAGACCATCGGACGGACCTGCCGCCGGATCGGCGTCAACCCGTTCTGGCTCCACCGCGGCATGTGCGAAGTCGCCGGGATCGGTGCCGGGCCCGCGCCCCTGACCGACTGGATGGCAGCCCGCCGCCTGGACGTGGTGATCCTCTCCGACGAAGGCCCCGACCGGTGACCGACCGCTTCCACCCTCCCCCGCGCTACAAGCCCCGCGGCTGGGGCGACGAACTGCGCCGCCGCCTGCACAATGCGGGCCTCTCCGCGTGGGAGCTCGCCGACCTCCTCGGCGTCCACGAGGGCGCCATCACCATGGACGCGCTGCCCAACCAGCCCCTGCACGTCGTCCTCGAACTCGCCCGCCGCCTGGACCTGCACCCCGCCGACCTCACCCCGTACGCCGAGGCCGTCTACCAGTTGCCCCGCCACCGCGACACCGAGCACCCACTCCAGGACCCCGGCACCGACGCGGACGCGGCCGCCGTCCTCAACGCGCTCGCCCACGCCGGCCGCCCGCTCACCGCGGATTACCTCGCCGAGTCGCTGCACTGGACCTACGACCGCACCGCCGACGCCCTTGCCCACGCCTGGGCCCACCCCGAGCTCGGCGGACCGTACGCCCTGCGCCGCGCGGCACCCCACCACTTCACCCTGAGCCCGCGCAACGACGTCCTCACCGACCGGCAGATGGACTGGCTCCACCCCGCCGACCACGACCGGTCCTGGCGCACCCCCCGCCGGCCCCCGGACCGCGACGTCCTCGCAGACCTCGACGCCACGGTGCTCTTCCACGCGCACCACGCGGGCAGCGTCTCCCCGTACGACAGGGACACCCCGGAGTGGGCCACCGCCGTTGCGGGGCTCATCGACTCCGGCCTCCTCGTACCGACCGAGGGCGACACCGCCGTCCTGGCCCCCGATGTCCAGTACGGCCTACGCCTCCTCGACTCCGACGAGACGACTACCTACTGACACACCTCATGTCGTCGCCCACTGACATCTCGTGTCGCCAGCCACTGACATCCTCATGTCGTCCGACACGAGTGCCGGTCCGTCGGACCACTGTTGGCAAAGGGTTCTCCTCGGGGGCCGTTTTCATGATCGGCAAGGCCGCGCATAATTCCGGTTATGCGCGAAGGAGGATGGTTGACTTTTCGGGCATGTACATGCCATTTCCTAGTAGGAAAAAAACGCGTCGGAGGCGGTACGCTACGGAATGCGACCGATCCGCAGTCAGGCCCATCGGGCTAAAACGCACAGGTCAGAGCAGCTTTTCAGGAGAATCGACGCTCGGGACAAGCCCGCCGTCACCCCAAACCGGAGGACGCACGGATGCGTGCCAGTGAGGATTTCCTCGGAGTCACCGAAAGCATCACGGCCTGGGTGGAGTGGGCCCTCTGGCTCGGCGTGGCCGCCGGGGTGCTCATGACCGTGGCCGGCTGGATTGGGGTCGCGCTGGGGCGCCAGTCCGAGAACTCCCACCTCGCCCGGAACAGCCGGTCGCTGATCGTCACCGGTCTCGCTCTCAGTGTCGGCACCGGGTTTCTCAGCGGAGGGCTCCGCCTGCTGACGGGCGGGGCGGACACCGAGCCCTCACCCGACCCGAAACCCGCGGCGGACTCCGGCAGCGACAGCATCCTTCCCGATCTGCTGCTGTGGGGCGGCCTGGCCCTCGGCGGCCTCGCGGTGGCTGCGCTGGCCGGTTGGGGAGCCTGGCGGGTACGGCGTCGCCGCACCACGAAGCGGCGCCGTCGGCAGGCCCTGGAGCGCACACACGACACGGTGGCCACCGCGTACGGGGACTACCTCGGCGACGTCCTGGAGTGGCTGGACCGGCCGTCACTGAGTGACGTGAGCGTGCCGGAGACTGCCGCCCTGGTGCAGGCCCTCGCCGCGGCGGACGACGCGCGACTCGGCGACGACGTCGACCGCTACCAGCGGGCCGTCGCGGCACTTTCGACCGCCTGGAAGGCTGCCGACGATCGCGCCCGCCGCACCGGCCTGCGACAGCTGCCTCCCGCCGAGCGGCGCGCGGCCGAGCAGGCCCGCAAGCTCCTTGCCACGGCGCTGGACACGGGCGGCAGCGACCATGAGCGCCGCAGTGCGTACGCGAGGGCGCGCGACCTCCTCGACGGAATCCTTGTCGTCCCCGCGCAGGCCGTGGCGGCCCTGGAGAGCACCCACCGTCTGGCCCTGGCACCCAAGCACCTCTGAATCCCCGGCGAGATGACGATGCGACGCCCCCGCAAAACCCCAGCACCGACTGCCCGCGACACGCGGCCCGCACGGGAGACGCCCGAGGAGCAGCCGCGCGTGCTGGCCGCCCGGCTGTACGAGCTGCACCGCGAAGCCGGCAAGGGCGAGCCGTACCTGGAGCGCTGGCCCGGTGACGCCGAGCTGTTCGGCGTACTCACCTTCGCCCAGCAGTACGCCAACCAGCTCAAGGGGGAGGCGCACCGGAAGGCGGCGGTGCTGCGCATGCAACTGGCCGAGTGGCTGCGTCTCGCTGCCGACCCCTTCCAGCTCTCCGCGATCGATGACGCCCGCGCCGGCGGTACCTCCTGGAAGGAGATGGCCCTCGTTCTTAGGTACCTGAACCGGCTCGGGGAGCCGAACCCGGGCAGCGCGATGAATCTCCGCAAGCGGCTGTACGTCGCCGTCAAGGGCCGCCCCGGCGACCGGCGGCAGCCGCAGGTCGCGCACCTGATCGACCGGCGGGCCATGGAGGCCCGCATCGCTGAGGCCCAGTTCATCGCAGCCGGGGAAGCGCGCTACGCCGAGCTCGACGCGGCCGCGCGGGCTCTACTGAAGCACTACGAGGCCGGAGAGATCCACGCCGACCCCGACGACGATGGGTTCTGGTGGGAGCAGCTCACCGAGGCCGTCGACGACCGGCGCAGCGCCTCCGAGCGCGCCAACCTCCTGGTATACGTGCGCGGCGTCGTGCGGGAGACACGGGCGTACTCGAAGCGGTCGGGCAAGCCCCCAGCAGCCACGGAACAGGCAGGCAGCATCTTGGAGGCGGCGGCCAGACTCCTGGATCTCGACGCTGACAGCTGAGGCCAGCCTCGGGTACGCCAGCCATCAGCAATCGAAGGTCGCGCCGGTGAGTACGGGGGTGGTAGCGGCCGCACTGAGGTCCGCCGCAGCTCTTTGGAACTGGTGGGTGCGGCCGCCACCTTCAGGTTAGAGGACGGCCGCCGGTCATCCGTATGTCACCAGCACGATGAAGGCGACGGTGGCCGCCATCAGGATCGCCAGGCCCGCGAGCAGGGAACGGGCCTGGCCTTCGGCACGGCGGCGTTCGTGCGCTTGCAGCCCACGCGCGACGCCTCGCGCGATCTCGTCCTCGGTCATTTGACCTTCTCTCCCCTGCTCGTGTCCGTCTTCTCCGCCGCCTCCCGACGGGAAGAGGTACGTCCGTTGTGCACGCCCCGCCGCCTGGCCGGCCACGACAGGGCCTCACCGTGGGTGTGCTGCCGGTGGGCAACATCCCGGCTCAAACCGGCGGCCACACCGATCTGTTCGTACGTCGCAGGGTTCCCCGCCCTGTTCTCACCCCGGCGTGCCGGAGCGACCGCCTGATGCGCGGCGCGGCCCGCAGCGTCCGCGACCAGCATCAGCAGCTCGATCCGGCGCAGCGGGTCTATAGCCAGGTTGGCGGCGCGGGCCAGGAGCTCAACGCGCTCGGCACCCTCGGCCTGGTCGGCCTGGCCCGCGAGCTGCTCGACCTCGTCGGCGAACATGTCGATGTCGTACAACGGACTCCCCTTTGTTGGTTACAGCCAACACGAGAAGCGAGCCTACCCACCCCGCGTTGGCTCCAGCCAACAAGTTCGGCGAACCCCTCCCGACACATCCCGGAGAGTGGTATTACTCGGGTATGACCGAGCCTAAGAACCCACCCAAAGCGAAAACGGCGATCACCCTCCCGCAGGAGGTCCTCGACCAGCTCAAAGAGCGGGAGGCCGCAGGGCAGATTGCCAGCGTATCGGGACACATCCAGTCCCTGCTACAGCGCGAACAGGAATCCACCGAGGTCGACGCCGTCCTCTCCCGCCTCTTCCCCGGCGACCGGCCCGGCCCTGAGCACGAGGAATGGGCCGCCAAGGCGCTCGGCATCACCGGCGGCACCGAGCAGAGCAGCGCCGCGTGATCGGCGGCCGCATCCTCGACACCACGGCGCTGGCGGCCGCCGCCCGAGGCAGTCTCTACATGCAGGCCCTGCTGTCGATCGCTCACCAGCGCGTGATCCCGCTCCTGGCTCCGTCCACCGCTTTGTCGGATGCGTACGCCAGCCTGAAGCCCGATGCCGCCCACGCCCTGTCGGCCATCCTCCGGTTCCCGCTCCTGACCGTCGCGGCGCTGGACGAGGCGGACGCTCGCGGGGCGGGCCTCCTGCGCTCGAACGTCGACACCGGGGCTGGCACTGCGGCCGGTCACGTCGCCTACCTGGCGGCTGCCAGACAGTGGCCAGTGATCACGGGAGAGCCCGACCGGCTCCGCGCGTTGTACCCGGACATCGAGCTGGAAGACCTGCCGTGATGATCGGCCCGAGGTCCGCGGGCTCACCGCAGTGCACATCAAGGCCACCAAGATCACCCGCGAGGAGTACCCCGCCGGGTTGACCGCACTCGCATTCCGTCGACCACGCCGCCCTCGCCGTAGTGGTCCACGTTCGACGCGCGTCTGCCCTTCGCCCTGACCGGCATGACGAAGGCCCCCACCTAGTAGGTGGGGGCCTTCGTCATGCCGGTCAGAACAGACCACGGGGCCGGTCGGCCCCGATGCAGGCGGTCTTGCCAGCCCCGAGGTACCCGCGCGGATACGCTCGCTCCCGGAAGCCTCGGTGTCCGTCTCCTGCCAGAGACGGGCACCGTTCAGACCAACCGTCAAAACCCACCCTTTTGCGAGGAAGATCGTGACGACACTCATCCCTGAGCCTAGCGGCCCCCCGGACATCGCGAAGGCACGCCCAAAGGACACCCGTTGCATCGCAGTTGGCGCCCTGAAGGGCGGCACGGGGAAGACGAGGCTGGCCAAGCTCATCGCCCTGTTCCTGGCGGTTGTCCTCGGCCGGAAGGTCGTACTGTTCGACGCGGACAGTGCCAGCCAAACGAGCAGCAAGTGGCCGGAGAAGGCCAAGTTGCGCGGCTACTTCCCCTGGCCCTTCGAGGTCATCCGCTATCCGTTCGCCAACCTCGATAAGGAGATCGACAAGATCAAGGCGCGCGGTGACGTCGACGACATCGTGGTGGACGTGGGCGGCGGGAACTACGAATGCTTCCTGGCGGCCGTCCGCCGCGTGAACATCCTCCTCATCCCGCTGTGCCCGGACGAAGGCGACACCGAGCAGGCACCCCAGACGCGTCAGGCCGTGTTCATGGGGGCGGCGCTCAACAACACCGGCAAGCCGCTGGACATGTACTTCGTGCTCAGCCGCTGCGAGAACAGCAACGACCGGATCGATGCCCGCGAACGTCTCCTCGCCGAGGACCAGGAGGGCGGCCCCTACCCGTTGCTCGACACGGAGATCCCCATGCTGGTCGCCTACAAGCGGGCCTACGGACGGATTCCTGGCCCGGCAACCGTCTTCGAGGACAGGGAGGAGACCGCCGCCGACAAGGAGCGCCCTCGCTGGAGGGACCTGACCAACTTCATCCCGCTCCTGGTCGAGTCCAAGATCATCACTCGCGATGAGGCTCTCGGTACGGGGCTCATCATCGAGCGCGAACTGGAAAAGGTGGCGGTCTGATGCCGGTAAAGGGGTCCCAGATTCCCACCGGCCAGACGGCCCCGGAACCATCCACACATGGCAGCGGACGCCACGTGCTTCCTCCGCTGACCGGCTTCCCCGTCAACGTCACCCCCGAGTCGGAGGGGCGGAGCGGGGAGACGGTATCCCCACCAGGTCAGACCCTGCCGGCGCAGGCGGACGGGCAGGGTGCCGAACTTGCCGGGCCGACAGCCCCGGTCATCCCCACCGCCGTGGCCGAGGGCCTGCCCGCTGCCATCCACCAGGCGCTCGCCGCCGAGCTGCCGGAAGGCGCCGCACCCGGTGAGATCATTACCGCGTGCGAGAAGCGGCTGCACGCCGCGCAGACCCTCCGCGACGCGATGGAGCGCCGGGCGCTCGCGGCGTACTTCCACTACGCGGGGCCGGCGGTCCGGCTCGCGAACTCAAGCAACTGCTGGCAGCACATCGCCGACCCTGCGACCGGCAAGCCGTGCCGGTCCTGGTCTGCATGGCTCAGAGTTGTCGGGGTCTCCCGGCAGCACGCCTACCGCATGGTCAAGGAAGAGCCCCTGCTGGAAGCCCTGGAAGGGCTGAATGTCGGAGAACTCGGCGTACGACAGATCGACGTGCTCTCTCCAGTGCTGACCAACCACGGCAAGGACAAGGTGCGTCTGGTGTGGACCACGGCGGCCGACGCTGGGGACACCAGGGCGCCGAGCCTTGAGAAGATCCGTGATCAACTCGGCCTGGCAGCTAGTCCCGTGAACGGTGACGACGATTCCGAGAAGTCTTCCAGCACGCCGGTGCTGCGCTTCCAGGCAGGCCCCGGGACCTTTGACGAGAGCAGGGTCCGCGAAGTCGCACGGGCTCAGCCTGAAGTCTCGCTCCTGGTCGCCCGAACCATCCTCTCCGAACTCGGAGAGAGCGCAGCGACGCCGTAGCAGCCACACCCGACCTGTATCGCGCGATACAACCCGGGGACCTGTATCGCGCGATACAGGTCCCCGGGTTTTCGACATTTGGTGACGAAGGGCCAGGGGCCGGACGGACCCGCGGGGCCGGAGAGGGAGCTGCGGTTTCAGTGGCTGTGGGTGTCGCAACCTAGGGTATGGAGCCCGAGCCCCAGAAACCGATGATCGGAGTGACCATGCGTCACCAGGCGGCGGATAGCAGCCGCAGGCCCATCCCGACCGCACCCGCGAGCGGGAAGAAGGGGTCCCGCGGATGAAGGTCGAGAAGTTCCTGCTGCCTGCCGGTATCGGCTTCGCGGCGCTTTGCGTCCTCGGCGTCGTGGCCCTGGTGCTCCGTTCCCGCCGGACGCGTGAGCAGGACAAGCTGTCTGCGGAAGACCGCGAGAAGTTGGCGGTGGAACGGCGTAAGACGTGGCGACGCCGTCTCGCTGTTACCAGTCTTTCGGTGTCCTTCGTCATCATCTTCTGTATCGCGGGCATCGCGGCCTGGCTGAGCTTCGGCGCACAGAAGGCGTACGCCTTCGACCGCAACGGAGGCTCGTGGACCGCGGCAACAGGTTTCGCTCTCCTGCTGGACGCCGGTGCGCTCGGCCTGTCACTGCTGCGGCTGTTCGAGGCGCTTACCGCTCGGTCCAGCCAGCTGACCCGCTTCTACCTGGTCGGGTTCATCGTGGCCTCGGCCGTAATGAACCTGCTGCACACCCCTCACGCCCCCGGAGAGTCGCCCACCCTCGGCGGTCGGCTTGTCGCGGTCATCCCGCCCCTGGTTTACGCCATCTTCCTGGAGTCCTTGCTCAAAAAGGTGGAACAGCTGGTCCTGGGGAAGTATCCGAAGAAGAAAAAGAAGAACGCGGAGCGGGGCTACAGCCTGCTGCTGTGGGTGCCGTTCGTCGGCTACCCACGGCAGATGTGGAAGAGGTGGCGCGAGGATCTGCACGACACCCTGGAGTACGTCCGCGCCCCCGGCTCCAGGAAGCCCCTTCCCGCCACGGAGGTTCCGGCTCCGGAGCCGCGGGCGGAGGACGTTGGGGCTCCCCGCCCGGCAGCGCAACCGGCTGAGGCTGTCGCACCGTCGCCCGTGCCGCGAGGTGAGGCAGCGGTGCCGGTTCCGCGCCCCGCTCCCGTCCAGCAGGCCCCGACGGCGCCGGCTCCCGTACCAAACACCGGGGCCCCCGTGCCGATAGCCGCGGCCCAGCAGCCTCCCGCGCAGCCCGTGAGCCCCCAGGCGGCTTCGCGCCCTCCAGTCCAGCCGATGCCAGTACAGGCACCGGATGCCGGGTCGGCGAAGTCCCAACTCCGGGAGGTCCTCGTAGCCCAGATCCGGAATGGCGACCTGCGTGTCCTCGCCGATCATGCGCAGGTCCGCAATGGGGTTGCGTACGCGGCCAACATACAGCTGGGCAAGGCGGCCGGGAAAGGACTGGATGGTAGGGGAAATCAAGAAGGGCTGATGCAGGATGGGGCCGTCCGCCGGGCGCTGGGGCAACTCCTTCCCGAGCTCCGGCAGATCGCGCAGGAAGCACAGCAGGCTCAGCGCACAGCGGCGGCCGCCGCCCCGCCAGTGGCACCCGAGCCTGCACCCGAACACCAGGGCCCCGCAGATGACGGGACGACTGGCGGGAGCGAGCTGCGGGAACGCCAAGACCAGGAGGCGCCCGTCACCATCGGGCACCAGCGCGAGAGTAAGACGATCGACGAGGAGAAGGAGGCGGCGCTCGCATAGGCCGCAGGCCGCAACTACGGCTGCACGTGCGGAAGGGCCCTACGGATTCCCGTGGGGCCCTTCCGCACGCCAGTGGTCCGCCGCGCTCTACGGGGACACGGAACGAAGCCACTGAGCGAGTTGCAGCGCTGACGGGCGCTCGTGCGGGCGTGTGGCGAGTACGGGCCGCAGGACTTCCTCCAGCTGTGGCCACTCGGGGATGTGGCCGAGTGGTGCCCAGCGGCGCAGAAGTACCTGCCGCAGCGCCTTCGCCGTGAACTTCCCCGGGTCGATCCCGATCTGGGCGTAGTCCAGAGGCCAGGAGTTCGAGGCGGCCCACCACAGGCCGGCTGCCAGTGCGTATGTCTCGTCGGGCTGGCTCGGACCGACCGGCCGTTCTCCAGACTCGACGCGCGCCATCAGCTCGGGGGGCATGAGGTGCAACAACCCTCCGTGGAAGGCGTACGAGGGCGCCAGCTCCATGTTCCACGCCCACGAGCAGCCGATCAGTCGTACGCCGCTCGGCGTGTGGATGGAGTGATGGGGCTGTATGTCTCCATGGACCCATCCGCTCTGGTGCAGCGAGCCGATGGCGGTGGCCAGATCGACGGCCGCGGCCAGGGCCTCGTCCCGCTCGGTCTTGCCGTCGCGGACGGCACGGAAGACCTCCCAAGTGGAAGTGCCGTCAAGCCACGGGGTGAGCAGCCAGGCGCTAGTGGAGGCCCTGTTGCTCTTGGCCCGCGCACCGTAGGAAGCCGAGGGCACGGTGGAGTGAAGGCGGCCGAGCACCTCCGCTTCCCGGCCCACCACGGCGGCGCCTTCTCCCCGGCCGATCTTCAGCGCCCATTGCCCAATCGGACCGGTCACCCGCCAGACGGTTGTGCCGCCGCGGTCCGTCTTCAACTCCCACGTAGTGGGCGAGCCCGCAAGCTGCTCGATCTCGGCCCGTCCCTCCGACGGTGCGTTCGTCTGCGGCGGGATGGTGGTCAGGACTGAAGCGGGGTGGATGGTGTCCGACATGTTGATGGTGCCCTTTCTCTACGGGATACGGGGCGTTCAGGAAGTGAGGTCCCCGGCGCGGGGCCTGGGCACGAGGGGGACATGCTGGTTGTCCCGCGCCGGGGGGCATGAACCGTCGGGCGGACCGGGGATTCTGGCGGCCGATCCGGCGACGGGGGTCTAGGCCACGGCTCCCTGAGCCGCGAGGTCTTCCAGATCGACGGTCGTGCAGCCGTGCAGGGTCGCGACATCGCGGGCCGCCAGAACCCATCGGATCGACGGTTGGTCGAACCCCACCTCTGTGAGGCTCTCCTCGGAGTCTGGGAGAAGGGGCTTGAGGGTCTCGGGGTCGTAGACGGTGCCAGCGACCCCCCATGGCTGGGCATGTTGCACCAGAGCCGCGGTATAGCCCTTGCGCAGATGCGGGCAGGCGCGGACGGATTCGACTGCGCACGGCTCGCACACGGGGGGCGTGGCGGTTCGCTCGCCCTCGTTGATCAGACGGCCGTCCACGGCACGCATGAGGACCAGGTGCCGCTCACCCCACCGCTCGTACGCCGGGTCGTCATACGTGGACTTTCCGCAGACCTGGCACAGCATGTGGGACATGGCCTGTCTCTGGCGCAGCGGGTGCACGCCAGCCAGATCGGGCTTCCCGGCCCCGCGCACGACGGCATACCGCATCCACAGGACAGCGTCCCTGCGGTCAGCGGTACTGAGTTCGTCGGCGAAGCCGAGCCCCTCGCCTCTGCGCCCTCGTCGCCGGATGACGGTGTACGGGAGGGGCTTCTCGCGGCTCCATGGCGCTATGAAGGGGACGTGAAGCCCGTTCCAATAGAACTGGCGGAGCGTCATCATGCGACCTCCTTTACTGCCCCGCTCTCTGCGAGCCGTTCCAGCAGGTCCTTCGGCGGGTGGGTGTAGGCGTAGGCGAGGTAGCGCAGGCGGGTCCCGAAGGACCGGCACCAGTGTGCTGTCGCCGATGCTTCCCGGTCGGCCTTCAGGAGCCCCTCACAGCGCCGGGTAGCCGCCAGCAGACGCTTCTGCCAGGACCTCGGGGCCCAGGTGTCAACCACGTCGATCAGGGCGCTGTACGCGTCCCGCAGGCCACGGGCGAGTTCGTCGAGCTCGGCGTCCGTGTGCTCGTAGGCGAAGATCCCGGTGGCCCGGTTGATGAGGATGTTGATGTGTTCGGTGTCGATCTCCGGTGGCGCTATGGCGGTGGTCACTGGTCCTGCTCCATGGTGGGTGGGAAGTCGTGGTGGGGGTCGTCGGCGTTGAGCGGGGACGCAGGCCCTCGGCGTCGCGCCCAGGTCTCCCCCCAGCACAGGAGGGTTGCTCCCGCGAGCCCGATGACGAGGGCGATCAGGACCGGGGTCGAAACAGGCAACTTGTGTGTCTCCTTGCGTGTGGGCGGGAGCCCCTTCCGGGAAAGGCGCCGGAACCAGAAGGGCCCCGGTCCGCCACTCTTGGATGAGGCGGCGTCTCCCCGCCGGCCCGTCGTTGGCGCCAGGGTGGCGGGTTTCGTACCGGAGGCACCCAGCGGGGAAGTCGTCGATACGGACATCAGGGGGTAGGGCCGCCGCAGTGCCTGTTGATCCGCTCCCGGCGCTGCACGCTGAGGACTTCGGTCAGAGCCTTCACTTGCTCAGCCATTTGGTGGGCCTGCTGGAAGGCTGCACGCGTCTTCGCCCTCTGGTGCTTGTCGGCCGGCCAGACGTCGGCATACTCCGCGACCTCCATCGCCTCGATGAGCGCTCGCCCCTCCCGTACGGCCGACTCGTAGCGCGGGTGGAGTATCTGGTGGACGTCGGTGCCGTCGATCTCTGTGATCAGTGCCTCGTATGCGGTCTCCATATCCAGCAGGGACTGGTTGATGTCCGACCGGGCCGGGATGCTCCGGGCGGACAGGATGCAGGAGTAGAGCACGCGGATCTCGCCCAGGTCGGCCGCTTCGACCTGGGCGTCGCCCGCGACCGTGAGCTTCCGCCTGGTGGGAATCACTGGTTCTCCTCCTTCCTGTCGGCGAGGGCTCGAAGGCTGGCCTCGGCGCCGGTGTCCCGCAGGACCCACTCCAAGGCGACCCCGGCGGCACGGGCATTCTCGTGACGGGCCCGTGCCGGGTCGTGGGCGGTGGTGTCGGTCATGCCGTCATCTCCGTTCTGGCAAAGGCCAGTTCGTCGGACATGGTGCTGCCCTTCTCGTTCGGGTGCGGAGGCGATGCGCGATAGGCGGTGATGGCTTCGAGGACGAACTCGGTGAAGCTGTCCGGCGCGGATATCTCCAGGACAAACCGATGTCCTGCCTGGAGCGCGGCGAGTGCCTGCTGGGTGAAGTCCTCTGCCATGAGGCGGGAGCGGAGGGTGCCGACGTGGTCGGCTTCGTTGGCCCAGACGTCTTCGAATGCGGATGCTGTGGCGTGCCCTCGTTCGACGAGCCAGCCCACGGCGGCTTCCGGGTCCGCGGCGCCTTCGACGTCAGCGAGGATCTGGCGGCCCTCCGGCAGCACGATCCACTGTGTGCAGCGATACAGGCCCGACGTCCGGCTGCTGACGTCCAGCCGCGTGCTCTCAGGCGCCGCGCCGAGGGTGTGGGTCACGTCGCCCCCAGGCCAGGCCGTGGAGGAACGCCCGCAGCTGGGGGCGACGTGGTGGGCGCCGGCTGTGCGCCCACGGACCGCGTCGGGCGGGGACGCCTCGTCCACTCCGTCGCGGCGATCTGGGAGGCGGGACGGGTGTCACGGGTCGAGATGCCGGGGATGCTGCGATCGCCTGACGGTAAGGGCGCGGACACGTTCATGCAGGTCCCCCCGTCTGGATCATGGCCCAGACCAGCAGTCCGTTTTCCGGCACTGGCTCAGCGCCCCACTTCGAGGTGAGGGTGTCGACCAGGAGCAGACCGCGGCCTCTCTCCTTCAGCGTGCCGTCTGTCCGGGCGGCAAGCGGCGCCTCCGGTCGGGGGCCGCTGTCGCGCACCGCGACGTGGATCTCTCCATCGGGATAACACCCGACTTCGAACTGAACCCGGCTGGACAGGGTGTGCTCGACTGCGTTCGCGGCGATCTCTGAGATCACCTGCACCGCCGTGTCGATGGCTTCTGGGGACACCTGCCAGTCAGTGAGGACGGCACGGACCTCGCGCCTGGCGGTGGCGGGCACGGAGGGAGCACTGTCGAGCTCGTACACTCGGCGGCTTTCCGGGGCGGTTCCGGGGGGAGCAGGTACGGGCGTCACAAGATGCCTCCGGGGTTGCTCTGCTGCACGGGCGCCTCTGGGGCGAGCGTGCGGAAGGTCGGATAGGCCAGGCGCAGCGCGTGCCACAAGGTCATGGCGGGCAGCACGCCGCTGCCGTCTTCGCTATCCGGGCGGCGCTGCCAGACCGTCAGGTCGCCGCAGAGGCGGCTCGACGGGTGGGGGTCGGCAAGCCAGGCTGCGGCGTCGAGCGTCCAGACGTCTTCCCCCCAGATCCCGCCCTGTCCGGGCTCGGTGAGGAAGTACGTACGAGCCCGGGTCAGCTCTTCCAGGACGACAGGCCGCAGATGAGGGAAGAGGACCGTGAGCGCCTGCTGCACGCTGTCGGCGAGGTGGGCCGGTATGGCAACGGCGTCGCCCGCCAGGCTGGCGGGAAGCTGGGTGCCAAGGGAACTGAGGCAGCACGCACGGCCGACGATCGTCCCGGCGCTCACCGCGACGCCCCGATGCAGTGCGCATGCGCCCGCACGTCCCATGCGAGAGGGGCGCAGTCGTTCGAGGAGACGGTGAATGCACGTCCGTCGGGAAAGAGCCGACCTCCCTGGACTGCGCACCTGATGCACAGCACGCCTTGGAGTTGGCGTAAGAGCTCGCGACTGACGGGGATCTCGAACCGTCGCTCGGTAGCCGTCGCAGGCATAGGTGATAGCGGTTCCTGGTGCCGACCTTCGTCGTTGTGCATCCCGGGGCTTCCCTCCCGGCTCTGTATGCCGCAGCACTCGGCGCTGTTCGCCCCAAAGACCACGGCCGACTGAGATTCGATGATCACCAGTCGTTATGAGCCCGTCACTCTAGGATGTACCTCAGAAGATTCTCTCTGCAACTTCCTTGAGAAGATTCACAGAAGTTTCTGACGAACGGAGGGCCGCGTGGGCACACCGATTACGCCGAGGCCACGCCGTACGGCAGGATGGAACCGTGTGGGCAGACGGAGCTTGAGGGGAGGCGGAAAGATGGCCATCCAGGGACCTGTGGTCAAGCGACGCAAGATCGGACGCGAACTTCAGGTGCTCCGTGAAACTTCTGGGCTGACGATCGAAGAAGCAGGGGCCAAGATCCAGCGCTCCGATTCAACGATCAGTCGTATTGAGAACGGCCAGCGGGACGTCCAGCTGATCGAGCTCAAAGGTCTTTTGGAGGCGTACGACGCTCCGGCCGAGACACGCGAGGCCCTGCTGAACCTGTTGAGCGGTGCACCGGAACAGGCTTGGTGGACCAATTTCGATCTTCCACCGAAGCTCGAAACCTACGTCGGCCTGGAGGCCGAGGCAGCCGCGCTGCGGGTGTTCGCACTCGGCGCCGTCCACAGCCTCCTCCGTACCGAGGACTACGCCCGCGCCGTCCTGCGGGGCACCAGTCCCTCCGCGCCGACGGGAGAGATCGACTCGCTCCTGACGTTCCACATGCAGCGGCAGCAGGTCCTCGCCCGGGAGTCCACCCCGTTGGACCTCGTCGTCGTGCTCGACGAGGGATGCCTGTGGCGGCAGGTCGGCGGCCTCGATTGCCAGCGTGATCAGCTGCGGTGGTCTACATGGACAACCCCGGCGGGAACTTGTACCTCCAGAAGGCCAAGGACACCCGTCGCTTCGATCAGTCCCACAGCAGCCTGCGCGGCATGGCGCTCGATGAAACCGAGTCGGCGCGGTTCATAAGGACCGTGCTGAAGGAGATGCAATGACCAACCCTGACCTGACGCACGCCCAGTGGCGGAAGGCTTCCCTCTCCGAGAGCGCCCAAGGGTGCGTCGAAGTGGCGTTCCTCTCCGGTTCCCTGGTCGCGGTGCGCGACAGCAAGGTCCCGCTGAAGCCCGCGCACATCTACCCCGTGGCCGCATGGACCGTCTTCCAGGACCACCTCCGCGGAGTGGTGCCGGCTGCTGAATCCCGCATCACGGTCACCATCACCGATACCTCTGTGCTGCTCAGCGACCGCGCGGGAACCGTCGAGCCCCACAGCTACACACACCGCGAGTGGCTGTTCTTCCTCGACGGCGTACTGAAGCGGGAGCCGCAGCTCTGTTCGGCCGCCTGAGCGGCCGTCAGCGGCCCGACAGGAGGAAGGTTCTCCTGCCGGGCCACTGGCATTTCCGGGCAACCCTCACTCCGGGCCGCGGGCTGGCGCATGTGTCCAGCTTTTAGCACAAACGGCAGACGAACGAACAGAAGGAAGGGGCCCCGGAGGCAGCAAATTCGCTGCCTCCGGGGCCCCTTCCGATATTTGGCCGCCTGCCCGTGTCAACGGAGAAGGAGGACCAACAGCCCGACGATGACCGGCGAGAAGATACCCATGAGGTTGATCAGGTCCATCACGGGCTCACGCCGTCCTGTCCGGAACCTCGTCATCACTATCGCTCTCCCTCTTCGGTGACGGCCGCGGCCTCCTGGACGACGTATTCCTGGACGTTCGCGAGGCTCCAGCGCGGGTCGGCCGCCGGAATCAAACCGCGGCTGCTGTCGTGCAGCTGGTCGTGCTTCCACAGGAGCATGGCGGTCTGCTCGGCATCGGCTTCGGCGTCCTGGACGTCGACGCCGGTGGCGACCGCCTGCGTCAGGTGCCGCTGGGCCAGGGCCGCGCGGCGCAGCAGGAACGCGCGCTCCTGCTCGGGGGTCGTGGTGCCGACCAAGTCGCTGCAACGGAGTTCGTCGATGAGCCGGTGCACCTCGGAGGTCTCACGCAGCAAATCCCACAGTTCCTCGGACATCATGCCCGTCCCTTCTTGGTCGAGCGGAGGGTGAGCCAGCTGGTGACGAGGGCGGCCATCACGCCGATACCGCGGTGTAGGGCCTGGTCGAGCTCGAAGGCGGCGCTGCCCGGACCGGAGCTCTCAACCTGCACGGTCCCCTCCTCGTCGATCTTGCGCACGACGGTGCAGTGCTCGACGTACCCGCCCTTCCCGGCTCGTGCGGCCAGCCACAGCAGGGGCTGGCGTTTGTCGATGACCAGGTGGGTGAAGCCGTTGATCCCTGCTCCCACCAGGAGCGCACCGACCGGAACACGGTAGCCCAGGGTGCGGGTGACGATGAGGGTTCCGGCGAGCTGGCCGGCGGAGTAACTGGCGACATGTCGGGCCGCGCTGATCCAGCCCAGACGCGTGGCGGTCATGGTGGGGTGTCCGGTGCGGTCGTCGCCGTCGGGCTCTTCTCCCACCGGCGTCCCGTCCCGGTAGACCAGGTGGTCGCCGCAGGCGCCCTTGTTCGCCGCATCCCTGCCTGCCTGAAGCCATTGGTCAAACAGTGGATGTAGTCCGTCCCATGTCGCGGTCAGGGCGCCGGTCAGGGCCAGGCCGTGCACAGCTGTCGAGCGGTGGGCCATCATGGTGCTGCTCCTCATTTCGTAGATGCGGGATCGGGAGTCCTCGGGGCGGCCGTCATGCCTCCAAGCCGTCGGCGGCCCCGGGGTTTCATTCACCAAGCGGGTTCTCTTCATGGGCCTTGGCCTGCCGTGAGGCCGTCACGGTGTTGGTTCCGGTCGGCCCCGACCATCCGCACCGGCAGCGGGCTTCGATCTTTCCCGGCTCCTCGCTGTCGTAGACGCCGGTCTCGTGCTCGCGGGGCGGCTCGGCGGCACGGGGAAGCTCGCCGCCGTTGGCATACAGGGCTGCGCGGGCCGTGTGCTGGGCCAGCCATGAACGCCACTGGGCGGTGTCGCCGTCGAGGATGCGCTTATGTCGCTCGATCACGGTGCTGTGATGCTGGCCCAGCTCTTCGCCGATGTCTCGGAAGGGGAGGCGTGCCCGGCCGCTCGGGCCGGACTCGCGGGCGAAGAGCAGCAGTTCCTCCTTCAATGCGGTCATGCGTGTCTCCAGCTTCCGCACGTCGCGAAGGTACGCCCGCAGGGTGCCCGGGTCGATTTCCTCCCCGTCGCGGAGGGCCTCCAGGGCCCGGAGAGCGGTGTCCGCCTCGTCGGCGACGGTCCAGCTGATGTGGCCGCCCTTGAAGTGGAGGAGATAGGACGTGGTGCTGTCGGGCCAGAAGACGGTGGGGCCAGCGAGTTCGGTCGGTTCCATCACGGTCGTCGCGGGAGTCCGGGTCTCCGGGTCCAGCTCGACCTGCGAGATCTGCCACTGCGCGCCCTTGTAGTTGGGGCTGTAGGTGGTCACAGATACCCTCCGCATCCATGTCGCGCCCCCGCCATTTTGGTGGGGAACCCCACCAGCTTGGCGGGGAACCCCACCAAACGTCAAGTGGTTCGACGGAGCGGGCAGTTGCTCCTGACCGGTTCCGGCCGGAAAGCACGAGAACCCCCGGCTGTGCCGGGGGTTCTCGTGGACAGGGCTGTTCTACTGCGCGAGCTGCTTGTGGCGCCGGGCGATTCGGGCCTGCACGAAGCGGGCGGCGTCACTTTCCTCGCCGAGGACGGCAGCGACCGCCTTGGCCAGATCGCCGCCGATCAACACCACCTCGGCGGGGTCCTTGACCTGCTGCCAGGTATGGACAGCCCGCCGGACGGAGCTCCCGGTGTCTGCGTGGGCCGCGCCGCGCGCGGCGATCTGAAGGCCGGTGGTGTGCAGGAACCAGCGGGCGGCCGTGGCCGAGTCGCCCATCAGGAAAGCCAGCCAGCCGCGGATTTCCCGAATATTGATCGTGTAGGGGTGCTGGTCCCCGTACTGAGCAGTGAGCTCTTGATCGATCGTCTCGGCTTCGACGGCCGCGGCGGCCAGGCCCTCTCGGTCGTCAGGGCGGCCGAAGGAGGCAACGAGGGAGTTGATCCGGTCCAGGTAGGCCGCTGGCGGTCCGTCCTGGGGCGGGGAGGCCGCGGAGGAAGCAGCCGACTGCGCCGCCTCGGCGGTCGTCACCACATCGGTCCTGGAGTCCTCTTCGTGTACCGGCTCGTCGGAACTGCTGGCGGACGGTCGGGCTTCCTCGGCCGGCGGGTTCTGCTGCGGAGGGACGACGTCCGCGGGTCGTGAGGGTTCGTTCGTGACGGTCCCGGAGGCCGGGGTCAGGCCGCTCTCCCAGAAGTCGGGCCTGATGGTGCCCCACGGCCGGAGCTGCTGGTGTTCATCGTGCACGGTGGTTCCTCGGGGTAGGTGCTGGGAGCGCTGCGGTCGCGGGGGCGAGCCGGGCGCGTGCGTCAGATGTTCACGCCCTTCTTGCGCAGGTACGGGAGCGGGCTGATGTCCGTCCCGTAATCGGGTCCGGTGCGGACCTCGAAGTGCAGATGCGGGCCGCTGACGTTTCCGTCTGCTCCCGAGAGACCGATGGTCTGGCCGCCCTTGACGGTGTCTCCTGTCGAGACCTTTAGCTCCGACATGTGCGCGTACTGGGTGTATATGCCGTCGGCGTGACGGATGATCACCTGGCGCCCGTAGGCGGCCACCCGGGAGGCAGAGACGACCTTGCCGGGCCCGGCCGCTCTTATCGGGGTTCCGATACCTGCCGCGAAGTCGATTCCCGTGTGGTAGCCGCTGGACCACATGCCGCCGGACTGGTGGTAAGGCGTGCCGAGTGAGGCGTTGACGGGTTTCGTCCACTCCCCCGACATCTCGGGCTCTCCGGCGGTGTCGGGTGCGGTCAGCTTGGCCTGGGCGGCCATGATGAATTTGACGTAATTGTAGGTCTGCCCCGCGGCGAAGGACACGGGCGGGACGCCTTTGTACTCCTGCACCCGGCCCCATCCGGCGTTGTAACCGGCCAGGGCGAGCTCTATCGGCGACCCGTTGTATTCCGGGTGCTTCTTCGCGGTCTTCAAGAGCTCGCACATCATCTTGCCCTGGGACGGAATGGCGTCTTCGGGGTCCCATACGTCTTTCTTGCCGTCGCCGTTTCCGTCGATTCCGGAAGATGCCCACGTGCCCGGAATGAACTGCGCGATTCCGTCCGCGATCGGCCTACCGGTTTTGGGGTCCTTGGACTGAGCCTTGGGATTGAAATTTGACTCTGCCTGAATCTGGGCGGCCAGGATTCCCGCCGGAAGTCCCTGGTCGCAGGCCGCGGCGGCTTTCTCGATGAGCGCTGCGTACTTGGCGGGCACGTAGCCCGGCCCCACGCGCAGGGTTCCGGCGCTCAGCTCGAAGTCACCGCCACCACCGCCGTCGTCATCGTCGGATGCTGCGATGAGAAGGATGATCCCGAGCCCCAGTGCCAGCGGGCTGACGATGAAAGCCGCAGCCAGCAGCGCGATCCCCCGTTTGGCCTCCAAGCCACTCCCCCTTGCGTGCGCGGTGCGCCGTTCTGTGCCGTCGCGCGGAGGAAGGGGGTGCGCATGCTCGTCAGCGCATCGCATCGCCCGTTCAACAGTTCCCCCGCGGCAGCGTCAACGCCACCCTGCCACATTGCATTTCCACTCCCAAAGCAGTGAGACGGACGGCCGAGGGATCACCCTCACGAGGCACAACAGAACGGGGCGAAAGCCAGTTAATGATTACGAACACTCACAAGTGGTGTGTCGCATAAGGGAATTGACGTGCACTCGACCCCAGGGGCACCACTAGTGTGTCGCCTGCCCGGCATAGACTTCCGGACACATGTTCACTTTCAGTGACCGCTGCGATGGTTACATTTGCAATGCGGGGGAGCGTTGGCTAAGAAACCACAGACGGCCCTGACGTTGCCCGTCCAAAGCCGTTTGTTTGTACCGGTCTTGGGTGCGGGGGGCGGAAGCGGCCGCACAACTACCGCGGGGCTGCTGGCCCGTGCACTCACCACCCTGGGAACCAGCGTCGTGCTGGATACCGCCCCACGCCTGACGTCGCCGTGGCCGTCCTGGCCCGACGTGCCCGGCACCGGGCTGGCGTCCGTGCCTCCGGACAAGCCGTTCACTCGCGCTCAGGCACGCGCGGCCGCCTCACGGTCCGTCGGGCCGGGCGGCGAGTGGGACGTACTGACCGATCACCGGGAGTGGAATCACGGCCCGCTGGCCCTGCCCGCCGAACCGGCGGCGTGGTACCAGCTGGCGGCCGGGGGCGGCTGGCAGTCGGCCGTAGCCGACACGTCCCACCCGATAGCGCACGACATCGTCACCTCGCGCTCCCAGCACCTCCCGGGCCTGACGGCCGCCTGGTGCTCGCTGCCCTTCGCGGTCCCCGTGCTGTGCGCACCGACGACCGGGCCCGGCATGGCCGCGCTCCAGACCGCCGTCAAGGCCGCATCGGCCGAAGGGCTGCCGCTCCAGCGCATGGTCGTCGCTCTGACGGCGCCGGGCGAGGGGCGGCTGCCTGCTGCGGTGAAGGCCGGCGCGACGATGCTCCAGTCCCAGGTGTCGGCCGTGGTCGTCGTGCCGTTCGATCCGCACATCCGCAATCACGGAATGGCCCAGGCGAACCGCCTGGGCCGCCGTACGGCAGAAGCGGGGACCGCCCTGGTGGCGGCGGTTCTCGCCTCGGCGCATCGCACCTGGGGCGATCCGTTGCCTCCGGCCGCTGTCCCGGCCGGTCTGTCCACCGCCCATTCCGATTCTGTCCAACCTGGTCCTGAAGGGGTCCTCACGTCATGAGCCAGATGCTCCAGACCACCCGCGAACTCGTCACGCTTGCCGCTGAGGCACCGGTCATCCCGGGCTTCACCCCGTCCTTGCCCGGTTCTCTCCAGAACCCGACGGGACAGATCCTCGGCTGGACGGCGGGTATCGGCCTCTCCCTGGCGGTGCTCGGCGGTCTCACCGGCTGGGCCTGCGTCGCCATCGGGCACAACTCCGAGCGCGCGCAGCTCGCCTCGCGCGGCAAGTCCGCCATCCTCTGGTCGCTCGTCTCCGGTATCGGCATCGGCGTAACGTCCGGCCTCGTGTGGGGTATCTACACGATGACCCAGGCGAAGTGACATGGCGGACTTCGACAGCAAAGCTCGCAGGGCCCGGCTGCGTCTGATCCTGATGGGGACCGTGGCCGTGGCCGTTCTCACCACCGGCGGGGTCCTGGGAGTCATGACTCTCAATGCCGACAACGACGACCTCAAGCAGGACGCGAAGGCATCGCCCAGCACGGCCCCGACGAGCGGCTCGACCCCGTCGGCCAGCAAAGAGTTCGTCCCGGCCAACGCGCCCAGCATTCCGCGGCTCAAGCCGGCGTCGGACGCAGCCGGGATCGGTACGGGCTTTGAGCACTCCTCGCTCGGCGCGACGTCGGCCGCCATCTCCTACTGGGAGGACCTCGACCTCCTGGACGACGTCATCGCGCGCAAGCAGTGGACAGCTATCGCCGCCAAGACCTCCCCCGGCACCATCGACCAGGGCGTCACCGAGGTCCGCAAGGTCCGCGAAGGCATCGGGCTGGCGCCCTCCGGCGGCACTCCCGACGGCATCACGTTCTCAACCAACGTGAAGGCGGCCCTGACGCGCTCGCTCGACACCACCGGCGACGTCGTCAATGTGTGGATGGTCTTTGACCGGTACGCCACCATCCGCGACAAGGGAGCCGACGAGAACCCGCTGAAGGACGAGATCACCAACCTGGTCCTGAAGTGGGAGGGCAACGACTGGAAGGTCACCACCGAACCCCAGTACACGGCCAAGGTGAAGGGCCCCCGCGCCTACGACCCGGCCAGCAAGTTTGCGTGGGCGGCCGGGTGGAGGACGGTGGCCGGTGGCTAGGCACCTCGCACGGCTGGTCACCCTGCTGGCCGCCGTCCTGATCGTGCTGGCGTCGGGGACCTCGATAGCCCTGGCAGGCGCCAAGCCTCCGGACCCGTATCCGAAGGAGCTGAGCCACGGTGAGCGCATCGGCATCAACGAGCAGACCGGCGAATACTGCGACATGGACGCAGCCAACCAGAAGGATCGCCTCAACTGCCGGGCTCCCGTGGACTGCGAGGACTTCCCCGCAGGCTCGACCGTCTGCCAGGGCGAGATGTCGAACGACCCGAAGGAGTCCCGCGTCTTCGAGCTCAATGAGCTGAAGCGGTGGGAGAAGAAGGCCGATAAGAACGCACCGAATTACAAGAAGCACCACGACCATCTTGTCAAGTGCGTCAAGACGGACGAAAAGCCCTTCGCGGAGTGCAATAGGGAAGCCGCCGGTTTGTACCCGCCGCCCGCCAAGACCCCACTGGACTGGGTGGCCGGCAAGGTTTCCGAGATGGCGGCCAACGCGCTCGAAGAGGCCGCCTCGGTGCTCGGCCATTCCGTGGTGTGGGTGCTGAAACAATTCGCTGAAGCCTTCAATGAGATCAGCACCATCAACCTGGCGACGACGGGAATCGGCCCGATGCTGGGCATCACTACCGGGCTGTCGCTGATCATCGCGACTTTCATGCTGCTCGTGCAGTTCTCGAAGCTGGCGGTTTCCCAGTCGGGCGGTCCGCTGGTCACCGCCGTCGTCGGGCTGGCGAAGTACGGCGTCATCCTCGGCGTGTACCTCCTCGCCACACAGGTCGCCCTTAATTGGAGCGACATCCTGTCAACGGCGTTGATCAACTACACCTTCGACGGCGCAAGCCCCGGCGGCAATGCGGCCCAGGCGATGGAGAAGCAGCTCGGCAGCCTCTTCGCCGGCCTCGTCGGCGGGGGCGGCGCGGTCGCGGCGGGCGGGGCATTGATCACTGGCAGCGGCATCGCCCCGACAGCGGTCGGCTTCGTGATCATCATTTCGATCCTGTGCATCCTGGCCATCGGCGCCCTGTGGATCGAGATGCTGGTCCGCCAGGCCGGAATCATGATCCTGCTGGTGATGACCCCGATCGCCCTCGCCGGTTCCATGTCCGACGCCACGAAGGACTGGTGGCCGAAGACACGGAACGCACTCATTGCGTTGATCTTGATGAAGCCGACGATCGTCATCGTCTTCAGCATCGGATTCGCCGCGATGTCGACGGCCGAGGGCGTACGCAACGTGATCGTCGGACTGATCATTTTCATCGTCGCGGGCGTCAGCTGGCCCGTGCTGGCGAAATTCATCGTGGTCAGCAGCAACGGTGACGGCAACAGCGCGGCCTCCGGGATGATCAGCAGCGTCGGCAGCAGCGTCAGCTCGATGTTCGGCGGCAACCAGTCCTCGCTCAGCGGTGCGGGGACCTCCGGCGGCGGCGCCAATTACACCAAGGCCCTGGAAGGCGAGAACGCCACCTCTTCCGACGGAGGAGGCAGCGGGGGCTTCTGGTCGAAGGCCATCAAGGGCAGCAAGGGCGGCAGCGTCATGGGCAAGGCCGCCGGTGTCGCCGGTGTCGGTCTCCAGGTCGCCGCTATGGGCAAGGACATGGCCGAGAGCGGGTTCCAGAACGCGGCGGCTCACGCAGGTCTTGGCACGCCTGCGCAGGGCGGCCGCCACGTCGTCGTCCCGCCCCGGAACGGCGAGGGCTCTCCGTCCACAGCAGCCTCGGCTCCGGCGGAGCCTGCTCCCCTTCCCCAGGAGACTCCCGCGCCGCCATCGCCCCGGCCGTCTGGCTCCGGGGCCGGCGGGGTCCCGGCCACACCTGCACCCACCTCAACCGACGGGAGCTGACCTGTGTCCAGCACCGAACCGGCTCTCTACTCCGGATGGCAGCCGGAGCGCTCCGGCTTCATGGGGAACCTGAGCGGCCTGGGCTTCGCCCTGGTGGCGGCGTCCGCAGTCATCGCCCTCCTGCCCGTCTACACCCGCTCGTGGAGCGCGGCGTTCGTCGCCGTGCCCGTGGCCATCGTGCTGCTCGTACTCGCGTACGGCCGCGTACTCGGGTTGTCGGCAAACGAATGGATCATCCTCGCAGTAAGGCATCAGATCGCCGTGGCAACCAATCGCAACGTCTTCTTCTCCGGCGCGTTCGCGCCAACGACCAAGGACGGCAACCAGCCGATGGACCTGCCGGGACGGCTCGCCCGGCTGCACCTGCTGGAGGCGTCCGACGGACTCGGCGGCCAGATCGGGATCATGCACAACCCGGTCGACAACACCTACACAGCCGTCTGCAAGGTCACCTTTCCTGGTCTCGCACTGATCGACACCGAGCGTCAGAACATCCGTGTCAAGGCATGGGCCGCCTTCCTGCGTTCCCAGTGCAAGGAGGACGGGGCGATCACCCGTATCTCCGTTCACCAGCGCAGCCTTCCCGACGACGGGGCGGCCTTGCGCTCGTGGACCGAACGGCACACGTCGCCGGATGCTCCGGCCGCGGCCGTCCAGGCGCTCGACGAGCTGATGGAAGGGGCGGGCCCGGCCGCGACGATCCGTGAGACCTACCTGTCCATCACCCTGTCGGCACCGCGCGCGCGGCTCGCCGTCAAGGGCGCCGGCGGCGGCCAGATCGGCGCGGCCGCCGTCCTCGTCCGAGAGATCAACGCCATGGCGGGATCGCTGTCGAGTGCCGGTCTCCAGGTCACCGAGTGGCTCCCGCCCCGCGGCGTCGCCCAGACCATCCGCACGGCCTTCGACCCCGAGGCGCAGCTGGCGCTCTCGGCCCGCAACACTGCGGCCGACGACCCGCATTGGGAGGGCGCGGCCAAGGGTGTCGCCCCGGAGCTCGCGGGCCCGGCGGCGACGGAAACCGTCTGGGGCCTTTACCGGCACGACGGCGCGTGGACAGTCAGCTACCAGGTTCGCGGGTTTCCGCAGTCCGAGGTCTATGCGACATTCCTCCAGCCGTTGCTGCGCCCCCGCAGCAACGCCAGGCGCTCGCTGAGCCTGGTCTATGAGCCGATCGGTCCGGCGAAGGCGCGGCAGGAACTGGCCCGTGAGAAGACCAAGAGGGACGCGGTCAGGAAGCTGCGGGCCAAGACCGGCAGGACGGAGAGCGAGGACGAGCGCCGCGAGTCGATGACTGCGCGGTCCCAGGACGTGGCCCGCGCCAGCGGCCACGGCGTCGTCCGGCTGACGGCGCTGGTCGCTGTCACGGTGACCGACCTGGAGCAGCTGGAGACGGCGTGTGCCGAACTCCAGGCGGACGCCTCGGCTGCGGGCCTGGAACTCAGGCGGGTATGGGGTGCCCAGGACGACGCGTTCACCATCGCCGCCCTGCCGCTCGGTCAGGGCCTGCCCGAGCGTCGGGCGGGAATCTGATGGGCTCCCTCTTCCGCCGCGGTGACAGCGGCGACACGAAGCTGAAGGCATCCCGCCTCGGGGACTTCCTGGACGAGATGGAGGGGGCGCCGGTTCCCCGGCAGCTCTCCGCGCGCGAACTGCGCCGGTCCCGCCTGCTGGAAAGTCCAGAAGCGGCCATGCGAATCGCTCCCCGGAAGGGCTGGACCCAGCCCTTCGCGGGCCGGGCCGCCTCGATGGCGAAGGCGGAGGTCTTCCGGGCCGACACCGAACGGGCCAGCGGCATTTACCCCTTCCTGCACGCGGCGAGCTTGCCCCCGATCGGCGTGTACATGGGGTGGAACACGCTGACCATGCAGGCGTTTTCGGCGCACCCGGCGGCCTGGGTCGGCGCGGGGCTCGCCACCAACCCCAACGTGATGATCACCGGCATCCCCGGCTCGGGTAAGTCGGCGCACATCAAGGCGCTCTGCTTCCGGCTGATGGCCCTGGGCCACCGCACGCTGATCGCAGGTGACGTCAAGGGCGAGTACAAGGGCCTGTGCGAGCACCTCGGGGTGGAGCCGGTCCGGCTCGGCCCCGGCCTGCCGGGCCGCCTCAACCCGCTCGACGCGGGACCTCTGGGGTACGACCTGGAGACCATAAAGGACCGGGCTGTACTCCTGGCCCGTCTCCAGGAGATCCACCGCAGGCGCCTGACCTTGTTGAAGGCGCTGCTGGAGCTCCAGCTGAGGAGGAACCTGCGCCCGCAGGAGGAGGAGTGCCTGGACGTCGCAGTCCGCGAGGTGACCGGTGAGCTGCACGGGCAGAGCAGCCTGAGCGTGCCGACCCTTCCCCTGGTCTACGCGAAGCTGCGGGACCCGAGCCCGGCCATGGCGCGGGAGCTCCGCGTGCGGGACGACGACATTCAGCTCGCCCGTGAGCAGATGGCCTCTCTGCGCTCCGCGCTCGGCGGGATGATCACCGGTCACCTGGGCGGCCTGTTCGACGAGCAGACCTCGATCGGCCTCGACTGGGACGCCCCGATCCAGTCGGTCGACATCTCCGCCCTTGAGCAGTACGGGGACGAAACCGTCGCCATGGTGCTGACGTGCGTCTCCTCCTGGGCGCAGTCGGCGATCGACCGGCCGGGCGAGCGCCCGTGGATCGTCGTGCGTGATGAGCTGTGGCGGCAAATGCGTTCGGGCGGCGCCGCGATGGTGAAAAAGATCGACGCGGACCTCCGCTTGTCCCGCGCGACCGGCACCATCCAGCTCCTGGCGACACACAGGCTGTCGGACTTCGAGTCCGTGGGCGCGGCCGGGTCGGAAGCGGTGAGCATCGCCAAGGACTTGATCGCGAGCTGCGAGACCCGCATCCAGCTGGCTCAGGACACCAGGCCGCTCCAGATCACCCGTGAGGCGATCGGTCTCACCGACGCCGAGTGCGAGCTGATCGGAAGCTGGGGAGCCGGCCAAAGGGGGCGCGCACTCTGGAAGGTGGGCCGCGGCGGCGGCAGTCACGCGGTCCAGCTCATGCTGTCCCACACCGAGCAGGCCCTGTTCGAGACGGACGAGCGGATGGTGGTCTGATGGCGAGCGAAAGGAGCGTGGACGACAACACGCTCCTGGCTGCCATCGCTGCCGGGTTCCTCATCGGGGCCAGCGCTATCGTCCTCGCGGCCGCACCGGTGGCGGCGCTGGTGACCGGCAACGGGTGGGCATCGTCCAGCAAGAGCCTGCCCGAGACCGTCCTGCTGAGCGTCGCCCGGGGGCCCGGGTCGGTCTATGAACCGGCACCGCCCACCTGGGCGTTCTGGCTCGTGGCCGTCGTTTTGCTGGTCCTGCTGATCGTCGCCGCGGCGCTCCTGCTGCGGGGCTTCGGGGGAAGGAAGTCGCACTTGGGCGGCGCCAAGTGGGGCGGCAAGGCGACAGAGCGTGAGATGGCCGTCCCCGAGAAGCCGGAGGAGCGGCCCGACCGGATCACGGCAGGCCGCGGGCAGCTCACGAAGAAGATCGTCGCTGTGACCGAACGCAGCGCGTCCGCCATTGCCTTCGGGCCGCCGGGCAGTGCGAAAACGACCGGTCTGCTGCTGGGCAACGTCGCGGAATGGCAGGGCCCCGTGGTGTGTACGACGACCAAGGCGGCCGACCTGGAGGCCATCTACAACAGCAGAAAGCATCTGGGCCCGGTGCACGTCATCGCGCCGGCAGGACTGCCCAACGGGCGGACGAGCGCCCACTGGTCTGCCGTCGACTACTCGCACGATGCCGACAGCGCAGAGCTGATGGCGGAGTGGATGGCGGATGCCGCCCAGAAGCACTACGACCCGCGCGCCGAGCCGTGGATCGCCCAGGCCCGCGCCATCCTCGCCGGTCTGCTGCTGGCGGCGAACATCTCCAAGGGCGGCATCCGTGCCTTCCGGGAGTGGCTGGCACTGGGCAAGGACGCCGTCGATCACGTCCGGGCCATCCTCGAACCCGACCACCCCGAGGTCGCGCTGGACTACGCGCAGCCGTGGCTGAAGCTGCACGAAGACGGCGCCGGTTCAGTCCAATTCACGTTGAACGTGATTGCCTCCGTCTACCGCAACAACAATGTGCGGGAGGTGTCGGCGACGACGGATTTCACCGCCGAGCAGCTGCTCGACGACAACGCGACGCTCGTCCTGGTCGCCTCGCCGTCGAACGCGGAACGCTTCGCCCCGCTGTTCACTGCACTCATCGCGTCGGTCATCCACGCTGCGGAAAGGCGCTTCGAGCAGAACGGCAAGCCGCTGGACAAGACGCTGGGCTGCTTCATCGACGAAGCCGGCAACGTCCTGCGCTACCCGAAGCTGCCGACCATCCTCACGACCGGGCGCGGCATGGGAATCGCCATGCTGACGATCTGGCACGACCTCTCCCAGCTCACCGCACGCGTGGGCCGCGAAGGGGCAGGCACCGTCATCTCTGCTTCCACACTGCGGATGCTTCTGCCGGGTCTCGCCGACCCCGACACCCTGAAGTACTTCAACTACCTCTACGGAAAGCAGGAAGTCGAACGCACCACCCGCTCCAACAGCGGCGGCCGCAATTCGACGTCCACCCAGCCCACGGACAAGGACCTGCTGCCGGTCCACGAACTGCAACAGATCCCGGAGTTCACCGCCATCGCCCAGTACTTCAACCTCCGCCCGATCAGGACCAACATGCGCCTGACCTGGCGGGACGAAGACCTGCGGGCCTGGCTGGAGCGACCCGAACCACCGGTGTCCCTGGACAAGGCGCAGGACCCGGTTTTGGAGGCACGTCATGGCTGAGACGACAGACACCGAAGAGCCCGCGAGCGCGCCCGCCCCAGGGGGAGCGTCGGAGAAGAAGCCCGATCCGCCTCAGCGGTGGGTATGGGCCAACATGCCGGTCGGCGAGCGGGAGACCCGACTGGGCGAGCTTGTGCTGTGGGTCGACTGGGTCATCGAGACCTACGAGGTCCGCAGCCAGATCGCCAAGTGCTGGTATCGCCACCCTCGCATCCTGGAGCAGCTCACGGCCCTCTATGTGGGCTGGGCGCGCACCTACGCCGGCGATCCCTCCAAGGTCGGTCTGCGAGGTGAAGTCGACTGGATCAAAGAGTTCTACAGCTTCCTACCCCGCCTGAACTCCGCCAGTTGCCAAAGTGTCCACACCGATCCGCCCAAGGTGCCACTGACGGACGGTGAGGCGTTCACGCAGTGGGCGGACGAGCCTGCGGCCTTC
The DNA here is from genome assembly GCF_014207445.1 of Streptomyces candidus. Lineage (GTDB taxonomy): Bacteria > Actinomycetota > Actinomycetes > Streptomycetales > Streptomycetaceae > Streptomyces > Streptomyces candidus. The sequence continues at coordinate 23,218 of NZ_JACHEM010000021.1, read as the reverse complement.
CTTGCCGAGCCGCCTGTGCACCCCGCTCATGCTCTGTCCCACCGCATGGCGAAAGCAGCCGAGGCCGAAGCCAAGGCCCGCGCCGCCCGGACCGAAGCCGGCCAGCAGAAGGGCTGAACACCTCTCGTACGGCGAAGGGCCCCACCAGGAGATCGTTCCCGGTGGGGCCCTTCGCCGTACGCCTACCGCTTGGGACCGCTGCGGTTCTGCTGGTCCTCGGGGCCCGGCCGCGCGGCCTGCTGGGCCTGAACCTGCTGCTGAAGCACGGCCTGCTGGGCCTGAATGCGGCGGGCGTCCTCGGCGATGCGCTGCTGGTACGGCTGCCCGTCACGCCGGTTCATCTCCTGGCGAACCGTGGCCGCGGCCGCATCGAACTGCCCGACGTCGCGCCGCGTGGCGGCGGCTTCCGTCACCGCCGAGTCGGCACGTCGCTGCCGCGCGGCGAGCGTCCGCTCCAGGACCGCCTCCCGCGATCCGCCGGCACGCTGCCAGGCGGCGAGAACCTCGTCGTGCTCCCGCGGGTTCCCTGCTACCCGCTCGTTCTCGGCCTGCCTCTGACGTGCAGCAGTGATCTGCGAGGCGAGCTGTTCCTGCTGCGCGCGCAACGTCATCAGGCGTTCCTCAAGCTGCACCCGTTCGTCACCGCGCACGGCGGGCCGACCGAACCGAGCGGTCTCCGCGAGACGGTCCTCAAGAGCCTGAGCCTGCTGGCGCTGCCGGAGATCGGTGGCCTCCAGCACAGGGATCTGGCTGGCTGTCTCCCGCAGGTTCTCGATGGCCTGGACGCGGGCCGCGCGCTCGTCGACGGTGCGCTCGACCGCTCCCCCGGGCTCCAGTGCGGCCAGCAGTTCGGCCGCCTTCGCCTCCTGAGCGGCAGCAAGCGCCTGCGCCGAATCGGCGGCCTCGACGTAGTAGGCCAGCGTCTCGCCCAGCTCGGCGTCGGGCGTATCACCGTAGGGACGGCGCTGTTCGGGCTCCTGGCCGTCCTCTCGCCGGGCGTCCTCCTCCTGTGTAGTGGTGTCCGCGTCGTACGCCGCGGTGGTGGGCTCTTGCACTTCTTCGGGATCGGCCGTCCGCTCCCCGGCAACCGCAGCACGCAGCTGCTCCGGCTCGGGCGCCTGGACCTCTTCGACCGGATCGACCTGGACGTCACCGGCATCGGCCGCCCGCTCGGCCTCCAGCTCCAGCTCGGGAGCCCGGACCTCTTCAGCGGTGTCGAGCTGGACGTCGTCGGCACTCAGTGCACGGGGGTCCTGCTCCGGCTCGGGGACCTGCACCGCGTCGTCGACCGCACGGGCCTCTTCCGGCGCCGGGGTGTCGACGTCGTCGTCAAGGTCGTGCTGGATGTCGGCCGAACGATCCGGTACCGGTGCCGTCTCACGCTCTGGCTCGGTGGTGTTGGCAGCCTCCTGCCGCTCGTCAGCGGCCGTCGTTTCTGCCACGGCGACAGCTACGGGCTCGGGGGCGAGCTCGGCGGTGGGTTCCCCGGCCGCTCGGGCGGCGGCCGCCAGGGCCTCGCCTCGTTGAGCGGCGGACGCGGTGGCACGGGCACGCCGCCCGACTTCGGCAACCTGTTCCTGAAGTGCCTGCCATGCCGCCGCGTCGCGGCCGCCGGGCTGTTCGCCGATGCCCGGTTGCGTCGGGCGCACCCGTCGCTGCGTACGCCAGGCGTCGGCGAGAGCCGCCGCGCGTTCCCATGCGGCGCGCAGTTCGGTGTCCCGGGGCGGCACCGGACCAAGTGTGCTCGCCCAGCCGGGCGGGTCCGCGGCCAGTGCGCGGCCGGTCTGCGCCAGGCGCTCGTCGATGATCTGACGTCGCACGTCCAGATGCTCGATCCAGGCCACGGGGGTGTGCTGGTCGCGCTCAACTTCGCGCGGCGCGAGCCATTCCGGCAGCGGGCCAGTGTGGTCAGCCACGGCCTCGGGCGCGTCAGGCAGCAACCTGCGAAGCCGCTGTTCGGCCCGGACCCGCTGGTCAACCAGTTCCGCCCGGCTCAGCCTCTGCTGCGCCTCGTCCTGTCCGTACAGATTGGCGCGCATCTCTGCGGCCACGCTCTCGCCGTCCATGCCGGCGGTGTGCGCACGGCCGGGGCCGGGTTCGCGCTGCCATTCTTCGCGGGACCGGTCTCGCCAGGTCATCGCGCCCCGCACCCGCTGCTCGTCCTTCAGTGCGTGCAGACGGGCTGCCGCCTCGCGGGCGTCCGCGCGGCGGGCCGCCACGAAAGCGGTCCGGTCCTCGCGCAGCGCGGCGGCGCTCTCGTCCTGCCCCTCACGCAGGGCTGAGACGTTGTCGATCCGTCCCTCGCGCAGGGCGCGGGTCACCGACAGGGCGGCCAGGCGGGTATCGCGACGGGCTTCGGCGATGGCCTGGGAGAGCTGGAGACGGCTCAGCTCTCCGTACTGACGCCCCGGCCAGGCCGGGACGGGAAGGCCGTCGACGACCACCGGGCGCGGCTGGTTGGCCACCCGCGCGTCGGCCCGGTGCAGCGTCTCCAGGGCCTGGGTCCTGCGCTCCGCCGCGCGTTCGGCGAGACGGCCGAGCTGGTCGTCCGTCAGGTCGCGCAGCGGCCGGGTGGTGCCCTGTTCTTCCAGACGTCGCAGGACCGACCGGGCGTCATCGACGTGGTTGTCGAGCCTCCAGCTCAGCACCGCGGCGTTGTCCTCGGCGTCCGAGAAATCCCGCTCGTGGTACGCGCTGAAGAGGATGCGCTCGGGGGCGAAGCCCGCCCGCTCGGCGTCCCGCAGCGCACGCTCCACGGCGGGCCATGCGTCCTCGGCGATGAGGGACTCGGCGCTCTCTCCCAGCACGGACCGGGCCATGCTCTGGTAGCGCAGCGCCAGGGCGCGGGCGTGGACGTCGGTGTACTGCGCGGCCAGTTGTGGGATGCCCCACTCGCGATCCTGCTCGGCCCGGATGGCCTCGGTGGCGGACACCGAAGCACGCTGGGTCTGGGCGATGGTGTCGAGTACGTCCCGCATCGTCTGACCCTCGTCCAGGACGACGTAGATGCGGTTCTGCTGACGGCCGCGGGTGGTCTGTACGTAGGCGGATTCCCGGCTCGTGGCGCGGGTGAACAGCCCGCTACCGGTGTCGACGGTGGCGCCCTGGCCCCGGTGTCCGGTGCTCGCATAGCCGAGCTCCACGAAGGAGTTGACGTAGTCCGCCGGCAGCACGGTGCGGCCGCCGTGGTCGGTGTGCCGGACGGCCAGATCGCCGTTCTGCTGGATCGCCTCGATCACCCACTGGTCACCGTTCTTGACGAAGTCCTTGCCACCTCGCAGCACGTTGGTCCGGGCGTTTTTACGGGTGACGATCATGTCCCCGCGGTGGGCCTGGAGGCCGTCGGGCAGGTCGACGGCTTGCCCGGCATCGACCTGCCCGGCGCCCATCCGGTACGCCTGGGCGAGGGTGTTCAGCTCCGTCACACTGGCGTTGTCGTCCGCCATCATCAGCGCGGTATGACCCTGCTCGATGTCGGCCTGCCAGTCCGCGAAGATCGCGTGCAGCATCTGCTCGCGGGTACCGGCGACGACACGTTCGTTGTCCAGGTACCAGGTCCATGCGTCTTCCGGCTCGCCGCTGCGCAGGGCCAGGGAGGCGGCTCCTTCTCCTGCGGTCCGGAAGCGGTGGAGGCTCTCAAGTTCCACCACGTGCACGGTGTTGGCGAGGAGTCGCAGAGCGCCGCCGGACTCGACGGCGGAGAGCTGGAAGGGGTCTCCGATCAGGCGGACCAGTGCGCCCGCGGCCTGGGCGTCGGCGACGATGGCAGCGAGGCGCTTGCTGCCCGCCATGCCTGCCTCGTCGACGACGATGACGTCCCCTGCGTTGAGCTGGAACTCAGCGCGGACACGCTGGCCCTGTTGCAGGCGTTCACGGGCTCCGAGCCATTCGTGAAGGACGTAAGCGGGGGCGTCCAGGCCGTTGGACAGCTCACTTGCAGCGCGGGCTGAGGGGCCCAGTCCGATGACGCGGCCGCCGCTTTCCCGTACGGCGTCGGCGGCTACGCGCATGGCGGTGGTCTTGCCTGCACCGGCCGGTCCGATGCCTGCGGCGACGAGCTGTTCACTGGTGGCGAAGGTGCGGGCGAGCTCACGCTGACCGGCGTCAAGACGCCGCTCCGGGTTCGCCTGCTGATAGGCGGCTTCGACGCGTTCATAGACCTCGGCGGATACCGCCGGGATGACCTGTGTCCGTGCCGCTGAGACGATCCGGTCCTCCGCCGCGAGCACTGCGGTAGAGGTGTAGAGCTCGGTTTCACGGCGGCGGTAGATGCTCGTTCCGTCATCCCTCATCAGGGGTGCGAACGCCGGGTTCAGGTCGGCCGGGGTGATGTCGATGACCTCTGCGGCGAGTACCCGAGTGGTGATTCTCTCGGCCAGATCACCACTCGGTGCAGCCCCACGCGTGGCCTGCATAACCCAGCGCCGGGCCTCGGCAAGTACCTGCCGCCGGCCCCACACGCTCCGGTGGTCCGAGACCGTTTCCAGGACCTCCCGGGCGGCCCTGTGCACATCGAGGTGCGGCACGGCTTCCGCGCTGGGGCGAGTCTTGGCGGCGGCTGCCCGAGCGTTCTGGAGAAGGTGGTCGACACGGTCGGCACCGAATGCTTCGACCGCTGCTTCACGCCATTCCGTACGCAGCTCGGCCAGCGGGCGGGCGGCTCCCTTGTCGGGCCGTGTTTCGAGTGTGGCCTGCTGCATCAGCGCCGTGAGCGTCTTGCTCGACGGCTCGTGTCCGAACTTCTCCCGGTACTCCGCCACCAGCTCGACAGTGCGTTCCTTGATGCTCTTGGAGCGGCTGGAATGAGCTTCGATCAGGTCCGTTCCTACGCCCGCGATCTCCATGACGGGACGCTTGCCAGGGGTGACTTCGCGGGCCTCCGCCCGCAGCCCCAGGCTCTCGCAGACCGCTTCCATGACGCGCAGGTTGTAGTACTCACTCGCCGGGACGTTCTGCGCGTACAGCAGCTTGCTGTCCAGGCTTCGCCACTTGCCATCCAAGCCCATGACCTTGTTGGAAACAACGACGTGATCATGGAGAAGCGGGTCACCGGTGCGACTGTCGTAGTGCCGGAAGCGTGTGGCGACCAGCCCACCGGCGACGTTTTCCTGGGCGATGCCGTTGACACCAGTGCGGGTCATTGTGGCCTTCTGCTCCAGCCACCCCAAGGTCTCACCGATGGCCTGCACATGGGCCTGCTCGACCGCCTGACGCACACCCTCATCGCCCAGCCCCCACAGCACAGAGACGGACTTAGGGGCAGTGAACACCAAGTCGAAACCGGCGACCGCATTGCGCTGCTTGCCGCCCTCCTGGAGCTTGATGAAGCGGCCCAGCTCCTCCTTCGACTCCGGACTGCGGCCGTGCTCCGAACGGAACTGCACCGCCCCGACCCGGCCCCGGATCTCGGCCCGCTCCTTCGCGTTCGGCTCCCTCAGCTCCTGCCGTAGGAACCGCTCGCTCTCCTCATTCAGCATCCGGCTGAACGGCGTGTCCTTCTGCACAAACTGCATGTACCGGCGGCCCAGTTTCACGGCCCGCAGCGCCTGCTTCGACGTGTAGCCGGCGGCGATGCGCTCGGCGATGATCTGCTCCGCATCGGGGTGCAGCCCCTCACCGAAAAGGGCCTTCATCTGGGCTTCGCTGACAGCTCCCGAGACGCCCAAGGCGTCGATGCCGGACCCCATCCAGATGCCCGGCGGGTTACCGCTGGCGGCGTAGTAGTCGCCCAGTTCCTCACCGCGCTCGCGCTGTTCATCGGCGCTGGCTGTCTCGCGGATGTAGTACGCATACCCGTCCCCCGCGCTGAGGAGGTGGACGGTCATCATGGCGTGATCTTACCCGGACTACGATCTTTACGGGCGTGGTACAAACCCTGGCACATTCATAATGCCTGAGGTGTGACCGTATTGATCTTGAAGCGCGTTGCGCGTCCAGACGAATCGTGGAGGAGCTTGCGACGATCACGATGAGGCGGACGGCAACGCGCTTCAAGATCAATACGGTCACAGACTTGTCTGGCGGCTTTCCATAGTCGGGTCCTCCGGACACGGCTGTGGAAAGCCGCTCGTGCGATCTCACCTGTGGGCGCGTCACATGCTGCGCCGAGACGGCGTGGCGTCACGCGCCAGCAGCGCGTCACCAGCGTCGGCCGCTCGGTGGTGCGAGGCACCCGCAGTCGGCACGGAGGCGCGCGGTGCACTCGCTCCGTGCACCACATTGCGGTCGCACCGGCGTAGCTCGTGCGACCGCAATGCGGCACTCCCGCACCGAGCTCCCGCACCGCACCGCGCGGCGCAGCCGCGCGGTGCGGTGCACCCTGCCCGTGCACCGCGTCACCGCCGCAACAGCTGTGACGGTGCGGCGACAGGTGCAACTCCCCGCACCGGCCGCGCGAATCACCACGTGCGGTACGGCCGTGCGCCTGGTGCGGTCGGCCCCGGAGCCGACCGCACCAGGCAACGGCGCTCACAGTGCGGATGCCCGTGCACCACCGTGCGCACCGCCACCCATCCGCCAGGAATCGCACGGTGCGTGGCCCGGCGCACCCGGGCCGGACGTCCGGCCCTCCGCCGCATTGGCGGTACCGGTGCGGCGGCAGGTGCAGCTCCTCCGCGCGGTGCCCCGCGCCACCACGGGCGTTACATCGCGCGGGCACCACCGGCCCCGGGGATCGGGCCAGGCAGAATGTGCCGAGTAGTCACACGACACGGAGGTGCAGCAGCACATGACGCAGAAGCAGCGGCGAAGCTCCAGGGCGGTACAGGCACGAGAGACGGCGCGGGAGAAGGCCGCCCGGTTCCGCGCACAGGAAGACGAGCGTCTCCGCATCGCTGAGAAAGCGATCTTGCTCCAGGAGGAGATCGAAACCTTCGACGAGGAGACCGAGCGGCGCATCGCCAAGTTGCGCGAGGAGCGCGACGGACAGCTGGTGCAGAAGCGGGAGCAGATCGACGCTCTTGTGGTCGAGATGCTCGACACCGACGTTCACGCCCAGCAGGCAGCGGAGCGTCTGGGCATGTCGGTGGCTCAGGTCCGGACAGCGAAGCGGAACTTCGACAAAACGGTGGCTGCCCTCGCCGAGCAGAGCACGGGTGCAGTCGCTGCGGCCGAGTTCACTCCGGCCGCGGCCGCGCCGCCCGGCGGCAAGGAGGGGCCAGCACTGTCCGAGACCGGTGTGGCGCCGCAGACAGAGACAGATGAGGCTCCGGCGGCCTACAACTTCCCGCCGCCCGGTGGGCCGGTGACGGTCCCCTCCCAGGACGGTTCACCGGAGACCGCTGAGGCGGCAACCCTTCCGCCAGGAGCGACTGGCTGAACTCGTTTACCAGCGCCGAAGGCCCCTCCCTCGGATGGTTACCCATCCGCCAGGGCGGGGCCTTCGGCGTTACTGCGGGGGGAACGTTCGCGGCAGCTCAGAACAGCAACATCTGTCCGTCGTCGTCCAGCGCTTCGGGAGCTTCGTCGGTGGCGTCTGCCGGAAAGAGCGGGACGAACGCAGCGCTTGGGTCGGATGCTCGGACGGCGGCCAGATACGACTTCGCGTCGTACCCGGCCGCCAGGGCCTTGCGGACGAGCGGACGTGCCTCGCCCTCCAGCATTGCGGCGGCCAGCGCCTCCAGATCGAGCCCTTGGCGCAGTGCGGCCTGGATCGCTTGCGCCCGCCCGAGCGAGCCGCGTGTGTCGGCGTACCCGAGATGTGCCCGCCCGGCCGCACGGCCCTGGTCGGACATCTGCCGCATGTTCGTGCGCTGCGTCGCGTGCGACAGGTGGTCGATGTGCACGCACAACGATTCGTTGCAGCTGTGCGCGGTGATCGCGCGTGGCGGGAGCGGTCCGTGCACCTGCTCCATCAGCCACCGGTGCACCCGTACGGTGCGTTCGCGGCCGGCTTCGGTCACGACGGCCTTTGCGTAGCCGTCCGTCGTGAGGCTCCGGAGCCAGTAGCGGCATCCGTGCGGTACCAGAATGCTGCGCTCGTCTACGTACGCCCGTGCCTGTTCGGTGCTCTCGCCCACCGTGCTCCCCCGCTCGTCCGGTGCTGGCGATCATCATCCTGCCAGGGCCCGGCCGGCGGGGGCTCACTGCTCGGCGGATTCCTCGCGGACCTTGTCGAGCAGCGTGCGGGCGTGCGCGGTGACGCTGAAGCCGAACGTGGCCTGGACATCCTCAACGGTCAGCTCAGGCCGCTTCGCCAGGAGCTCGCGGAGCTTGTCCTGGCGGGCCGCATGCAGCAGACGTTCCGCGTACCCCTGTGTGACCCCCACCTCTTCGGCGAGCTTCGACGCGGTAAGCCCGTGAAGGTTCTCATCGAGCAGCTGACGGGTGCGCTTCCGGCGCTCCTGTGCCTGCTGGGTGGCGAAGGGCACGCTGTTGCTCTCCTTGCGGGCCGCACTCAGCAGACGTTCCGCGTGTACGGGGTGGACCCCCAGCTCCTCGGCGAGCTTCGCCGCGGTGAGCGTGGGGTTCTCGTCGAGCAGCTGGCGGGTACGGTCGCGGCGCTCCTGCGCTTCCGGCGTCAGGCGCCGCGGTGCCGCGTTCTTGCTGCCGACCTTGCGGCCGCGGCCGGGCACGCTCCCGGGCCCGGGGCGGTTGGCGTCCCAGTCGAGGATGGTCTTCCGGAACCAGAAGTCGTCACCGCCGACCACCTCGCCGTCCACTTCCTTCCCGCCGAGGTTGAAGTCGCGTTCAGGCAGCCGGGTCTTGGTGCCGTACTTGTAGGTCTGCCAGGTGCTCGGGGTGACCCGGCGCTCCTCCGGCACGGCCAGGCGGGACTCCTCCAGGTCGAGCAGGTCGTAGGGGTGTTCACCGGCCGGCACCGGGGGGAGGTCGAACTTCGGCATCTCGTTGTCGCGCCTGGCACGGGCCTCCTGCATCTGCGCGGCGATCAGCTGCTCCTTGGAGTAGATCCGCCGGCGGGTGCCCTTGCGGTTGAGGAGCTTCAGGCCAGGGATTTCCGTCCAGTGCTTCTTGTCCTTCCAGTAGCCCAGGCTGTAGCCGAAGATGTCGGCCGCAGCCCGGTCGTCAACGGGAGTGACTCCATGGGGGATCATCGGTGTGGTGCTCCTTGGTATGGGTTTCGAGTGCAATAGAGCGGCGCCGGCAAGGTGCCACCCTAACCAACATTGAAAAAAATACCGCACTTGGGCCAGGCGTGGGAAGTCGGGGGCCGGAATTGGTGCCGGCGGGGCCGCCGACGGTGTTCGGCGGTGGCCCCGCCGGAGGTCAGAACAGCGGCTGCTGTTCGTCACGGTCGGGACGGACGGCGCGGCGTGACTGGGCGAAAGCCAGGGCCTCCTCCTCGTCGGCGAATGAATGCTTCCTCAGGACACCCTCCAGGGCACCGAGCAGCCCGGCCCGGCGCTGCATCGTGTTGTAGACGCGCTCGGTCTCCAGGAGGGAGCGGAGAAGGAGGTAGTGCTGCTCGTCCTCGCCGCACACCTCACGCAGCACCTCGATCATCGGCTGTGCCGCGTTGAAGCTGATCGACTCGTCCAGCGGCCGGCCGGGGAACGGCTCGCCGGTCTCCTCCGCGTAGATCAGCGGCAGGCTGTCCTCGACCTCGTGCTTGTCAAAGACCCAGAGGCGGCGGATCAGGTGCAGTTCATCGAGCGTGATCAGCGTGAGGTCGCTGACGTAGTCCGGGCCGTGGGACCGAATCCAGGTCTGGGCCCGCAGCAGGCGCCGCAGCCAGTCCTCCCGTGCGCTCTGGAGGTACGGCCCGTGGACCAGGCGGTCGCGATGGACGAGCAGTGATCCGTTCATCTTCCGGAAGTCACGCAGGTGCCGGTCGTCCTCGATGTCGAGTGCGTCGCGCAGGGAGAGCAGCGGACGCATCCAGCTCAGTTCTTCGTCGTTGGTGACCATCGCGGCCAGGCTCTTGTCCTGCTCGACCATCGTGCAGGTCCAGCAGCCCATGCGACTGTCTCCGCAGCTCGGGGTGGAGGTGTCCACCACGAGCGGGCATTCGCTGTCGGCGGAGGCTCCCCGGTACATCGCCAGGAGGTCCTTGTTGGAGTGCCCCCACGGGTTTCGGTACTGCATCAGCGCCATCCAGACCTCATCGGTCGTGAACGCTTCGATGGGGCTGTAGACGAGGGAATTGGGGAGGCTGCCGTGCGGGCTGACCCGGTCGCGGACGCGGCCCTTCTCGTGGCGCCGCATCGCGCGGCCGCGGGCCTGGCTCTCGGTCTTGCGGATACCCAGGACGAGGATCACCTGGCCGTGCTCGCTGACCACGTTCTGGATGAACGCGTTAGATGGTTTGATCTTCAATCTTTCGGTGCACCAGCGGAATTTCGGCCGGGGTGCGGCGTAGCCGCGGCCGATCAGGCTGACCCAGAAGGTGTCTTCCGGCTTCGGAGTGAGGCGGTGCGGCTCGATCGGCAACTGCTGTTCGGCGGCCGCGGCCCGCATCGCGTCTAGCGACCGGTTCGCCCAGGCGGCGACGACGGGGTTTTCCACCAGCGTGTCCGTGCTGATGACGTACACCGTCTTGGTGCGCTGCTCGATGGGCAGGCCGGCCAGCGCCATCCAGACCAGCATGAGGATCAAGGTGCTGTCCTTGCCGCCGGAATAGCCGACACACCATGGCACGTCGTCGGCACGGTAGAGCTCGCGGATCTCGTCGAGCAGCTCCTGGACGACGTCGTGCATCGGGCGGCCGCCGAAAGGCTGGGGCTTGACCACCTCCAGGGGGAGGAAGACGGGCGTGGGCGTGGACAGGGGGAGCTCCTTCTCGTGGGTGACGGACGGCGGCGCGGCGGGGAGTCGCTGCGCGCCGGGGGATGTTGCGGGGTGCGGCCGGCGCCCGACGGCGCGTAGACCGTCGGGCGCTCGCTCGGCGGGTATTGAACGGGACCTGTCGGCGCGGCCGCCGTCGACTACCGCGCGGCGGCGGCCTGGGCGGCGTAGTCCAGGGCGGCGGCCCGCGGGTCAGCGGCAGCGCCGGCGGGCGGCGTGCGTCGGCGGCCTGCGCCCAGGTGCGGGCGTCCCTCGGCACGCTCGGCGCCGGTGCGGCGGCGGGCGCCGCTCCCCGGACAGTCGGCGGTGGCGGTGCGGGTAGGGCGGTGGTCGATGACGGCGCCGGAGACAAGGGGCTTGTGGAGTCCGCAGCAGGTGCAGCGGACGGTGTCGGACTTCTCCGCCGGGTCGGCGGCGGGGCGGGTGCTGGAGTGCACGGTCGGGTTCTCCTCGGATGAATCGGGTTTCGAGAGGTCCGGGGCGGCGGTGCCAACCGCCGCCCCGGACAGGGGGCGTTCAGAAGAGGCGGTGCGCAGCGTCGGCGAGCTCGGCCGCCGCGCGCAGCGCGGCGGCCGCCTCCTGGGCGGTGCGGCCGCGGGCCAGGCTCCACTGGTGGACGATCACCCGGCGCCACTTCTTCGGGTCGGTGCCCTCGGAGGTTTGGACAGGGGCGCCGTTCAGGTGGTCTGCGAGCACGCGGTACGCCTCTTCGAGGACGGCGGCGACGGCGTCCAGGTCGTACTCGCGGCCGGGGGTCATGCGGTCGCGGCCGGCGGCGACGTCGAGGGCGCCGCCGACGGAGCACCGCCGGTTGATGAGTCGGCCGGGGCCGCTGAACAGGCTGTGGCGGCTCTGGTAGATCCCGACGCGCGCGATGTGCGCGGCGGCCCACTCCAGGAGGGCCCCGGGTGTGGTGGGAATCAGGACGCTGTCGGGTGCGTAGCGGATGCCGGGCACGCTCTTCCTCCTCGTGCGGTCGGGGTTCGAGCGCCCCGGGGGCGGCGGTGTCAACCGCCGCCCCCGGGGCGGGGCGGTTAGGTGCGCAGGACGTGCTGAAGGGGGAAGCCGAGCCAGGTGCGCCTGCCCTCGCACTGGGTGTCGCCGTCGCGTGAGGCGGGGGCCTCGCTCAGGGCGGAGGTGTAGAGGGTGGTGCCGCAGTGCCCGCAGTGCCCGCGCTGGTGGAGGGCCTCGGCGTCCTCGCCTCCGCACAGGTGGTCCAGGTGGGCGACCAGGAACCGCAGGTCCTCGGGGGCGTACGCGATGAGCTCGGCGTTGGCGCGGGAGTCGGCGATGTCCTCGGCGGGAGTCTCGGTGTCTTCGGGGCCGTCGTGGTTGACGGCGATCTCGGCCACGCGCATGTCGTCCGCGTCCGTGACGACAAAGTCGGTGTGCACGGCCTCGGGGTGATCGGCGTCGACGAGGCCGCCGTCTCGGGTGTAGACGAACTCCTCGGCGGACCAGGGCGCGCGGGTCGCGGCGGCCAGGCGGGCGCGGATCTCGGCGAACCTGGCCGTCTGGTTGGCCTCTTCGGGGAGGTGGGCGGCCTGGGTGAGGTCGAGCCGGTAGCCGACTGCCTCACCGATGGGCCCCTCGTGCTTGCACAGGGGCAGCCATACGGGGCGGTTGCCCTCGTGCAGCTGGTTGGTCCAGCCGAGCAGACCGTCGTCCGTCAGGTCGGACGGCTCGATGCGGCGCTGCTCTCCGCTGGTGGTCCAGTACGTGCCGTCGGTGCTCAGCACATGAGCAGTGCCCCGCTGTCGGATCAGACGGAGGTGGGCGGCGTCGAACGGTGCGTCCGGGTCATGGTCGGTGAGGATGTCGCGGACGGCGGCGGCGATGTGCGCGCACGCGATGCGGGCCAGTCGGTCCTCGGCGCGCTGGAGGCGTTCGTGGGCGTCGTCGAGAGCGAGGGTCAGGGTGCTGTCGTCGACGGTGTACGGGGTGGCGGTCATGGGTTCCTTCCGGTTCGGTGCGGGGTTTCGAGGGGACCGGGGCGGTGGTGCCATCCACCGCCCCGGTGAGAGCGGGCAGTTCGTGGGTACGGGCGCGGTTTCCGCCCGCAGGCGGGCGGAAGTAACGGATAGGGGCAGAGGGAGGACAGTGACGGTTCACCCCCGGCCGCCCTGGCGACGCGGGTAACCGGCCCGCGTTTTTGCCACTGCCCGCGCGCCGCGTCACCCCGCGTCAGGGGCTGATGAGTGTGGACGGTGCATGGTGCCGTCCGGGGTGGGGGTTCGAGTGCGTCCGGGGGCGGCGGTGCCATCCGCCGCCCCCGGCGTTGATTCAGTCGATGACTGCGACCTGCTCCCCGGTCGCGTATTCGACGGCGTCGCCAGAGGAGTAGGTGACGCGGACTCGACCGTTCGGCATGTCCGTGACCGCATCCACGAGATAGGGCAGCTCGTCGCTGTTGATCACGACTCGGTCGTTGCGCATCAGGCAGTCCGCAGTGATCAACTCGGTTCGATCGTTCATCTGCATCGCATCTCCTGCGGTGGGTTTCGATGGAGTGACGTTGGTCGGGGTGCCACCCCCTCCCAACGAGTTCAATATTACCAGCTTAGCGCCTGATTTCCAAGGGTGCCGGACACCGGGGGACGAGTCGAGCACCGGGGACCGGCCGCCGATGGCGGCGGCCGGTCCCCGGCTGGCTCCTACTCCGTTCCGGCTGCCGCGCCCGCCGGAACGGCGGCCCACTCGCGGCGCGGGGTGATGCCCAGGTCTTCAAGGACCGGGTCAAGGCTCCCGTTGTCCGGCACCCATTCCCAGTCGGCCCCTTCGATGCCGGGGTTGTCGGAGAACGTGAGGATGTACGAACGGCCCGACGTGCGGGAGTCGCCGCACACCGCTTGCGCCTCGCGGCGGGTCATCGCCCAGAGGGCGCGCTTGCGGGCCCGGCGGGTGTTCTTCGAGACGATGAGCACCATGGCTTGCGCCTCCTGCCCCTCCGCGGCGGGGGGCGCACCGGTCGGCCTGACCGTCGGGCTGTGGTAGCAGTGGGCACAGACGCGCGCCTCGGGGTCCCAGCGGCTGGAATGACACATGGGGCACGTCTCGGCCGCCGGCGCCCGCTCCTCGACGGCCGGAGCCTGCTCGGCCTGCTCCTGGTGCTCGACGGGCTCCGGCGCGGGTGCGGCCGCCGGGGGCTCCTCCTCGACGGCGGGGGGCTCGGGCTCTGCCGCCGGAGCGGGCTCGATGGCGCGCACCAGGCCCCGCCCGGGGCCACCGCTCCACCCGCCGCCCGAGTACGCGTACCCGGCGGTGGCCAGCAGGGCGGCGACCTCGGCCAGCAGCGGCTTCGACCACACCGAGTCAGTGAACTTCACCCCGTCCGGCGCGGTGATCGTTACCGGCTGGTGGGCCTTGTGCGGCTGGTTGTTCCCGTTCAGCCACGTCAGAGTTGCCTCGGTGGCGTTCCACCTGCATTCGACCTTGACCCGCTTCGGAATCTTCGGGTCGCTGCGCTTCTTCTTCGGCTTCGGCTTGGCGGCCAGGGCCTCGCGGACCGCGCTCGCCGGTGTGGCCTCGGAGGCTTCCCGGGCCCCGCGGAGAGTGGGCACCTTGCCGTCAGCGAGGAACGCGCGCATCGCCTCCCCGGGGCATCGCGCCCGGACCTTCGTGTAGTCCGCGGTGTGCGTGCCGACCCGGCCGCCGTCGAAAGTGGCGTCCTCCGCGCTCATCACCTGCTTCGGGGCAAGCCGCAGGTTCCACGCGACGGACAGCGACTTGGGGTTGACCCTGACCACCTCGTACCAGTCGCCGAGGTATCGCACGAAGTCGCCGGGTGCGAAGTCGCCGGGCCCCCAGACTTTGACGCCTTCGGCCTTGGCCTTCTCGACGATCGCCTCCCAGTAGGCGATCTCCTCGGTGTAATCCTGGATGTTCCGGGCGTGCCGGTCGACCGAGCTGTAACCCTTCTCGACGGCCTCCGCGTGGTGCCGCTCCTGCCCACGCAGGTCGGCCCGCAGCTTCTCCAGCCGCCGCAACGTGCGGTGCGGGTCGTTGCGGTACGCCGCATAGTTTTCGGCCGCCCGGGTCCGATCCGACCAGTACCCCGCGCGGTCGCGATCCTCGAACGACTTCCGCATGTTGTTGTCGATCCGCGCGGCGTCGCGGCGGGCGCGGCCCTCGCTGTGGTGGCCGACCAGAATCGGCTGGCCCCCCTCGAACCGCTGCGAGAGCTGGTCTGCGGCCGCTCGCCGGCCATCAGCCGAGGCGACGGCCCGGCCCGCGCGGTCGCTGAACCGGTCGGCCCGCTCGTCCGCGCGCTCCTCGCGGGCGGCCTCGGCCTCGGCGAAGGACCGGCGGCGGTCCTCGTCGATCTCGATCGTGACCTCGTGGCCAGCCGCGCGCAGTGCCTCGGCCGCCCGGTTGATCCGCCACATGTCGGCTTCCTTGTCCTGTGAACGCCGGATGTAGAGGCCGTCCACGTTCCGCGAGAACCAGAAGCCGTGATGCCGCACGATCTCAAAGACGCCGTCCCCCTTGCGGGAGCCGGTGAGGATCGTGCCGTCGGCGCGGGTGTGGGTGATGGTGAGGGCGTCCTTTGCAGGGTTTTCGGTCATGGGAATGCCTTTCGTTGTACGGGTTTCGAGTGGTGGCGCTGGCCGGGGTGCCATCCCCTTCCAACACGCTCAATACTACCAGCTTTGAGCCCGATCATCTAGCAGGAAAGACGGTCTGAGCTGGGATTTTCTGACTTCCCCCTCCCCCTGTAGGGGAGGGGGAAGCGGGGCTAGCGGGCGTGGTGCGGGTCCGTCGGTTCAGAACAGAGCGGACTGCCCGGCTTCCTCGGCGTTCTGCTCCTTCTGCTGACGGTGGAGCAGGGAGAGGAGCGGGGCCTGGCGGGCGGCCGCGTCCCGCCTCCGGGCCTGGAGTTCCTCGGCGGTGGCCCAGCGGACCAGTTGTTCATGGTCGGCCAGGCCGGGGGCGTCGTCGGTGAGGGTGTACCGGATGTACGGCTGCTGGAGCCGGTTTCGGATCTCGGCCCGGGTCATGACCCAGTCCGGCCCGTAGGCGCCGGCCACCGTGAGCGGGGTGCCGTCCGGGGCGCGGTAGCTGCGGACGGCGAATCCGTCCGCGCGGTAGAGAGTGGGGCGGTCCTTCTTCTGCGCGGCCTCGGTGAGTCTCAAGTCGGTGAGGCCGCCCTGGACCAGGTGGTGGGCGACGGTGTGCTGACGGGTGACGCGCGGCATCGCGCTCCTCTCCGTGTGATGCGGTGGGGCGGCGGATGTGCCGCCGCCCCACCGGAGCCGGGTCGGTCAGTTCTTGGGCTTGGGCTTGGGCTTGGGCTTGGGCAGGAGGGTCTTCATGGACTCGGCGCGGGCGCTGCTGGCGGGGCAGGGTGCGAGGAGCTGCGTCAGCAGCGGCCGCAGGGTGTCGACGTCGTCGGCCTTGCGGGCGCGTTCGGTTCGGTCAAGCAGCTGCTCGATGTGCTCGGCCGTGGTCGGGTGGGTGGTCTCCTGGCAGGGGCAGACGGCGGGGGGCTCGCCGATCAGGGCGGCGACCTTCGCGGCCTGGTCCTCGAAGTCGATGCATCCCTCGTGCCTCCACACCGGCCGGGGGGTGTTGTCCCCATTGCGGCCGCGCAGGTGCGACCACCAGCGGACGACGACCTTCCCGTCCAGACAGCACGTCAGTTCCCACGGATTGTCAGATCCCGGGTAGCCGGTGATGTTCCCGTGCTCGTCCTCCGGGCGCCAGGCCAGTTCGGCGACACGGCCGAGGGCGATTCCGGCGCTGAGGATGTTGCGGCGGGTGGGCTTCAGGCGCGGAGAGAGCCACGGGACGATGCCCTGTGCGGGGGCGGCCGGGATGGCGGGAGGGGCCGCGGGGTCGATGTCGCCGGAGTCGACCAGGTCGGCCAGGTGCGCGGCGGCCTGGTGGCGGTCGTCGTGGCGGCTTTCCTCGGCGTGGCCGTGGGGGCGGGCGTACCACTCTCCGTGGAAGCGGTGGATGTCGCCGCCGGGCTGGCCGTCGACGGTGACGGGGTAGCGGCCGCGGGCGTTGCGTACGCCGATCTCGTAGCGCTCTTCGGCGGGCGTGCTGGTGGTCGTGGTGGTCAAGGTGGTTCCTCTCGTCGGGGGTGTGGGTTTCGAGTGGCGCCCGGGGCGGCGGTGCCAACCGCCGCCCCGGGCAGGGCGGACCGGGGTCCGGTCGGGGGCGTCTCCCGGCGGGCTGCCGGGGTCAGCCGGTTACTTCGCGGGCAGGAGGAACGCGTTCGTGGGAGCGTCCTGGGGAAGCTGTCGCTCCGGGGCGAGGATGTAGAAGGGGCGCTTGCGGCCGTCCCCTTGGACGGTCCAGGCGTAGAGGTCTCCGGCCTTGTGCTGCCGCGGTCCGCCGCCGGTGAAGAAGCTCCCGCTGTCGAGCATCACGGGGTCGGCGGTGGCCCAGTGGTGACCGTCGGCGACCCATCGCCGGTAGACCGTCCGCAGGGAATGGGGGCCGCCGGTGCGGACCTCCCACGTCTCGGCTTCGGCGTCGTTGAGGTCGGTGACCTTCTGGACCTTGGTGATGCGCAGAGAACTCGGGTCCGGTGCCGTGATCGTCTCGGCGCACTCGATACGGGCGGCGTATCGGGACGGCCAGTGCGTGAGGGACCGGCCGACCGGCATGGTCGTCAGGTGGTCCGCGAAGGAGCGCGCCTCGTCCTTGGTTGCGCGCCGGTTGTCGTGCAGCGACTGGGCGGCAAGTGCGGCGGCCTTGCCGATCGTGGGCATCGGCACGGACACGGGCCGCTCGGTGCCGTTGGGGAAGGTGTGGACCAGTGTGAACTTCACGGTTCCTCCGTGGGTGGGGTTTCGAGTGGGTCCGGGGCGGCGGTGCCATCCGCCGCCCCGGCGGGGCCTTCTTCTACCAGCCGGGCGGTACCGGCTCCTCGTACTGGGAGGGGGCTTCGATCTCGCGGGTGTACCCGCCGTCGCGCTCCTCGTCGTAGTTTTCGCACTCGGGGTCGCAGGGCTCCCCTTCGTCCGCGCCGCAGTCGTCGCAGGGCTCTTCGAGGTCGATGTACGCAGGCATGTCGGGCCTTCTTCCGGTCGGGTTTCGAGTGGTTTCGCTGTCCGGGGTGCCACCCCCTTCCAACAAGCTCAATACTACCAGTTTTAGACCTGATTCCCTAGCGGGGAAGGGCCTTTGATCTGGGGTTTTCAGTCGGGAATGACGGGGAGGTTGAGCGGCGCCCACTGGTCGCCGCTCCAGTACTGCCAGGCGTTCACGTGGGGGTCGCTGGCCTTCAGGTCGCGGGCGAGCCGGGGCAGGAACGGGGCGTCGGCGCGGGCGAGCCGGTCGGGCGCGGCGGCAATGGCGATGAACACGACGGGCTCCTTCTCTGCGTCGAGTCCGCGGAGCAGGCTTGCCTGCCGTCGCGTGCACTCCGCGATTTTCAGGGCGGTCTCGTGCTCGGTGATCAGGTGCTCCAGTACTTCCTCCTCGGGCAGGGGTTCGCCGCCCATGCGGGAGGCTGCGGCGAATTCGTGGACGGCCCGGTGATCGGCGGCCGTGGCCGGGAAAAACCAGGTACCTCCGCCGTTTCCCTGGTTCTCGATGACGCCCACGCAGCGCTTCCCCTCGTTGAGGGTGGCGTTGTAAACGATGCCGCAGCCCATTTCCATCTGCTGGAAGTCGGTGAGGGTGTAGCGGTCGTGGGGGACGTGAAGTCCGGTGTGGGGAAGCTGGATCAGGTCGGTCATTGGGGTCCTCTCGCAGGGTGAGGCACCACCGGTGGGTGATGCCGAGACGTGGCGGCGCACGGTGCCGGCCACGGGCGGCGGGTCGTCGCCCGTGGCGGTCCGTGACCACCGTGGGGCGCGGCCGCGTCGGGGGCCTGGGGCCTGTCGGCGCGGCCGCGCTCCGCGATGGTCAGTTCCGGGTGGGGCCCAGTGCCCCGGCGGGGCCGGGGCACTGGGCCAGTGCCGCGCCGGTTTCAGGCGGTGGCGCGGGCGATACGGAGCAGCGTGTCCACCACGGTTACCGGCTCGTCGAAGAGTGTGACGGTGACGCGGTTAAACGCCAGGCTGGCGCTTCCGCGTTCGTACTCGTAGTCGGCGCGGTAGTCGATCCGGTGCTCCTCGTCCCCCTGGGCGAGGAGTGCGAACGTGGGCCATGGGGCGGTGAGGCACTCGCAGTTGTGATCGTGGCGGCAAAAGTCGCGATCCTCGGCCCATGCCCGCATCCGCTCGTAGGCGGCGGGGGTGATGCCGTCCAGCGAGACGTGCGCGCGGTCTCCGTGCGACTCGGACAGGATGTGCGCGGTGAAGTGCGCGGACCGGACCACGCACCAGGTATCGCCGTGCTGTTCGTGCGAGCCGTTGTGGATGCTGCCCCGGCCGCCGTCTGCCTCGATCAGGATCAGGGCGGCGGTGTGCGCGGCGGCCTTGGCGGCCGCGCGGGCGGCCTCGACTGCCATACGCAGGCTGGTGGAACTGGCTTCGGACATGGTGGGGTTCATCGTGTTCCTTGTCGTGGAGGGCTTCCGCGGGCGTGGCCCGGGAGGTACCGAAGTGCGGGATGCGCGCCGGGCGGCGCTGAAGACGTGCGGCCGTCGCCCGACGGCTGACTGCTGGACGGACGGGCGCGCGGCAGGTCGGTCTGGGTGTGGTCGGCGCGGCCGCGCCGGGGGCATGTGCCCGACGGAGCGGCCGCGCCCTGCGGTGGTCAGTTCGTCTGCGTGGTCGCCCCGGGGCCGTTCGGTCCCACGAAGATGACGTTCACGTGCGTGCGCCCCTCGCGCAGACCTCGCACTCCTCGGCGGCTGTGCCAGGCACGCGGTGTGTCGGCCACGATCCGCCGGGCGGCGGTGCGCGAGCAGTCGCACCCGTATTCGTCGCAGACGGGCAGCCGGGTCTCGAAGTCGGCGACCGGCGTGCAGAATCCGCCGTCGTTGTCGATTAGCGCGTCGTACCAGTAGACGCGCCCGGTCTCCGTGCGGACCGTGTCCGCGTGGGTGCTCCGGTGGGCTTGGGTGAGGGCCTCGCGGTAGGCGCGGGCGTCCTGGGTCTTCACGTGGTGACTCCTCGGTTGTTCGGGTTTCGAGCGGGGGCCGGGGCGGCGGTGCCATCCGCCGCCCCGGCGGGGGTGTTAGCTCATGTCCCAGTTCACGCGGCGGCGCGTAACCGGGGTAAGGGCGCGCTCCATGCGGAGGGACTGGAGGCGGGCCGGGTCGTTGCGGTAGCCGGTGGTGGAAAGTGCCGCGCGGACGGCAGCCCGGTCCCGGCGGTGGGCGGCGGTCTGGTACGCCTTCCGTACGCCGGGCTTGGCCCAGACGTTCGCGCTCCGGCTGTACTGCGGGTATCCGTCGTCGAGCCGTACCGCCGTGGTCAGGATTCCGGCGCGGGCGGCGGCCCGGTCGTCGACTCCGAGCACACGGGTGGGGTTGCCCTTGCGGGCCGGGCGGGGGCGACGGTGGTGGGTGGTGCGGGACATGACGTCCTCCTGTGGTGTGGGTTTCGAGGGGGTTCGCTGTCCGGGGTGCCATCCCCTTCCAACAAGCTCAATACTACCAGCATTGGACCGGATCGCATAGCGGAAAGGGGCCTCTGGCCAGGCTTTTTCCTGAACTTCCATGATCCTTTAGGAGGGGTCCGGGCCGCGCCGACCACGGCAAAGACTCCGCCCCACGGGCTGACTGGCTGTTACCCGCGTTCTCCGACGTAGAGGCTCACGCTGGTCTCGTCGGCCTGCGGCGGGAGCTGTCCGAAGGGGACGCGCAGAACTGTCCAGCGCTGGGGTTCCCGGTCGCTACAAGGGCACACGTTCTCACGGCCGAACTTCTCGGCTGCGGTGTCGGCGAGTTCTCGGGCCGTCACCTCGTTGGTGGCCGTCGAGTAGACGACGAGTGCGGGCGCTTCGGTCTCGGGACCCCATCCGTAGACGACAACCCAGGTGGTCATGGTGAGCACGTTCATTGGCCTGATCCTTCGCGCGGTGCGGTCGGTGTTTCGAGAGGGGGCCGGGGCGGTGGTGCCATCCGCCGCCCCGGCGGGGTAGTTCTGGCGGCGCGCCCCTGGCGGGAGCGCACCGGCCGCCGGTCCGGCAGCGCGGCCGTCGCCCGGCGGCGGATGCGGGTTCAGCCGTCGTCGGCTCCCGCACTATGGCGGGCCGGTCGGCGCGCTCCGCTGGACAGGGGAGCGGCCGGACCTGCGTGGCTCAGCAGGTGATGTAAGCGGGAAAGCCTTCGTCGCCCCAACCGGCGGCCGCGTGCTCGGCCCTGGTGACCTCTCGCCAGACTGCGGGCGCGTTCTCGCTGTGCCACTTGTTCGCGTGCAGCCTCTGGGCTTCGCCCTTGTGCACGGCGGTGCCGCACTTGCAGAGCATGAAGGGGTCATATTTGATAGCCGCTGTTCCTGGCTTGGTGGCCATTTCTGGGCCTTTCTTCGCTGTGATGGGGTTTCGAGCGGGCACGGGGCGGCGGTGCCATCCGCCGCCCCGGGAAGAGCTGCTCACATGCTGCTTACCTGTCCGGCCGTGCTGTTGAGCGGCTGGCCCTGCTCGCGCTGCTGGGCGGCCTCGATCATGTCGGCGCGCTCCTCCTGGTAGGCGGCGTGGGCTGCTTCCTCTGCTGCGCGCTCCGCTTCGCCCGTCTCCTCCGCCTCGTCCGGGGTGGCGGTGGTGGTGGCCAGGATTGCGCGGGCGGCGCGAACGACCGTTGCGCTTGCGGCGGCGAGCGTCTCGCGGACTTCCTCGGCGGTCCGGCCTGCCCAATCCGCGATGTACGGAACGGACGTAAGGGCGGCGTCCAAACCGGCCACCCCCGCCACGATGTACGCGACGGATTCGGCCTCGCACTCCATGCGGCCCTGGTGGCGGCGGTACTCGGCCATGTCCACCGCGAGGTGTCCGCACTCGACGTGTCCGACTTCGTGGGCGAGCGTGATCACACGGTGTGCCTCGGGGTCGCTGGCCTGGATGCCGATTACGCCGGTCTCGGGGTCGGTGTACCCGTCCGCGCGGCCGGTGGTCTTCACGCTGACGGCGTATCCGTGGCCTTGGGCGTGGACCGTGAGGCGCTCCCACAGTTCGGCCGGGGCGTCACCCTGCACCTTCCCGCCGAGCGCGTAGTCGGCCTCCTCGTCCTCCTGCGGGGCGGCCTGCCCCTCGGTGGGGTCAGTCTGGCTGATGTCGAAAACGGGAACCGACTTGAACCGGAGCCACTTTTTCTCTTGGCCGTTCTCGTCCAGGACCGGCGCGTCGTTCTCGTCCTTCTGCTTTCCGGTCATGGGGGCAAAGATGCGCAGACTCGTTTCCCCCTTGCGGACGGAGCGGCCGTGCTCCTTCCACTGCTTGAAAGAGCGGACCTGGGTGGCGTGCGGGCACTGGGCCAGGATCAGCAACATGTTGTTGGCGGAGTAGCGGCCGATGTTCGCGACAGTCGCGCGAAGCATCGCCTTCCACCCGTCGGCGGTGACCAGAGACGCAATCCCGGTGTTCAGCTGCTCGTGAAGCGCTTCCATCTGGGCTTCGCGCTCCTCGGGGGACTTGGTGGAGCGGCGGCGCGTCGTCTTGGTGGCCATCTCGGTGCCTCTCGTTGAAGTGGTGCGGTTTCGAGCGGTGGTCGGGGTGCCAACCCCTCCCAACAAGCTCAATACTACCAGCATTGAGCCGAATTCGGGAGTGGAAAGGGGGCCTGATCAGGCTTTTTTCTAATCCGGCCCCCTCCGGGGCCGGGGCGCTTCCCGCGCGCCCCGGCCGTTCGGGTCATGCCCCGGTGGCAGCCTTCGCCTTGCGCTTGGACTTGACCTTGCCCAGCACGAGGGGGCTACCGGGCTCGGCGTCCTCCACCAGGCCGGGGATCTCGTAGGCGCAGAGGGAAAGCACCTCGCCCACATCGGCCATAAGGCGGCGGGGGTTCCAGCGCCGGTTTCCGAACCCTCGGAAGCTGAGCACCCGGCCGCCATGCTCCCTCTTGCTGTCAACCCACCAGTCCTTTTCGTTGACCAGACGGCTGGCCAGGATGGTTACGGGACGCTGCCACGGGCTCGCCTGAATCGTGAGGCGGGCCGCCAGACCGACCGCGACCCCTTCACCGTCGATCATCTCCACGCGTTCCACGGTTTCCACGGTGACCCGGTAGCTGGTCACCAGACCGCTGTCAGGGTGCCGAGTGCTCACGGTGGCAGTGGGCTCGGCAACCGTGGGGGTGGGGGTGGCAACCGCCTCCCTGATGACCTTCCAGACGGAACCGGGGTACTCGTGGTGGTGCTCGGTGGCAGGCACAACCGCGATGATCTTGAGACCCTCAAAGACCGTAATGGTCGTCTCCGTGACCTCGGCGGTGCGGCGACCATCGGCGGTGCGGTAGTGGGTGGGGCGGGAGTCGCGGTTGACGCTCATTGGGTTCCTCCGGTGTGGTTTCGAGTGGTTCCCGTTGTCCGGGGTGCCATCCCCTTCCAACAAGCTCAATACTACCAGCATTGGACCGGATCGCATAGCGGAAAGGGGTCTCTGACCAGGCTTTTTCCTGAACTTCCATGATCCT
>NZ_JACHEM010000020.1:54315-71466 GCF_014207445.1 Streptomyces candidus | reverse complement strand
TGGAACAGCGCCGTCGCCAGCGCGACGGCCCTCAGCGACGCCTCACCAGCGACGTGCCGCACCCCCTCGCGGATCCGCCGCAGCGCGGGAACGGGAAAGGGCGGCCCGCACCGCCCCTCACGCCGCCCGCCCCGCTCGCCAACCGGCCCGCCCCGCGCCCCACGCGGCCGGTCACTCCTGATCGACCGCAGGGACAGCAACGACAGCACGAAGAACAGCGCGCTCACGAGCGCGGCGACCGGCACGGAGAACACCGAGAGCAGCCCTCCGCCGAGTGCCGGACCACCGAACTGTGCGACGGACCTACTGCCCTCCAACGCACTGTTGGCCTGCGTGAGTTGTTGGCGGTGTACCAGTTGTACGAGGGAGGCCTGGTACGCCACGTCGAAGAAGACGGTGAGCGTGCCCATGAGAAACGCGACGACGAGCAGCGCCTCCATCCCGAGCACGCCGAACGCGTACGCGGCGGCGACCGCCACCAGGGCGAGCGCGCGCCCGGCGTCCGCATACACCATGACGTCGCGGGGGCGCAGCCGGTCCGCCCACGCACCGGCGAAGAGTGAGAGCAGCAGGACCGGGACCTGCTCCACGGCACGCAGCACTCCCAGTCGGTCGGCATCCGCGTCGAGTGCCAGGACGGCGAGGAGTGGCAGGAGCAACAGGCTGGCCTGGGAGCCGACTTGAGAGACGGTCTGGCCGAACCACAACCGGCGGAAATCCGCAGAGCGGAACGGGGAGGAGGGAGCGGAGGACATGAGGACCCCTGGTATGGCGGAACGAGGCGCGAAATAGGGCTCGCTGTGCCGCAGGCCGGCTCACCGGTCGGGGGACCAGAAGTCCAAGGACCGGTGTACCGGCGCATCAGGGGCAGCACGCGATGACGGGTCGGTGACGACCTACGACGTCAGCGCGTGCTCAAAAACCGGGCATCTCGCACTCCTCGACAACTGCCGGACGTGGCAGCGCACATACAAGCAGGGTGGGAGTCCGGGAGGCCAGTGAATTACGCGCACGCGGCCCCCGCTGCGGAAGGGCTACCGGCTCCCGAGCGAGGCAATCGGGAGCCTGCGGGGCCGGACGTCCTGTTTCGGCCCCGCGGCATCCGTGGAAGGCTGCCGGCCGGGCGGGCAACGGGTGAGGCGGGGGAAGCGCGATGGTGGAGTTCGGTGCGTCGGGCAGTGAAGGGATGCTGCCAGCTGCTCGGCGGGAGGTGGCGAAGCTTCGGCGGCTGGCCCGGGAGGATCCGGGGCACTGCCTTCCCGGCCTGGGCGCCGGTCTGTTCAGGCTCAGCGCCCTGCTGACGGAACAGCCCGCCCTCCACGACGAGTTGAACGACGTCCTGGCGGAGGCATCCGATGTCTACCGGCAACTTGTCGGCAGAGATCGGGGCTGGCTGCCGGCGTTGGCGGTGGCGTTGGACCAGCGGGCACGCCTGCTGGGGGTGGAGGGCAGGCCCGGACAGGCACGAGCGCTTGCGGAGGAGGGCGTGGCGATTTTTAGCGAGTGTGCGCGGGAGGAACCCGGCGAGTACCTCTCCTTCCTGCCGACGGCGCTGGCCACTCTTGGTAACCAGCTCGCCGCGCTCGGCCGGCACCACGGGGCGCTTGCGCACCTCCGCGAGGCCGTTGAGGTGTCCCGACGTCTGGCCGTTCCGACGGATGCGGGCGGAGGAGGCGGGCAATTCCGACGAGCACCTCTGCGGGTACCTGCACGCACTGACCAACCTGGCCCTCCGGTTCGTCCGCGTCGGGCGCGACGCCGAGGTGTCCGCCCCCGCCCTGGAGGCGGCGGACCTGGTCGTCCAGCTGCCCGATACCGAGATGCACCCGAGGAACGCCCTGCCCGGCCTCGTCGAGTCCCTGACCTGGCTGGGGCACCATCTGGACGGGCAAGGCCGCCGCCGCGAGGGCCGCACCGTCGCCCGGGCCGCGCAGGACCTGCGGCGCCGGATGCGGTAGCGCGCGCGGGCCATGCGGGCAGGGCGTGGCCGGCCCGCTCCGGAGGGCCCGCCGTCAGGGGCAACCCGGAGGCCACCGGACGAGCCGACGCCGACGCGGGCCGGACGTCACGCCTGGGCCTCCGCCCGCTGTTCGTATCCCACCAGCCGTACGCGCACACGGCCAGCCCCTCGATCGCCTGCTCCAGTTCCGTCAGGGCCGGGTAGCTGGGCGCGATGCGGATGACCGCGTCGCGCGGGTCGTCGCCGTACGGGTGGGTGGCGCCCGCCGGGGTCAGGACGATGCCGGCTTCGGCGGCACGTCGTACGACGGCCTTCGCACAGCCGTCCGGAACCTGGAGCGTGACGAAGTAGCCGCCCTTCGGGGACGTCCAGGACGCCAGTCCGGTACCGCTCAGCTCGGCGTCCAGGATGCGGGCGACCGCCTCGAACTTCGGCTGGAGCACTGCGCGTTGACGCACCATGTGGCCGCGCACCCCGTCCGCGTCGCGGAGGAAGAGGGCGTGCCGGAGCTGGTTGACCTTGTCGGGCCCGATGGAACGCCTGGCGTTGTTGGCGAGATGCCACGAGAGGTTCGCGGGGGAGAGGCGCCGAAGAAGGCGACGCCCGCGCCCGCCGCGGTGATCTTCGAAGTGGAACCGAACACGAACGCCCGGTCCGGGTTCCCCGCGCTCTCGCACGCGCCGAGCAGGTCGGCGATCTCCACGGGCTGGTCGGTGAGGTGGTGGACGGCGTATGCGAGGGGGTGGCCTGCCGCCCCCTCGCATACGCCGATAGCCTCCTCGGCATCGCGACACCACGCACCGCTCGACGACCGGGGTACCGCATGGCCATCGAAGACAACAGCACCCGCAGCCACCGTCCCGGGTCCCTGGGCGGCCCCGTGCCGGCCCCGCGGCAGGCCGGCGAAGAAGGCCGGGTCGCGCGATGAGCGGGAATGCGGGGCAGTTGCGGCGTCGGCTCGGGGTCGGGGACGCCGTCATGATCGGCCTCGGCGCGATGCTCGGGGCCGGGATCTTCGTCGCACTCGCCCCGGCTGCGGGAGCCGCGGGGTCGGGTTTGCTGGTCGCACTCGGCGCCGCCGCCGTCGTCGCGTACTGCAACGCCACGTCCTCGGCACGGCTGGCCGCCCGCTATCCGGCCTCCGGGGGGACGTACGTCTACGGGCGGGAGCGACTCGGGGAATTCTGGGGATATCTGGCGGGGTGGGGATTCGTCGTCGGCAAGACCGCGTCGTGCGCGGCGATGGCGCTGACGGTCGGCTCGTACGTGTGGCCGGGGCAGGCGCACGCGGTCGCGGTGGCCGCCGTGGTGGCGTTGACCGCGGTGAACTGTGCGGGGATCCAGAAGTCGGCCTGGCTGACGCGGACGATCGTGGTCCTCGTGCTGGCGGTGCTGGCCGCCGTCGTGGCCGCCTGTTTCGGCGCGGGGGACGTGGAGGCGGGCCGGCTGGAGTGGCGTGCGGACGCCGGCTGGTACGGGGTGGCGCAGGCCGCCGGGCTGCTGTTCTTCGCGTTCGCCGGGTACGCCCGTATCGCCACCCTCGGAGAGGAGGTACGCGACCCCGCACGGACCATCCCGCGCGCGGTCCCGCTCGCCCTCGGCATCACCCTGGTCGTGTACGCGGCCGTCGCGGTCGCCGTCCTCGGAGTGCTAGGCGCGGAACAACTCGCGGGCGCCGAAGCCCCGTTGGCGGAGGCTGCCCGGGCGGCGGGGGTCGAGTGGCTGACGCCGGTGGTACGCGTGGGGGCGGCCGTCGCGGCGCTCGGGTCGCTGCTCGCGCTGATCCTCGGGGTCTCCCGTACCACCCTCGCGATGGCCCGCGACCGGCACCTGCCGCACGTCCTGGCCGCCGTACACCCCCGGTACCAGGTGCCGCAGCGTGCCGAGCTGGCGGTCGGCGCGGTCGTCGCCGCGCTCGTGGTGACCGTGGACGTGCGCGGGGCGATCGGATTCTCGTCGTTCGGGGTGCTCGCCTACTACGCAGTCGCCAACGCGGCGGCCCTCACCCTCACCCGCGACGAGGGCAGGCCGCCGCGCGCGGTCCCGCTGCTCGGGCTGGCGGGCTGCCTGCTGCTCGCCGTCACACTGCCCGCCGCGTCGGTCGGCTGGGGAGCCGGGGTGCTGGCGCTGGGCGCGGCCGTGTACGGGGTGCGGCGGCGGGCGGGACGCTGAGGAGGCGGCGGGCGAGGCGCTGAGGAGGCGGCGGAACTGGCTGCGGTCGCGCCCCGGCCGCACCGGCTGCCGTCGTTCCGCCCTTCTGACGTGCCATGGGCCGAGGTGTACGAGACGGCTGTCGCACCGGGCCCGAGGCACCGGCCGCAGCAGAACCCGCTGGGCGACCCCGGCGATCGACCGTCCGCCGGCCAACTCCTTTCCGTGCCGTCGCCACAGCACCACCGCGGTCAGCCCGGCCGCAGCCACGCAGCCACCGGGAGCAGCGCGGTGCAGCCGCGTCGGCCGGGGAAGGCTCGTTGTACGAGCCGAGCACCGGGCTCAGGACGAGCGCGAGCACTCCGGTCAGGATCCCGAGCCGGCGCCTTCGCCACCCCGGGAAAACTCACCCGCGCGGGAATACCCGCCTCCAGGGCCGTTGTTGATCAGTCATGGCTGTCATCTACCGCACCACCATGTCCCCCACCAAAGTCGAACTCCTCGCCGCCTGGCTGCCGGGCAAGCCCTGGTACGTCGCGGGCTCCGGCGCTCCGGAGCTGACCAGGACCGGCGGATTCCGGCTCGACGACCCGCGGGGCGAGGTCGGCATGGAGTTCATGGTGGTCACCGACACCTCGGGCGGACGCCCGGTCTCCTACCACCTCCCGCTCACCTACCGCGACGCCCCGCTGGAGGCTGCCGAGCAGGGACTCATCGGCACGAGCGAGCACGGAGTGCTGGGCACGCGCTGGGTGTACGACGGGACGCACGACCCGGTGCTCGTCGCCCAGTTGATCGCCCTCTTCCAGGGCCGTGCCGTCCCCCAGGCCCAGAACGAGAGCGACACCCCGGACCCGACCGTCGTCCCGCACGTCACCGGTGCCGGTTTCCCCGGCGGCGGGCCGGCCGCACCGATGGCGGTGACGGACGGGGCGGACGGCACCGACGTGACCGTCGGAACGTCCCCGGCCGCCACCTTGCGTGTGGTGCGCGCCCTGGTCCCGGACGAGGAAGGCTCCGGCCCCCGCCCGACCGGAACCCTGGGACACCTCACCGCGCCCTGGCATCCGCAGGACGGCACGGAGTACCGGGGCACGTTCGCCGTGCTCACCGCCGCCCCTTCGCACTGAGGCCGACACCGACACCGGCCGCAGCAGGGCGAGTCGCTCAGCAGGGCGGTCGGAAACCACCGTGCCTGCGCGCCCTCGGGCCGCCCGCCGTCACGATGGCGGCGACCGAGGGCGGCAGTGCGGTGCCGTCCTCGCGCGTGGGCACCGGCGGATCGGTGACCTTTCCGGCGTCGGCGGTACCCACCCGCAGGCGCGCGTTCTTCGGCTTGACCCGGTCCAGCGGCGAGGGGGTCAACTCCCGCCGCTCGCGCACGAAGGCGATGAAGCTCTCGAAGTCGCGCTCGTGCCGGTAGGGCTCGCGGTACGTGGTGAGCGCGGGGTAGCCATCCATCCCGAGCAGGGTGTACGACGACGTGGCGAGCCGGTAGTCCCGGTCGAGCCGCAGGGGTACGCCGTCGATCAGCACGTCCGCCGGGGCCACCCGGTCGCCGACCGGGCCCGCCGCGTCGAAGGAGTACCGGACGTTGCCGGACACCGCGAGCGGCGCGAACCGCAGCTCGCCCTTGGGGCCGGTGGACCACTGCTGTTCGAGGGCGTCGTGGAGCTGCTGCCCCGACACCTTCACGCCGACGATCGGACTGCCGTAACCGATGGCCCGCCACGCCTTCCCGAAGGTCACCGATCCGTCCGCCGTCGGCAGCAGGTCGCCCCGTACGAAGGACTGGCCGACCGTCGGCGCCAGTGGGACGAGCGCGAGCTGAGCGGGGACGTGGCGGTGGATGTTGGAGTCGTCCCACGAGGGGACGGGTCTGCGCGCAGCCCACAGCGCCCAGTCCGCCGCGAGGTCCCCCATCGTGCTCTGGCCTGCGGCGTTACGGGTCCTGGTGAAGGGCCCGCGCTGCTTTGCGAGAGGGCTCCGCTCGCGTTCGGCGGCCCGCGCGGCCCAGTGGTCGGCGATCTCCTTCAGATCGGGGTGCGGGGTGACGTCACGGGTGTTGGGGTGGCTGGTGGAGACGGTCAGTTCGCGCACCACCCTGCCCGTGCGGGGGTCCAGACGCAGGTTGATCTCGTTGATGACCTGCCCGTGGAACCCGGCTTCCACGAAAGGCCGGGGGTTGCCGTGCGGGTCGGGGACCATCATGTTGAACCGGGTGTGCCAGTGCCCGCAGACGATGGCGTCGATGTCGGGCGAAACCTTCAGAGCCAGCTCGTAGGCGGGCCCGGACGGGTCGCTGCCGCTGTTGAAGTCGCCACCCGCGACGGCGCCGTCGTGCATGGACAGCACGATCGCGTGCACACCGCGCCGCTTGAGTTCCTTCGCGTACCGGTCGGCGGTCGCCACGTCGTCGAGGGTCTTGAGGCCGGGGTGGAAGGAGTTCGGGAACAACTCGCTCCCGACCGCGGTGAGATGGATGAACCCGATCGGCAGGCGCCGCCCGCCGGGACCCCGTACCCACTCGATGTGGTACGGCGGGAGGACGGTCCGGCCGCCCCGCGCCCGCACCACGTTGGCGGAGTAGTACGGGAAGTCCGCGCCCCGGAAACGGCGTCCGGTGGAGTCGCGGAAACCGGTGTCGCGGCCCACCACCGGGTAGGCGTGGCCGCGTTCCATGTGCTGGATCAGGTTGGCGGGGGACTTGTCGAACTCGTGGTTGCCCGCCGTCGCGAAGTCCAGGCCGAGCTTGTTGAGCGCCTCGATCGTCGGCTCGTCGGAGAAGGCGGCGGCGTCGAACTCCCAGCCGGAGAAGAGATCGCCGGGCGCGAAGAACAGCGAGTTGCGCCGCCCGTCCCGCAGCCGTTCCAGGTGCGTGCCCATGGCGGCGACCCCGCCCACGGTGTACTTCTTCCCGCCGTTGCCGCGGACGACGGAGTCGCTGCCCGTCGGGCCCTGCAAGTACCCGTGCAGATCCGTGATGTTGAGGAGCTGCACATCGACGTACTCGTCGGCGGTGGCGGCGTCACGGGCGGAGTCGGAGGCGTAGGCGGGGACGCCGAGGGCGGTGGTGGTGGCCAGGGCGCCCACCGCGGTGAGGAAGGTCCGGCGGCCGGTCTCGTGGTTACGGATGCTGCGCGGCGTGGTGCTGCGAGTCGTCGTCACGCCCCGATGGTGCGAACAGGGAAGTGAAGCACCCGGGAATCACGGGCGTCGTGCGTATGGCAGCGTCACGGCAGCCCCGTGAACCGCTCACCCGCCAACAAGTATGGTGCGTCGGGGAGTTGGTCCTTGATCATGGCGAGAAGCGCGCTGTGGGTCGGCGCGTCCGCCGCCACCACCAACCCGCCGGCACCCGAGTCCACCGGCTGGCCGTGAATGCCCGTCACCACGCACCCCGCGGCCTCGCACAGGGCGATCCCGGCGGCGAAGTGCACGCTGTCGCTCTGGTGGCCGTCGGTGACGTAGGCGGCCCGCCGCCCCGCGGCCACCCATGCGACGGCAACCGTGGAGGAGACCACGCGGGGCCTGAAATCGGCCATGAATGCCGGGGAGCTGAGGAGCTGTGCGGCGCGGAAGTCCGGGGCGTTGGGGAACGGCGGGTCGAGGTTGACGTCCACCAGCCGGGAATCCGCCGAGGGCGTCAACTCCTCATCCCGCCCGTCCCTGCCGTCCTGCCGGACGAACGCGCCCGCGCCGTCCGTCCAGAACACCTCACCGGAGAACGGATCGGCCGAGGCGGCCGCCGTGACACCGGCCCCCGCCCGCAGGGCGACATTCACCGCGACCAACGGGGTGCGCGCGGCGTAGTTCAACGTGCCGCAGAGCGGGTCGACCAGCCACCTGCGACCGGCGGCCGCGTCGCCCGTCGTTCCGCTCTCCTCGCCCGTCACGGCGTCTTCGGGGCGTGCGGCGCGCAGGACGTCGAGGATGGCCTGCTCCGCCGCGATGTCCGCGGCGGTCGCGAAGTCGCCCGCGTCCTTCGCGTACCGCGCGAGGGAGGACCCGTACATCTCGCGGACGACCGAAGCCCCGGACTGCGCGGCTCGGACGGCTAGTTGGGCGTCGTCGCCGCTGTGCTCGATCGTCATGGGGGCAGCCTAACCACGGGCTGGCCATGGCCTGGCCACGGGTCGACCACGGGCGGGCGGCCGGACCCGCGGGGAGCGGAGCCGCGTCCGCTGTGGGCGAAGCACGTCTGCTGTGGGCGAAGAGAGGGGGCGCACGACCGTTGCCGGTGGTTGCCTGAGGCCATGGAGATCCTGGTACTGGGTGGGACGGCATGGGTGGGCCGCGAGGTGTCGCGGCAGGCGATCGGGCGTGGGCACCGGGTGACGTGTCTGGCGCGCGGTGAGAGCGGCGAGGTGGCGGAAGGAGCGACGCTGGTGGCCGCCGACCGGCGCGACCCCGCGGCGTACGACCAGGTGCGCGACCGGGACTGGGACGCGGTCGTGGAGGTGTCGTGGCAGCCGGGATTCGTACGCGGAGCCCTCGACGCCCTGGGCGCACGGGCCCGGCACTGGATCTACGTGTCCTCCGTCAGCGCCTACGCTTCCCACGGGCAGCCGGGGGCCGACGAATCCGATCCGCTCCTCGCGCCGACCCGACTGGACGAAGTGGGCAGGGAGTCGTACGGCGAGGCGAAGGCGGCCTGTGAAGAGGCGGCGACCGGGGCCGTCGGCGACCGCCTCCTGATCGCCCGCGCCGGTCTGATCGGCGGGCCGGGCGATCACAGCGGCCGCACCGGCTACTGGGTGGCCCGCGCGGCACGCGACCCGCAGCAACCGATGCTCGTCCCCGACGAACCGGACCTGGCGACCCAGGCGATCGACGTACGGGACCTCGCCGCGTGGCTGCTCGACACCGCGGAGAAGGGCATCACCGGCGTCTGCAACGCGGTCGGGCCTGTCGTCCCGTTCGGCGAATGGATCGCCCTCTCCCGCACTGTCGGTGGACACACCGGCCCGGTGGTCACCGCCGACTCGGCGTGGCTGCGCGCCCACGACGTGGCCGAGTTCATGGGGCCTGGGTCGCTGCCGATGTGGGTGGTCGAGCCCGGTTGGGAAGGATGGGCCGCCCGCAGCGGCGCCGCGGCGGCCGCCGCCGGACTCCGTCACCGTCCCCGTGCGGAGATGCTGGCCGACACCCTCCACTGGGAACGCGCCCAGGGCCTGGACCGGGACCGCCGCGCGGGCCTCGACGCGGAACGTGAACGCGAACTGCTCGACGCACTGGGCTGACAGGGACCGACGACAAGGCAACCACGGCCGACGGCGTACTACTGAGCACGGGTCGACGGGGCCCCTGCGCACGGGCTCGCCCGCCACTTTCCGCCACGGCACGTTCGGCCCAGGCACCCAGGCACCCAGGCACCCAGGCACCCAGGCACCGTCGGCCGAGACACCGCGGGCCGGGGAGCGGCGACGAAGCGGGATCGGCCCCGGGCCCCGAGCACCGTGCCCGGCGCGGAGCCTCAGGGCGTGGGCGTCGCTTCCCGGTCACCCTGCCCAGAGCGGAGGTTCAGGACGTGCGCGTCGCGACCCGAGCACCGGGCCCGGCGCACGGCTCAGGACGTGGGCGTCGCGACCCGTACCCGGTTGCCGTCCGGGTCGCGCAGTTCGACCTCGCGTGCCCACGGGAGTTCCTGGGCGTCGACACCGAACTCCCTCGCCACGGAATCGACCTCACGCACCCTCAGGTAGATCAGGGTGTCGGGCCGGGCGTCCCCCTCATGCTCCGACATGAACAGTTTCACCCGTCCCCGAGCGACCTCGACGAACGCGGGAAAGCCGGGTTCGAAGCGGTGCACCCACTGCTCGGCGAAGCCGAGGCGGCCGTACCACCCGACCGCCGCCGCGGCGTCCGTCACGTACAGAATGGGGATGATCTCCTCGTCGTCCATGCGCGTCATCGTTCCAGACGACGCACACGGAGCCGGTTCCGGCGGATGAGCAACCGCCCCGGCCGGGACGGGCCCGGCCGGGGCGGTGACGACGTCCTGTCGGCCCAGCCCCCGCCCCCGCCCTCGGGAAGTGTCGACGCGAGCCGCGCCAGGAGGCCGGCGAGCCGCGTCTGCTCGTCGGCGCCGAGCGGACAGGAGCCGGCGCTGATCGTCCGGTGGACACCCCCGACGCCATGGCCGAAGCCGTTTCCGCCCGCGATGCCCCGCCCCTCAAGGGCCCGGTGCCCCACAAAGCACCTGCTCAGAACCCCCGTGCACCGCCCGTAAGGCACTACCGGGCAGGGATGACAGGATGGTCGGTATGGATGTACGTCGCAGGAACAATGTCAAGGTCGCCGGCCGCCCCGACGGGCCGGCGGTCGTCCTTGCGCACGGCTTCGGCTGCGACCAGAACATGTGGCGTCTGGTCGTGCCCGCCCTCACCGGGCGCTACCGGGTCGTGCTGTTCGACTACGTGGGGTCGGGGGGCTCGGCCCCGGAAGCCTGGGACGAGCGTCGCTACTCCTCCCTGGAGGGTTACGCCGCGGACGTCACGGAGGTCTGCGAGGAGCTCGATCTGCACGACGCCGTGTTCGTCGGGCACTCCGTCAGCGCCATGATCGGCGTCCTGGCGGCCCGGTCCGCCCCCGAGCGCATCGGCGCACTGGCCATGGTCTGCCCGTCCCCGTGCTACATCGACGACGAGGCGGCGGGCTACCGCGGCGGCTTCGACGCCGCGGACGTCGACGAACTGCTGGAGTCACTGGAGTCGAACTACCTCGGCTGGTCCTCCGCCATGGCTCCGGTGATCATGGGCAACGCGGACCGCCCGGAACTCGGGGAGGAGCTCACCCACAGTTTCTGTGCCACCGACCCTGCCATGGCCCGCGTCTTCGCCCGCACCACGTTCCTCTCCGACTCCCGCGACGACCTGGCGGGCGTGACGGTGCCCACACTCGTACTGGAGTGCTCCGAGGACGCCCTCGCACCCCGGGAGGTCGGCGCGTACGTGCACGCTGCGGTGCCCGGCTCGCGGCTGGTGACCCTGGCGGCCACCGGGCACTGCCCGCAGCTCAGCGCGCCGGAGGCGACCGTCGCGGCGCTCGAAGGTCTTCTCGGGGCGCTCAATTGATACGACGTGCCCGCGGGTCCGGGGCCGACGGCACCGGTGCGACCCCGGCAGGGGAGAGCGCCGACGCGGCCTTCCCCGCCCTTCTGGAGGAGAGTCCGGAGATCCTGTACGAGCAGGCCCCGTGCGGTTACCTGACGACGATGATGGACGGCACCGTCGCCAAGGTGAACGCCACCCTGCTCGGCTGGCTGGGCCGCACCCGGGAGGAGGTCCTGGGCCGTATGCGCTTCGGTGACCTGCTGACCGCGGGCGGCAGGATCTACCACGAGACGCACTTCGCGCCCCTGCTGCGGATGCAGGGCGAGATCAGTGGTGTCGCCCTGGAACTGAAGGCCGCGGACGGCACCCGCATGCCCGTCCTGGCCTCGTCCGTCGTCACGTACGGCAGCGAGGGTGAGCCCCTGCTGATCCGCACCACCCTGTCCGACGCCCGGGACCGGCGTGCCTACGAGGAGGAGCTCCTGCGCGGCACCCGGGCCGCCGAGCGGGCGCGAGCGGAGGCCGAGGAGGCGCGCCGCGCGGCGGACGAGGCACGCAGAGCCGCCGAGCACGCCCGTACGCAGGAGGAACGGGCGCGCAAGGAGGAGGAGCGGGCCCGACGGCAGGCGGAGCAGACGCGCAGGGAGACCGAACAGGCCCGCAAAGAGGAGGAGCGGGCCCGACGCCAGGCCGAGCAGGCCACGAAGGATGCCGAGCAGGACCGTCGGGCCGCCGAACTCGCCCGCAAGCAGGCCGAGTTCGAGCGGCAGCAGGCGGAGGCTGCGCGCCGGGACGCCGAGGCGGACCGGGCCCGCCTCCAGGACGCGCTCGGTGTCCTCCAGCAGAGCCTGCTGCCCGACCACCTGCCCGTCGTACCGGGACTGGAGGCGGCCTCGTACTACCACACGGCTTCCCCCGAGCGCCTCGGCGGCGACTTCTACGACCTGTTCCCGCTCGACGGGAAACGCTGGGCGTTCTTCCTCGGCGACGTCTGCGGCAAGGGTCCCCAGGCGGCGGCGCTCACCTCGCTGACCCGCTACTCGCTGCGCGCCGCCGCTCTGCACGACCCCGACCCGGTCGCCGCCCTGAGCACGCTCAACACCGTGCTGCACGAGCGGTACACCGGCGGCGACCCCCGTTACTGCACCACCGTCTTCGGTACCGTCGAACCCGACCCGGCCACCGGCCACGTCGCCGTGCACCTCGCCTCCGGAGGGCACCCCCCGGCGCTGATCCGGCGCGCGGACGGCCGGGCCGAGTACCTGGAAACCCCCGGCGGACTGCTGGTCGGCGTCGTGCCCGAGCCGCACTTCACCGCCGCGCACACCACCCTCGCCCCCGGCGATACCCTCCTGCTGTACACCGACGGCCTGACCGAGGCCCGCACCGGCCCCGAGCGCGCCCTCTACGGCGACGACGCCCTGCGCGACTTCGTCGCCGACCTCCCCGATGCCGGACCCGGAGCCCTGGTCGGCGCGCTGACCGCTCTCCTGGAAGGATTCGGCACGGGCCTGGACGACGACACCGCCCTGCTCGCCCTCGGCGCGCCCAAGGACACCACCGCAACGTCCGCCACCACCGCCACTGTCGCCACCGCGACCGCCACTGCCACTGCCACCACCGTCGCCACTGTCACTGCGACGACGACCCCGGAACCGGAATGAGTGCACTGAAGATCACCAGCCGAGACGCCGCGACCGGCCCCGTCGTGGAGATCGCCGGCGACCTCGACTACGACACCGCAGGACGGCTTCGCGAAGTCTGCACGGACCTCGCACTGCACAGCGGGCAGCGTCTGGTCATCGACCTGGCCGCCCTGGAGTTCATGGACTCCACCGGCATCACCGCCCTGATCGCCGCCCGGAACCACGCACTGGCCGCCGGAGCGGACATCGCCCTGGCCGCCGTGCCCGACAACACCATTCGCATCCTGCGCCTCGTGGGCCTGGACCAGATCTTCCCGATGCACCCCAGCACGGAAGCGGCGACGGTCGGCGCCGGCTGAACCGGGGCCGCATCCGGCAGGACGCCGAGCCCCGCGGGATGGTGCAGGGGCCACCGACTGTCAGCCGTCAGCCGTCAGCCGTCAGCCGGCCTGCCGTCGGACCGCCCGCCGCCGGCGTCAGGCCGTCGGCGCGAGCAGCACGTCGAACGCTGCGGGAAGCCGCTGCCATCCCTGGCGCCCCGCCGCGTACTCGGCGTCGGTGAGCAGGCAGGCGTCGAGCAGCAGCTCCAGGGCCTCCCGGTCGAGGCCGGGCGAGATGAATACGAGGTGCTGGCAGCAGTCGCCGTGTTCGGGATGCCAGTCCAGCGCCGCGGCGGCCCTGCGCACCGGCGACTCCCGCTCCCAGGCCGCGTCCGACAGCGTGGCCAGCCACGGCCCCGTCGGCTCCACGCAGAGCGCGCCCCCGGCGGCGTCCCACGCCAGCAGCGTGTCGGGCCGGTCGGCCAGCCAGAACCGCCCCCGGCTGCGTACGGCGCCGCAGCACAGCTCCTCCAGGGCGTGGAAGAGACGTTCGGGGTGGAAGGGCCGTCGCCGGTGCCACACGAGGGTGCCGACTCCCGCCTCGTCCGCCTCCTGCGGGAGCAGCGCACACGCCGGATGCTGCGCCGAGGCCGCCGAATCCACGTCGAACCCGGCAAACGCCGACCTGGCCAACTCCATCGAGCCTGTGCTCAACTGACGGGCCGTCGGGTGCAACTGCGTGAGCAGCGCGCGGTCCTCCTCGTCGGCGTCGGGGCTGTCGGCGAGTGCCAGTACGGGCGCGTACTCCAGCTGTCGTGCCCATGTGTCGGCGACGGTGCGCCGGTCGGTGGGCGCGGCGGCGAGCCCGGCCTCGGTCAGGTCGTCCCCGTTGGCGAGGTACGGCAGTACGAGGGCGGGGTCGACGGCCGTGACGACATTGGTGAGAGTGAGGGATTCTCCGCCGTGCAGGGCGACGACTTCCGCCATGGCCTTGGGCTCGACCGAGTCCCAGAGCTCGACGACCGCGAGCCGGGTGAGCCCGGCCCCGGCCAGTCGCCTCAGCTCGGGGATCAGGTCCTCGCGCAGGGCACAGCAGGCGCAGTCGTTGACGAGGGGGACGTCCCAGCGGGACAGCTCGCCGGCGGCGTCGCGCAGGGTCCGCCGTACCGTACCGTCCACCGCCCCGGTGAGGTCGTGGTGCAGCGCGACGCTCGCGGGCACCGCCCGCAGCAACCCCTCGACGGCGTCGCGGCGGGCGTCGGCGTGCAGCCCGCCCACCAGCACGACGGCGAGCGGGCGGTCCTCGTCGCTACGGCCCTCTACGCCTCCCTCCGCTTCCGGACGCATCAGGAGGCCTCGGGGCGGCGGCCGTAACGGCGCTCGAACCGCTCGACGCGACCGGCGGTGTCCAGGACGCGCGCGGTGCCGGTGTAGAAGGGGTGGCTGACCGAGGAGATCTCGACGTCGACGACGGGATAGGTGTTGCCGTCCTCCCACTCCACCGTCTTGTCGCTGGTGGCCGTGGAGCGGGTGAGGAAGGAGTGCCCGGCCGCCGTGTCACGGAAGACGACGGGGCCGTAGGCGGGGTGGATACCGGATTTCATGGGGGTTCCTCGCGTTCTGCTGATTCTTCGGGTCCTGCGGCTTCTCTCCGGTCCCGGCTTCGCCGGGGTCCGTCAGCGTTCTTCGCGGAAGTCGACGTGCTGCCGGACCACCGGGTCGTACTTGCGCAGCACCATGCGGTCGGGGTTGTTGCGGCGGTTCTTACGCGTCACATAGGTGAACCCGGTGCCTGCCGTGGAGCGGAGTTTGATGATCGGGCGTACTTCGTTGCGAGCCATGGCGCTAACATACTGAAAACGGGAACCATTTTCAATAGGGTTCCCGCTGTCCAGAACGCTGTCCAGAGAGAGGTGGCAAGCCCCGTGTCCGCGCACTGTCAGCTGACCGGAGCCCGTCCCGGTTTCGGCAACAACATTTCCCACTCGCACCGGCGCACCCCGCGTCGCTTCGACCCGAACATCCAGCACAAGCGCTACTGGCTTCCCAGTGAGGGACGGCACGTACGCCTGACCCTCAGCGCCAGGGCCATCAAGGCGATCGACGTGATGGGCATCGAAGCGGCGGTGGCCCGGATCAGGGCCCGTGGAGGGAAGGTCTGACATGGCGAAGAAGAGCAAGATCGCGCAGAACGAGAAGCGCAAGGCGATCGTCGAGCGCTACGCCGCCCGCCGCGCCGAACTCAAGAAGACCCTGCGCAGCCCTTTTTCCACGGAGGAACAACGCCGCTCTGCCGCAGCGGAGTTGGCGCGCCAGCCGCGCGACGCGAGCGCGACCCGGGTACGCAACCGGGACAGCGTGGACGGCCGCCCGCGCGGCCACCTGCGCAAGTTCGGGCTCTCTCGGGTGAGGGTGCGGGAACAGGCGCACGCGGGGTTCCTGCCGGGGGTGAAGAAGTCCTCCTGGTGATCCCGGACTGCCGGACCGCCGGGCCGCCGTCCCGTTATGGCCGGAGGTACGCCGCTCCGTAACGGTCCGAGGTGCGTCGCCCCGGCACGGGCCGAGGTACGAGACTCCGGCCCGGGTGGACGTGCGTCTCCGGCACGGGCGGACATGCGTCGCTCCGGCACGGGCGGCGGTGCGCAGAGGCCCGCGTTCCGTGACGGGCGCGGTACCCAGGGCGCCCTTGCGGCACTGCCTCGTCCCAGCGCGTGGCGGTGCCGGACGGGCGCCCTCACGTCCGTACCGCCGCCCGCCACCGGCTCCTGCGCGAAGGCCTCCCGGCGGTGGGTACCGTGTCCCGGGGGTACACGTCCGCCGTGCGCTTCGACCGCGTACCCCCGACGCAGGAGGCGAGTGACCATCGTGCAGAACTGGATCTACTGTCTGAGGCCCGCGCAGACCCTGATGGACGGCGAACTCGCCACCAAGGAGTGGGTGTCGGCCCTCTCCGAGACGCTCCCGGACAGGGAGCTGTGCCTGGCCGCCCGTCGCTACATGGAGCCGGGGGACCGGGTCTGGTTCTACTTCGCCACGCCTGTGCGGGAGATCGCCGCGCTGGCCGAGGTGCGGAGCGCGCCGTACGAGCTGCCTGGGGGGTCCGGGCCCCGCTGGAAGGTGGCCGTCGCACTCGACCCGCATGCGACGAGCGCCCTGTGCGATCAGCCGGTCCCGCTCGTCGCGCTCGCCAACCAGCACCCGCAGGGCGTCTTCCGGGCGACGGCCGCCGACCTCGCACTGCTGGAGGCCCACGCGGGGCTCCGCCGGGAGCGAGCGGCGTGACGGATTCCGGGCGCGAAGGCGGAACTGAACGCTTCTGACTCTTGTGCGGCACATGACATGCTGACCGTATGAGTGATCATGCACGTCACGATTCCGTGCGCCGCAGCTACGACGCCGTGGCCGAGGAGTACGCCACCCGCCTGCACGACGAGCTCACCGGCAAACCTCTCGACCGGGCGCTGCTCGCCGCACTCCTGGAACAGACCGCGCCCGACGCCGCGATCGCCGACCTCGGCTGCGGCCCCGGGCACGTCGCGGCCTGGCTCGCCGGGCAGGGGGCCCGCGCCGTCGGGATCGACCTGTCCACAGGGATGCTGGAGGCCGGGCGGCGGCGGTTCCCCGACGTGGAATTCCGGGAGGGGGACCTGCTGGGTCTGCCGGCCCGGGACGGCGAGTTCGGTGCGGCCGTCGCCTTCTACACGCTCATCCACCTCGACCCCGGCGACCTGCGGCGGGCCCTCGACGAGGCGGCGCGGGTGCTCCGGCCCTCCGGACTGCTGCTCCTCGCCTTCCAGGCCGGGACGGAAGTCCGGCATCTGCGCCAATGGTGGGGGCACGAGGTGGACGTCGAATTCCGCCTGCTGGAGCCGGGGCACGTCGCGGAGGTGCTCGAAGCGGCCGGATTCGCCGTGGAGATGCGACTGGAGCGCGCCCCGTACGCCCACGAGACGCAACAACGGGCCTACCTGCTGGCTCGCCGGCACGACTGAACCCGTCCGCGCCGCAGACCATGCCGG
>NZ_JACHEM010000020.1:0-54217 GCF_014207445.1 Streptomyces candidus | reverse complement strand
GGTGCGGGCGGTGCGGGCGGTGCGGGCGGTGCGGGCGGTGCGGGCGGTGCGGGCGGTGCGGGCGGTGCGGGCGGTGCGGGCGGTGCGGGCGGTGCGGGCGGTGCGCGCGGTGCGCGCGGTGCGGGGGCGCGGGCGGTGCGGGGGCGCGGGCAGTGCCGCCCGTGCGGGACGGTGTGCCTGTGCGGGCGGCGGCGGGCGGTACCGCCGGTGCGGGACGGCGTGCCTGCACGGGCAGTGCCGCCCGTCACTCCTGACCGCGCTTCGGTGGTCCAACGACGCGCAGGAGCAGCCGAATTGGGGATTTCTGGGCGCCGTGTCCGATCTTCATGGTTTACACGGAGGCAACGGAATGTTGTACAACCCTTCTACGCGCTCGAACGTCTGACCCATCAGTGTCAGGCCGCAGTCGTGCGGGAAGTGTCGACATTTCCATCCCCGTTCCACGACGGCAGGGGGTATGTGAGTATCCACGAGGAGCTGAGAGAGCACACATGGGCGAGCGGGGCAGGAACAGCCATATAGGGGCCGCGGGCAGCCGCCGGAAAAAGGGCGGGCGCCGCGCCCAGCAGCCCGCCGGGCGCCGCGCTCAGCCTTCCCCCGGCGCGCACCCCGGGGAGGGGAGCACCGAAGGAAGAGGCGAGGGCAGAGCCGCGAGCAGGCGCGCGCCGCGCGGGCGACGCGGCCAGCGCAGACCGCGCAGCAAGGTCAAGACCCTGCTGATCTTCGTACTGCTCCCGCTGCTGGTCCTGGGCGGTGCGGGCTTCGCCTGGATGTACTTCGCGCTCGACGGCAACCTCAAGACCGTCGACATCGAGGCGGAACTCGGCTCCGACCGGCCGCCGGAGGTCGACAACGGATCGATGGACGTCCTCGTCCTCGGCTCCGACTCCCGGCAGGGGGACAACGGTCAGTACGGCAAGGACGTGGGCAGCGCGCGCTCCGACATCGCGATGATCGTGCACGTGCACGCGGGCAACGAGAAGGCCAGCGTCGTGTCGATCCCGCGCGACACCCTGGTCAGCCGCCCCCAGTGCATGGGCAGGTCCAAGGTCAGGCCGGCCGCGGAACGCCAGATGTTCAACACGGCGTACGAGATCGGCGGGCCCGCCTGTGCGGTGAAGACGGCGGAAAAGCTCTCCGGCCTCCGGATGGACCACTACGTCGAGGTCGACTTCGGCAGTTTCAAGACGCTCATCGACGCGCTCGGCGGTGTGCCGATCACCACCACCAAGGCGATCGACGACCCCAAGAGCCACCTCAAACTCGCGGCCGGCACCCACCGGCTGGACGGCGAGCAGGCCCTCGGCCTGGTACGCACGCGAAAGAGCGTCGGCGACAGCAGCGACCTCGGCCGCATCCAGCTCCAGCAGGCCTTCATGAAGGCTCTGATGGAAGAGATCAAGGGTGTCGGCGTCCTCAACCCGAAGAAGCTGTACGGTCTCGCGGACGCGGCGACCCAGACCCTCACCACCGACTCCGGCCTCGGCTCCGTCATGTCCCTGGCGTCCTTCGGCAACCGCCTGGGCGGCATCGGCTCCAAGGACATGAACATGATCACGCTGCCGATCGACTACGACGCGAAGGACCCCGAGCGCGTCATACCGCTGAAGGACCAGTCCGAGCTCCTGTGGATGTCGCTCCGGATGGACAAGCCGATCCCGCCCGCGGTCACGGAGAACTCGGCCGGCGACAAGGTCGACGCGGGCAAGGTCGTCAAGAGCGACTGAGCGGCCCGCGGGAGGCGCCGCCGAGCGGCCACGCGTCGATGTCGCGGTAGCGGATCGGCCCAGGACCCCGGCCGAAATTGCTGCCCACCAGGTGCAGACGGGCCGCCGGCCACCGGCGGCCCGCGAAGGACGCCAGGGCGTCGGCGGTCTCGACGACCGGGGCCGGACCGCCGCGGCGGGCGCGGGCCAGGGTCAGGTGCGGTCGCAGCGGCCGGCCCTCGAAGGCGATGCCGCAGCCCTGCACCACCGCGCGCACCCCGTCGGCCAGCCGGTGCAGCCCGTCCAGGTCGCCGCCGATCCCGCTCCACAGCACCCGCTCGTCGAAGTGCCCGCCGCCGCGCAGCGCCAGCTCCAGGGGGTGCTGCGCCGCCGCCAGTTCCCCCAGCGGCCCCCGCAGCAGCGGAACGCTGGCGACCGGCAGTTCCCCGAGGAACGCCAGCGTGATGTGCCAGTCCTCGATGCGGTTCCAGCGCAGGTCCGGATACGCGTCCCAGGCGGGCCGCAGCTCCTTCGCCAACTCGTCCTTCGCGTCGTCCGGCGGCGCCAGGGCGATGAACACGCGTACGGTCGCGGGCGAGGCCCCGTCCACGGTCATCTGCGGTTCCCCCCGACGCTGCTCTCCGGTACGGCTCGCATCGTACGGGGCGGCGCGGGGGAGCCCCGTACGTCCCCCGCGCTCCCGTGCTCCGGGGACACGGACGTCGCACCCCGCCCGTGTCGGCAGGGTGCGACGTGACCGCTCGGAGGTGTTACCGCTTGTGCGGCTGGGCGAAGCGGATCCTGACCGGTCGCGAGTGGATCCTGGCGACGCAGGCGGGGAGCGCGGCCTTGTCGTCGTGGTCGCGTGCCCGGTACGCGCTCGGGCTCATC
Source organism: Streptomyces candidus (assembly GCF_014207445.1). GTDB lineage: Bacteria > Actinomycetota > Actinomycetes > Streptomycetales > Streptomycetaceae > Streptomyces > Streptomyces candidus. The sequence continues at coordinate 51,620 of NZ_JACHEM010000020.1, read as the reverse complement.
CCGACCAGTTCGGTGAACCGTGAGCTGAACGATCCCAGCGACGTACAGCCCACCTCGAAGCAGACCTCCGTCACCGACAGGTCGCCCCGTCGCAGGAGTGCCTTCGCCCGCTCGATGCGGCGCGTCATCAGATAGCTGTACGGGGTCTCCCCGAACGCGGCGCGGAAGCTCCGGGAGAAATGACCGGCCGACATCAGCGCGACGTGCGCGAGCGCGGAGACGTCGAGCGGCTCGGCGTACTTGCGGTCCATCAGGTCGCGGGCCCGGCGCAACCGGACGAGGTCCTCCAGATTCACGCGCCCACCCTCGCACAGGCCGGATTCACGCGCCCACCCTCGCACAGGCCGGCCACGGCGGGAACGGGGTGCCGGGCATCGGGGCCCCTCCGCGAGTACGGCTGCCGCGCGGCATAGGGTCGGATGCACGGAGGCCGGTTCGTCTCCGGTTTCGCCCCCTGTACCCGGGTACCGAAGTAATCGTGTATCCGTCGACCGACCCCGAGGAGCAAGTCGTGACCGACCCGGCGTCCAGCACCGTGCAGCAGGAGATCGCGCGGGACCTCCAGGTGTCCGCGAGTTTCGACCCCGAGCAGGAGATCGAGCGGCGGGTGGCCTCCCTGGCCGAGCGCCTGACGACGACGGGCCTGCGCGCGCTGGTGCTCGGCATCAGCGGCGGCGTCGACTCCACCGCCGCCGGGCGGCTGTGCCAGCTCGCCGTGGAACGGGCCCGCGCCGCCGGACACGACGCCACCTTCTACGCGATGCGGCTGCCGTACGGCGTGCAGGCGGACGAGAAGGACGCCCAGCGCGCGCTCGACTTCATCAAGCCCGACCGGGTGCTGACCGTCGACGTGAAGGCCGCGAGCGACGCCTCGCTGGACGCCTCCCTCGCCGGTGGGCTCGCCTTCCGCGACGAGAGCCACCAGGACTTCGTACAGGGCAACATCAAGGCCCGGCAGCGGATGATCGCGCAGTACGCGGTCGCCGGCGCGCAGGACGGCCTCGTCGTCGGCACCGACCACGCGGCCGAGGCGGTCACCGGGTTCTTCACGAAGTACGGCGACGGCGCCGCCGACCTGGTACCCCTGACGGGTCTGACCAAGCGCCGCGTACGGGCGCTCGCGGACGCCCTGGGCGCCCCGGCCGAGCTGGTGCGCAAGGTGCCGACGGCCGACCTGGAGACGCTCGCGCCCGGCAAGCCGGACGAGGAGGCCCTCGGCGTCACGTACGACGAGATCGACGACTTCCTGGAGGGCAAGCCGGTCAGCGACGACGTCGTCACGAAGCTCGTCCAGCGCTACCGCCTCACCGAGCACAAGCGGCAGCTGCCCGTCGCACCCTGAACCCCGGAGGTATGTCCGTCTCGCGCGTGGGCAGGCGGGGATTTAACGTCAACGTACGGACGTTTCGGATGTTACGGACGTGCGACGCGCAGACCCCGGAAGGAACGAGCGTATGAGCAGCGAGCGGGGAGACGACGTCTACCAGCCGGACGGTGCCGATGAAGTGACGGCGGACTCCGGCATCCTCGACCCCGAGGACACCCTCAACGACCGTGAGGCGGACCCCTACGACGAGGGCTGGTCGCCGCCCGAGCGGCCGCTCGCCGTGGGGCGCGTCGGCACCACGGCGGAGGAACAGCAGGAGGGCGAGTCGCTCGACGGGCGGCTCGCGCAGGAAGTGCCCGATCCCGCACTCGACACACCGGGCGGCCCCGAGGACGACGACGGCCTCGGCGACCTGCCGGGCGGAGCGGGCGAGCCCGTCGACGCCGAAGTGGGCGACCGGCGGGCCGGACGCCTGGTGGCGCCGGACGAGGGTGCGCGCGAGGACGCCGAGAAGGACATGCTGGCCAACGACGTCGGCATCGACGGAGCGGCCGCGTCCGCGGAGGAGGCGGCGGTGCACATCGTGCCGGACGACGCCGAGGCGGACCTGGGCGAGGGCCTGAGGAACTGAGCAGGCGCGGACGGGCGGGGCGGGGACGGCAGGCACCGTCCCCGCCCCGCCCCCACGTCCGAGGCCTTCGCGCACCCGCGGCAGACGGCCGCAGCGGTCACGGAGGTGTTCGGCGTCGAAGCGGTCCTGGACCCCGGACTGCGCGAGAAGTCCTACGGTCAGGCGGGCGGCAGGCCCCAGGAGTGGCTGGACCGGAGGTTCGTCCCGCCGCCGCCCGTCGGGGAGCGGATGGACCACGACGAGGGAGTACGGGGCGCCGAGACCAAGGCGCAGTGCGCGCGGCGCCTCTACGCCGCGATGGACGACATCCTCCGCAGCCCGTGCCGGCACCAGATCGTCGTGACGCACGGCGGCTCCCTGACCTTCGTCGTGGCGTCCTGGATCAGGATGCCGATCGCGTCGGCCGGATACGCCGCTTTCCACGCGGCGCCGGGCAGCATGACGAAGCGGTCGGCGGTTTGGGGGACGGCGGCTCGGATACCCGCAGGAGAGCACGGTGTTCCCGCGCGAGAGGAGATTTTCGATCATGACCGCGCAGCAACCCGCAAGGGGCCACGAGGCCCGGCAGCAACGGTCGGCCGGAACGGCGAAGTCGCCGAAGGCCGAGCACGACGATCCCGTGGCGGCCTTGCTCGGCAGGGTCCGCGACGCACTGACGGAGCAGAACAAGTGAGGGGCTCCGACCACGGTCCGGGCCGGGAGCCGGGACACGCACCCGCACCCGCGCGCGGCGTCGATCCGGCCCGGCTGAGCGAGGACGTACTGCTCCAGGAACTCGAGAGCGTGCACCGTACGCGGCACGAGACCTTCCTCCACGGCAGCGGTGACGCGCTCGCCGAGCACACCCGGCGGACCGTGGAACTGGAGGACGAGTACGTACGTCGCCACCCGGAGCGTTCCGTCTCCGCCGACCGCACCCGAGAGGGAGCTCGCGCACGCGAAACGTGACGCGAGGGCGAGGCGCGCGCTCGTGCCGCGCTGGTGTCGCGGCGTGGGCGCGCGGGGCACGGCGTGGGGCGAAACGGGCACGGCGTGGCGCGCGCCGGGGCGAAATCCTCGCGGATCAGGCCTCGGCCTCGTCGGTCCCGCCGGGTGGGAAGTCCCCGCGATCAGGAGCCGTCGGTGCCACCGCGCCGCGTCCCGATCCGCCCGTGCAGGGACGCCGTCCGCTCCGCCGTACGCACCCCGCCCCGCCGAACCACGGCCTCGCCCGGGGCCTCCCCGCTGATCGACGGCCTGTTCAAGGCCTGTGGGATCATGCGGGGACGACCCCGGGGAGGGGCCTGTGGCGGTCGGTACGAGGAGTCGGGGATGAGTGCGGGTGGGGGACAGGACGGTGCGTCCGTGTCCGACGAGGAGTGGGAGCGGTTCCTGCGGGAGTCCGCCGCCGGAGTGCCGGGCGCGCCGAAGGAGCCCTCGGCGCGGGCCCGGGACGTGACGCGGAGGCTGCGTGAGGAGCCGGTACGGCCGGAGGCGTGGCGTTCCTACGAGCCGGCCCGGCCGCGCCGGTTCAGGGGCCGGCACGCGGCGGTGCTGGTGGCCGCGCTCGCGCTGCTCGCCGTGGCGCTGGTGCCGGGGCTCGCAGGCCGCGCCACCGGATGGTTCGGCGGCGCGGACGGCACGACGGACGCCGTCGGCGCGCAGGCCCCCGAGTCGCAGCGGCCGACCGGCCCGCCCGCCGGGCAGACGCCCGTGCGGCCCACCCTCGCCGAACCGTTCAGGGGTTCGCCCGCAGCCCGGTGGGCGAACGGCGCGGCCGGAATCACCGTGCCTCCGGCCAGGGCGACCGGCTGGATGAGCACCGCACAGGTCGCCCAGGCCCTCACCCGTACCCGGGACTTCCTCGCCGCGTCCAACCTGGACCCGGGCGTGCTGCGGGGCGAGCGCCCCGATCGGGCGATCGCCCTGGTCAACCCGCACCAGAAAGACGTCCAGGACTACCTGTCGACCGCCTTCACCACCTCACGCGTGTCCGACGAGAAGAAGGACCCGCTGCTGCTCTTCAGCCGGTTCGACCCCTCGCGCACCCGTCTGGTCGGCGACGTGATCAAGACCCGGGGCCGCCTCACCTTTCGGGAGGGCGAACACGGTGCGCTCCAGGTGACGGCCGACGTCACGTTCGTCTACCCGGTCGTGCGCGCCGCAGCGGGCAGCGAGGAGGTCGCCCGTACGATCGTGCGCCGCGAAACCGTGCTGAGCTGGGACGATCCCGGAAAGGTGAAGACCGAGGCGGGCACCTTCTCCCTCGACTCCTACACCGTCCACATGACGAACGCGGGCTGCCGCGACACCTCCGGCCGCCTTGCCCCGGCATTCGGCGCGGAACGCTCCGGCGCGGCCACCGGCCCCGAGGTCGACCCCTACGACCGCAGCACGCCGATGACGGAGCGGATGAAGGACGCCGACGACGCCGGGTGCGGGACGGCGACGCGGACATAGGCGGCCGTCGGCCGGACGGAGGACGGCGGGGGACCGCTACCTGGTGCTTGGCCCCGGCGAGGGGGAGTCCGCCGACACGGAAATCCCCACCGTAGCGCGCCGGTTGCTCGCACACATGCCTGGGGACGGACCGAAGCGGCTGGGGGCGCGTGGCCCGAAGCCGGTCCCGTAGCGGTGGCACACGGATCTTCTACGGTACGGAGTCCGGCGCGCCGTAGACGCGGGCGAGCTCCACCGCCAGGCGGGCGAGCCGCTCCCGTGCCTGCGGAGGGTCCAGCACCTCGATCCGCGCGCCGAACGCGGCCAGTTGACCGGCGACGACCTCCGCCGTCGGCCCGTCGACGGTTACCTCGGACCAGCCGTCCGGCAGCTTCTCCCCGATCCGCAGCCGCCCCTCGAACAGCCGCTCCAGGATGGCCAGGGTGCCCGGCTCCGCCCGCGCCCGCACCGTCGCCGCCAGCATCCGGTCCTCCAGTCGCGCGGCGAGGGACCGCCATACGGCCGGCAGGTCGAAGCCCTCCGGTCGGGTCACCGGGGCGCCGGTCGGCTCCGCGGTCAGGACGCGGCTGAGGCGGAACGTACGCAGGCCCCCCTCGGTGTCGGCGACGAGGTACTCGTTGCCCGCCTTGAAGGCCAGTCCCAGCGGGTGGACCGTCCGCACGGACGCGGGCTTTCCGGGGCCCGCGTACCCGAGCCGCACCTGATGGCCGTCCACCACGGCCCTTCGGAGCGCGTCGAGTTGGGGTGCGGCGGCCGTCGCGTCGGCGCGCGTCCAGTCGGTGGCGTCGACGATGTGGGCCCGAGCGGCGGCCTCGGCGTCCGAACGCAGCGGAGCGGGCAGCGCCCGCACCAGTTTCCGCAGGGCGGTACGCAGTTGCGGTGTCGCCGTCGCCGATCCCGCCCGCAGGAAGAGCGAGCGGATCTCCTCGGCGGTCAGGCCGGTGAGGTCGGTGCGGGCGCCGCCCACCAGCGACCAGCCGCCGCCCCGGCCGCGCTGCGAGTACACGGGGATGCCCGCGGTCGACAGGGCCTCCAGATCGCGGCGCGCGGTCCGTTCGGAGATTTCGAGTTCGGCCGCCACCTCGGCCACGGTGACGCGCCCGCGCGACTGGAGGAACAGCAGGGTCGCCACCAGGCGGTCGGCCCTCATACCGGGCCGCTTCCCGAATCGGTCCCCATGCCGGTGCCCTTCCTGCGCGAGTGCCCTTCTTCTGCGGGCCTGCCTCTTCCCGCAGGTCATCCTCTCCGGAAAAGTGGCCAGGAGGTGACCTGTTCGACTTCCAGGATGAGCGCATGACGCACCCCGCGAACACCACACAGGGCCCCGCCGCCCCCGCGGACCCCCGCCCGTTCCTGAACACGGCCGTGGCACTGGCCGGACGCACCCTCGCCGCCGTCCCGCACGCCCTGCCCGCCGAACCGCGCGGCGGCCCGGTCCCGTTCGCGGCCGTGGTGGACGTCGCCCCAAAGGCACCGGACATCGACCGCCTCGTGGCGTGGTCCGGGCGTACCCCCTGACGACCTGCCGGACCCGGGACGGTGTTTCCCGTGCGCACCCGTCACTGCCCCACGCGGCCGTCGACGCATTCCCGCAGCAGGTCGGCGTGGCCGCAGTGCCGTGCGTACTCCTCGATCCGGTGCACCAGCAGCTCGCGGACCGCCGTCCCGTCCTTGCCCAGCCGCGTGCCCAGGTCCGGGTGGGCGGCCAGGGCGGCGTCGGTGGCGGCCTGTTCGCGTTCCAGGTCGGCGTACGCGGCGTTCACCACGGACTGGTCTGCGACGGCGCCCTCGAAGTCGGCGTCCTTCGTCCCGTACAGCTTCGGCAGCGGATCGCCGTCGGTGATCCAGTTGCGCCAGTCCCGCTCCACCTCGGCGAGATGCCGCAGCAGGCCCAGCAGCGACATCGTCGACGGGGGCACCGAGCGCCGCGCCAGCTGCTCCGGGGTCAGACCCTCGCACTTCATCCGCAGGGTCAGACGGTAATCCGTCAGGAATTCCAGCAGCGTCGGCAGCTCGCCGTCAGGGCTGGGGCCGTCGCTGTCGCGGGGGTCGTCGTCCGGATCGACCCACATGTCGGGGTGGACGGTCGCCGGGGTCCAACGTGCGGGCTGATCGCTCATGGATGCCATGGTGGCCGGTTCGGGCCCGGCCCGCCACCGGTTTGCGCGGGCGTACGGAGCGTGACGGAGACCAATCCCGGCCTGCTGCACGGGAGTTCGGCAGCCGTCGCCGCGGGGATCTTCCGGTGGCCGCCCAGTGACGGGACCAGACGTTTTCAGCCAACATTAGGTTAGGCTAACCTTCGTCCTGTGAACGTCGGAGAAGAACTCCCCCAGGCCGCACCGGCCCGCGGCCACGCCCTCGCCGCCACGGGTGTCACCGTGGCATACGACGGCGTCGACGTGGTGCACGAGGCGTCCCTCGAACTGGCGCCCGGGCGGGTGACCGTACTGGTCGGCCCCAACGGCAGCGGCAAGTCGACGCTGCTGCGCACCGTTGCGCGGTTGCAGCGGGCACGGAGCGCGACGCTGACCCTCGACGGAGGTACGGACGGCTTCGCGCTGTCGCCGCGCGAGTTCTCGCGACAGGTCGCGCTGCTGACGCAGGGGCGGCCCACACCCAGCGGGCTGACCGTACGGGACGTGGTGGAGTTCGGGCGCTACCCGCACCGGGGGCGCTGGGGCCGGAGCGACCCCGGCGGCCGGGAGGCCGTGGACCGGGCGCTCGGGATGACCGGCGTCGCCGAGCTGGCCGAGCGGGGCGCCGAACACCTCTCCGGCGGCCAGTTGCAGCGGGTGTGGCTGGCGGGCTGCCTCGCGCAGGAGACCGGCGTACTGCTGCTGGACGAACCGACGACGTACCTCGACCTGCGCTATCAGGTGGAACTGCTGGACCTCATACGGGACTTGGCGGACGACCATGCGATAGCCGTCGGCGTCGTGCTGCACGACCTCGACCAGGCGGCGGCCGTCGCCGACCGGATCGTCCTGCTCCGGGCGGGCCGGGTGATCGCGGACGGCGAGCCGGGGGACGTACTCACCCCGGAGCGGCTGACCGACACGTACGGCATCCGCATCGAAGTCTCCACCGACCCGCTGACCGGACGGCTGCGCACCCGCGCGATCGGCCGGCACCACACCAGGCGCACGCCCGACGGAGTCCGCGTACTGGACGCCGACCGCGACAGCGTCAGCGCGCACCGCGGCGCCGGCAGGGACGAGGGAGACCGTGCGCCCGGCTACGGTGCGGGCGCCGGCGACAGCGTGCGAGTGAGCACCAGCACCACCGCATAGCGCGAGAGCACGTACCGCAGGACGTCCCGCCCCCGGCGACAGGACGCCTCCCCCCTCTCAAGAACGACCCCTCCGCAAACAGAACGCGCACCCCCGCGCACAGTGAAAGGCCCAGTGCCCCCATGAGACGACTCCTCCTCGCCGCCACCGCGGTCACCGCCGCCGTCCTCACCCTCGGCGCCTGCGGCACCACCGAGCCCGCCGCGGACAAGAAGGCGGACGCCAAGCCGGCCGCGAAGATCTCCCTCACCGACGCCGGCGGCAAGAAGGTGGAGCTGGACGGCCCCGCCAAAAAGGTCGTCGGCACCGAGTGGGACGTCGTCGAGCACCTGGTGTCGCTCGGCGTCGACCCGGTCGGCGTCGCGGACGTCAAGGGCTACACCGCCTGGGACAAGGCCGCCCCGCTGAAGGGCAGCCCGAAGGACATCGGCACCCGCGGCGAACCCAGCATGGACACCGTCGCCGCGCTCGCGCCCGACCTCGTCGTCGCCACCACGGACCTCCCGCCGGCCGCCGTCAAGCAGCTGGAGAAGATAGCCCCGGTCCTGACCCTGAAGGCGGCCGACGCCAAGGACCCGATCGGTCGGATGACCAAGAGCCTGGACATGATCGCCCAGGCCACCGGCACCACCGAGAAGGGCGACAAGCTCAAGAAGGACTTCGAGGCCAAGCTCGCCACCGGCAAGCAGGAGCTGGAGAAGGCCGGCCACAAGGGCACGAAGTTCGCCTTCGCCGACGGCTACGCGCAGGGCAACCAGGTCTCCGTCCGGCCCTTCACCAGCGGCTCGCTGATCGGCGCCGTCAACGACCGGCTCGGCCTGACGAACCCCTGGAAGGTCAAGGGCGACCCGGCGTACGGTCTGGGCGCCACCGACGTCGAGGGCCTGACCAAGCTCGACAAGGACACCGTGTTCGGCTACGTGTCCAACGACAGCGACAAGAGCAGCACCGTGTTCACCGGCGTCCTCGCCGACAACGCGGTGTGGAAGTCGCTGCCCTTCGTCACGGCGAACAAGGTGCACCGTCTGCCCGACGGCGTGTGGATGTTCGGCGGCACGGCGTCGATGGAGATGTACGTCGACTCCGTCGTCACCGCGCTGAAGAAGTAACGACGGGACACACGTACACACCATGGCCGTCACCACCACCGCACCCGCCGCCCCCAGCACGGCGGCGGCCTCCCGGAAGGGCGGCGCGGTGGCGGTGACGGCCGTGCTCGTCCTGCTGGTCGCCGCCCTCGCCGTCGTCGACGTCACCCAGGGCACCGCGCACGTCGGTGCCGCCCAGGTCTGGAAGGCGTTCACCGGCGACGCCGCACCGGGGGACGCCTCCGTCGTCATCGCCTCCCGGCTGCCGCGCATGGCCGCCGGAATCTTCGTCGGCGCGGTCCTCGGCATGGCGGGCGCGGCCCTCCAGGCCGTCAGCCGCAACGTCCTCGCCTCGCCCGACACCCTCGCCGTCAACGCCGGTTCGTACGTGGCGCTCGGGCTGGTCGCCGCCACCGGCGTTTCGCTGCCGCTGCTCGCCTCCTCGGGCGTCGCCTTCGTCGGCGGCCTGGCCGCCGCCGCGGTCGTGCTCGGCATGTCCGGGCTCGGCGCGGGAACCGTGCGCCTCGTACTCGCCGGCACCGCGCTCACCCTCGGGCTCACCGCCGTCACGGAGGGCATGCTGCTGCTGTTCCCCGTGGAGACGCAGGGGCTGTACGCCTGGAACCAGGGCAGCATCGGCCAGAACGGCTTCGGCGGCGTGCTGTGGATGGCGCCGCCGGCCGTCCTGGGTCTCGCCGGACTGCTGCTGGTCGCCCGCCGGGTCGACGCCCTCGCCCTCGGCGACGACGCGGCGCGCGGGCTCGGCGTGCCCGTACGCGCCACCCGGGTGGTCACCGTCGTACTGGCCGCGCTGCTGTCCGCAGCCGCCGTCACCCTGTGCGGGCCGATCGGCTTCGTCGGACTGTGTGCCCCGGCGCTGGTGCGCGTACTGGCGCGCCGCCACCGGGCGTTCACCCGCATCCGCGTCGGCGTGAGCGTCTCCGCGCTGGCGGGCGCCGCGCTGGTGCTCGGCTCGGACGTGGTGCTGCGCACCCTCGTCTCCGCGGACACGTCCGTGTCCGTGCCGACCGGCGTCGTCACCAGCCTCGTCGGCGCGGTGTTCCTGATCGTCCTGGCGACCAGGGGACGGGACCTGGGAGCCGCGTCGCCGCCCGACCGGCTCCGCATCCGCAGCCGTACCGTCTTCGTCACCGTGACGGCCGCCCTCGTCGCGGTCCTCGTCGGGCTGACCATCGCCTCCGTACTCCTCGGCGACTCCAAGCTGCTGCTCGGCGACGTGCTGAACTGGGCGCAGGGCAACGCAGGCCGCGCCGTCACCTTCGTCCTGGACACCCGGGTCCCACGCGTCCTGGCCGCCCTCCTCGCGGGCGCCGCCCTCGCCCTGGCGGGCACCCTCATCCAGGCGGTGACCCGCAACCCGCTCGCCGAACCGGGCGTGATGGGCGTCTCCGGCGGTGCGGCGCTGGGCGCGGTGCTGCTGGTGACGACCGTGCCGATGGCCGGCCCGGCAGGCATGGCGGGGGCGGCCTTCGCGGGCGCGGCCCTCTCCGCCGTCGTCGTGTTCGGGCTCTCCGCGCGCGGCGGCTTCCAGCAGAACCGGCTCGTCCTGGTCGGCATGGGTGTCGCCACCGCGAGCACCGCCCTGATCAGCCTGCTCATCGTGCTGACGGACCCGTTCAACGCCACCAAGGCACTGACCTGGCTGTCGGGTTCGACGTACGGGCGGACCATGCCCGACCTGCTGCCGCTCGGCGTGATCCTGGCGGTGGGGGCGGCCGTGGCGTTCGTACGGCGCACCGAACTCGACCTCGTCTCCCTCGACGAGGACACCCCGCGGCTGCTCGGCCTCGGGCTGTCCCGCTCCCGCCTCGGCTTCCTCGCCCTCGGCGTGCTGCTGAGCGCGGCGGCCGTCGCCGCCGCCGGAACCATCGCCTTCGTCGGCCTGGTCGCCCCGCACGCCGCCCGCGCCCTGGTCGGCCGCCGGCACGCGCGCGTGGTCCCGGTGGCGGTCCTGCTCGGCGCGGTGCTGGTGGGTACGGCGGACGTGGTGGGCCGCACTGTCATCGCCCCGGCACAGCTGGGTGCGGGGCTGCTGACGGCGGTCATCGGGACGCCGTACTTCCTGTGGCTGCTGCTGCGGAGCAGGGGGGACGCACGGTAGCGGCGGCGGCCCCCGGGGCGCGCAGCGGAACCTTCCGCCGCGCGCCCTTGCGCGTCACCGGCCGCTCAGCCTCCGCAGGTCCTCGGCGAGCGAGGCGACCGCCGCCGGATTGCGGGGGCTCTCCACCAGGTCCACGTAGTCCAGGACGACGATCCGGTCGTTCTTCACCGCCGAGACGTTCGCGAGCGGTGGGTAGGACTTCAGGAACTTCCGCTTCTGCTCGGCGGAGGTGTCCCCGTAGTCGTTGATCACGATCACCTCGGGGTCCCGCGCCACCACCGTCTCCCAGCCCACCGTCGCCCAGCTGTCCTTGAGGTCCTTCATGACGTGGTCCCCGCCCGCGCGCGTGATGATGTCGTGCGGACCGGCGTACGCGCCCGAGGTGAACGGCTTGTCCCGCCCGTCGTCGTAGAGGAAGACGCGCGGCCGGTCGGCCCCCTTCAGCGCCTTGCCCTCCGCCTCCGCGACCTGCTTGCGGAACGTGGCGACCAGGGCTTCGGCACGGTCCTCGACGCCGAAGATCCGGCCCAGGTTGCGCAGGTCGGTGTAGAGCGCGTCCAGCGGGGCCATCACTCCGCGCGCGGTGCCGCGCCCGTTGCGGCACGACTCGCTCAGCAGGTACGAGCCGACGCCGACCTTCGCGAGTTCGGCGGGCGTGAAGCCCTCCCCCTCGTCGAAGCCGTAGTTCCAGCCCGCGAACACCAGGTCGGCGCGTGCGTCGAGGACGAGTTCCTTGTTGATGCCCTTCTTCGACAGCCACTTGGTCCTGTTGTAGCCGTCCTTCCAGGGCACGGACGTCAGGTCGCCCTTGTCGTCGGGCATCACGAAGCCCGCCATCTGCTTTTCGAGGCCGAGCGCGAACATGATCTCGGTGATGCCGACGTCGTTGGTGACCACGCGTTGCGGGGCCTTCCGGTACGTCTTCTTCTCCCCGCAGTTCTCGACGGTCACCGGGTAGTGGCCGCCGCCCGCTTTTGCACTGTCCGTTCCGGCGACCTGCGCGCCGCAGCCGGAGAGGGTCAGGGTCAGCACGGCGGCGAGCCCGAGGGCCGCGGGACGCCGACGGAGGTGGTGGAAGTGGTGGGGCATGGTGGGCGGGGCTCCTCAGGGAGTGGGGGTCGGGACGACGAGACGGTCGAAGAGCAGCTGCACGGCACCGGACTCCGGGTGCGGGACGCGGTGCGCCCGTACGCCGAAGACCTCGGCGAGCAGCTCGGCCGACAGCACGTCGTGCGGGGGACCGTGGGCGACGATGCGGCCCGCCCGGATCACGTACAGCAGGTCGCAGTGGAGAGCGGCGAGGTTGAGGTCGTGCAGCGCGGTGAGCACGGTCAGACGGCTGTCGCGCACCAGGGCGAGAACCTCCAACTGCTGTGCGATGTCGAGGTGGTTGGTGGGCTCGTCCAGGACGAGCACCCGGGGCTGCTGGGCGAGCGCACGGGCGATGAGGACCCGCTGTTTCTCGCCGCCGGACAGGGAGAGGAAACCGCGGCCCGCGAGGTGGGCGGCCCCCACCTGCGCAAGGGCCCCCGCGCACACCCGGCGGTCCTCCTCCGAGGCGCGGGCCACCGACCGCTGGTGCGGCAGCCGCCCCATCGCGACGACCTCCGCCACCGTGAAGTCGAACTCGGCCGCCGCCTCCTGGGGCAGCGCCGCCAGCCTGCGGGCGCCCTCGCGGGTACTGAGCGCGGCGAGGTCGTCCCCGTCGACCAGGACCGCCCCCGCGCTGGGACGCAACGCCCGGTACGCGCACCGCAACAGGGTGGACTTCCCGCTGCCGTTGGGACCCACCAGACCGACGAGCCGGCCGTTGTCCGCGGACAACGTGACCTCGTCCACCAGCCGGGCGCCCGAGACCTCGACGGTCAGCGCCTCGATGTCGAGCCGCATCACACACCTCCGAAGGTGTAGGAGTGACGGCGCATCAGCAGGATGAAGCAGGGCACGCCGACGACGGCGGTGAGCACGCCCACGGGCAACTCGACCGGTGCCAGCACCACCCGGGACAGGATGTCCACCCAGATCAGCAGCACCGCCCCGACCAGCGGTGCGACGGCCAGCAGCCGCCGATGGTCGGCGCCGACCAGCATCCGCACCCCGTGCGGAACCATCAGCCCGACGAAACCGATCGCCCCGCTCACCGCGACCACCGCGCCCGTGACGGCCGCGGACACCAGGAACAGCTCCTTGCGCAGCCTGCGCGCGTCCACCCCCAGCGCGGCGGCCGTCTCGTCGCCCATCGCCAGGGCGTTCAATCGCCGCGCCGACCAGCCCAGATGGACGAGACCGCCGAGCACCGCCCCCGCCGCGATCGGCACCGACGCCCAGCTCGCCCCGCCGAGACTGCCCAGCAGCCACATCATCGCCGAGCGCGCCGCCTCGCCCCGGTCGGCGGCGAACACCATGAACGTCGTGATCGCCGAGAACCCGTAGTACATCGCCGTCCCCGTCAGCACCAGACGCAGCGGCGTCAGTCCCCGCGGGGTGCGGGCGATGGTGTACACCAGCGTCATCGCCAGCAGCGCCGAGCCGAACGCCGCCGCGGACAGCGCCCACATCCCCAGCGCCCCCAACGCCCCGAAGATCAGCACCGCGTTGGCGCCGACGGCGGCCCCCGAGGAGATCCCCAGCACGAACGGATCGGCGAGCGCGTTGCGCACCATCGCCTGCACCGCCACACCGATGGCCGACAGGCCCGCCCCGACGACCGCCGCCAGCACGGCGCGCGGGAAACGCAGCTCCCACACGATGGTGTACGCGGAAACCTCGTCGGGCGCGATCGTCCCGCCGCTCAGCCCCGCCCACAGATGGCGGGCCACCTCGCCCCAGGTGAGCCCCGACGCGCCGATCCCCGCCCCGCACACCAGCGACAGCACCAGTCCGGCACCCAGCACGGGCAGCAGGACCGGCAGCGTCACCGGCGCGCGTCCGCGGCCTGCACCGGTGGCGGGGGCCGGGCGCGGTGGCGCGGCGGGAGGGCGGGCGAGGGGGATGGCCACGGGCGTATTCGCTTTCGCCTCGGGCCGTGCGGCTGCATAACCCAAGGAGCGGCGCCGGGCGCGGGGCGCCCCGTGCGGCACCTCTCGCAGTCCACGGCGATTGTCAGGAGCGCTTCACCGCCGCGGGTGATCGGGCTTACGGGGACCCCACTTGGGGACTCCGTCTACCGTTGCGGGTCAGCGCCGGACTTCGACCGGACTTCCCCCGCGGGGCGACTCGCAGCCTAGCGGGTGCCGGACGGCGGGACGGACAGGGGTGTCCCGCCGTGCCGCTGCCGCGCGGGGTGCCGTCCCTGCCTCGCGCGGCCGGCCCGCCGGCCATGAGCCCGTCCCGGGTCTCCCACCGTCCGGCACCGGCGTGGCGCGGATCTGCGGGCGGAGCGGGCCCGGAACGCGGTCAGGCTGTCTCCGGCGCCCTGCCCAGCCACTCGCCGCCGCGCATGATCACCCGGCCCCGCAGCTCCGGCACACCGTGCCAGGCACGCACGGTGGCCGGCGTCACCCGCACGTAGACATGGGGCTTCGTCGCCGCACGCGGGTCCCAGCCGAACCTGTCGGTGAAGGCTTCCGCGGCCTCCTCGGGCACGTCCCGCGAGGCGAAGCACTCCGCCCGCCCCGCGAGCGTCACCACGTCGGCGGTGTCCGGCAGCGCCAGGCGTACCCGCGGATCGGCACGGACGTTGCGTATGGTCACGGACGTCTCCGCCGTGCACACCCACACCGCCCGCCCGTCCCACAGGAACCACAGCGGCACCTGGTGCGGGCCGTGCTCCGGGTGGGCCGTGGACACCCATATGTCCCGTTCGGCGGCAAGCCGTTCGAGGGTGGCCCGGGTACGTCGCGCCGGGCCGCGGCGCCCGCTCTGCGTGATCTCCATGCTCACCGACCCCAGAGGCGGCCCGGCCGCCCCGCATGGGCCATCGGTCCTACGTCCGCGGTCCCGTCGGCACAAGGACGGCGCCGCCGTCCCTCACGCCGTACGTGCCCGGAAGCGCGCCCCGGACACCGCCACCGACACCGTCAGGATGCCCGCGCACCAGCCCAGCGCGAGCCACGGGGTGCTGCCGACGGACAGGCCCAGGAGCAGGCCTGGTCGCGCGCACCTGAGCCCCGGTACGGGCGGCGGGTGGCCGCCCGTACCGGGGCCGGAGGGGTGTCGACTAGCAGCCGTTCGACACCTGGAGGCCCTTGTTCGCGCCCGCCGTCCGGCTCACGGTCGCCGGTACGCAGGCGGCCCCGTCGAGCTGGTAGGCGTACGGGATGCCGATCGTGGTCGTCGACCTGGGGTCCGGTCCTGCGGGCTTGTAGTCGCTGCCGGGCTTCGACCAGGTCACCCTGTCGAAGATGTTCCCGCCGACCTGCCAGTGGCCGACGGTGGTGGTGTAGAAGGTGCCGAGGACGTCCTTGGAGTCCTGGAAGTAGTTGTTCTCCACCTTGGCGCGGGCGCCGGCCCGGGAGTTGATGCCCGAGTCGTTGAGGCGCGTGTAGTGGTTGTTGAACATGTGGGCCGTGCCGCCGCGCAGCAGCGGGGCGCGGGAGTCGATGTTCTCGTACAGGTTGTGGTGGTACGTGATGAAGCCGTTGGACACGTCGGTCTCGCTGGACCCGACGAGACCGCCGCGTCCGGAGTTGCGCAGGGTGCTGTACGAGAGCGTCACGTACTGGGTGTTGTTCTTCATGTCGAAGAGGCCGTCGTAGCCCTCGGACTCGCCGCCCGAGGCCTCCAGCGAGACGTGGTCGACCCAGACGTTGCGGACGTTGCTCTCCATGCCGATGGCGTCGCCGCCGTTGGAGGTGGGGGAGCCCGACTTCTTCACGTTCCGCACGGTCACGTTGCGGATGACGATGTTGCGGGCCTCCCGCAGGTGGATGCCCAGTTGGTCGAAGACGGCGCCGCTGCCGACGCCGAGAATCGTCACGTTGCTGATCTGCTTGAGCTCGATGACGCCGGCGGCGGTGTTGCAGCTCGTGCCGGACACCTTGGCGGTGTTGGCGTGGTTGATGGTGCCCTCGACCTCGATGACGATCGGGGTGCTGCTGCTCGCCCGGCCGCACAGGGCGGCGTGGATCGCCGTCCCGGTCGTGGCGCGTACGGTCTTGCCGCCCGCGCCGCCGGTGGTGCCGCCGTTCTGGGTGGCGTAGCCGGTGGCGCCGCCGGACGCGGCCGACGCGTGGGGGGTGGTCAGGAACAGGCCGGTCGCGACGGTCGCGGCCGTCGTGACCAGGGCTGTACTGAGTCGCAGGGCGACTGCTCGTCTCATTCTCGGCTCCCAATTCTCGGTCCGGCCCGGCGCTTGCCGACGGCGTGGGCGAGGGTGGGTCCCACGCGGTCGGTCGGGGATGCCGGACGGGCCTGATTCCGGGCACGGCGAGGACCGGCCCGATGCGGATGCTCATGTCGATGTGTCGACGTCGGGGACGTGGAGAACCCCCTGACGGGACCGATGGCGCAAGCCGGCGGTGGAAGCGTGGGCGACGCGTGCGCGGCGTCGCTCGTGGGGGCGCGACGACCGTCCCGCCGAACGGTCCCCCGGGGTGGAGCAATGGAGCGGGAAAGCGCTTTCTGCCCGTGACCATAGGGGTGCCCCCGGGGCCTGGCAAGACTCTGCGCGAAACGCGGAACATTGCCCGCCGCCGCGCTGGCGGTCTCCGCCGGCTCGGCTCCCGGCTGTACCCCGGTCCTGCCAAGTCGAAGGCACTGCAACGGAGTTGGCGGACAACGAAACGGGCCACGCACGCTTTCGCATGCGTGGCCCGGTCAGCGGCCGGTGTGTGCGGGTCGTACGGGAAGTCCTAACCCCCCGCGGGGGCGGGGAAGTCCCACACGGCCCGGAGGCCGGGACCGACCACCAGGGCCGAGCGGCCGAGCCGCTCCACGTGCCGGTGCGCGACGGGCCGGTTCAGGGACATGCCGATCTGCCGCAGGCCCGCCTGCTCGCGGGGTACGGCGTCGAGCCGGATGGTGCTGCCGCCGCCCTTCGCGACGACCCCGCCCGCGACGGAACGTACGGAGAACCCGCCCGCGCGCAGCAGCGGCACCGTGTTGGCCAGGTCGCGGGCGGTGACCGCGAGCCGGATCGACGTGATGTCGCGCATCAGGTGCCGGCGATAGTCGTCGGACAGGTAGCGGTCCCTGCCGACGTCGCCGGGAAAGCGGGCGGGGCCGGTCCGGCTGCGCGGGTCGGCGAAGTACTCGGGGCGGTACTCCATGCCCCAGGCGCCGAAGGCGTCGTACTCGCCGGAGGTGAACACGGCGTCGAACCACGGCACCGGGACCCCGTCGCCGAAGTCGCGCGTCTGGGGAAACTCGACGGGGTGCTCGATCCCCTGGCCCCGCAGCCGCCGGATCACCTCCGTCAGCTCTCCCCGCCGTTCCACGGAGAGCGCCAGCCCGCCCGCGCCGAGGGCGCCGTCCTGGCCCGGCAGATCGCCGGCACCGAAGAGTTCGAGGTAGGTTTCGCGGCCCAGCAGATAGCGGCCGGTCCAGGTCCGGCCGCCGGAACCCATGGTTGTACGGACCTGGAAGTTCGCGAACTCCCGCAGATAGGCGGAGTGTTCGATGGCGTCGGCGGTCGCACGGTCGAGGACGCCGTAGGCGTGGTTGTAGTGGAGGAGCTGACGCCCCGTCGGGGGCGGCCCGGCATCGGACGCGGCGGCCGAGGCGCTCGCGTGGACCGCGCCCGCGAGGACGACAGCCAGGGCGACGAAGATGCGCATCACTCGTCGAAGCAACATGCGGCAAGCGTAGGGCGCACCGCGCGGAACGCACAGGGTGCGCACGGTCGTTCACGCGCTCCCGGGACCGGACCCCGGGCCCGCCGTCATGGCCTGCGCACCTCGTAGTGGAAGCAGCCGTACTCCACGGCCCGGACGTGCACCAGCACCACTTCGGGACCGGCGAAGGCCTCGTCGAGGACCCGCTCGAACCCCGCCGTGGCGTCCTCGGGGACCTCGAAACAGCGGCCCCCGACGATGTGCCCCCGCGCGTCGTAGCGCCGCACCGCGCGCAACGCCCCCGGACGCGCGAAGGGGTAGCCCCGACCCGTACGCATCTCCGCGCACGGGTCCGCGTGAATGAACACCGGGCCCGTCTCCTCGTACGCTCCGGGGTCGGCGCCCGCGTCGGCCGCCCAGCGGCGCAGCGGAGCGTAGGAGACGAGGGCGATCCGCTCGCCGGGCTCGACGGCGCGCAGACAGCAGCGCAGCGGACTGCCCACGCTGTCGACGGGCGACCCGTCCTCGCGCGCGGTGAACGGGCGCGGCGCCCGCCCCGCGTCGTCGGCCGTCCGGAGTTCTCCGAGCGTGGCGGGGGAGAGGGGCAGCGGCGTGTACGAAGTCATGGCTCCAGCCTCGCGGGACACGTCGGCGGGCACCGGCGGAATGCGGACGTCGAGGCCGGATGCCCCCACCCCCTGCCCCTCACCTTCCTTGCCCGCTCACGCCGGGCCGCCGCGTCGCGCGGCCGACGGCAAGAGCCCAGGATCCACTCCCGTGCGAAGTCTATGATCGACTCCGGATCGGAGGTTCGGACCATGCTGCACGACCGCTCCCGGCGTTCCCTGCTCACCGCGCTCGCCGTGCTCCCGCTCGCCCCGCTGACCGCCTGTGCGGACCCGCCTGCCCGCCCGGCCGCTCCCACGCCCGCCCCGGATTCCGACCGCCCGGTCGGCCCGTCGTCCTCCCCTGCGCCGACTGCTTCCCCACTCGCGCAACTCGCCGCCTTGGAAAGGAAGTTCGACGCCCGCCTGGGCGTGTATGCCGTCGACACCGGAACGGGCCGGCAGCTCGCGCACCGCGCCGACGAGCGCTTCGCCCACGCCTCCACCTTCAAGGCCCTGGCGGCGGGCGCGGTGCTGGCCAAGTACGAACTCGGCGGCATGGGCCGCAGAGTCACCTACGGCAAGGACCGCCTCGTCCCCCACTCCCCGGTCAGCGAACGGCACGTGGGCTCGGGGATGACCTTGGACGAACTGTGCGACGCGGCCGTCCGCCACAGCGACAACGCGGCCGCCAACCTCCTGCTCGACGCGCTCGGCGGACCGGAAGGACTCCAGGACGCGCTCCGGGCCGTCGGCGACGACGTCACCCGCATCTCGCGCACCGAGCCCGAGCTGAGCCGGTGGTCGCCGGGAGAACTCCGCGACACCAGCACCCCGCGCGCCCTGGCCCGCACCCTGCGCGCGTACGTGCTCGGCGACGCCCTCGGCGCGAACGAGCGCGCCCGGCGCACCAAGTGGCTGCGGACCAACACGACCGGGGACGCCACCATCAGGGCGGGTACGCCCGCGGGCTGGACCGTCGGCGACAAGACCGGCACCGGCAGCGGCTACGGCGCACGCAACGACATCGCCGTACTGTGGCCGCCCGGCGGGGCGGCCCCTCTCGTCCTCGCCGTCCTGACGCGCCGCGCCGAGCAGTCCGCCGCCCACGACGACAGGCTGATCGCCCAGGCGGCGTCGGTGGTGGTGGGCGCGCTCGGATAGGAGAGCGGTGCGAAGCCGCCGCCGCGCCCCCGATCGCCCGCGTCCCGGGCACCCGCGGTCACGTCCCGGACCATCCGCCGTCGCGTCCCCGGTCACCCGGGGATCGCGCCCCGACCTCCCGCCCTCGCACCCCCGACCGCCCGCCCTCGCGTCCCCCGATCACCAGCGGATCGCACAGTCACCCGCGGTGGAAGAGGTCGACGGCGGGCGCGCGCCGTCGACCGTCCCGGGACGCGAGCCGCGGCACCTCCCGCCCCTGCTGACGCCACTGGGACTCCAGGGCGTCGTAGATCGGGCAGGGGGACAGGGGCCGTCCGGCGGACGGCCAGAGTGGCTGCGCCTGCGGCGGGATGGGCCGAGGGTCGTACGCGGGCTGGCTCATGGCTGGCTCAACGATTCTGCTTGCCGTTACGTGGCGGCCCGCCGCCCGGCGGAGGCGTCTTCCGGCCACGAACGGTCACACCCTCACCGTCCCCGGCGGACATCGGCGCCGACGCGATCCGGACGTCTGCCGAGGGTGACGGCGAGTCGCGCGGGCGAGGTGTCGCCGATCCATGCTTCCGCGGCTAACGTGAGTGTTTCCGCGGGTATGGGTGCTCGAACAACCGTACGAGATGCGACAGGGTGCAATTCCCGGTGTGGACGCTCTCGTTCGGGGTACTTGGGCCCCGGTCGCGGCGCGCCTGCCTCCGTACGCGCGCCCGGCCCGTACGCGATCCCCACGGTTCGCGTACGACCGCCCGCATCCGACGACCCGCATCCGACGCGCACACCCGAGGAGCTGAAGGCCGTGACCGACGATTCGCGCATGGGCTCGCCCACCGACGACTCGAACGCCGACCGCCCGGCACTCACCGACCGTCAGGGCCACCCCGTCTACGACAACCAGAACCAGCGCACGGTCGGCGCCCGTGGACCGGCGACTTTGGAGAACTACCACTTCCTGGAGAAGATCAGCCACTTCGACCGCGAGCGCATCCCCGAGCGCGTCGTGCACGCGCGCGGAGTGACCGCCTTCGGCCACTTCGAGGCGTACGGGAAGTGGGGCGACGAGCCCATCAGCCGCTACACCCGCGCCAAGCTGTTCCAGGAGGCCGGCAAGCGGACCGACGTCGCCGTCCGCTTCTCCACCGTGATCGGCGGCCGTGACTCCTCGGAGGCGGCCCGGGACCCGCGCGGTTTCGCCGTGAAGTTCTACACGGAGGACGGCAACTGGGACCTCGTGGGCAACAACCTCGGGGTCTTCTTCATCCGGGACGCGGTGAAGTTCCCCGACGTCATCCACGCGCTGAAGCCGGACCCCGTCTCGCACGAGCAGAAGCCCGCCCGGATCTTCGACTTCATGTCGCAGACGCCCGAGAGCATGCACATGCTGGTCAATCTGTTCAGCCCGCGCGGCATCCCCGCCGACTACCGGCACATGCAGGGCTTCGGTGTGAACACCTACAAGTGGGTCAACGAGGCGGGCGGCACCGTCCTCGTGAAGTACCACTGGATGCCCAAGCAGGGCGTGCGCAGCATGACCGAGGAGGACGCCGCCAATGTGCAGGCGGGCGAACTCGGCCACGCCACCAAGGACTTGTACGAGGCGATCCGCGGCGGCGACCACCCCGAGTGGGAGCTGCTCGTGCAGGTCATGGAGGACGGCGAGCACCCGGAGCTGGACTTCGACCCGCTCGACGACACCAAGACGTGGCCCGAGCAGGAGTTCCCGCCCAAGCCGGTCGGCCGCATGGTGCTGGACCGCACCGTCGACAACTACTTCGCCGAGAACGAGCAGATCGCCTTCGGTACGGGCGTACTCGTCGACGGACTCGACTTCTCCGACGACAAGATGCTCGTCGGCCGGACCTTCTCCTACAGCGACACCCAGCGCTACCGGGTCGGCCCGAACTACCTGCAGCTCCCCGTCAACCAGGCCAAGAACGCGGACGTGCGCACCAATCAGCGCGACGGCGCGATGGCCTACGACAACGGGGCCAGGAACGCGAACCCC
Source organism: Streptomyces candidus (assembly GCF_014207445.1). GTDB lineage: Bacteria > Actinomycetota > Actinomycetes > Streptomycetales > Streptomycetaceae > Streptomyces > Streptomyces candidus. The sequence continues at coordinate 30,242 of NZ_JACHEM010000020.1, read as the reverse complement.
GAGGTCAACTACGAACCCTCGATCACCGGCGGCCTGCGCGAGGCCCCGTACCCGGGACACGACGAACAGGGCCCGGAGATCCAGGGCCGTCTCACCCGCAAGCGGATCCCGCGCACCAACGACTACCTCCAGGCCGGTCAGCGCTACCTGCTCCTGGAGGACTGGGAGCGCGACGACCTGGTGCACAACTTCGTCACCCTGATCTCCCAGTGCGACCGCCCGGTCCAGGAGCGCATGGTGTGGCACTTCCTGCTGGTCGAGAACGACCTGGGCCTGCGGGTCGGCGAGGGCCTCGGCATCAGCCCCTCCGACGTGAGTCACCTCGGTCCGCTCGACGGGCAGACCCTCACGGACGAGGACCGCAAGAGGCTGGACAACCTCGGCGACAACCCGCCGCGCGATGTCTCCGGCCTGACGATGACGCACTGCGTGCCGGACACCCGGCACGTCGTCTCCCGCTGAGGCGACCGGGCCCGGGAGAGGAGCGCGCGCCCTCTCCCGGGCCCGGTGCCGCCCGGCCACGGGCGGCCGATGTCGCCGTCGTCCGCCGTCCCGTGACGAGAGCGCCCGGCGGGATGATTGGCTGTGCTCCATGGACCGCTCCCACGCCGCGCCCCCCTTCGACCCCGAACTCGCCGCCGCGCTGCGGGCACGGCGGTGGAAGCCCCGGGAACCGATCACCCCGGAGAACCTGGTGGCCCGCCAGGAGCAGGACGCCACCGCACGGCCCCGTCCGACGCTGCGGGACCTGCGCGCCGACGGCCGTTTCGAGGTGACCGAACTGTCCGTACCGGGGCCGCAGGGCGCACCGGACGTCACGCTCGTGAGCGCGCGCCCTGCCGGGCTGGCCGGGCCGCTGCCGCTGCTGTACTACCTGCACGGCGGCGCCATGATCATGGGCAATGCCCGGTCCGTGCTGCCGCGCGTCCTGCGGGAGTGGGCGGAGCCGCTGGGGCTGGCCGTCCTCTCCGTGGAGTACCGGCTCGCCCCCGCATCGCCGTACCCCGGCGCCCTGGAGGACTGCTGCGCCGGACTCGTCTGGGCGGCGGGACACGCGGCCGAACTGGGCATCGACGCGGACCGCATCGTCGTCGGCGGCAAGAGCGCCGGCGGCGGACTCGCCGCCGCCCTCGCCCTGCTGACCCGCGACCGGGGCGGCCCCCGGCCCCTGGGCCAGATCCTTCTCTGCCCCATGCTCGACGACCGGCACCCCACCTTCTCCGGCCGTCAGTTGTCGGGCATCGACGTCCGGGACCTCGCCTCCCACGCCACCGCCTGGAAGGCGCTGCTCGGCGACCTGCACGGCTCCCCGGACGTGCCCGCTTACGCGGCCCCCGCCCGCGCCACCGACCTCGCCGGACTGCCCCCGGCCTACCTCGACGTGGGATCGGCCGACATGCTGCGGGACGAGGGCGTGGCGTACGCGAACGCGATCTGGCGGTCGGGCGGGCAGGCCGAGCTGCACGTGTGGCCCGGCGGCTGCCACGGCTTCGACAGCCTCGCCCCGCACGCCGCCCTCACCCGGGACGCGCGTCGCGCCCGTACGGGCTGGCTCCGCCGCCTTCTGGGCGACCCGCCGATTGGAACCGACGGCTGAGGGGACCTTTCTGGGAACCCAACCATCCGTCCGGTCCCTCCGGGGGCCGGCGAAGCGTTCCGAGGGACCCCACATGACCGACCCCCGCACCTCCACCCCCTCCACCGCCCCCGCTCCCGTCGCCGTCGTCACCGGCGCGGACTCCGGCATCGGCCGGGCCACGGCCGTACGTCTCGCCGAGGCCGGGATGGACATCGGGATCACCTGGCACAGCGACCGGGAAGGCGCCGAGCGGACGGCGGCGGAGGTCGGCGAGCACGGACGGCGGGCGGCCGTCGCACAGATGGACCTCAGCCGGCTTCCCGACGCCGCACGGGTGATCGACACACTCGCCGACCAGCTCGGCCGGATCGACGTCCTGGTCAACAACGCGGGCACCGGGACCTCGACCCCGTTCCTCGACCTCGGGCACGACGAGGTACGACGCGTGGTGGACGTCGACCTCATCGGTCCGTTCCTGTGCGGCCAGCACGCCGCCCGCCGCATGATCGAGCAGGGCGGTGGCGGCCGCATCGTCAACGTGACGTCGGTGCACGAACACCAGCCGCGGGTGGGCGCGGCCCCCTACTGCGCGGCCAAGGGCGGGCTCGGCCTGCTGACCCAGGTGATGGCCCTGGAGCTGGCCGAACACGGCATCACCGTCAACTCCGTGGCCCCCGGCGAGATCGCCACGCCCATGACGGGGCAGGACGAGAACGACGTACGCACCGCCGACCGCCCCGGCATCCCGCTGGGCCGCCCCGGCGACGCCCGGGAGATCGCCGCCGTCATCGCGTTCCTGGCAGGCCCCGACGCCTCGTACGTCACCGGCGCCTCCTGGGTCGCGGACGGGGGCATGACCCGGATGGGCCCCCAGGCGGGTTCCCACCTGCGGAGCGACGACTGGCGGCGGCCGTGAGCCGCTCCACAGCCGATGGGCACACATAACAGGCGCAGTCGGGGGAACCCGACGCACATGGCACTCATCAGGAGGATTGCAAGGCCCTTGCTGGCCTCGACGTTCATCAGCGGCGGTTACAGCACCCTGCGGCACCCGGAGCCGGTGGCTCCGGCCGCCGAGCAGGTGGCCGTACCCCTGGCGCAGCGCATTCCCAAGCTTCCGACCGATCCCGAGCAGCTCGTGCGGATCAACGGCGCGGTGCAGGTCGGCGCCGGTGCTCTGCTCGCCCTGGGGCGCTTCCCCCGGTTCGCGGCGCTCGCACTGGCCGGGACGCTGGTGCCCACCACGCTGGCCGGGCACCGGTACTGGGAGGAGAAGGACCCCGAGGCGCGGCAGGAGCAGCGCGTCCAGTTCTTCAAGAACCTCTCCCTGCTCGGTGGTCTGCTCATCACGGCCGCCGACACCCACGGCAAGCCGTCGGCGGCCTGGCGGGTGCGGAACTCGGCGACGACCGCCCGCAAGACGTCGGCGGCAGCCCGGAAGTCGGCCTCCGCCGGCCGGCGCGCCGGCCGGGTCTCGGCGCGCAACGCGGGGCAGCGGGCCGAACTGGCGCGGCTGCGGTCCGCGAACAACGCCCGCAAGCACGCCAGGACCGCGACCAAGTCCGCCCGGAAGCGGTTCGCCGCCAGCTGAGACAGCCCCGGCGGCCTTGTGAGCGACGGGGGCCGCGCATCCCGCCGCTTTGCTGAGTTCTTCTCGAAGGCGCGGGAGACGAGCGGGAGGCCAGGGGACGCCCCTTGGTCTCCCGTTCCTGGTCTCCCGTTCCGCCATGAGCTGCCCCGTGGCGGGGTGGCGGCCTCGTCCGCCGCGGCCCGCCTGCCGGGCGACAGCCTCGTCCGCGGCCCGCCGGGTGGCGGCTCGTCCGCGGCCCGCCCGCCGGGTGACGGCTCGCGGCCGCATCCCGTACGACCACTTTGTTCGCCCGTACGTACCCCCGCCCCGCCCCCGTGACCGAAATCCCGCGTTCTTTGTCACGCGGGTGACTGTTCCTTCGCGCCCGCTTGGTCCACCGTGGTCACTCCTGTTCCGTTCGGGGGGAGCGACCCGCAGTGAGGCCCAGACGTTTACCGGCGACGGTCGGAGCGCTCGTCGCGTGCGCGCTGGTGTGGATCACGGGCTGCGGCGAGCTGCCCGATCCGGCCGAGCCGCCCGACGGGTTCGATCCCCCCGCGGCAGCCGCGCCCCGCCCGGGCGGCACCGCCACGGGTGCCGCCCGGCCTTCTGAGGAGTCGGCTCCCGCGAGGTCCAAGAAGGAGCCCCGGTCACCCGCGAGGACGTCGCCCTCCGACGTGCCGCCGCCGCAGGGAGAGCGGCCCTCGGTGCTGTACCTGGGGGACTCGCTCGGTATGGAGACCCAGACCGTGCTCCGGGAGCGCATCGAGTCCGACGGGCGGGCGAAGGTGCACAGCGCCCCCTATTCCGGCACCACCCTCTGCGACTACCTCACCGACCGCGCCGCGGGGTCCCTCATCCTCCCGAAGAACAAGGCCGCGACCCTGGTGCGCGCACACCGGCCCCGCGTCGTCGTCCTCCAGTTCTGGGGGAACTCCTGGGGTTATACACCGTGCATGGACAACCTCGTGCAGGGCAGCGACCGTTACTTCACGCGGTACGCGAAGGACGCCGAGGCCCTCACGGACCAGATCGCCTCGGCCGCACGCTCGGCGGGAATCCCCCGGCCCCGGATCGTCTGGGTGCTCCAGGGCCCCGACGCCTTCTCGACCGACCGCACGCGCCGGGTCAACGACCTCTACCGGGCCCGGGCGGCGGCCTCGGGCGACCTCCTCGCCGACGCGGGCCGCGCGGTGAGCCCGGACGGCGGACGCTACGAGTGGCGGGAGCGCCTGCCCTGCAACGCCGCGGAGCGCGCCCGGCCGGGCTTCTGCCGCGACGGCATGGCCGCCATGCACCGGCACGACGACCCGCTGCACTTCTGCATGGCCCCGACGACTTCCACCCCCAAACCCTGCCCGGCCGCCTCACCGGGCATCGTGCGCTACACCGACGCCATCGCCTCCGTCGTCGACCGGTACCTGCGCGGCACCGGTTGAGGGCCGGTGTGCGACGACCGGGCCGACCACGAGGAGCTGGGCGAAGGCGAGCACGAGGAGGACCCCGGCCGGAACGCCCCACAGCCCACCGACCCCCGCACGCGTCAGCAACTGGGTGGCCACCACGGGAGCGGCGACGGTCGCGACGCCCCAACTGACGCCGTACGACGCGAGATAGCGGTCCGCGCCGCCCGGCGGCGCCAGCCCTGCCACCACCCCGAGGACGCGGCCCAGGACGATCGCCTCGCCCAGGCTCCACACGGCGGTGGCGAGCACGAACTGCGGCAGGGTGGCCGCGACCGCGTACCAGGACAGGCCCGCGGCCATCACGAGATAGGCCAGCGCGAGGGACGGGGAGTCGCGGAGCGAGGCGAACAGGCGCAGTCGGAGCAGCGGTTGGGCAGCGACGACGGTCAGCGCCGACGTGGTGAACAGCAGTCCGGCGTCCGCCGGCTCGAAGCCGCGCCGCTCCAGGGCCAGCGGCAGCGCCATCATGATCTGCATCGCGATCAGGGCGAAGACCGTACCCGGCAGGAACATCGCCCACAGGGCCCGGTCCCGCCACGGCCGCACAGGGCCGGCGGGGCGACGGCCGCCGGGCTTCGCCGGGGGCCGGTCGGCGGGCAGCACCAGACGCATCATCAGCGCACAGGCCAGGCAGGAGAGCGCGTCCACCACGAACAGCCACCGCAGGTCCCACCGCCCGACGCCCGCCGCGATCAGCCCGGCGCCCGTCCCGCCGAGCGCGAGTCCGGCGTTGAGCAGGCCGTACGCCCGCACCCGGTCGGCCGGGCCGACGGCGTCGGCGATCAGCCCCTGGCTCGGCGGCTCGTACAACTCGAAGACCAGTCCGAGCAGTACGGCGAACACCGCCACCGCGAGCAGCGAACCGGCGGCGGCGATGCCCAGCTGGGCGAGGCCGCAGCCGGTCAGCCCCAGCACGATGGTGCGCCGGCGCCCCAGCCGGACCGCCAGCCGGCCGCCCGCCAGCCGGGAGGGGATCGTGGCGAGCCCGAACGCCGCCGACAGCAGGCCCGCCGTGGCGGTGCTCGCCCCGAACTCCGTGCTGATCAGGACGGTCAGGAACGGCAGCGAGAACGCCCCGATCCGGTTGACCGCCCGCGCCACCACCAGCAGCCAGACAATTCTCGGCATGTCGCCCCCTCGGACGCCCCGTGGGCCACCCCCACGATGCATCACTGTCGAACCGGGTATCGTCGGTTACGAAACCCAGGCCTGGAACCTAAACCCGAAGGAGTAACCGGTCAAGTGATGTTCGACAGTCACGTGGTGGTGCGGCTGGAACACGCCGTGTCCCTCGTGAACGCGCTCACCGACGGCGAGGCCCACGGCCGCCCCCGCACCGCCCCCGCCGGAGCCGCTCTGTGGGCCGCCGTCGCCGAGGCCGTCCCGGACGACGCCTCGTCCGCGCTTCCGCGCACCCCCGACCCCGCCGAGGCGGCCCACCTCGCGGACACGGCACGCCGCATGCGCGAGGCCATCGAGGCGGTACACGACGGGCACGTCGACCTCGCGGCCGAAACCGTCAACCACCTGCTGCGCACCGCCGGTGCCCGCCCGCAGCTCGACCGGGCCGAGGACGGAAGCTGGCGGCTGCACTTCCACGGCCCCGGCGACTCCTTCGCCTCGGGCGTCGCCGCGAGCTGCGCCACCGCCCTGGCCCTGACGCTCGGCGGCGGCCTCGAAGGGCGCCTCGGCGTGTGCCGAGCCACCCGCTGCGACCGCGTCTACGCCGACACCTCCCGCAACGCCGCCCGCCAGTTCTGCTCCACCGCCTGCCAGAACCGCATGAAAGCGGCTGCCTTCCGCGCCCGCAGGAACGCACACTCCGCCGGACGAGAGGACCTCCGATGACCGCCACCCTCAGCTTCGAGGGCGCCGAGAGCGCGCCGGACCAACTGGAGCGCCGGGCAGATAAGTTGGCCGGAGGCCTGCGCGAACTGGGGCTGCGGGCGGGAGACGTGGTCGCCGTGCTGCTGCGCAACGACCCGGTGTACGTCGACATCATGCTGGCCTGCCGGCTCGGAGGGTTCCAGTTCTGCCCGCTCAACTGGCACTTCACCCCTTCCGAACTCGCCCACATCGTCGAGGACTGCGGCGCGGAAGCCGTGATCGGCCACGCCGACCTGCTCGAAGCGGCACGCACGGCGCTCCCCGGCGCGCTCACCGTTCTCGCCGTCCCGCACGGCGGGAGCGGCGCCTCGGGGGACGGAACCGGGGGGCGGGCCCTCTCCCAGGAGGGCGGGGGCGCCCTTCCGCACGATCAGGGACAGGCGCTCCCGTACGGCCTCGGGCAGGCGCTCCCGTACGAGAGCTGGTTGGAGCAACAGGAGCCCTACCGCGGCCCGTTGGTGTCCCCGGGCGGGCACATGGTCTACACCTCCGGGACCACCGGCCGCCCCAAGGGCGTCGTCCGTACGCCCGTGCCGGTGGCGGAGATCGACGCCTTCCGCACCCGTATGCTCGCCGTCATCGAGCAGGTCTACGGGCTGCGGGCCGGCTGCCGGGCCCTGATGACGGCGCCGCTCTACCACAGCGCGCCGAGCATGTACGCCCAGTACGGGGCCCTGGTCGCCGACCTGCTCGTCATTGCGCCGCGCTTCGACGCCGAACAGACCCTCGCCCTCGTCGAACGGCACCGCATCGACAGCCTGTACTGCGTACCGACCATGTACGTAAGGCTGTTGAAGCTCCCGCGCGAGGTACGTGAGCGGTACGACCTGTCCTCGCTGCGCTTCGTCGGCTCCACCGGCGCGCCCTGCGCCCCCGAGGTGAAGAAGGCCCTGATCGACTGGCTCGGGCCGATCGTGCACGAGACGTACGCCTCCAGCGAGACCGGCTACATCACGCTCATCGACTCGGCCGAGGCCCTCGCCCGGCCCGGCAGCGTCGGGCGGCCCCTCGGTGACGCGCAGATCCGCGTCGTCGGCGACGACGGCAAGGAGTGCGCCCCCGGCGAGGCCGGAATCCTGTACGTGCGCCAGCCCGCGCACACCGACTTCACCTACCGGGGGCGGCCCGAGGCACGCGAGGAGGTCGGCCTCGACGGACTCGTCTCGGTGGGGGACATCGGGTACCTCGACGAGGACGGCTACCTCTACGTCTGCGACCGCGCCGTCGACATGGTCATCTCCGGGGGCGTCAACATCTACCCGGCGGAGATCGAGGCCGCGCTCCTCACCCTCCCCGGGGTGCTCGACTGCGCCGTGTTCGGCGTGCCGGACCCCGAGTTCGGCGAGCGGCTGCACGCCCTCGTACTCCCCGAGCCGGGAGCCGCTCCCGACCCGGCACAGCTGCGGGACGCGCTGCGCGCCACCCTGGCCGGGTTCAAGATCCCCCGCGGCATCGACCTCGTCACCGACCTGCCGCGCGACCCCAACGGCAAGCTCGCCAAGCACCGCATCCGGTCCCGGTACCTGGAGGAGGTGCCGGGGCGCCCCTGAGGTGTCCAGGGGCGCCCACGGGCCTACGCGGGCCGGTCGGCCGGGTCCCCGCCCCCGGTGCGGCTCAGCACCCCGGGCCACCATGCCTTCCGTCCGATGTCCCGCACGAGCGCCGGTACCAGCAGCGAGCGCACGACGAGCGTGTCGAGCAGCACGCCGAACGCCACGATGAACGCGATCTGCAGGAGGAACGCCAGCGGAATCACGCCCAGGGCCGCGAACGTGGCGGCCAGGACCACGCCCGCCGAGGTGATGACGCCGCCGGTCGCGGTCAGCCCGCGCCGTACGCCCTCACGCACCCCGTGGGTCAGGGACTCCTCCCTGACCCGCGACATCAGGAAGATGTTGTAGTCCACGCCGAGCGCCACCAGGAACACGAAACCGTACAGCGGTACGGAGGAATCGGTGCCGCTCATGCCGAAGACGTACTTGAAGACCAGCGCCGAAACACCCAGCGTGGCAACGAAGTTGAGGGCCACGGTGACCACCAGCAGCACCGGCATCACCAGCGAGCGCAGCAGCAGCGCCAGGATGACCAGGATGATCGCGAGAACCACCGGCACGATCACCGCGCGGTCGTCCGCCGCGGTCTGCTGGGTGTCGTACTGCTGTGCCGTGTAGCCGCCGACGAGTGCGTCCGCGCCGGGCACGGCGTGCACCGCGTCCCGCAGCCGGGCCACCGTGTCCTTCGCGGCGTCGCTGTCGGCGGCGTCCGCCAGGGTTGCGTCGATGCGCACCCGGCCGTCCACGACCAACGGCGGGCCGCCGCCGGGCCGGCCGGACGCGGTGACGGTCTCGGCGCCCGCCACGCCCTCGGTCCGCTCGGCGGCCTGCCGTACCGCGTCGGCCTGCGGTGCGCCGGCGACGATCACCGCGGGGTTGCCCGAACCGCCGGGGAAGTGCTCGCCGAGGGTCTGCTGCGCGGAGACCGACGGCGCGTCGTTCACGAAGATCTCGTCCAGCGGCACACCTCGCGACGTCAGCATGGGGGCGAACGCCGCGCAGGCGAGCAGCCCGGCGAGGGACAGTGCCCACACCTTGCGCGGCGCACGGTCGACGAGGTCGGCGACCCGCTGCCACAGTCCGTGCGCGCCCCGCCCCTTCGCGTCGCCCTCGGCGACCGGCTTCGGGCGGGCCGGCCAGTACGCCGCCCGGCCCAGCAGCGCCAGTACGGCGGGCAGGAAGGTGAGCGCACTGAGTACCGCGCACACGATGCCGATCGCGCCGACCGGCCCCAGCGCGCGGTTGTTGGTCAGGTCGCTGAGCAGCAGGGCGAGCAGGCCGAGCGCCACGGTCGCCGCACTGGCCGTCACCGGCCCCACCGTCTGCCGCCAGGCGGCCCGTACGGCGGTGAAACGGTCGTGGCCGGCGCTCAGCTCCTCCCGGAAGCGCGCGGTCAGCAGCAGCGCGTAGTCCGTCGCCGCGCCGATCACCAGGATCGACAGGATGCCCTGCACCTGCCCGTCCACCCGGACCACGTCGTTGTCCGCCAGCACGTAGACCACCGCGCTCGCCAGTCCGAGCGCGAAGACCGCACCGACGATGATGATCAGCGGCAGCAGCACGCTGCGGTACACGAGCAGCAGGATGAGCAGGACGGCGAGCAGCGCGACGCCCAGGAGCAGCCCGTCGATCCCGGCGAACGCGTCCTTGAGGTCGGCCTGACTGGCCGCGGGTCCCGCCACCTGCACGGTGGTGCCCGGGACCTGACCGGCGGTCTCCTTGATCCGGTCGAGGGTCGGCGTCAGTTCCTCACCCAGGTCGGGGCTCAGCTGCACGACGCCCTGCAGTGCCTGTCCGTCCTCGGAGGGGAAGGCGGGCGAGGCGGCCCCGACGATGCCCTCGAAGCCCTTCAGGGACGCCAGCGCCTTTGTGGCGGCGCCCTGCTCTTCTTCGCCGAGTGTGCCGCCGTCCTCGCCCCCGGCGGTCCACACGACGATGCCGGGCAGCGTCTCGTCCTGCCGGAACGCCTTCTGGGCCTCGATCACCTGCGTCGACTCGGCGTTCTGCGGGAGGAACGCCGCCTGGTCGTTGGTGGCGACCTGGCCCAGTTTCCCGGCATACGGGCCGAGACCGCCGCCGACGCCCAGCCAGACGACGAGCAGAACGAGGGGGATGAGCCAGCGTGCGGAACGTGCGGGGGTAGACATCGTGCTCCCGGTGCCACGGAGTTGTTTCAAGGAATAACAATCTCAATGATTGAAATATATCAGTGCCCTGTCCGGCCCCGCCCATGCGTCCCTCGCCGGGTCTCGGATCGCTCGGCGGAGGCAGGCCTCTCACCCGGGGGCTCTCACCTGCGCGGTGCGGGGAGTTCCGAGAGTTCCGTGTTGAGTTCCGTCAGGAACCGCAGAACGAGGGAGAGTTCGGCGGGCTCGAAGCGCGACCGCACGTTCTCGGTCGCCGTCGCCAGGGGAAGGAAGTGCGCGCGCGCCACGGACCGCGCGCTCGTCTCGTAGTGCAGATGTACGACCCGCCGGTCCCTGCTGTCCCGGGAGCGCCGGACGTGCCCGGCCTTCTCCAGCCGGTCCAGGCAGGCGGTCACCGCACCGGAGGTCAGCCCGAGGTGCTCGCGCAGGCGGCCCGGCGTGAGGGGGGTCTCAGAGTCCAGGATGGCGGCCAGGGCCTGTACGTCGGTCGGATGCAGGCCCTGCTCGGCCGCGAAGCCGTGCGCGAGGCGGCCGATCTCGCCGTTCATCCGCCGAAGTTGCACCGCGAACGCCAGCAGGTCCGGCACGGGCTGCCCCGGCGGGGGCGCCGGGATGCTGCTGTCCGGCGCTGCCGCTCGTTCGGGGTCTCGTTCGTTCGTACTGGCCACGGGTTCACCCTATCGAGGGCCGCCCGCGGCGTGATACTACAGGTGTAGTTCGCGTGGCGGCGGGACGAGACCTGGAGGTCGGGATGGCGGGAACAGCGGTGGTCGTGGGCGCGGGAGTGGGCGGGCTCGCCACGGCGACAGGACTGCGGCGGGCGGGCTGGACGGTCACCGTGCGCGAGCGCCGTACGTCCCTGGAGAGGTACGGCACCGCCTTCGGCATCCACCCCACCGCGCAGGCCGCCCTCGACCGCCTCGGCGTGGGCGAGGCGCTGCGCCGGCACGCCGTCCCCTACCGGCGCGCCGACATCCGTACCCCCGACGGGCGGGTACGGGCGCGCCTCCCGCTGGAACGCATCGAGAAAAAGGGCGGACGCCCGGAACTGCTCATCTCCCGGCCCTACTTGATCGACGCGCTGCTCGCCGGCCTGGAGACCTTCGGCGACGTCCCCGTCACCTTCGGCGAGAACGTCACCGACGTGGCGGCGCTGGCCGCCGAACACGACCTAGTGGTCGGCGCCGACGGAATCCGCAGCGCCGTGCGCACCGGCGTCCTCGGCACCCGCAGCGCGCCCCGCGACACCGGCACGGTCGCCTGGATCGGCATCGCCGACTTCGAGAGCGATGTCCACGGCGAGACCTGGGGCAGCGGATGCTTCTTCGGCATGACCCCGGTCGAACCCGGCCGCACCAACTGGTACGCCACCGTGCCCGCCGCCACCACGGCCGACGAACTGCGCCCGTACTTCGAGGGCTGGCACGACCCGATCCCGCGCATCCTCGCCGAGACCGACCCGGCCGGCTGGATCCGTTACGAGATGCGCCACCTGTACCCCGCGCTCCCGTCCTTCGTCTCCCTCTCCGCAGGCGCCGGGAGGGGCCGTACGGGGGCCGCCCCGGCGGGCGCCTTCGCCCTGGTGGGCGACGCCGCCCACGCCATGACGCCCCACCTCGGCCAGGGCGCGTGCACCGCCATCCTCGACGCCGACTCCCTCACCCGCGCCGTCGGCGCGCACGGCCCGTCCGGGCTGCCCGCCGCCCTGCGCGCCTACGACGCCGAACGCCGCCGGAGCGCCCAGCGCGTCGCCTTCGGCTCCCGCACCCTGCACCGCTTCGTGTCCACCAGACGCACCGCCCTGCGCGACGCCCTCGTCAGCCTGCTGCCCTGAACACCCCGGCCACCGCACCGCACGCCACCGAGGGCCGCCTCACCGCCCGCCGTGCCGTCCCGCCTCCTCGCGGAGGGCGTCGACCAGCGCCGCGACGTGCGGCCGGCCGCAGCGACCGAGCACGGCGACCCCGATGTGCCGGACCGGGCCGGGAGAGGTGACGGGCACGGTGCAGAGGCCGGGGACCGCCGGGGCGAGCGCGACGGAGGGGACGAGGGAGATGCCGACCCCCGCGGCGACCAGCGAACGGGCGAAGAAGTAGTCGGTGGTGGTCCCGCGCACCTGCGGATCGAAGCCGGCGCGCTCCGCGTAACGACGCAGGTACGCCTCTGTCTTCAGGCAGCCGAGCACCCAGGGCTCGGCCGCCAGCTCGGCGAGGTCGAGGCAGTCGCGCTGGGCGAAGCGGTGCCCGTCCGGCAGGACGACGTGCAGGGGGTCCTCCATGAGCGGCGTCCACTCCAGGCCGGTGCCGTTACCGCCGTCGGGGCCGACGGGCAGCGGACCGTCGAAGTGGTAGGCGAGGGCGAGGTCCACGGCGCCCCGGCGGACGAGCGGCAGGGTGTCCTCCGGTTCGCCCTCCCTGACGTGCAGTTCGGTACGGGGATGACCGGCCATCAGCCGGTGCAGGGCGCCGGGCAGCAGGACTCGGCCGCCGCTGGTGAACGTGGCGACGGTGAGCCGGGCACGGCCCGTGCCGAGCCGTTCGACCCGCTGCCGGGCGTGGGCGAGTTCCGCGGCCACGGACTCCGCCGCGCCGAGCATGATCCGGCCGGCCGGGGTCAGCACGACCCCACGGGTGCTGCGCGTGACGACCGCGGCGCCGAGACCGCGTTCCAGGGCGGACACCTGCTGCGAGACGGCCGAGGGAGTGAGGCGCAGAGCCGTCGCCGCCCGGTTGAAGCTGCCGTGCTCCGCCACCGCCCGCAGGACACGGAGCCGCTGCACATCGATCAACAGTTTTCCTTCATACCCGGCCAGCAGAACGTGACTTCCGCTGATGACGATAGGCGCCCAGGATGGCCGCATGCAAAGGATCTGCGTCATCGGCGGAAGCCGCTATGTCGGAAAACTCCTGGTGGAGCGCCTGCACGCCGAGGGGCACCGGGTCACGGTGATCAACCGCGGCTCCACCCGGCCACTCGCGGGCGTCGAGCACCTCGTGGCGGACCGGAACGACGAGAGGGCCCTGACGGAAACGCTCGGCTCCCGTACCTTCGACGCCGTGGTGGACCAGGTCTGCTACACCCCGGTACAGGCCGCCCTCGCCGCCCGCGCCTTCGCCGGCCGTACCCGGCGCTATGTGCTGACCTCCACGATCGAGGTCTACGACCCCATGAGCGCCGTGCTGCCGCCCGTGCCCGTGGGCACGCCGGTGCCGGAGGGGAACGTGGACCCGGCGACCTGGCCGGTGGACCCGGACCTCCCCTGGCACGACGACGCGTACCTCCAGACGCACTACGCTGAGGGGAAGCGTCAGGCGGAGAGCGTCCTCGCCCGGTGGGGCGGCTTCGCGTTCGCCGCAGTGCGCGGCGCCCACGTGCTCGGCGGCGGCGCCCGGGAGTTCACCGGCCGGCTGGCGCACTACACCCGGCGCATCGTCGGCGGCGAGGAGATCGCGGTGCACGCGGAGCCGCTGCCCACGGTCTTCATCCACTACGAGGAACTGGCGGACGTCCTGCGGTGGGCGGCCACCTGCGACTTCACCGGTCCCGTCAACGCCTGCTCCGAAGGACTGCTCGACGTGCACGACCTCGCCGCGGTCGTCGCCGCGCGGGCCGGACGCGAGCCCGTGACGAGGGTCGTTCCGGCGGGCGGCCAGGCCTCGGCGTTCTCCTTCGACCGGCACTACGCGATGAGCAACGCCCGCGCGAAGGAACTGGGCTTCGTCTTCTCCCGCACCGCCGACTGGCTGCCCGCCGCCGTCGCCGAGGCCCTCGCCGCCGACGGGGCGCCCGCTGGTATTCGCGCGGGCGCCCCGTCGGCATGAGCCGGCCGTGCCGGGGACGGCTCCGGCGCGCGTGCCCCGGAGCCGTCCGCCGCGGTCAGCGGCCCTGCGCGTCGGTGGCGCAGCCGGAGCCGATCTGCCGGTCGCGGTCGGGGCCGGAGGTCTGCAGGCCCGGCCGGCGTCCGCTCTCCCGCCACAGTTCGACGACGGCACGGGCAAGTCCCTGCCCGGTACGGGCGTCGACCTTGCGCACCTGGAGTTTTCCGGTGACCTCGGGGACCACCGTCTTCTTGTTGCGGGCGACCGTGGTGACGCCCTGGAGGCGGAGCGCCTCGGACAGGACGACGGGACCGAACACGGCCGGGGAGGGCGAGTCGTAGCCCGCCGGGGCCTCGGTCTCCTGCCAGTAGAAGGCGGAGCCGACCGGGGCCGTCCTGCGGCAGGTCCCCGTGGTGTCGGTGGTGCACTGCTGGCCCTGACGGCTGTCGGGGGTCGTGCCGCCGGTCTGGAGGCCGGGCACGCCGTTGCTCTCGCGCCACAGCTGGAAGACTGCTCCGGACAGGCGTGCGCCACTCGCGGCGTCCTGCTTCACGATCCTCACCTCGCCCTCCAGAGGTACGGGCGCCGGCCCGCGGCGACGGTGACGGCGACGCCGGTCGTGAGGTGGTCCGAGCCGACGGGCGGCGCGACGCGGGAGCCGACGCCCGCCACGCCCACGTTGTAGACCTGGCCGCCGTCGGCCGGCTTGTTGCTCTCCGTCACCAGCCGAGTGGTCACGGGGCTGTGCTCCGTGCCCGCATCCGTACGAGCGCGTACACACAACCGGCCAGTGCCAGGTCGGACAGCAGCATGAAGCCGATCGAGTACGAGTCCTTGGCGCTGTAGATCGCGCCCATCAGCAGCGGCGGCAGGAATCCGCCGAGGCCTCCCACCGCGCCGACGATTCCGGTGACGCTGCCCACCTGGCTCTGCGGGGTGGCGCGGGACACCAGGGCGAACACGCTGCCGCCGGCCGCGCCGAGCCCGGCCGCCATGCCGAGCAGGGCGATCGTGCCGAGCGGGCCGAGCACCGGGTCGAAGGCCTGGACCACCGCGAAGACGGCCACCGCCGCCAGAGCCACGCCGGTCACCACGGCCGGGTGGAACCGGTCCGAAAGCCTGCCGCCGAGCGGCCGGAACACGACCGTGACCAGGGCGAAACCCGCCGCCTTGGTTCCGGCGTCGGTCGGCGACAGCTCGTACCAGGTCTTCAGGTACGTCGGCAGGTACACGCCGAACGCGACGACCCCGCCGAACCCGATCGCGTACAGCGCGGACAGCTCCCACGTCACCCGCAGCCGGCCGGCCTGCCCCAGCCGGGAACCCAGCGACGCCGTGGGCACGGTCCGGCCGGGCGCGTCCGTGATGAGGACGGCGGCCAGCGCCGCGTAGAGCGCCAGTGCGACGGCGACCACCACGAAGGGGAGGTTCTCCCCATGCCCGGCGATCCGCGGGGTGAAGTACCCGGACAGCGCGACTCCGCCCATGCCCATGCCGAACACGCCGAGGGCGAAGCCGCGCCGGGACGGCGGGAACCAGGAGTTCACCAGCGGCACACCGATCGCGAACGTCGTGCCGCCCAGACCCAGCAGGAAGGCGACCAGCAGCATCAGCACGTAACTGTTCCGCGCGGGGATCAGCAGCAGCACCGGGACGATGGTCAGCGCGGACACCAGCGGGAACATCAGCTTCGCGCCGTACCTGTCGGTGAGCGCACCCGCCGGAATCCGCCCCACCGACCCCACCAGCACCGGCACGGCGACGAGCAGCGACTGCTGGAACGAGCTGAGGCCGAGGCGCTCCTTGTAGTCGACGGCCAGCGGTGCGATCAGGTCCCACGCCCAGAAGGTGAGCGTGAACCCGATCGTCGCCACGAAGAGGTTGCGGTAAGCGGCGGCGGAGGGCTTCTGCTCGGTGAGCTCGGTGTCCATTGCGCCAGTCAATCCACCGGAGGTTGCCGGGGCGCGTGGAACTGGGCCGTATGCGGTACGCGCGGTGGGCGGACGGGTTACGGGTGTCCCGCGCCCTTCGGCCGGAGCGGCCCCCGGGCGTCCGGCCGCCGAAAGTCAGCGGTGGTGCGGGGCGGGGGCTGCTTGGATACCGCCATGTCCTCCGAACTTCCCACCGGTCACGAACGCCCCGGCCCCTCCGCGGGCCACGCACTCCCCGCCGCGCGCGAACCGTCCGGCGGTGACGCGTTCCCCGCCGGTTACGAGCTGTCCGCCGATGCCGACCGGCTCGACCCCGCTCTGATCCACCGATGGCTGTCGCAGGACGCGTACTGGGCCCGCGGCCGTTCCCGGGAGAAGCAGGACCGGGCGATCTCGAACTCCCTCAACTTCGGTGTCTACGCACAGGACTGCGGCAAGCAGGTCGGGTATGCCCGGGTGGTGACCGACTGGGCCGACTTCGCCTGGCTGTGCGACGTGTACATCGCCCCGGAAGCGCGCGGCAAGGGGCTGGGGACCGCGCTCGTCGCCGCGGTACGCGACCACCTCGCCCCCTACGGCCTGCGGCGCATCCTGCTGGCCACCGCGGACGCGCACGCGGTCTACGCCCGGGCGGGCTTCGCCCCGTTGACGAAGCCCGAGCAGTGGATGACCCTGGGCGCCCAGTGAGCGGCCGCCCCGGCGGCGCGCCCGCCGAGGCTGCGCGCCGCCGGGGCCCGGGACCGGTGACGAGGCCCGGGACCGGTGACGAGCGGGGGCCGGGCACGGGAGCGGGGCCGAACGGTCAGGACGCCCCGGGGGTGACCATCTCCGCCAGTACCGTACGGAGGTCCTCGCCCGGCCCCGGGCGCAGGGCCGGAGCCAGCCGGTCCGCACGGTAGTGCCACCGGTGGTCGAGGTCCGGGTGGACCTGCGCGTCGTACCGTACGGGGCTGTCGCTGCCCAGCAGGGTCCGCAGCTCGTCCGTGAGCTCCGGCCAGCCGACGTGCCCGCTCACCGCGTTGGCCACGCCGTGCACCGGGGCGTCGAGACACGCCGTCACCGCGCGGGCGAGCGCCGCCGCGTGCACCCAGGGAGCGCCGTACCACTCATGGCCGCCCGCGCCGGGGGCGGGGAGGGTGATCGGGGCGTGGGAGCGGGCGGCCTGGTACAGCAGCCCGATGGCCCCCCAACGGAGTTGGTCGCGCAGTCGGTCGTGCGCACCCCACACCAGAGGGGACCGGACCGCGCTCGCGCCGCCCCTGCCCCCGGTGCCCGCGGCCCGCAGCAGGACGGCCTCGCAGTCGGCCTTCGCCTGACCGTACGGGCTCAGCGGCTGCCGGGACGGGCTCTCCTCCGCCACCCAACCGTCCGCCGGGTGCCCGTACGCGTCGACGCTGCTGACGAAGACGAAGGGGCCCCTGTTCCAGGCCTCGGCCATGGCGCGCATGGCCGCCACGTCCACCTCGGGACGGGTGAAGGTGCAGGCCGCGTGGATCACCGCGTCCACTCCGGCGACCGCCCGTCGCAGACCGTCCGGGTCGCCCAGGTCGCCCTCGACCACCTCGACCCCCTCACCGGCGACCAGGTGGGCCGACTCCGGGCGGGCGAGTGCGCGGACCGGCGTGCCACGAGCGGCCAGTTCCCGCAGGACGAAGGCACCGACACCGCCGGTCCCCCCGGTCACCAGGACCGTGCCGGGCGCTACGGTGCGCCGCTTGGTGGACCGTCCGGCCGCTGCCGTGGCCGCCGCCGCTCTGCGCGCTGCCGTACGGGCCTGCGCCCGGTCGTCGAGGAGCGCGGCCAGGGCGTGCGGGGTGCGGGCCTCCATGATGTCGAGCCCGGTCAGGGGGAGTTCGAGGCCGGTCCGCAGCCGCTCGGCGAGCTGGACGGCGGTGAGGGAGTGCCCGCCGAGCGCGAAGAAGTCGTCGCCCGCCGCGGGCCGTCGGCCGAGCACGTGAGCGAACGCGGCCGTCACGGCTGCGGCGTGCGGGCTGCGGGCAGCAGCGGGTGCGGGCGCGGGTGCGGGCGTGGCAGCCGTCGCTGGTACGCCGGGGAGGCGGGTCAGGTCGGGCGAGCCGTCCGCCGTGCGCGGCAGTGCGTCGACGAGCGTCACCGCGAGGGGCAGCTGGTCCCGGTCCAGAACGCCGCGCAGGGCGGCACGCAACTGGGCGGGGGTGGGGCCGCTCCACTCCCGGAGCACGGCGTACGCGAGGAGCGGCCCGCCCGGCGGGTCGACGACGACGGCGTCGGCCACGTGCGGGAGGGCTCGGAGCGCGGCCTGGGCGGGGTGTGCGGCGGGGACGGGGTGTGCGGCGGTGCCGGGGGGCGTGGCGGGGTCTGGGAGCGCGGCCGGGGCGGGGTGCGCGGTGGCCTGCTCGCTTCCCGCGGGGCCTGGCAGCTCCGAGAGGCGCCGGGCGGGATCGTCGGCCACGGCGGTCAGCAGCTCAGCGAAGGAGCGGCCCAGCGCCTGCCCCGTCCCGTCGTCGAGCGCCGCCCGCCCGTACTGGACCAGACCCGCCGGTTCGCCCGCCGCCACCAGAGCGAAGGAGAGGTCGAACTTGGCCTCGCACAGCACCACTTCGACCGCTTCCGCCCGAAGGCCGGGCAGTCGCAACGCCGTCGGTTCGCCCAGTACGTCGGAGGTCACCCGTACCAGCGCGGACCCGTCCGCGCCGCGTGCTGCCGCGCCGAGCCGTTCCATGACGAGGTCGTACGGCACCTGCCGGTGCTGCTGTGCCTCCAGCAGCGCATCCCGTACCCGCTCCACCAGTTCGCCGAACCCGGGGTCGCCGGACACGTCCACCCGTACCGCGAGAGTGTTGACGCACAGACCCACCAGCCCGGCCGCCTCCCGGCCCTCGCGATGTCCGGCCGCGCAGCCGATCACCAGGTCGTCGGCGCCGGTCAGCCGGTGCAGTGCGGCGAACGCGGCGGCGAGCTGCACCGTGAAGAGCGTGGCCCGCCTCGTGCGCCCGAACTCGCGCAACCGCCCGGGCACTTCGGGACCCAGAGGCTCGACGTGGGTGACTGCGGGCCGGTCCGGCAGGTCGGACGGCGGGGTCGCGGGGCGGGGCAGGGCCGGCGGGACGGCCCCGGCCAGCCGGCGGGCCCAGTGGTCGAGACTGCCGGCGAGCCGGCCGGACGCCGCGTGCTCGCGCCGGGCGTGGTCCGCGTACTGCGGCGGTGCGGCAGGCAGGGGCGGTACGGAGACCCCGGTGGCATGCGCGTACAGACTTCCGAGCTCGTCGGCGACGGTGACCAATGAGTGCCCGTCTACCGAGATGTGATGGAGAGTCAGGTGAACGGTGTGGTCCTCGGGGCCGTGCCGCAGCACCAGCGCCCGGGGCAACGTGCCGGCCGAGAGGTCGAACGGGAGCCGGGCCTCGGCGGTCAGCAGCTCGTCGTAGCCGGGCCCCCCGTCGGTGTCGGTGTCGACCACGCGCACGGGGTACGTGGCCGGCGCGGGGAGCGTCTCCTGGTACGGCACGTCGTCGTGCACGCCGTACCGGGTGCGCAGGATCGTATGACGGGTGACGAGAGCGGTGAGGGCCTCGCCGAGCGCGTCCAGGTCGAGCGGCCCGGTCAGGCGCGTGGCGAAGGGCACGCTGTAGGCCCCGTCGCGATGACCGAGCCGGTCCATCAGCCACATGCGGCGCTGGGCGTGCGAGAGCGGCGCACGGCCGGTGCCGGAACCGACGCCGGAGCCGGAGGCCGAACCCGAGCCCGGGCCGGTGCTCGCGGGGTTCGGTTCGGCGGGCCGGGGCGCGGTGCGGGAACGGGCCCGGCGCAGGAGTTCCTGTTGGAGGGCGGCGGGGGTGTCAGGGGACATCGGGGTGCTCCGGCGCGTCGGGGTTCGGGAGGGTGCGGGCGTCCGGCAGGGGGTGTGCGCCGGGCAGGGGGTGCAGGTCGGTGTGGGCCGCCAGCAGGGCCCGTTCGACGAGTGCGGCGTGCCCGGCGACCGTCGGCGAGGCGAAGAAGTCGGCGAGGGACAGCTCGACGCCGAGGTCCTCCCGGAGGTCGTCGGTGACGACGAGGGCGAGAAGGGAATGGCCGCCCAGGGCGAGGAAGTCGTCGTCGGGCGACGTCACTTCGCAGCCCAGCGAACGCGCCCACACCTCGGCCACGGCCTGCTGGAGAGGAGTCAGCGGTGACGCACCCTGCACGGATTCGTCCCGGGAGGGGGGCGCGTGCGGGGACGCGGCGAGTTCGGGAACCGGTTCCACGGCCGGGGGAGCGGTGGCCGCGGGGCCGGGTGCGGTGGCGGCGGGCGCTCCGGTCCCGGCGCGTGCTCTGGCTGCGGAGTGCGCCGTGGGGTCCGTACCCGCCGCGGTGACGGCGCCGCTCGGGGCCCCGCCCCCCGGATGGGTCCCGGATGCGTGCGCGACGCCGGTCCGCTGGGGCGAGGCATGCGCAGGCGTACCCGGCCCGGACGCCCCGAGCGTGGGCGCGACGGCCGGGCCGGGCGAGGACCCAGCCTCGGTGCCGGTGCCCGTACCGGTGTCGCCTCCGGGCCCCTCCGTCCCCGAGCCGGGTACCGTCCCCGCCCCCGGCCGCCGGTCGAGGTCCGCCAGTGCTGCCCGGTCCACCTTGCCGGTAGGGGTCAGCGGCAGGCGGTCGAGGACCGTCAGCTCGTCGGGGACCAGGTGGGCGGGCAGGGTCGCGGTCAGGCGGGCGCGCAGGGACCGCGGGGAGGGCGCCGTTCCCCGTGCCGGTACGACGAACGCGGCCAGCCGTGCGTCGTCGGGGGCCGGGCGGCGTACCGTCACCGCCGCGTCGTCCACCTCCGGCTGTTGGCGCAGTACGTGCTCGATCTCGCCCGGTTCGATGCGGTGGCCGCGTACCTTCACCTGGTCGTCGGTGCGCCCGTGGAAGTCGAGGGTCCCGTCGGGACGGACCGAGGCGAGGTCGCCGGTGCGGTAGAGGAGGCCCAGCGTCGGGTGGGTGACGAAGCGCTCGGCCGTCAGCTCCGGCTGTCCGACGTAGCCCCGGGCGAGCCGGCTCCCGCCGACCCAGAGTTCCCCGCGCGGCGCGTGGTCGCCGCCGTGCTCCCCGGCCGCGACCGGCCGGCCGTCCTCGTCCAGGACGTGTGCGGTGGCCCCGGCGATCGGCCGGCCGATGGGCATCGGGCCCTCGCCGTCCTGGGCGGTGACCCGGTGGGCGGTGGCGAAGGTCGTCGTCTCGGTCGGCCCGTACCCGTTGACCAGTTCGAGCCAGGGGAAGTCCCGCAGCACCGAACGGGCGTGCAGCGCGGACAGCGTCTCGCCGCCGACCACCACGGAACGCAGCAGTGAGAAGACGCGGGAACGGCGGGCGGCGAGCTGGTGGAAGAGCGCCGTGGTGAAGAAGGCGACGGTCGCCCCGTGCCGTTCCACCTCCCGCGCCAGGTCCTCGAAGGACGGCCGGTCGGCGGGGCAGACGACGACGGCGGCACCGTTCGCCAGGGCCACCCACACCTCGAACGTCGACGCGTCGAACGTCGCGGGGGAGTGCAGCAGCACCCGGTCCCGGGGGGTGACCGTCACGTACGCCGGGTCCATGACCAGCGCGGCCACGGCACGGTGCCGTACCGCCACGCCCTTGGGCCGCCCGGTCGACCCGGAGGTGAACATGATGAACGCCGTGGCGTCCTCGCCCGGCCCGGGGAGCGGCTCCGCACCGTCGTACGCCGGGATCCCGGCGTCCAGCGCCAGACGCGGGCCGTCGACCCCGGCCGACTCCAAGAGGTCGCTGTCGCCGACCGTCAGCACCGCGCCGGAATCGTCGATCATGGCCTCGGTGCGCACCCGGGGATGCGCCGGGTCGAGCGGCACGCACACCGCGCCCGCCCGCCACAGGGCGATCTGTGCGACCACGGCGCGGGCGGAGCGCCGTACGAGCAGAGCGACGGGGTCGCCGGGACGCACCCCCCGCGTTGCCAAGTGCGCCGCCAAGTCGCGTGCGGAAGCGACGAGTTGGCTGTAGGTCAGGAGTGTGTCGCCCTCGATCAGTGCCAGTGCGTCGGGGGTCAGGTCGGCGCGGTGGGCGAGGAGGGCGGTCAGGTCGGGGTATGCGGACCCGCCCGGAAAGGCGGAGGCGGACGGGGTGTGGTTGTCGGCCACGGTGGAGCCTTGCACAGCAGGTTCCTTCCGATCGGAGTGCGGTGGGCGGTGGGGTCCGGTACGGCGCGCGACGGTCACCTCAGACCCCGGTGCCGCGTGCCGCCGCTGCCGCGCACCGCTTGTCCAGTACGGCGACGACCGCCCGCAGGTCCGGCTGGCGCAGCAGTTCCGGTGCGCGCAGCCGCACTCCCGTCTCCCGCTCGACGGCGGTCAGCAGCCGGGCCGCGGCCAGTGAAGTGCCGCCGATGTCGGTGAAGTTGTCGGTCAGGGCGGCCGAGGGGCGGTCGAGGAGTTTGCGTACCGTTTCCAGCACGAGCCGTTCGTTGGCGGTCGCGTCGGCGGGGAGCGCCGGGGCGCCGTCCGTCGCCGCGGAGTCCGTGTGCTCCTGGGTCTCCGCCTCCCGCCTCAGCAGGGCCGCCCGGTCCACCTTCCCGTTGGCGTCCAGCGCGAAGGCCTCCACCACGCGTACCGCGGACGGCACCGCCTGTTCGGGCAGCCAGGCGCGCACCGAGGCGAGCAGCGCGTCCGGGTCCGGGGCGTGCGCCGGGGTGCTTTCCGGGTACGGGCCGGCGGCCGGCGCGTCGGCGGTGGCGTCGGAGCGGTCGGCCACGGGCAGCACGTAGGCGACGAGGCGGGCGCGGCCCTCGGCGTCGCGCGGGGCGACGACCACCGCGCTGCGCACCGCCGGGTCCTGCTCCAACGCGGCCTCCACCTCGGCCGGTTCGATCCGCACACCGCTGATCTTCACCTGGTCGTCGAGACGGCCGAGGAATTCGAGTGCCCCGTCGGCCCGCATCCGCACCCGGTCCCCGGTGCGGTACACGCGGTCCACCTCCGGCGGCAGGCCCGCAGCCGGAGGTGCGGTGAAGCGGCGCGCGGTGAGTGCGGCATCGAGGTAACCCATCGCCAACTGAAGGCCGCCGACGCACAGTTCGCCGTCCTCGCCGCGTGCGACGAGCGTACCCTCGGGGTCCGTCACCAGGACGCACACCCCGGGCAGCGGCAGGCCGATCGGCGGTGGGGCGTCCTCGCGCACGTCGTCGTCGGTGGCCCGCATGGAGTGCGTCGTGGTGACCACGGTCGCCTCGGCGGGCCCGTACGCGTTGTGCACCACGGCGGTCACGTCCGGACCGGGCCGGCGGCGCATCCGATCGCCCCCGACCACGAGATGACGCAGGGTCAGGTCCTGTGGCCAGGGCCGGTCGAGGAGCGGTTCGGCCATCGGCGTGGCGGTGACCGCGACCGTCACCGCCGCGTCGCGCCACCAGTCGGTGAGCGCGCCGGGATCCCAGCGGACGGCGTCCGGCGCGGGTACCAGCGTGGCTCCCGAGGTCAGTCCGGCCCACAGTTCCATGACGTGCGGGTCGAAGGCGACGCCGATCAGCAGGGTCTGCCGGTCGCCGGGGCTAAGACCGGTCTCCTCCCGGTACCAGGACAGGAGCGCCGCCAGGGCGGGCTCCGCGACGGCGACCGCCTTCGGGCGGCCGGTCGAACCGGAGGTCAGCACGGCGTACAGCGCCCCCGACGGGGCCGGGCGGGCGCCGGGCGCGGGCGGCAGGAACGCCGCCACCACACCGGCCGCCGCGTTGACCCCCTCGGCGGGCAGCGGCAGGGCGAGGTGCCCGGCCTCCCGGTGCCGCTGCGGGAGCACCTCGGGCGCGCCGATCAGGCAGGTGACGCCGACGTCCTCGCCGACCGCGGCGAGCCTGCGCTCACCGGGGCGCGGCCCCAGCGGCAGATAGACCGCGCCGACCCTGGCCAGGGCCACGGCGGTCACCACGAGGGCGGCGGAACGGTCCAGGCAGACCCCGACCAGGTCGCCCGGCCGCACCCGCCCGTCCCACGTCCGGACGAGCGCGTCGGCCGCCTCGTCGATCTGCCGGTACGTCCAGGAGTGCGGCCCGTCGGTCACCGCGGCGGATCCGGGTGCGCGCCGCACCCACCCCTCGTAGGCGGCGAGCACCCCCACCGGGTCGGGGCCGACGGGCCTGCCGTACTGCACGCTCGTGGTCATTTCCTGTCGTTCCTTCACTGTGTCGGTCGCCGTACGGGTGTGGGTGGCGGTGCCGTGACGGGGTTCGGTGCCGGTCATCTTCACGACTCCGTCGGCTTGGCGGCGGCGGTGGCGGCGAGCGCGCGGGCCTGATCGGCGAAGACCGGGTTGCGGAAGAGCACCCGCAGCGGCGGCCGGTCGCCGAGGTGCGGCTCCAGCCAGGCCGCGAGCTGAGCGGCGAGCAGGGAGTGGCCGCCGACGCGGAAGAAGTGCGACCCCTCCTCGAAGCGGCCGTGCCCCAGCACCTCCCGCCACCCCTCGGCGAGCAGTGCCAGTGCCGGGTCGGCGGACCGGGCCAGGTCGGGCAGCGCGTTGTGCCCGTCGCCCGACGGCTCGTCGGCCCGCGCGGGCTGCTCCACCTCGGCGGCCAGCTTCGTCAGCGCGGCCCGGTTCGGCTTGCCGCCCGGGAGGGTCGGCATGGTGTCGAGCCGCACCCAGAGCGCGGGCACGAGCGCTCCGGGCAGCTTCGCGCTCAGGGCGCTGTGCAACCCCTGCTCGTCCCAGGCCGTTTCGTCCCCCGCGGTTTCGAGGAACCCCACCAGTCGCGGTCCGCCCGTCGCGGACGCCCGGTCGAGCACCACGGCGCAGGACCGGCCGCCGAGCACGCCGGACGCGGCGGCCTCGACCTCCTCCAACTCGATGCGGTAGCCGCGCAGTTTGACCTGGTTGTCCCGCCGCCCCAGAAAGCGCAGCAGGCCGTCCGTGCCACGGAACCCGAGATCGCCGGTGAGGTAGACGCGCTCGCCGCCGAGCGCGGGCACCCGTACGAAACGGTTCGCCGTGGCCTCCGGATTGCCGACGTACCCCTCGGCCAATCCAGCACCCGAGACAGCCAGTTCACCGATCGCGCCGTCCGGCAGCGGGCGCAGTCCCTCGTCGAGCACGTGGACGCGCTCGCCGGGCAGTTCGGTGCCGAGCGGAACCTCGGCGCCCGCGCCGAAGGCGTCCGGGTCCAGCTCGTACACGGTGGAGCTGATCGACGCCTCCGTCACCCCGTACGCGTTCAGTACCCGTACGTCGGTGCCGCTGCCCGAGCCGGTCTCCCGCAGGAACGCCCGCATCACGTCGGCCGGTATGCGCTCACCGCCCAGTACCAGCAGCCTCGGCGCCCAGCGGCCCTCGCGCAGCACGGACCGCAGGTCCTCCTGGGTGGCGAGGAAGTAGCTCGTGGGCAGATTGGCGACCGACACCCGCGCGTCCACCAGGAGTTGCGCCAGTTCGCCGCCGGTCGGCACCTCGAACTCCGGTACCACCAGGCAGGCGCCCGCCCACAGCGAAGGCAGCACCTCCTCCAGCGCCACGTCGAACGAAGGCTGCGCGAACAGCAGCGCCCGGTCACCGGCCGCCAGCGCGAACCGGTCGGCCACCCCCGTCAAGTGGTTGCGCAGCGCGGCCCCGCCGACCGCGACCGGCTTCGGTGTGCCGGTGGAGCCGGAGGTGTGGATGACGTACGCCGCCGAAGGCAGGACCTCGGCCGGCGCGGCGGGCGGCAGGACGGCGTCACCGACCCCGCCCGCCGGCAGCCCGTCCGGTACCTTCACCGAGCCGTCGGAGGGGGTGAGGACCATCGCCGGGCCCAGCCGGTTCAGCAGCAGCTCCAGCCGGGCGGCGGGGTCGGACGGGGACAGCGGACAGTAGACGGCCCCGCCGCGCAGACAGGCCAGCAGCGTCACCACCGACTCCACGCCGCGCGGCAGCACCGCCGCGACGGGTTGGCCCGCAGTGACCCCGGCGGCCCGAAGCCTGTCCACCAGGCCGTCGACCTGCTCGTTCAGCTCGCCGTACGTCAGCCGCCTGGCCCCGACGAGAACGGCGGGCAGCGACGGGTCGTGGCCCGCCAGCACATCGAGCGGGTCGCGGTCGGCGGAGCGACGTACCTCCGGCTCCGCGGCGGGTGCCGCGGGCGGCGGCGCCAGCTCGGCCAGCACCGTGCCGGGCGCGTCCAGGTAGGCCCGCAGCAGATCGAGGAAACGCCCTGCGAGCAGCCGGGCAACATCCTCCCCGAACAGATCGGCGTCGTAGTCCCACACCATCGTCATGCCGGCCGCCCCGTGCCGGGGGCCCACCCCGCGCCGGTCGTCGGGCAGCAGCACCACGTCGAGGTCGAAGCGGGTCGTCCCGGTGTTGAACCCCTCGAAGAGGGAGATGTCCAGCCCCGGCACCTCCAGGTCCGGCAGCACGGCGTCGTGCGCGCTGAACATCACGCTGAACAGCGGATTGTCCGCACCCGACGTGTGCAGGCCGAGTGCCCGCGTCAGCTCCTGGACCGGCACCTCCTGGTACGGCAGCGCGCGCAGGAGGGTGTCCGTCACCTCGTCCATGGTGTCCTCGGCGGGCGCGTCGGCGTCCAGCCGCAACCGCAGCGGGATCGTGTTGACGAACATCCCCACCGCGTCCTCGAACCCGAGCGGACGGTTGCCCACCGCGGTCCCCACGACCATCTCGGAGCGCCCGCTGTGCCGCCGCAGCAGCTCCGCGAACAGCCCGAGCAGCGTGGCGAACGGGGTCAGCCCGCGCTCCTTGGCGTGCGCGCGCAGCCGCTCCGCGAGGTCCGCGCCGATCGACTGCCGCAACTGGCCGCCGTGGTGGCGGCGTTGCACCCCCGGCCTGGCCAGGCCCGGCAGCGGCATGTCGTACGAAGCACCCTCCAGCTCGGCGCTCCAGTACTCCAGCCCCGCACGCATCACCTCGTCCCGCCCCGCCGGTTCGGCCTGGGCACGGACGTGGTCGGCGTAGGAGGAAGCGGGCTTCAACTCCGTGCTCTCGCCCAGGACATGGGCCCGGTAGACGCCGAAGACGTCGGCCAGCAGGATCGCGAACGAGTGCCCGTCGTGGATCAGGTGGTGCTCGACGTGGATCAGCCGGTGCCGGTCGTCGGCCATCCTGACCAGCGTCCAGCGCAGCAGCGGCGCCTCGAAGGTGTCGAGCGGGCTCTCGGCCTCGGCACGCAGCAGCGTCTGGAACGCGCTCTCCGGGTGGGCCTCCCCGCTCAGGTCCACGGTGCGCAGCCGGGGCGGGCACGCGTCGGCGACCCGCTGCCCCGGCATGGCGCCGGGCACGGGCACCAGTTCCAGGCGCAGACCCGGATGACGCTCCAGCGTGGCGGCCAGCCCGTGCTCCAGGGCGTCGACGTCGAGGGTTCCCCACAGGTCGAGGGAGGCGGTGAAGTTGTAGGCGCGGCTGCCCGGCTGCACTTGCTCGTGCAGCCAGACGATCTCCTGCGAGGAGGAGAGAGGAAGCATGGCGATCCCTGAGGTTGTCGGGTCGGACGTGCGGGAAGAAAGGGCGGGGGCACGGTCGTGCCCGCCGCCCGTGGCGTACCGGCAGGCCCGCGGATCACGCAGGGCCGCACCGGAAGTCGTTTCGGGGGACCGGACGTCGCATGGTCCTGGGCGTTCGGGACGGGCCGTGTCGTACGGGACCGGCCGTGCCGTGCGCGAGTGGTCGTGTCCTACGGCAGTGGCTGTGCCGGGTGCGCGGGCGGCCGTGCCGCAGGGACCCCGGGGCTGCCCGGCAGGGCGGTTCAGGAGACGGGCAGACCGACCCGCAGCTCCCCGGCCAGCGCGGCGAAGGCGTCCTGCGCGGCGTCGTCGGCGAGGACCGTGCGGTCCCACACCATCCGCACCTGCAGTTCGGCGCCCTGGACGACCGACACGGCGAACGGGGCGCGCACCCGGCGGCCGTCGACGTGCACCTCGCGTCCGGCGGCCCCGCCCAGCCGCAGTGCCGGCCGGCGACGGGCGTCGTCCACGGTCAGCAGCCCGTCCAGCGCCCCCGACCAGCGTGCCCCCGCCGACCGGGCGGCGTGCACGACCTCGTCGAAGGGGGTGTCGGCCCGGTCCAGGTCGTCCCACCACTCGGTGGCCGTCACCTCGGGCGCGGGGCGCTCCGGGCCGGTCGCGGCGGGGAAGACCACCGTGTTGAGGAAGCAGCCCAGCACCGGCGGCGCCCCGGCCGGACGCCCGCCCCACGGGTAGCCGACCGGCGGGACCCGCCCGGGGCCGTACAGCACGCCGGCGGCGGCCCGGCAGGCGTCGAGCAGTGAGGCGAAGGGCACGCCCAACGGGTCCGCGCGGAGCGTGAGTCCGGCGGCGCCCGTGGGGGTCCGGGCGGACGTGTCGGGCTTGGCCGCGCGCTCCTGCACCGTACGAAGCCGCTCGCCCCAGTACGCGAGCGCGTCCGGCGTGCTCGCCCTGCGCTCGGCCTCCAACTGGAGCAGGACCGCCTCCCGGTAGTCGGCGAGGTGCGAGGCCACCTCGGCGGCCGACGGGTCCAGCGGCCCGAGGCGCTCCCGGTAGGCGTCGCCCAGCTCCTCGACGATGCGGGCCAGCGACTGGCCGTCGCAGGCGGCGTGGTCCAGCACCACCGCGAGCACCTCTTCGACGCCGTCCTCCGCGAGGTACAGACGCAGCGGAGGGCCGTCGGACGGCCACGCGCCCACGGCACGGCGCAGCGCGTCGTGGACGTCCTCGCCGGGCGACCGGCGCACGTGCTCCACCGGTATGCCGGGGTCCGCCTGGCGAAGCACCGGAGTACCCCTGAGGACGCAGGCGCGGGAGCGCAGCGCGGGGTGGCGGGCGGCGAGGCACTCGGCGGCGGCCTGCAGCCGCCCGGTGTCCACCGTGCCGCGCGGGAACGCGAAGAACATCGGAACGGTGTCCGGGCGGCCTGCCGGATCCATGGCCCGCACCAGGACGAAGCGGCGCTGCGCACCGGTGACGGGGAGCAGGTCCGCGCCCTCGCCCCCGGTGCTCGCGGCGAGACGCTGGTAGCGGTTCAGGTACTGGCCGGTGATGCTCGGACGCCGACCGGTGATGCTGGAGTGCACGAGGTCCTCTCTTGGTTCGTTTCTCTGACCGTGGAAAAGCGGGGCGGGCCCTGCCAGGGGGCGGACCGGTCAGTCGGCGTCCGGCAGGTCCCGCATGGAGCGCAGCGGGGACAGCAGCAGTGGCAGCGGTACGAGGAGGAAGCCCACCGCGCACACCCACAGCGCGGCGCGCGCGCCCAGAGCGTCCGCGACGCCTCCGCCGACGAGCGCGCCCAGCGGCAGCGAGCCCCACATCAGGAACCGCAGGGTGGCGTTCATCCGTCCCAACAGGCGCGGCGGGCAGAGGGTCTGACGGAAACTCACCTGGGCGACGTTGTAGACGACCGCACCGAAGAAGACCGCCGCGGAGGCCACCGCGAACAGTGCCGCGGCGGCGCCCTTGCCCGCGAGTGGCCACAGCAGCGCGAACGGCGCCGAGACCAGCGACGCCAGCCAGATGATCCGGGCGTGCCCGAACCGCCGGGCGAGCCGGCCCGCGCACAGCGCGCCGGCGAGGCCGCCGACGGCCGACGCCGACAGCATCAGCCCCACGACCCCGGGCTGGAGGTCGAGGACCCGCACCAGGAAGACGGTCTGCGTGGCCATCAGCATCGCACTGAAGAAGTTGCCCAGACCGGTTGCCCCGGCGATGACCCGCAGCAGCGGATGGCCCAGCACGAAGCGCAGCCCCTCGGCGACGTCCTTGCGCAGCGACGCGCCGGGAACCGGTTCGGGTTTGCTCTCCGGCTGCCGTATCGCCAGCAGGAACAGGGCCGACAGCAGGTAGCCGATCGCGTCGGCCACGATCGCCAGATGCGCCCCGACGAGTTGCACCAGCCCACCGCCCAGGCCGGGGCCGGTGACCTGGGCGGACGAGCGCACCGTCTCCAGGGCTCCGTTGCCGGCCACCAGCTGTTCCTTGGACAGGAGTTGGGGCAGATAGCTCTGGTGTGCGACGTCGAAGAACACCGTCGCCGCACCGGTGACCAGCGCCACCAGGTAGAGCTGATACATCGTCAGTGCGCCCGCGAACCCGGCCAGCGGCACGCTCGCCATCGCGACGGCACGCACCACGTCGGCCCGGATCATCAGCGTGCGCTTGCGCATCCGGTCCACCCACGCGCCGGCGGGCAGGCCGATGAGCAGGAACGCGGCCGTCTCGGCGGCCGTCAGCAGGCCCACCTGGAAGGCGGGGGCCCGGAGTTCGAGGACGGCGACGAGCGGCAGCGCGACGAGGGTGGAACAGCGCCGTCGCCAGCGCGACGGCCCTCAGCGACGCCTCACCAGCGACGTGCCGCACCCCCTCGCGGATCCGCCGCAGCGCGGGAACGGG
>NZ_JACHEM010000019.1 GCF_014207445.1 Streptomyces candidus | reverse complement strand
GCCCCGGGGCCCCGCCCGGGGGTGGGGGCCCCCGGGCCGGGGGTGGGGGCCCCCCCCCCCTCTGGGCCCCCGGCTAAACCCCCGGGGGGGTGTTGTTGCCCCGCCCACACCACCCCCCACGTCCGCTCCCGCTCCTTCCGCTCCTCGGACGCAGGAGCATTACCCGACGCAGGGGCACTACCGGACGCAGGGGCGGGACCGGACGCAGGCGCGGGACCGGACGCAGACGCGGGACCGGATGCAGGGAAGGCCCCCGACGCGGGTCCGGAGGCGCTCATGGGCTCCGTCACCACCGCGGGCTCCGCCGCGCGCGGCGTCGGAGGGGTCTCCTGCACAGGCGGCTGGGCCGGTGACGGAACGGACGTCTGCGGGGACGGCGACGGTACGGCGGGCGGTCGCTCGGACCTCGCCGTGTTGTCCGCGGACAACACCTGCCCGGCGCGCATGTCTCCCTCTCCCGCCTGCTGCCGCTGCCGCACCTGTTCGGCGAGCGCCTTCGTCTCCTCGCGAGTACGGGCTTCCTTCTCCCGCTGCTCCTTGAGGTGGTCGAGGAGGGCCGCCGCGTCCAGGCCCGGCTCGTCCTTCAGCTTGCGGGCCAGCATGCGCCCGTCCCGTTCGGCGAGCGTGCCGGCGCTGAGCATCAGCTGGAGCTCTTCGGGGAGTTCGAGGAGCGCGAGCTGGTTGGTGACCCAGGAGCGGTCGCGGCCCAGTCGCTTGGCCGCCCGTGCGCGGGCGCCCGTCGCGGACTCCTCGCTGCATACGAGGACAAGCTGCTGTACACCCCGGGCGCGCTCGACGACATCGAAGTCCTCGCGCTCCAGGTTCTCCTTCAGCAAATGGTCTATGAACGCCTCGCGGGAGGACGCCAGATCGTCGCGCACGACGAAGTCCAGGGCCTCCAGGCCGACATGTGAGGCGCAGCGGTAACGGCGTTCGCCGTTGATCAGGACGTACTGCGCGTCTCCGACAGCTGCCTCGTGCTGCGGCCAGACCTTGAGGTAGGCGGCGCGCGAGATGGCCACGCAGGCGGCGAGCTGAGTGTTGCGCAGCTCCTCGCCGAAGCGGGTCATCTCTTCGTCGGTGCCAAAGTTGCGGCGGGGGTTCAGCGGGGTGGGGGCCACCTCTTCGAGGCGGATGCGGGCGAGTTCGTACGCCGGGACGTCGCCCTGCACTAGGGCCTTGGCGCGGCCGCGGGCGCTTCGGCCGCGCGGTACGCCGCCGAAGGAGGAGCCGGTGCCGAGCCGGTCGGCGACGCTCATGAGGTGATCCTCCGTGCGATGGTGCGCATGATCTCGGACTGCTCGCAGTCGGGCGCGTACGAGAGCAGCGGCTGCTTGAGACGGACCGCTTCGCGCTGCTCCTTGCGCTCCGGCATGATGCCGATGACCGGCGGGTCGCCGATGGCCTTCCAGCTGTCCAGCGAGGACGTGGCGATGTAGCCCTTGCGGCTGTCGTACATGTTGACGATGAAGCCGAGCATGGTGATCTCGACCTCCATGTCCGCGGTCAGATCCTGGATCTGGTCGTAGAGCATGTCGTAGGCGTCGGCCGAGGAGTCCTCGGCGAGGACCGGCACGAAGACTCCGGAGGTCTCCGGCTCTTCGTCCTCGCGGGTACGGCAGTAGTAGAGCGCGGTGTCCATGGAGTAGCCGAGGCTCGGGGGGCAGTCGACGACGATGTAGTCGAAGTCGCGTTCCAGCGGTTCCATCGCCTTTTCCAGAGCGGTTTCCTTCACCCGTACGAAGCGGCTGGTGGCCAGCTTCGCGTCGAGCAGGAACGCGTCCTTGCACGCGGGCAGCAGGAACAGCCGGCCCGCGAAGCCGTTTTCCTCTATCGGGACGAGCAGCTCACGCAGGTCGCCCTTGGCTTCGCCCAGCATGTGCTTGGCGAGGCTGGGCTCTTCGATGCCGAAGAGCTGGTAGCCGAGCTGCTTGGTGAGATGGCCCTGCGGGTCGAAGTCGATGAGCAGGACGCGGTTTCCGGCCTCGGCGAGAGCCTGGGCGACACCGGAGGAGGTGGCTGTCTTGCCGACGCCGCCCTTCTGGTTACCGAAGATGATGCGGCGCGCGCCGCCGCGGCGGGCGGGGCGGCGGGGGGAGGGGTGGGCCCCGAGCCAGAGACGGATCGCCTGTGCGATGCCCTGGTTGAAGGGCAGCCCGCGCTCCTTGCAGTCGTCCTTGAACTCCCCGTACAGCCCGTGCGGAAGGTACGTCGAGAAGGAGCTGCCGCCGGTGGTGTCCACGACGGGGTGTTCGGAGTTGTCCGAACGCCACGCCTGGACTCCTTCCGTGACGGCGTCCTTGATGTCGACGCCCAACTCGGCGGCTCTGACTTTGAGTTCTTGGCGCAGGGAGGCGGGAAGCTTCGCTACTACCTTTTCCCGGTCGTCCGGGGCGTATGGGACGGTCATGCGGTTACCTTACTCACCTCCGAGGGGGTATTGGTGACATTGGGGGCAAGAAAGTGCCGCGTGTCGGGTGGGGACAAGGGAAATTGACGGTGCGTGAGGAGTCGGGAGTGCGTCGAACGGGACATTTCAGACCGACAGCACGAGCATTCCTCCCATCGTTACCATCGTCGCGGCCACCACTCCGTCCAGTACCCGCCAGGCCCCTGGCCGCGCCAGCAGGCCGCTCAGCAGTCTCGCCCCGTAGCCGAGCGTGGTGAACCACGTCAGGCTCGCGAGGATCGCGCCCCCGCCGAACGCCCAGCGCAGTGACCCGTGGTCGGTGGCGACCGAGCCGAGCAGAAGGACGGTATCCAGGTAGACGTGCGGATTGAGCCAGGTCATGGCGAGGCAGGTCAGTACCGCGGCGCGCGCCGAACCGGTGGCAGCGTTCCCGCCTCCCGTGGTGAGGGCCGCGTCGGGGGAGGGGCGCAGGACGCGGCGGGCGGCAAGGAGCCCGTAACAGATCAGGAAGCCGCCGCCCGCCAGCCCGACCGCGGTCAGTGCGGCGGGCCAGGCGGTGACGACCGCGCCGACGCCCGCCACGCCGAGTCCGATGAGAAGTGCGTCGGACAGTGCGCAGATGGCGACCACGGCGAGTACCGCGTGCCGGTGTACTCCTTGGCGCAGGACGAACGCGTTCTGCGCCCCGATGGCGACGATGAGCGAGAGTCCGGTACCGAAGCCGACGAGCGAGGCCGCGACGATGCCCGAGGTGCTGTATGACATGCGTGCCACGCTAGGGACCGCGACATCATCAGTACAGCTAAAGATTCTTACGTACCCTTAGCTGTTGTGATGGATGAACTTCCCCTGGAGCAGGTGACCACCCTGCTCGCCGTGGTCGACGAGGGCACTTTCGACGCGGCCGCCGCCGCTCTGCACGTCACCCCGTCCGCCGTCAGCCAGCGCGTCAAGGCGTTGGAACAGCGCACGGGGCGGGTGCTGCTGATGCGCACGAAGCCGGTGCGCCCCACCGAGTCGGGTCGGGTCCTGGTGCGTTTCGCACGCCAACTCTCCCTGCTGGAAAGGGATGCACGGGCCGAACTCGGGCTGACGGAGGGAGCGGCGGGAGCGGGAAACGCGGTACGCCTGGCGGTCGCCGTGAACGCCGACTCCCTCGCCACCTGGTTCCTGCCTGCCCTGAGCCACCTCCCGCAGGACCCGCCCATCTGCGTGGAACTGCGCCGCGAGGACGAGGGACACACGACGGCGATGCTGCGGGAGGGCCGGGTGATGGCCGCGGTGACCTCGTCGCCCGACCCGGTGGCCGGGTGCACGGTACGGGCCCTGGGTCTTGCCCGGTACCTGCCCGTGGCGAGCCCGGAGTTCGAGGCACGGTATCTGTCCGAGGGGCGCCTGGTGGACTGCCTGCAAAAAGCCCCGGTCATCGCCTTCGACCGCAAGGACGACCTGCAGGACGGCTTCGTGCGATCCTTGGCGGGCGGCGAAGAGGGGGCGACGGGCCAGGGAGCGAGCCCGGTCCGGCACTACGTGCCCACCTCGGAGGGCTTCTGCGACGCGATCATCGCGGGCCTCGGCTGGGGCCTCGTACCGGAGCAGCAGGCGGTGCCGCTGCTGCGCGCAGGAGCACTGTCCCTCCTCGCCACCGACCGCACCGTGGACGTACCGCTGTACTGGCAGCAGTGGAAGCTGGACTCGCCCGCCCTGGCCGCGGTCGCGGACGCGGTGCTCGCCACAGCCGCTGCGGAACTGCTTGCCGCGCGCTGAGGAGTTCGGCGCCGCCTGCTCCGCCTTCAGACGGCGAAGCCCCGGACGTAGCGCTTCTGCCAGGGGGTTTCCACGGCACGGGGGTCGTAGTGGGCGCGTACGAAGGCCACCGCACCGTCCGGCGGCACGCCGTCCAGGACCGCGAGGCACGCCAGAGCCGTGCCGGTACGACCTCGTCCGCCGCCGCAGGCGAGCTCGACCCGTTCGGTGTCCGTACGCTTCCAGGCATCCAACAGCAGCGCGCGGGCCTCGTCGCGGTCGCCGGGCAGCCGGAAGTCGGGCCAGCGCAGCCAGCGGGCCTCCCAGGGAACCTCGGGCGGCTCCTTGCCGAGCAGGTGGAGCGCGTACGTGGGCGGGGGCCCGGCAGGGAGCGGTCGGCGCAGCCCACGGCCGCGCACCAGGCGGCCGGAGGGCAGCCGCAGGACGCCGACGGCGTCAGGATCCCAGGCTTCCGTCATGCGCCCAAGATAGTCGTCTCCGTGCAGCGAAGGCAGCGGGATCACACAAGCGAGCAGTGCCGGGCGGCAGTTGGCGGGGACGGGATCAGCGGGGGAGGACCGCCCGGATCGTCTTGCCGCGTGCCGTGCGGCGTACCCGGGCGTGGGAGCGAGTGCCGGTCCCGGGGCGGGGAGCCGGACCGGTAAGCACTACCTGGCCGGGCAGCACCGTCACCTCCTGCGCCAGCATCCGTACCAGGTGCCAGCCGAAGCCGCCTCCGCCGTCCGCCGTGTCGGGGGCGCGGGGATGCGGGCGTTCCGGGCTGGGGTCGCCCACCGCGACGGTGAGGGTTTCGGACGACGCGGACAGCGCGAGGGTGTACCGGCCTCCCCCGTGCCGTACCGCGTTGGTGACCAGTTCGGACACCACCAGCACGAGGGAGTCCGTGGTGTCGGGTGCCGGCGCGGGGGAGAGGCGGTCGGCGAAGGCACGAGCCGCCTTGCGGGCGCGAACGACCCCTGCGGTTCCGCGGCCGCGGATCGTCTCGGGGCACTGCTCCGGGGGCGTACGACGGATCAGTTCCGCCCGTGAGGCCCTCCGGTCCGTTCGATCGGCCCTCACAGCGGCCGGTTCGTCACTCTTCTGCTTGGTCAGCGGCTTGCGGTCGGTGGAGTCGTGGGTGTTCCGGGAGGTGAACGGCATGCGCGTACGCCCCAATCCGTGATCGGTTGTACCGCCCTGAGGCAGGCGTATGCCCGATGCATCGGCTTCCAGACACTCGCAGAGCATTGCGGATGCGAAATTCAGCTCGTACGAGTGACGGAGGGTGCGACAAACGCGGCGGGTGTGGTGCACAGGGTGACGAGGCCTCCGAAGGGCAGCGAGCAAGGACGTGCAGAGGGAGGAGTTTTCCCGAATCGCACACTCCACAAAATCTGTAGCGCAGAGGGTAGACATCGACGCACACCGGTACTAGATTTCTTCTCGTAGCCACGAAGTCCAGTGAGGCGCGGCAGATACGGATCGCCGCGCATGCCGGTCCGAAGCAGGTTGTGGCACGGCAGTGGAACGACGGGGCCGGGCAGTAGGAGGGTCCCGTGGTTGGTTGCCGGGCCGGGCGGCCCCAGGGGCCGCGAGCAGTTCGCAGGCGGGTCGGCATGACAAGCAGTACGCAGTACTCGCAGTACCAGAGGTTGCAGCACGAGAGAGAAGGAGGAGGACGCCATCAGGATCGCCCGGGCGAGGAACAGTCCGCTCGGGTACCGCAGGCCCCGGAACGGAAGGTGGTCCCACGGTCACGCATCCGCGATCCCCGCATTTCGGTCCTCACCGGCCGGAACGCGGAAACAGAAGGCCGGTGCAGTACGAAACCGGTAGATGGTGTTGATCCCTTGGGGTCCCGGTGCCGTACGGCACCGGGACCCCTCTACGCGTTGATATTTCCCTGAAGACACCAGCCGGCTCGGGGCACTCCGGGCAGTAACGACAGCAGCAGCCGCACACCGAAGCTCATTGAGCGACGATCACCGACCGCAGCGAAGGCAGTGAGGTGCCAGTGACAGTGGACAACCAGCAGGCCCCGCCCCACCCCCGGGGAGATCATGCCCGGGACCGTTTCGACGACGACGACTTCCCCGCCTACACGATGGGGCGGGCCGCCGAAATGATTGGTGCGACACCCGCTTTTCTGCGGGCCATAGGAGAAGCGCGGCTGATCACCCCGCTGCGCTCCGAAGGCGGCCACCGCCGCTACTCCCGCTACCAGTTGCGCATCGCCGCCCGCGCCCGCGAACTGGTCGACCAGGGCACTCCGGTCGGCGCCGCGTGCCGCATCGTCATCCTTGAGGACCAGCTGGACGAAGCCCTGCGCCTCAACAAGGAACTGCGCCGCCCGTCGGCCGGGGTCGGTACCCCGGTCTGACAGCGCCCGTCCCGGGTTCGGCGTCCTCGACACGCCGCGCCCGGGTCTACGCTGCCCTCCGGCGCCTGCCGGAACTTCGAAATTCCGGTCCTTCAGTCCCTCAGTCCCTCCTGTCAGCGGGACGGAATCACGTTCCCCGCAGGGAACGTCACGGCTCAGACCTCGTGGCACGGACTCGTGGGCACAGGCCTGTACAACAGCGCGCAGCACGAGGGACTGACGGGGGCTGAGCCGAAACGCCCGAGGACAGGCCTGCCCCGCCCCTGAGGCTCGCCCGCCCTCCGTGCTTCCAGGGGGCGGCGGGGAGACCCCGAAAACGGGTCTGGTACGGCCTCTGACCCTGCTACGCGCCCTCTCCTGGGCCCCGGCACGGACACGAGCCTGCGCGGCACGCACGTGGGCGGGTCCCACGCCTGCAAGCACCGTGCCGACGGTACCCGGACTGGCGGCCATCCGGTGGATTCATGATCTCGGAGCGACTGCGGGTTGCCTGCTGCAAGCCGAAAAAACACCACCGGCTGCGGGCAGGGACCGAAGGACGTCGAGGGACTGAAGACCCGCCGCGGACAGACGACTGGTCCTGCTCGAACACCGTCGCGGGCTGTGACCGTCTGTGCCCTTTCACAGGTCGTGCGGTGCCGACCGGGGACTCTGCGTCCCAGTCCCTGTTGTTCAGTCCCTCCGTTCAGTCCCTCGGGAAAAGTGCAGGTCAGGGCGGTGAGCCTTGATTTGATCAAGGGACTGAGGGACTGAAGGGACTCAACTTCGCAGTATCCATCCCAATTGTGTGCGCGTGTGTATGCGGACGCGTGTAGTAGACAGCTATAGGCCTGAAGCGCTCATAACTAGGATTTTCAGTCCCTTCAGTCCCTTTCAGTCCCTGTTCACGTGGGGCGCAACCCCCTGACCTGCAGGTTTACCGAGGGACTGAAGGGTAGGGACTAAACCGGCCGGTCCCCGGTCCTTCCGTCCCCCGGTCCTGGGACAGGTAAAAACAGACGGTGCTCGTATGCCCGTACGAGATGCACACGAGGGGGTAGCGATCATGAACGTGGGCACCCGCCCCCTTCGGGTCCCGGCGGGCCGCGAAGGAAGACCGCCCACCCGCCGAGGACTCAAAGGGACTCAAGGGACTGAAGAACTGATACAACGGCAGTTCCCCGCGGAGATTGCCGACCCTTGCGCTAGGCTCAGGACCTCATAGGAAAGTTCAGTCCCTTCAGTCCCTCATACAGACCCCTACAGGGCGCTGACCAGCGCTTTTGACTGAGGGACCGAACGCACCAGAACGCACGACCTCTGAACCCGACAAGGACGACCGCGTGCCGCGCCACGGTGAGACCAGTAGCCCCGTCCCCTCAGGGACCGTGCGGGCACACGACGTTGCCCGCTGGTGTGCGGGCAACGGCTGGCCGGTGCATCCTCTCGCCCCAGGCCGGAAGACGCCCGCCGCCAACTGTGCGGCCTGCCGGGAAGCCGGGCACGTCCCGCAGGACTGTCCGTGTCTGCCCGCCGGCCGCTGGTGCCACGGCTTCCGGGCCGCCACCACGGACACCGCCCGGATCGACGACTGGTGGGGGCAGCACCCCGCGATGGGCGTGGGCGTCGCCTGCGGTCCCGCAGGACTCGTCGTGCTCGACGTGGACGCGCACAGCGCCTCCGTCCCTGACCGGGGACGGCTGCTGCCGGGCATCCCGATCCATCCGCGGGTCGACCTGACGGGACTCGGGTCCGGGTTCGACACGCTCGCCCTGCTGGCCGCCTACCGGGGGCAGCAGGATCCGGCCTCCGACGCCACCACCCTGCGCGTCCGAACCCCCTCAGGAGGCCTGCACATCTGGTACCGGAACACCCGCCCCGGCACCCGCTACCGCTCCTCCACCGGGTCCAGCCCCAAGGTCGCGCTTGCCTGGCAGGTCGACATCCGGGCCGACAACGGTTACATCGTCGCGCCCACCAACCGGACCCCGCAGGGCAGTTACGTGCCCGTGGGCGAGGTCCGGACGCCCGCCCCGCTGCCGGAATGGCTCGCCGCGGAACTGACACGTACCGGACACGTCACCACGTCCGCCCCCGAGGAGGCAGGGGAGGCCACCCACGCACCACCCGAGGGAAAAGCCGCTGACGCCCCGCTGAGGGCCTTGAGGATCCCTGCCCCCCTCTATCGCGCTCGACGTGCCCCCAGAGCCGCACAGCGCCTCCTGGACCCCCTCCTGGCGGAAGTGACGGCCTGCGGGGCCGTCCCGCAGGGAGCGAGCTTCTCCGAGAAGCTCAACCGGGCCGCCTTCACCGCAGGCGGTCTGGTGGCGGCAGGGCACCTCGCCGACACCGACGTACGAGACCTCCTGGCGCGGGCCGCACAGGCGGCCCGACCGCACCAGCCGCAGCGCAACACCGCGATCATCGACTCCGCCCTCGCCGCAGGTGCCACCCGACCGCTTCACCCCCAAGGACGCCCATGAGCAGCGCCGAGAGCACGAGCTTCGACGCCACTGCCGCCGCTCAGCAGATGCTCGAATTCCCGGTCCCCGGACCGGAATCGGGCCCTGACCAGGCGGCCGCCGGCATCACCGCGAGCCCCGGTTCACCCGCGGCCCTGCCCGCCCAGCAGGCGGCGGCCCCCGGGCTGCTCGCCGTGCACGAACATCCCAACCCCCTCGGGCTGCTGCCGAGCATGCTCACCGACCGGGGCAACGCCAAACTGTTCGCGCAGCTGTACGGGGACCAGTTCCGCCACGTCGAAGGCCTCGGCTGGTACTCCTGGGACCAGTACCGGTGGAAACGCACCGGCGGCGAGAAGGCGGCCCTGTGGGCGGCCGGGGACATGGCCGAGCAGATGCCCGCCCAGGACCCGCGCGGCTTCTTCAGCGACCGCGAGCTGTACGCGCACCGCAAGCGGACGATGTCCACGCCCGGCATGAAGGCGCTGCTCACGCAGGCCAAGGCGTCCCCGGCGCTCACCCTGGACCCGGACGTCCTGGACGGTGACGCGTACGCGCTCTGCACCCCGGAGGGGGTCGTGGACCTGCAGACGGGGGAGATGCGCAAGCCCAACCCGGTCACCGACCGGCACTCGCGGGCCACCAGCGTCGCCCCCGAGAACATGCCGACGCCGCGCTGGCACAAGTTCCTGCACGACACCTTCGGCGACGACGAGAAGGGACTGGAGACGATCCGGTTCCTGCACCTGCTGCTCGGGTACTCGATCACTGGGGACGTCGGCGCGCAGGTGCTGCCGTTCCTGTTCGGCGCGGGTGCGAACGGAAAGTCGGTGCTGCTGGACGTGATGATCCAGATCCTCGGGGACTACGCGGACGCGGCGCCGCCCGGCTTCCTCATGGAGAAGGGCAAGTTCTCCGAGCACTCCACCGAACTCACCGAACTGCACGGCCGCCGGATCATGGTGTGCTCCGAACTCAAGCCCAACGACAAGTTCGACGAGTCGCGCGTCAAGCTCCTCACCGGTGGCGACCGCATCAAGGCCCGGCGGATGCGGCAGGACTACTTCTCGTTCGCCCCCACCCACAAGCTGTGGCTCCTGGGCAACCACCGCCCCGAGGTCGGCACCGGCGGGCACGCCTTCTGGCGCCGCATCCGCCTGATTCCTTTCGAGCGGGTCGTCCCGAACAAGCACAAGATCGACAACCTGGCCTTCGAGCTCGTACGGGACGAGGGCCCCGGCATCCTTCACTGGCTCATCGAGGGCGCGATGAACTACCTGGAGACCCGCGACCCGCTCACCGGTCCGGATTCCGTACGCATGGCCACCGAGGCGTACGAATCCACGGAGGACCACATCGGGCGCTTCCTCAAGGAGTGCTGCCTCAAGAGCCCGCCGTCCGCGAACGGCCACGACCGCTCCTCGGACGTGCTCCGGGTCGAACAGGGCGTGCTGTACGCGGCGTACGGCACCTGGTGCAACGCCAGTGAGGGCATCAGGCCCGCGACCTCGCGTTCCTTCGCGAGCCGCATCCGCCAGGAGCTCGGTCTGGCGTCGCCGAACGACATGATGAAGTCCAGCGGTAAGAAGTACTACCCGGGCCTGGGCCTGCTTTCGGACGAGGACGACCCGGCCGCGGCCGGAGTCCTCTCCGGCTCTTCGAACGGTTCGGCAACCACATGACGCCCATCCGTGCACTGTGCGGCGACAGCGGGCAGCCTTACGATGGGACCCGGGCCTTCGGGCGAGCAGACCGGCGGGGCCCGAAGACAGGACCCGGTCCGGGGCCAGAAATCCAAGGCCCGCGCGTGGCCGGAAACAACGAGGAGGGGCTTCAGCCATGAGCTCGCTACTGAACGAGAGCGATCTCGCCCACGAGAATGCGGTGGTGTGGCTGGAAAGCCCCGACGACCTGGACTACGTGCGCCAGGCCCTCGACAAGACGCCCCGTCGCCGCGGCAAGCCGCGCTACGCCCGTGACGGCCGGCTGGTGGGCTACACCGAGCTCGACGAACACGCCGAGGCCGACCCGGACAGCGGCCTGCACAAGCGCCGCGTCTTCTTCCTGCTGCCGCACGACCGCGACACCGCCCCCGGCGGCTACTACGCCGAGGGCGCCCCCGGCGAGGCCGTCGACCCGCGCACGATCGACCCGCAGAAGGTCGGCGAGAAAACCCCCCGCTCGCAACAGGGTTCCGCAGCTGCGGCCATAGCGATGCCGTAGGTCCCGTCGCCGCTGCCGGGAAATCCGCCGCTGACGTGACGACGTTGGCGGCCGTGGGCTGCGCGGCCGCGGCCGGGAGGGGGAAACGCAGTGCCGTCCGGCGACGTTCCAGTGTCGGGAAACCCCGTGTCCCCCGACCGCGGCGGCGCGGGCGGCCAGCGCTTTCAGGACCGCCCCCTGGAGGTGGTCCGACTCTGGCACCCACGTCGGTCCACTTCTCACGCCTACTCCCGTTCAACACGCCCCAGCACTCTCTGTAGTTCAGGGTTTCATGAATTCAGGGGATTGTGTACTGTCGCGGCATGCTTACTCTTGCCTCCGACATCGAGGTGCTGGCCCGGTTCGGCCGTGCGCTCGCAGACCCGATCCGTTGCCGGTTGCTGCTCGCCCTGCGCGAGGCCCCGGCCCACCCCGCCGATCTTGCCGATGCGCTCCAGATTTCGCGGACCCGGCTCTCCAACCACCTGGCCTGTCTGCGTGACTGCGGGCTCGTCACCGCTGTGCCCGTAGGCCGTCGTACCCGTTACGAACTCGCCGACCCCCGGTTGGGGCACGCGCTGGACAGTCTGCGGGACGCGGTGGTGGCGGTCGAAGCGGACCGTGTGTGTCCGGATGCGGAAGCCGAGGGGTGCTGCTGATGGCGGCGATGGCGCTGGGCCCTGCGCCGGCTCGCCGCGACGCCCTGACGAAGCGCATACGGTTGCTGGTCGCGGCGACCCTCGCGTACAACGTCGTCGAGGCCGTCGTCGCGCTCACCGCCGGCAGTCTCGCCTCCTCGGCCGCGCTGATCGGTTTCGGCCTGGACTCCGTCATCGAGGTCTCCTCCGCCGCGGCGGTCGCCTGGCAGTTCTCCGCCCGTGACCACGCCGTCCGCGAAGTCCGTGAGAAGACCACTCTGCGGATCATCTCCGTGTCCTTCTTCGTGCTCGCCGCCTACGTCGGCTTCGACG
This sequence comes from Streptomyces candidus, assembly GCF_014207445.1. Lineage (GTDB taxonomy): Bacteria > Actinomycetota > Actinomycetes > Streptomycetales > Streptomycetaceae > Streptomyces > Streptomyces candidus. Next base: position 69,488 of record NZ_JACHEM010000019.1, on the reverse strand, counting down.
CCGTACGAGCGCTCACCGGCACCGGCGAGGTGCAGCACTCCTCGCTGGGAATCATCATCGCCGCTCTGTCCCTCGCGATCATGCCGTTCCTCTCGGCCGCCCAGCGCAGGGCCGGACGCGAACTGGGCTCGGCCTCCGCGGTCGCCGACTCGAAGCAGACCCTGCTGTGCACCTACCTCTCGGCCGTCGTCCTGGCCGGTCTCGTCGCCCACAGCCTCCTCGGATGGTCCTGGGCCGACCCCGTCGCCGCGCTGGTGATCGCCGTCATCGCGGTGAAGGAAGGCCGCGACGCCTGGCAGGGCAAGGGCTGTTGTGCGGCCCCCCACGCCGCGGCGGCGCCGGCCGGGAAGACGGACACCTGCGGCTGCTGCGCGGCCTGAACCCGGACACCGTTTCTCACCACGAGAGAGTCGACGCAACGCGGGTGGCGGGGCGGATCGCCAGGGAGAGCAGGGCCGCCATGGCGCACAGGGTGCCGACCGCCGTCCAGACCGGATCGTACGAGCCGAAGACGTCGCGGGCCGTCCCGCCGAGCAGCGCCACCAGGGCCGCGCCCAGCTGATGCGCGGTGCTGACCCAGCCGAAGACGATGGCGCTGTCGTCGCCGTAGAACTCCCGGCACAGGGCCAGGACCGGCGGAACGGTCGCCAGGTCGAGCAGGCCGAAGACGGTGACGAAGACGAGGAGGGGCGGGGTGGGCGTGGCGGCCAGGGAGAGGGGGAGGGTGAGCAGCAGGGCGGCGCGGAGGGCGAAGCAGACGGCGAGGAGGCGGCGGGGCGGGAAGCGGTCGGTCAGCCAGCCGGAGGCGATCGTGCCCGCGACGTTGAAGACGCCGACGATTGCCAGGAGCGCCGAGGCGGTGGTGGCGGGCATGCCGTGGTCGTGGGCGGCGGGTGTGAAGTGGGTCCACAGGATGCCGTTGGTGGACGCCCCGCAGACCGCGAAGGCGGCGGCCAGCAGCCAGAAGGACGGAATGCGGCAGGCGCGGCGCAGGACACGGAAGGTGCGGCCGACGGCACCCCGCGCGGGGGAGGGCCGAGGGGTGAAGTCCGTTCCGCCGTACGGCTTCAGCCCGGAGTCGGCCGGGTGGTCGCGAAGTACGAGCAGGACGACCGGGGCGGTGGCGCAGGCGGCCAGTGCGACCGTCACGAGGGCGGCGCGCCAGCCGTGGTGCCCGGCCAGCCGGGAGAGGGCGGGCAGGAACACCAGCTGGCCCAGCACGCTCGCGGAGGCGAGCACTCCGGTGACCAGACCCCGGCGCCGTACGAACCACCGCTGGGTGACCGCCGCGCCCAGCGTCATCGCGGTGGAGCCGGTGCCCAGTCCCACCAAGAGGCCCCAGAAGAGGGTGAGTTGCCAGGGTTCGGTGAGAACGGTGGTGGTGAGGAGGGCGCCTGCGGCAACGGTCGCGAGTGCGGTGGTGGCGACCCGGCGGATGCCGAAACGGTCCATCAGCGCGGCGGCGAAGGGGGCCATGAGCCCGTACAGCAGCATGTTGACGGAGGTGGCGACGCCGATCGAACCGTACGACCAGCCGAACTCCTCGCGGACGGGGCGGGTGAAGAGACCGGGCAGGGTGGCGAACGCGCCGGTGACGAGGATGGTGAGGGCGGCGGTGGCGGCCACGGGCCAGGCCCGGTGAACGCGGGGTGGGCGGGCGGGGGCCGGGGGCCCGCTCTCCGGGGCGAGCGGTGTGTGCGTATCCATGTCCATGGGGACGATCTTTCGCGGCGGGCCCCGGCACCGGCCACCGGCCGGATCGCCACCTTGTGAAAGAATCTGGCCATGGGCGAGAAGATCAGCGTGAGCAGCGAGCCGGCTACGGGGCTTCGTGGCGCGGGTGGTGTGCACCGGGTTGCTGTTCTTGTGCGCCCCGGGCTGCTGCCCATGGAAATGGGCATCGTGCACCGGTTGTTCGGGCAGGCCAGGTCTGCGGCGGGCGAACCGCTGTACGAGGTGGTGACCTGTACGCCCGAGCCGGGCGAGGTGGCGACCGACACCGACTTCACCGTCAACGTGGCGCACGGGCCGCGGGCGCTGGACACGGCGGACACCGTCGTCGTGCCCGCCGCACGGGAGGACTACGGGCCGCAGACACGCGGACGGCTGGAGCCGGGGGTGGCCGCGGCGCTGGCGCGGATCCGGCCCGGCACCCGGATCGCGTCCATCTGCACGGGTTCCTTCGTGCTCGCGGCCGCAGGTCTGCTGGCCGGGCTGCGGGCGACAACGCACTGGAAGTCGTGCGAGGAGTTCCGGGAGCTGTACCCGGAGGTGGACCTCGATCCGGACGTCCTCTACACGGACGACGGCGGGGTACTCACCTCCGCGGGGGTCGCCTCCGGCATCGACCTCTGCCTGCACATGATCCGCAGCGACTTCGGCGCGGCCGTCGCGAACGCGGTCGCCCGTGCGACGGTCGTGCCGCCCCACCGGGAGGGCGGCCAGGCCCAGTACGTACGGCGCCCGGTGCCCGCCCCCGAGGTCTCCTCGACCGGCCGCGCACGCGCCTTCGCCCTCGCCCACCTCGACCGGCCGCTCGCCCTGGACGATCTCGCGCGCGAGGCGCACATGAGCGTACGCACCTTCAGCCGCCGCTTCCGCGAGGAGACGGGACTCACCCCCGTGCAGTGGCTGTCCCGCCAACGGGTGGACCGGGCAAGGGAGTTGCTGGAGGAGACGGACCTGCCGGTGGACCGGATCGCGCACGAGGCGGGATTCGGGACGGGGACGTCGATGCGGCAGCACTTCCAGGTGACGGTGGGTGTGTCGCCGCAGGCGTACCGGGGGACGTTCCGGGGGCCGCGTACGGACGCTGCGCGATCGGGCGGCCGGTGACCGTCCGCCGGTAGCGGCGCACACGGCCGTTGATCAGCCGCCGGTAGCGGCGCACCGGGGGCGCGCTCGGGACAGTTGTCCGCAGTGGGGGCGGTAGCGCGAGCGCGCAGCACCATGAGCGGGCCTTCCCGGGCGGCGACCATGGCGAAGGGGAACCGGTCGACCTCAAGACAGAGCGCGACGTCGTCGGGGTGGACTCCCTTCCGTACCCCCTCCGCCAGTTCGGCGGCGGCGCGGGACGCGGCGGCGCGGCGGAGGAACGCGGTGGCGTCCGTGCCGGTCCCGGCGACCCGCCCGGCGATGTACTGGGCGCACGCCAGGTCTTCCTCCGCCCGCCCGTCCTCGCCGGTGACCACGAACGTCGCCCGGTCGCTCCCGTACGACCGCAGCAGCCGGGCCGTCGCCTCCGCCACCACGAAGCTCGCGCACAGCACCAGCGACGACTCACTGACGGCGAGAGCGCCGACCGTTCCCGCGGTGGTCTTCTGCACGACGGACCGGCCGGTGAGGTCGAGGGACCGCAGCATGCCGGGGGAGTTGACGGTGTCGAACCCGGGCGCGGGCGGCCCGTCCTTGAGCGCCACCCAGTCCGGGCGGGCCGCCTTGAGTGCCAGCGCCTCGTCCAGCGACTCGGCAAGAACGATCTGCTCCGCCCCTTGGGCGAAGGCCCAGGCGGCCACAGTGAAAGCACGCATGACGTCGGCCACCACCGCCACGGGCGGAGTGTCGGTCAGATCGGCGATGCCGAGGAAACGGGTGTCCATGCGGGCCATGATCGGGTACGGCCGTCCCTGGGCGCGAGGAGCGCGGCGGCGTGCAGTCCGGTGACGGCAGCCTGCCTGGCCCGGTCGATCACCGCGGGGGTCAGACCCCGGAGGTGCAGGGTCTCGTGGAGTGTGCAGTGCGCTGCGGCTCCTCGGCAGCTGGACGGCCCCGCTCGCCGTACCACCGTCGGCCACCGGTCCCGAGCACCCCGCTCTCCGGCCGGACGGTGGTCCCCGACTCTCGTGAACAGCCCGCTCACCCGAGCCGGTGGGGACGCGGATGGCTTCGTACGGGTTGCCGCTCGCCGCCGCTACCGTGCGGGCACCCGCGTGCGGACCCGCACGCCCACGCCGTGCGCGCGACCTCTTCCGCACAGGTTCGGCACAGGCTCTTACGCGCCGGCCGCATTGCCCTTACTGTCACCTCTACTTTCGAGTTACCCGTCAGTTGACAAGCTGTCGAATGGGCGTTTCCGAGCCCGGAGGTTGACGTGAATTCCGCTCAGTCCCTTGTCGATGACCGCCCGGTTTCCGTGGCGCACCTCTTCTTCTCCCGGGTCGGGGCCACGCCGGGCGGCGAGGCCTACCGCTACCCCGTACCGGCGGGCGACGGCACGTCCGGGGCCGAGCGGTGGCATTCGCTCACCTGGGCGCAGACCGCCGAACGCGTCACGACGATCGCCGCCGGGCTGCTCGCCCTCGGACTGCGGCGTGAGGAACGGGTCGCGATCTCCTCCTCCACCAGGGTGGAGTGGATCCTGGCCGACCTGGGTGTGATGTGCGCGGGCGCCGCCGCCACCGCCGTCTACCCCAGCACCCACGCCGACGAGACGGTGTACATCCTGTCCGACTCCGGCAGCCGGGCCATCTTCGTCGAGGACTCCGAGCAACTGGCCAAGGTGGTCGCGCACACCGACCGTCTGCCCGAACTCCGCCACGCGATCCTCTTCGACCCCGACCCCGAGGCCCCCCGGGTGGAGGGGCTGGAGGTGCTGTCCCTCGCCGAACTGGAGGCACGCGGGGCCAGGTACCTGGAGGAGCACCCGGATGCGGTCGAGCGGGCGGTCGCGGCCATCGAGCGCGAGCACCTCGCCACGCTGATCTACACCTCCGGCACCACCGGCCGCCCCAAGGGTGTGCGCCTGGTGCACGACTGCTGGTCCTACCAGGGTGTCGCCCAGGAGGTCAGCGGGCTCCTGCGCCCGGACGACGTGCAGTTCCTGTGGCTGCCCCTGTCCCACGTGTTCGGCAAGGCCCTGATCTCCGGCCAGATCACCACCGGCCACGTACTGGCGGTGGACGGGCGCATCGACCGCATCATCACCAACCTGCCCGCGGTCAGGCCCACGGTGATGGCGTCCGCGCCGCGGATCTTCGAGAAGGTCTACAACGGCATAGCCGGCCGGGCGCGGGCCGAGGGCGGAGCCAAGTACAAGATCTTCCTCTGGGCCGCCAAGGTCGCCCGCGACTACGCGAGGGCCGGGCAGGAGAGCACGGCGGCGGGCGGACGCCGCCGGATTCCCCCGGCGCTCGCCGTTCAGCATGCCGTGGCGGACCGGTTGGTGTACGGCAAGATCCGCGCGGCCTTCGGAGGCAACTTGCGGGGCAGTGTTTCCGGCAGCGCAGCCCTGTCTCCGGACATTGGTTACTTCTTCGCGGGCGCCGGCGTCCACGTCTTCGAGGGCTACGGGCTGACGGAGACCAGCGCGGCCTGCACCGTCAACCCCGCCGAGGGGTACCGGGTCGGCACGGTGGGCAGACCGCTGCCCGGTACCGAGGTCCGCATCGCCCAGGACGGCGAGGTGCTGCTGAGGGGCCCCGGGGTCATGCGCGGCTACCACAACCTCCCGGAGAAGACCGCCGAAGTACTGGAGGGCGACGGCTGGTTCCACACCGGCGACATCGGTGAGATGGACGCGGACGGCTTCCTGCGGATCACCGACCGCAAGAAGGACCTGTTCAAGACCTCCGGTGGCAAGTACGTGGCGCCCACCGAGATCGAGGGCCGCTTCAAAGCCGTCTGCCCGTTCGTCAGCAACATCCTGGTCATCGGCGACGGCCGCAACTTCTGTACCGCCCTCATCGCCCTGGACGAGACCGTCGTGATGCCCTGGGCGGAGGAGAACGGACTCGCCGGCCGCAGTTACGCGGACGTGGTCTCCTCGGCACAGGTGCACGAGCTGATCGCCGGTTTCGTCGAGCGGGTCAACAACGACCTCCAGCGCTGGCAGACGATCAAGAAGTTCTCGGTGCTGCCGCGCGACCTCGACATCGAGCACGGCGAACTCACCCCGAGCCTCAAGGTCAAGCGCCCCGTCGTGGAGCGCGAGTACGCGGAGGTCGTCGAGGCGATGTACGAGGGCGCCCGCGAAGCCTGACGCCGCTGCCCGTCGGCCCTCTGACCTCGTGGCACCGGGTTGCAAGGACCCACGGGGCGGTGCGACCGAAAGGACGGCTTCCGACGGCGGGCGGGCCCCGGGAACTTCGGGCCCGCCCGCGGTCGGGGGCCGAGCCCCGGGCCCGCCCGCCGTCTCGGGCCGGCCGACGGCCCGCACCGGACCGCCGGTCCCGCTCGCCCGTCACCGCCGGATCGCGGACTCACCCGCCGGTGAGCACCACGAGCTGCTGGGTCGCCCTGGTCATCGCGACGTAGCGGTCGACCGCTCCCTCGATGCCCTCGCCGTACTCCTCGGGGTCGACGAGCACCACCAGATCGAACTCCAGGCCCTTGGACAGCGTCGGGGTCAGCGCCCGCACGCGGGGCCGCGCCCGGAACGCACCGCCGGCCGGGCCGTCCCCCGTACCGCTCGCGCCGATGACGCAGGCGACGCCCTCCTCGTGTGCGTCGAGCCACGTGTCGAGCACCTGGTCCAGGTCCGCGACGGAGCCGTGGACGACCGGGAGGCCGCTGCTGCGGACGGATACCGGCACGTTGGCGTCCGGCAGGACCGTCCGGACGACCGGCTCGGCCTCCTTCATGATCTCCTGCGGCGTGCGGTAGTTGAGGGTCAGGGAGGCCACCTCGATCCGGTCGAGCCCGACCCGCTCCAGCCGTTCCCGCCAGGACTCCGTGAACCCGTGCCTGGCCTGTGCGCGGTCCCCGACGACGGTGAAGCTCCGTGAGGGGCAGCGCAGCAGCAGCATCTGCCACTCGGCGTCCGTCAGTTCCTGCGCCTCGTCCACGACGACGTGCGCGAAGGGGCCGGCCAGCCGGTCCGGGGCGGCGGTCGGCAGCGCGTCCTTGTCGATCAGGCTGTCCTGGAGGTCCTTGCCGCGCAGCATCCGTACCGCGCCCTCGCTGTCGTCGCCGCCCGAGTTGAAGTCCGCTGCGGCGACGATGTCGTCGATGACGAGCGCCATCCGGTCGCGTTCGGCGGCGACGGCCGCGGCACGCAGCCGGTTGCGGCGGGCCGCCTCCGGGTCGCCGAGCCGCTGCCGCGCCGCGTCCAGGAGCGGCAGGTCGGACACCGTCCAGGCCCGGGGTGCGTCCTTGCGCTGGAGCTTCGCCACCTCGTCGGGGGTGAGCCACGGTGCGCACATCCGCAGGTAGGCGCGGACCGTCCACAGGTCGGAGACGAGGTCGGTGGCGTCGATCAGCGGCCAGGCCCCGTGCAGGGCCGCCACGAGGTCACGGTCCTGCCGCAGCGCCCGCAGGAACTGCCCGAAGGAGACGCCGTCCTCCTCCTCGTCCAGGCCCTGCTTGTCCATGAGGATCGTGGCCAGCTCCTCCCAGACCTGCTCGCGGGCCTCGTTGTGCGGGGTGCCCGCGCCCGCCGCCCGGAACGCCTCGGCCCAGTCGTCGGCGCCCACCCACACCTCGCACCAGGGAGTGGAGACCGCCAACCCCTCGGTGGGCGGCTGCTCGTAGAACGCGACGGCCTTCTCGATCGCCCCCACCATGTCCGCGGACGACTTGAGGCGGGCCGCCTCCGGGTCGGACTCGGGGGCCGCCGCCGCCCCTTCGGGGACGAGGTCGCGCAGGGTGCAGGTCTGGACGCCGTCCTCGCCGAGGCTGGGCAGGACGTCGGCGACGTACCCCAGGTAGGGCTCGTGCGGGCCGACGAAGAGGATGTTGCCGCCGCGCCGGTGGTGGCCGAGCCGCGGGTCGGAGTACAGGAGGTACGCGGAACGGTGCAGGGCGACGACGGTCTTGCCCGTGCCGGGGCCGCCGTCGACGACGAGAGTGCCGCGCGAGCCCGCGCGGATGACGGCGTCCTGGTCGGACTGGATGGTGCCCAGGACGTCGCGCATCCGGGCGGACCTGTTGGTGCCCAGGCTGGCGAGGAACGCCGACTGGTCGTCGAGCGCGGCACGGTGTTCGAGGCCGTCCGGGGTGAAGACCTCGTCCCAGTAGTCGCTGATCCGCCCGCCCGTCCAGCGGTACCTGCGGCGGCTCGCCAGGCCCATGGGGCGGGCGTGGGTCGCGGCGAAGAAGGGTTCGGCGGCGGGGGAGCGCCAGTCGACCAGGAGGCGGCGGCCTTCGCTGTCGGTGAGCCCGAGCCGTCCGACGTACAGGGGCTCCGAGCCGTCCTCGGCGACGACGTGGCCCAGGCACAGGTCGAGGCCGAAGCGGCGCAGCGCGCGCAGCCGCCCGGTCAGCCGGTGGATCTCCGCGTCGCGGTCCATCGCCTCGCGGCCGATGCCGCCCGGGGCCCGGCGGAGGTCGTCGAGCCGCCCGGACAGTTCGGCGATCGTCCGCTCCAGGCTCGCGGCGATGGCCGCGAAGTGCTGCTCGTCCCCGGCGATCAGCCGCGGGTCGGCCTTGGCGGCGAGCCGCTCGGGGAGCTGGAAGACGCCGGTGGCCGCAGTGCTGGTGCCGGTGGTCTGAGGACTGGTACGCACGTGGTGGGACTCCCGTTTCCGCAGCTGGGGGGCTTAGGAGAGGGATTGTGCGGTATGCGGGGGGCCTTGCCGCAAGGCCCCCCGTGGGCTATACCTTGAGAGTGGCAAGGAGTACGTGAGGCATCCGTGCCCGCGCTGCGCGCCGCAGACCACGTCTCCGTACCCGAGTCATGCGCCGCGGTCCATGTCGTCCCAGGCGAGCGAACTCATCCGCCAGCCGTCGGGTGTCCGGACGAACTGCGTGGTCTTGTGACCCGTCCCCTCGAACCGCTCGCCGTCCATGACACCCGTCTTGCGGTACTCGCTGAAGCGGTGCGCGACCGTCCCGAAGATCTCCGTGCGCTCGCCGACCTCCCACTCGCAGAACTCCGTCAGCGTCCCGTCCGTGAGCATCCGCTGCCGCGGTTCGATGAAGGCCTCCAGGTCGTACACCACGGGCTTGCCCCCGACGTTGCTGACGATCATCCCCTCCGGGATGAACACCTCACGGATCACCCCGACGTGCGGACGCCGGCCGCCGGTGTTGGTGAACGCGCCGAGGAACTCCGTCGTCAGCCGGTCGAGTTCGGCCTTGTCGGTCACATCGGTTCCGTCGTCCGGAGCCCTCTCCGGGAGCGGCCTCTCCTCGGCGAGCAGCGACCACATCTCGCAGTCGAGCCGTTCGCCGCGGTAGGGGGTCCGCTGCCGCATGATGCCCTCGCGCGTCATCCCGAGGCGGCGCGCGACGGCGATGCTGCGGGCGTTGTGCGTCGAGGCGACCCACTCGATCCGGCTCATCCCGCGTTCCGTGAACGCCCAGTCGATCAACGCCCGGCAGGCCCGGGTCACCAGCCCCCGCCCCTGCCCGGCCTCCTCCAGCCAGCAGCCGATCTCGCACACCCCGGACGCCGCGTCGAAGTGCGGGAACATCACGCCGCCGACCAGCACGCCGTCCAGCCGGATCCCGTGGATCCGCCCGGTGTCCGCGGCCTGCCGGTCGGCATACCGCTGGAGGACGGCGGTCGCCGAGGCGAGGTCGGTGCTGAACGTCGCCCACGGGATCCACGGGTCCACCAGGGGCCGGGCGCGGTTGATGTGCGCGAGGAACTCCTGCGCGTGCCAGGGCTCCAGCGGGGCCAGCCGGGCATCGTCGCCGAGCGGAAGTGCGTACACGATTACCTCGATCCAGGGGCGTCACGCTCGTACGTAACGCGTGTTCGGTACGTAAGGTAGCAGCATGCCACCCGCACCAGGAGACCGTGAAGCCCGCCGCAAGGACGTATCGGAGGCGGTGTGGCAGGTCCTCGCCGAGAAGGGCTTCGGCGGGCTGACCCTGCGCGCCGTGGCCGCCGCGATGAACGTCTCGACTGGCATGCTCATGCACTACTTCCCGACCAAACGGGCCCTCATCGCGCACGCCCTGGACCTGTTGGAGACGCGGACGGCCGAACGCCCGCGCCGGGCACGTCCCGCCGAGGGCCTGGCCACCGTACGGACGATGCTGCTGGACATCCTGCCGCTGGGCCCGGACGACACCGCCCGCAACCGCATCTGGGTCAGCTCCTGGGACCTCGCCCTCGCGGACCGGGGCCTCGCCGCCGACCAGGCCGCCCGCTACACCCGGTTGCGCGACTCCCTGCGCCCGCACTTCGTCGCCGCCCTGGCCCGGGGCGAACTCGGCGCCGGCGCGGCCGCGCCGGACCAACTCGCGGCGTCGGCGGTCGCGTTCACGCACGGACTCGTCGTACAGGCCCTCTTCGACCCGGCACGGTTCCCCGAGGACGTGCAGACGGCCATGCTCGACGACTTCCTCGGGTCCCTGCGAGCGGGGGAGGGCTCCTCCGGCGGTTCATGCTGACGGTCGGTCCTCGCCCGGGTGCCTCCGCAGGTTCGTCGAGCCGACTGCCGCCGCGCACCCGCGCCGCATCCTCGACCCGGGGCGTCGAAACAGGCACCGGTACACGTGCGCTCCTGCGGCGGTTCGCGGACGCCCAGGCAGTGCTCCGCTGCTCCTACGCGCTCGCCAGCGTCAGCTTCGCCGCGAACCCGAGGAAGAGCACTCCGGCAGCCGAAGTCGCCCCGGCGGAAAGCCGCTTGCGGCGCGCGAAGGCGGCCGAGAGACGGGTGCCGCTGAAGATCAGGGCGGTGAGGTAGAGGAAGCTCGCCAGCTGGGCGAGCGCGCCGAGGAGGACGAAGGACAGCGCGGGGTAGGCGTAGGCCGGGTCGACGAACTGCACGAAGAAGCTGATGAAGAAGAGGATCGCCTTGGGGTTCAGGAGGCTGATCAGCAGGGCCCGTCGGTACGGGCGTTCCACTGCGGCGGGCTCCGCCTGAGCCGCGGCCGTCCGCACGGCCTCGCGCCGCGTGCGCCACATCGACCACGCGGCCCGCAGCATTCCGATCGCGAGCCAGGTCAGATAGCCCGCGCCCGCGTACTTCACGATGCCGAACAGCAGCGCGTTCGCCTGGAGCAGCGAGGCGACCCCGGCCGCCGACAGCACCATCAGCACCGCGTCCCCGCACCAGACTCCGGCCGCCGCCGTGTACCCGGCCCGGACGCCCCGACGGGCGGCGACGGACAGCACGTACAGCGAATTCGGTCCTGGCAGAAGCACTATCAGGACGAGACCTATCAGGTAGGTCGGAAGATCAGTCACACCGAGCATGGGCAGAGTTTCGCACGGGCGTGTGGGTGCTGCTCCGGCATTTCGGAGGGCGGGCAGCGGTCGGCGGGCGGGGCGGGGCGAACGGCTCCACCGCACGCGCACGGAGCACGATGCGTGACGTCACGGGCGGTGGGGCCGTGCGGCTATCGCGCGTCCAGCTCCCGCAGGGCCCGCTTCAGGGCCGGGTCGCGGAGGTGGTGGAGGTCCTGCGGGGCGTACACGGTTTCGTGGTGGGTGGGCGGGATGCCGGCGCCGTCGTAGGTGCGGCCGGTCCGGTCGGCGTACTTCTCGTTGGGGAGGGTGAGGGTCCAGCCGTTGGGGAGGGCGCGGTTCATGGTGTCGGAGAAGACGCCCTGGGTGGGCTTGCCGATGCGCAGGGGTGCGGGGGAGCGGGACATCAGGGCCTGGGTGAAGGTCTCCCCCGCGCTGACGGTCAGCGGGCCCGTGAGGACGGCGACGGGACCGGTGTAGCGGGGTTTGGCTGCGGGGCGGACGCGTACGTGCTGGCCGGGGGTCCAACCCGCCTCGTTGTGCGGGCTGTTGCGGGCGGACTTGGTGTACGCCGTGTACGTACGGTCCGTGAGGCGGCGGGCGACGGCGATGCCCAGGGCGTCCGATCCGCCGCCGTGGTAGCGGAGATCGACGACCAGGCCGCGGAGGTCGCGGATGCGGGAGGCGGTGAAGACGGTGTCCAGGGCGCGGTCCAGGACGGCGGCGTCCGCGTCGGCGTTCTCCTTGCCGTCGCTGCCGTACTTCAGGAAGCTGGTGATGCGGAGGTAGCCGACGCCCCGCCGCTGTTCCAGGTCCGCGTACTGGATCCTGCCGTTGGCGAAGCTGTGCACCGTGGCGGGAAGCTGTGCCCGGGTGGCGCTTTCGATCGCGGCGACGGACTCCCGGGAGACCTTCGGCGTTCCGGGGCGGAGGTTGAGCGTGCCGCGCTCGCCGGTGGGGTCGCGGAGCTGGGTGTGCAGGTCGTGCAGCGGTTCGATCATCGCGGCGAGCAGGGCGAAGAGCCGGTCGTCGGTGATGCGGGGGTGTACCTGCGGGCGGTACTTCGCGCGCATGGCGTTCCAGTCGACGCCTCTGTCGCGGAAGAAGGGGTAGTTCTCGCGGAGAGTCGACCAGAAGACGTCGAAGGTGTGCAGTGGGCTATCGGCGGGCGGGAGGGCGCAGCCGGCGGGCAGCGAGGACACCCGTGCCAGGCGCCGTTCGCCAACGGCACCGGCGGGCGAAAGCCGCGCGCGATCGGCCGCGCCGCCCACCGTCCGGATGCTCAACTCCCGTACGTCGTCGGCATCGTTGAACGGAACCGCGCCGTCGATCCCCGCCCTGCCGGCCGACAGTCGCAGCCCACCCGGCAGGCAGCCGGCCGCGGACACCTCGTAACTCCGCAGCTCGCCGCGCCGCACCGTCAGGTACTGCTGGTAGCCGTCGCTCCGCCACACCCCTTCCAGTGCGGTGACGCCGCCCCGGCTGCCGCGCTGGACGGGCTGTGCGTCGTACGCGACGAGGCCGGGTGCGACCAGAGCCAGGGCGGAGACGAGCACGACGGTTCCGGCGGCGCGACGCCGCAGTTGCCCGTACCTCTGCCGTTCTCCGCTGTCGGTGGCACCCGTGTGCTCGGTGCTGGCGGTGCTGGCGGTGTCGTCGGTACTGATCGGCATGGCTGGTTCCCCGGGTGCCTCGTGCTGCTGGCGGTCTCTGGTCCCACCACCCTCTCGGCCCGCGGCCCGTCCGGGCCATCCGGCCACCCCGACGTCCTGCCTGAGGGCAACCCCCGTCCCGTCACCCCGTTTCCGTCCCGCGGCTCAGCCGCCGACGTACTGCTCCGCGTACTCCTTCGTCGGCGGGGTCGGGGTGATGACGTCGATGAGGACGCCGTCGGGGGCGGCCACGATGAAGTGGCGTTGCCCGAAGTCCTCGGTGCGCAGTTCGAGCAGCGGTGTGAGGCCTTCGCGTACGACCAGCCGTTCCCACTCGGCGTCCACGTCCGCCACCTCGAAGTTGAGGATCAGGCCCGCTACGGGTCTGCGGTGGCTCTCGGGGAGGGTGGGGTGGGTGTGGTCCAGGAGGGCGAGTTCGTACGGGGAGTCGCCCGGCTGTCGCAGACTCACGTACCAGTCGGCCTCGAAGGCCGTCTCGAAGCCCAGTAGCCGGGTGTAGAAGGCGTGGGACTCCTTCAGCTGGGCGGTGGCGATCACGGGATAGAAGCTGGTCAGCTGCACGGCAGGACCTCTCACACGGAATTCGCGTACCATCGGTATGTGAAAAAGCTATTCGCGTACCACTGGTATGTCAATGGGAGGGTGCGGTGACGGAGCGCGGGGTCAGAGTGCGGCAGCGGGAGGAGACCCGGCGGGCGCTGCTGGGGGAGAGCCGGCGTCTGTTCACGGAGCGCGGGTACGGCGCGGTGAGCCTGGCGGAGATCGTCGGCGCGGCCGGGGTGACCAAGGGGGCGCTCTACCACCACTTCGACGGCAAGGAAGAGCTCTTCCGCGCGGTCCTGGAGGATGTGCAGCAGGAAGTCGGCAGGCGGGTCGCCGAGGCCGCCGGGGCGCACGAGGACAGTTGGGACCAACTGGTTTTCGGGTGCCGCGAGTTCCTCGCCGCGACGACGGCCCCCGGCATTCAGCGGATCATGCTCGTCGACGGGCCGGCCGTGCTCGGCTGGACCGCCTGGCGGGCCATGGACGAGGCGTCCTCGGCCCGCCACCTCACCGAGGCGCTGACCGTTCTCGTGGACGAGGGGGTCGTCCCCGCCCAACCGGTGGCGCCGCTGGCCCACCTGCTCTCCGGCGCCATGAACGAGGCCGCCCTGTGGCTGGCGACCTCCACCGACCCCGCCGACCTGGAGCACACCACGGCCGCACTCGACCGGATGCTCGACGCGCTGCGCGCCGCATAGGCGACGCGGGCTCGGCCCCCGCCGTATGCGCTTGCCGCCCGCGCCTGGCCTCACGGGCAGAAGGCGTGGACGTTCGTCGCCGCTCGACGGGGGACAGCCGGGTGTCAGCGGCTGCCGTCCGGCTGCGGCGTGAAGGTGGCGGGGGCGTGCGTGCGGGCCACCAGGGTACGGAGGTTTTCCAGTGTGCCGGTGAGGGTGCCTGCCGTGCGGGCCTGGATCAGGACGTTGCCGAGGGCCGTGGCCTCGACCGGGCCCGCGAGGACCGGGCGGCCCGCGTGGTCGGCGAGGCGCTGGCAGAGGAGGCGGTTGAGGGCGCCGCCGCCGACCACGTGGATGCGGGTCAGGCGTTCGCCGGAGAGGTGCTCGGTACGGTCGACCGCCTCCGCGAAGGTGTGCGCGAGGCTTTCGACGATCGCGCGGACGAGGGTGGGGCGGTCCGGCGGGGCGGGCAGGCCGTGTTCCTCGTACCACTGCGCGATACGCGTTGGGAGATCGCCGGGGGCCAGGAAGCGCGGATCCTGGACGTCGAACACGGTGACGGGGAGGGGGACGTGGGCGGCCTGGGCGAGCAGGCCGGAGAGGGAGACGGAGCTGCCGTCGCGCTGCCACCAGCGGATGCTCTCGCTCAGCAGCCACAGGCCCATCACGTTGGTGAGGAAGCGGACGCGGCCGTCCACGCCGCCCTCGTTGGTGAAGTTCGCGGCGCGGGCCGCGTCCGTGAGGACCGGCTCCGCGAGCTCCGTACCCACCAGACCCCAGGTACCGCACGAGAGGAACGCGGCCCCGCCCTCCGTCATGGGTACCGCGACCACCGCCGACGCCGTGTCGTGGGAGCCGACCGTCGTCACCGGGATCTCGGGGAGACCGAGGGGGCGGGCGAGGTCCGGGCGCAGGGCACCGATCCGGGTGCCCGGATCAACCAGGTCGCCGAACAGCGAGCCGGGAAGGCCCAGCCGGGCGATCAGCTCGTGGTCCCACGCGCCGGTGCGGACGTCGAGCAGGCCGGTCGTCGACGCGTTCGTGCGCTCGGTGAGCTGCGGGCCGCCGGTCAGCCAGTGGCCGAGGAGGTCGGGGATCAGCAGCATCCGGTCGGCGAGGTCCGTCCAGGGGTCGGCGGCCAGCTGGTAGAGCGTGTTGAAGGGCAGGTACTGGAGGCCGTTGCGCGCGAAGAGGGCGTCGTGCGGCAGGAGTTGATGGACCAGGGCGGGACCCGTCCCGGTACGGGCCTCGTCGCGGTAGTGGTACGGGTTGCCCAGGAGGCGGCCCTGGCGGAGCAGACCGTAGTCGACCGCCCAGGAGTCGACGGCGAGGCCCGCCAGCGGGGGGCCCGCCGCCCGGTGGGCGTGGCACAGACCGGTCAGGATCTGACGGTGGAGTTCCAGGACGTTCCAGTGCAGGCCGTCGGAGGTGCGGACGGGTTCGTTGGCAAAGCGGTGGACCTCGTGGAGGTGGAGGCGGTCGGGCGCGACCTCGGCGGCGATCACTCGCCCCGAGGTCGCGCCCAGGTCGACCGCCGCCACCCGGAGGGCGGTGGCGGTCATCGCAGGAAGCCCGCCGCCACTCCCGCGTCCACCGGCACGTGCAGGCCCGTCGTGTGGGACATGTCGGGACCGCAGAGCACGAAGACCGCGTTGGCGACGTGCTCGGGCAGCACTTCGCGCTTGAGCAGGGTGCGCTGGGCGTAGAAGGCGCCCAGGTCCTTCTCCTCCACCCCGTAGACCGCGGCCCGGTTCGCGCCCCAGCCGCCCGCGAAGATGCCGGAGCCCTGGACGACGCCGTCCGGGTTCACTCCGTTGACCCGGATGCCGTATTCCCCCAACTCGGCGGCGAGGAGCCGCACTTGGTGGGCCTGGTCGGCCTTGGCCGCCGAGTAGGCGATGTTCTTGGGACCGGCGAAGACGGAGTTCTTGGACGAGATGTAGACGATGTCGCCGCCCATGTCCTGCTCGATCAGCACCTTCGCCGCGGCCTTCGAGACGAGGAAGGAGCCCTTGGCCATGACGTCGTGCTGGAGGTCCCAGTCCGCCTCGGTGGTGTCCAGCAGGGACTTGGACAGGGACAGGCCCGCGTTGTTGACGACGAGGTCGAGGCCGCCGAAGGCGAGTACCGCCGTGTCGACCATGTGCCGTACCGCCGCCTCGTCGGACACGTCCCCCGCCACGCCCACCGCGACGTCCGGGCCGCCGATCTCCGCGGCCGCCGCTGCCGCCTTCGTACCGTCGAGGTCGGCGACGACCACGCACGCGCCCTCGGCGGCGAGCCGGCGTGCGGTGGCCCGACCGATGCCCGAGGCCGCGCCCGTGACCAGGGCGATGCGCGTGGCCAGCGGCTTCGGCTTCGGCATGCGCTGGAGCTTGGCCTCCTCCAGCGTCCAGTACTCGATACGGAACTTCTCGGACTCCGGGATGGGCGCGTACGAGGAGACGCCCTCCGCCCTGCGCATCACGTTGATCGCGTTGATGTAGAACTCGCCCGCGACGCGCGCCGTCTGCTTGTCCTTGCCGTAGCTGAACATGCCGACGCCGGGGACGAGGACGATCAGCGGGTCCGCGCCGCGGATCGCGGGGGAGTCCGGGGTGGCGTGCCGGTCGTAGTACGCCCGGTACTCGCGCCGGTAGTCCGCGTGCAGTTCCCCGAGCCGGGAGAGCACGTCGGTGAGGGGCGCGGCGGCGGGCAGGTCCAGGACCAGCGGGCGGACCTTGGTGCGCAGGAAGTGGTCCGGGCAGCTGGTCCCGAGGGCGGCGAGGCGCGGGTGCTCGGTGCGGGCGAGGAAGTCGAGGACGGCGGGGGAGTCGGTGAAGTGGCCGACCATCGGCCGGTCCCGGGAGGCGATCGAGCGCAGGGTGGGGGCGAGGGCCGCGGCCTTCGCCCGCCGTTCCGGGCCAGGCAGGGCCGCGTACCCCTCCAGGACCGGGCCGAAGGGCTCCGGGCGGCTGTGCTCCGCCATGTACTCGGCGGCCGAGTCGATGATCCACAGGGAGTTGCGCTCGCACTCCTGGGAGGTGTCGCCCCAGGCGGTGATGCCGTGACCACCGAGGATCACCCCGACGGCATCCGGGTTCGACCGCTTGTACTCGGCGATGTCAAGGCCCAGTTGGAACCCCGGGCGACGCCACGGCACCCAGCCCACCCGGTCGCCGAAGATCTTGCGGGTCAGCTCCTCGCCGTCGGCGGCGGTGGCCAGCGCGATGCCGGAGTCCGGGTGCAGGTGGTCGATGTGCGCGGCGTCGACCAGCCCGTGCATGGCGGTGTCGATGGAGGGGGCCGCGCCGCCCTTGCCGTGCAGGCAGTAGTCGAACGCGGCGACCATCTCGTCCTCCCGCTCCACCCCCGGGTACACGTCGACGAGCGCCCGCATCCGGTCCAGGCGCAGGGAGGCGAGGCCGGCGGCGGTGAGGGTGCCGAGGTCCCCGCCCGAGCCCTTCACATGGAGGAGGTCGACGCTCTCGCCGGTGACGGGGTCGGTGGCGGAGGCCTTGGCGGAGGTGTTGCCGCCGGCGTAGTTGGTGTTCTTGCGGTCGCTGCCGAGCCGGTTCGAGCGCGCGATCAACGCCTCCACGGCCTCGGCGTCACTGCCCCTGCGGTCGCTGCTCACGGGTCCTCCCGGGACGGGGTCGTTGGCGGGACGCCCGTTGCCGGACTTGTTCTCGGGACGCTCGGACACCGGCTCGATTCCCTTGCTGCTCACGTCAGTTCCACCCTGCCTGGTGTCCGCCGACCCGGTCCGACTCGATCTGCTGCTGGTAGCCGTCGGCGAGGTACGCCCGCACCGGGTCGCCCGGCAGGCCGCGGGACTCGCGCCACTCGGCGAGGTCCTTCCGTACGTCCGTATAGAAGGCGTCGTTGAAGATCTCGTGGGCGAGGAGCACGTCCCCCGCCGTGCGTGCCGCGTCCAGCGCCTCGGTGTCCAGGAGCAGGGCGCGGGCGGTCATCTCCTGCACGTTGAGCACGGAGCGGATCTGGCCGGGGATCTTCTGCTCGATGTTGTGGCACTGGTCGAGCATCAGCGCCACGTCCGAATCGGGGCCGTACCCGCCGCCCCTGATCACCTCGACCATGATGCGGAAGAGCTGGTACGGGTCGGCCGCGCCGACGATCAGGTCGTCGTCCGCGTAGAAACGGCTGTTGAAGTCGAAGGAGCCGAGCTTTCCGAGGCGCAGGAGCTGGGCCACGATGAACTCGATGTTGGTGCCGGGCGCGTGGTGGCCGGTGTCCAGGCACACCTTCGCCCGCTCGCCCAGGGCCAGGCAGTGCGCGTACGAGGTCCCCCAGTCGGGGACGTCCGTGTGGTAGAAGGCCGGCTCGAAGAACTTGTACTCCAGTACCAGCCGCTGCTCGCCCGAGAGCTGGGCGTATATCTCGGCGAGGCCCTCGGCCAGCCGGTCCTGGCGGGCGCGGATGTCGTCCTGGCCGGGGTAGTTGGTGCCGTCGGCGAGCCAGATCTTCAGGTCGCGGGAGCCGGTCACGTTCATGACGTCGATGCAGGCGAGGTGGTGGTCGACGGCCTGGCGGCGGACCTTGGGGTCCGCATGGGTGAGGCTGCCGAGCTTGTAGGCGTCGTCCTGGAAGGTGTTGCTGTTGACCGTGCCGATCGCGATGCCCAAGTCCTCCGCGTATGCGCGGAGTTCGCCGTAGTCGTCGACGGTGTCCCAGGGGATGTGCAGGGCCACGGTCGGGGCGAGCCCGGTGAAGCGGTGGACCGTCGCGGCGTCGGCGATCTTCTCCTCGACGGTACGGGGGGTGCCCGGCGTGCCGAAGACCTTGAAGCGGGTGCCGGAGTTGCCGTACGCCCAGGAGGGGACCTCGATCGCGAGGGCGGCGAGGCGTGGGGCTGTGTCGGCGAATTCGACCATGGAATCTTCCTTGCCCGGGGCGGAGTGTGCGGAGTGCGCGGCGAGTGCCTGTGAACGCGGTGCGGCTCGGTGAATCGATTCAAGCATGGGGCTACTGATGGCGGCAAGGGTTGGGGAGCAGGAGGGAGGCGGGTCGAGCGGGGACGGGAGAGTCCTGTGAGTCGCCCCTTTCGAGAGGGGATTGGCGTATCGGCGCGCAGTCGGTTCGCCGGGCCGGGGGCCCCATGCGTTCCCAGTGGGCTGAAACGAATCAAAACCGGACGGACGGGCGACACCCGTCCCCGCGTTCCGGCCTCGTTCGAGAGGTGCGGGGCTTTGCCCGCGGGGCGTGGTAGGGGTGGACCCGGACCCGTGGTTGCACGCGCGGCTTTGCATGACCATGCGTCTGTGTGCATACTCTTCCTATGTCTAAGGTCCTCACCTCCCTCCCCGCCGGCGAACGCGTCGGTATCGCCTTCTCCGGCGGACTCGACACCTCCGTCGCCGTCGCCTGGATGCGCGACAAGGGCGCCGTCCCCTGCACGTACACCGCCGACATCGGCCAGTACGACGAGCCCGACATCGAGTCGGTGCCCGGCCGTGCCAAGGCGTACGGCGCTCAGATCGCGCGGCTCGTCGACTGCCGTGCGGCGCTCGTCGAGGAGGGGCTGGCGGCGCTGACCTGCGGCGCGTTCCACATCCGGTCGGGCGGGCGGGCGTACTTCAACACCACGCCGCTGGGCCGCGCCGTCACCGGCACGCTGCTCGTACGGGCGATGCTGGAGGACGACGTCCAGATCTGGGGCGACGGCTCGACCTTCAAGGGCAACGACATCGAACGGTTCTACCGCTACGGCCTGCTCGCCAACCCCCACCTGCGGATCTACAAGCCCTGGCTCGACGCGGACTTCGTGACCGAACTCGGCGGCCGCAAGGAAATGTCGGAGTGGCTGCTCGCCCACGACCTGCCCTACCGGGACTCCACGGAGAAGGCGTACTCCACCGACGCCAACATCTGGGGCGCCACCCACGAGGCCAAGACCCTGGAGCACCTGGACACCGGCGTCGAGACCGTCGAACCGATCATGGGCGTGCGGTTCTGGGACCCGTCGGTCGAGATCGCCACCGAGGACGTCTCGATCGCCTTCGACCAGGGCCGTCCGGTCGCGATCAACGGCAAGGAGTTCGCGTCACCCGTCGATCTGGTGATGGAGGCCAACGCGATCGGCGGACGCCACGGCATGGGCATGTCCGACCAGATCGAGAACCGCATCATCGAGGCCAAGAGCCGCGGCATCTACGAGGCTCCCGGCATGGCCCTGCTGCACGCCGCGTACGAGCGGCTGGTCAACGCGATCCACAACGAGGACACCCTCGCCCAGTACCACAACGAGGGCCGGCGGCTCGGCCGTCTCATGTACGAGGGCCGGTGGCTGGACCCCCAGGCGCTCATGGTCCGTGAGTCCCTCCAGCGCTGGGTCGGGGCCGCCGTCACCGGCGAGGTGACCCTGCGGCTGCGGCGCGGCGAGGACTACTCGATCCTCAACACGACGGGCCCGGCGTTCTCGTACCACCCGGACAAGCTGTCCATGGAGCGCACCGAGGACTCCGCGTTCGGCCCGGTCGACCGGATCGGCCAGCTCACCATGCGCAATCTCGACATCGCCGATTCGCGCGCCAAGCTGGAGCAGTACGCGAGCCTCGGCCTGATCGGCACCGCCAACCCCTCCATCGGCGCGGCCCAGGCGGCGGCCACCGGCCTGATCGGCGCGATGCCGGAGGGCGGCGCCGAGGCCATCGCCTCACGCGGCGAGGTCTCCGGCGACGAGGAGATGCTGGACCGTGCGGCGATGGAGTTCGGCACGGACTAGGCCGGCTGGAGGACCCGCTCGGGTGCGGTTCCGCTCTGCGGGTAGGGGCGTTCCGGACCGGCCCCTCCCGACCCGGTGTCCGGTTGCCGCCGGTACCTGGTACATGGCGGCGGATCCGCGCATTCTGGCGGCTGGACGACTCCACCTGTGACCGGCCCGGACGATGCCCGCGCCGACTCGGGCCGCCCACCCGCCGGGCCGGGGCCACCCGGGCCCGGCCCGGCCCGTTCTTACGGCCGGAGGGACGTCGGCGGTCCTGATCCGGGTACGCGCCCGTGCCCGTGCGGTCAGTCGGTGAGTCCGACCAGGGCGCGGGCGAAGTCGAGCGAGTACGTGAAGACCTCCTCCACCTGTTCCTGCGCCACGCCGTGCCAGCCGTGGTCCGCGCCGGGGACGAGGCGCAGCTCGGCCTGGACGCCGCACTTCCTCAGGGCGGCGGCGAGGTCCTCGCTGTGCGAACACGGGACCATGCTGTCCGCCGCCCCGTGCACGAGGAGGAACGGAGGTGCGGCCGGGTGCACCTGAGCGAGAGGGCTCGCGGTCCGGGCGAGTTCGGGAACGGTGGCCGCGGGCGCACCGAGGAACAACGCGTCGGGTGTACCGGCGGCATCCGGGGAGTAGTAGCCACGGGGCGTGGTGAAGTCGCTCGGCCCGTACCAGACGACGGCACCGGAGAGACCGACGGCGTCCTCGGGCCGGGCGGGGGCGGGTTGCCGCGCCGCGGTTGCGGGCACGGCGGTTCCTGGGGTGGGCCGGGTGGTTCCGGGCTCGGGCGTGGGGCCTGCGAGGGTGAGCAGCGAGGTGAGGTGGCCGCCCGCCGACTCGCCCCACACCACCGTCCGCCCGACGTCGACACCCAGCTCGTCCGCACGCAGCGCCAGCCACCGCAGGGCGGCGCGCAGGTCCTCCAGTGGGGCCGGGAAGACGGCCTCGCCGCTGAGCCGGTAGTCGACGGCGGCGACCGCGAAGCCCGTCTCCGCGATGCGGGCGAGCGGGCCCGGGTTCCACTGCCGGGTGTGCAGCCCCATGTCGTCGCGCCGACCGCGCCGCCAGGCGCCGCCGTGCACGAACAGCACCAGAGGCGCGCGGGGGGCGGGGGCGGCGGGGAGCCAGAGGTCGAGTTCGAGGGGGCGGCTGCCGTCGAGTTCTCCGTACGGGATGCCGCGCAGGTGCCGTACGCCGGAGGGGAGTTGGGCGGAGGGTGGAAGGGGGGCGCCGTCCGGGTGCGGGGCCCGGAGCAGGAGCGGGAGGGGGATCGCGGTGTCCCCGTCGGCGGCCGGGGCGGTCACTGGGTGCGCCACTGGTGGTCGGGCAGGAAGCGCACGTCGAATTCCTGCGGCACGGTGGCGAACTTCTGCGGCTCCGGCACGACCGGGGCGTGCGGCAGGCCCATCTCCCCGACGGGCGTGCCGAGGTTCTCGAAGAATCGCTCGTAGGTGCGGCCCGGCCCCGCGGCGACGCCGACGACCTGACTGTGATGCCGCTCCATGCGGTAGGAGTGCGTGCAGTTCTTGGGTACGAAGCCGAAGTCGCCGGGGGTGAGCAGGCGTTCCATCTGCTCGCCCGCCAGATCTTCGACGAAGAGCCGGACGGCGCCCTGGGTGACGTAGAAGACCTCGTGCGTGTCGGCGTGCAGGTGGGCCGGGATGATGTCGCCCTTGGGGCCCTCGACGGTGAAGAAGTTGAAGGTGTTCTCGGTCTGCTCGGCACCCGCGTACACGGTCACCAGGTCGCCGAAGAGATGCGCGCGGTCGCCCTCCCCCTTCTCGATGACGTACGGCTTCGTGGGGTCGGCCGGTATGCGCGAGGCCCGGCGGTAGCGGGTGGCGTATTCGAGGGTCATGCGGTCTCCGTAGGTGGGGGGACGGCTGCTCCTGGTGCTCCCGGTGGGAAGCCGGGGGCGGGGGACGCGGCGGGCACGCCGCGCAGCCCGGTGCCGAGGAGCGACGCCGAGTATCTATGTCAGGCAGCCTGACATATGATGGCGCTGCGGAGCAACCCGTACGTGGTGACTCGCGCACCGCTCCGATCGCCGATCCGCCCCGTGAGGAAACCATGCGCCGTCCCACGCACCGCCAGCTGCCCCAACTCCTCGGGGAGGCCCGACGCTGGTTCGAGGAGGCGATGCTCGCCGCGCTGGAGGCGGCGGGGGAGCAGCCGGTCTCCGCGCCGCAGTCGCAGCTCTTCTCCGTTCTGGAGGACGGCGGTACCACCGTCTCCGAGGCCGCCCGCCGCATGGGCGTCACCCGGCAGACCGCCCACCAGGCCGTGCACGGCCTGGTCGCCGCTGGAATGCTGGAGCAGGTCCCCGACCCCGCTTCCGCCCGCCGACGGCTGATCCGCCGCACACCAGAGGGCGAACGGGTGCACCGGCAGGCGGGGCTGATCCTGGAGGGGCTGGAGGCGCGGCTGGCCGAACGCATCGGCCGGGACGCCGTGGACGCCCTGCGCGCGGCTCTCGAAACGCCGTGGGGAGACCCCCCGACGCTGGCACTGGGAAGGTCCCGGGAGTCCGGGCCGGAGGCTTCCGCACCGGAGGCTTCGGGCTGAGCCGACGGCACTGCTCGGTATGGCCGGGCGACGTCGTGGCCGGCCTGGGGGACGGCACGTCCGGCCGTGCCGGGGGGGGGCGGCGGGTACGGTGCCGATGGCCGGTGGGGCGAGCGGGCGCGGCGGGGCGAGCGTGGGCGGTGGGGTCGGCATCGCCCGTGGCCGGTGGGGCGAGCGGGTCAAAGGACCGGCGTCAGCTCGCGCTCGAAACACAGCGACGTGCTTTCGAGGCCCGTGTACGTGCCGAAATCGGGGATGCGGCGGTATCCGGAGCGGGTGCAGAAGTGCACCGCGTCCGGCTGCGAGAGGCCCGTTTCCAGACGCAGTCGGGTCCAGCCCCGGTCCCGGGCCCACTGCTCCAGGAACTCCAGCAGCGCCGGAGCCACGCCCGTACCGCGCCCGGCCGGGATCACGTACATCCGCTTCAGTTCGCCCGCCGCGTCCCCGAGGGCGCGAAGCCCCGCACAGCCGAGGGGAGTTCCGTCCTCGGCACGGGCCAGCGCGAACACCGCGATGTCGGCAGAGGTCGGAGCGGCGCCGGGCTCGAAACGGTCCTCGACGACTCCCCGCCTCCTTGCCCTGACGTCCGCGTCAAGGTCTAGCGTCGTCCCCATGCGCATCGGTGAACTGGCGGAACGGGCCGGAGTCAGCACCCGGACCCTGCGGTACTACGAGTCCCGCGGGCTGTTGGCCGCCCCTCGTGCGGTCAACGGATACCGCGTGTACGGCGACGACGACCTTCGGCTCGTCGAGCAGATCCGTACGCTCCAGGACTTCGGCTTCGGCCTCGAGGACACCCGGCCGTTCCTGGAGTGTCTGAACGCCGGGCATCCGGCCGGGGACGCCTGTCCGGCCTCGCTCGACGTCTACCGGCGCAAGCTCGCGGAACTCGACCTGCTGATCGCGGAGTTGACGACTGTGCGTGCCCAGGTGGGGGCCCAGCTGGTACGGGCCCAGGCGGATCTTCCGGACGGGCCGACGCCGCTGTGCGAACTCGGTCAGTCGTGAACAGCGAACAGGTGACGCCGCACGGACGGCCGCCACGAGAGGGGACGAACATGTTCAGAACAGCGGGGCTGGACGAGGTCACGGACGCGAACTTCGACGAGGTGGTGCTGAAGTCGGATCTCCCGGTGCTCGTGGAGTTCGGGGCCGACTGGTGCGGCCCGTGCCGCCAGATCGCGCCCGTACTCAAGGCGCTCGCCGACGAGGAGCGGGACCGGCTCAAGATCGTGCAGCTCGACGTGGACACCAGCCCCGGCACTGCTGCCGCGTACGGCGTGCTGGCGGCCCCCACCCTCATGGTCTTCCGGGGAGGCGAGCCGGTGCGGTCGATAGTGGGCACCCGGCCCAAGCGGCGGCTGCTTCAGGAGCTGGAGGGGGTCGTCTGATCGTTGCGGTCGTGTATGACGTACGGCGCGTGATGTACGGCATGTGATGTACGGCGTGCGTCACATGCCGCCCGATGTACGACCTGTCGTGCACGGCATGCGACACACGGGTGGCATGCAGCGGGCGGGCGGGCGGACGGGCGGCCCGGCATCGGATCCGGCTTGGTCGTGGGCCGCCCCGCCCCTGCCCGGTACGACGGGTGTTGCGTGAGGTCCGGCTGTCAGGCGGGGCGCTGGGCCATGACCACCACGCTCGGCCCGGTGTGTTCGTCCGGGGGGAGCCGGAGTTCGGCGACCGGGCGCAGTCCGGCCTGCTCGATCAGCGCCACGAGCTGTTCCGGTTGCCACTTGTAGGTCGTCCACCGCACGGGCACGCCCCCGTACGCCTCGGTGCGCACCGTGTCCTCGTCGCCGACATGGGTCCCGGTGATGAAGTGACCGCCCGGCTTCAGGGCGCAGGCGAACTGGGCGAGGACCTGGGGCAGGACATCGCGGGGGAGGTTGAAGAGCGACCACCATCCCAGCAGGCCGCCGAAAGATGCCTCCGGGAGGTCGAGTTCGGTGGCCGAGGCGACGCGGAAGCGGCATTCCGGATGGAGCCGGCGGGCGTTCTCGATCATGCGGGGGGAGAGGTCGACCCCGGACACGTCGAGTCCGCGTTCGGCGAGGTAGGCGGTCACCGTGCCTGGTCCGCAGCCGACGTCGAGGACGGGTCCGAGATCGCCCACGGTGTCGGCGAAGGCGTCGATGGCCGCCTGGAGCCACGGGTGGCGGCGGATGTCGCCCATTCCCGTGGTCAGCACCATGTGGGCGTAGTTGTCCGCCACCCGGTCGTAGGACTGGCGGACCGTGTCGAGATCGGCCGGGCGGTCAATGTGAGGTGCACGCATCATCCAACAATAGGGTGGCGATCCGGTCGGGTGCGAGCTCCTCACCACCACCACCACCTCCTCGACGACCTCGCCAATCACCTCGACGACCTCAACAAGCGGGCCCGGTCTACCGGTTGTCCGCCACCGGCTCGTCGTCCGCCGCGCTCTCGCCACCCGCTTCCGCCGGGTCGCGGACGTCGCCCAGGGGGTCCTCCGCGCACCGCACCGGCGCTGAGAGGGCGGCATCGTACGCGGCGCGGGGAACACGTACGGACCCATCGGGAGTTCGCCCCACTCCTCGCGGTAGGGCTGGCGGAAGCCGGACCAGGTGACCGTGTCGGGGGCGAGCGAGATAACGGCCAGCAGGGGCCAACAGGCCCACACGCCGCAAGGGCAGCCCAGGACCGGGGTGGCGCCCATGTCGGCGAACTCGGCGAGTGGGTCGCCGTGGAAGTGACGCGCGAGGTCGCCGAGTTCCTCCAGGGGCAGGCCGTTGTGCTGGGGGCGGGCGAAGTCCGGGTCTTCGGCATCGTCCCCGTCCCCCTCCTCCGCCTCGCGTTCCCGGAGCCGCAGCCCGAAGGTCGCGTCGGCGGTGTACGTACGCAGATCCGTGCCGTCGACGCGGATACCGACGAGCGGGGAGCCGGTCGCGGGTGCGTTGGACGGGTAGGTGAAGAACTCGATGCGGTGCATGGCGGCCATTGTGGTCGGAGGCGTAGGCGCGGAGGCCGATCACCGTACACGCGCGGACTGGGCGTCAACCAGGGTGCTCATGCCCCGCGACGCCCTTGCCGCGCACGTCGGCGCGACGTACGACAGCCTCTGCGGATGCGGCCGCTGGAGGCCGGGGGCGGGGAAGCAATAGGGGCGGCGCGAAGCAGGGGCGGGCGGGTGCGGTGCTGTGCCGCTCCCGCCCGCCCGTGCCTCGCGTCTCAGCGTCCGGGAGCCCGGTCGAGGTAGGGGTTCGCCGGTTCCGGGATGCGCTCCAGCGTCGCGATGTCCAGGGCGATCGCCGCCGAAGTGGTGCCCAGGGTGCCCTCCGGGCGCCAGGTGCCGGTCACCCGCACCCAGGTGTCGGCGGGCGGGGCCTGCCGGCCGTGCGCGGCGACGCTCAGGGACTGCGAGTCGGCGGCGCAGCAGGAGACCACGAGGCGGGTCAGTTTCCAGGTGCCGCCCTTGCCGGGGGTGACGAAGCCCTGGAGCACGACGGTGCGGCCCTTCAGGCTGCCGCTCTCCTCCTGCTGGAGGCGGGCGACGTACTCGGTCATCGAGAGCGGCACGGGACCCGACGCGGGCAGCGGGGTGAAGCTGTCGTAGTCGACGACGAGTTGCGGGCTGTCGCGGGCGGCCGTGTACGAGCCCAGGGCGGGCGGTGCGAACAGGAGCAGCGCCAGGGCGGGCGGCAGGAGCAGCCAGGCGACCCGGGGGCCTCGGGAGTGGTCGTGCCCGTGCTCGGAGGCGGGGTCCGGGGCGAGGTCGACGTCGTGCTCCGGGGCGTGCCTGTGCCCGTTTCCGTGCCCGGGTTCGGCTCCGGACGCGTCCCCGTGTCCGGAGCCGTCGTGTCCGGCCGGGTGGGGGTGGACGTCCGGTGACGCCACCGGCTGACGCCGCGTCGGGAACGGTATGCCGTCCCGGGCCACCCCCAGTGCGCCAAGCGCCGTGAGCATGAGGCCCGCCACCACCACGTACGGTTGCAGCCCCTCCTTCACGTACCGCAGGCAGATGTCGCTGAAGAGCGAGATCCGGAGCACTCCCGCCCCGAGGAGCAGCAGGAGCACGTTCTGCAGGCCGGGCCTCACAGCAGCCACCAGCCCGTCAGCGCGGTGCAGGCCACGGCCACGACGGCGGTCGCCGCCGAGAACCGCCACGCGAACGCCCGGCCGAAGGTGCCGGCCTGGAGGGCGATCAGTTTCAGGTCGACCATGGGGCCCACCACCATGAACGCCAGCCGGGCCGTCGGCGAGAACCCCGTCAGCGAGGCCGCCAGGAAGGCGTCGGCCTCCGAGCAGACGGCGAGGACGATGGCCAGCGCGGCGAGGAAGAGCACCGACAGCCACGGGGAGTCGGCGAAGGTGTCCAGCACCGAGCGCGGCACCGTGACGTTGAAGGTGGCGGCGGCCATCGCCCCGAGGACGAGGAAGCCGCCCGCGTGCAGGAAGTCGTGCTGGAAACCGGTCCGGAACTCCTCCCAGCGGCTGTTTCCCGGTGCGTGACCGGAGTGGCGCGCGGGCATCCGCAGCCACTTCGCCCGGCCGAACCGCAGCCACAGCCAGCCCATCAGGGCGGCGGTCGCCAGGGACGCGACCAGTCGGGCGGCGACCATCTCCGGCGCGCCGGGGAAGGCCACGGCCGTGGAGACCAGGACGACCGGGTTGATCGCCGGGGCGGAGAGGAGGAAGGCGAAGGCGGCGGCCGGCGTCACCCCGCGCCGGATGAGGCTGCCCGCGACCGGCACCGACGCGCATTCGCAGCCCGGCAGGACGACCCCGGCGGCGCTCGCCACCGGAACCGCGAGCGCCGGGTTGCGGGGCAGCATCCTGCCGAAGACGTGGGCCGGGACGAAGGCGTTGACCGCGCCGGACACCAGGGTGCCCAGGAGGAGGAACGGCAGCGCCTGCACGAGGACGGCCACGGTGATCGTCTGCCAGGCACGGAAGCCGGCGCTCGTCAGCAACTCGTCCAGCCCCGCCGCCCAGCCGATCCCGCACACGGTCAGCATCGAGACGACGCCCGCCACCCGCACGGACGCCGGGGTGGCACGGTCCGCGCGGGCATGGAGCGCCGCCGGGTGCGTGGGCGGGAGCGCAGCCGGTATGTCGGGTTCGTTCACATCGGCTCCGGACGTCGTGCGGGAAGAGAGCGGGCGTGGCCCCCTGGTGGGTCCGCGACCATGAGCATTATGCTGCCCGCGCGCCACAGGCCGGCGTGGGCGGCCCGGGGACCGTCCGCGCGGGGTGAGTGCCGGGGCCTCCGACGACGCGCACCTCGACACGCCCGGTCCGTCGGCCGTCGGACACTTCCCGGGCAGGGGAAGGAGCGGAGGCACACATGCTCGAGAACCTTCTCGTCGGCCTCGGGGCCTTCGCGGGCCTCGGGCTCTTCTGCCTGCTGCCGATGCTCCTCGTCCCGACGCCCAAGGAATGGTGTCGTACCTGCAAGCACCAGCGGTACGACCACGCGGACGGCACCGGGACGTGCACCGGGGACGAGTTCGGATCGGAACTCGCCCCCGTCGGAACCTGCCGCTGTTCGGGGTACGTGCCGAACAGGGCCACCCCTGAGAGTGATTGATGCCGCGTCGGCCCGCCCCAAAGTCGGAGACCGAGCAATCCGGGCCCAGGAACGGGGTCGGCGTGCATGTCCTGCGGTGCATTGCGACCGCCTCGTGTCCAGTATTTGAGAATTGCCCACCCGGAAAATCGCAGAAAGCGACCAGAATTGGTCACAATGCTTCGAGAAGGGCCAACCCTGTCCCTGTTCCACGGTTGATCGCCGGGCCAAACCCCAGCTCGATAGCGGTAATTACTCATTCTTTGGCAGAAATTTGCTCTGCCACCGAAGGTTAATGTGATGGCAAAGTGGGAGTCGCGGTAGCCGTTCAGGCTGGAGCAACCGGCTTTCCACCGTGACCACCGACCCGACCACACCGCGTCCCGGCCCCCGCCGGAACGACGCAGGAGGCAGGCCACCTTGAAGACCCTGATCGACCACGCCCGTTCCTTCGCCGCGACCCACGTGGCGGATCCCCGCAACACCGAGGCCTTCCGCGCCCTTGAGGCGGGACAGGACCCCGAAGCGCTGTTCATCACCTGCTCGGACTCGCGTGTCGTGCCCGCCCTGATCACCGGAGCGCGCCCCGGCGAACTCTTCGAACTCCGCACGGCCGGCAACGTCGTGCCGCCCTATCCGGCGACCGGACACCCGGACGTGCCCGGCGCCCACGCGCACCCCCGGAGCGAGGCCGCCACCGTCGAGTACGCCGTCTGCGTGCTGGGCGTCCGCGACATCGTCGTCTGCGGGCACTCGCACTGCGGTGCCGTGGGCGCGCTCGTGCGCGGCGAAGACCTGTCGGCCGTGCCGGCGGTCCGCGACTGGCTGGAGCACTCCGTCGCCCCGGACGCGGCACTGCGCTCCACGGCACCCGACACGGCCGACGTCGCGGAAGCCGTCCAGGCGCACGTACTCGCGCAAATCGAGAAGCTGCGTGCCTACCCCTGCGTACGGGACCGCGTCGCCGACGGCACGCTCACCCTGCACGCCTGGTACTACGAGGTCCACACGGGGAGGGTCACCGCGCACCGTGCGACGTCCGAGCCGGCCCGCCCCGCCTTCGTACCCCTGTGAAGGCCGCCGAGCCCCACGACCGTACGGCCGCTCCTCACGACGGGACTCTCGCACCCATGTCCACCAGGACCCCCACATCTGTGCCCCCCGACAGCCCCGAACCGGCGTCCGCGCCGGCCCCGGCCACCCCCACGCCCGACCCCGCTCTCTCCTTCACCGCCCGCTTCCGCCCCCTGCGCGAGCCCGGCGTCCTGCGCCAGGACCTGCTCGCCTCGCTCGTCGTCTTCCTCGTCGCCCTGCCGCTGTGCGTCGGCGTGGCCGTCGCGTCCGGCGTGCCCGCCGAACTCGGGTTGGTCACCGGCATCGTCGGCGGCCTGGTCGTCGGCTGCCTGCCGGGCAGCGCGCTCCAGGTCAGCGGACCGGCCGCCGGACTGACCGTGCTCGTCTTCGAGGCGGTACGCGAGTTCGGCCTCGGCATGCTCGGCGCGATCGTGCTGCTGACGGGCCTGCTGCAGACGGTCCTCGGACTGCTGCGCTGCGGGCGCTGGTTCCGGGCGATCTCGGTGTCCGTGGTCCAGGGCATGCTCGCCGGCATCGGCCTCGTACTGATCCTCGGCCAGCTCTACGGCATGGCCGGCGCCGAGCAGCCGCGCTCCGGTCTCGGCAAGCTCGCCGGCCTCCCCGCCCTGCTCACCGACACCCTCGCCGACCCGGCCGCCCTCAGCGCCGCGGCCCTCGGTCTCGGCACCATCGCCCTGCTGGTCCTGTGGCCCAAACTGCCCCGGGCCGTGCGCGTGGTCCCTGCCCCGCTCGCCGCCGTCGCCCTCGCCACGGCCACCGCCGCCCTGCTGCGGCTCGACGTGGCGAACGTGTCGGTACAGGGCCTGCTCCACGCCGTCCAGCCGCCCGGCCTCGGCGACCTGGCCGCACTCGGCAGTGTCGCCGTCCTCGGCACGGTCCTCGCGTTCACGCTCATCGCGTCCGCCGAATCCCTGTTCAGCGCGGCGGCCGTCGACCGCATGCACGACGGCCCGCGCACCCACTACGACCGGGAACTCGTCGCCCAGGGCGTCGGCAACACCCTCTGCGGTGTCCTCGGCGCCCTCCCCATGACGGCCGTCATCGTCCGCAGCTCCGCGAACGTCCGGGCCGGGGCCCGAACCCCGCTGTCGCGCATCGCGCACGGCGGTTGGCTGCTGCTGTTCGTGATGCTGCTCCCGGGTGCGCTCGGCATCATCCCGCTCGCGGCGCTCGCGGGCGTACTGATCCACGCCGGCTTCAAGCTGCTGCCGGTCAGGGAGATCGTCCCGCTCGCCCGCGCCCACCGGGGAGAGGCCCTCGTACTGGTGACCACGGCGGTCGCGATCCTGGTGACCAACATGTTCGAAGGGGTACTCATCGGCCTGGCCCTCGCGGTGGCCAAAACGGCCTGGGACACCTCGCAGGCGCAGGTGGAGGTACGGGAGTTGACCGGCGGCCGGGTCGTCGTCACCCTCACCGGCAACGCGACCTTCCTGCGGCTGCCGCGCCTCCTGGAGACCCTGGAGGCCCTCCCGAAGGACCGGCCCATAGAGCTGGACCTGACCACCGCCCAGCACCTCGACCACGCGTGCCGCACCACCCTGGAGAACTGGGCGATACGGCACAACGACAGCGGAACGGAAGCGGTACGGATGAAGACCACCCCGAAGGCCCCGCCACCCGGGCTCTGACCCCTGCGACACCACCCTCGCCCCTCCGGGTCCCGCCCGCAGGGCCCACCGAGTCCCGCCCGCAGGGCCCACCGAGTCCCGTCCGCCGGGCCCCGCGCTTCGGGGCCCGGCCCCCGTTCGCCTAGCTCCTCCGGTGCCGGCCGCCGCCCCCGCCTTCGCCCTCGTGGCCGTCGGGGTCCGGGTGCGTCGACTCGTCGGCGCTCTGCCAGGAGTCAGCGCCCGGCTGCGGCCGGCGCGGCAGGTTCGCGCGGTGCCGGGACGAACGGCGGCTTCCGTACAGGAAGGCACCGAGCAGCAGGCCCGCGATGAGGATCCCGACCACCAGGATCCACAGGTGCGGGGAGCTTTCCACGGCGAGCGGGGCGAAGTCCGAGCCCATGAGGTCTGCGCCGCGGGGGCCTGCGCCGACGGGGTCTGCGCCGCGGGGGGCTGCGCCGACGGGGTCTGCGCCAGTCATGAGGTTCATGCCCTCCCTCTTCCCGCCGCCCCCGCCCCGCTACCACCGAGCGGCCCCGCCCCGCCCGTATGGCGCACCGGTTGCCGCCCGTCGAAGTGCGGTCGGCGACGGGCGGCCGGCGTCCGTCTCAGCCGACGGCTGTGACGCCGCCCACGGGAGTCGGTACCGACCGGGAAGCGCCCCCCGAGCGCGTGCGCCGCTGCACTTGCCACGCCCCGTCGTCGTACAAACGTGCGGTCGCCGTACGCTGTCCTCCTCGCCCTCGGAAGGAGTGACCGTGTTCGGCACCTTCGACCAACTCTTCGCCCCCGGCCGCCGGCACACCGAGGAGGAGCGGCGCCGGCTGGAGCTCACCCTGGAGCAGACGGGCGACTCCGACCCCGGCCGGGGCCCGATAGACCTCTCCAGCGGAGTCGTCGTCGTCCGGCCGCCGAGCGCGGAGGAGGACCGGGAGGAAGGCTGACCGGGCTCCGGCCGGGAGCAGGGCGCCGACCGGGATCGTGCCTCGGGCGCGACGCGTCGGCGGTGCCGGGATCACTCACCCCGCCCCCTGTTGCCGTGGCGCAGCTCACACGCCTTTCCCTGTCCGATCGGTCAGTACTGACCGATCGGACAGTTACCGTGGGGGCATGGCACGACCTGCGTCCGCGATGCGCGGGCACATCCTCGAATCCGCCCTGCGGCTCTTCGCCGCCGGCGGCTTCAACGGCACCTCACTGCACGACATCGCGGCCGACGCCGGATGCTCCAAGGCGTCGTTGATCTACCACTTCAGCACCAAGGAAGCCATCCTCACCGAGCTCCTCACGCCCGCGCGTGAGGAGCTCGCCGCGCTCGACGCGCACGTGACCGGCCTGCCGCAGGACCAGCAGGTGGAGGCGGCGGTCGTCGGTTACGTGGAGCTGGCCCTGCGCCACAGACGCGAGGTGAAGATCCTCTTCGAGGACACCCCCGTCATGGTCTGCAACCCGGCTCTGGGCGACATCGCGGCCATGGCGGAACGACTCGTCGACACGATGAGCGGCCGTTCGAGGGACGCGGGACGGATCGTCAGCGCCAACATGGTGCTCGGCGCGGTTTTCGTCACCTGTGCCGGCGAGATGGACATCCCGGACGACGTCCTGCGCGACGAGCTGATCGCCGGCGCCCTGCGCACCCTCGGCCGACGACCGGACGGACCACGGCATTAGCCCCCGGCCCGGACCCTCCGGGCCAGGACCTCCGACCAGGACCGCAGACCAAGACCGCCGACCCAGACCCCGATTCCGGACCCGCGGCCCCCAGGCTGCTCGCCGCCGACGTCCCTGACCAGGTCCCGCTCACGCCCCGGCCAAGCCAAGCCCCCGCAACGGCGCCCGGGCAGTCCCGCACCGCCGCCCGCACAGTCCCGTATCCGGGCGCCCGCAATTTCGTTACGACGCCCCCGAAGCCCCGACGCCCCCGAAGCCCCGAAGCCCCCGTACCGACCGAGGAGACACATCTCCGCATGGCATCCCTGCTCTACCGGCTCGGCCGGTTCTCCTTCCGCCGTCGCGGGCGCATAGCCGCCGGCTGGCTGCTCCTGCTCGCGCTGCTCGGCGCGGCCGCCGCTGCGTTCAGCGGCCCCACCACCGACAAGTTCACCATGCCCGGCACGGAGTCCCAGCGGGCGCTGACCGCGCTCAAGGAGGAGTTCCCGCAGGCCAGTGGCACGACAGGCACCATCGTGATCGCCGCACCCAAGGGCGAGAAGCTGACGCCGGCGCGCGTCGCGCCCATCGTGCGAGAGGCCGCCGCCCTTCCCGGTGTCGTCGGTGCGGTCGACCCCTTCCAGGCCAAGGCCGTGTCGCCGGACGGCCGTTACGCCCTCGTCCAGGTGCCGTTCGCCAAGGGGGTCGAGGACGTCACCGACGACGAACGGGCCGCCTTCGAGAAGGCAGGGGACTCCGCCGAGGGCCTGACCGTCGAGCACGGCGGCGAAGTGATGACGGCGAAGGTCGAGGTGGGCTCCACCGAGGCCCTCGGCGTCGCGGTCGCCGCGGTCGTCCTCGTCATCACCTTCGGTTCCCTCGTCGCCGCGGGCATGACCCTGCTGAACGCGCTGATCGGCGTGGGCGCCGGAATGGCCGGGCTGTTCGCGCTCAGCGGCACGGTGGAACTGACCAGCACCGCGCCCGTCCTCGCCCTGATGCTGGGCCTGGCCGTTGGCATCGACTACTCGCTCTTCATCACCTCCCGCTACCGGCAGTACCTCGCCGAGGGCCTGGACGGCGAGGAGGCCGTCGGCCGTGCCACCGGAACCGCGGGCTCCGCGGTCGTCTTCGCCGGAGCGACGGTGGTCATCGCGCTGGTCGGCCTCTCCGTCGTCGGCATCCCGTTCCTGAGCGTGATGGGCCTGGCCGCCGCGGGCACCGTGGTGCTCGCCGTGCTCGTCGCGCTCACCCTGCTGCCCGCGGCGCTCGGTTTCGCCGGGCGCCGCGTCCTGCCGCGCGCCCAGCGCAAGAGCGTGGCCGCGGTTGCCGCTGCGGACGCGGATGCGACGGCGGTCACGGATGCGACGGCGGCCACGGATGCGAGGGCGGATGCCGGTGCGGATACGGAGAAGGCCAAGGAAGCCTTCGGGTTCCGCTGGGGCCGACTGGTCGCCAAGCTGCGCATCCCGCTGCTGATCGTCGGCATCGTGGGGCTCGGCGCGCTCGCCCTCCCCGCTCAGGACATGCGGCTCGCCCTTCCCGACGCGGGCACCGCAGCCGTCGGCTCCTCCGCCCGCAAGGCGTACGACCTGACCAGCGAGGGTTTCGGCCCCGGCTTCAACGGACGCCTGCTCGCCGTCGTGAGCGCCGACGATCCGGCACGGACCAAGGCCGCGACCGCCGAGGCGGCCAAACTCATCCAGGGCACCGATGGTGTCCTCGCCGTCGCCCCGCCGCAGTTCAACAAGCAGGGCACCACCGCCCTCCTGGCGGTCATCCCGAAGGCGGGACCGACGGCCGAGGCCACCGAACAGGCGGTCCACGACATCCGGGCCAAGGCCGACCGGGTCTCCGGCGCCGACGTCGCGCTGACCGGCGCCACCGCGCTCGGCATCGACGTCTCGGAGAAACTGGCCGACGCCATGCCCGTCTACCTGGGGCTGGTCGTCGGTCTGTCCGTACTCCTGCTCATGCTGGTGTTCCGCTCGGTCCTCGTACCGCTCAAGGCGGCGCTCGGGTTCCTGCTCACCGTCGGTGCGACATTCGGCATCACCGTCGGCCTCTTCCAGCAGGGGCACCTCGCGCACCTCGTCGGCATCGACACGCCGGGACCGCTGGTCAGCTTCCTGCCGATCCTTCTCATCGGCATTCTGTTCGGCCTGGCCATGGACTACGAGGTCTTCCTCGTCTCCCGGATGCGCGAGGACTTCGTGCACGGCATGCCGGCCCGGCGTGCCGTGGTCAACGGCGTCGGCCACAACGCCCGTGTGGTGACCGCGGCCGCGCTCATCATGACGGCGGTCTTCGGCGGGTTCGTCCTCCTCGACGACCCGATCATCAAGTCCATCGGGTTCGCGCTGGCGGTGGGAGTCGTCATCGACGCGTTCGTCGTCCGTATGACGCTCGTCCCGGCGGTGATGAGCCTCCTGGGCCGCGCCGCTTGGTGGCTGCCGCGCCCGCTCCAGCGCGCCCTGCCGGACCTGGACATCGAGGGCGCGAGCCTGGACGAGCCCGCGGACACCGGTCGGCGGGAACGCGAGTCCCTCACGGTCTGACCCCGGACGGCCGCACGCCTGCACGGGCTCTACGGGCCGTACGCCTGCGGGCGTGCGGCCCGTAGGCGTACGGCCCCGCGGAGATCGTCAGAAACGGAGAAGCGGAACCGGTCGCCGCGCCCGTAGCGTGTGGCCACGGACGTCGCGGGCGCCCGCACCGGCGGAGCGGAATCAAACGTTCTGCCTGCCGGTGCGGTGATCCGGGCGATATTGGGGGAGGCCGTGCGAGGCGGCCCCGGGCAACACTTGGAGACACGATGAGCACGGCCAAGAAGGCGGCCAAGGCCCCTGTCGGCAAGACGGCGGCCAAGGCACCGAAGGCAGCGGGGGCGTCGACGGCGGCAGCCGGCGGAGCCGGGGTGCGCGATCTCATTCGCGTTCAGGGCGCACGCGTCAACAACCTCAAGGACATCAGCGTCGACATCCCCAAACGGCAGCTGACGGTGTTCACCGGCGTCTCGGGATCCGGCAAGAGCTCCCTCGTGTTCGGCACGGTCGCCGCCGAGTCGCAGCGGCTGATCAACGAGACGTACAGCAGCTTCGTCCAGGGCTTCATGCCGACACTCGCCCGCCCCGAGGTC
This sequence comes from Streptomyces candidus, assembly GCF_014207445.1. Lineage (GTDB taxonomy): Bacteria > Actinomycetota > Actinomycetes > Streptomycetales > Streptomycetaceae > Streptomyces > Streptomyces candidus. The sequence goes on along the minus strand of NZ_JACHEM010000019.1, from coordinate 33,220 downwards.
GACGTCCTCGAAGGGCTGACGACCGCGATCATCGTCGACCAGCAGCGGATGGGCTCCGACCCCCGCTCCACCGTCGGCACCGCCACCGACGCCAACGCCATGCTGCGCATCCTCTTCAGCCGGCTCGGCACCCCGCACATCGGCTCGCCCGGCGCGTTCTCCTTCAACGTCGCGTCGGTCAGCGCGAGCGGCGGGTTCCGGGTCGAGCGCGGTGCCGGCAAGACGAAGACCGAGAAGGTCAACTTCACCCGTACCGGCGGCATGTGCGTGCGCTGCGAGGGCCGGGGGGCGGTCTCCGACATCGACCTCACCCAGTTGTACGACGACTCCAAGTCCCTCGCGGAGGGTGCCTTCACCATCCCGGGCTGGAAGTCCGACAGCTTCTGGACGGTACGGGTGTACGCCGAGTCCGGCCTCCTCGACCCGAACAAGCCGATCGCCAAGTTCACCAAGAAGGAGATGCGGGCCTTCCTCCACCAGGAGCCGACCAAGGTCAAGGTGGACGGGGTGAACCTCACCTTCGAGGGACTCATCCCCAAGATCCAGAAGTCGTTCCTGTCCAAGGACCGGGAGGCGATGCAGCCGCACATCCGCGAGTTCGTGGACAGGGCGGTCACCTTCACCACCTGCCCGGAGTGCGACGGCACCCGGCTGAGCGACGTCGCCAGGTCCTCCAAGATCGACGGGATCAGCATCGCGGACGCCTGCGCGAAGGAGATCAGGGACCTGGCGGAGTGGGTACGGACGCTGAGCGAGCCCTCCGTGGCGCCGCTGCTCGCCGCGCTCCAGCAGACCCTCGACTCGTTCGTGGAGATCGGCCTCGGCTACCTCGCGCTCGACCGTCCCGCGGGCACCCTCTCCGGCGGCGAGGCGCAGCGCGTCAAGATGATCCGTCACCTCGGCTCCCCGCTCACCGACGTCACATACGTCTTCGACGAGCCGACGATCGGCCTGCACCCGCACGACATCAGCCGCATGAACGACCTCCTCCTCCGGCTGCGCGACAAGGGCAACACGGTCCTCGTCGTCGAGCACAAGCCCGAGACGATCCGCATCGCCGACCACGTCGTCGACCTCGGCCCCGCCGCGGGTTCGGGTGGCGGCACGATCTGCTTCGAGGGCACCGTGGAGGGGCTGCGCACCAGCGGCACCGTCACCGGCCGCCACTTCGACGACCGGGCCGCGGTCAAGGAGTCGGTGCGCCGGCCCACCGGCGCCCTGGAGATCCGCGGCGCGGACAGGCACAACCTGCGGGCCGTCGACGTGGACATCCCGCTCGGCGTGCTGACCGTCGTCACCGGGGTCGCCGGGTCCGGCAAGAGCTCGCTCGTGCACGGGTCGATCCCGGCCTCGGCGGGCGTCGTGTCGGTCGACCAGACGCCCATCCGGGGCTCGCGGCGCAGCAACCCGGCGACGTACACCGGCCTCCTCGAACCGATCCGCAAGGCCTTCGCCAAGGCCAACGGGGTGAAGCCGGCGCTGTTCAGCGCCAACTCCGAGGGTGCCTGCCCGGTCTGCAACGGCGCGGGCGTCATCTACACCGACCTGGCGATGATGGCCGGGGTCGCCACCCCCTGCGAGGAGTGCGAGGGCAAGCGGTTCGAGGCGTCCGTACTCGAGTACCGCTTCGGCGGCCGGGACATCAGCGAGGTGCTGGCGATGTCGGTGGCAGAGGCCGAGGAGTTCTTCGGCCGGGGCTCCGGCGACGCGCACCTTCCGGCCGCCCACCGCATCCTCGCCCGCCTCGCCGACGTCGGCCTCGGCTACCTCAGCCTCGGCCAGCCCCTGACCACCCTGTCCGGCGGTGAACGCCAGCGGCTCAAGCTCGCCACCCACATGGGCAACAAGGGTGGCGTGTACGTCCTGGACGAGCCGACCACCGGCCTCCACCTCGCCGACGTCGAGCAGCTGCTCGGCCTGCTCGACCGGCTCGTCGACTCTGGCAAGTCGGTCATTGTCGTCGAGCACCACCAGGCGGTGATGGCGCACGCCGACTGGATCATCGACCTCGGCCCGGGGGCCGGCCACGACGGCGGCAAGGTCGTCTTCGAGGGCACCCCCGCCGACCTCGTCGCCGCCCGCTCCACCCTTACCGGGGAGCACCTGGCGGAGTACGTCGGGGCGTGAGCGTGCACCCTCCCTCCCCCGGCCGGGTCTCCCGCCCGGGGGAGGGGAGCGCGGGAGCGCCCGCACCGCCGTACGGGGCATGATGGGACCGGACCGGTGATCATCACCGCAGGTCAGCACCTATCGCGTTCGAGAAGGAGCACCCGTGGCGGGCAGCAGGGTCCATCAGCCGATGGAGAGCGCCGAGTTCGACTTCATCCTCGCGAGGGCGGACGGCCCGGTCCTCGCGTACTTCTCCGGGACCTGGCCCAAGGCGGTCCAGGCGTGCAAGGAGATGGACACCGTCGTCGCGGAACTGGCCCGCGCGTACGAGGGGCGGCTGACCTGCGTGAAGGTGGACATCAGCCGCTGCCCGGAGCCGACGAAGCGGTACGGCGTCACGGGCGCCCCCGCCTTCGTACTGATCAGCAGCGACGGCGGGGCGACGGCGGCGACCGGACCCATGGACCGTACGGAGTTCAGGGACTTCCTCGACGGGCACCTCTGACCGGGGCGGGGCGGGGCGGGGCGGGGCGGGGCGGGGCGGGCCCGACCCGACTCATGCGACGGAGGGTGGTTTTCGGCGCCGTCCCGAGGGAGACGACGCCCGCCTTCCAGCAGTTCCTGCGCCCGGTGCACACGCTGGGCCAGGAGCCATCGCGGCGGCTGCCCGGTCACCGACCGGAACCGGCGGCCGAGTTGGCGTGGGCCGACGCTCGCCCGCCGGGCCGGGCCGGCCCCCTGCCCCGGGCCGTCCCGCCTCCGCCGTCAGGGCCGGCCCCCCGCCCCGGGCCGCCTCACCGCCTGCGCCGCTCGAACTCCATCACCCAGTTCGTCAGCCAGCTCGTGCCGCCGTCCACCGAGAACGCCTGCTCCCACCGTGCCGCGTCCTCCGTGATCCCCGACCACACGAACCGCACCAGGACCGGCGTCCCCTCGTAGGTGTCGTCGCCGTGGAACTCGCCCCGGCCGTCCCGGAACGCACCGGTCACGGGCGGGAACAGGGTCCCCGTGCGCTTGCTCGCCCAGTACAGCGACCACCGGGCGAGCTCCGGGTCGTACAGTCGCAGCGTGAGACCGGTGGAACCCTTCGTCGGGAAGTCGATCTCGTCGAAGTGCGCGCCGCCGTCGAAGTGCCGGGACCCGTGGGTGACGCCCGGGAACTCCTCCCACTCGCTCGACGCGTCGAGGAAGTCCGTACGCCGCCGGTTGGCGACGTCCCAGGTGCCGACGAAGAAGTCGAAGTCGCCCGTGCCCGCGGAGCCGTTCACAGGCGGTCCCCGGTGGTGCGGCCGGGCATCACGTCGGCGAGGTACGCGTCGAGGCGGGCGGGCAGGCCGGAGGGGGATGGGGGGTGCGGGTCGAGCATGTGCCGTACCCAGGCGTCCCGTTCGTGCAGCAGCGGCGGCAGCTCCCACACGCAGCCGATCAGCGAACGGTCCAGGACGACGAAGTGCGTCGGGTCCTCGTCCGGACAGCCCAGCGCGGGCTGGCCCGCCGCCGCGCCGCCGAAGTACAGGGCGTTGTCCCATGTCCAGCTGTACGCGTTGAGGTATGCCCCGCTGTCGCCGCCCTTGTGCAGTACCACGAAGGTGGCGGGCGGTGTCCCGTCCGGCTCGGGCAGCAGCTCCGGGAGGATCGCGTACGCGGCCTCCTCGACGGCGGGGGTGAGCGCGGTCCGGTCGGCGGCGACGAGATAGCGCTTGACGTGCCGCCCGGCGACCTCGGTCACCGGGCGTGTCCAGATCAGCTTCTCGGCGAAGGCGGGCCCGGTGGGGGAGGCGTCGGTCCTTTCGGTGTCTATGGTGCCTTCGGTGCCTTCGGTGCCTTCGGTGCCTTCGGTGCCCGAGATGGGCTCAGTGCTTCTGGTGCGCGCGGTGTGCAGGGGGTGTTCGGTGTGCTCCGATAGGAGCCTCTTGGTCGAGGTCATGGCTGGACCGTAGACGCGCTTCACTGACATCCTCTGTCAGTGAAGTCCAGCCGTCTCCTGTCGATCCTGCTGATCCTGCAGAACCGCGGCCGTGCGACCGCCGCCGATCTCGCCGCCGAACTCGACGTCTCCGTACGCACCGTCTACCGCGACGTCGACGCCCTGCTCGCGGCGGGCGTCCCGCTGTACGCGGACGCCGGGCACGGCGGCGGCTACCGCCTTCACGACGGCTACCGCACCCGTCTCACCGGCCTCAACGCCGACGAGGCCGAAGCGCTGTTCCTCTCCGGGCTGCCCGGACCCGCCGCCGAACTCGGCCTCGGGCCCGCCCTCGCCGCCGCCCAGCTCAAGCTCCGTACCGCCCTCCCCGCCGAGCTCCGCGACCAGGCCGACCGGTTGAGCGCCCGCTTCCATCTGGACGCGCCCGGCTGGTACGCCCCCGACGACGAGGTCCCGTACCTCCCGCAGGTCGCCGACGCCGTCTGGCGCGGCCGGGCCCTGCACGTCCGCTACCGCCGCTGGAAGGAACCCACCGAGGTCGGGCGACGCCTCGAACCGTACGGACTGGTCCTCAAGGCGGGCCGCTGGTACGTCGTCGCGGCCTCGGCCCCGGCCTCCGGCCCCGGCACACCCCCCGGCCCCGCGCCGAGCACCGACCCCGCCCCGAGCCCCGCGCTCCGCACCTACCGCGTCGACCAGATCCTCGAACTCAGCTTCGAAGCCCAGGAGTTCACCGTCCCGGACGGGTTCGACCTGCCCGCGTACTGGCGTCACCACCAGAGGGACTTCCACGCCCGTCTGTACCAGGACGAGGCCGAGGTCCGCCTCCACCCGCGCGCCGTCCCGCGCCTCACCCCTGCCGCGGCCCGTGCCCTCGCCGCCCATGGGGTCCCCGGCCCGGACGGCTGGATCCGCGGCACCCTCCCCATCGAGTCACTCGACCACGCGCACGGCGTCTTCCTGGCTCTGGGGGCCGACGTCGAGGTGCTCGCCCCGCCACTCCCTGCGCGCCCGCCTCACCGCAACGGTGCGCACCCTCGCCGCCCGCTACCCGCCGGACGCGGGGTGAGGTACCCGTACCGGCCGGGCCGCCGCCGGGTTCTCACGCCAGTGCGCCGGCTCCCGGTCCCGTGAGTGCGTCCGGCGGGAGCGGGCGTCCGGACACGGCGAGCAGAAGGGCGAGCGCGCTCCCGCGCACTTCCGGGCCGTCCGGGCTCTCCCCGATCGTCAGGTCGGCGTCCGTGGCCACGAGACGGAGTCGGGCCACCCGTTCCTTCGCCCCGCCGAAGGACGCCGGGGTACGGGCCTGGAGGCGCAGTGCCCGTACCACCGCTTCCGCCGGGTAGGCGCGGGTGATCCCCAGCGGCCTTCGGATGTCCTCGCCGTGGACGACCTCCTCGACGAGCCGGGTGTCCAGGGGCGCGGGCGGAGTCGACGTGCGCGGCGCCACCTCGCGCAGCCGCTCCCACGTCTCCCGCGGCGAGCCGGCCCGCTCGCGCGCCACCCCGCGCGCGTTCTGCCGGTCGAAGTCGAACCGGGCCCGGACCATCGCCGCCACGAAGCCCAGACGCGTCGCACGGGCGGTGTCGACCAGGTGGGCCGCCACGTCGTGCACGGTCCATCCGGCACAGAGCGACGGCGTCCGCCACTGCTCGGCGTCGAGCTTCGCGAGGTCCTCGATCAGTGCCGCCCGCTCCGCGTGCACCATCGCCCAGATGTCGTCGTCCCGCACGGCTGCTCCTTCGTCCGGTCTCAGGGCCGTTCGGAGTGATGACCTTTCCCGGCCCGGGAACTCATCGGTTCCCGCCGCCGGCGGACGTGGCCCTGCGGCACGCCCGGGTGGGCCAGGGCGCTCGGGCTTGGGTGCGCTGCGCGCCGGCGGGTTCTCCGTCACCATGACCGCACACGCCGTGTCGCTGATCGACAGCTATCTGTACGGCTTCGTGCTCCAGGAGTCGAGCCTGCCGTTCAGCGGCACGGAGGAACTGGCGGAGGTCGCGGGCGCCATCCTGCGCGACCTGCCCGCCGACGCCCACCCCCATCTCGCCGAACTCGCCACCGAGCACGCCCTGAAGCCCGGTTACGCGTACGCGGACGAATTCGGCTACGGTCTGACGCTCATCCTCGACGCCCTGCACCCGGACGAGGCCCCGCCGCCCTAGCCGCAGCCGTCTCCGCGTCCGCCCCCTCTTCCACCCCCTCCGGAATCCGCTGCGCCGCATCAGCCGCACACACGCGGTGTCGCGTCCGGGGCGGGGCGCCGCTTCCCCTCCCAGGCCCACGGACCATACTGGTCGGGCCTTCGCCCCCTCACAGAACGACTCCATGGCCAAAAAAAGCACCCCCTCGACCACCGTCCCCGACACCGCGTGGCTGGGGCGCGGGCGCCACCTCGGGCCCGAGCCCGAACAGGACGTGCGCCGCAACCTGATCGCCCTCAAGGCGGCCGGGGTGCTCGACGACTTCCTGGATCTCGACCCCGTCGAGGCAGCTCGTTCCACCGTCCTGCACCCGCGCGAGGAATCCGCCGACCCCGGTCCGTCGGCCCGTCGTCTCTTCGAGGCCCGCTGGCGCGTGGCCGACGGAATCACGGTGCGCGCCCAGCTCACCACGTACGACCCCGAGCACCACCGCCGCAAGGACAGCGAAGGCGTCACCTGGATCCTCGCCGCCGAGGCGGAAGCGGCATGGGCCCCGGAGTGGCCCTCGCCCGCCACCGTGTTCTGGCCCGACACCGAGAGCGTCGCCTGGGACCACGACACGGTGCCCGGCGTACGCCTGCGCGCGGCCAACCACCTGCCCAAGGACGACGACGAACTCCGGCACCGACTGCGCGAATGCGCCCGGCAGAGCTGGTACGTCCACGTCGTCGTGCACGAGGCGATGACCCCGGACGCGCTGGGGCAGCGGCCGGTCTCCACGTTCCTGCCGCCGAGCCTGCGCCACCGGGTCGTCGAGCACCGGGGCACGCCCGAGCAGGCGCAGATCGTCGATTTCGCGGCAAAGCGTGAACTGAACGTACGGGTGCCGCGCGGCGGCGCCGTCGTCCTGCCCGCCGAGCCGCAGGCACCGGGGTACGAGGCGGCGGACTTCACCGTACGCACCGTCTTCCTGGACGGCTCGGTGCCGACCGAACTCCTCGACAGAATTAAGGAGTTCGCCGCCCTGCCGCAACGGATGACCGCCGAGGCCGAGCAGGCCCTGGCCCGGCTCCGGCTGGGCTGGCACCTGCTCACCCCGGACGAGGAACTGGTTCACGCGCAGCACATGGTCGTGCGGTACGCGGAGGCCCTGGACGCCATGACGACGTCCCGCGACCTGTACCGTGAGGCCGCGGAGGCGGCTCACGCCGCACTGGCCGAGGTGTCCGACGGGGCGACCCCGGGCCCGCCCGCGCTTTCCCCGGCCAAGCCGGACTCCCCCCTGAACGCTCTCACCAAGGCCTTCACCCGCCTCCGCCCTCCCCACAAGTAGCCCCACATCCGCGGCCGGGCCGCACGCCCCTCCCCCGGCAGCCCGTAGGGCGTCGCCCCCCGCCCCACCCGTAAGCCTCTTGGGCGGCGGGGCCGCAGTACCCCGTAGACCTCTTGGGCGGCGGGGCCGCCCCCGGGGGGCGGAACGGGCGGGCAAGGGGGCGGCCCCCACGCGGAGCGTCCCGCCCCCACGCCCCGGCCCCTCCGCGTACGCGCCGCACCCCCGCTACGACCCCCGCCCCCGCCACTGTCTCGCCCCCACCCCCGGCCGTGTCACAAGGAGCCGCCCCACCTCGTCCCAGGAGATGAGGAACCGATTCACCACCACAAAAGGAGCCCACCATGGAAGCCCGACTCAACTTCCTCGCCGACCCGACCGCCGGAAAGGCCGTCAAGCACCTCATGGCGGCCGGCCAGGCGATCCGGCACTCGGCGCTCCCGGCCACCACGCAGGAACTGGTCTCGCTGCGGGTGAGCCAGATCAACGGCTGCGCCATGTGCATCGACATGCACACCAAGGAGGCCGCCGCCGCGGGCGAGACCCCGGTACGGCTGAACCTGGTGGCGGCGTGGCGCGAGGCCACCGTCTTCACCGAGGCCGAGCGCGCCGCACTGGAACTGGCGGAGCAGGGCACCCGGGTCGCCGACGCGCACGGCGGAGTCGACGACGGGGCGTGGGAGCTCGCCGCCAAGCACTACGACCAGGAGCAGCTCACCGCCCTGGTCCTCCTGATCTCCTTCATGAACACCGCGAACCGGCTGAACATCATCACGCGGCAGCCCGCCGGGGCGTACGTCGCAGGCCAGGCCCACCACTGAAGGTAATCAACCACCCGAAGGAGAAGCCGAGTTGCCAGCAGAGAAGCGGGGAGCCGGAATGACGGGCAAGGTCGGGGAGTTCGAGGAACTGCGCCCCCTGCTGTTCTCGATCGCCTACCGGATCCTGGGCAGCGTGAGCGAGGCCGAGGACGCGGTGCAGGAGACGTGGCTGCGCTACGACGGATCGGCGACCCGCCCGACGTCGCCCAAGGCCTTCCTGTCGACGACGGTCACCCGGATTTCCATCGACGTGCTGCGTTCGGCGCGGGTGCGGCGGGAGAAGTACGTCGGCCCGTGGTTCCCCGAACCGCTGCTCGACGACCCGTACCAGGACCCGGCGAGGTCGGCGGAGCTGGCCGACTCGGTGTCCATGGCGGCCCTGTTGCTGCTGGAGCGGCTCAGTCCGCTGGAGCGGGCCGTCTTCCTGCTGCGGGAGGTGTTCGGCTTCGGGTTCGACGAGGTCGCCGAGGCGGTGGGCCGCTCGGAGGCGGCCTGCCGTCAGCTGCTCGTACGGGCCAGGCGGCACATGGAGGCCGGGCGGCCGAGGTACGCGGCGGACCGCCTGGAGCAGCGGGAACTGGCGACCCGCTTCTTCGACGCGCTGCGCGGCGGTGACGTGGCGGGGCTGCAGCGACTGCTCGCCGCCGATGTGCAGCTGGTCGGGGACGGCGGCGGCAAGGCCCCCCAGCTGGCCCGGACGATCGTGGGCGCGGAGAACGTCTCGCGGCTGCTCGGCGCGTTCTTCCCGATGCTGCGCGGCGTCGGCGTGACCTGCGAGACACAGGACCTCAACGGGCAGCCGGGGGCGGTCTTCCGCGACCGGGACGGCAAGGTCCTGTACGTCATGGTCCTCGATGTGCTCGGCGGCCGGGTCCAGACCGTCCGGGGGGTGATCAACCCCGACAAGCTCGGCCACCTCGGACCGGTCGCCGACGCCTGGGCGGTCGACCGCGAGGTCAAGCAGGCCCGCCGCCGGTCGAGGTGACCCTCGGAGCGCGCAGCCGGAGGGCATGGGGGCCCGTGCGCAACCGGACGACGCCGCTGCGGACCGTGCGCAGCCGGACCACTCCGTGGCGGACCGTGCGCAGCCTGCGGGCGGTGGCGTGGCCGCGGCGCTTCCACTCGGCGTGGGGAAGGGTGGCGCGCGGACCGCCGCTCGTCATCAGGGCGTTGACGGGAGCGTGCGGGTCCGCGGCCATTCCCTTGGCGACCAGTACCCCGGCAGCCAGCGGAAGCAGCACCACGGCCAGTGCCGTGCCTGCGGCGGTCACCTGGCGCAGGCGCGGACGGCTCGCGGCGGGTGCGGCGGGAGCGGCGGCGGGAGCGGGTGCGGGAGTCATACCCGTAGTCCAGCAGCGGTCGCCCGGTGGGGCATCGGCTCAGGTACTCAGCCCGGAGGCGTGGGGTACTCAATGCGGGGGAGTGGAGTGCGGGATGCGAGGCGGCGCGAAACTGGCCGAATCGTGCCGGGGCCCGTAGCGTGCGGTCGCATGACACGCACGTGGGCCCTGCCGGTACTGCTGGCGCTCGGCGGTGCCGGGATGGCGGCCGGGCTCATCTCAAGGGGGAACCCGGTCGCCGGTGTGGCGCTCCTGCTGTTCTTCATGCTGTTCGCCGTCGTGAACTCGCCGCTGATTTTCCCGAGGTCGCTCAGTGCGGCGGAGGCGCGGCGCCGCAGCGAGGCCGACGGCCGGCCGGTCGTCTACTGGCGGCCCGGCTGCACGTACTGCCAGCGTATGCGCGTCCAACTCGGTAGCCAAGCCCGGCAGTTGCACTGGGTCGACATCTGGCGCGACCCGGCGGGAGCAGCCGCGGTACGGGCGGTGAACGACGGCAACGAGACCGTGCCGACGGTGTTCGTGGCGGGCCGGCCGTACACCAATCCCACTCCCGCATGGGTACGGGAACAACTGCCCGCCAAGCGCTGACGGCGTTCAGCGCAGCGGTCGCGGCAGCCGTACGCGGACGAGAGCGGTCTCCACGCCGCTGTCGACCAGGCGGCCCCGCGCGTCGAACGCCTCCGGTCCTTCGGCCATCCCGAAGTCGTTGTCGTTGAGCAGGACGAGCGTCGACGAGCCCTCGACCGCGATGCCCTCGATCTTGCCGGGCACGCCCTTCACCTCGTTCAGATCCACCACCAGCCGCTTGCGCAGGACGGGCACTCCGGCTGCCACCGGGTCGGCCGGCTGCTCCAGCGAGGGCGAAGTGGCGAACTGCCATGGGGAGTTGAGGATGTCGTTGGCGGGGCGCAGCCGCACCTCGTGCAGTCGGGTGGACTTGTCGGTGCGTTCCTGCACCAGCAGCCGGTCCCCGCCGAGCGCGACCAGAGCGGAGAGCTTCAGCTCGGACGTCCTGGTCTGGCCGGGCTCGACGACGCCGACCGGGTCGAAACGGTACGGGTACTCGGCGGTGACCCTGTTCTCGCGGGGCGAGAAGCGCAGCAGCCGCGTGGTGCGCGACTCCTCGCCGGCCTCTTTGCCCGGGTTGAGCAGCGGGCTCTGCAGGCCGAGGACAAGGCCGCCGCCCGGCAGCAGTGCCAGTCCCTCGAAGCCGCGGTTGGTCTTGCGCTTGAGCAGGACCGACGGCAGCGACTCGACCACCGGGTATCCGGCTCCGGTCAGCCGCAGCCCTTCGGGCACGTGCCGGGCCAGTACCCGCCCGCGAGGCGAAACGTGCACGAGCGAGGGCCCGTACTCGTCGACAACCCAGAAGCTGCCGTCCCGGTCCCGGACGAGGCCCTCGGTGTCGAGCCCGCTCGGGTGGTACGGCAGGGGCTTGGCGGCGCTGTGGTCGTACGGGGCCTCGTCGCGCCCCGGCTGGTTCGGCAGCCCCGTCACGGGCGCGCCCTCGGACGTGGTCAGCGGGATGGAGTGCAGCACCTGGAGGCGGCCGCCGACGGCGCGGATCTTGACGATCGCAGGATTGAAGCCCGGTACGGGAAACGTGCGCCGCTTGTCCTGGCCGACGGTGATCCGGCCGTTGGGGCCGCGGTCGGTGACGGTCCAGTACTCGCCGTGCCGCTCGGCCGGGTAGAGGTCGCTGCCGATGCCGCCGAGGTCCACGCCGCGGTCGTCGCCGACGGTGCCGGGCAGCTGTCGGTTGCTGAACGTGGCCAGGGGGATGTCCGGCAGCGTCGACGTGGAGATGACGCGGGCGCCGCCGTCCGGCCGGTGGTGGCGCGTCGGGGTCGCGTCGGCGGTGCCCACGACGGCCGTGAGCGCGAGCGCGGTGGACAGCGGCAGCACCACGGCGGCGGGGCGGCGCAGGAGGCGCGGATTCATGGTCAACTCCCTGTGACGTCGCCCGTGGACGACATCCCGGGGCGGAGTTTCATGATCCGCAGCCGTGCGCAACGCGGGACGGCAGGATCATGACGCCGGGGTGACTCCTCGGTGAACGCACACGGCCCGAGCCCTGTCGGCAGCGGGGACCGAGCGTTGGCCCAGCCATTACAGTGTGTGCCCATGAGGTCATGCAGGAAATGTGGTGGTCCGCGCGGATGGCGCCGTGTCTGTTCATCGTGCCGGACCAGGTCGGAGAAGGCGGACGTCGCCGCCGACGCTGCCGAACTGGCGGTGGAGACAGGGTTGTTGTCCCTGATCGGCCGGACGGTCGGCGGAGTGGTGAGGCTGGTCCTGCGCACCCTCGACTGAGCGGCGGGCCCCGCGAACACGAGCGCTGCGGGGCCGGACCTGCCGAACCGCCCGTCGCCCCGGCGGGGGCCGCGGAGCGCGTGCCGGCGCCGGGCCGGCCACCGGGCCCCGTGGCTCCGAAGCGCGTACGCGGCGGCGCGTCAGGCGACGGTGAGGTGGAGGACCTCGGACACCCCGAGCAGGTCGCTGCTGCGGTGCAGGTGGTACGAGACGTTGAGCTCGGCCGGGGCCGGGGGAAGCGTGTCGGCGGGCACCGCGAAGACGACGCTGCCGCCGTCGCCGACGGTGAGCCCGTCCACGTACTCCTCGCCGCTGCCGGTCAGCCAGAGGTTCACCTTGTCGCCCGCCTCGGCGGTCGGCACGGCGTTGACCGTGACGTGCACGGCGTCGGTCGGTATCTGCCCGCGGTTCAGCCTCCCGCCCTGCGCCTCGGCGACGGCGGGGGCGGGCAGCAGGTCCTGGTCGTGGGTCATGCGGAGCTCCGTGACTGGTCCGACGGCCCGTGGGGGCCGGATGCGTATGCGGTGGATCTTGCAGTGCCTGCCCACGGCTGCCGGATTCACCCCCGGAAACGACGGGACCTGCGTCACAGCTCCGGGTCGCGGCCGGCGGGACCTGCGTCACGGCTCCGGCCCGCAGCGCCGTGCACGGCAGCGCCACGACCCGGCCCCAGGGGGCGCCCGCGTCAGCCGAGCTGCTGGGCCAGCCCGACGAGGATGCCCTCGGGGCCGCGGAGGTAACAGAGCCGGTGGCTGTCGCCGACCTGCGCCACCTCACCGACGAGTTCCGCGCCGTGCGCCCCCACGCGGGCGACCACCTCGTCGATGTCGTCGACGGCGAACATGACGCGGCGGATGCCCAGTGTGTTGGCCGGCGCGTCCATGGGCTCGCCGCGGACCGCCCGCGGGGTGTGGAACATCGCCAGCTCCACCCCGCCGTGACCGTCCGGGGTCCGCAGCATGGCGATCTCCTGCCGGACGCCGTCGATCCCGATGACCCGCTCCGCCCCACGGTCCTCGAGTTCGGCCCGGCCCCGCAGCTCCATGCCGAGTTCGACGAAGAACGCGATGGCCGCGTCAAGGTCTTCGACCACGATGAGGACGTTGTCCATCCGCTGGATCGTCATGCCGGTCTCCTTCGTTCGGTGGGGCCGCGCCTGCCCTGCTCCCGGCCCGGGACGGAACCGCCGCAGCGTTTCCGACATCTTGTCCCGGCGGAGTGCACGCGGGTGCCCGACAGCGGGGGCACAAGCGCGAGTTATGGCCAGTCGTTAGTACCCGGGCGTTCTGTTTCCCGTCACTCTGGGGCCGTCGACCCCCACAACACGCACCTCAGCGTGCACCCGAAACGAGGAACCATGCGCATAGCCAGGTTAGTTCCCGCTGCCTTCGCCGCCGCTGCCTCCGTCGTCGCCCTCCTCGCCCCCACGGCCACGGCCTCCGTCGCCACCCCGCCCCCCACCACCGCCCCGGTCACCCAGCCGATCATCGGCGGCGGTTACGCGCAGAACGCGCCCTGGGCCGCGCGCCTCTTCTCCAACGGACGGGAGACCTGCTCGGCCACGATCATCGCGCCGACCTGGATCCTCACCGCGAGACACTGCGTCAGCGGCGGCGGGCTCTCCTTCCGCATCGGCAGCCTCGACCAGCACAGCGGCGGCACGGTCGCCAACGGCGTCCAGACGTACACCCACAGCTCCGACCTCGCGCTGGTCCGCCTGGACCGGTCCGTGCAGGGCACCTACTCCCGGCTGGGCCAGCCCGGTTCGGTGAGCGTCGGCCAGAGCGTGCAGGTCTACGGCTGGGGCGCCACCTCGCAGTGCGGTTCCGAGGCGACCTGCCAGTCCCGCTACCTCAAGGTCGCCAACGTCACCGTGACCGGCGGCTGCGGCGACGCGTACGGCGGCTCCGCCATCTGTGCGCGCCGCGGCAACGGCATCACCGCGGGCGGCGACTCCGGCGGCCCGATGAACGCGAACGGGGTGCAGGTCGGCGTCGCCTCCACCAGCGACCGCCAGACCACCACCGCGTACACGAACGTCACCGCGTACCGCTCCTGGATCCGCTCCGTCGCGGGCGTCTGACGGACCCGGCCCCCCACCCCGGGACTTTTCCCTCCCGGGCTCCCCGGGCCCCGGCCCCGCAAGGCACCCACGGCGCCTTGCGGGGCCTTCCGCTGCTCCGGCCGGCCCCCCGGGGCGGGCCCCCGCTGCCGGAATCGCGACCGCCCGGTCGCTGCCTGCATCCCGACAACTCTTCATGCTCCTGACAGCCGTGGCATTGCGCCGCCCCGAAGAAGGGCATCACTGCAAGGAACGGCACCACTCCCCGGAGGGAGCAGTCAGCGCATGACACAGCCCGACCGCGCAGGACGCGTCGACCACCGTGACACCGACCCGGGCCTCGACTACGACGTCGTCATCGCCGGAGCCAGCCTCGCCGGCAGCGCCGCGGCGATCCTGCTCGCCCGCAGCGGCGCCCGCGTCGCCCTGCTGGAACGCCGCTCAGACCCCGACGCGTACAAGACGCTGTGCACCCACTCCCTCACGGCCAGCGCCTACCCGGTGCTGGAGGAACTCGGCCTCGTGACCGCCTTGGAGGAGGCCGGCGCCGTACGCAACCACGCCCGCTGGCACACCCGTTGGGGATGGATCGAGCCGCGGGCCGCCCCGGCGGGCCCGGCACTGCCGTACGGGTACAACATCCGGCGCAGCATCCTCGACCCGCTGATCAGATCCCGCGCCGGACAGACCCCCGGCGTCGATCTGCTGCTCGGCCACCAGGTGACCGGCCTGCTCAGGGACGCCGGACGCACGACCGGGGTGCGCGCGGCCACCCCGCACGGCGAACGCGAGATCCGCGCCCGCCTGGTGGTCGGCGCGGACGGCAAGGACTCCGCCGTGGCGGCGTTCGCCGAGGTGCCCTCCCGGAGTTACGAGAACACCCGCTTCGGCTACCTCGCGCACTTCCGTAACCTCCCCCTGCCCGGCGGCACCGGCCACGCCTGGTTCCTCGAACCGGACATGGCCTACGCGTTCCCCAACGACGACGGGGTGACGGTCCTCGCGGTGCTCCCGGACAAGAAGCGGCTGCCGGACTTCCGCGCGGACCTGGAGGGCAGCTTCCTCGCCCTGGTCCGCGCCCTGCCCGACGCGCCGCCCATCGACGCCGCCGAACGCATCACGAAGATAACCGGAACCGTCAACTACCCTCTGCACAGCCGCAGTCCGGCCGCCCCGGGCCTCGCTCTCGTCGGCGACGCCGCCCTGACCTGCGACCCGCTGTGGGGAGTGGGATGCGCATGGGCCCTTCAGTCCGCCCAGTGGCTGGCGAAAGCGGTGGCGCCCGCAGTGACGGGGCGGGGCGACCTGGACAGGTCGCTCGCGGCGTACGCGCGCACGCACGGACGCCGACTGCGCGGGCACCAGTTCCTGGCCGCCGACTACGCCAAGTCCCGTCCGTTCAACCCTGTCGAGCGGCTGATGTTCTCGGCGGCGGCGCGCGACGCGTCGGCCGCCCGGCACGTACACCTCTTCGCCGCCCGCCTCATCGGCCCGCTGCGCTTCCTCAGCCCGGTCGCCGTTGCCAGGGCCACGGCGGTCAACGTCCGCCACCTCAGAACGCCCGCCCCGCCCGCCCATCTGCCGCCGCACCGGCCCCGGAACCGCTGAACGGACCTCAGGCGGCGGGGACCGTGGAGTGGACCTGGCGCAGGAAGGACGCGTTGTCCGGAGTGTGCCGCAGCGTGCTGAGCACGGCTTCCAGGGCAGCCTGGGCGCCGCGCGACTGAAGGGCCCGGCGCAGCTGCCGTACGACCGCCGACTCGGCGGCCGGGACGAGGAGTTCCTCGCGGCGGGTGCCGGAAGGGGTGATGTCGACGGCCGGGAAGACACGCCGGTCGGCGAGCGTGCGGTCCAGGCGCAGCTCCATGTTGCCGGTGCCCTTCAGCTCCTCGAAGTAGAAGTCGTCGGCGCGCGAGCCCGTGTCGACGAGGGCGGTGGCCAGGATCGTCAGGGACCCCGCCTCCTCGGTGCACCGGGCCGCGCCGAACAGCCGCTTCGGCTCCTGCAGCGCCGACGCGTCCACACCGCCGCTGAGCGTGCGCCCGCCGGACGAGGCGGCGTTGTTGTACGCCCGGCACAGCCGGGTCAGCGAGTCGAGCAGGATCACGACGTCGCGTCCCTCCTCGGCCAGCCGCTTGGCGCGCTCCACGGCCAGTTCGGCGAGCGCGATGTGCGCCTTGGCGGGCCGGTCGAACGTCGAGGCGTACACCTCGCCGCGCACGCTGCGCCGCATGTCGGTGACCTCCTCGGGCCGTTCGTCCAGCAGCACCACCATGAGGTGTGCCTCGGGGTGGTTGGCGGAGACGGAGGCGGCGAGCTGCTGGAGCAGTACGGTCTTGCCGGTCTTCGGCGGTGCGACGATCAGCCCGCGCTGCCCCTTGCCGACGGGGGCCACCAGGTCGACGAGGCGTGCGCCGAGGCCGCCGGCCGGGCTCTCCAGCCGCAGCCGCTCGCGCGGGTGCAGCGGGGTGAGGTCACGGAAGTGCGGGCGGCGCGCGGCGTCCTGCGGGGCGTCGTTCACGAGGTCGACGTGGGCGAGCGTGTGCGGCCTGCCGCAGGCGCCGCTCACCAGGTCGCCCTTGCGCAGGCCGAGTCGGCGGATGAGCGAGGCGGGCACCTGCACGTCGTGCGGAGCGGGTTCCAGGGCCGTGCCGCGCAGGAAGCCGTGGCCCCCTGCGGCGAGATCGAGGACGCCCGAGGCCGGGACCGGCGGGGCGGACGAGGAGGTGCGTGAGGTGGTGAGTGTGGTGGTCATGGGGAGTCGGTCCTTTCGAGGACGCGGGTGACGAAAACGTGTGCGGGGGGGTGAGTCCGGCGGGACGGCGGGGCACGAGGCCCTCGCGGGGCGGACGGAGAAGTCCGCGGCCGGTGGGAGAACGCGGGCCGGACGACGCGAGATGCGAACGACGTGGCCCTGCGGGAGAGCGGGGAACAGTGCTCCGGAGACCGGTAGCAAGGTGACCGCGGAGGAGAAATGCACCGGCGCCACAGAAGGGGCGTACACAAGTGCTGAACGCACCGTACCACAGGGGTACCCATGCCGGGCGCCGCTTCCGGAGCGGGCACCCCGTCGCCGCCGCGAGCGGCCGCGCGGCCCGTGGCACAGCGGGTCCGTGGCCGAGCGGGTCAGCGGGGCTGTGACCGAGCGGGCCTGCGGGCCAGCCGGTCCGTGCTGTGACCGAGCGGGCCTGCGGGCCAGCCGGTCCGTGGCCACGCAGACCCGCGGACCGGTGCGAACGGTTCTGCCCCCGGGTACGAAGCGGTGGCAGATGCCGGGAACGAAGGAGTGACGCGGCCCGGGGAGAAGCGATGTCGCGGCCTATGCTGGGCGCGATGTTCACACCCCAGGGTCCTACTCTCCGCGAACTCGCCGTGCAGGCGCTGTCCTCCGTCGAGCACGGCTACGACCTGCTCGCCCCGAAGTTCGACCACACCCCCTTCCGCACCCCCGACACGGTCCTCGCCCCCGTGACGCGGCTCCTGCGTGAACTCGGGCCGTTCGGCACGGGTCTCGACCTGTGCTGCGGTACCGGCGCGGGGGCGGACGTCCTGACGGAGGTGTGCCGCGAGCGGGTGGCCGGCGTCGACATCAGCGCGGGGATGCTGCACGTGGCACGGCGGCGACCGCCGACTCCCGTACCCGCGCACTGGGTTCGCGGCGACGCGCTCGCGCTGCCGTTCGGCCCGGTCTTCGACCTGGTGGTGAGCTTCGGCGCCTTCGGGCACTTCCTGCCCGCCCTGCGCCCCGCGCTCTTCGAGCAGGTCCACGCGGTGCTGCGGCCCGGCGGCCGGTTCGCCTTCCCGCTGCCGGCCCCCGCCCGCCCCGGCTCGGGCGCCCATCTCGCCATGCTCGGATTCGACACGGTGATGCGGGTGCGCAACGCGCTCCGGCAACCGCCGTTCGTCATGTACTACCGGGGCTTCCGGCTCGGTGACGTCACCGCGGAACTGACCGCCGCGGGATTCGGCGTCGAGACGTACGCCCTGGACGAACTCGGCCGCCGCCCCGACGGCGCCCCGCGCTGCCGCATGCTGGTGGCGACCCGCCGTTGACGCACGGCGTCCCGGACGCTCCACGGGACGCGGCGCACGGCCGGACCCGCGCCGACCGCCGCGAGGCGCCGGCCGCACCGACCCACAGAACGCCCCGTGGACCGCTCGGGTGCGCGGGACCGCGGGGTGGCGCCGTCCCGCGGACCGGCCCGTGGATCAGCCCGCCGATCGCTCCGGCACGCGGGCCAGCCCGAGGATCGCACCGGCCCCGCAGGCAGGCCCGCAGATCGCACCCGCCCCGCCGGCGCCTTCGCAGGGCAGGTTCCGTCGGGGCCGTGCCCTGTTACCCCATGCGCAGGTGGAGTCGCAGGACGAGTCCCTCCGCCCCCGCCCGGATCTCCACCAGGTCGCACAGCTGGTGCATGATCCACACACCCCGGCCGCCGGACGCGGCGAACGGGTCGGGGCGGCGACGGCCGGTCAGCGGGTTGGCCAGGAAGCCCCGGTCGCTGATCTCCGCGATCAGGGAGTCGCCGTCGCGCCACATGCGCAGCCGTCCGCTGCCGCCGCCGTGGCGCACGGAGTTGCTGGTCGCCTCGCCGACGGCGAGGAGCCAGTCGGCACGGCGGGCCGAGGACAGACCCGCGGCTGCCGCCCACCGGTCGGCCTCGTCCCGCGTACGTCCCAGCCCGTCCTCGTCGAACTCCACGCCGACCGCGCTGGCGGGTTCGGGCAGCGGGAGGTCGCAGTCGCGGCACACGTCGTGGGGGTCGGCGTACCCCGAACTGGCCCGGTACGGGCCGGGGCCGCCCACGACGGGGTGCGTGCGGTAGGCAAGCGCCAGTACGTCCTCGGGCAGCGCGGTGTCGTACGGACAGAGAATGGCGGCCTCGCGCCCCTCGAAGGCCAGGTTGATCAGCGCCTCGTGCCGCGTCGCCTCCGCGGCCTCGGCGGGGGTGCGGCCGACCCAGATCGGCTCGCCGACGATCGACACCCGGTCGTGGGCCCCGCGCGGACGGTCGGCGAACTCCTGGAGCATGGACAGGATGCGGCCCGGGTTGCGTCCGGCGAGGGTCATGTCGACCCAGCTGACGTCCCGGCCGGCGTCGCCGAGATCGTCGCGCAGCACAGCGAGGGCGGGGGCGGGCACCGCCACCAGGACGGACTGCCCGTCGGCCACGGCGTCGCGGACGTACGAACCGACGCCCGCGAGGTATTCGTCCTGCGTGCTGTAGAAGAGGGCCGGGTGGAAGAAGGGGGACTGGGCGCCGTGCTCGGCGGCCACGCTCGGGTGAGTGGTCATCGTCCGACGACCTCCACCGCGGAGCCCAGCTCGGGGAACAGGTCCAGCAGCCGCCGCAGCGCCTCCGGCGCCTCTCTGAGCTGCAACGGGACGCCCCCGGGCCGCCGGCCCGCCGCTTCGGCGAGCGTGGCCAGGGACGCGGCGTCGACGTGGTGCAGGTCGGAGAGGTCGAGTTCCAGGCGGGGGGTGGGAGCGTGCGAGACGGCGGCGGCGGTGGCGTCGATGACGCGGCGCGTGTCGTAACCGGCCGAACCGCTCAGCAGGAATCCCGGGGAGTCGTGCAGCGGGGCCACCTGCAGCGCGGTCCCGGCGGCAGAGCCTCCCCGGTGCGTCAGATGGGCGCCGGCCAGCACGTTCACTCCCTCGTCGGACACCAGACGACGGTCGTAGAAGCACCACGCCGTCAGTGGCAGCCGCTCAAAAACCTCGTGGTGTATCCGCAGTTCGTATTCCAGCAGACGGTCGGCGCCCGCGATGTTCCTTGTACCCCAGGACATCTCGCCCACGACCCGCAGCCCCCGGTAACCGTTCGCGGCGGCCGCGTCCACCCCCTCGTCCCAGAGGGCGAACACGGAATCCGGGTCGAAGACCGCGCCCGCCAGGTACGTCCGGGCCGCGGTCGACACGGTCAGCTGCCCCCGCCGTACGGCCTCCGCCGCGTCGATCCCGTCGTCGGCGAGGGCGTGCAGCACCTGCTCGGGGTCGGTGGCGTCGGCGAAGTACTGCATCTGCTCGTTCCGCTCCAGCCCGCCCCGCACGAACGCGCACAGGTGCGCGGCCCATTGCCGGTCGTCGGAGTAGACGACGCTGGCATGCCGCCCCGCCGTCCCCTGGTCGGGCGGCACGACCGCCCCTGGCATCCCTGCCACGCTGTTCGACTCCTGCCCGCCCCGTCCGGCTTTCAGCATTTCTGCACATCAAAACACAGGTCCGTGCGGTCGTGGAGCGGGGCGGTGCCCGACGGGCCCCGGGGGCGGTGGCCGCGGGGTCCCGGACCCGGTGGCCCGGGACCTGCGTCACCTGGGGAAAAAGGCCCTTCGGCAGGGGTGGGCGGGCCTTTCGTCCGTGTGTGCTGCCCCACATCCCGGGCCATGCTGGCTGCAAGGCGAACCGCAAACGCAACGGGGTTTCGAGAGGGGACGGGACGATGTCGGCAGTACGGGAAGCAGGCGTGCGGGGCAACGGTACGGACACGGAGCTGCCGCGGATCACGGATCCGCAGACCGTGGCCCCCAAGGACGCCCGCCGGATCTCCCGGCTGTACTTCGACCGGCTCCAGGAGCTGGAGGAGGGCACGCACGAGTACCAGTACGCGCGCAACACCCTCATCGAGATGAACCTGTCGCTGGTCAGGTTCGTCGCGCGCCGCTTCCGCAGCCGTGGCAACGGCGAGGTGGAGGACATCATGCAGGTCGGCACGATCGGCCTGATCAAGGCGATCGACCGGTTCGACCTGAGTCGCGAGGTGGAGTTCACCTCCTTCGCCGTCCCGTACATCACCGGTGAGATCAAGCGCTTCTTCCGGGACACGACATGGGCGGTGCACGTGCCGCGCCGGCTCCAGGAGCTGCGTACGGAACTGGCCAAGGCCAAGGAGCAGTTGGCCACCGCCCTGGACCGCGACCCCACCGTCGCCGAGCTCGCCGACCACCTCGACCTCCCCGAGGCGGAGGTCATCGACGGGCTGGTCGCGGCGAACGGCTACACCGCGGGCTCGCTGGACCTGCCCTCCGACACCGGTGAGGCACAGGGCAACAAGGCGGCGCTCTCCTACGCCGACCTCCTCGGCTCCGACGACCCGGGCATGGAACTCGTCGAGGACCTGCACACCCTGGCCCCGCTCCTCGCCTCTCTCTCCGAACGGGACAGGCACATCCTGTCCCTGCGCTTCGGCCAGGACCTCACCCAGACCAGGATCGCCGAGGTCCTCGGCATCTCGCAGATGCAGGTCTCCCGGGTCCTGACCCGCATCCTCGCCCGGCTCCGCAACGGCATGCTCACGGACTGAGCCGACGGACCGGTTCACGGACCCGGGAACGCGGTACGCGCCGGCACACCGGCAGGCGGCGGTACGGTCGGGAGCACGCCTCGCTTCTGCGGGGGCCGCGAAGGACCGGGAAGGACACGACCGTGACCGAAGCACCCCTGCGCGTCAACGCCCTTGTCGTCGACGCCGCCGACCCCGAGCTGCTCGCCGCGTTCTGGTCCGAACTGCTCGGCAGGCCGGTCGTGAGCCGTACCGGACCCTATGTGTGGCTGCGGCGCGAGAACGGCATCACCCTGGGCTTCCAGAAGACCCCCGAGGCCAAGTCGGTCAAGAACCGTATGCACGTCGATGTCTCCGCCCGGGACCCGGAGGCCGAGCAGCAGCGCGTGGAGGCCCTGGGCGGACGCCGGTTGGAGGAGTACGCGGACAGCGGGTTCCTGGTGATGGCCGACCCCGAGGGCAACGAGTTCTGCATCATCCCCGAAGATCGTCCCGTCGGCCTCGACGACGAGGGGCGTGCGCACTACCTCCGCCGGACCTGACGCGGGGCGCGGGGACCGGCCCCGGCAGCAGCACCGGGGCCGCCCGGCTCCCCACCTCAGGCGGTCGTCCGGTCCGGGTCGTCCCGGTCCGTCGCCACGCGTAGCCAGCGGTAGCCGTAGGGCTCCAGGTCGACCCGCACGCGCTTGTCGGCGGAGGTGCCGAGCGTGGCCGCGGTGAAGATGTCCGTCAGTTCGCCGTCCTCGCCGAGGCCCGGCACGGACAGGGTTGCCGAGGCCGCCTCGCCGGAGAAGTTGTGCACCGCCAGCACCGCGCCCTCCGGCAGCGAGCCGAGATGGGCCAGGACGGCCGGGCTCCCGCTGTCCAGCAGCTCGAAGTCGCCCCAGGCCAGCTCCGGCGACTCCCGGTAGCGCTCGACGAGCAGCCGCATGTGGGAGAGGAAGGAGTCCGGGTCGCGGGACTGGTCGTGGACGTTGACCTTGTCCGGGGCGAACGCACCGTCCGCGACCGGGTTGGGGAAGGTGGCCGGGTCGGCGGTGGAGAAGCCGCCGAGCTTGTCCGACGTCCACTGCATCGGCGTACGCACGGCCTGGCGGCCCTCCGCGGCCAGGTTCTCACCCATGCCGATCTCCTCGCCGTAGAACAGCACGGGGGTGCCCGGCAGGGTGAACAGGAGGCTGTAGACGAGTTCGAGACGGCGCCGGTCGCCGTCCACCATCGGCGGCAGCCGCCGGCGCAGACCGCGGTCGTAGAGCTGCATCTCCTTCTCCGGGCCGAACGCGGCGAAGACCTCCGCGCGTTCGGCGTCGGAGAGCTTGTCGAGGGTGAGCTCGTCGTGATTGCGCACGAAGGTCGCCCAGTGCGCGTCCCGGGGGGCGGCCGGCCGCTCGCGCAGACTGCGGGCCAGCGGGGCCGCCTCGCCCCGCGCCAGCGAGAGGTACATCTGCTGCATGCCGATGAAGTCGAAGCACATGGTGAGCTCGTCGCCCCGGCCGGAGCTGGGCTCGCCGAAGAAGAGCGCCGTGTCCTCGTACGGCAGGTTCACCTCGCCGAGCAGTACCGCCTCCCCGCTGCGCCGGCCCAGAAAGGCCCGCAGATCGGCCAAGTACTCGTGCGGGTCCGGCAGCTGTCCGGCGTCCTGCTGCCCGTCGGTCTCCAGCAGGAACGGCACCGCGTCCACCCGGAAGCCGGACAGGCCCAGCTGGGTCCAGAAGCCCATGATCCGGGCTATCTCGTCGCGGACGCGGGGGTTGGCGATGTTCAGGTCCGGCTGCTGCTTGTAGAAGCGGTGCAGGTAGTACTGGCCGGTCGGCTCGTCGTACTCCCACACGCTGTCCTCGGCGTCGGGGAAGACGACACCCTCGGGGCCGTCCTTCGGCGGCTCGTCCGCCCACACGTACCAGTCGCGGTGGTCGGAGTCCCGCGAGGAACGGGAGTCCTGGAACCAGGGGTGGTGCTCCGAGGTGTGGTTGACCACCAGGTCCGCGATGACGCGGATGCCCCGGTCGCGTGCGGTACGGACGAACTCCGTGAAGTCGCCGAGGGTGCCCAGGCGCGGATCGACGCCGTAGAAGTCGGTGATGTCGTAGCCGTCGTCGCGTTCGCGGGTCGGGTAGAAGGGCATCAGCCACACGCAGGTGACGCCCAGCCGCACCAGGTGGTCGATGCGCTGGGTGAGACCGGCGAAGTCACCGGTGCCGTCGCCGTTGCCGTCCTGGTACGTCTCCACGTCCAGGCAGTACACGACGGCGTTCTTCCACCACAGGTCGGACGTACGGGTGAGCCTCATCGGGAACCGCCTGCCGTGTAGGAGGGTGCGGGGGTGACCTTGAGCTGCGGCAGCACCTCGCTGCCGAAGGCGTCCAGGAACGCGCTCTGTTCCTGGCCCACGTGGTGCACCATGACCGCGTCGAAGCCGAGGTCGGCGTACTCCTGGAGCCAGGCCGCGTGCCGGCCCAGATCGGCCGAGACGTTCACCGAACGGGCCACCTGCTCGGGCGTGACGTGCTCGCTGACCACGTCGAAGACGTCCGCCGAGTCGATGTCCCAACTCACGGGCGGCCCGTGCACGTTGGTGCGCCACTGGTCGTGGGCGAGGGCGAGCGCGGTGTCCTGGTCCGGGGCCCAGCTCACATGGACCTGGAGGTGCAGGGGTCCCGCGCCGCCCGCCGACCGGTAGGCGTCGACGATGCGGCGGAGCTGCTCGACGGGGGCGTTCACCGTGATGAGCCCGTCCGCCCACTCGGCGCACCACCGTGCGGTCGCCTCGCTGCACGCGGCCCCCACCAGCGGCGGCACGGTGTCCGGCCGGGTCCACAGCCGGGCCCGGTCCACGGTCACCAGGCCGTCGTGGCTCACCTCCTCGCCCCGCAGCAGGGCCCGGATGACGTCGACGCACTCCCGCAGCCGGGCGTTGCGCACGTCCTTGCGGGGCCACGGCGCGCCGGTGATGTGCTCGTTGGACGCCTCCCCGCTGCCCAGCGCTGCCCAGAAGCGGCCCGGATACATCGAGGCCAGGCTGCCGATCGCCTGCGCGACGATCGCCGGGTGATAGCGCTGGCCGGGGGCGTTCACCACCCCGAACGGAAGGGACTCGGTGGCCTGCAGCGCGGCTCCCAGCCACGACCACGCGAACCCCGACTCACCCTGACGTGCGCTCCAGGGCGAGAAGTGGTCCGAGCACATCGCGGCCGTGAAACCGACCTGCTCTGCCTGGACGGCCGCCGCCAACAGGACGGCGGGCGGCACCTGTTCGTGCGAGGCGTGAAACCCGTAGACGGTCATGCCCTCCCGCGTACCCCCTCGCCGGGGGATCATCGGCCGCGACGGGCCGCTCTTGCGCACGACGGGGTGACGGTCCCCGGCGGGCACCTCCACCGACAAGATCGGCGAAGGTGTTGCCGCAGGTGGGACCGTTCCGATAGGAAGCGTGCATGCTGACTGGCAGGAGGGTCGCGCTCAGGGCCCGGCACGAAGAGGACATCCCGCTGCTGCGCACCGGGCTCTACGACGACGCCGTCACGGGCTCCCGGGCGGCGGCGCGGCCGTGGACGCCGATGCCCCCGGACGCGAAGGACCCCCGGCTGCACGTGGACGGCCTGGACGTCATGAACGTCTCGTTCTCCGTCGTGGACGTGGAGAGCGACGCTCTGGTCGGCACCGCGACCCTGTGGGGCATCGACGCACACCACCGGGGCGGGCACGTCGGCCTGGGAATCCTCCCGTCCGCACGCGGCAAGGGCTACGGCACGGACGTGGTGGCCGTGCTGTGCCACTACGGCTTCGTCGTGCGCGGCCTGCGGCGCCTCCAGATCGAGACGCTCGCCGACAACACGGCGATGCTGCGCGCCGCCGAGCGGAACGGGTTCACCCGCGAGGGCGTGCTGCGCTCCTCCGCGTGGGTGCTGGGCGAGTTCCTGGACGAAGTCGTCCTCGGGCTCCTCGCACCGGAATGGCAGGCCCGGCAGCGCGCCACGGCCTGACCGGCAGCCGGTCGGGGCCCGGCCTGTACGGAGCCGGGGTCCGACCCGCCGAGCATCGCGGCTAACCATCCAGCCAGTGGCGGCGGCCCAGGCCGACCAGGCGCAGTTGGCGGCGGGCGAGCTCGGCGGTGGACTGCTCGCCGTCGGGACCGGCAGCGAGGAAGGCCGACGCGGTCATCACCATGTGGTCGACGTAGATCCCCGCCAGCATCAGCAGGTCCTCGCGCGGCCAGCCCGCCGAGTCCGGGAGTGCGCCGAGCGCGTCGGCCACCTCCTCGGCGAACAGCCGCAGTTGGTCCCCGATCGCGCGGCGCACCGGCTGCACACCGCCGTGCCGCTCACGGGCCACGAACCGTACGTGCGCCGGGGCGGACCGCGTGAGGTCGGCGATCAGGCCGACGGTGAGGGCGATCCTGGCCTCGCTGTCGCCCGGGTCGGGAGCGGACAGGCCGGTGCGGAGGGCGCCGTGCAGTCCGCCCAGCGACTCCTCGACCAGGGCGACGCCGAGTTCCGCGGTGTCCTTGAAGTGCCGGTAGAAGGCGGTGGGGGCGATACCGGCGGCCCGGGTCACCTCGCGCAGGCCCAGACTGCTCAGGCTCTGGTGCTCCAGCAGGCGGAGTGCCGCGTCCATCAGGGCCTGACGGGTTCTCAACTTCTGGGCCTGCCGGACGCCGACGGCCCCCGTCGCCCCGGGTGCGGTCTCCGCGATGTGACTCATGTCATCCAGTAAACAGTCGTTCTCCGAGGAAAGGAAGCATGGGGATCTGCTTCAGTGGACAAGTGTAGTAACAACTGTTCACTCAAATCGTTCTCCTCCCGCTCTGCGAGGTGTTGAGCCAGTGATCGCACTCGTCGCCGCCCTCCTGCTCCTGGGCGTTCTGCTGGGCCCCGTCGCCCATCTGCCCCCGCCCGTCTCCCTGGTCGCCGCCGCGGTGATCGGCTGCTGGCTGCTGGTCTTCGCGGTCCGGGAACGCCGACACCGCTGAGGACCGCTCCGGGCAGCACGCCGGACCTTCGACCGGCCTACGAGAAAGGAGCACGACCATGCAGCACACCGCGCCCACCGGGACCCGCACCGCCCCCGCCGGAGGCGCCGACGCCCCGCAGGCCGGCGCCGGCCGCCCCGCCGCGGACCCCGCCCCCGGCCGCACCCGCCGCGTCGGTCTGCACGACGCGGACGGGATGGCGGTCGCCTCCTTCGTGTTCGGCGTGGTGGGACTGCTCACCATGAGCGTCGTCCTGGGCCCGGCGGCCCTCGTACTCGCCACCCTCGCCCTGCGGCGCGGCACCACCCGCCGGTACCGGGCCTGGCTCGGGATGGTCCTCGGTGTCGCCGACCTCGTGGTCCTGGTGGCCGTCGTCGACCTGAACAACGCCGTCTCCTGGAGCTTCTGAGCCCGATCCGGGACGCACCCGGTGCATTGGCGCGCCCCGGACCCGCCAGCCGTCGACCGGCGTCGCGGCGGTGTTGGTGCGGGTCACATCGGCGACGAAGCCGCCCGGCCAGGACTGGGCCGCGCAACGCACCTGGCAGGCTCCGGGCGTCGGCGTACTCCACTCGGGGATCGCCGCCGGGGCGAGGAAGGAAAGCACGTCGTTGCCGCCGTTGTTGCCGGACCACACCTCCCAGGTGCGACCGCCGACAGTGGCGGTCCCGGCCGGCGACCCGATGGGCTGGACCGGGCCGACCCGGTGGAACCAGATCATGATCTCGGTCCGGTTCACCCCGTCCTTCTTGGGCGTGGGGTCGAGCCGGATGTCGTACGAGGCGCCGGTACGTTCGGACAAGAGGCACGGCGGGACAAGTCGCTTGCGAGCCAAGGGAGTTGTCGGAATTGTGCGGGCGGCTCAGCGCGACGGCCGAGGCCGGCGGCGGGGTGCGGCGGCGGGATCTCGCCGCCCGGCTCGCAGAAAGCCCCCGCCGCCCGCGCACCCGATCCCCTCGCACCTCACCCGAAGCGCAGGACGCGCGGTGCGAAGGTGCCCTCGGGGCCGGCGGCGCGGCCCACGGACCACACCGTCGCGGCGCCCGGCACCGGGGCCAGCGTCAGCACCGAGGAGGCGCCCTCCCCGGCCACGGCCGGCTCGTCGTACGGGGTGAACGCGAAGCCGTCCCAGGCGAGGAACGCGGGCCCGGGGACCAGCGGGGGCCGGCCGCCGGGCGACCCCCACTTCTGCGAGCGGGCCACCGCGACCCAGCCCAGCCCGCCGGAAGCGCTGGGTGCCAGCGAGGTGATGCCGCCGAAGTCGGTGGGCACGGCCACCCGGGTCCACTCCGTGCCGTTCCAGCGCATCAGCAGCGGCGGAATCGGCCGGCCCACCGGTCCGCCGATGAACCCGGCCGAGCCGCCCGCCCACACCTCGGTCGGGGAGACCGCGAGTACCGTGCCGACCCCCGACCGGGGAAAGCCGTTCACGACCGTCTGCTGCCACGCCTGCCCGTCCCAGTGCGACACGGTCGCGCCCGCTCCGGAGGAGCCCGCGGCCCAGACGTCGTCGGCCGCCAAAAGGTGCAGTCCGTACACCGAGCCGGGCGGCACCGGCAGGTCCCGCCAGGTGCGCCCGTCCCGGCGCAGCAGTGCCTGCGCGCCGTCCCGGGAGCCGATCAGCCAGGTTTCACCGCCGCCCGCGACGACCTTGGTCACGGCGACGCCGCGCGGCGCCCGGTCCTCCCGCCACCCGGAGGCGTCGAGGCGGAGCAACCGGGTGCCGCCCGCCGTGTCGCGGCCGACCGCCCAGGCCTCGGACGCCGAGGTGGCGGCCACCGACAGCAGTTCGCCCTGCCAGGCGGCGCCGGGAAGGCTCTGGCG
Organism: Streptomyces candidus; assembly: GCF_014207445.1. GTDB lineage: Bacteria > Actinomycetota > Actinomycetes > Streptomycetales > Streptomycetaceae > Streptomyces > Streptomyces candidus. Next base: position 5,101 of record NZ_JACHEM010000019.1, on the reverse strand, counting down.
CTGCCAGGCGGTGCCGTTCCACCGCAGCAGCAGCGGGAAGCCCGGCGCCGTGCGGCCGACGGCGTCCGTGCCCACCGCCCACGCCCGCTCGGGTCCGGTCGCCGCGGCCTCGTTCAGCCCGGCCTGCGGGCGCACCTGTGCGGGCACCGGGACGTGCTGCCAGGTCAGAGGGTCCGCCGCGGCGACGGGAACGAGGGTCATGGCGACCGCGAGGGCCGCGACGAGAAGTCTCCGTGCCATGGTCAGCCTCCCAGTCGTTCGCTCATCAGGTTCGGTTTGGAGCCGTAGATCTCGACGGTCCCGAAGGACAGCAGTGTGGAGCCGGCCGACGCCAGCGCACGCGGCTGGACCTCGATCGCGTGCGTGCGCCGGGGTCCGTAGGAGAAGCCGGTGCGCGAGCCGTCCACCCGGGCGTACCTGGACTGGAACGCGCGGTCGCTGCGCACCGGCAGCCACAGCGCGCCGTCCGGGCCGCGCACCATGTCCTCGGCGGAGGCGTTGTCCAGGGGCGGGTAAGTGGTGCGCCAGGTACGCCCGTTGCCGGTCGTCAGGTACGTGCGGTTCACGCCGTCGGCGTACTGGCTGCCGCCGATGGTGACCCGGCCGGACGGTTCGGGAAGGACTGTGTACACGTTGCTGTCAGGCGGCAGCGGCACCTGCGCGTCCCGCCACGTCGTACCGTCCCAGCGCAGTACGGCTGCCCCCGCGGCGGTGTCCGCCCACGCCCACGCGTCGGTGGCACTGCGGGCGGTGATCCCCCGCAGGGACAGCACGCCGTCGGGGGCCCTCTGCGCGGTCCAGCGGGAACCGTCGTAGTGCAGCACCTTCAGCCCGCTGTCGTCCTCGCCGACCACCCACGCGGCGCCCGGCACCGCGGTGAAGTCCTGGTAGTACCAGAGGGTCTGCGGCAGCGGCACGACGGTCCACCCATCCGCCGACCGGCGCAGGATCTCGCCCGCTCCGTCGCGGTGGTGGAAGACCCACGTCTCGTCGCCGACGAACTGCACCTTGCCGAGCCGGCCCGGTTGCCCGGCCCCGGGGAAGGTGGCGTCCCGGCTCCAGGTGGCGCCGTCCCACCGGTGAAGCACCGGCCGCGGGCCGTCCGGTCCGGACTCCGAGCCGGTCGCCCACGCCTCGCGGGGCCCGCGGGCGGCGAGGTCGGCCACGTACACGGCCGGGGCCGCCGCCGGCACCGGCAGGGCCGACCAGCGGGGCGGCGCGGCCGCGGCGACCGTCCCGGCGCCGGCGGGCGACATGACCGCGGTGCAGGAGAGCACGAGGCAGGCGACGAACGTACGGAGACCGTGCACGAGACCCCCAGGAGTGCGAAGGGCGCACACGCTACTGACGCCGCACACCCCTGAACAGACGACATCCGGCCGATCGCGGGCCACTGCCTGGACGCATCGGCCCGGCCAACTCCCCTGCCGAATCAGCGAGTTGATGGTCCCGTCGGGCGGGTGGCGGCCCGGACGGCGTACCCTCCCGGCGCGCCGCGCGCACTCCCTGCGGCGAACCCCCTGCGCCGCGCCCGGAGGCGGGGCCGATGATGAGAGTCATGAACCGCACCCGCCTCACCCGTACCACGGGCCTGCTCCTCGCCGCCGCCCTCCTGCCGGTCCTCACCGCGTGCAGCACGCTCACCGGCGTCATCTCGCCCGCCGAGGCGCGCGACGACGCCGACGGCAGGGCCGCAGGGCCGGTCGACTGCGCCGAGGCAAAGTGCGTGGTGCTGACCTTCGACGGCGGTCCCAGCGCCCCGACGCCGAAACTGCTGGACGTCCTGAAGCGCGAGAAGGTACCCGCGACCTTCTTCCTCCAGGGGAAGGGCCACACCGACACCTATCCGCAGACCGTGACCCGGATGGCGAAGGAGGGGCACGAGGTCGCGAACCACACCTTGACGCACAAGAACCTCACCGAACTCACGCCGGACGAGATCCGCGCGGAGGTCGAGCCGGTGCAGAAGGACATCGAGGCCGCCACCGGCAAGGTCCCCAACCTCCTGCGCCCGCCGGGCGGCGCCACCAACGACGACGTCTCCGACGTACTCAGGGAACTCGGCCTCGCCCAGGCCCTGTGGAGCGTCACGGCCAAGGACTTCCAGACCACCGACAGCGCCCTGATCAAGCAGCGTGTTCTCGACCAGACCGAACGCGACGGGATCATCCTGCTCCACGAGCGGTACGCCGGCACGATTCCGGCGGTCCCCGGGATCATCTCCGAACTCCGGGCGAAGGGATACACGTTCGTCACGTTCTCCCAGCTGATGTCCCCGGCCGTGCCCCGGCCCGGCGAGGTCTACCGGCCCTGACCCGGCGGTCGTCCCGGAGGGCCCGTTCCGGGTGTACGGGACGGCGCGGTCGGCCTCGTGCCCGTGCCGTCCGCAGACGTGCGGCGGGGCGCCGCGGGGCGGGCGCGGTAGGTTGGTGCGGCGGCTGCCGCCCGATGCGGTGCGACGCGTGCCCCGGGTGCGTTCTCGCGGCCGGCCGGGCCCGGTGTCCGGTGCGCCCTCCGCGCGTGACGACCAGGCACCAGAGCAACGGAGACGCCCCAGGTGAACACGCATCCGCCGGCTTCCGGCCGGCCGGCCGGAGCTCCGCCTGCCCCGGATGCCGACGGCCGCCCCCCGGCCGTGGGACTCGCCGGGGCGCTCGCCGCCGCGGAGGCCGCACCTCCGGTGGAATCGCTCGACGTCGTCGCCCGCATGCTGCGCCAACGCCTCGACGCGACCGAGGTCACCTTCCTCATCATGGACTTCACCGGCACCTCCGTGGTGCGTCTTGGCGTCGCCGGCGACGTCGACACCGACGAACCGGTCCGGCGCATCGCCCTGCGCGGCACCCTGTACGACGAGGTGATCCGGACCCAGCGGCCCGCCACCGCGCGGAGGGAGGGCGCGAGCGGGGTGCGGGTCGTCGCTCCGGTCACCAATCGCGGGGACGCCATCGGTCTGCTGGAACTCTTCCTCTCCGCGGAGCCCGACGACAGCGCGATGCGGGAGATCGGCGAGACCGCCCACGCACTGGCCTACATCGTCATCGCGAACCGGTCGTACACCGACGTGTACCAGTGGGGCCGCCGCACCCGGCCGCTGAGCCTGGCCGCGGAGATCCAGCACCGGCTGCTGCCCTCCTCCCTCGCCTGCGAGGCCGCCCAGTTCACGGTCGCCGGGGCGCTGGAGCCCGCCGACCACGTCGGAGGGGACACCTTCGACTACGTGATCGACCGCGACACCGTGCAGCTGTCCGTCACCGACGCGATGGGTCACGACGTCGACGCCGCGCTGCTCGCCACGCTGGCCGTGGGCGCGCTGCGCGGGGCCCGGCGGGCCGGCGAGGGCCTGGCCGAACAGGCCCGGCAGGCCGACCTGGCCCTGGTCGACCACGGCCGTCAGGGATACGTCACCGGTCAGCTCCTGCGCATCGGACTGCACGACGGAAACGTCGAGTTCATCAACGCGGGCCACCCCTGGCCGCTGCGGCTGCGGGACGGAAAGGTCGAGCAGCTGGAGGTGGCGATCGACATGCCGTTCGGTTTCCGCTTCCCGCACTCCTACCAGGTGCAGCGGCTGGACCTGCGGGACGGCGACCGGCTGTTCATGTTCACCGACGGCATGCTGGAGCACAGCGCGGGTGACCTGGACCTGGAGGACCTGATCGTACGTACCGGCGGCCTGCACCCGCGCGAGGCCGCCCGCACGGTGATCGCGAAGGTCGTCGCCGCGCACGACGGGCACCTGGAGGACGACGCGACCATCATGTGCCTGGACTGGCACGGCGTCGGGCACTCCCGGCGCAACGCCGCCACCGGTGCGGACCTCACCGGAGCGTCCCCGCGGGGGACGGCGGAGGACTGACCTCAGCCGGCCGCGCAGCCCCCGGCGAGCGCCACGGGGTCCGCGCCGTCCAGGGTGGCGGTCAGGGTGTTGAGCCGGGTGCGCAGGTCGGCGACCTCGGCCAGGGTGAGCCCGGTGGACGCGGCGATGGCACGCGGCACGGCCAGTGCCTGCGCCCGGAGCGCGGCACCCTGCGCGGTGGGCCGGACGGTGACCGAGCGCTCGTCGTCGGGGCTGCGGCGGCGCTCCACGTGGCCCGCCGACTCCAGGCGCTTGAGCAGCGGGGAGAGGGTGCCCGAGTCCAGTCGCAGCCGTTCGCCGATCCTCTTGACGGGCAGTTCGCCGTCCTCCCAGAGCACCAGCATCACCAGGTACTGCGGGTAGGTGAGACCCAGGTCCTTCAGAGCCGTGCGGTAGACGCCGTTCAGGGCGCGCGTCGCGGCGTGCAGCGAGAAGCAGATCTGGTGGTCGAGGCGCAGGAAGTCCTCGTCCCGGACGTCCTGCGGATGCCGTGCGTCCCGTACCTCGCGTGCGTCCTCCGCGTCTCCCTGGGCTGTTCCGGCCGCCGTCTTCTCCGCCTTTTCCTTCGCCATGGAGGCAGCGTACCGCGCGTGATTAAGTTGTGCGCAATTGAATTGTGTGCTCTAGTTGTGGTCATACGTTCCACCGACCGACGACCGAAGAGAGATGGACCCCATGGACGCGCTGTACACCGCTGTCGCCACCGCCAACGGCCGCGAGGGCCGTGCCGTCAGCTCCGACGGTCAGATCGACCTGCCGCTCGGCTTCCCTGTCGCCCTCGGCGGCAACGGCCGCGGCACCAACCCCGAGCAGCTCTTCGCCGCCGGTTACGCCGCCTGCTTCGCCAGCGCGATGGGCTCCGTGGCCCGGCAGGAAAAGCTCGACGTCTCGGACGTCTCGGTGACCGCCGAGGTCAGCATCGGCAAGGACACCGACGGCGGCTTCGGGCTCTCCGTGATCATGCGGGCCGAACTGCCGGAGCACCTGGAGGGCGAAGTGGGCCGGACGCTCCTGGAGAAGACCCACGCGTACTGCCCCTACTCCAAGGCCACCCGCGGCAACATCCCCGTCGAGCTCGTCATCGAATAGGCACAGCGGCCACTTCGGCCCCCTGCCGCGACGCGCGCGGTCGGGCGCCCCCCCCCGGGGGGGGCCCCCCCGCGCCCCGTAGGGGGGGGGGCCCGCCCCCCGCCCGGGGCCCCCCCCGGGCCTCCCGGTGCCGGGGGTTGGCCCCCGCCCCCC
>NZ_JACHEM010000018.1 GCF_014207445.1 Streptomyces candidus | reverse complement strand
CAGAAGGGCGTCCAGGTCTGTCTTCACACACTGACCAACGGACGCCCTTCGCCATGGTCGCGACCAGCACAAACATCGGACTCATTCATCTAGGCGAGGAGGACGGGGCCCTCCCGTCCGGGGGCTGACGGCGGACCGGGTGCCGTGCATAGCATGCGTGGCTGTGACGCACACATCTCCGTGTCACCATCCGCCCGAGGGGAATTCAGCGTGCGTACGAAGGTACTTCCCACCCTGTTCTGCGCCGGTCTCATAGCCGCCACCAGCGTGCTCACCGGCAGTGGCGCCACCGCGGCGGCCGCCGGCACCGTCACCGGCCCTGCCGCGCAGGCGGCCCTGGGTGACGGCATCCGCGCGCAGCTGGAGAGGATCACGCGGGTGACGGTCGTCTCGGAAACCGAGAAGGAGGGCCGCCCCTTCTTCACCCTCACGTTCCGGCAGCCCGTTGACCACGACAACCCGCGCCGCGGCACCTTCGAGCAGCAGTTCACCCTGTGGCACAAGGCGGAGACCGCCCCCATGGTCCACTACACCGGCGGCTACACCCTGTCCTCCAGCACCCGCGAGCTGACCCGCCTCCTGGACGCCAACCAGGTCAGCGTCGAGCACCGGTTCTTCGCCAAGTCCGTTGCGGCGGGGCAGATCGACTGGCGCAAGCTGACGATCCAGCAGCAGGCGGCGGACGAGCACAACATCGTGCAGGCGATGAAGCTGATCTACCGGGCGAAGTGGCTGGGCACGGGCGCCAGCAAGGGCGGCATGACGCAGGTCTACCACGAGCGCTTCTACCCGCAGGACCTGGACGCCGTCGTCGCGTACGTCGCCCCGAACGACGCGAACAACCGCGACGACCACGTCTACGACCGGTTCTTCAGGACCGTCGGCACCGCCGAGTGCCGCACCGCCCTGGACGCCGTCCAGCGCGAGATGCTGGTCCGCCGCAAGACGATCCTGCCGCTCTTCGAGGCCACCTCCAAGGAGCAGGGCCTCACCTTCCAGCAGCTCGGCTCCACCGACCGGGCCTACGAGTTCTCCGTCCTCGACCAGGTCTGGAACTTCTGGCAGTCCGGTACCCACACCGACTGCCCGACCGTGCCCGACGCCAGGAAGGCCACCGACCAGGAGCTCTACGACTGGTCGCTGGGCCACGGTCTGAGCATCTACTCGGACGCCGACGCGGGCCCCGCGGGCACCGGCCCGTACTACCGCCAGGCCGCCGCCCAGCTCGGCTGGGCCGACCTCCGGTTCCCGCACCTGCGCGACGTCCGCAACCACCCGGACATCTACCAGCCCAACTCCCTCCTGCCCGCCGGCATGCGGACCTCGTACAGCGGCCGGGACGCCAAGGACGTGGACCGCTGGGTGAAGACCCGCGGCGAGCGCATGATGTTCGTGTACGGGCAGAACGACCCGTGGAGCGCCGAGCGGTACCGCCCGAGCAAGCACGACTCGCACCTGTACGTCGCGCCGAACACCAACCACGGCGCGCTCATCTCCAAGCTGACGCCGGAGCAGCGCGCCGAGGCCGAGGCGACGGTCAAGCGCTGGGCCGGGGTGCAGTAGCCGGGCGGCGAGCAAGGGTGCGGTGCGGGCCCGCGCACCGCACCCGGCCGCTACCTGTCCAGCGCCGCCTCCATCATCTTCTGCGCGACCGGCGCGGCGAGGCCGTTCCCGCTGACCTCCGAGCGGGCCGCGCCCGAGTCCTCGACGAGGACCGCCACCGCGACCTCCTTGCCGGTCGACGAGTCCTTCGCGTACGACGTGAACCAGGCGTACGGCGTCTTGCTGTTGGCCACTCCGTGCTGGGCGGTGCCCGTCTTGCCGCCGACCTCCGCGCCCGGGACGCGGGCGTTGGTGCCGGTGCCGTCCTCGACGACCGTGACCATGGCGCTGCGCAGCTGCTCCGCGGTGCGCTCGGAGACGATCCGCTTCGTGCCCGCGCCGTCCCCGTGCTTCTCCAGCACGTCGCCGCCCGCGCCCGTCACCTCGGACACCAGGTGCGGGGCGGCCAGTTCACCGCCGTTGGCCAGGGCCGCGGAGACCATCGCCATCTGGAGCGGCGTCGCCGTCACGTCGAACTGGCCGATGCCGGTCAGCGCGGTCTGCGCCTTGTCCAGGCCCGTGGGGTAGACGCTCTCGTACGCCCGCACCGGCACGTCCAGCTCGTCCGTGTTGAAGCCGAACCTCTCCGCCATCGCCCGCACCTTGTCCTGCCCGAGGTCGACGGCCAGCTTGGCGAAGACGTTGTTGCAGGAGTACTTGAGCGCGGTGCGCAGGCTCGCGTTCTCGCACGGGGCGGAACGGTTCTCGTTGTGCAGGACGGTCCGGGTGCCGGGGAGGGTGTACGGGTCGGGGCTGGACGTCGGCACGTCCACGGACCCGTACAGTCCGTTCTCCAGTGCCGCGGACGCCACCACCAGCTTGAAGGTGGAGCCGGGCGGCAGCGGCTGGCGCATCGCCCGGTTGGTCATCGCCTTGTCCTCCTCTTCCTGGCCGTTCAGCCTCTGCCAGGCCGCTCCGTCGGCCTGCCCGCTGATCGTCGAGGGGTCGTACGAGGGGGTGGAGACCATGCCGAGGATCCGGCCGCTCTTCGGGTCGATCGCGACGGCCGCCCCCTTGCTGTCGCCGAGGGCCTGGTACGCGGCCCTCTGCACGGCCGGGTCGATGGTGGTGACCACGTTGCCGGGGCGGGGGGTCCTTCCGGTCAGCAGGTCGGACGGGGTCCTGAGACGGTCGTCGGTGCCGTCGAGGATCTTGCCGTAGATCCCCTCCAGCTGGGTGGCCCCGTACACCTGCGAGCGGAAGCCGGTCACGGCGGCGTACAGCTTGCCGTCGGTGTAGGTGCGCTTGTACGCGAGGTCGCTGCCCTCCGTCTTCTTCGATCCGGTGACCGGGGACCCGGCCACGATGATGTTCCCCAGCGGCTGCGCGTACTGCGCCACCACGTTCCGCCGGTTGTTCTTGTCGTTCGCGAGGGCCTTGCCTTCGTACGCCTGCACCCAGGTCACTCGCACCAGCAGGGCGAGGACGAGCAGCAGGCAGAAGGCGGCGGCGTGCCTGATCGTCTTGTTCATCCTGTACGCAGGACGAGCGGGGCCCGGGCACGAGTTCCGTTACGCCCCGATTCTCATGCTTTCCTCATCCGGTGCCGCCCGCCGGTCCGTCCGCTCGCCCGCCTGTCAGCCGGGGCGGATGAATCCCGACTCGTACGCCACGATCACCGCCTGGGTACGGTCCCTGGCCCCGGTCTTCGCCAGCACCGCCGCCACGTGGGTCTTCGCGGTCGCCGCCCCGAAGCCCAGGGCGGCCGCGATCTCCGCGTTGCTCAGCCCCTTCGCCAGCAGCCGCAGCACCTCGGCCTCCCGGTCGGTGAGCCGCGCCGCCCAGGGCGGGGCCGCCGGGTTCCGGGTGCCGTACGCGGCGGCCAGCGCCCGTACCGCCGCAGGGAAGAGGAGGCTCTCGCTCCGGGCGACCAGGCGCACCGCCCGCACCAGGTCCTCGGCCGCCGACCGCTTGAGCAGGAAGCCGGCCGCGCCCGCGCGCAGCGCGTCGTACACATAGGAGTCGTTCTCGAAGGTGGTGACGACGACGATCCGGGGCGGGTCGGCGTGCGTGGCAAGGATCTGCTCGGTGGCGCGGATTCCGTCGATCCCCGGCATCCGTACGTCCATCAGGACCACGTCCGGCCGCAGCGCCCGCACCACCGACACCGCCTCCGCGCCGCTGCTCGCCTCACCGACCACCTCCAGGTCGGGTTCGGCGTCGAGGATGACGCGCAGGGCGGTACGGACCATGCGCTCGTCGTCGGCGACGACGAGACGGACGGAGGTGGGGCGGGCGCAGGCGGGGGGCGCGCAGGCGGGTTGGGCGGAGTCGGGATGCGTGGGGCCGGGATGCGCGGGGCGCGGTTCGGCGTCGGGGGTGTTCATCGGCCGTTCCCGTCCCGGTGGTCCTCGCGGTGTGCGTTCTCGTCCCCCGGGCCCCGGGCGGCGGGGAGCCGCCCGCCCGTGAGGGGCAGCCGTGCCACGACGCGCCACTTCCCATGGTGCGGGCCGGCCTCCGTGCGGCCGCCCAGCAGGATCGAGCGTTCGGCCACGCCGCGCAGGCCCCGGCCTCCCCCCGGGCGTACCGCCGGGGCCTCGGGGGGCAGCGGATTCTCCATCACGATCTCCAACTCCTCGTCCAGCACGCTCAGTCGCAGTGTCACCGGCGCCGCTCCGGCGTGCCGCAGCGCGTTGCTCAGCCCCTCCTGCACGATCCGGTACGCCTCCCGGGACACCTGATCCGGCACCTTCGCGAGGTCGCCGTCCCCGCTGAGCGCGACCTGTACACCGCTGCGGGCCAACAGGTCGTCCAGGGTCTCCAGGGACGGGCCGGCGATCCCGGCCGCTTCGTCCTCACCACGCCGCAACACCCCCAGTACGGCGTCGAGTTCGCCGACCGTACGCCGGGTGGTCTCCTCGATCGCGGTCAGCGCCTCCCGTACGAACTCCACGTCCGACGCCCGCCCGCTGTCCAGCACCCGGCGTGCGGCCCCCGCCTGGAGGGTCACCGCGCTCAGCGCGTGCCCGACCGAGTCGTGCAGCTCCCGGGCCAGCCGGTTGCGTACGGCGAGGTCCGCGGCCCGGCGCTCGGCCGCCGCCACCCGGTCGGCGGGCGTCGGTCCGAGGAGTACGGGGGCCGACCGGGCGAGCAGCTCGGCGCAGGCCGCACTCACGGCGGCGAGCGCGAGCATGGAGAGGATCCCCACGCCCGGCATGAGTGCCAACAGCCATTGCCGGCCGGCGAGTTCCGGCACGCCGTACGGGGAATCCCGCAGCGCGGGGACGAACGGCAGCACCAGCAACAGTCCCGCGAACGGCGTCAGGGCGAGGGTCGCTCCACTGATGATCCCGCCGAGCGCCAAGTGCAGCGTGAACCACCCGGAGGCCCGCAGCCGGGCCGCCCGCGTCCGGGCGGGACCCTCCGCGAGCCCGTCGCCCCGCGGCCGTACCGCCGCGGGCCCACCGTTCGCCCGTACGTCCACGAGCAGCCCGAGCGAGCGGATCGCCGCCACGGACAGCGGCCGGGCGGGGGCCAGCATGCCGAAGGCGGCGATCAGCGGCAGCGTCGCCGCGAAGGACAGGAGCTGCGTCGTCACCGAGGCGAAGGGGCTGCCGTCACCGGCCAGGGGTCCGACGACCACCATGGCGAGCAGGTAGAACGGCATCAGCAGGGCGCCGCCGACCACCAGGTGCAGCCAGCCGACCCGGGCCCGCCGCCCGAACAGCCTCCTCCACAGCGCCCGGTGCGTCATGCCGTGTGCCGCTCGTGCAGTCGCAGGAGGAAGACAGTGCCGCCCACGAGGGCAAAGAGAGCGAGGATCACCTCGGCAGCGTAGGACACCAGCGTCAGCGTGGCGGGTGTGTCTGCGGCAGCGCCCGCGAACGGCAGGGTGACGAGCATCCACCCGGCCGTGCAGCCGACCGCCCCGGACGTCACCCAGGCGGCTGACAGCACCACCTTGACCGGCAGCCCGCTCCCCGTACGCTCCCCCTGTTCCGTGCGCCTGCCCCGTCCCGGCCGCAGCAGGAGCGCCAGCACACTCACCGCGCACCACACGGCGAACCCCGCGTGCACACCCTCCACGATCCGCAGATCCACCGACAGCGGCCCCTCGCCCGCCGGATCCCCGCCCGCCGCCCGCAGCGCCTGCGGCACGGCGGCAGCCACCGCCAGGACGGCGACGATCCCACCCACAGCGGTCGACCCGCCGCCGGCGGTCGGGAGCTGACCGGTCCGACCCTGCCACAGGTGCGCCCAGCGTTCCTTCGCGTACAGCACGAACAGCGCCCCCAGCGCGATGCCCTGCACGATGAAGCCTCCGTACACCACGCCGAAGACCCACGGATCGAGGAACGACGCGCTGCCGTCCGGGGCAGGACCCTCCCCGTCCCCGCCAAACGCCTTCACCAGCAGTTGCAGCGGGAACGCGGCCATGATCGGGGCGAGCAGCCCGGTCGCCACCCACATCGGCAGCACCAGCAGCGGGGCCGGGACGCGCCGGCCCCACGCCTGCGTCAGCAGGAGCGCCAGAACGATCACGCAGGCGTCCATCACCACGGTGACGGCGTTCGCGGCGGCCATCGCCCCGGGCCGCTCCAGCAGCACGCTCCCGTCCGGGATGCCCAGCCGACCGCCCGCGATCCACAGGACCTTGAGCGAGATGTACGGCACGCAGGCGAGGACGGCGAGGGCGCGCAGAACGCGGCGGGCGGGGGTGAGCGGCAGGGAGCGGCCGGTGCGGGGCACGGAGCGGGGATCCCGGATGAGCGGAGTCGTCTGTGTCATACGCACCACACTCCCGGCCGGCCGCCCCCGCCACCTCCTGCGTACCGACGATCCGCCTCCGCCGCACGGGGGAGACGGCGCCCGGAAGCGGGCGTCCCGGGGTGTCCGTCCTCAGCCCTGCACGGCTGCGAGTGTCAGTACCACCTCGGCGATCTCCTCGCCGCGCGCGTTCGCGTAGCCCCTCTCCCGCCCCGTCACCACGAACCCGCACTTCTCCATGACGCGGATCGATCCGCTGTTGTCCGCCGCGGCCCGCCCGTGCAGCGGGCGGTCCGGCACCAGGTCGAGCAACGCCCGCAGCGCGGCGGTGGCCACCCCGTGGCCCCAGTACTCGCGGCCGATCCAGTACGTGATCTCCCGCTCCCCGGGCGGACCGAAGACCGAGGCGTGCCCGACGACGGTCTCCCCGTCGCCCACCACCGTCCAGCAGATCACCCGCGGGTCGCGCCGCACCCGGGCCCAGTGCGCGGCGAAGTTCCCGCGGTCCGCCGGAGCCTCGCTGGTGAAGGCGGCCATCGTCAGGGACGTGGTGTCGGTCATCTGCCGGTAGAAGACGGGCAGGTCGCTGTCGCGCACTTCGCGCAGGGAGATGTGCAGAGGCATGGAGGGAATGTACGTGGGCCCCGCACGGTTGGGGAGAGTGGTTGAGACTTGTTGCATCGGAGAGAAGACACATGGCCAGCCCCGCGGTCCCCCCAGTCACCGGCTCCACCCCCGCCGCGCCCCTGCGCGTCGAGATCTGGTCGGACATCGCATGTCCCTGGTGCTACGTCGGCAAGGCCCGCTTCGAGAAGGGCCTGGCGGCCTTCGCGCACCGCGACGGCGTCGAGGTCGTGCACCGCTCCTTCGAGCTGGACCCGGACCGCGCCAAGGGCGATGTCGCGCCGGTGCTGGACCTGCTGGCCCGCAAGTACGGCCGCACCCGCGAGGAGGCGCAGGCCATGGAGGAGACGGTCGCCGCGCACGCCCGCGCCGAAGGACTCGACTACCGCACCCACGGCCGGGACCACGGCCCCACCTTCGACATCCACCGCGTCCTGCACCTGGCCAAGGCGCGAGGCCGCCAGTCCGGGCTGCTCGACCTCGCCTACCGCGCGAACTTCGCCGAGGAGGCCTCCGTCTTCGACGACGAGGTCCTGGTGAAGCTCGCCGTGGCCGCCGGACTGGACGAGGCCGAGACGCGCGGCGTGCTCGCCGACCCCACCGCTTACGCCGACGACGTGCGCGGCGACGAGCGGGAGGCGGCGGAACTGGGCGCGAACGGCGTCCCGTTCTTCGTACTCGACCGCCGGTACGGGATCTCCGGCGGACAGCCCGCCGAGGTCTTCACCCAGGCGCTGGAACAGGCCTGGCAGGACCGCGCCCCGCTGAAGCCGGTGACGTCCGCCGCCGCCGACGGCGCGACCTGCGACACCGACGGAAACTGCGCCTAGACCAGGCCGAAACGGGTACGGAAAAGACCTGTGGACAAGGGAGTTGGCGCAGGGGCACAGTGGCCCGCATGACGACGCCATCGCCCCTGCGCAACCTCGCTCCCGACGAATTCGCCCCCGAGACGACGTACCTCAACACCTCCTCGTACGGGCTGGCTCCGCGCCGGACCGTCGAGGCGGTCAAGGCGCTCGCCGAGCGGAACGCCACCGGCCGCGACCACAACCCCGGCTCCTACGAAACCGTCGAGCAGGCGCGTGCGGCGTTCGGCCGGCTGCTCGGCGTTCCTGCGCAGCGCGTCGCCATCGGCGCATCCGTGTCGGCGCATGTGTCGGTGGTGGCCGCGGCGCTCGCTCCGGGCAGCGAAGTCCTGCTTCCCGAGGGCGAGTTCGCCTCGCTCGTCACGCCCTTCTCGGTACGGGGCGAACTCAAGGTCAGGTACGTGGGGCTGGAGCGCCTGGCCGGGGAAATCCGTCCGGAGACGGCGCTCGTCGCCTGGTCCGGGGTGCAGTCGGCGGACGGCAGGGTCGCCGACGACACCGCGATACGGGAGGCCGCCGCGGCGCACGGCGCGCGGACCCTGCTGGACATGTCGCAGTCCGCCGGCTGGCTGCCGACCTCGGCGGGGCTCTACGACTACACCGTGGCCGGCGGCTTCAAGTACCTCCTGTGCCCGCGTGGCACGTCCTTCCTCACCGTCTCCGAACAGGCACAGGAGTACACCCCGCCGTTGCAGGCGGGATGGCTGGCGGCCGAGGACACCTGGGCGAGCAACTACGGGCCGGTGAGTCAATTCGCGTCCAGCGCACGGAGGTTCGACACCTCGGCGGCGTTCTTGTGCTACGTGGGGGCGGTGGAGTCGCTCGCGCTCGTGGAGTCGATCGGGGTCGCCGCGATCCACGCCCACAACGTCGCCCTCGCCGACCTCTTCCGGGAGGGCGTCGCGGCCCTGGGTCACACCCCGGTGCCCTCGCCCGGGTCGGCGGTGGTGGCGGTACCGGGGCTCGGCGCGCGGGCGGAGGAACTGGCGGCGGCGGGGGTCATGGTTTCCGCGCGGGAGGGGAATCTGCGGGCGTCCTTCCACCTCTACAACGGGGTGGGGGATGTGGAGCGGGTGCTCGGGGTTTTGGGCAGCGGGGGGCGGTAGGGGCCGTAGCGCGGGGGGCTGGTGCGGGGAGTGTGGTGCGGGTCGGGGGCGCCGGGCGGAGTGGGGGACTCGGGGCCTCCGGCGGGGGGCGCACCTCCGGTGGGGGCCGCCCCCTTGCCCGCCCGTTCCGCCCCCGGGGGCGGCCCCGCCGCCCAAGCGGGCTACGGGGGTGGAGGCGGCCCCGCTGCCCAAGGCGCTATGGCCGAGCGGCCCCACGGCCCAAGGGGGACGGCGAGCGGCCCCGCCGCCCGAGGAGGCTGGCGGGGGCCGGGGGTGTGCGGCTTGGTGGTGGGGGTCAGGGGCGGGGGCGGCGGGCTTTCAGGGTGGCTGCGGTGCCTGCGAGGAGCAGGGCCGCGCCGCCGGCCACCAGGTAGGGCGTGGCCGAACTGCCTCCCGTTTCCGCCAGATTGACGGCTTCCTCGGCGGGGGCGGGCGGGGCCGCTTCGATGACTCCTGCCGTCTGCGGCTTCACCTCGGCGGGCGCGGCGGACGGCGCGGCGGGGGACGCCTCCGCGGTCCGTACCTCCGGCACCGTGCACCCTGTCTCCGCCAGCGTCACCACGCCCTCCACCTCCGCCACGTTCAGCTTCAGCGGATTCACCGACACCTTCAGCTCCAGGGCGGCGGCTGCCGCCGTCCGCGTGGTCGTGTGCGTCTTCGACAGGGTCAGCGCGACCTCCCCGACACCGGGGACGGCCACTCGCGTCACGCCGCCGGCCGTCAGCGTGACCCGCTTGCCGAGCACCGTGACCCGCCCGAGCACGTTGGCCTCCGCCTCGGGTCGTGCCCCCGCCACGCACACCGCCCTGGACGTCACCTTCTCGACCTCGATGAGCGAGAGCAGCGGCAGTCCGGGCACGTGCACCTTGGCGCGCGCGAGTTCCGCACGCCCCTCGGCCCGTTCGCCCTCCACGGTCGCCTTCGCGGTGGCGACGTCCGCGCGCAGCAGCGACACGGGACGCCCGCCGTCCACTCCGTCCAGCGCCACGCTCAGCGCCGTGCGCTGCGCGCTCGCCGGTGCCTGCACCTCGTTCAGAGTGGCCTTCACCGGTACGTGCACGGTCTTGTTGAGCAGGGAGACGTCGAGCCCGGCCCGCAGCACGGACGCGTTCGCCTTCCCGGGCTCCGGCGTGTCACCGGTGGCGTGCGCCGAACCCGCCGTCAGCAGCGTCAGCGGGCCGGCGGTCAGGGCGAGCGCCACCGCCCCGGCGGCGCAGCGGCGTGCGGGCATGCGGAAGAGAGAGCTGTTCAAGGTGGTGGAACCCCCACAGGAGAAAGACGTCGCCGGGCATTCACCACGGGGGACACCGTGAGTGCGGCCGACGACCGGAACACCGGAATACTTACGCACGGAGAGTGAATGCACAGGCACGCGACGTCAGTTCACTCCAAAGGGGGGTTTCCGGCCGTACGTTCGCATCTTTCACCACAGGCGTTCGCAGAAACCCCGGGGAATGGCTCTTCGCCGGGGGCGCGCCCATGAGGACGTACAACGACCGGAGCCGCCCCCACGTCACCCCGTACCACTCACCCCCCGTCAACCACCCGCCCGTTCAGCACCACGTGCCGGGGCGCCCCCAGCACCCGTACATCCGCCCGCGGGTCCGCCTCGTACACCACCAGGTCGGCCGGCGCGCCCTCCTCCAGGCCCGGCCGCCCCAGCCACTCCCGCGCCGCCCACGCCGTCGCGCCGAGCGCGTCCCGGGCGGGGATTCCGGCCCGCACCAGCTCAGCCACCTCCTCCGCGACCAGCCCGTGGGCGAGCGCGCCACCGGCGTCGGTCCCGACGAAGACGGGAATGCCCGCGTCGTACGCCGCACGTACCGTCTCGTACCGCCGTGCGTGCAGCCGGCGCATGTGGGCCGACCAGTCCGGGAACTTGGCCTCGCCGCCGTCCGCGAGGTGCGGGAACGTCGCGATGTTCACCAGCGTCGGCACGATCGCGACGCCCCTCTCCGCGAAAAGCGGGATGGTGTCCTCGGTCAGCCCGGTCGCGTGCTCGACGCAGTCGATCCCGGCCTCCACCAGGTCCCGCAGCGAATCCTCGGCGAAACAGTGCGCGGTCACCCGCGCCCCCAGCCGGTGCGCCTGCGCGATGGCGGCCTCCACCTCCCCGCGCGGCCAGCACGGGGTCAGGTCACCGGCCTCCCGGTCGATCCAGTCGCCGACGAGCTTGACCCATCCGTCGCTCCGGCGCGCCTCGGCCGCCACGTAGGCGACCAGGTCGCCCGGCTCGATCTCGTGCGCGTAGTTGCGGATGTACCGTCGGGTCCTGGCGATGTGCCGCCCCGCCCGGATGATCTTCGGCAGGTCGTCCCGGTCGTCGATCCACCGGGTGTCCGCCGCCGACCCGGCGTCCCGGATCAGCAGTGTCCCGGCATCCCGGTCGGTCCGCGCCTGCCGCTCGCTCGTCTCCGCGTCGACCGCGCCGTGCGCGTCCAGCCCGACGTGGCAGTGCGCGTCCACGAGGCCGGGCATCACCCAGCCCTCCACGGTCGCGAACTCGCGGACTCCGAGGGGGCGTTCGTAGGTGATCCGGCCGTCCACCGCCCACAGCCCGTCCCGTACGTCCTCGGGCCCGACCAGCACCCGCCCCTTCACGTGCAGCACCTCGTGATCACTCATGCCCAGCACTGTACGAGGGGGCACCCGGCGGCGGCCGCGCCCGCCGTACCGGCCGTGGCAGCACGGCCCGGCAGGCGCAGGGGACTACCCTCGCCGGGTAGGCCCGAACACCGATGCGAAGAGAGCACCGTCGTGACACACCCCCTCCTTGACCTGCCCGCCGTCACCGCCGAGGACTTCGCGCGCATCGAACGACGGGTGGCCGCGCTGCTCGGCACGGCGCAGGACGTGGTGCTCATGCAGGGCGAGGCGCTGCTGCCCCTGGAGGCGTGCATCCGGGCCGGTGCGCCGCGCGGGTCGAGCGCGCTGAACATCGTCACCGGACCCTACGGGCAGACCTTCGGCAACTGGCTGCGGGACTGCGGTGCGCAGGTGACCGACCTCGTGGTGCCGTTCCACACGGCGGTCACCGCGGACCGGGTCGCCGAGGCGCTCGCCGCGCAGCCGGAGACCGGCTTCGTGTCGCTGGTGCACGCGGAGGCGGCGACCGGGAACACCAACCCCGTCGCGGAGATCGGCGAAGTGGTGCGCGCGCACGGCGCGTTGTTCTACCTGGACGCCGTCGCCTCGATCGGCGCGGAGCCGGTGCTGCCCGACGCATGGGGCGTCGACATGTGCATCATCGGCGCGCAGAAGGCGATGGGCGGCCCCGCCGGAGTGTCGGCGGTGTCGGTGAGCGCACGCGCCTGGGAGCGGTTCGCCGCCAACCCCCACGCGCCGCGCGGCTCGTACCTCTCCCTCCTGGACTGGAAGGACAGGTGGATCGACGGCGGACGCAAGGCCCTGATGTTCGCCCCCGCGCAGCTGGAGATGCTGGCACTGGACGCCTGCCTGGAACGGATCGAGGAAGAGGGCGTCGACGGGGTCACCGGACGGCACGCGGCTGCGGCCGCCGCGACCCGGGCCGGGGCGAACGCGCTGGGCGCAGGCGTCGAGCCGTTCGTGTACGAGGCGAAGGACGCCGCGCCCGTCGCCACCACGCTGCGCGTGACCGACGGCCTCGACGCCCGGGAAGTGGTCGCCAGGGCGCTCGCCCTCAACCCGTCGGTGCCGCTGATCGCCGGCGGCGGAGCACTCGCCAAGGAGATGATCCGCGTCAACCACTACGGACGGGACGCCTCCCGGCACGTCGTGCTGGCGTCGCTGGCCGCCCTCGGCGGGGCGCTCACGGCGCTCGGACGGCCGGTGGACAACGCTTCTGCCCGGCAGGCCGTGACGGAAACCTGGCCCGGCGAGTAATTCACCAAACAATAACGAGGTAATACGCCGGAATTCACAGAAAGCGGGAAGCTGCTTATTCACCGCAGCTTCCCGTCTTCTTCTGCCCGCTCTCCCAAGGGTTAAACACCGAGATTTCCGGGCGGGTTCCGGATGGTTACAAACATGTGATCGACTCCACAGACAAGGAGATTTGCCCGGTAATTTCCGGGCAAATCGCCCTGATTCGCGACCGGTTCACCTGGGGCACCGGCTCGCGCGATAACACGTCCTTCGTGTTTAGCCAACCCTGCGCCACCATGCATTTTTTGATTTACCTCGGTAAATTTCACCGACATGACTGCCGCACAAGCAGACCTGCCGACCGAACACCTGATGAGCAGAGACAACCTCCAGATAGACAGCCCGCGAGTGGAGGACGGAGCCGCGATCTGGCGCATAGCCCGCGACTCCCAGGTCCTGGACCTCAACTCCTCGTACAGCTATCTCCTGTGGTGCCGCGACTTCGCCGCCACCTCCGTGGTCGCCCGCGACCGGCCGAACGGCGAGCCGATCGCCTTCATCACGGGCTACGTACGCCCGGAGCGCCCCGAGACGCTGGTCGTCTGGCAGGTCGCGGTGGACGACGCGCACCGCGGCCGTGGCCTGGCCGGCACGCTGCTGGACGCGCTGACCGTGAAGGTCGCCGCCAGCCACGGCGTCACCACCGTCGAAACGACCGTGACCCCGGACAACGTCCCGTCCGACCGGTTGTTCACCTCCTACGCCGAGCGGCGCGGCGCGTCCCTGAACCGGGAGGTCCTCTTCGACGGAGGGCTGTTCCCGCACGAGGCGGGCGGCGACGCGCACCTGCCCGAGGTCCTCTACCGGATCAGCCCCGTCGCGGCCTGACGCCTCCGGCCGTCCGGCCCGCCGGGCAACCCCCGGTTGCGGCCGTGGACGCCGTCGCGTCCCGCAGCACCTTCGTACACCCGCCCTCTCCCCATCCCAGGAGACCGCAGTGACCATCACCCCGCCCGCCCTGAGCGTCTTCGAAACCCTTGAGTCCGAGGTACGCAGCTACTGCCGCAGCTGGCCCGCCGTGTTCGACCGCGCGCAGGGCTCGCACATGTACGACGAGGACGGTCACACCTACCTCGACTTCTTCGCCGGGGCCGGCTCGCTCAACTACGGGCACAACAACCCGGTTCTCAAACGCGCCCTGATCGACTACATCGAGCGGGACGGCGTCACCCACGGCCTGGACATGGCGACGACCGCCAAGCGGGCGTTCCTGGAGACCTTCCAGAACGTGATCCTGCGCCCCCGTGACCTGCCCTACAAGGTGATGTTCCCGGGCCCGACGGGCACCAACGCCGTCGAGTCGGCGCTGAAGCTGGCCCGCAAGGTCAAGGGCCGCGAGTCGGTGGTGTCCTTCACCAACGCCTTCCACGGCATGTCGCTCGGTTCGCTCGCCGTCACCGGCAACGCCTTCAAGCGCGCCGGCGCCGGTGTCCCGCTGGTCCACGGCACGCCGATGCCGTTCGACAACTACTTCGACGGCCAGGTCCCGGACTTCCTGTGGTTCGAGCGCCTCCTGGAGGACCAGGGCTCGGGCCTCAACAAGCCCGCCGCCGTGATCGTGGAGACCGTGCAGGGCGAGGGCGGCATCAACGTCGCCCGCGCCGAGTGGCTGCGCGCCCTCCAGGACCTGTGCCACCGCCAGGACATGCTGCTGATCGTCGACGACATCCAGATGGGCTGCGGCCGCACCGGCGCGTTCTTCTCCTTCGAGGAGGCGGGCATCCAGCCGGACATCGTCACCCTCTCGAAGTCCATCAGCGGCTACGGACTGCCCATGTCGCTGTGCCTGTTCAAGCCGGAGCTGGACGTGTGGGAGCCGGGCGAGCACAACGGCACCTTCCGCGGCAACAACCCCGCCTTCGTCACGGCCGCCGCCGCCCTCAACGCCTACTGGGCCGACGGCCAGATGGAGAAGCAGACCCTGGCCCGCGGCGAGATGGTCGAGCGCGCGCTGCTCGCCATCGCCGACGAGAACGCCGGGGCCGGCGTCAGCTTCCGAGGCCGCGGCCTGGTCTGGGGCATCGAGTTCACCGACAAGAACCGTGCCACCGCCGTCTGCCGCCGCGCCTTCGAGCTCGGCATGCTGCTGGAGACCTCGGGCCCGGAGAGCGAGGTCGTGAAGCTCCTGCCGGCCCTCACCATCTCCGCCGACGAGCTGGACGAAGGCCTGCGCACCCTGGCGCGCGCGGTCCGCGAGACCGCCTGACGGCCCGTCAGCACTTCCCTTCCGCACGTAAGAGAAAGGCCCAAGCCACCGTGATTGTCCGCTCGTTCAAGGACATCGAAGGAACCGACCGCCATGTGAAGGCGAAGTCCGGCACCTGGGAGAGCAAGCGCATCGTGCTCGCCAAGGAAAAGGTCGGCTTCTCCCTGCACGAGACGGTCCTGTACGCGGGCACGGAGACGTCGATGTGGTACGCCAACCACATCGAGGCCGTGCTGTGCGTCGAGGGCGAGGCGGAACTCACCAACGACGAGACCGGCGAGACCCACTGGATCGAGCCCGGCACCATGTACCTGCTGGACGGTCACGAGCGCCACACCATGCGCCCGAAGACCGACTTCCGGTGCGTGTGCGTCTTCAACCCGCCCGTGACCGGACGGGAGGACCATGACGAGAACGGCGTGTACCCGCTGCTGACCGAGGAGGCCTGAAACATGAGCACCCTTACCCCGGACATGACGAACCCGACGGGCTCCGCCGCGGGCGACCTCTATCCGACCCGCGGCAGGACCGAGGTGACCACCCCGCGCCAGGACCCGGTGCTGTGGGCCCCGGACGCCGGGGGCCCGATCTCCGCCGGTGACCTCTCCGGCTTCGAGCGCGACGGCTTCCTCACCGTCGACCAGCTCATCACGGACGACGAAGTAGCGCTCTACCGTGCCGAGTTGGACCGCCTGGTCGCCGACCCGGCGGTCCGGGCCGACGAGCGCTCCATCATCGAGCCCAAGTCGCAGGACGTACGGTCGGTCTTCGAGGTCCACAAGCTGAGCAGCGTCTTCGCCCAGCTGGTGCGGGACCCGCGGGTGGTCGGCAGGGCCCGCCAGATCCTCGGCTCGGACGTCTACGTCCACCAGTCGCGGATCAACGTCAAGCCCGGTTTCGGCGCCTCCGGCTTCTACTGGCACTCCGATTTCGAGACCTGGCACGCCGAGGACGGCCTGCCGAACATGCGCACCGTCTCGGTCTCGATCGCGCTCACGGAGAACCTGGACACCAACGGCGGGCTGATGATCATGCCCGGCTCGCACAAGCACTTCCTGGGCTGCGCGGGCGAGACGCCGAAGGACAACTACAAGAAGTCGCTCCAGATGCAGGACGCGGGCACTCCGTCCGACGAGGCGCTGACCCGGATGGCCGACGCGCACGGCATCAAGCTCTTCACCGGGCGGGCCGGCTCGGCGACCTGGTTCGACTGCAACTGCATGCACGGCTCGGGCGACAACATCACGCCCTACGCCCGCAGCAACGTCTTCATCGTGTTCAACAGCGTGGAGAACACGGCGGTCGAGCCGTTCGCGGCGCCGGTGCGGCGCCCGGAGTTCATCGGTGCGCGGGACTTCACGCCGGTGAAGTAGCCCCGACGGCGGTACGGGAGCGGGGCGGGACCTCTCGGCGAGGTCCCGCCCCGCTCGGCTGTGCTACCCGCCCAGCGCCGGGTAGTCGGTGAAGCCCTTCTCCGTGCCGCCGAAGAACGTCGCCGGGTCCGGGGTGTTGTACGGGCCCTGCGTCGCGAGCCGGGCGGGCAGGTCCGGGTTGGCGAGGAACAGCGCACCGAAGGCGATCAGGTCCGCCGAACCGTCCTCCAGCAGGCCAAGCGCACGGTGGTCGGTCGGGCCGTCCGTGGCGGGGTTCAGGATGAAGGTCCCGGGGAACGCCGCCCGCAGCGTCCTGGTGAACTCGCGGTGCTCCGGGGCGACTTCGACGGTGTGCAGGTAGCCGAGGCCGAGCGGTTCGATCGCCTGCGCCAGGGCGGTGTAGACCTCGGCGGTGTCGGTCTCGGCGATGTCGTTGTACGGGTTGCCGGGAGACACCCGCAGCGCGGTCCGCGCGGCGCCGATCTCCGCCGCGACCGCCTCGACCACCTCGACGGCGAAGCGGATGCGGTTGCCGACGCCGCCGCCCCACTCGTCGGTGCGGAGATTGGTGTTCGTGGAGAGGAACTGGTGGATCAGGTAGCCGTTCGCGCCGTGCAGCTCGACGCCGTCGAAGCCGGCCTCGACGGCGTTGCGGGCGGCGCGGGCGTAGTCCCGTACGGTCTCGCGGACCTCGTCGCCGGTCAGGGCGCGCGGCTCCGTGAAGTCCGCCATTGCCGTACCGGTGAAGAGCTGTCCGGCCGGGGTCACGGCGGACGGGGCGAGCGGGGTCAGGCCGTCGGGCAGCACGCTGGGGTGGCCGATGCGGCCCGCGTGCATGAGCTGGGCGAAGATCACCCCGCCGGCGGCGTGCACGGCATCGGTGACCTTGCGCCACCCGGCGAGCTGCTCCTCGCTGTGCAGGCCCGGGGTGGTGGGGTACCCCTGGCCGACCACCGAGGGCTGGATGCCCTCGGTGATGATCAGCCCGGCGGAGGCCCGCTGGGCGTAGTACTCGGCGACGAGCTCGGTGGGCACGCCGCCGCCGCCCGCCCGGCTGCGGGTCATCGGAGCCATCACGACGCGGTTGGCGAGGGTGGTGCCGGCGAGTTCGTACGAGGTGAAGGCGGTGCTGGTCATGGTGGAAGCCCCCCAAGGCAGTGAGCGACGACAAAGGTTGGTCGGCCAAGTAAAGGTCGACGGCGCCACTGTAGCGCATTGATTGGCCGGCCAAGTTAAAGTGGCGAAGAACTGCGCGCACCGCCCCGAAGAGCCGAGGAACCCCCATGAATCCCGAACCCGCAGCCTGTCCCGGTGCACTGTCGGCAGCCGCCATCGGCGGCCCGGTCAGCCACTCCCTGTCGGTGGTGGCCCGGCTGCACCGCATCGCGGCGGGCCGGGTGCTGCGCCGCCTGGGGCTCTACCCGGGGCAGGAGTTCGTGATGATGCACCTGTGGGAAGCGGGCGCGGTGCGGCAGTCCGAGCTGATCAAGGCGGTGGGACTGGACCCGTCCACGGTGACGAAGTCGCTCCAGCGATTGGAGCAGGCGGGGCACGTACGGCGGCGGCCGGACCCGGCGGACCGGCGGGCGTCCCTCGTCGAGGCGACGGAGACGAGCTGTGAGCTGCGCTCGCAGGTGGTGGCCGCGTGGAGCGAGCTGGAGGACACCACGCTGGCCGGGCTGGGGGAGGGGGAACGGCAGGAGTTGCTCCGACTGCTGGGAAAGGTGGAGGCGAACCTCTGCCCCGCGGTGGCGGAGGAGTGCGCGGACTGAGGCGCCCCCGGTGAACGAAGGAGCGCGCGCGTTCCCCTGCCCCAGCGCGGTCGTACGCAAAGGAGGGCCGGTCAGCCCAGGACCGACCCCAGCTCCCGCAGGAAGCGGTCCGTCGTCGCCCGCTCGCGCACCGCGACCCGCACCCACTCCTCCCCGAGCCCGGGGAAAGTGTCGCCCCGGCGCACCGCGAACCCCCGCTCGCGCAGCAGCTCCCGCACCTTCGCCGCCTCCGGCATCCGTACGAGGACGAAGGGGCCGCGCGCCCCCTCCACCACCTGGACGCCGGGCAACTCGCCCAGTCCGGCGACCAGCCGGGCCCGGTCCGAGGTGATCCGCCGGGCCGCCCCGGCCGCTTCCGCCGACGCCTCGGCCGACACGCACGCCTCCGCCGCCACCAGGGCCGGTGTCGACACCGGCCACAGCGGCTGCGCCCGTTCCAGCAGCGCGATCGTGCCCGGTTCCGCCGTCACGTACCCGACCCGCAGCCCCGCCAGCCCCCACGTCTTGGTGAGGCTGCGCAGGACGACCAGGCCCGGCACATCGGTCCGCCCGGCCAGCGCCTCCGGCTCACCCGGCACCGCGTCCATGAACGCCTCGTCCACGACCAGAGTCCGCCCCGGACGCGCCAGCCGGACGACGGTCTCCGCGGGGTGCAGCACGGACGTCGGGTTCGTCGGGTTGCCGACGACGACCAGGTCGGCCTCCTCAGGCACCGCCGCCACGTCCAGCCGGAAGCCGTCCCCGGCCCGCAGCAGCACCCGCCCCACCTCGTGCCCCGCGTCCCGCAGCGCCGCCTCCGGCTCGGTGAACTGCGGATGCACCACGACCGGGTGACGCGCCGGCAACGCGCGGGCGATCAGCACGAAGGCCTCCGCCGCCCCCGCCGTCAGCAGCACCCGCTCCACCGGCAGCCCGTGGTGCGCCGCCACCGCCGCCCTCGCCGCCCGCCCGTCCGGGTAGGCGGCGAGGGTGTGCAGGGACGCCGCGAGGCGTTCCCTCAGCCAGGACGGCGGCGTGTCGGACCGCACGTTGACCGCCAGGTCGACCAGGTCCGCCGCCGCGCCGCGGACTTCGGCGTCGCCGTGGTGGCGCAGGTCATGGACGAGAGGAGGCACAGGCTTCACCGTTCCGTATCCGCACAGACCGCCACCGCGCACGTCGCCATGGCCGGCCGCCCCGCAGGGCTCGACTTCCTTTTGGGCACCAGGAGTTCGCGGCCGGGGCCGAGCGCGGCGAGCGCCGCCGCCTCCGCCACCGACGGCGTCCCCACCGCACTGAGCGCCCGCCCGGACGGGTTCGGCACCGTCACCCCGGCCAGCACCCGCGCCCCGTACGACAGGACCGGCACCCCGAGCCGCCGCCCGCACTCGACGATCGCCCCCTCGCCGGCCTTCACGTCGACGGTGGCGAGCGCGGTGACGCCGGCCGGCGCCAGCCCCGCGTCCGCAAGGGCGCCCGTGACCAGCTCGTACAGCTCCTCGACGGGCGCGTCCTCACAGGCGCCGACCCCGACCACGACCCGGATCAGAGGGTCCACGCAGTCCACCGGACATCCTTTCGCGCGGCGAATCGGCCCAGTCCGAGGTGCGCCGCACCGGGCGCATCGACTAGCAAGGGCACATGGCGTTCATGGCGGTCCTCGTCGCGCTCGGCGCGTTCCTGATGACGCTGTTCGGTGGCTGGGTCGCCCAGCGCGTCACCGACCGGCGGCACCTCGTGCTCGGCCTGGCGGGCGGGCTGATGCTCGGCGTCGTCGGCCTGGACCTGCTGCCGGAGGCCCTGGAGGCGGCCGGCAACGAGGTCTTCGGCGTACCGGCTGCGCTGCTCCTGTTCGTCGGCGGCTTCCTCGCCGCCCATGTGGGCGAGCACCTGCTCGCCGGACGGCACGCGGCGCACGGCGGAGTGGAGGGTGAGCGCATCCCCGAGGTCGGGATGACCGCCGCGTCCGCCATGGTCGCCCACAGCCTGATGGACGGCATCGCCCTCGGTGCGGCCTTCCAGATCGGCGGCGGCATGGGCCTGGCGGTCGCCCTCGCCGTCCTCGCCCACGACTTCGCCGACGGCTTCAACACCTACACGCTGACCCGCGTGTACGGCAACGCCCGCCGCAAGGCCCTGGCGATGCTGTTCGCGGACGCGGCGGCCCCCGTCGTGGGCGCGGCGTCCACGCTCCTGTTCACCCTGCCGGCCGAACTCCTCGGCTGCTATCTCGGTTTCTTCGGCGGCGTGCTCCTCTACCTGGCGGCCGCCGAGATCCTGCCCGAGGCGCACCACGACCACCCGGCCCGCTCCACCCTGCTCTGCACGACGGCGGGCGCGGGCTTCGTGTGGCTGGTGGTGGGCCTGGCCGCGGAGTAGGACGCGAGGGCTCACGGCGCGGCACACCGCTGCACGAACCGGTACGCCATCTCCGGTGCCGCCGCCCAGTGCGTATGCAGATAACTGGCGTGCACCCCGCCCTGTACGAAACCTTCGACACGCCGCTGCGGATGCGTGAACCCCCACGCCGGCGCCGTTCCGGCACCCGGCTCGACGGCCGTCCGGTGGAACTCGTGCCCGCGCAGCCGGGTCCCCGCGGCGGCCAGCGCACTGTCCCCGACGGCGACCGCCTCCCGGTATCCGAGTGTCAGCTTCTCCGACATCCGCGCCTCGGCGTCCAGCACGCCGCACATCGGCCGCCCGTCCAACGACCCTGCCAGGTAGAGCAGTCCGGCGCACTCGGCGGCCACCGGCGCCCCGGCCGCGGCCAGTTCGGAGACGGCCTTGCGCAGCGGCTCGTTCGCCGACAGCTCCGGCGCGTACACCTCGGGGAACCCGCCCCCGATCACCAACCCCCGCGTGTGGGGAGGCAGTTGCTCGTCCCTGAGCGGGTCGAACGAGACGACGTCGGCCCCGGCGGCGGCGAGGAGTTCCGTGTGCTCGGCGTAGGAGAAGGTGAACGCCGCCCCCGCGGCGACGGCGACGACGGGCCGGGTGCGCACGGCGCGCTCCCCACCGCCGTCCTCCGCGCCCCCTTCGCCGGCCTCCCGCGAACCCGTCATGTCCCCCACCTCCGGGCGCCACGCCTCCGCGCCCAGCTCCGGGGCGCTCCGGGCCAGTGCCAGCACGGCCTCCAGGTCGACCCCGGCCCGTACCTGCTCCGCGAGAGCGGCCACCGACTCGACGGCTTCGGCCTGCCGCTCGGCCACCGGCACCAGGCCCAGATGACGCGAGGGCGTCCGGACCTGCCGGGCGCGGCGCAGCACGCCGAGCACCGGAACACCCGACCCGTCGAGGGCCTCCCGCAGCAGTTCCTCGTGCCGGTCGGAGCCCACCTTGTTCAGGATGACGCCGCCGATCCGCACCTCGGGATCCCACGACGCGAAGCCGTGCACCAGCGCCGCCACCGACCGCGACTGCGACGAGCCGTCCACCACCAGCACCACCGGGGCGCGCAGCAGCTTCGACACCTGTGCGGTGGAGGCGAGTTCGCCCTGCCCGGCGGCCCCGTCGTACAGGCCCATCACGCCCTCGACGACCGCCAGGTCGCACCCGGCGGCGCCGTGCGTGAACAGCGGGGCGATCTGCTGGGGCCCGCACAGGTACGCGTCCAGGTTGCGTCCGGGCCGGCCGGTGGCCAGTGCGTGATAGCCGGGGTCGATGTAGTCCGGCCCCACCTTGTGCGGCGACACGGCAAGCCCCCGCTGGGAGAAGGCAGCCATCAGCCCCGTCGCGACGGTGGTCTTCCCGCTCCCCGACGACGGGGCGGCCACCACGATGCGTGCTACCACTCGATGCCCCGCTGGCCCTTCTGACCCGCGTCCATCGGGTGTTTCACCTTCGACATGTCGGTGACCAGGTCGGCCGCGTCCAGCAGCGCCTGCGGAGCATTGCGCCCCGTGATCACCACGTGCTGCGTGCCCGGCCGGTCGCGCAGCACCCGCACGACCTCCTCGACGTCGATCCACCCCCAGTGGAGCGGGTAGGCGAACTCGTCCAGCACATAGAACCTGTACGTCTCGGCGGCAAGGTCCCGCTTGACCTGCTCCCAGCCCTCCCGCGCCTTGTCCTCGTTGTCGGCCTGATCGTCGCGCTGGACCCAGGACCAGCCCTCGCCCATCTTGTGCCAGGCGACGCTCCCGCCCTCGCCCGTAGCGCCGAGGGCCTTCAGCGCGTTCTCCTCGCCGACCTTCCACTTCGCCGACTTCACGAACTGGAACACCCCGATCGGCCAGCCCTGGTTCCAGGCCCGCAGCGCCATGCCGAACGCGGCCGTCGACTTCCCCTTGCCGACGCCCGTGTGCACCATCAGCAGCGGCCGGTTGCGGCGCTGGCGGGTGGTGAGCCCGTCGTTCGGTACGTTCTCCGGCTGTCCCTGCGGCATCGTTATGCAGCCTTCCTCGAAGTGCCCTGTACGTCCTTGACCAGCCCGGCGATGGAGTCCGCGCGCAGCTCGTCCAGCGTGACGGCGGTGCCGCCCAACTCCCGTGCCAGCTCGGCCGCCAGACCCAGCCGCACCATTCCCGACTCGCAGTCCACCACCACCGAGGCGACGCCCTCCGCCTCGTGCAGCCGCGCCGCCCGGCCCGCCAGCGCCACGGGCTCCGGGCCCCCGGTGGCCCGCCCGTCCGTCACCACGACCAGCAGCGGACGGCGCGACGGATCGCGCAGCCGCTCCACCCGCAGGACGTCGTGCGCCTTGAGCAGCCCGGCCGCCAGCGGTGTACGCCCGCCCGTCGGCAGCAGCTCCAGACGTGCGGCGGCGGCGTCCACCGACGACGTCGGCGGCAGGACGACCTCCGCGTCCTTGCCCCGGAAGGTGACGAGGCCGACCTTGTCCCGCCGCTGGTAGGCGTCCAGCAGCAGCGAGAGCACCGCACCCTTCACGGCGCTCATCCGCTGCCGGGCCGCCATCGACCCCGAGGCGTCCACCACGAACAGCACCAGGTTCCCCTCGCGCCCCTCGCGCGTCGCCTGCCGCAGGTCGTCGCGGCGCACGACCAGCCCGCGCCCGGTGCGCCCGCGCGCCTGCTGGTGCGGGGCGGCGGCCTGCACGGTGGCGGCCAGGTGCAGCTTGGTGAGCGCACCCCGGGGACGCACGGCCCCCGTCGTACGGCCGTGCTCGGTGCGCGCACGGGACCTGCGTCCCGCCGCCCCGTCGCCGAGACCCGGCACGCTCAGCATCTTCGTACGGAACGGCTCGGCGGCCCGGGCTGCGGGCTGCTCGCCGGCGCCCCGGCCGGCCGGGGCGCTCTGCTGCTCCGGCTGCTCGGCCGGCGGCTCGGGCGAGTCGCCCTGCTCCGACCCGGCGCGCTCGGGCGCGTCGGGTCCGCCGCCGTCGCTCTGCGGCGGAATGCCGCCACCGGGCCCGTCCGGGCCCGGATCGGGATCGTCGTCCCCGCCGCCTTCGTCCTCGTTCCGCGGAGGGCTGTTCTGCTCCAGCGTGTCGTCGAGCTTGTCCTCGTCGAGGCCCGGCGCGTCGAAGGGGTTGCGCCGCCTGCGGTGGGGGAGGGCGAGGAGGGCGGCCTGCCGTACGTCCTCCTCCTGTACGTCCTCACGCCCGGCCCACGCGGCCAGCGCGGTCGCGGTACGGGCCATCACGATGTCCGCGCGCATGCCGTCGACCTCGAACGCGGCACAGGTCGCGGCGATCTGCCGGAGCGCGTCGTCACCGAGACGCACGTGCGGCAGCAGTGCCCGCGCCGCGACGATCCGCTCCCTGAGGTCGGCCTCCTCCCCGGCCCACTTCGCGGCGAATCCCGCCGGGTCGTCGTCGTAGGCGAGCCGACGGCGTACGACCTCCACCCGCAGATCGGTGTCCCGGGAGGCGGCCACCTCCACGGTCAGCCCGAACCGGTCGAGCAACTGGGGGCGCAGCTCGCCCTCTTCGGGGTTCATCGTCCCGACGAGCAGGAACCGCGCGGCGTGCCGCACGGACACCCCCTCGCGCTCGACGTAGGAGGCGCCCATGGCGGCGGCGTCCAGGAGGAGGTCCACCAGGTGGTCATGGAGGAGATTGACCTCGTCCACGTACAGAATCCCGCGGTGCGCGTCCGCCAGCAGCCCCGGCTCGAACGCCTTCACCCCCTCGCTGAGCGCCCGCTCGATGTCCAGCGCGCCCACCAGCCGGTCCTCGGAGGCGCCGACCGGCAGCTCCACCGTCCGGGCGTTCCGCGACACGCCGTCGCCACCCGGATGCGGCCCGTCGGGACACGCCGGGTCGGGAGTCGCCGGGTCACAGGAGAACCGGCATCCCGCGACCACCGTCACCTGCGGCATCAGTGCCGCCAGCGCACGCACGGCGGTGGACTTCGCGGTCCCCTTCTCACCCCGCACCAGCACCCCGCCGACCGCCGGGGACACGGCGTTGAGCAGCAGGGCGAGCCTCAGGTCGTCCTGTCCGACGAGCGCGGTGAAGGGATAGGGCGTACTCATGCGGCCTCCATAGTGGTTCCTGGCACAGCTGTCACAGCCGCAACCGCTGTCGCGCATACGGCACTTCTCATCCGTGTACCTCCGGTGCCCCCGGCGGTACGAACGGCAGCCCGCCGGGGGCACCCGACTCGATCAGCCGCCACAGCCCGTCCGTGTCCGCGTGCTCCTCGATCAAGTCCCCCAGCGTGTCGAGCTGTTCCTCCCGCAGCGCCTCGAAACTCGTGTCCGGCGCCGGCACGAACCGCCGACCCGCCGCCGTAGCGACCTCGCGCAGGAAGGCGCGCCGGAACGCGTCGCTCTCCAGCGACCCGTGCCAGTGCGTGCCCCACACCGAGCCGGCCCGGCAGCCGTCCAGAAAGGCTTCCCCGCCCAGGACCTCGGCGACGCCGTGATGGATCTCGTAACCCGCCACGGGCTCGCCCAGTGCTTCGCCCACCGGCCGCGCCAGGGTCTTCTCCCGCGCGAACCGCACCCGCACGGGCAGCAGTCCCAGCCCGTCCACCACGCCCGCCCGGGATTCCACCTCGTCCTCGATGCGCTCCCCGAGCACCTGGAACCCTCCGCAGATCCCCAGCACCGGCCGCCCCTCGGCCGCCCGCCGCCGCAGCGCGGCCGCCAGCCCCCGCTCGTGCAGCCACTCCAGCGCGCGCACCGTGCCCCGGGTCCCCGGCACGACCACCAGGTCCGCGTCCGCCAGCTCCTCCGGCCGGTCCACGAACCGCACCACCACGCCCGGCTCGGCCGCCAGCGCGTCGACATCGGTGAAGTTGGACATCAGCGGCACCGCGCACACCGCCACCCGCAGCACGTCCTGGCCGACCGGAGGCGCGACCACCGACTCCCGTACCGCACCGCGCATCGACACCCGCAGGCCGTCCTCCTCGTCGATGCCGAGGCCGTGCGCGTACGGCAGCACGCCGTAGGTCCTGCGCCCGGTGAGGTCCTCCAGCATCCGCAGGCCCGGTTCCAGCAACGACACGTCGCCCCGGAACTTGTTCACCAGATACCCGGCGATCAGCCGCTGGTCCTCCTCGGCCAGCAGCGCCGTCGTGCCGAAGAACGACGCGAAGACGCCGCCCCGGTCGATGTCCCCGACCACCACCACGGGGAAGTCGGCGGCGCGTGCGATGCCCATGTTCACGATGTCGGTGCGCCGCAGGTTGATCTCCGCCGGGCTGCCGGCCCCCTCGCAGATCACCGCGTCGTACTGGCTCCTCAGCTCGGCCAGGCACTCGGTCACCGTGCCGAGCAGCGCCTCCCGGTGCCCGCCCTGCACGCCCTCGCCGTACTTCCTGCCGCCCGCCGTCCCGAAGAAGCCGCGCGCGCTCATCTCGCCCACCGGCTTGCCCAGCAGCACCACCTGGCTGGAGCGGTCGCTGCCCGGCTTCAGCAGTACGGGGTTCATCAGCGCGGTCGGCTCGACGCGCGCCGCCTGCGCCTGCATGGCCTGTGCGCGCCCGATCTCCGCGCCCTCGCGCGTCACGAACGAGTTCAGCGACATGTTCTGCGCCTTGAACGGGGCGACCTTCACGCCCTGCCGCACCAGCCACCGGCAGATCCCCGCCGTGACGACGCTCTTGCCCGCGTCCGAGGTGGTCCCCGCGACCAGCAGTCCGCCGCCGCTCATGCGCTGTGCCCCTTGTCCCCGTGTCCGGCCCGCACGTACGAAACCGCCAGCCGCCCGGCCGCGCACACGGCCAGCGCCAGCACACCCACCCGGCGCGACAGCCGCACCGCACGCTCGATGTCCGGCACGCCGACGGGGCGGCCGGCCACCCCGTTGAGCACCGCCCGGTGCTCGACCCGGCCCGCGTACGACAGCGTCCCGCCCAGCCGTACACCCAGCGCCCCCGCGAACGACGCCTCGACCGGGCCCGCGTTGGGGCTCGGGTGCGCGGCGGCGTCGGCGCGCCAGGCCCGTACGGCACCGCGCGTGTCGTCCCCGGCGAGTACCGCGAGGGCTGCCGTCAGCCGTGCGCCCGGCCAGCCGGCCACGTCGTCGAGCCGGGCCGAGGCCCAGCCGTACCGGCGGTACCGCGCCGACTTGTGCCCGACCATCGCGTCCAGCGTGTTCACGGCCCGGAACGCGACCAGGCCGGGGACGCCGCCGAGCGCGCCCCAGACCAGTGCGCCGACCACCGCGTCCGACGTGTTCTCGGCGACGGACTCCACCACCGCCCGCGCCATCTGCTGCCCGTCCAGGCTGTGCGGGTCACGTCCGCACAGGTGGGGCAGGCGCTCGCGCGCGGTCTCCAGGTCGCCCGCCGCGAGGGCCCCGCCGATCGCCCGTGCCTCGCGCCCCAGCGAGGTACCGCCCACGACGGACCACGTCACCGCGGCGGTCAGCGCGAGGGAAGCGGCGGGAGAGCGTCGTACGGCCCGTGCGGCGACGGCCGCCGCGCCGGCGGCCCCGCCGGCGCACACCAGGGTGTGCAGTGCGCCCCACGCCCGCCGGTCGTGCCACAGCACGCGCTCCACGGCGCCCGCGGCACGGCCGAAGGCGGCGACCGGGTGCCCGCGGCGCGGATCACCGAACAGGAGGTCCGCGAGCATTCCGGCGGCGGCGCCGTACGCGAAGAGGCGGGCGTCGGCGACGGCAGGGGTGCCTCCCGTGCCGGAAACCGGGCAGGGGACGGCTGAACTGCGGGTTCCGCAGCCGGGCATGGCTGTGTGTCCTCACTCAGGGTCCGCGCCCTGGTTCGACGTGACGAGCGGCTGGGAGTTCCTGGCTTCCGTACGGCTCGTGCGAGCCGCCCGGTGACAGTGGCGGGACCGCGCCGGATTCGCACCGGCTTCCTCTCCATGCCGCCGTATTGGCTCCGGCAGTCCACCACGCCCCGCGAACGCCCGTCAACCTGGGGTTGACCTGCGACGGGCGGGAACCCGGGAGAGCACGCAGAACCGCCCCGCGCACGGGAGCGCGGGGCGGTTCGGGGGAACGGGTGTCAGGCGACGATCAGATAGATCCCGTACGCCACGGCCGCCGCGCACAGCGCGAAGCAGGCGTACGCGCCGGTGCGGGCCGCGGTCGCGGAACCGCCGGACGCGGCGGCCGCGGTCTGCTTGGAGAGACCGACGATGCCGAGGGTGAACAGACCCACCAGACCCACGGTGGCCACGAGGCTGACGCCGAAGACGGTGCCCAGAGCTGCCCAGTCAATGTTCATGTGTGCGCTTCCTTAGACCGAGGCGGCCGGGCGGGACGCCTCGGTGGGGGAGTGGAGGGTGGCCTTTATGTCACCGGTGACCATGTGCGTGGCCTCGTGCGGGAGCACGCCCGCCGGGGGCGGGGAGACCGAGGCGACGGCCGCGGAGACGACTCCGGCGTTCTCGCCGGCCGGTGCGTCCAGGTCGTCGGCGGTGACGTTGGTGTGGTCGACCGGCTTGCGGCGCGACAGCAGCCAGATCACGGCCGACCCGACGACCAGCAGGATCGCCACGGCGGTGACGCCCCAGGTGCCCTGACCGGTGAGGAACTCGGCGGCGGCGGCGATCGCACCGGCGGCCGGGAGGGTCAGACCCCAGGCGACGAACATCCGGGTGGCGGTCGACCAGCGGACCACGCCGCCCTTGGGGCCGAGGCCGGCGCCCATCACGGAACCGGAGCAGACCTGGGTGGTGGAGAGGGAGAAACCGAGGTGCGAGGAGGCAAGGATCACCGTCGCGGCGCTGGTCTGGGAGGCGAAGCCCTGCGGCGGCCGGAGGTCGGTGAGGCCCTTGCCCATGGTGCGGATGATGCGCCAGCCGCCGAGGTAGGTGCCGAGCGCGATGGCGACACCGGCCGAGACGATGACCCACATGGGCGGGTTGGAGCCGGGGACCAGGACGTTGCCGGTGACCAGGGCGAGGGTGATGACACCCATCGTCTTCTGCGCGTCGTTGGTGCCGTGCGCGAGCGAGACGAGACCGGCGGAGGCGATCTGGCCCGCCCGGTACCCCTTGGCGGTGGCCTTCTCGTCGGTCTTGCTCGCCAGCTTGAAGGTGAGCTTCGTGGCGAGGTACGCGGCGATGCCCGCGACGATCGGGGCGGCGATGGCGGGCAGCAGCACCTTGGTGATGACGACGCTGCCGTTGACGCCGGAAGCGCCGACCGACATCAGGGTGGCGCCGATGAGGCCGCCGAAGAGTGCGTGGGAGGAGCTGGACGGCAGGCCGATCAGCCAGGTCAGCAGGTTCCACAGGATCGCGCCGACGAGCGCCGCGAAGATCACTTCCGTCGTGATGCCGCTCTCGTTGATGAGCCCACCGGAAATCGTCTTGGCGACTTCGACGGAGAGGAACGCACCTACGAGGTTCAGCACGGCGGACATGGCCACCGCCGTCTTGGGCTTGAGTGCGCCGGTCGAGATGGTGGTGGCCATCGCGTTGGCAGTGTCGTGGAAACCGTTCGTGAAGTCGAACACGAGAGCGGTCACGATCACGATTCCGAGAAGGAGCGTGATGTGTTCCATTTACCCAGGCAATCGTTTGAGGTCAGTGGCCCGTTGAACGTAGGCAACCTGAGTGAACGGAAGATGAACTGGGCAGGGCGCTGCGGTGACCCGAAACGCCCTCCCTCCGTTCCGCTTTCCACCGGAACAGCGGCGCCGTAAGGGATGACCGGCGCGTCAACAGCGCGCGGGGCCGCTCAACCGCCCGAGCGACCCGTCGAGGAGATCCTCGTCACCCCGAAGTGGCCCCGGCCGCCGTCCGCCCTCCCCGCACCTTCCGTACGGCGCTGCCGTACCGGCGCCCCGGCTGGCAGGATGCCGCCCATGACAAACGAGGCGACGGCTGTGACGGACGGGACGGGCGGGGCCGCCGAGGTGTCCCGTGCCTGGCGGGAACTGCTGGCCACCGCCCGCAGATCGGTGGCGGACGGCCTGGTCGTCGGCACCTCCGGCAACGTCTCCGTCCGCCTCGGCGACCTCGTCCTGCTCACCCCGAGCGGCGTCCCCTACGACCGGCTCGGCCCGGACGACGCCGTGGGCGTCGACCTCGACGGCCGCCCGGTGCTCGGCGCCCTCGCACCGACCAGCGAACTGCCCCTGCACCTCGCCGTCTACCGGGCCACCGACGCACGCGCGATCGTGCACACCCACGCCGTGCACGCCGCCGCCGTCTCCGCCCTCGTCGACCGGCTCCCGCTCATCCACTACATGGCCGCCGCCATGGGAGGCCCGGTCCGCACCGCCCCCTACGCCACGTACGGAACGGAGGAACTGGCGCAGAACGTGGTGCACGCGCTGCGGGACCGCAGTGGATGCCTGATGGCCAACCACGGCGCCCTCACCTACGGCGACACCCTCGACCAGGCCTACGA
The DNA here is from genome assembly GCF_014207445.1 of Streptomyces candidus. Lineage (GTDB taxonomy): Bacteria > Actinomycetota > Actinomycetes > Streptomycetales > Streptomycetaceae > Streptomyces > Streptomyces candidus. Next base: position 54,060 of record NZ_JACHEM010000018.1, on the reverse strand, counting down.
CCGCACCGCCCAGCTGGAGTGGATGTGCCGCCTGTGGCTCACCGCCTCTTCCGTCCCCGAGCACTCCCCGACCCTGCTCTCGGGCCCCCAGCTCGACGCCGTGAAGGAACAGCTGCGCGGCTACGGACAGCGCGGCTGACCTCCCGGCAGGCCGGTCCCGGAAAGCGGGATCGGCCTCCACCGGCCGCGCCCACTGGCAGTTCCGTCCCGCCGTGCGGACACTGGAGCGGTGCACCCGGCTAAAGCGACGGCAGCGGCCGTCACCACCCTCATCGGCATCGGCGCCGCCACGGTCGCCGCCGCCCGGTACGCCGGCGCCGCGGCCCTCAAGGCCTCGCCCCGACGGCCCCCGCCCGGCGACCCCGGCGTCACCGTGCACTCCACGGCGCCCGGCCGGATCACCCTGACCCGGGACCTGACCACGCTCCAGTCCGGCGTGTACGGACTGGAGGGCACCGGAGCGGACGGCGAACGCGTCCACGCCGTCGTCGGCCCGGTCCTTGAAGAGGTCCCGCACGAGGCCGACACGGTCGTACGCCGCCTGAAGCGCGTCACCCTCGGCTCCCTCGAACCGGGGACGAAGGTCCGGCTCACCCCGTACGTCCACACCGGCGATCCGGGCAGCGCGCTCGGCCTCGACTTCGAGCACACGGACGTCATGGGGGAACTCGGGGCGCTGCCCGCCTGGTTCGTACCCGGATCCCGCGCCACCTGGGTGATCACCGTGCACGGCCTCGACGCGACCCGCGAGCACCCGCTCAACGTCCTGGCGTTTCTGCACCGCCACCGCATGCCCGTGCTCGACCTCGCCTACCGGGGCGACGCGGGCGCACCCCGTTCGCCCGACGGCCTCGGCCACCTCGGCGACTCGGAGTGGCGCGACCTGGACGCCGCGATCCGGCACGCGGTGCGCCACGGCGCCGACCGGGTCATCCTGTACGGCTGGTCCACCGGCGCCGCGATGGCGCTGCGCGCGGCGACGTCCTCCTCCGTCCGCCACCTCGTGAGCGGGCTCGTCCTCGACTCCCCGGTGCTCGACTGGGAGGCCACCGTGCGCGCCCTGGCCCGGGCCCGGCGCACCCCCGGCGCTCTGCTGCCGCTCGTGGTGCGCGCCGCGCAGGGCAGCACCGGACCGCACGGCGACCGGCTGAGCGCGGCGGCCGACCCCGACGGGCTGCGCGTCCCGACGCTGATCTTTCACGGGCCGGCCGACACCGTAGCCCCCTGGGGGCCGTCCCGCGCGCTCGCGCACGCCCGGCCCGGCCTGGTCACCCTGCACACCGTTCCGGATGCCGCCCATGCGGCGATGTGGAACGCCGACCCGGCCGGCTACGAAGAGGTACTACGGCGGTTCCTCACCCCTCTCATGTAGCGGCCCCGGGCAGGGGCGGGGCAACCGGGACGCGTGCCCCGCGCGGCCGTCCGCGCCGCCGGGGCGCAGGCCCCGCAGCCGGTCGCGCACCGGCCGGCCCCGTCCGGACAGGCGCCTCGTAGCAGATCCGACGCCGCTCCGTGGGCGGTGCGCGACATTCCGTTTGGGCTTTCGGGCAGTCAGCGGAGACACTGCTGCACGTGACGTCCCGTACACCGCGCGACTCCAGACTCCGACTTGTCCGCCCGCGACCCCTCGCCACAGCCCGACGGGCCGTGTCGAACCGGCGTACCCGCCCGGCACCCCGCCCCCCAGAGGGGACCCCCGCCCAGGCGGAACTGGCCCGTCACGCCCGGGAGGTGCTCGCGGACGCCGCCCGCATCGCCCGCTGGGCCGACACTGAGCGGGCCCGTGGCGCCGCCCCGCGGCCCGGCCAGGCCGGCACACTCTCCGCCGCCTCCGCCGAACGTGCCGCCGAGGCCCTGCGTCTCACCGAGGCCAAGGTCCGCGCGGGATGGGACCGGGCCCGGCTCGCCGGACTCGTCGAGATCCACGGCGCCAGCGCCCGCCCCGGCTGGCGGCTGCGCGCCTGGGACCGTGACGACGCCGCCGTACTGCGCGGCTGGGTCGCCCTGTTCGACGCCTGGTCGATCGTCCACCCGGCGCCCGAGGGCATCACCCCGGTCACCGTCGCGGAGGTCGTGGAGTCCGTCCCCCAGGTGCTCTCCCTCCTTCAGCTCTCGGCCGGGCCCGTCCTCGTACCGGCGCTGCTCGACCTGCTCCAGCAGCGCGTCGCCGAGCTGCACGAGGAGCGCTGCGAGGTGCCGCCGCACCTGCACGGCATCCCCGCCCAGTCCGCCGCGCACTCCGCGCCCGCACCGCTGTCCTCCCTCCTCGACTGGGCCCTGGAAGGCCTCGCCTCCGTCGGCGCCCTGACCCTCGGCGAGGGCCAGGCCACCCTGACCCCGCTCGGCAGCTGGGCGGTCTGGGTCAAGCTGGAGCAGATCTGCGTGGCCGCGCAGAGCCCCGCCGGGAACATCGAGCAGTCCGCCGACGCCATGCTCAGCGGCTGCGCCCGGCTCACCCCGGGCCCGGCCCGTGCCGAGTACCGCGCCTGGCTGGCCGCCCGCACCGTGGGCAGCGCGGTCCTCGAACTCCTCGAAGTGGCCCGCGGCGAGGACGCCCTGCTGCGCGGTCTCGCCTTCGAGGCGCTGCGGGTGGTGGGCGCGCCCGCCGAGGCCGAGGTGCGCGCCGCCGCAGACGAGCAGGCGCTGCGCCCGTACGCCCTGCTGTGGCTCGCCGAGCACGAGGGAGTCGACCCCGAGGACGCCCACGACCTGCTCACCCGCGAGGAGTCCACCTGGCTGTGGGTGGACACCGCCGCGGCCGTCGCCGACCACGGCGAGAGCGAACTGCTGGTCCGGCACCTCGAATCGGCGGTCCAGGGCACCGTGCCCGCCCTGCTCGACGAGGTGCGTGCCGTAGGCCACCCGCGCACCGTGCAGGTACTGGTCGCGCTTGCCGCAGCCCACCCCGACCCCGCCCTCGCGAAGGCGGTGCGCCGCGCGGCGTTCCAGGTGCACACCGGCGGGGCGTAGGGCGAGGTACGCGCACGCCTGCCGGGGGCTCAGCGATGCGCCCCCGGCACGTACGTTCCGAAGGCCCAGATGTTGCCCTCCGGGTCGCGGGCCATGTAGTCCCGCGAGCCGTAGTCCTGGTCCGTGGGCGGCATGAGGATCTCCGCCCCGCGCTCCGCGGCGTGCTTGTGGTGGGCATCCACGTCGGGCACCACCACGTACACGCTCGACGGGCCCGAATCCGCCATCGCCTCGTCGAACTGGCCGCCGCGGCCCTTGCTGCCCAGCATCACCGTGCCGTTGCCGAAGCTCAGCTCGGCGTGCTCCACGGTGCCGCCCTCGCCCTCGTACACCGGGCCCCTCGTGAAGCCGAAGGCGCCGGTCAGCAGCTCGATCGCCGCTTTCGCGTCCCGGTACAGCAGGCTCGGGTACATGCTCGGTACGTCGGTCATGTCACTCACCCCTCGATCCGTGCGCGTCGCATGATGTGACCTGTGACACAGTCTTGCAGGCGGCACCGACAATCGCGCCGACCAGCGCCCACGCCGCCAGCAGGGGCTCAGCGGAAGGTGTTGCAGCGCGCCATGTCGCCCGTCTCGAAGCCCGTGTAGAACCACTGCTGCCGCTGGGCCGCCGACCCGTGCGTCCAGGTCTCCGGCGTCACCCGCCCCTGGAACTTCTCCTGGATCCGGTCGTCGCCGACCGCCGCCGCCGCGTCGAGGCCGTCCCTGATGTCCTCGTCGGTCAGCTTCGTGATCAAGGGTTTGCCGGTCTTGTCGTCCGGCGTGCGGGTCGCGTGCTTGGCCCACACCCCGGCGTAGCAGTCCGCCTGGAGCTCCACCCGCACCGCGTTGCTGTCCGCGCCCTGCCGTCCGTCCTGCGAGCGGGCGAGAGTCCCCATCCGGTTCTGGATGTGGTGTCCGTACTCGTGCGCCACCACGTAGGCCTGCGCGAAGGGGCCGCCGCTGGAGCCGAATTTCGTCCGGAGCTCGTCGAAGAACCCCAGATCCAGGTAGACCTGCTTGTCGCCGGGGCAGTAGAAGGGGCCGACGGCCGAGGTGGCCGCGCCGCACGCGGTGCCGACCCGGTCGGTGAAGAACACCGTCTTCGCCGGCCCGTACGTCGCGTCCCGCCGCGCGAACTCCTGCCGCCAGAAGTCCTGCACGCTGTTGACCACGCCGAGGATCCGGCAGTCGTCCCTGGTGTTCGCGTCCCGGCCGGTCCGGCAGGCCTGCTGCACCTGGGCCTGCGAGGACGGCGCCGCGACGGGATCCTCCTCGTCGGAGGACAGCCCCAGCTGATCCGGACCCACCCCGAACAGCACTCCCATGATCAGCGCGATGAAGCCGACGATGCCTCCGCCGATCGTGGCCCTGCCACCGGGAATGCGGCTTCCGCGCACGTCCCGGACCTCCGAGGTGTCCAGACTGGCGTCGTCGTCGAACTGCACGGGGCCACACCACCCTCTGCTCGCGCTGCATCGGCCGGGCGGCGACGGCGATCCGCCGCCCTGCGCCGAGTATCAGCCCATTCACTCCGTTACGCGCTTCTCCTGCCCCCGGAGCACACCGCCGAACGGGGGACCGCCGGCCCGCCGCCCCGCCGTGTCGCCCCCTCTCCCGTCCCCCGCACCGGTCGTGCGCCGATACGTTCCGCTCCATGCTCCGACCCCGCCCGAGCCGCCGCCTCTCGCGTCTGCTGGCCCCCGTCCTGGCCGCCGCCCTCGCGGTCCCCCTGCTCACCGCCGCCCGCCAGGCCCGCCCCGCCCCCTACGGCGACCTGCTCACCGTCCACGCGCCGGTCACCGCCCCCGGCCCGGCCCCCGCCGTCCGCATCCGGCACCGGGCCGTCGAGGCGCACGAGAAAGCCACCGGGCGCGTGCGGTGGACGTACACCCGTACGGGGCGCCGCCCCCTGGACGTACGCCCCGCGTCCGGACACGCCTTCACCCTCTGGAGCGACGGACTGGTCACCGACACCCCCAGGGCCGACGGCCGTCCGGTCCGCTGGCACCGCGCGATCCCCGGCTTCGACGGCCGCGCCACCGGCGTCCTCCAGCCGCTCGACCCCGCGGCCGAGATGCTCGCCGTCGTCACCCCCCGGCACATCGCTGCCTACCGCACCGCCGACGGCGATCTCCGCTGGGTGCTGCCCGCCCGGTCCGGCTGTGCCTTCTCGGCGGCCCGTACGGTGCGCAGGAGCCGCGTCCTCCTGGTGGCGCAGCCCTGCACGGAACCCGCCGCCTGGACCGACCAGGTCGTTCCCGTCGATGTCCTCGGCCGCGTCACCCCGGGCCGCCTCCCGCTGGGCAACAGATCCGCGGGCACGCGCCGGAACGAAGCCCTCCACCGGCCCGTGCCCGGGGCGGCCCCCGGGCCCCGAAAAGGGATTGCGAGCTCCCGTTAGACTGGGTCGTATGGCTCTTCTCCTTGCGCATTAGCGGCGTCGAAGCAGAATCTCCCGCCCGTTTCCCACCTTCCGCCGTCCCACCCCGCACAGGAGTACTTCCGTGATCACCGCCTCCGGCATCGAGCTGCGCGCCGGCGCCCGCATGCTCATCGAGAACGCGTCCTTCCGCATCGCCAAGGGCGACCGCATCGGACTCGTCGGCCGCAACGGAGCGGGCAAGACCACGCTCACCAAGTGCCTGGCCGGCGAGGGCACCCCGGCCGGCGGCACCATCACCTCCTCCGGTGAGGTCGGCTACCTCCCGCAGGACCCGCGCACCGGCGACCTGGACGTCCTCGCCAAGGACCGCATCCTCTCCGCCCGCGACCTCGACTCGGTCCTGCGCAAGATGCGCGAGAACGAGGAGCGGATGTCCAGCGGGCAGGGCGCCACCCGCGAGAAGGCGATGAAGAAGTACGAGCGCCTGGAGACGGAGTTCCTCACCAAGGGCGGGTACGCCGCCGAGGCGGAGGCCGCCACCATCGCCGCCGCCCTCGGCCTGCCCGACCGGGTGCTCGGCCAGCCGCTGCACACCCTCTCCGGCGGCCAGCGCCGTCGCGTCGAACTGGCCCGGATCCTCTTCTCGGACGCCGACACCCTGCTCCTGGACGAGCCCACCAACCACCTCGACGCCGACTCCATCGTCTGGCTGCGCGACTACCTGAAGAACTACCGCGGCGGCTTCATCGTCATCTCCCACGACGTGGAGCTGGTCGAGACGGTCGTCAACAAGGTCTTCTACCTGGACGCCAACCGCGCCGCCATCGACGTCTACAACATGGGCTGGAAGCTCTACCAGCAGCAGCGCGAGGCCGACGAGAAGCGCCGCAAGCGCGAGCGCCAGAACGCCGAGAAGACGGCCAAGGTCCTCCACGCGCAGGCCGACAAGATGCGCGCCAAGGCCACCAAGACCGTCGCCGCCCAGAACATGGCCAAGCGCGCCGACCGCATGCTCGCGGGCCTGGACGCCGTCCGGGTCTCCGACAAGGTCGCCAAGCTGCGCTTCCCCGAGCCCGCTCCCTGCGGCAAGACCCCGCTGATGGCGGAGGGCCTGTCCAAGTCGTACGGCTCGCTGGAGATCTTCACCGATGTCGACCTGGCCGTCGACAAGGGCTCCCGGGTGGTCATCCTCGGCCTCAACGGCGCCGGCAAGACGACCCTGCTGAGGCTGCTGGCCGGGGCCGAGAAGCCCGACACGGGCCAGGTCATCGAGGGCCACGGCCTCAAGATGGGCTACTACGCCCAGGAGCACGAGACGCTCGACCCGGACCGCACCGTCCTGGAGAACATGCGCTCCTCCGCACCCGATCTCGACCTGGTCGAGGTGCGCAAGACGCTCGGCTCGTTCCTCTTCTCCGGCGACGACGTCGACAAGCCGGCCGGGGTGCTCTCCGGCGGCGAGAAGACCCGTCTCGCGCTCGCCACCCTCGTCGTCTCGTCCGCGAACGTGCTGCTGCTCGACGAGCCCACGAACAACCTCGACCCGGCCAGCCGCGAGGAGATCCTCGGCGCGCTGCGCACGTACAAGGGCGCCGTCATCCTCGTCACCCACGACGAGGGCGCCGTCCACGCGCTGGAGCCGGAGCGGATCATCCTTCTCCCCGACGGCGTCGAGGACCTGTGGGGACCGGACTACGCGGACCTCGTGGCCCTGGCGTAGCCGGTCCGCCCGCCGCATGGCACCGGCACAGTCCGGCGGCAAAGTACCTGGCAGTGCGGTCCCGCTGATCCACTTCGGCTGGATCATTCGGCCTACGCGTGATCCTCAATCTGAGTGAGTGCGTCTCGTACCGCGGCGCGGCGCACCCGCCCCGAAGACCCGTCCCGTGCCGGGGCGGGTCTTCGGCGCGCCACTGATCGTTTCGCGGTGCTGACCTGGACATTCCCGGGAGTGACCGGTTTCCGCTATGGCGAAGGACACGCGGAATAAGCCAATCCGGGTGGGGCTGTCACTTCCTCCACGGCGAAGCTTGTTGTACGGACCTTGCCGAATGGGTGGCCAGGAAGCCGGGGAGGGGTGATCATGAGAAGTCCAGAGCGCACTTCCTTGAGGAGGCACGGGTGGCCGAGACTCTTAAGAAGGGCAGCCGGGTAACCGGCGCCGCGCGCGACAAGCTCGCGGCAGACCTGAAGAAGAAGTACGACTCCGGTGCGAGCATCCGGGCGCTGGCCGAGGAAACCGGCCGCTCCTACGGATTCGTCCACCGGATGCTGAGTGAATCCGGAGTGACGCTGCGCGGACGCGGCGGAGCGACACGGGGCAAGAAGGCAACCGCCTGACGGCCGCGCGTACGGAGTTACCGGCTTTACGTGTGCAGCTCGACCCGGACGGGACCTCGTGCCCCGCACGGGACGGGTACGCGGTCGCAGTGTGTGGGGCCGGTCGTTCCCGCGATCGGCCGGGTGGTTACTGTGCAGTCACTTAAGTCCGCTTGAGTGGTGACGGCACCGTATCCGACCCCGGAGGCACCCCATGGCTTCGCTCGACCCCGTACTCGACAAAGACGGCGTGCAACTCACCGTCGAGGACGCCGTAGCCACGGTGACCCTGGCCAACCCGGCCAAGCGCAACGCCCAATCCCCCGCTCTGTGGCGGGCGTTGACGGAGGCCGGGAGGGCGTTGCCCGGCGATGTCCGGGTGGTCGTGCTGCGCGGAGAGGGCAAATCCTTCTCCGCGGGTCTCGACCGGCAGGCGTTCACTCCGGAAGGCTTCGACGGTGAGCCGTCCTTCCTCGACCTCGCGCGTGGTTCCGATGCGGACCTCGACGCGGAGATCGCCGCGTACCAGGACGCGTTCACCTGGTGGCGGCGTCCCGACCTGATCAGCATTGCCGCCGTGCAGGGGCATGCGATCGGCGCCGGATTCCAGCTCGCCCTCGCCTGCGACCTGCGGGTCGTCGCCGAGGACGTGCAGTTCGCCATGCGCGAGACCAGCCTCGGCCTGGTGCCGGACCTGACGGGCACGCACCCCCTGGTGAGTCTCGTCGGGTACGCCCGCGCGCTCGAAATCTGTGCGACCGGCCGCTTCGTCCACGCGGCGGAGGCCGAACGCACGGGCCTGGCCAACCTCGTCGTGCCAGCGGCCGAACTCGACGGCGCGGTGCGGGACCTGACCGCCGCCCTGCTCGCCGCGCCGCGCGACGCGGTCGTCGAGACGAAGGCACTCCTGCAAGGCGCCGCGGGCCGTACGTACGACGAGCAGCGCACCGCGGAGCGGGCGGCCCAGGCGCGTCGGCTGCGGGACCTCGCGGGGCTCTCCGACTGATCCCCCGACGTCCGGCCTAGGCCACGCCGTCCGTGATCACCTCGGTGATCAGCACGGCCACCGACGGACGCCCCTGAGCCGCGCCCGCGACCCGCGCGCGGACCTCCAGGGCCACCTCCAGCGCACGGCGCTCCCCGGTCACCGCCACCTCCACAAGGAGATGACCACCGGGGGGTGCCGTGTCGTGCGTGACCGGTCGCGTGCCCAGTACGGAGGTCAGTCGGGCCACCCCGGGAACCCCGAGGGCCGCCAGCGCTTCCGGCCCGTCGGAGGCCGGAGCCCCGTTCGGTCGCCCGGGTGGACCAGCGGGCGGCTGTTTCTCCGCGCCGGACCTCGCCGGTGCCTCGCCCAGCAGACCCGTGACCCGCAGGTCCACCTCCACGACCTCCAGCCCCAGCCGCTCCTCGGCCGCCGTGAACAGCGCGGACCGCAGCCGCTTCGCCGTGTACGGGATCGGTTCGTGCGGCGTCGCCCGGAACTCGGCCGTCACGCACAGCGGTCCGAGCGGCAGTGAACCCGGCGGAGGCGGCACGGCCGGGCCGGCGGGCACCGCGTCGGGCTCGGCCAGACCCACCCTGAGCGCCCCGAGCGCCGCGCCGTCGACCGACCGGCCGGCGAGGCGCAGTACGTGGTCCGCCGCGCGCTCCGCGATCCACACGCCGTCCCCCGGCCCGCCCAGGGGCAGCAGTCTGCCCAGGCCAAGCCGCTGCCGTACCGCCTGCGTCCAACCCTCGTCGGGTGCTGTGGATGCCATGGGGCCAGCCTGCCGCATCCCGGGCGCGACATCGGGCAAGCGGACTTAATGTGGCAACGGAGTCCAGTACCGCGTACCCCCCGGAAAGGGATGAACAGCGATGGCTGACACCGAACAGCAGCGCAACGAGCAGCAGCGCGGCAACATCCGGACCGGCGGCCCGGAGAAGGAACTGTCCGTATCCCCGGGCGTGTCCGCGTCCGGAGCCAGTACCCCCCAGCGCGGCGGCGGCGACCCGTCCACCCGTGGCCGCACGACCATCGCCGACGGAGTGGTGGAGAAGATCGCCGGGCTCGCGGCCCGTGACGTGGACGGCGTCCACGCGATGGGCGGCGGCCTCTCCCGTACGTTCGGCGCGGTCCGCGACCGGGTGCCGGGCGGCAACGCCAAGTCCGTGAGCCGCGGCGTGAAGGCCGAGGTCGGCGAGGTGCAGACCGCGCTCGACCTGGACATCGTCGTCGAGTACGGCGTCTCCATCGCCGACGTGGCGCGGGCGGTGCGGGAGAACGTGGTCGCGGCCGTCGAGCGGATGACCGGCCTGGAGGTTGTCGAGGTCAACATCGCGGTCGGCGACGTGAAGCTGCCCGACGAGGAGGACGAGGACGAGCCGGAACAGAGGCTGCGGTGAACCACGGATCCGAGGGTGCAGACCCGGGAGTGAGGGCGGTTCGATGAGTCTGTCTTTGGTCGGCCTTGCGGTCGGCATCGCACTCGGGTTCGCCGGGTACTTCGGCGGGTTCGGGGCGTTCGTGATCGTCGCGGCGCTCGGCCTCATCGGGTGCCTCGTCGGCAGGTACCTGGACGGCGACCTCGACCCCGGTGACCTCCTGCGGCCCCGGGACCGCGGACGCGACGACCGTTCCCGGCCGCGGTGACGGCGGTGGTGGAGGCGCGGCCGCCCGCGTCCGTGCCCGCCGCCGACCGGGGTGCGCTGCAGATCGCGGACCGGGTCGTCACGAAGATCGCCGCCCGGGCGGCGAGCGAAGCGCTCGGCGACACACCGCCGGCGGGCGTGGCGGCGCCGCACGCCGAGGTGGCCGTGCGTGACTCGCGCGCCCGGGTGCGGATCGGGCTCGAACTGGGTTTCCCCTCGGACATCGCCGCGCAGTGCGCCCTGGTGCGCCGCCAGGTCTCGCTGAAGGTGCGGGAGTTGGCGGGCATGGAGGTGCCCGAGGTGACGGTGGTGGTCGACCGGCTGCTCCGGGTGGACCCGCACGGCAGGAGGACGCGGTGAGCGAACACGTACCCACGCTCCAGGCCGAGCCCGAGACATCGTCCGGCCGGCGCGACGCCGCGTCCGGGAAGCGGTTCTGGTCCGCGCGGAAGGTTCCGGCCGCCCTCGTCTCCGCGCTGCTGCTCGGTATGGCCGGCCTGCTGCTCTACGACGTGATCGCCGTACGGGCCGGCCAGCCCGGCATGGGCTGGCGCCGCGACATCGCGTCGCAGCTGGCCGAGCGCCCGCTGGACCAGGTGTGGGTGCAGGTCGGTGCGGGCCTGGCTATCGCACTCGGTCTGTGGCTGGTGGTGCTCGCGGTGACTCCGGGTCTGCGATCCCTGCTGCCCATGCGCGCGGACGCCACCGATCCGGACGTCCGGGCCGGGCTCGACCGGGGCGCCGCGGCCCTGGTGCTGCGCGACCGCGCGATGGCGGTGCCCGGGGTGGAGGCGGCCCGGGTACGGGTCGGCCGCACCAAGGTTACCGTACGGGCCGTCTCGCACTTCCGTGAACTCGCGGACGTACGCGAGGAGTTGGAGGACGCGATGCGTGCCGGAGCGGCGGACCTGGGTCTCGCCCGGGAGCCCGCGCTCGCGGTGCGGGTCGAGCGGTCGGAACGGGTGACGGGCGGAGAGGGGTGAGGGGGGAGTGCAGACCGTGCTGACACGGGTGAACAGGGTGTTGCTGGGACTGCTGGGCCTGGCGCTGCTCGCGCTGGGCGGATCCGCCCTGATGGCGGGACTCGGTGTCCGGGTCCCCTCCTGGTGGCCCTTCTCGGGCCGCGACGACGTGCTGCTGAGCACGGCGGACCGGGCCCGGTGGCGGGACGAGGAGTGGTGGTGGCCGGTCGTGATCGCCGCGCTCGCCGTCCTCGCGCTGCTGGCCCTGTGGTGGCTGCTGGCACAGCTGCGGCGGCGGAGGCTCGCGGTGCTGCGGGTGCCGGACGAGGAAGGTCCGGTGCTGTTGCGCGGGCGGGCGCTGGAACGGGTCCTCGCGGAGGAGGCGGAAGCGGTGGAGGGCGTCGACCGGGCCGTGGTCGCGCTGACGGGCCGCCAGTCCGCGCCGCGCGTCCGTATCCGGCTGACGGTGCGGCCGTCCGCGGTCCCCGCGGAGGCGGTCGCGGACCTGGCGTCGGTGGCGGTGGCCCGGGCACGGGAGTCGGTGCGGCTGGAGAGGCTGCCTACGGAGGTGCGGGTGCGGGGGGCTGGGGGCCGCCGGGGAGGGATGGGACGGGTGCGGTGAGGGGAGCGGCGGGGTGAGGGTGAGCGTGTGGCGTACGGGGGAGGGGGCGGCGTAGGGCGGGAGGGTGCACCTCCGGTGGGGGCCGCCCCCTTGCCCGCCCGTTCCGCCCCCGGGGCGGCCCCGCCGCCCAAAGGGGCTGACGTAGGGCGCCTCCGCCGCCCAGAGGGGCTGACGTAGGGCGCCTCCGCCGCCCAACGGGGCTGACGTAAGGCGGGTTCCGCCGCCCGAGGGGGGCTGACGTCAGAAGCCGTGGCGGGCGCCGCCGTCGACCGGGAGCATGATGCCCGTCAGGTAGGACGCCGCCGGTGACAGCAGGAACGCCGCTGTCCGGCCGAACTCCTCGGGGGTCCCGTACCGCCGCAGCGGAATGCTCGCCTCGTGTCCCGCGCGTGCCGCCTGCGGGTCCCCGGCCAGCGAGTCCAGGTAGCGGACCCGGTCGGTGTCGATCCGCGACGGCAGCAACCCGACCACGCGCACGCCGCGCGGTCCCACCTCGGCGGCGAGCGACTTCGCGAACCCCGCCAGCCCCGGTCGCAGACCGTTGGAGAGGGTCAGCCCCGGGATGGGCTCGTGCACCGACGCGGACAGTACGAAGCCGATCACCCCGCCCTCGCCGAGGGACTCCGCCGCGGTCCGTGCCAGCCGCACCGCGCCGAGGAACACCGTCTCGAACGCGTCGCGCCACTGCTCGTCCGTGCTGTCGGCCACCGTGCCGGCGGGCGGCCCGCCGACGCTGATGAGGATGCCGTCGAACCGGCCGAACCGGCCGCGTGCCTCCTCGATCAGCCGGGCGGCCGTCGCCGGGTCCGCGTTGTCCGCCGCCAACGCCGCCGCGTTCGGGCCCAGTTCACCGGCCGCGTCGGTCAGGGCCTTCTCGTCGCGGGCCGTCAGGACGACCTTCGCCCCGTCCGCCACCAGTTCCTTCGCCGCGGCGAAGCCCAGCCCCCGGCTGGCTCCGGTGACGACGTACACACGGTCCTTCAGTGCAAGATCCATGGCGCTATCCTGCACCCTCCGTCGCGGCGGCGTCCTCCCGGGCCAGTGCCAACGCCGTACCCACCAGGCCGATGTGGCTGAACGCCTGCGGGAAGTTGCCCAGCAGACGGCCCGCCAGCGGGTCGTACTCCTCGGCGAGCAGCCCCACGTCGTTGCGCAGGGCCAGGAGCTTCTCGAAGAGGTCGCGGGCCTCCTTGACCCGGCCCGTCATCAGCAGCGCGTCCGCGAGCCAGAACGAGCAGACCAGGAACGTGCCCTCGCCGCCGGGCAGGCCGTCCACCCGGTGCCCGTCGCCCGTCTCGTCCGCGCTGTAGCGGCGGACGAAGCTGCCGTCCCGGGCGAGTTCGCTGCGCACCGCCTCGACCGTGCCCACCACGCGCGGGTCGTCCGGTGGCAGGAAACCCACCATGGGGATCAGGAGGGTCGCCGCGTCCAGTTCCTGCGAGCCGTACGACTGGGTGAAGGTGTTGCGCTCCGGGTCGTAGCCCTTCTCGCAGACCTCGCGGTGCACCTCGTCGCGCATCGCCCGCCAGCGCGCCGCGTCGCCGGGCAGCGTGGGGTCCGCCTCCAGGGTGCGGACCGCGCGGTCGGCGGCCACCCACGACAGGACCTTCGAGTGCACGAAGTGCCTGCGCGGGCCGCGTACTTCCCACAGCCCCTCGTCCGGTTCGCGCCACATCGTCTCCAGGAAGCCGAGCAGACTGAGCTGGAGGTTCCAGGCGTGCGGCTTGACGGCGAGACCCGAGCCGCGCGCGACGTAGAGGGAGTCGATGACCTCGCCGTACACGTCGAGCTGGAGCTGCTCGGCGGCGTCGTTCCCGATCCGCACCGGGGCGGAACCCTCGTATCCGGACAGCCACGGCAGTTCCGTCTCCGGCAGCCTGCGCTCGCCCGCCAGCCCGTACATGATCTTCAGGTCGGCGGGGTCTCCGGCGACCGCGCGCAGCAGCCAGTCGCGCCAGTGGGCCGCCTCGTCGACGTACCCGGCGGCGAGCAGCGCGCCGAGGGTGAGGGTGGAGTCGCGCAGCCAGCAGTAGCGGTAGTCCCAGTTCCGGACCCCGCCGATCTGCTCGGGCAGGGAGGTGGTGGGAGCGGCGACGATGCCGCCGGTGGGTGCGTAGGTGAGGGCCTTGAGCGTGATGAGCGAGCGCAGCACGGCCTCCCGGTAGGGGCCCTCGTACGTGCACTTGGCCGCCCACAGCGCCCAGTCCTCCAGACTGTGCTCCAGCGCCTCGTACGGGTCGATGAGCGCCGGGCGGTGCTCGTGCGAGGGGTGCCAGGTGAGGACGAACGCCACCTTCTCGCCCTCGCGCACGGCGAAGGAGGAGCGGGTGCTGTACTGCTGCCCCCACGTCTTGACCTTCACCCGGTCGGAGCTGGGCACGTCGCGCAGCCAGACCGCGTCGGGACCCGCCACCGCGACCCGCAGGCCGTCGGTGCGCCGCATCCACGGGACGACGTTGCCGTAGTCGAAGCGCAGCCGGAGCGTGGAGCGCATTTCGACCTCGCCGGACAGGCCCTCCACGATGCGCACGACGTCGGGGGCGATGTCCCGCTGCGGCATGAAGTCGGTGACCTTGACCGTCCCCGAGCGGGTCTCCCACACCGATTCCAGGACGAGCGAGTCGCCCAGGTACGAGCGGGAGGTGCAGGTGGCGGAGGACTCGGGAGCGATCCGCCAGTGGCCGTTCTCCTCGTTGCCGAGCAGGGCGGCGAAACAGGCCGCGGAGTCGAAGCGGGGCAGGCAGAGCCAGTCCAGAGAGCCGTCACGGCCGACGAGTGCGGCGGTCTGGAGGTCCCCGATGAGTGCGTAGTCCTCGATGCGTTGGGTCACGCTCAGGCGTCTGCCCGGTGACGAGCGGGACCAATCCACGCGGGCCGGGGACGACCGCGGGCTGCTACGCCGAGGCGGTGGCGGGCTCGGCGGCCCCGGTGTCCTCCGTCGCGGCGCGGGCCGCCGCCTCGTCCCGCTCGTGCTTCTCGCGCCGTACGAGAACGACCCAGCCGACCGGCACGCTCGCCGCGAAGAGCCACCACTGGACGGCGTACGCCATGTGCGCGCCGATCGACTCCGAGTCCGGCACGCCGATCGTCTCGGGACTGCCGTCGGAGGGGACGGGCTTCGTCAGTTCGAGGTAGCCGCCGAGTACGGGACGGCCGAGCAGCTTCGACTGCTGCTCGCTGTTGATCAGCATGACGTGCCGCGGCGGCAGCCCCGCGAGGTCCTTGATGCCGCTGCCGGAGGTCGTCTCGTCGGCCTTGAGCCGGCCGGTGACGGTCACCTCGCCCCGGGGCGGCTCCGGGATATGCGGGAACTGCTGCTGGTCGGAGCCGAAGGGCACCCAGCCGCGGTTCACCAGGACCGTGCCGCCGCCCTTGAGGTCCAGCGGGGTCAGTACGTGGAAACCGACCTGGTCGTCCCGTGAGGTCCTGCGCCGCACGACGACCTCGTGCGTGGTGTCGAAGGTCCCGGTGGCCGTCGCGGTGCGCCAGAAGTCGGCCCGAGGGACGGTGTGGCCGGGGGCGGTCAGCTCGCCCACGGGCTTCGGCGGGGCGGCGAGGTTCCCGGCGATCAGCTGGTTCTGCGCGACCCTGTGCTCGTGGCGGTGGAGTTGCCAGAAGCCGAGCTCGACCATCGTCGGGACGAGGACGAGCACGAAAAGGGTGAGGAACACCCACTGCCGGGACAACAGGAAGCGGTACACGCATCGACGGTACCTGGCGGGAGGAGACCCCGGGCGGGCGGGTTGCCCGGCCCGCCCTCACCCGTCCGAAGGTGCCGGCGCCACGTCGCGGAGCAGGTGGGTGAACGCGGCCTCGTCGACGACGGGCGTGCCGAAGGCCTTGGCCTTGAGCGTCTTGGAGGTCGCCGAGTCCGGGTCGTTGGTGACCAGGAGGCTGGTGAGCCGGGACACGCTCGTCGCGACGTGCAGCCCCGCCTCGACCGTACGGTCCTCCAGCAGGTCGCGGTCCACGGAGGTGTCGCCGGAGAAGGCCACCCGCATCCCCTGCATCAACGGCTGGTCCGCCCGGTAGCGGCCGGGGTTGGGGTACGGGCAGGCCGGCCGCCTGCGGGAGGGCCGCCAGCTCGTGGGGCCGCCGTTGCCTCCGCCGTACGAAGGCTGGTAGCCGATCCGGGGCCGGGGCGGGGCGTCCGACCACTCGGTGAGCGGCCGGCACTCCAGGAGCGGCAGCCGTACCCCGCCGCGGGCCGCCGCGTGCAGGCTCGGCCGGAACGCCTCGGCGAGCACCCGCGCGTCGT
This sequence comes from Streptomyces candidus, assembly GCF_014207445.1. Classification (GTDB taxonomy): domain Bacteria; phylum Actinomycetota; class Actinomycetes; order Streptomycetales; family Streptomycetaceae; genus Streptomyces; species Streptomyces candidus. The sequence continues at coordinate 37,928 of NZ_JACHEM010000018.1, read as the reverse complement.
CCAGCGCGTGGTGCGCCTGCTGCTGCACGACGCCGAAGTGCGCGGCCAGCGAGGCCAGCTTGTGGTTGGGCAGCGGCAGCGCCAGTTCCTTGGCGAGCGCGATCGTGCACAGCCGGTGCTGCACCGGGGCGGTGTGCCCGGCCCGTGCGTACTCGCGGGCCAGCATCGACCAGTCGAACATCGCGTTGTGCGCGACCAGGACGCGCCCGTCGAGCCGGTCGGACAGCTCGCCCACGACCTCCGGGAACAGCGGCGCGCTCCGCAGCACGTCGCTGGTCAGGCCGTGGATCCAGGTGGGGCCCGGGTCCCGTTCCGGGTTGACGAGCGTGTACCAGTGGTCGACGACGTCGCCGTGCGTGTCCAGCCGGTAGACGGCAGCGGAGATGATGCGGTCGTCGCGGGAGAGCCCCGTGGTCTCCACGTCGACGACCGCGTACCCCTGCGGGTAGGCGGTCGGCCAGGGTGCTGCCGCTGTCGTCTGGTCATCGAGCATGGTCACAGAGAATACGGGCCGGGACTGACAGTCCCCTATTCGCCCAGGTCTGCCCCGTCCCGGCGGTCGCGAGGAGACCCTCGCCGCCCGGTGTCCGCGGCACAACGAGGAAGGGTCGCGCGGGGGTTGGGGCGCCGCCCGGTGGCGCAAGGAACCATCCCCGCCGAGACGCGCTCCGCGCCGCGAGTACGGCGACCGGTCCAACAGCCACCAGAGCGGGGCGCCGCGCCCGCCGTCGCGCCGGGCGGGTCGGTACGCGTCCGGGGAACGGCGGGGTGGAATCCTCGCGGGGTGAGCGACACGCAGGGGTACGAACCCCACCACGAGGACCTCGGATCCCGCCTCAACTGGCTGCGGGCCGGGGTCCTCGGCGCGAACGACGGCATCGTCTCCACTGCGGGCATCGTCGTGGGCGTCGCCGGAGCCACCGACGACCGTGCCACCCTCCTGACGGCCGGTCTGGCCGGCCTCCTCGCGGGCTCCATGTCGATGGCGGCGGGCGAGTACGTCTCCGTGTCGACGCAGCGCGACGCGGAGAAGGCCGCCCTGGCGCTGGAGAAGCGGGAACTGAGGGAGCAGCCCGAGGAGGAACTGGACGAGCTGACCCAGCTCCTCCAGAGCCGCGGCCTGACCCCCGAGCTGGCCCGGGAGGCCGCGGAACAGCTCACCGAGCGCGACGCCTTGCGCGCGCACGCGCGTGTGGAGCTAGGAATCGACCCCGACGAACTCACCAATCCCTGGCACGCGGCCTGGGCGAGTTTCGCCGCCTTCACCGTCGGTGCACTGCTCCCGCTCCTCGCGATCATCCTGCCGCCGCAGTCGTGGCGGCTGCCGGTGACGGTGGTCTCGGTGCTGCTCGCCCTCGCGTTCACCGGCTGGGGGAGCGCCCGGCTCGGTGCCGCACCGCCCAGGCCGGCGGTGTGGCGGAACATGGCGGGCGGGGCGCTCGCGATGGCGGTGACGTACCTGGCGGGAACCCTGCTGGGCGCGGTGGGCGTGTAACGGCGGGGCACCGCGTGGTTTTTGTCCGGCCGAGGGGGTGCCCCGTCGCACGGACCTTCGCCACCATGGTGGGCATGGACCGTATGGCGCACGACACAACTCCCTGTACGACGCCGCGCTTTGACGCCCTGGTGGCCGAGGCGGGCCGCATCGCCGTCTCCCTCGGGCACCGCCACACCGGCGCGGAACACCTGATGCTCGCGCTGCTGCGCGACCCCGACGCCGTGCCGACGCAGGTGCTCGCCGAACTGGTCGAGCCCTCCGACATCGACAAGCGGCTGCTGACGCTCGTCACGTCACCCACGTACCACGAGAACCGGCACACCGACCGGCCGCGCCCCTGACCCCGCACCGCCCCCGTTCCTGACGGGACTTCTTACATACTTGTGGGTAACAACCTCTAGTCGGGCCCCCGCCCGCGCCTCTATCGTGCGGGCATGCCGAACCTGCCCGATGTCGTGCTGTGGTCGATACCCGCCTTCGTCCTGCTCACCGTGCTCGAAATCGTGAGCTACCGCCTGCATCCCGACGACGACGCCGAGGGGTACGAGACCAAGGACGCCGCCACCAGCATCACCATGGGGCTCGGCAGTATCGGCTTCGACCTCCTGTGGAAGATCCCCATCGTCGCGGTCTACACGGCGGTGTACGAACTGACGCCCGCCCGCGTCCCCGTGCTGTGGTGGACGATCCCGCTGATGCTGCTCGCACAGGACTTCTTCTACTACTGGTCGCACCGCGGCCACCACGTGGTCCGCATCCTGTGGGCCTGCCACGTCGTCCACCACTCCAGCCGGAAGTTCAACTTCACCACCGCGCTGCGCCAGCCCTGGACGACGCTCACCGTCTGGCCGTTCTACCTGCCGCTCATCGCCTGCGGAGTGCATCCGGCCGCCCTCGCGTTCTGCTCGTCCGCGAACCTCGTCTACCAGTTCTGGGTGCACACCGAACGGGTCGGCAAGCTGCCCAGGCCCTTCGAGTACGTCCTCAACACGCCCTCGCACCACCGGGTGCACCACGCCTCGCAGGGCGGCTACCTGGACCGCAACTTCGGCGGCATCCTGATCGTCTGGGACCGGCTCTTCCGCTCGTTCGTGAGCGAGACCGACCGCCCCGTCTACGGGCTGACGAAGAACATCGAAACCTACAACCCGCTGCGCGTCGCCACCCACGAGTACGCCGCCATCGCCCGTGACGTACGCGCCGCGCGCACCTGGCGGGAGCGCGCGGGACGCGTCTTCGCGGGGCCCGGCTGGCAGCCGGGGACCGCGACCCCGGCCGGTGCGACCGCGACCCCGGTCGAGACGACCGCGACCCCGGCGGACACGACCGCCACCGCGCAGCAGCCGGAGCCCGCCGCGTGACCCGTGGCCGGCTGTCCCGCGCCCTGCTCGCCGCCTTCCTCTGCGCCGCCGCCGTCGACCTCGCCGGACTGCTCGCCGGGGCGTGGGCGGTGCACGCGACGGCCAAACCGCTCCTGATGCCGCTGCTCGCCGGGTACGTGGCCGCGCGCGGCGGACCGCGCCTGCTGGTCGTGGCGCTGCTCCTCGGCTGGGGCGGCGACGTCGCGCTGCTCTTCGACGCGGACCCGGCCTTCCTGCTCGGCATGGGGTCCTTCGCCCTCGGGCACGTCTGTTACCTGCTGCTCTTCCGGGGCGCACCGGTGAGCCGCCCGCTCGGCGCCGGGTACGCGCTCGCGCTCGTCGCCGTCGTCGTCCTGCTCTGGCCCGACCTGCCGGCCGACATGCGCGTCCCGGTCGCCGGGTACAGCCTGCTGCTCACCGGCATGGCGTTCCGGGCCGGCGGCCTCGGCCCGTACGCGGGTGCGGGCGGCGCCCTGTTCCTGCTCTCCGACACCCTCATCGCCACCGGCGTCGCCCAGTGGCCGCAGCCGCCCGCGCCCGACTTCTGGGTCATGGGCACCTACACCGCGGCCCAACTCCTGCTGGCACTCGGGGTACTCGGGGCACCGGGCAGCAAGGAGGGCGGGGCGCCGCGCCACCGGCCGCGGAACGTCCGCGACCGGCGGGACACGCGCAGCTCCCCGCCCCGTTGACTCCTGACCAGTGCCCGGCGGTGCCGTCTAGCGCACCGCGCGCAGGGCGTCGATGATCCCGGCTCCGTAGAAGCCGTTGTCGTTCACGCCGCCCTCGCAGACCGCGTCGATCTTGCCGTCCTTGTTGATGTCGTACGGCTCACCGCACGGGGTGCTCTCGGCGTGCGTCGTCACCATCCGCTCCAGCTGGCGCGGAGTGGCGTTCGGGTGCGTCGACTTCAGCAGCGCGAGGACGCCCGCGACGTGCGGCGACGCCATCGAGGTGCCGTTCTTGTAGCCGTAGCCGCCCGGCACGGTCGACAGGATCCGGCCGTCGACGGCCGGGCCCTCCGGCGCCTGGTACGCCGTGCGGTCGCCGCCGGGAGCGGCGATGTCGATGACACCCTTGCCGTAGTTGGAGTACGACGACTTCAGGTTCTTGGCGCCGGTCGCGGAGACCGTCAGCACGTCGTCCAGCTGCATCGGGATGTCGAGGCACTTCTTCGGGTCGATCGTCCGCGAACCCGGCGTGGAGTCGTTCGGGCTCGTCGTGTCGACGATCTCCTTGGCAGCGAGGTCGAAGTTCGAGTTGCCCGACGAGGCGACGGAGATCGTGCCCTTCTTCCAGGCGTACCCGTGGGCCCGGTCCGTGGCCTCCACGAGGGCGCCCTGGTCCGGGTCGTCCTTGCAGTTGAACATCCACGGGTCGGTGTAGTAGCTGTTGTTCGTGACGTCCGCACCGTGCTCGGCGGCGTACATGAACGCGCAGACGACGGCCTCGGTGTAGAAGAAGCCGGTCGCGTCGGCGACCTTGATGCCGGAGACCTTCACGCCCGGGGCGACGCCCGTGACGCCGACGCCGTTCTTCGCGGCGGCGATGGTGCCCGCCACGTGCGTGCCGTGGTCGGACTCGTCGGCCTTCGGACGCCACGCACCGGCCGTGGTGTCCGCCTTGCCGCCGACGCAGCTCGCCGAGCTCTTGGCGTCGAAGTTCGGCGCCAGGTCCGGGTGGGTGTCGTCGACACCCGTGTCGATGACGGTGACGTTGACCTTCTTGGAACCGAGGGTCTTCTGGTGCGCCTTGTCCGCGCGGATGGCCGGCAGTGCCCAGAGCAGCGGCTCCAGCGGGTCCTCGGCCGCGGTCGCCTTCTTCGCGGCGGCCTGCGCCTCGCTCGCGGTGAGCCGCTCCGTGGAGCCCTCCTCCGTGGTGGCGGCGACCTGGATCGGAGCGGTGCGGGTGGCACCGGCCGAGTCGACGCCGCGCACCGTGCGGATCTGCTTCCCGAACTCGGGGTTCTGGGAGGTGACGACGATGACGCCTATCTTGTCGTACGACACCACTATGGTGCCGCCGGCCTTGGCTATCGCCTTCTTGACCGACGCCGCGGTGGACTTGCCGCCGCTGATGTTCACCACGTACGACAGCTTCGGGCCGTCCGCGACGGGGGCGGCAGCCGCAACCTCCTCCACGGGGGCCGCCGTCGCCGAGGTCATCGGCAGGAAGCCGAGCGAGGCAGTCAGTGCAAGCCCGACGGGCAGCGCCAGTGCGCGCGACCGTCTGGTTCCCAGATGAGCCATGGGTTCTCCACATCATCCGTGCCGAACGCCCTACCGCACATCTGCGGTTGGACGGGTACATGACCAGCGAAGCTATCGCCGATCAACCCGCCGGATCAATGAGTTCGGACAACGAGTTCGGAAAAGAAAACACGACCCGTGAACCGAGTCGCCACGCGGACCGTGCCGTTGTCAGGGGGAGGCAGCACCAACCACCCCTTCCCCGTGAGGTCATTTTGAGCCGCTCCACCCCGACACCCACCCCACCCGCGTCGCGAGGAGATTCCGTGACCACCGAGGCACCACCGCCCCAGGGCGGATCGGACACCAGCCCTGCCGGGCCCACGACGGAGAAGTTCGTCGAGGTGCAGGAGAGTGCGGAATTCGGCGAACTGCGCCGTGCCCACCGCTCCTTCGCCTTCCCCCTCACCCTCGCGTTCATCGCCTGGTACCTGCTGTACGTACTGATGTCGAACTACGCCGGCGGATTCATGGGCACGAAGGTCTTCGGCAACATCAACGTCGCTCTCGTCTTCGGCCTCGGCCAGTTCCTGACGACCTTCCTCATCGCCTGGTTCTACTCGCGGCACGCGGCGACCAAGCTCGACCCCAAGTCGGCCGCCATCAAGTCCCGTCTGGAGGCCGGAGAATGAACCTTCTCGACCCGACCCACCCGGGCTGGCAGCTCGCCGCCGGCGAGGGCGCGAGCGAACACCGTCCGCTGATCATCACCCTCTTCGGCCTCTTCGTGGTCGCCACCCTCGGCATCACCGTCTGGGCCGGCAAGCAGACCAAGAGCGCCTCCGACTTCTACGCGGGCGGCCGCCAGTTCACCGGCTTCCAGAACGGCCTGGCGATCTCCGGCGACTACATGTCCGCCGCGTCCTTCCTCGGCATCGCCGGATCCATCGCCCTCTTCGGCTACGACGGCTTCCTGTACTCCATCGGCTTCCTCGTCGCCTGGCTGGTCGCACTGCTCCTCGTCGCCGAGCCGCTGCGCAACTCCGGCCGGTACACGATGGGCGACGTCCTCGCGTACCGCATGAAACAGCGCCCGGTGCGGACCGCGGCGGGCACCTCCACCATCGTGGTGTCGATCTTCTACCTGCTGGCGCAGATGGCGGGCGCGGGCGTCCTCGTCTCGCTGCTCCTCGGTATCACCAGCGACGGCGGCAAGATCGCCATCGTCGCCCTGGTCGGCATCCTGATGATCGTGTACGTCACCATCGGCGGCATGAAGGGCACCACCTGGGTGCAGATGGTCAAGGCGGTCCTGCTCATCGCGGGCACCCTGCTGATCACCTTCCTGATCCTGCTGAAGTTCAACTTCAACGTCTCCGACCTGCTGGGCGCGGCCGCCACCAACAGCGGCAAGGAAGGCTTCCTGGAGCCGGGCCTGAAGTACGGCGTCAGCGCGATGAGCAAACTGGACTTCCTCTCGCTCGGCATCGCCCTCGTGCTGGGCACCGCCGGCCTGCCGCACATTCTGATCCGCTTCTACACGGTTCCCACCGCCCAGGCCGCCCGCAAGTCCGTGAACTGGGCGATCGGCATCATCGGCGCGTTCTATCTGATGACGATCGTGCTCGGCTTCGGCGCGGCAGCACTCCTCAAGCCCGAGGACATCACCTCGTCCAACAAGGCGGGCAACACCGCGGCCCCGCTGGCCGCGCTCGAAATCGGCGGCGGTTCCGGCTCCACCGGCGGCGCGATCCTCCTCGCCGTGATCTCCGCCGTCGCCTTCGCCACGATCCTCGCGGTCGTCGCGGGCCTCACCCTCGCCTCGTCGTCGTCGTTCGCGCACGACATCTACGCGAACGTCATCCGGCGCGGCAAGGCCACCGAGAAGGAGGAGATGAGGGCCGCCCGCTGGGCCACCGTCTTCATCGGCGTCGTCTCGATCGCGCTCGGCGCCCTCGCCCGTGACCTCAACGTCGCCGGCCTCGTCGCCCTCGCCTTCGCGGTCGCCGCCTCCGCCAACCTGCCGACGATCCTCTACAGCCTGTTCTGGAAGAAGTTCACCACCCAGGGCGCCCTGTGGTCGATCTACGGCGGTCTCTTCACGGCCGTCTTCCTCGTCCTGTTCTCGCCCGTCGTCTCCGGCAAGCCGACGTCCATGTTCAAGGGCGTCGACTTCGCCTGGTTCCCGCTGGAGAACCCCGGCCTGATCTCGATCCCGCTGGGCTTCCTGCTCGGCTGGCTCGGCTCGGTCCTCACCAAGGAGGAGCCCGACAAGGGCAAGTACGCCGAGCTGGAGGTCAAGTCCCTCACGGGCACCGGGGCGCACTGAGCCACCCGTTGTCCCGCAGCATTCCGGGGCCGCGTCGTAGGGACCTACGACGCGGCCCCGCCGTCCCTCGTGGAAATCTCTTCCCGGCGTTGTCGGTGTCGTCGCGTAGTGTCGAATACAACAGACACCCATCGGGGAGGGGGCCCACAGTGCTCATCGACACCTATGGCCGGGTCGCCACCGACCTGCGTGTTTCGCTGACGGACAAGTGCAACCTGCGTTGCACGTACTGCATGCCGGAAGAGGGCCTGCAATGGCTCGGCAAGCAGGAACTCCTCAGCGACGACGAAATCGTCCGACTCATCCGCATCGCCGTCACCGACCTCGGCATCACCGAGGTGCGCTTCACCGGCGGCGAACCCCTTCTGCGCCCCGGCCTGGTCTCCATCGTCGAGCAGTGCGCCGCCCTGGAGCCCCGCCCGAAGATGTCGCTGACCACCAACGGCATCGGACTCAAGCGCACCGCCGCCGCCCTCAAGGCGGCCGGCCTGGACCGGGTCAACGTCTCCCTGGACACGTTGCGCCCCGACGTCTTCAAGACCCTCACCCGCCGCGACCGGCACCGCGACGTCCTCGACGGCATGGCGGCCGCCCGCACGGCAGGGCTCACCCCGGTCAAGGTCAATGCCGTCCTGATGCCCGGCCTCAACGACGACGAGGCCCCCGACCTCCTCGCCTGGGCCGTGGAGAACGAGTACGAACTGCGCTTCATCGAGCAGATGCCGCTCGACGCCCAGCACGGCTGGAAGCGCGACGGCATGATCACCGCCGGGGACATCCTGGAATCGCTGCGCACCCGTTTCACCCTCACCGAGGAGGGCGAGCGCGAGCGCGGGTCGGCGCCCGCCGAGCGCTGGGTGGTCGACGGCGGCCCGCACCGGGTCGGCGTCATCGCCTCCGTGACCCGCCCGTTCTGCGGGGCCTGCGACCGCACCCGGCTCACCGCCGACGGCCAGGTGCGTACCTGCCTGTTCGCCCGTGAGGAGTCCGACCTGCGTGCGGCGTTGCGCTCGGAGGCCACGGACCGCGAGATCGCGGAGCTGTGGAAGGTCGCCATGTGGGGCAAGAAGGCGGGCTCGGGCCTCGACGACCCGACGTTTCTCCAGCCGGACCGCCCGATGTCGGCGATCGGCGGCTGAGCGTCCGCCCGGCACAGTGGCACCGGAGCGGCCCGCGGGCCGGAGCGCGCTGCCCCCGAGGGGCCCGCGGTCAGCGCCCGGCGGCCGGGTCCTCCGGTCCCGTGCGCTCCCGCTCCCAGTCGTCGAGCGTCACGACATCCTTGAGAAAGCTCCGTACCCCCAGGAACTGCGACAGGTGCTCACGGTGCTCCTCGCACGCGAGCCACGTCTTGCGCCGCTCGGGCGTGTGCAGCTTCGGATTGTTCCAGGCCAGCACCCAGTCGGCGGCCGCACGGCATCCCTTGGCGGAGCAGATGGGGGTCTCGTCACTCACAGCTGAATTCCCAACGGGGGCCGCACAGAAGGGGCCCGAACAAAGGCGACGCCGAGCAGCCACGGGGGGAGCTGCCCGGCGTCGGTCCGTCGCTCCGACGGGGGATGCGGAGCGCCTACGAAGTATGTCACGGGGGACGGGGTGCGGTGCACCGGAACCGCGTGATTGATCTGAGCTTTTCCCGACCTTGGCCGGTACTAAATGCTCCGGCCCTGTGGGTCGTTGGCGGGTTCCGCGCGCTTCGGTCCCTCGTCCGGACCCATCACCGTGCCTTCCAGCGCCGGCCCGAGAGCGGGCCGTACCGGCGCGGGAATGAACGTCGACGGCATCACCTTCACCGTCTCCCGGCCCGCATTCGCGATCACCACCGACACGTACGGCAGCAGCACACCGGCCACCAGCGCCACGATCGCCACGTGCCGTTCCACGTTCCACAGCACCGCGGCGAGAATGACCGCCACCGTCCTGACCGACATCGAAATGATGTACCGGCGCTGCCTGCCCCGGACGTCGTCGGCGAGCGACTGCCGCGCGCCGGTGATCCGGACGACTTCGGCTCCGCGCAGCTTCCGCATACGTTCCACCACCCGTTTCCAGAGCCGGGCGCTCCCCGGCCCGGACACCTTCCACGGTACGCCCGTACTCCGACAGGCGGCAGAGCGGGGGCGGCCGGGCCCGGACGGAGGGGGACCGGCGTCCCGCGTATGGCGGTGTCCGACATGCGCCGTACGGGGGACGGCGTCAGACTCGATCACAGCGCACATCCGCGCCGGTACGAGGAGGCGACATGAGTTGGTTGTGGGCAATCATCGTCGGGCTGGTGCTCGGTCTGATCGCCAAGGCGATCATCCCGGGCAAACAGCAGATCCCGCTCTGGCTGACGACGGTGTTCGGCATCATCGGAGCGGTCCTGGGCAACTGGATGGCCACCCAGTTCGGCATCAACGACACCAAGGGCATCGACTGGGGACGGCACCTCCTCCAGGTCGTGGGAGCGGTGGTCGTCGTGGGTGTGGGCGACGCGATCTACGCCTCGCTGCGCGGCAACCGACGGCGCGCCTGAGACAGGGACCCGGCCGAGGAACGGCGGTGGGCCGGAACCCCGACGGGGTTCCGGCCCACCACCTCGTACATCACACCGCCCGCCGTACCCGCCAGGACGCCGTACGGCAGGCAGCCGCGGCGGCTCCCGTACGGGCGGCAGCTTTCGTGCGGAGGGCCCTCAGCCCGCCGTGATCTCGATCGCCGCGAGGTTCTTCTTGCCCTTGCGCAGCACCAGCCAGCGGCCGTGCAGCAGCTGGCCGACGGTGACCTCGGCGTCCTCGGCGGCGATCTTGACGTTGTTCACGTACGCGCCGCCCTCCTTGATGGTGCGCCGCGCGCCGCCCTTGCTGGGCGCCAGACCGGCCGCGAGCAACAGGTCCACGACCGGTCCGAGCGCCTCGACCCGGGCGTGCGGCAGCTCGCTCAGGGCGGCCTGCAAGGTCGGCTCGTCGAGCTCGGACAGCTCGCCCTGCCCGAACAGCGCCTTCGACGCGGCGACGACGGCGGCGCACTGGTCCGCGCCGTGCACCAGCGTCGTCAGCTCCTCGGCCAGCGCACGCTGGGCGGCCCGCGCCTGCGGACGCTCCTGGGTCTGCGCCTCCAGCTCCTCCAGCTCCGCCCGCGTACGGAAGCTGAGGATGCGCAGGTACTTCGAGACGTCCCGGTCGTCCACGTTCAGCCAGAACTGGTAGAACGCGTACGGCGTCGTCATCTCCGGGTCCAGCCAGACGGCCCCGCCCTCGGTCTTGCCGAACTTGGTGCCGTCCGCCTTCGTCATCAGCGGCGTCGCCAGCGCGTGCACCTGTGCCTCCGGCTCGACGCGGTGGATCAGGTCCAGGCCGGCGGTGAGGTTGCCCCACTGGTCGCTGCCGCCCTGCTGGAGGGTGCAGCCGTAGCGGCGGTACAGCTCCAGGAAGTCCATGCCCTGGAGCAGCTGGTAGCTGAACTCGGTGTAGCTGATGCCCTGGTCGGACTCCAGCCGACGGGCCACCGAGTCCTTGGTGAGCATCTTGTTGACCCGGAAGTGCTTGCCGATGTCCCGCAGGAACTCGATGGCCGACATGCCGCCGGTCCAGTCCAGATTGTTCACCATCGTCGCCGGGTGGGCGCTGCGCGAGCCGTCGAAGTCGAGGAACGGCTCGATCTGCGAGCGCAGCCGGTCCACCCACTCCCTGATGGTCTCCGGGTCGTTCAGCGTGCGCTCGGCGGTGGGCCGCGGATCGCCGATCTGCCCGGTCGCCCCGCCGACCAGCGCCAGCGGGCGCAGACCCGCCTGCTGCAGCCGGCGCATGGTGAGCACCTGCACCAGGTGCCCCACGTGCAGGCTCGCCGCAGTCGGGTCGAAGCCGCAATAGAACGTGACGGGGCCGTCCGCGAGCGCCTTGCGCAGTGCGTCTTCGTCAGTGGACTGGGCGAACAGCCCGCGCCACTTCAGCTCGTCGACGATGTCCGTCACGATTCTCGTATCTCCTCAGATGTGCGGTGTGTGCTGACCGAGGTTATACGCCCCGGCTGACAGAACTCATATTGAAATCCGGCACCCGCAGGGCGGGCATCGCGGCCCGGGTGAACCAGTCGCCCCACTCGCGCGGCAGCGTCTTCTCGGTGACACCGGCCTCCGTGGCCCGCGACAGCAGGTCCACCGGCGACTCGTTGAACCGGAAGTTGTTCACCTCGCCGACCACCTCGCCGTTCTCCACCAGATACACGCCGTCCCTGGTCAGACCGGTCAGCAGCAGCGTCGCCGGGTCGACCTCGCGGATGTACCACAGGCAGGTCAGCAGCAGTCCGCGCCCGGTGGCGGCGACCATCTCGTCCAGCGTCTTCGTGCCGCCCGCGTCGAGGATCAGGTTGTCGACGTCCGGTGTCACCGGCAGCCCGGTCAGGGCGGCGGTGCTGCGGGTGGTGATCAGCCGCTCCAGCCTCCCGTCCTTGATCCACTCGGTGGGGGCCAGCGGCAGCCCGTTGTCGAACACGGACGAGTCCCCGCCCGAGGAGTGCGTCAGCACGAACGGCGCGGACTGGAGCCCCGGTGCCTGCGGGTCGCTGCGCAGCGTCAGCGGCAGGCCGGAGAGCTTCTCGCCGAGCCGGGTCGTGCCGCCGGGCCTGGAGAACACCGTGCGTCCCTCCACCGCGTCCCGCGCCCCCGACGACCACAGCTGGTACACGAGCAGGTCCGCGACGGCGCTGGGCGGCAGCAGCGTCTCGTACCGCCCGGCGGGCAGGTCCAGGCGCCGCTGTGCCCACCCGAGGCGCTTCGCGAGCTCCTCGTCCAGTGCGGCCGGGTCGACGTCCGTGAAGTCCCGGGTGGAGCGCCCGGCCCACGCCGACTTCGTACGGTCGGGGGACTTGGCGTTCACCTCCAGGGTGCCGTTGGGCTGGTCGTGCCGCAGGCGCAGCCCCGTCGACGTGCCCAGATAGCTGGACGTCATCTCGTGGTGCGCGAACCCGTACAGTTCCCGGCCGCCGGACCGCGCACGGGCGAAGGCCTCCCCGAGAGCGGGCGCGAACGCGTCGAAGACGCCCGGGGAGGTCTCGGCGGGCGCGTCCCGGAAGTCCGCCGACACCGGTACCCCGGTGACCAGCGGCTGTGCGTCCTCCGCCGGGCCCGCCGCCCGTGCCGCCGCCTCGGCCGCCCGTACCAGCGGCTCCAGCTCCCCGGCCGTCACCGCGGACCGCGACACGACACCCGAAGCGGTTCCCTCGGCGCCGTCGACGGTCGCGATCACCGTGAGCGAGCGCCCGCGCGTCACCCCGTTCGTGGTGAGTGCGTTGCCCGCCCACCGCAGATTCACCGACGACCGCTCGTCCGCGATCACCACGCACCCGTCGGCGGTGGACAGCTCCAGAGCCCGCTCGACGATCTCGTACGGCTTGCTGCTCGCGCGGCTCATCGCCCTGCCTCCTGCGTGGTGTTCAGGATGTTGACGCCCCGGAAGAGGGCGGAGGGGCAGCCGTGCGAAACGGCGGCGACCTGGCCAGGCTGGGCCTTGCCGCAGTTGAACGCGCCGCCCAGGACGTACGTCTGGGGACCGCCGACCTTCTCCATCGAGCCCCAGAAGTCGGTGGTCGTCGCCTGGTAGGCCACGTCCCGCAACTGGCCCGCGAGCCTTCCGTTCTCGATGCGGAAGAAGCGCTGCCCGGTGAACTGGAAGTTGAAGCGCTGCATGTCGATCGACCACGACCGGTCGCCGACCACGTAGATGCCGCGCTCCACACCTCCGATGAGGTCCTCGGTCGACAGCCCTCCCGGTTCCGGCTGCAACGACACGTTCGCCATCCGCTGCACGGGCACGTGCCTGGGGGAGTCGGCGAACGCGCACCCGTTGGACCGGCCCAGCCCCGTCAGTCTGACCATTCTGCGGTCGAGCTGGTAACCGACCAGCGTCCCGTCCTTCACCAGGTCCCAGGACTGCGCGGCGACGCCCTCGTCGTCGTACCCGATCGTCGAGAGCCCGTGCTCCACCGTCCGGTCGCCGGTCACGTTCATCACCGACGACCCGTACGCCAGCTTCCCGAGCTGGTCGAAGGTCGCGAACGACGTCCCGGCGTACGCGGCCTCGTACCCCAGCGCGCGGTCCAGCTCGGTGGCGTGCCCGATCGACTCGTGGATGGTCAGCCACAGGTTCGACGGGTCGACGACCAGGTCGTAGGTGCCCGCTTCGACGCTCGGCGCGCGCATCTTCTCCGCCAGCAGCGAGGGGATCTGCTCCAGTTCGGAGTCCCAGTCCCACCCGGTGCCCGTCAGGTACTCCCAGCCGCGGCCCGCCGGCGGTGCGATCGTCCGCATGGAGTCGAACCCCCCGGACGTCTCGTCCACCGCCACGGCCGTCAACTGAGGGTGCAGCCGCACGCGTTGCTGCGTCGTCACGGTGCCCGCGGTGTCGGCGTAGAACTTGTTCTCCTGCACGGTCAGCAACGAGGCGTCGACGTGCGCGACCCCGTCCGCCCGCAGCAGCCGCGCGCTCCAGTCGGCGAGCAGGGCGCTCTTGTCCTCGCCGGGGACGTCGAACGGGTTGATCCCGTACGAGGAGACCCACGTCCGGTCCTCGTGCACGGGTTCGTCGGCCAGTTCCACCCGCTCGTCCGAACCGGCGGCCTTGATCACCTTGGCCGACAGCTTCGCCATCGCCACGGCCTGCCCCGCGACCCGGGCGGCGGCGTCCATGGACAGATCCACCCCGGACGCGAACCCCCAGGCCCCGCCGTGCACCACCCGTACCGCGTACCCGAGGTCGGTGGAGTCGCTGGACCCGGACGGTCTGGCGTCCCGCAGCCGCCAGGAGGCACTGCGTACCCGCTCCAGCCGGAAGTCGGCGTGCTCGGCGCCCAGCGCACGGGCCCGCGCGAGCGCGGCGTCGGCGAGGGCGCGCAGGGGGAGCGCGGTGAAGGACGGGTCGACCGGATGAGGGGAACGGGGATGAGGGGAATGCGGCACGGATGTCTCCTGTCGTCGAGACGAGGTCGGTCCGATCATGTCGCGTCCGGGACTCCCGTGCACAGACACTTTCTGTAGGGATCCGACAGCGGGCGGATGGCCGACCTGTCAGGGCCCGATTCTCCGTACGGGCCCCGGTACCGATAGTTTCGGTCGGTACCACACCGCTATCGAAAGGGTGATCCGTTGAGCCGCTCGGTTCTCGTCACCGGAGGAAACCGGGGCATCGGCCTCGCCATCGCCCGCGCTTTCGCCGACAACGGCGACAGGGTCGCGATCACGTACCGCTCGGGTGACCCGTCGGACCTCGAAAAGGCGGGCTTCCTCGCCGTCAAGTGCGACATCACCGACACCGAGCAGGTGGAGCAGGCCTACAAGGAGATCGAGGAGAAGCACGGTCCCGTGGAGGTGCTGGTCGCCAACGCCGGCGTCACCAAGGACCAGCTCCTGATGCGCATGTCCGAGGAGGACTTCACGTCCGTCCTTGACACCAACCTCACCGGCACCTTCCGGGTCGTGAAGCGCGCCAACCGCGCCATGCTGCGCGCCAGGAAGGGCCGCGTCGTGCTGATCTCCTCGGTCGTGGGCCTGCTCGGCTCCGCCGGGCAGGCGAACTACGCCGCCTCCAAGGCCGGTCTGGTCGGATTCGCGCGCTCACTCGCCCGCGAGCTGGGTTCGCGCAACATCACCTTCAACGTCGTCGCGCCCGGGTTTGTCGACACCGACATGACCCAGGCACTCACGGACGAGCAGCGCAAGGGCATCGTCGCCCAGGTCCCGCTCGGCCGGTACGCACAGCCGGAGGAGATCGCCGCCGCGGTGAAGTTCCTCGCCTCCGACGACGCGTCGTACATCACTGGAGCCGTCATCCCGGTTGACGGCGGATTGGGCATGGGTCACTGATCGCCATGAGTGGAATCCTCGAAGGCAAGAACATCCTCATCACGGGTGTGCTGATGGAGTCCTCCATCGCCTTTCACGCGGCCAAGGTGGCCCAGGAGCAGGGCGCCAACGTCATCCTGACGGCCTGGCCCCGCCCCACGCTGACCGAGCGCATCGCGAAGAAGCTGCCGAAGCCCGCGAAGGTCATCGAGCTGGACGTGACCAACCAGGAGCACCTGGACCGCCTGGAAGGCCTCGTCCGCGAGGAACTGGGTTCGCTCGACGGCGTCGTGCACTCCATCGGTTTCGCCCCGCCGGGCGCCTTCAACTTCCTCGAAGCCACCTTCGAGGACGTGTCGACGGCGATGCACGTCTCCGCGTACTCCCTGAAGTCGCTGACGCTGGCCTGCCGTCCGCTGTTCAGCGACGGTGCCTCGGTGGTCGGCCTCACCTTCGACGCGCAGTTCGCGTGGCCGAAGTACGACTGGATGGGCCCGGCCAAGGCGGCCCTCGAAGCCACCAGCCGCTACCTCGCCCGCGACCTGGGCAAGGAGAAGATCCGCTGCAACCTGATCTCCGCGGGCCCGCTCGGCTCCATGGCGGCCAAGTCCATCCCGGGCTTCTCCGACCTCGCGGACATCTGGAACACCCGCTCCCCGCTGAACTGGGACATGGGCGACCCGGAGCCCGCGGGCAAGGGCATCGTGGCCCTGCTGTCGGACTTCTTCCCGCAGACGACGGGCGAGATCATCCACGTCGACGGCGGCGTGCACATGATGGGCGCCTGACTTTCCGCAGTGCGCACCGGAGCGCCGGTCCGGCCGACACCCCCGGCCCGGCCGGCGCTCCGGCGCGTGTGGCCGAGTCTCCGCAGCGCGGCCCCGCACCCCGCCCGCCCGCGCTACGCGCCCAGGACCCGCCGCGCCGCCGTCACCCGCTCCGGGGCCGGCCGTACCCGCACCCCGTGGAAGCCGACCCCCGCGGGGCGTCCAGCGCCACCCGTGACGTCGTCCCGTCCGGCCTCGACGACGGATCCAGCGGGCTCCCCGGCAGCCCGTCCACCACGAAGACGTCCCTCCGCGACGGAACGTGCTCGTCAGGCCCCCCTCAAGTCGAAAACCCCGCGCAACCATCGCAGACTGTCCGAAACGGGACGGTACTCGTCCGTGGGTGGAACGCAGGGAAGAAGGCGGGGGCAGCCGGTGACGACATACGGCAGACACGGGGGACGCGCGGTGCTCGCCCTGTCCTCGGTCGCCCTGGCCGCCTGCCTCGCCGGAGCGGCCGCGCACGCCTCGATACCCGGCGGAACCCCGACGTCCGCAGCTCCGCCCGCCGCCTCCCACTCCCCCCGCCCGGTCCCCTTCGGCGCCTTCTGCCGTACGTCGATCGAGCGCTCCGAGTCCGTCGCGTACTGCCACAACCCGTATCCGGAGACCGACCTGGTCCAACTGCACACCGAGTGCAGGCGCTGGTGGGACATCGACGGTGACAGCGCCCCGGTCGCCGTGGGCCCCGCCGAGACCGTACGGCTGTCCGGTCGCTGCTGGAAGGAGGTGAGCAGCACCTGGGTCACCCACGCGCGCGCCCCCGAGCCGGCGGATCCGCCGCACGCACCGGGTCACGTCCAGGAACCCGGCCGCCACTTCGAGCCGCAGCTCACCGGCGAACTCCTCCCACGGCACCTCACCGGCGGCTGACCTCAGCCGGGCGTGCCCCCGGTACGGCAGCCGCGCTCCGACAGGCAGTTCAACGCGTAACCCGCCGCCTCGGACGCCGCCGCCTCCGCGTCGCCCGCCCGGATCGCCTCGATCAGCCGGCCGTGGTCCATGTGGTCCTCGGGCCGCAGCTCGTGCCCGACATCGTCGCGCAGCCAGTCCCGCAGCAGGTCGCCGAGGTCGGCGTAGAGCCCGATCAGCACGTCGTTGTGCGAGGCCGTCACCACCGCCAGGTGCAGCGAGGCGTCGGCCGTCACGAACTGCTCCGCGTCCCCCGACTCCCACGCCTCCTCGCGTCGCGCGAGCAGTGCGTCCAGCTGCCTGACGTCCTTCTCGGTGCGGCGCTGCGCGGCGAGCCGCCCGGCCGAGGACTCCAGGGTGGAGCGCAGCTCGGCGATGTGCAGCGGATCGGCGTCCGCGAAGCGGCGGTGCATGACGCCCGCCAGCTCGCTCGTCGCCCGTACATACGTACCCGAGCCCTGCCGGATGTCCAGCAGGCCGTTGTGCGCGAGCGCGCGCACCGCCTCGCGGACCGTGTTGCGGGCCACCCCCAACTGCTCGACCAGCTCGGGTTCGGTCGGAATGCGCGACCCCACCGGCCACTCGCCGGAGGTGATCTGGTTCCGCAGGGCGCTGATCACCTGGTCGGAGAGTGCGGAACGCCGGGCGGAGGTCAGCGTCATGGTGCTCCTCGTTCGGGGTCAAAGAGGGCTCGGGTGCCGTCGGGCTCCGGCCGGGAAGCGATTGGACAACCAATCATCCCATGATTCTATGATGGTTCACATGCCTGTCGACGAAACCCGGACCCTGAGCCCCGAGCCCCGCGCCGCACGCGAGCACCGCACGGCCGCTGTGCGGAGCCCGGACGGGAAGCCGCACCGCTCGGTCTGGCTCCTGCGGCTCATGGTCGTCGGCCTGGTCCTCGCCGCGCTCAACCTCCGGCCCGCCATCACCAGCCTCGGGCCCCTCCTCGAAGAGGTCCGCAAGGGGCTCGGGATGAGCGGCGCCGTCGCCGGCCTCGTCACCTCCGTACCGTCCCTGTGCTTCGCGGTCTTCGGCATCATGGCCCCGCGCCTCGCCCGCCGGTTCGGACCCGCCACCATCGTCTGCGCGGGCATGACCGCCATCGCGATCGGCCTGTTCCTGCGCCCGTACGCCGGCGGCACGGCGGGCTTCCTCGCCGCCAGCGCGCTCGCCCTCGTCGGCATCGCGGTCAGCAACATCCTGCTCCCGGCGATCGTCAAGCAGTGGTTCCCGGACCGGGTCTCCACGATGACCGGCCTGTACTCCATGGCACTGGCCATCGGCACCTCGCTGGCCGCCCTGTCCACCGTGCCCATGACCAAGGCGCTGGGCGGCAGTTGGCAGACCGGCCTCGCCGTGTGGGGCATCCTCGCCGCGCTCGCCCTGTGCGTATGGCTGCCGCTGGCCGTCCGGCACGGTCGCGACCGGACCCGGCCCGCCGCCGGTACGAAGCCGCAGCCCCGGACCCCGGGCGCCGAGGCCGTGGAGTCCGCCGCCGAAGCTCCGGTCCCCGCCCCCGCCCTGCCCATGGTCCGCAGCCGCACCGCCTGGGCGCTGGCCTGCTTCTTCGGCCTCCAGGCCACCGCCGCGTACATCACCATGGGCTGGATGCCGCAGATCTTCCGCGACGCCGGCCTCTCCGCCGGCACCTCCGGCATGCTGCTGGCCCTCACCATGGCGATGGGCATCCCGCTCGCCTTCGTCATCCCGCGCGTCGCCACCCGCCTCCCCAGCCAGGGCCCCGTCGTCCTCGTCCTGGGCCTGTGCGGACTGTCCGGATACGCGGGCCTCTACCTCGCCCCGGCGAGCGGCGCCTGGGCGTGGGCCCTCCTGCTCGGCGTCTCCAACTGCGCGTTCCCGCTGGCCCTCACCATGATCGGGCTGCGCGCCAAGAGCCACCAGGGCGTCGTCAAGCTGTCGGCCTTCGCGCAGAGCGTCGGCTACCTCATCTCCATCCCTGGCCCGCTGCTCATCGGCGTACTGCACGACGCGACCGGCGGCTGGGGGCTGCCCATCGCGCTGATGGCCGGGCTGATGCTGCCGCAGATGGCCGCCGGTGTCCTGGCCGGCCGCAACCGCACGATCGAGATCGAACTGGCCACCTGACCGGTGCCCCGTGCCACCGGCGGGTCCGGCGGGGAGGGACGAGCGGGGGAGGGACGAAGGGTGCGAGACTGACTGCCATGCCTGTACTCGACCCCCACCCCCCGAACGGCCGCAAAAAGCTCCTGTACGTGCTCGGCGCCATGCTCTCCATCACCGTGATCATCGCCGTCGTCGCGATGATCCTCTCCCCGTGACCGGGGGAGACAGGGCAGAGGGTGGGGCTGTCCCCACCCTCCCCTAGGGGGCTGTACTCAGGGGTGAATGGGGAGTTCTCCGGATGGGCGCGGGCGCTGGTACTCCGTAGGTTCGAGGTGTCCCACCGGATACCGCACCCACGGAGGCGGCCCATGTCGGCCCCCACGCACCCCGCACGCCGCACCGCCGCCCTCGGCAGCCGCCTTCCCTGGTGGTCCGTGGTGCTCCCGGCCGTCGCCTTCGCCGTCCTGCTCGTCCTGACAGCCGGATCCGGCCACGCGAGCGCCGCGGTGGCGGCGTCGGACGCGCCGGGCCTCGCGTACCTGGTGGAGCGGATCCTCGGCGCCCTGTCGCTCTGACGGATCCAGCCGTTCACCCGTGTCGGGGGAGCGCACCAACTCCCCGGGCCCCGGCGCGCGTTTCATGCGAAGCTGGGGTGCATGAGCGCCGACACACCCCGCAGGATCGTCCTTCTCCGGCACGCCAAAGCCGAGTGGTCAGATGCGTCCGACCTGGAGCGACCGCTCGCCGACCGGGGCCGCAGGGACGCCGCCACCGCAGGCCGGAAGCTGGCCGACACCGGCCTCGCCTTCGACCTGGCCCTGTGCTCGACCGCCACGAGGACGCGCGAGACCTGGAAGCTGGCCGTGCAGGAGATGCCGCGCCGGCCGAGGACCGTCTATGAGGACCGGCTCTACGAAGCCTCTCTCGGCGAACTCATCGCCCTCGTCAACGAGACGCCCGACGACGTGGCAGACCTCCTCCTCATCGGTCACAACCCCGGGATGCACGCACTGGCCGACGCCCTCGCCGGGCAGGCCGACCCCGAGGCACTGGCCCGGATGACCCGGAGCGGCTTTCCCACGGCGACGTACGCCATCGTCGAGTTCACCGGCTCCTGGAAGTCGGTGGAGCACGGAACGGGCAGGCTCACGGGCTACTGGGCGCCGCACGACTGATCCGCGTCCGCCGCACCACGTACCGGCAGGGCCCCGGGAAGCACTCGCTCCCGGGGCCCTCTTCCTTCCCGCCCCCGCCCGCACGCGGGGAATACGTCCCGCCCTCAGTGCAGGTGGACGACGTCCCCGTCCGCCGCTTCGACCTCTTCGCGGGTGATGCCCAGCAGATACAGGACGGTGTCCAGGAACGGCACGTTCACCGCGGTGTCGGCGGCCTGCCGTACCACCGGCTTGGCATTGAACGCGACGCCCAGCCCCGCCGTGTTGAGCATGTCGAGGTCGTTGGCGCCGTCACCGATCGCCACCGTCTGATCGAGCGGGACCCCGGCCTGCGCGGCGAACCGGCGCAGCAGCCGTGCCTTGCCCGCCCGGTCCACGATTTCCCCGACGACCTTGCCCGTCAGCTTCCCGTCGACGATCTCCAGCGTGTTGGCGGACGCGAAATCGAGCGACAGCTCGTCCTTCAGCGCATCCGTGACCTGGGTGAACCCCCCGGACACCACGCCGACTTGATACCCGAGCCGCTTCAGCGTCCGCACCAGGGTCCGGGCGCCCGGAGTCATCCGCACCTCCGCGCGGACCTTCTCCACCACCTCGGCGTCCAGCCCCTCCAGCAGCGCCACGCGTGCGTGCAGCGACTGCTCGAAGTCAAGTTCCCCGCGCATCGCCTGTTCGGTGACGGCGGCCACCTCCGCCTCGCAGCCCGCGTGCGCGGCGAACAGCTCGATCACCTCGTCCTGGATGAGCGTCGAATCGACGTCCATCACGACGAGCCGCTGGGCGCGTCGGTGCAGGCCCGCCGACACGACGGCCACGTCCACGCCGATCTCCGCGGCAGCGGTCGCCAGAGCGGTGCGCAGCGCTTCCGTCGCGGTGCCGGAGACCGCGAACTCCACGGCGGTCACCGGGTACTTGGCCAGCCGGAAGATGCGGTCGATGTTTCCACCGGTGTCGGTGATCCTGGCCGCTATGGCCGCCGTCGACTCGGCCGTCAGCGGATGGCCCAGCACGGTGACGTGGGAACGGCCGCTGCCACGCGGCCGGTTGTCGCCCGTGCCCGAGATGATCTCGGCCTGGAGATCCAGCGAGTCGGCCCAGCTGTGCACGGTCGCCCGCAGCTCGCCCGCGGCGGCCACGGTGGGCTCGGTGACCAGCACGCACAGGACGATGCGGCCACGGGTGACGACCTGCTCGATGTCGACGACGTCGACGCCGTAGGCGGCCAGGGTGTCGAAGAGTCCGGCGGTGATCCCGGGACGGTCCTTCCCGAAGATCTTCACGAGGAGGGTCGGGACGTCGTTGTTCGGCAGTGCGCTCATGGTTCCCCCACCGTATCGGCCCGGCGCCGCACTTCCGGCACCTGTCCCGACTGGCGGACAGCGCCACGGGCGAGCGCCCGGCACGAACGGCGGGCGGGCTCGCGCGGCGGGCAGGACGGGCGCCGCGGGCCACGGCATCCGCTCCGGCCCCTCACTTCCGTCCGGGCCTCCCCGGCGGCGGCGGCCCCTCACCGGACGGCGGCGGAGGAGGAGGCGGCACCGGCGGAACGGTCCCACGCCGCCCGCGCCCCGGCACCTCCGGCGGCCTCGGCGGCCCGGGAATCCCCGTGACCGTCGGCGCCGCGTGCCGGGCGTCCTGCGCCCCGCGGTGCGCAGCCGAGCCCTGCCCCCCGGCCGGCCGCGGCGTGGACGAGGGCGGCCTTCCACCCCCGTCCGACGCCCGCAGATACGGATTCGTCCCGTCCTGGTCGGGGCCGTACCGCGGCGAAGGACGATACGGCCCCGGCACGTACGCCAGATCCGGATACGTCCGCTGCCCCCTCCCCGCCCGGGCCCCGCCCCCACGCTCCGTCGGCACCACCGCCCGCCGGCCGTCCGCCCCCGTCGCGCAGGCCAGCAGCGCGCCGACCGTGCCCGCCCCGGCCCCCCAGGCCACCCCCAGCAGCAACGCCGTCGCCAGGTTCCCGCGCAGCGAGATCCCCGCCCCGAAGGCGTCGAAGCCGAGCACCGACAGCGACGCGTCCGCCGAGACCCCGGCCAGCCACGTCATCAGCGGCAGCCCGACACCGGTCACGGCCCCCAGCGCCACCGCGCACTGTCCCGTGTACTCCACCGCCGACAGGCCGTCGCGCGGTGTCCGCGACGCCGCGACGACCCCGGCGCACAGCATCGCCACGGCGGCGGCGACAGCGAGCAGCCACACCCGCCCGTCCAGCTCCGCGAGCCGTCCCACGCTCAACGCCCGGTCGCCGGACGCGGACAGCAGCTCGTCGAAAGGCGCAGGCAGGACGTTCGCCAGCTGTCCCGACGCGTGCCCCTGCCAGGGGACGAACAGCCCGACCGCGACGCCGAGCCACACCCCGTTCGGCGCCCCGAGCAGCGCGGCGCCCAGCACCCGGCCCGGGTGGTCGTCGCCCGCCGCCGCGTACCCGGCCGCCGCGACGCCCGCGAGCACCGCCAGCAGCCCCACGGCGACCAGCGCGGACGCGGCCGGGCGGAGCACCCGGTGCACCGCGTCCCAGCCGGGCGGCAACGGCGTACGGCGCGAGGCGAGCAGCGCGATCAGCAGCACGCCCACCACCCACACCGCACCGCCGAGCAGCGAGTCCGCCGTGTCGACGCCGAACCCGACCGTCGCCTTCGCGTCGACGAGGTCGGAGATCCGGTCCGGAAGAAGGCCGCCGATCGCCCCCGGAAGCCGGTCCTGGATGCCGCCGGGGAGGTCGTTCCCGGGAATTCCGTCGATTCCGAGCTTTCCGCCGTCAATTGTGATGACGTCGTGACCCGCCCAGGCGAGGCCGGCCAGCGTGCCCAGGAACAGCACCGCGACCGAGCCCGCCCGGACGGCCAGTTCGGCGCCCGGAATCTCCGCTCCCGCGCTTTTGAGCGACCGCAGGAAGGAGAAGGACAGGAGCAGCGCGCCGACCAGACCCACACCAAGTGGCGCAATATCGACGGCCGTCCGTGCCGCGGCGCTCTCGATCCCGAAGGCTGAGACGTTCCCGGTCGGGGTGACGGAGCCGCCCACCGCGAGGACGACGACCGCCGCCGTCATGGCCCGCAGCGACCCGGCCGAGTCCGCGCCCAGCAGGTGCAGCCCCAGCGCGGCGACGCCCGCCATTCCCGCCAAAGCCCAGCTCACAGAGGCAATCGAGGCGAGCACCACATCGCCCCAACGCACGCCGACCCGACCGTTCGCATCCATCAGGCCACCCGATCTGTACCGGTACGACATGGATTGCCCGGCCATGCATGATCCGTACACAGTCATGCGGAGTCATGCGCACTCGTGGGCGCTTACCACTCTCCGGGGGTGTTTCGGCTGCGTCAACGGGCGCGCGCGGGGCGCGCGCACCCCCTCTTCACATGGCCCGACTTTCGTATTCGAGCCGGAGCCTGAAATAGTTCCCCCCGATGTTCACCATCCCTAGACTCCCGGTGACGGGCGTAACTACGGGGGACAACTAGTGGGGCATGGAGTGCCGGAACTCGTACTGGAATTGAATGGAAGGACCTGGACGCTCGATCCGTCCCGGTCGTACACCCTCGGCCGCGATCCCCAGGGTGACGTGGTGATAGACGACGCCCGGGTCTCGTGGCGGCACGCCTCGATCAGCTGGGGCGGCCGAAGCTGGGTGATCGAAGACCACGGCAGCACCAACGGCACGTACGCGCAGGGCCAGCGCGTCCACCACACGGAGATCGGCCCCGGGTCCAGCGTGCACCTGGGCAACGCCACCGACGGACCGCAGCTGGTGCTCTCGGGAGCCGCGCCGGGCGCTGTCTCCGCCGCGCAGCAGACGCACCAGCCGCAGGCCGCACACCAGCAGGCAGCACCGCATCAGGCGCCCCACCAGGCTCCGCAGCGGCAGCAGCCCAGCTGGCAGCAGCAGCCCCAGCAGGGGCCGCCGCCGCAGCAGGCGCAGCAGCCGAGCTGGCAGCAGCAGAGTCAGCAGCCGCCGTACCAGCAGACGCCCGCCGCCCAGGCGCACGTGCCGCAGGGCGGCCAGGCCGGCGGTGTCGCGGGGGCCCCGCCTGTCTACGGCGACCGCAGCCCGACCACGTTCCACCAGATGGCACTGGGCCGGGTCATGCGCATCGGCCGTGCCCTGGAGAACGAGCTGGTCGTCTCCGACCTCCAGGTCTCCCGGCTGCACGCGGAGTTCCACGCGACGCCCGACGGCCGCATGGAGATCCGCGACCTCGGCTCGCACAACGGCACGTACATCAACGGCCAGCCGATGCAGAAGTCCGGCACGGCGCTGCTGGGCCCCAACGACATCGTCGGCGTCGGCCACTCCACCTTCCGCGTCGTCGGCGACCGGCTGGAAGAGTTCGTCGACACCGGTGAGGTCTCCTTCTCCGCCCGCCACCTCACGGTGACGGTCGACGGCGGCAAGGACATCCTCAAGGACGTCTCCTTCGGCGTCCCCGAAAAGTCGCTCATCGCGGTCATCGGCCCCTCCGGCTCCGGAAAGTCGACCCTGCTCAAGGCGCTCACCGGCTACCGGCCCGCCAACAAGGGCGACGTCCTCTACGACAACCGGAACCTCTACAAGCAGTTCGCCGAGCTGCGCCAGCGCATCGGTCTGGTCCCGCAGGACGACATCCTGCACAAGGAACTGACCGTCAAGAAGGCCCTCAAGTACGCCGCCAAGCTGCGCTTCCCCGCGGACACCTCCGAGGCGGAGCGCAACCAGCGGATCGACGAGGTCCTCGGCGAGCTCAAGCTGGACATCCACAAGGAGAAGAAGGTCACCTCCCTCTCCGGTGGCCAGCGCAAGCGTGTCTCGGTGGCCCTTGAGCTGCTGACCAAGCCCTCGCTGATCTTCCTCGACGAGCCCACCTCGGGCCTCGACCCGGGCATGGACCGCGACGTCATGCAGCTGCTGCGCGGCCTCGCCGACGACGGCCGCACCGTCCTGGTCGTGACCCACTCGGTGGCCGAGCTCGCCATCTGCGACAAGCTCCTGGTGATGGCGCCCGGCGGCTCCGTCGCGTACTTCGGCCCCCCGGAGGAAGCGCTCAACTTCTTCGGCTACAGCACCTGGGCCGACGTCTTCTCCGCGTTCGAGAACTACCGCGACTACGACTGGGCGGGCCGCTGGCGCGGCTCGCAGCACTACCAGATGTACGCCGCGGACATCGACGCCGTAGCCGCGACCCCCGTCCACATGCCGCCCCCTCAGCAGATGCGCCCGCCGAAGCCGCAGGGCTGGGGCGCGCAGCTCACGACGCTGATCCGGCGGTACGTCTCCGTCATCGCGTCGGACAAGGGCTTCCTGGGCCTGATGGTGATCCTGCCCGCCGTGCTGGGCCTGGTCAGCGTCGTCATCCCGGCCGACTTCGGTCTCGGCCCGCCCAAGCCGCCGTCGAGGTTCAACGGCGACGCGGGAACGATCATGCTGATCCTCGCGGTCGGCATGTGCTTCTCCGGCGCCGCGAACTCGGTCCGCGAGCTGATCAAGGAACGGGTGATCTACGAGCGCGAACGGGCCACCGGCCTGTCCCGCTCCGCGTACCTGATGTCCAAGGTCATCGTCCTCGGCGTGATCACGGCGTTCCAGGGCGTCATCATCTGCGCCATCGGCTTCTCCACCCGGGCCCTCCCGGCCGAGGGCCTGATCATGCTGCCCGCGGTCGAGATCTGCGTCGCGGTGATCGCGCTCGGCTTCACCTCGATGATGTTCGGGCTGGTCATCTCCTCGCTGGTGAAGACCTCCGAGAAGACGATGCCGCTGCTGGTCATGTTCGCGATCGTCCAGGTCGTGTTCACCGGCATCCTCTTCAAGGTGTACGGACAGATCGGCCTGGAGCAGTTCGCCTGGCTGATGCCGTCCCGGTGGGCCATCGGTGCCGCCGGTACCACGCTCGACCTGGCACACCTGATGCCGCCGTGGGACCAGAAGAACCCCACCGACCTCGACCCCCTCTGGGAGCACACCGCTTCGCAGTGGGGCATCAACATCGCGGTCCTGCTGGCCCTCGGCGTGATCTGCGGGTTCGCGGTCGCGCGCCTGCTGCGCCGGCACGAGCCCGAGGTCATGCGCAAGTGACCCGCTAGCGCACAGACGAAGGGCGGCCCCCGGAATGCTCCGGGGGCCGCCCTTCGTCTGTGCGCCGGTACGTATCAGTAGGCGCCGTTGACGTTGTCGATCGAGCCGTAACGGTCGGCGGCGTAGTTGGCCGCGGCCGTGATGTTGGAGACCGGGTGGTAGATGTCGTGCGGGGTGCCCGGCACGTGGTAAGCGTTGAACGTCGGCTGGATGACCTGGAGCAGACCGACCGACGGGGTGCCGTTCTGCGCGTTGATGTCCCAGCCGTTCTTGGCCCGCGGGTTGCCGGTCGACTCGCGCATGATGTTGCGGTGCAGTCCCTCGTACGAGCCGGGGATGCCCTTCGCCTTCATCACGGCCAGCGACTCGCGGATCCAGCCGTCCAGGTTGTTCGCGTACACCGGCTTGCGCGCGGCGGCCCGGGAGGCGGCCGCCTTGGTCGCGGCGCGCTTCTTCGCGTCCGCCTCGGCCTTCGCCTTCGCCTCGGCCTTGGCCTTGGCGGCCGCGGCATCCTTGGCCCGCTTGTCGGCGGCGGCGTGCTGGGCGGCGATGCTGGTCTTGGCGGTGCCGATGTCCTGGGAGGCGACCATCGCGACCGGCGCCACGTGCTGCATACCGGCCTCGGCGGTTCCGCCGCCGGGCAGCAGGGTGAGCGCGAGGGAGGCGGCGCCGAGAGCGGCGACGCCGGCGATCGAGACCCGGTGGGTCTTGGTCAGCCGATAATGGCCAGAGTTGGCGGACATGCAGACGAACCTCTCGGACGGGGAAGCGCCGCAGAGTGTGCGACGGCAGCCATTGTTAGCGGCCGCAAAATGCCCAGGCAAAGACGCTACCTACGAAGCGCGATAGTGGAGCGGGGGCGCCGCAGGACCGTCCCGGACCCCCGCCCTGCCCGCTCAGAGTGCACTTAACCGTCGACTACACGGCTTCGTAAGTGACCTGTGTCCTATGTGCGGGCTCACATCGGGCCTCCGTCGAACTCACATGACGTCACGACCGCAAAGCTCTCCGTAACAGATCTCCTCCCCTGGTACGAGGGCGCCTCCGCAACCCTCCTCCCGGAGTCGCAGAGCGCCCCGGGACAGCCCGGACCGCCCCGACGACAACCACCGCCCAGGCTCCTGGCCGTTCCGCCCGGCCCTCTGCTCGGCCCGGGCTCCGCACCGTTGCGCCCGGCCGGAGCTCCTCGCTGTGACGCCCCGCCCGTCCTGTGTTCCTCGTCCGCCCCGACCGGCTGATCCCCTCACCGCCCCGCCCGGGGCGACGGGTCCCGGCCTGCCGTCCCCGGCCAGGCCCTCCCGCCGACGCGGCTCGGTCGCTCGACCCTCGGGGCGAAATCCGCGCGCGGGAGACCGGCCACCGTCCGTCCCGGTCCGGAGACCCACTCCCTGCCCGCCCTCAGGCCTAGGCCGCGGGACCGGCCTCAGGCGTCCCCGGGCCCGATGCCTCCGCCGTACCCCCGCCGGTACGGTGACCGCATGACCAGGCCCCGACGCGTTCGCCGCCCCCGTACGGCACCCCCGGAAGCCCCGGCCGGCCCTCCGACGGCGGGGGAGAGCGCGGCTCCGGGCCGCCCTTCGGCGTCGCCGTGCCGGGCACCCGCCCCCGCACAGACCCCCGCAGACCCGGCGCAACCCCTGACCCCCGCGCCCCCCGCCCCCTCCGCTCCGTCCGGCCTCGCCGCCGTGAGTACCGCCCTCCTCGCCATGAGCCGCCACCTCGAAGTCCGGGACGTGCTCAAGACGATCGTCGCCTCCGCGCGGGAGCTCCTCGACGCCGAGTACGCCGCTCTCGGCGTCCCGGACGACCACGGCGGCTTCGCCCAGTTCGTCGTCGACGGCGTCAGCGAGGAACAGTGGAAGGCCATCGGCCCGCTGCCCCGCCAGCACGGCATCCTCGCCGCGATGCTGCACGGCGACGCCACCGAGCGCCTCGCCGACGTGCGCAAGGACCCCCGCTTCGAGGGCTGGCCCGACGCCCACCCCGACATGTCCGACTTCCTGGGCCTGCCCATCCGGGACGGCGACGAGGTCATCGGTGCCCTTTTCCTCGCCAACAAGCGCTGCCCCAAGCCCGAGGGCGGCTGCGGCTTCACCGCAGCCGACGAGGAACTCCTCACGATCCTGGCCCAGCACGCCGCCATCGCCCTCACCAACGCCCGCCTGTACGAGCGCAGCCGCGAACTCACCATCGCGGAGGAACGCTCCCGGCTGGCCCACGAACTGCACGACGCCGTCAGCCAGAAGCTCTTCTCGCTGCGCCTCACCGCCCAGGCCGCCACCGCTCTCGTCGACCGCGATCCGGCCCGCGCCAAGGCGGAACTCCACCAGGTCGCCGACCTCGCCGCCGAAGCCGCCGACGAACTCCGGTCCGCCGTCGTCGAACTGCGGCCCGCCGCGCTCGACGAGGACGGCCTCGTCGCCACCCTGCGTACCCAGATCCAGGTCATGGACCGCGCCCACAGCGCCCACGTCGTCTTCGACAGCTGCGGCGTACGGGCCCTCCCCGCCGCCCAGGAGGAGGCCCTGCTCCGCGTCGCTCAGGAAGCCCTGCACAACGCCCTGCGCCACTCCGGTGCGACCCGCGTCGACGTCGTACTCGAAAAGCGGGGCGAGCGCGTCCGTCTCGGCGTCACCGACGACGGCTGCGGCTTCGAGCCCGGGGGAGTGCGCCGCGCGGGCCGTCACCTCGGCCTGGTGTCCATGCGGGACCGGGCGAGCGGCGTCGGCGGCACCCTGACGGTGGAATCGGCGCCCGGCGAGGGCACCACGATCACAATGGAGGTTCCCGGTGCCTGAGACCGGCCCCACCCGTCCCGCACGGACCATGATCCGCGTCCTGCTGGTCGACGACCACCAGGTCGTCCGCCGCGGCCTGCGCACCTTCCTCGAAGTCCAGGAGGACATAGAGGTCGTCGGCGAGGCGGCCGACGGCGCGGAAGGAGTCGCCCAGGCGGAATCCCTGCGCCCGGACGTCGTCCTGATGGACATCAAGATGCCCGGCACCGACGGCATCGAGGCGCTCCGCAGGCTCCGCGCACTCGACAACCCCGCCCGGGTACTGATCGTCACCAGCTTCACGGAGCAACGCACCGTGGTGCCCGCCCTGCGCGCAGGTGCCTCCGGGTACGTCTACAAGGACGTCGACCCGGACGCGCTCGCCGGAGCCATCCGTTCCGTCCACGCCGGGCACGTACTCCTCCAGCCGGAAGTCGCCGGTGCGCTCCTCGCCCAGGACGTTCCGCACAACGGGCAGGGCCGCAGCACCTCCCTCACCGACCGCGAGCGCGAAGTCCTCGCGCTGATCGCGGACGGCCGCTCCAACCGGGAGATCGCCCGCGCCCTCGTCCTCTCGGAGAAGACCGTCAAGACCCATGTGTCGAACATCCTGATGAAGCTCGACCTCGCGGACCGCACCCAGGCAGCCCTCTATGCCGTCCGACATGGCCTGACGGACTGATCGACGCCCTCGGCCGACCGCAAGCGGACCGTCGCCCTCCGGTCCGAGATTCATACTGTCGGGTGGAAGTCCCCCACATGGCGTATCCCGAACGCGGTCCGGCCCGTTCTTCATGGCGTGCTGCGGCGGCTGGCCGCAGCCATCGCTAGGAGGAACCTGTAGTGAAGAACCTGAAGAAGGCTGCCGCCATCACCCTGGTCGCCGGCGGGCTTGTCGCGGCCGGTGCCGGTGCCGCCTCGGCCACCTCCGGTGCGGACGCCCACGGCAAGGCCGTCCAGTCCCCGGGCGTCGGTTCCGGCAACCTGGTCCAGGCCCCCGTGCACATCCCGGTGAACGCGGTGGGCAACACCGTCTCCGTCATCGGCGCCCTCAACCCGGCCTTCGGGAACGACGGACTCAACCACTGACCCGACCCCCGCGTCGAGCATCGTCACGTACCGCGAACGGCCCCCGGGACCTCCCGGGGGCCGTTCCGCTTCCCCGCCCCTCTCGTCACCCCCTCTCCACCACGGCCCCGTAAGCCGCCACCATCGCCCGTCGGGCCACCCTCTCCACCGGCCTCAGCGCCTCACCGCGGGCGGCCATCTCGGACGCGCTCACCGCGCCCCCGTGCCCGTTCCCGTACGCCAGTGACACCATCAGCCCCACCCGCCGCGCCATCTCCAGGACCCGCACTGCCCGGGGCGGATACCCGGGCGCCAACGCGTCCCCCGTCGCCTCCGCCCGCGCCCGGTACGCGTCGAGCGCCGCCGCGGCCTGCGGCCCCGATCCGGCCACGTCCAGCCGGGCGAGCACCGCCGTCGCGTCCCGCAACGCCTCCGCCAGCTCCCGCTCCGCCTCCCCGAGCGACGGCACGTCCGCCGGCGGGGCGTCCCGGACCTCCGAGCACGTCCACCGCACCTCCACCCGTACGTCCCCGGCCGGCCCGATCTCCTCCACCTCCGGCACGAGCCCGAGCGCCGCGCCCGTGCAGACGACCGCTTCCTCGGCATCCAGCGCCCGCGCGTTGAATTCGGGGGGCCCGCTCAGCCCCAGCGGATGGCCCGGCGCGGGCAGCGCGACCCGGAACCCGGTGGCCCCGAGCACCCGCAGCCGGCCGAGCGCCAGCGTGAGCCCCACCGGCCCCGTCTCTCCCGGCAGCCCGGTCACCCGGTGCACCGCGTCGTCCCCGACAATCGCGAGGGCCGCGTCGTCCGGCGAGACGAATCCGCCCAACAGGGCATTCCCCCAGGCCGCCAGCAATCCTGAACGTGGTTCCGTGAGCATGCGGACAGCCTAGATTCCCGCCCGCACCGACCCCAAGAACAGCCCGGAGACAGCCGGGAAACAGCCGCGGGACAGCACCCAAGTACGGTCCCAAGGGCAACACCGTCCGGCCGGTGGCGTAGGTTTTCCCTGGGCGCTGTGCCCACAGGCACACGCGACATTTCGATACTGCATGGGGAGACAACGCGCTCATGAGCGATGTACTGGAGCTGGTGGACGTATCCGTGGTCCGCGACGGTCGGGCTCTGGTGGACGACGTCTCCTGGTCGGTGAAGGAAGGCGAGCGCTGGGTCATTCTCGGCCCCAACGGCGCCGGCAAGACCACCTTGCTGAACGTCGCCTCCAGCTACCTCTTCCCCTCCTCCGGCTCCGCCACCGTCCTCGGCGAGACCCTCGGCCGGGTCGACGTCTTCGACCTGCGCCCGCGCATCGGCATGGCCGGCATCGCTATGGCCGAGAAGATGCCCAAGCGCCAGACCGTCCTGGAAACGGTCCTCACCGCCGCGTACGGCATGACGGCCACCTGGCACGAGTCCTACGACGAGGTCGACGAGCAGCGGGCCCGTGCCTTCCTCGACCGGCTCGGCATGACCGAGTACCTGGACCGCAGGTTCGGCACGCTCTCCGAGGGCGAGCGCAAGCGCACCCTGATCGCCCGCGCGATGATGACCGACCCCGAACTGCTGCTCCTGGACGAGCCCGCCGCCGGTCTCGACCTCGGTGGGCGCGAGGACCTGGTGCGCCGCCTCGGCCGGCTCGCCAAGGACCCGTACGCCCCCTCGATGATCATGGTCACCCACCACGTCGAGGAGGTCCCGCCCGGCTTCACCCACGTCCTCATGATCCGGCAGGGCAAGATCCTCGCCGCGGGACCCGTGGAGACCGAGCTGACCTCGCGCAACCTCTCGCTCTGCTTCGGCCTGCCGCTCGTCGTCGAGCACCGCGGCGACCGCTACACCGCCCAGGGCCTCCCGCTCGGCTGATCGCCCGCGTACGTACGGCACTTGAGCCCGTACGCGAGACGCATGCGCCCTGTCCGCGCCGACCGACCACCCCTACCATGACCGTTGTGAACATGGACGCATGGCTCTGGTGGCTGATCGGCGCGGCGGTGCTCGGCGTCGCCCTCGTCGTGACCACGATGCCCGAACTGGGAATGCTGGCCGTCGGCGCACTGGCGGCCGCGCTCGCCTCGTACCTGGGAGGCGGTCTCGTCACCCAGGTCCTGGTGTTCGCGGCCGTCTCGGCAGCGCTGATCGTCGTCGTACGGCCGATCGCCGCCAGACACCGAAGTCAGCGGCCTCAACTGGCCAGCGGTGTCGACGCCCTGAGGGGCCGTCAGGC
Organism: Streptomyces candidus; assembly: GCF_014207445.1. GTDB lineage: Bacteria > Actinomycetota > Actinomycetes > Streptomycetales > Streptomycetaceae > Streptomyces > Streptomyces candidus. Next base: position 5,609 of record NZ_JACHEM010000018.1, on the reverse strand, counting down.
GGTTGTTGTGGAACGCGTCGACGGCAGCGGCGACGGCCGTATCAAACTCGCGGGCGAGATCTGGTCGGCCCGCGCCCTCGACGCCGGCGCCTCCTTCGAACCCGGCCAGCAGGTCGACGTCGTCGAGATCGACGGGGCCACGGCCGTGGTCATGTGAGCCGGCCGCCGGCGGGCCGACCCACGTCCTCGGCCGGGTGACCCGAACACCCCGCACGCCGCGCCGTCATCTGGCAGGCTCCATCTTCAGCACAGATTTGATCATCACGGCAGGCTCGGCCGGCACGGCAGGACCGAGAAATACGAAGGGCACGGGGAAGCGATGTCATCGATCATCATCGTCCTGATCATTCTGGTGGTGCTGGTCTTCATCGCCTTGATCAAGACGATCCAGGTCATCCCACAGGCCAGCGCCGCAATCGTGGAGCGTTTTGGCCGCTACACCCGCACCCTCAACGCGGGCCTCAACATCGTCGTCCCGTTCATCGACTCGATCCGCAACCGGATCGACCTGCGTGAACAGGTCGTCCCCTTCCCGCCCCAGCCGGTGATCACCCAGGACAACCTGGTCGTCAACATCGACACCGTCATCTATTACCAGGTGACCGACGCCCGCGCCGCGACCTACGAGGTCGCCAGCTACATCCAGGCCATCGAGCAGCTCACCGTCACCACGCTCCGCAACATCATCGGCGGCATGGACCTGGAGCGGACCCTGACCTCCCGCGAGGAGATCAACGCGGCCCTGCGGGGCGTCCTCGACGAGGCCACCGGCAAGTGGGGCATCCGCGTCAACCGCGTCGAACTCAAGGCCATCGAGCCGCCGACCTCCATCCAGGACTCGATGGAGAAGCAGATGCGCGCCGACCGCGACAAGCGCGCCGCCATCCTCCAGGCCGAGGGAACCCGGCAGTCCGCCATCCTCACCGCAGAGGGCGACAAGCAGTCCGCGATCCTGCGCGCCGAGGGCGAAGCGAAGGCGGCGGCCCTGCGCGCCGAGGGTGAAGCCCAGGCCATCCGAACGGTCTTCGAGTCCATCCACGCCGGCGACGCCGACCAGAAGCTCCTCGCCTACCAGTACCTCCAGATGCTCCCGAAGATCGCCGAGGGCGACGCCAACAAGCTCTGGATCGTCCCCAGCGAGATCGGCGACGCCCTCAAGGGCCTCTCCGGAGCCATGGGCAACTTCGGCCCCATGGGCGGCGGTTCAGGCAGCACGGGCGGCAGCTCGGGCGGCAACTCCGGCAATGGCCGCGAACGCCGCGAACAGCCCCCCATCGACTGACCCCGTCCGTCCCCGCCCACTGCCCCTCGTGCATGATCGCTGCATACGGCACCGATCACGGCAACCACGAGGGGCAGCACCGCATGACGATCTGGGAGATGCTCGCCGTCTTCGCCGCGGGAATCGGCGCGGGCACCATCAACACCATCGTCGGCTCCGGCACTCTCATCACCTTCCCCGTGCTCCTCGCCACGGGCCTGCCGCCGGTCACCGCCAACGTCTCCAACACCCTGGGCCTCGTCCCGGGTTCCATCAGCGGTGCCATCGGCTACCGCCACGAACTGCGCGGCCAGCGCTCCCGCATCGTCCGCCTCGGCCTCACCGCCCTGGTCGGCGGCCTGATCGGTGCGGTCCTGCTGCTCGTGCTCCCCTCATCGGCGTTCGACACGATCGTCCCGGTCCTGATCGGTCTCGCCCTGGTCCTGGTCGTCCTCCAGCCCAAGCTCTCCGCAGCCCTCACACGCCGCCGCGAGCAGAACGGCGACAGCACCGCGGGCCCGCACCCCGACGGCGGCCCGGCCCTCCTGGTCGGCCTGCTCCTGGCCAGCATCTACGGCGGCTACTTCGGAGCGGCGCAGGGCGTGCTCTACCTCTCCCTCATGGGTCTCCTGCTCCACGACACCCTCCAGCGCATCAACGGCGTCAAGAACATCCTCGGCGCAGTCGTCAACGGAGTCGCCGCGGTGTTCTTCCTCTTCGTCGCCGAATTCGACTGGACCGCAGTGGCCCTGATCGCCGTCGGCTCCGCACTCGGCGGCCAGCTCGGCGCCAGGATCGGCCGCCGCCTGCCCCCGACGGCTCTGCGCGCGGTGATCGTCGTCGTAGGCCTCATCGCCATCACCCAACTCCTGCTCGCCTGAGGCGACTTTCTCAACCCGCACAGCACTCCGGTACGAGCAGCACCAGTACGCGCACGAGTCCGGTACGCGAAGAAGCCCGCCCCCACCACGGGACGGGCCCCTCACCGACAGGACGTACGGCCTAAGCCGCCGCCTCTGCCAGCCAATCCGGCAACGCATCCCACTCGGCGCCGCGCAGCGACAGGAGCATCGCGTCGGCAGGAGTGGGTACGAAGGGCTGGAACAGCAGGGGCATCCCCGCCTTCTCCGGCGTACGGTCCGCCTTGCGGTGGTTGTCCTCGGCGCACGAAGCCACCGTGTTCAACCAGCTGTCCGCACCACCGCGCGACCGCGGCACCACGTGATCCACGGTCGTCGCCCTTTTTCCGCAGTACGCGCACCGGTGTTGGTCCCGAACCAACACGCCCCGCCTCGACCACGGAGCTTGTCTTCGGAACGGCACCCGTACGTACCTGCTGAGCCGGATCACCATGGGCACCGGAAGATCGACGGCAGCGGCGCGCATGCGCAGCCCGGGATGCGACTTCTCGACCACGGCCTTGTCCTGCAGGACAAGCACCACCGCACGGTTCAGTGTCACCGTCGACAGTGGCTCGAAGCTCGCGTTCAGTACCAGCGTGTCACGCATCCCGCCCACCCTCCGTGTGCCGGCCCGCCCCATGGCGGGCTTGGATCAACTCTGGCGGGACGCACGAGATCGGACAACGCATTAACGGCGCCCCGGGGGAGAGCCACCACACCCCAAACAAAAACTGCCCGCTCCCGATCTCTTTCAAGACCGGGAGCGGGCAAATACCCAGTGAATCTTTCCCCGCGCGGCGGCGCCTCCGTACCGGCTCGGCCTCAGCCCTCGGCCGGGGCCTCGTACTCGGCCACGAGCTGTGCACGTCCGAGGGTGTGGAACCGAAGGTTGAACCCGACGGCCGCAGGCGGCGTGTCGGCGTCGATCCCCAGGCTCTCCACGTCCACCGCGTACACGGTGAACACGTACCTGTGCCGTTCGCCGGCCGGGGGAGCGGCACCCCCGAAGTCCTTCGTCCCGTAGTCGTTGCGCGCCTGGAGGGCCCCCTGGGGCAGCCCCTCGAACTCCCCACTGCCCGCACCCGCCGGCAGCTCCGTCACGGAGGCCGGGATGTCGAAGACGGACCAGTGCCAGAAACCGCTCCCCGTGGGCGCGTCAGGATCGAAGCACGTCACCGCGAAGCTTTTGGTCTCCGCGGGAAAGCCCTCCCATCGCAGCTGCGGCGAAGTGTTCCCACCCGCGTACACCTGCGCGTCCTTGAGCTCGGCACCTTCCGCGACGTCCTCGCTCAGCACCTCGAAGGACGGCACCGGCGGATGGAAGTCATGGGGCAGCGGCGCCCTCTCGACCTTGGCGGACTCGCTCACATCAACACCTTCCTGCTCGCTCATCTCTTTGCCCCTCCACGCTACGACCCGGCACCGGGGCCCGGCCCTACAGCCAGTTGCGCCGGCCCCCGACCTGCGCCAGCCACTGGTTGATGTACCCGGCCCAGTCCGTGGACTGGAAGTCGTGCAGTCCGACCTGGAACGCCCGATAGGAGTCGCTGCTCTCGCTGAACATCCCGCCCTTGCGGTCCATCTCCAGGATCACGTCCATCTCCCGGTCGTCGGCGATGAACGTCAGCTCGACCTGGTTGAGCCCCCGGTACTGCTGAGGCGGCAGGAACTCGATCTCCTGGTAGAACGGCAGCTTCTGCCGCGTCCCCCGGATGTGCCCGCGCTCCATGTCCGCACTCTTGAACCGGAACCCGAGCTCGATGAACGCGTCCAGAAGCGCCTGCTGGGCCGGCAGCGGGTGCACGCTGATCGGGTCCAGATCCCCGGAGTCCACTGCCCGGGCGATCGCCAGTTCCGTCGTGACCCCGATGTCCATCCCGCGCAGCTGCTGCCCGGCGATGTTGGTGACCGGTGTCTCCCAGGGGATGTCCAGCCCGAACGGCACCACGTGCACCGCTCCGGCCTGCACCTCGAAGGCCCCGCCGAGCTTCAGCCTGGCGAACTCGATGTCCTGCTTGGCCTCCTGGTCACCGCCTTCGACCTCGACCCGCGCCTGGAGCCCGACCGACAGCCCCTCGATCTGCTGCGGCACGGACCCGCCCTGAATCCGCACCTCGCCCTGCACTACACCGCCCGGCACGACGTTGATCTCGGTGAGCTCCGTCTCCACGGACGCCCCACCCGCACCCAGACTCGCCAGCAGCTTCTTGAATCCCATGGTTCTCCCCAGTCTCGTTTCGACCCGACGTACTTCACGTACTACTTCGCACGCGGTACTCCACGTACTACTGCACACGCGCGAACCCCGCGGCAGGATGCCTGGGGCCGCGCCTGTTCAGCGCGACCCGACCCCGACCCCCACTGCGGGCGTTCGGTTACCCTCGGCAGGCATGATCGTGACGACCCCAGACCGTACGCCGCTCACCCGGGACTTCTTCGACCGCCCCGTCCTGGACGTGGCTCCTGACCTCCTCGGACGCACCCTGGTACGTCGCACGACCGAGGGACCTGTTGTCGAACTGCGCATCACCGAAGTGGAGGCGTACGACGGTGAACGGGACCCCGGTTCGCACGCCTACCGCGGCAGGACGGCCCGCAACGCTTCCATGTTCGGTCCGCCCGGGCACGCGTACGTCTACTTCATCTACGGCATGTGGTTCAGCGTGAACCTGGTGTGCGGCCCGGAGGGAAGGGCCAGCGGTGTCCTTCTGAGGGCCGGGGAGGTCGTCACGGGCGCCGAGTTCGTCCGCAAACGGCGACTTTCAGCCCGCAAGGACAACGAACTGGCCAAAGGCCCCGCCCGACTGGCCACCGGCCTGGACATCACCCGAGAGCTGGACGGCGTCGATCTCTGTACGAGCGCGGACTCCCCGCTCTCGGTACTGCACGGCACTCCTGCCCCCGCTGACCAGCGGCAGAACGGTCCCCGAACAGGCGTGGGCGGCGAGGGTGCGGTTCACCCCTGGAGGTTCTGGATCGCCGGCGACCCCACCGTCAGCCCGTACCGGGCCCACAAGCCCCGCCACCGCAGGACTTGACGTGCCCTCGGCGCGCGCCTAACGTGGCCCGAGCCGCTTGAGACGGGCACTGCTGTTGGCACGGTCCAGAGGATCGAACCAGGCAGCCCCCGAAGCGGCCAACCACCACTACGACTTCCCTTACGGGTTTTGAGTTCCGGCATGTCCGCATGCCGTAATTCAGGCTTGCCGGCTCGATTATGTGTCATCAGGGAAAGCCGCTAAAGTAGTGGACACGCCGAAAGGCGAGGCCCTCCGACGGCCAATTGGGTAACTATCCAAACCGGAAACGGCGCGGAAAATGATCTGATAGAGTCGGAAACGCAACAACACGAAAGAAACACCGAACGAAAACGTCCGGAGGAAAGCCCGCAGGGGTGAGTACGAAGGAAGCGTCCGTTCCTTGAGAACTCAACAGCGTGCCAAAAG
>NZ_JACHEM010000017.1 GCF_014207445.1 Streptomyces candidus | reverse complement strand
CGTTGTTGCCCGCTGAGCGGGCCAGGTCCGCCGCGTACCGCACCGATCACCGCACGACTACGGCTAGGAGCTTCAGTGGGGGAACAGGTTCCCTTTGTCCAGGACCGACACCGAACTCGTGATGCGTACCGCCGCCCTCGTCCACGAGGGCGCTGCCCGCCGGCTCATCGAGCGGCCCTTCGTCCGCGACAACCCCTTCGGCCTGTGGCCGTACTACCTGCACGCCCTGATCCGCACCACCCTGCGCACCGCCCCCGACGCCACCGACGACGCCTGGACCCCCACTGACTGGGCGCAGGCCGCCGACCGTGCCCTCACCGCGCTGGGCACCCAGTGGCAGGCCCACACCGGGCCAGGCGGCCGTCGGCTTCTGGTCGGCGCCCTGCGCCAAGGTCTCGCCCTGGCCCGCGACTTGCACCTCGACCTCGGCTGGCTCGCCGACGGAGCCTGGGCGTACGTCGGCGACTCGGTGTGGGAGCCGCTCGCCCCGCCCGCCCCGCACAGGCCCGGCCCGGCACGGCTGGAGACGGCCGCCGACGCCCTGGTCGAACTCCTCAGCACCCTCGCCCGCCGCCAGCACCAGCACCGCTCGCACACCGTCGCCCGCCTCACCGCGGTCATCGACAGCCAGCTGCTCCCCGACGACCTGCACCACATGGCCCTGTACTACCGGGCCAAGGCCCACCGCGACCTCGGGGACAGCCCCGCCTCACGCACCGGTATGCAGGCCGTCGCCGACGGCCAGGGCCGCCTCGCTCCCGCCGCACGACGCGGACTCGCCCATCTCGCCCGCATGGCCGGCGACTTCCCCACCGCCCTCACCACCGCCCGCACCCTGGGCTGGGACGGTCGCCACCACCGCGTCCAGGGCGACATCTGGTGGCCTCACGGCGACATGGACCGCGCCGCCACCGCGTACGCCGCAGCACGCGACGAAGCCGAAACCCACAGCGTCACCGGAGAACGCAGCAACAGCCAGGCCCACCGTGCCTTCGCCCTCGCCTTCACCGACCCGTCCGTCGCCGACAGCGAACTCGCCCTCGCTGAACAGCTCCTGGTCGGCGTGGACCTCCGCGCCACCACCCTGAGCACCCACATCGCAGCCCTCGCCCGCGACGCCGGCCGCACCGACGCCGACATCGACGACCGCGCCCAGGTACTGCGCGCCGAAATCACCGCAGCGGGCGTGACGTACACCGAACTCGCCCTGGACCTCGCCCTCGCCTTCCACCACGCCATTCGCAACGACCACGACCAAGTGACAGCGACGATCGCCCGGCTGAGTGAGAACACCCGCGACGGCGACTTCGCCTACTACAGCGACATCGCCGCCTTCATGGCCGACCTGCCGCTTGAGGACACCTCGCCCACACGCTGGATCGACGGCGCACAGCACACCCGGCGACGATGGCGGAACCTGGTAAGCGCCCGCCGAGCACACCTGAACGGCCACGAGTGACCAAAGACAGCGGCCGGTGGACGGCGGCACGGCGATGGTCCGGACGGTGACGCACCCGCGTATTGCGTGGACGCGAACCTGGCTCTGTACGTGAGAACGAGTCACTTCACACGCCGTGTAGCGCGCTTGACAGTACCTCTGTCGCCGGAGAAGATGAGTGTCAAGCGCGCTACACAAGTGGTGCTGAGCGAAGGGCGAGCCCATGTCGACCATCACGGTGGAGCAGATCCGCACCCTGTGGAACAGCCCCAATCCGAAAGCCGCCATCGACCGTGGCGACGACTTCGAGCCCGTGAGCAAGGACGATCTCAGCGCCCTGGCGTCCGGTCTGGACACGGACGATGAGGGATACCCGCTGAATGACCAGTGGCAGATCATCGCCGACCACCTCAACGGCGTGACTCCCGGCGAGCCCGCATCCACCGCAGGTGATGACCTCCTTCAGGAGATCCGCGCCGCCCGCGCCGAACGCGACCGCGTGAAGACGGAGGCTGACGACCAGTTCAACACGGTGATCCGGGCGGCTGTCGCGAGCAAGAAGGCCCCGGTTACCGCCATCGCCGCCGCTGCCGATCTGTCCCGGGAACGTATCTACCAGATCCGCGACGGCCGCCGGTGAGCACCGACGACGACGGTTCCGCCTCCCGCCTGGTCACCCGGCGGGAGGCGGAACCGCTTCTCGGCTACGCCCGAGGCAGCCTCAAATCCGTCATGCAGCAGCAGCGGGGACGCTGGCCCGACCCGGTGGCCTGCCGCGCGAAAGGGCGGGCGCTGCTGTGGGATTTGGACGCTCTGCGCGCTGTCGCTCGCCACGGCGGTACGGGATCCCGCCGCCCGTCCGGCGCCGATGCTGACGGGCTTGTCACATGCCTGTCCTGCGGACACCGCTTCCGCTCCCTCGGGCCGCACCTTGCCCGCGCTCATCAGGTGACGGCCGCCGAGTACCGCGCGGAGCACCGTCTCCCTGCCACCACCGCGCTCATGGCCACCGATGTGCGCGCCGCCCTGGCCCAGAGCACTGCCTCCGCGATGTCCGAGGACCCGGAGTTCGTCGCCCGGATGCGCGCCGCCACGCCCTCCCAGCAGGAACTGGCCCGGCGCTCCGCCGAGGCTCGGGCCGGCACTGATGACCTACCCGCCGTACGGGCAGCACGAGCCGCCGGCGCCCGCCGGTCCCTTCCCGCAGCCCGTCAAGCCCGCGGCGCCGCCCTAGAGGCCAAGGCGCACACCGCCGGATTCGAGTCCATGGCCGCAGCGATCGACGCGACGCGGCACCTGCCGAGCCGGGCAGCAGCAACGCGAATCGGAGTTGGCGCGAGCACCGTTAAACGCTGGCGACAGCTCTCCGGGCACGGTTGAGATAGTGACGCCCGTTCTGGGGTTCTGGCTCACTTTCCGTGGAAGGCTGACTGAGCGTGACGTCATTGGCTCTCCAGGCTGAGCAACGGACAGCCGGAGTCACGTGCCCACGGCTTCGCTGCGACGTCTGATCGCCGTTCCCTTGGCGGCGGCGCGACAGCAGACTATGAAGGTGGACTCTGACCTTTACCCTGATCTGGCTGCTGCGGGCAGCCTGGCCGCAGCGCTGGAACAGCTGGCGGCCGAACTCGGTGCCGATCTCACGGTGGTACCCGGCGATTGGGGCCCACTCGTTTCGGCGGGCATTGCCCCGTCGGTCCCTGAGCGCAAGCCGCTATCCGTTCACATCGGGGCGGAGAGCCGCTGGTTCGGTGTCTCCGGCTGGAGTCACGGAGTCGAACTCATCACCGGAGCCACGTCCGACCTGGCGGATGTCGTCAGAGCCGGAGCGGCATGGGGGCAGGGCAGGAGCCTGCGGGAGCTGCGGGCTGAGCTGTCGTTTCTGCGTTCCAGCAAGCGCGCCGAAGCTCACGAACGCGGGTCGGCCGCGGTGGTGGAGCTGCAGTGGCGCACAATGCGGGAGCAGGCGGCCGAGGAACCGGATTTCACAGGGTTCGGCGAACTCGTGGAAGCGGCTCATGCAGAACCACGGCTGCGACAGCTCTATGTATTCTCCAGCCATTGGACGCTCGGCTTCAGCTCCTGCACTGGATACCCGTTCCGCGTTGAGGTGGCCATCGTCCCGTCACACAGTGGCAGCCCATTCCGCGTGAAGAGGCATCCGCTCTCCGATGATGTTCTCGGCAAGGCCGCCACAGCCGAAGAGGCCGTTGCCCTGGCAATGCGCCATCTCCCCACCGATCTCGGTCCGGCCGTCGCGGGAACCGCCGGGCCCTGGAGGTCAGTCGGAGTGTGATCGCGCTGGTCGGCAACTGGGACGTGCCCACGGGTGAGCTTCTGCTCGACCCGGAACTGGTCATCCGGGCCTCGACGGGGCCGGTCGGAGGCTGACGTCCCGCTGGGCCGTTCGGAGGTCGGGGGCAGGGGTTCTTCCGGGGCCAGTCAGAGGCGGGGGCAGGGGTTCTCCGGGTCCAGCACCTCGTGGCCCTGTACGGACGGGGACGCGCTGCCGTCGGCCGTGCCGGTCAGGCACAGGCTGCCCAGGTCCAGACTGAAGCGCGTCCCGGTGCCGGGCTGCTCGCGCGTCTTCAGCACGCTGTCCACGTATCCGCTGCGGTTCAGCGAGCCGCGCACCTGTGTAGGTGCCTTGAGGCCCTTCACTGCCTTGGTGACGCGGTCGGTGTGCGCCTTGGTGACGCATTTGTTCATGGTCTCCAGCTGCGCCTCCGCCTTCTTGTCTTCCTCGGTCTCCTTGTACGAGCCCGGATTCAATTCGTCGGGCGAGGGCGGCGGCCCGTCGGAGATGGGCGGCGGCGGAGAGGCCGGCGGAGTGGCGGGCGCTTCGTCGGCGAGCGGCGGCTCCTTGGGGAGGTCAAGGGAGCAGGGCTCGGCGACCTTGTTCAGGAACGTCATGAAGGTGAGCAGCTGAGCGGATTCTTCGGGGCCGGGCTCGGCATCCGGCTTCGGAGCCGCCGCGGCGTCGGCACCCTTCGCGGGCTTGGCCGCCGTCGCGGGGCCGCTGTTGTCGGCCTGGGTGGTGCCGCATGCGGTGAGGGCCAGTGCGCACAGGGCAGTTGCGGAGATGAGGTAGCGGTGCGTGCCGAGGATTCGCTTCATGTGCTCATCCTGTGCGCGCCGGATCGACGGCATGTGAGTACGGGTACTCAACTGTCCCCGGGTGATCTTCCCCGAGGCGTTTGAGTAGGCCGACCAAGCCGGATCCGGCCCTCGGGGCTCCTGCACCAGCCTCGCAACTCGCCTACATGCTCGCCGCGCTGGAGGAACGTCTCGTTTAACGCGACGCCGATGACTCTTGAGCCCTGATCTGGATACGCAGCCTCCAGACAGGCCCTAGGTGTGCTGTCGGCGACCGGCAAAACCATCACCGTCCCGTACGTCCTATCGGTGCCTGCAGGCTGTCAGCTGACGGCTACCCGCAGGCCGTAGCCGGAGCTGATGGCTGTGGCCTGCTCCTGGAGGTCGTTCTCCGTGAATTCAAGGAGCGCTCGGTGTGCGGCACGGCGCAGCAGTGGGACCACGCTGGCCGGTGGACGTCCGCGGTGGGTGGCGGCAAGCGAGGCGAATTCCTCCTCGTAGCCCGTGTAGGGGGTGGGTGACTCGTTCATGGCAGCTCCTGGTGCTGTGCGAATCCGGTGTGCTTGATGCCGGCCGCGGGCTGTGCCGTAGCGGAGCCCGCGGACGGGTGCTGAGGCCGTGTGGCCGCGCGTGCGCGTGGTGAGCGGGTGCGGTCCGATACTGCCAGGGCGGCGGGTATCAGGGCCGTGTTGCCGAAGCGGGCGCGGAGGCGGTCGGCGACTGCCTCGACGGTGCGGGCGTCGTCGTCGACGGGGTCGAAGGTGAGCTGGTAGGAGGCGTCGGTGACGGGGGTCAGTGCTTCGGCGCGGAGGGTGAGGGCGCGTACGCGGGCCCGCTGGAGTCCGAGCAGGGTGTGGATCTCGTAGGCGGTGGCGGCCAGGGTCCGGCTGTGGTGGGTGGGCTCGGTGAGGGTGCGGCTGCGGGTGGTGGTGCTCCGGTTCGCGTATTGGACGGTCACCGAGAGGGTGCCGGCGACCTGGCGGGTGGTGCGCAGGCGCAGCCCGAGTTCCTCCGTGACTTCCAGGAGTGCCTTGCGCTGGGCGTCGGGCGCGAGGGTGTCGTGTGGGAAGTCGTGGCGGGCGCTGATCGATTTGGCCAGTTCGCCGGGCGCGACAGGGCGGGGGTTGAGGCCGTGGGCGCGCTCGTGCAGGAGGCGGCCGGTGGCGGTGCCCAGCATGCGCTGGAGGGTGAGTAGCGGGGTGTCGGCGAGGGCGCCGATGCTGTGCAGCCCGTACCGCGTCAGGGTGCGGGCGGTCGACGGTCCGATGCCGGGCAGGGCGGCGATGGGCCGAGGCCGCAGGAACGCCTCTACTTGGCCGGGTGTGATGTGGGTGGCGTGGCCGGGCGCGGAGATGTCGGCGGCCATCGAGGCGATCAGGCGGGTCGGGCCGCTCCCGACGCTGGTCGGGATGCCATGCAGCCCGACCACCCTCATCTGGATCATCGTGGCGAGCGCAGGGGTATCCATGTCGAAATGGCGCAGCGCGCCGGTGACATCGAGTTCGGCGCTGTCCGGCGGCAGTGGCTGCACCAGGGGGGTGAAGTCCTGGAGGAGCTGCAAGAGGGTTTCGTAGCGGTCTTCTGCCCCGTCGCCGTGCGGGAGATGGAAGTGGATTCGAAGGATGGAGCGGCTGCCGTCAGGCATGGCGTACCCCTTCCCTGCCGGGGGTAGCCACCATCTCCGCTTTCGCTCATTCGAATCTTTGTTCGAACCTTAGCGTTCGACAGACCCCCTCGCGAATGGATCAATCTCCCCAGCGGTACTGGACGCGGTCGGCCAACCGGGGCCGAACCGATCAAATCGCACGCCTCCCGCGCACATGACTGGCTCAGCCGCCAGGGCTGGACCGTCCCTCTGCCGCACGGCACCGGGCGGCCCGGCTTCCGCGTGCCGCCCGTGGGCTCGACGCCTAGGCTGGATCCCCCGGATGCTGGAGGATTCCCATGCCACGCCCTGTCTGGAGCGGTGCCGTCTCCTTCGGCCTGGTCACGATCCCGATCAAGGTGCTGCCCGCGACGGAGAACCACCAGATCAGCTTCCACCAGTACCACGTGGAGGACATGGGTCGGATCCGCTACCAGAAGGTCTGCGACCTGGACGGCGAGGTCCTCAGCGCCGATGAGATCGGCCGCGGGTACGAGGTCTCCAAGGACACCATCGTGGAGATCACCGACGAAGAGCTGAACAACATGCCGCTGCCGACCGCGAAGGCAATCGAGATTGTGGCGTTCGTCCCCGCCGACTCCATCGACCCCGTGCGGATCGGGGACAGCTATTACCTCTCCGCCGACGGCGCCGTCGCCGCAAAGCCGTACGTCCTGCTCCGCAAGGCCCTGGAGCGCAGTTCCAAGGTGGCCGTCGCGAAGTTCGCGTGGCACGGCCGTGAGCGACTGGGGCTGCTGCGCGTGATGGAGGACGCCCTGGTCCTGCACGCGATGAAGTGGCCCGACGAGATCCGCTCCCCCGACGAACTCGCTCCGAAAAAGATCGAACTCGACGACAAGGAAATCGACGCGGCGATCTCCCTGATGGAGGAGATGACCACCGACGACGGGCTGGAGGGCTACCGCGACCACTACCGCGAAGCCCTGGAGGAACTCCTCGCGGCGAAAGCAGAAGGCCACCAGCCCACCACCCCGGAAGTCGGGGACGGGCAGCCGCAGGAGAAGGTGGTCGATCTGATGGCGGCCCTCCAGCAGTCCGTAGAGTCGGCCCGCGCCTCCCGCGGAGAAGCCAGCGACAGTGACGCGAGCGTGCACGACCTCAGCGACCACGCCCAGAAGAAGACCGCCAAGGCGAAGAATGCGGCGAAGAATGCCGCGGCGAAGAAGACCACCAAGGCCGCACCGAAGAAGAGTTCACGCAGGACGAGCGCCTGACCAGCGCTCTTGGGTCGGCGTCCCGGGGTTCGCGTCAGTGTCGGCGCGAGATCATCGCCTCCCGTCGCCCCGCGATGGTGACGTGGGGATCGTCGGCGTCGGCCAGGTGCGCTGTCAGTGCGGCACGGACGTGGCTTTCCACCGAGGTGTACTCCGTGGTGCCGTACACCGCGAGCAGCGCGTCCCGCTCCTCCTGCCCGACGCCCGGTACCGCCGGGCACACCTGGAGTGCCGGCGCCCCGTAGTGCTCGATCACCCGGTCCGCGGCCCCGAGTTCGACGGCGAGGACGGCCTTCGCGGGTGCGACGTCCGTGTGTGCGGACCGGGCCTGCTCGGTGATCGCGGCGGCCAGCAGGACCACCGCCCGGGTGTGCCGGGGCTCCTCCATGCGGCCCGGGACGCCGTGGGCGTGCCATCGCATGAGTTGGTCTGCTGCCGAGGCGGCGTACTCCCACAGCGAGTCCGGTACCCGCAACGGCTCCTCTGCCCGCACCCGCAGCCAGCGTCGGGCCCCCTTCCCTTGAGGGCCGACCACCTCCAGCATGTCCGGCCAGGGCACTTCGAACGGGCCGCCCTCGCGGAGTTTGGGGTCCCCGTCGGCGGCGGTGTCCCAGCCGTAGTACCAGGCGAGCAGCGCCGATGCGGGCAGCGCCGGCGACATCCGCTCCCCCTGCTCGTCACTCCCGAGCTCCTCCGCCCCAATCATCCTGGCCGGGGCATCTCCCCACGGGTACAGGGCGATGAGCTGCGGCGTCCCGTCCCCTGCCACGAGGGTGATGGCGGAACAATCGCGTGCGTCTGCCCGGACGGCGGCAAGCTGGGTGTCAGCCGTGAGCTGCGGGTCGCGCAGTACGACCAGGCTGTCGACCATCCCCTCCCGCATGAATCTGCGCTGCCGCTCGTACTCTTCCCACAGCAGCTCCGCCTCGGCCTGCGGCAGGCCCTCCAAGCAGGCGAGGACCACGTCGCGTGCCGGCGGTGCGGAGGCCGCAAGGAGCACCCCGCCTCCCTCCGGCACCACCAGGCTCTCCTCCTCCGACCAGGGGCAGTGCATGACGAACACTGCGGGCACCGCGCCGACGCCGCCTGCTCGTGCCGGACCGCCCGCCACCCGCGTCAGCGGCACCCGCCAGCTCTCCTCCGCTTCTCCCTGCCCGCCCATCGGAACCTCTCCCCTTCAGCACACTCCGGCGCCCAGCCGATCACACAGCCACCAGGACGTCGACCCCCTGAAGACGGGCAAACAGCCCCGCAGGGTGAAAGCGGGGGCCCCGGAAGGACGAGTCGACGCCCGGATCTCCCGGGTTGCAGGCCGGGGCCTGTCAAGGAGTGAGGTCGATGACGCGGACCGCCTCGTTCTCCCACCGCTTGGGGGTGGTGGTGGCGATGACCGCCCCGTCGGGCCGGTCGGGGGTGGGCTGTGCGGCGTGCTGGCTGTGCGCGGCCGCCCACGTCTTCCCTCTTGCGACGGCCAGTGCGGCGGCCAGGTCAAGGTCCAGGACAGTGATCCCTGGCATCGCGGCAAGGTGTTCGGCGGTGCCGGGGCGGGCCCGGTCGGCCTCGACGAGGGCGCAGGCCGGGGCGTAGAGAAACCACTCGGCTTCGGCATGCGCACGGTGGATGAGCCGGGAGGCCAGCACGTTGCCCTGGCCGACGGCGGCCATCGCGCTCTCGTCCAGGACGATGTGCATCGCCCCGCTCACTGGGGCTGCACCTGAGCGAGACGCCGGTCGAGCTCGTTGTCGAGATCCTGCTCCTCCCCTTTGGTGGGGGCGTACCCGTTCCACTCCTGGAGTGCGATCTGAGCTGCGGCGGCGCGGTCGGCGCGCTCCTTCGGGGTGAGGAGGGTGTCGGCGAGGCGGGCCAGGTAGGCGCGCAGCGAGAGCCCTTCGGCGGCCGCGATCGCGGCAAGCCTGGTCTTGGCTTCCTCGGGGATCCGGACGTTGGCATCAGACATGGTGGAACTCCTTCCCATGCCTTAAGGGTACGGGTACGTACCCGTACCCTTAAGCTCTTCTGTCTCTTGGCCCTCTCCACCCTGCGCAGCAGGAGGTCGGCGAGCTGAATGATTTCGGCTGCTTCGATCGGATTCTCGAAATCGACCGTGCGGTGGCTGGCGGGGTTCTTGTACACGCCCATAGCTCCCGCGATCAGCGCGGAAGCGGCGTCCTGCTCGCCTGCTTCAGCTCCCGTATCCGTGAGCGCCCCGCCGGCCTTGCCACTCTGGTGCGGCAGGAAGCCCCCCTCATCAGCTTTACACCGACCGGGGAGTTGTCGAGTCCGGCAGCATCCCGGGCGGCAATCTCAACCGCCTTCATCGCGGCACGCCATCTCGAAGTCGCTCAGGTCATAGTCGGTGCGTACCGGGCCCGACGGATGCGGGGGCCTATGGCGTGAGGGGTGCGTGGTCAGGCTGCGCGCTCATCTGGTCCTCTCGGCGGGTCGTCACCTCACGGTACGCGCGCCGGGTGCCGTGGAATCCGGTCTACTGGGTGCGCAGGGCGCGCGCGACGGCTTGGGCGTGCTGGCGTAGCGGAAGGTCCTGCTGTTCCCAGGTCGCGGCCACGTAGTTGAGGAGTTCGGCTATGGCCCGCTCCGAGCCGCTCGGGTCGCTGAACAGCAGCCGGTCGGCGGCGTACGCAACTTGCTGTGCCGTGGTCGGGCGGCCGGCGATGTCGGCGCGAGCGGGTTCGTACCGCGGGGAGGGGAGGCCTTCGTTCTGCTCCTGGCGGTCATAGGCGTCGGCGGCCTGTCGGTTCGCGGCGTACTCTGCCGGGCTCTGCGGATTCGAGAACGGGCGCTTGATGCCCGGCATGTGAATATCCCTTTCCAAAAGAGCAGGTAGAGGCAATCGATCCATTGCCGATGCTGCTGTCAGTTGAACCTTACGGCTTACGAACTTTCTGCTACCTAGCCTTAATGAGACCGAATAGCGTGAGAACCTTCATGATTAACAAGGCCCGATCAGGATAGACCCAATTCGGGCTGTAGGCTTGCCCGCTCGCGCGTTAGTGTGGGCAAAAAACCAATACCCTCGGTGGCTCTTCTAGTAAATTTGGAACTGTAAGCAATCAACCCTCCCTCATGAGATTGCCACTATCCCCGTTACGGTGGATTCCGCCATTTGGCGCTCCTTGCCGCAGCCGACCAATCTCCCGTCACGTAGAAAGCTCAGCGCTTTCGTGACCTGTTCCACAGGATAAGAACAACCAGAACGATGAGGCACCCAATGAATACAGCCGTCCCGTAGGGCCCCGCACTGTTGATCCCGCTTGCAGTCACCACGGCATGTCCTTTCGATCGTGACGTTACAGAACCGCCGCCGGAGCGGCCTCCCCGACGGCAGCCTTCATACGCAAAGACCTGCTATTTCTTCAATCGAACGTACAAAGCCGCCGCTATACCGATGACCACAACCACGGTGGCGATGATTGCACCGGACGCACCGCTCAACGCGGCCAGCGTATTGTTTTCCATGTCAGCCTCCGAGTATAGGGTTATTCATTGGGTGACTAGCTGACCGGGGGAGGGCGGAATCGCCCTCCCCCGGCCCTTACCGTTTATGTCCAGGCGTCCATTCCTTCTTCCTCAACCTTGTCGCCCACGTAATCCCCGACCTTGAAACACGCAGCCCCCACCACGGCGCCACCTACTCCACCAGTAGGCGCCCCAGCGGCAACAGCAGCCGTTCCGCAAGCGGATTCCGTAAGTGCACCAGCTGCCATCCCCGCCCCGATGGCGGCGGCTTTCCCGTATTCGCCGTTCGCGAGCGCACCCACGGCCTCTGCGCCGGACTTCACGTCGTCATAGAGGCCTACAGCTTTCGTGGCGCCTTTAAGAACTCCCCCTACGCTCAACGTCCCGTTGGGGTCGATGCGGTTGACGGGGTCGCCTTCGGCGTAGAGGTAAGGGTTCTTCTCCTGGCCGGAGGGGTCGGGGCTGGTGAAGCGTCCGATGCGCGGGTCGTAGTACCGGGCCTTGAGGTGGTAGAGACCTGTCGGGTCCTGGTAGCCGCCGGCGAAGCGGTAGGGCTGGGGGACCTTTTCGGTGAAGGTGCCGTCGACGCCGCGGGGGCTGTAGCGGTATTCGTTCACCTTGGTGCCGGTCTCGTCGGCCATGGCCAGGACGGAGCCCAGTGCGTCGGTGAGGTAGTAGTACGACTTGCCCCCGGTCGTCATGGAGTTGAGGGTGCCCCCGGCTTCCCGGTTGAATCGCATGTCGCCGGTCGGGTCGGTCTTTCCAGCCAGGCCGAGCGGGCCGTTGTGCAGGGTGGTATCCCCGTAGAAGAGGCGCTCGGACTGGTCGGTGGAGCCGTAGAGGCCGGTGTACTTCTTGCCCGCGACGGTGACCGAGGTCTGCTGGGAGTGGTCGGACCAGATGCCGCCTGTGCGGGCGCGTTCGGCGCCGCTGGCCCCGTCGGTTTCGTTGCCCGCCTTGTCGTAACCCCATCCGGCGGTGGAGCCGGCGCGGGAGATGAGCTGGGAGGCGTCGTTGTAGGTGAGGGCGGTGCCGGAGGGGCAGCCCTTCGTCGAGCCCTGGGAGGTGAGGTTGCCCGCAGCGTCGTAGCAGTACTGGTAGGACGCGGCGAGGGTGGTGCCCTTCATCTCCGTGGAGTAGGAGAAGCGGCCCGCGCTGTCGTACTCGTAGGTCTTCTTCAGGCCCATCACGCCGTCGGTGGCGGTGCGGATCTTCATGCCGTCCTTCGTCGCCGTCCCGGAGACGTAGGAGTAGGTGTACGAGGTGTTCGTCAGCGTGCCCTTGGGCGACGTCGCCTTGATGGTGGTCGGGCGGCCGGACTTGTCCGGGGTGACCTCCTGGACTGTGCCGCCGGGGTAAGTGGTTTTCGTGCGGACGTCGTTGGCGTTGTAGGTGTACGTCGTGGTCTTGCCCGACGGGTCCTTCAGCGCGGTCAGACGGTTGGCGGCGTCGTAGGTGTAGTCGGTGAGGCCGGAGGGGTCCTTGTAGGTGTCGACGTTGCCTGCCGGGGTGTAGGTCAGCTCGGTCTGGGAGCCGTTCTGGAGGGTGCGGATCGTCTCGCGGGACAGCGGGTCGAAGGCGTACTTGATCAGACCGGCGTCGTCCGTGCGCTGGGAGAGGTTGCCGTCGCCGTCGTAGACGTAGGTGACCGTGGTGGTGGAGGAGGAGACCTCCGTGATGCGGTCGCGGTTGTCGTAGGTGAAGACGGAGTTGACGCCGCGGCCGTCCACCGAGGTCTCGATGCGGCCGAGTGCGTCGTAGGTGTAGGTGGTCTTGCCCAGCGGGGCGGGCGGGGTGACCTCGATGAGGTTGCCCTTGGCGTCGTACTGGAACTTGGTGACCTTGCCGCGGGCGTCGGTGACTGTGCACCGCTGGCCCTCGAACCCGCCGCAGGTCGGGGTGGCTTTGTTGTACGTGAACTTCTCCGTGCCGCCGCCTGTGCCCGAGACGGCCACCGATTCGGTGTTGCCCGCCGCGTCGTAGGTGAAGGAGGTTTTCTCGCCGTCCGCGGACTCCATCGTGCCGGGAACGTCCCGGCCCGCCCTCGTGGCGTACGCGCCGACCGCCGAGGTCGCTCCGGTGGGGAGCTTGGCGGAGGTGGGGTTGTTGCGGGCGTCCCAGCCGTACGCCGTCTCGTTGCCCGGCGTGGTGCCCACACCCATCGCATCCGTGGCGGTCTTGACGTTGTGGTTCGCGTCGTACGTGGAGGAACGCGAGTGGCCGAGGGCGTCGGTGGTCTTGGTGACGCCGCCGTCCGCGTTCAGCTCGTAGGTGGTGGTGTGCTGTTCGGGGTCGGTGACCTTCGTCTTGCCGGCCTCGTACGCGTAGGTGTGGGTCGGGCCGGTGTGGGCGTTGCCGTTGAAGGCGGTGGCCCGCTGCATGGAGGTGACGCGGTTCTGGGCGTCGTAGCCGAAGTTGGTGACCCGGCCGTCCGGGGTGGTGATCCGGGTCAGGCGGCGCGAGGAGTCGTACTCGAAGGCCGTGGACTTGCCGGCCGTGTCGGTGCTCCTGGCGAGGTCACCCGCGGGGTTGAGGTCGAAGACGGCGGTGCGGCCGGTGTGGTCCTTGGCCTGCCACTGCGAGGCGTCCGTCTTCACCAGGTCGACGAAGCGGCCCGAGCGGGTCTCGGTCAGCTTGAAGCCCTTGTGTTCCGTACCGGCATCGTGCTGGGTGACGGTGATCGTGCCGTTGTTGCGGTCGGTGACCTTCGTCAGGGTGCCGCCCGCGTTGTACGTGTCCTTCGAGCCCGACTTGCGGTCGGTCAGCGTGTAGGTGCCGTCCGCGTTCTTCGTCAGGTCCTT
This sequence comes from Streptomyces candidus, assembly GCF_014207445.1. GTDB lineage: Bacteria > Actinomycetota > Actinomycetes > Streptomycetales > Streptomycetaceae > Streptomyces > Streptomyces candidus. The sequence goes on along the minus strand of NZ_JACHEM010000017.1, from coordinate 82,748 downwards.
GGAGTACCCGGCCGGGGTGGTGTACGTCCCGTCCGCCTTCTTCACGAAACTTACCGAGGCGCCCGTGGAGTCGAACCACACGAACTCGGTGTCGGTGATCTGGGCGTACCGCTCCCAGCCCTGCCACCAGCGCTGGGAGACCTTGCCCCACGGCGCGTCCATCGAGTTGTACGTCCGGGTGAGCTGCAGGCTCTGGCCGACACCCGGCACGTCGAAGTCCGTGCCTGCGAGCATCAGGTTGCCGGTCGAGTAATTCACCCTCGCCACGAGGGAGTCCGTGATCCGGAAGTCGGAGATCCTGTGCCAGGGAACCGCGCCCTGACCCTTCGGGGCCTCCGCCAGCAGGGGTGCTGCCGGGGCGGCGAGGCGGGCCTTCTGCGACGACTGCGCGCGCTGCTTCTGCGCGGCGCGCCAGGCCGCCCGGTCCTTCGACGGGGCCGCCTCCGGCTCCGCGGCCACCGCCTTGTTCGTGCCCACCTTGACCGGCGGGATCGGGAGCTTCGGGTCGTCCTTGCCCCATACGGAGTTCGCAGGCATCGGCGGCGGATCCACCGGGTCGGCCATCGCCGTCGGCAGGGCGGCCGCCCCCAGCGCCAGTACCGACAACGCCACTACCACCGAGCGTCTCGCCCGTATCTGCGTGTGCTTCTGCATCAACTTCCCCCCAGGGAGGTTCGGTTGCCGGTGACCTCAGTGGCCACTGGACGCGCACACGCTCACACAGTTCCTCCATGGCGAGGTGGCCGTACCCCTGAATATCGAACCCATGCGCGCAAAATTAGGCCCCTCTGTTTCGGGGGGAAATGTGATGGCACCTCCTGAAGGAGGCAGAGGTTCCGCCAAGAAGTGCGAGAGCTGCTCCGAGGTGATGTGGCCGGTTCCTTGCGCTCCTCCGGGTCATGATCCTTTGCTGAGGGGAACTTCAACATATGCCTTTGCCAGACCGCTGAGATTCCTGTTCAGCAGAGCTGACCCCTGCCAGCAGGATGAGAAAGCCACACGCACTGGGGCAGACGAGACAACATGATCCCCGGACGGCCGCCCGCCGATGCGAGGCCCTGATGTGGTTGCGATTTGCTGGCGGGCATAGCCAGAGATGCCATGCCAAGAGAACGTCAGCACACCGTTGTTGCTGGCTGTGTCAGTTTCTGCGGGAGTTGGCGGTGACTTCGGGAGTCGTTTGAGCTCGCCAGCCATGATCAATGTCAATGCACTTTGATGTCAGGGGACGGGCCGACCTGGACGGGCAGGGCCCGCGCCGGTTGTGCAGCAGGTCGTCGGTGATGACCGGGGGCCGGCCGCCGTACTTGCCCTTGCGGGCCGCGGCCTCCAGCCCTTCCAGGGTCGCGTTTGTGAGAGAGCCCGTTCAGTGATCGAGTACCCGGCTGTCGGTTGGCATCCGGCAGCGGCCTGCTGGAGGTGTTTCGCGTGACCACCGGGCGGTCCGCAGGAGGGGCCAGGGGGTGGTGTGTCAGTCCGAGGCGCCGCTGCGCCGGGCGTAGGCGCGGGCGGCACGGACGCGGTCGCCGCAGCGGGTGGAGCACCAGTGGCGCCGGCCGTGGGTGCGCAGGAGGAACCGGTCGCAGGGGGCTGATCCGCAGGCGGCGAGGATGTCGGCGTCGGGGCCGGTGAGCAGGTCGGCGGCGTCGGCGGCGAGGGTCGCCAGGGCGTGGTTGACGGCCTGGTCGGTGGGGTGCGCCTGGACGCGGCGCAGTCCTTGGGCTCCGTCCCAGGCGAGGAGGGGGGCGGTGGGCACGGCCGTGAGGGCCTCGTTCACCGCGTGCAGGGATTCCTCGGGCGGGGGTGCGCCGTCCACGCGCGCGGTGAACAGGGCGCGGATGTGTCCGCGCAGGGTGCGCATCCGCTGGGCGCAGAACTCGTAGAGCTGCACGTCCGGAGCGGTCAGGTCGTGGGCGGTGAGCCAGCGCATGGCGGTTTCCGGGGCGGCGAGCAGGTCGTAGCTCTGGTCGGCGGGCAGGGTGGCGGCGGTGTCGGCGAAGTCCAGGGAGCGGTACCGGTCGGCACCCGGTGCCGGGGGCAGAGCGGTCGGTGCCACGTCGGCGGCCAGGGTGTCATCCATACCTCTCATGGTAGCGCTTGCGTTTTTCCGTGACACCCGCCTAGCCTGGTGTCACGTTAAACGCAGGTGTTTTTCGTGAGAAACGGAGATGTGATGTCCCAGCTCAACGCCAGCCAGTTCCCGGTCCGCACGTTCGGCGGTCCGACCGCCCTGTTCGAGTACGGCGGCCTGCGCTTCCTGACCGACCCGACCTTCGACGGCCCCGGCGACTACCCCGCGCCCGGCGGCCCGACCCTGGTCAAGACCGCGCCCTCCACCGCTACGCCCGCCGATGTCGGCCCCGTCGACGTGGTCCTGCTCTCCCACGACGAGCACGCCGACAACCTCGACACCTCCGGCCGCGCCCTGCTCGCCGACGTCCCCCTGACCCTCACCACCCCCGCCGGCGGCAAGCGCCTCGGGGAGAAGGCCAAGGGCCTGGCCGACTGGGAGACGGTCGAGCTGGAGCGTCCGGTCGGCGGCACCATCACGGTGACCGGCGTCCCGGCCATCCACGGCCCCGGTCCGCGTGAGGAGGTCGAGCCCTTCGCCGGCCAGGTCGTCGGCTTCGTCCTGACGGGCGAGGGCCTGCCGACGGTCTACGTCAGCGGCGACAATGCCTCGCTCGACGCGGTCAGGGAGATCGCTGAGCGCTTCGCCCCGATCGATACCGCCCTCCTGTTCGCCGGCGCCCCCCGCTTCCCCATGGTCTTCGACGGCAACCTGATCGTCCTGGACAGCGCCCAGGCGGTCGAGGCCACCCGGATTCTTGACGCCCGCCGTGTCGTCCCGGTCCACCACGACAGCTGGGCCCACTTCACCGAGGGCCGCGACGAGCTGGAGGCGGCCTTCGCCGCCGCGGGCCTGACCGACCGCCTGGACCAGGACTGGGCACAGCGCGCCTGAGCCCGGACCACCCCTCAGAAACCGAGACCTCGTGCCGGGGTAGGGGCCCGCAGCACGCCGAGCCCCTACCCCGGCACGACCCTTCGCGGCATCCTGCGCCGTGCCAGAACGACCAAGAAGGACCCGATCACATGTCCACCGACACCAACGCCGACCTCGTGCACCGCTTCTACCAGGCCCTTCAGCAGGGCGACTACGCCACGCTCACCGGCATGTTCCACCCGGACTTCGTCTTCTACCCCCAGATCGACAGCCCCCGGCCCGGCGCCGCAGGGTTCATCGACGCGGAGAAGAAGCACCTCGACGCCTTCCCCGGCAACCGCCTGACGGTCCTTCACACCGTCGCCGAAGCCGACAAGGTCGGCGCCTACGTCGTGGTCGAAGGAGACCAGGGCGGCGACTACTACGGCATCCCCCCACGCGGAGCGCACGTACGGTTTTCCATGTTCAACCTGTTCACGTTCAAGGACGGGAAGATCATCGAAAAGCGGGCCCACTACAACCTGACCGACATCATGAACCAGCTCACGGCCGACACCGCCGCCTGACGACACCGGCCTCGACAGGCCCACGCCCTGCACCCCTTCATCGGCCGCCTCCTGGAGATTCTCGGCGCGACGAAGGAGTTCTCGCGCTACGCCAAAGCGGACGACGCCTGGGCAGGACACGAGGCGCCCCCAGATCCCTGACCGGCCGCCTCCCGTCAGGGCACCCGTGCGTAAAGGCGCGCGCGGAGATCTGTCAGGTGCGGAATCTCCGCGTCCAGGGCGAACTGCTCCAGCGGGTGGTGGTCAGCGGCCGGTCAGTGGGCCCTGACCGACCGTCCGGTCCTCATGTGACCCGGCCCCAGTACCCGGGCCTGGGCTCGCCCGCGTCATTGTAGGTTCCGCAATTTTGTGGACACCGACTGTCCGGCTACCAGGGGCGTTAGCCGCAGTGAGCACTCTTGGTCGGGGGGATCGTCGCCCGATCATGAGCACTCGCCTCTGCGGTCGATGCTTGGGTGGTGGCAGTACGTAACGGGTGCCTTGTGCGGGCAGGTTCGCGGCCTTGGGGAGGAGATAGGGCCGCCCCTTCGTCGGTTGGGTTCGCAGGCCGTGCGTGTTCGGCTCGCAGAGACATGCGGCTGGAGGGAAGCTTCAAGTGTCGGGATGATCGCCGGTTGGGGTAACCGGCGATCATCGGCTAAGTTGCGCCGTGACCGCGGCCTGGCCTTCGCGAAGGCAGACGTTCGATTCCGCCCGCGGTCATGAATGGGAGAATCGGTCCATGGCGAATCTCTTGCCCTCAGATGACTCGAACGCCGAGAACTCCGCTCTCGACACCAGCGTCATCCCGCTCGGTGAGCGCGCTCTGCGGGGCGTTCTTGGGCACGTAGTCGCTGTTGGCGATGAGGCCGAGACGACCTACCTCGAGGTCAAGAGCCCTCTCGACATGAACAGCAAGGCGACTGCGGCCAAGATCGCGAAGTTCCTTCTGGGGGCAGCGAACCGGCGTCCGAGGGAGGCGGCCCGGCACTTCCACGGCTACGCGGTCCTGGTGATCGGCGTGCAGAAGAACAGCGCTCCTGGAGTGCTGCGCGGAACCGAGGCACATGAGCTTGAGGACCGGCTCCGCCCCTACCTCGGGCCCCAGTTCCCAGCCTTCGAGTTCGGCAGGGTCGGCATCGACTCCGACCACGAGGTCCTGTTCGTCATTGCTCAGCCGCCGGAGGATGGCCAGACGATCTTCCCGTGTCACAAGAGCTATCAGAGTGACGATCGCCGGGACAGCCTTGAGGATGGCGCGATCTACGTTCGAGGCACCAGCAACACACGGCCTGCGCGCTCCGGAGAGGTCCTTGCCCTCGTCGAGCGTGTTCGCCGGGGCGGGAGGCCACCGATTGACCTTGAGGTGCAGGTGGTCGGTCCGATCTGCAGGGTCAACCGTGTGGACGAGGTCTTGGAGAGCTTGCGCTGCTACGAGGAAGAGCAGTTCAGCAAGCAACCGACACCAGTTGAGGACACTTCGAGATCGGCGCTGCTGGTATTGCCGTCAAGCGTCTTCGGCAACCGGAAGCCGCTGTCGATGGAGAACAGGGAAAAGGCGCTTGCTGCATGGCGGAGCAAGAAGGCCGAGCACATCGCCAAGGGCCGGGAACATTTCCTAGGCGTCGGGATTCCGGGTGCCGGCGTTCAGGTGGTCAGCCGCGATCGTTTCGTGTCCAAGCCTCACCTGACCTTGACGTTCCACAACTGCGAGGTGCTGGATTGTCTCGATCCGGACGACGCAGACTTCGAGAAGGTCGTCGAACCAGTGCTGGGGCCACACGTGCCATTTCCGGCGATCTTCGACCACTCGGCTATTCGACCCATCTTGCGGGATTATCCCGTGACCTGGAGCGCCCACGGCTCGGACGTCCAAGTTGTGCTCACTCCCGAGGCGTTTCGTCCGAGCGTAGTTTGGACGAGCGACCAAGACGACTACGTCCTCATCGCGAGGGACCTTCAGGCCAGTGCGGTGGAGGTCTCGTGGGAACTGACCGAGGACGGCAGCGACACGGTGAGCAGAGGGGAGGTTCGAGTGCCCACCGAGCCCTGCGTCGACGCGGCCGACGTGTTCAAGTCGGTCTTCGTCGATGCGGACGAAGACCTCTCATAATGATCTTGTAGTGGGTTGTCGTGGCCTGAGGGTTGTGGCGTGGGAGTGGGTAGCGCTCCAGCTGCAAGGTGTTGGCGGTCGTGAGTGGCCGCGCTGTGTCTGCGGTGCGACCTCGACGGCCAAGAGGGTGACTGTCCATGATCACGCGGACATGTCCAAACCGTGCCCATGATCACGCGGAAGTGTCCACGGAGTCGCGGAACCTACAGTCATCCGCGCAGACGTGAGAACCAGCTGGTGCCCTTGTGCTGGTCTCCTTTCTGCTCGGGCACGGCCTGGTCCTGCTCTCCATGCGGGGGCTCGTCCGACCATGCGTCCCGTACGTCGGTGACGTACCGCCGGTCGCAGTCCCCGCACAGGGTCGGACGGGCCTCCGGACGAAGGGCGTCCCAGCCGGTGCGCTCCACCGCCTGCCACCGCTCGTCCGTGAACGTCGCCCTGCACTCGGCGCAGCGGGGACGGCGGGCGTAACGCAGGCGGTGCTTTCGCTTTGCCCAGTCGGGGAGCGGCTCCGGGCGCTCCTGCCGGTTGGCCTCGTGAGCGGCGGCGACGGCTGCGTGCTTGCAGCCGTCGCACAGGTGCGGGTGGGATTCCTTCGGGGTGTCCCAGCCCTTTGCCTGTCCCTGTGCCGCCTCCCATCGTTCGTCGGTGAACTCCGTCCCGCAGCCGGTGCAGACGGGGCGGCGGGCCTCACGCTCGGCTGCCTTCTTCGCCGCCTGCTCTTCGGCTGCCCGCCGCATCTTCGCCTGGTGCGCCTTTTGGTGGGTCCTGGCCTCTTCCCGGGCGTGGGCTTCGGCCGTCTCGCGGCGGGGGTTGCCGATCGCCTCCCGCAGGGGCTGCATGCGGTCGCGGCCGAAGCGGAGGAACACCGGTCCGTCCGGGCCGTGTTCGCGCAGATTCTTCAGGCCGGTCGCGATGATCGGGATCCTCCCGTCGTAGAGGTGGTAGCCCTTGTGGCGCTGTCCCTGCCACAGGTGGGAGGTGAGCTCGCTCAGCTTCGGGACGGTGAGGTTGGGGTTGCGCTCGCCAAGGCGGTTGAACACCAGCAGGACGGGCGGGTGTGCGCTGTCGCCGGACCAGGTGTCGGGAGCGTTCCAGCGGGTGCGCCACATCGGACGCTCACGGCCGTCGGTGTCCTTCACCTTCCGCCGGAAGAACCGGTGGTACTTCTCCAGCTTGTCGGCGAGCTCCTCCGGCGTCTCGTGGCAGTTGTCGACCTCGATGAACAGCAGCGGCACCCCATCCTGCGGGGCGGTGAGGACGAGGTCGGCCTGGGCGCCGCCCTTGCCGGGTGTGTTCCACGTGCCGGTGGCGGGCAGCGGGACCTCGGTCCAGAACGAGGCGATGATGCCGATGCCGTCCGGTGAGTCGACGGCAGCCTGGGCGGCGGCCTGGACGTGCGGCGGGTCGTCGGCGAGACGGGCCAGGTTCGGCTTCGGGCGCAGCAGCGCGATGACGGTCTCGTTGACGGACATCGGGTGGGAGGCCCCGCTGGAGCCTGCGCCGCGTGCGGTGGAGCCCATCTCCCCCGCCGGGCGGCGCAGCTCGTAGGACGCGGCCTCCAGGCCCTTGGGGGTCAGGTTCCGCAGCGAGTCGCCGCCCCCGGTGGAGCCGCCGTTCTCGGACAGGCCGTGCTTGCGCATGTCGGAGAGCGCACCGGTATGCGAGGCGGTACGGGTCTGCTTCCGCTTCGAGGGCGGTTCCTTGTCGGCGTGCCGGAAGCTCAGGTGCGGGGCGCCGATCCGCTGGATCTGATCAGCCGTCGCCACCTTCAGCGCCCCGAGCACGCGCAGCACATCCCCGCGGTAACTGTTCGTCGACCCCGCCGGGTTGGTCTTCCGCTTCCCCGCCATCAGTCCTGCCCCCTCATCGCTCGCGACCGGCCGCCGGCCGACCGCCGCCGCCGCCGCTGCTGCTGCTGGCCGCGCCCGGCCGGGGAGGATGTCCGGGCCGCCCCCAACGCGGCTATCTCCTCCACTCCATACCTATGGAGGGGATTAAAGGGTTGTGACGGTTCGAAATCCGCCCCGATACCCGGCCTGACGAGGGGTTTTATCACTCCCGTGGGTGCCGGGCACCAAAGGGGGTTCCCCAGGGCCCTCCGCAGGGGCGCCCGCAGGGACCTGCCACGGCTTGCCCGCCACGGGCCGGCCCTCCGCCCCGGTCGGCCGGTGGGCTGCCTGCGCCCGGTCCGTGAGTGGATGGTCGCCATCATTCGTCTCCTTCGCTGCCCCGGTCCGGGGCCCTGGTCCGAAGGAGCAGCGTGCGGGAGACCCCCTTGTCCACGGTCTGACGGCGGCCGGTAGCCGGGGTGGTCAAGGAGAAATACAGCGTGCGCGGTCGGGAGGCGGACCCGGACAAGGGGTCGGCGGCCGGGTTCACCGCCCCCATCGGAAGGTGGACAAGGCGGCCGGGTTCGGCCCTTGCCGCCCGATTCGCCCGATCCCGTAGGGCATCGGGTGGACTCGGTGCGGTGGAGTGGGCCGGGTGGAGGCGGCGCATTTCTCCTTGACCTGAGCTGAGGACCCTGTTGGTCAATTCCGCTTTGGACAAGGTGGGCGGCTGGCGGGCGTCGGTCTACATGTCCGCGGAGCGGCGTAGGTACAGGTGATCAGTCATGTGTGCCGGTCTCCGTGCGCTGGTCGTCTGCCAGCTGGATCAGGGCGAGCACCGCGGCGTGGCGGTTCTCCTCGTCGCCCAGTCGGTGGTGGCCGTCTGGCCCGGCAGCGCTCTGATGGAGGCCGTGCTGACGCTCCGTCCAGTCACGCAGGATGGCGCGGGCCTCGTCCGGTGTGCTGTCGATCGCGGCTGCGACCTCGGACCAGGTGGCGCCGAGCAGGATGGCCTCACGGATGTCGCCCGCGCGGCGGGCAATGAGATCGCGCCGGATCGACTCCGACAACGCGAGCACGGCCAACACGTCGGCGGTGCCTCCACGCTCGACCGGGTCCGGGAAATCCGCAGGCAGAGTCCTGTTCATCAGCCGGTCGACATGCCCGACGCGCTTCTCCATCTGCCAGGAAAGCGGAACCCGTCTACCAGAGATCATGCGGACGTCGTCCGGACGGCGGACAGCAAGGTCATTCCAAAACTCGTACTCGGGTGTGCTCATGCGCCCCCCTTAGGCGGCCGGGCCCGGTGGCTTCGGCGTCCGATGAACACCCTAGGAGAAAGAAGCGAGACAATCGTCGGCGGAGCGAGTCCCGGGGCCGGAGAGTGTGATTTCCACAGCCACCTCAGACCACGGTGCCCTCAATTGAGCAAGTGCGCCGCCTCTGAACCCGCCCACTCGATGCGCACCACTCCCGCGTTGCCGGCCGCACCGGTGCACACGAACCCCTTGACCAAGGACCACCGAGCAGACATTCCGGACAGCGTTTCCCCTTGACCTCCCGCGTTTCCCCTTGACCACACACGGCCGCCCAACAGCCACTCAGTGGAATTGGCCAACAGGATCCTGAGCTGAGGTCAAGGAGAAACACCGCGGGTGCGCAACGGGTGGATGCGGGGAATCGTCCCGCCAATGTCGTCCACTCCACTCGGTGGGCTCCACTCGCGGTGGAGTGGACGGTGAGCACGGTGTCGTCCACTCCCGGCCGGGCTACGTCACAACCCCTCGTGTCACAAACGGCCCCCTCGCCTGGCCCTTTTGTCCGAAAGGTTGGGGTTCTGGGTCTTGGTGGGGTGTGAGCGATCTGATGGGGGACGCGCGACATCTGTCGCCGTCGGCGCAGGAGGCCCTGCGGCTGCGGGCGGTGGCCGCGTTGGTGGCGGGGCGGGGCCGAGAGGACGTGGCGGCGGTGTAGGCGGTGCGCCGCCTGGGTGGGATGGATCAGAGGTTCTCGGGTGCCAGGTCGGGGCGCAGCCGGTGGAAGGAGGGGTGGCGGAGGAGTCCGGCGCGGGTGCGGGTGGCGTAGCGGATTTCGGCGACCAGGCGGGGCAGAACCCAGCGGGCGCCGGGCACGGCGGGGGCGGCGGTGAAGGGGCAGATATCGATGGCGGCCACCGCCAGGAGGCGGGCGAGGACGGTGCGGTCGCGGTCGGTGAAGCCGGTGCCGACACTGCCGACGTAACGCAGGCCGCCGGAGTCCTGGGGTTCGCCCAGGAGAAGCGCCCCGGGGCGTCCGGCCAGTGCGCCCCGGCCGGGCACCCAGCCGCCGATCACGCAGTCGGCGAGCTGCAGGTGTTTCACCTTCAGCCACGCGGCGGACCGTACGCCCGGTTCGTACGGCGCCCGCAGCAGCTTGCAGATGATTCCCTCCAGTCCGTGGGCGCGGGTCGCCTCAAACGCCTCGCGCGCATGCCCGGTCACGGAGGCTGGGGTGGACCAGCGGGGTGCGGCGAGCGCCAGGTCTTCGAGGACGGCGCGGCGGTCGGTGTACGCGTGGGTGAGGAGGCTTCTGCCGTTCACGTGCAGGGCGTCGAAGAGGATCAGGTGCACGGGCGTGGTGGCGGCGAGGCGGGCGGCCTTCGCCGGGGACGAGGCCAGGCCCATCCGCGTCTGGAGGCGGCCGAAGTCCGGGCGGCCTTGTTCATCGAAGACAACGATCTCGCCGTCGAGAACGGCCGGCATTCCGGCGAGGGCGTCGGCCAGGGGATGGAGTTCGGGGTAGGCGGCGGTGGCGTCCAGGCCCGCCCGGGAGCGCAGCACCAGGGTGCCGTCGCCCGGGGCGTACACGACTGTCCGCATGCCGTCGTACTTCGTCTCCACCGCATACAGGTGCTCCCGCGCCGGGGAAGGCAGGGCGCCCGGGACGGCGAGCATCGGAGCGATCCGCGGAAGCCCGACCACGCTCAGGGCCTCACAGGGGTGCCCGGCGGCCGCGGCTGCCCACCGCCCCACACGTGCGGGCCTTCGCCTTCCCAGCTCACTGCCTCGGGGTCATCGAGCACCTCTGACGCGTTCTCGAGGCCTGCCCGGCGGAGTGCCTCTTCGAGGTCGGCGTCGTTGTAGACCCGGCCGAGATCAGCGGTGACACCGCCTTGCTGGACGGTAACCCGGCGGGCATCGTCGACCAGCCGGTGCACGGTGATCACGCTCATGCCACCCAGCCTGAACCGCCTCTCCCCCTCCCGCACTCCGGCACCAGCGTGGCGACCCGCCACCGCCAGGAGGATTCCAGGGGCTCAACCGCCGCCCGGAACAGGAAAGGGGGCGCCGCCGTACGGGGGACGCCCTGCGCGCCCAACCCATCGAAAGAATCGAACAGGCATACGATACGGGTATGGCCTCGCACGACTTTCCCGCCGACCTGCTCACCGCCCGACAGCAGCTGAACCAGGCACACGCAGAGCTCACCGCTCTCTACCGCGCGCTCCCCTGGTCGGTGACACCGACGCACGGGTACACCAGCAAGTCACGCACGGTCGACCCCGAGACCGGGGAACTGCGCCACAAAGTCTTCCCCGACTCCCCCGGCTGGACCGAGGAGCAGATCGGCCAGGTCGCCGCGCTCCGGGCCCGGATCCTGGAGTTGTCGGACGCGGTGAACAGCCACCCGTACTGGGAGTCAGTGGACAAGGCCCACCTCGTCGACGCCCGCTCCAAGCACCTACCGGCCGCCGCCGGCGCTCTCTCAGGAGAGTAGAGCGGTGGGTCTGCCGCCGTCGTACGACGACCTGCCGCCCGACGTTGACCGGCTGCTGGTGCTGGAGCGCTGGCACGAACTCACGCTGGTGCGCATACGCCGTGCGCTCGCCGCCGCCCGGGAGCGGGAGGCCGCCCAGCAGCGCGCGGCCTCCGTCCGGCCGCCGGCCCCGGACTGGGTGGTGACCACATCCCCGGGTGCCCGTCTGCCCACCGACGTCCACACCGGTGACTGCTTCGCCGCCCCACGCGGCCGCGCTGTCACCGTGGACGAGGCGCGCCGTGCGCTCACCGACGGACTCAACGCGTGCCCTGCCTGCCGCCCGGACACCGCCCTGGGCTTCCTCGGATAGCTGACAGCCGGGTCAGCAGGGCAGGAGGAAGCCGACCGTGCAGGAGAACCTCCTCAGTTGGGTTCCCAGTTGCCGTCGGTGCCCGCAGCCTCTGCCATGGAGGCAGCCGGTGCCCACTGGGTACAACCACCGGAGCACTGTGGTGTCAGTTCCCTGGCTTGGGCGGTGGCGGTGAAACCGATGAGGAGTGCCACGGCGGCACCGCCCGCGGCCAGCAGACGGGCGGTCGGCCGAAGAAGTGACTTCATGTTCGTTCCTCCAAACCCTCGTGCCCCCGGGACAGGGACACCGTCGGGCGCATGTCTGTACTGAAGGCGAGGCTCTGTTGCGGCGGTGTATGCGCTTCCTCATATGCTCGCGATACGGTCCCCCTTCGCCTTCCCGGCTTGCCCTTCTGGGTCTGGTCGCGGGCCAGCCCACGACTTGGACGACGTCATCGACGTGGCACGCCGCGTTGGCTCGGATGCACTGCATCGGGGTGCATCGGGTGCACTCAGCGGCTGGCTTCCGGTCCACGGTGCGGGTCCGGCTGTTGAGGACGGTGTGCACGCTGGTCGTCCTCGTGTAGCGGGCGCGGTGCATACGAACCCACCTGGGCACTCATCCCGCGCGCAGTCGACGTTCCAGGAAGATGTCGGTGAACACGGAAACCTTGGCGCGGAGCGCCCAGGGGTCGAAGGGTTTGCCAATGTAGTCGACTGCGCCTGCTGCGTATCCACGGGCGGAGTGTTCGGAGTCGGTGCCCATAGCAGTGAGGAAGATGATGGGGATGTCCCGGTTGCGGGTGCGCCGCTTGATGTGGGCCGCTGTCTCGTACCCATCCATCTCTGGCATCTGGACGTCCAGAATGATCACCGCAAAGTCGTCGTGGTCGAGGAGGGCCTTCAGGGCGTCCCGTCCATTGCTCACGGCGACGAGCTCCTGGTCGAGGGAGGACAGCACCGCGGTCATCGCGAGCAGGTTGTCGGCCTGGTCGTCCACGATGAGCACCTTGGGCATGCACTGCGGTACAGGCACGGGGTTAGCCGCAGCTTTCGACGGGGACAGTTCGACTTCCTCGATCGTTTCCAGCTGCCTTTCCAGAAGCTCGCAGCGGTCTTCGGCGAGCTCCCGTCGCTTTTGCACCTCCTCCAGCTCGTCGGCCAGTCGGCTGACTTCATCGCGGAGTACTCCTCGTTCGAGCAGGAGGTCGGCAACGTCGGGCGTCTGTTCCTGGGCTCCGGCGTCCAGTGCCTCGGCCAGGGCGTCGGCCCGGGCGCGCTCCGCGCTCCATTCCGCTTCGAGCTGGCTGAGTCGGACTTCGAGGTCAGCGATACGGTGCTGGCGGTCTAGGAGCGCTTCGCCGAGAACGTCGCCGTGGGTGGAGGAGCGGCGGGCAGTGCGGTCGGCGTCCGCAAGTTGGGCCTCCAGGAGCTCGACTGCGTGCCGAGGCGACGCGCTGGTTTCCACGGCTGCGCTGTGCAGGCGTCGTACCAGCTCGATCGCCTCCGGGGTGGGCGGAGTGCCACAGTGTTCGGCGAGGTCGGTGAAAAGATCCATGATTACCTCCCACGGGGGGATACGTGTGCCGCTGAGGTAGCGCGACAACGTTCCGGCATCCCGGAATCGGCGGCTGGCGTACCGGCGCACAGATACGTCGAGTCCGCGGAAGAGTTCCCGCAGGGCATGTGCCAGTGCCCTGGACTCCGGGCTCAGACTGTCCGCCAGTGGCTGGAGATCACGCATTATCAGCACCGGCCCCGTCTGCCGGGCTCTGGTTGTTGGGTGGTGTGGCGTGGCCCGGGGTGCTCTCAGCGGCGATGAGCCGGTCGAAGAACGTGACCGCCAGTCCCGCCGCCCCTGCACCGATCAGAATGCTTTCCGCGAGGGTTTTGTCTGCGAGGAGGCAGAGCGCTCCGGCGCCCGCCCCCGCCAGGAGTGCCAGGAGCAGTACCAGTGCAGCCCGCATCGATAACAGTGAACGCTTCACCAGATTCCTCTTCGGCCAGCGGCCGGTATCCAGCCGTGTCCCAAACTCCGGATGAACCTCCGGAGGTGGAACAGCATGGTGGGTCCAGCACGTGTTGCGCCCCGAGAACTGAGCAGCTGCAACGTTGCAACGTCCTGCCTAGCCCTGCTCGTCCTCGCTGCAACGTTGCCGCTCCAGCTCAGGTGGGTGTTGCCACGGCTACCGGTATTGCGGCAGCCGGTGGATCGGCAACACCGGTGCCTTATCTGTTCGCGGAGTAGACCTTTATGCCGCGGGGCCCGGCCTCAAGCCCGGGTAAGGGCGGGCGCTCGTCCCTGATCGTGCTTGCGTCCTTCCTCAGGCGGTCCTTCGGAAGCTGCCCCAGCTCCTGGATGCGGTCATCGGTACGTGACGTACAAGGGCGCCAGGCTTCGGGGTCGACCAGGGGTCTCGTACAAGCGGCATTGCGTCAGGTACGGCCGCGCGTTGCGGTCGGTCTCCTGGACTGCGGCGTCAGCGGGCGAGGTTGGCGAGGTAGCTCTCGGTGGTGCTCCAGTGGGTCAGCTCGATGCCGAACCCGCCGTCGTCAGGCCCTCGGTCGGGTCGGTGATGCGGGCGAGCACGCTGATCTGCCCGACTTCCTGCGCGACCACGTCGTGGAAGGTCCGGTCGCCGTCGTCATGTCCGTTGGAGCCGTTCTTCGTCATGTGCTTCTCCAGGGGCCCACGCACCGCCCGGGTCAGCTTCAGCTCGGGGAGTCGCGGAGTAGCCCAGCATGGCTGAACCGGCTGGGCATGCCGGTGGTCGCGGTCTTCGTAACCACTTTGGCGATCGTTCGTTGGCATCTTTGGCGCCGCCTTTCACTGCCGCGACGGTGCCCGGCTGAGTGTTCGTCCGGCCCATGACGGAGAACTGGTAGGCCCTAGACGCACCGCGTCCTCGCAGCAGAGCCCCTCGTGGCTAGCCACGGACCGCACAGCCATGGGCAGCTGCCAGAAGGACTCGCCATGGCATCGCACGCACGTAAGAACGCGGCTCGTCGGAAGCAGGAGCTGTCCGGACTCAACCGACGGGCCGCTTTGCAAGAGATTCGAAATACCCTCCCTCCGGCCTCGCAGGCCCGGAGGGAGGGGCAGTCGGGCACCGTCGTGGCTCCCGATGCCGTGCCAGCTGAATTGGTCGCTCTCGTCCAAGACTTCACACGATGGGGCGGTCGGCATCTCGATGAAGCCGCCCGGGTGGCTCAGCAATACGGCGACCACCCGAGCGAGTGGCACCGCCTCGTGCTCTACGCACTCACTGACGCCCTCGCCTACAACTTCCTCATGGTGGGAGTTCTCGTCGGCTACCTCCAGGAGCAGGAGGTCGATGCGGACCTGCTCTGTCGTCACGCGCAGTCGCCTGACCCTGATCGTTACGTCACGCCGAAGGCACTCGATCTCCTGGCGGGGCTCATGGGCAGGCCGGTCAACGAAGGCGAGCAGGAGACTACTTGGCAGTTCATCGGCCGACAGATCGCCGAGTGCGGTGTCGATCGGAGCGGGGGCGACGAACTGGCGGCGCGTGGGTGAAGGCTGCCTGTTGCGGAGAGAACTCGCTGATACCTAGTAATGTTCGGCCTCATGAGTATCCCAACTCCCCGCGGCGAGCGAGAAAAGCTAATCAGCTCACTGACTCCGGAGCTTCGGCGTCTCCTGAAGATCCGCGCGTTCGAGTGCGGTATGGACATCCAGGATGCGACCGAGCACGCCATCAACGCCTGGTACACCGCTGAGAATCCGCCGGAGGTAGACACTGACGGCGCGAAGACGTGGGGCACATTCCTGCCTGCTGGCGAGCCGGACCGCTTCAAGGCCGCCTGCACCGAGCGCGGAGTCACCTACGTCCAGGGCCTCGCCCAAGCGTTGACCATGTGGCTCGACAGCCACCCGTCCCCTTCCGCCCCGCTGACCGCTCAGCCGGTAACGCGCGTCATAGTCGCCAACCAGAAGGGCGGGGTCGGCAAGACCTTCATCGCCTCCGGCGTTGCCCAGGCACTGGCAGAGGCCGGCCACCGCGTTCTGCTGGTCGACTACGACCCACAAGGGCACCTCACCGCTGAACTGGGCTTCGAGGACGTCATGTACGAGGACGACGTCGAGACGCTGCTGATGCACATGGACGGCACCGCCAAGGGCGACATTCACGACCTCCTCGTCGCCCTGGACCAGTCGCGGTTCGGCGACCGCCTTCACCTGCTGCCTGCCTCCGACGACGCGTTCATGCGGGACGTGACGCTCTCCAACGTCAGCTTCAGCGAGGCAGCTCTGGAACGCGCCCTCGAGCCCCTGGAAGCCGACTACGACGTCATCATCATCGACGGTCCTCCGAGCCTCGGCACGAACATGGACACCGCCCTGTACTACGTACGCCGGCGTGACGGTGAACTCGGGTACCGCTCGGGTGTCCTCACGCCGGTGTGGGCAAACAAGGCGTCCCATCGGGCGTTCCGCCTCCTCAAGGCGCAGATGGACGACCTGTGCAAGAAGGGCCGCGTCCAGGTCGACTACCTCGGGCTCGTCATCAATGCCTACGACAGCCGACGCGGCAGGCTCGTCAAGGAGAACAAGGACCAGTGGGAGAAGAGCAGTTCCCCGGCTGTCCTCGCCGTCATCGGGGACCTCAAGGAAGGCCGCGAGGCAGCAGACGGAGAGATCCCGCTCCTTGAGTACGCCCCCGACAGTGAACACGCGCAGGCCATGCGCGACCTGGCAAAGGAGCTCGCCGTATGACTTCCTCACCGCAGCGCGTCACCCGCGGATTCGACATGGACGAGGAAGGGGAAAACGGTGCCAGTCCCCCGCCCCCGCGACGTATCCGTACGCGTCAGCAGATCATCGCTGGTGAAGGAAAGCGCCCCCCGGCAGCCGTGGATCTCGCGCAGCTTGCGCACAACCCGTTCAATCCGCGTGACGAGCTGACTGACGTCGAGGAGACCGGTGCTTCTCTGAAGGAGCGGGGGCAGCTCCAGCCCATCGCTGTCGTGCGGCGGGCAGCCTTCCTCGCCGTGCACAACGACCAGGCCGACGCCATCGGCAACGCGGAGTACGTCGTCATCGACGGCAACCGCCGCCTCGCAGGCGCCAGGTCGGTCGGACTCCCCCAGCTCCGCATCGACGTCAACGACGACCTCGCTGTCTCTGCTGCCGACATGTTGGAGTCAGCGCTGATCGCGAACATCCACCGCGTGGACGTTCCGCCGATAGACCAGGCAAAGGCAATCCAGCAACTCAAGGAGGTCCACGGCTCCCAGAACCAGGTGGCAAAACGCCTCGGTAAGACACCAGCCTGGGTGTCCCAGCGTCTCGCCCTCCTGGAGCTCACCCCGGAACTCCAGGAGCGGGTGGAGGCGGGCGAGCTAAAGGTCGAACCGGCCCGCCGTATCGGGCGCCTCCCGAAGGAACAGCAAGCCGCCGAAGCAGCGAAGGCCGTTAACGCCGTTAATACCCCTCGGCAGCGCTCCGACCGCAAGGCTTCTCCTGAACCCGCAACCGCTAAGACCGTTAACGCCGTTAATACCCCGGCAGCAGTGCCCGCCCCGACGCCAGCGTTCAGCGACGGGAACGCCCAGGCCCAGACGGCCAAGACAACGGACTCGGATCGAGGCATGCGGCCGGAGCCCATCGATTGGAGTGACCCCGAAGCGGTGGCTGCGCTGGTGTGCGACCGGATGACGCTCGTACACCGCAAGCGGCTCGCGTCGATCCTTCTGCTGGCGAACAAAGACGGCTGAGCCGCACGGAGCTTGACCGGTTCTGAACGCACAAACGGGCCCGGCCACCCCCTTGGAAGGGGGTGGCCGGGCCCGTTTGTGCGCAGGTCACGGCTTCCTGGTGGTGAAGATGTCGTCGATGAGGATCTCGGGGGTGGGGTCGGCGGCTATCGGGTGTGCCAAGTTAACGGCTCATCGTGGTTGTTGAGACGTTCAGTTGGCGGCCGGGGTGAGTCGGCCTGCGAACTTGATCGGGAAGGCGTCCAGCGGTGCCTTCCAGCGCATAGTCCACCGCTTGCGGCCCTTGCCGGGCGGGTCCAGAGACATCAGCGCCATGTAAATGCCACCGGCCCTCGGTCGAGGAGCTGGTCCGCGACAGCGGGGCGCGGACCATCGACCTCGCGTTTCCCGGCTACACCCCCGGCCTCGTGGACAAGGCCATGGATTACGGCCATGCCAATGACAGCTACTCGCCTCTCATCGAGCGCTTCACTCCCAGACATATGCGCGCCCACAGGACGTGGTTGCCAGAGGCCAAACGACAAACTTACGGCAATTGCCATGTCATGAACCGGGAGTTCGCCGCATTCTCACCACTCCACTCGGCATTCACGACCCCGAAGCGAAGTGTGTTCGCGGAACGCTTTCCCAGCTCCACGACCCACAACCCCGGACTCTCCTCGTGCACCCTGCAGGCGTGCTCGTCGACTTTTGTCTCGCCGGTCGCACACGGGAATGACTGCTGCCCTCGTTCCTCAGGGATCCCCTCGCGATCCACATCAGCAAATCGGTTGATTACCAATGACGTTGGCGACGTTTCGTGCTCGATGTAAATACGCGATATTTTCTGGTCGCTTTGGGGCCAGGTGAGTTGTTCTGGCAGGGCGGGACTTCCCGACCATCCGTCGACCGCAGTGGCCAGGCGGGCACCGCCGGGAGATGACCTGGCTACGGGCGGCGCATGATTCGCCGAGGCATCGGACGGGTGAGCGGAACGCGCTGCGGAGGATGAACCGGCCTCCGATGACGAACAGCCGCCCGCCAGCACAGCAATCAACACCGCAGCGATTCCCGCCTTCGTACTCCTTCGCACCTAACCGCTCTCTCGCATCATCACGCTGAGGCCTACCAGCTCATTTCCGACGAGGGAACGCACCAAGGCGAGGTCGTTCCCCATACGGATCTCAGCTTGGTCGCAACGCGCGGCAGCCGCCGTAAAGGGGCGCATGTGGTTACCGGGCGCGTGACGGTACTGCGGCACGCGGAATAGAACCTCTGCGTCTTCGGGAGTAGCGAGAATCCCAGAGCGGATGTCCTGGCCATAATCGTCGTTCAGCGCAAGGAACTGAGGGTTCGGCTCGCGTGCGGCGTCCGAGGCGTCGGGGAACCGGAGGCGCCACAGCTCGATCAAGGACTCTGATGCGAGCGTGAGTTCCTCCGCAGGTTCATACGATCCGTCGGCTTCCTGGCGGCACCAGGGACCGTTCTGCGAGTACTCCGCGATCCAGGGGCCACCGAGATCGGAGAGGAGGGCCGCCCAGACCGCACTCCTGGGTCGCGTGTGGAGCGAGAAGGGCGCTGTACCGGCCGATCTGTCGGCTACGTGGACGTAGGCGGAGAAGTCGGGGTCCCCGATGTCATCGAGCCACCCCGACTTTCGCCAGTGGAAGAGCGTAGTCAACGCCCCGCCTTGTTCCCGTTTGGCGGAAGGGTCACCAGTTCACTCCGCACGGCTCCTTCTTCCCCTTCAGGTAGTGCTGGTCGTAGTTGAAGACCTCGTTCGGCGAAACGCCGGTGATAGTGAAGGTAGCGGTCCCACGGTAGTAGTGGCACTCCTTACTTCCCGGCTTGTAGGTGGTGGAAGCATCGATGTACTTGGCGTTGGTGTTGCTGTAGCTCTTGGCCGGACCGACCTTCTCCCAGCCCCACCACCGGCTTCGCCACAGTTGCACATTGCTCACCTTGCCACTGGGAACCGCGGCCTTGCACTTGATGGTCCCGTGCACCTTCACCGCTCCGCCAGAGGGGTGCGGACTGCCGACGGTGGCACCGCACCCCCACTTGTTGTTGCCACCGGCGACAGCGGCTGGAGCCAGCCTCGCATCCTGACTTTCGGGCACCGAACCGTCAAGGGGCGCGTCCTGGAAGAATGCGTCAGCCGGAAGATCGTCATCACGAGGAATATTGACCGTCGGGACGGACTGCGCGTCGGAGAGCTGCGCTGCAGTAGCCACAGGTGCCCCCAGCAGCAACCCCGCGCTCAGGAGCGAACCGGCTGCGGCTGCCCGCGACAACGAACGCGTGACCTTACGTATCTTCAAGATTCCCCCAGCAAATCGATACGGGTGGATGACCACCGATGTCATCAGAGTGGGGTCATCTTCGCTTAGTTGGGCTGGCGATCGCTGGAGTGCATGGCATGGCAATCATCACCTTAGGTGTGAGCAACCGCAGCCCAATCCAACCCATCTAACGCAGGTTGAACGCGCTTCGACTCAGGCCAGTCTGAGTAACAATCAGCAGCACCCGCGGGCGCAGCAGCACGTACGAGCACCACCCTGATTTTCGATGCCGCAGTGCACACGCTGCGGCGCTCGCAGCGGCCTGTTTCCGGGCCATGCTCGCCGCTCGGCAACGGCCGCCCCCATGGAAGCTTCTCCAGCACCTGGCGGTCCCGCCTGTGCCGCTCGTGGTACCGGCGGGCACCGGCCCACGTGGAGAACTCGGCAGGCCGGACCAGGCCCTGCCGGAGCGCCGCAGTGCGCATGCGCCCGGTCCAGGGTTTGCCGTCGACGACGCGGGCCGTCACGAGCGCATCCCCCGGCGACGCAGCAGCGTCCCGAGCCGGTAGCGGAGCGAGGCGCGCTCCTCGCGCTCCTCAATGGCGTCGGCGAGCAGCTCATCGAGGACGGTCAACCGCTCTTCGGCGAACCACTCGGGCTGGTAGTCGCCGGGGCAGACCGGGCACGGGTGGTCGTGGCCGGCGAACTCGAGCCACGGCGCGCAGCCGACCTCTGCGCACGTCGGCTGGGTGGGGTCCACGCCGATGCCGGAGCAGTACGGGCAGCGGGTGAAGCGGTAGTCGACGGGGGCGCCTGCGTGGAGGTCGGAGTGGAGCTGGGCGAGGCCGCGGACTCCGAGCTCGCGCAGCAGGGCGTCGGCGGCGAGGACCTGGCGGTCGATGCCGGTGTGGTGGTGGTCGGCGAGCATCCGGGCGGCGGTGCACCAGGCGAGGGTGGAGCGGTCGACCGGGATGGGGTAGTTGCTGGCCCACAGGTCGGCGGGGTCAGCGGCGGGCGGCAGCGGCGGTGCGGTGAGCGGGATGCCGAGGGCGGTGAGCTGGGCGGTGACGTCGGCGGTGCGGCGGGTGAACTGGTCGAAGACGGTGGTGGGCATCGGCCCTCCCATTCGACGGGGCCGCCGGGACCGTGGTGGTCCCGGCGGCCGGAGCGGGTGGGGGTCAGCGGGAGGCCGGGGCGAGGGCGGCCTTGTGGTGGTCGCGGTGCGCGCTCTGCGCCGGTTCGGCCAGGACGCGCAGGCCGTGCGGTTCGCCGACCGGGCCGCAGGCGTTGCACACCACGGCGTAGTTGCGGCGCCCGGCGCAACCGGAGTCGGCGTCGCGGGGTTTGCCGGAGGGCCGGACGGCGTGGGTGCATTCGGTGCCGTCCGGGTGGAGCGGGGTGATCTTCACGCTGATGCGGGCCATGGGTGTCGTCTCCTGTTCGGGTTCGGGGAAGGGCAACTGGTGGAGCGCGGCCGCGGGGGCGCGGTCCCGGGTGGGGCGCGGTGGGGTGGGTGGCTCTGTGCGGGTGAGCGTGGTCTCGGGGAGGAGTCCGAGCTGTCCGGCGGCGGCCGCGCGGGCGGCGAGGGTGAGGGAGCGGGTGACCCGGTGGTGTCCGTGGTCGATCCGCAGGTGGCAGAGCTGGCAGGCGGCGAGCAGGTTCTCGTCTCGCACGTCTTCTGGGGTGTGGTTGAGGTGGGCGGTGGTGAGGCAGACCACGGAGCCGGTGTCGGGGTGGATCTGGTCGTGGACAGCGGGGCAGCGGCCGCCGGGGTGCGTCAGGCCGCAGTGGCCCGTGCACTCGCAACGGCCGCCCGCCCGCTGGAACCGGATCCGGGCACTGATCTGGGGCCAGTCGCGCGGGTACCGGTGGAGGTTCTCGGGACGGATGGGCACGGCGGTGTCACTCGCCGCCAGGGGCTTGGCCGTGCTCGAACGCGGCGACCAGGGCGGCCAGTTCATCGGGCTGCTCTGCCCAGCCGACCCAACTGCCGTGCTCGGTCCACACCTGCACCTGGCCGGTATCGCCGTCGATGTAGTGCAGGTAGGTGCCGCACCGTTCAAGTACCGATTCGTAGGCACCATCGGTGAGCTGGAGGGCTGTCTGCAGGACCGTCAGCGCGTTGACGACGAACTGCATCGGCTCGCCCGGGGTGCGGGGGAGCCGCAGGCAGCCGGTGACGCGGAGCTTGTCGCCGGGGACCAGGTCGTGGATGACGGTATGTGCCAGCGCGGGGTCGGCGACGCTGCACGGCAGGATCATTTCGTCCGTCCGCTCGTCCGTCGGGGAGACGATGACCCGGAACCGCGCCGTCGACTCGTGCACGTCGCCGGGCATGGTCTCTTCGTACAGAAAGCCGTCCAGGGCTATCGCGTCGGCCATGGGTCAGCCGGCCTTCCGGACCGGCGCCTGGTGCGCGGCGTCGTACGCCTCCAGCACCCGCTTGGGCACCATGCCCGCGTCGGCGACCTGGTGGCCATTGGCCCGCGCCCACGTCCTGATGGCGGCGAGTTCCTCGCGGGTGCGGCCGCTGCCCAGGCCCGTACGGATCGGGGTGGGCGCGGTCGCGGCCGCCGTCGTGCGGGTGCCGGCCTTCACGGTGCGCAGTTCCTCCTGCGCGCGTTCGAGTTCGGCCTTGGCCTTGGCGACTTTCTCTTCGGCCTCGCGCTGCGCGGCCTCGCTGCCGCGGCGCTCGGAGAGCTCGGAGAGGTCGGCGGTGATGCGGGCGGCGCGGCTGCGGACCGAGGCGGCCGGGTGCGCGGTCGCCCAGTCGAGTAGCTGCTGCACCTCGTTGGAGAGGGGCAGCGAGATGACGGGGACGTCGATGGTCGGGGCGGTGGCGGCCGTGCGTGGCAGTCCGAGGGCCTGGTCGGCGATGAGGTCGCTGAGTTCGGTCTCGCTCAGGCCGGTGGCCTCGCGGATGGTCTGCTGGCTGTCGCCGTTGTGGTGCATGGAGATTGCCATGGCCTCGTGCGCGGACAGGGCCGGGGCGGCGGGAGTGTGCGTCATGGTGGGTGCGTCTCCGGTTTCCGGGAGGAGGGGGAGCAGGGCGGTGAGGGTGTCTGGGTCGGTGGGTAGAGCGAGGACGTCCAGGAGCAGTCCGAGGTCGTTCTTGTCGCGGGAGCTGCGGGCGGTGACCCGGGCCGCGGCGGCGAGTTCCTGTGCCGGGGTCGGTTCCAGGGGCAGCGACTCGGCTTCGAGTGCTTCGGTCCAGTCGGTGAACACGGCTTTACGCCGCCTTGCCGCTGGCGACCAGCTCCAGCACGTGGCGGTGGGACGCCGCCTGCGCCGGGGTGATGGGCTGCTTCCAGCGGTTGTACGGGGTGGGCCGGGTGGGGATGGCTTCCCGCTCGAGGCGGGCCAGCGCGGGATCGCGCACGGTCGGCGGGGCGAACCGGGCGGCCCGCTCCTGATCCTTGCGGCGGCGCTCCTGTGCGGCGACGACGCCGACCCAGTCCTCTCCGAGGCGGGCCACGAGCTTCTCGCGCAGCTCTGTGCGTTCGCGTGGCATGGTCGGCGCCCAGATGCCGTGTGGGGTGAGGTCGGGGTTGGCGAGCGCCCACTTGAGGCAGCCGACGACGATCGGGCAGCCGGAGCAGTCGCGCCGGGCCTCGGCGATCGCCTTCTCCCGGGTGCGCCGGTCGGCGTCCGAGTCGTGGATGTCCTCGATGGCGAACAGGACGGGTTCCGTGCGGCAGCGCAGCTTCTGGTCGGTGTGGGGGAAGGGAACCCGGTTGTCGGCCGCAATGATGACCGGCGGGTTGGGGACGCCGGTGCGGTTGCCATTCATGAGGTGCCCTCCGGGGCGAGGTGGGGGAGCTGGAGGAGGACCTGGTCCACGAGGTCCTGGGTCGGGCGCCAGGGCCCGAGTTGTCCGTGCAGCCACGGGATGGGGAGCGCGAGTTCGTAGACGTCGGCGAGGACCAGGTGGTGCGTGTCGGGCTGTGCCCAGCGGGAGCAGAGGGCGGCGTGGGCGGGGTCCTGGTGGCAGTCGGTGAGGCGGGCGACGCCGATGACGGCCCGGGTGTGCAGGGCGCGGCCGCGGATCGCGGTGGCGACCAGCGGGTCGCGCATCGGGGCCCGTTCGGTGGTACGTCCGGCGTGCAGCAGCAGCCAGCCGCGCCAGGACCAGGGGGCCGGCCTGTTCTCCACGTCTTTCCCGGCGAGGATGCAGGCCGCCCAGGGCTGGCGGATCGTGATGCCCCGGATCCAGGTGCCCGGGTCGGCGGTGGCCTCGCTCATGCCGCCCGCCCCAGGGTGCTGGTGCCCGGCCGTCCGACGCGACGGCCGTTGATGGAGGGCACCGCGGTGTGCTGCGGTGCGGCGAGGACCGCACGGCCGGTGTGCTTGCCGGCGTACATCGCGGCGTCGGCTGCCCGCAGCAGCAGTCCCAGGTCCGTCGTGCCGAGGACGTCGGGGGAGGCGGCGCCGACCGATGCCGCGACGTCGACCAGGGCGCCGTCGTCGACCTGGACGGGCTGCGCGAGCAGCCGCGTGAGCTGGGCGAGCCGCAGTTCACGGCGGGTGGTCCCGATCCGGGCTGCGACGGCGAATTCGTCGCCTCCGAGCCGGCCGACCGCTCCGCGGCTGCCCGCCCAGGCGGTAAGCCGGGTCGCGGTGGCGGCAAGGACCCGGTCGCCGGCGGCGTGACCGCCGGGCCCGTCATTGATCTGCTTGAAGTGGTCCAGGTCCACCAGGACCACCAGGGCGCTGTTGCCGTACCGGTCGGTGATCTGCCGGGCCCGGGAGGTGAAGCCGTCGCGTCCGAGCAGGCCCGTCAGCGGGTCGCGGCGGGCGGCAGACAGCTTCCGGTGCAGCGTGAGCGCGTGCACGGTCCAGCCGGTCAGCGGCACGAGGGTGGTGAAGAACAAGGCACGTTGCCCGAACGGGGCCTGTACGCGCACGGTGGAGGCCATACTGGTCTCTCCCTCTCGTCTTGTACGGGATGGGTGGCCCGAGGCAGGCGTCGGTTACCAGGCCGTGTGCGTCTGCCTCGGGGCGTATCTACAGCTCGTAGAGCTCCTTGCGGGTCCAGCTGAACGGGTTGGACCAGGGGCCGGCCTTCGCCGCCGCCCAGTCCAGCTCCCAGCCGTCGCGGACCCCCCGCGCGCCCCAGCCGCCGTCCTGCTGTCCGGGGATTTCACGTCCGGCCTGCCGCGCGGCGAACGCAGCGTCAACGGCCTCGTGAGCGCGCTGCACGGCCTCGGTCACCGAGGTCGCCCTGCCGGTGAACACGTGCACTCCGTGCAGAGCGCGGTCGTAGGTGTGTATGGGGACGTCCACTTCGTACTGTTCGGTGCGGCGCATGACGCCCACTCCTTTCTGTTGCTGGTCGGGGCGGAACACCGCGACCGCCCCGGCCGGGTGAGGCCGGGGCGGCACGGCGGCGCGTCAGGTCACAGGCGCCGGGCGAGGTCCGCGGTGATGCGTTCGGCTTCGGCTTCGTCGGCGAGGATCTGCGCCTTCAGCTTGTTCGCCTGCCGCTTGCTGAGCGGGTTGACGTTCATCTCGTGGCGGACCCAGGTGACGCGGTTCTCGCGGGCGCCGGAGCGGATGAGCTGGTCGACCTCGACGAAGCCGCGCAGCAGGCTCAGCTTGAGCTGCTTGGAGTCCCGCACCTTCGGAACGCTGATCAGCATCCACATCGCGCCTTTGGGGGCGATCACCGTGGCAACGCGGACGGTGTGGGGCTTGTCGATGATGCTCTGCTGCACGCCGACGGACTTCCACGTGTTCTCCGGGACGCCGGCGGCCTCGCCCTGCGCCTCGTTGGCGAGAGGGAGCAGCAGGCGCGGCTTGGTCAGGATGATCGTGACCGAGCCCAGCGGGCGGCGTCCGAAGTGGTCGTGGACCAGGTTACGGACGGTCGGCGCGTAGGAGGTGACGCGCTGTTCGGCGGTGCGGGAGACGAACGCGCCGTAGCGCAGGACGCTGAGCTGGGAGGGCTTGTTCTTGGTCGCGGGCATGGTCGATGCGGTCCTCTCGCGGATCACGGGGTGGGCTGATTGGCCACCGCACCGCCCCGGCCGCGTGGGCCGGGGCGGAACGGGCAGTCCGTCAGACCGCGTGGATGCCGGTGAGGTCGTCGTCCAGGACGTCGTCCTTGTCACCGTCGATGTCCCGGTCGGCGGTCACCGGGGCGGCGGGAAGGCCGGCGGCGCGGGCGGCGAGGTGGTGGCGGATCTGCTCCATGCCGGTGATGGTCACCGGCTGCTCGCCGTCGCCGGTCAGCAGCGTGAAGTGGTGCTCTCGCCCGTACGTGCCCAGCTCGCTGCGGTGGTGGAGCCAGACGCCGGGAGCGAGGTAGAAGGACGCCTCGCCGTCCTCGTAGCCGCGCCACCGGTCCTCGTCCCGCAGGAAGTTGTCGCCCTGGTCAATGGAGAAGGCGGCACCGGCAGCGCGGTACGCGGCGTCGGCCTCGGTGGCGGTGGCGACCTGGGCGAGGGCGTCGTCCAGGTTGTCGGCCGGGGCCGGGGCCGATGCGCGGGTGACATGGAACGGAGTGCGCCGCATCAGTCGGCGCATCGGGGCGAGGACGAGTTCGGCAAGCCCGTCGATGGCGACGGCCCCGACGACGGCGACCGCCCCGGCGAACAGGATGCGGGCTCCGTCCGACCATGCGGCGGGGGCGAGCTGGTAGCCGAGGTAGGCACCGGCCGCGCCGCCGATCAGCGCGGACGCCATGCTGGCGCCTTCGATCATCGAGTTGGCGACGGTGTTGGCCGTCTGGCGCAGGGTTGCGGTCATGATGGGGGAGCTCCTTCTTCTGTCAGTGCGCTCTGGGAGGGGAGGGGGTGTTGCTCCGGGGCGGCCGGGTTCGATGCCTGCGGCCGCCCCGGGCGTTCAGCGGCCGACCGGATGTGCGGCGGCTTCAGCGAGGACGTCCCACAGGCGGGTGCTCGGTCCGAAGTCCGGTTCGATGACCGTGACTTGCCTGGCGCGGGCGACGATGTCGCGGGCGACGGGGACGCCGTGCCACAGCACGTCCAGGTCCTGGAGCGAGAGGGCGCGGCCGACGCGGGTGAAGGGGTCGCCGTCCCGGAAGGTGACGACGACGCCGGGCCCGTAGTCTTCGCCGCCGTCCCGGAGGTTGCTGAGGATGACCTGCAGTCCGGCCCGGCGGGCCGACTCGGTCAGCTGCTCCAGCAGTGCGGAGTCGGCGACGACTCCCTCCACCGCGGCGGCCTGTAACCAGGTGCCGTCCGCGCTGGTGAGTCCGGGCTGGGAGAAACCGGTGAGGAACCCGGCCCGGTTGACGGAGGCGAGGACCGGCACGTACGGCAGGGTCTCGTCATCGGGTCCGTAACGCGGCTGGTAGCCGGGCTGGCTCTGGATGGTGCCCTCGAGCCAGGCGGCGGTCAGGTGACTGAGGTCGAGCAGGGTGCAGGCAGCGGCCCACTTCCTGCGGTCGGCGCTGCTCATCCACGGGAAACGGAGTTTCATCCGTGGCTCCCGGCGGTGGCCGCGTGGACGGCAGCGGTGGTGCGCACGGTGTCGGCGAGCAGCACCGTCAGCTCGTGGCCGTGGTCGACGGCGTCCTCCAGGCGCTCGATGAGCGCGGCGGGCAGGTTCCGGTTGCGGGCGCCGGCCAGGAGCCCTTCGAGGTAGAGGACGTCGTCCAGGACGCGGCGGCGAACGTCCAGGGCGCCGGGCTGCACGGCCAGCGCGTCGTCGTTCTTGGCGGTCGCGAGCGCGGCGTGGTGGGCGCCGTCGGTGTACGCGGCCTCGGTCTGCTCGGTGAGCAGCGCGTCGACCTGGGCGGTGTCGCCGTAGGCGTGGCGCCATCCGAAGCGGGCGGCGGCGACTTCCATGAGGGAGCGGCGGGCGAGGGACACGGTGACCTCCGGGGGAGGGCCTGTCGCCTGGTCTCGGCTGACCGGGCGGACACCGCCCGGCCCCGGCCGCCGATGTGCGACGGGCGGGGCCGGTACGGAGAGCGTCCGGTCAGCTCTTGGGGAAGCGCAGGATCGTGAACTCGGTGCTGGAGCCGTAACTGCGCAGCCTGGCGGTCAGGAACTCCGGCTGGTCGTCCGCGAGGCGCTGCAGCTCCTCCTCGATCCACTCGGTCGAGCGCTGGAGGACCAGGCGGTCCAGGTGGAAGCTGGTGAGGTAGACCGTGACGTCGTAGTCCGAGCGGCGCTCCGAATGCAGCCGCCGACGCACGATCTCGCGGGCGGTGTCGTCGTCGGGGCGGGTCGGCAGGTCCCGGGGCAGCGCCCGGCACTGGGCGGCGTGGGCGTTGGCGATTTCCCCGCCCGCCTGCTCGGTGGAGATGTAGTTGGTGTCGTCCTTGGTGCGGGTGCGGAACGAGCATCCCAGGCAGGCCACCGCGTAGTAGGTGCCGTTGACCCCGGCGTCAGCGGTGTAGACGAGGACGACGGCACCGGCCACTCCGAGGAAGCGCGTGGAGACGATCACTCCTTCGGGCTTCCAGGTCTCGCCGATCTCCGGCCACGGCTCGGGTGCGTACTCCGACTCGGGGGCGGTGCGGGGGCGGAAGAGGGTGAGGTTGGGTGCCATGGTTACTGCTCCTTCTGGTCGGCCTGGGCGTGGATGCGGGCGGCGGTGCGGCGGGCGGCGGCGATCACGAACGGGATGGCGAGAGCGCCGGCGAGGCTGGCGTAGCTGATGACGAAGCTGGCGGCGGTGCTCACACCAGCACTCCGATCGCGGCGACGGTCAGCAGGGCAAGCGCGGCGAGGATGACGTCGACCGCGAGGGCCAGGCGCCGGAACTTGCGGACCGCGAGGAGCGACAGAGACTTCACGCGGGCGAGGCGCGTGTCCTGGCCCATCGCCTCCTGGAGTTCGTTCTCCTCGAGGCGTGCCCAGCACGGCAGGCCCTCGCGGACGATACGGCCGCCGCCCAGGTTCGGCCGGACGACCAGGAGGAGCAGGACCGCCGCGGTGGCGAGGGTGAGGACGGCCAGGCTGCCGACGACCTTCGTGAACACGGGCAGGTCCTTGTCGGCGACGCTGGCCAGGCCCGCGAGGACTGCGCCGTCGAAGGCGAGCAGCAGGCTGGCCTTGTTGTCGGTCCGGGCGATCTCGCCGGTGACGGTGGTGCAGGCGGCGTCCAGATTCCGGTCGCCGGTGAGGGTGAGGGGGGCGGTGGTCACGTCGACTCCCATCCGGGCCGGGCTGTCCGGCTCCCCGTCACCACCCGGTCCACAGCGTGCGGGGCGGGTGGATCAGGCAACCGTCAGACCAGGTCAGGCGGCGCGCTGGAGGGGGAGGGCGACGGCCCGGCACGTCTCTGCGTGCTCCTGCGCCCAGCGCTTGAGCTTCTCGCCCTCGTAGGTGTTCTCCAGGAAGTTGGTGCGGGTCTCGGCGGTGTCGTAGACCTCCTTGCGGGTCTCCTCCTGCCGGTAGCCGCAACCGGCGCAGAGGCTGACCAGCTTCAGGTCGACGCGCTTGGCGGAGTAGCCGTAGCCGGGCTCCGCGTTGGTGTCCTCGATGGTGAACAGGGTCAGGTCGATGAGGGCGCCGACCAGGTTCTGGTACCGGGCGACGACCCCTTCCGGGATGGGCGTCGGGTGGGGCAGCTTGGCCTTGAGCTGTTCGATCTGTGCGTTCAGCTCCCGGACCTTCTGATCGGCCCGGCGCTCGATGTCGTTGGCCCGCTTCGTGGCCCCGTCGATCAGGGCGTTGGCCTGGTGCTGGGCTCGCTGTACCGAGGCCCTGGCTTCGGCGACGCGGGCGTCGGCCTGCTGAACGAGGTCGGTGAGCTCCTGGCGGAAGCGGGCAGTGGCCTGTTCGGCTTTCGCGGTGAGCTCCTTGGTGAGGCGCTGCTCCGTCTCCAGGTCCTTCTCCAGGCGGTCGCTTTTGCTCCGGACCATGGGGAACGCGGAGGCGAGGTTGTCCAGCTCGTTGAGCCGGGCCGTGCTGATGATCCGGAACATGTCGACGTCCTCTCAGCGGGCCGGGTGGTTGTGGTTGTGGATGTTGATGCGGGGGCGCAGGGACAGGCCGCGCAGGGCGAAGAGGCTGCCGATCGTCCAGGCCAGGACCGCGAGTGCGGCGGCGACGGGGCGGCCGGCGGCGGGGGAGGCGTCCCAGACCATGAACACTGAGGAGGCCCCGTGCGCGGTCCAGGTCAGCCGGGCGCCGACGGCGCCGGTGAACCAGGACAGGGCCAGGGAGGCGATGCCGACGCCCTGCCAGATGACGAAAGCGCTGGTGGCCGTGAGCGGCAGGCCGACCGTGTGCGCGCTCAGGTAGGCGTGGACGGGGTCGGCGACGGTGGCGGTCCACTGTGTGAACCACGCCCAGTCCTGGTGGTGGTACCAGTCGATGCCCTTGGGGATGCCCCACTTGAGGACGAGGACCAGGGCGACCAGGCCGACGACGCCGAAGGCGGCGATGGCGCCGGGCGGGATGTCGGCGGCGGCGTTGATCGGCTGGGGCCGGGGCGGGGCAGGCCGCCGGGGCGGCGGGACGCGCTGGCTGTCGTCGATGGTGTCCAGCGGCGGAACGGCGGGTTCGGGCTCGCGGGGCTTGTCGGGCTCACTCACCGGTGGTTCTCCTTCGAGGTGGTCGACGGCGTCGCGGACGGGGTGGCGCTGTGGGCGGGGCGGGCGGGGCCGTACTGGTCGTGATCGGCGGCTCCGCTGCTTGCTCCGCATAGCTGCCAGCCGAGGAAGATCCCGACGATCAGCAGGACCTGGTGGCGGTGGGCTCTCCACCAGGTGGGCGGGGCGGGCTCGGTCAGGACGCCGATCACGGCGGGCGGCGGCTTCTTCGCCATCAAGAGGTGGGCTCCCAGGGCACAGGGGACAGGTCATGTGCGCGGGGCCGGGCTGCCCGGCTCCCCGTCACCACCCGGCCCGCAGCGTGCGGTACGGGTGGATCAGGCAGCCGTCAGGGGTGAACGGTCAGGCGGCAGCGGCCAGTTGGGCGCCGCCGTGGTGCATATAGGTGTCGGGCGCGGCCGGGATACCCTCGGCGCACTCCAGGCACGACCCGAGGGAGCGCAGAGGAAGGCAGTGGAAATAGCGCCGGCCACAGGGGCCGGGACACGTCTGACGGGCAGCCATCGCCTTGTCGAGCGCGGCCTCCTTCGCGAGCGTCATCGCGAACTTCGGCTTCGCCAGATCGATCCGGTACAGCCACGCGAAGCGCTTGCCACCACGGCACTCGATCCGCGCGACGGGCTCCTGGGCGCCGGGGCGCAGTCCCATCTCCCGGAGCTGGCGGCGTGTCGCGAGGTTCTCGCGCCCGGCCTGCCTCCACCGGAAGACCGGTAGAGAGCCGTCGCCGGGGTCGTTCGGATCGACGTCGACCAGGTCCTGGTCCTGGTCGGCCATCACCTGCTCCAGGTACCGGGAAGTCGGCGCTGGGGCGCGGGGTAGCGGGGGCCGGGGATGGTGGGGCGCGGGCGTCCGATCCTGCGGCGGGGCCGGGGTGTCAGCACGGTGAAGTCCTCCAGGCGGTCGGCGAATGAGCGGGGAAGAGCGGTGCGCCCGCCGCCCCGGTGCGGGGTGGCGGGCGCACGAGGTGATGTTCAGCGCTGTGCGGTGGCGGTGCTGTGAGGTCGTTCGGTGTGTGCGGGCCGGGGCGGGTCGGCAGGGGGCGCGGCGTCGCTGGTGTGTGAGCAGAGGTAGAAGCCGCCGATCAGCCCGAGAACCAGGAAGACCTGGTGCCGGTGGGCGCGCCACCAAGTGGGCGGGGCGGGCTCTGCGAGGACACCTATGACGCGGGGCGCTTTCGCCAAGACGATCTCTCTCCTTGGGGTCGTCCGCAGGGGTGCTGCGGGAGCGGGAAAGTTGCTGAGGCCGGGCGGCCTGTCCGGCCCTCGCCCCGCCCCGCGGCTGCGGGGAGGGGCGAGGGCCAGGCGGAGCGACCGGGTCAGCGCTGGAGCTGGTGGACGTTGTCGGGGGTGTCGCCATCGGGCGCGGGGGCCGGGGCGGGGAGGTGGATCTCGGGCCGGATCTCGATCTGGGGCTGGAACGCCGGGTGGGGCGGGAGGTAGTTGTTGACGATCGGGCGCAGGCTCCAGCCACGCAGGGCGAGGGTGGAGGCGAGGGTCCAGGCGAGGACGGCGATCGAGGTGGCGACGGTGCGTCCGTCGGCCGGGGCCGCGGACCACACGGCGAGAACGCTGCCCGCGCCCCAGCAGGTCCAGGTGATGCGGGCGCCGGTGCTGCCGAGGAACCCGCCGATCAGGCCGAACCAACCCACGAGCTGCCAGGCGGTGTAGACGGCGGATCCGCTGACGCTGAGACCCATGCTGTGCTGGTCGATGTACGAGCGGATCGGGGTGTCGACCACGCCCCACAGCTCGCCCACGGCGCTGGTTCCGGCCCGGGTGGCGGGGACCGAGTCGGCCAGGCGGCTCAGGGCAGCGCCGAAGATGTCGCCCGCGGTGTCGAGCAGGATCAAGAGCGCGCACACCCCGGCCAGCATCAGGAGTGCCTTGATCCAGCGGGCCATGCCGTGCATCCCGGCTTTCGGGGCCAGGCGTAGTTCCTCCCACCGCCCGTGCAGGAAGCCGCCCTGTTCCCAGGAGGCGTTCCAGCCGGCCCGCAACTGGGCGAGGCGCGTGGTGTCGGTGTCCTTGCTCAGGTCGGTGTTCTTCGTCGGGGGCCTCTGGTTGAGCAGGTCGAGGAAGCTCGGGGTGGGCTGGCCGTTGACGGGCTTGTCGTCGGACTGCATGGCGAAGGTGCTCCCTTGGTCGGGTGGGCGTGGTGGCCGGTGGTGGGGAGGTGTTCCGGGGGCGGCGCGATGGTTCGCACGCCAGGCGCGTCTTTACGGCGTAAAGGAGGCCGGACGGCCTGGCCCGCACCCGACCACGACGGGTTCGGGTACGAGGCAGGTGGTCCGGGGAGGTTCAGAGGAGGCGGGCGTCGGCGAGGCCGGCGGCCTTGTCGAGCATCCGCAGCGGGATGCGGCCGCTGGCGAAGGCGTCGTTGAAGGACGGCACAGAGTCGACGTCGCTGAACTCGCGGCGGATCGCGTCCATCAGGACCTCCAGGCCGCGTGAGGCGAGGCTCTGGTCGCCGCGGGCTTCGTGGTGGATCGCGCCGTACAGGCAGCGGGCGCCTTCCGCGTCGACCAAGGCGCCGGTGCACCAGCCGTCGGTGAGCAGCCGGTGGTGCGCGCGCTGCAGGAGCGCCGCCACCGGTGTCGCGTACGGGGTGGGGGGCTGGAGGGTCGGGGTGAGCGGGAGGGTGACGACGTCGCCCAGGTCGACCGGCACGGTGTCGATGTGCGCGGTGTTGACCTCGTAGGCGACGGCGGCCTCCTCCAGCCGGACGGTCATCGCCGCGTCCGTGGCGGCCATGCGGGCCTCCAGCGACAGTTCGGCGGGCGGCGCGCTCGTGCGGGCCGGCAGTGGCGGGGCGTGGATGAGGTGGGGCATCGGGGCTCCTCGGAAGGCGTCGGAGGTGCAGGGGGCGGCGGCCGTCGACGCCGCCGGCCGGGCAGGGTCAGATGCTGGAGATCCAGCCGGTGATGCCGCTGATCGCGCCGGTGATGTAGGGCCCGGCACCGGAGGAGGCGAGGAGGAAGCCGAAGGCGGCGCAGGCCAGGGCGGGCAGGAGGCGTACGGTTCCGCCCCGGATGAGGACGAAGACGACGATGGCGAGCAGGACGACGACGGAGATCGATACGGCCACGAGTGGTGTGTCCTTCCAGGTGTGGGCAGGGCCCGGCCGGAATACGGCCGGGCCCTGCGGGGTGTGCGGGGTGAGGTCAGACGCCGGAGAGGTTCTTGATGGCTTCCAGTGCTTGGAGGGGCGAGGTGACCGCGTCGCGGCGTGCGGGGGACTTCCCTGGGCGGCGGGGCTTGCCGCCGCCCTTCTTCGGCTTGTCCTCCCCGTCCCAGTCGTCGTCCTCGTCGTCGGGTTCGGGGCCGAATTCCCCGGGCCGAGGCGGCTCGGTCCAGTCGAACCACAGATCCCGCGCCTCAAGTTCGCGGATCTCGTAGTCGGTGAGGGAGGCGACCATGTCGGGGAAGTAGGCGTCGAGGCCGGTCTTGAAGTCCATGAACAGGGTGCGCAGGACCTCGGGGTGCTTGGCTTCGACGATCCACCCGGCGCCGCCGGTGTTGGAGTCGGTGGGCGGCTCGGGCTCGCCGCGCATCACCCGCTCGATGCGGCCCGCCTCGGCAGGGGAGAAAGAGCGGGGGAGCGCATCGGGGGTGTTGTCGGAGGAGATGCCGAGGGCCTTGAACATGTCGGCGATCTTCTTCGGTGCGACCTTCAAGATGACCGGGATGCAGTTCTCGCGCAGGTTCTCGCACAAAAGCTGCGTGAACCCGTCCTGCACATAGATGGACTGGCCGGCGACCTTGAGGCCGATGCCGTACTTGCGGCCCTTGACCGACACCTTTTCGGCGAGGTCCATGATGTCCGCGCCGTAGTCGCCGTGGCGGGCGGCGGAGAGGAACTCATCGAGGTAGGCGGACAGCATCCGGTAGGGGCAGCCCGCCAGTTTGGGGTCCCAGTCGTAGACCCGGCCGTCTTCCCAGACCATCTCGCCGCGGATTTCCATCAGGGCGTCCAGGGTGCGCAGGAGCCGGATCATGTAGAGCGCGCCGACGCCGTAGCGGTCGGTGTATTCGCCCAGCTTGGCGGCCTTCTCGTCCGGGGCTTCCGCGGCCAGCCACACCACGGCGCCGAACAGGGCGTCGGCGGCGACGTGCAGGCCCATCAGCTGGGTCTTGCCGCCGCCGGACGGGGCGACGAACAAGCCGTGGGCCGCGCCCCGGTCGGTGTAGACCCTGTTGCGGGCGGGCTGCCCGTTGCCGAGATAACCGGTCACCCACCGGCCGTCCTTGTCCGGGGTCAGCAGCTCACGTGTGGCGGGGAAGATCTGCGCGAGCGGGCTGGAGTCCCACAGGGAGACCAGGACCTGGTTGCCGTCGACCGTGACGAACAGCCGGCCGTCGTCGTATTTGGTCTTCAGCGCGGCGGCCAGGTTGTCCTGGTTGACGCGCGGCTCGCCCAGTTCGTCGGGGACCTGGGCGATGTAGTGGGTGACCTTGCGGTCGTGGTCGCGGATCTTCTTGATGAACTGCGAGCCGGGCACCGGCCCACGGTCACCGCCGATCCGGTCGGCCCACCACTCGTGGGTGGTGGGCGCCTTGCGGCGGCGCTCGTTCAGATCGGGGGTGACGTGGACTTCCTTCCAGCCCGGTCCTCCTTCACGCCCGTACTGCCGGGGCACGTCCTCGATCCGTACGTCGGTGATGTCGACACCGAACGCGGCGGCGACGGCCTCCTCGGTGAGGCTGGAGATCGGCCGTCCGGCCTCGGAGGCGCGCAGCAGCAGCGACAGGTCGTTGGGCATGCCCGCGTGCGGGGTGGCCATCACCACGATGGTGCGGCCGGGCAAGCCGCGCTCCTCCCACAGCCAGCGGACCTGGCGGGTGAAGTTGTCGGCGCCGTCGTCCGGCTGCGCGAGGGACGGCTTGGGGGCTTCCTGCAGCTGCGGCGCGGGGGCCGGGGTGGCGAGCGCGGGGCGGTGACGGCGGCGGGCGTGCCGGGAGAAGGGCATCACGAACAGGCCGGCGGCCGCCCAGCTCGCGGCGAGAAGGCCGTCCAGGCACCACGGGCCCCAGCCGACCGTGTAGCCGGCGGCGAGGTCTATCGCGGCGGCGGTCACGAGCGGCGACCAGCGCAGGATCTTGCGTCCCGCACCGGGCTCGTTGCTCTTGGCGGCCAGGACCCAGCCGCTTACACCGGCCGCACCGGCCAGTTGCACGACCGTGTTGACGGGGCTGTCGGCGAACAGGTTCGGGGCCGCGGCGAGGACCGGGGCACTCAGGGTGTAGAAGGTGCGCTCCAGGGCGACGCTGCGCGGCACGGACACCGGTTTTCTCCTTCGTGGTGTGGCGATGGGCGGTCCCTTCCGTCGTGGAAGGGGCCGCCCATCAGGGGGAGAGGGCTGGTTCAGCGGACGAAGAAGCCCGGCTTGGGGGTGCGCTCCTTGCGGCTGGAGCGGATGTCGTCCAGGCCCTCGTACAGCCGCGCGTGGGTGCGCCGTGTGTCGTGGGCTTGGCCGGAGACTTCCTGGGCCGTCTCGTGGAGCTTCTTCACCTCGATGGCGGCGCCGCCCAGGGCGACGGACACCTGGTTGGTCATCTCGATGTGCGTGCGGTCGAGTTCGGCGTTGGCGATGTCGACGGCCAGGCCCTCGGAGCGCCGGGCGTTGGTCTCCATGTCGCGCTGCAGAGTCTGGAGTTCGTTGGTGGCCAGGTCCATGGCGCGGCCGAGCGCCTTGAGTTTCTGCTGGACGGCCTTGTAGCGGTTGTCGCCGTCCGTCCGGGCGGCGGCACCGCCGCCGGTGGTGGGTGCGAGGTCGCTCATCAGCGGACCCCTTCCTTCTAGTCGTGGTGGGCGGCGGAGGACGCGGTGGCCAGGCCGGCGTCGTCCATGGCCTTCATGTCCTGGCCGTAGACGCGGCCGACCGCCATGGCGGCGATCCGGGCGGCCTCCGAGGCGATGTCGCACTGGGTGGCGCACCGTTCGGCCACCTGCTTCATGCGGTCCGCGGCGTCGGCCAGGTCGGTGATCTGGTTGACGACCGCGGTGGCGATGTTGTGATCGGCACCCAGGTCGGTGGCCATGTCGCGCAGGGCGTCGGCGACCTTGCCGAGCGCGTCGGCCAGGTCCTGGGCGCGGTCCTTGTCGAGGGCTGCGGCGATCGCGATGTTCACGATCTCCGTCAGGTACTCGCCGAAGGTGATGTCGGTGCGGTGCTTGGCTGCCATCCGGGCCTGGCCCGAGGGCCTGTTGACCTCCGATGCCACGGGGTCCTCCTGTGCAGTGGGTCGGCTGGTGCCGGGACGCTGGGTGTGCGGCTCCGGCGCGCGCGGGAGGCTCGCCGGGCTGCTGACGTGCGCCCCGAAGGGGTCGGACGGGTCGTCGACGACGTCCGCGTCCTCGATGTCGTCCTCAGCCGGTTCGGGCTGCGGGGTCCGGGTCGGGCCGCCGGGGCGCTCCACCGTGACGTCGCCCAAGTCCTCGGGCCGAAGCCTCGAGGACTCCTGCGGCTCGGGCGGGGTGTTGTCCTCGCCGGCCTTCGTAAAGAAATCCTTGACCTTCTCCTTGAAGGAGCGTTTGTCGTCGCTGTCACCGGTGTCCGGCGGGTCCTTGACGTCGTCGGCCTTGGGGTCAGTGCCCGTCCCCGTGCCGTCCTTCGCGTCGGTGTCTGCGGAGGCGCCAGACGGCTTCTCGCCGCCCTTTTTGCCGTCGTCCGGCTTCTTGGTCGCGGAGTCGTCCTTCGTGCCGTCTGAGGGCTCCTCGGGGTCGTCCTTGGTCATCTTCTTGGTCGTGGCCTCGGAGTCCTTGTCGCCGGTGGTGTCCTTGGCGTCACCAGCGTCGTCCTTGGCCTTGCCGTCCTTCGCGGCCTTGTCCTTGTCCGCCGGGCGGCGCTTGTCCCAGCGGCGTTGCGCCTCCTGCCCGACGGCCGCTCCCAGGGTGGTGCGGTCGTCGGCGGCCTTGGCCGCCTCCCGCTTCGTCCGTGCCGCTGCCTTCCGCTCGGCTTTCAGCTTGCGGCGTTCCTCGCGCGCCGCCTGGACGGCGGCGCGGTCCTGGTCGCGGTCCTTGCTCCGGTCGGCGAGGTTGGCGGCCTGGCTCGCGCCGCGCCGCTGCTGGCGTGCCGCCTGGCGGGCGGCGGCACGCTCCTGGCGGCCGCGGGCCCGCTCAGTCCTGGGGCTGGCGGCCGGCGAGTCCTTCGACCTGCCGCCGTCGCCCTTCGAACCGCCCTTGCCGGTCCCGGAACTGCCCGAGCCGTTCTTGCCGCCGGAGCCACCCGAACTGCCCTTGCCCGATCCGGACTTGCCCGACCCGGAGCCTCCAGAGCCGTTCTGACGGCCTTTCGGGCCACCGGACGACTCATTGCCCTTCGAGGTGCCCTTACCGCCGCCAGCGGAGCGATCAGAGCCCTTCCCGACGCCCTTGGGGGAGTTGCCGCCCCCGGAACCGCGACCGGAGCCGCCGGACCCGTTCGTTCCCGACCCCCGGCCCCCGCCGCGGCCGGAGCCGCCGGAGTTGCCCCCGCCGCCGCCCTTCGAGCGGCCGCCCTTGTCGGCGCCCATGCCGGAGCCGGAGGACCGCGCCGCGTCGGCCTTGCCGCGCGCCGCCGCCTTGTCGGACTTCGCTTTCATCTGCGCAGCGTGGAACTGCGCGTTCTGCTCCATCAGCGCGGTTTCCTGAGCGGTGCGGGCTTTCACAAGCGCAGCCTTGCGCGCTATTTCCGCCTCCCGGAACGGCGCTTCACCGGCGTGCCGGTCCCGCGCCACTTCCAAACGAAGCTCCAGCCAGTCACCGAGGCGATCAGCAAGAGAACGAGGCTGCTCGTATTCGCCTTCCTCGTATTCCTCATCCTCGGAATCCGGGGCGTCGGGCATTCCCGTTTCCCGCAATGCCACTTCCGGGGAAATAGGGCCGCGAATGGCAGGAATTTCCCTGGTCGACCCTTCCGGGGAGCCCGGGGGAGCAGCGTCGTCCGCACTGCCGCCGGACGGTTCGGAATAAAAGAGATCCCCGCCATCGGGGGCATCCGGCATTGCGCCGGAATCACTGCCCCGAGTGGGGAGGTTGATGACATTGCTGTCGGTGTCGTCGGACACGCGACCCCTCCTCCTGGGCTTGACAGTCGGCCTTGGCCTCGCGTACACGCGCGCACGCCACGCGCGGCACGCGACACGCGCGGCACGCGTTGGGACCGCCGAAGGGCCGCTCCCGGGGATCGGGAGCGGCCCTTCGTGCGGGGCGCGGGAAGCTAGCCGACGTGGCGGCTGTAGACGTTGTGCAGGGCGAGCGCGGCCTCACGGATGAACTCCGTGTTCCCGCTGCGATATGCCTGGGTGCCTCGGATGTTCACAATCCGGAGCCAGGCGTAGAAGGTGCCGAGGTCTTTGCCGTGCTGCGCAATCAAATCCTGTTTGATTTTGCGCTCGTGTTCCGCACGGTTGAAATCCTTCCGCTCTGCTTTCGTGAGCGGGCGACCTGCACTCACGCCGACTCCCTGCGGTCCAGGTTGTAAATCGACGTGGGACCACCATAGCCCGGATTCGGGCTCTGCGCACCCTGCCGACCCGGGTTTTCCGGGGCGGCCTGGAGCGTCGGGTTGTTCTTAAACGCCTTGAGCTGCGCCTTTTCCTTTCGGTTTTTCTTAACCTCCTTCACTTTTTCGTCGTGGGCGTGGCGCTTATGAGCGCTCTTTTCCAGTCCCGAAGTGACGCTCTTGAGGTTCTTCAGAACATCGTTCAGGGACTTTTCCACCGGGAACGAGCGCAGGTAGGCCTGGCCCCACTTGTCGCCCTCGACGTGCATTCCGCGACAGTGCACGCGGGCCTCACGCTGGAGGATCTCCAGCTTGGTCTGCATGTCCAGCACGACCCGGTGGAAGTCCGCAAGGTAGTGCGCGTAGGCGGCGGGGTTCTGCGCGATCTCGCGCAGCGCCGCGTTCGGGTCGTCGAAGAAGTTGTTTTCGGTGCTCACGGGGTCCTCCGTGGGGGTCGGATCTGCTGTACTCGGGGGGCTGTGGACTGCTTCCGGCAGTCGCAGCGAGGGCCAGCCCGCTTCCTTCGGGCTGGCCCTCACTGGTGTGTGCCGGACGTGGATCACGCCAGGTGCTTGTCCGCGTCCTCGGGGCGCAGCAGGCCGGCCTTGGAGAGCAGGCGTACCGCGCGGTTGTTGTTGACGGAGAGCTGGTTGCGGACCTGGTAGAGCGTCACGAACCCGTCCTCAGTACGGGGGAGGTTCTGTACGAGCGGCAGGAGTTCCTCATCCGTGCGTACAGGCGTACCGGGACGCTCCGAACCCGCCGTACTGCCCATTCCGGTTGCGGGCGAGGACGCGGCGTCCGTACCTGTACGGGCTCCCGGAACGCTCTCGCCGCCGGGCTGTGTACGGACGCTGATGGCGCCGGGGCGTCCCTGGACGGCCGCACTGGCCGTACCGGTACGCCCCGCAGTCGCCGTACCTGTACGCGCCGCTCCTTCGGGGGTGGTGTGTACGCCGCCTGTACGGTCGCTGTACGCCCTGGTCACCGCTGCTTCGGCCCCGCCGTCGTGCGGCGGGTGCGAGGCGGGGCGTACAGGGCCCGTACCGTCCCATTCAGAGCCCGTGCCGTCCGGCCGAACCGGGTTGTGCCCGGCGTACAGGTCGTGGCTCGCGCCTTCTGTACGGGTGGACGATCCGGTGTCCGTTCCGTCGGTACGCCGGTGCGTACCTGTACGGGCGGGCATTCCGTTTCCTTCGTCCGTACCTGTACGGCCGACCGCAGCATCCGCGCCGTGGCCGTCCGTACTGTCGTCGTGCATGAGGGTGTGGACGCGCCAGATGACGGCCACGAAGATCAGCACGACGAACGTGGTCAGCTGCCACGGTGCCGACTGGCCGTCCTTCACGAGGTGGGCCTGCTCCGCCACGTGGTAGGTGACGTTCGCCGACGCCATCAGCAGCAGCGCGTAGGGGATGTCCTTCTTGGCGCGGAACGCGGTGACGCAGTAGACGTCGATGCTGACCGGCAGCAGCGGGGCGACGTACTGGTTGATGCCGACCATGCGGGCCAGTTCGTACTCGCCGGAGGCGGCGAGCCCGACGCCGGCGGCGAGCGCGATCCACGGGGCGGCCTTCCACGCCTTGCGGCTGATGTTCTGCTGCCAGCCGTTCCAGCGGGAGGCCGACTTCTTCGCCTCGCGGGCCTCATCGAGCAGCCGGCGGGCACGGGCCTCATCGGCCTTGGCCCGCTCGGTGACGGCCTTCGCCTTGCGCTCCGCCTCGGTGGTGATGCGGCTCGCTTCCTTCTGAGCTGTCTCCCGCAGCTGCACCGCGACGGTCTTGGCTTCCTCCCGCAGCCGCTCGCGCTGCTTGTCGCATGCCGCCTTGAGGCCGGCGAGTTCCTTGTCGAGGATGGCCCGCTTGGATGCCGCCTCGCGGTCGAACTCCTCACCGAGCTGGCGCAGTTCCTCCCGCAGGTCGGCGCGAGCGGTCTCCGCCTCACGGTGCGCGGCGGCGACGGCCAGGTCGGCTTTGCGGCGCCGGTCGTCAGCGGCCTTGACCGCGTCCGCGTACAGCGCCTCCGCCTCCGCGCGGCGGCCGTCGTACTGTTCGGCCGCCGTCGCCGCGAGCTGGGCGAACCGCTCACGGGCCTGGTCGACCTCCCGCTGTGCCGCGGCGACCAGTTCGTCGGCCTGCTCCTGGGCGCGGGCCAGGATCTGGCCCGCGTCGGTGCGGCGCTGGTCGACCAAGGCACTGATCTCAGCGAGATCGGCCTCCGCCATGCGGCGCAGCTCGGCAACGGCCGTGGCCGTGGCCGCGCGGTCGGTGGCGGCCAGCTCGGTGAGGTCGGTGACCTGCGCGCGGGCCTCCGACACCAGGGTGT
Organism: Streptomyces candidus; assembly: GCF_014207445.1. GTDB lineage: Bacteria > Actinomycetota > Actinomycetes > Streptomycetales > Streptomycetaceae > Streptomyces > Streptomyces candidus. Next base: position 41,884 of record NZ_JACHEM010000017.1, on the reverse strand, counting down.
TGGCGCGCTCGCGGGCCTGCGCCAGGAGCTGGTCGGCCTCGCCGCGCGCCGCCTCCAGGGCACTCTTGGCGGCCTCGCGCTGGGCGACGGCCTCCTGGTCGGCGTAGGCGGTGATGCCCTCGGCGTGGGTCTGCGCCTCGGACATCAGCACGGTGACCTGCTCGTGCGTGTCGGCGACGGTGCGCGCGGCCACACTCTCGGCTTCCGCCTGAAGGGCGGCGGCCTGCTCGCGCGCGGTGTCGATGACGTCGGCGGCCCGGTCCCGGGCGTCCGCGACGCGGGCCATCGCCTCGAGGTCGACGACCTCCGCCTCCGTCTCCGTCGTCACGGCCGGGGAGGCGTCGATGGAGGGGGAGGCGGTGGGCTGCGGAGCCGCGGACGGACGGGATGCCGTCGGCTTCTTTCGGGCGGTGGGCCTCTTGCGGGTTCGTGTGGCGGCCACGCCGCCTCCTTCCGGGTCGGGTGCCGCCCGGCGGGGGCGGCGGTGGGTGGATCGGTCAGGCGTGCGGGGCGGGCAACGTGCTATTGCCGCGCGCGAGGTGATGACGCAGCCAGGCAACGGCGGCCGGGGTCATCGCGCCGATGTCCGTCTCGTTCAGCGGCGCGGTGTCGATGTCACGCATCGCGTCGGCCGCCGGGAGCGGCCGCATGTAGTTGGGGTCGACCCCGGCGCGGTAGCTGAGGCTTCCCAGCTCGGTCAGGTCGTAGAGGACCTTCCTGGTGTCGACGTGCTGCCAGGAACGTTCCACCCGGCCCACGGAGGTGTGGTCCGGTTTGCCGAGCCAGAACCGTTCGACGTTGCGGAACAGGACGATGTCGCCCTTGATGTAGCGGATCTGCGGCTGGACGGCCTGCGTCTGTGGCTGCTGTGGCACGGGCTCTCCTCGTATCGCGTGCGCCGGCGTGGGGTTGGCGGTCCGGGCTGTCCGGCTCCCCGTCACCGCCCGACCCGACCGCCAGGGAGTTGGCGGGCGGTGCGGGCGGATCAGGCAGCCGTCAGACCGCAGCGAGGGGCCGGTGCGGGGCGATGATCTGGCCGTTGGGGAGCAGCTCGCCGGTGTCCTCGAAGATCAGGACGGCGTTGCACAGCAGGCTCCAGCCTTGCTCCGGGTACGCGGCCACGACGTGCGCGGCCTCGCGGTCCGGGCTCTCTGCGGAGGGGCACGGCGGGTTGTGGGTGCACAGCGACGTCGGCAGCCGGGTGATGCCGGTAGCGGTCGTCGCGGTGTCGAGCTGGTGGCTGCGTTCCATGGGGCTCTCCTGCGGGGAGGAAGGCGGGCCCGGGAGTGTTCCGGGCTGGAGATATACGAGAGGGCCGGCGGCCCGCCGTGCGGACAGCCGTTGTGCTGCGGTGCTGCGGGGCGGGCCGGAAGTTGCCCGACGCTCCCGTCAGGCGGTGCGCTCGCGGGCCGTGCGGCGCCTCATCCGGTGGCGGTCGTCCTCGTCGAGGCCGCCCCACACGCCGTGCTCCTGGCCGCTCTCCAGCGCCCACTGCAGGCAGCGCTCCAGGACCGGGCAAGCACGACAGACAGCCTTGGCTTCCTCGATCTGCAGCAGGGCCGGGCCGGTGTTGCCGATCGGGAAGAACAGCTCGGGGTCTTCGTCCTTGCAGGCGGAGGCGGCCCGCCAGTTGGTGTTGACCGGCAGGTCGGCGGAGGGCGCGTAGACCGCGTTTACGATGGAGTGGTTCATCAGGGCCTCCCAGAAGGTCCGTGCAAGAAGCAGCCCCGGGGGTGCATCCCCGGGGCTGTTCGCGTGTGTGCGGCCGGACGGCCGGAGCGTGGGTGAGCTCCCGACGCTCTCCGTCGGCCCCGCCCATGGAGGCGCGGAGACGACGGGCAATGACGGGGTATTCAGCGGCGGTTGCTCTCCGACCGTCGGTTCTGTTCCGCGTTCTTCTTCGACAAGTCCTCGCGCTGCGCGTCGGTCAGGCTGGCGACCGGGTTCATCGGACCGCTCCCATCTGCGCGAGGGTGCGGCGGGCGAGGCGGCTGGCCTTCGCGGCGCGGGAGTCGCCGTCGGCCACCAGGTGACGGACCAGCTGGTGGAAGGAGTCGGTCTCGTCCCGCTCCGGGCCGCGCTGGTTGTCGTCGTCCTCCATGTCCTTGAAGAGGCCGTTCGTCGGGGCGGGGATGGTGCGTGGCATGCTGGGCATCAGGTCCTCCGATTCAGGTCCTGGACAGTCCGAGGGCTGCAATCCCAAGGGCTGTCGAGATCGCTCCCCATTTGGGGAGTGACTGCTTGTACGAGCAGCCACGGCCCTGTCCGCCCCCTACTGCGGGGCGGACAGGGCCGTGGTCGTTCGTCCGTCTCGGTGTGCGGGTCAGGCGGCCGACGTCGCGGGGGCCTTCCGGCCGTACTGCCTGCCCAGTTCGGCCTGGCGCCGGTCGTGCGCTGGCACGTCCTGCGGCAGCATCGGAAGGTCGGGGCCGCGGAACTCGGAGAGCGCATCCGACTCCCGCTTGCGGCACTGGTTGTTTGCCGTCTCGACAGCCTCGCCCCCGTGCTTGGCCCACTGCTCACCGCGCGCCGCCCGCTGCTGAGCGCGCTTCCGTGCGGTACGCGCGTCCTGGCGGGCCAAAAGCTCATTGGCCTCACGGTGGTTGGGTGTCTTCATGACCACCTGCGCGAAGCGGCGCGCCAGGCGCTCGCCGTCCGTGCAGTGCTGGCCCTTCATGCAGTCCCTACATCCCTTGCGGTGAGCGAGGTAGGACTGGCGCGCCGAATCCAGCGTGATCTCCCCTACGATCCGGGAGACCGGAGCAGGCGGAGGCGGGAGGGGCTTGAAGAACTGCTGGGCAGCGCGCCGGTTGTCTTGCGGCATCGCCTCGCGCAGCAGGCGGTCTTGCTTAACCTGCCAGCGCCGCACGTCGATGTCGATGACCACGACTTGGTCCGTGCCCGGGCAGAGGGTGCGCTTGCCGCCCTCCGCGACCTTGTCGGAGATGCCGTGCTCGCGAATCTTGAGGATCTTCTCTCCCATGATGCGACGCCAGGTGCGGCAGTCGGGGCAGGCGATCGACTTCACTTCGGCCGGACGGACGTTGTAGTCCTCCGGGGCCATGGTGCTGAGCAGGAGCGGCGCACGGCGGTTGGTGTTCTTGGACCGGTTACGGCCGGGGCGAATGCGGGGCATCGGATCCTCCTGACGTGGGTGTGGGTGCTGCCTTCTCTGCCGCGCCAGGCCGGCCTTTCGGCTGGTGGTCCTGGCGGACAGACAGCGCAGCAGCGCCGTCGGGGTGAATCAGGTGGAGCTATTCGGTACAGGGGCCTGGCCGGGGGAGCTCGGCTCACCCCACTGCCCCGCCTCCGAAGAGACGGTGCTTCCTGCTGTTTTGCGGTAGCGCTAGTGCGTAACCCCTACTCAACGGAGCGTTAGGGCTATCGCTATCGCCTAGTAGAGACCACGGCAGCGGGTTACGTCAATACCGATAGCTCTATTTGTGTCGACCGGTTGTGCTCGCGCGTGGCTGACTGATAGAGCTAGCCCTAGAATCAGTTCCCCCACAGCACTCCGAAAGGTGACGCCGATGCCCGTCTCGTATCGCGACATCGCCGCTGACCTGCGAAAGCAGATCAGCGAGGGGCGATACATGCCGGGCGACAAGCTCCCGATGCTCACGGAGCTCCAGGCGCAGTACGGCGCGGGCTACCAAACGGTGCGGAGCGCCATCGCCCTCTTGGAGCAAGAGGGCCTCGTGGTGGCGGTCCGCCGCAGAGGCACGATCGTCCGCGAGCGCCCAGAGAAGAAGCGGATCACTCGTTCGCGCCAGGTATTCCGGGATGAGATCGGCTACTACTTCGATCCAACGGCGCAGCCCTGGACGGCGCTGGAACCTCCGACCGTGCGCTGGGGCATCGTTCCAGTCGACCTCGCGGCGCTGATGAGGCTCAGCGCCGGGGCCGAAGTCCTGGTTCGCGACCGCGTGATGGGCGACCCGGAATCTCGGAAACCGAAGCAGCTGGCGACCAGCTACCTGCCGGCGGATCTCGCCCGTGGCACCCAGCTCGCCGAAGCTGACACAGGCCCCGGCGGGATCTACGACCGCCTGGAGGAGATGGGCCACCGCCCCTTGCGCTGGAGCGAGGGGGTATCGGCTCGTATGCCTTCCCCCGAGGAAGCCGAAGCGCTGAACTTGCCCGCTGACGTCGGTGTTCCCCTGCTGCGCGTCGTGCGCCTGACGATGGCCCCAAGCGGTGAGGTTCTCGAACTCAACGACACCCGAATGAGTGCTGAGGAATTTGAGATCGGCTACAGCATCCGACGGCATTCCAGCGCGCGCCTCTCGGATGTGGACGACGACGAAGACGAACACTGAGCACCACCTCCCTGACCGGAATCGACTGTGTGCAGTTCGGTTCTAAGCCCGGGGGAGCTGCTAGTTCCAGATCTGACATGTGGCCGGGCGAACTGGCCACATCAGCCACAGGATTGGGGCGGGATGGCGCAGAAACCAAGGGAGTTGACGCCCTGGGTGTCCCCTTTACACAACTGGGGCTACCAGTTGCGCGAGCTGCGAAATTCGCGGGGTCTCAGCCTCCGCGAGCTCTCGAAGCGGACGCGCATCGACCACGCTCACCTGGGGCGGTTCGAACGAGCGGAGCGCATGGCCGACCGCGTCCAGGCAGCTCTCCTGGACAGTGCCTTGGACGCCAGCGAGATGCTGCTCCGCCTCTGGGAACGAATCGGTGACGAGCGTGGCCATGTGGCCAATCCGCCCGTTCATGTGGCCAGATCATCGGTGGGCCTGGCGTTGGCCGTGCCAGACCAGGCAGCGTCGGACGGTGAGGGGATCTCGGTCCCATGTCGTCTACGTGATGGGTCGGTGGGCTGGGTGGCTCTGAATCGGCGTGCGCTGCTCCGCAGTGGAGTGGGGATCGGAGCAGCAAGTGCCATCGGCCTGAGTTCGTCTGCCGTCGCGGACTCGGGTGCCGTGCCGGGGCTCGTACGCAAAGCGCGGGGCGCTTCGGCGTACGGATCGACGCCGGTGGAGCACCTACGCCGCACCCGGCGTCTACTGATCGACAACGACAACCTTCTCGGCCCCTGGCACGCGGTCAGCGCGACTCGCGACCACATCCAGGTCATCCAGGAGTTGCGGCGCGACGCAAAGGGCATCGACCGGCGCGACTTGATGGAACTCCAGACGCAGTACGGCGAGTTCCTGTCCTGGCTCTACCAGGACCTGGGCGACCCGAAGGCGGCGTCGTACTGGCTGGACCGGGCGATGCAGTGGTCGCAAACGGTTGGGGACCAGGATCTGACCACGTACGTGATGGCCCGCAAGGCCCAGCTGGCCGGTGATGTCGCGGACCTGGTCGACGTGGTCGACCTCGCCGAAGCCGCCCACAGCATGGCACGCCCGCGCAGCCGCCTCGCCGCCGTCGCACGCACCTACGAGGCGTACGGCCACGCCCTGCGCGGTGACGCTGGCGAAAGCGAGCGAGCGAGCGACGACGTCCGCAACGCCCTCGATGGCCTGGCCTCCGACCCCACGCCGTGGGGTGTGTGGCTGAACGCCTCATACGTGGAGGTCCACCGCGCCCAGGGCCTGGAGGCTCTCGGTAAACACAACGAAGCCGCCGACGCGTTCGGCGCCGCGATCCGGCTCATGCCCGACGGCTACCACCGCGACCGCGGCGTCTATATGGCGCGGCAGGCCGTGGCGCTGGCCGGTGCCCACGCCCCGGAGAAGGCGGCCGCGATCGGCATGTACGCGCTGACCGTCGCGGAGGACACCGGGTCCGGCCGGATCACGAACGAGCTCGCCCGGCTCGATAAGGCCCTGATCCCCTGGCAGCGCGAACCGGCCGTGTCCGAGTTCCGTGCCAACTTCGACTCCACCCTCGCCCACGAGACAGAAACGGAAGTCTGAGCATGACTGCCCGCCCGTACGTTCTGCTGTCCGCCGCCATGTCGGTCGACGGCTACCTGGACGACACCCGCCCCGAGCGGCTGCTGCTCTCCAACGCTGACGACTTCGACCGCGTGGACGAGGTGCGCGCCTCCTGCGACGCGATCCTGATCGGCGCGACGACCATGCGGAAGGATAACCCGAGGCTGCTGGTCAACTCGGAGGAGCGCCGCGCGAAACGGATCGCGGAGGGCCGGTCGGAGTACCCGCTGAAGGTGACGGTGACCGCCTCCGGCGATCTCGACGCGGACCTGAAGTTCTGGCACTTCGGAGGCCAGAAGCTCGTCTTCACGGTCGACTCTGCCGTAGGCAAGGTTAAGGCGAGCCTCGGGGACCTGGCGGACGTGGTCAGCGTCGGCTCCAAGCTCAACTGGTGCCTGGTCCTCGACGAGCTGGGTCGCCGTGGAGTCGGTCGGCTCATGGTGGAGGGCGGGGGCACGATCCACACCCAGCTCATGGCGCAGAACCTGGCCGACGAGGTCCACCTTGCCGTCGCGCCGCTGCTGGTGGGCCAAGCCGACGCACCAAAGTTCCTGGGCAACGCCGACTACCCGGGCGGGTCGACCGCCCGGATGCAGCTGCTGGAGGCCCGCGCGATCGGCGACGTCGTGCTCCTCCGCTACGCACCGAAGGAGCGCGGCTGATGTACGCACCTGACCGAGATCAGGACGTGCGCTGGATACAGCGTGCGATCGACCTTGCCGCGCTGTGCCCTCCGGCTGCCGGCGCCTACTCGGTCGGGGCGGTCATCGTCGGCGAGGACGGCACCGAGCTGGCGTCTGGCTACTCCCGTGCGACCGGCCCCCGTGAGCACGCGGAGGAAGTCGCCCTGGCCCAACTCCCGCAGGATGATCCGCGCCTCGCGGGGGCGACGATCTACAGCACGCTGGAGCCTTGCTCCCAGCGCAGCGCTTCCCGTACGCCGTGCGCGCAGCGAGTCCTTGAGGCTGGCATCCCGCGCGTAGTCATCGCCTGGCGCGAGCCGAGCCTGTTCGTCGACTGCGTCGGCTACGAGCAGCTGGTGGAGGCCGGAGTGACCGTGGTGGAGCTGCCCGAGCTGGCTGCGGCCGCGAAGGCGCCCAACTCCCACCTACCGGGCTTGGGCGAGGAAGGATCGCGTTGAACGCATCAACGCGCGCGACAGCAGCGGACCCCGACGCAGATCAAAATGGTGTATGTTTCGCAGATCAATCGATCATGGGAGCTTGCGCTATGTCCGACCCGGACCGCTTGAAGCGGGTCGACGCCCTGCTGGAGAGCTTGGACGACGTCCTGCCCCCGCCGCGGGTGCGCGCCCAGCTGCGCCTCGCCGCGAACCTCACCCAGCAGGAGATCGCGGACGCGGTGGGCGTGAGGCGCCTTTCCGTAGTGAATTGGGAGCTAGGGAAGAGCAACCCCCGGCGCCCGCAGCGACAGGCGTACATCCACCTGCTCAACCAGCTCGCAAAGCGCTACCCCGAGGCCGCTGTACTGGATTTGGGCAGCGCGACGCCGTCCTCCGAGGGGGGATCGGGATGACCTAAGGCCATCGGCCGCGCGCGCCAAGAAGCGGACTAACCACCCGCTGGCCTCGCGCGGCCCGTCTCCGACCGGGCTCACCCGAGTCGGTCGCTCAGTTCCGGCTGCAACCGGTCCCGAGCTGCGGCTCATCAAGCCGCTCAACATCACACGGCCCCTCATCAGGGCCTCCGCACCACCGGCCACTAACCGCGGCCACCACAGCCAGATCAGTACCGACTCGCTTCACCGCGTGGCCCCCACCACAGGGGCTTCGCACGTCACGAGAACCGGGAGGGGAGAGAAATCTCCCCCCGCCCGATCGGTGTCCGCCCTCTTCTCACGAAGGGGGCAGGTCCGCACATCCGCACATCTGGTTCGTCTGACCTCGAGAGGCTCAGGCCGTTCCAGCTATATGGAGGCAGGTACTCGTCATAGTGCCCGATTGTGTGTCCCCTGAAAAGCGGGAGCATGTCCGTTTCGGACAGGTTCGCCGTGTTCGCACTTCCCGTGTGACGGGATCGCTGTCCACTTCATCACCTTGCTCCTGCTTTCAACAGGAAGTGAGTCTTCCGGTAGGAAGCTACGAGAGCAGGGCTTTCGGGGCGGTCTCGCCGGTCCCTGTCGTGATGTCGAACGCCCCGTTCGTGCACCCCTTCGCAAAGGTCGTCGACACCTCCGTCGACGGCACTGTCCGCCGGGGGCGTTTCCCGTGGGGTGGGACGGTTTTCGAGATTCTTGCCCGCCGTGCGGGAGCGCCGGGGGTGATCCGGGCTCAGCAGGTTCTGTCCACAGGTCGCCAGATGCAGGGTCGGCAGATGGAAGACGAGACGCAGTTTCTGACCACTCCAAACGAGGGTGTCCGCTTCGGCACGTGCACCAGCCCCACGACACAAACGACGTTGGACTGCTCCGCCACTCCGGTCGGGACGGCGGCTACGGCTCTCGGATCACTCGGTAGCGCCTTCCAGCGGGTTGTCCGCTTTCTTGTCCACGAACGTCCAGTGGTCGTTGGTGCCGAATCCGGGTGGGACGGTCATCCACAGGGAGCCGTCGTCCGAGATCAGGAGGATTCCTCGCGCGTGGAGGGTGTGCAGGTGCTCGCGGGCTTCTTCTGGAGGGATGCCCATGGTCTGAGCGAGATCGGTCGCGAGGTCTGTACGAACGACGATCTGATCGAGTTGACGCGCGGCCATTACTGGAACGCGCGGACCGTAGGTCTTTCGGTATTCCAGAATGAAACGCATGCCGAGCGCTACGTCGGAGTCCGGCCCGAAGTCACGCTTGACCCTGTTCATCGCTTCATCGTCCGTGCCTTGCGGGGTGTCCCACTCGCGGTAGTAGGTGCCCGGGGGTTTGAGGTCGTAGAGGTACTTCGGGCGGGCGCGTTCGGCTACGGCGGCGCGACGCGCGGCCTCGCGGGCGCGGCGGGCGGCGGGCTTCTTCTTGGCTGCCATGTCCCGTACAACGAGGTGTTCAACGGCAGGTTCCCGTTCGCTGCGGTGTGCTGCGTAGACAGGGGTGCCTCCCTGTGATGACGAGAGCGGCGCTCGCCGCAAGGCAGCCGCGCCCTTCCGATGACACCGCGGGGCGCACAGCAGTCCTTCCTCGGCAACGGGCCGCGTTGCGGTCGGTGCCGGACTCCGGGAAGCCGGTCGACGGCGACCTGGACGACCCGCTTCGTCTCGGTCGCGCAATGAGGCTGCGGCTGCGCAACGCGGTCCAGGCGCTGCTGGCTGACCCGTCGATCGCCGGACAGTCGGATGTGGCGAGGCTCGCAGCGGTGGTCTTGTACGCGAAGTCGCGGGCGCCCAAGGGCGACCGGAACGACAACCTGACGTCGATCTGGGTTGCGGAGCTCGGCCGGTGGATGGGTGTCGGGGAGTCCACGGTGCACCGCCGGGGGCTGGCCCCGTTGCGCGCGTCTGACGGCGTGCACACCGAGGAGGTCCGGGACGCGCAGGGCTATCCGACGGGGCTGAGGTGCCTGGTGATGCCGTTGTGGCGGGCCCGCACGCACGGCGGGGCCGGGCATCCGCTGGCGCTGACGAAGGCGGAGCTGGCAACGCTGCTGCGCCTCATCGAGGCGCTGTTCGGGCACGGCTGGACGCCTGAGGGCAAGGAGCCGACGCCGCCGGGCCTGCTGGCCGGCCGTAGAGGCAAGGGGGCCGCGACCGACCGGCTCGGGCTGCTGCTGATGGTGCTGAACACAAGGGCGTCGGGCTGGCTGCAGCTGTGCGGCGGCTCGGTGAAGAAGCGCGAGGGCCGCGGGGCGGCCACGCTGGCCGGGCTGCTGGGCTGCTCGCCCTCGGGCGCCCGAAAGGTCCTGGCACGGCTGACGGAGGCCGGTGTCGTGGCGCGGCAGCGCCGGACGACGTCGACGCATATGAACGGCCGGACCCGGGTCATGGTTTTCCCGGTGGCTCGCGCGTACGGCCGCACGCTGGCCTCTGTGGAGGCTGTTCAGGGCCCTGAGAGCGTACTTTCGGCGCGTCCCGATGGTGCAGGCGGAGATCATGCTCCGGCCGGTACGGCCACTGCCCTTGGTACGACTGGGCTCGGTGGTGCTGAGGGCGCTAAGGATGCGGCGGATCAGGAGCGTCCCGATGGTGCAGAGCTCCACGCAGACCACGCTTCTGGGGTTACTGCCGTAGTTCCTCAGCAGCTAGATTGTGGCTTTTCCGGCGAAGGCCGTGGGGGGACCGGTGGTCTGCCGGACCGCGCGTGCGTGCGCGAGGACCAGGCCGTCGACGGCGATGCCGCCGCTGACGTGAGCGGGTCGCCGGTGGCGGAGGGCGGCCCGCTGCGCGGGGAAAAGCCGCAGGAGTCCCCGGTCGATGAGGAGCTGGGGCAGCGCGCTGCTGTGGCCGGTGCCGGTGGCCGACCGAAGGCCGTGGGTGGTGGAAAGGCGCAGCAGCAGCGGAGGGTGGGCCTCCCGGCCGGACGTGATCTGCGGGTGGCTCTGGGGCCGGTCTCGGGGCTGTGGGAGCAGCTGTCCGGCTGGCAGCAGGACCAGGTCGAAGCAGCGACGGAGGCGGAGCTGTCCCGGCTGGCGGGCCTGCTGAACCATCCGGAGATGGCTCCGCAGCTGCTGGCCGGCCGGCTCACGGTCCGGCTTCAGCAGACCGGCGGCGAGGCCTTGGTCAACAAGCCGTACGGGTGGCTGATCGGGCGTGGTCTGGTGCAGCGCCAGGCGTGCTCGGACCGGCGGTGCGATGACGGGATCCGGCTGGACACCGGCGGCGACTGCGAGAACTGCGGCAACGTGCTCCACGTCCGGCGTGCCCGCCGCGCCCGGCTTGCTGCGGCCGTCGACCGGGAGCTGCCCGGCCTGGGTGACGGTGAGCGTCGGCGCGTCCTCGAGGAGCGGATGCGGGAGCAGGCGGCCATCGAGGCGGAGAGCTTCGTGTGGCGCCGTGAGCAGGCCCGCGCGGAGCAGGCCCGGCGGGAAGCGGCCCGTGCTGCTGACCAGGAGCGGGCGGAGCGCGAAGCGGCGGCCGCGGCTGCTGCCGATGCGGTGCGCCAGGCCCTGGCGTGCGAGGACTGCGGGCAGGACCGGTCGGCCGGGCTGTGCGAGGCGTGCGGCTACCGGCGTCGGACCGAGGCCCTGATCGTGGAGGCTGGGCTGGTCGCGGCCACCTGGTCCGCCGACCTGACCGACCCGGGCGACGTCGCCGCCGTCACCGCCGACGTGCGGGAGGTGATGGAGCGCCAGATCGCTGCTGTCCGCGCCGACTACCTGCGCGCCATGGACCCGGCCGACCAGGGCGGCGACCCGGCGGGTACCGCGTCTGTCCTCGCGTTCGGGGCTCTCCACACCGCTGAGCAGGCCCTTGCGGAGTACCAGCGCAACGCCCTGGCGATGCTGGGGCAGGCCGAGGAAGCCGAAGCCGAGGCGAAGCGGGCGTACCGGACCGAGCAGAACCGGCGCTGGTTCCAGCACAACCCGCACGGCGCGGATGCCCTCGCGGCGGCGACGAAGGCCGCCGACACCGCCCGGGAACGCGCTGTCGAGCACCTGCTGGCCACGCGCCTGAAGCAAATGCGCGAGCAGGCGGCCCGCACCGAGACGGCCGTGTCCGCGCCGTGGACGGACCGGCTGCCCGAGCTCGCCACCCGCCAGTTGGGCGGCGACACGGCAAGGGCGGTGATCGCATGACCACCGAGACGGAGCTGAGCGGCGTCGACCTCGCGCGCCAGGCCCTGCTCGCCGCCCGAGAAGCGGCGAAGAAGAACGGCGTTTCCGCCAGGAAGCCGAAGCGGCGCACCACCACCGTCGTACGGCGCGACGGGCGCGAGCCCCTGGAACTGGGCAGCACGATCGGCCGCATGATGACCGAGCGCGGCATGGTCGCCCCGGCCGCCGGCGGAAGCGTCCTCGCCGACTTCGCCACCATCCTCGCCGCAGCCGTACCCCAGCTCGCCGGGCGCGTTCAGGCCACGGCGTTCGACGCAGACACCGGCCGCCTAAACGTCGTCCCCGACGCCCCAGCAGTCGGCACGCAGCTGCGCTGGAACGCGCCGAAGCTGGTCGCGGCGGCCAACAAGCGGGTACCGAACGCGAACGTCCGCGCCCTGCACGTCCTGGCACCCGCGCCCATGAAGGCCAGCCCCGACGTACCGGTCGCCAACCCGGCGCCGCAACTGACCGCGCCGGTCGTACCGATAGAGCGCCCGACGCCGCCGGATGGGTATCAACGCGCGATCGAGGCCCACCGCCAGGCAGTACGGCCGCCCCTGGCGGACCCGGACATCGCGAAGGCGGTGGAGCGGCAGACTGCCGCGATGCGGGAGCTGTCGCGCCGGGCATTCCCCGAGGTCGACGTCGTCGCGCACGATGCGCCAGCCCCGATCGACCAGACCTGCATCCAGCGGCGCCGCCAGGCCGCGGCGACCGAGGCCGCCGCTCTACGCCGTGCCCGAGCCGAGCGGTCTCGCAGTGCTCCAGCGCCGGACGTTGCGGCACTTCAGCAACAGACCTCAGCAGTGAGGTGACGTGAACACCCTCCGACGGTTCGGACACGTCACTACCGTGATCGAGCAACTACTTGGGAGGAACCTTGAATACGCGCCCTGCGTTTCCTGGACTGGATCTGCTGACCGTTGACGAAGCGGAGGCTCTGCGCGACTTGGTCTGTGCCTGCGCGGACCTGCAGCACGAACTCAGGAGCGCAAATACTCAGGGACACCGAGTGGACCAACTGCTTGGCAACGCCCAGCGGTACGGAGACGGAAGTTCCTTCACCGGCCACGCTGACGCACTGCTGGAACTCGGGACGGCCACCGTCGACTACCTGAACGCTGTCGAGAATCTGGCCTGGCGCCACATCAGCGCGTGCGTCGTGCTCGCGACCGCGCTCCTGGAGAGGCTGGCCCGCGGCACTCCAGGGTTCTCGCTGGACGATCTGCGGCAGCTGACCGCAGAGCCGACCTTGAGCGACCTGTGCGCAGCACTGTCCATGCCGGGAGCAGTTCTCCTTCCTGGCAGCAGTGACGGGCTGGTCCGCCAGTTCGATCGAGACCGGGAGAAAATGCTTGCCGATGCGCAGTTCCTCGGTGGAGCAAGCCCCAAGGGCGCCCTCGACTGGCGCGTCACCGAAGAGCTGGAGGCCGCCTCCTTCGGCGACATGGAGCCCTGGTTCGCGTGGGCGGACCAGCTGGTGTCCCTGGAAATCGTCGTACGCGCCCGCAGCGACCGCCGACGGTAAATCTGCTCGTTCCTCTGGAACGGCGGAACCGGACGATGCGGGAACTCCGTCGCCGCGCGTTCCCGAGCCGCCGGTGATGTCGGACGAGGCGGCGGCCTCGATCGACCGGCCCCGCGCGCAGCGTGCCAACCGGAGACAGGAGGGGGCGGGGTGAGCCGCACAGGACAGACTCGACTGGAAAGGTCAGATCTAGGAGGGCGCGACGGTGGAAGAGCAGACTCCCTACGGGCAGGACCTCGCACGGATCGCCCTGCGCAACGCCGTCCAGGGTGCCCGGCGCAACCGCGGCCGGGCAGGCACCCGCCGATCCCGCCCGCGGCCCCGGCCCGGTGGAGCACAGCCCGTGCCGATGAAGGTGACGGTCGCCGAAGTCGCAGATCACTTCGACTGGCCCGTTCCCGTGGAGACCACCCTGGTCAACCAGTGGGATGCACTCGCCGGGAATCTCGCCGTGGGCCTGATCGCGGTCCGGTTCGATCCCGGCTCCGGCGTGCTGAGCCTGCGCGGTGAGTCTCCCGTGTGGGCGGCGACGGGACGTTTCCGGTCCCAGCAGATCATGCGCACCGTGAACGACGCTCTGGGCCAGCAGGTAGTACGCGAGCTCGCCTTCCTCCCGCCCGTGCCCGCGCGGCCGCAGGCCCCATCGCTGCCGCAGGCGTTCCGGCACCCCAAGCCGCATGCGCAGACCGGTGAACAGCTGGTCTTCGCCGCCCGGCGGCGGCAAGCCGCGCAAGCCCCCCGCGAACCCGAGGACCTGTTCACCGCCGGCGACGACCGGCTGTCGGCGACCCCGGGCGAACTGGTGCGCGCACGTGCCATGGCCCGAGCTCGCGCCCAGCGCGGCGCCCCGTCCTGATCCGGCCCACCGGTGCGCCCCCGGTCGTTACGCTGACCTGCGGTGCACACGGAGGCACACCGGCCCCCGTGCTGACGTGTGGAGGAGCTCCGTGGGCGAGGACAACGTTCAGGCGGGGCAGCCCCCTCACGACCTGGCAGCGGAGAAGACCGTGCTGCGCGCGATGCTGCGCTCGGCCGACGCCATCTCCGACATCGTCGAAGTCCTCGTGGGCGACGACTTCTACCGCCCCGTGCACGAGCTGATCTACAACACCGTCCTGGCGCTCTACGCCCGCGGCGAGACGGCGGATGCCGTCACGGTCGGCGCCGAACTCGCCAAGCACGACCAGCTGACGAAGGCCGGCGGCAGCATTTATCTGCACACCCTGGCCTACGCTCCCGTCGGCACTGGCACGTGGGAAAGGGCCGCAGATACGGTCCAGGCCATGGCCGTGCTGCGCCGCCTGCAGGTGGCCACCGCCCACATCGACAACCTCACCGCCGGCGCGACCGTCGACAGTGTGGACGAGGTCATCAACACCGCCCAGGCTGAGATCCTCGCCGCCACCAGCCGCAGCCGGTCCTTCATCCCGCCAGCACACCCGCTGACCGAGATTCTGGAAGGTGCCCTGGACGAAATCGAGACCCTCGGCAGCAACCCCGGCCAGACGGTCGGCATCCCCACCGGCTTCGAGGATTTGGACGCGCTCACCGGCGGCCTCTACCCCGGCCAGCTGGTCGTCCTCGCCGGCCGCACCGCCATGGGCACCTCCACTCTCGCCCTGGACCTGCTGCGCTGCGCGGCCATCAAGCACAACCTGCCCGCGGCGCTGTTCGCCCTGGAATCCCGCCGCATCGACATCACCATGCGCCTGCTGGCCGCAGAAGCCCGCGTCCCGCTGCACCACATGCGCTCCGGCTCCATGAGCGACCAGGACTGGATCCGCCTGTCCAGGCGCATGCCCGAAGTCGCCGAAGCGCCGCTCTACCTGCAAGACGACCCCTGCGCCAGCTTCACCGAGCTCCGCGCACGCTGCCGACGCCTGCACGGCCTGCACGGCCTGCAGCTCATCACCGTCGACGACGTCCAGCAGCTCCACTACGGCACCCGCCCCCTCGGCTCCCGCTACGAAGAGGTCTCCGAAATTGCCCGCGGCCTCAAGCACCTGGCCAAGGAACTGGAGATCCCCGTCATCGCCGTCTCCACCCTCAACCGCAGCCCCGAACAGCGCATCGACAAGCTGCCCCAGATCAACGACCTCCGCGACTCCGGCGCCCTGGAGGACAACGCCGACCTCGTCATCCTCCTGCACCGTGAGGATGCCTACGAGAAGGACTCACCCCGCGCCGGTGAAGCCGACCTCCTCGTGGCCAAACACCGCTACGGCCCGACAGCGAAACTCACCGTCGCCCATCAAGCGATGTACGGGCGTTTCATCGACATGGCACGCGCCTAGACCCGGGCCATGTGGGATCTCAAATTCCGTGTCGGAATCTCACGGTCGGTGTCGGATGGAAGTCGGATCCGACACCATGCTGAGATTCGCAGGTCGCAGTAGGCAAGAGAGAGCGCGGTCAGTGGGTTGCTGCTTTTCTACGCTGGTACCCACGTTTACTCGTTGGGGGACTCCGTTGCCAGCGGGATGCCGCACTGCAGGCAGCCGTTCGCGTGGTCGTCCCGGCAGACGTAGCCGATGGCACCATCCACGCACCATTCGGCGGCCTCCTCGGACAGCAGGTCGGGCCCGGCATGGAGCAGCCGACGAAGGTCCGTGGTGTCCGCAATGTCGACCGGGCGGTTGGTGAACCACTCGTCGAACCAAGGCTTGTCTCGGTGCACGTGCCAGTGCGCATTCTCCCGGTCGTCGACAGCCGTAGTGAACCGATCGACGACGCGTCCCCAACTCGGTGTTCCGAACCAGCCGTTGTCGGACGCGCAGAAGAATTCGATCAGGGTTCGCAAGCCGAACGTCTTCTCGCGAAGGCAGTACGCTCGCCCCCAAGCGATCGCGTCCTGTGCCATCTCCGCGAGTTCTTCGCGCGGATCAGCCTCGTGCGCCGGGTCGTCAGGATTGTGGCAGGCCAGCCCGAGCTCGAGAACAGACTGCCCCGTCGGTAGAACCCGGGACGGGTTGACGATCGCGAGACCGAGACCGATCCAGTCGACATGGTCGAACGACAGCATCGAGCGCACGAGTCGGGTGGTTGCCGTGTTGATCCGCATCATTGTGCCGTCGTGGAGCGGACTCTTCCCGGCATGCCAGTTCTCGACGGGTGTGTTGCGCCACACGGCGAGCGTGATGCGGGTGGCAGCGAGCCACAGCAGGGCGTCGTCGTCGAGGTGCCCGAACCGCTTGGCGCACTCCTGGGCGCCGTAGGTGATCAACTCTTCCGGTTTCGGCCACCTGTGGCTGTCGGGCCCTTCAGGCGCGTACTCGTAGTCGTCGGCGTACTCGTCGAGGATCGCGCTCAACTCGGCAGCGCTGTAAGCCTCGCTGTACTCGGAGCTGTCCGGCTCCTCGACGGTGTACATGTCGTGGTCCCAGGAGACGTACACGTCGCGCCAGAGCACTACGTCATCGCACTCTCCGGCTTTGTCCGTCACAACCGGCCTGATGGTGATCGGGGCAGTACGCCCGTCGGTTCGCTCGCCGTCCTTCTCGGCGGCCCATGCGGTGATGACCCCGAGCGGCTTCGGAAGGAGAGGACCGACCTCGGTGATGCTGAACGGCTCGTCGCCGTCATCGGTGTCGAACCGGCTGTTGACGAACGCGACCGCCTCGGAGGGCGTGCTGACGATGGACTGGCTACCACTTTCGTTGTCAACCACTCGCCACAACGGGCTGTTCTTCACGATGCTCTCCGATCGCGGTGAGTGCACCCGGGGCGGGTGCGATGCGCCGGGTCGCTCGGCACTGATTCCAATTATGGGCTGATCAACCCATCCGTAGTCCCGAAGACGCTTGTCGGCGACAACGTTCGGTACGTTCGCGTGCAACCTGCTTTTCGCGACCGCGGCAACACAGCAGAGTCCCACAGCGGAGGAGGCGAAGATGGCGCTGAACAAGAAGGGTTCCCGGCGCATAACCGTTGACGGGATCGAGTACCGCTGGCGGATCCGCAGGAAGCCCTCCTACATGCAGGGACTCTGCTGGACACCGCTGACCTATGCGGTTGAGGCGGCCAGCGGCAGCCAGCCGGGCACGACCTTGATCGTCACCAGCGGTCAGGCCCATCCCAGCAACTGGGTGGGCGTCGAGGCGGAGCCCATTCGTCCGGCTCACGTTGTTGCCAGCATTCGAGAGGCACGGGATCAAGGTTGGGATCCAACCCGGGTCGGTTCTCCTTTCCAGCTCGACCGATCCGCAGGATTCATCGTCCAGTCATGAGACAGAGCGGAGTAGGGCGGCGCCTCTGGCCCGGCATCATGGCCTGGTGACCACATGGACGCGCTGCTACTGGGACGAGGAAGACATCTGGTTCTACTTCGAGGTCGACGCCGAAGGCTGGGTGATCCGGCAGGTCGAACTCGAAGGGCCAGAGCTGATCCCAATCGCAGCTGCTTCCCTCGCCGAGTGGCAGCGGGCCCGCGACGCAGGCCGCCTCGGTGATTACGACAGCAGATTCGGGATCACCGCCGAGCTGCCCGTCTCGGAATGGGAAGGCCACGACCCCGAACAACTCACCTTCGAGGAGTTCGAGGACGTCTGGGGCCCTGCCCGTCAGCAGATCGCATCCCGGCCCAGCTGACCTCTCGGCGCCGCACTGGCTTCTTGGCCTCATCGCGACATGACCCCGTCCCTTCCCCGCACCGTCCGAGCCGTCGACACCGCTCAGCTCCTGGACCTGGCCCAGGAGGACGCCTCCGGCTACGGCCTGCGGGTAGCCGTCAGCTGACAGCCTGCAGGCACCGATGGGACGTACGGGAGGTGATGCGGGCGGGAACTGTGAGAAAGAGCCCGCGCGTGCCGTATGGAGGCCACGCGACGGCCTGCGCGGCACCTGCAGCGAGACGGATGCAGGTCTAGCGGCGTGTGACCTGCGAGATGTCACAACTTCCGCTTCATTGCGCACTGTTGGGGGTGCCCCTGTGTATGAGCGGTTGTCAGAGGCCGTTCGGGAAGGAGAGGTTGCGGAATGGACCCAGTGACTGTCGGAGCAGCGGTAACCGTGGCTCTGAGCGTGGTCAGCGGCATCGTGCGGATCGCTCAGCGGAGACTGGCCGCCCGCGTGGAGTTGGCGCGCATCACCGAGACGGGACTGACCGATCGGACGCGCTGTCTGACGGGCTCCGCCGTTACGCCTGCCGGTTCCCGGCCGGGCCTCGGACTGGCGGCACACGAGCGTTGCGGAGGTGACCGCCGTGGAGGACGCGCTCAGCACTGACCTGCCCCCGGTGGAAGTGCTGGAAGCTGCTCCGCCGCTCCCCGGGGTCGAGCTCGCGGGCAGTCTGCACGACGAGCAGTACCCGGCTCTTGTGCGCTTCCTGCTCTTCCAGGGGGCGTCCTGGGCAGAGGCCCAGGACGCAGCGCAGGACGCCTTCACCCAGATGTGCGTCCCCGGCGCCGCGATCACTCACCCGCGCGCCTGGCTGCGCAAGGTGGCCTGGCGGTCCTGGGTGAAACAGCACGTCGTCGAAGATCCGTGTGCGGACATGCCTGAGCCGCCACCCACGCTGCGCTGGCAGACCCCGGCCCAGGCCGCCGAGATCGGGGAGGAGGGCCGTGAGGTGATAGCCCTGCTTCTCCAGCTTCCGGCCAAGCAGCGGGCCGTACTGGCCTGGCATCTGGACGGGTTCACCACAGAGGAGAGCGCCCGCGCCATGGGCACGACCCAGGCTGCGGTGCGGCAGAACCTTGCTCGTGCAAGGGCAGCCCTAAAAGCAGACCTGGGTCTGGAAGGACGCCGCGAAGGCGGAAGGAAGAAGGTGTGATGAGTACCGACTCGCAGGCAGCAGACCCTGGGCAGAACTCCGTGGAAGGCGTCGAAGCCCTGCTGGTGGCAGCTCACCGGCAGTTGGGCATCGCCGTGGCGGACCGCATCAACGCTCAGGGGGGGCCACCCGAACTACGCCCCCCGGACCTTGCTCTCGACCGTCTCCTGGCCGCCACGCACCGGGCCGTGGGCGGCGCTGTCGGCGACCGTCTGTTCCGTGAGACGCATGCCGGACTGGCCGGGCGGGCCTCCGCAACCGAAGGCCGTTCGGCAGCAGAGGAGCTCCTGTGGAGCCGCTCTCCCGCGATCCGGGTGAAGTACCGGGCACAGGCCCTCAGGCTGGCCCATACGTACTGGCCCTTCGATCTGGTTCATGCGCTGCGCGACTGCATCACCGCCTTGCAGGAACTGAGCGGACTACTGGCCGGCAACGCACGGCTGGCCCGCACCCCGGAGCGGGCGGTCGATACGGTGAGGTCGCATCTGGACCGCCTGGCCCGACTGCCGGAACCGGCTCGGGCGCCCGGAGCACTGGCCGGACTCAACTACCTCGATACCATCGAAGCCCTGCTGAGCCACCACACAGGACGCATCCTCACCGGGCTCCAGGAACTCCGGGATCTCCTGGAGGAAGAACTGGCTCCGACGGTCCACTCGCTGGGTGGCCTGGAACACGACTCCCTGTTCGGTGTCGGCGCAGTCGCTCAGGACATGATCGATGACCTGACCCACGACTGCAGCGAGGCAAACGCCCTGGAAGCAGTGGTTGCTGAGGTGGAGCGGGCAAGCAACGACTTTCTCGGGGCGGACCTGAGCAGCGCCAAACTCGACGGAGTAGGCCTGGAAGGCATCCTGTGGGACGTCACGACCATTTGGCCGGAGAACTGGGAGGCACGGGTACGCAAGGCCTCACGTCCCTCCGACGAAGAGCAAGGAGTCCTGGTAGTAGCTGCCGAAGGATGCAGCACCGTTATCCATGCTGAAGCCTGACCAACGACCGCCGCCGGGGGAGACATGCGAATCGGCCTCAACAGTGCTCGGTCCGGCCGCGCGGCGAGGGCGGCCACCGGATTCTTCCGTCCCAAGATCTGCTGCGTCAGGTCCGGGGCGAACAGCTCGACGAACGCCCATCGGTGCCCCTCGGCGGACAGCCAGTAATAGCCGACGCCGAGCTGCTCCGGACGCGGCCGGGCTCGGCGGCCGACCGGCTCTGCCGGCACGCCCGCCCGTACGGCGTTCTGCTGCACCGCGAGAGCCCGGTCGGCGGGCAGAGCACCGTTCGGGGCGGTGCGGTGGGCGCGCCGGTCGGCCGCCGCGAGCCGGCGGCGGAATATGCCGGTCTCCTTCGCGTCCAGAGGCAGGCCCGTTCTACTGTCACGGCGTGTGCGGATCAGTGAGCCGCTGAGGGTCGGCTATGGATTGGTCGCCCACCGAGCGAACTGCCTGCCGGGTTACGTAGGTTGCGTCGAACCCCACCGTCATGGTCCCCGCTCGAGAGCTTGAACGGGTCCGAACACCCGGCCGGACGGCCCTCACATAGCTGCGCCCGCATAACCGCATCGCGTAGCAATCGTTGAGTTGCATATGCCGACTCCTCCTCCGCCGCGGCTACGCGTCACCGTCGGACTCATGATCGTGACCATGACGGCCCTGGGGGCCGGCATCGGCCATGCTCAGCGGCCGTCCGCTGCCGCCCCCGCCGCCCCATGCGCCGACCCCGCAGACCGTGAGACCCGGGGGCGCTCCAGTGTGGACGGCAAGGAACTGCTCTGGGAGGACGACAGCAAGTACAACGACGCCTTGCGGTGGGCGGTGGGCAAGTGGTACCAGAAGTCTGGTGCCCTGAGCAGGGTGCGGATCGCCCCGGACAACGCGTCGTCCGTCAACGACCTCGAATGGCGCGACGAGGCATCCACGCGCAACCATCTGGGCCGGTGGGCTCCCCACCCCGGCGTCGACCACATCTACTTCAACACACGACGGCTCGACAAGGCCCCCTTCAACACACGGGACGCCTGGCGCTCCACCGCGGTGCACGAGCTCGGGCACGCACTCGGCCTGTGCCACAAATCGGACCGGATCCTGTCGATCATGTGGCGGCTCCAGCCCGCCCAGCACCCACTCCAGTCGCCCACCGAGATCGACAAGGCCAACTACCGGAAACTCTGGGGATAACCCATGCAACGCACCTTCACGCTCCTCGTCGGAACCCTGTCCGCCTGCGGCCTGGCCGCAGGAGGCTGGGCGGGCTACACCTGGTGGCAGGGCGACACTTCCTCCCCCCACACCCTCTGCGCCCCCGACCTGTCCCGTCCGGAGTACGTGGCCGCCGCGAGCCAGAACGTCGCGCTCGTCACCGTGACCGGAAAACAGGGCTACGTCGCGGAGGAACGGACCACCCCAGGCGGCGTGCAGACGGTCACAGTCCGCACGGACAAAACCCTGAAGGGCACGCCCCCGCGCACCTTCGCCCTCGGTCAGTCCGTCGACACGAAACCTGACGGCTCCTACACCACCAGCGAAGCTACCAACCGCTACGACCTCCTCCTCCCCGGCCACCAGTACATGGTCGGCTTCTACCTCGGCGGCAGCTACGGCGACGGCTACGCCCTCTACGCGGAAACCACCCCCGAAGCCACTGCGGCCACTGCCACTGCAGCCTGGACGCAGCACATCCGCAGTGGAACAACGCCACCCGAGCCCACCCAGTGCTGAGTGCGACCCGCCGGTACGGACTGAGTGCTCCCTCGGTCACAGCCTTCCTGCTGGATTGAGCGCCCATGTCTGTTCAGAGACGCGCAGGAGAGCACAGTGGGATTCCCACCATCCGATCGGGGCGGAGGAACGGCAGTGCCAGCCTGAGCAGCTACAGCCGGTAGCCCAGGTCGAGGTGGCGGGGTCGGCGGCGTAGCCGACGTCCCCCGCAAAGCCGCTGGAGCGGAGCCTCAGTGGAAGGGGGGGACGCCTGGTGCTTGTGCGGCCGCGCGAATACGCCACGGCGCGTCACCCCTTGCGTTATGAGAGGCGTGGGATTTTCGCCGATTTTCGGATCCGCCGTGGACCGCCCCCATGGGATCTATTCCGTGCCCGCCGTCATGCTGCGCTGGAGCACGAGAGGGCACACGCCGCATCCACATCAGCCGTTCGCTTCGAGGGCGACCAGCGTCATTCCCGGGACGTGATGAGCGGCTTTCCCGTCGCGGCGCGCGTTTGGTCAGGTGACGGAGGCAGGCAACTGCCAGTGTTGGTGCAGTTTGCCGGTATCGCTCGAGCGACGTCGGGGCCGTCTCAGGGGCAGAATTCAGACGATCGGCATATCACTTTGTGCCATTTTGCTGCAACTCACGGTTACCTCCATCAGGCTGTCGCTACACAGAAGAGCCGAGGCGGCTGCGCCTCTGTAGGCGCGCTGGCGGTACTGGGGGAGGGCCTGGTGATTCTGACCATCAACGTCGCGGTGTTGCTCGCCGTCGTCGTGTACTTCCGGCTGCGACGGCGAACGCAGGCCCGCAGCCGCGTCGAGGAACGGAACACCGCGCTGATCGTCCTGGTCCTTGGCATCCTGATCGCGCCCACCCCCGTCGGGCAGGGAATCGCGGACTTCCTGAAGCAGCTCGTACAGAGCGTCACCCAGAGCAGCCAGTGAGCGCCCCCGCCCGCCGACGTCGACCTGCAAGCAACCGGCGTACCGGCTCAAAGCAGCGTCCACGTACGTCCGGTAAGCGGCGTCAGCGTGAGAACGAGCAGCTCATGGGTGTCGTCGTGGCCGGCATCGTGGGTGTGGGCCTGGTGGTGTCGGCCGTCAACTGGCTGCTGGCGAACTGGTGGCTTCTCATCGTCGTCGGCGTACTGGTGGCGGGAGCCGGAAGTGTCTGGCTGTACCAGCGGCAGCAGCGGGCCCGCTGGAACGCCGTACAAGCGCAAGCCCTGCGGTATGCGATGCCGCAGCTGGATGCGCTGCACCACTCCCGGTTCGAGGACGCCGTCCGGGATCTGATGTTCCGCGACGGATGCCGGGACGCGGTCCGCGTGGGCGGCGGCGGGGACCAGGGCGCCGACGTGAAGGCCACCGACCCATACGGCAGGCTGTGGGTCATCCAGTGCAAACACCGGCGCAACGGTCTCGCCGGAGCCGCCGTCGGCACCCCCGACCTCCACGTCCTCAACGGCACCGCACGCCCCGTACACCACGCCGATGTCGCGGTCATCGTGACGAACGGACGGGTGACCGCACCCGCGGTGACCTTCGCCCAGCAGCAACGCCTCCACGTCGTCGACCGCACCACCCTCGCCGCATGGGCCGCCGGAGCGCGCCCCCTGTGGGAACTGCTCCCAGCCGTACCCCGACCGCGTAAACCCGGCACTCTCTCCTGATCACCGTGCACATCGGCTGGCACGGCTGCCCGGCGAGACGGCGGCGGCAGGTTGCCACGCTGCCGGGGTCCGGCATCGTGGTGAGCTGCAGTTGGTGTGATCATCACGGCAGAAGTGATCAAGGGGAGGGTACGTGTCGGTGATATTTCTGGCCGTCAGCGTGGTGATGGCGCTGGTGTTGGGTGTCGTGGGAGTGCTGGCCGTGGTGGCTGACCGTGTCGCTCTTCCCTGGTTGAACAGGGGTGTGAAACGGCCTGGCATGTGGGGTGCTGGCGCCTTGCTGCTGGCAGGAGCTCTCGCGACCGCCCGCATCATGCCCTTCGAAGGCACCACGCTGCTCATGCTGAGCGGTCTCGTCCTGATAGGGCTGGCTCAGGTTCTTGGGAGCCAGAAGGCCCGGGCAGGTTGGGTAGAACCTGTTCTCCATCCTGGTGCGCCATGCTGGCCCTCTCAGGCAAGACCGCAAGACTGAACGCAACCAACTCCGATGCTGAGCACAGCATTCAGAAGGGCACAACCAACCCGGCCTCTCGCAAGCGCAGCAGCGCCCTACCCATGCACTCGGCAACCGAGGCCCCGTCAGCCCGCATCCCACCGTCCAGCGGCCCACCAGAAGCGGCAAACGTCCACGCGGGCCGACCGTCCCGCACGCGCTCCGCGTCGATCCGGATCATGGCACCGACACCCTGCTCTCCGAGCCACTCCAGGATGAGCAGCGTCGCGTCCTCGACACCGCTGTCCAAGTCCACCTTGGGCTGCCGCCGCATTCCCTGAGCCATGGCCAGAACCTTACTCAGGAGGCGGTCGAATCTAGTCACGCGCCTTCGAAGCGGTCAGGACGATAAAGAACCAGCTGAGGGCGGGTCAGTGGGTTGATCCGCCACTGGGCCCCGCGGCGGTGATCGGCGTTGCTGCCGGACGCGGAGTTCGGTGGTGTGGGGTGCGCTGAGGGTGTGGTGGGCGGGGATGATGCGGGCAGCGAGGGTGACGCCGCTGTCGATACGACAGCCGTCTCCGAGAGCGATACCGGGTCCCAGGCTGATGTTGTTGCCGCTCTGGACGTGGTTGCCGGCGGGCTGACCATCTCATCCGAGATCCGCTCCCGGCTCTCTCCGCTGGTCCATGAACTCATTAATTTCCATGGCCGGTATCCGATCGTCCGCTCCCATGGGGACGGCTCGCTGCGCCCGCTGCGCGACCCGGCCATGACCGACGAATAGCCCCCGGCGGCACCCCAGCGTCCACACCTGGGACTGGAGCTGTTCCTGGCCTCGCAGCGCCCGGACCGGTCCATCGCCGAAAACCTAGGGTTCGCCGACCGTCCGTGGCCCAGTCGGCGACTCGGGAGCAGGAGGCTCAGCGGGCCAGCAGGTCCTGGATGGCCTCGGCGATCTCGTCGGGTGTCTCCTCGGCCATGAAGTGCCCCGCTCGGGTCAGCCGGTGGTCCAGGTCCGGCGCCCACGCCTTCCATACCGCAGCAGCGTCGTAGCCCAGCTGCGCGCCCCAGTCCTGCTGGACGACCGTCACGGGCATGGCCAGCTGCGACCCGGCGTCCAGGTCCGCTTGGTCGTGCGTGACGTCCATGCCCGCCGAGGCCCGGTAGTCCGCGACGATCGACGTCACCGCCGCGGCGCTCGCCCGCAGGTACTCGGCACGGACATCGTCCGGTATGGCGATCGGGTCGTTGGCCCAGGCGTCGAGGAACGAGCCGAAGAACGCGTCCGCGCTGTTGGCGATCATCGCCTCCGGCAGACCTGGCGGCTGCGCCATGAGGAAGAGGTGGTAGCCGACCGCCGCCGAGGCGCCGCGCAGGACGTTCCACATGTCGAGCGTCGGCACGATGTCGAGGATGCCCAGGTGCGTGATGGTCTCGGGGTGGTCCAGCCCCGCCCGGAAGGCGACCAGGGCGCCCCGGTCGTGGCCGACGAGGGCGAAGCGCTCGTGGCCGAGGGCCGCCGCCAGAGTCACGACGTCGGCGGCCATGGTGCGCTTGGCGTACACATCGGGACCGGTGACCGCCGGCTTGTCGCTGGCGCCATAGCCACGCAGGTCAGGACAGATCACCGTGTGCCCGTCGGCGAGCCGCTCGGCGACATGTCGCCACATCAGGTGGGTCTGGGGGAAACCGTGCAACAGCACGACCGGACTGCCGCTGCCGCCGACAGCGGCAGACAGCTCCACACCGTCCGCACCGGGCAGGCGGATGTGATCGAAGCCGGGAATGGTGAGCGTCATGAAGGGCCGTCTTTTCGGGTGGGAGACTGACCGGATCAGCCTGGGCGACGGCGATCAGCAGTCGATCAGTACGGTTGGGCGCAGCCGACCCCTGGCACAGAGGATGGGGGCATGCGAATCGACGTGCTCGGTGCCGTGCGGGCCTTCCGCGACGACGGCAGTCCGGTTGACCTGGGCGGACCCCGCCATCGCGAAGTACTCGCCCGGCTCGTCGTCGCCGAGGGACGCATGGTCACCACCGACAGCCTTGTCGACGACCTGTGGACCGACCCGCCGGCCCGCGCCGTGGGCGCCTTGCGTACGTTCGTCGCCGCGCTGCGCCGCGCCCTCGAACCTCACCGGCCGCCCCGCGATCCGCCGCGCGTACTCGTCACCGAAGGTCCCGGCTACGCGCTGCGCCTGCCGCGTGAGGACGTGGACGTCCACCGGTTCCAGGACACCCTGGCCCGAGCCCGGCGCGACCCCGACGCGGTGACCGACCTCGGCAGGGTACTCGCGGACTGGCGTGGATCCGCCTACGCCGATGTGACCGGCTCCGCATGGGCGCAGCGGGAGCGGGCCCGACTGGAGGAGCTGAGGTTGGAGGGGGCGGAACTGCGCGCCCGCATCCTCCTCGACTCCGGGGAAGGGGCCGATCTCGTCGCCGAACTTGGTGCCCACGTTGCTGAACATCCGTGGCGCGAGCCGACGTGGGGGCTGCTTGCCCGCGCGCTCTACCGCGCGGGCCGCCAGGCCGACGCGCTGGCCACCCTCCGCCGCGCCCGCGTGATGCTCGTTGATCAACTCGGGCTCGACCCTGGTGCCGACCTCCAACGCCTGGAGACGGACATCCTCAACGGGTACGTGCCCCCCGAAGGCGCACGTACCGCATGGACCGGCCATGGGGTCCGTCTCGGTCCGCGCACCACCGTGGATCTGGCCCGCACCCTCGCACTGGCGGGGGGCGACGCCCTCGTCCACTCGCGGCGCGACCGCCTCGCCGCCGTCCAGGCGGCGGAACGCACGGGAGACCTCTCCCTGACCGCCCGGATCATCGGCGCCTACGACGTGCCCGCCCTCTGGAGCCGGGCCGACGACCCCGCGCAGTCCCGCGCCGTCGTCGCGGCTGCCGAGCGCACGCTCAGCGCGCTCGACCCCGACAGCCCCGCCGACCTGCCCGCCCGCCTGCTGGCCACGGTCGCCGTCGAGAGCCGCAGCGCCGATCTGTCTAGGACCGAGTTGCAGCGCGCGCAGCAGGCAGCACGGCAGGCGGAGGCGCTGGCACGGGACCTGGCCGATCCCGCCCTGCTGGCGTTCGCCCTGAACGGGGTATTCCTGCAGTCTTTCACCCGCCCCGGGCTCGCGGCGGTACGGGACCGGATCGGCGCCGAGATCCTCGACCTGGCCACCCGGCACGAGCTGCCGAACTTCGCTGTACTCGGCCGACTCGTCCGCCTGCAATCCGCCTCGGCCCTCGGCGACCTCAACGCCGCAACCTCGCACGCCAAGGCAGCCGAACAGCTCGCCGCTACCACCGAGGCGCCCCTCGTCTCCGTCCTCACCGGGTGGTTCCGGGCGCGGGCCACGGCCGCCCGCAGCGCCGAACCCGGCGGACCGACCGCCGCCACGGCGGCAGCGCACTACCGCGCTGCCGAGGACGCCCTCCAGGCGGCCGGAATGCCGGGGCTGCACCGGGGCCTGTTCCCGCTCGCCCTACTGGGGCTGCGCCTGCTGCACGACCGGCCCGCGCCCACCGACCCTCACCTCGACTGGGGCCCGTACCGACCCTGGGGGCGCCCCCTCGTGCTGCTCGCCCAGGACCGAGTCGAGGAGGCCCGTGCCGCCCTCAACGCGGTGCCCGAGCCACCGCGTGACCACATGCAGGAGGCGCTGTGGTGCCTGACCGCCCGCGCTGCCGTACGCCTCGGCGAGCGCGGAATCGCCGCACGCGCCGGAGCTGCCCTGCGCGATGCCCGTGCCGAGCACGCCGGCGCCGCCAGCGGAATGCTGACCCTGGGCCCGGTGGCGCGCTACCTGGCTGAGGCGGAGGCATGCGCCGGAGCGGGGCAAGCGACCGAAATACGCGAACCCCGAGCTCGTGCGCGCCCGCCCCACGGCCCCGGCCTGATCAGGTCCCCAGGGCTCAGAGGGCGTCCATCGCCGCCGCCAGGCGGTCGGTGACGGCCTCGGGGTCGCACGTGGTGATCCCGAAGAAGCTCACCGCGCCGCCCACACGCCGTGGTGGCCGAACTCGCCGACAACAGCCCGCTGACCACCACGGTGCGCCTGGATGCCGTCGCGGCCGCACAGGTCGGCGCGGCCGTCGCCGACCGCCTCACCCCTGCCGGGCACACCACCGACGGGCGGGTGATTCACCAGGTGTCCGACGGCCCGATTGCCGAATTCCACGTGGTCAGCGGGCGCCACCCCAGCATCCGCTTCGTGCGGCTGCGGCACGGGGACTGACGGCCGCCCTCACCTCCTGCCTTGTCGCTCCTTTCGCACTCGGGGACTCCACTCGCTACGCTTCGAACAAGCATTCGAAAACGGTCAGGCGCACCCCGCAAGGAAGGAGCTCCCATGCAAAACCACCGCTCCATCCTTCGCGTCCACTTCCACCTCCAGCACGGGTCCGCGAGCCAAGAGCAGTACGAGGACCTCCTGGAGCTCCTGCAGAGCTTTACTCCCTGGGTGCAGCCGTTGCCGCAGGACTACAGCGCGGAGCTCGACATCACCGGGGCGCTGCGGCATTTCGACAAGGACGCCGCCGCACTCACGGCAATGATCCAGATGCGGGTGGCCGGACTGCACGGCATTCCCACCAGCATCGGCGCAGGCCCCACCCGGCTGATCGCCTCGATGGCCGCCGACCTCACCGCACCCGGCCGCACCACCTTGATCGCTCCCGACGAGGTCGAGTCGTTCCTGCGGCCCCGCCCTGCCGCCGCCCTGCCCGGGATCGGCCCCTCTACCGCCCGAACCCTCACCCGGTACGGACTGCACACCATCGGCGCCCTCGCCGACACCCCGCTGCTCACCCTCCAGCGCATCCTGGGCACCGCCACCGGACGCCTCCTGCACGAGCGCGCCCACGGCATCGACCCCCGCCCCGTAGCACCCGGCGAACTGGCCAAATCGATCAGCGCCCGCCGCGACTTCCCTCACGACACCCTCGCGCCCGCCGCCCAGCGCAAGGCACTCCTGGAACTCACGGAGGAACTTGGGCTGCGCCTGCGCACCACCCGCCAGGTCGCCGGCACCCTCTCGGTGACCGTCCAGTACGCGGACCGGAGCACCACCACCCGCAGCCGCACCCTTCCCGAGCCCACCCAGCACAGCCGGACGCTGGCCGCCACCGCCTACGAGATCCACACCCTGCTCGGACTCCAGCGGGCCCGCGTACGCGCCCTCACCCTCCGCGCCGAAGCACTGGCCCCTGTCACCGACGCCTCCTACCAGCTCACCTTCGACCCCGTCGACGACAATGCCCGCACCGTCGAGGCAGTCGCCGACCGCCTCCGCGCCCGCTTCGGCAACACGGCCCTGGTACCCGCCTCCCTCGCGGTACCGGACCGCACCCGCTCACCACGCGCACGCGCAGCCGCACCCCGTCCGCACCCTGCACCGGGCTCTGCCGCGGCACGGACCGCAACCGCCCTCGAACACACCGGACCCGCACAGCTCCAGGAACTGCCATGAACATGAACGCGACTCCCACCCCCTACACGGGCTACGAGGATGCATTCGCCTCGCTCGCCGCCACCCAGCGCGGACGCCCACCGGCCAGCGTGGTCCCACTGCTGCGCCGGGCCGCAAACCGAGCGCTCCTCGAGTTCACCGAGAACGACCTCCAGGAGCAGGCCGCAGCCATCAGCTCCGGCGCCTTGTACGGGCTGCGAGTCGCTGTCAACTGACGCACGCAGGTCGAAGAACAGGAATCTGCTGTCGCCCGCTACCTGACGGGTACGGGTACGGGTACGTATCCTGCTGGCACCGGAAGGAGTTTCCCCATGTCTGATGCCAACGTCCGGATCCCCGAGGAAGCCAAGGACCGGCTCGCCGCGATCGCGGCCGCCGAAGGACTATCGCTGCGCGCCTACCTGGCCCGCCTCGCCGACACCCTCCTCACCCCGCAGGAACGCGCCGACCGCGCGGCCGCCGCCCGGATCGCACTCCAGGAGTGGAACGGGTACGCCCCCACCAAAATCGAGGAGCAGAACCTCGACAACGAGCTCGACCGGCGTCTCGCCCAGGCGCAGCCCCGGTGAGCGGGGCGATGCACATCGTCCTGGACGAGAGCGCGATGGCCGCTATCGGCCAGGGCAACGTGCTGGCCTCCCGGCTCATCCACCGCGCCCATGCCGAAGCCGACTGGTTCCTCTACGCCCCGGCCTGCGCCCTCGTCGAAGCCGACCGGGCCCGCCCCGGTACTGCCGAGCACTTGGCCGCAATGCCCGGGATCACCGTCCTGGACCTCGACCTGACCGCCGCGCTGGCCGTCGCCCAACAGGAGACGTGGGCGCCCGCACACAGCCAGTACGCCGCGCAACCCACCCCCGACCGACCCGACGGAGCGGTCATCGCCACTACCACCCCGAAGCGGTGGGAGAGCGAGGCGGTCCGCGTCCTGGACCTCACCCCGTAGCGGGCACACCAGGCCTTCGGCGCTCCGAGTGCTACCTCTACCTACCCGCGATCGGCTGCGTGATCACTGGCGTGACTCCGAGGACGTCGTGCTGCACAATTCGTGCCGCCAAGCCCTGGCCCCCCTGCACCAAATACCAGAACTGCTCGACGGCTCCGCGGTGAGCCAGGTCCTGGCCCGAGCACTGTCCTGCGCCAGTGTGTTGCGCAGGACAGGTGTGTTCCCTTTGCCTGGCGGGCGGGCTACGGTCGGCCTGTT
Source organism: Streptomyces candidus (assembly GCF_014207445.1). Classification (GTDB taxonomy): domain Bacteria; phylum Actinomycetota; class Actinomycetes; order Streptomycetales; family Streptomycetaceae; genus Streptomyces; species Streptomyces candidus. The sequence goes on along the minus strand of NZ_JACHEM010000017.1, from coordinate 11,501 downwards.
CAAGATCGACAAGAGGGCGGGCCATGAACGACAGCGCCATCCACTTAGGCGTCACGCCCGCGCGCGATGATGCGGACCTCCTGACGCTCCGCCAGCGGGCCGTCCTGGACTGCATCACCGCTTCGATACGCACCCGGGGCTACTCGCCGTCGATGCGCGAGATAGGCAAGACGGTGGGCCTGTCCTCCACCACCTCGGTCGCCCACCATCTGAGGGAACTGGAACGCAAGGGCTTCCTGCACCGCGACCCCCACCGCCCGCGCGCCTGCGCTCTCACAGCCCGCGCACTGGCTCTCGTCAGCGACCCGCAGCCCACCGCTTTCGCCAGCCACCTCGCGCAGCACGTCGAGGAAGACCAGCAGCAGCCCGCGGTGGCCTGGGTCCCGCTGATCACCCGGTTCACTGTCGATGCACCGCACCAGAGCGGACCGCAGGGCCAGGAGATGCTGCCCATGCCGCGCCGTGTGGTGGGGGAGGGGGAGCTCTTCGCAGTGACGATGCGCGGCCAGAGCATGAACGAGGCGCAGATATGCGATGGTGACGTGCTCACCGTGCGGCGTCAGCGCATTGCCGCACACAACGACATCGTCGCCGCCCTGCTGGACGACGACGACGGCGAAGCCACCGTGAGGAAGCTGCAGATCGCAGACGGCAGATTATGGCTGATGCCATGCAGCCCCGCCTTCGACCCCATCCCGGTGAAGAGCAGCACGGCGATCCTCGGGAAAGTCGTCGCAGTGCTGCGCCCACTGTGACACCAACCATCCCTTCCTTGCCTTGCGTGAGGTCGCCCTGCTGTCCGCATGCAGCTGTTCCGGCACCTGGCCGCGCACCTTCCGAGGATGGCTTCTGACGGCGAAGTGACGCCAGCTCAACCGCGCCGCACACATGCCCTTCTGCAAATTGCCTCCCCTGCCGGACCTGGCCAAAGCTGTGCCCCAAGCTGGACGGCCACGCTACGGAGGGGTGGAAGTGCGCAGCGAGGGAGCTCCAACGTCCTGCCGGGCACTGTTCGCACCTCAGCACCCTGAGCAACGCAGACATATGCCTGCCTTCTCTGAAGCAAACGGTCACGTGCCGTCAGGGAAAGGTACAGGCCAGATTCTCCGGTGAAATCTCCGCTTCCTCCGCCAAAACCTTCATCCCCTTCAGGAGATGTCCTGCCATTTCACCCTCAATCGGAGGGGCTTATTCCTGCGTGCATGTGTTCGCTTCTTCGGGGTATCTCAGGCTTCTCTGTGTGCGGAGTGTGTGACTGTGTGCGCCTCCGGTGGCCATTCGGGGCTAGCGGTAAGTGACTTTCCATGGGGGGAAGTTGATGCAGAAGCACACCCATGCCCGCACGCAGATACGGGCAAGACGGTCAGTGGTCGTGGCGTTGTCCGTGCTGGCTCTGGGCGCCACCACGCTGCCGGCGATGGCTGATCCGGTGGAGCCGCCGCCGATGCCTGCGAACTCCGTATGGGGCAAGGACGCACCCAAGCTCCCGATACCGCCGGTGAAGGTGGGCTCGAACAAGGCCGTCGCCCCGGAGCCGGAGGCGGCGCCGTCGAAGGACCGGGCAGCCTGGCGCGCTGCACAGGAGCAGCGCGCGCAGTCGTCGCAGAAGGCCCGCCTGGCGGCGCCGGCGGCACCCTTGCTGGCAGAGGTGCCCAAGGGGCAGGGTGCGGTGCCCTGGCACAAGATCTCCGACATCCGGGTCACGGACTCCCTTGTCGCGAGGGTGAATCACTCGACCGGCAACCTGATGCTCGCGGGTACGGACTTCGACGTGCCGGGTGTCGGCCAGAGCCTGCAGCTGACCCGGACCTACAACTCGATGGACGCGCCGTGGGGCAAGGTCTCGCAGCGCTGGTGGCAGGGCTGGGAACGGTACGCGCAGATCACCGACACCGAAGTCGTGGTCTACGACGCCACGGGTGAGTCCCTGAGTTTCGTGAAGAAGGCGGACGGGACGTACACGACCCCGGCCGGGTACTCCAAGGACCTGGCGAAGAACGCGGACGGCACGTACACGCTGACCGACCGCAAGTCGGGTTCGAAGGACACGTACAACGCGGGCGGCACCCTCACCAAGGTCACCGACCGCAACAACGGCACGATCACCGTCACGCAGCACGACTCCGGCCCCGAGCACAAGGGCTTCAAGCTGACCGAGACCCGCTCGGGCCGCTCGGTGGACCTGGTGAAGACGGACGCGTCGCAGTGGCAGGCCAAGGACCACACCGGCCGCACCGCCGTCTTCGACCTCAACGCCGCCGGTGACCTGGCCAGGACCACCGACACGGCCGGCAAGTCCACGGCCTTCGGCTACGACTCCTCGCGCCGCCTGACCCGGATCACCACCCCGGACGGCCGGGTCACCAACTTCGGCTACGACGCCCAGAACCGCCTCACCTCCATGCAGCGGGCCACCGCCTTCAACGGCAACGCCCACACGGGCCCGACCCACACCTACGCGTACGAGGCCGGGAAGACGAAGGTCACCGACCCCGAACAGCACACCACCACCTACGAGCTGAACAAGGACGGCGGCGTCACCAAGACCATCGACGCCCTGGGCCACTCGCGCTCCACGACCTACGACGCGAATCACAACGTCAAGACCGCCACCGACGCCATGGGCACCGGCACGACGCCCGGCAACGAGACGGTCTACGGATGGGACGCCCGCAACAACCCCACCTCGTCCAAGCTCCCCACCGGCGCCACCGCGCTCGCCGGGGGGTACACGACGAAATCCGGCATGGACCTGCCCGGCAACCAGGAAATGCCCGACGGCGAGAAGACCAACTACACCTACGACGCAGCCGGCAACACCGAATCCGTAGCGGTGACCGGTACGGGCGGTGGCACGGAGAAGTTCACGTACAACAAGGCGACCCCGACGTGCGGCGGGTTCGAGGGCCAGCGGTGCACGCTGACCGACGCCCGCGGCAAGGTGACCAGGTTCCAGTACGACGCCAAGGGCAACCTGATCGAGGTCACCCCGCCCGCACCGCTGGGCAAGACCACGTACACCTACGACGGGTCCGGCCGCATCGAGACGATGGTCGACGGCCGGGGCGTGAACGCGGTCTACAAGTACGACAGCCGTGACCGCATCACGGAGGTGTCCTCCTCCACCACGACGGTCACCTACGTCTACGACGGCGACGGCAACCTCTCGCAGCGCACGGACGACGCCGGTCTGATCAAGTACGCCTTCGACCCGCTGTCCCGCGAGACGATCCGCACCCTCCAGAACGGCTCCCAGACCGAGCTGACCTACACCCCGGCCGGAAACGTCGACACCTACAAGGACCCCTCCGGCCTCACCGACTACACTTACGACGCGGCCAACCGTCTTACCGCGTTGAAGGAACCGTCGGGCAAGACGACGACGTACGCCTACAACGCCAACGACGTCCGTACGAAGACCACTTACCCGGGCGGCACGGTCCAGGAGGTCACCCCGGACAAGTCCGGCCGCCCCACCACCATCAAGGCGACCTCACCCAAGGGAACCCTGACGAACACCTCCTACACCTACACCTACGGTGCGGGCAAGGACGGGACGAAGATCCGTACCGCCACCGACGGCGTGATGGGTCTGAAGAAGACCTACGAGTACGACAGCGCGGGCCGCTTCTCCTACTCCGAGGAGATGAAGGGCACCACCCTCGCCGCGTCCTACCAGTACTGCTACGACCCGGCAGGCAACCTCACCTCCCAGGGCTCGACGAAGGGCTGCCCCTCCGGCATCGCCCTCACCTACAACGACGCCTCCCAGCTCATCTCCCGCGCCGGCTCCACCGCAGGATGGGGCTACGACAAGGCGGGCAACGAAACCGACGGTGCCAGCGGCGCCGAACGCGCCCGCACCGGCGGCATCTGGTCCGACCACTCCCAGCAGACCTCGGTCACCGTCGCGGGCAAGAAGTACGTGGGCCTCTACGGCTCCACCGACCAGTCCGAGCGCCTCTACTACGGTGACACCACCCTGCACAACGGCCCCCTGGGCCTGGCCGGCAAGACCGACCCGACCGGCGACATGCGATTCAACCGGGAAGCTTCGGGCACCCTCAACTCCATGACGACCGGCGGCAAGTCGTACTACTACCTCACCGACGCACTGGGCTCCGTCCTGGCCATGGCCGACGAGACCGGCACCAAGGTGAACGAATACCGCTACAGCCCCCGCGGCGTCGACGGCACCTTCACCGAAAAGGTCCCCCAGCCCTACCGCTTCGCCGGCGGCTACCAGGACCCGACGGGCCTCTACCACCTCGAGGCCCGCTACTACGACCCGCGCATCGGACGCTTCACCAGCCCCGACCCCTCCGGTCTGGAGAAGAACCCGTACCTGTATGCCAAGGGCGACCCTGTCAACCTCGTTGACCCGCAAGGCACCGACGCGTGTGACAACAAGGTCTTTCGCCTGGCTGCTGGGCCTGCACTGTGCGGCGACGAAAAGACCCGGAAGATTATTGGAAAGGCAGCTGGTGGAGTAGCTGCCGGTACTGGTGGCTGCGCAGCGATAGCAGCCGGCTCGGGCAATGTGCCCGTTGGCGTGGCATGTGGCGCTGTTTCTGCTGCTTCAGGAGCCGTCGCGTACATCACCACACTGCGCGACTAGTCAGTTCGACTCTCTCAAAACGGAGTTACCTTGTCCCGTACAGGATGGATAGTGCTCGGAGGTTTCAGCCTCGTGCTGTGCCTGTTGCTCTTGATCGGCCCGGGTGGAAAGTCCTCGATCACCTATGTGACGGCGGTGTCTGCTGCCATCGTCACTTTCGTTTGCGCGGCTCAGGTAATGAGGTCCGGCAAGAGAGAGTGAGCATGATGTTCGAGTTCCGGCGGGCTACCGGCATCCTGGCCTAGGTGAAGCCTTCTACTGCGCGATGCGCAGTAGAAGGCTTCTACTCGGTTCCGCCCTCGCCTCGCGGACGAGACCGGCACCAAGGTGAACGAATACCGCTACAGCCCCCGCGGCGTCGACGGCACCTTCACCGAAAAGGTCCCCCAGCCCTACCGCTTCGCGGGCGGCTACCAGGACCCGACGGGCCTGTACCACCTCAAGGCGCGGTACTACGACCCGCGCATCGGTCGCTTCACCAGCCCCGACCCTTCCGGCCAGGAGCAGAACCCGTATCTGTACGCCGAAGGCGACCCCGTCAACAAAATCGACCCGTCAGGGCTGGCGACCGGAAACATCGGCATCGAAGCCTGTTTCGGAATCTGCATCGGCATTGGCCTGAAGGGTGATGGCAAAGAACTGCACCCGACCGTGTCCTTCGGCGCAGGATCGCCTGGAGTCGACGGTGGTTTCACCGCAGACAGCGGAGACACGGACAGCGGCTGGTCAGCCCAGGGCAGCTGCGGTGTAGGGCCCGTAGTGGGCACCGTCAGCAGGGACGCCGGGGGGTGGGACGGCGGTGGTGGAGTCGGCACTGCTTGGAGCACAGGTAAATGCTCAGCCACAGTAGAATACGTAGGATCAAGAGACCTCATGAACCGATACTGAAGGACACCATATGGACCGCTTGCTCGGCATTTTCCTCGCGATCTTTGGCGCTTGCTTTGCCATCTTTTCGGGGCGATTCACCCGAGGAAGCGTAGCGAGCTCTAAGGAGATATTCGGGATCACCGGCGGCAAGCCGATGAAGGTTTTCAGTCGGATCATGTTCATCCTCGTAGGTTCCATCATGGCAATCGCTGGATTGCTCATGGCGGTCGGCGTCATTTGAGGCGGTGGCGACACGGCCAGAGGTGCACCGACGGGCGATGAGACACGGGGCCAGGCAGACACTCTCTGCCCGGCCCCGTGTCGCTGCTAGGTCCCGCCTAGTCAATTTTTACGCGTCCGCCCCAGCGAAAGGGATAACCTGAAAACCTCAGGCCCCGTTACCACGACCCCCACATCGGACGCTTCTCCAAATCGGCCCCCGCCGGCCTGGAGACAGCGAATTATCTGATCGAGGAGTGCGAGCTGTGCGAAACGGCGATGATCAAACAAGGCTCATCATCGCTATCATTCTGCTATTGGCTTCAGGTCCCTTTGTGATCCCCTCAGTGCAATGGGGAACGCTGGATATGTTGTGGCTCGTGGCGTGGGCGGTGGTAGTGGGGCTTGTCGCATACCCGCTTGCCTTCATATGGCAGCGCACAACGAAAAATAGGCGCAAAGAGGAAGGTTTGTAGAAAGATTTCCTACGGCAGTGGAGTCGATCTATCTGCAATCTGACGCTCTCTGGGTGCGCAGCACTCGGTAATTGTTTCGCGTGCCCGCCCCGGCTCCGGCCGGGGCGGGCACGCGCAATTGCGTCGGCATGCATGCAGAAAATCAGGCGTCCTGTAATCGGTGCACGTACCCCAGCGCATCTTGCGCCGGGCGGATATCGACGGAGGACAAAACCCGGACCGGGCGTCGACGGTCACCGGCTCGATATCCGCTTTTACGTCTCGTTCAAGTGTGCGCGGCGGGCGTTGACCAGGGTGTGCCAGCGGGTACGGGCGCGCTCGGGGCCGTCGATCCATCGCGTGGGGGAGGCTTCCTCAGGGGGCAGGTCGGCCATGAAGGCGGCGATGTCGCTGTAGTAGGCGAAGTCGTCGCCGCGGGTGTTGTCTCGCAGCCGGGCGATCGTCGCTGCCACTTGGTCTTGGTCGTTGCGGACGGCGTAGTGGAAGGCGAGGGCGAGGTCCAGGGCGAGTTCGGTGTACGTCACGCCTGCTGCGGTGATTTCGGCGCGCAGTACCTGAGCGCGGTGGTCGATGTCGGCGTCGGTGCGGCCGGCGTCGCGCGCGAGCGCTGCGATGTGGGTGATCAGGGTGGTGGCGCGCAGGTCCACGCCCGCCAGGAGATGCTCAGCGAGGGCGAGTTCGTTGTCAGCGACGGATGGGTCAGTGAAGGCGAGGGCGAAGGCGCGGTGGGCCTGGCTGTTGCCGCGTTCTCCGGTGACGCCGTGGTTTTCGGCTTCGTCGCGGGCTGCGGCGTACGCGGTGGCGGCTCGGTCCATGTCGCCGTGGGGCCACCAGATGTCGCCTTGGACGCGGTGGTGGCGGCCGTTCCAGCCCAGGGTGCGGGCGGTGGTGAGGGCGGTGGGAAAGTCGCCGGCCATGCGGGCGAGATGGGCGAGTCCGCGTCGGGCGGCGGGAGCGAGGCGGCCCTGGCCGTCGGCGACGGCCTGCATGCCGGTGCGGGAGGCGGGGCTGTTCCCGAGGTCGCGGTGGGCCTTGGCCCGGTAGTACAGGGCCATGTGGTGCAGGTCGTCGGGGAGCAGCTGGCTGTCGATGACCGCGGTGAGGCGGGCGACGGTGTGCGAGCGGTGCTGGTGTTGCCGCCGGGCGAGGGTGCTGAGGAGTTCGACCAGGGCGTCGGCGGCCGTCTCCAGCCGTGCCGGGCCGGGCCTGTGCGGGGCGGGCGGGGCGAGCGGCTCCCATACGGAGTCGCCGACGTACGCCCAGGCTCCGTCGGCGAGCCAGCCGAGGTCGAGGTGGAAGTCCCGGGCCAGGGCGAGGCCTTGGCGCAGGGCGCCGACCAGAAGCCGGCGGCCGCCGGGTCCGGTGTGGGCCTGCCACTGGGTGCCCAGCGAGGTGAGGGCGCGGTCGGCGGCTTGTGTCCAGTCGGTGGGGGTCCAGGTGTCGTCGGTGGCGTCGGGGGCGGTGCGCAGGGTGGTGCGGATCAGGGCGTGCAGGTAGTAGGGCCACAGGCCGAAGGGGTTGTCGCGGACGAAGGGCCGCTCGATGAGCCGGCGGGCAGCGCCCTCGTGTGTGAGGCCGGCGGTGGTGACGACGAGTTCGGTGTCGAAGGCGTCGAAGAGGGATGCGGCTCGCAGGACGTGCCGTTCTTCGGGGGTGAGGTCCTGGAGGGTGCGGGTGATGAGGGCGGGGAAGCCGCCGTCGAAGTCGGCCGGGACCGGGATGCGGCCGGTGCGGCGGATCTCCAGTACCCGCATTACCGCCAGGTCGAGGTACAGCGGCAGCCCGTGCGAGCGCGCGGCGATCTCCGCCCGCAGCCCCGCGGGGAGGAGCGGTTGCCCGCTGGGGGTGGTGAGGCGGCGGGCGAGGTAGTCCTCGCAGTCCTCGGCACTGAAGTCCCCGACCAGGATCTGCCGTCCCCGGGAGGTCCCCGTGGCGGGGCGGGGGAGGGGGATGTCGTGGGCGGCGAGGCCGGGCCAGGCGTGGGGACCGGTGAAGTCGAGCTGACCTTCGAGGGCGGGCTCCGCCCACTGCAGCCGGGAGCGCCCGGTGATCACGAAGAAGCTGTTGGGCATCAGCCACACCAGTCGCTGGAGCAGGCGTTCCAGGTCGCGGTGGGTGCGGTCGCCGACGTCCTCGAAGGTGTCGAGGAGGATGACCGGCAGCACGCGCTTGTCGGCGGGGAGCTGGGCGAGCTCGAAGGCCAGCAGGTGCGGGTAGTAGGAGAGGGCGTCCAGGTCGGCTTCCGCCTCCAGGAGGTCGGCGAGCCGGGCACACCCAGCCAGGGCCTGTACGGACTGGCGGCGTTCGCGCAGCGCACTGACCAGGGATCCGGTGACCTGGCCGACGACGGTGCCGACCGTGCCGGGCAGCAGCAGCGCCTGGGCGACGTCGGAGAGCGCGGACTGCATCTGCTGCGGCAGGTTCTTCCCGAACCTGGTGGTAAGGGTGCTGCGCTGCAGGTATTCCTCCAGCGGCTCCCCGGGGTGCTGACGCTCCCAGTAGCGGCGCAGGGCGATGTCGAAGGCGGGCAGCGGGTGCCCGAGTTCGGCGAGCGCGAGACGGATCGTGAGGATGACGTGCTCGAAGTCGGTGCCGGCGGAGCGGGCGAGGTCGATCCGCACCGGCCAGATCCGCCATCCCGCGGGCCAGACGGGCGCGCCCCACTGCGCCGGGCGGTCCGTCGTGTCCTTCAGGGTGCTCTCCAGCTTGCGGGAGAGCACCGTCTTGCCGATGCCGCCGACGCCGTGGAAGGCCAGGAGATTACGGCGGGGTGCTTCGAAGTCGTCGATGCGGAAGCCGGGCTGAGCCAGCTGCTGCAGGTGCTCGGTGAGCGCGGCCGCGACCAGCTGCCACTGGCCCTCCCGGTTCGTGAACGCCTCCCCGGCCGTGACGCCTCGGTCGTTCGACCCGAACAGTGCCCGTAAGTCCCGCCCCGCCATACCCACCCCCGCGCGTGATCACCGGCCACCAACCTATGTGCACGGGGGCCCGGTTGGGCAGAGGAGGCGTAACGGCACGCACCCGCCAGGTGCGTAGAGGACCGGGCCTGGCCAGCGTTGCCTTGGTGGGCTTGGCCCCGGCCACCCAAAATGATCTTTCATTCCCGATGTGAAGGCGGACCCCATGAACGACCCGACCCCCCACGACCCCGCGCCCGCATCCGGTTCCCCGGAGCCGCGGCCGGTCAGTCACGAGGCCGCCCTTGAGCTCGTGGGCCAGGTCATCGCCTGGTACCGGCGGCAGATCCAGGCAGAGCGCCGGGCGCCGGAACCCGATCAGGAACGTCTCGCCGCTCTGGCCGCTGGTGAGCGGGAGGCAGCCAAGGACGAAACGGCCCTTGAAGACGCTCCCGAGGGCGCCGACGCCGCCCAGATCAGCCGCATTGCCGCCCGCTACGCCGCTCTCTTGGAAGAGCTCACCGGGCAGTAGCCCACCGCGAGCGGCACCGCATGCTCTGCCTCGGGCACGGCGGCCAGCGGTGTGCCCACGGCGTGCAGGCGACGGGCCCCGGGCAGCAGCAGGCGGGCGAGTTGGAGGGTTTCCTCCAACTCGCCCCGGTACCGGGGAAGCAGGCTCCACAGCTCACCGTGAAGGTCGAGGAAGACCTTCGCCTCGTCCTGGGTGTACGGGCGCAGCCGCTCCTGGACCAGCATCCGTACCCCGTCCGCAGGGCGGTCCCACCGTCCGTCCGGGGCCCGGGTGTTGTGGTGCACCACGCTGCCATCGCGCCGTACGACCTGCACGAGGTCCACCAGCGGACCCGCGCCGTCGTGTTCGGCGGCCGCGAGGGCGTCAGTGACAGCCGCGAAGCAGCGGTCGTGCCCGGCCGTGCTGGTGAAACGGGCGGGCATGCCGCCGCGGCTGACCTCCGCGTACCGGGCGGCAGTGCCCTGACGGCTGTCGGCCGCCCGCACCGCAAGCACCACCAACTCCACCCGGTACCCCGCCCGGCGGCACCGCGCGGCCCCCTCGAGGAACCGCCCGGCACTGCCTGGCGCGATCTCGATGACCATGTCGCCGGACCGTTCCCGCACCCACGCTTCGGCGCGCTCCTGCCAGGCCGTGTAGTCGGGGCGGATCCGGGCCCCGGCGGTCCGCGGCTCGCCCTGGAGTAATTCCAGGTAGTCCGGGTGCCGCGTCTTGAACCGTTCGCCCACGACGCGCACCGGACGCCGACCCTGTTCCCGCAGTTCCCGCAGCACCCCACGGGCGGCCCGCGTCTTGCCTGCCCCGGGCTGTCCCATCACGTACACCACCCGCGGCCGCTCCTGAGTGAGGACGTCATCCAGATAGCCCGGCACGATCAGCTCCGTGAAAGTCCAGTCGTGTTCGGCGGGGGACAGCCGGTGGTAGTCAACCCCGGGCGCACGCCGGGTCGGCTGCGCGATCCGGCGCAGGGGTTCGGCCAGCGCCGCCGCCCTGGCGACGTCGCGCTGCACCGCCAGACGGCTGTCCTCCGGGATCCCCGCCGTGTGCACACGCCGCTCCGTACGGGCGAGACCCGAAAGGAACTGGCCCGTCTCGCGGGCCGTCCAGGGCCGCTCCCGCTCAGCAACCACCGCCCGCGCCGCACCCGGCCGGCGCCGCCAGGTGCCGCCGGTGAGGGAGTTGTCGTACAGCACCGCACCGTCACGCCGTACCACCGTCACCCGCCCGACCAGCTGCTCCTCCTCGACCACCGCCAGGTTCTCCAGCAGCCGCTGCGCACAGGTGTCGTGGTTGTCCCAGGACACATACCGCCCACCCGACCCCTCCATCGCGCCGTCCAGGAACCGGTCCAGGATGCCCGCCTGACTCAGCGCCAGCGGAGCCGCCACCGCGACCAGCTCAAGGCGCGCGCCGTCCTGACGGGCGGCGGCCGCGGCCGCCCGGAGCTCCTCCACCTCCGCCAGGGCCGTCTCGATCACCACGTCATACCCCCGGGCGCGCGCCTGGGCGGCGAGCTGCTCCTGCCACCGGCGTATGTCGGCCCGGACCCGCACCCCGGCGGTGCGAACGTCGTCGGCGAGAAAACCGGCGTACTGCGGGTGCAGGCTCTTGTAGAGATCGCTGCTGATACGGACCGCCCCACCTCGCCGGTCCAAGGCCTCCTGCACCAGGTCCGCGACCGCGGTCTTCCCGCTGCCGGGCGGTCCGGCGACGAACACGCGGACCGGCCGGTCCTGACGGGCGGCCGCCGCGGTCCAGGTCGGCAGAATGCGCCGGAAGGCGTCGTCCTGGACGAAGGGAACCTGTTCCCCCACTGAAGCTCCTAGCCGTAGTCGTGCGGTGATCGGTGCGGTACGCGGCGGACCTGGCCCGCTCAGCGGGCAACAACG
>NZ_JACHEM010000016.1 GCF_014207445.1 Streptomyces candidus | reverse complement strand
GCGTCGGGGCCCGCGCCTGCGTCGGGCCCCGCCCCTGCGTCGGTTTGGGCCCGTGGGTGGGTTATTGCTCCTGCGTCCGCGGTGCGGAGGGCGGGGGCGGGGCGGGGGGGTTTGTTGCCCGCGCAAAACACCCCCGACGCTGTCGTTGACGCTGGCGCCTCTGAGTCGGCGGCCTCCGAATCCGCTGGCCGTGTGACCGACACCGGTGCTCGGAGCCTCGTGCAGAAGCTCGGCGCGACACCGGAGGCACAGGCACGCACGCTTGCGGCCGGCCTCGCGCATGACGAACTCGTCGCCCTGGTAGAGGAATTGCACGACCACATGTAACGCACCGGACAGCCCGCCGAAGGGGCGCGCCCTGGCTCCACGCTGGGACGCGCCCCTTCGCGTTGAGTTGACCACATTCGACCTGCCCGCCAAGTTGCGGGCCGGCCAACTTCATGCAGAGCCCGCGTTCGCGGGCGCCGTGACACCGGTGCTGGGTATCGGCCCAGTGCAGGCACCGAGAACTGGCGCGACAGCCCGGAAATGGACCGGACGCGAGGTGGCCGCCAGACCGCTCGCGGAAGCGCACGGACTGCGACGGCCGCCTTCGTGAAGACGCCCAACGAAGACACCCAACGACAAGCAGATCCGGGCCCTGGGCTACGGGAGCCTCTCGCCACGTGGGCGGGCCCTCAGCTGGCGGTCCGCGCACCCAAACCCGGTGGCGCGGTACTAGTGCGACGCGGCGCGCGCAGTTCGTGGGCGGGCGGCGAGGTCTGCTTTGCTCGCCGCGACGGGTGCGGTACCTGTGTGTCGCCGAAGTTGTTGTCCGTGGACAACAACGCACCGCCGTTGCCTCGCCCTGTTTTCAGTCCTGAGCGGCGATCCACTCCCCCGCGCGAGCGGTCCCGGCCGTGGGCTGGCGCTTCCATCGGACGGCGACTTGGGGCCCGCGAGGGAAAGGTGTTGTCCGCGGACAACAGCAGGGTGGCGCTCGTACGGGCTGAACGTGTTGTCCGCGGACAACACGGGGAGTCGAGTCTGGGCTAAGGGCCTTTCGCTACCGAGCACCGGGCGCCAAGTGGGCGCTCGGAAAATGTGGAGTTCAGCGATCCGGCGCCGCACAGTCATCCTGTCGGAGAGACCCCAGTCGGGCCTGCTGCCTGAGGGTCGACGAGGCACGGCTGTACCTCGGCGAGATGCCTATCGTCATCAGCATGATGAGTGCTGCCGCCGCAGTCCTAGCGAGTGAGCGTTGTCAGGGAAGGCGACCCGTGGAGAGCGGGCGGCCAGAGCCAGGAGCAGCCGAAGCCAGTCGCGACTGCCCGGCTCTTGCCGAACTATCCGCTCCGGCCTCGGCTCCAACTCCGGCTGCGGCCTCGGCTCTGCCAGCATGCCAACGAGCCAGTCCGAGTCGCCGCGCTTGGGCAGAGGCGGGCTGTCCTTCGGCAGCTTAAGCAGAGGCGGGCTGTCCTTCGGCGGAGGAAGGGCAGCCGGAGACCAGGCATCTCATCGTCCACTGGGATACCAGAGAAAAGGGACATCCGTTGTCCGCGGACAACACAAGCCGCGTTGTCCGCGGACAACAAATCCGCCCGGATCGCGGAGAGGAACCGGGAGCAGCCCGCATTGTGTTGTCCGCGGACAACACCGGGGCAAGCCTCGGAGTACCCGGATGTGTTGTCCGCGGACAACGCTGAGGTCGTACCGAGCGCGGCCCGGCCGTACCGGCCGTACCGAGCCCGGCCTGCTCGACTGAATCTGTTGTCCGCGGACAACATGACTGGACCGCTCAGCCCTCTGACTCTGTTGTCCGCGGACAACAACAGAATCGCCTCGCTCACGCAGGTTGACCCTCCGCGCCGTGTCCTTCGTCTCCGACGTGGGTGATCGGGTGGTCGTCCAGGCGGTATTGAACGTCCCGGAGGAGGGCTTGGAGCAGCTCGGCAAGCTGGGCTTGCTGCGCGGTGTTCAAGCTGCTGATCAGCTGGGCTTCCCGGCCCAGGACTTGGTCCACTGTCCTTTCCACCAGATCGTGACCGGTCGGTGTCAGCATCACCTGCACGCTGCGGGGCCGTCCTTCGCCAGGGCGACGAGTGACGAGCCCTTCGCGTTCGGCTCGGGCGACGCGTTGTGACACAGCCCCGGCGGTGACCAGTGAGCGTCGGCTCAGCTCCCGAGTGCTGAGCGTGTACGGGGGGCCGCTTCGGCGCAACACACTGAGCAGGTCGAGAGTGGCCGCGTCCACTTCGGCTTGGGCAAGGATCCGCCGGCGATCGTCGCCAAGGAGTTTCGCGAGACGCCAGATCGGAGTGACGATGCCGATCGAGGAGACAGGTGTCCCCGGGCGTTCTCGTTCCCAGGCGGCAGCGACGTCCCGTACCGGGTAGCTGGATACGCCATCGGTCGGGTACGTCCCGTCCTTGCTCTGAGTCTTCTGCTCTCTTGCCAAGGTAGCTCTCCCCTGTTTGCGTTTAGTTCTAAATTTAGAGCTGAATGTACACGTTGGGAGGCATCGCCTGTCTCGCACCATCCTCGACACCGGGGCGGTACGGGCATCGGACGGGCAATCGCCGAGTACTTCGCGTCGGAGGGCGACGCCGTTGTGGTGATAAGCCGACGGCTGAAGGCTCTCGACGAGGTGTGGCCGGACAGTACGACCGTGTCCGAGCGGTTCCGTGCGACCACACGGATCCGCAGGCACTCGTCCGTCTCCTCACAGGGCTTCCCGAGCATCTCGATGTGCTGATCAACAACGCGGGCGGTAACACCGACTTCGAGACATCCGCTCCCGCAGAACTGGCTTCGTACGGCCGTCGCTTCCGGGCCAACCTCGAAACGAATCTGCTGAGTGCCGGTATTGGAGGGTGTTGTCCGCGGACAACACCGGACTCCGGGCTGGACTCCGGGCTTCGGACAGCGGGGCGCGGGCGAAGTGCCCGACCACAACCGAGGCGAACGGGGGCGGCGTCAAGGTGGGGAAGTGTGTTGTCCGCGGACAACGCATGCTGTGAGTAGTCCGCGACTGTTGTCCGCGGACAACACATGGCGGGAGGGCAATCGCCGACCGTGGCACTGAACCGTGTTGTCCGCGGACAACATCGGCACACCGTTGTCCGCGGACAACACGTCTACTGGCCCCTGCGACCCAGAGTGCGTACGAAAGACGGCCGTACGGACTCGCCGTCGGGGGAGTGCCGGGGAGGTTTGACAACTCGGTAGGAAGACGAGTCGGCCGAGTTTGTTGTCCGCGGACAACAGCGTCAGCTCCCGCCCCCGCAGGTCCGGCTATAGGGGCGGACGGCGCGATCGACGACATCAGTTCCGCTACCGAACCGCTCGGCACCGAGGCGCTTCGGTCGAGAGGGTGCTGTGCGCTGAAGCCCGACAGGCCGAGGCAGCTGCCCGGACCCCCGGACGCCCAGCTACCCGAATTCGCTGGCGAGGGCCTTGTGAGCGTTGTTCCTCATTCGGGGGCACGGCCGGACGGCCTCGGGGGAACCATCATGAAGGATCGCGCGGCAAGCGGGGTGACTTAAGGCGGCTTGTACAGCCGTTACCTGAGTCGGACGTCCGACCGGACTGCGTCAGCGCCGAGCCCGTCGCGCCCGGGCCGTCCACAAGCCGTAAATCTCTCTAAACGGAAATTGTTCTCGCATCACCGCAAAAATCGACCGGCAGAATGGCCCCTCAGAGGCCCGAACAGGTAACCCCCGGTGTGATGGGACCTTCCGGGACGGAAGAGGCCCTCAGGGAGGCGTCTGTGCGTTTTCGGCCCCTCGGCGCAGGACTTTTGACGGTCGACGACGGCTACTGAGCCGGAAACAGCGGAAGCAAGGACAGCAGGACAGCCTCGCCGAGATCAGAGCGGCCAGCTGGAGGTCTGTCCACGGAGCGCAGGGTCCGGCGAGCAAGTGGCGTGGCGGCCGCTTCCTCGTCCTGGCTCGAGTCCGGGGCGAACGACGCTGACGGCATCAACGACGTTGACGGCGGCGCACTGGTCGCCGGTCGTAACGGGGGAGGACTGCTTACAGGTCCAGGCCTCTGTCGTGGCAGGACCCCGCGGGACGCCCGCACATCGATCGACCGACACTTCGGATGTGACCGGCACCTCGGGTGCCGTCGGAGTGCCCCCGTTGTGTGACACTCCAAGTCACCTGCTCCTTGGGAGAATTCCTATGCGCGCCGACCGGTTGGTCGCCATGGTTCTGTTGCTGCGCCAGCGAGGTCGGCTGTCCGCGACCGCACTGGCCCGGGAGCTGGAAGTCTCCACCCGTACCGTGCTGCGGGACATCGAGGCGCTGTCCGCCGCTGGAGTGCCGGTGCACGCCGAGCGTGGTAGGCACGGCGGGTTCGCGTTGCTGCCCGGTTTCCGGACCGAGCTCACCGGGCTCAACCACGACGAGGCCCTCGCGCTGCTGATTGCCGGATCGCGGCGCGGCACACAGGCGTTCGGTCTCGGCTCGGCGCTCGCCTCCGCCATGCTCAAGGTGGTCGATGCGCTGCCCCAAAATCATCGGGACGCCGCGGCCGGGGTAGCCGAGCGTTTGCTCATCGACCCGGAGACCGACCTCCTCTCCCGTCGGCAGGACATCCAGGAAGCGCCCGACGCGGTCGTGGCCGAAGTTCGGCGCGCGGTGTTCGCCGGACACAAGCTGCGCCTCCGGTACGCGGCGGTGGACCGGGTGCCGACGTGGCGCACCGTGGATCCGATCGGACTGGTCACCGTACGCGAGCAGGGCTACCTGCTTGCCACACGGTCCGGTGCCGACCGTACGTACCGACTGTCCCGGATCCTGGCCGCCGAGGAACTCGCCGAACCCGCAGAGCGGCCGGCCCGGGTCGATCTGGGCCTGGCCTGGCAGGAACGCAGCACGCAGTTCCGAGCAGGCGGCGCCCAAGTCACCGTGCGAGTACGGGTGATACCGGCACGTCGCGAGGAACTGGTGGGCACCGCGCTGGCCGTCCTCACTGAAGAGAGCGATGCCGACGGGTGGTTGCGGATGGAGGTGACCTTCCAGGACGCCAGGCACGCCGAGTGGGCGCTGTGGCAGCTCGCCACGAGCGCGGAGGCCCTGGCTCCGCCCTGGCTGCGCACCGCCCTGCGCGAGCGGGCTGCTGCCGTCGCCTCCCGTTACGAAGCGTCCCCCTGAGCGGGGGAGCCCCGGCGTAGCAGCGAGCGTCGGGGGCGGCCGCCGCCGACGCCCTGCTCGGATCAAGGTTCCCGGGCCTGGAGGGCCGCTTCCAGCCGTGCGATGTCCTCGGCATCCTTGGGTCGTCGAGGCCGGGAGGGGTCCCAGACGGGCATCATCCGTTTGATCTCGATCTGGACTCGCGGGCTCACGATCGCGCACCGGACACCCGCGATGCGCCCCGACTCGCCATCGAGCATGCCTTCGGGCCAGGGCGTACCGGCCCAAGGGCCACCGGCGACCACCACACGGCTGGCCCCGTCGCGGTCCACGAGAGTGAGGCTGCTCTCCAAACCGCCTTTCACGAGGTCGAGTTGCCCATCCGGCGGCGGCCCCGGGACGCGCCGCCAGCCGTGCAGAAGGAGGGCTCCAGCCAGCGCAGGGGCGTCGTCGGACCAGGCGAACCAGTCGATGTCCTCGTGGTCCCGCGAAACGGTGCCGAGGAAGAAGTCCATGGCCCATCCGCCGCGAAGCCACACTTCGGCGCCCAAAGCCTCGGCCGTCTGCACGGTCTCCGCGATCAGGCGAAGCTGTCGATGAGCGCGCTCACTGTCCACAGCAGTGCAGGCTACGCGGCCACTGCCCCTCGCAGCAGCGAATTGCGACGCCTGGGTAGCCGGGACGCCGAGGGCGCGAAGACCGAGTCACTTCCTCCTGATGGTTGGGGCCTTGAGGCGGCGGTCGGGGGCCCCAGGCGGGACTGGAATCAACGTGGTTCGCCCAAAGGTGAGTTGGCCCGAGCTCCAAGAACAGCACGACCGTGCCCGGCTAGCCTGAACCGCATGAACAACGAGCCGGGGAAGCGGGCGCCCATCGACGGCGTCGAGGTCATGACCTTCGCGGACGGTCCGGCCTTCGAGAGCTGGTTGGCAAGCAACTACACGCTGCAACAGGGCATTTGGGTCAAGGTGGCGAAGAAGAAGTCCGGCATTCCCTCGGTGGGCGACGACGAGCTGGTGGACATCGGGCTGTGCTACGGCTGGATCTCCGGACAGCGCCGTTCCTGGACGCGCAGTACTACCTCCAGAAGTATGTACCGCGTCGCCCGCGGAGCCTGTGGTCGCAGGTGAACGTGGACAAGGTCGCCGTGCTGATCGCCGCGGGCCGCATGCGGGAACCCGGCCTAATCGAGGTGCGCAGGGCGCAGGAGGACGGCAGGTGGACGAAGGCGTACGAGTCGCAGCGGACAGCGGCCGCACCGCCGGACCTGGTGGCGGCGCTCGACGCCGACCCAGTCGCGAGGAAGGCCTACGAAGCGCTCGGCAGGTCTGAGCGGTACCAGCTGATCCTTCCGCTCCTCCAGTCGCTCACCCCCGGCGCCAGGGAAGCGCGGCTGGCGGGCATCCTCCGGGCGTTGACCGGTGGGGGAGCGGGGGAGTGACACGGCGGGGGCAGAGGCGTGCGTGCGGGAGGCGTCTTCGGCCCTGCTCTCGTACCACTGGCGCCACGTAGATCCGTATGGCTGGTTCGTGCGGGAGATGAACAGCCGTCCGGAGATGTACAGCCGTCTCGTTCCGGACTACAGCCCCGCAGGCCGCAGGGGGGCGATGGCTGCAGCCCCGGCGTGACTCGCCGGTCCGTGCCGGGGCTGGGGAGCCGAGCCCCTCGCTGTGGGAACTCGGCCACACTGTCAACCTCAACTTGAGGGAGAGGGCCACGCAACCACGAACGGTCAGGCCGAAGACCCACTGTCGATGACCAGGTCGGCCCCGACGACCGCGCCGGCAACGGGCGAGGCGAGGTAGAGCACCGCGGCTGCCACTTCCTCGGCCTCCGCGACTCTGCCCAGCGGGTTTTCCGACTTCACCCGCTCGGCACGGTCGGCCTCGGTCTCGCCCGGTCGCAGCGACATGGGAGCGGCGGAGGCGCCGGGGCTGACCGCGTTGATGCGGACGCCCTGGTGGATGTGGTCGAGAGCGGCGGCGCGGGTCAGCGCGGAGACCGCCGCCTTCGAGGTGATGTACGCGGCGGCGTTCGGGATCCGCAGGTGGGTGCCAAGGTTGGAGGAGATATTGACGATGGTGCCGCCGCCGTTCTCCTTCATGTGGGCGATCTCGTGCTTCATGGCCAGCCACACGCCGGTGACATTGGTCCGCAGGACCATGTCCCAGTCCTCCTCGCTCACCTCGCCGACGGGTACGGTGGCGCGGAGTATCCCGGCGTTGTTGACCGCGATGTCCAGTCCGCCGAAGCGGATGACGCTCTCGTGCACAAGGTTTTGCAGCTGGCCGGATTCGGTGACGTCGGCAGTGACAGCGGTGGCCGTGCCGCCGTCGGTTTCGATGAGACCGACCGTCTCGTCCAGGGAGGCCGCGGTGCGTCCTGCGGCGACCACGGATGCGCCTTCGGCGGCGAAGGCAAGCGCGATCGCGCGGCCGAGCCCGGATCCTGCGCCGGTGACGAGGACGCTCTTGCCGGTGAAGCGGTTCATTCGGTGACTCCTTTGGGTGGGGGTGAGCGGGGGACTACTTGGTGCGGTGGGTCAGGAGGGCCGCGACGGCGAGGGCGGCTCCCGCCACGGCCAGGGACGAGGCGTCGCTGCCGAGCGTGAGCAGGCCGGCGAAGAGGGCGGTGGGGCCGAATTCCATCGCAGTGTTCAGCACGCCACCGGCAAGCCCGGTCTGTCGCTGCGGTACCTCTGCGGTGGCGAGCACGGCGGCTCCGGCGAAGGAGGCCGCGGCGCCGGCCGACAGGAGCACAAGACCCGGCAGCAGTCCGTACGCGTACCAGGTGTGCGCATCGAGCCCGGTCCACGCGAGGAGGGCGAGCCCGGTCGCGCCCGTGCCCAGCCCAGCGGTCGTGACGGCCCCGGCCCCGTACCGGCCGATGAGCGGCCCTGTCGCCCGGCCCGAAGCGATGAGTGCGACGGCGAACGGCACGAAGGCGGCCGAGGTCTGCAACTGTGACCAGTCGCGCGCCTGCTGGAGGTGGAGTGAGAGGACCACGAAGGTCATCGCGGTCCCACAGGCGCTCAGCGCGGTGACCGTCAAGGCCAGGGCCCGCCGCCGGTCGAGCAGAAAGCGGGGTGGCAGTAGGGGATCGTGGACCCGGTGCTCTGCGCACCAGAATGCGGCAAGCAGTGTGATCCCGCCCAGCAGGGGCACGAGCACGTGGGCCGACGACCAGGGGTGGGCGTCGGTGACGACGAGCCCGTAACTGGCGAGGGTGATCCCGACGGTGGCGAGCAGAGCACCTGTCAGGTCGAGAGGCCTGTCCCGGTTCAGGGCTGTGTCCGGCAGCAGTCGGCGCGTGAGGGCGAGGGCGGTGATCGCCACCGCGAGGGGTACCGCGAACGTCCAACGCCAGGAGAGCAGCGCCGAGATGACGCCGGAGAGCAGGTTGCCCGCGGTCGCGCCGAGCACCGAGAGCCCACCCCAGGTGGCCATCGCCCTGCCGAATGCGGTGGGGGAGGGGAAGAGGCCGCGCAGTACGGCCATGGCGGCCGGCGCGACGAGGGCCGCGCCCGCGCCCTGCGCGAAGCGCGCCGCGAGAAGTGCCGCGGTATGGGGGGCGAGCGGGACGGCGGCCGAGGCGACGGCGAAGAGGGCAAGGCCCGCGGTGAGGGCGCGTCGCCCGCCGTAGCGGCCGCCGAAGAGCAGTAGCCCGGCGAAGGTCAAACCGTAGGCCGCGCTAAGCAGGATCAAGTCGGCGCGTTGGAGGTCGAATTCGCGAGCGAGGTGGGGCAGCGGTATGGCTATCGCGGCGAGCGTGAAGATCAGCGTGGCCTGGACACTGCCGAGCAGGATGAAGGCGCGTCGGTGCTGCATGGCGGTGGCGCGGGCGGTGCCCGTGGCGGTCATTGGTTCCCCTGATATTGGACTGATCGGTCCATAATTTGGGCGTGCAGAAGCAGGCGCGACCGCTCCAGCGGGCCTGCCTCAGTCCAGCAGGGCCAGCGCCTGTTCGGCCGCGTCCCGCACGCGGGCGGGATCGCTCGACGCCTTGCCGACGATTCGCACGCCCTGCAGCAGGACGAGCAGCATGCGGGCCAGCGCGCGCGGATCGCGGTCCTCGGGAAGCTCGCCCTGGGCCTGGGCCCGCACGAGTGCGGAGTGCAGTGGAGTCTCGACGTGCTCCCAGCTGATCTCGACCCGGCGGGCCGCTGCGGGGTCGTGGGGGGCCAGTTCCGCCGCAGTATTGGTGACGAAACAGCCGTTCAGTCGCCCTTCCGGGGACGCGGCTTCCGCGGCGAAGCGGCGCACCACCGTTCGTACGGCGGGCAGCGCGGGGCCGGGTTGGGACAGCTCGGCCAGGAGGAGCGGGTCGCGCATCTCCGCGTACCGGTCCATGGCCTTCAGGTACAACTCGTGCTTGCTGCCGAAGGTCGCGTAGATGCTGGCGCGCCCGATGCCGAGGTGCTCGACGAGATCGGTCACCGACGTAGCTTCGTAGCCGCGCCGCCAGAACAGCTCAAGGGCCGACTGCAGCACGGCGTCCGGATCGAATTCCTTGGTCCTGGCCATGTGGAGGACCATAGTCGTATCTGGACCGGTCGGTCAATAATCGAGCGCCGGTTGTCGATCTTGCGGAAGGAGCGGGTTAGTGGGCGGGGCGGCGTCGATTTCGGGTGACTGGTGTCTTCGTGCGGAAGCCCCGAGGCAACTAAACTTAACCGGTTATGTTGCGAGTGTTGTGTGGTCGGGTTCGGCGTCCTAATCTCTCCACTCGTGCGGCGGGTCGTATCCGCGATCCCCGATCTCGTGTCTCGTACCTCGTACCTGCTATGTCGTGCGCCGTGTCTCGTATGGCGTATCTCGTATCGCGCATGTCGTACCTCGTATCCCGTGCCCCATGCATGGCCTCCTGCACTGCGCCCCCGCCCCGTCGAGTTGGGAGCACCACATGAGCAGAATGAAACTGGCCACCGCAGCCGGAGCGCTGCTGGCCCTTGCCGCCTCCGTGTCAACGGCTGCCCCTGCGGCCAACGCAGTCGACGTCGCGGCGGACGCCGAGCCCGGGTTCCACGTCCGGGACGGGCGTCTCCTGGACGCCAATGGCAACGACTTCGTCTTCCGCGGCGTGAACCACGCCCACACCTGGTACACCACCAGGACCCGGCAGGCCCTCGCCGACCTCAAGGCGCTCGGCGCCAACTCCGTACGAGTCGTCCTCAGCACGGGCGACCGGTGGACCAAGAACGGCACCGCCGACGTCGCCGACGTGGTCGCCCAGTGCAGGACGAACAAGCTGGTCTGCGTCCTTGAGGCGCACGACACCACCGGCTACGGCGAGCAGGCGGGCGCCGTCCCGCTCGCGAAGGCCGTCGACTATTGGACCGAGGTGCAGAACGCGCTCAAGGGCCAGGAGAAGTACGTCGTCCTCAACATCGGCAACGAGCCGCACGGCAACACCGGTTACGCTGCCTGGACCGCCGACACCAAGAGCGCCGTGACCCGCCTGCGGGCCGCCGGGTTCCGGCACAGCATCATGGTGGACGCCCCGAACTGGGGGCAGGACCACACCGCCACCATGCGGAACAACGCCCCCGAAGTCTTTGCCGCCGACCCGCTGCGCAACACCGTCTTCTCCGTCCACATGTACGGCGTGTACGACACCGCCGCCGAGGTACGGGACTACCTGCAAAGCTTCGTCTCCCGCCGACTTCCGCTCGTGGTCGGCGAGTTCGGGCACGACCACTCGGACGGGAACCCCGACGAGGACGCCATCCTCGCCACCGCCCGCACGCTAAACCTCGGCTACCTCGGTTGGTCCTGGAGCGGCAACGGCGGCGGCGTCGAATACCTCGACATGGCGACCGATTTCGACGCGGCCCGGCTCACTCCCTGGGGGCAGCGCCTCTTCAACGGCCCCGACGGCATCAAGCAGACCTCCCGCGAGGCGAGCATCTTCGGAGGTTCGCCGGGTGGCGACACCACCGCGCCCACCGCGCCCGGAAAACCTGTCGTCTCCGCCGTGACGTCCGACGGCGCCCGCCTCGACTGGGCCGCCGCCACCGACGACACCGGCGTCACCACCTACGACGTCGTCCGGGTCAACGGTACGAGCGAGACGCCGGTGTCCAGCGTCGCGACCACCGGCACCACGCTCACCGGGCTCGCGCCGGCCACCGCCCATTCCTACGGCGTGTACGCGCGCGACGCGGCCGGCAACCGCTCCCCGCGCTCGGCCGCGGTCACTTTTACCACCGCCGACGTCCCGGCCACCGGCACCTGCGCGGTCGACTACCGGCTGGAGGACTGGGGGTCCGGCTTCAACGCCCACGTCACCGTCCGCAACACCGGTGCCCGGGCGGTCGAGGACTGGCAGCTCGACTTCGCCTTTCCCGGCGAACAGACCCTGACCTCCGCGTGGAACGCCAAGGCCGTGCAGCAGGGCAAGCAGGTGCGCGTCACGCACGAGCAATGGACTCGCACGATCCCTGCCGGTGGCACGGTGAGCTTCGGCCTCTCCGCCACCTCCGCCGGCGGCAGCGCCAACCCCACGGCGTTCGCCCTCAACGGACAACTCTGCAACCGCACCTGACGAAACGACAGAAGCGGTCTCAGACGCGCCGCCCCAGGCCGTGCCGGCCCTGACCCCCGTCCCGCAAGCCGCCTCATCGCCGTCGTGGCGGGCCCGTCGAGCCGCGTGGTGTCAGGGACGGCGTCGGCACCTGGAGCGAGCCCGTGTGGGAGCCGTTGATGACCCCGAACAGGGTGCGTGCCACCTGCGCGCCGAACCGGTGCACGTCATGGCTCATGGCCGACAGCGGCGGGTGGGTGAGGCGGCAGAGCTGGGAGTCGTCCCAGGCGAGGAGGGAGAGGTCGTCCGGTACGGCGAGCCCCATCTCGGATGCCACCGCCGCGCCCGCGACGGCCATGATGTCGTTGTCGTACACGATGGCCGTCGGCCGGTCCGGCAGCATCAGCAGTGCGCGGGTCGCCCGTGCCCCCTCCTCTCCCGCGAATCCGGTGGCTACCTGTCGGCGTCCGTCCAGCCCGAGTTCGGCCATGGTTGCCTCGAACGCGTCCGCCCGGATGCGGCTGTGTCCCAGCCCGGCCGGGCCGCCGACGCGTGCGATGCGCCGGTGGCCGAGGGCTGCCAGATAGCGCACCGCATCGGCTGCCGCCGACGCGTCGTCGGTCCAGACGGAAGGAAAACCCCCGGTCAGGGAGGGGTGTCCGACGGCGACGGCGGGCAGCCCGAGCGCCCGCAGCGGGGCGATCCGGGGGTCCTCCCGGTGGAAGTCCACCAGGACGGCCCCGTCGATCATCGTGCCCCGCCACCACTCCTCGTACAGTGCGATCTCCTCGTCGAGGTCGCGCACCAGGCGCAGCAGCAGCGAGCAGGAGCGTTCCGTCAGCACGCTCTCGATGCCGGAGAGGAACTCCATGTAGAACGGTTCGAGCCCGAGCAGCCGGGCGGGGCGGCACACCGCCAGCCCGATGATGTCCACCCGGCGGCCGGCCAGACTGCGGGCCGACCGGTGCGGTGCCCAGCCCAGTTCCCGCGCCACAGCGAAGATCCGCTCGCGGGTGGCGGGGGAGACGCCGGGCCGGTTGTTGAACGCCAGGGACACCGCACCCTTCGACACCCCGGCCCGTGCGGCGACGTCGTTGATGGTGATGCGTGGGGTGGCGGCGTGCGAGGTCACTCGTCAGACCGCGTTCACGGTGAACAGGGCAGCGCGTACCGCGCTCTCGTCGGCCGTGGTCACGGCCTCGTCCTCGGTCAGGCCGGACACCCTGATCCGGGCTTGCTCGCCGGGCAGCAGCGTCAGCAGGCCCTGGTCCGCGCGGGCGGCGGTGCCGAGCCGGTCGGGCTGGAGGAGGAGATCGCGTAGGACGGACCCGGCGGTGACCAGGACTTCCAGCGCGTCGGCCCGGCCCGGAACGGGCTGGACGTGCACGTCGTAGCGGGCCGGCTGGTAAGCGAAATCCTTTTCCGCGACCGGGAGTTGCACGTCCCGGAGACCGTCCGCGTCGGCCACCAGGAACTCCTTGACGGAACCCGTCGCGGGCCGCAGTGGCGCCGGTACGGGTGTCCGTACGACCGACCGGGGACCGGCCGCCACGTCGAGGACGGCCCGCCGCAGGACCGTACCGTCGGCGGAGAGGAGGCGCAGGGTGACCGAGGCGTGCCACGGGGCGGCGGACTGGTTGTCGACGACCACCACCGGGCCCTCGTCGTCCGCACCGTGGGGCAGGAGCGTCAGCAGCCGGTCCGCGTACACCCGGCGCAGCTCGTGGTGGAGCGGTTTGAGCCGGCCGTCGCCGTCGATCGCGGACCAGGAACTCACCGGCCAGCAGTCGTTGAGCTGCCAGACCACGGTGCCCGCGCACAGCGGCCAGCCCGCCCTCCAGTGCGCGATGCCCGCGGACACGGCACGGGCCTGGACGACCTGGGCGAGGTAGTGCCAGCGGTCGAAGTCGCCGCCCGGGAACACGGGAGGGCGGAAGTGGCGTTCGATGCCCCGGTTGAGCTTGCCGTTGCCGTCCTCGGCCTTTTGGTGGTGCAGCATCCCGGGGGAGCCGGGGGCGAGGTCCTCACCGGGCAGGGCGCGGCGGAGAGTGGCGAGCGCGGGCGGTGCCTGCCAGCCGAACTCGGCAACGAAACGAGGGGTGTTGGCCCGGTACTCGGCGTAGTCCTGACGGTTCCACACCTCCCAGGAGTGGTACGTGCCGTGCCGGGGATCGTTGGGGTGGTGGTCCCAGGAACCGGACCACGGGCTGCCCGCCGCGTACGGGCGGGTCGGGTCGAGCTCGGCGACGATCCGGGGGAGCAGTCCGAGGTAGTACCCCTCCCCCCAGGAGTCACCGGCCAGTGGCTGCTCCCAGTTCCAGTCGCGGAAGCCCCACAGGTTCTCGTTGTTGCCGTTCCACAGCACCAGGCTCGGGTGCGGCATGAGCCGGACAACGTTGTCGCGTGCCTCGGCCTCGACCTCGCCGCGCAAGGGCTGTTCCTCGGGGTACGCGGCGCAGGCGAAGAGGAAGTCCTGCCAGACCATCAGGCCCAGCTCGTCGCAGATCTCGTAGAACGCGTCGTCCTCGTAGATGCCGCCGCCCCAGACGCGTACCAGGTCGACGTTGGCCTCGGCGGCCTGGGTGAGCCGGGTGCGGTACCGCTCGGGGGTCACGCGGGAGGGCAGGACGTCGTCGGGTATCCAGTTCACGCCACGGGCGAAGATCCGCACCCCGTTGACGACGAACGTGAACCCGGTGCCGTGGGCGTCGGGGGAGCGGTCGATCCCGACGGTACGGAAGCCGATGCGGCGGTGCCAGCGATCCAGGGGGACGCCCGCGTCGCTCGACAGGTGGAGGTCGAGGTCGTACAGCGGCTGTTCGCCGTACCCGCGCGGCCACCAGAGCCCGGCCTCGGGGACCTCCAGGCGCAGTACGGCCTCGTCGCCGTCGAAGGTGACGTCGCAGTGGGTGCCGGTTGCCGCCCCGCTGTCCTTGCCCCCGCGGACCGAGGCCCGGCAGGTCAGCGAGCGGCCCGTGCCGTGCTCGGTGCGCTCGACCCGCAGCCGC
Source organism: Streptomyces candidus (assembly GCF_014207445.1). Lineage (GTDB taxonomy): Bacteria > Actinomycetota > Actinomycetes > Streptomycetales > Streptomycetaceae > Streptomyces > Streptomyces candidus. The sequence goes on along the minus strand of NZ_JACHEM010000016.1, from coordinate 128,732 downwards.
ACCTCCACCGCACCGGTCCCGTCGTCCGCGACGGTGACCAGCGGGCGCACCTCGGCGAGCCGCGCCGTGGACCAGCGCTCCAGCCGTACGGGCCGCCACATGCCCGCCGTCACGACGGTCGGTCCCCAGTCCCAGCCGAAGGAGCAGGCCATCTTCCGGATGTACTGGAACGGTTCCGGGTAGACGTTCGGCCGCTCACCGGTCAGCGCGCGCACACGGTCGGCCTCCTCGTACGCCGAACCGAAGCGGACCTCCAGCCGCCCCGTACGGCCGGTGATGTCGAAGCGATGGATGCGGTGCATGTTGCGGGTGGTGCCGAGGCTTTCGCCGCCGAGCAGGATCTCGGCGGCGGTGTCCAGGCCGTCGAAGACGAGGTCGGTGCGCTCGTGGACGGCGGGCTCGCCGGCGGTGTGCCCGTCGGCGGTGGGCTTGCGGCCGACCCGCTCGTGCAGCGTGCTGCCGTGGCCGGAGGTCTCGTGGTTTGTGGGCGCGCAGGCCCTGGGCTGATGCGGGGCCGTCTGCGGGATGTCCGATGTGCTGCTGTACGCCGACTCCGCGTCGTACGCCAACTCGGTGACCTGCGCCGGCCCCGTGTCGTATGCCAACGCTGCGGTGTGCGCCGGCCCCGTGCCGTGCGTCAACGCCGTTTCGTAGGACCACTCCTGGCGGCCCACCCAGGCGGTCTTGTGCTCGTTCCGGCCGATGAACGGGTCGGGGATCACCCCGGCGTCGAGCAGGTCGGCGTGGACGCAGCCGGGGACGCGGGCCGGGAGCAGCGCGTCCTCGTGGCGCAGGCTCCAGCCCTCGGTCAGCTGTATGACGTCCTTCATGGTGTGCGGCTCCTCTTCGCCGGCCGGAAGGCGGGGACGGTGCGTGTGGAGCGGCAGGCTAGCTGGCTGATCACCGGTCTGTCCATGAACCGGTGAAGTGACGTTTCAGTTGTCCGAGGAAGTGACAATGTCGCGAACTTCCCTCTGTGGAGGGGGTTTTGGGGACTGCCCGGTAACGATTGTGTATCGCGGACGAATCTTTTACTTTACCGGTTCACTTGTGGCTGCCATAGTGCCGACAACCCACCGGCAGCACCAGCAGAGCCAGTGGACCGGAGCCGCAACCCTGAAGGAGTCGGGCAATGGGGAAGAAGTCGAGGGCCCGCACGGGCACGCTTGCGAGCGCCGTGATGCTGACCGTGGCGGCATGCGGCGGAGGGGGCGGTGCCACCGGCGAGACGGCCGCCGCGCCCTCCGACCCCGGTTCGGTGACGGGCGGGATCAAGGTCCTCACGCCGCGCACCGACCTCGTGCAGAACGGGGACATGGAGGCGTACGCGAAGGAGTTCAACAAGCTCTACCCCAAGGTGAAGGTGACGTTCGAGGGCATCACCGACTACGAGGGAGAGGTGAAGATCCGGATGAACACCGATCAGTACGGCGACGTCCTCATGATTCCCGCCGTGGTCGCCAAGAACGACTACCCGAAGTTCTTCGCCCCCTTCGGCCCGACCGCCGAGCTGTCGAAGAAGTACCGCTTCAGCGACAAGACCGATGTCGGCGGAAAGGTCTACGGCACAGCCCAGTTCGGCACGGCCAACGGCTTCGTCTACAACAAGGCCGTCTGGAAGAAGGCGGGCCTCACCGGGTGGCCGAAGACGCCCCAGGAGTTCCTCGCCGCACTGAGGGCCGTCAAGGCGAAGACCGGTGCGATCCCGTACTACACCAACTTCAAGGACGGCTGGCCGCTGGTCCAGTGGACGTCCAACGTCGGTTCGGTGACCTGCGACGCGAAGGCCGCCGACAACCTCGCCGGGGCGGTCTCCCCGTGGAAGGAGGGCGGCGAACTGCACACCGTCGACACCCTCCTGCACGACACCGTGAAGCAGGGCCTCGTGGAGAAGGACCCGACCACCACCAACTGGGAGGCGTCCAAGTCCCGCCTCGCCAAAGGTGAGATCGCCTCGATGATGCTTGGCTCGTGGGCCGTCACCCAGATGCAGAACGCGGCGAAGGAGGCCGGCGGTTCGCCCGCCGACATCGGCTTCATGCCCTTCCCGGTGCAGCGGGGCGGGAAGTTCTGCGCGACCGTGACGTCCGACTACCAGCAGGCGGTCAGTGCCCACTCCGAGAACAAGGCGGCTGCCCGCGCCTGGGTCGACTGGTTCTCGGAGAAGTCCGGCTACTCCGAGAAGGAGGGCGCGGTGCCGGTGGTGAAGGCGGCACCCATGCCCAGCACGCTCAAGGACTTCGTTGACAACGATGTCACGTTCGTGGAGCGCTCCGAGGCGAAGACGGCGCAGGTCAATGACATCGACAACGCCGCCGAGATCGGCCTGAACAAGCCCGATTACCGGCAGAAGCTGGTCGACACGGCGCGGGGCGTCGAGGGCGGCACGCTCCAGGACTACTTCGCGGGCCTGAACAAGAAGTGGGACGAGGCGGCGAGGACGGCGGGCTCCTGAGGGAGGTACGTGGGCCTGCATCGGCGTATCCGGCGCGGGTGCCCACGGCCGGACGCGAGGGCCACCGTGTGCGCGGCGGTGTCGAGGGTCCCGCACGCGGGACGCCCACCGGCCCGGCACGGGCTGGCCACGCCCATGGGCCCGGCACGTCCATCGGCCCGGCATCCCTCCCGCCCCGCCCTCGCTCCCCGCCTCCGCTCCCCGCCCCGTCCAGAACCGCGCTCCCCACCTGTCCTTCCGAGGCCTTCGTTCCCCGTCCCGACCTCCTGACCTCGACCCCGTACCGGCGCCGTCCCGGACCGAACCGGAGCCGGGCCCGGACCCCGAAAGGCCGACATGACTGAGACAACGCACTCCGCCTCCGGGCGCGCCGGGGGAAGCCGGTCGCCGGGGGCGGAGAAGCCGCGGTGGGCCGGGATGTCCCCCGGGGGAGGCCGCCGGGGCGCCGGTGGTTCCGGTGGTTCCGGAGGTGCCGACTCCGGCGCCGGGAGCGGGCGTTCCTGGCACCGGTCGCCGGTCCGGCAGCTGACGCCGTGGCTGTTCCTGGCGATTCCGCTGGCGCGGCTCGTCACGTTCACATACGTCCCCGTGGCGAGCATGGTCTCCTACAGTTTCACCGACTGGGACGGCGTGAGTCCCACCCGCGACGCCACGGGTGTCGACAACTACGTCCAGATCTTCACCCGCCCCGAGCTGTTCCGGGTCTTCTTCGTCAGCGGCTACTACCTCGCCGCCTCGGCCGTCCAGATCGCGGTCGCGCTCTACTTCGCGGCCGTGCTGAGCTTCAACCTCCGCTTCCGGAACTTCTTCAAGGGGATCCTCTTCTTCCCCTATCTCATCAACGGCGTCGCGATCGGTTTCGTCTTCCTGTACTTCTTCCAAGACGGCGGAACGCTGGACTCCGTCCTGTCCTGGGCCGGATTCGGCAGCGACCACGCGTGGCTCGGCGACCCCACCTCCGCCAACGTCTCCCTCGCCGGGGTCTCCATGTGGCGGTTCACCGGGCTGAACTTCGTCCTGTTCCTGGGCGCGATCCAGTCCGTACCGGCGGAGCTGTACGAGGCCGCCGAACTCGACGGGGCGGGCAAGTGGCAGCAGTTCCGCCACCTCATCGCCCCGAGCATCAAGCCGGTCATCAGCCTCAGCGTCATCCTGGCGGTCTCCGGCTCGCTGTCCGTGTTCGAGATTCCGTACATCATGACCGGCGGCGCCACCGGCACGTCGACCTTCGTGATCCAGACCGTCAAGCTCGCCTTCCAGTTCAACAAGACCGGCCTGGCCTCGGCCGCGGCGGTGGTGCTCCTCGCGATCATCCTGCTGATCACCTGGATCCAGCGGCGGCTCGTGCCCGACGACAAGGTGGACCTCGTATGACCACGGACCGCAGGACCGCGGACGCTACGACGACCGGCCCTACGACGACCCGCCCTGGGGCCGCCAGTCCTGGGGCGCCCGGCCCTGGGACAGCCGGCCGTGGGACGACCGAAGGGACGGACCGTGCGACGGGCCGGGCGGCCGGGGCCCCGCACCCCGCACGGAGTGCGGCCGCCGTTCCCGCGCCGGTCCGCCGGCGGCGCGTCCCTGCGACGGGGACCGCGCTGACGTACCTCTCGCTGGTGCTCGCGACGCTGGTGGTCCTGCTGCCCCTGGCCGTCGTGTTCCTCACGTCGCTCAAGACCTCGCAGGAGGTGAGCGGCGGGAGCGCGCTGTCGCTCCCGGGGAACTGGCTGAACCTGTCCAACTACGTCACGGCGTTCACCCGGGGCAAGATGCTCGTGGCCTTCGGGAACACGGCGTTCATCCTCTTCTTCGCCATCGGCGGCACGGTGCTCATCGGCTCGATGACCGCCTACGCCGTCGACCGCTTCGACTTCCGGGGCAAGCGGCTCGTGATGGTCCTCTTCCTCGTCGCGACCCTGGTCCCCGGCGTCACCACCCAGGTGGCGACCTTCCAGGTCATCAACGGTTTCGGCCTGGTGGACACGCGGTGGGCGCCGATCCTGCTCTACATGGGTACCGACATCGTCTCCGTCTACATCTTCCTCCAGTTCATCCGCTCGATCCCCACCTCGCTGGACGAGGCGGCCCGCCTCGACGGAGCGAACGCGTTCACGATCTACCGGAAGATCATCTTCCCGCTGCTGAAGCCCGCGATCGCCACGGTCGTGATCATCAAGGGCATCACGACGTACAACGACTTCTACATCCCGTTCCTCTACCTGCACAGCGAGGAACTGGGCACCATCTCCACCGCGTTGTTCCGCTTCAAGGGGCCCTTCGGCGCGCACTGGGAGGCGATCTCGGCGGGCGCGATCCTCGTCATCGTGCCGACTCTGATCATCTTCCTGCTGCTGCAGCGCTGGATCTACAACGGGTTCGCCCAGGGGGCGACCAAGTAGGCCCGCCGGGCGGCGGAGTGCGTACGGCTCAGGGCGCCGCGTCCGGCGGCGGGCACGTGCTCCCCCGGGGCACGAACCGGGCGTACCCGTCGCGGATGTCCGCGACCTCCTCGCCCTCGATCACCGCGAGCAGTGCCTGTGCGGCGCGCGCTCCGTACGCCGGAATGTCCCGCGTCACCGCCGACAGCATCGGGCGTACGACCTGGGTGAGCGCCGACTCGTCCCAGGCGACGACCGACAGGTCGGCGGGGATGGAGAGTCCCAGCTCCTGGGCGACGGACAGCGCGGCGACCGCCATGATGTCGTTGTCGAAGACAATCGCCGTCGGCCGTTCGGCGGCGATCAGCAGGGCGCGGGTGGCGCGGGCGCCCTGGTCACCGGTGTAGTCGGTGTGGATCACGGTGGCCTCGGGAATGCCGGCCTCCGCGCAGGCGGCGGTCAGTGCGGCGTCGCGGACCCGGGTGTGGGCCAGTTCCGCGGCCCCCGCCACCCGGGCGATCCGGCGGTGGCCGAGCACGGCGAGGTAACGGACGATCTCGTGGACGCTCTCTCCGTCGTACGACCAGACGGCGGGCAGCGGACCGGACACGTCGGGCGGTCCGATGGCCACGGCGGGCAGCCCGAGGGCCGCGATCGCGGGCACGCGCGCGTCGTCGTCGGCCCTGAGGTCGGTCAACAGGACTCCGTCGACCCGCCGTTCGCCCCACCAGCGGCGGCACACCTCGATCTCCTTGTCCTGGGAGTCGACCATCTGAAGCATCAGGGCGTACGACCGCGCGGAGAGCACGCTCTCGACACCGCTGATGAACTCCATGAAGAACGGCTCCACCCCGAGGGTCCGCGGGGGCCTTCGCAGTGTCAGTCCGACCGTCTGCGCCCGGCCCCCGGTCAGGGCGCGGGCTGCGCTGTTGGGGCGCCAGCCCAGCTCCTCGGCGATGGACTTGATCGCGGCACGGGTGGCCGGCGAGACCCCGGGCTGGTCGTTGAGCGCGTACGACACCGCCACCTTGGAGACTCCGGCGCGCTGGGCGATGTCCGTCATGGTCGGCCGCCGCTTCACGCGCCACCCCCCTGGGTCCGTGCTGGTCCGATGTCGTGCCGGTGCGATGCCGACCCGACCTTACCGCCGGGAACCGCGCCCCATGTCGTCCGCCCGGGGCGGCGGCCGGCCGGGGCGGGCGATCCGCTCGTGCGGACGGGGCACGCGGAGGGTCCGGACCCTTGGGGGACCAGGTCCGCGCCCCGTCGTGCAGGCGGCCGTCAAGCCCGCCCCGCGGACTTGTCGGTACGGAGGAACACCGCGGCGACCAGCACTCCGAGGAGGACCAGGGCGGCGTTCACGGCGATGGCGACGGTGACGCCGTGGTGGATCGCGCCGGCGGTGGCGACGCCCGCCGTGGAGGCGGCGACGACCGCGGACATGATCGGGGTGCCCAGGGTGATGCCGACCTGCTGGGACATGGTGGCCAGGCCGGTGGCGAGGCCCTGCTCGTGGTCGGGGAGGCCGGTGGTGGCGGTGACCATGAAGCCGACGATGACGAGCATGTTGCCGATGCCGCCGAGGAACGTGGCGGGCAGCAGCAGGGCCATGGAAGCGGTCGTCGGGCCCAGGAGGAGCAGGACGGCGGTGAAGCCCGCCTGCAGGAGGCCGCCGCCGACGAGTGCGGTCCGGGTGGAGGTGCGGGCGATGACGCGGGACGCGAGGACGCCGCCGACGACCGTGCCCAGCCCCAGGACGACGAAGGAGATCCCGGCGGTGAGGGCGGAGAAGCCGAGGGTCTTCTGCAGGTAGAGGGTGAGCAGGTAGACGAGGGACGTCTCGGTGACGAACGCGATCAGGCCCAGCACGTTGCCCCAGGCGACGGTGCGCTTCCTGAGGACGTGCAGCGGTACGAGGGGCTGGGCGGCCCTGCGCTCGACGAGGTGGAAGACGAAGAGGAGTGCGGCGCCGGCCGGCAGGGCGGCGAGTGCGACGGGGTGGGTCCAGCCGTGCTCCCCGGCCTGGGTGAGGCCGTACACGATGCTCAGCAGGCCGAGGGTGACCAAGAGCGCGCCGGGCAGGTCCAGGCGGGGCCGTCCGGCCGGACGGGACTCCTTGATGACGGCGGGGGCGACGAACAGGACGGCGAGGGCGACGGGCACGTTGACGAAGAACGCCCAGCGCCAGGAGAGCAGGTCGGTGAGCATCCCGCCGAGGACCGCGCCCGCGGTGAACCCCGCGGACATCAGTGCCCCGTTGAGACCGAGGGCCTTCTGCCGGAGTGGGCCTTCGGGGAACGCCGTGGTGAGCAGGGCCAGCCCGGCCGGGGTGGCGGCGGCGGTGGCCAGGCCCTGGGCGACGCGGGCGGTCAGCAGTACTTCCGGGCTGGTGGCGAGACCGCCGACCAGGGAGGACAGGCCGAGGAGTGCCAGGCCGGCGAGGAAGATCCGCCTGCGGCCGATCAGGTCGCCGATGCGGCCGAAGAAGAGGGTGAAGCCCGCGGCGCTGAGCGCGAAGGAGGTGGCGATCCACTGGAGGCCGGACAGGGAGAAGCCGAGGCCGTCGCCGATGGCGGGCAGAGCGACGTTCAGGATCGAGAAGTCGACGGCGAGCATGAACTGGGCGACGAGCAGGACGGCGAGGACGAGTTTGAGTCGGGGGGTGAGGCGTTGCGGTGGGGCATCGCGGGTGGGGGACCCGGACGGGGCGGCCGGGTGAACGTCTGCGGCGGGAGGGGGAGTTGCGGTGCTGGACATGGCGGAGGGGTCCTTTCGGAGACTTAAACGGGTCTGGGGTTCCGTTACGCCGGAAACGTAGCACCGGTCCTCCCGGTAAGGGAACCCCGGTTCCGATTAGAGTGGTCCTGTGCTCGTGTCCTCCGCCGTCCCCCGTCGCCCAAGGAGCCCGCAATGACGGAACCCGCAAAGCCCGCCCGGCCCGGTACGCAGGCCCACCCGGGGACCCCCCGTCCGGGGGATCGGGCCGAGCCCGGCCTTTCCCGGCCGCCTGCCATGCCCACCGGCTCCGGCACGGTCCGGCCCGGTGCCGACCGGCCCGGCACGGTGCAGCCCGGCACCGTCCGTCCCGGCGGCCGCACCGCCCGCGTGCGCGAGACCGTCCTCAGGGCGGCGGAGGACGTCCTGTCCGCGCACGGTTTCGCCGCTCTCGACCTCGCGGAGATCTCCCGCCTCGCGGGCGTCGGCAAGACGACCGTCTACCGCCGATGGGGCACCCCGGGAGCCCTCGCAGCCGACCTGCTCGACGACATGGCCGAGCAGTCCCTCCCGCGGGCCCGGACGGGCAGCGCCGCGACGGACCTCCAGGAGAACGCACGCCTCGTCGTGCAGACCCTCACCGACCCCCGCCAGGGCCGCCTCTTCAAGGCGCTGATCGCCGCCTCGCTCTGCAACGACCAGGCCGCCGAGGCCCTCCACCGCTTCTACGCCGTACGCATCGACGAATGGGCGGGCTGCGTCACCGACGCCGTCGAGCGCGGCGAACTCCCCGCGGGCACTGATCCGCACCGGGTCGTCGCGGCCGTCTCCGCGCCGCTGTACTACGCGTTCCTGAACACCGGCGAGACGCTGGACGAGGCGGCGGCGGACCGCGCGGCGGCTGCGGCGCTGGCCGGGGCGCGGGCGGGGGTGCTGGACCGACGGAGGCGGAACACCCAGCCGGGCGGCGGGGCCGGGTCCGGGGCGGGAGCCTGATCGGGGCCGGGTGTCAGTGGCGGGTGCGAAGGTGTACGGCATGACGCACACGACTGGCTCACGCGCCGCACTCGACTCCGCCGGAAGGGACCCCAAGCAGGACCTGCACCACTACCTCAAGGCCGCAAGGGAGGCTCTGCTGTGGAAGGTTGAGGGAATGTCGGAGTACGACGCGCGCCGACCGCTCACGCCCACCGGCACCAACCTGCTGGGGTTGCTCAAGCACCTGGCAGGCTGTGAGACGGGGTACTTCGGCGACACCTTCGGGAAGCCGTTCGCCGAACCGATGCCGTGGCTGGAGGAGTTCGACGAGGACCCGACCGTGGACATGTGGGCCCGCGCCGACGAGCCCCGCGACTACATCGTCGGCCTGTACCGCAAGGCGTGCGCGCACGCCGACGCCACGATCGAGGCCCTCGACTGGGACTCCGTCGGCCGGGTCCCGCACTGGCCGGCGGAACGCAACGAGGTGACGCTGCACCGCATCCTCATCCACATGCTCGCCGAAACCAACAGGCACGGCGGTCACGCCGACATCGTCCGCGAACTCATCGACGGGGCGACGGGCTTGCAGGAGAGCAACGACAACCTCCCCCCGGGCCTGTCGTGGGAGAAGTACCGCGAGCGGCTGGAAGGGGTGGCGAAGGAGGCGGCGGCGAACGAGGAGTGACCGCGCGGGCCGGGCGGTGCACAGGCCCTGCCTGCGGCCCCGCACCGGTGCGGGGACAGGCCGCCACGGCCGCACGGCTGCGGCGGGCGGGACGACAACACGGGCCGGGCGGCGTGTACGGGACATGGGCCGGGCGCGGGTACGGGACACCGGCCCGTTGCGGGCTGCGGTACGGGTGGCCGGCCCGTCGCGGTGCGACCCGCGTCCGCGCTCACCCCACCCTGATCGCCTCCGCCGGGCACAGCCCCTCCGCCTCCCGGGCCGCGTCGGCATGCGGGGACCGGCGGGGCAGGCGGGTCCGGAGAAGGACGACGAGGCCCTCCTCCTCGTCCTGGTCGAACACCTCGGGGGCGGTCAGCGCGCACATCCCGGAGCCGACGCAGCGGGTTCGGTCGGCGCGTACGTCGAGCTGGGCGGGTACGTCGGACTGGGCAAGGCCGGCGTGTGGGCCGGGCTGGGCGGGTACGTCGGACTGGGCAAGGTCGGCGCGTGGGCCGGGCTGGGCGCCGTCGTGCGTTCCGGCGAGGTCGTCCCTGGCCATCCCGCCTACACCTCGTCCCAGGTCACGGGAAGGCTGTGCACCCCGTAGATGTTCCGGCCCGTGCGCAGGGGGATCCGCTCGGGGTCCGTGGCCAGGCGAAGGTTGGGGAAGCGGGTGACGAGGGCGGGGAGGGCCACCTGCATCTCGACGCGGGCGAGCTGCTGGCCCAGGCACTGGTGGATGCCGTGCCCGAAGCCGAGGTGGCCGGTGGCCCTGCGGGTGAGGTCGAGGGTGTCGGGGTCGGGGAAGCGCAGGGGGTCGCGGTTGGCCGCGTCGATGGACATGACGACGGTTTCGCCCGCCCTGATCACCTTGCCGTCCAGCTCCACGTCCTCCCGCGCCGACTTCATCGTGGTGTGGGCGATGGTGAGGTAACGCATCAGCTCCTCGACGGCCTGAGGCGCGAGAGCCGGATCGTCGCGCAGGGCGGCGCACTCGTCCGGGTTGCTGAGCAGGGCGAACGTCCCCAGGGCGAGCATGTTGGCGGTGGTTTCGAGCCCCGCGCCCAGCAGGAAGCCGCCGACGCCGGTGAGTTCCTCGTCGGTGAGGTCGCTGGTGGTCAGGTCGCCGAGCAGGTCGTCGGTGGGCGCGGCGCGTTTGGCCAGGACGAGGTCGCTCATGTACCCCATGAGTGAGTTCATCGCGTCGGCCTGCGCCTGCTGGTCGGTGACCAGAGTGGTCAACTGCTCGGCCTGCTGCTGGAAGTAGCCCCGGTCGGCGGACGGGACCCCCAGCAGTTCGCAGATCATCAGCGCGGGCAGGGGCTGCGCGAACGCCTCCACCAGGTCCACCGGACCGCCCTTGAACTCCATCGCGTCCAGGCACTCGGTGGTGATCTCCTCGGCGCGTGAGGTGAGCGCCCGCATCCGGCGGACCGTGAACTTGCCCATCAGCAGTTTCCGGAAGCGAGTGTGCTCGGGGGCGTCCATTCCGGTCATGTCCCCGACGGGCGCGGGCGGCAACTGGCCGATGTCCGCGTACGGGTAGTGCAGGAGTTCGTACCGGGAACTGAAGCGGGGGTCCGCGAAGATCGCGCGCACAGTGGCATACCCGGTGGCCAGCCAGCCGACGTGCCCGTCGGGGAACCTCATGCGCACCAGGGGGTCCCGGGCGCGCAGCCGGTCCAGTCCGGCGGCCGGGTCGAAGGGACAGCCGGCGGCGCGCGCTATGGGGAGGGTCACGGGTTGGTTCTGCATGGATCCTCCAGGGGGAGCGGCCGTTGGGTGCGGCCAAGTAGGCAGCGAACAGGGCGAGTTGGTTGTCGAGGAGACACCCCCTCCTGCTCGTGCTGCCAGTGTGACACCACTTTGATGCCGCGACAAGGCCACCTTGGCGCATGAAGGCATCATGTGGTCCGGAGGAGGTCGGCTGACCGTCTTCGTACGCCGGTCCGGTGCAGCCGCGGCACGGGGGATACGCAGGGCGAACCCGCGACAGGGCCACGCGTGCGGGCGGCTTGAGTACGATGCTCCGATGTCCGTACGGGGATGCGAATGCCGGGACCGAGCGGGACACCACAGCAGCAGCGCAACGGCAGAGCAGCAGAAAGGCACCGGTATGACAGACGGCACGGACGGTGCGAGCGGCACGGGCGGTACGGACAGTGCGCGCGTCACGGGCGGTACGGGCGGCGCGGACGCGACGGACGCCGCGGACACCGCGGAAGGGGCGCGGGCCCGGGAACGCAGGCGAGGGCAAGGGGAGTTGGAGGGTCAGGTGCTCGCCGTGCTCGGGACGGCGGCCGGGCCGGTGACCGCCGCATGGGTGCAGGAACGCCTCGGCGGGGGCCTCGCGTACACCACCGTCATCACGATCCTGAGCCGGCTGTACGACAAGGGAGCCGTCACCCGCTCCCGCGCCGGACGGTCCTTCGAGTGGACGCCGGTCGCGGACGGGGCCGGACTGGTCGCCCTGCGGATGCGCAAACTGCTCGACCGGGAGGACGACCGGGACGCCGTACTGTCCAGCTTCGTGTCGGGGCTGTCGACGCAGGACGAACGGCTGCTCCGTTCCCTGCTCGCCGAAAGCGGTGGCGACGGCGGGAGCGGCGGCGGGGGCGAAGCCGAGGGGCGTGGCGGTCCAGAGGGTCGGGGGCGCTGAGCCGGTGGGGGTCTTCGTCTATCTGCCGCTCGTGCTGCCGCTCACCGCGCTGCCCGTGGCCCGGCTCGCCGAGCAGCACCTGCATCCGCGTACCGCCGCCCGTCTGCTCACCGCCGTGGCCGCGATCCTCGCCGTGTGCAGCACCGTGTGTCTCGCTCTGCTCGTGGTCGTCGGAACGGCCCAGCTGCCCGGCAACCCGCTGCCCGACAGCTGGTCGGACCCGGAGGTGCGGGCGGCCGTACCGTACGACGAGGTCACCGGGAAGGTGTCCATCGGAGCGCTCGCGGCCGTCCTGACGGCCTGGGCGGGCGTGCTGCTCCGGCACCGCCGCTACCGGGCGAAGGCGCACCGGGCACTGTCGGGTCTCGGGACGGATTCGGAGGTCGCGGTCCTCCGGGACGACGAGCCGTACGCGTACGCACTGCCCAGCGCGCCCCGCGGGGGCGCACTGTCCGGCGCACCCCGCCGCCCCGGCCGGATCCTGGTGTCCACAGGCATGCTCGCCGCCCTCACCGACGCCGAGCGACACGCCCTGCTCGCCCACGAACGCGCCCACCTCGTCGCCCGCCACCACCGGCTGCTGCTCGCCGTACAGCTGGCCGGCTGTGCGAACCCGCTGCTGCGGCCGTTGCGCGAGGCCGTCACGTACTGCACCGAACGCTGGGCCGACGAAGAGGCCGCGGCGGCGACCGGGGACCGGCGGACGACCGCCCGAGCCGTGGCCAAGGCCGCCCTCGTCACACCGCGTCCAAGCTCGCGCGCCCGCCCCGGCCGCACCGCCTTCCCGGGCCTTCCCGCGTTCGCCGCGACAGGACCGGTGCCGCGCCGGGTGGCGGCCCTCCTCGGCCCCCTCCCGCCCGCCAACGGGTGGCCTCCCGCGCTCACCGGCGCGGGCATCGCCACCGCCACCCTCGTCGCTGCCGCCGGAACCGCCGCCTCCACCTTCTCGGCGCTCAACGCGTCCGTCGCACTCTTCTGCGTACTGGAGGCGGCGAGCCTGGGATGAGGCCCCGCGGAGGGCCGCGGCGGGTTGGCACCTCGGCGGCAGGGTCCGGCTCTCGGTGCGCGCTTCGGAAGCGGATCCGGCCGGATCGCCTCCCCCGCGGCACCGGCCCTACCGGATCGCCTCTACCGGCGGGGCTTTCCGCGCTTCGCGCCGCCCTTGCCGCTGTTCTTGGCAGTGGCCTTGCCGCCGCCCTTGCCGCCGCCGGAAGCACCGCGCGCTTGCTTGCCGCCCCTGGCGCCCGCTGCCGACTTCCCGGCCGAGGACTTCTTCGCACCGCCCCCGCCGTCGGAACCCCTGCCGTCGGAACCCCTGCCCTTCGCCGCGCCCTTCGATCCGGCGGAGGCGGCGGGCAGGGACGGGCCCCTGGTGCTGTTGACCGTACGGCCCCGCACGATCCCGATGAAGTGCTCCACCAGCTCCGGCGGCTCGCCCGACCCGCTCTGCGGCCACGACAGCGCGACGCGCGACTCGGGGGTGCCGGTCACCGTGCGGTACGTGAGGTCCTTGCGATGGTGCAGACGGGCCAGCGACTGCGGTACGACGAGTACGCCGACGCCCGCCGCCACCAGCTCGATCGCGTCCGCGGTGGTCTCGGGCCGCTCGTTCGCGGCCACGCCCGGCGGCCGCTCCCAGTCGAGGGTGTCGTCCAGCGGATGGAGGACCAGCTCGTCGGCGAGGTCGTCCGCCGTGATCTCCTCGACGGCCGCGATGACGTGGTCCTTGGGGATCACGACGACGGTGGTCTCCGTGTACAGCGGGATCGCGCTGAGGTCCGTACGGTCGACCGGCAACCGTACGAAACCGGCGTCGGCGCCGCCCCCGCGCAGTACCCCGAACGCTTCCGCGGGGGTCACCGGGACCAGGGTCAGCGGGACGTCCGGCAGCCGCTCCTTCCAGATCCGCACCCACTTCGTGGGAGTCACGCCGGGGACGTACGCCAGCCGGAACGAAGGGCCGGCCGGGGAGGTGCCGGCGGCGGCGTCCGGGGAGGCGGGGGCGGTGGGGGAGGAGGGTGCTTCCGAGCCTGTCACGTGGCCAGATTACCGGCCGAGGGCGTGGCGACGACCGGCGGAGGGCCCTGCGGAGCCACGGCGGAGCGATGGCGGAGGGCGGGTCGGCGCACCGGGCGGCGGCAGCCCGGGTGGTAAGCGGTAGCGCACATGCTCGATACCCTTGACGGCATGACGTCGCACCAGAGCACCCAGACCATGAAGCCCGCCACCGCGGCGAAGAAGCTGGGTGTGTACCTCGAGGCCACCCCCGCAGAGTTCCAGGAGGGTGTCGTCTCGCGCACCGAGCTGCACGCGCTCCAGACCGACCCGCCCCAGTGGCTCCAGGACCTGCGCGCGAACGGCCCGCACCCCCGCCCGGTCGTGGCGAACAAGCTCGGCGTCTCCATCTCCGGCCTCGCCCGCGGCGGTGTCACCGAGCCGCTGACCACCGAGCAGATCGACGCGCTCAAGGACGAGAACCCGGAGTGGCTGCAGAAGGAGCGCGCCGTTCAGGCCGAGGTCCGCAAGGAAACGGTCCGCATCAAGGAGAAGAACGCGGAGAAGAACGCCGAGTAGAACGCCGGTCCCGCCTTGCCGGGGCCGGTTCCGTGCCTCCTCCGCACGTACGAAGGCGCCCCCGAGTCCGCTCGGCGGCGCCTTTCGCATGCCCGGGGGGGGGGACGCCCTCAGTACGTGACCGTGATCCGCTGCTCGTACCCGTCGACCCGTACCTCGCCGCCGTACGGAATCACCACCTGCGGGTCGGTGTGGCCGAGGTCCACGTCGAGGACGGCGAGCATCTGCGGGGCGTACGCGTCGAGCGCGCGCAGTACCGCCTCACGTTGTCCGGCGGCGTAACTCTCCTTCTCGCCAGGGGAGTTCGGGCGGTCGAAGGACCACGTCTTGGGGCGTCCCATCAGGAGTGCGGAGAACCGGGCGAGGAGGCCGCGCTCACCCATGCTGCGCAGGATGCGGAACACCTTCTCGGCGGCGGGGAGTTCCTCGGAGGTCTCCAGGAAGAGGACGTCCCCCTCGTACGCCGCCGGGTCGCGCTCGATCTCGCGGTCGGCCATCAGCAGCTGGGCAAGCGTCTCCAGGTTCCCGCCCCACGTCCGCCCCTCGGCCACCTTCCGCGGGCCGTGCCAGGTCCAGCCGCCCGCGGGCCGCATCTCGGGCTCGGCGGTGAAGGTGGCGGGGTCCGACCAGTCCTTGTCGGTGTCGCGGAAGCGGTCGGCGGGGCGGATCTCGTACGGACCGTGGGTGAAAAGCGCCGCGCGGATCGAGTCGGCGGTCAGCGGGTGCAGGGCGCCGGGGCGGCCGAGTTCGCACATCACGGACGCGCCGTGGTAGGTGACCATGCCGAGGTTGCGCAGGGCCAGCAGCAGGTTCGTGTTGTCGCTCCAGCCGAAGAAGGGCTTCGGGTTCGCCCGGAGCAACTCCCGGTCCAGCAGCGGAAGTACGGTGATCTGGTCGTCGCCGCCGATGCTCGCCATCACCGCCTTCACCGTCGGATCGGCGAACGCCGCGTGCAGGTCGTCGGCCCGCTCCTGCGGCGTGGCGCCCATCTTCCGGGTCGCCGGATACTCCACCGGTTCCAGCCCGTACTCCTTGCGCAGCCGGTCGAGCCCGAGCTCGTACGGCAGCGGAAGGACCCCGGGGAGCCCGGAGGAGGGCGAGACGATCGCCAGACGGTCCCCGGGAGCGGGCTTGGGCGGGTACACGGGCAGTGCGGAGGGCGTCATGTGCCGAGGATATGAGGGGGGTCGGCGAGCGTCGACGGGTATTCTCCGCAGTCGGACACCGGGGTACGGAGTGCTCGGTACGGGGTGCTCGGTACGGGGTACTTGGCACCGGGTGCTGGGAGCGGGGACGGCGTGGGGGAAACAGGCATGGAGCAGCGACGCGAGGGGCACGCGTCCACGCACGTACGGAGCGGGGGCAACGTACGGGACGCGGGGCAGGTACGGGGCGGGTACGCAGTGCGGGACGGGCACCCGGAACGGGACGGGCACCTCGTACGGGACGGACCGGGAAGGCGTATCGACGGGCCGCAACGGCCTGTCGGCCCGCATGCCGCGCCCGGTGTGCCGGGCCGGCGCACCGCGGAGGACCTCTGGAACTCCTGGCGGACCGGGGCCAGGTGGGCCCTGCGGTCCGGCCGTGGCGGGATTCTCGCGATCACCCTCCTCTGCTTCGCGCTGGGACTCGCGGTAGCGCTCCAGCAGTACGAACGGCTCAGGCTCGGCGGATTCGACTTCGGCCTCTTCGACCAGGCCATCCGCGCCTACGCCCGCTTCGAACTCCCGCGCTCGACCATCAAGAACGTGCACCACGAATACCCCCCGGAATTCTCTCTGCTGGGGGACCACTTCTCGCCGATCCTCGTGCTCCTCGCACCCCTGTACTGGCTGTGGAACGACCCGCGGGTCCTGCTGGTGGCCCAGGCCCTCCTCTTCGCCCTGGGTGTTCCGCTGGTGGCCCGGCTGGCCCGCGCGGAAATGGGCAGGCTGCTCCCGCCGAGGGTGGCGCGCAACTGCGTACGGGCCGCCTGCCTCGTGTACGCGCTCGGCGCCCCGCTGCTCTTCGCCGGCCGCGCCGGATTCCACGAAGTGGCCTTCGCGGTGCCGCTGTTGCTCCTCCTCTTCGAGCGGGCCGGGCGACGGCAGTACGGGCACGCCCTGTGGGCGGGTGCACTGCTCTGCCTCACCAAGGAGGACCTGGGGCTCGTCGTCGCCGCCTTCGGCGCGGTCCTGGCCGTACGCTCCCGCCGAGGCGGGAAGGGGAGCGGGGACGGTGCGGGGTTCCGTTGCGGGCTGGTGCTGCTGGGCGCCGGGTTCCTCGCCTCACTGCTGGCGATCTCCGTCGCCGTCCCCGCGATGGGCGGCAGCCCCGGCTTCTACTGGCAGTACGGGCGGCTGGGCTCCGGCCCGTCGGAAGCCCTGGCCTTCGTCGTGCTGCAACCGCTGGACACGCTGGGCACAGCCCTCACCCCCGTGACCAAATCCCTTCTCCTGCTCTGGACGTTCGGCAGTCTGCTGTTCCTCCCCCTGGGCTCGCCCCTGACCCTCTGCGCGCTCCCTCTTCTCGCCGAGCGTCTCTTCTCGGACAACGAGAACCACTGGCAGGCGGTCAACCACTACGGTGCGTTCCTCTGGCCCGTACTCGTGGCGGCCTCCCTGGAAACCGCCGGGAAGATCCTGCGCCGGGCGCAGGAGCAGCGCTGGGACGTCGGCCGTTCCGCTCGGCCGGCCGGCCGGGCGGCCACCGCGGCGACGGCAGTGGCGGTGCTGGCCGGGTTCCTGGTCTCCGGCGCGGGCGACCTCGCCGACCCACGCAGTTGGAAGCCGGACGAACCCGCGCGAGCCATGCTGAAAGCGGCCGCACTCGTACCGGGCGGGGCGACGGTGGAGGCGGACAACTACATAGCGCCCCGACTGACCGCCCGTACGAAAGTGATGCTCCTCGACCGTGTTCCCCGCAACGCGGACTGGGTGATCGTCAGCACCGGGAAACGCGTCTTCCCCTTCGCCGACGTCCAGCAACAACGCGATCGCGTCGCCCTGTTGGAGGACAACGGCTACCGCACGGTCTACCAGGAACACGGCGTCCACCTCCTGGAGAAACCCACCCCGGACACCTCGGTCCCCGGCAGCCGCCTCCCGGGCCCCGGCAGCACACCCGTCAACGACGAGGTACCCAGGGGCGTCGGCCGCCGGCTCTTCGGCTGACGCAGCCCCGCACCCGGTCGGTAGGTAAGCGCTGTGCCACCCTGTCCCGGGGGCCGGAGCGGCCGGGAAGCGGGGGAAGACATGCCCAGGAGCCGACGCACAGTGAGGCGCGACGCCCGCAAGCCGTCGTGTCCCGACGGTCCCCGACGTCTCGACAGCCACGGGCCCCTCGGCCGCCCCGGGGTGCCGTGTACCCGCGACGATGCCCTCGTGGCCGGTGGGGCGTGCGTGCTGAACCTTCTCAGTTACGTGTTCTTCAAGGACGCCGACGGCCCGCACGACGTCAGCGCGGCCGGGCTCCTCCTCGTCGCGCTGGCCGCCGTGCCGCTCCTCGTCCGGCGCCGACACCCGGTGCCGGCGCTCGCCGCCGTGCTGGCACTCGACGTGACGGCCTCCGTGGTCGTTCCGCTGCCCAGCCATTTCGGCGCGGTTCTGGTGGTCGCCCTGTACGCGGTCGTGCGGGCCTGTACGGGCCGGGTGAGCGCGGTCGCGGCCGGGGGCACGGCGTCGCTGATGCTGCTGAGCCAGCACTACGGCCGGATTCCGCCCTGGCAGCAAGCCGTTTCCCCCTTCCTCACCGCCTTGATCGTCGCCGGTGCCGCCCTGGTGGTGAACCGCTGGCAACGGGAAGCGGCGGCCAACCGCAGACTCCTCGCCGAGCGTGCCGTGTCCGACGAACGCCGCCGCATCGCACGGGAACTGCACGACATCGTGGCCCACCACATCACCACCATGCAGTTGATGGCCGGCGGGGCCCGCGCCAACCTCGCCCGCCCGGAAGTGGCCCGCGAAGCCCTGGTCACCCTGGAGTCCTCCGGACGGCTGGCACTGAGCGACATGCGCCAACTCCTCGACGTGCTGAGGGCCGACGACGAGCCGGAGACCCTGCCCGCGCTGCCCCAGCCCGGCGCCGACGACCTCGACCGCCTGGTGGCCGAGTCGTGCCGGGCGGGGCTGCCGACCGGGTTCACCGTGCGGGGGCAGCGCCGTCCGCTGCCGCCGACCGTCGGGCTCACGGTCTTCCGCATCGCCCAGGAGGCCCTCACCAACACCCGCAAGCACGCGGGAGCCGCACGAGCGACCGTACATCTGACGTACGGTCAGGAAATGGTCACCGTCGAGGTACGGGACGACGGCAGGATGGTACCGCCGCAGGAGTGGTCGTCGTCGGCACCCCGGGCGGGCCACGGTCTCCTCGGCATGCGCGAACGCGTCGCCCTGCACGGCGGCACCCTGACGACCGGTCCGCAGGCCGACGGCGGGTTCGCGGTGGTCGCCGCCCTCCCGCTGGGCGGCCCCGACCCTGCGGGCCCCGGCCCCGTCCCCAGCACCGGCAGTGACACCGGCACAGGCCCCGTTGCCGGCCGCCGGACCGACCCGACGCCCCGCACTGCTACCGCCGCCACCACCGCAACAGCCGTACCGCACGAGGGAGCACACCCATGACCGCGATCGGGGCCCGTCCGCCAGGGGCGGGGACCGGGACCCGCCCGACAGGGGCCGGGGTCCAGGCCGGACCGGACCCAGCGGTGACACCTCCGCCACACCCGTCGTCCCCGCGGAGGATCAGGGTGCTGATCGTCGACGACCAGCCCCTCGTCCGCCGCGGTCTGTCGCTGATCCTCTCCCCCGACCCCGCCGTCGAGGTCGTGGGTGAGGCAGAGAACGGCGCGCAGGCCGTCACCCTCGCCCGCCAACTCGCCCCGGACGTCGCGGTGATGGACATCCGCATGCCGGTACTCGACGGAGTGGACGCCACCAGGGAACTCGCCACCGCCGCGCCCGACTGCCGGGTCCTGGCCCTCAGCACCTTCGACCTGGACGAGTACGTCGTGGGTGCGCTGCGTGCCGGGGCGTACGGATTCCTCCCCAAGGACAGTTCCCCGGAGGACCTGAGCGCCGCCATCCGTACCGTCCACACCGGCGAGGCCGCCGTGGCGCCTCGCCTGCTCACCCGGCTGATCGCCGCCTACGTACGCACCCCGGTCGGCGCCCGGCCCGGCCCCGAGGCCCCGGCCCGTCAACTCACCCCCCGGGAGGTCGAGGTGTGGCGCCTGATGGCCACCGGCCTCGACAACACCGAAATCTCCCGCACCATGGACCTCAGCCTCTCCACGGTCAAGAACTACATCACCAGCATCTTCGGCAAACTCGCCGTCCGCGACCGCGCCCAAGCTGTCATCGCCGCCTACGAATCGGGTCTCGTCACGGCCCGTGCGGCAGAGGAGACAGGCGCGCGAGCCGGGAATCACCCAGGACCAAGGGCCTGACGCACTGACGGGGTGATCGGTGGACGGAAGGTGAGCGCCGAGGCCTGATTGGCCGTCCCCGATCGAGGTACCCGGCCCCCCCGGCCGCACGCCTGCCGCCTGCGGAGCAACAGCCCCCGTACGTCCCACCCCTCTACCTCTCCTTTCGAAACCGCTGTCGGAGAACGGAGTTGTGCAGTGTCGGCCAATCTCGCAGGATTTCTCGGCGTGGTCCTGATCGCCTACGTGATACCCGGTCCGGACTTCCTGGTCGTCGTACGGGCCGCGGCTCAGCGTCCCGCGCTGGGCCGTGCGGCGGCACTCGGCGCGCAGAGCGGTCTGTGCGTCCACGTGCTGGCCGCGGCACTCGGCCTGTCGGTACTGGCCGCTCAGTCCGCCGCCGTCTTCACCACCATCAAAGTCGCGGGCGCGGCGTACCTGGTGTACCTGGGGGTACGGGCCCTGCTGGCCGCCCGCTCCGGGAGCGCTCCCGCACCGGAAAGGACAGGTGCCGCCCCCGACGGATCCGGTGCCGCGCCCGCTCCCGCCGCATTCGGCCGCCGCGCCGCCTTCACCGAGGGTTTCCTCACCAATGTTCTGAACCCCAAGGCCGCCCTCTTCTTCCTCAGCGTCCTTCCCCAGTTCATCGAGCACGGCGGCCCGTCCACCACGAGCCAGATCTTCCTCCTGGGCGCTCTCGACGTCGCCGTCGGCGTCGTCTACTGGGCGGGTCTCGTCCCCGTCGCAGCGAAGCTCCGCGCCCTTCTCGACCGGCCCTCCGTGCGACGCCGCTGGGAGCGCATCACCGGCTGCCTCTTCATCGGGATCGGCGTAGGGGTCGCCGTCGCCGACTGAGCGCGGACCGCCCCGACCTGCGACCGTACCGAGTTATCCCGCCCTGCCCGGGTACCGTCCCAGAATGACCACTTACCTCGTCGCACTCCCCGGTACCCTGCTCGGCGAGCTCACCCCCGCCGCGCGCACGGAACTCCTTCGCGAACTCAGCCCCGCCGACCCCCGGCACACCGCCCTCGGTGAGCACGAGGACCTCGACCGGTTCACGCTCGACGAGGAGAACTCCACGTTCGTCATCCGTCTCGAAGTACAGGCGGCGACCAGCGGCGAGGCCGAGACGGAAGCCCGCCGCATCGGCACCGCGGCACTGGCCTCCGCCGGGCTCGACGAGAACAGCGCACCGATGGGCCCCGCCGCGATCTCCGGCATCGACACGGAATGACCGCCCGGCGGGGGAGCGGTACCGATGTTCCCGTGATCCCGCTGCCGATTGTTCCGGGCCCGGCCCGCTGCGCTCCGGCCGATGGGCTCGTAGGGTGCCGCCCATGGATTCTCTCTCCGTGGTCTTCTACCGGTTCATGAACCTCGGCCACCCGAAAAGCCCGGTGCGGGCGACGCTCGAAGCGGCGCTGACCGCGGCGGGAGGGCGCGCGGTCAGGTCGTTCCAGACAAACGGGACGGTACTGTTCGCCGCCGACGACCCCGAGGGTGTCGTCGCCGCGGCGGGCAGACAGCTCGAAGCGGAGGCGGGCTACACCGAGGTCGCCATGGTCCGCAGTCTCGACTCCCTGGTCGAGGTCCTCGACGGCAAACCGTTCCAGGGCCATGTGGACGGTCGTACGTACCGCGAGACCTTCACCTTCTTCGACGGCGGCCGGCCCGTCGAGCACTCCCTGCCCTGGACGAACAAGAAGGGTGACGTCGACCTGGTGGCCCTGTACGAGGGCCTCGCACTGTGCGTGGTTCGCGGGGACGCGTCGAGGAGCGGCAACCCCAACGCGGAGATCGAGCGACTGACCGGGGTCCCCGCCACCACACGGACCTCCGGCACCATCGAGCGCCTCGTGAAGGCGGCGGGCCGCGGCTGAAGTACCGTGCGGCAGGTGCGGCAGGTGCGGCAGGTGCGGCAGGTGCGGCAGGTGCGGCAGGTGCGGCAGGTGCGGCAGGTGCGGCAGGTGCGGCAGGTGCGGCAGGTACGGCAGGTACGGCCGAAGGGCGCCGGGACCGTCGACGGCCGGGCCCGAGGAACACCTCCGCAAAACACACGCGGCCGGGTAGGAATGCGCGCCCGTACAGCGGGCAGAAGGACCACGACCCGAGCTTGGCAGGCACCCCCCAGCCCGCCGGGCACCCGGAGGCCCCGCAGCCCACCCCCCGGCTGCGGGGTCTCCGTACATCCGGACCCCTGTCAGCCCTGCCATCCCCGCTCGCTCAGCGCCTTCTCGACGCGTGCACGGTGTGCGGCCTCCCAGTCGTCGAGGGACTGGGAGGCCTCCTTCGCGAACTGGGCCCGCGCGTCGGCGAGTACATCCTGCCGCCGGGCCGCCGGGACGACCACCACGCCCTCCTCGTCCGCCACGACCACGTCACCCGAGTGCACGGTCACCCCGCCGCACCGCACCGGCTCGTTGTGCGGTGCCACGGCCGCCTTGGTGCCCGGGATCGGGATGACACCACGGGCGACCACGGGGAACCCCATGTCGCGGATCTCCGCCAGGTCCCGGACTGCCCCGTCGATGACGAAGGCCGCGATGCCCCGCCGCTGGGCGACGGCGCACACGTTGCCGCCGGCGAGGGCGAAGTCCACGTCCCCGGCCTCGGCCACGACGACGGAGCCGGGCGCGGCCCGGTAGATGGCCGCGTGCAGCATGAGGTTGTCCCCGGCGGGGCACCGCACCGTGAACGCCGGCCCGGCGACGCGCGGCATGCCGTTCCACAGCGGGCGGACGCCCATGTCCATGACCTGCTCGTGCCCGAGGAGCTCGGCGAGGGTGGTGGTGGGTATCTCGGAGAAGTCGTGGGGGCCGTGGGCGGGAGCCGGGGCAGGGGCGGCGTGCATGTCGTTCCTCGTCTTCCTCGTGGTGCTGCTTCTTGACGCTGCATCGTGGCTCTGCATCGGGGTGCTGCAACGTGGTGCTGCTTCGGGGCGAACCGGGTTGAGCGAGCGCGTAGTCGATGGGGAGCGTAGTCAGCGTCCCACGCCGGGCGGAGGCGGGCCGGAGCCGGATGTGCGGCGGGCTGCGGGGGGCCGGGGCGAGAATGACCCCATGAATGCGGGCGAACAAGAGAAATATGGCAAGCCAGAGATATATGGCATACGAGAGGTCATGCGGGCGGTGCTGGCGACAGCCGCGCTGACGACGGCCGTGCTCGGCGTGTCCGCATGCCAACAGCCCGAGCGGCCCTCACCCCCCACGAAGTCGCAGACGCCCGCCCCCACCGCTGCCCCTTCCCGCTCCGGGGTGCGGGTGCTCGACGTCCGGTACGAGGAGCCGTCGCCCGCCGACCGGCGCGACGCCGCGTTCCTGCGCGGGCGGAAGACGGTGGAGGGCGCCGCCGCGGACCTCGCCGAGTTCCTCGGGTGGGGAGGCCGAGAGCCGTTGGCGCTCGTCGTCAAGTCCTGTGGCGGACAGGGCTCTTCGTACGATCCGGAAGCCCGGCGTATCGACATCTGCTACGAGGAGGTCACCGAGACCCGCGCACTCCTGCGGGAGGGAGGCCGCCGCGGGGCGACCGACGACGCCGTGCATGCCGTACAACTCGAAACGCTCCTCCACGAGTCCGCCCACGCACTCATCGACGTCCTGGGGCTGAACCTGCCCGGCAACGAGGAGGACGCCGCGGACCAGTTCGCGGCGCTGATGCTGCTGCGCGGGGGCGCGCCGGGCGCACACCAACTGCGCGCGGCGGCCGACGCCTGGCGTACTTCCGCCGCGATGTACGAGGACGCCCCGGGCGACGAGCACGCCACCGACGGGCAGCGTGCCGACGCCCACCTCTGTTACGCGTACGGGGCCGCAGCCGGACGCGACCGTGGGCGGGCGGACACGCGGTCCCTCCCCGCCGCACGGGCCGCCGGGTGTGCGGAGGAATGGGACACGGTGCGCGAGCGGTGGACCAGCGCACTCCGGACGGCAGGCGCTCTCACCTGACCCCGTGCCGCCTCGCATCCGCGCCGACGGCACCGCCGTGGCCGATCGACAACGTGGGTCCGCCGCCCGTGCCGACGCCCCGATAGGCTGCGCTCGGGCCCGCGCCGGGCAGCACTTTTCTCCGTGGAGGTCGAGACCGTATGAGAGATACGAGCCGGACCCACCGTCCCGGCACCGGCACCGGCACCGACGCCGACGACGCCTCCGCCTCTGCCTACGCGGCCGAAGACCCCGCCTCCGCCTACGCGGCCTACGACCCCGCCTCCGCGGTCCCGGAACTCGCCTCCGCAGTCCCGGGACTCGCCGAACTCGCCCCAATCGTCCGCGACTTCACACTCGCGTGCGACGGCGAGATCCTCAGCTGTACTGAGGCTGCCCCCCGCTTCGGCTCCCCGGCCGACGCCCGGCCGGACGTGCCTGCCCCGAATCCCACTGCCCTCGTGCTGCACGGGGCCGGCAACGGCGACAAGCAGAGCCCCGGCGTCCTCGCCGCCCACCTGGCCGCCCGCGGCCACCGGGCTCTCGCCTTCGACTTCTCCGGCCACGGCGCGAGCACGGGCAAGCTCGGCGAACTCAGCCTGCGCCGCCGCTTCGAGCAGGCCCGCGCGGTCGTGGACCGGCGCGTTCCCGCCGACTCCCCACTCCTCCTCGTCGGCTACAGCATGAGCGGTCAGACCGTCGCAGACCTGGCGACGCACTACGGCCCGCGCGTCGCCGCCGTCGGACTCGGCGCACCGGCCGTGTACGCGGCCGAAGCATGGCCGGTGGCGTTCGACGCGGGCTTCACGGGGATCATTCGTACGCCGGACAGTTGGCGGAAGTCCCCCGCTCTGGGCGCTTTCCGGGCGCTACCCGTCGGCGTCCGCGCCGTACTCGCCACCCCGGCGGTGGACGCCGTGATCCCACCGGCCGTTACCGAAGCCGTCGACGAGGCGCTGAGCGGCTCCCGGGCGCACTACACGCGGATCGTCCTCCCTGACGCCGACCACCGGTTGAGCCTGCGGTTCGCGTCCGACGCCGACGCGCGGAACGATTTCCTGAACGCGCTGCTCGGGCAGGGCCGGGCCGCGGAGGCCTGGGGTCATCGGCGGGCGCATTCGCGGGACCTCGTACACGACATCTCGTACATCGCACCTCGTACATGAAATCTCCTGCGTGAAGTCTCATGCAGGAGATTTCACGCAGCAGATCCCGAGGAGTGGATCACAGCGCCCTTTCGGTGGTTCGGGTGCGGCATGCTGGCCGGATGGCGACGACGTACGGCAGCGCGGGGGATTCCGGCACCGGTCGCGACGCTGCGACCGCTCACGCATGGGCGGCCCTCGGCGGTCGGCCCGAACTCGTGACACGTGTGTCGTACGAGCAGGACGCCGGCGACGTGCTCCGAGCCCGTTTGCCTGTCCGGGACTTGGCCCGGACGGCGGTAGGCGCCTGCTCGCTGGCCGCGGCGGAGCTTTCGGCTGTACGAAGCGGCGCGGCCGACGTCGTGGACGCGGCGGACGTACCCCCGGTGCGCGTATCGGAGGGAGCCGTCGCCACCGCCTTCCACAGCGAACGGCTGCTGCGCGTCGACGGGCGCGCCCCGGCGAACTTCGCCCCCCTGTCCGGCTTCTGGCGCACCGCCGACAGCTGGGTGCGCACGCACGCCAACTACCCGCACCATCGCGCCCGCCTGCTCGCCGCATTGGACATCCCGGACGACGGAACCCGCGACGACGACGCCCTCGCCGAGATGCTGGCGGGCGAACTCGCGACGCGTACGGCATCCGATGTACAGGATCTGGTGTACGAAGCGGGCGGGCTCGCCGTCGCGCTGGCCCCGTCCCCCGCCCCGTCGGACGGACCGCCGCTGCCGCTCGTCGAGTCACACCGGGCCGGCGCTGCCGGGCAACGACGGCTCTCCCCCGCTTCGCTGCCGGCCGAAGGAGTACGGGTCCTGGACCTCACCCGCGTACTCGCCGGTCCGCTGGCCGCGCGGACGCTCGCGCTGCTCGGCGCGGACGTACTGCGCGTGGACCCGCCCCAGCTGCGTGAGGACGCCGACACCCACACCGACACGGGAATGGGCAAGCGTTCCGCCCTGCTCGACGTCGGGGAGCCCGGCGACCGCGAGGTCTTCGACGGGCTGCTGGCGTCCGCCGACGTCGTCCTGTGCGCGTACCGTCCCGGCGCCCTGGACCGCCTGGGCCTCGCCCAGGAGACGCTGCTGGAACGCCACCCCGGGCTGATCGTCGCCCAGCTCAACGCCTGGGGCTGGCAAGGACCATGGGCGGTGCGGCGCGGCTTCGACAGCCTCGTCCAGGTACGTACCGGCATCGCCTCGATCGAGGGTGAGGGCGAGGGGCAGGACATGGACGGCACCGCAGGCGGGCGGCCCGGCGTGCTGCCCGCGCAGGCACTGGATCACAGCACCGGTTACCTCGTGGCAGGCGGGGTACTGCGCGCCCTGACGGAGCGGCAGTACGACAGCCGAGGGCGCAGCTTGCGGTTCTCGCTGGCGGGTACCGCGTCCTGGCTGATGCACGGTCTGCGGCCCACCGTGCCCGCCGACGGCCGATACGACCCCCGACGCTGGATGACGACCTCCCTCTCACCGTACGGAATGCTCGACCATGCGCTGTCGCCGGTGCGGTACGAGGGCTCGCCGCGCGCTTGGAGCCGATCGGTGAGCAGGTGGGGTACGGACAGCCCCGTGTGGCGGTGAGGACCTGGTGCGTCGGTGGCGACCTCTGCACCAGGTCCTCCGCACGAGGTCTCCTGTACGGCGCACGCGGCCTTGTGTACGACGTCTCATGCGCGATGTCTCGTATGTGACATCCCGTATATGACGTCTCGTGTACGGCGCCTCACCGCAGCGGCGTCTCTCTCACGTTCGATGTCCCGTGTGAAGGACGTGCCGTCCCCTGTCCGACGCCGCTCCCCGACGTGCGATGCTGCACGTCGTTCGCATCCTGACCGAGAGATCTGCGAGGCCCCGAATGACGTCCGTGCCGCCGCGAGATGTTCCGGTGCCGGGGGAGAGGGGTTCCGGGAGCGCCGGGCCGGGGATGCCCGCCGTCGTGCCGCGCACCCTTCGCCCCGGGCCCCCCGCCGGCGGAGGTAGCCTCGTCCTTCCGCAACAAGGCGCTTCCGTATGGCAGTTGGCGATCTCCGGGTACGGGGTCACCGCAGGGGACCGGGAGCTGCTCGACGCCGCCGAACGCGCGCGACACGCCGCGTTCCGCAAGCCCGAGGACCGGGACCGCTACGCAGCGGCCCACGTCGGCCTTCGCCGCCTGCTCGGCGCGTACCTCGGGCAGGAGCCGTCCTCGGTTGTCATCGGCAGGGAACCCTGTCCCCTCTGCCCCGTTCCGGACCCGGACTCCGGCACCGGACCCGGGCCGGAACCGCATGGCCGCCCCTCCGCCCCCGGCTCCGGCCTCCACTTCTCGCTCTCCCACAGCGGTGACCTCGTCCTCTTCGCCTTCGGACCGACTCCGGTGGGCATCGACGTGGAACTCCTCGCCGACGTCCGCCAGGCCGACGAGATCTCCGCCGTCCTGCACCCGGGCGAGCGCGCCGAACTCGACGCACTGCGCACGGACGACGCCGCCCGGCTGGCCGCGTTCGGCCGCTGCTGGTGCCGCAAGGAGGCCTACCTCAAGGGCACGGGCACCGGTCTGGCCGTTCCCCTCGACGGCACCTACGTCGGCGCGGGCCTCCAACCCGGCCAGGTACCCGGCTGGCAGCTGACGGACCTGGCGGTACGGCCTGGCTACGCGGCCGCACTGGCCGTCGCTGACATTCCCCACGGTGGTTGCGCCGGCCGTCGCTGACGCCCCGCACTTCTGCCGTGCCCGGCGTCGCTGATGTCGCACACACCCGACCGCGATTGCAGGGTCCCGACGCTGTTTGCCGCCGCGCGATCGGGCAGGATCGTCAGCATGCTGAGTATCGGATCCGTGGTGATGGGCGTCTCGGACGTACCGCGTGCCGCCGCCTTCTGGACGGCCGCGCTGGGGTACGTACCGCGGGAGAAGACGAAGGACGACTGGGTGGTCCTCACACCTCCACAGGGCTCCTCAGGAGTGCAGTTGGCGCTGGGACTCAGTCGTACGCCGCTTCAGGAGCATCCGCGCGTCCACCTCGACCTCTACGCGGACGATGCCGCCGCGCAGACGGCCGAGTTCGAGCGGCTGGTGTCGCTGGGGGCGCGACGGGTCGACTGGGACGCCTACCCGGAGGACCCCGACTTCGTCGTCCTCGCCGACACCGAGGGCAACCTCTTCTGCGTCATCGACACCAGCCGGGGCTGAACCGCCGCCCGGCCCTACTTCCGTTCGCCGACGGATCCGTCGCCAGACGGGCGTGCAGGTGCTCGTCGTGGTGGCGGCCGTCGCCGAAGCGGTGGAGGCGCGGAGGGCCCCCTCGGGGAGGTAGCCGCAGCGGTGGCCCACCCGGCACGACTCCTCGTTCTCGACGGCGTGGGTGAGTTCGATGCGCCGGGCTCCTGCGGTACGGAAGGCCCACTCGATCACGGCGGCACGGTCCTGCGAAACGGCGAAGCCCACGACTCGGGCCGTTGCGTGCGGTCCGTCCTGCCCGTCGGCCGCCAGGATCGCCACCTCCTTCGCGCTCAGCGCCGCGGGCTTCACCCTCTTCTTCTGCCGCATCGGCGACCCAGCAGCTACCCAGCAGCCGTCCGGGTCCGTGGCGAGGAAGTGGCGCATCCGCTCTACCCACTGCGCCGGCTCCGCCGCCGAACGCGTTCTCCGTTCGGGCTCGTTGACTCTCCTGGCCGTACGGCCGCCGCCAGGAACGTGAGGACCGACGCCCGCTCCGCCGACGGGAGGTCGTCCTCCCGCATACGGCGCACCCGAACCCGTATGTCTTCCCGACCCTCCTGACCGTGATCCACCGTCCGCACGTACCCACGGCCCGTGCCCCGCGCCGCCTGTTTTTGTCCGTACCCTCGCCGCATGACGAGCAACGAACCCGCGACCGCCCCCGCCCCCTACGCTGTGGTCACCACGACCACCGACGCCGAGGGCAAGGCGCACGCCCTCGCCGCCCGCGCGGTCGACGAACGGCTGGCGGCCTGTGCGCAGGTGTATCCGGTGGCGTCGGTCTACCGTTGGGAGGGAGCGGTCGAGCGCGCGCAGGAGTGGCGAATCGACCTCAAGACGCGCGGAGAACTGGTGGCCGCACTGACCGCGCGCCTGGAGGAGTGGCACGACTACGACACCCCTGAGGTCGTCGCCGTGCCGGTGGTGGCGGGCAGTACGGCCTACCTGGACTGGGTGTCGGCGCAGACGGACAGCGGGACGGGGTCCTGAACCGGGCGTCCGGCCCGTGAAGGCGGGCTGGCGGCATACGGGCGCCGGCCTGCGATGGCCGGCCGGCGACCGCGAGCCGACAGTGCTGCCCGGCGCTTCCCCGGCCGCGCCCGACAGGCCGCGCCCGACAGGCCGCGCCCGACAGGCCGCGGCCCAGGGCCAACTCGTCCTACTGGGCGTCGTGTTGACGGCGGTAGTGGCGGGCCACCCGCGCGCGGTTGCCGCAGGAGGGCTTGCACCACTCCTGGCGGCCGTGGCGCTTGACGTAGTAGCGCACGCAGCGCGGTGCGGTGCAGGCGCGCAGGAGTTCGCGTTCGGGGCCGGTGAGGAAGGCTATGGCGGCACGCGCCAGGGCGGCGGTGAGTCGTACGAGCGGATCGTTGTCCGCTGCCGGGAGGAGATGGGTCACAGGCAACGCATCGTTGGACCAACGCAGTTGCGGGGCCGTCGGTTCGCGTGCGGCTGCCGCGTTGAGCCGGTCCAGGGCTTGCCGTACGGGAAGCAGGCGGCCGGCGTCGGCCGGGCTGGGCGGCCCGGGGCTCACCGCCCGCGCGAACAGTGCCCGTACGGCCTGGCGGAGCGCGACCAGTTCGCCGCGTGCGGTCTCGTCGACCCGAAGACGTCCGGCGTGCTCCGCCGGGAGACCGTTGCCCGCGAACAGCTCCGCCTGGGCGTCGAGCCAGCGCGCCGTACCCGCGACATCGCCCAGGTCGTCGGTCACCCCGCCGTTCCCGTCGTGACGGATCGTACTGGCCAGCTCCAGCGCCAAGTACCTCTGCATCGGACCCCCTTGCGTCGGCGTAAAGCTCCACACCCCTTGATCGCGTGGCTGTGCGTACTCTACGGTCCCTAACGGATCAACGGAGATATTCCATTAGGAAGCAGGGAGGCAGGCAGAGATGACCGCTGTGCTCGCACAGATCAGTGACCTCCACCTGGACGGCAGCCCGCGCGCCACCGAACGGGCCGTGCGGGTCATGAATCACCTGCGTGCGCTGCCGCGTCCCGTGGACGCCGTCCTGGTCACCGGCGACATAGCCGACCATGGCGACCTGGCCGAATACGAGGAGGCGGCCCGTATCCTCGACGCCCCCTTCCCGGTCCTGCCGTGCCCCGGCAACCACGACGTACGGGCGGCCTACCGCAAAGGCCTGCCGGTCGGCACCGACGGCGACGGGCTCGCCGACACCGACCCCAACGCCCCCGTCAACCGTCTTCATCGCATCGCCGGTGCCGCGATCCTCATGTGCGACTCGACCATCCCCGGCCGCGACGAGGGCCGCCTCGACGCCGCGACCCTGCGCTGGATCACCGACTCCCTCGGCGGTCTGCCGCGCGAGACCCCCGCACTCCTCGCCTTCCACCAGCCGCCCGTCGGCCTCCACCACCCGCTGCCCGACTCCTTTCGCCTCCAGCACCCCGAGGACCTGGCCGCCGTGCTCGCCGCGTACCCCCAGATCGTCGCCGTCCTCACCGGCCACGCACACACCGCCGCCGCGTCCACCTTCGCGGGCCGGCCGCTCCTCGTCGGCCCGGCCGTGACCTGGACGCTGCGCATGCCCTGGGAGGGCGAGGGGGCGGCCGACCGCGACCAGCCACCCGGTATCGCCTACCACGTCCTCGACGACGCCCACCGCCTGACGACCCACTTCCGCGTCGTGCTGTGAACCGAGAGCGCTGCCGCGCCACATGAGGGCGGTCGACCCGCGCGGCACGGCTTACGCCCCCCACCCCGCCCGAGACGCGGTCACACGGTGCACGGCTACACGGTTACGCCCATACGACGCAACCCCGTCGTTCCAGCTCGGCCACCTGCGGCTGAGCCGAGGCGAGGGGGTTCCAGCGCAGGTCGAGGCGCTCCAGAGCGGGCAGGTCGGCGACCCAGTGGGGAAGTCGGGTCAGACGGTTGCCGCGCATGTCGAGTTGTCGGAGAAGGGGAAGCCCTCTCAGGGACGCGGGGACGTCCGTGAACGCGTTCTCGCGCAGCTCCAGGTGACGCAGCTCCCTCAGGGCCGAGAAGGTGGCCGGGAGCGCGGTGAGGGCGTTGCCGCGCAGCCGGAGCTCGCGGAGGTGGTGCAGGTGGCCGACGGAGTCCGGCAGCGCGGTCAAGTCGGCGTACTGGACGTGGAGTTCCATGAGGGCCGACAGGCATCCGAGGAAGTGGGGGAGCGTGCCGAGCGGATTCTCTCCGGTGTTGAGATAGCGCAGGCGTGTCAGATTGCGCAGCGGGGCGGGGAGTTGGGTGAGCCGGTTGTCGTGCAGGTAGAGGCAGTCGGTGAGACCGGTGAGTTCGCCCAGAGCGTCGGGGAGGGTGGTGAGGGCGTTGTGGCCCAGGTCCAGGGTAATGAGAGAGCGCAGTCGGCCGATCCTGGGGGACAGTGTGGCGAGCCCGTTGTCGGCGAGGATCAGCGTGCGCAGGCCGGTCCGGTCCCACACGTCATCGGGGACCGTGCCCAGGTCGTGCCGCCACAGGTTCAGTACGTTGTCGTCCACGCTTGCTCCTCGTACGGGGGCCGGGCTCCTTCGTAGCAGCGAATCCGGGACATGCGGGCCCGGGCCTTCGCACCGAGGCGGCTGAGTACCAAAGACCTCCTCTGTCGAGTACCAAAGGCCCGTTCCGTGCGGTGGCGGGACGGTCACCATGGGATGGGTCCCCGACAGCGCGGTCGGGGCGGGCCGGACGTCGTCGCCGCGCACTCACAACGCATACGAAGCCGCCGCGGCGGTATCAGCCGTATCAGCCGCTCTACTGCCGTCCGTCCCCCCCGCCTCCCTGCTCGCCGACTCCGCACCTTGTCCTGCCGTCCGCCGCCCGTTCTCCCCTGTTCAGAGGCTCCGCTCATGCCTTCACGCTTTTCCGGCCCGCTGCTCGGCGGGCCGGGCGAGAGCACCCGCGTCTCCCGGCTGCGGCTGCTGCCCTGGCTGCTCTGGGCGGTCACGGTGGTCGTCGAGTTCGCGACGGGCAGCGACATCAGGCTCAGTCCCGTCCTGGCCGTGGTGCCGCCTCTGGTGGCGATCGCACACGGCTGGCGAACCGTCGTCGCGTCCGGCGTCCTCGCCTGGGGTACGCAGCTGGTGTTCGTATGGCTCGACCCCACGTCCAGCGCCGTGGGCTCGCTGACCCGGTTCGTCGCCATGACCGGCATCACGACGGCCGGCGCCATCGCCTCCGTGGCGCGCGAGCGCGGCGAGGAACGCATCCGGCACATGCGCTCCCTGGCCGGCGGCGTACAGCAGGCGGTGCTGCGGCCGATCCCGGCGCTGATCGGCGGCTACCGGGTGGCCGGCTTCTACCAGGCGGCCGAGTCCGACGCCCGGGTCGGCGGCGACTTCTACGAAGCGCTGGAGACACCGTTCGGGCTGCGTGTGGTCCTCGGCGACGTGAGCGGTAAGGGGCTGGCCGCGGTCGACGCGACCGTCACCCTGCTCGGCGCCTTCCGCGAGGCGGCGTACCGCGAAGAGAACCCGGAGGCCATCGCCCACTGGATGGACCTCGCTCTCTCCCGGCGGCAGGAGGCCACCGGCGACCGGCGTTTCGCGACCGCCCTCATCGTCCAGGCGGGGCCCGACGGGCTGCTGCGGCTGGTCAACTGCGGCCACGTACCGCCGTGGTACGTCGACGGGGACAGCGCCCACGAGCTGCGGCTCCCGTCCGGAGTCCTGCTCGGTCTCTTCGACCACTTCCTCACCGACCCCCTGCCCACCGTCTCGCGCACCCTCGCTCCCGGCTCCTCCCTCCTCCTCGTCACCGACGGGGTGACCGAGGCGCGCGACGACCGGCGTGAGTTCTTCGACCTCGGCGGCGCCCTCGGCGAGCAGGGCCTTGGCAGGAACCCGGTGGCGGTCAAGGACGCGGTCCTCACCGGCCTCGGCCACCACACCGGCGGCCGCCTCTGTGACGACGCGGCGGCCCTGGTGCTGGCACGGCCGGACGGGGGCGTGCAGGAGGTTGATGCCGTACGAGATGTCGTGCGCGATGTACGAGACACGTTGCACGAAGCACGGTGTACGGGACGTGAGATATGACGTACGAGATACGATGTGCCGTATATGCGACATCTGTGCCGCACGCCGCGTACGAGGCACCTGCCGCGTACACCGGACCCACCCCCACGTGCCAGTGACGAACAACCCGCGTCGCACCCCCTACCCGGCAGCAGACCCCCGCTCCACCGGCGTACGCCGCCGCGCGGCAGCCTCCTCGTACCGGTCCACAATCAGCCGCGCCACCGCCCCGTGCGCCCCCAGCGGTGCCGAGGTCACCGAGCCGGCGGCGTCCGCCGCGGCCGCCGCCCGGCGGGCGAAGAAGCCCGGCGTCATCAGGTAGCTCGCCACGGTCACGTCCCGGTGGCCCTCCGCGCGGAGCGCGGCCAGCGCGTCTGCCGGGGTGGGAGACCCCGCGCACAGGTACGACGCGACCGCCGGCCGGCCCAGCCGCTCACCCAGCAGGTCCGCCATCGCGACGGCAGCCCGCTGAGAGAGCGGATCCGTCGAGCCGGCGGACGCCAGCACCACGGGCCCGGACGACGGAGCCCCAGCCTCCGCCAGCCGGTCCGCGAGCGCCGAGGCGAGCAGTGGGTCCGGGCCCAGCGCGCGCGCCACCCGGGCCTCGACCTGCGGCGCCGCCGCCAGCATTTCCGGGATGTCGACCCGGTGTGAAAGCCCGTGCCCAGTAGCAGCGGTACGAGAACGACCTCCCCCGACAGCTCCGCGAGCACGTCCGCGAGGCTGGGGCGCGCCACGTCGACGTACGCCAGTACCACGCGCAGTCCGGGCCGCAGCTCCCGCACCCGGCCGAGAAGTGCCTCGGTGGTGGCCGTGCCCGAAGGATCACGCGTCCCGTGGGCGACGGCGAGCAACGGCGGCGATCCGGCGCCGCACCGCTCGGCGGCCCGGGCCCGCTGTCCCGCCCGGAGTTCCGTCCGTCCCGCTCCGTGCCTCACTCCGGGTCCACCGCCAGCCGGTAGCCCCGCTTGGTGACCGTACGGATCAGGGCGGAGTACGGCCCGAGGGCCGCCCGCAGCCGGCCCACCGCCGCCTCCACCGCGTGCTCGTCCGCCGGACGCGGCGCAGCGGCGGCAGCGGAAGCGGCGCCAGTGACAGGAACGGAGCCGGACGCGGAGTCCGGCGCGGTGGAGGGAGCGGGGGGCTGAGCAGCGGCGGCAGCGGGGATGTCCGTGGGCCACGCCCGCCGCAGGAGTTCGGCACGGTTCAGGACGGTGCCGGGGCGTTCGGCCAGCGCGCGGAGGATCGCGGCGGGCAGCGGTGTCAGGTGCACCGTGCCTGAGGTACCGGATACGACCGCGCCCTGCAGGAGCAGCCGGCCGCCGTCGAAGGCGAACTCCTGCCGGTGCCGGGCGGGCAGCTCCTGGTCGAGCGTACGGACGAGGGCACCCAGCCGTCCCCGCTCCGGCCACACGCACGGCACGCCCTCCGCGAGCAGCGGCCGTGCGCAGACCGGACCGATGCAGGCCGCCAGCACGTCCGTACGCAGCGCGTCCAGGACCTGCTCCCGGCGGCCGATCTCCTCCGCCGTCGCCAGGAACGCCTCGATCGCCGGTGCGCTCGTGAACGGCAGCGCGTGCACTTCGCCCCGTACCGTCGACTCCACCAGCCGCCGCACGGCGTCCGGGTCCACCGCCGGCCCCCACCGGTACACCGGCACCTCAACGACCTCCGCACCGCGCTCCCGGAGAGCGGCGGTGAAGTCCGGCAGCGGCGCCCCGTGCTCCTGGATCGCGATCCGTCTGCCGTCCAACTCCTGTTCCAGGAGCCACTCCAGCATCTCGTCGACCGCCTCCGAAGCGGGCGCGTAACTCTCCCGCAGCCCGGACGCCCGGATCGCGCCGGTCGCCTTCGGACCCCGGCTGATCACTGTCGCCGCACGGCACGCGTCGACGAGCCGCGCCCCCGTCCCCCAGCCCTCGGCCGCGCTGATCCAGCCGCGCCAGCCGACGCCGGTCGTCGCGATCACATAGTCCAGGGGGCGGGTCAGGCACGCCTCGGTAGCCTCCCGCACGACGCTGTCGTCGTCGATCGGCACGATGCGCAGGGCGGGCGCGGAAACGATCTTCGCGCCGCGCCGGCGCAGGAGGGCTTCGAGTTCGTCCCGGCGGCGGTCGGCGGTCACTCCCACCGTCAGTCCGGCCAGTGAGCCCTCCGGCGGAACGGGGGTGGCGGGCATCGCTGTTGTCATGAACCGACAGTGGACGAAGCGTGTTAAGCCCCTGTTGCCGAAGTGTCTCCTGGGGGTTAGCCCTGCGCTACGGGCATGTGTCCTGCATCTCGCACACTGACCTGCGGAAAGTGAGTCGTCTGTACCGTCCGCGCAACGTGCGGGATGCGGGGGCGTAACGGCGCGCGGGCACGGTGGGGCCCATGAACGCGACCACGACGGCCACCCCCGGTGCACCCGTCGACACCCCGGTGGACACCCACTGTCCGTACTGCTCGTTGCAGTGCGGGATGCGGCTGCGCCCCACCGGGGACACCGCCGGCCTCCCGGTGGAGATCGTCGAGCGGCCCCGGTTCCCCGTCAACAAAGGGGCCCTGTGCGGAAAGGGCCACAACGCGGCCGCCGTGCTGGCCGCCGGCGTCCGGCTCACCACCCCTCTCGTACGGGACGAGAAGGGCGGCCCGCTGCGGGAGGCCGGCTGGGACGAGGCCCTGGACCGGGCCGCGGCCGCGTTCACCACGGCGGGCGTACGGTACGGGCGCGACGCGGTCGGTGTGTTCGGCGGCGGGGGGCTGACGAACGAGAAGGCGTACCTGCTCGGCAAGTTCGCCCGCGTCGCCCTGCGTACCTCGCGCATCGACTACAACGGGCGCTTCTGCATGTCGTCGGCGGCAGCCGCACACAAGGCCGCTTTCGGCCTCGACCGGGGTCTGCCGTTCCCCCTGGCGGACGTGGCGCGCACCGGCTGTGTCCTGCTCGTCGGCTCCAACCTCGCCGACACGATGCCGCCCGCCGTCCGGTACCTGCGCGAGATGCAGGAGGGAGGCGGCAAGCTGATCGTCGTCGACCCGCGCCGCACCCGCACCGCCGACCTCGCCGACCTCCACCTGGCCGCAGCACCCGGTACGGACTTGGCGCTCGCGCTCGGGCTGCTGCACCTGGTGATCGCGGGCGGTCACGTCGACGAGGAGTTCGTGGCCTCCCGTACGACGGGATACGGGGCGGCCCGCGAAGCGGCCATGGCGCACTGGCCCGAGCGGGTCGAAGCCCTCACCGGAGTCCCCGTCGCCCAGCTCCGCCGGGCGGTCGAGCTGTTCGTGGGCGCGGGCAGTGGGATGGTACTGACGGCGCGGGGGCCCGAGCAGCAGTCCAAGGGCGTCGACACGGTCGGCGCGTGGATCAACCTGTGCCTGGCCACCGGCCGGGCCGGACGCCCGCTGTCCGGCTACGGCTGCCTGACCGGGCAGGGAAACGGGCAGGGCGGACGCGAGCACGGCCAGAAGGCGGACCAACTCCCCGGCTACCGGTCGATAACCGACCCCGAGGCGCGTCAACACGTAGCCGCCGTGTGGGGCGTTGACGCCGAAGACCTGCCGGGGCCGGGTGTCTCCGCGTACGAACTCCTCGACACACTCGGCACGGAAGACGGCGTCCGCGCCCTGTTCCTCATGGGTTCCAACCCGGTCGTCTCCGCCCCCCGCGCCCGCCATGTCACCGAGCGGCTGTGTGCCCTCGACGCCCTCGTGGTCTGCGACGTGGTCCTCTCCGAGACCGCCGCGCTCGCCGACGTCGTCCTGCCGTCGGCGCAGTGGGCGGAGGAGACCGGCACCATGACGAACCTGGAGGGCCGCGTCATCCTGCGCCAGGCCGCGATCCGGCCCCCCGGCCAGGTCCGCACCGATCTGCACATCATGCACGAACTCGCCGCCCGCCTCGGCCGCGAAAAGGGGTTTCCATACGACCCGGAGGAGGTGTTCGCCGAGCTGCGCGAGGCGTCCGCAGGCGGCCAGGCCGACTACTCCGGCATCAGCTACGAGCGGATACGCGCGGAGGACGGCGTCTTCTGGCCCTGCCCCGCCACAGGGGAGGACCACGCCGCCCGCCCCGCGATGTCGGCCCCCGACGCCCCTCGGCCCAGCATCCCCCACCCCGGCACCCCCCGCCTCTTCCTCGACGCGTTCGCCACCCCCGACGGCCGTGCCCGCTTCGCCGACGTCTCGCACCGTCCCGCCGCCGAGGAACCGGACGCCGACTACCCCCTGTACCTCACCACCGGCCGCGTCCTCGCCCAGTACCAGAGCGGCGCCCAGACGCGTCGGACGCCGGCGCTCAACGGTGCCGCCCCCGGCCCGTTCGTCGAACTGCACCCCCGCCTCGCGGACCGGATCGGCGTCCGCGACGGAGAACTGGTCGTCGTGACGAGCCGACGCGGACGGGCGAGCGCCCCCGCGAAGGTCACCAGCACGATCCGCCCGGACACCGTGTTCATGCCGTTCCACTGGGCGGGCGAGGGCCGCGCGAACACCCTCACCAACCCGGCCCTGGACCCGACCTCGCGCATGCCGGAGTTCAAGGTGTGCGCGGTGCGAGTGGAGAAGACGTCATGACCGTACGCACCCGAGTGGCCGTCGTCGGCGCGGGCATGGCCGCCGCCCGGCTCGCCCGCCAGACTCTCTCCCCACTCCTCCCCGGCACGCTCGACTTGACGCTGTACGGGCACGAGCCGCATGCCCCTTATAACCGTGCCCTCCTCGCGGGAGTGCTCGACGGCCGCTACGTCCCCGAGGCCCTCGCCCTCCCGACCGGCGGAGCCACCGTCCGCACCGGCACCGAGGTCGTCGCCGTCGACACCGGCGCCCGCACGCTGCGCACCGACCTCGGCGAGAGCGTCCCCTACGACACGCTGGTCCTGGCCACCGGCGCGAACCCGGTACTGCCACCGATCCGGGGGCTGCACGCGACGGACGGACACGGATCTCCCGGGCGCGAGCTCAAGGACGGCGTGCACGCCTTCCGCACCCTCGCCGACTGCGTCCGCCTCGCCGAAGCCGCCCGCCACACCCGACGCGCCGTCGTCGTCGGCGGCGGCGTCCTCGGAGTGAGCGCCGCCCGGTCCCTCGCCGCCCTCGGCATTCCCGTCGAGGTCGTACATCAGGCACCACATCTGATGGAGCGCCATCTCGACGACGAGGCCGGAGCCACCGTACGACGCGCCCTCGAAGGCATGGGAGCCGCCGTCTACACCGGAAACCGGGCCCGCGCCATCGAAGGGGACACCGCCGTCACCGGCGTCCGGCTTGCCAACGGCCACGTACTCGACTGCGACCTCGTCGTCCTGGCCTGCGGGGTCCGCCCCCGCACCGGACTCGCCCGCGCCGCCGGGATCGAGGTGCGCCGCGGCATCGTCGTCGACGACACCCTCGCCACCTCAGCACCCGGCGTGTACGCGATCGGCGACTGCACCGAGCACCGTGGCGCCGTCCACGGACTCACCGGACCCGGCTGGGCGCAGGCCGACGTGCTCGCCGCCCGGCTCTCCGGGACCGACCCCGACGCCACGTACACCGGAGTGCACGGAGTGGCCCGGCTCACCGCCGGCGCCCTCGAAGTCGCCGCCTTCGGCGAGGTCGCCGACACCGACGGGGACGCCCTGCGGCTCGCCGACGGCACCCGCGGCGCGTACGGCTCGTACAAGAAGCTCGTGATGCGCGGCGACCGGCTGGTCGGCGCGATCCTCGTCGGCGACCTCGCCGCCGTGGGCGAACTCACCCGCACCTACGAGAGGGGCGAGCCGCTGCCGTCCCGCCCCCTCGACCTGTTCTCCCCCCTTGAAGGAGCAGTCCTGTGACGGAGACCCCGAAGACCCCGCGGAACCTGGTCCTCGTCGGCCACGGCATGGTCGGTCAGCGCTTCCTCGAAGCGTTCGCCGAGCGGGGCGGCTGCGGACCCGCTGGCGACTGGCACGTCACCGTCCTCGCCGAGGAGCCGCGCCCCGCCTACGACCGGGTCCACCTCACCTCCTGGTTCTCCGGCACCACCGCCGATGAACTCTCCATGTGGGACGACGAGTTCGGTGTACAGCACGGCATCGACCTGCGGCTCGGCGACCCGGCGGAGAAGATCGACCGCGCGGCGCGCACGGTCACCGCCCGCTCCGGGCAGGTCTTCCCCTACGACGCACTCGTGCTCGCCACCGGCTCGTACCCCTTCGTACCGCCGGTGCCCGGCCACGACGCGGCGGGCTGCTTCGTCTACCGGACCATCGAGGACCTGGAGGCCATCCGTGCCGCCGCCGACAACGCCCGCATCGGCGCGGTCGTCGGCGGCGGCCTCCTCGGCCTCGAAGCCGCGGGCGCACTGCGCGCGATGGGCCTCGACACCCACGTGGTCGAATTCGCACCGCGCCTGATGGCCCTTCAGGTGGACGAGGGGGGCGGCGCCGTACTCCGGGACAAGATCCAGGAGCTGGGCGTCACCGTGCACACCGGGGCGGGCACCCAGACCGTCGAGACCGACGCCGACGGCGCGGTCCGTGGCATGGTGCTCTCCAACGGGGCGACCGTCGACGCCGACCTCGTCGTCTTCTCC
Organism: Streptomyces candidus; assembly: GCF_014207445.1. GTDB lineage: Bacteria > Actinomycetota > Actinomycetes > Streptomycetales > Streptomycetaceae > Streptomyces > Streptomyces candidus. The sequence continues at coordinate 89,097 of NZ_JACHEM010000016.1, read as the reverse complement.
GCCGGTGTACGCCCCCGCGACCAACTCGCCCGCGAGTGCGGCCTCCCGGTCGGGGAACGCGGCGGCATCGTCGTCGATGCCTCCTGCCGGACCGAGGACCCCGCCGTCTGGGCGATCGGCGAATGCGCGCTCGCCTGCGACGGCCGGGTGTACGGACTGGTCGCCCCCGGCTACGCGATGGCGGAGACCGCGGCCACCCAAATCACCGTGGCTGAGGGCGAGTTCACCGGAGCGGACCTCTCCACCAAACTCAAGCTGCTCGGCGTCGACGTCGCCAGTTTCGGTGACGCGCAGGGCACCACCGAAGGCTCCCTCGAAGTGCTGTACGCCAACAGCCGTGAAGGCGTCTACAAGAAGCTCGTCATCGGCACCGACGGCGCACTCCTCGGCGGTGTCCTCGTCGGCGACACCGACTCCTACGATCTGCTGCGCCCCCTCGCCCTCAACGGCGCGCCCCTCACGGCCCCGCCCGAGCAACTCGTCCTCCCCTCCTCGATCGGCGCGGCGCCCGGCCCCATCGCCCTCCCCGACGAGGCGGTCGTCTGTTCCTGCCACAACGTCACGAAGGGAGCCATCCGTTCGGCCGTCGCCGACCAGGGCTGCGCGGATGTCCCGGCCGTCAAGAAGTGCACCCGCGCCGGCACCGGCTGCGGCTCGTGCGTCAAACTCCTCGGAACCCTGGTCGGCGAAGAACTCGCCGCGCAGGGCGTCGAGGTCAGCCGGGGCCTGTGCGAGCACTTCACCCACACCCGGGCCGAGATCTACGAGATCGTCCGCGTCAAGGGCATCACCACCTTCGCGCAACTCATCGACGAGCACGGCCGGTCGGGCACCGGGGCGGAAGGCTGCGAAGTCTGCAAGCCCGTCGTCGGTTCCGTCCTCGCCTCCCTCAGCCCCGCACTCGGCGACGCCGTCTCCGGGCACATCCTGGACGGCGAACAGGCAGCCCTCCAGGACACCAACGACCACTTCCTCGCCAACCTCCAGCGCAACGGCTCCTACTCCGTCGTGCCCCGCATCCCCGGCGGCGAAGTCACCCCCGACGGCCTCATCACCATCGGCGAGATCGCCCGCGACTTCGGCCTCTACACGAAGATCACCGGCGGACAGCGCATCGACATGTTCGGTGCCTCCGTCGACCAGCTCCCGGCCATCTGGAAGCGTCTGGTCGACGCCGGATTCGAGTCCGGCCACGCGTACGGCAAGTCCCTGCGCACGGTCAAGTCCTGCGTGGGCCAGACCTGGTGCCGCTACGGAGTCCAGGACTCCGTCGCCCTCGCCATCGAGCTCGAACTGCGCTACCGCGGCCTGCGCGCCCCGCACAAGCTCAAGTCGGCCGTCAGCGGCTGCGCCCGGGAATGCGCCGAGGCGCAGAGCAAGGACTTCGGCATCATCGCCACCTCCGCCGGCTGGAACCTCTACGTCGGCGGCAACGGTGGCATGACCCCCCGCCACGCCGATCTCCTCCTCGTCGACGCCGACCGCGACGCCCTCCTGCGCACCATCGACCGTTTCCTGATGTTCTACGTCCGCACCGCCGACCGGCTGGAACGCACCGCCCCCTGGATCGAGCGCATGGAGGGCGGCCTCGACCACCTGCGCGCCGTCATCGTCGACGACTCCCTGGGAATCTGCGACGAACTCGACGAACTGATGAGCCGTCACGTGGACTCCTACGAGGACGAATGGCGCGCCACCCTGGAGGACCCGGACCGGCTGAGCCGCTTCGTCTCCTTCGTCAACGCCCCCGGCACCCCGGACCCCACCATCCGCTTCGTCCCCGAGCGCGAACAGATCCGCCCCGCCGACCCCGAGGCCCACGACACCTCCGACGCCTCGGCGCAGACCTTCGTCGCGGGCCCGTCCCTGGAAGTGAGGACCCTCGTATGACCACGGCAGTGATGAACACGAAAGACACCGCCGGAGAGACGACAGTCGTCGAGGTGTCGGTGGGGGAACGCTGGTTCACCGTGTGCGCGTACGACGCGCTCGTTCCCGGCCGGGGCGTCGCCGCCCTCGTCGACGGCCGCCAGATCGCCCTCTACCGGGACCGCACGGGCGCCGTCCACGCCGTCGGCAACCGCGACCCCTTCAGTGGCGCGCACGTCATCTCGCGCGGCCTCCTCGGCAGCCGCGACGGCGTCCCCGTCGTCCTGTCCCCGATGTACAAGCAGGCCTTCGACCTGCGCACCGGCGCCTGCCTCGACGAGGAGGAGGCACCCGACGGCACACCGGCAGCGCTGCCGGTATGGCCCGTCCGTACCACCAACGCTCCTGTCGGATCAGCAAGTTAGGCGGCCATGACCACCTCGGTACGCACCCCGCAACCCTCTCAGGCCCCTCCCGGGGGACGTCCGGTCATCGAGGAGTGGAGGCCGGAGGACCCCGCCTTCTGGGCCGCCACCGGCGCGAAGGTCGCCCGCCGCAACCTCGTCTTCTCCGTGCTCTCCGAACACATCGGCTTCTCGGTGTGGAGCCTGTGGTCGGTTCTCGTCCTCTTCCTGGGCCCGGAGTACGGCATCGACCCGGCCGGGAAATTCGTCCTCACCGCCGTACCCACCCTGCTCGGCGCGGCCCTCCGCATCCCGTACACCTTCGCCGTGGCGATCTTCGGCGGCCGCAACTGGACCGTGATCAGCGCCCTCGCGCTCCTGCTCCCGGCCCTGCTCACCGCCTATGTCCTGGAACCCGGTGTCTCATATACGACACTGCTGTGCGTGGCGGCGGTCGCGGGCATCGGCGGCGGCAACTTCGCCTCCTCCATGGCCAACATCAACGCCTTCTACCCTCAGCACCTCAAGGGCCGCGCCCTGGGCATCAACGCCGGCGGCGGCAACCTCGGAGTACCCGCGGTCCAACTCCTCGGTCTGCTGGTACTCGCCACGGCGGGCGCGGCCCACCCCCGCCTGGTCCCGCTGATCTACGTCCCCCTCATCGTGCTCGCGGCCGTCGCCGCTGCCCTGCGCATGGACAACCTGCCCGTGCTGCGCAACGACCGGGGCGCCCTGCGCGAAGCAGCCCGCGAGCCGCACACCTGGGTGATGTCACTGCTGTACATCGGCACCTTCGGCTCGTTCATCGGCTTCGGCTTCGCGTTCGGCCAGGTGCTGCTCGTGCAGTTCGAGGCCGACTTCCCGACGGCGGTCAGCGCCGCGTACCTCACCTTCCTCGGCCCCCTGCTCGGGTCGCTGATCCGACCGGTGGGCGGGGCGATGGCGGACCGGTGGGGCGGGGCCAAAGTCACCTTCTGGAACTTCGTGGCGATGGCGGCGGGTGCACTGCTGGTGCTGATCGCCTCGCGCGAGGGCTCGCTGCCGTTGTTCCTGACCGGATTCGTGGCGCTGTTCGTGTTCAGCGGGATCGGCAACGGCTCCACGTACAAGATGATCCCCGGCATCTTCCACGCCAAGGCGGCACGCGAAACGGCGGCGGGAACGGACCCGGCCGAAGCCGAGAGCCGCTCCCGCCGCCGGGCGAGCGCCGTGATCGGCATCGCGGGTGCGGTCGGGGGGCTGGGCGGGGTACTGGTGAACATCGCGTTCCGTCAGTCCTTCCTCACCGAGGGGACGGGAGACGCGGCATACCTGGCATTCCTGGCCTACTACGTGCTGTGCCTGGCGATCACCTGGGGGGTCTACCTCAGGCGGCGCGCCTGAGTCCTGCGCACAGTGCAGGGCATACGGCGCATTGTGTACGACGCATGGCATACGAAGCACTGCGTATGCAGCACTGCGAATGAAGCGCTGTGCTTGAAGGACCACGTACGGAGTCCCGGGGCGGTCGGACACATGCCGGCCCGACCGCCCCGACGACTTCTACTCGGCCTGCTTGCGGAGGTCACGGTGCTTCACGCCCGTGCAGCCTCCTGCTCCTGCTCCAGCTGCTTCTTGCGGTTCCTGCGCAGTTTCGCCGGCCACTTCTTCGTGTCGCGCGGCTCCACGTACGGCTCGGTCTCCGCCGGAAGCCCTCCGCTGATCGCACGTTGCCGGGCCAGCTCCGCGTCGAACTCCAGCCCCAGCAGCACCGCCAGATTCGACAGCCACAACCACACCAGGAAGATGATCACACCGGCAAGAGTCCCGTAGGTCTTGTTGTACGAGCCGAAGTTCGCGACGTACAGCGCGAAACCGGCGGACGCGACCAGCCAGAGCACCACGGCCAGCACGCTCCCCGGGCTCACCCAGCGGAACCCACGGCCGCGGACGTTCGGCGCCGACCAGAACAGCAGCGCGATCATGAGCACTACCAGCAACAGCAGCACCGGCCACTTGGCGATCGACCAGACCGTTACCGCCTCCTCGCCGAGCCCGACCGTCTTGCCGACCCACTCGGCCACGGAGCCGGTGAGGACCACGATGAGAGCGCTGAGCGCCAGCATGATCATCAAGACCACGGTGAGTCCCACCCGCAGCGGAGTCACCTTCCACACCGGTCGACCTTCCGGCATGTCGTAGATGGCATTCGATGTACGAATGAACCCACCGACATAACCGGACGCCGACCACACCGCCGCCAGCAGACCGACGATCGCGATGACACCGCTCGTCCCTCCGCTGTTCTGGAGCTGCTGCACGGCCTGCATGATGATGTCCCGCACCGCGCCGGGCGCGAGCTTCTGGACGTTGTCCAGCACCGTCTTCGTCGCCGACTCGCCCATCACGCCCAGCAGCGACACGAGCACCAGCATCGCCGGGAAGAGCGAGAGCACGCCGTAATAGGTCAGCGAGGCTGCACGGTCCGGCAGTTCGTCGTCCAAGAACTCCTTGCCGGTACGCCGCAGGACTGCCCACCAGGAGTGCTTGGGCAGATCAGTGGGCGCATCGGGCTCCGCGTCGGGATCGCGCGCCGTGTCCGGCGCGGGCGTCGCATGCGCCTCGGGCGTCCTATCCGGCTCGGGGGACGGCCTCGGCACGCGCGGGGCGCCAGCGTCGGTCCGTGCATCCGGATCGTCCGATACGTTCCCTTTGTTGCGCTCGTGCGCCTTGTCGTTGTCCGTCATGTCGGTGCGGGTACCCCGCAGTCCGGGAGAAACCCAGGGGTAAGGGAAGCCGCCGCATCCCGCGAAGAGCGAGGGCCTGACGGGCAGCCTCTCTGCCGCTGCGGCGCCACACGAGCCCCTCACCCGGCTTGCGCCGCGCAGCCCCCTTTGTCCCTCCGGTCGTCGTCTATGGCGCAAGGGTTGTCAGCGTCGGCCCGCACGGTTCGTCCGACCCCGACCACCCCGGAGAGGAGGCGCCTGTCGTACGTCGACGCTCATCGAGCCCGTCGTTTGAACGTTTCAGGAGAGCTGTATAAGGCTATTGGCTTAGGCCAATCTCGTTCCGCAGTGCGTGCCGCCCCGTGGAGACCTGTCCTTCGTGCAGCTGAAGGGGAAAGGTATGTGTGACTGGTTGACGCCGCCGCCGGAGCGCATCTAGCCTCCCCTGACGACCTGGATGAATCCTTTCAGTTCGCGCTGATTCCTATTCGGAGAGGCCGGTTACCGCTGTGCAGCGTGTCTGCTTCCTGCTCAAGGTCCGCCACGACCGCCTCGACGAGTACCGCGCCCGGCACGCGTCCGTCTGGCCCGACATGCTCGACGCGCTTACCGCCGCGGGATGGCACAACTACTCGCTCTTCCTCCGCGTAGACGGCCTGCTGGTCGGGTACTTGGAAACCCCGGACTTCGCCGCCGCCCAGGCCTCCATGGCCTCCACCGAGGTCAATGCCCGTTGGCAGAAGTCGATGGCCGGCTTCTTCGAGCAACTCGACGGCCAGAACCCGGACGAAGCGATGACCCCGCTGAGCGAGGTCTTTCACCTCGCCTGACCGTTCCCGCTTCCCTGTACTCCGCTACTCATGGCCTCGGTTGCCCATACTCAAGGAGCACACGTGAGATCCCGCCCCGCCCTCGCAGCAACCCTCGCGGCGGCTGCCTGCCTCGCCGCCACCCCTGCGGTGGCGGTCCCTATGCGTGGCAACCACTCCCACGGCCTGGATCACTGCACCACCGCTGTTGCTGCTACGGACGCATCCGCCCCAGTGAACGATGCAGCCACACCAGCAAACGCAGGTGTAGCCCCCACCCTCTGCCACTTCGACGTCGCCCCCGGCGCCTACGACGTCACCGTGACCCTCGGCGGCGCCGAAGCGGCCAGCACCTCCGTCCAGGTCGAGAGCCGGCGCGCGGTGCTCCGCGAAACCGCGACCGCCTCGGGTGCCACCGTCCGCCGAACCTTCACCGTGGACGTCCGCACGCCGGAAGGTGAGCCGACCGGCCCCGGCGGAAATCCCGGCCTCGACCTCACCTTCGGCGGTTCCGCCCCGGCACTGTCCTCGATCCAAGTACGCCCGGCAGCCCACGCCCGTCAGTTACTTCTTCTCGGCGACTCGACGGTTTGCGATCAGCCCGGTGAGCCGTACTCGGGCTGGGGGCAGCAGCTCCCGCAGTACCTGAAGCGCGGGATTTCGGTGGCCAACTACGCTGATTCCGGCGAGAGTTCGGTGACGTACCGGGAAAACCCCGCACTCTTCCCCACCGTGCGGCAGAGAATCCGCCGTGGCGATCTCGCCCTGATCCAGCTCGCCCACAATGACAAGCAGACCGACGCGGTCACCTACCGGGCGAACCTCACCGCGCTCGTCGAGGGCGTACGCGCACGAGGTGGCAAGCCCGTCCTGGTCACCCCCATCGTCCGCCGCTGGTTCAATGCCGACGGCACCCTCAACAACGACACCGCCCTGCTCGTCAACGGCCTCGGCGTCGACCACCCGGCCGAGATCCGCGCGTTGGCCACCACGCTGAGCGCGCCGCTCATCGACCTGACCGCCCTGACGAAGGCACGCGTGGAGCGACTCGGCCCGGAGGCGTCCAAGTCCCTCTACCTCACCGCCGAGAAACGGGACAACACGCACACCTCGGTGCGCGGCGCGACCGAGTACGCGCAGCTCGTCCTGGACGAGCTGCGCACCCAGCGACTGCTTCCGAACCGGGTGATCCGCTGAGATGTGGATCAGGACGTGGGCTGCGTCGGAATGCGACGGTACATAAGGCGTGACGCACGACGTCTCATGCACCGTGTATGAGGCAACGCGCGCGAGATACGGTGCACGCCGCACGGCGTGCGCCACACCTCGTACGACCTGGTCAGCCGGCGGGTCGCTGCGTGCGGCAATACGCAGGGACTCGATTCCGTACGGCCACCACGTCGGCATTCAGTACGGCCACCACGTCGGCTCGGTGCAGAAGTGCCCGCCCAGCCGCGCGTGCGCCGGGTTCTCGTCCGACAACTCGCCCTGCTCGGCGATGAGCTTCGCGGCGTACGGCTCCGAGTCGTCCTGTGGCAGGTAGCCCAGCGCCCGCGCCTCGGAAAGATCCCACCAGTTGCGGGTGTTGGCGGACGAGCCGTACACGATCGAGTGCTGCACGCCGTCAGCGGTGAGTGCGGCGTGCAGCAGCCGGGCGCAGTCGGCCGGGCTCAGCCACAGCGACAGCATCCGTACCGAGGTGGGTTCCGCAAAGCACGAGCCGATGCGCACGGAGACGGTCTCCAGGCCGTGCAGGTCCCAGTACAGCTGTGCCAGGTCCTCGCCGAAACACTTGGACAGCCCGTAGAAGGTGTCCGGGCGATGCGGTGTGCCGACGGGTATCAGCGCGTCCTGGGGGAGTGGCGCCGTGATGCCGCGTGGGCGCGGGGTGAAGCCCACCGCGTGGTTGCTCGAGGCGGCGACGATGCGCGGAACGCCGGCCTCGCGGGCGGCTTCGTACAGGTGGTAGGTGCCCTCGATGTTGGCGCGCACGATCCTTTCGAACGTGGCTTCCTGCGAGATGCCCGCGAGGTGGACGATCGCGTCCACGCCCCGAACCGCCTCGCGGACCGCGTCCCCGTCCGCGAGGTCGGCGACGATCGCGTCCGGCTCGCCGGGGACGGGCCGCAGGTCGAGGAGCCGCAGCCGGTACCCGTACGCGGGCAGCAGGTCCCGCATCAGCGTGCCGAGACCTCCGGCGGCACCAGTGAGCAGGACGGTGCGGAGGACGGGCATGAGCGGATACTCCTTGCGCTGGGCGTTGCGGCGGGGTCGGATGGGAGCTGACGGTAGAGAGCGCTTTCTACTCCCGTCAAGTGGTGAAGCACCCGACAACAGCTCCAGTGATATGGCGGATCGATGCGAACCGCCCCTTGTGAAAGGACCCGTCGACCCACATGCGAACAGCCGTCTTCCTTTACCCCTGGGACGTCGTCGGCGACCCCGACGCCGCAGCCCGCATCGCGGACCTGGGCGTCCGCCAGGTGACGCTCGCCGCCGCCTACCACTCCACCCGCGCCCTCACTCCGCGCCACCCGCGCCACCGGATCGTGACCGCCGACCATGCCGCCGTGCTCTACGAACCGGACGCCACCCGCTGGTCGGGCCGCCCGCTGCGGCCGTACCCCGCGGGTGCGTGGGCCCCCGGCGACACCTACGCCGAAGCCGCCGACGCCCTGCAACGCGCCGGCATCGACGTGCACAGCTGGGTGGTCCTGGCGCACAACTCACGTCTGGGTACGGAAAACCCCGACATCGTCGTACGCAACGCCTACGGTGACCGGTATCCGTGGGCCCCGTGCATCGCCCGTCCGGAAGTCCAGGAGTATCTGGCCGCTCTGGCGGCCGAAGCAGCGGTGCGGCCCGGCGCGCGGGGAACCGAGCTGGAGTCCTGCGGCTGGTACGGACTGGCTCATCTGCACGCCCACGACAAAACCGGAGGCGTCGCCCTGGGGGACGCCGCCCAGTACCTGATGTCCCTCTGCTTCTGTACGACGTGCCGTACCGGATACACCGAACACGGTGCGGATCCCGATGTGCTGGCCTCTGCCGTGCGGCAATGCCTGAAACCGCTCTGGTCCGCGGGCGGCGGCACATCCGCCTCCGGATGGCCCGCCGTGGTGGAGCTTCTCGGGACCGGCCTCGCCGCCGCCACCCTCGGCTGGCGCACCGGGACGGCCCGCGTCCTCCAGGAGCTGGTACTCGGTGCCGTACGCGCTGCCGCGGCCCCCGGGTTCCAGGTGCTGCTGCACGCCGACCCCGCCCCGTATCGCAGTGGTGCCAACCCGGGCGTCGACCCGGCGCACCTGCTCTCCATCGCCGACGGCGCTGTGCTGCCCTGCAGTGGCGGGGGCGCTGAAACGGTACTTCCGCCGTTCGTTCCCCATCGCGAACAAGGTTCCGTCATCGCCGCCAACTTCTCCGTGGTCGCCGGGATGGGTGGCAGTCCGGACACGCTCGTTGCCGACGCCCGACGCGCACAGACCCTTGGTGCCAACGAACTCCGCCTGTATCACGCGGGCTTGGCCTCCGATGCGGACCTGCGGGCCGTCAGGGAGTCTCTTCGCGTCCTGATCTGATGGGTCTGGAAACTCGCACCCGCGGGTTTTGTCGCAGCCGTTGACGAAACCGGTGTGCCGACCTAGCTTCAGGCGTCGTACTTCATACGTCATATATGAGACGCGATACATGAGATATGAGAGCAGCTCGCATGGCCATTGCCCCGAGTCCCTTCCCCTCCCGCACCCAGTACGTCCTGGAGGCGATCAAGCACGAGATCCTCGCCGGTCGTCTCCAGCCGGGCCGCCCTCTTGTCGAGGCCGAACTCGCCGCCCAGTTCGGGGTCTCCAAGACCCCCGTCCGGGAAGCACTCAAGACCCTCGCCGGGTCAGGGCTCGTCGTCATGAGCCAGTACAAGGGTGCGACCGTGCGCGCCGTCGACGCCGAGATGGCACACGACGTGTACGACGTGCGACTCCTGCTCGAACCCGAGGCGCTGCGCCGCAGCATCGAAGGAAAAATGCCGATCACGGGGGCGGAAAAGGCCCTGGCGCGAGCCGAACACGCCGCCGACGAAGCCGAACGCTCCCTCGCCAACCGGGACTTCCACCGCGAGCTCTACGTGCACTGCGGCAACCCACTGCTCATCAGCATGCTGGACGACGTCCGTGAACAGGCCGCCCTCGTGTCCACCGTCGCCTGGAGCACGAACCCCTCCTGGCAGAAGGAGGCCGACGAGCACGCCGCCATCCTGCGACTCGTACGCGCAGGGCAGGCCGGGCCGGCGGTCGAGCGTCTGCGCGAGCACATCGCGTCGTTCGTGCACCGCGCTTTTCCGACGGAGGGGTCTCCGGTCCCGCCGGTCCCGGTGGTACCTGCCGACCCCATTCCAGCGGACCCCATGGGCCCCATGGCCACGAAGGTGACGGAGGCCGACCTGGAGTCCCTCAAGGTCATGGAGGAGATGGACGCAGGGCACCCGGATGACCCGGGCACACCGTGAACGCCCTCCGAAGCTCCGCTCCCGGAGCCGATACAGCAGCCGCAGCGGCGACCGCCGCCACTTCCGACATGGCTGCCACACACGACACGGCGGTCGCTCCTGACACGGCCGCCCCTACCGTCATGGCGGTCACTTCCGTCATGGCGGCCACCTCGGCCCCGCCTCTCGCAACCGCGGCTCCCTCAGCTCCCGCTCCTGCCGACCCGTCCGACACCACCCACAGTCCCGTACCACCCGGCACGGCTGCCACCCCCGTGGCGGCCGACACCCCCGACCGACCGGAAGGCCGCACCCGTATGGAACACCCCGCGCTCCGGGCCGCACTCGCGGACGTCGTCGCGATACCGGTGACCCCTTTCGCCGCCGACGGCAGCATCGACCGCGACGCGTTCCGCGCGACCCTGCGCCGACTGCTCGACGGCGGCGTCCGCACCGTCACCCCCAACGGCAACACCGGCGAGTTCTACACCCTCGACCCCGACGAACGCCGTCTCGTCACCGAGCTCACCCTTCAGGAGACGAAGGGCCGGGCCGCCGTCATCGTCGGAGTAGGCCACGACCTGCCGACCGCGAAGGCCGACGCCCGGCACGCCCGCGACGCCGGTGCCGACATGATCATGGTCCACCAGCCCACCCACCCCTACGTCTCTCGTGGCGGCTGGATCGACTACCACCGGGAAGTCGCCGACTCAGCACCGGAGTTGGGTGTCGTACCGTACATCCGCAATCCGCTGCTCGACGGCCGTACGATTGCCGAACTCGGCGAACAGTGCCCCCAGGTGATCGGCGTGAAGTACGCCGTTCCGGACGCCACCCGCTTCGGTGCGGTCGCCCGGGACGCCGGCCTCGACCGGTTCGTGTGGGTGGCGGGACTGGCCGAGCTGTACGCGGTCCCGTACTGGGCGATGGGCGCCACCGGGTTCACCTCCGGCCTGGTCAACGTCGCGCCCACGCTCTCCCTCGCACTCCTGGAAGCGCTGCGCACCGGCGACTACCAGGCCGCGCAGAAGATCTGGGAACGCATTCGCCCCTTCGAGGAGCTGCGCGCCGCCGATCAGTCCGCGAACAACGTCACCGTCGTCAAGGAAGCGCTCTCCATCCTCGGTCTGTGCCGCAACGCGGTACGTCCGCCGAGCAAGGAGCTCCCCGAGCCGCAACGCGCCGAGGTGGCCGCCGCAATCGAGGGGTGGGAGATATGAACTCACGTGCCGGGGACATCGCTTACGGGACGGGGGAGGGGCGTGGGCGCAAGGCCCCGGAGGAGCTCCGCAGCCACCAGTGGTACGGAACGGACGGCCTGCGCTCCTTCAGCCACCGTGCCCGCACCCGCCAGCTCGGCTACCTCCCCGAAGAACACCTCGGCAAGCCCGTCATCGCCGTCCTCAACACGTGGTCCGACATCAACCCCTGCCACGTCCACCTCCGCGACCGCGCCCAGGCGGTCAAGCGCGGAGTGTGGCAGGCCGGGGGGTTCCCCCTCGAATTTCCGGTCTCCACCCTCTCGGAGACCTTCCAGAAACCCACCCCGATGCTCTACCGCAACCTCCTCGCCATGGAGACGGAGGAGCTGCTGCGCTCGTACCCCGTCGACGGTGCGGTCCTGCTCGGCGGCTGCGACAAGTCGACGCCCGCTCTGCTCATGGGTGCCGCATCCGTCGACCTGCCGACGATCTTCGTGCCTGCCGGGCCCATGCTGCCCGGTCACTGGCGCAACGAGGTCCTCGGCTCGGGCACAGACATGTGGAAGTACTGGGACGAGAAGCGTGCCGGCCTCATCGGTGACTGTGAACTCGCCGAACTGGAGAGCGGTTTGGCACGCTCACCCGGTCACTGCATGACCATGGGCACGGCCTCGACTCTCACCGCGGCCGCCGAGACCCTGGGCGTCACCATGCCCGGCGCCTCTTCCATACCCGCCGTCGATTCCGGGCACGACCGGATGGCCGCGGCGTCGGGGCTGCGGATCGTGGACCTCGTACACCAGGACCTGCGACTCTCGCGGCTGCTGACGCGGGAGGCCTACGAGGACGCGGTCGCGGCCGTGCTCGCACTCGGTGGTTCGACCAACGCGGTCATCCACCTCATCGCCATGGCGGGGCGCTCCCAAGTCGCTCTCAGCCTCGATGACTTCGACCGCATCGCCCGTACGGTTCCCGTGCTTGCCAACCTCCGCCCCGGCGGCCGGCACCTCATGGAGGACTTTCACTTCGCGGGCGGGCTGCCCGCCTTCCTGTCCCGGCTCACCGACGTGCTCCACCTGGACCGCCCCACCGTTGCCCACCCCACCCTGCGCGCACAACTCGACGGCGTGCGGGTCCACAACGACGACGTGATCCGACCACGTACCAATCCCCTCGCCGACGAGGGCGGGGTGGCCGTTCTACGCGGCAACCTGTGTCCGGACGGCGCCGTCATCAAACACATCGCCGCCGAACCCCACCTGCTCAAGCACACCGGGCCCGCCGTCGTCTTCGATGACTACCGAACGATGCAACGCACGATCGACGACCCGGAGTTGGGGATCACCCCCCACCATGTACTGGTGCTGCGAAACGCCGGGCCACTGGGTGGACCGGGCATGCCGGAGTACGGCATGCTGCCGATCCCCGAGTACCTCCTCAAACAGGGGGTCCGGGACATGGTGCGCCTCTCCGACGCCCGGATGAGCGGCACGAGCTACGGGGCGTGCGTGCTGCACATCGCCCCCGAGTCGTACGTCGGCGGGCCGCTCGCCCTGGTGCGTACCGGAGACGCGATCTCCCTGGACGTTGCCGCGCGATCCCTCCAACTGGATGTATCGGAGGAGGAACTGGCCAGGCGCCGCGCTGCATGGACCCCGCCGCCGCAGCGCTACACCCGCGGATACGGCGCCCTCTACCAGGAACAGATCACTCAGGCCGACACGGGTTGCGACTTCGCGTTCCTCGCGGCGGCGGGCGACGTGCCGGACCCGTACGCGGGCTGACGTCGCAGCCGTTCCGGGCATCCCGTTCGGTACATCGGACACCGTACTTCGTACGTCATACATCGCATCCCGCACCTCCCACCTCCTCGCAGACCCCGCACGCACCTCCACGGACCTTCCCGCCCGGTATCTCGAACAGCGTTCGTGCTTAGTCATGCCCTCGTCCACGTCCCCACGGAACGGAGAACCGTCATGGCCCAAACAGCAGCCGTGGCCAAATCGCCGCCGACAGTCCCGCCGCCCCGCCGCCGCACCAGCTCCACTCCGCGCCGGCTCCCGTACCTGCTGATCGCACCGGCCGGACTGCTCATGGTGGGCTTCATCGCCTACCCGGTGCTCAGCGTCTTCTACTACAGCCTGCAGGACTACAACGTCACCAAGCCCTGGAAGAACGGCTTCGCGGGCTTCGAGAACTTCACCCGCATCTTCACCGAGGACCCCCTCTTCTGGTCCACCCTCGGGTTCAGCGCCAAGTGGGTCATCGTCCAGGTCAGCCTCCAGCTGGCCCTCGGCCTGGTCCTGGCGCTGCTCGTCAACCAGACCTTCGTCGGCCGTGCGGTCGCGCGCGCCCTGGTGTTCTCGCCCTGGGCCGTCTCGGGTGTCCTGACGACCACCATCTGGATGCTCCTCTACAACCCGTCCACCGGTATGAGCCGCTACCTCGCCGACCTCGGCATCGGCTCGTACGGCACCTCCGTCCTCTCGGACACCGGCACCGTCTTCTGGGCAGCAGTCCTCGCCGAACTCTGGCGCGGTGTCCCCTTCTTCGCCATCCTGATCCTCGCCGACCTCCAGTCCATCCCGAAGGACCTGTACGAGGCGGCCTCGGTCGACGGCGCCGGCCGGATGCGGCAGTTCGTACACATCACGCTGCCGCACCTCAAGGACGCGATCATCCTCTCCACGCTGCTGCGCGGTGTCTGGGAGTTCAACAACGTCGACCTGCTGTACACGCTCACCGGCGGCGGCCCAGCCGGAACCACCACCACACTCCCGTTGATGATCGCCAACACCGGCATCGAGGGCCACGACTTCGGCTACGCGTCCGCACTGACCACCGTCGCGTTCGTGATCCTCCTCTTCTGTTCGATCGTCTACCTGCGCCTGAGCAAGTTCGGAGGCGACCGCACATGACCGCCGCACTCGCGGAGAACCAGACCCGCACCGACGCCCCGCCCACCGGCAGCCCCCTGCCGCCGAAGACCCCGCGCACCCCGAAGCGCGAGCGCGCGTTCGACGACGTACCGCGCTGGCAGATCTACCTCCCGCTCGGCCTGTACCTCCTGTTCACGCTCATCCCCTTCTACTGGATGCTGCTGTTCGCCGTACGGCCGGCCGGCTCGACGTCGCTCGTGCCGTGGCCCATGACCTTCGAACACTTCGAGAAGGTGTGGACCGAGCGCAACTTCGGGATGTTCTTCGAGAACAGCATGATCGTCGGCGTGTGCACCCTCGTCGCCACAACCGGTGTCGCACTCGCAGGCGGCTATGCCCTCGCCCGCTTCAACTTCCGCATCAAGAACGCCTTCATGCTGGCGTTGCTCTGCTCCCAGTTCATCCCGGGCGCACTGATGCTCGTTCCTCTCTTCGAGATCTTCCGCAACCTCCAAATGATCAACTCTCTCGGCAGCGTCATCATCGCCGAGACCGTCTTCCAGCTTCCCCTCTCCATCATTCTGATCAGCGGCTTCATCAAGAACGTGCCGGTGTCTCTGGAGGAGGCCGCCTGGGTCGACGGTTGCTCACGCTTCCGGGCCTTCTGCGCGGTGGTTCTCCCACTGCTCCGCCCGGGTCTGATCGCGGTCGGCTCCTTCGCCTTCGTGCACAGCTGGAACCACTTCCTGTTCGCGCTGATGTTCCTCAGCGAACAGGACAAGCAGACGATCCCGGTCGGTCTGAACACCCTCATGGGTTCTGACAGCGTCGACCTCGGAGCACTCGCGGCGGGCGGCGTCATCGCGGCCGTCCCGGTCGTCATCGTCTTCGCCTTCATCCAGAAGTGGCTCATCACCGGCTTCAGCGCGGGTGCGGTCAAGGGCTGACCCCGCTTCCCCTGCACGGACAACCGCGGATCCGGACAGCACATCGGACGCCTTGAGGAGTACGAGGCATGACAGCGACACCCCGCAGAAGGCACGCCACGCGCACCGCGTACGCCGCCGCCCTGGCCGCCACGCTCCTGGTGCCCGTCGCGGCACATGCCGACGACACCCCGGCGCACGTCACCTCGGCGGACGGGGCGACGGCGCACAGGACGACAGTGGACGGGACGGTGCCGCACAGGACGACCGCGCATGGGGCGCCGGCACTCCAGACAAGAAGTACGACGCCTCAGACACCCGCCACGGTGCATCCGATACCAGATGCGAGACACCAGGCATCGGACCCGGTGTACGAAACGGCGGGCGAGCGGGAATTCGCCTCCGCTACCGCCCCCGACCTCGGGCGCCAGGTCCTTGCCCCCCACGACGGCTGGGCGAGTGCCGACGGCGGCACCACCGGTGGCTCCGCCGCCGACGACGCCCACGTCTTCACCGTACGCAACCGCGCCGAACTGGTCAGGGCACTGGACGGCGGCAGCGACACCCCGAAGATCATCCGGATCGCGGGCACGATCGACGCCAACACCGACGATCGGGGCCGCCGTCTGACCTGCGCCGACTACGCCACGGACGGCTACGACCTGTCCGCCTACCTCGCCGCGTACGACCCCCGCACCTGGGGTGGTGCCAAACCCGCCGGCCCACAGGAGGAAGCCCGCAAGAAGTCCGCTGGCCGGCAGGCCGAACGCGTCGAACTCGCCGTCGGCTCCCGCACCACCCTGGTCGGCGTCGGCAAGCACGCCGTCCTCAAGGGCGCCAGCCTCCAGATCAAGAACGCGGACAACGTCATCCTCCGCAACCTCGAACTCCGCGACGCCTACGACTGCTTCCCTCTCTGGCAGCCCAACACCGGAGGCCTCGGCGACTGGAAGACCGCCTACGACAACATCTGGCTGCGCGGCGCCACCCATGTCTGGATCGACCACGTCACCGCCAGCGACAAGGGTCATCCCGACGACCGCGAGCCCACCCACTTCGGCCGCAACTACCTGCGCCACGACGGGCTGCTGGACATCACCAACGGCTCCGACCTGATCACCGTCTCCTGGAGCAGGTTCGCCGACCACGACAAGGCGATGCTCATCGGCAACGGCGACAACGTTCCCACCGACCGGGGAAAGCTCCGCGTCACCCTCCACCACAACCACTTCGCCTCCATCGTCCAGCGCGCGCCCCGCGTCCGCTACGGCCAGGTGCACCTCTACAACAACCGGTACGACATCCCCGACGGCCACGCCGCCTTCCGCTACTCCGTCGGCGTCTCCACCGAATCCCGCATCCACGCCGAGAACAATTCCTTCACCGCCCCCGGCCACGTCGAGGCCGCCGACCTGGTGAAGAGCTGGAACGGCACCGCTTTCCGTCAGAAGGGCACCGAGTTCAACGGCTTCCCGGTCGACCTCCTCGCGATCCACAACGCCTACAACTCCGGCAGCGAACGCGACCTGACCGCCGACGTCGACTGGACCCCCACCCTGCACGGCCCAATCGAACCCGCCGCGAAGGCGGCCCGTGACGTACAGCGCGACGCGGGCGCCGGGAGGATCCGATGACAGGTCCCGCACAGCCCGCACCAGGCCTCATACACGACACATCAGATCTCATACCCCATACACCAGACCCCGTACGGTACGGAGACCTCGGCAACGGCACCTACCGCAACCCGATCCTGCACGCCGACTACTCCGACCCCGACGTAATCGCTGTCGGCGACGACTTCTACCTCACCGCCTCCAGCTTCGGCCGCGCCCCCGGCCTCCCGCTTCTCCACTCCCGCGACCTCGTCAACTGGAGTCTGATCGGCCACGCGCTGGACAGACTGGAACCGGCCGACGAGTTCGCCGCCCCCCGTCACGACCGGGGCGTGTGGGCCCCCTCTCTCCGCCGTGCCGACGGCCGCTTCTGGATCTTCTGGGGCGATCCCGACCACGGCGTCTACCAAGTCAACGCACCTGACATCCAAGGCCCGTGGACCACGCCTCACCTTCTCAAGGCGGGCAAGGGGCTCATCGACGCCTGCCCACTCTGGGACGAGGAGACCGGCGAGGCGTACCTCGTGCACGCCTGGGCCAAGTCCCGTTCCGGGGTGAAGAACCGGCTTACCGGTCACCGCATGAGCCGCGATGGCCGCACTCTCCTCGACGAGGGCGTCCTTCTCGTCGACGGCGACCGCATCCCGGGCTGGTTCACCCTGGAAGGACCGAAGCTCTACCGGCACGGCGGCTGGTTCTGGATCTTCGCTCCGGCCGGGGGAGTGACGACGGGCTGGCAGGGCGCCTTCCGCTCCCGCGACTTCTTCGGCCCGTACGAGGAACGCATCGTCCTCGCCCAGGGCCGCACCGACATCAACGGCCCCCACCAGGGCGGCTGGGTGCGTACGCCGGCGGGGGAGGACTGGTTCCTGCACTTCCAGGAGCACGGCGCGTACGGGCGGCTCGTCCACCTCCAGCCGATGCGGTGGGACACGGTCGACGGCTGGCCCGTGCTCGGCTGCGAGGGTGAGCCGGTACGCACGCACCGCAAGCCGGCCGCCCCTCCGCAGCCCCTCGCCTCGCCCGTCACCGACGACGACTTCCCCGGCGGGCGCTTCGGGCCGCAGTGGCAGTGGGCCGCCAACCCGGCCGACGGGTGGACCCTCGCGCACCGCGGCGACGGGCTGCGTTTCACCTGCGTGCCCACCGCGGACGCACACGACCTGAGGCTTGTGCCGCACGTCCTGACGCAGCGGCTGCCTGGGGAGACGTTCACCGCCGAAGTCACCGTCGCGCTGGCCTCGGAGGCGCCGGGGGCCCGGGCCGGCTTCGCGGTGCTCGGCGACGCCTTCTCCTGGATCGGGCTGGAGCGGGGTACGGACGGCACGGTCAGCCTCGTTCACCGCTTCGCGGAACCGGTCGCGGAACACGAACGGGACGCCGCTCACCCACGACCAGTGGCCACCGCAGGCACTCGCCCCGGAACCGACGGCCCCGACGCCGTACGTGTCCGGCTGCGCATCGAGGTGTCCGCCGGGGCCCGGTGCCGCTTCCATGCCGATACCGGCGACGGGTGGCGGGCTTCCGGGCCGGTCTTCGCCGCCACGCCCTGGCGATGGGTCGGAGCGCTGCTCGGCCTGTTCGCCGCCGCACCTGACGGGGCCGGAGGCGAAGCGGGCAGCGCCACATTCACGGACTTCCGTGTACGTCCGCACCACGTTCAGGTCAACTCCACTCCTTCGTAGAGCAGTTGGGAGCCGCCATGAGCAAGACCCCTTTCAGTCGGTCGAGTAAGCGCTTGCTGCCAAGAGTCCTGGCCGCCGTAACGGCCTTCGCCGCCACCTTCGCCCTCGCCGCAGGGCCGGCCGAGGCCGCGCCGGCCCTCGCCCCTGCGCCCGAATACCAAAAGGCTTCCTCCCCCCGAGGGTCCGACACCGCGCACGGCTTCGCCTCTCTCGCGGGCGGTACGACCGGCGGGCGTGGCGGCAAAGTCGTTTCCGTCCGTACGCAGGCCGACCTGGTGAAGTACGCGGGGGCCGCCGAGCCGTACATCATCCGGATTGCGGGCGCCATCACGATGGAGCCGTTTGGCGCCGAGGTCGAAGTGACCTCGAACAAGACCCTCATAGGGGTCGGTGCGAGCGGCGAACTCGTGCAGGGAGGACTGCAGTTGAAGTCCGGCACCCACAACGTCATTATTCGCAACCTCACCATCCGGGACAGCTACGTCGAGGGCGACTGGGACGGCAAGACCAACGACTTCGACGGCATCCAGATGGACTCCGTCCACCACGTCTGGATCGACCACAACCGCTTCACGCACCTCGGTGACGGCCTGGTGGACCTGCGCAAGGACAGCGATTACATCACTGTCTCCTACAACCAGTTCGACCAGCACAACAAGGCGTTCGGTATCGGTTGGACACCGAACGTCGTCACCAAGGTCACCATCGACCACAACTGGTTCCGCGGTACCAAGCAGCGCAACCCCTCCGCCGACAACTGCGCCTACGCACACCTCTACAACAACTATCTCTCCGCCCAGGTCGCGGACGGCGACCCGGTGTGGAGCTACGGCAACTGGGCGCGCGGCAAGACCAGAATGGTCATCGAGAACAGCTACTACCGCGACGTCCAGCACCCCCACCAAGCGGACGCGAGCGCGGAGTTGGTGCAGCGTGGTTCGATCCTGCGGAACACGACGGGGCGCCACGACGCCTGGGGCAAGGCGTTCGAGCCCAGGTCCTTCTACTCCTACCACCTCGACCCGGCCGCCGCCGTACCGGCACTGGTCTCGCGCTTCTCCGGACCGCAGCGCACCATCGGCGTCGACACCTCCCTGAACGTGCCCGCCGACTACCCGACCGTGCAGGCCGCCGTGGACGCGGTTCCGGTCGGGAACGACGGCCGGATCACGCTGCGGATCGCGCCCGGGACCTACCGCGAACAGGTCCGCATCCCCGTGACCAAGCCGCAGCTCGCCCTCCTCGGGACCGGCCGCGACCGTACGAAGTCGGTCATCGTGCACAATACGCCCGCCGCGTACGGGGGTTCGAGCGGCAGCGCCACCGTCCTGATAGCCGCCTCCGACGTCAGTGTCCGCAACCTCACCTTCGTCAACGACTTCGACGAGGCGGCCGTCGAACTGAAAGGAGAGCAGGCCCTCGCCATGAAGACCACCGGCGACCGCATCACGTTCACCGACACCTCCTTCAAGGGCAACCAGGACACCCTGATGACCGACAGTCCCAAGCTGAACGTCATCAGCCGCGTCTACATCCGCGACTCGTACATCGAGGGTGACGTCGACTTCATCTACGGTCGCGCCACCACGGTCATCGACCGCTCGCTGATCAAGGCGCTCAGCCGGGGGTCCACCACCAACAACGGTTACGTCACCGCATCTTCGACCTGGTCGGGCAACCCGTACGGATTCCTGATCAACCGCAGCCGTGTCGTCAGCGACGCCCCGCCGCAGTCCTACCACCTCGGACGGCCCTGGCACCCGGGCGGCGAACCGCAGGCCATCGGGCAAGCGCTGTTCCGCGACACCCGGCTTCCCGCGGCGGTCAAGGACGCGCCGTGGACGGACATGAGCGGCTTCTCCTGGAAGGACGCCCGCTTCGCCGAGTACCGGACGTACGGGCCGGGCGCGTCCGTCACCGACGACCGCCCGCAGATGTCCGCGGCCGATGCCGCCCGACACGAGGTCGGCGACTACCTCGCCGGACAGGACGGCTGGGCACCGCACAAGGAGTCCTGAGTGGCCCGCACGAACGAAGCACCCCACTACGAACGCGATTCGTCGTCAACTGACGGACCATCGATCTCAACGAAGAGAGCGCACACACCATGACGAACCACAATCCGCGCAGAAACAACAGCCGCTCGGTCGCTGCCGTGTCCCTGGCCGCCCTGCTTGCCCTCACCGCCACCGCCTGCGGCGACGGCGGAACCACCGGCAGCGGCGACGAGGGTTCGGGCAAGGGCGAGATCACCTTCTGGGACAACAACGGCGGTGTGCGCACCGCTGTCTGGCAGGAGATCATCAAGGACTTCGAAAGCAAGAATCCGGACATCAAGGTGAAGTACGTCCCGGTGCCGAGCGAGGACGTCCAGTCCAAGTACGACACCGCCATCGCGGGCGGCGGCCTGCCGGACGTCGGCGGCGTCGGCGCGGCCTACCTGGCGAACATGGTCGCGCAGGAAGCCCTCGAACCGGTCGGCGAGCGCATCAAGACGTCGTCGCTCAACGGCAAACTCGTCCCTGTCATGGTCGACTCCGTCAAAACGGCCGGCGGTCGCGGCGACGAGCTGTACTCCGTCCCCACCTCCGCGAGCAACGGCACCCTGTACTACCGCACCGACCTGTTCAAGGCGGCGAACCTGCAGCCCCCGACCACATGGAAGCTGTTCTACGAGGCGGCGGAGAAGCTGACCGACGCGAAGAACAACAAGTTCGGATACACCATCCGGGGCGGCCCGGGCTCCATCGCGCAGGCGCTGGACGCGGCATACGGGCAGTCGGGCATCACGGAGTTCTGGAACGGCGACAGGACGACCGTCAACGACCCGAAGAACGTGGCCGCGCTGGAGAAGTACGTCGGGCTCTACAAGAGGACCACTCCGGCGGCCGACGTCAACAACGACTTCAAGAAGATGGTCTCCCAGTGGGACACCGGCACCATCGGAATGCTCAGCCACAACCTCGGCTCGTACACCGACCACGTGAAGGCGCTGGGTGAGGAAAGGTTCGCGGGCATCCCGGGCCCGATCGGTGACAACGGCGTGCGGGTGCAGGTCTCCAACCCGGTCGACGGGCTCGGCCTGTTCAAGGGCAGCAAGAACAAGGCGGCGGCCTGGAAGTTCATCGAGTTCGCGGCGTCGCACGAGTCCAACAGCAAGTGGAACAAGTCGGCCGGCGCCATGCCCGCCAACACCGAAGCGGCCAAGGACCCGTGGGTGAACGCTTCCGAACCGACCCGGCTCGGCGCGAAGACCCTCACCGACGGCTCCACCAAGCTGGTTCAGCTCCCGTACTACCTCCCCGACTGGAACAAGATCAGCAAGGCGGAGAACGAGCCCAACTTCCAGAAGGTCCTCCTCGGCTCCATGACCTCGAAGGACTTCCTGGACACGCTCGCCAAGCAGCTGAACGAGGCGCAGGCGGAGTGGAAGGAACAGAGCAAGAAGTAGCACCCGGGACGGGGCGAGAGCCCGGCTCCGTGGCGCTGAGCGAGACGCCTGTCGTACGGCATACGGGATGCGACGTGTCGCGTATCGCGTATGCCGTACGAGGCACGGCGTGCGATGCATGAGATGCGGTGCGCGATATACGACGCCTGGTGCCTGCTGCCTGGTGTACGAGATCCGATGTACGAGACGCGGTGCACCCCGCGCCCGGCACGTACCCCGCCCGCACGCCCCCACCCCGCCCCGCAGCCCTCCGCAGAGCCCACACCCACCTCGCAAGGCCCACACCCGCCCGGCAACCGCGCCGCACACCGCACGACGCGTGAAAGACGGCCTGCACCGCCCCCGCCACGCCCGTCACACTCGCCGTCCACGTACCCGGCCGAGCCACCCAGCGGTGCCCGCCCGGCCCCCCCGTGGGGAGCACCGCCACCCGGTTCGGCTCCCTACCCCATCCCCTGTATGGAACGCGAGGCGTACTTCCCATGCCCGTAACCCGCAGAACCGCGATGAGGGCGGCCCTCGCCGCCGTCCCCCTGGCCCCGGCCCTGGCGTCCCCCGCGAGCGCCCACGACGCGCTCGCTCACGGCCACAGTCCGCACGACAAGCCCCTTCGCCGCCCCACCCTCCACCTCGCCGGTGACTCGACCGCCGCGTCGAAGCTCATCGCCGCCGCACCCGAGACGGGCTGGGGCATGGCCCTCCCCTTCTTCCTGCACCCGCACCTGGCCGTCGCCAACCACGCGGTGAACGGACGGAGTTCGAAGAGCTTCATCGACGAGGGACGACTCGCCGCAGTTCTTCCGCTCCTCCGCCCGGGTGACCTCCTGCTCGTCCAGTTCGGGCACAACGACTCGAAGTCCGCCGATCCCGCCCGCTACACCGAACCCTGGAGCACTTACCAGCAGCATCTGCGCCAGTACATCGACGGGGCGAAGGCGTGCGGCGCCCGCCCGGTCCTGCTCACGTCGGTGGAGCGCCGCAAGTTCGACACGGTGGGAAACGCCGTGCCGACCCACGGCGAGTATCCGGCGGCGGTGCGTGCGCTCGCCTCCCAAACCCGCGTGCCGCTCGTCGATGTACAGGCCGCCTCCCTCAAGAAGTGGCAGGAGGTCGGCGCGGAACCGCTCAAGTCGTACTTTAACTGGCTCGAACCGGGCGAACATCCCCACTACCCCGACGGCGTACGGGACAACACGCACTTCCGTCCGCGCGGAGCGATCGAAGTGGCCCGCATGGTCGCCACCGGCCTGCGCGAGACCGGCGTCCTCCGCCCGCGCGACCTACGCCGTCTGCACGCCCCGATCCTCGACGAGTGGATCACCTGGCCGACGGCATGACCCGCCCCCGTACTCCCGTCCATCCCACCCGAGGAGCACCCATGCACTCCCGCCCCACCCCTGCCCGCACCCGTACTCGTGTCCTCGCCACCGCGCTGGCCCTGGCCACTTGCGCCACCCTGGCCACCACCGCAACCGCGCAAGCTCACCCGGCGCAACCGTCCCACCCCCGCGACCCCGCCCGCCAGGCCCTCCCCGCCGGCGACGGCTGGGCGTCAGAAGGCCCCGGCACCACGGGCGGCGCCCGCGCCGACGCCGCGCACACCTACACGGTCGCGACCTGGGAGGAGTTCCGGACCGCCCTCGCCGCCGGTGGCACCGCCCCGAAGATCATCAAGGTGCGGGGCACCCTCAACGCCACCGCTTCCGGCTGCTCCGCCTTCGAGGCCCCCGGCTACGACTTCAACGCCTACCTCGCCGCCTACGACCCCAAGGTCTGGGGGTACGAGAACGAGGTCACCGGACCGCTCGAAGACGCCCGCGCCGCCTCCGCCACCAAGCAGTCCAAGGCCATCAAGGCCTACGTTCCCGCCAACACCACCATCATCGGCATCGGCCGCGACGCGGGTATCACCGGCGGCAGCCTCCAGATCCAGGGCGTCGACAACGTCATCGTCCGTAACCTCACCGTCGAGAGCCCTCTCGACTGCTTCCCCCAGTGGGACCCGACCGACGGGGCCAAGGGCGCCTGGAACTCCGAGTACGACGCCATGGTGATCCACGGTTCCACCCACGTCTGGATCGACCACAACACCTTCACCGACGGCGCCCATCCCGACAGCAGCCTCCCCCGTTACTACGGCGAGCTGTACCAGCAGCACGACGGCGAACTCGACATCGTGCGCGGCGCGAACCACGTCACCGCCTCCTGGAACACCTTCGCCGACCACGACAAGACCCTCATGATCGGCAACAGCGACAGCGCCGCTGCCACGGACGCCGGCAAGCTGAAGGTCACCCTGCACCACAACCGCTTCACCGGCGTCGTCGAGCGCGCCCCCCGTGTCCGGTTCGGCCAAGTCGACGCGTACAACAACCACTTCGACGTCACCCGCGCCCAACCGTACGTCTACAGCTTCGGTATCGGCCATGAGTCGCGCCTGTACGCGGAGAAGAACGCGTTCACCCTCCCGCCCTCCGTAAGCCCGGCCGCCATCCTCAAGAAGTGGAAGGACGCGCCTCTCACCGACAAGTCCAACTACGTCAACGGACGCCGCACCGACCTCATCGCCGCCCACAACACCGCCAACCCCACCGACCCCCTCCGCTCCGACGCGGGCTGGGCCCCCACCCTCCGCACCCGTGTGGACCACCCGCTCGCCGTTCCCGGCCTGACCTGGGCGTACGCGGGCGCGGGCAAGCTGCGCTGAACCGCCGACCCGCGCGCGTGCACGTGCGGCAAGCGCGCGTGCACGTGCGGCGCGCGTGCACGTGCGGCAAGGGGCGGCCACTCCACTGCCGTGAGCGGCCGTCCCTCGCGCTGTCACGTCCGCGTGTAGGGCCCCGGTGCCTGGGGCGAGGAACGTCTTCCCGGGCGTCCCGGACGAACGGGGAGGGTCTTCCGGCGCTCTGGTAGCGCACCCGAGTGTTCGTCATCCCGAACGATGATCGGTATTTCAACGAATATCTGTCCAACTCATTGACGTCACCCGTGTTCGAATCTACGGTCCCGTTCGAAGTCACGAGCACCATTCGTAATACCGAACATGAGGGGTGGGGCATGGGACGACCTTCCTCCCTGAGCCGCCGGGCGCCGGGCGCGCCGAGCCGCAGGAACGTGCTCGCCGGGGTCGGCGGGCTCGCCGCCGCGGGAGCGCTCGCGGGCGGGGTGGCCGGGTGTGCCGCGCCGCAGGCACTGAGCGTGGGAGAGGGGAAGACCAGGCTGCGGTACTGGCACCTCTTCGGCGGCGGCGACGGCATCAACATGCAGGGCATGCTCGACGCCTTCCGGGCCGAGCACCCGCAGATCGGGCTTGAGGCCGCGACGTTGCAGTGGGGCGCGCCCTACTACACGAAGCTGGGGCTGGCCGGGGCCGGCGGGCGCGCGCCCGAGGTGGCCGCGCTGCACCTGGCGCGGCTGGCCGGGTTCGCGCCGGGACGGCTGCTGGACCCGTTCGACCTGGGGCTGCTCCGGGAGTTCGGGGTGCGGCCCGAGGAGTTCCCGGAAGGGATCTGGAAGCGCGGCGCGATCGAGGGCAAACAGTACGCGGTGCCGCTGGACACCCACCCCATGGTGCTCTTCTACAACACCGAGGTGTGCAGGAAGGCCGGGCTGCTGGGGGACGGGGGCAAGCTCCGGCCCCTCGAAGGCGCGAGGGCGTTCGCGGACGCGCTGCGGGCCGTGAAGAAGGTGACCGGGCAACCGGCCCTGGTGACCGAGACACTCGGGCCCGGCGTCATCGGGCCCTGGCGGCTGTTCTCGACGCTGTACTCGCAGACGGGCGGGCGGGTGTTGTCGGAGGACGGCAAGACGCTCGCCCTCGACGACGCGAAGGCCCTCGTCGCGCTGGAG
Organism: Streptomyces candidus; assembly: GCF_014207445.1. Lineage (GTDB taxonomy): Bacteria > Actinomycetota > Actinomycetes > Streptomycetales > Streptomycetaceae > Streptomyces > Streptomyces candidus. The sequence continues at coordinate 63,225 of NZ_JACHEM010000016.1, read as the reverse complement.
TACATGAGCATGCTCGTCGCCGACGGACTCGCCGTGAAGCGGGTCGACTACCCGGGCGCGGTCGGGGTGTTCAACAACGGGAAGACCGGCTTCTACCTCAACGGGGAGTGGGAGATCAGCTCGTTCCTCGCGACCGAGATGCCCTTCTCGATGACCCGGGTGCCGAACCTCTTCGGGCGGGCCACCACGCAGGCCGACTGCCACGCCTTCGTACTGCCGCACCAGGAGGACCGGGGCGGCGAGAGCAACCGGGCCGCGCACGCCTTCGTCGCGTGGATGCTCAAGCACAGCGTGGAGTGGGCCAAGGGCGGCCACGTGCCGGCGTACCTGCCCACGCTCAAGGACCCGGCTTACCTCGCGCTCACACCGCAGTCGGAGTACCGGACGGTGGTGGACGACGTCGTACTGGACGAGCCGGCATGGTTCGCGGGCTCCGCGTCGCCGATGTGGATCGAACTCGGAGCCGTGTTCTCCGGCGTGCTCACCGGCTCGCGTACACCACAGAACGCACTCGCCGAAGCCAAGAAGCGGCTGCGGACGCTGCTCGACACCCGTAACCCCTTCGGAGACAGCCGCAACGCGGCGGGAGGTGCGTCCGCATGACCGTCGTCGACACGCACGCGGCACAGCCCGCGGCCGGGCCGCGGCCCGCGCCGCCGGCCGCGGGTGCGCCCGCGGTACGGGTGAAGCGGCACTGGAGCGAGCACGGGATCGTCTTCGTCGCCCCGTTCCTGCTCGTGTACGCGATGTTCCTGGTGTGGCCGCTGGTGTCCGGGCTCGGGATGAGCGTACGGAGCGAGAACATCGCCGGTACGGACGCGGAGTTCGTCGGGTTCGACAACTACGCCGAGGCGATCGGTGACCCCGACGTGTGGGCGTCGCTGTGGAACACGGTGTGGTTCACGGTTCTGTCGACCGTGCCGTTGGTGCTGGTCGGGCTGGTACTGGCGCTGCTCGCGCACCACTTGCGGTTCGTGCAGTGGCTGTGGCGGCTGAGCTGGTTCGCGCCGTTCCTGCTGCCGTCGGGCGTGGTGGGGCTGCTGTTCCTGTGGGTCATCTTCCCGTCGGACTTCGGCTTCGCCGACCAGGCGCTGGCCGCCGTCGGACTCGAACCCGGGATCGGGTGGCTGACGGACGAGCGGTACGCGATGCTGTCGGTCGTTCTGACGACCGTGTGGTGGACCGTCGGGTTCAACTTCCTGCTGTACCTGGCCGCGTTGCAGGCGATCCCCGCGCACCTCTACGAGGCTGCCGAGCTGGACGGCGCGGGGTCGTGGCAGCGGCTGCGGCACATCACGCTGCCCATGCTCGCCCGTACCACCGGAGTGGTGGTCGTCCTCCAGGTGCTCGCCTCACTGAAGGTCTTCGACCAGATCTACATCATGACCGGCGGCGGACCCGACGAATCGACCCGGCCCGTCCTTCAGTACGTGTATGACGCGGGATTCACCGGATACCGCATCGGATACGCCTCCGCCGTCTCGTACATCTTCTTCGCCCTGATCCTGACCGTCTCACTGGCGCAGCTCTGGCTGTCCCGGCGCAACCGCGAGGAGAACGCCCGATGAGCGCACCCGTGTGGGAGAAGGACAAGCAGGTGAGGGCGAAAGTGCGGGGGACCGTCAAGGGCGAGGCGGCCGCGACCGGCCGCCGGCCCCGCTGGACCCCGGGCCGGGTCGTCATGCTGGTCGTAGCTCTGGCGCTCGTCGTGGTGTGGGTGCTGCCGATCGCCTGGGCCGTGGCCACCTCCCTCAAGCCGGAGGGAGAGACGACGAAGACACCCCTGGAGTGGATCGGGTCCACGATCACCTTCGACGCCTACCAGCAGGTGTGGGAGTCCGGGGACCTCGGACAGTGGATGTTCAACTCCGCCTATATCTCGGTGATGACGACCCTGCTCACGGTCGTGCTGTGCGCCATGGCCGCGTACGGGTTCGCCCGCACCGACTTCCGCGGCCGAAAGGTCCTGTACGGGCTGGTGCTCGCCGGGATCATGGTGCCGCCGCAGGTGCTCATCGCACCGCTGTTCGCGGAGATGGTCACGCTCGGACTCGTCGACACGTACTGGGGCGTGATCCTGCCCCAAGTCGCGGTCCCGGCCATGGTGTTCATTCTGGTGAAGTTCTTCGAGGGGGTGCCGCGCGAACTGGAGGAGGCGGCGTTCGTCGACGGCGCGGGACGGTGGCGGGTCTTCTGGACCATCGTCATGCCGCTGTCGCGGCCCATCCTCGCCGCCGTCGCGATCTTCACCTTCATCTCCACCTGGAACAACTTCCTCTGGCCGTTCCTGGTGACCACCGACCCGAACGGCATGACGCTGCCCGTCGGCCTCGTCAACGTCCAGTCCAGCTACGGGGTGCGCTACGCCCAGATGATGGCCTCCGTCGTCATCGCGGGCCTGCCGCTGCTGGTGGTCTTCGCGGCCTTCCAACGCCAGATCGTGCGCGGCGTCGCCCACACCGGCCTCGCCGGACAGTAACCCTTCACCACCTTGCGACATTGAAAGGCACTGCCATGTCCCGCCCCGCACGCTTCACCCTCGACCCCGCCTTCACCGTCGGCACCGTCGACCCCCGCCTCTTCGGCTCCTTCGTCGAGCACCTCGGCCGCTGCGTCTACACCGGCATCTACGAGCCCGGCCACCCCACGGCAGACGAGGCCGGGCTGCGCGGCGACGTGCTGGACCTCGTACGCGAACTCGGCGCGACCACCCTGCGCTACCCCGGCGGCAACTTCGTCTCCGGCTACAAGTGGGAGGACAGCGTCGGTCCCGCCGACGAGCGCCCGCGCCGCCTGGACCTCGCCTGGCGCTCCACCGAGACCAACAGGTTCGGGCTCAGCGAGTACATCGCCTTCCTCAAGAAGGTCGGCCCGCAGGCCGAGCCCATGATGGCCGTCAACCTCGGCACCCGGGGCGTCGCGGAAGCCCTTGAACTCCAGGAGTACGCCAACCACCGCGCCGGCACCGAGCTGTCCGAACGACGCATCGCGCACGGCGACAAGGAACCCTTCGGAATACGCCTGTGGTGCCTGGGCAACGAAATGGACGGCCCGTGGCAGACCGGCCACAAGACCGCCGAGGAGTACGGCCGCCTCGCCGCCGAAACCGCCCGCGCCATGCGCCAGATGGACCCCGGCGTCGAACTGGTGGCATGCGGCAGCTCCAGCCGGGCCATGGAGACCTTCGCCGCGTGGGAGGCGACCGTGCTCGCCGAGACGTACGACCTCGTCGACTACGTCTCCCTGCACGCCTACTACGAGGAGATCGACGGCGACCGCGACTCCTTCCTCGCCTCCGCCGTCGACATGGAGACCTTCATCGAGGCCGTCGTGGCGACCTGCGACCACGTGGGCGCTCGGCTGAAGTCGACGAAGAAGATCAACCTGTCGTTCGACGAGTGGAACGTCTGGTACCAGCGCCGGTTCGCCGCCGAGAGCGCCGCAGCCCCGCTCGACTGGCCGGAGGCCCCCCGCCTGCTCGAAGACAGCTACTCCGTCACCGACGCCGTCGTCTTCGGCTCCCTGATGATCGCCCTGCTCCGGCACGCCGACCGGGTCACCGTCGCCTGCCTGGCGCAGCTCGTCAACGTCATCGCGCCGATCATGACCGAGCCCGGCGGCCCTGCCTGGCGGCAGACCACCTTCTTCCCCTTCGCACAGGCCGCACAGTACGGGCGCGGACAGGTCCTCGACGTACGGATCGACTCGCCCACGTACGGGACGAAGGCGTACGGCGAAGTGCCACTGCTGCACGCGACAGCGGTACGGGGGGACGACGGCTCCGTCACCGTCTTCGCCGTCAACCGCAGCCAGCACGACGCCCTCCCGCTGGAAGTCGCGCTGCACGGACTGGAGTTGGGGGCCGTCGTAGAACACAGTGCGCTCTCCGACGAAGACCCCGAGGCGCGCAACACCCTGGACGAGCCCGAGCGCGTCGCGCCGCACACCGTCGCGGCCACCAGCCTGCGGAACGGTGTGCTGAGCGCGGTACTGGAACCGCTGTCCTGGAACGTCATCCGGCTGGCGTGACGGCACGGGGGCGCCTGCCCGGGCGCCCCCGGAGGCTCGCCGGACCCCGCCCGCCAGGGCGTGAACCGCATGGACAACGGCGGCACCCCGGAACCGGCGTCGGCGGCGGTACGCCGAAGCCCGGCATCACCGGGTCCGAGCGCGCGCGGCGGTTGGCCCACCGCCGATTGCCCGCTGCCCCTTGCCCACTTCCCGCGCGTCGGCGCGAGCGGTTGCCGCACGAGGGGGCCGCCCCCGGGGGAAGTCCCGGGGGCGGCCCCCCTCCCGTACGCGCGCTGCCCTCCCGCAGGGCTACCGCGCCGCAGAACCCAGCGGATCCGGAGCCGCCCGGGGCCAGACGACAAGGTCGTCCGGCACCGCCGCCTCCAGGTCACCGAGCCACGACCTGGGCACCGCGCCCACGTCCGCCAGGCCCCGCGCCACCAACCGGGCCACCTCGATGGCCCCGCGAGGCCGGAAATGGGTGTTGTCCCGGGTCTCCCCGACCCACAGGAAGCACTCCTTGGTGGCCTCCGGGCCGAGCTGCTCCCAGCGGGTCAGGGACAGGGCGGACACGTCCACCAGGGGAACGTTCTCCTGCGCGGCCACGGCCCGCATCGCGTCCGGGTACGCGCCGTGCGTCGACACCGCACGACCCCCGGCATCGAACGCGCGGCGCTCCACCGGAGTGAGGAGAACGGGGTGAGCCCCCCTGTCGCGTGCGCCCTTCACATGGCGCAACAGGCACTCCTGGTAGCCCGCCCAGGGTTCGGTGTGCCGCTCGGGCCGGTCGCTCTGGTCGTTGTGACCGTACTGGACGAGCAGACGGTCCCCCGGGCGGAGCGCCCCGAGCACGACGTCCAGCCGGCCTTCCTCGATGAAGGAGCGCGAACTGCGCCCGTTCATCGCGTGGTTGTCGACGACCACCTCCTCCGCCAGGAAGAAGGGGAGCGCCATCCCCCAGCCGGTTTCGGGGGCGGCGGACATGTCCTTCTGCGCGGCTGTCGAGTCCCCGGCGAGAAGGAGAGTGGGGCGACGCGGCACCTCAGTCGCCCCTCGGGTCAGTGCTCTGGAAGGGCAGCGGGGTGCCGGCGGTCGCCGCGGAGACCGCCTTGTTCACATACGCGGCGACCGCATCGCGGTCCGGCCGGCCGTCCGCCACCACCGTCACCACCCTGCGTACCAACATCTCCCCGGACTCCAGCGACAGCCGCTCCGACCAGGCCAGCGACGAGCCGACCCCGGGATACTCCGACGTCCGTACGAACCACGGGTCGCGCCGGGTGTCCTCCGTCGCTCCCGCGAAGGCCAACGTCCATCCCTGCCCCGCGCTTTCGTCTCCGCCGGCGACCGCCACCCAGTCCGCCGTACGGCCGTGTACCGCCTCCTCGCCTGTCCCGGCGGCCGTGAACGCCTCGGGGGCCGTCGCCTCCTTCGGAGCCCGCCAGAAGAACCCGCCGTAGCCGGCGCCCGGACGGCCGTTCGTGGCCGGACTGCCGATCGACAGGGGCCGGTCGGTGGAGTTGGTGAGGGCGAAGGCGAAGTCCAGCGCCCAGACTTGGGAGTCGAGTTCGATGGAGGTGACCGTGCGATGCTCGCGGATCAGCTCCTCCGCGCCCGGTTCCCCGTCGGCGCGCCAGCTCAGCTTCTGCACGAAGCATGCCGCGTTCCGGCGCTGCCAGCCCCGGTGCACCTGCACCCCGTGGTTGTCCAGGTAACGCGGGCCCAGGTCGCGTACGTACGTGCTGCCGCCCCAGAAACTGATGCCGTTCACATCCGGCACGGCCACGCCCACCCCGAGGTGGTGCGGGTGGTCCTCGGGCAGCTCCTCGGTCACCCGCCGACCGGAGAGGGTGCACACCGGGTGGAGGTACGGACGCGGGGACAGGCCCGAAGCCACGTCCGGCCGGTAGACGTAGCGCGCCACCGCACGCCCCGAACTACGCAGTATGAGAGAGGAGTCGGAAGACTTCACGGAGAGCTCGTCTCGGTCGAATCGGTCGTCGGGCCGGGCCCATGAGGCGCCCAGCTCGGAGTACAGAGACAGTGTCTCCGCGCTCGCCGCCACCAGAGCCTCCACGCCGTCGACAATTCGGCGCGGGGCAGCCTCGCCCTGACCGGTCCGCCACACCGAGCTGGGCAACGCCACCGGGTCGGGTGCCAGCCGAACCGCCTCCACGACCCGCATGAACGCACCCGTGCTCTCCGGCGGCACGAGCAGCGGCTCGCCGCGGGTGAGGTGTGCGGCGAGGTTCTCCAGGAGATCGGATCTGCCGTACGAGGTCTCATGTGCCGTATATGACGCATCGTGCACGGCGTATGAGCCCCGGTGCGGGGTGTTCGAGTTGACCCGTACCCGGTCCTCCGTGTACCAGAAGGTGATCCGGCCCTCGCTGCCGTGCACGATCACGTACGGGGCGGACGGCTCACCGGCGCACAGGGTCGCGGCGATGGTGACGGGGATGCCGCGAACCGTGGAGATCCGTACGCACGAGGTGTCGTCCGACTCGATGTCGTGCGCCCGGAACAGCTCCGTCTCGATGGACGCCACGTCCTCCGCGCGGCAACTGCCGGCCAGTGCGAGGGAGGTCGCCACCGCGTGCGCCAGGGGGTTGGTCAGGGCGCCGTCCACCACGTCCGCCCCGTTGAGCCTGCGACGGCCCGACCACGCCGCCCGGTTGAAGTACGCGGTGTCCCGGGCCCACGCACCGGCCGCGCCGATGCCACGCAGTTCACCGATCACTCCGTCCGCGACCAGCTGCCGTACCGCCGGAAGCGCGTGCGAGCCGAGTGACTGGAAGCCGATCTGGCACACCACCCCGGCCGCCCGTATGCCGTCCGCCATCCGCGCGAATTCCGTGTACGACGGTGCCGGTGGCTTCTCGAGGAGTACGTGGACCCCGCGCCGGGCGGCAGTCAGCGCCAGGTCCGTGTGGGTGTGGAGCGGGGTGCACAGGACCGCGACGCGTGCGCCCGTGGTGTCGAGCAGTTCCCCGAAGTCCGCCGACTGGGCCGGAGGCCGGGAGGGGTCGCTGACGCCTTCCAGCTCTGCCTCGTCCAGCGGCTTCAGCTCGCAGATTCCTGCCAGGCGCACCACGCCCAGCGCTTCCAGCCGGCGAATGTTCTCCAAGTGCCAGCGACCGTGCCCGCGGGCTCCGGCGAGCACCACCGGAAGGGGGAGGGACGCGTCCTGGGAGTGAGTCCGGGGCTGCGGCCGCGGATCGGAGGGGGTCGGGGGCTTCGGTGCCGGGGTGCTGCTCACGCGTCCTCCAGGGACGAGAAGGTGAAGGTGAACTCCGTCGGCTCGGCGTGCAGTTGGTGGTGAGGAAGTACGCCGGGACCGCAGGACTGTGAGCCGATGCCATGCTGTCGGTGGTCGAGGTTGACCCAGACAGTGTCGCCGGGCTCCAGGTCGGTGGGGTGAGTGGCCGCGTCGAGGTGTTCGGTGGTCCAGCGACGGGCGGTGAACCAGAAGGGGGACCCGCCCTCCATGCGCAAGCCCGCCTCCGGGCCTGTCAGTTGCGCCCAGCGGACATCAGGTCGGGCGCCGTTCTCCTGCGGGAAGACGTAGGGCGTCTGCAAGTCGTCGACCTCGGCCCGCCACCTCCCCAGCGTTGAGGCGGCCCGGGTGTCCGGGTACGCCTCGCCGGGTCCGCCCCCGAACCAGTGCGCGGTCCCGTACGACGCGGGCAGCCCCAAGCGCAGGCCGAGACGGGGCAGCGGCACCGCCCAGCGGCCCTCCGGGATCACCGAAACGGCGAGGGTCAGCCGGGTGCCGTCGGACGTCCAGTGGTAGACGGTGCGCAGTCCGATGTCGCGGCCCGCCGGCGCGACCCGGGTCCGGACCGTGAACGCTTCGTCGGACAACTCAACCGCAGAGGTACGGTGCTGAAGGCGGTGAAGACCGATCTCGCGCCAGCGGGGACCGTAGCGCACGTCCGGTTGCCAGGGCGCTCCGTTGTCGTTGTCGGTGGGAGCCCTCCAGGCGTCGAGGCGCAGTCCGGTGACCGGAGTACGCCCCACCGTCAGCAGTTCGCCGGTGCGGGCGTCGAAGGTTGCCGGGCCCAGGGTGATGTGCTTGTTCCCGGGATGCGGCCGGGAGCCGGTGGCTGCTGGGGCGGAACGCGGGACCGTGAGCGGGACCTGGCCCCAGGCAACCGGGTGCTCGCGGGCGGCCCATGGAGTCTCCGCGGCGAGCAGAGCACGCACCGTCCATTGCTGCTCGCAGTCCTGACGTGTCGTCGGGGGAGCAGCGGGGAGTTCCACCTCCGCCCAATCGCCTGGCAGGAGCCGCGGCACCGTCAGCGGTCCCGTGTCCACGGTTTCGCCCTCTACCTGGTACGACCACTCGAAGACAAGGTGGCCGAGGTCGGAGAAATCGTAGCGGTTGGTGATCCGGACCGTGCCGGATGGCGGCCCGTCACCGGCGTCGGCGGGTTCGATGCGTACCGGCTCGACGACCTTCTTGTACTCGATGAGGCCGGGGGAGGGGGTGCGGTCGGGGAAGAGGAGGCCGTCGCAGACGAAGTGGCCGTCGTGGAGTTCCTCGCCGAAATCACCGCCGTAGGCATAGCCGAGGGCGGGGTGGGCGAAGCCGTGGTCGATCCACTCCCAGACGAAACCGCCCTGAAGACGTTCGTGGGTCTCGAAGAGACGCTGATAATCGGCGAGGCCGCCGGGACCGTTGCCCATGGCGTGGGCGTACTCGCACAGGATGAGGGGGAGTTGACGGCGTCGGGCCGGGCCGCCGTCCAGGCCGCGGCCGATGCTCTCCACCTCCGCGTGCGGCGGGTACATCCGCGAGTACATGTCGGTGTCGCGGCACTCCTGGTCGCCCTCGTAGTGAATCAGACGGCCGGAGTCGCGGCCACGTATCCATTCGGCCATCGCGGTCAGGCCGCGGCCGCGCCCCGACTCGTTGCCGAGGGACCAGATGATCACGGAGGGGTGGTTCTTGTCGCGCTCGACCATGCGTTGCGCGCGGTCGAGAAGGGCGGGCGTCCACCGGTCGTCGTCGGTGGGGTTGTCACGCCAGGCCTGCTCCTCGAAGCCGTGCGTTTCGAGGTCGCACTCGTCAATGACCCACAGACCCAACTCGTCGCACAGCGAGAGGAACTCAGGGTGCGGGGGGTAGTGCGCGGTGCGGACGGCGTTGATGTTGTGCCGTTTCATCAGCTCGATGTCGTGGCGCATAGTGGCCGAGTCGACGGTGCGCCCGGTCCTCGGGTGGAACTCGTGCCGGTTGACGCCGCGGAAGAGCAGCGGCCGTCCGTTGACCTTGATCAGGCCGTCGTCGAGGGCGACGGTGCGAAAGCCGATGCGCAGCGGAACGCGCTCGCCGGGCGTGATCAGTTCGGCGTCGTACAAGCGTGGTGTCTCCGCCGTCCACGGATCGACGGGCACGGTCACCGGTGAGCCGGTGGCCGTGTCGATGCCGAGCTCGGGGACGGAGACGCTGCCCTGCACATCGGAGTCGACGCGCAGGGTGCCCGTGTGGTCGAGGTGGTTGTACGAGGCGTGGACGAAGAAATCCGATGCGCACCCCCAGGGGCGGTGCAGCAGGGTGACGTCGCGGAAGATGCCGGGCAGCCACCACTGGTCCTGGTCCTCCAGGTAGGACCCGGACGACCACTGGTGGACCCGTACCGCAAGGACGTTTCCGGACGGCTGGAGGAGGTGGCCGACCGCGAACTCGTGGGCCAGTCGGCTGCCCTTGAAGTCGCCCAGCTCCATGCCGTTCAACCAGACCCGGGCGCAGGACTCGACGCCGTCGAAGCGTACGACCGCGTCCCCGCCGGTGGGCCAGTCGTCCGGCAGGTCGAAGGTGTGCAGATGGTCGCCGGTCGGGTTCCCGGCGGGCACGTGGGGCGGGTCGACGGGGAACGGATAGAGGACGTTGGTGTACGCAGGGGCCCCGAAAGCGCCCTCGCCCTGGAGCACCCAGTGGCCGGGGACCTGGATCCGGTCCCAGCCGGCCGGGTCGTAGGACTGGGCCGCGAACGCATCGTCGTGCGCGTCGGCGGTGGCGGACAGCCGGAAGCGCCAGGTCCCGTTCAGGGAGAGGCGGGCGGCGTCGGATGTGGCGTACCAGGTGCGCGCAGGCAGCGTGCCGTGTCCGGGTCCGGGATCTTCGACGTACGGCAGGGGCAACGGGGCGGGCATCGCGGACATCGGCTCGTCTCTCCTAGGTGATGTGCCCTGTGAGGTCGCTGATCGGTGATCGTGATCGCTTCTCACCCTCCGTCTCGGGCGGAGACTTCGGCAAGGGGGTTGGGTAAAGTCCGTTCGGAGTGCGGTTCGTTGTTCGGTATTTCGCACACAGCGTTGATCGAAACGTTTCATAGTGAACGTTGCGCAAACCGTTGACGCCCCAGGTGGGCGCTCGTACATTTCGTCGGCAAGCGCTTTCTAAAACGATTCAATCATGCGGCGAGGGGTCAAACCATGGGCATACGTGGGCAAGTTGAGCGGCGAACCTTCCTCAAGGCGGCCGGCGTCACCGTGGCATCCCTCGGCGCGACGGCCGTCGGCTGCGGCGGCGGGACCGGCGGTTCGGGCGGTGGCGGAGGCGAGGTCACCATCCGGTACGCGTGGTGGGGAGCCGACGACCGGGCGAAGAAGATCAACCAGGCGATCGCGCTCTTCGAGAAGAAGTACCCGAAGATCAAGGTCAAGACGGACTTCCAGCCCTACGCGGACTTCTGGAAGAAGTTCAACACGCAGGCCGCGGGCGGCAACCCGCCGGACGTCATCCAGAACGCCGTCACCTTCCTGCGCAAGTACGCCGCCCGCAACGTACTTCTCGACCTGAACCCGCAGGTCAAGGAGGGAAACCTCAGCACGCAGGGTTTCCGAGCCGGCCTGGAGAAGTTCGCCGAGATCGACGGCAAGTTGCTCGGAGTTCCCGTCGGCTCGAACTCGATGGGCTACATCATCGACGAGAAGCTGTACGAGAAGGCGGGTGTCACCCCCGAGTTCGGCTGGACCTGGAACGACTGGGTCGCCGGCCTGGGGAAGATCAAGGAAAAGACGGGCGTCGCCGGCGACGCGGGCCCCTCCGGGATCATGTACTACTACGACCTGGTCCTGCGCCAGAGGGGCAAGGCCTTCTTTACGGACAAGGGCCTGGGCTTCGAGGAGAGCGACCTCGTCACCGAGTGGACGGAGGCGATGAAGCGCACCCGCTCCGGCCTCTACGCCAACCCCAAGCGGGTCGAACAGCTGAAACCCAAGTCTGCCACGGCGGGCGGAATTTCCGCGGGCGAGTTCACCTGGGACAACTTCTCCGTCCGGTACGCGGCCGAGGGCAAGAGCTCGTACGGCATCGCGCCCATCCCCACCATCGACGGCAGGAAGACGGGCCAGTACCTGGGCTCGCTCATGCTCAGCGGTACGCGGCGCACCAAGCACCCCAAGGAGGTCGCGACCTTCATCAACTTCATGGTCCACGACCCGGAGGTCGGCCGGATCATGGGGTACGACCGGGGCGTGCTGGCCACGCAGAAGCAGTTCGACGCCTTCGAGCCCACCGACAAGGTCAGTAAGCAGATCGCCGCGTACGAGACGAAGATCGCCCAGAGCGGGGTACTGGAGCCCATCACCCCGCACCCGGCGGGCTCCGACGTCGTCGAGACCGCGTTTATGCGCCTGGCCACCGAGCTGAGTCTCGGTAAGGCGTCGCCCGGCGAGGCCGCGCAGAAGTTCTTCGCCGAGGCGAAGACCGCGCTCTCCACCAGCGACTGAGCGCGTTAGGCCGTGCGCATGACGACGCGTGACGCGTGACGTATGGCGCACACCGCTTGAGATACGACGTCCGAGATCTCAGACATCGGATGGCCGACCTCAGATGGCAGATGTCGCATATCGGATATGGGCCACGGGCCATCGGCCATGGGCCATGAGTTCTGAGCGATGAGCCATCAGACATCGGTCACCTGGGGTCCGGGACGGCAGAGCCGCACAAACGCCCGAGAGGTACGGCAGTGACGCACACCATGGAGACGCGGCAGCCCCGCCCCTCCCCGCCCGGCGACCGCGCACCGCGGCCCGGTTCCGCATCGCAACGGTCCGGCCGCCGCCGGGAGAACCTGGCCGGCTATCTTTTCATGTCGCCCTGGCTGGCCGGGTTCCTGCTGCTGACGGCAGGGCCCATGGCGGTCTCGCTCTACTTCGCCTTCACCGACTACAACCTGTTCGACGCCCCGCAGTGGATCGGCCTGAGCAACTTCCAGGAGATGTTCGCCGACCCCCGCTGGCAGAAATCGGTGGAGGTGACGACCAAGTACGTCGTCATCGGTACCCCGCTGAAGCTGGCCGCCGCCCTCGGCGTCGCGCTCCTGCTCGCGCAGAGCCGCCGGGGCCAGGCCTTCTACCGTGCCGCGTTCTACGCTCCGTCCCTGATCGGCGCCAGTGTGTCCATCGCCATCGTCTGGCGCGCCCTGTTCACGGACGGCGCCATCGTCGACCGCGCACAGACGCAGTTCTTCGGCCTGAACGTCGGCGGCTGGGTCGGTGATCCGGACTGGATCCTCTACTCCCTGGTCGCCCTCACCGTCTGGCAGTTCGGGGCGCCCATGGTCATCTTCCTGGCCGGGCTCAAGCAGGTGCCGCGTGAGTTGTACGAGGCCGCCGCGGTCGACGGGGCCGGGCCGCTGCGCCGGTTCTGGAACATCACCTTGCCGATGATCTCGCCCGTCCTCTTCTTCAACGTACTGCTCGAAACCATCCACTCCTTCCAGGTGTTCGGCTCCGCGTACATCCTCGGCGGGCAGGGCAACCCCTGCGGTCCCGCCGACGCCACGCTCGTCTACACCTGCTACCTCTACCAACAGGGCTTCGAGAACAGCCGGATGGGCTTCGCCTCCGCCATGGCCTGGATGCTGCTCATCGCGGTCGGCCTGGTGACGGCGGTGCTGTTCTGGTCGCAGAAGCGCTGGGTGCACTACGAGGAGAACGCCCGGTGACCATGACCCACGCACCCGTCGAGACCACCTCCGGCCCGGTCGGCCCCGGCACGCCGGCGCCCGCCGAAACCCGGTCCCCGCGCAAGCGGACCGGTTCCCTCCTCTGGCACCTTGGGGCGCTCGCCGTCCTCGTGGTCGTCCTCTACCCCGTGGCCTGGGTGATCGGTGGCTCACTCAAGCCGAGCGAGGAGATCGTCGGCAGCCTCCAGCTCTTCCCGAGCGACCCGATCTTCACCAACTACACCGGGCTGAGCGAGGGAATCGCCGACATTCCGGTGTCCACGTTCTTCCTGAACTCGACCGTTCTGGCCGTCGGTTCGGTGGTGGGCGTCGTCATCTCCTGCTCGATGGCCGCGTACGCCTTCTCCAAGGTCCGCTTCGCCGGGCGGAACCTGCTTTTCGCACTCATGATCGGTACGCTGCTGCTGCCGTTCCACGTGCTGATGATTCCGCAGTACGTGCTCTTCCAGAAGCTCGAACTCATCAACACCATGGTGCCGTTGCTGCTCGGCAAGTACCTGGCTGTCGACGCGTTCTTCGTCTTCCTGATGGTGCAGTTCATGCGCGGCCTGCCGAAGGAACTGGACGAGGCGGCCCGCCTCGACGGCTGCGGACACCTGCGCATCTACTGGTCGATCGTGCTGCCGCTGTGCCGGCCGGCGCTCATCACCAGCGCGATCTTCACGTTCATCCACGCGTGGAACGACTTCATGGGCCCGCTGCTGTATCTGAACGAGCCGGAGAAGTACACGGTCTCCCTCGGTCTCAAGATGTTCGTCGACCAGGACGCGCTCGCGGACTACGGCGGCATGATCGCCATGTCGCTCGTGGCACTGCTTCCTGTGCTGGCCTTCTTCCTTGCCTTCCAGCGCTATCTGATCGACGGCATGGCGACGTCCGGACTGAAGGGCTGACGAGTGAACCACGTGGCCACGGCACGCAGCAACCGCCGGAGTTCCTCCCGCTTCCCCGGCTTCGGCGCCCGCTTCGCGGTGTTCGCGGAATGCCTGCTCGTGGGGGTGTGGGTGGTACTCGCCTCGCTCCCGCTGATCACCTACCCGGCCGCGGTCGCCGCGGGGGGCCGGCACCTGCAACGGCACCTTCGGCAAGAGGTGGGCGGTGTGAGGGAGTTCGCAGCCGACTGGCGTGCTGCGGTACGTCATGGATGGGCCGTGGGCGTCGCCGGGTGGGTCGCCCTGTGGTTGCTGTGGCTGAATGTGGCCGCGGTACGGGCGGGCCTGCCGGGCGGCGGGCTCGTCGGTGTCGTAGGGGCGGTGGCGTTCCTCGCCGCCCTGGTCGCCGGGGTGCGGGCCGCCGTGAGCTGGAAACCCGGGGCCTCGTGGCGGGTGCTGCTGGGCGCGGCGGCGCGGCGTACCGTGCTCGACCCGGCCGGATCGTTGCTGCTGGTCGCGGGCTTCGCGGTCGTCGTGGTGTCCGGGCGGATCGTCCTGCCCTTGGCCGTGCCGGTGGTGGGCGCCGTGATCGCGGGGGCGCTTGCCGTGGAGGCGCGGTACGCGGCGGGACGGCGTGGCGGGTCGGGGCAGTAAGCGGGCGCCGGGTATCCGATGTGCGGTATCTGATACATCAGGCATCGCACACCATGCATCGCGTGTGCTGTACGACGCCGCGCACCTCGTGTCCGGCATGTGACGTCCACTCCGCGGTGTTCGACGCCCGGCACTGCGCGGAGTGCGTCCGCCCGCCCTTGCTCCCCGCGGATCCTGCCTCTCGCCCAACCCCTTGCGCCGTCTCCTCCCCGGAGCGGCCCCACCGCCAGCACGTGGAGGCGACAGTCTCCTGTCATGCCCCTGACCGAAGAGAGGAATACCCATGTCCACCGTCCCTCGCAGAACGCTCCTCAAGGCCGCCGCCGTCGCGGGCGCGGCAGCCCAGGTCGGCCCGATCCTGGGCAGTGCCACCGCCCAGGCCGCCGATGCCCCTGGAGCCCCGGTCGCCGACCCCGGCCCCGTGGACCTCAAGTGGCTGGAACCCGGCGGGCTCGGGGCCGCTCCCGGATCGACCGTCGGCGTGCCGTGGCCCAAGGGCGCGTACCCCAAGGACCAGACCTTCGCCCTCGCGACCGCCGACGGCAAGCAGGTCCCCGTGCAGACCTGGCCGATCGCCCAGTGGCCCGACGGCTCCCTCAAGTGGAGCGCACACGCCGTAGGCCCCGGTGCGAACAGTGAGAAGTACACCCTCACGGCCGGTGCTCCCGCCACGCCTCAGCAGCGGATCACCGTCGCCGCGAAGGGCGGTGGCATCGAGGTGTCGACCGGTGTCATCACCGCCCGCATCGGCACCTCCGGTTCCGCCCTCGTGAAGTCCGTCGTCCGCGGACGCACCGAGATCGCCAAGAACGGGCGTCTCGTCCTTCTGCGCCAGGGGGAGATCGAGGACGGTGACCAGGGCCGCACCTCGTACGAGCGCTTCGAGAGCGTCATCGCCAAGACCGAGGTCGAGCAGGGCGGGCCGGTCCGCGCGGTCGTACGCATCGACGGCAAGCACCGGAAAGGAAATCGCAGTTGGATGCCGTTCTCCGTGCGGCTGTACTTCTACGCGGGCGGCGAGTCCTTCCGTATGGTGCACACCATCACGTATGACGGAATGCAGGAGCCCGGCAAGGCGAGCGGCGACTTCGTGCGCGGACTCGGGGTGCGTTTCACCGTGCCGATGCGTGACGCCTCGTACGACCGGCACGTCCGTATCGGCGGCGACGGCACGGGACTGTTGCGCGAGGCCGTCAAGGGCGTCACCGGACTGCGCCGGGACCCCGGAATCGCCGTACAGAACGCCCAGTTCGAGGGGCAGAAGCTCGCCGACCCCGCCACCTGGGACCAGCGCGTGACCACCCGTCTCCACCTGATACCCGAGTGGGGCGACTACACCCTCAGTCAGCTCTCCGCCGACGGCTTCACCCTGCGCAAGCGAACGAAGAAGGGCCATGGGTGGATCGCGGCCGGCGGCGGGCGGCGCGCCTCCGGGTACGGCTATGTCGGCGGCCCGAGCGGTGGACTGTCCTTCGGGCTGCGGGACTTCTGGGAGAAGCATCCCGCCGGGCTCGACGTCCGCGACGCGCACACCGACGAGGCCGAGGTCACGCTGTGGCTCTGGTCGCCGGAGGCCCAGCCCATGGACCTGCGCTTCTACCACGACGGCCTAGGCCAGGACACCCACGCCAAGCAGCTCGAAGGCCTCAACATCACTTACGAGGACTACGAGCCCGGCTTCGGCACCCCGTACGGCATCGCCCGCACCAGTGAACTCCTCTTCTGGGCCCACGAATCCACCCCGAGCGCCGCCGCCCACGCGCGCGAGACCCAGGCCGTCCGCTCGCTTCCGCAACTTGCCGCCGCACCCGCGCAGTTGATCAAAGCGAAGGTCTTCGGCGGGCTCTTCGCCGAGCCGGACCGGTCCGTACCCGCGAAGGCGAAGATCGAGGACCACCTCGACTTCCTCTTCACCTACTACCGCGACCAGGTCGACATGCGCCGCTGGTACGGGTTCTGGGACTACGGCGACATCATGCACAGCTACGACCCGGTGCGCCACCAGTGGCGGTACGACGTCGGCGGCTACGCGTGGGACAACTCGGAGCTCTCTCCCGACCTGTGGCTCTGGTACGCCTACCTGCGCTCCGGCCGCGCCGACATCTTCCGCTTCGCCGAGGCCATGACCCGCCACACCGGCGAGGTCGACGTCTACCACCTGGGCAAGTGGGCGGGCCTTGGCACCCGGCACGGCATCCAGCACTACGCGGACAGCGCCAAGCAGCAACGCATCGCGAACACGACGTACCGCCGTATCTACTACTTCCTCACGGCCGACGAACGCACCGGCGACCTCATGCACGCCAACGTCGACTCGGACGAGACCTTCCTCGTCCTCGACCCGATACGGAAGATCCGCACCGAGCCCTACACCCCCGACCGGCACGCCCTGTCCATCGGCTTCGGCACGGACTGGAGCGGCCTGGTGTCGGCGTGGCTGACGGAGTGGGAACGGGGCGGACCCAAGGCCGAGAAGGCGAAGGCACGGGTGCTGTCCACGATGGAGACGATCGCCGCCCAGCCCAATGGATTCGTGCAGGGAACGGGACTGTACGACCTGGACACCGGGCGGTTCGCCATCGAGAAGGAAGCCAAAGTCAGCGTCTCGCACCTGTCGGCGGTCTTCGGGCTCAACGAGTTGTGCGCCGAACTCATCCATCTGATCGACATGCCGAAGTTCAAGCAGGCGTACCTGGACTACTGCCGGTACTTCAACGCGAGCAAGGCAGAGCAGCGGGAACGGTACGGAAAGGACTTCGGGTCGCTGATCCTCTTCCAGGGCCACTCGCGCCTGGACGCGTACGCCGCCGCGCAGACCGGGGACGAGAAGCTGGCGGTGCGGGCGTGGCAGAAGTTCTACCACAGCGACGGGTACAAGGAGTCCGCGCCCTGGAGGACGGAGAAGGTCGAGGGGCCGACCGCGCTCGTGCCGGGCAGCGAGGCGAACTGGGTCTACACCAACGACACCTCCCTCTACGGGCTCGCCGCGATCGAGAACCTGGCACTGGTCGGGGACCGCATGCCGTGAGCCACGCCCGGTGCGCCGCACGTCGCGCACGACGTACCGCATATCCCCTGCCGGACGCCAGATATCAGATACCAAGCACCAGATATCGAGTATCGAATACCGGGTAACGGATATCGCGCACGATGCGCTGCCACCATCTCCCCGCGCCCCCACCAGTACGATGCCGGTGACCCCTCCCCACACCCGGAGGGGTCACCGGCATCACACCGCCCCAGGAGTTCGGACCCGATGGCATCCCACACGGCAGGCCCCGCAGGCACGGTCGGCATCAAGGACGTGGCCCGTGCCGCGGGCGTGTCCGTCGGCACGGTCTCCAACGTCATCAACCGCCCCGACTCCGTCGCGGAGAGCACCCGGGCCCGGGTGCTCTCCGCCATCGACCGGCTCGGTTACGTACGCAGCGAATCGGCACGCCAGCTGCGCGCCGGCAGCAGCCGGATGATCTCGCTGCTCGTCCTGGACATGGGCAACCCCTTCTTCGTGGACGTGGCCCGTGGCGCCGAGCGGACCATCCGCGACGCGGGCCTCGGCGTCATGGTCTGCAACAGCGCTCAGGACCCCGCGGAGGAAGCCACCTACCTCTCCCTCTTCGCCGAGCAGCGGGTACGCGGCGTACTCCTCACCCCGGCCGACGCCACCGGACGCAACATCGACGCGTTCCGCCGACACCACATCCCCTTCGTCCTCGTCGACCGGGTCGCGGAGGACAGCGCGGACTGTTCGGTCTCCGTGGACGACGTGGTCGGCGGCGCTCTCGCGGTCCGGCACCTCCTCGACTCCGGGCACCGCGACCTCGCGTACGTCGGCGGACCCGCCAGGATCCGCCAGGTACAGGACCGCCGGGACGGCGCGCACAACGCCCTGGCCGCCGCGGGCCTGCCACCGGAGACGCTGCGCGAGATCCCCACCGAACGCCTCGATGTCGCCGCCGGCCGCGACGCGGGCGCCCGGCTGCTCGGGCTCGCGGACCGGCCGACCGCCGTGTTCTGCGCCAACGACCTGCTCGCCCTGGGCCTGCTTCAGGCCATGTTCGCGGCCGGCGTGAGAGTGCCTGAGGAGGTGGCGATCGTCGGATACGACGACATCGAGTTCGCCGCTGCGGCCGCTGTGCCCCTCACGTCGGTACGCCAGCCCGCCGAGCGGATGGGTGCGATGGCGGCGGGGCTGCTCCTCGACGAACTCCAGGACCCCGGACACCCGCACCAGAGTGTGGTGCTCCAGCCCGAGCTGGTGGTACGCCGCTCCACGCTCACCCCGCCGGGAAAGGCCGAGTGACGTCCGGGGTCCCAGACCCTCCGGGCCCCCACCGGCCGCGAGCCCCGTCTGACCCCGGGCCTCCACGGGGCCCCACTGACCGCGGGCTCCCCGCGCCTCCACGGCCCCCCACTGACCGAGGGCCCCGACTGACCCCAGCCTCCACGCCCCCGGCCCCACAACCCTCCGCGACCACGGACCCCTGCGTACCTCCGCACGCCCCGACGCCACAGCGCTGACGGTCCCGAGAGGCTCACCGCGCTCCTGCTGCCTTGCACTCGAAGCGCTTCGATACCTCTCTGGACAGTACCCGCCGTTCCGTTTAGGGTCGGGGCGCGAGGCACGTACAGGATCCGAAACGAAAAGTCGAAACGCTTCAACCGGTCGTCCCTGGAGAGCCGTATGGTCACCCTCGCCGATGTCGCCCGGCATGCCGGAGTCTCCGCCAGCACGGTGAGCTACGTCCTCAGCGGCAAGCGGTCCATCTCCGCCTCCACCCGCGAGCGCGTCGAATCCAGCATCCAGCACCTCGGCTACCACCCCCACGCCGGCGCCCGCGCTCTCCCCGGCGGGCGTCCCCGCGTCATCGCGCTGATGATGCCGCTGCGCACCGACGTGTACGTGCCCGTGATGATGGAGATCGCCCTGGCCGTCGCCACCACCGTGCGTGCCCGCGGTTACGACATCCTGCTGCTGACCGGTGAGGAGGGCCCCTCCGGCGTACGCCGCATCGAACGCGGTGCGCTGGCGGACGCCGTGATCCTCATGGACGTCGAACTCGACGACGACCGACTGCCCCTCCTTCGCGCCTCCGCCCGCCCCGCAGCCCTCATCGGGATGCCCGCCGACACTTCCCGGCTCCACTGCGTCGATCTCGACTTCGCGGCGGCCGGGGCCCTGTGCGTGGAACATCTCGCCGGACTCGGGCACCGGGACGTCGCCGTGATCGGCGAGGCCTCGGCCGTCTACGCACGCCGTACCGGTTTCGCCGAACGCACCCTCGACGGTCTGCGAACCCGCTCCCGTGAACTCGGCGTACGGCTGCTGCACCTTCCCTGCGAAGGAAGTCGCACCGTCGCTGCCACCCTCACCCGGATCCTTGAGCAACGCCCCGCCACCACCGCCTTCGTCGTCCAGAACGAAGCCGCCACCGAACCCCTGCTCACCCTGCTGCGCCGGCAGCGTCTGGCCGTCCCGGGGAAGGTGTCCGTGATGGCGGTCTGCGCCGAACAGACGGCGGTGCACGCCTCCGTGCCCCTCACCTCCATAGCCGTTCCGGCGCAGAAGATGGGACGTCGCGCGGCCGAACAGGTGATGGCACAGCTCGCGGGGGAGCGGAACGCGGAGGGCGAAGTAGCGCTTTTCGAACCGGAGTTGACCGTACGGAACAGCACCGGGCCTCGGTCGCACGAGACGTCGTAATAGGCACGGGAGGCGAAGCCGGCCGTCGCGTAGTGATTCGCACGGACGTGCACACGGACCCTGACCGGCCGGAACATGACCGGTGGACCCTGGTCCCCTACGCCGCCGACCGCAGCACCGCCACCCCGTGCCGCTCCAGCGTGAGCGTGCCCTGCACCTCCGCACCCGCCAGCAACAGGTCGTGGTGGGTCCCGGGGACGGTGACGGTGGCCGGGAGCAGCCCGTGGTTGAGCAGGAAGAGGAGGTCGCCTCGGCGCACCGCCTCCACTCCCGTCGGCAGCCCTTCCAAGGCAGGGACGACGCCCGCGCTGTCGGCGATCCGCGCCAGCAGCGGTCGCAGCGCTGTCGGTTCCGGGAGGGTGGAGAGGTACCAGGCGCGACCGTTGCGGGTGACGGCGGGCAGGCCGTCGAGTTCGCCACCGCGATAGGAGGCGACGGTTTCGGCCTCGGGGCGGCCCGCGGTCAGCGCGAGTTCGACCTCCTCGGACCACACCGTGCCCAGGAATCCGTCGCAGCCGACGCTCTCGCCGGTCTCCAGCGGCCACCACTCGTGCACGGTGGCGAGGCCGAACAGCTCCCGCAGCCGTGCGTCCATGCCGCCCTCGCGCACCCGGTCCATCTCGTCGGCGACGCCGGTCATGAAGCCGCAGACCAGCGTTCCGCCGCCCTGTACGTACGCCAGGAGATTCTCGACCGCGGAGTCCGTGAGCAGGTAGAGGTGGGGGACGACGACGAGGCGGTAGCTCCTGAGGTCGTGCTCGGGGTGGGCGAAGGACGGGGTGTGTCCGGCCTCCCACAGGGCGCGGTGCCAGGCCCGTAGCACGTCGGTGTAGTCGAGGTGGTCGGAGAGACGGCCGTCCTGCTGGTCGGCCCACCAGGAGTTCCAGTCGTGCAGAATCGCGATCTCCGACCGCACCTGAGTGCCCGTCACCTCGGGTGCCAGTACCGCGAGATCGGCGCCGATGTGCAGTACCTCGTGGTACGAACGGCCCGCTTCCCCGGCGTGGCCGAGCATCCCGGAGTGGAACTTCTCCGCCCCCTGGCGGGACTGCCGCCACTGGAAGTAGCAGACGGCGTCCGCACCGTGGGCTACGGACTGGAGGGACCAGAGCCGGTTCAGACCGCGGGGTTTGGGTCGGCTGACGCCCCCGCTCTTGACCGCGCCCGCCGCCTGCTCCATGACCATCCAGGGGCCACCGCGCGCCTGGGAACGGGTCAGGTCGCCGATCATCGCGTTGTACTGGCCGCCCAGCGGGTCCTTGGTGTCGGGGTAGATGTCCACGGACACGACGTCCTCGTGGGCGGCCCACTTCCAGCCGTCCTGGCCGGTCCACAGCGACATGAAGTTGGTGGTGACCGGCAGGCGGGGGGAGTGGCGGGCCACGATGTCGCGTTCGGCGGTGTAGCACTCCAGCAGCGCGTCGGAGGTGAACCGTTTGAAATCGAGGGTCTGGCCCGGGTTCCTGAGGTACTGGGCGCGGCGCGGCGGAATCACCTCGTCCCACGAGTCGTAGCGCTGGCTCCAGAAGGCGGTACCCCAGGCCGAGTTGAGGGCGTCGAGGGAGCCGTGGCGGTCGTGCAGCCACAGCCGGAAGTGCTGGGCGGTGGTGTCGCACCAGCAGTGCGTGCAGTACTCGTTGTTGATGTGCCACATGGTGAGCGCCGGGTGGCCGCCGTACCGGGCGGCCAGGTCTTCGGTGAGGGCTGCCGCGTAGTGCCGGTACGTCGGTGAGCTGGGGCAGAACTGCTGACGCGAGCCCCACCAGACGACCTCGCCGTTCTCGTCCCGCGGAAGGGTTTCGGGGTGCCGGGTGCCCATCCACGGAGGCGGGGTGGAGGTCGGGGTGGACAGGACGACGCCGATGCCGCTCGCGTGCAGCAGTTCCAGCAGCCGGTCGAGCCAGTCGAATTCTCTGACACCGGGGCGGGGCTCGATGCGCGCCCAGGAGAACACTCCGACGGTGACCGAGTTGACCCCGGCGTTCTTCATCAACCGGACGTCCTCGGCCCAGGTCTCCTCGGGCCACTGCTCTGGGTTGTAGTCGCCGCCGAAGAGGATCCGGCCGCGGGTCGCGTCGTGGAGGGTGGGCATCAGAGAGCGCTCCGAACGAGATACGAGATACGAGATACCAGACGTGGGATACGAGACGCGCGAGACGAGGCAGGGCATACGAGGCCCCGCGGGAGGAGCCCGGCGTGCCGACCCCTCAGCCCTTGACCGCGCCGGTGAGCATGCCCTTTCTGAAATGCTTCTGGACGAAGGGTGAGATCACCGCGACCGGCACCAGGGCCAGCATCATGACGGCCATCTGCACGGACAGCGGCGAGAGCTGATTGGTCTTGATCGCCTGACCGAGCCCGGTGGGCGGCTCCTGCTTCTGGACGATCTGGATCATGACGTTCTGGAGCGGCATCATCGACTGGTCGGACAGATAGAGCGACGCGTTGAACCAGGCGCTCCAGTACCCGACCGCGTAGAACAGGGCGATCACCGCGATCACCGCCCGGGACAACGGCATCACGATCTTCCAGAGGATCCTCAGGTCGCCCGCGCCGTCGATGCGGGCGCTGTCGATGAGTTCGGTCGAGATGTTCATGAAGAAGGCCCGCAGTACCAGGATGTTGAAGATGCTGACCGCGCTGGGAAGGATCAGCGAGAGGTACGAATCGGTCAGGCCGAGCGCCTGCACGAGCAGGTACGTCGGGATCAGTCCGGCCCCGAAGAACATCGTGGCCAGGAGCATCGCCAGTACCCACCGGTGGGCGAGCGACCCGGGCCGCGACAGCCCGTACGCGCACAGCACGGACACCGTCATCGAGAACAGCGTGCCCACGACCGTGATCCCCAGGCTGACCAGGGCGGCCCGCTGGACCTGGCCGCCGCTCAGCAGCTCCTGGTACGCGATGAAGGTCAGGTCGCGGGGAACGACCACCAGCCCACCCGCCTCGGTGATGGTCTTCATCGAGGACAGGCTGGTGACGACCACGATCCACAGCGGGAACAGGACCGCGAGGCAGGCCGCCGTCAGGACGACGGCCTTCGCCGCGAGCCCGGTCCCGGCGGGAGGCTCCTCCCAGACGGGGCGCGGCGGCGCCGACCAGGGGTGGCGTGCGGCGCGTACCGGGGCGCCGGGAGCCGTCCGTACGGAGTCCGGCGGGGTGGCGCGTTCGGTGGTGCTCACTTCTTGTACACCCCCTGCTCGCCCATGAGGTGGGCCACCTTGTTCGCGGTGAGGACCAGCCCGATGCCGACGATGCCCTTGATGAGGCCGGCGGCGGCCGCGTAACCGAAGTCCTGGTTGCGTACGCCGTTCCACCAGACGTACGTGTCGAGCACTTCGGCGGCCTCCGGCCCCACCGCGTCCCGCTGGAGCAGCAGTTGCTCGAAGCCGACGCTGAGCGCGTCGCCCACCCGCAGGACGAGGAGCAGCGCGATCACGGGACGCAGTGCGGGCAGGGTGACGTGCCACATGCGCCGCCAGCGGTTCGCCCCGTCCATCGCGGATGCCTCGTACAGGTCGGGAGGGACGGAGGCGAGCGCGGCGAGGAAGACGATGATTCCCCAGCCCGCGTCCTTCCATACGCCCTCGGCGGTCACCAGGAACTTGAAAATCCCGGGGTCGGTCATCAGGTCGAAGCCCTCGACGCCGTGCTGGCGCAGGGTCTGCGCGATGATGCCCGCGCCGCCGAATATCTGCTGGAAGACGCTGATGACCAGCACCCAGGAGAAGAAGTGCGGCAAATACAGGACGGCTTGGGCGACCGCGCGCACCCGGGGGCGCACCACACTGTTGATGAGCAGGGCGAGCAGGATCGGTATGGGGAAGAACAGCACCAGCTGGAGGAAGAACAGCACCAGGGTGTTCTTCGCCGCGTCCCAGAAGGCCGAGTCCGCGAAGATCCGCTCGAACTGTTCGAACCCGACCCACGGGCTCTCCAGCATCGCGGCGAAGCCGTTGTCGCTGAGGTACGGGTCGTAGTCCTGGAAGGCGACGACGTTACCGAGGACGGGGATGTACTGGAAGACGCCGACGAGCAGCACCGCGGGCGTCACCATCAGCAGCATGACCCGGTCGCGCCGCAGCCGCTCCCGCAGGGAGGGGCGGCGGACAGCGGGGGGCGGCGCGGGGGATTCGCCGGTGGGCTGCGGTGGGGGCGGGGCGGGATGCTTCGCCGGATCCGCGCCCGAGGTGGCCGGCGGCGTCTCCGGCACCGTGCTGTGTGACACGGGTTTCTCTCCTTGCGGGGGCCTTGCGGGGATACGTCGGGCGGGCCGGGGCGGTCGGCGTGCGGTCAGCCCCTTGCAGCCCCCGTGTCGTCGAGCAGCTTGCGGTACCAGTCGCGGAGTTTGTCGCCGCCCTTGCTCTTCCAGTCGGCGACGGCCTGTTGCATGTCGGCGACCTTGCGGCGACCGCGCACGACGTCGTCCTCCAGGGTTTCGAAGTCGGCGTCGAGGGTGGCCCAGCGGTTCGGCTCGGTGACGGTCAACCCGTAGAACGCGCTCTTCCTGGTGAAGGAACCCATCCGCTGCAGCCATTCGAGCTGGCCCTTGGCGACTTCCGGCAGGTCGGGATGGGCGATGAACACGGCGGGGTCGCCGGTGTAGTCGAAGGCGCCGTTGACCTCCAGGTTTCCCTTCTCGGTCTTGACTGCCTCGCCCTTGGTGAGCGTGTAGTGGACTCCCTCGACACCGTACTCGGTGAGCCGGCGCTCCTTGCTGCCGTAGGGCGAGGCACAGAAGTTGGCCAGCGCCAGGAAGTCCTCGACCATCGCCTTCGGTGCGCCCTTGCGGATGAAGGTCCAGATGCTCGCGGGCTGCACCGCGTAAAGCTTCGGGTCCCCGCCGTCGTGGTGGAAGTAGTCCATGGCGCCCATGGCGAACTCCGGGTTTTGCAGGCGCTGTTCGGCGGTCTTCGCGTACCAGTGCGAGATGTCCTGGGTGTAGATCAGCGACTGGCCCGCGGTGAACCGGTTGCCCGCGTCGCCCTGGTTCTTCACCCGTGCGTCCGGGTGGACCACCCCGGAGGCGTACAGCTTGCGCGTCCACTCCAGGGCTTCCAGGAACTGCGGCGTCTCCACCCGGTGGACCAGCTTCCCGTCCACCATGTCCCACATCAGCGCCTTGTCGCCGCCCGACAGGACGCCGAAGATGGAGAACGAAGCCCACTTCATGTCGTCGCAGGCCCACACCTTGGACTTCGCGGCGGTGATGTCCTTGGCGAAGGACAGGAACTCGTCGGCACTCTCCGGTAGTTGGTACCCCTTGGCGTCGAAGATGTCCTTGCGGTAGTACGGCACGATATTGATGACGTTCGACGCGGGCATCGGGACGCCGCGCAGCACCCCGCCGAAGATGGACCGCTGCCAGGCGTCGGTGGGAACCGCCGCGAGGTTGGGGTACTTCTTCACCTTGTCGCCGGAGAGGTACGGACCGAGGTCCTCGAACTTGGCGTTGACGGCGGTGGGTATCTTGCCGGTCAGGTTCCAGGCCGGGATCACCACGACGTCGGGGATGGTGCTGGAGGCCAGGACGGCGCCGAGCTTGTCCGCGTAGACGTTGCCGTCCTGGTTCTGGAAGACGGCCCGCACTCCGGCGGCCTCGTTCACGGCCCGGTAGTACGGGTTGTCGGCGGCGGGCGGGGACCCCCAGAACGGGGCCATGATCTTGAACGTGCTGCCCTTGCCGAGCTTCTCCGGCACGGCCGTCTTGAGGGCCGAGCTGGGAATCGACTGGGTGAAACCGACCGGCGAGCCGTTCTTGGACGGGATGTCCGGGGCCACCAGGTTCAGCGCCACGTAGGTGGGGAGCAGGGCCTTGGCGTTCTTACCGGTGGTGGCGCCCTCCTCTCTCTTTCCGTCCTTCGCGTTGTTGCAGGCGGAGAGGAGCGGGAGTCCGCCGGCGACCGCGACGGCGGCGAGAGCCGAGGAGGAGAGGAAGGTTCTCCTCCTCGGTGACCCTGTGGCCTCCGGTGCCGCAGGGGCGTCCGGGACTCTCGGGGCGGGGGAGGTGTTCGGCGTCATTGCGTCAACCCTTCGTGGCGCACCAGGACGCCCGGTGGTCGGCGGCGGAAGAAGGCCGCACCCGGCGTCGAAGCGCTTCGAATCTGCTGCGAGGCTAGGTCACGGTATACGGCCGCACAAGGGTCGTGTGCAAGATTCCTGACGGCGGTAATTCTGTGGCGACGGCCAACGGCTGCCTTGCCAGTAGGACTTGGAGGGGCGGGATGTCTTGACAGTGGACCCGGGTGCGCACCAGCATCGAAGCGCTTCGAAAAATCCCTGCCCGGTGCAGGTGTCGACCTGGGTGCCGACGCATGCTCCCGGGCACGACCCGACGTTCGTACGTCCGCAGGGGGAACCGTTCGTGACACCTGATTTCCGTGATCCCCGGCTGTCCGACGCCGAGCGCGTCGAAGACCTCCTCGCACGGCTGACGCCCGGCGAACGGGTCGCGCTGCTCCACCAGTTCGCGCCGGCCGTGGCACACGAGGGCGTCGCGGCGTTCCGCACCGGACAGGAAGCCCTGCACGGCGTCGCCTGGATGGGACCCGCCACCGTCTTCCCGCAGGCCGTAGGCCTCGGCGCCACCTGGAACCCCGAACTCGTGCGCCGCGTCGGCCGGGCCGTCGCCGCCGAGATCCGAGCCATGCACGCCAAGGACGGCCGGGTCGGCCTCAACGTCTGGGCCCCCACGGTCAACCTGCTGCGCAACCCCCTGTGGGGGCGCGGCGAGGAGGGCTACTCCGAGGACCCCACGCTGACCACTGCCATCGCCGTCGCCTACACCCGAGGGCTGCGCGGCGACCACCCGCACCGCTGGCGCACCGCCCCTGTCCTCAAGCACTGGCTGGCCCACAACAACGAGACCAACAGGGCGACTTCGTCCGCCTCGGTCAGCCCGCGCGTTCTGCACGAGTACGACCTGCGCGCTTTCAGGGGCGCCGTCGAAGCGGGCGCGGTGGCCGGTGTCATGCCCGCGTACAACCTGGTCAACGGCCGCCCCAACCACGTCTCCCCGTACCTGCGCGAGCACCTGCGCATCTGGACCGACCAGCCGCTCCTCGTGTGCTCCGACGCGGGCGCACCCAGCAACCTCGTCGACTGCGAGCACTACTTCGACACCCACGAGGAAGCGACGGCCGCGTCCCTGCGCGCAGGTGTCGACAGCTTTACGGACCACGGGACCGACTCCACGGTGATCCTCGCCCGCCTGCAGGGTGCGCTGCGGCGCGGCCTTGTCGACCAGGAGGACATCGACGCCGCGGCACGAAGGCACCTCCATCTCCGACTCGCGCTGGGCGAATTCGACCCGGAACCGGAGAGAGACGGCACAGGAGCGGACGACGCCTTGCGCGCCGGGGCCTTCGACACCGACGAACACCGGGCGCTCGCCCTGGAGGCCGCCGAGCAGGCGGCTGTCCTCCTCAAGAACGACGGCGTGCTGCCGCTCGACCCGGCGACCGTGCCCCGCCTGCGGCTCGCAGTCGTGGGCCCACTGGCCGACGAGTGCAAACTCGACTGGTACAGCGGCGCGTTGCTGCACCGGAGCACCCCGCTCGACGGACTGCGGGAGCGCTTCGGTGCGGGGCAGGTGACCTGCGCCGAAGGCGCGGACCGGGTCCGGCTGCGATGTGCCGACGGGCTGCTGCGGGCGCCCGACAGCGGCGACGCGCGGGGCGACGGGCCGCTCGGGGCGGCAGGCTCCCTGGACCCCGCCCTGCTGGCAGGCCGTACGGATCTGCCGCCACTGACCGTGACGGACGACGCCGACGACCCGAACACCGTGTTCACCCTCTCCGACTGGGGCAACGGTGTCCTCACCCTGCGCGCTGCGGACGGCCGCTATCTGTCGGTCGCCGACGACGGCTTCGTGCGCGCCTCCGCGGAACAGCCCGGCGGGTGGGTCGTACAGGAGACATTCCGTCTCGTACACCGGACCGGGGGAAGCGGCACGGACGTCGTTGGTGAGGGGCACGTGGGCGGTCACCTCCTTCGGCACCTCGGAACGGGAGGTCATGTCGTTGTCGCCGCCGACGGCGTCAAGGTTGCCGTCGCGGACGAAAAACCTCCGGGCGAAAACGGCCCACCGGACCCGGGCACGGCCACCGGCCCGGCCGGCGAAGCCACCGGTTCGGACAGCGACCAGCACAACGACGCCACCGGTGGACGGGCCACGGGGGCCGATGCCGCACCGGCCACGGGCACGGTCTTCACCGTGGAGACCGTCGAACACGGCGCGGACGAGGTGGCCCGCGCGGCCTCCGAGGCCGACGTGGTTGTCGTCCTCCTCGGCAACGACCCGCACATCAACGGCCGCGAGACCGAGGACCGCACCACCCTCGGCCTGCCCGAGTCCCAGCACCGGATCTGGCGCGCGGCCCACGCCGCCAACCCCCGCACCGTCCTCGTGCTGGTCTCCTCCTACCCGTACTCCCTGCCCGAAGCGGCCGCCGAACTGCCCGCCGTCCTGTGGACCGCACACGGCGGCCAGGCCGCGGGCACGGCACTCGCCCGCATCCTCGCCGGCGACATCTCCCCGGCGGGACGGCTGCCCCAGACCTGGTACGCCTCCGACGGCGACCTCGCCGACCTGTACGACTACGACATCATCGGCAGCCGGCAGACCTACCTCTACTTCGACGGTGCGCCGCTCTACCCGTTCGGCCACGGCCTGTCGTACACCACGTTCGACTACTCGGACATGACCGTCGAGCGCAGCCAGGACGCCGACGGCCCGCTGCGGCTGCGGGTGGCGTTCACGGTCACCAACACCGGAGCCACGGAGTCCGACGAGGTGGCCCAGCTGTACGTACGGGCCGCCGCGCCTGTCACCGTGCGCCCCCTGCGTGAACTGGCCGGGCACCGCAGGCTGCGCCTGGCGCCCGGTGACTCACGCCGCCTGACGTTCGAGCTCCCGCTGTCCGTCCTCGAATTCTGGAGCGTGGCGCACCACCGCTGGACGCTTGAACCGGGCGTGTACGAGTTCCTGGCCGGAGCGTCCTGCACCGACCTGCGCCAGTCCGTGCCGCTGCGCGTCGAAGGAACACACGAGGGCCCGCGTCCGGTTCTGGAGCGTGGCATCGAGGCCGTCGACTACGACGAGTGCGTCGCCACCGTCATCCTGGACCGCACGAGAACGCGCGGCGACTGCGTCTCGCCCGCGGACCCGGCCGACGACGCCGCGTCCGGCGAACTTCTCTACCGCGACTGCGACTTCGGCCGGCTTCCCGTACTGGACGCGACGCTGACCGTGGCAGGGAGCGGAACCGTCACCCTCTGGGCGCCCGGCCCGGGGGCGGTTCCCGTCACCGTCGACGTCCCGCCCACGGCGGGACCTTACGACTACACCACCCTGCGCACCCGGGTGGAGGCCGAGGGCGTCCGCGACCTGCGGGTGGAAATGCGCGGCCCGCTCAGGCTCGCGCACATCGACTTCTCCGGCTGAGGGTCCGGAGAGGCAGGAGGCCCGGCACCGTTACGCGACACGGTGCCGGGCCTTCCTGCGGTCGTACACGAGATCTGTTTTGTCGGTCCGTTCGTGGTCTGCCCGTTCGTGGTCCGCCGGTTCGTGGTCCGCCGGTTTGTTGTCCGCGGACAACACCGGGGCGGGGTACGAACCGGACGCTCGGGCAAGCGACTTCGCGTACGCGGTCGGACCGGCCGTCGTGGCCGGGGGCGCCTTCGTGATCCTTGACCACCAAGCCGCCCCCCGGCCACCGGGGGCCGCCGCTCCCGCCCCCACGACAGGTGCGGGGCCCGGTCTTCGGGCGTCGGAGGCGCGTGCGACCGCGCTGTTCCGTACACCCTCGCCTGTGCCCCCGACTCGGCTGAGTACGCCCGGAGTCACGTGCGAGGTGTGCGACAGACCGCGCACGGACAGTCCCCGACCCCCGCAGGCCGGATCAGGGGGGCGACAGTCGTCAGCGCGCCGAGAAGCTGTGCACCGTCGACGAGCGGTACGTGCCTCCCGGGCGCAGCACGGTCGACGGGAACTTCGGGTGGTTCGGGGAGTCCGGGAAGTGTTGGGTCTCCAGGCACAGGCCGTCGCCCTGACGGTAGGTGCGCCCGGAGGGCCCGGTCAGTGTGCCGTCCAGGAAGTTGCCCGAGTAGAACTGGACGCCGGGCTCGGTCGTCGAAATGCGCATCGTGCGGCCGGAGCCGGGGTCGCGCAGGGTGGCGAAGTGCTCCGGGCGGGCGGTGATGCCCTTGTCCAGGACCCAGTTGTGGTCGAAGCCCTTCGCCGTGACGAGCTGGGGGTGCGAGGTGCGGATGTCCTTGCCGATGGTCTTCGCCGTACGGAAGTCGAAGGGCGTACCGGCCACTCGGGCCAGCTCGCCCGTGGGTATCAGTCCGGCGTCGGTGGGCGTGAACCTGTTGGCCTTCAGGGTGAGTTCGTGACCGAGGATGTCCCCGCTGCCCTCACCCGCGAGGTTGTAGTAGGCGTGGTTGGTGAGGTTGACGACGGTGGCCCTGTCAGTGGTCGCCGTGTAGTCGATGCGCCAGTCGCCGCGCTCGGTCAGGGTGTAGGTGACCTTCACGCGCAGTGTTCCCGGGTAGCCCATCTCGCCGTCCGGGCTGACCCGGTGGAGGTGCAGGCCCACGGCACGGGAGTCGGCGAACGGCTCCACGTCCCACATCCGCTTGTCGAAGCCCTGCGCTCCGCCGTGCAGGCTGTTCTCGCCGTCGTTGACGGAGAGTTGATGGGTGCGGCCG
Source organism: Streptomyces candidus (assembly GCF_014207445.1). Classification (GTDB taxonomy): domain Bacteria; phylum Actinomycetota; class Actinomycetes; order Streptomycetales; family Streptomycetaceae; genus Streptomyces; species Streptomyces candidus. Next base: position 32,290 of record NZ_JACHEM010000016.1, on the reverse strand, counting down.
TCGAGAGTGAAACGGCCGTTCGCTATGCGGTTGCCGTACCGGCCTATCAGCGCGCCGAAGAAGGCGGTGGCGGTCAGGTAGCCGTCGAGGTGGTCGAAACCGAGGGAGACGTTGGTGAGTTCGCCGCGCCGGTCCGGGAGTTCGAGGGACTGGACGATGCCGCCGTAGGAGAGGACCTTGAGGCGGGTGCCGCCGTTCTCCAGGGTCCAGCGGTCGACGCGGGTGCCGTCGGGGAGGGTGCCGAAGGATTCGCGGGTGGGCTTCACGGGGTGCCTGTTCTGCTGGGCGTACGGCTTCGCGTACGCGGTGCCGGCGGTGGCGGCGGTCAGGCCCGCTGCGGCCGCCGCGGCGAGTACCGTTCTCCTGCTTGTGCTCATGTCCATGTGCATGTGCCTTTCCGGAGAGGCGAGTTGGCGCGCAAGGGGGTCAGCGACCGGCCTTGCGCTTGTTCCACACGTCGAAGCCGACCGCGGCGAGCAGCACCAGGCCCTTGATGACCTGCTGGTAGTCGGTGCCGATGCCGACCAGCGACATGCCGTTGTTGAGTACGCCAAGGACGAGGCCTCCGATGACGGCGCCCATCACGGTGCCGACGCCGCCGCTCATGGACGCTCCGCCGATAAAGGCGGCCGCGATCGCTTCGAGTTCGAAGTTGAGGCCGGCCTGCGGGGTGCCCGCGTTGAGTCGTGCCGCGTACACGCAGCCGGCGAGTGCCGCCAGGACGCCCATGTTGACGAAGACCAGGAAGATGACGCGCTTGTCCTTGACGCCGGACAGCTTCGCGGCCGCCTTGTTGCCGCCGAGGGCGTAGACGTGGCGGCCGACGACCGCGTTGCGCATGACGTAACCGAGGCCGATCAGCAGCGCGCACATGATGAGCATCACGACGGGGACGCCGTGGAAGCTGGCCAGGGTGAGCGTGAACGCGATCACGGCGGCGGCGATCGCCACGCACTTGGTGATCCACAGGCCCTTCGGCACCGCCTCCAGGTCGTACGCCATCTGACGCTTGCGGTCGCGTACTTCGCGCAGGATCAGAACGACGAGCACGACCGCGCCGAGCAGCAGCGTCGGGTTGTGGTACTGGGTGTACGGGCCCATCTCGGGGATGAAGCCCTTGGCGATGTTCTGGAAGCCCTCGGGGAACGGGGCCAGCGACTGCCCCTCCAGCACGATCTGCGTCAGACCGCGGAAGAGCAGCATTCCGGCCAGCGTCACGATGAACGACGGGATGCCGAGGTACGCGATGAAGTACCCCTGCCAGGCCCCGGCGACCGCTCCGATGAGCAGTGACAGGACCAGGGCTAGGACCCACGGCATGTCGTGCTTGACCATCATCACGGCGGACATCGCGCCGACGAAGGCGACCAGCGAGCCCACCGACAGGTCGATGTGCCCGGCGATGATGACGATCATCATGCCGATCGCCAGGATGAGGATGTAGCCGTTCTGCTGTATCAGGTTGGAGACGTTGTTGGGCAGCAGGAGGGTGCCGTCGGTCCAGATCTGGAAGAGGACGACGATGAACAGGAGGGCGACGAGCATGCCGTACTGGCGCATGTTTGCGCGCATGCTGTTCAGGAGCGCGGCGACGGCCGAGGGGCGGGCGTCCGCGGGCTCGTCGGGTGCGTCCTTGCGGAGTGGTGGTGTGGCGGTGGTCATGGCGGGGCCTCAGCTTCGGGTCAGGACGTGGTCGGGCACGCGGCGGACGTCATGTACGGGATTTCGTCATGTGGCGCATCAGCGCCTCCTGGGTGGCGTCCGCCCTGGCGACCTCACCGGTCAGCCGGCCCTCCGCCATCGTGTAGATCCGGTCGCACATGCCGAGGAGTTCGGGCAGTTCGGAGGAGATGAACAGCACCGCCTTGCCCTCGGCGGCGAGCTTGTCGATCACCGTGTAGATCTCGAACTTCGCGCCGACGTCGATACCGCGCGTGGGTTCGTCGAGGATCAGGACGTCGGGGTCGGCGTGGATCCACCGGCTCAGGACGACCTTCTGCTGGTTGCCGCCGGAGAGGCGTCCGACCTCTTCGAAGACCGTCGGGGTCTTGATGTTCATGGAGGTGCGGTACCGCTCCGCCACCTGCCGCTCGTGGTGCTCGTCGACCACGCCGTGCCGCCGCATCCCGGGCAGGGAGGCGAGGGAGATGTTGCGGTTGATGTTGTCGATGAGGTTGAGGCCGTACTGTTTGCGGTCCTCCGTGACGTACGCGAGGCCCGCCCCGATCGCCGCCGGTACGGTCTTCGTGCTCACCTCGCGTCCGCCGACCTCGACCCGGCCGGCCTCGTACCGGCCGTACGAGCGGCCGAAGACCGACATCGCCAGCTCGGTGCGCCCCGCGCCCATCAGACCCGCGATGCCGACGATCTCGCCGCGGCGGACGGTGAGGGAAACGTTGTCGACCACCTTGCGCTGCTGATCCACGGGGTGGCGGACGGTCCAGCCGTGCACGGCCAGGGCCGTCGTGCCCGCGTCCTCGCCGGGGTAGGGGGTGCGGTCGGGGAAGCGGTGGTCGAGGTCGCGGCCGACCATGGACCGGATGATCTGGTCCTCCGACAGTTCCGCAGCGTCCGACGGTGCCTGACGTACCGTCAGGGTTTCGATGGTGCGGCCGTCGCGCAGTACCGTCACCGCGTCCGTGATCTGCCGGATCTCGTTGAGTTTGTGCGAGATGATGATGCAGGCGATGCCCTGTTCGCGCAGTTCCACGATGAGGTCGAGGAGCTTGGCGCTGTCCTCGTCGTTGAGCGCGGCAGTCGGCTCGTCGAGGATGAGCAGCTTCACCTCCTTGGCGAGCGCCTTCGCGATCTCCACGAGCTGCTGCTTGCCCACACCGATGTCGGCGACGGGGGTCTGCGGCTTCTCGCGCAGACCGACCCGCTTGAGGAGGGCGGCGGCCCTGCGCAGGGTGTCGTCCCAGTCGACGAACCCCCGCTTTCCGCCCGTCTGTTCATTGCCGAGGAAGATGTTCTCGGCGATGGACAGATACGGCACGAGCGCCAGCTCCTGATGGATGATGACGATGCCGTGGCGCTCGCTCGCCCGGATGTCCTTGAACGCGACCGGTGCTCCCTCGAAGAGGATCTCGCCGTCGTAGCTGCCGTGCGGATACACCCCGCTCAGCACCTTCATCAGGGTCGACTTGCCGGCCCCGTTCTCACCGCAGATCGCGTGGATCTCGCCCGCGCGCACGGTCAGGCCGACCTCGGAGAGCGCCTTCACCCCGGGGAACGTCTTGGTGATGCCGCGCATCTCCAGCACGGCAGCCGCCGTTGGACGGGCCGTCACTTGAGCTGCTCCGCCGTGAAGTACCCCTCGTCGACGAGGAGTTGCGTGTTCGACTTGTCGATGCTGACCGGCTTCAGCAGATACGACGGCACGATCTTCTTGCCGTTGTCGTAGTCGGTGGTGTTGTTGACCTCCGGCTTCCTGCCGTTCAGTACGGCGTCGCCCATCGCCACCGCCTGGGCGGCCAGCTTGCGGGTGTCCTTGAAGACGGTCTGCGTCTGCTCGCCGCCGATGATGGACTTCACCGATGCCAGCTCGGCGTCCTGGCCGGTCACGACCGGCAGCGGCCGGCTCTTCGTACCGTAACCGGCGCTCTTCAGCGCGGAGATGATGCCGATCGAAATGCCGTCGTACGGGGAGAGCACCGCGTCGACGCGCCGCTCACCGTAGTTCTTGCTGATCAGGTCGTCCATCCGCTTCTGCGCGGTGCCGCCGTCCCAGCGCAGGGTGGTCGCCTGGTTCATCTTCGTCTGACCGCTGCGGACGACGAGCTGACCGGTCTTCAGATACGGTTGGAGGACCTTGAGGGCGCCGTTCCAGAAGTACTTGGTGTTGTTGTCGTCGGGGGAACCCGCGAACAGCTCGATCGAGTGCGACTCGCGCCTGGCCGCCTCCGCGGACGGTTCGCCGAGCTGCAGCTTCTCGACGATGTACTTGCCTTCGAGCTCGCCGACCCGCTCGTTGTCGAAGGACGCGTAGTAGTCGACATACGGCGTGCCCAGGATCAGCCGGTCGTAGCTGATCACCGGGATGCCCGCGTCGTGCGCGCGCTGGAGGACCTCGGTGAGGGCGGCGCCGTCGATCGCGGCGATCACCAGGAGCTTGCGGCCCTTGGTGATCATGTTCTCGATCTGGGCGATCTGATTCTCGACCTTGTCGTCGCCGTACTGAAGGTCGGTCTGGTAACCGGCCTTCTCGAACTGCTTGGCCATGTTCTGGCCGTCGGCGATCCAGCGCTCGGATGCCTTGGTGGGCATCGCGAGCCCGATCGTGCCGCCCTTGCCGGTGTCGGCCTTGTAGCGGCTGCCGCCCCTGGCCTCCTGACCGCAGGCGGTCAGCGAGACGAGGAGCAGGGCGGCGGCGGCGAACGTCGCCGCGTGCATGCGGGTGCGCATCGGGTCAGTCTCCTTCCGGTACGGGTGTGGCGGGCGACACGGGGAAACGGCGCAGCTCACCGGGGTTGCGGGAACCGAGCGGCGACATGTTGCCGTCCGCCCCGTGCCGGGCGAGCAGGTCCAGTACGAGACGTCCGCGCCGTACCCTCTCGCGGGCGGTGGCGAGAGCGGTCTCGCGCAGCTGCGCGCCGTAAGGGTAGATGCCGGGGGAGCGGCTCAGCCCGAACTTCAGGTACAGCGGAGCGCCGCGCCGGATCAGCTCGGCCGCCTCGTACATCCGGATGTACCCGCCGAGGTCGTCGGGGGCCTCCACGTACATGTCCATGGGGGCACCGCTGACCCGGCGGATCTCGGTGAGGTGGTCGAGGGTCAGGTCGGAGGGGACGTTGAGGGAGTCCGCGCCGAGCTGCTCGTACACCGCGTACGACGCGGGGTTCACCGGGCCGGTGAGGGCGGACAGCTTGAAGGTGGTGTCGGCCGGGAGCAGGCCCGCGACCCGCATCCGGTGCAGCGTCCAGAGCACGCCCTCGTCCGCGACGAGCAGGCAGCGCACCCCCAGCTCGGTGGCCCGGACCGCGTCCTCGACGCAGCCGGCGAGTGCGTCGTGCCCGCGTGCGCGCAGTCCGCCGCCGCCGGAGTCGGTACGGGTGGAGCCGCCGATGTCCCACGTCCCGCGGGGCCCGGTGAACAGACACAGCTCGATGTCCCGGGAGGCGCAGCCGTCCACCATCTCGGTGATGTCGTCGTCCGTGAGCATCCAGATGCCGCTGCCCTGGCTGATCCGGTGCACGGGAACGTCCAGATGCGCGGTCTCCTTCAGAACGACGGCCAGTGCCTCGGGGCCCTCGACGGAGGGAATCTCGGTGCGCCAGGTGCCGCCGTCGGGAAAGGTGTGTGCGGAGGTGTCGGCGGGGTCGACGGCGGGGAACGCGTGACCAAGTCGGGCGAGTGCGTCGGCACCGGGGCGGCGCGGGGTGCCTGATACAGGGTGTGCGGTATCCGATGCATCACGCGGCGTGTCTGGTGTATGAGACATGGTGCTCCGTATTTTCATGTTCGATATGTCGGACAGTGGTCGGATCGAAAGGCGTGCGGCACGACGAAAGCGTGCAGCGGCACGGAGGCGGCGTGCGCAACTCCGTGCCGCCGCACAGTCCTAGGGGCGCAGCAGCACCTTCCCCGTCTTCGGGTCGCCGCCGCCGACCAGGGCGATGGCGTCGGCGAACCGTTCCAGCGGGAACTCATGGGTGATCAGCGGCGCCGGGTCGAGCAGTCCGAGACCGAACGCCCGCACCGCGTCCGACCAGGCCCACGACGGAGCCCCGAAGACACTGCGCACCTCCAGCTGGCTGAGCGACAGGTGCACCGGGTCGATGCCCACCGCGCCCGGGGTGAACATGCCGGTCAGCACGACCCGGCCGCCCCGTCTGGCCAGCAGACAGGACGAGGCGGCCGTGGTCGGCGCACCGGCCGTCTCGATCACCAGGTCGTAGCTCCCGTTCGACGTCTCCGCCTCCTCGGGGGTCACCGCCTCGGTCGCGCCGAAGCGCCGCGCCTGTTCGCCGCGTGCCGAGCGCGGGTCGACCACCGTCAGCCCGGCCGGTGAGGACGCCGTCAGGAGTTGCACGGCGAGCAGCCCCAGGGTGCCCGCGCCGACCACCGCGATCCGCTCACCGGGCCGCGGCCGGCCGGCCCGCACGGCGGCGGCGATCACCGCGGCGGGCTCCAGCAGTGCGGCGGCGCGCAGGTCCGCGTCGTCGTCCAGCAGGTGCAACAGCCGCGCGGGTACGGTGACATGGTCAGCGAAGGCGCCGGGCTCGGTGAACCCGGTCTCCGCGTACCCGCCGGAGCACAGACTCGTCTCGCCGCACCGGCACCGCTCGCACGTCCCGCACGCCCGGAAGCCCTCGGCCACCGTCCGGCGGCCGACCAGGGACGGCTCCACGCCCGTCCCGACCGCGACGACCGTTCCGGACCACTCGTGTCCGGGCACCACCGGGTAGCGCACGAAGCCCGGGTCGCGCCGGCCCTCGTACACCTCGCGGTCGCTCATGCAGATCCCCGCGGCGGCGACCTCCACCAGCGCCTCGCCGGGGCCCGGCCGGGCCGGTTCCGTCTCGGTCAGGCGGTGCCGGCCCGGCCCGTCGATGACGAGCGCGCGACCGGGCCGTGCGCCAGGACTCACTTGGGTGCCCTCTTCTCCCAGCCCTCGGCCCACAGGTCGAACCGCGCCTGCTGCTGCGGGAACTCGGCGGCGGCGTCCACGTCCAGCTCCACACCGAGGCCCGGCGCGTGCGAGATCTCGAAGCAGCCCGTCTCCGGGTCCACCTGCGGCGCACCCTTGACGACCTTCTTGATCTCCGCGTCGGCGAAGTCGTTGAAGTGTTCCAGGATCTTGAAGTTCGGGGTGGAGAAGCCGACCTGGAGGGAAGCGGCGGTCAGGACCGAACCGCCGACGTTGTGCGGGGCGACGAGCATGTAGTGCGTCTCGGCGGTCGCGGCGAGCTTGCGGGTCTCCATGATGCCGCCGATGTGACCGAGGTCCGGCTGGATGATGTCGACGGCCTGCGATTCGAAGAGCTCGCGGAACTCGATGCGGTCGTGGATGCGCTCACCCGTCGCGACCGGCATGTCGACCTTGTCGGCCACCTTCTGGAGGGCCTTCAGGTTCTCCGGCGGTACCGGCTCCTCCAGCCACGCGGGCTTGAAGGGGGCCAGTTCCTTGGCGAGCCGCACCGCCGTGGACGGGCTGAACCGGCCGTGCATCTCCAGCATCAGTTCGGCGTCCGGGCCGATCGCGTCCCGCACCGCTTCGATCAGGGAGACCGCGTAGCGGCTCTGTTCGGCGTCGAGCTCGAAGTGGCCGGTGCCGAACGGGTCGATCTTCAGGGCGCGGTAGCCGCGCTCCATGACGGCGCGGGCCGCCTTGTGGTACGCCTCCGGTGTCCGCTCGGTGGTGTACCAGCCGTTGGCGTACGCCTTGACCTTGTCGGTGACCTTGCCGCCGAGCAGTTGCCAGACCGGGACGCCGAGCGCCTTGCCCTTGATGTCCCAGCAGGCCATCTCGATGCATGCGATGCCCGACATGACGATCTCGCCGGCCCGGCCGTAGTCGCCGTACTTCATACGACGTACGAGATCTTCGGTGTTGAACGGGTCGGAACCGACGATGTGGTTGGCCGCGGCCTCACCGAGGTAGCCGATCAGCGCGTCGGTGTGGCCGAGCATGCGCGTCTCGCCGACCCCGGTCAGCCCCTCATCGGTCTGGACGAGGACATACGTGAGATTCCGCCAGGGTGTCCCGACGACGTGGGTGGTAATTCCCGTGATGCGCACGGCAGTTGCTCCTCAGTTGTACGGTTGTGCTCTCTGTGCTCGTTCGAGATTTCGTCACGCGTTCGAAATGTTGGCGTGACCGTAGTCAGCAGGCCCGGGGGGTGTCAATGGGTACGACCGAGACCTCTTCGAGCCGGGTGCGGCGGCCCCGCTCCGCCGCCGCGCGGGCCCGCCGGTCCGGTCCCGCCGGGTGCCTGCCGGCCCGGCGTCGCGGTCCGACCGTTGCCGGTCGGGCCCGGCGGGGCTAATCTTCGTTCGTCATACCGGTCGACCGCCGGAATCTCGAACACATCACAGCCAACGAGACGCAGAGGGTGGGTGGACGGCCATGGGACGCCATGTCCCCGCAGTGACCAGGGCACTGGACATACTCGAACTGTTCCTGGAGGGCGACGGAACGCTCTCCGCACCGGACATCACCCGCAAGCTCGGGCTGCCCCGCACCACCGTGCACGAACTCGTCACCACCCTCGCCGCCCGCAGCTACCTGGTGCCCGTGCCCGAGCAGCCGGGCCGCTACCGGCTGGGTGTGCGCACCTACCAGCTGGGCAGCCGCTACGCCGAGCAGCTCGACCTGGCGGCCGAGGGCCAGAACGTCGCCCGCGAGGTCGCCGAGACCTGTGACGAGACCGTGCACGTCGCCGTTCTGGAGGGCGCCGACGTCATCTACATCGCCAAGGTCGACTCCACCCACGCGGTCCGCATGGTCTCCGCCGCAGGCCGCAGGCTCCCCGCGCACTGCACCTCCGTGGGCAAGATGCTGCTGGCCTCCCTCCCCGAGAGCGAACTGCGCACCCGTATCGACGGCCGCGAACTCGCCGCGATGACCCCCAACAGCATCACCGAACCGGACGCCCTGGGCGCCGCGCTCGCGGACATCCGCGCCCGCGGGCTGGCCGTGGAGCACCGCGAGTCCAACCCCGACGTCAGCTGTGTCGCCGCCCCGGTGCGCGACAGCTCGGGCCGGGTCGTCGCGGCGCTGTCGGTATCGGTGCCCATGATCCGGTGGAGCGAGGAACGCGAGCGCGAACTCGGCGAGTTGGCGGCCAAGGGCGCCGCCGACCTGTCCCTGCGGCTCGGGTACCGGGGGACGCCGCGATGAGCGCCGCGAAGACCGCCGAGCCGGCCGTACGGGAACGGGCCCGGCTCGGCGAGGGGCCCACCTGGGACGCGGTGACCGGCCGGCTGATCTGGGTGGACATCCTCGGCTCACGGGTCCACACGTACGACCCGGCCTCCGGGCGGCGCACCGTCATGGCCACCGAGCAGCACGTGGGCGCGGCAAAGCCCCGTACGGCCGGTGGTTTGGTCGTCAACCTCCGCGACGGAGTGGGCAGTTACGACGCCGACGGTACCAACTTCCGCTGGCTGCTGCATGACCCGGTACCCGGACGGCGTGGAAACGACGCGGCCGTCGCCCCCGACGGATCGCTCTGGGCGGGCTCCATGCGCTACGACGAGGCGAAGGGCGGCGGCGCACTCGTCCGCCTCGCACCCGCGACGGCCGCCGCGGCAGGCACCCGCGCCGTCACGGAAATCTTCCCTTCTGTGACCGTGAGCAACGGAACGGGCTGGAGTCCGGACGGCAGCCTCGTCTACTACATCGACAGCCCCACCCGCCGCGTGGACGTCTGCCGCATGGACGGCCAACTCCCCGCGGAGCGCCGTGAACTGGTACGGATCGAGGACGGCGCGGGCTTTCCCGACGGGCTCACCGTCGACGCCGACGGATGCGTCTGGGTGGCCCTCTGGGACGGCGGCCAGGTGCGCCGCTACACTCCCGGCGGCGTCCTGGACCGTACGATCACGCTGCCCACCTCCCGTCCCACCGCCTGCGCCTTCGGCGGACCCGGCCTGCGCGACCTGTACATCACCACCGCCCGCACCGGCCTGGGCGAGAACGCGCACCCGTACGCGGGCTCACTTCTCGTCGTGCCGGACGCCGGACAGGGCCTGGTGACCCCGGCGTTCGGGGGGTGAGCGGAGCACCCGCGGCGTTCGCGTACCCTGCTTCCGGGCCCTGCAAGGCTCTTCGCAACCGCACATCCGTGACGCGCGTACGTGGCAGAGAGAGGCAGCCCGTGGTGACATCGGACGGTGACGCCGCCACGGAGTTCCACGAGTTCTTCGAGCGTCACTACGTTGAACTGGCTCGTCTCGCGCACCTGTTGACGGGCGAGCCGGACGCCGCCGACGACCTCGCCGCCGACGCGCTGCTCGCGGTGTGGCACCGATGGGACCGGGTGCGCGCCGCCGACCACCCCGCCGCGTACGCGCGCGGCGTCCTCGCCAATCTCGTACGGGGCCGCATCCGCAGCGCCGTGCGCGAACGGCGCAGGGTCGCGCTCTTCTGGGCGCAGCGCCCCGAGAGCGTCGACGCCCCGGACGTCGCGGGCGTCGTCGACGTACAGGAGGCCCTGCGCCGCCTGCCCTTCCGCAAACGCGCCTGCGTCGTCCTGCGCCACGCCTTCGACCTCTCCGAACGGGACACCGCCCTCGCCCTCGGTGTGTCCGTCGGTACGGTGAAGAGCCAGACCTCCAAGGGAATGGCCCAACTGGAGCAACTGCTCGGCAGCAGCGACGGCAACCGGACCGTGGCGGCACTGGCCGGAAGGAAGAAGTAGCCGCCATGGACGAGGACGAAGTGCGCAAGCGACAGCCGGGCGAAGGCCGAGCGGGCGAGATCCGGCCGTACGAGGAGCGTCCGGACGACGGCCACCCCCACGAGGCGCCCCGGGCCGAAAACGTCCATGACCGGAACGCCCGGCCCGAGGACATCGGACGCGAGGACACCGGGCCCGAGGACCGGCGCGCCGAGGACCGGATGCGTGAGGAACTGCAGCGGGCCGCCGCGTCCCACCGTCCCGACCGCGCACGCATCCTGGCCCGCGTGGAGCGGGGCATGGCCCAGCCGTCCGTCCGGTCCCGCAAAGGCGTGCGTACGCCCCCTTCGGTACGGGCCGCAGCGGGCCGGGACCCCCGCCGCGCCATGTCCTGGCCGCGCGTCGCCGGGGCCACCGCCGCCGTGGCGGCCGTGCTGATCGCCGGCGGTTACGGGGTGGCCGGGGCGCTGCACGAGGACACCCGGGTACGTACGGCCTCCACCCCCGACCCCACGCCCACCCGCACCGACGATCCCGCACCCACCGGTCTGCCCGCCCTCCCGGACCCGGTGCGGACGACGCCGGCGAAGCCCTCCCGTACCCCGGAGCGCACCCCCGGCCGTACCTCCGCAGCCGACGGGACCGCGCCGCCCGCGGCCACCCGCCCGCCGTCCACGCCCGCCCCGCCCCCCGCGCCGCCCGGCGGCAACCGCACCCGGGACGGCCACCTCTGGGGCGACGGTTCGGTCGACCCGCACAGCAATGACTTCTGGGCGCAGAGCAACGTCACCTTCAAGACCGGCGAGCCCCTCACCGCACTCGTCGTCGAGCTCCGTATCGCCAGGACCGACGGCGTGACGAACACGGGGGCCTGGATCTCGCTGCCCGTCGACAACTTCACCGTCGACGTACGGGAGGACCGGGGAGACCCGGCGTTCCTGGTCTACCGCTGGACGCTGAAACCCGGCCGTGCCGTGCCGGCGGGCGAGCACATGGCCGCCGGGCAGTACCAGCACGCCAGGGGCGGACGCGACGCGGGCGGCGACCGGTACTCGGTGACCACCACCGCACAGAACGGCGACAAAGCCGCCGTAAGGGGAGATTTCTACCCGACGCGTTGAGTTCCGTCGACCCGCAGAAAAAACTTCTGCCCGCACGGCAACCTCCGTCACGGCTGCGGCAACCAAGGAGCATGACAACTCCCCACTCACACCGTCGGCGCACCGCACGCCGCCGGGCCGTCATAGCCCTCTCGGGTGTCGGCGCGCTCACCGCGGGCGCCCTCGTCACCACCGGGCTCCTCCCCTCCGCGGGCGCGGCGAAGGCCCCCGCAGCAGTGGCCCCCGCCGCCCAGGACTCCGCCAAGGCCGCAGCCAAGGGCCCGGCCGCGTGGCCGAAGCCCACCGGCAGCAAGCCCGTGACCGCCACGATCAAGGTGGACGGCACCTACGACGGCAAGCTCAAGCGCCACTACGGCCAAGGCGCACTCGGCGGTGGCGGCCAGAAGGAGGGCCAGCCCCCGGTCTTCACGCTCGCCGACGGCGCCGTCCTGAAGAACGTCGTCATCGGCTCCCCGGCCGCGGACGGCGTGCACTGCCTGGGCAGCTGCACCATCCAGAACGTCTGGTGGGAGGACGTGGGCGAGGACGCGGCCACCTTCAAGGGCAAGTCCGCGAACGCCGTGTACACGGTGTACGGCGGAGGCGCCCGCAAGGCGTCGGACAAGGTCCTGCAGTTCAACGGCGCCGGCAAGCTCGTCATCTCGAAGTTCCAGGTGGCCGACTTCGGCAAGCTGGTCCGCTCGTGCGGCAACTGCAAGACCCAGTACAAGCGGACGGTCATCGTCAACGACGTCGACGTGAGCGGCCCGGGCAACTCCCTGGTCGGCATCAACGCCAACTACGGTGACTCCGCCTCGCTGCGCAATGTCCGCATCCACGGCGACAGCAAGAAGAAGATCAAGCCGTGCACGCGCTTCACCGGAAACAGCACCGGCAAGGAGCCCGTCCAGAACGGCACCGGACCGGACGGCACGCACTGCCGCTACCAGCCCTCCGACGTCACCTACCACTGACACCTCGCGCCGTGACGCACGGCAATTAGGTGCGTCGCGAGGCATGGTGACGGCCCGTCGGTCACCGCACCGTGACCGGCCCCCGACCGGGCCCCCGCCGGAAGTCCCCCTCCGGCGGGGGCCCTTTTCATGCCCCCGTCCGCCCGGCCCCGAGGCCGGGCGGAGGTCGGTGTCCGCTCACTCCTTGATGCGCAGGAAGGTCACCGAATGCGCCGGAAATGTGTACGTGAACTTCGCCCCGATGCCCGTCACCGTCGACTCGGCCGGCCGGATCGGCTGCGCGTCGGCGGTGTTCTCCGCGTCCGGCGCGCCCCGGAGAGTGGTCACCCGTGCCGTGCGTGAGCCGGGGGCCCGGCCGAGGTCGACGGCCGTACGGGCGGGTGTCGCCTGCACGTTGACGACCTTGACGATCAGCTCACCGGTCCTCGCGTCCCTCGTCACCACCTGACGGAACGGCTCGGCGGCCTTGTCGTCGGTGAAGCGCCCCCACTCCGCACCGTCCAGGAACAGCACCACGTCCCGCCCCCGGACCTGCACCTTGACGTCGTACGTCCGACCGGTCTCGATGGTGGTCGGCTTCGCCACGAGGGTCTGCTTGCCGCCGTCGACGGTCTTCTCCACGGCCGACTGGGTGTTGTTCCAGCCGCCCAGGTTCCACCAGTAGTGGTTTCCGGTGTCCTTGACGCCGAAGGCGACCAGGAAGCCCTCCTGGCCGGCCTTCTTGGTGGCCTTCAGCTGGAGGTCGTAGTTCTGCCACGCCGGGTCGCCCGCCGTGACGAGAGTGTCCTCCGCGGTCGCGTCCGACTGGACGTACGCACCGTCCTCGACCCGCCAACTACCCTTCTGAGACGCCTTGGCCCACTGTCCGTCGCCGCCGGAGAAGTCGTCGCTCAGCAGGGTCCTTCCGTCGGCGCCGGTGACGCGCACGTCGTCGTACGCGGCGCTGGTCGCCCACGTCGAGAGGCCGACCGCACCGGTGATCGGCCCGGAGACGGCCGGGGTGGTGGAGGCGCGGCTCGGCACGACGCGGTCGCCCGTGTTGTTCATGAACAGCTTCTGGACCTCGTAGCTGGCGGAGCCCCAGGAGCGCTCGTTGTCGAACCAGATCATGTCCGGCCGCCACTGCGTCGCGTCCGTGTGCGCGAGCAGAGGCGCGTAACTGGCGAGCTTGACGACGTCGGCGTTGCGCTCCAGGCCGGTCATGAACGAGGCCTCGGAGAGCGCGTTGCGGAACCGGTTGTCCAGGGACGCGTACTCCCCGAGGAAGACCTTCGGCCCCTTGCGGTCGTACGAGTCGTAGCGGTCGTTGTTCTCCAGGAACCACTGCGGGCTGTTGTAGTAGTGCTCGTCGACCATGGACACCTTCGCGTCCCGGTTCAGCTGCCAGGCCCGGTCGAAGACCGGTCCGCTGTCGTCGGGACCGGAGTTGCTGATGACCTCGATGTCCGGGTACTTCGCCTCGATCGCCTCACGGAAGACGGTGAAACGGGCGAAGAACGCGTCGGGGAGGTTCTCCTCGTTGCCGACGGCGAGCTGCTTGAGCCCGAACGGCTCGGGGTGGCCCATCCTTGCGCGCACGCCGCCCCACGGGGAGGATGCCGGGCCGTTCGCGAACTCGATCAGGTCCAGGGTGTCCTGGACGTGCCGCTTCAGCAGGGCGGGGTCGTCGGTCGCCTTGTTCTCGCCGCAGCCGGTGACCAGGGCGGGCACTACGGGGACCGGGGCCGCGCCGAGGTCCTCGGCGAACTGGAAGTACTCGTAGTAGCCGAGGCCGTAACTCTGGTTGTAGCCCCAGAAGTTGGCGTTCGTCGGACGCTGCTCGACGGGGCCGACGGTGTCCTTCCACTGGTACGAGCGCCGGCGTTCGAGATCAGGTGTCTCGTATGCCTGATGGCTTCCGGTGTTCACCAGGCACCCCCCGGGGAAGCGCAGGAAGCCCGGCTTCAGCGCGGCGATCTTCTCCGCGAGGTCCTTGCGCAGCCCGTTGGGCCGGTTCTTGTAGGTGTCCCGGGGGAAGAGCGACACCATGTCGAGTCCGACCGTGCCGCCGCCCTCGGCCAGGACGGAGAGCCTCCCGGTGGTGCTGTCGGCGGTGGCGGTGAACCGGGCGGTGTACTTGGCCCACCGGTCGCCGCGTACGGTCACGCGCCGCGCGTCGGCGAGCGCCCGCCCGGCGTCGTCACGCAGGCCGACCGAGAGCGCGGTGCCGCTCCGCTGGTCGGTGCGGGCCCACACGGTGAACTCGTACGAGGCGCCCTTACGGACGGAAATTCCCTTGCTGTATCCGGAGTTGGCCACCCCGTACCTGCCCGTGCCTCCGTCGAGGCGCAGCCGCAGGTAGTTGCGGTTCCGCTCGTTCAGCCTGCCCGCGTCGTCCACGACCTGGGCGCTGCCCGTGGCACCGCCGTCGGCGACGGGGGCCCAGGCGGTCATCGGCGTGTACGCCCTGTTGTCGGCCGGGGCGTACTCGAAGGAACGATTCTGCACCAGCTCGGCGTACAGCCCGCCGTCGGCCGCCCGGTTGATGTCCTCGTAGAAGATCCCGTACATGCTGTCCGAGATATCAGGTCCGGTACGCGACCGGTCCAGAGCGAGCGTGTAGTCGGCGGGGGCGGGCTCGGCGGCGGCATGGGCGGCACCGCCGTCCGGGGAGGCGACTGCGGAGGGCGGGGCGGCGGCGAAACTGGTGGCCATCAGCAGGCCGAGGCCGAGGGCTGCCCAATTTCTGCCGGGGCGCGTGCGGGGGGACATAAGCGGCTCCATCGATTCGTTCGACATCTCGGACGACGTACGGGATTTCGCTCGCAGAGGATCCATGTTCGAGAAACGGGCGTCAACACCTCTGACAGGAAGAGGTGTTGACGCCCGTCGTGATGCGCTCGCGCAGGGGTCTCAGCCCTCCCGGCGTCCGTCCACCACGCGCGGCAGCCCCAGCGGGTTGTCGTCGCGCAGTTCGGGCGGGAGCAGGGCCTCGGGGGTGTTCTGGTACGCGACCGGGCGCAGCCAGCGCTCGGCTGCCGTCAGGCCGACCGACGTGGAGGTGGACGTGGTCGCCGGGTAGGGACCGCCGTGCTGCTGGGCGGGGGCGACCGCGACCCCGGTGGGCCAGGAGTTGACCAGGACCCGGCCGGCCAGCGGGGTGAGCCGGGCCAGGAGGTCCGCCGCACTGCCGGTCGCGGCCTCCTCGGCGGAGACGTGCAGGGTGGCGGTGAGGTTGCCCGGCAGGCGGTCCAGTACCGCGTCGGCCTGCGCCTGGTCCTCGTACCGTACGACCACCGTCACCGGTCCGAAGCACTCCTCCAGGAGGAGGTCGTGGGCCCCGCCCGCCCCGTCGGCGAGCTTGTGCGCGGGTACGGTGAGCACGCCCGCGCCGACCGTGTGCGCGTCGGTCGCGCCCGGGCTCACCGGGGCTTCCACGTCCGGCAGTTCGGCGCGCTCGGCGAGTCCGGCGACGAAGTTGTCGCGCATCCGGTGATCCAGCATGACGCCCGGTGCGACGTCCGCAAGGGACTGGGCGAGCGCCTTGACCAACTCATCGCCCGACGCGTCGGCGGGAGCGAGCACCAGTCCGGGCTTCACGCAGAACTGGCCCACCCCCATCGTCATCGACGCCGCGAGGCCCGCCCCGATCTCCTCGGCACGCTCGGCCGCTGCCGGCCCGGTCACCAACACCGGGTTCAGAGAGCCGAGTTCACCATGGAAGGGAATTGGCACCGGCCGCGCCGCCGCCGCGTCGAAGAGGGCGCGCCCGCCCCGTACGGAACCGGTGAAACCGGCGGCGGCCACCAGTGGATGCTCGACCAGGGCGACGCCCGCATCGAAACCGTGGACGAGGCCGACGACGCCCGCCGGGATGCCGTGCCGGTCCGCGGCCCGGCGCAGTACCGCGACGGTGGCCTCGGAGGTGGCCGGGTGGTCGGGGTGCGCCTTGACCACGACCGGGCAGCCGGCCGCGAGCGCGCTCGCGGTGTCGCCGCCGGCGACGGAGAACGCGAACGGGAAGTTGGAGGCCGAGTAGACCGCTACGACCCCCAGCGGCACCTTGTAGCGGCGCAGGTCCGGGATGGGGGGAGTGGCCGTGGCGTCCGGGTGGCTGATGATGACGTCGAGGAAGGCACCCTCGTCGACGGCGTCCGCGAAGGCCCTCAACTGGTAGCAGGTACGGGCGAGTTCGCCGGTGAGCCGGGTCGCGCCGAGTGCGGTTTCGGCGTCCGAGACCGCGACGAGCTCCTCCCGGGCCTCCTCCAGCGACTCGGCGGCGGTGCGCAGGAAGGCGGACCGTACGGACCGGTCGGTGAGCGCGCCGCGTGCGTCGTGTGCGCTGAGGACGGCGGCGTCGACGGTCTGCGGGCCGGCCTCCGCCGCGACCTGCTCGCGGCGCTCGCCGGTCCGGGGGTCGACGCTCCACACAGGGACCTCGGGTGACGCGGGAGTTGTGGGTATGGCTGACAACGTGACTCCTCCACCTGCATGTTCGAAATATCGAACAGCGTTCACCATTTCGGATATTGACGGCAGGTTAGGCACGCCCGGGAAGGCCGGTCAAGGTCCGCCGGCGCCGGCCGCCGGCCCGGCCCGGCCCGGCCGACCGGCGCCGCCGGAACGGTCCGAGGCGGCGGCGCGGGCCCACGGCGGGGAAGAGCGCGGTACGCGACGAGTATGCCCGGCGCCACGGTCACGCGGATTCCGCGCGCGCACGAACGCATCGACGGGGCGACGGGGCCGGAGGCCCGAAGGGCGAAGCCGCCCCGCTGACGCCGAGGAATCTACCCTAACGTTAGGGTAGAGATCGGCGGGGCGGGGTGATCCCGAGGACGGGATGGGCCGGGACCACGGGCGTGGGCAGTGCGGCGGACAGCAGGGCGGGTGACGTGGACGGCAGGTCGGACGGCACGGGCGGAAGCGGCGCTCGGGCGGCCGGCGGGAAGGCCGCGGTCGACGGACGCGCGGACGACAGGATCGACGGGATCGACGGCAGGCACATGCAGATCGGCGAGGACGCCGAACGCACCGAACTGTCCCTGCGGACCGTCCGGCACTACAAGGAGACCGGCCTGGTCGTCCCGTCCGCCCGTTCCCGCGGCGGCTTCCGTCTCTGCACGGAGAGCGACGTCGCCCGTCTCATGGTCGTACGACGGATGAAGCCGCTCGGTTTCACCCTGGAGGAGATGCGCGACCTGCTGGATGCCACCGACCGGCTCGACGCCGAGGGGTTGGCCGATCCGGCCCAGCGGCAGGCACTCCTGGAGCGGGTGGCGGAGTACGAGCGCGCCGCCATCCGGAAGACCGAGGTGCTGCGCGTCCGACTGGCCCGCGCCGAAGACTTCGCCGCCACTCTCCGCGCACGCATTTGCGACGGTACGTCCCCCTGACGGACGGTCAGCGAGCAGTCACGCCAGCGGACCCGCGAAAATCAGTCACCCTTGAAGTGAGTGAACGCGTGTTCCCGGGCAAGGCTCGGGTGGGTACGCAACCGTGTGCCTGAGGAGGAACCGCGATGCTGTCAGCTCCCGTACGTACGACCGTGCCCGCCCCCGTGTCCGAGCGGTCCGTGGTGGACCCGGCCCGCACCGGTACCGGCACGGCCGCGACCGGAGACGGCACCCTCCCCCGCATATCCGACCCCGCCGCCGTCGCTCCCAAGGACGCCCGCCAGCTCTCCAAGCTCTTCCTCGACAGGCTCAACGCACTCGAAGAGGGCACGCACGAGTACCAGTACGCGCGCAACACCCTCATCGAGATGAACCTCTCCCTCGTGAAGTTCGCCGCCCGCCGCTTCCGCAACCGGGGCAACGGCGAGCTCGAGGACATCATCCAGGTCGGCACGATCGGCCTGATCAAGGCGATCGACCGGTTCGACCTGAGTCGCGAGGTGGAGTTCACCTCCTTCGCCATCCCGTACATCACCGGTGAGATCAAGCGCTTCTTCCGCGACACGACGTGGGCCGTGCACGTGCCGCGCCGGCTCCAGGAGCTGCGTACGGAACTGGCCAAGGCCAAGGAGCAGTTGGCCACGGTTCTGGACCGCGACCCCACCGTCGCCGAACTCGCCGAACTCCTCGAACTCACCGAGGCCGAGGTCAACGACGGCCTGGTCGCCGCGAACGGGTACACCGCCGGCTCCCTCGACCTGCCCGCCGAGACCGGCAACGACAACAGCGCCAAGTCCCCCGTGAGCTACGCCGACTTCTTCGGCGCCTGCGACCCGGGCATGGAGCTCTTCGAGGACCTGCACACCCTCGCCCCGCTCCTCGCCTCCCTCTCCGAGCGGGACCGTCACATCCTCTCCATGCGGTTCGGTCAGGAGCTCACCCAGGCCGAGATCGGTGAGGTGCTCGGCATTTCCCAGATGCAGGTCTCCCGCCTTCTGACCCGCATCCTGGGCACCCTCCGCACGGGCATGCTGGCCACGCACTGACCCCGGGCGCCCATCACACTGGCGGAAAACCGCCCGTTTGCCTCATCCGTACCAGGGCACTCGGAGTATCGCAGCGACTCCATGAGAACAACACAGACACGAAGGGGACTCCCGCATGCTGGTGCCCGACCCCAAGGTTCTGCGCGCCCTCCTCACGCGGTACGCGGAAACACGGTTCGCCCACGCCCAGAACCCGACCCCGGAAACCCAGCGCGCCCTCGACGACGTCTCCTACACCCTGTGTGTGACGACGTCGACGAACAGAGTCGCAGCGGCCCTCGCGGCAGCGGACACGCTGCTGGAGCAGACCTGCTGCGCACGCGCCGCGAACGCCGGGGTATCGGATGCGTCGGACGTCGTGCACGAGCAGTCCCAGGCGGACCTGGCGGCCTGAGTTCGGCATGAGGATGAGGCCTGCGTCCAGCGGTGACGCGGGCGCTGCCGGATGCGCCGCGTTCACTCCTCGACCGTGATCAGCCCCCGGTTCACCGCCGTCATCACTGCCACCGTACGGTCGTCGGCCCATGCGCAGGTCCATCGGTACGACGGCGTGTCTGGAACAGCGGGCCCTACCCGCCCGTCCCGGATCCGCGCCCGGGACGGGCGCCTCCCTGCCGTCCCGTTCCCGGTACCCCTCCAGGATCTCCACGGCGGCCGTTTTGCCCGCCCCGTTGGGTCCGAGCAGCGCGAACACCTCGCCGCACCCGATGTCCAGGTCCAGCCGGACGAGCGGGCGGAGGGACCGAGGGACTGAAGGACCGGGAAACCGGATGAGGTCGGCGAGCAGGCTCAACCGGTCAGGAACGGCGCCGTCGCCGCCACGAAGGCGTCCGGGTCGTCCAGCCAGGGGAAGCGGCGGGCCCCTGGCCGGCCCGCCAGGTGCGCGCGGGGGCGTCCCCACGTCCCCAGAAGAAGGGGGAGACGGCAGCAGCGTCCGCCCGGCTTCGGGCTGCGGGCGTTGAGGGCCTCAAGAGCGGCGTACGCCTGGGGGAACCATTCCTCGTCCCCGCGGAGCCGCCCGCCGGGTCCGCGGGGGGAGGGACAATGCCCGTCATGCTTCATGTGCGAGTGATCAGCCCGACCGGCCGGACCGGCGACGTGCTGCGCATCGTGGCCGAGTCCCCGGCGGCCGCCAACGTCATCCTCCTGCCCGGTGCAGCCCACGCCCCCAAGGGTGACTTCGTCGAATTCGACGTGGCGAGGGAGGGCGCCAACGGCGTGCTCGACGCGCTGCGCGAACTCGGCCTGAAGGACACCGGATCGATCACCGTCGAGCAGCTCGACCTGTCGATCTCCGTTACCTCGGAGAAGGCGGAGGCCGCGGCTCCGGGCGACCCCGACGACGCCGTGGTGTGGGACGAGCTGACCGCGCGAACCGCCGCTGAAACTCGTCTGACCTGGGCGTTCCTCGCGTTCTTGGCGTTGGCGACCCAGATCGCCGCGATCGGGGCGCTGCTCGACCAGCCGATCCTGATCGTCGGCGCGATGGTGCTGGGGCCGGAGTTCGGGCCGGTGGCGGCGATCTGTTTCGGGGTGATGAGCCGCCAGCTGAGTTTGATCGGCACCGCCGTGCGAACCCTCGCCGTGGGGTTCGCGGTCGCCGTGGCGATCACCATGGCGTGTGCGGGGGCCAGCCGTCTGCTGGGCTGGGTCACCCCGGACATGCTGGACGGACGGTCGCTGACGAACTTCATCATCCACCCCGACCGGTGGTCCTTCATCGTCGCGTTGCTGGCCGGCGTCGCGGGCATCCTCTCGATGACCGCCGGCAAGTCCTCGCCACTGGTCGGCGTCTTCATCTCGGTGACGACCGTGCCCGCCGCGGGAAACCTCGCGGTCGCCGTGCCCCTGGGCCACTGGAACGAGGTGACCGCCTCCCTGGTCCAGCTCGGCGTCAACCTCGCGGGAATGCTCCTCGCGGGTACCGCCACCCTGCTGCTGCAACGCGTTCTGTGGGCCCGCTACGGGCTCAAGCTCACCCCCGCACACCGTCCGGGCCGGGCGGTGGGCGGCCGGAGGACCTGAGCAGGGTGCGTACGGCGTGAGCCGCTGTCGTACGACACAACCGCGGGCCGTACCGCGGGAGGGAGGTGCGGTACGGCCCGTGCATAGGTACAGGGGTCAGGCCGCCGGCCGTGGCGTTTCCGACCGTCGGGCGAGCTGTACCCGGCCGAACAGCAGGGCGTAGCCGTCCGGCAGCTGCGCCAGCACACGGTCCAGGAGTTCCGGCCCGGCGAGGTCGCCGACGTTCCGCAGGACGGAGCCGGTGTCCCACCGGGCGGGTCCGGGGCCGCTGCCCGTGCGGGCGGCGAGGTCCTGGACGAACCCGAGACCGGTCAGCTGCCGTGCGGCGGGAATCTGCGCGCTGAACTCCAGCGCCGCTTCCCACGGCAGGACCCTGGCCAGCTCGACGCGTTCGTCGCCGGTCAGCTGACGGCCGAGCCCGGCCAGGACGCTCCGGGTGACGGCCTCGGCACGCTGGGTCGAGTCGTAGAGTCCGTCCGTCCGTACCCTTTCGACCAGCTCCCCGAAGGTGACGGTGTGCCGGGACGGCGACGGTTCCAGGTCTCCCTGCCCGTACCCGCCCCCCTGGCCCCGTCCGCGATCCGGTACGGGTCCGGGCCCGTACTCCTGCTCGTTGTCCCGCCCGTACGGCGGCTGTCCGGGCGTCTGCCGCACAGCCGCCGCCTGGTGCATGGTCGCCGCCCCGCTCATGCGGTGATCTGGCGGTCCCCGGCGCCGCTGCCGCCGCTGATGGTGATCTTGCGGGGCTTGGCCCTCTCCGAGACCGGCAGGCGCAGCGTCAGTACGCCCGCCTCGTACGAGGCGTCGATTCGTTCCGTGTCGAGGGTGTCGCCGAGGATGAGCTGCCGGGTGTGCAGGCCGTTGGCACGTTCGGAGGCGATCATCTCCGCGCCCTCGGGGGCCGCCGAGCGGCGTTCCGCCTTCACGGTGAGGACGTTGCGTTCGATGTCCAGGTCGATGGACTCGGGGTCGATGCCCGGCAGGTCGAAGTGGACGACGAACTCCTCGCCCGCCCGGTAGGCGTCCATCGGCATCGCCGCCGGGTGTGCCGCCGTCCCCCAGAACTGCTGGGTGAGCCGGTCCAGCTCGCGGAAAGCGTCGGTACGCATGAGCATCACAAGTCACTCCTTCTCTCTTCGCACTGGGTGCGATGCCCTTCGCTTTCTTATATAGCGGACCAATCAGAAAGTTGACAAGTCCCCACTCAGGGTTGGTGAGTCGGTGTTGTCCCCGGTCCATGTCGTGGGTGCAGCTGCCACCGGGAATGAGACGCGTAGGTACGCTGCCGGAGCTCAGTCCTCCGCCCAGCTCCGCAACGCGTCGCAGCAGTTGTTGCACTCCTCCATCAGCCGGGTCGCCTCCACCACCAGCTCCCCGTAGGGCTGCGAGGGATCCGTCAGCGGCAGCCCCCTCGCCACTGCCTCTTCCGCCAGGGCCTGCCGCTGCTGCTGCGCCTCGTCCGCGAGGCGGCACAGCTCCTTCGCCTGCGAAGGCAGCCGCGACTCGTCCAGGTCGGCCAGAACTGCGGCGCACTTGCCGAGCGCGTCCAGGAAACCCGCGTAACTCCGCAGGAAGGGAAGGTACTCGTAACCGCTCTCCTCCCCGTGCCAACGGTCGAGGCTGCGGGTGAGGGACGCCATCTGGTACAGGGTGCGCACGAGGGCTTCGAGCACGACCGCGTACCCCTGGAAGCTCGTGTGCCCACGGTGGCCCGGCAGGCGGCTGCGGGGGTTGAAGTGGATGCTCTCCTCGGCGGTGCGCAGGCTGCTCCGGGCGCCGGAGATCAGCGTGTCGGTCCGGTCGGCCCGTCGTCGCCACTGCGCGGTGCTGTCCTCGTCGGGGGCGCCCTCGCGCAGTACGGGCGCCATGTCGCCGAGCAGGTCGCGCAGGGTGTGCGCGAGGGAACGGATGCCGTACTCGGCGTTGCGGTAGCGCATGGGCGGTACGACGAGGATGTGGACGGCGGCACCGATGGCGCATCCGACCAGTACCAGCAGCACGATCTGCTGGAGCTGTTCCAGGCGTGTGTCGTTGGTACTCGTGGAGACGTACGTGGAGAACGCGAAGAACGCCGCCGTGGAGACCTGCGTCCCCTGCGAGCCCAGCGGCGCCCACCGTCCGACGGCCAGTGTGATCACCGCGACCAGCGCGAACGTCGCCAGCGTCGGCCCTGCGGACAGCCCGAGCGCCGCCTGCACGGCCACTCCGACGACGACCGCTCCTACGTACCGCAGCGACTGCACGAGCGAGCGGTAGACGGTCGCCTGCATGGTCAGGACCGCGGAGAACGGCGCGAACGCGGGGGACTTGGCGTGCATCAGGTCGTATGCGACGAACCACGACAGGGTCGCCGCCAGTGCGCTCTTGGCGATGAGCAGCACGGTGTGCCGTTCGTGTCCGGAGTACGACCAGGCCCGCTGCCACCACTGCGCGACCCGGGTGGACCAGGACGGTTGATGGCCCTCGGGCTTCTCCTCCGTGGAGCCCTCCGCGTTCCCCTGCTCCTTCACATGTGCCCCCTCGGGTACGGTGCTGGGGGCCTTCTCCCGGTACTTGCCGACGCCCGGTGCCCGCAATGTGCGGTACCCGACCGACCTGCGTTTATGTGCGGAATCACCCGAGGTGCACGTCACCCTGCCGCAATGGCCGTACCGGCCCGCGGGTCGCTCCCTGCCGTGCCTTCTGGACTCGGTCCCCGGCGACTGCCGTTCCCGCCCCGGCGAGTGGCCGCCCCTACTTCAGCGAGTGCCCCGCGTGCTTCTCGCCGTCGGGCGACGGAGGTACGAAACAGGCCGTGACCGCCTTCCCGTGCTGCTGTTCGTGCGTCTCCCAGCTGTCGGCGAGTGCGTCCACGATGGAGATGCCCCGGCCCGAGGTGGCCGCGAGGGAGGGGGCCCGTCGGACGGGTTGGGGCACGCCGCCGACATCGTCGTGCACGGTGACGTGCACGCAGCGGCTGTCCCAGGTCAGCACCAGCTGGGCGTCACTGTGCGCGTGCAGATGGGCGTTGGTGATCAGTTCCGACACGGTGAGGACGACGGCGTCCGCGGTGTCCGGGCTGGTCTCGTACCAGGGCAGCTGCGCCAGGTGCTCGCGCGTCCACTTTCGGCCCTCCCGTACCCCTCCGGACATCGGAAACGTCTTCGCCCATCCCACGGCCCGCATCGACATGTGCCCTGCTCCTTTCCCGTCGCTCACGCTCTACCGCGGTACGGGTACCCGGGAATGCCGCCGGGAACGGGGGGATCCGGACAACGGAGTGTGCGCGAGGGACGCGGGGGCGTGCGGGAGGGTCACGCGGCCCCCGCGTCCCTCCCGCGTACGACACGGAGCCCTCGCTCCGACGTCCAGTAGGGGTGCTCGTTGACCGCCATGGTCAGCTCCCGTATCCGCTCCCACAGCTCCTCGACCTGGTCCACCTGCTCCTCGGTGAAAGCGGCGGCGGCCCCGGTGCCCCAGGGGGGTGCGGTGGCGAGGGTGTGGAAGTCGGCCTGTGCCTCGTGGAGCTGCTGCTGGAGAGCGAGGAGGTCGTCAGGGAAGGGGGAGGCGTAGGAAGACATAAAGGAAGCGTACGTCTGTTCGATTTACGAATTCCAGTCGTGCTCCGCGGTCGCGCGGAACCTGCCCCGCCACCGCCCGGTACGGTCGGCCGCGGCGGCACCCTAGGAGGCCCCGGCGCACCGGGGTGCGGCCTATTGGGGCATGGTGGCGATCTGGATCAGGTTGCCGCAGGTGTCGTCGAGGACGGCGGTGGTGACGGGCCCCATGTCCACGGGTTCCTGGGTGAAGCGGACGCCGAGTTCCTGCAGGCGGTGGAACTCGGCCCGGACGTCGTCGACGGCGAACTGGGCGAGCGGGATGCCGTCGCGAACGAGTGCGTCGCGGTAGGGCCGGACGGCCGGGTGCCCGGCGGGCTCCAGGAGGAGTTCCGTGCCGTCCGGCTCGTCGGGCGAGACGACGGTCAGCCACCGGTCCTCGCCGCCCACCCGGACGTCGCGCTTCTTCACGAAGCCGAGGATCTCGGTGTAGAAGTGCTCGGCCTTGGCCTGGTCGTCGACGAAGACGCTGGTCAGATGGATTTTCATGAGGGATGAATGCCCCACCCGCGGTCGGCTCACCCCCCTGCGAAGAGGTGAAAGCCCGCGGCGGGGCGACTTTCGCCCCGCTGCGCTCGCCGGCCGCGGGCGGGGGCGTCGGGCCGGCCCCGCGGGCGAAGGCTGTCGTACCCTGCTCGCGGCCCGGAGCGGCGGCTCCGCCTCTGTCGGTGTCCCCCAGCCCCACCAGCAGCGTCCGCAGGATGTCTGGCCAGCCGCTCCAGTTCGGCGGGCGGCGACCACCGGCCGGCAACTCGTAGCGGGTGGCCTGGTGCTGACGCCCGTGGCGTTGCTCGTCGAGGGCCCACCGCCGTCCTCGTACACCGGGGAGAACCTGATCGGGTACGGCAACCCGGGTCTGATCGGTGCCGCACTCGCCTATGCCCTGTGGTTCCGCGGCATCAAGGCTCTCACCCCGACCGAGGTCACCTTCCTCGGTCTGCTGAGCCCGCTCATCGCCACCCTGCCCGGATGGAGCGTCCTCGGCCAGTAGCTGACCGCCCTGCAACTGCTGGGCGCGCTGCTCGCCCCGGTCGCGGTCGTCCTCGCCCAGTTCCGTCCGCGGCGCCGAAGCGCAGCTCCCGTCCCGGGGGACTCCGGTAGCTTCGCGCATGTCGCGGAGGTGTACGTCCTCGGGGCCGGTGCCCCCCGTGACGGTACCCGGGAGTGCGAGGGCAAGACCCTGTGAGGATCCGTCGTCGGCAGGAGCGTCAGCGCTTCCTCGGCGGGTCCGTCAGGTTGACGATTTTCAGGTCGGAGCGACGGACCGTGTACCAGACCCGTGTGTCCGGTGCGCCACCCCAGATCTGCGTGACGACGACCTTCGACGTGCCGGCCGTCGTGGAGTGGTTGCGCACCTTCCAGTCCTTGGGGACGTTCTGGGCGCGCAGGACGGGATCGGCGTGGTTCCGGACGGCCCACTCGCTGAGGCGGGCGTCCAGCTCCTTGGTCAGGTACGCCTTGCGGATCGCCCCGGGGGTGCGGGTGCCGACTCCGAGCACGGCGTGCCGGTAGGCCGTGAGGAAGCGGTTGACCTCGGTTGCAGGCGTGGCCGCCGTCCCCTGTGCGCCGGGCGCGGAGGGGGCAGAGGTGGCGAGTGCGGGTGCGGCGGTGAGTGGGGCAGCCGTGGCCAGGACGGCGGCGATGGCTGCGTACGAGACGATCCGGCTACGTGTGCGGAGAGTGGTCATGCGTCAAGAGAAACAGACGGAGGGTGCAGAAGTCATCACTCACAGTGAGGATTCTGCAGGGTTCCTGTCGGCTGGGACCGCGCCCGCCCCCGCCGCGGGCCCGCTTTCCGGTTCGTGCAGTCCCCGTACCAGCAGCCACCCCACCGCCGGGAGCGCGGTCAGCTCAGCCCGACGAAGACGACGGACCTCCGCCTCTTCCACGCCTTGCGGATGCCGGCCGAGGGCGTCCCGGTCACCGCGGTCGCACATCGCTGCGGATGGGCCTCCGCGAGCGCGTTCATCGACGTGTTCCGGCGCGCGTACGGATACACCCCGGGCGTCCACCACCGCCGCGCGGCCCGTCAGGAGGAACGGATGCGGATGCCTGCGGACGAGTGACCCCGACGTATAACCGTCGATGGGGAAGAATCCCTACGTCAGGTGTGCTGTACGAGATATGACTCCTCCTCCAGTAGGTCACCGGATCACCGTCGAGCAGGGCACGACGCACGTACGGGTCGTACGGGAAGGCCGACTCCTCGCGGAGAGCCGTCGCCCGCTGCTGCTGCGTGAGACCGGGCTCCCTGTCCGCTACTACCTGCCGCCCGACGACGTACGCACCGAGCTGCTGACACCGTCCGACACCACCACTCACTGCCCCTTCAAGGGCGACGCGTCGTACTGGTCGGTGCCAGGCAGGGCCGATCTGGTGTGGTCGTACTCGGAACCGCTTCCTCAAGTCGCGGCGATCAAGGGGCACTTCTGCTTCTACGAGACCGAGGTCGTCGTCGGTTCGGAGTGACTGCGGTGTCCGCAGGAACCGCGTGCGGGCATGTGTGGCGGGGGGCCTTCCGGTGCACTTTGGGAGGCCCCCCGCGTCGGTAGCGGCAGCCGGTGCCGGAGGTGGCAGCCGGTGTCGGACGTGGCTGTCGGTGTCGTATGCGGAAGCAGTGCCTGACGTGGTCGAGGTGCCTGCTGCTTTCCGGGGGCATGTTGTCCGAGGTGCCTGACGGGTCCGGCGTGCCTGACGGGTCCGGCGTGCCTGACGGGTCCGGCGTGCCTGGTGACGCCGAGGTGCCTGCCGGTTCCGGCGTGTCCGATCTGATGTATCGGATCCGGTGCAGCAGACCTCGTACATCCCGGGTGGCGAGCCGCTCGCGCCCGTAGGCGGGGAGCGGCTGACGGGGATCGGTCCGGCGGGGCTGCGCGTTCGGCCCTCTTTCGGACCTGCTTGCGGGCCAGGTGACTCGGGTGGCGCATCACCGGTCGGCCGAACGTCCGGATCGTCCCTACCGTAGCTGAATGGTCGTCACCTCAGTGTCACGCAGCGTAACCTGTCGGGTCGTCATCACCGCGTCCGCCTTGCTCATCACGCTGCCCGCGTCCCCCGGGCTGCTTACGTCCCCCGCGGCAGCGGAGTCCGTAGGGGATTCCACCCGTGTCGGCGAGGCCCCGGCGAACCGCACCGTTTCCGCCCTGGCCTGGATCGTCGCGGATGCCGGTAGCGGGGAGGTACTCGCCGCGCACAACCCGCACCGCAGGCTGCCTCCCGCCAGTACGCTCAAGGCGCTGTTCGCCGTCACCGCCCTGCCCCGTGTTCCCGGCGACAGTCCGCGCAAGGTCAGCAAGAAGGACCTGGCGGGAGTGGGGAAGGGCAGCAGCGTGGTGGGGGTGAAGGCCGGGCGGACGTACCGGGCGGCCGATCTGTGGCGGGGCACCTTCCTGCGCTCTGGCAACGACGCCGTGCACGTGCTGGCGGCCATGAACGGTGGCTGGAAGTCGACCGTCGACCAGATGCAGGCCAAGGCCCGCGCACTGGGCGCCCGCAACACCCGTGTGGTCACCGCCGACGGTTACGACGCCAAGGGCCAGTACTCCTCGGCGTACGATCTGACGCTCATCGTCCGGGCCGGGCTGGAGAACGGCCAGTTCGCCAAGTACGCGGCGACCGCGCACGCCCGCTTCCCCAGTGCCACCCGCGCCGACGGAACACCCACCGCCTCGTATCCCATCCAGAACACCAACCGGCTGCTCACCGGCGCCAACGGGATCGGTCGATACCCCGGCACCATCGGTGTCAAGAACGGCTACACCAGCAAGGCCGGCAACACCCTCCTCGCGGCGGCCCGCCGGGGCGACCGCACGTTGATCGTCACCGTCCTGAACCCGCAGCGCGGCAACGGACTCACCGTCTACCGCGAGGCTCGGGCCCTTCTCGACTGGGGCTTCAAGTCCGCCGGCCGCGTGAAACCGCTCGGCTACCTCAACCAGTCGGGGACGAACACGTAGGCGTACCTCGGGTGGGCGAACGGATGAGTGGGTGAGGGGGCGGGCGGCTCCCGGCGGAAGCCCGTACCTACCTGCAAGCCGGTCCGACCGGAACGGTCCCGAGTCCGCGTGGATACGCTTCCGGGCGTGGCCACTTGAACGGCAGACAACTGCCCCGACAAGCTCGCCGACCCCACCCACTTTGCTGCGCCCACCTCGTCAGCCGAGTCCTTCCCCCCAGCCCCAGCCCCAGCCGCAGCCGCCCCGATCGCGCCGGCTGAGTCGGACGAGCTTGCTGAGTCCGCCGGGATTGCCGAACCAGTGGATCTCGTGATCTTCGACTGTGACGGTGTCCTGGTCGACAGCGAGCGCCTCTGCGTCAAGGTGGACGCGCTGATCGTTGCCGACCTGGGCTGCGTGTTCAGTGAGGCCGAGATCATCGAGAAGTTCGTCGGGTCGTCGGCCGAGGTCTACACCGCAGCGATCGAGGAGCGCCTGGGGCGTCCCCTGCCGAAGGACTGGCTGCAGGCGTACGAGCACCTCTACGAGGCTGCCTTCGTGGCGCAACTGACTGCCGTCGACGGCGTCGAGGAGGTCCTCACCCGTCTCACCCACCGCGCCGGCTCCGCGGTACCGGTCTGCGTAGCGTCGAACGGACCGCGTGACGGGATCCGGAAGAACCTTGAACTCGCTTCCCTGACGCGTTACTTCGAGCCGCAGGCGATTTTCAGCGCCGCCGACGTCCCTCGTGGGAAACCGGCTCCCGACCTCTTCCTGCACGCCGCTCGTTCGATGGGCGTACCGCCCGAGCGCTGTGCGGTGATCGAGGACAGTGCGTACGGGGTCCGGGCCGCGCGTGCCGCCGGTATGCGGGCCTTCGGCTACTGCGGCGGCCTCACCCCGGCGTCCCGTCTCGCCGGACCCGGCACCGTGGTGTTCGACGACATGCGCGCCCTCCCGGACCTTCTCTCACGGCATCTGGGCGGTGAGCGGCGACGACGTCCTTCGCAGTGAGAGGACGCAGCGAAGTACGGATGCGGCGAGGCGGGGACGCGGCGAAAAACGGATGCGTGCCGCCCCCCGGGCGCAGTACGGTCCCGCGAATGAACTCCTCACAGGAACCGCACGCGGGACCGGACACAGGACCGCCGGAATCAGGACTCCCGACCGCCGAGTGGGGCGCAGAGCAGCGGCAGGGCGACGATACGGACGCGCCGGAGGACGGATATTTCGGCGCATCGGTCGCGGAGAACTATGACGACCCCTCGTCCGACATGTTCGCCCCGGCGGCGGTCGAGCCCGCCGCCGACCTGCTCGCCGCCCTCGCCGTCGGCGGCCCGGCCCTCGAATTCGGCATCGGCACCGGGCGCATCGCCCTCCCGCTCGCCCGGCGCGGCGTTCCCGTCCACGGCATCGACCTGTCCCGCGCCATGGTGGAGAAGCTGCGGGCCAAGCCGGGCGGCGACGCGATCGGCGTGACGATCGGCGACTTCGCGAGCACCGTGGTGCCGGGGCGGGGAGGGTTCGCCGTCGCGTACCTCGTCTTCAATACGATCATGAACCTCACGACCCAGGCCGAACAGGTCGCCTGCTTCCGCAACGCCGCCGCCCATCTCGCTCCCGGCGGCACGTTCGTCATCGAGGTCGGGGTGCCGGAGCTGCGCCTGCTCCCACCGGGGCAGAACGCCGTGCCCTTCCAGATCACCGCCAACCGCTGGGCGTTCGACCACTACGACGTCGCCACCCAGGCGATGAGTTCGAACTACGTCGAGGTCGTCGACGGTCGTGGCTCGTACCGCTCGATCCCCTTCCGGTACGTCTGGCCCGCCGAACTCGACCTGATGGCGCAGCTCGCCGGAATGCGGCTGCGCGACCGCTGGGAGGGCTGGGGGCGCGAGCCGTTCACCAACGAGAGCGGCCGGCACGTGTCGGTATGGGAGAAGGCGGCGTCGGCGGACCAGCCGGATGGGGCGAACCCGGCAAACCGGGGCGATCAACTGGGGGCATGAGTCCCTGAGTTGCCAGCCCGGGAGGTCCGTGCCAGGAGTCCGTCCCTTGCGTCCCTGTTTCGGTCCTTCCGCAACGACGCAGGTCACAGCGGGTCCGAGTGGCGTGGAGGGACTGAGAGGGACTGGGATCCCCAATGGTGCTGCTCGCCCGCACCCGGGGTCTCCTACCGCACCCTCTTCGGCGCGGCGCGACCGCCTGTGGCAGCCCTCCGCAACTGCTCGAAGGCGGTGGGCCGCGGGCGGTGCGGCAGGAAATCCCTGATCTGCCGTGCACAGTCGAGCGGGCCGTGGGTGCCGGTGTCGACCTCGATGTCGTAGAGGCCGTGGGCATGGACCCGGGTGATCTGTCGAGCGGCCAGACCGGGTGGGCGGTCACCGCGCTGCTGCTCGCGCCGTTCCAGTTCGGGCAAGGGGCAGTGCACGCCGACCAGTACGACGTCCTGCGGGACGAACAGGTCGACACAGTCGGGCAAGCGCCACTGTTCGCTCAGGATGTGGTCCACGACGACGTTGTTGCCGCCTGCGGCCATCCCCGCGACAGCCCGATGGAAGCCCTTCCAGGTGCGTAGGAGCACATGCCGGAGCTGGTCGGGGGCGAGGTCCGGGGAAGGCGTCCACCGGCATGGAGAAGTAGGTCTCGCCCAGGATGGGGAGGAGTTCCCTGGCGATGCTCGACTTCCCGGAACTCGATGTGCCGTTCAGGAAAATGATCAAACCGCCGGTCGTCCGCGCCGTGTCGCGCGGGTCGGGATCGGGCGTGACCGGGTGGTGGACCGAAGCCCTCGACATGTCTTCCTCCGCGTCGTGCCTCGCGACGGCCCCGTGTGCTGCCGGTATTCGATCATGCCTGGCGTGCAGACGGGCGCTCGGGCCGGGAATTGTCAGACCCATGGTGCACGATCAGTGCATCGGGTCCTTCGAGTGGCCGCAGTGAGAACGAGGAGTGCGGGGACCTTGTGCCGACGATCGTGAACCAGCAGGTGGAGGAGCGCGTGTTCCTGCGCGCGCTGGTCAGGTCCGACTACTACCCGGACCGGGCTCTCGACACGGGAGGGCTGTCCTGGGGGAACCGTGTGCGCGGAGTCGTACGGGCTCTCCTTCGCGCCGACGACCGGGCCCGCACCGTCGAAGCCGCCGAGCGCGCCCGCGCCCGCTTCGGCCCCGACGCGGTCGTGCCGCCCTTCCCGCCCACGGCTGCACCGCCCTCCTCGTCCCGATCCGTCGCCACGGAGAAAGTCAGGCTTCCCATCCGTCAGAGAGAGAAGGGAGTTCGCGTCCCAGGCGGGCCAGCGGGGACAGCGCCATGAACAGCGGGGAAAGGGCCAGGGACGCGGCCGTCACCAGCAGGCTGGTCCGCAGCCCCCACTGCCCGGCCAGCCACCCGCCGAGCAGCGAACCGAGCGGAGTCAGGCCCATCCCGACGAAGTTGACCGTCGCCACGACCCGGCCCTGCAACCGTACGGGCGTCAACGCCTGCCGTACGGACATCATGGCGACGTTCACCACTTGGCCGAGCGCGCCGAACAGGAAGTTGAGCCCCGCCAGCGCGAGGACGGTGCCGGCGCCGCTCCCGTGCAGGGCGGGCACGCACAGCATCATTCCGTCGCCCAGTACCGCCGCGCCCACCAGGACGCGGCCGTAGCCGTACCGTTCCGGCAACCGTGCGGCCAGCAGTGATCCCACCACCGCGCCCGGCCCCAGCGCCCCGAGCACCAGACCCACGGCCGCCCCGGAAAGTCCGAGTTCGCGCGGCAGGAAGACCAGGTAGACGGTCATCAGCGCAGCGAAGGAGAACTGGAACAGCGCCGTCGCCAGCGCGACGGCCCTCAGCGACGCCTCACCAGCGACGTGCCGCACCCCCTCGCGGATCCGCCGCAGCGCGGGAACGGG
>NZ_JACHEM010000015.1 GCF_014207445.1 Streptomyces candidus | reverse complement strand
GCCGCTGGCATCTGGCACAACTGGACCACCGACGCCGCAGTCAAACGCTCCCTGATCGCCTACGACCACTGAAGACATCGGACTCATTCATCTAGACGGTGCCCTACGTGGTGATGTTTGGTACAGCTGTCCAACATAGGTGGCTCCGCGCTTACCCCGGTGTGAGGTGGCTTGCCACGACGGCTCGCTCGGCTACCGGCAGGGCATCACCGCCGACGCCGCGCGGTGCACAGGTGGGAGCGCGCCTGCACCACGTGTCGGCGCTCTGCCTCCGTCAGCAGTAGGCCGTGCGAGTCGGCCCAGTCGAGTCCGTAGGAGTACTGCAACGAGCCCGCCCACGCCGACCCCGGGGAACTGGAGCGGCATGCATCGAAAGGCAACCGGCCGGCCTGCGCGAGGCCGCCGGTACCTTAAGGGCTCCGTGGTGCTCCGCGAAGCGATGGGCGACCACCTCTTGGGCTCGGTCCTCGCGGTACGCGGCGCGGAGGACAGTCTCTTCGCCGGGCGTACCCGAGCCGAAACCGTCCAAGCCACTCGCTGGTGTTACTGACCCAGGCGCGCTCCGGCCGCTCGCAGCATCCGGTACGGACGAGTCAGGAGAATCAACAGCGCAGCGAGCGCTGGGACACCGGATGCATTGCCGATGACGCGGCCCATGCGTTCGAAGCGCTACGAGACTTCCACGCCCGACGCGGCGTCGAGACCCTCCTGCCGTCCGTCGAAGTCGCCCTGACGGCAGGGAAGCTGTACGAGCACTGCATCGCCCAGCACGTCATGGGATCCGAAGTGCTGAGCTTCTGCCACGCGGCACCTCTGGCGGAACGCGAAGGCCTTCCTCTCGGCTCCGTGAACGAAACGCGCTACTGCTGCGTGCCGATCTCCAGTACGGGTTCCATGCCAGTCCACTTCGCGTGAGGTTCCCCAGGGCCAACGCCAGCCGGAAAAAGGCCGGCGGGAGGCATGTCGTTACCGCCCGACGTTTTAGCCCCGGTTCGTTGTTTCAGGGTCATTGCCGGGTCGGGCCAGGTGAATATGTTCTCGTCGGCGGGGCAGCGAGCCATACGTAAGGTCCTCCAACTGGGGCCCTGCCGTCGCGTGAGACGACCGTTTTGGCCGCCGTGCTCGGCCTTCCGCCCTTTGCGCTGATGGGCCGTCACGCATTGCGATGTGTATGGTTTTTGACACCCTTCAGCCACACTGAGGTGTTCGATGACATGGGATGTCCGGCAAGATGTCTCTAGCGTTCCGGCGGTGTGACCAGTGACCGCGTCAACCCCGGCTACATCCGCACATCCTTGATCGAAGGACAGATCGCGGCCCAAGCAGCCGTACACGGCATCCCTCCGGAGCTGGATACCCGCCGTAGGGGATGGCCGCGCCCTCGTGTACACCCATGGTGGGCTGCGTGGCCGGTGCGCGGGGTGAAGGCGTTGATGCTGAACCACGCCGTCGGCGGCTTCCACAGCAACAGCGCCGTCTCCTGCCACACCCCGGGCGCCGGCTCCCACTCCCCCGTCGCGTCGAACGCCTCCGTGCGCACCGACCGGTCACCGTCCACACGGGCCTTGGCGTACAGCGCCGGCCACAGCGCCTGAGCCCCGGGCGCACAGGCGGTCGCCAACGCCTCGCCGGTATCGGTGATCACGCGCAGCGCCTGCTCGCTCCACACCCGGCCGGAGCGGTGCACATCGCGCCGCACCACCGTCGCCCCCGCCTGGAAGGTCTCCCTCGGCCACCTCCAGAGGCCCGCCCGGCCGGAACGTCCGTCCACGCGGGCACCACCTCAGCGCACAAGGGCAGGGCGGGGCGGGCAAGCCGCCGTTCAGAGCGGCTTGCCCGGACGCCGGGCACGCCCTCCGCGCTGGAGGCGTGCCCGGCGTCGCGCGGTGTCAGCGGCCCGCATACGTACGGACGTTGGTGCCGCTGGTTCCTTTCCAGGCGCCCGTCGGGCGGGCGGTGATCAGCAGTTCCGTACCGGGTCGGTCTCGCTGTAGATCGCGGTGTCCTTCATGAAGCCCAGCTGGCCGTTGTCCGCGACGGTCATCAGCCAGCGGGTCGGGTGCGGGCCGCCGACCCAGGCCTGACCGTCGAGCTTGCAGAAGAACCAACTCGGGTTGGAGTACATGTGCCCGACAACCCTGGTGGGGTCCGGGTACAAGTGGTTGTTGCCGATGGTGCCGTACACCGGCGCGCCCGACACGTTGTTGCAGTACCACTTGATCCCGCCGTCGTTCGTCCAGCAGCCGGGTGCCGCATGGGCGGCCGGCGCCGCCACGACACCGATCCCCACGGTCAGCGCCGCCGCTGCCAGCACCGCTCCGAGCCTCCTGCGCATACGCATGTGTCTCCCCGTGTCGCTCGTCGGTCGGCACGCCCGTCGCGGTGTGCCGTCAGGTCAGTGGCCAAGACGCGACGGCCGCGTGAGCGGTTCCGTCCGGCGGTCGGCCGTCACAACCTTTCCCGGCGGAGGCGACACACACTTGCCGGCCCGTCCCCGGACCCTGGTACAGGCTGAGAACCGTTCTCCGAGCCTGCTGTACGCAGCAGGCTCGGCCACGGACTGTGAACCTCGGGCGGCAGGATGCTGCGAGCAGAGGCAGGTCGCCCGGGGCACAAAGGGGCGGTGCGGGAGTGGTTAGGGGCCCGAGGGCAGTGCCCGGCCCTGTGGCGGCCCGCCTCACGATGGACCTCGCCCAGGGCCCTCAGCGTGATCTCCGGCTCAGCAGCCGGTGCTGCGGGCGTCGGCCATGGTCACGGTATCTGGGGTTCCTGCCCGTCCGTCCGGGCCGGCGTACCGCTCAGCCGACGGGCGATGACATGCTCCTCGCTTCTGGGCACGAAGGTGCCTCCCTGACACGTCAAAGGGACCGGCGCCCGGCACGACGGCTGGAAGGCCGCGCAGGTGGGAAAGGGACAGTACGACCCGCGGGACGACCGCCCGCGGGACGACGAGGAAGGACACATCCATGGCACGAGCCCAACGACCGGCCGGCACCGCCTCCCATCCCTCGGGAACGGTCCCGGACGCCCCGCGGAACCAACTCCTGCGGCTGGGCGCGCCGCCCGTCACGGCGACCGCGCTGTCGGCGACCTGCGCGCTCTACATGG
Source organism: Streptomyces candidus (assembly GCF_014207445.1). GTDB lineage: Bacteria > Actinomycetota > Actinomycetes > Streptomycetales > Streptomycetaceae > Streptomyces > Streptomyces candidus. The sequence goes on along the minus strand of NZ_JACHEM010000015.1, from coordinate 222,341 downwards.
CCCTGGTCGCCTTCGGGAACATCACGGACTTCGGGACCAACCAGCAGTTCGTGCAGCACGTCCTGAGTATGGACACCACGTTCAAGGATCCTGACCTGATGTGGCGGGCGGTCCAGTCCCCGACCCTTCAGAACGCCGTCTACGTCGCCATTGTCGTCTGGGAGATACTGACCGCGTCGGTCCTCATCGTTGCCACGTGGTTCTGGATCACGGGGCTGCGCCGCGACGCGTACGACCGCGCCCGCGCGGCGAGCACCGTGGGCCTGGTGATGATGATGCTGCTCTTCGGGATGGGTTTCCTCGCGATCGGCGGCGAGTGGTTCGCCATGTGGCAGTCTTCCGACTGGAACGGCCTGGACCCTGCGGCCCGCAACGTGGCGCTGGCCGCCTTCACGCTCCTCTTCGTGCACCTTTCCGGTACGGGCCGGGCAGGTGCCGAACGGACCTGAGTCCGACCACGGAGCAGGCGAGGCGGGCGACCGGCCGACGCCCAGCACCGTATGGTTTTCGCCGACCGGCTCCCGGCCACGCTCGTGCACCTTCGCCACGGTGCTGCTCATGACGTGCTTGCCTTCTGGTTCGCTGTGGACCGCTCGACCGTCACCCGGGCGATCCGTGCGACGCGGCCCCTGCTCGCCGAGCGAAGATGCACCATCAGCCGCGACGTACGGCTACGAACCCTGGCAGAGGTCGTTGGCCACCTCGGCCGGACCGGGGCGCAACCTGTTGAGGGGAACGGACGAAGGCCGCGTCAGCAGCTTCCAGCCGGCGTTCGTCATGTCGCAGGCGAGTTTCTCGGAGTCGGCTGCGGGTCTGTCGCCGCACGCCGAAGTGTGATCCCCCGCGTCACTTCTTCACCGAGTCCCACGCGCCGACGTGGAAGCTGCGCAGAAGGGCGATCATCGCGGCTGCGAGCCGCCAGTCGACACCGGGTGCGTACACATGCAGTTTGTCGCCCTTGGACCTGAACTCCAGCGGAACCTGCCCGTTCGCACGCCATCGGATACGTCGGGGCGCGCGTGCCAGACCGCCCTCGTTGCCGGGGACGCTGTCGAAAACACTCATCACGAGGACAGCCGTCATGAAAGGCAGCAAGAGCCACCACATCCACCACCAGACGATGCGTCCCTTGAGGCCGACCGCTTCCCAGCCGCCGCTCTGGTGCACGGTCCAGCGGGTGCGCAGAGCCCTGCCGCGGAAAGCCTTCTCGCGCGTGAGGGTGCCGATGAACTCGCCGTGTGCGCCGAGCACCTGGAATTTCGCGACGCCGCCGTCGGCGGACAGAGTCGTCACGGTGGCCACCCGCTCCCGGCGTCGATCGTCGGCCCACAGGGCGAAGGACCGGACCCCGGCGCGCCGGGCGGCCAGGTACGCGGGTGTGCCTCCCGGCGGCAGGTCTCGCTCCACGTACACGGCGGACGGTGCCGGCCCCGAAGCGTTGGAGAAACTGACCATGTTCGCCACCTGTGCCTGCCCCTGGCCGTCGGCTCCTGCGGGCCCGGCGTACAGGGTCAGTACGTTGCTGCTCATCCGACGTGCTCCAAGTGGTGGTACGGGACCGGACGGGCCAGTCTGTGTGGTGGTACGGGACCGGACGGGCCAGTCTGTCCCACCGTCCGCCCCGACGGGAAGCCCCGCCCCCGGCAGTTGCGGGCAGTCCGTGTCGCGACCACCACCGACAGATGGTGTGTCCGGCGGCGGGGGGCGGAAGGAGGAGGACCGTCCGGCAGTGAGGCCGCTGGATTTATCGATGGAACCTGAGGAGCTGGTCGCCCCTCTCCGGCCGCCTCACACCTCGGCTGTCCGGGCCGACTCGGTCCTGCGCTGTTCATAGGCCTGCGCGAGGAGAAGGTAACTGCTGGCGGTCCAGGTGTAGGCGCGGTCGCGCAGTCCGCGTCCGGTGAGCGCGTCGAAGTTCTCCGCGAAGCCCGAGGTCTCGCACAGTGCACGGAAGCGGGCGCTGATGTCGTCGGCGAGGCGGTGGTGCCCGGCGCGACGCAGTCCGTCCTCGATGAGCACGGTGGAGGGGGCCCAGACCGGGCCGCGCCAGTAGCCGTCGGGGAGGTAGTGCGGGGAGGAGGGATGCTCGGTTGCCAGGCCGTGTTCGGTCAGGTGGGTCTCCAGTCTGTGTGCCAGTGCGGCGCTGATGTTCTCGGGCAGGTGCTCGCCCAGCACGATCGGCATCAGGTCGAGGAGGCTGGAGCTGCGCCACGTCGTGGCGCCGTCGGCCGAGCGGGCGACGAACCGGCCGTCGGCCCACAGCTCGTCGAACATCGCCGTCTGTGTCCGGTCGGCCTCGCGGGTCCATCGGCGGGCGTCATCGAGGCGGCCCGACTCCTGTGCCAGGTCGGCCATTGCGCGCAGCTGGAGGACGAGGAACGCGGCGAGGTCGGCGGTGACGACGACACGCTCGGGATCGAAGGTGGTGGCGTTGTCCCATCCGCTGTCGTTGCCGTGCTGGTAGTGGGGCAGAGCGGCGCCCGGAGTGCGGCGTGCGGTGAGCCAGAACTCCGTCCAGCGGGAGAGCGTGTCGTACGCCTCGGTGAGTTGCTGGGGCCCCGCGTCCCTGGTGAGGCGCCGGCGCAGTTGGCCGAAGGCCCATCCGTGGATGGGGGGCTTGACGAAGTTGTGCAGCACTTCGGAGTGGGTGACGGAGTCCGGCAGGGCGCCGCTTTCGTCCTGGTGGTCGAAGGGCAGTGCGAACTGGTCCCAGGCGAGTTCCGGTTCCCCCGCGGCGAGCGCGAGGGCGTTGAAGCAGTGGTCCCAGCTCCAGACCTTGTCCATCCAGTGCTTGGACATGAGGACCGCGGGCCTCGTCACGAAGCCCTTGGGCCGGACGGTGGCGGACCACAGCACGTAGGCGGCGAGTTCCGCGGCCGGGGTGTCGGGCGAGCGCCACGGTGCGACGGCGTCGCAGAAGGCCGTGAAGGCGGCGCGGGCGGCGTCCACGACCTGGTCGAAGGTCGCCGGGGAGGCGTAGGGGCGGCGTGCGGTCTCGTACTCCTCGACCGCGATCTCCCAGCGTCCGCCGTCGGCGGCGCCGATCGTCACACCGCGGTCGGCGCTGCCCAGGGTCTGCTGCCCTGCCGTCTCGGCCACGGCCCCCGTCAGGAGGGTGATCCGGTAGCGCCGGCCGGTCTCGTAGGAGGTGAAGACATACGTATCGGCATGCGGCTCCCGGTAGAAGTAGGTGCCGCTGAACGGGGTGAGGTCCCGCGTCGCAGCGAGTACACGCAGGTTCAGGCCGCTGCCCCGCAGCCGTACGGTGTCGGGCGACTCGTAGGCGAGGTCGACGCGTCCTTCGGGACCGGTCCAGCTGAGCCGGTCGGGGGCCGCCTCGACCCGGGTGGAGGCGCGCCCGCCCGTGTGGTTCAGGGGCACAAGGCGCAGGACGGCGTGCATACCGGTCTGATGGGAGACGAGGTGGAGGTCTTCGGCGTGCGTGTTCTCCGCCACCACGGGCGAGATGCCGAACCAGGAGCCGGAGGTACTGAACGGAATGTCGTGGACGGAGAAGGCCGGGCCGGGTCGGGCGGCGGTCATGGAGGGGTACTCGTTTCTCGAGCAGGAGGTACCGGCCGTCCGGCACGGGGGCGACGGTTCCCTCACGAAGCGGAGTTCGGGTGTTCCGGTCAGTCCTTGACCGCGCCGGCGGTGACGCCGGCGGCGACGTAGCGCTGGGCCAGGACGAGGATGACGGTGGCCGGTACCGAGGCGACGACGGCGGTGGCCATGATGGCGTTCCACTCCTGGTTGTTGTTGCCGATGTAGTGATAGATACCGAGGGTGATGGGCTCGTGGGCGCCGCCGCTGACCAGGGTGCCGGCGAAGAGAAAGTCCGACCAGGACCACAGGAACGTGAACAGCGACACCGTGACCACCGCGTTGCGGCTCATCGGCAGGACGACCGACCAGAAGGTGCGCAGGGCGCCGGCTCCGTCCATGGTGGCCGCCTGGATCAGTTCACGGGGGAGGCCGGACATGAAGGCGGTGAAGATGAGCACGGCGAACGGCACGGCCAGGGTGGAGTCCGCGATGATCAGGCCGGGTACGGACTGGAGCATGCCGAGGCTGAGGTAGATGGCGTAGAAGCCCATCGCCATGATGATGCCGGGGATCATCTGGGCGGCCAGCAGCACGAAGGACAGGATGCCGCCGCCGCGCGGGCGGAGCTTGGCCAGGGCGTAGCCGGCGGGCGCGGCGAGGGCCACGGTGAGCACCACGGTCGCCAGGCCGATGACGAGGCTGGTGGCGAGGTAGGGCAGTTGCTCGTCGAGGACTCTGCGGTAGCCGTCCAGCGTGCCCCGCACGGGGAACAGGTCCGGCGGGCTCTTGCGCATGGCCTGGTCGCGGGTGAAGGAGACGTTGAGCATCCAGTAGACGGGGAAGAGCATGGCCGCGGTGAGTGCGGTGCCCAGGGCCGTCTTCCACCAGTGGCTCGGGCCGCGGCGTGGTCGGGAGGTGAGCGTGGCGGTCATGGGGCCTGCTGCTTTCGCTGGACCTTCACGTAGATCAGGCCGAACACCAGGGCGGTGACGACGAGGAGGTTGCCGACGGCCGCGCCGGGTCCGAAGGCGGGCATGGCGTTGCCGAAGCCGAGCTGGTAGGACCAGGTGGCCAGGGTGGTGGAGGAGTCCGCCGGGCCGCCCCTGGTCATGATCCAGATGATGTCGAAGACCTTGAGCGTGTAGACCAGCCCGAGGAGCAGCGTGATGGCGGACACCGGGCGCAGCAGGGGGAAGGTGAGGTGCCAGAAGCGCTGCCAGGCGTTCGCCCCGTCGAGGGCCGCCGCCTCGTACAGCGATGTGGGAATCGACTGCAGGCCGCTGTGGAGGACGACCAGGTTGAACGGGACGCCGATCCAGATGTTGGCGGTGATCACCGAGACCAGTGACCAGGTCGGTGAGGTCAGCCAGCTCACCGGGCCGATGCCGACCGCGTGCAGGGCGGCGTTCACGATGCCGGAGTCGCTGTTGAGCATCCACGACCAGGTCGAGGCCGACACGATGAGCGGCAGCAGCCACGGCACCAGGAACAGGGCGCGCAGGGTCGTCGACAACCGGAAGTGCTGGTTGAAGAAGACCGCGAGGGCCAGTCCGATGGCGTACTGGAAGGCCAGGCACACGGCGGTGAACAGCGCGGTGTGCAGGAGGGCGGGCGCGAAGGTCGGGTCCTGGAAGACGGTCAGGTAGTTGGCCGGGCCCGTGAACGGCGCGTCTCCCTGGACGAAGGAGCGGACCGTGTAGTGGCGCAGGCTCAGGTCGATGTTGCGGTAGAGCGGATAGGCGTAGAACAGAATGAGGTAGAGCGTCACCGGGGCGAGGAAGCCCCAGGCGGCCCACTGCTGGGAGGACGGGCGGCGTCGTTGCCGCGTGGGGGGTGGGGCGGTGTGGGGTGTCCCGTTCCGGACGCGCGCGGGCTGGCGGTCCGGGAGCTGTGTCGTGTGAGTCATCTGCGCACCGGGTTTCTGGACTGCTCGACGTACCGGGGTTCGGTGCTACTTGACCGCGGACTGGGCCTTGGCCAGCGCGTCCTTCGGTGTCAGCGCTCCGCTGAGAGCGGCCTGGACCGCCTTCCACAACTGTTCCGAGATCGTCGGGTACTTGGTGCCCAGGTCGTCGCTGGTGCGCCCCTTGGCGGCCTTGACGGATTCGATCCAGGGTTCCAGGGCCGGGTTCTTGTCCGCCTGCTTGGCCTGCACCGCGCCGGTCGGCGCCACGTACGACAGTGCGGTGGCGGTGGTGTGGAGGTTGTCGGTGCTGGTCAGGCAGGACACCAGCTTCTTGGCGACGGCGTAGCGGCCGGTGTCGCCCTGGACCGGCACGGTGACGAACTCTCCGCCGGTCGGTGCGGCGGCGTTGCCTCCCCTCGCGGCGGGGAGGGGGAGGACGCCGTAGTCGAAGCCGGCCTTCTCGGCGTTGGCGAGCTGCCAGGTGCCGTTCTCGGCGAAGGCGTAGTCGCCGCTCGCGAACTCCTGCCAGCTGGTGGTCTGGGTGTTGTTGATGACCGAGTTGGGCGCGTATCCCTTCTGCAACCAGCCCTGCCACAGGGACAGCGCGGCTGTCGCCTCGGCGGAGTCGAGGGTGGTCAGTTTCGCGCCCGCACCCCAGAACCACGGCAGGAACTGGAAGCTGCCCTCTTCCGTGCCGATGGCGGAGAAGGTGATGCCCTTGTGGCCGGCCTTCTTGACCTTCTCCAGGGCGGCCGTCAGCGACTGCCAGTCCTTGACGGAGGAGATGTCCACGCCGGTCTTCTTCAGCACGTCCTTGTTGTAGTACAGCGCCAGGGTGTTGGCGCCGATCGGGGTGCCGTACGTCTTGCTACCCGACTGGCCGGCGGCCAGCAGGTTGGCGTCCACCGCGGAGGTGTCGAGTTCGTTCTCCCCGGTCGTGGTGAGCACGCCTGCCTCGGCGAGGGTGGGGACCACGGGGTTGTCGACGACGAGGACGTCCGCGGAGTTGTCCTGCTGCGCCGCCAGCAGTGCCTTGTTGGCGAGGTCGCTCGTGTCGAAGGACGTCCGCTTGATCTTCACACCGGCCTCGGTGCCGCATTGGTCCAGCAGCTTCGCCCACGCCGACGTCTTGTCGAACTGCGGGTACGGGTCCCAGACGGTGTACGTCCCGTCGTCGGCGGCCGCGCTGCCGGAGCCGGTGGAGCAGGCGGTGCCGGTCACGGTGACCAGGGTCGACAGAGCCACCGCCGCGGTGAGGCGGCGGGCGGAGAATCTGCGCATGACGGTTCCTCAGTTCTTTGCACTGGTGAGTTCTTGGCACGGGTGTGCTCGGCGGTGGCTCGGACGCGCGAGAGCATGCGGAGCAGCCCCGGGGCGGCGGGACGAAGCACCGTGGGGCGGCGTTGGGCGGGGTTGCGGGGTGGGCGCTGTCAGGACTGCGGGAAGGGTGCTGAGGCCGGTACTTCGGCCTTCCCGGGCAGCCCTGCGGGTCCGGTGCTGGCCCGCAGGGAGATCGGCGGCACGAGAAGGTGGTGGCGGGGCGTCGCGTCCGGACGGTCGAGGCGTTCCATGAGGAGTTCGACGGCACGCCGGCCCATCTCTTCCGCCGGCACGTCCGCCGCGGTGAGCTGGGGGGTCACGGTCTCGGCCCAGCGGCCGGCCACCACTCCGGTGACGGAGAAGTCGCGCGGCACGTGACGGTCCGCCTGGGCGAGACCCCGGTAGATGCCGCCGAGAGCCGCCTCGTTCAGCGTGACCAGGGCGGTGGTCGCCGGTTCGTCGTGCAGGATCTGCTCCAGGCACGCCTGGCCGGACGCGGCGTCGTCGCCGCAGCAGTACGTCCGCACGGTCAGTCCGCGCTCGGCGGCGGCCTTGGTGAACCCTTCCAGCCCGCGGCGGGCGGACTCGTAGCCGGTCCGCAACAGGGTCTCGGGACGGTTGACGAAGGCGATCGTACGGTGGCCGAGGTCCGCGAGATGGCGCACGCATGCCGCGGCCAGCGCGGTGTGGTCCAGCCCGACCCACCAGCCGTTCTCCGGATGGGCGGTACGGCCGATGGCGACACAGGGGAACCCCAGCGCGGCGAGGTGATCGACGCGGTCGTCCTCCAGCCTGATCTCCATCAGGATGGCGCCGTCCACCCGCCGCTCCCCCAGCAGGCGTTGGAACGAGCGGTCGCTGTCCACACCGCTGGGTGACAGCAGGACGTCGTAGTCGTGCGTCGCGGCGGCCTCCACGACACTGCCGATGAAGTCCAGCTGCATCCCGGTGTAGTGGTCGCCCGCCGGCGGGAAGACGAGGCCGATCGTGCTGGTACGTCCGTTGGCGAGAGCACGGGCGCTGGCATTGGGCCGGTATCCCAGCTCGTCGATGACCCGCTGGATCTTCTGGCGGGTGTTGTCGGACACGGTGCGCTTGCCACTGAGCGCATAGGAGACGGTGCTCCGGGAGACACCGGCCCGCTTGGCGATTTCACCGATGTTCACGGCGACTCCTTAGGTGAACCGGTCCGCTGCTCAACGTGCGGCAGCGCCACCCGTCCGCGAGAGCTGGACAGAGGAAGAGAGAACGGCCGGATCGTCGAACCGGTTCGCTTGAAAGGAAGTTAGGGAGCACTTTGCCGACTGTCAACACTTCGCGCAGGATGCCCTCGGCAGGCCCGTGAACCGCCGTCGACCGACGGCCGACCTCCTGCCGCACATGTATTGCCCGGCCGGATTGGCCGGTGCTAGCTTCTCTCGAACCGGTTCGATCCGAGTCCGCATTGCAGCCGATGACCAGGGCGGCGGGTACCCGAAGATCCCTTGAGTGCCTCCCGTCGTGAACTCCCCGTAGGGCACGAACGGATCGAACCGGTTCGCCCCTCCCCTCGATGCACGGACCTCTGGAGGCCCCCAGTGCGAAGAACGAAAGTGATGGCGGCGGGTGCCGCGGCGACGGCGGTACTCACTGCCCTGCTCGCCGGTCCCACATCAGGAACGGCACGGGCGGCACAGCCGGAACGACTCGACATCGACCTCGCCGCCGACACAGGCGCCTTCCACGGCGGCGCCTCCGGGTCCCTGTACGGCATTTACGGCGACGGCGTGCCGAGCCGCAACCTCATCGAGGGCATGCACCTGCGGACGGTGTCCACGAAGGCGCAGGACGGACCGCAGCATCCGGGAGCGGACGCGCTGGAGATACTGCCGCCGTTCGTGGACTCGCGCGGCAAGGACGTCTACATCTACATGACCGACATCTACCGCGGCTTCCCCTACCAGTGGCCGGGCGCCGACGGCCCCGCCCGGCTCGCGGACTTCAAGGAGAAAATCACCAAACAGGTCCGACAGGTCAAGATCATGGGCGACTACCGGAAACACGTCGTGTACGTGCCGTTCAACGAGCCCGAGGGGAACATGTTCGGCTCGGGGCGCTGGAGCTACGACAACGTCTCCTGGCTGGACCGGCCCGAGCAGTTCTTCGCGGCGTGGAAGGAGGTCCATCACCTGATCAAGAGCCTCGACCCCGACGCGCGCATCGCGGGCCCCAACACCTCACAGCTCTTCGACCAGGTCAAGGGCTTCCTCGCCTACGCCAAGTCCCACGACGTGGTGCCGGACGTCATGACCTGGCACGAGCTGTCCTCGCCCGCCGCCGTCCGCACGAGCGTGGCCAGGTACCGGAGTTGGGAGAGGGAGACCGGGGTCGGCCCGCTGCCCATCAACGTCAACGAGTACGGCCACAACTACCACCTCTCGGTTCCCGGCCAGGTCGTCCAGTGGGTCTCCGCCATCGAGGAGTCGAAGATCGACGCCGACCTGGCGTACTGGAACATGGACGGCAACCTCAACGACTCCGCCGTGGAGGCCAACAAGGGCAACGGCCAGTGGTGGCTGTTCAACGCGTACGGCCAGATGTCCGGCCGCACGGTGAGAGTGACGGCCCCGCATCCGAACGCGCAGTACACGCTCCAGGGCGTGGCGACCCTCGACGCGGGCAAGCGGCAGTCGCGGGCGATCTTCGGCGGCAAGAGCGGGGACGCGGACGTCGTCTTCCGCAACGTCGACCCCAAGCTGTTCGGAACGACCGTGCACGCCACCGTGCAGGAGATCCCCTGGACCGGCCAGGTCGGCGACTCGGCGCAGCCGTTGCGGCTGGCGGAACGGAAGGCGGAGGTCGGCGCGGACGGCTCGGTGACCCTGCCGATGCGGGACATGAACGAGATGTCGGCGTACCAGGTCATCCTCTCTCCCGGCGCCCACGCCGGCGCGCCGGCCACCCCCTCGGTGAGCTGGCGCAAGACGTACGAGGCGGAGAACGCCACGTACACCGGCACCGGCTACTCCAGGAACGGCCCGGAGGGGACCCCCTCCGACGTCGGCAAGTTCGCCACCTCCGGGACCTACAACGTGGGCGGTCTGCGCACCGGCTCCAACGGGGTCCTCGCCTTCGACGTCGACGTCCCGCAGGACGGCACCTACGACCTGAGCGTCTTCGCCAACTCGTACAACCAGTACGGTCTGGTGAAGGAGCAGGGGCCGACCAACGTCTTCCTGCGCGTCGACGGCAAGGACCCCCAGGAGCTGCGGCTGCCGCTGGGTTACAAGTGGGTGGTGTGGGGGCACACCGACACCACGGTACGGCTGACCGCCGGCCGGCACCGCATCACGCTCGCCGCCCAGGACCCCGAGCTCGGCTCCACCAAGGGCGACGCCATCATCGACAAGCTGGATCTCAGCCTGCGCGACGCGGCCGCGCGACCTGCCGTGTACGAGGCCGAGTACACGACGGTCAGCGGGACCCGGCCCGTCCACACCCACGCAGGCGTCTCCGGGCCGGGCGCGGTGCCGCTGGGCAACGGCGCCTCCACGACGTTCTGGGTCCACTCCCCCGCCGACGGCGAGGCCACCGTCTCCTTCGATCACCTGGGCGGCGGCCTGGCGAGCCTGGCCGTCAACGGCGAGACGGCGAACATGCCCGCCGTGGGAGGCACGGGGAAGGGCACGAACACGGTCAAGCTGTTCCTGACCGGAGGCATCAACAAGATCACCGTGACCGGTACCTCGGGCGCGCCGGTCCTCGACCGCCTGCGGGTCACGAAATCGCAGGGCACGCTGAAGCCCACCGTCCACCAGGCCGAGACCGGTTCCGTGACCGGAGCGGCCAAGGTGACCACCACTCACACCTTCGCCACCGCCGGCAAAGCCGTCAGCGACGTCGGCAACGGAAAAGCCAACGCCCTCACGCTCGACGTGACGGCCGCCAGGGCCGGCCGGCACGCCCTGACCATCCGCTACTCCAACGCCGAACAGGCACCCGCCACTCACTACAATCCCGACCCCGTCGCCCGCCACGTGGACCTGTCCGTCAACGGTGCCGCGAACCGCCGGGTCCTGTTCCCGACCACCTTCCACTTCAACAACTTCTGGGAACTGACCGTCCCGGTCACGCTCAGGCAGGGCACGAACCGGCTGTCGTTCACCGCCGACGAACTGCCCGACTTCAACGGGGACACCTACAACCAGTACGACCAGCGGTCCCCGTACGCACCGGTGATCGACCAGGTCGCCCTCACGCCACTGTCCGCCCCGTAGTTCCCTCACAGAGCCGCTGAGACGGGGCTGCCGACGTCCCGCGGCTGCCCCGTCTCAGCAACGTCCGCGATGGCACGCGGCGGGGCCGGAACAAGAGTCCTACCATCAAAGCCGCGGGCCAGGCCGAGCAAAGACAGCCGGGAAGCGCGTCTCGGTTTTCCCGGATCGGCCCGCAACTGCCCCGAGCCGGCGGGGCAGAGCCGGCCCGATCCCACCGCGGACACGACGACGGGCCCGCGCAGGCGACTGAAGCGCGGACCCACCCGCCGCCCTGCCGTCATGTCCGAGCCATGCCTTCTGCCCCCGCATCCAGACAATGCGGGGGCACCGGCGACGGACGCACTCACTTCGTGGTGAGCATCCCGGCACGGAGCTGTCCGAGGATGCGGGTGAGCAGGCGGGACACCTGCATCTGCGAGATGCCGAGTTCCTGGCCGATCCGGCCCTGCGTGTACTCCTGCCCGAACCGCATCGACAGGATGCGGCGGTCCCGGTCGGAGAGCTCCGCCAGGAGCGGGGCGAGGGTGTGAAGGTCCTCGAAAAGCTCCATGTCCGGATCGACGTCGCCCATGAGGTCGCCGTAGGACGCCGTCTTGCCCGTCTGTCCCTCCCCCGTGTCCGCGGGGAGGTCCAGGGAACCGGCGGTGTATCCGTTGGAGGCCACCAGCCCGTCGACGATCTCCTTCTCCGGAAGGTCCAGGAGCTGCGCGAGTTCGGCGACGGTCGGGTAGCGGTCCAGGACGGTCGCGAGCTGCTCCTTGGCCTTGGCGAGCTCGGTGCGCAGTTCCTGGAGGCGGCGCGGGACGTGGACGGCCCAGGTGGTGTCGCGGAAGAACCGCTTGATCTCGCCGGTGATGTAGGGGATAGCGAAGGAGGTGAACTCGACCTCGCGGGACAGGTCGAAGCGGTCGATGGCCTTGATCAGGCCGATGGTACCGACCTGGATGATGTCCTCCATGTCCCCCGAGCCGCGGTTGCGGAAGCGGCGGGCGGCGAATTTCACCAGCGAGAGGTTCATCTCGATGAGGGTGTTGCGGGCGTAGGCGTACTCGTGCGTGCCCTCTTCCAGGACGTCCAGCCGGTCCAGGAACAGACGTGACAGCTCACGGGCGTTCCTGGGCGCCACCGCCGCCGGGTCCTGGATCTGCGGCAATACCGTCTGCCGGGCGCCCTGTTCCGTCGCCGTGTCCTGTCCTGCTGTCGTCATCATGGTCCCCACCTCGGTGTACCCGTCTGCCCCCGTGCGGCCTGGCCTGAACCCACACCTGCCCTCGAACAGAGGTCGCATGCACCAGGGCCTACGGGGAATCCGAGGAGCGCACAAACGGTGCCCCCTCCGAGGCGGGACGCGCGAGCACCGCGTGGCTCACACCTCACAGTCCTCACCGCCAGACCCGAGGCCGGGAACTCGGCTGTGCAACCGGAGCGGAGAGAACACCCCCCGGGGCCGGCCCCCTCCCCCGTGACCGCCGTGCTGATCTGTCGGGCCGTCGGGGGCAGGCGTCGCCCCGTCGCATCGACCGCAGTCCGTCAGGACGCCACCGCCCTGCTCGACTCCGGCGCCAGCGACGCCCCGTCGGGAATGTGAGGGCGGCCGGTGTCCGTTCAGGGCTGCCGGACCTCCCCGGGGAGGCCGCCCTGGAGCCAAGTGGCCTGCTGCGAACCGAGGTTCGTCGGCCGGACGGCCGGGTCAGGGGCCTTCCGCAGGAGCCGACGGGTTCTTGTAGGAGCCTACGAAGAGCCGTCTCACCCCGTGGATCTCTTCATGCCTTCTGCTCCTGGTTGGTCCTGCACGGCGGGCTGTCTACTGCCTCAGGCAAGGTGCAACGAAGTAGAGGGGAACATCTTGACTGAGAGCGCCGGTCGCCTCGTAGACATCGCCTGGCCCGATCTGGGCATCACTGTCACCGCTGAACTCGACGGTCGCAACCCGGAGTTGGCCGACATCCTGTGGGACTCGTTGCCCTATCGGAGTCTGCAGGGGCACGCCCTGGTAGCGGGCGAGCACCTGTATCACCACGTACCGATCCCCAAGTTGCTGCACACGCACGCGTCCGAGAAGGTCGCCGACCGGCGCGACGCACCCAACGGCACGGTCTTCTGTTCCGCGCTGCAGCACCTGGGCATCAAGTACGGCACGCTGACCGAGCCAATGCCGGCCGCACCCGTGGGGCAGATCCGGGCCGAGGACCTGCCGGCGCTGCTCGAGGCAGGGCAGGCCGTGTGGGACGCGGTCTATTCGACGAAGAAGGAAGTCCTGGTCGAGGTCCGCCGGGCGGGCACGCAGGGCGGGCACAGCATTCCGCGGCTGACCGCCGCCCACTCCGAAGCGGACCTGCTGATCCAGGACATCTATAACGAGACCGAACGGAACTGGCTGACCGCACCCCCCGAACTCGCCGACATGCACCAGGGGTGGATCCCCTCCCGGGCCGGCACCCACGACACGGTGCTGCCGACGCTGCTGTTCGTCAACGGCGAGACGCGCCCGCTCGGTTATGCCAGTTATGGCGGTCTGATCCGGGCCGCGGTCGCGGACATGCCGATGGCGTCCCTGCACCAGATGACGCGCATTCTGGTGGGCGTACCGGCCGAATTCCTGGGCTACTGCGGACTGGAGAAGCTCTGGGACTTCACTCAGCGTTTCCTGGACTGCCTCGACGACCTCGACCGTGACGACTTCCTGGCCGTGACAAGTCAAGTGGCTCTCTACATCAATCTGTTGGGAGCCTGGAACCTGCACCTGTTCCCGTGGGACGCCAAGGACGGGCTGCGTCAGGAGCGCACCGCGGCGCCGAGCGCGCAGGCATGAGTGCTCTGCCCGAACGCGCGGAAGCCGTGGTCATCGGCGGTGGAGTGATCGGCACCTCCGCTGCCTACTACCTCGCTGAAGCCAACGTGGATACCGTGCTGTTGGAACGTGGGGGGCTCGGCGGTGGGGCATCCGCGCATACGGCAGGCATGGTCCGCACCTTCTTCCCCGGTGACCCCGGCACCGGGCAGAGGGCCGTGCACAGCCTGAACGCCTATCACCAGTTCGCCCGCGACACCGGGGTCTCCCTCGGTCTGCGGCGGCTCGGATTCATGGTGCTGTTCACCGAGGAACAGCAGATCGCCGAATTCGAGGCCGGCCGGCAGGCGCAGGAGGCCGTCGGCGTCGAGGCCGGTCTGATCGGCGTCCGAGAAGCTGTCGAGCTCAACCCACTGATCGACGAGCGTGCAGTCCTGGCCGCGGCCTGGTCTTCAGAGGCGTACCACGTGGACGGCCTCGACATCGTACGCGGCTACGCCGCCGCCGCCCGCAATCACGGCGCCCGCCTGCTCACACATACGCCGGTCATGCGCATCGATCACGACAACACCGTCCACACCCCGCGGGGCAGCATCAAGGCGGACCGCATCGTGTGCACGGCCGGGCCCTGGTCCGGCGAGGTGGCAGCCATGGCGTCGGTCGATCTGCCGCTGACCACCCATGCGATGGAAATGCTGTTCACCGACGTCCCGCCCGCCCCGCACCGCGAGCTGCCGATGACGATGCATGCCACGTCCGGCCTGCGGATCCGGTCGTGGAAGGACCGCATCCTCCTCGCCATGGGCGCACCTGCGGCCGGCGAAACACGTGAAGCCTGGCTCGGCCGCATCGGCGCCCATCTCGGCACCCTGTTCCCCGTCTTGGACGGCATCGGTCTTCACCGCGCATGGAGCGGTGACTTCGACGCCAGCCCGAGCAACACGGCCTTCATCGGAGAAGTTCCCGCCCGTCGCTTTCTGTACGCGGCCGGATTCACCGGCGCGGGTCTGTGCCAGGCACCTGCGGCAGGGCAACAGCTCCGCGACCTGCTGATCAGCAAGTAGGCCCGTAACAGGGCCAAGTGGGCCCGTAACAGGGCGAGTAGCTCCGTGACAGGAAAAAATCCCGTGATTGTTCTCGGATGTAATGGATTCAGTCGGGTGTCGGAGTTCTTCTCCGAACGCCTCGGCGCGACCGGCATCAACAAGCATTACCTCTTGGGCCACGACGCCGCCGCCGCACTCCTGGTGGACGGCCGCCTGGTCGCCGCTGTGGAGGAAGAGCGCCTCAACCGCGAGAAGAAGACCACCGACTTCCCCACGCACGCCATCGACTGGTGCCTGAAGGAGGGCGGGATCACGTTCGACGACGTCGACGTGTTCGCCTTCCCCTGGAACTGGACTCCGCAGGTTCTGGACGAGATCCGGGACGGCATCCGTACCTCGCCGCTGCCCCAGGACGCGAAGACCCGGCTCATGGCCGACATGGGCGATCTGTTCGAGCAGGTCGTCAGCCATGAGGCGATGCTTGCGGACTTCGAGGCCCGTACCGGACACCGCCCCCACCCGGCCAAGGTCCGTTTCGTGCCGCACCACCTGGCGCACGCCACGACCGGCTACTACCTCGCCGGCCTGAAGGACTGCGCGTTCCTCGTCAGCGACGGCCGCGCCGAACGCTTCTCCTCGCTGACGGGCGAGATCCGCGACGGCAGGATCACCGTTTTCGAGGACAGTGTCATCGGTGCCCAGCACTCGATGGGCACCCTGTTCTCCTCCCTCACCCGCTTCCTCGGCTTCGTCCCCAACAACGACGAGTACAAGGTGATGGGCCTGGCCGGATACGCGGTCCCGCCGACTCCGAACCCGTTCCTCGACAACCTTCTGACACTGCACGACGACGGCCGCTACTCCTTCAGCAAGCCCCTGCAGACCGACGATCTGCGCAGTCACGACGCCTTGTTCGAGGAGTATTTCGGGCCCTTCGAGGACACCCTCGCATACACGTCACGTGTCGCCGCCGCTGCCCAGCAGATGTTGAACGTCGCCACCGCCCACCAGATCGGCCACCTGGAAAGGAAGACGGATCTCGACCGGCTGTTGTTCGAAGGCGGCGTCGCCCTGAACTGTCTCAACAACACCCCTCTGTTCGAGGGTTCCCGCTTCGAGGACATGCAGGTCAGCTTTGGCGCCTCGGACACCGGCATCACCATCGGAGCCGCGGCCCACGCCTGGCTGGGCGACCCCGGCACCGGGTCCACGGACATCGTGGCCGCCGCCGCTGCACCCGTCACCCCCTACCTGGGGCCGGACTACGACGAGGCCGAGATCGAGGAGGCCCTTGCGGGCTTCGCCGGCCGTGTCGTGTTCTCGCGCCTGGATGATGACCAGGTTGTCGAGCAGGCGGCGGAGCTACTGACGCAGAAGGTCGTCATCGGCTATTTCGAGGGCCGCGTCGAGCACGGGCCGCGCGCGCTGGGGCATCGCAGCATCATCGCCAACCCCGGCTTCGATGACATGAAGGACATCATCAACACCCGGGTCAAGCACCGCGAACCCTTCCGTCCGTTCGCTCCCCTCGTCCTTGAGGAGCAGGCCCCGAAGATCTTCGAGATGGGGCGCAAGACCAGCTCCCCGTACATGACGTTCGTCTTCCCCGTCCGCGACGAGTACAAGGACCGCATCCCCGGTGCCGTGCACGTGGACGGCACCTCGCGCATCCAGACCCTGACGCACGAGGGAACCCCACGGCTCACGGCGCTGCTGCGCAGGTTCACCGAGCTCACCGGCACGCCCTGCCTGATCAACACCTCGTTCAACGTCGCCGGCGAACCCATCGTCTGCACGCCCACCGACGCCCTGAACTGCTTCATGGGCACCGAGATCGACTACCTGGTGCTGGGAAACCACCTCGTCACCAGGAGCGACGACTACTAGGAGAGCAACCCATGCCCATCCAGCGCAAGCACACCATGTACCACTCCACCGTTCTCGACGCCGACCCGGACACCGTGTGGGCGACCATCCGCGACGCCATGAAGATCCTGGAGATCGTGTCCCCCGGCGACATGGACGTCCACCGCGACGTCAGCTGGGTCGAGGGCGGCTCGGTCGAATCGGTCCCGGGGCGCTACGACTTCAGGCTGACGCTCAGCGGCAAGGTCGTCCAGCAGGAGATCGCCGCCCGCGACGAGATCAACAGAACCCAGTCCTACCGGGCCGTCGCACCCACCAGTGGGGTCGCCGGCTACGAGGCCACCATCCGCGTATTCCCCATCACCAACGACCCGGCCCGCAGCTTCTTCGACTGGTCGCGGATCCTGGAGATCGCCGAGGACGCCGACCTGAAGGTGGTCGAGGGCATCATCGGCATCATGGAAAAGCAGACCGACGCCGTACGGGACCACTTCGCGCAGACCTCGAAGTGAGTGGCTTTGCGACGTGAGTGACGTGACGACGCTCGTACTGCTGCGGCACGGCGAGACCCTGCTCACCCCGCAGCGACGCCTCTCCGGCAGCAGAGGGTCCAACCCGGGACTCTCGCCGGTCGGACACCGCCAGGCCGAGGCCGCAGCAGACGCCCTGACCCGCCGTGGCGGCATCGAGGCGGTCGTCTCTTCACCGATGCGGCGCTGCCAGGAGACCGCTCATGCGGTGGCCGCGCACCTCGGCCTGATCGTCCAGGCCGAGAACGACCTGCGGGAAGCGGATTTCGGCGCCTGGGAGGGCCTGACGTTTCCTGAAGTCCGCGAGCGTTACCCGGACGACCTGAGCGCATGGCTTGCCTCGCCCGAGAGTGCCCCCTCAGGTGCGAGCGAGACCATGCAACAGGTCGTTCACCGGGTCGCCGCCGTCCGGGACGGCCTGCTGGCCCGGTACGGCGGTGCCACGGTGGTGGTCGTCTCGCACGTCGTACCGGTCAGAACGCTGATCCGCCTCGCCCTTCAGGCTCCGCCGCGCACCTTGTTCCGCATGGAAGTCTCGGCGGCCTCCCTGTCGACGGTGACGTACGACCCGGACGGCACCGCAACGGTGCAGGCTCTCAACGACGTTCACCATATGAACTGAGCCGCGTGTCGAGGGTCCGTCGCACGTCCGAGGTGGGCGACGGCTTCTTACCGCACGGGGATGCCGCGACGTCCTCCTCACCGGCCCGACGCACCCCCGCACCGCCGCCCCCTCCCGTCACGATCCGGTCTCGGATACGGGAGGGGGGCTTGTTTTGCGCCATGGAATCGATTCCAATCGTCCGTGTAATCGATTCCAACGCGTCGAGTCACTGGTCCACGTACCGGTCGGCGCAACGGTTTCGGGGTGTACGGAAACCACAAGGAGGTGGTCCGGACATGGCGGGCATCAAGGATGTCGCGGCTCGGGCGGGTGTGTCCGCCGCCACGGTGTCGCGCGTGCTGAACAGCCATCCGTCCGTCAGCGCGGAGGCGCGTACCCGGGTACTCGCCGCCGTCGAGACCCTCGGCTACCGGCCGAACGCGGTGGCCCGCTCGCTGCGCACCGCGCAGACCCGCACGCTCGGCCTGGTCATCAGTGATGTGCTCAACCCGTACTTCACCGAGCTGGCCCGGTTCGTCGAGGAGGAGGCCCGCGCGCTCGGCTACAGCGTCATCATCGGCAACGCCGACGAGCGGCCCGAGCTCCAGGACCACCACATCCGCACCCTGATCGACCGCAGGATCGACGGGCTCCTCGTCTCGCCCGCCGACGGCGGCTCCCCGCTGATGCGGGACGTCGCCCTGAGCGGCACCCCGATGGTCTTCGTCGACCGCTGGATCCCCGGCGTCGACGTCCCTGTCGTCCGGGCGGACGGTACGGGCGCGGTCAGGGACCTCGTCGCGCATCTGCACGGCCTCGGCCACCGCAGGCTCGCCATCATCGCCGGGCCCGCCGCGACCACCACCGGCAACGAGCGCGTCGAGGCGTTCCGGGACGCCCTGCGCAAGCTCGGTCTCGCCCTGCCCGACACCTACATCGGGCAGGGCGACTTCCAGGCCGCCAGCGGACGCCGGGCCACCGAGCGCTTCCTGGCCCTGGCCGAGCCGCCCGAAGTCGTCTTCGCCGCCGACAACCTGATGGCACTCGGCGCGCTGGACGCGATCCGCGCGCGCGGACTGCGGGTCCCCGACGACATCGCGCTCGCCGCCTTCGACGACATCCCGTGGTTCGTCCACACCGACCCGCCGATCACCGCCATCGCGCAGCCGACCGCCGACCTGGCACGGGCCGCCGTGCGCGCGCTCGCCGACCGGATCGAAGGACGGACTCCGCAGTCCGTCACCCTGCCCGCCCGCCTCGTCGCACGCCGCTCGTGCGGCGAGGCCGCACCGAACCAGAGGAGCGACCGGTGACCGCACCGGAAAAGCAACGGGGGACCGCACCGGACGAGCTGCTGCGCATCGAGGGGCTGCGCAAGACCTTTCCCGGCGTAGTGGCGCTCGACAACGTCGACTTCGACCTCCGCAGAGGCGAAGTGCACGTCCTGCTCGGCGAGAACGGCGCGGGAAAGAGCACCCTCATCAAGATGCTCTCCGGCGCCTACCGCCCCGATCGCGGCCGCATCCTGGCCGAGGGCCGTGAGGTGCGCATCGAAGGTGCGCAGGACGCCGAGCGGCTCGGGATCGCCACCATCTACCAGGAGTTCAACCTCGTACCCGATCTCACCGTCGCCGAGAACATCTTCCTTGGCCGTCAGCCGCGGCGCTACGGACTCGTCGACCACCGCCGGATGCGCCAGGACGCGGAGAAGCTGCTGCGCCGGGTCGGCGTCCACGTGCGGGCCGACGCCAAGGTCCGTGAACTGGGCATCGCCCGGCTCCAGATGGTGGAGATCGCCAAAGCGCTCAGCCTGGATGCCCGCGTCCTGATCATGGACGAGCCGACCGCCGTGCTCACCTCCGAGGAGGTCGACAAACTCTTCGCGATTGTCCGACAACTGCGCGAGGACGGCGTCGGAATCGTCTTCATCACCCATCACCTGGAGGAAATCGCCGCACTCGGCGACCGTGTCACCGTCCTCCGTGACGGCCGCAGCATCGACCAGGTCCCGGCGTCGACCCCCGAGGACGAACTCGTCCAGCTCATGGTGGGCCGCAGCATCGAGCAGCAGTACCCGCGCGAACGCCCGGACACCGGCGACGCGTTGCTGTCGGTGCGCGGACTCACCCGCGACGGCGTCTTCCACGACGTCAGCTTCGACGTGCACGCGGGCGAGGTCGTCGGCCTCGCCGGACTCGTCGGCGCCGGACGCACGGAGGTGGCGCGCGCCGTCTTCGGGGCCGACCCGTACGACGCGGGCACCGTCGACGTACGCGGCGAGCGCCTGGTCCGGCACGACGTGCCCGCCGCGATGGACGCCGGGATCGGGCTCGTACCGGAGGACCGCAAGGGCCAGGGCCTGGTCCTGGACGCCTCCGTTCAGGAGAACCTGGGCCTGGTCACCCTGCGTTCCGCGACCCGCTCCGGGTTCGTGGACCTCAAGGGACAGCGCACGGCCGCCGCCCGCATCGCCGAGCAGCTCGGCGTCCGGATGTCCGGCCTCGGCCAGCATGTGCGCACCCTTTCCGGCGGCAACCAGCAGAAGGTCGTCATCGGCAAGTGGCTGCTGGCCGACACCCGGGTGCTCATCCTCGACGAACCCACCCGCGGCATCGACGTCGGCGCCAAGGTCGAGATCTACCAGCTCATCAACGAGCTGACCGCCTCCGGGCACGCCGTTCTAATGATCTCCAGCGATCTGCCGGAGGTACTCGGCATGAGCGACCGGGTGCTCGTCATGGCCCAGGGCCGGATCGCCGGGGAACTCCCCGCGGGCGAAGCCACCCAGGACGCGGTGATGGCGCTCGCGGTCGGCACCCCGACCACCACCGAGGGCTCCGCCCCCACCGAACACCCCGCAGCGAAGAAGGAAGAGGAGGGCCCCCGTGGCCACTGAGACAGCCAAGAGTGACACGGGAAGAGGCGGAGTCTCCGTGATACGCCGCGTCCTGCTGGACAACGGCGCGCTCAGCGCCCTGGTCGTGCTGGTGGTGGCGATGTCGCTGCTCTCCGGCGACTTCCTGACCACGCAGAATTTGCTGAACGTCGGCGTACAGGCGGCCGTCACCGCCATCCTCGCGTTCGGCGTCACGTTCGTCATCGTCTCGGCGGGCATCGACCTGTCCGTCGGATCGGTGGCGGCCCTGTCCGCGACCGTCCTCGCCTGGTCGGCGACGTCGGCGGGCGTGCCGGTCGTGCTGGCCGTCGTGCTCGCGATCGTCACGGGCATCGCCTGCGGTTTTGTCAACGGCGCCCTCGTCTCGTACGGCAAACTCCCGCCGTTCATCGCGACGTTGGCGATGCTCTCGGTCGCCCGCGGTCTCTCCCTCGTCATTTCGCAGGGCAGTCCGATCGCCTTCCCCGAATCCGTCTCGGGGCTCGGCGACACGCTCGGCGGGTGGCTGCCCGTCCCGGTCCTCGTAATGATCGCGATGGGGCTGATCACCGCGCTGATCCTCGGCCGCACCTTCATCGGCCGCTCGATGTACGCGATCGGCGGCAACGAGGAGGCGGCCCGGCTCTCCGGGCTCCGCGTCAAGCGCCAGAAGATCGTCATCTACGCGCTGTCCGGCCTCTTCGCCGCCGTCGCCGGCATCGTCCTGGCCTCGCGCCTCGTCTCCGCCCAGCCGCAGGCCGCCCAGGGCTACGAACTCGACGCCATCGCCGCCGTCGTCATCGGCGGGGCGAGCCTGGCCGGCGGAGTCGGCAAAGCGTCCGGCACTCTGATCGGTGCGCTCATCCTCGCCGTCCTCCGCAACGGCCTCAACCTCCTCTCCGTGTCGGCGTTCTGGCAGCAGGTCGTCATCGGCGTCGTCATCGCGCTCGCCGTCCTGCTCGACACGCTGCGCCGCAAGGCCGGTTCGGGAGCCTCCTCCGCCGCGGGCACGGCCCCCGGAGCACCGGGGGCCGGCCGAAAGGGAGCGCTCAAGCTGGCCGGTGCGGCACTCTGCGTCGCCCTCGTCGGCGGCGCGGTCTCCTTCTTCAACTCCGGTTCGTCCGGCGGCACGACGAAGGTCGGCATGTCCCTGTCCACGCTCAACAACCCCTTCTTCGTACAGATGAAGGAAGGCGCGCAGGCGGAGGCGGAGAAGGCGGGCGTCGACCTCACCGTCACCGACGCCCAGAACGACGCTTCCCAACAGGCCAACCAGCTTCAGAACTTCGCCAGTTCCGGCTTCTCCTCGATCATCGTCAACCCGGTGGACTCGGACGCCGTCGGACCGGGTGTCCGCACCGCCAACAAGGCGGACATCCCCGTGATCGCCGCCGACCGCGGCGTCAACAAGGCGGACACCGCGACGCTCGTCGCCTCGGACAACGTGGCGGGCGGCAAGCTCGCCGCCGACGCGCTGGCCGACAAGCTCGGCGGCAAGGGCAGTATCGTCATCCTCCAGGGCACGGCGGGCACCTCCGCCAGCCGTGAACGCGGAGCAGGCTTCGCCGAGGGACTCAGGGCGTACCCGGGCATCAAGGTGGTCGCCAGGCAGCCCGCGGACTTCGACCGCACCAAGGGCCTGGACGTCATGACCAACCTCATCCAGTCGCACCCCGGCGTCACCGGCGTCTTCGCCGAGAACGACGAGATGGCGCTCGGCGCGGCCAAGGCACTCGGCAGCAAGGCCGGGAAGTCCGTCTCGGTCGTCGGATTCGACGGAACCCCGGACGGCATCAAGGCGGTCGAGGCCGGCTCGCTCTACGCTTCGGTGGCCCAGCAGCCCGCCGAACTGGGGAAGATCGCGGTGCGCAACGCCGTGAAGGCCGCGAAGGACGAAAAGGTCGAGAGCACGGTGAAGGTGCCGGTCAAGGTCGTCACCCGGGAGAACGTCGCCGACTTCTCCTGAACCCGGCCGGTGAACCGGCCTGTTGATCCCGGACCGACGAAAGCAGGAAGCACACACATGCACGCCAACGCCCCCGACGACCGGTACGACCTGCTGGTCGTCGGGTCGGCCAACGCCGACCTGGTGATCGGCGTCGAGCGCCGCCCCGCGCCCGGCGAGACGGTCCTCGGCTCCGACCTCGCCGTCCACCCCGGCGGCAAGGGCGCCAACCAGTCGCTGGCCGCCGCCCGCCTCGGCGCCAGGACGGCCCTCCTCGCCCGGGTCGGCGACGACGACCACGGACGCCTCCTGCTGGAGACCCAGCGCGCGGCGGGCGTGGACACGGACAGCGTCCTGGTGGGCGGGGCCCCCACAGGCGTCGCCCTGATCACCGTCGACCCCTCGGGCGACAACAGCATCGTGGTGTCCCCGGGAGCCAACGGGCGGCTCACGCCCGAGGACGTCCGGGCGGCGGCCCCGCTGCTGGCCGCCGCCCGGGTGATCTCCGTACAGCTGGAGATCCCGCTCGATACGGTGGCCGAGACGGTACGCGGCCGGGGGCCGGACACCCGGCTCGTCCTCAACCCGTCCCCGCCCGCCCCGCTCCCCGAGCAGGTGCTCGCCGCCTGCGACCCGCTGGTGGTCAACGAGCACGAGGCGCGGTACATGCTCGGCGGCGGCGCGGGGGAAACCCCGCACGACTGGGCTCCGGCCCTGCTCGCGCTCGGCCCGCGCTCGGTCGTGATCACCCTGGGCGCGGCCGGGGCCCTGGTGGCGGACAGCCGTACGGAATCCCTGGACCATGTAGGCAGCCCGAAGGTCGAGGCACTCGACACGACCGGCGCCGGGGACGCGTTCACGGCTGCCCTGGCCTGGCGGCTGGGCCGTGGCGACGAACTGCGGGAGGCGGCGGCCTTCGCGGTCAGGGTGGGCGCGGCGGCGGTCACGGCGCGGGGGGCACAGGAGTCGTTCCCGACGCTGGAGGAGGTGGGCGCGCTGTGAAGAGGTCGGGCATCCTCAACCGCCACCTGGCGGGCGCGCTCGCCGAACTGGGCCACGGCGACGGCGTTCTGGTCTGCGACGCCGGCATGCCGATCCCGCCCGGCCCTCGCGTGGTCGACCTGGCCTTCCGTGCCGGGACCCCCTCGTTCGCCGAGGTGCTGGACGGCCTGCTCGACGAGCTGATCGTGGAGGGCGCGACGGCCGCCCGGGAGATCCGTGACGCCAACCCGCAGGCCGCGGCGCTTCTGGACGGTCACTTCCCCCGGCTTGACCTGATCCCGCACGACGACCTCAAGGCGCTCACGTCGGCCGCCCGCCTGGTCGTACGGACCGGGGAGGCCCGGCCGTACGCGAACGTACTGCTGAGGTGCGGGGTCTTCTTCTGAGCGAGTGCGCTCGAACGCGGACGAGCGCGTGCCCTGTGGCCGACGGCCGTCCCGGGCGATCGTCTTTCCTTACGGGACTTCCGCCCGCGACGCACGGCCCGGGCACCTCATCTGTCGTCGGTCGTCGGGGCTTCTCCGCCCACCTGACACTGCCGTCTGGCGGCCCGTCGGCCGGCACCCCGCCCCAATGGCTAGAGCCCATGGCGCAGGATCAGCCGTGGGGCGCGGCGGACGAGCCAGGCGCTGGCGAGGCCGACCGCGGCCCCGGCTGCGACGTCGCTGGGGTAGTGGGCGCCGCTTTGCACGCGCTCGACGGCCACCAAAGCGGCCGGGACCGCGCACAGCACGCCGGCCAGCGGCCATGTGGGGGTGATGGCGGCAGTGAAGGCGACCGCGGCAGCGGTATGCCCGGAGGGGAAGGAAGAGGAGTCGGGACGGTCCTCCGCCTCGTCGTGCGGGAACCACTCCTTCGGCGGCCGGGGGCGGTCCGCCAGCTGCTTGCACACACCGTTGGACACCAGCTGCGCCACCGTCAGCGCCGCCAGGCCCGCGACAGCGCACCTGCGGCCACGCCAGCCGCCCGCGCAAGCCATGACCGCAGCCGCTCCGATCCACAGCTTGGATCTCTCGGCCGTCTCCTCCACTGCCGAGAGCGCACGGTGAAGGCCGGGTGCGACTTCGGCAGCCAGCCGCTTGGGCACCCGCCGGTCGACTTCGCGAATTTCCGCCAGCAACCTCATGCCCTGCGGGTATCCCATAGATCACCCAGCATGCCCGCCATCGCAGCAGACGTCGATGCGAACACGAGTTCGGCATCGTCGCGCCGCACGGAGCGAAGGATTCGGTGAACCGCCGACGCGGTGGCGATCTCTTCGTACGGACGGGCCGGTGCCCCTTCGTACGGGCCTGCGCGCGTGCCTCAGGCGGCATGGGCCGGCCTGTGGCGGTCCGTGTCGCCCCCGGGACGTCAGCCGGTGCGGGGCGGAACGTGTGAGGCGGCGGAGTACCCCTGACGTCGGCCGTTGCCCTGTGCTCGGGGTGATCGCGGTCACCGAGGGCCGACGCGCCGAGGAAGCCGGTGAGCTGGGCCTTTACTGTGCCGCTGTCGAAGTCGGCCTCGTCGGTCCTGGCGCCCAACCGGCCTGGTATGGCCGGTTGGGCGATAGGGTCGCCGGGACCGAGACCAGCGGGTGAAAGGCGCGATGTGGCCGGGGAGTTCGGGCATCTGGTGCGTCAAGGGCGTCGCAGAGCGGGGATGACGCAGGAACAGCTTGCCGAGAAGTCCACTGTCGGCGTGCGGACCATCCGCAGAATGGAGACGGGAACGGACATAAACTTCCGGCTCGACACCGTGCGGCTGCTTGCCGAGGCCCTCGACCTCGCTCCGGACGAACGCCGCGATCTGATGGCCGCGGCGGGCAGGGGGACTGCGCCCCCGGACGACCTCAAGCCCGGACGGCGGGCGACCGTCGAGCGTGTTTACGGCGAACCAGCGACGGAAGAGCCGGAATCCGGTGAACCGGTGCCGGTGGAGCCCGTGGTCGGCCGAGCGGCGGTCGGCGAGCGTACAGCGGGCGAACTCAGGACCCAAGAACCGGACCCCGCCGCACGCCGCCGCAAGGCGCCGCCGCTGTCCGAGGTCACCGACCACCTGGCGGACGTGCTGCAAGGCCGCTGGCAGCGTGAAGTGGAGCAGCGTGGCGCGCACAATCCTTTTCCGCTGCCCGTACGGTGGCAGCCCGTGCCCGCCGAGCTGGCCGATCACTGGGACAACGTACGCCGCGTTCCGCCCGGCGGGTGTGCGGGCCCGCTGGACCTCGCGGGGGACCTGACCGAGATCGCGGACGTCTACCGGCGCGTTCCGTCCGGTCGGCTGGTGGTGCTCGGCCGCGCCGGGTCCGGGAAGACGATCCTGACACTGCGGTTCGTACTCGACTACCTGGCCACGCGTACCAGTGCCGACCCCGTCCCGGTCGTCTTCAGCCTCGGCTCGTGGAACCCGACGGCCGAGCCACTGCGGGAATGGCTGGTCGACCGTCTGCTGCGCGATCATCCCGATCTGGTCGCGGCTGCTCCCGGCGGTTCGACCCTGGCCGCCGCGCTGGTCGACGCAGGCCGGATCCTGCCGGTACTGGACGGGTTCGACGAGCTTCCCGGAGGGCTGCACCGCGACGCGCTGCTGGCGCTCAACGCCACCTCGCTGCCCGCTCTGCTGACCAGCCGACTGCCCGAGTTCCGCAGGGCCGTCGAGGCGAGTGACGTGCTCGCCGGGGCCGCGGGTATTGCGATCACCGACCTCACCCCCGCGGACTTTTCCGACTACCTGCGCCGCTCCAGCCGCACCACGCACTGGGAACCGGTCCTGGACGAACTGCGGGCCCGACCGGACAGTCAGGCGGGCAAAAACCTCATCGAGGTGCTCAGGACGCCGTTGATGGTCACCCTTGTCCGTTCCACCTACAACAACACGGACTACGACCCGGCCGCCCTGCTCGACACACAACGATTCCCCACTCCGAACGATCTCGAAGACCACCTGCTGGGCAGCTTCGTGCCGACCGTCTACCGGCGGCACGGGGCAGGAGCGCGACGCCCGGCCTGGACCCAGGACCGTGTGCAGCGCTGGCTGGGCCATCTCGCCGGGCACCTCGACCGGCTCGGCACTCCGGACCTCGCCTGGTGGCAGCTCGGGACCTCGCTCAGCCGCACCTCGCGCATTCTCGGCGTCGTCCTCGCCTCGGCGCTCGTGACCACGCTCTGCGACTGGCTGGTCTACCTGCCGCAGTACGTGAGCGTCCTCGGACTCGTGCCCGGGCTCCGCGCGGGCCTCCTGGAGGGTCTTCTTCTCGGCCCCTTGGTCGGGCTCGGCTTCGGTCTGGTGTACGCGCTGATGACCGTCCACTTCCGTACGACGTTCGAGCCGGCACGCGTCCAGATGCGGTGGGACGGCCCGAAGACCCGGGCGCCTGTCGTCCGCTCGGTCCTCACGAGGTTCGGCACCGGCTGCCTAGGTGGACTCAGCATGGGGCTCGGCCACCAGGTGCTGGCCGCGTTCGGGCGCGCGTTGCTCCACGGCACTCCCTCGTCCCTCGACACGCTGCTCACGACGACGCTGCACCACATGCTTGTGTACGGGCTCGTCTTCGGACTGGCCGCAGGCATGGTCTTCGGCCTCGCCGCCGTGCTGGAGGCCCCCGTCGATCTCGCCTCCGCCACCAGTCCGCTCGCCATGCTGCGCACCGACCGCACCACCGTCATTCGCCGGGTCCTGGTCCTCGCACCGGTGTTCGCGCTGACGATCACCTTCGGTGGCGTTCTCGTGGTCGGGCTACTGCAAGGGCCGCTCGGCCCCCTCGACTGGTCTCTCGGCTACGGATGGACCGCAGGAGCCCTGGGCGGAATGACCGGGGCGCTCTCTTACACGTTCGCCTTCACGGCGTGGGGCCAGTGGCTGCTGTTCTCCCGCGTCTGGCTCCCCCTCACCGGCAGACTCCCCTGGGCACTCCCCGCCTTCCTCGACGACGCCTACCGTCGCGGAGTACTCCGCCAGGTCGGTGCCGTCTATCAATTCCGCCACGCCCGCCTTCAGGACCACCTCAACCGTGCTGAGCAGCGCACGTCGCCCCGGTCGTAACCACGCGGGGGTACGACCGGTCAGATGTGGCCTGTCGTCTGGCCTGTCCGACATCCAGCGGAGACGCCTAGCTTCCAGGTGTGGCCGACGTGGTCTCACCGCGCCAGGCCACGCGCGACGACACAGAGCGACAGAGCCGAAGAGCAGGAAGCGCCGATGAACAGAAATACGACAAGAACCTCCCGAGCCCCGCTCGGGAACGCTGTGGGTAAGGGCCTCGCTGCGCCCGTGATCGCCGCCGCCCCGGCCGATGCGGCGAGGGCCAGTGCTGCCCTCGCCGAGACCTGCACGGTCGCCCGTCACGCCGTGGCCCTCCTCACGGTCGGCGGTCCGGACGCGAAACACTTCTGCCGGGACTCGGGCGCGCGTTGCACGGAACGGGGGACCAGTCGGTGAAACCTGCGGCCAAGAGCGTTGCCTACTCCATTGCCATGGGCATGAGGCTCTGCGGTATCGCGGCGGTACTCGTCTGCGGTTTCTGGTTCGTGACGGCCTGCCAGGCGGCGAACTTCGGTGAGGAGTGCGAAGGCCAGACGATGAAGAGTGGCGATTCCTGCGTCGAGTGGGTGGGCGGGGAGAAGGGTGACGTCACCACCTATGAAGAAGGGCAACGGGAAGCAGCGGAAGGCACGGAGGACATGAAGACCGCCGGGACGATCCTCGTCGTCGGGGCCGGACTCGTCTTCGTGAGCGGCAAGCTGGACGATCACCTCTCCTGATCGACCGGCATCCGCCTCGCATCGAGCAGTCCGGCCGGTCGGCTCGTCGCCCGTATCGCTTCGCTGATCAGGTCGGCGACCCGGGTGGGCTCGGACAGGAGGACGGCGTGGGAGGCGTCCGGAAGTTCGACGGTGACGGCTCCGGCCCGTGCGGCACCGAAGCGCTGGACTTCGGGGCTGATCGCGCGGTCCGCCCCGGCCACCAGGGCCCAGGACGGTTTGGTCCGCCACGCCGCCGCGGACGCGGTCTCGGTGAAGGCGGCGGTGGCGAGCGGGCGTTGGGCCGCTGCCAGGACGCCGGCGATGTCCTCGGGCACGTCCGCCGCGAACACGGAGGGGAAGGCCGTCTCTTCGATGGTGACCTCGACTCCGGAGTTTCCGTCCAGGAGGGGATAGGTCCACTCCTTCAGGCTGCCCGTCAGCGGAGGCGCGGGAAAGCCTCCTTGGAGCTGGCCGAGGCTCTCACCCTCGTGGGGCACGTAGGCGGCCACGTACACGAGCGCCACGACGTTCTCGGCGGCGCCGGCCACGGTGATCAGCGCGCCGCCGTACGAGTGGCCGACGAGTACGGCCGGGCCTTCGACCTGGGCCAGGACGGAGGCGAGGTAGGCGGCGTCCGACGTCAGACCCCGCAGTGGGTTCGACGGAGCGATCACCGGGATACCGCTGTTCCGCAGTTCCGAGATGACGCCTATCCAGCCTGTCGCGTCGGCGAAGGCACCGTGCACGAGGACGACGGTGGGGTTGGTCATTCAAGGTCTCTTCTCGATGTCGGGCCATGGGTCGGCGTCCTCATCACGGTCAGAGCCCGCCCGGAATTCCGGCAAGAGGTCCGTGGGTCGGTTACTCACGGTAGGACCGTGGAGGCGGCACCTCTGGTACATGCGCGCATCCGCGCTGACACGACGGCGCACACACGGCTCAGCGTTTCCGCTCGTCCTGCGCGCCGTCAGTCGTCGTCGCGAAGGCCGAGGTTGCCAGCGCCTGCCATTCGCTGGGGCTCATGCCGTAGGCCCCGCGGAAGGTGCGGCTGAAGTGCGAGGGGCTGCTGAAGCCCCAACGGTGCGCCACCGCGGCCATGGTCGTCCTCCGGTGGGAGCGGCTCAGTTCGAACCGGCAGAACTCGAGCCTGCGCCGCCGTACCCATTGGCTCACCGTGTCGCCGTCGTTCTGGAAAAGCTTGTGCAGGTAGCGGACGGAGATGTGGTGAGCGCGGGCGATCGACTCCGGTGAGAGGTCCGGGTCCATGAGGTGCTCTTCGATGTAGCCGTGGATACGGGACAGCATCTCGTTGACGGCCCCGGACGCGTCGTGGGCCTCGTCCGTCGTGTCCGCTTCGAGGAGTTCCATGACCAGAACGGAGAGGAGGTGCACGGCCGTCCGGGCACGACGGTCCCCGATGGTGGACCTCTGGAACTCGGCCTTGGCGGCGAGCGCGGTGAGGAACTCGGACGCCAGGGCTCCGATCCCCTCGCCCCCGCGTACGGGTACGCCGAGCACCTGGTTCAGCTCCGGCTCCGTGACGCCCAGATAGCACCGGGGCACCCGGAAGAAGATCATCCGGCAGTCTTCCGCGAACTGCAGCAGATCCCGCCGGGCCGGGTCGCAGAAGACCAGGTCGTTCGGCTCCAGCAGGGTTCTGGCACGCTCGTGGACGACGGTGACACGCCCACGGACATGGACGCCGAGGTAGACGTGGGTCGGGTCGTTCGTCTCCGGCATCTCGGAGAGCATCTGGACCAGCCACCGCGAGCGGGAGGAGGGCGGGGCCGGATCGGGCGCTTGCCGGGGTATCCGTTCGAGCGCACGGGACATCAGTGTGAGGGGCATGGGGGTTCCTAGCCGTAGGTGCGTGCGGGCGGAGGGCGGACTCATACCCCGTTCGCCGGCTCCTCGGCCAGGAACTTCTCCACCACTGCGTTGAAGGCCTGCGGGTTCTCCAGGAAGGGGAAGTGCGAGTTCGCCACGTCGGAGGCGAAGACGTGCAGGCGTGCGCCGGGAATCCGTTCGGCGACGAAGCGCTGCGAATCGGGGTGCACATGGCTTCCCTCACACCCGATCACCAGGGTCGGCACGTCGATCCGGGGAAGCACGTCGCGCCAGTCCTGCGCGCAGTGGTCGAACAGCAGCGGTACTCCCGCGTGGGCGGGTGTCGACAGGATCTCCTCGTCGACGAAGGCCAGCACCTCGGGGTCGGAATCGCCGGAGAACATGCCGCGCACGAACTCGGCGCGGACCGTGTCGCCCTCCGGCCCCGCGAGGGACGCACCCAGGTACAGCAGCCCCGACACATCGAAGATGGCACCGGAGTCCCGCTGCTCGCGCTCGGTCATCCAGGGCACGGCGGCGACCGCCGCGGGCTGGTCGACGGCGACGAAGCGCCGGATCCGTCCGGTCCCGTACTGGTCGATGAAGCTCCACCACACCGAGACGCCCATGGACCAGCCCAGTGCGTCGAAACGGTCGAGACCGAGATGGTCGACGAGTTCGAGCACATCGCGGGAGAGCCGGGCGATGCGGTAGCCGTGACGCGGCTTGCCGGACTTCCCGTGGCCGCGGAAGTCGACGGTGACGACGCGACGGCCGGGCGCCAGCCCCTCGACCTGGTGGCGGAACATCGCCTGCGTCTGCCCCCAGCCGTGCAGCATCACCAGCGGGACGCCCTCGCCGCCGGTGTCCTGGTACGCGAGCCGCGCACCGTCCGTCGTGATCAGTTCCTTCATGACCTCTCCCCTGGTCGGAGGCGGTGCATCGTTCCCGCCCGTCCCGAACATCATCGATGGCGGCCCGCTGCCCCCACCACCGCGAGCTGTAGGAATCGGGCCGTGGATCCTCCTCGCTTTGTCGAAGCGGGTCCGTGGTCAGACGGCCCCGTCGCCGCCCGGGGAGAGGAGTTCCTCGATCCTGAGGCCGAGGTGCAGGGTGAGCCGGTGGGCGCCGTTGTCGAGGTCGAGTCCGGTGATCTCCTGGATCTGGCGCAGGCGGTAGTAGAGCGAGGTGCGGTGGATTCCCAGCGTGTCCGCGGTCCGGGGAATCGATCCCGCGTGTTCGAGGAACGACCGCAGGGTGTCCCGCAGGCGGTCGCCGCCGTGAGAGTCGCCCAGGGTACGGAGCGGCTTCGGGACCAAGGACGCGTTCAGGGCGTGCTCGGGGAGCTGGAGCAGCACCGCGAGCTCCCCGAGCAGCTCCCAGTCACCGACGCTCTTCAGGGTGGGCAGTCGGCGTGCCGCGCGTGCCGCCACGAGCGCCTGCTCGTACGACATCCATGCGTCGTCCAGGCCGTGGTGCCGGCCGCCGACGCCGATCACGGGGTGCACCGAAGGGCCCAGGAAGGTACGGAGTGCGTCCAGGATGCGAGCGGACTGTGCGGTGACCTCGTCCTGGCCGGGCGGGCGGTCGCGCAGTTGGAGCAGTGTCGCCCGCTCCGTGCCGACCGCGACGAGACCCTGGGCCGAACGCGTCTGCCGGAACCCCTCCAGCGCCCCCCACAGGGCCGTCTCGGACTGCCGCACGAGTTCGGTCGCGCGGCTCAGCTGGACGACGGTGACCTGGACGTGCTCGGCCGCCCCGAGCAGTCCGAGTTCCTTGCCCCGCTGCCGTGCGGTGGTACGGGCGGTGGCGTCGGCGCCGACGAGTTCGAGGACGAGGTCCCGCTCGTCGGCCTTCCGGGTGTCGGTGGCGAGGTGCTCTGCGTGCATCTGGGCGGCCATGACGTCCGCGGCCTGCGCGATGGCACGCGTCTCGTGCTCCGTGAGCGACTTCTCGGGCACGACCACCAGGAGCAGTCCCAGGAGGTGTCCGCGCTCGCGCAGGGGCGCCACGTAACGGGGCAGCAGTCCGAGGTCGTCACGGCCGTCGATGAATCCGGCCCGGGACCACTGGGTCACGCCCTGGTCGAGGACGTAGCGGATGGCCGCGTTGTCGGCGCGGCCCTGCAGCAGGGTGCCGATGCGGACCGGGTCCTCGTCGCCGAAGTGGCGGCTCGTGCAGACCATGCGGACCAGCGGGTCGTCGACGGCGACGGACCGGCCGAGCCGCTCCGCGAGTTCGTCGACAAGCGCCTGGAGCTCGGGGCTGCCGGGGCGGGCTCGCTGGAGCCTTGCGGTCATGCGCTGTTCCTCTCGACCAACTGTTCCCCGCGGACTTCTCCACTCCGCGGTTCTTGACCATTCTGAGGAAGCGACGGCGTCGGCACATCACACGAATCGTCCATTGCCATGGCGGCGGCAGGGGATACGAAGCAACTACTCTCCGCTGTCGCGGTGCTTCGCCAGCCGGGTCAGCTCCACGCGCGAGGTGATGTCCAGCTTGGTGAAGGCCCGGCGCAGGTGCGAACCGACCGTGTGCGGCGAGAGGGAGAGGTGCTCGGCCACCTGTTGGTTGGTGAGCCCTCGGGCCACGGTCCGTACCACTCGCAGCTCCGCGGCCGTCAGCTCGGGCCATGCGCTGGAGAGTCCGGGCGTCGAGGGGCGGCGGCGGACACCGGCGGCCCGCAGGCGTCGGCGGACGCGTGCGACGTCCCGCTCGGCGCCCGCTCGCGCGTAGAGAGCGAGGGCCGTGTCGAAGTACGGCACCGCTTCGGAAGTGCGGGTGGCCGCCAGCCTGCGTCCGGCGTCCTCCAGTGCTGACGCCCTCGCCAACGGCCGAGGACAGTTCTCGTACAGTCGGACAGCGCGTACGAGAGTGGTGAGGTCGTTGTCGAGGAGCCCCCGGGCGTGCGCGGCGGTCGCGGTGAGAAACGTGAGGCCGGGGTTGAGCGCGGCCAGTCGCTCGGCCTGGTCCGCTGCCTGCGCGGCCCGTTCGTGCGCGCCGGCGCGCAACGCCAGGCGGACGAGGACGGGGGCGTCGGCGGGGTCGACCAAGCCGGCGTAGGCCGGCCGGTCCGCGGCGGGCGACGTCAGCACCTCGTCGAGTTCGGCCATGGCCCGGTCGGGCCGGCCTTCGGAGTCGGCCATCAGCGCCAGCATCCAGGAGCCGAAGTGCCGGACGACGGGTGCGTCGTCGGTCCGCATGCGCCTCGCCTGCGCCGCGTACATCCGTGCGGTCTGCTGGTCGTTGGTGTGGAGGGCGACGCGCATCATCACGTACCGGAGGGTGACGTCGGCGAGGTTGCCCGGGCCGGGATCGTCGGTCGTCGCGGACGCGGCTTCGGCGTCGGCCCGGGCCTCCGTCAGCCGTCCGGCCTCCAGAAGGATGCGGGACCTGGTCATGAGCCACATCCGGGTGGCCACTGCCCGGCCCTGCTCCCTGGTGAGGCGGATGCCGTCCTCCGCGGCGGCGAGCGCCTCTGCCGGGCGTCCGGTGGTGTGCGACAGGAGAGCGTGCCACAAGGCCTCCGGAACCCACAGCGAGGTGCTGATGCCCAGGGCATCGGCCAGCGCGGCGGCCCGCTCGGCCTGCCGGAACGCCTCGGTCAGGTCCATGCGGTGGAAACTCACGGCCGAGCGGACCGTCGACAACGTGGCCTCGACGGAGCGGTCCCCCGCTGCCGCTGCGGTCTCCCACGCCTCCGCGGCCGCCCGCTCGGCCGCCGAGTGCTCGCCCGCCATCGACAGACCGACAGCGAGCATGGCGAGCAGTCGCCCCTTCACCCCCGCGGAGATTCCCGGCAGTGCCGCCCCGGTACGCGCCTGCCGGGCCGCCTCGGAGAAGTCGAACGGTGCGGCGAGCCGTGCCAGGGCCAGGCGGATGCGCGCCTCGTCCTCGGTTCCGAGACCGCCGGTCGCCAGGGCGGAAGCTCCCAGCTCACGTGCCTGGGCGGACCGGCCCGTCTGCCAGAGCAGCGGGATCGTCTCGGCGATGACCCTCGGCCGCCCCGGAGCGTTCGGCGGGGTGAGTTCCAAGGCTTTGAGGCTGTGTTCCGCGGCGGGTCCGGGAGCGGTGGCCGCGAGTTCCGCCGCGGCGGTGCGCAGCCGGTCGGCCTCCGTCGCGTCTCCCGGTCCCGCTTTCCCCGCCTCCGTTGCACCTGCCGGCGCCGTCCTCCCGGCCGAAGCCCCGGGACGCTCGTCGGGAAAGGTCGTGCCCCTCGGCAGCAGCCCGGCAGCCTGACCTCGCAGAGCTTGACGCAGGGGCAGCGGGAGGCCGGCTTCGACCGCCTCGCGGATCAGGTCGTGGCGGAAGGCGAGGCGGTCGCCGCTTTCGGTGAGCAGATCGGCGTCGAGCGATTCCCGTACCGCTGTGATGAGCGCCGCCGAGGACCTGCCGAGCAGTTCGGCCAGCAGCGCGACGGTGACCGGGCCGCCCACGGTGGCCGCCGTCTGCACCAGCTCCCGTGCCCCTTCGGACAGCTGGCCGAGGCGGCGCACCACAGAGGGGAGTTCCCGTGGGCCGAGCGGTCCGGCCGGCAGCCTGGCCGTGCCGTTCTCGATCGTCACCGCCTCCCGCAGCGAGCCGAGCAGCTCGACCAGCAACTGTGGGACTCCTTCGGCGCGTCGGGCGACGCGCAGGACGTCCGGGGCGGGAGCGGCGCCCAGGACGTCCTCGGTGATCCGCGTGATCGCCCGGTCGGAGAGCGCTCCCAGCGCCAGCTCGTGTGCGCCTGCCCGCCGGATCCGGTCCAGGGTCGTGCGCACTCCCGAGGGCACGCTGCCGCCGCGCACGGCGACCAGCCACAGGATGGCGTGCGACGAGAGTCCGGCCGCGAGGGTGTTGAAGGTGAGGAGGGTCAGGTCGTCGCACCACTGGAGGTCGTCGAGGACGACGAGCAGCGGGCCGTTGCGAGCGGTCTCCCGCAGCCGGTCCCCCAGTTCCTGGAGCAGCCAGAAGCGCTGACCGGGCGTCGTGGCGAGGTCCCTGAGGCGGACGGCGTCCGACAGCGGTTCCTCGCCGGAGAGCAGACCGTCGAGGAGCGGGCCGAGGGGCACGAACTGTTCGTCGGGGTCCGCCGATCCCTCGAACACCCTCGTCCCGCGCCGCCCAGCGGCTGCCGCGGACTCCGCGAGGATCCTGGACCTGCCGATGCCGACGGGGCCTTCGACGCGGATGATCCCGCCCTCGCCCCGGTCGAGCGCGTCGAGCCGCGCCTCGATGAACGCCAGTTCGGCGTCCCGGCCGCGGAGGGGCGTCCGTAGATCCTGGAGCTCCTCGGGCGCGGTCCTCGTCGTCTCTCGGTCGATGCTCATACGGCGGAACAGTATGAACCATGGGAACCGTCCCGCCGTCGCCCGGCCCGGGGACGCGTCTCAGTCGAAGCGCAGGTCGGCGAGTTGCCGTTCGAGGACGGTGACGTCGTCCTCGGGCTCTGCACCGACCGGGCGCGCCGCCACGAGCGCGGCGAGCTCGGCGCCCGCCCGGCGGACGCGGCCGGGAAGGCCGTCGGTGTAGGCGTCTCCCCCCGACCCCCAGTCCTCGGAGGCCGCGAACACCGCGGTGGGGACGACGACGGCGCGGAGATGGGCGAAGAGCGGGCGCACGGCGTGCTCAAGGGCCAGGGAGTGGCGGGCGGTACCGCCCGTGGCCGCGATCAGGACCGGCTTCCCGGAGAGGGCGTCCGGATCGATCACGTCGAAGAAGGACTTGAAGAGGCCGCTGTAGGAAGCCGCGAACACGGGAGTCACCACGATCAGGCCGTCGGCCTCCGTCACCGCGTCGATCGCGGCGCCCAGGCGCGGCGGCGGAAAGCCGGTCACGAGGTGGTTGGCGATGTCACCGGCCAGTTCGCGCAGCTCCACGACCTCGGTCGACGGCGTCCGCCCCCGGGCGGTGAGTTCGTCGCGGGCCGCCTCGGCCAGCCGGTCCGCGAGCAGGCGGGTGGAGGAGGGGGTGCTCAGCCCCGCGGAGACGACGATCAGCTTCATGCGGCGGACACCTCCCGGACGGCTCGGAGCGACGCGTGCGTGGGGGCCTCCGGTACGTCGGCCGGACGTCCCTTCGCGAACTCCCTCCGCAGGACGGGTACGACCTCTTCGCCGAGGATGTCCAGCTGTTCGAGGACGGTCTTCAGAGGCAGGCCGGCGTGGTCCATCAGGAACAGCTGGCGCTGGTAGTCGCCGACGCCCTCCCGGAAGGACAGGGTCCGCTCGATGACCTGTTGGGGAGAGCCCACCGTCAGCGGGGTCTGTTCGGTGAACTCCTCCAGCGACGGGCCGTGGCCGTAGACGGGAGCGTTGTCGAAGTAGGGGCGGAATTCCCGTACGGCGTCCTGGGAGTTCTTGCGCATGAAGACCTGTCCGCCCAGGCCGACGACGGCGTCCTCCGGGCGGCCGTGGCCGTGGTGTGCGAACCGGCGCCGGTAGAGCTGCACCATGCGCCTGGTGTGGTCGGCCGGCCAGAAGATGTTGTTGTGGAAAAAGCCGTCGCCGTAGTAGGCGGCCTGCTCAGCGATCTCGGGGGACCTGATGGATCCGTGCCACACGAAGGGCGGGACGCCGTCCAGGGGCCGGGGCGTCGAGACGAAGGCCTGGAGCGGCGTACGGAACGTGCCCTCCCAGTCCACGACGTCCTCGCGCCACAGCCGGCGCAGCAGCGAGTAGTTCTCCTTGGCGAGGTTGATGCCCTGGCGGATGTCCTGCCCGAACCACGGGTAGACCGGGCCGGTGTTGCCGCGTCCCAGCATGAGGTCGACCCGGCCGTCGGCCAGGTGCTGGAGCATCGCGTAGTCCTCGGCGATCTTCACCGGGTCGTTGGTGGTGATCAGCGTCGTGGACGTGGACAGGATCAGCTTCTCGGTGCGGGCGGCGATGTGGCCGAGCATGGTCGTCGGTGACGACGGGACGAAGGGCGGGTTGTGGTGCTCGCCCGTCGCGAAGACGTCCAGGCCGACTTCCTCGGCCTTGAGGGCGATGGCGACCATCGCCTTGATGCGCTCGTGTTCGGTGGGGGTGCGGCCGTTGGTGGGGTCGGGGGTCACGTCCCCGACGGTGAAGATGCCGAACTGCATGGTGTGTCTGCTCTCCTGAGCTCGTCCGGTTCCCACGCGGGGAACGGGGGGCCGGGGTGACGCCGGGGGTTCCGGCGTCACCCCGCGCGGGTCAACGGTGCGGCGTCACTTCGCCAGGAAGGCGAGGAGGGCGGTGTTGACCTCCTCGGCGTGGGTCCACAGCAGACCGTGCGGGGCGCCCTCGATCTCGACGTAGTCGGCCGACGGGAGCGCCTTGTGGAAGGGGCGCGCGGTGCCCTCGGCCGGCAGGATGCGGTCGGCGGTGCCGTGCAGGATCAGGGCCGGCACGTCGATGGCGGGGATGTCGGCGCGGAAGTCGGTGTACCAGGTCGCCGGAGCGGCGGACGCGGCGAAGGAGCCCCCGCGGGCCGCGGTGTTCCAGCTGTTGCGGACGGCCTCCTCGCTGATGCGGGTGCCCAGGTTTTCGTCGAGGTTGTAGAAGTCGTTGAAGAAGGCCGTGTAGTAGGCGTAGCGGTCGGCCTTGACGGCGGCGACGACGCCGTCGAAGAACTCCTTCGGGGCGACGCCGTCCGGGTTGTCGTCGCTCTTGAGCAGGCAGGGTTCGAGCGACGCCAGGAAAGCGACCTTGGCGACCCGCCCGGAGCCGTACGTGGACACGTACCGGGCGACCTCGCCGGTGCCCATGGAGAAGCCGGCCAGGACGGCGTCGTTCAGGTCGAGGGTTTCCATCACGGTGTTCAGGTCGGCGGCGAAGGTGTCGTAGTCGTAGCCGGTCGTCGGCTGCGAGGACTGCCCGAAACCACGGCGGTCGTACGTGATCACGCGATAGCCGGCGTCGAGCAGCGCGGCGCTCTGGCGCTCCCAGGAGTGGCCGTCGAGCGGGTAGCCGTGGATGAGGACGACGGGCTGCCCGGCGCCCTGGTCCTCGAAGTACAGCTCGACGGGGTTGGTGTTCTCCTGGCCCACGGTGATGTACGGCATGGGGATGCTCCTTCGTTTCGGGACGGCCGGTTCGCGCGTCGAAGCGGCGCGGTATGCCCGTCACGCTAGGTCCGGTCCCGCGGCCCCTGTTGCCGTACCGCGCACCACACCTGGCACGGGGGCGCAGAGGTCACTCAGCCGCCGGTGACCGGTCCGGCGTCGCCCTGCGCGAGCACGATCCGGGCCAGGTGGACCCGTGAGCGCACCGAGAGCTTGCGGAAGATCGACGCCAGATGGGTGTTGACCGTGTGCGGAGAGACGACGAGGGCCTGTGCGGCCGACCGGTTGGTGTGGCCCGCGGCGATCAGCCGGGCCACCTTGCGTTCCGAGGCCGTGAGCGCGTCCCAGCCCTGGCCGGGGCGCGGCCGGCGGCCCCCGGTGCTACGGCGGGAACGGCTGGCGGTTTGTGCCGGATCGGCCCGCACCCGGTCCGCCTCGGCATCGGCCCCTGCCTGGGCGTAGATGTCGTGCGCCCTGGTCAGGGCAGGTGTCGCAGCGGGGTCGCCTGATGCGAGAAGAGCGCGCCCGAGGTCGGCGGACGCGGCGGCGAGGGGCAGCGGCCGGGGGCCGGTGAGCAGGACGTGGACCGATCGCTCCAGGAGTGCGTGGTCGGCGTTCACCAGGCCTGCGGCGTGGGCGGACGTCCCTTGTGCGGTCGGCACGAAGGGGTTGCGGGTGGCGTGTTCTGCCGCCTGGGCCGCGAGGTCCTGGGCCAGGGCCCGGTCCCCGCCGCGCAGGGCGATCTGCACGGCCTGGACGACATGGGGGCGCAGCAGCCGCCATCGGAGGAAGGGGTGGTCACGCTGCACGGACCTGAGCCGTTCGGCCGCTGCCGCGTGATGGCCGTCGGCGTCGGCGACGACGGCCTCGAAGTACTGGTGCGTGGCGTGGTTGCCCGTGTTCGGCCGCTCGGCCATGGTCGCCCGCACGACGTCCAGGTGTTCCCGCGCGGCTTCGCGGTCGCCGCGCAGTATCGCGAGGAGGCCGCGGTTGACGCGGATGTTGACCAGGTTGCCGGGCACGTGGAGGTCCGCTTCGAGCCGCTCGGCGGTGACGAGGTCGGCGTCCGCGTCGTCGAGCCGGCCGAGCCCCATGTGCAGGGTTGCCTGGGCCCACATCAGCATGGCGGGGCGCAGGGGTGCGTCGCCCGCCGTCCGGAGCAGTCGCCGTACGGTGTCGAAGTCGTCCACGTGGATCCGGGCGACGGCCTCCTCGGGCAGGAAGGCCGTGTCGAACACGCTCAGTGCCGTGTGGTGTTCGACGGCGGCGGCGCAGTCGCCCGCGTTGAGGGCAATCTCACCGAGGCCCCACAGCGCGAGGACACGGGCCTCACGGTCACCGGACAGCTCCGCCTCGGTGAGGGCCCGTTCACCCGCCTCGCGAGCGGCCTGGAGGTCGCGCCCGCGGGACCGGGCGAGGGCCTGCCGGGCAGTGAGCCGGGCGCGGACCACCGGGTCGGTGACGGCGACGAGTGCCGCTGTCGAGCGGCGGGTCAGCTCGTGCACGTCGTCGAGGTGCCACAGCGTGTCGCCGAGTACGGACTGCAGACGGGCGAAGACGTCCAGGGGCGGCTGCCGGGCGAGCAGTCTGTCGCCGGTGACCCGTGCCTGGGTGTACCGGCCCGCGCGGGTCAGCGCGACGATGGCCCGTTCTCCGACGTCGAACAGCATGGGCGCGTGGGGCGGTACGAGTTCCAGGGCGCGTACGGCCAGGT
This sequence comes from Streptomyces candidus, assembly GCF_014207445.1. Taxonomy (GTDB): domain Bacteria; phylum Actinomycetota; class Actinomycetes; order Streptomycetales; family Streptomycetaceae; genus Streptomyces; species Streptomyces candidus. The sequence goes on along the minus strand of NZ_JACHEM010000015.1, from coordinate 182,381 downwards.
CGGCAGCGAGGTCGGGCATCGCGGCGAGCACGTCCGTGGCGGCCGTGCCGAGCAGACCTATCGCCTCCTGGTCGCCGGGTTCGGCGCTCTTCAGCAGGTGCGGGACCGCGTCGGTGGAACTCCGGCCCACCGCGACGAGCCGGCTGGCGGCCTCACGGTGGAGCGCCCGGCGTACGGAGGGGGCGAGATCGGCGTAGACCGCCTGGCGGAGCAGGTCGTGGCGGAACACGAGACGTTCGCCGTCGTCGTGGAGGAGGGCGGCGGCGATCGCCTCGTCCACTTCGGCGCTGAGCCCCCAGGCGGGCCGTCCGCACAGGGCGGCGGCGTCCGCGAGCGAGAACGCGCGGCCGAGGACCGAGCCGATCCGCAGGAAGTGAAGGGTGTCCGGCCGGAGGGCGGCCAGCCGGTCGCGTACACCGAGGACCAGCCGCTCCGGCGGCTCCGGCCCGTCGGCGCCCGACACCACGATGCCCGTGAGCATCTCGGTCGCGAGGAAGGGGTTGCCTCCGGCCCCGTCGACGAGTTCCGCGACCTGCGTCGGCACGTCTCCGCCGAGGACGTCCCGTGCCAGCTCGGCCAGGGCCGTGTCGGACAGCGGCCGCAGGGGGAGGGTCGTTGTCCGCGGCCCCTGCCCGTACAGTTCCGGGTCGTTCCTGCCCGTGAGCAGCCAGAGGACTGGGGAGCTGAGCAGCCGTGCCGGCATGACACTCAGGGCGAACCGGCTCAGCGGGTCGGCCCATTGGACGTCGTCGACCGCGACCAGTACGGGTGTGCCTGCCGAGCGTTCCTCGATCAGCTGGGCCAGTCGTTCGACGAGCCAGATGCGCTGGTCGTGATGGCCGGCGAGGTCAGCGAAGTCCTTGCTGGACAGCAGCGGCGGGTCACCGTGCAGAAGGCCGGAGGCCAGTGACGCGAGCGGTGCCAGCTCGTGCAGTTCCTCGGCTCGTCCGTGGCTGACGACGAACCCGTGGGCCCGCGCGATCGAGACGGTCTCCTGCAGCAGTACGGTCTTCCCGATCCCGGGCTCGCCCAGGAGCAGCGCGACCGCTCCTCCTGTGCCGTCCCTCACCGCCTCGACCAGGGCGCGCAGCTGCTGCAGTTCGGCTTCGCGGCCACGCAGCCCGGGCCTGCTCAGCCCCGCGCTCCCCGGAACCGCCAGGTCTCCTCCCTCGGGCCGGTGGGGGCTCATCCCTTGACCGATCCGGCGAGCAGTCCCCGCGCGAAGTACCGCCGGAGGGAGAAGAAGACGAGCAGCGGAACGAACGCCGCCACGAAGGCTCCTGCGGTCAGCCGCTGCCACTCATTGCCGTACGTCCCGGCCAGGCTCGCCAGTCTGACCGTCATCGGCGCGGTCTCGGCCGTCCCGCCCGACAGCGTCAGCGCCACGACGAGGTCGTTCCACACCCAGATGAACTGGATGACGGCAAGGGAACTCAGGGCCGGGCGGGCCAGGGGCAGCACGATCCGCAGCAGCAGCGTCCCGTGCGACGCGCCGTCGACGCGGGCGGCCTCGATCAGGGCCCGAGGGAGCCCCGCCAGGAAGTGGTGCAGGAGGAACACCGCGAACGGCAGCGCGAAGACCGTGTGGGCGAACCAGAACTGGCCGAAGCGCGCGGGACCGGTGGGATTCCACGCGGGCAGGAACAGCCAGCCCTGGGAGAACAGCTTCAGGAGGGGGACGAGGGCCATCTGGAGCGGCACTACCTGGAGCGCGAAGATGCCCACGACGAGCGCGTCCCGTCCCCTGAACTCGATCCACGCCAGGGCGTACGCGGCGAAGAACGCCAGCACGAGCGGGAACAGCACCGAAGGGAGGGTGATGACGACGGAATTGACGAAGTGCTCCGCGAGCCGCCCCGCCCCGTTCCCGCCGCCGGACAGTACCTCGCCGTAGTTGTCGAGGGTGAGATGCGGCGTACCGAACACGGTCCACCAGCCCGTCGTCTTGATCTCCTGCTCGGGACGGAACGAGGAGATCAGCAGACCGAGTGTCGGAGTCGTCCAGAGGACCCCGATCACCATGGCGATCGACGCGAAGGTGCGGGAGGCCAGCTGCTCCCGGACGCCGTTCACGCAGCCCTCCGCCGTGCCCGGAGCTGGTGGGCGACGAGGGGGGTGACGAGGACGAAGAGAAGTACGGCGAGCGCCGCACCGCGGCCGGTCTCGCCGTAACGGAAGGCCTGGTCGTACATCTCGTGGGCGATGACACCCGTACCGAACTGTCCACCGGTCATGGTCTTGACGATGTCGAAGGCCTTGAAGGTGCCGATCGCCTGGACGAGGACCACGACGAGCAGAGTGGGCCTGATCGACGGCATGGTGATCCGCCAGAAGATCTGCCGCCGGGACGCGCCGTCGAGTAGGGCCGCCTCGGTCAGCTCCCCGGGCACGGCGCTGATCGCGCCGGCCAGCAGGACGGCCGCGAAGCCCGCCTGTGTCCACACCATCACCACGATGAGGAACAGGATGTTCCAGGGAGAGTCCACGAGCCATTGCCTCGGTTCGCCGCCGAACGCGACGGCGAGCTGGTTCAGCAGTCCGATCTGCGCGGCCTCCGCGGGCCGGTAGGCATAGACGAACTTCCAGACGACACCCGCGCCGACGAAGGAGATCGCCATCGGCATCAGGACGAGGGACAGCGCGAACACTCGCAACCGCGACCGTACGACGGCCGCCGCGTAGAGCAGACCGACCGAGGCGGCCAGCAACGGCACGAGCACCACCCACGCCAAGGTGTTGCGCAGCGCCACCAGCGCTCCGGGGTCGGTGACCATCCACACGTAGTTGTCGAAGCCGGCCCATGTGTCTCCCCCGGTGCCGGTGAACGACAGGCCCAGGGTGCGCAGTCCGGGCAGGAGAAGACCGACCGTGAGCAACAGCAGCGCGGGGGCCAGCAGAAGCAGGGCCGCGGCCCTCCTCCGTACCCGCCCCCGGTGCAGCGCCAGCAGGAGCAGGGAGACCACCGCCGCGAAGGCGGCGACGCCCTGGAGCAGGTACAGCAGCTTGGGCTGCTGCGCGACGACGTCGAACGGCATCAGCGGCTCGGCCAGGACCGTTCGACGGAATCGGCGACCTGCCGGGTGCCGGCGCCGCCGATCCAGTCGACGGATCCCTTCCAGAACGTCCCGGCGCCGACCGAAGCGGGCATCAGGTCCGAACCGTCGAACCTGAACTGTGTCCTGGAGTCCTGGAGCAGCTGGATCGAGAGCCTGTCGACCGGGGTGGCGGCATTCGCCGGATCCACGCCCTTGTTCGCCGAGACGAACGGGCCCTTCTTCATGCGCGCGTTCGCGAAGTCCGCGGAGGCCAGATACTCCTGGTAGGCCCGTACTTCGGGACGGTCGGCGAACACCGCGGTGAACACCCCGCCGCCCAGTACGGGGCGGCGGGCCGGGTCGGCCCCCGGCAGGAGGAAGGCGTAGACGTCCTTGTCCGGTCCGATCTCGGTGCCCTGTGGCCACATGTCGGCATAGAACGAGGCCTGGCGGTGCATCGCACAGTCGCCGGAGAGAACCGGTGTGCCGGCCTCCTGGAAAGAGATCGACGCCATCGAGCGGGCCGGGCCGAAACCGCCGTTGGCGTACCGGTCGTTCTTGAGGATGGACCCCACGGTGTCCATGGCCTTGATCACCCGCGGGTCGTTGAACGGGATCTCGTGGGCGGTCCACCGGTCGTAGACGTCGGTGCCCTGCTGGCGCAGCAGGACGTCCTCGATCCAGTCCGTCACGGGCCAGCCGGTCGCCTCGGCGGACTCGATGCCCGCGCACCACGGCTTGACGCCCGACGCCGCGACCTTCTCCGTCACGGCCATCAGCTCGGACCATGTGCGGGGAACGCTCAGTCCCCTGTCGCGGAAGAACCTCGGCGAGTACCAGACGAACGATTTCACGTTCGCGACCAGCGGCGTGCCGTAGAGGGTGCCGTCAATGGTCGCGTAGCTGTTCCAGTCGGCCGACCAGCCCTGCTTCGCGAGAGCCACGACCCCGGCGCTCGCGGGCTTGAGCTTCCCTGCCCGCGCGAAGCGTTCCAGGAGGCCGGGCTGAGGGAAGAACGCCACATCCGGCGCACTCCCGCCGTCGACCCGGAGCTGGATCTGGGCCTCGAACTCCCCGTCCCCCTCGTACTGGACGTCGATTCCCGTGCAGTGCGCGAAGTCCGCCCAGGTCTCTTCGAACAGGTCGGCCTCCCGGTCCCGGTTCTCCGCGTAGACGGTGACCTTGGTGCCGGGGTGCTTGCCGTACCTGGCGTACGACCCGCAGTCGACGGCGGTGTGCGGCTGCGCACCACTGCCCTGCGGAACACCGCAGGCGGTGGCAAGGGCGGCGAGGGCGATGACGGCGAGCGCGAGCCTCGCGCCGAACCTCATGGGTGTGTCTCCTCCGATCGCCCGCCGAGGGGTCCTCGGGGGCGATCAGAAGCTACCAGCGCTCGAACATTATCGACTAATCGTTCGACCTTGAACGATCGGGTCAGTGGACCGTGGACCGGGCCGCGTCCTGGATCAGCTCCGCCACGGCCTCGGGCCGGGCGAGCATGACCAGGTGGGAGGAGTCGACCTCGACGGTGGTCATGCCGGCGCGCTCGTACCCGTAGCGCTCCACATCGGGGTTGATCGTGCGGTCGGACGAGGCGACCATGCCCCACGAGGGTTTGGTCTTCCAGGCCGCGACGGGCGCCGCCTCGGAGAAGGCACGTGCGGCCAGGGGGCGCTGGGAGACGGCGAGCACCGCGGCGAGGGCGGGGTCGACGTCCGCGGCGAAGAGGGCGGGGAACTTCTCGATCTCCACCGAGACGTCGGTGCCGGTCTCGGCGGAGCCGGCCACCGGGAACGGGGTGTAGACGAGCGCGTCGGCAAGACCGGAGTCGGGGAAGCGGCCCTGGAGCTCGCCCAGGCTTTCGCCCTCCTCCAGCGCGTATCCCGCGAGGTACACCAGTGCGCGGACATTGTCCTCCGTGCCGGCGAGGGTGATGACGGCACCGCCGTAGGAGTGTCCGACCAGGATCACGGGGCCTTCGACGGCGCGGATCACCGAGGCGATGTACGCGGCGTCGTCGACGAGGCTGCGGTTGGGCACCGCAGGGGCCACCACGTCCATGCCGGCGGCGGTCAGCTCGGGAATGACGCGGGCGAAGCTGGAGGCGTCGGCGAAGGCGCCGTGGACCAGAACGACGGTGGGGCGGGCGTGTCGGGACATGAAGGAACTCCTCAGGGGTGAAGGGGGATGTGGTTGGGGACAGGGGAAGGGGATGCGCGGTGCCTCACAGGCCGAAGCGGGCGCGGTCGGCCTCGGGCACCAGGCCGGTGTACTCGGGGTGTTTGCCGATCCAGCCCCGGATGAAGGGGCAGTACGGCAGGACGCGCAGTCCTCGGGTCCGGGCGTCGTCGAGGATCCCGCGGGCGAGCAGCCCGCCCAGGCCTCGGCCGGCGAACCGGTTGTCGATCTCGGTGTGGAGGAAGGCGATCTCGCCCTCCGAGAGGTGGTATTCGGCGAAGCCCGCGGTCTCGGTGTTGCCGTCGCCGCCGAGGATCTCGTAGCGGGACTTGTCGGCCCGGTCCGTCACTTGCGGTTCCATGGGTGCTCCTGGGCGGTCGTGAGGGTGACGGAGTGCGTGGCTGTGGTCAGAGCGTGCGGCGCACGCCCGCCTGGCGTTCCAGGTTGCGGAGCTGGACGGCCAGGTCGCCTTCCACTGCGAGGTGGGCGGGGCCGCTGCGACCGATGGGCAGGACCTGCTCGCTGCGCATGTCCTCCAGCATCAGGGCGAACGCCGTGTACATCGCGACCAGCGCCACCACGAGGCCGAGCGCGCCGGACGTGCGCGTCAGCCATTCGGCGCCGGTGATGCCCCCGAGGCCGGTGGCCGCCCAGCGGGGCAGGGAGACCGCGAGGACGAGCCACAGCGCGCGCTTGGGCCCGGTCACGGCGGTCATCAGGGCCCCGAAGCACAGGAGCGCCAGGTTGAACACGCCGAGGACCTGGAGGCCGTCGGCCGCGTCGCTGAGCATGATGAGCGCGTACGGCAGCCAGCTGCCGGCGAAGACCGCCATCAGCGTCGCCGCGATCACGTCACGGGCGCCGAACGCCAGGAAACTGACCAGAAGTTGGAGGACGGAGGCGGGAAGCACGGTGAAGGCGACTGCGGCGCGGGCCTCCTCGTCGAAGAGCCCGAGCTGGAGGCAGCCCGTCATCACGGAGGCGATGGCTATCGTGAAGAAGCCGAGCGGCATGGGTGAGGCGATGGGGCGCAGGTTGATCCGTGTCATCGACCGGAGGTCCGGTTCGAAACGGCGTTCCGGGGGCGCGTCCGGCGAGCTGGCCGGAACGTCGCCGTCGGCGGCGGAGGAGGTTGCGGACATCGGGTGGATCTCTCTTTCAGTGCGCGAAGCAGGGGTCGACGAAGGACGGCGTCGTGTCGGGGACGGAGCCGCGGGCGACGCGCCAGCGACGGTGCTGCTCGGACTCGGCGACGGCCTCGGCCACGGACACCGCCTGCTGAGCACCGTTCTGGTAGCCGCCGAAGTGGGCCACCGGACTCCACTCGGGGCTCACCGGCGGGACTGTCTCGTCGAGGCCCTCGTACTCGGCGGTCGCGTAGACGATGCGGCCGCCGACGACCGTGAGGACGGACTCGATGTCGGGGATGACGGCCTCGGACACGGTGAGGTAGTCGTCCGACAGGATCGCGAGGTCCGCGTAACACCCCTCTCGCAGTACGCCCTTGACGTCCTGTTCGCCGGTGAGCTGCGCGCCGCCGCGGGTGTAGAGGCCGAGGGCGGTCGTCCGGTCGATCAGGTTGGCGGCCGGGTAGAGGGCGGTGCCGCCGACGGTGCGCCCGGTGACCAGCCAGTGCAGTGCGACCCAGGGGTTGTACGAAGAGACCCGGGTGGCGTCGGTTCCGGCGGCGACGGTCAGTCCTTGGTCGAGCATGGCCCGGACCGGCGGGGAGTGGGAGGTGGCCTCGGCGCCGTAGCGGCCGAGGAACGCGGCGCCCTGGAAGGACATCCGGTTCTGTACGGAGACGGCCCCGCCGAGGGCGGCGATCCGGCCGAGGCTGTCGGCCGAGACGGTCTCCGCGTGGTCGAACAGCCAGCGGTTGCCCCCGGGAAACAGCCCTTCGGCCGCGAGCTTCTCGAAGACGGCCAGGTCGCGGCGGATCGTCTCGTCGTAGGTCGCGTGGAGCCGGAAGCCCCAGCCGTTCTCGAGCAGCAGCCGGACGGCGCTCTCGAATTCGCTCTCGTAGCCCGCGGCGAGTTCGGGCCGGGGTTCGGAGAAGTTCTCGAAGTCGGCGGCGGCCCAGGTCAGGTTCTCTCCGGCGCCGTTGAGCCGGAGCCACTCGTCCCCGTCCCCGGGCTTGACCGTCTCGGTCCAGCGCTTCAGGTCGGCGAGTTCCTGTCCGGCCGTCTGCGGGAAGAGGTGGTAGGCGATCCGGAGGGTCAGCTCCCCCGAGCGGGCGAGGTCGACGACCGTGGCGTAGTTGTCGGGGAAGTTCTGGAACCCGCCGGCGGCGTCGACCGCGGACGTCAGCCCGAAGCGGTTCAGCTCGCGCAGGAAGTGGCGCGTCGACGTCCGCTTGTCGGCCTCGTCGAGAGCCGGCGCCTTGGCCAGGGTCGAGTACAGGATGAGCGCGCTCGGGGCGGCGAGGAGCACACCGTTGGGTTCGCCGTCCCGGCCTCGTACGATCTGCCCGCCACGCGGGTCGGGGGTTTCCCGGGTGAATCCGGCGGCCTTGACGGCGGCGCGGTTCATCAGCGCCGACTGGTACAGGTGCAGGACGAAGACCGGGGTGTCGGGCGCGGCGGCGTTCAGCTCCGCGACGGTCGGCATCCTGCGCTCGGCGAACTGTTCGGCGGTCCAACCGCCCACGACGCGGATCCACTGTCCCTTGGGGGTGCGACCGGCCTGTTCGCGCAGCATGGCCAGGGCGTGACGCAGACTGCGCACCCCGTCCCAGCGCAGTTCCAGGACGTAGTTCAGGCCGCCCCGGATGACATGCAGGTGCGAGTCGTTGAGGCCGGGGATCACCCGGCGGCCGAGGGCGTCGACGACCTTCGTTTCCGGCCCGACGAGGTGGGCGAGGTCGTGGTCGTCACCGAGGGCCGCGACCCTGCCGTCGCGGATCGCGACGGCTCTGGCCTCCGGCCGGTCGGGGTCACCGGTGAAGACCTTGGCGTTGCGGACGAGGAGGTCGGCGTGCTCGCGCTCCCGGCGCGGGGCGGGGACCACGCCCGCCACCGGCATGCTCGTCGACGGCCCGGTCATGCGAGGGCCTTGCGCAGTGTGTCGGCGGCGAGACCGATGGCGAGTGACGCGCCCTGTGTCTCGCGCAGTGCGTTCAGCATCACGAAGTCGTGGATGACGCCCTGGACGCGCAGGGCGGTGACGGGGACTCCGGCGGCGCGGAGCTTCGCCGCGTACGCCTCGCCCTCGTCGCGCAGAACGTCGGCCTCGGCAGTGATGACCAGGGCCGGCGGCAGGCCGCCGAGCTGCTCGGTGGAGGCACGCAGCGGGGAGGCGGTGATCTGGGCCCGCTCGGCCTCGGCGGTCGTGTACTGGTCCCAGAACCACTGCATGGCATCGCGGCGCAGGAAGTAGCCCTCGCCGAACAGGTGGTACGAGTCGGTGTCACAGCTCGCGTCCGTGACCGGGTAGAAGAGGACCTGCTGGACGAACACGACGTCGCCGCGCTGCTTGGCCATGAGGGTGAGGGCGGCGCTCATGTTGCCGCCCACGGAGTCGCCCGCGACGGCGATCCGCGTGCCGTCGAGGTCCTTGTGGTGGCCCTCGCGGGCGATCCACTGGGCGACGCTGTAGTTCTGTTCGATCGCGACGGGGTAGCGCGCTTCGGGCGAGAGGTCGTACTCGGGGAACACCACGGCCGCCCGGGTGGCGACGGTGAGCTCGCGGACGAGCCGGTCGTGGGTGTGGGCATTGCCGAAGACCCACCCCGCGCCGTGGAGGTAGAGGACGACGGGAAGCGGTCCTGTGACGCCGCGGGGGCGGACGACCCGGGCGCGGACATCGCCGGTCGGTCCGCCGTGGACGGTGATCCACTCCTCGTCGACCTCGGGCAGAGGAACGCCCGGACCGCTCTGGACACCGTCCACGGCCTTACGGCCTTCGGCGACGGGGATCTGGTAGAGGTACGGCGGCTGGGAGGTGGCGTCGGCGAAGGCCTGGGCGGCGGGTTCGAGGATCGGACGGTTCTTCATGAGGGTTTTCTCCTTCTGGGGATGTACGGGAGGACGCGGGCCGGGGTGCTCGGCGGGTCGCCCGTACGGCGTCGAGGATCACGTCGGTGTCCACGCCTGGACAGGAGACGACCACGGCGTGCGACGCGTCCACTTCGGTGATGTGCGAGCCTGCGCGCCGGAGCATCAACCGCTCGGCTGCCGGCGGGAGGTTCTTGCCGGCGGTGGCGGTCAACGCCAAGGACGGGATCGTGCTCGTCCTCGTCCGCGATGGACGCGGCGATGTGGACGAGGGCCTTCACACGGCCGGGGCCGGCCCGGCCGGCGTCGTCACCGCGCCCGGTCCGGTGCCGTCGTGACCGCCTGTCGGGCCCCGTCGGCCGACCGGGCCTCCGCTCGGACGGCGCCGGGAGGCAGCAAGGTCCTGCCCGGCACGCAGGCACGGTAGGAGCACTCGCCGCCGCCCACGACGACGTCGTGCGGGTCGGCGTACGTGTCCGTCAGCCGCGCACCAGAGGGGTGTCGACGAGGTGCTCGGCCAGGAACCACACCTGCGCCTCGCCGGTGCGTACGACATCGGAGACGAGCAGGTCGGTGCTGCCCTCGTCCCCCTCCGCGGAGAGCCGGGCGGCGGCGTCCCGGGCGTCGATCAGGATCCGCTCGTGTGCGTCGAGGAGCCGCGATACAGCATGACGGGCACCGGCTCCACGCCGTCCGGTGGCCGGGGGATCGCCGTCAGTTCCGCGACGTGGCGCGGGTCCCCGACGGCGACGCCGCCGAGGCTCTGGACCCGCTCGGCCAGCGCGTCCACGATGACCAGCTGGGCTTCCGCGTGCTTGTCCAGCATCAGGTGAAGCGAGTAGAAGGTCGCGCCCCGCATGAGCCAATGGTGCTTCTTGTAGAGGGAGTAGAGGATCTGCGTGTCGGCGAGAACGCGGTTCAGCCGCTGGCAGGCGTACATGCGGGTGTCGTGGCCGAGCCCGATCGGCAACTGCTTGAGCGTGCCGAACGCCTGGGTCCCGGCGCCCTTCTGGTGCGACAGCGGCTGGCCGCCACCGAGCGGGGTCGTAAGGGTGTCCATCAAATGCTCCTTTTGTTCGGACGATGGGTGGGGAAGGGCCCGGCCGCCCGGTCGGGGCACACGGGCGGCCGGACCCGTTCTGTGCGGCTCGTGCTCAGCGGTCGGCGATCGCCGGGGCGGCGGGCCGGTGCAGGACGAGCCGGGTGAGGAGTCCGCTGCCGAGACCGGCCACGAGCACGAGCGCCGCCCACCACTGGGGGTACGGCGCGAGGCCGATGGCCGCGTCCAAGGACCAGGCCCCCGGTCCAGTGGCGGCGAGAGCGGCGGCGGTACCGATGAGGACGAGCGGGTACTCGTATCCGTCGTTCTGCACCCAGAGCCCGTGGCGCCATTTGACCGTGAGCGCGACCGTCATGACCCCGATGGCGCCGGTCGCGGCGAGCGGGGTCAGGAGGCCGGCGGCGAGCAGCAGGCCCGATCCGATCTGGCCACCGCCCGCCGCCAGGGCGGTGAGGGCACCGCCGCGGAAACCGTCCGCGCGGAATTCCTCCGTGCCGCCGTCGAGTCCCCTGCCGCCCAGGTGCGAACTGATCTTCTGCACACCGTGGCCGGCGACGAGCAGTCCCACCAGCAGACGCAGGATCAGAATGCCGGTGTCCACAGGGGTCAGCCGGCGGCGTGCGCGCCGATGACGCTCTGCGCGTACACGACGCCCAGGCCGTATGCGCCCGCATGGGCCTTGACGATCTCCATGACCGCGCCGTACGACTCCTGGCGCGCCCAGTCGCGCTGCAGCTCCAGGAGCACCTGCACCCAGGTCACCGGGACGGCTCCAGCAGCGATCATCCGCTGGAGCGCGTGCTCGTGGGCGGCCGGGCTGACGCCGCCGGAGGCGTCGGAGACCACGTACACCTCGTATCCCTGCTCCAGCGCGGACAGCGCGGGCAGCACCAGGCAGACCTCGGTCCACAGGCCGGACAAGATGATCTTCTTGCGCCCGGTCGCCCTCACCGCCGCCACGAGCGCCTCGTCCTCCCAGGCGTTCATGGACGTACGGTCGATGGCCTCCTGCCCGGGGAACACCTCGGCGAGCTGGGGCAGCAGGGGTCCGGAGAACGAATCGGCGGCAACCGTGGTCAGGACGGCCGGCACATCGAATGCCCGAGCCGCCTTGGCGAGACCGACGGTGCTGTTGATGATCGCTGCGCGATCGCCGCTCCCGGTGCCGAAGAACATCTGCGGCTGGTGGTCCACGAAGAGCATGACCGAGTTGTCGGGCGTGAGCAGATCCTTGCTGGGGGCGGCCTGCACCTTGTTGATGTCGAACATGAGGGGTCCTCTCGAAGCAATCGGTAACGTGCCCGCCGTATCCGCGGCTCGGCACTTCCTCAAGCTACGAGCGACCGGATCGACCGCTTTGACCTCCTGCGCCCAGGAGTTGGCACGACAGCGCACAACCGGTCAAGGACCATCGGCCGCGCAGTGTCACGGGCACGCGAACGGCGGGTTCGTCCCTACGGGCATCGCATCCCGGCCCTCCGGGCGGGACCACGGATCCCCGTCCGGGGGCGGCGAAGTGCGGGCTGCACCGTGGCACGGGCGAACCCAGCTCGAAGACCTCGTTCTTGACCGGGCCGCCGCTGCGCCCCGTTGCACCCTCCCTGTCGCGGCAGCACCGAGTCGGTCACTCGCCGCGGGCATGTCGTCCTCGGCTGCGAGGCCGACGCGCTGCGGGGCGCCCGGCCCGGCGACCCTGCGGAGCCGCCGGCTCCGCCAACGACTCCCGGGGGCCGTTCGGACCAACCCGGATGGCGCTCCCGAACCGCTCGGGGGACGGTGGCGGAGGCGCCGACGGGCCTGTCGGCGCTCCCGTCGCCGCAAGAGGAGTCACCCCATGTCCGAACGCAATACCGTCCTGCGCAGCCTGCACGATGTGGGTCTGGCCGCATGGTTCGGCGGCTCCCTGATGGGCGCGGTCGGCCTCAACTGCGCGGCGAAGGAGCAGGGCGACAGCTGGGAGGAGAGCGCCCGGACCGCAAGCTCGGCCTGGGCCAAATGGACGCCGGTCAACGCCGTCGCGATCGGGGCGCACCTGGTGGGCTCCAGCGGCCTGCTGGGCGCCAACGCCGCACGCGTCGCCACCCAGCAGGGCGTCGCCGCCTCCACCCTGGCCAAGACCGTCCTCACCGGCACCGCGCTGGCCGCCACGGCCTACGCCCGCGTCCTGGGCAAGAAGATCGAACACGCCTCCTCCCAGGACCCCCAGGACGCGAGGAAGGCCGACCGCCACCCGGTCGACACCGACCGGGCCGAACGCCACCTGTCCTGCGCCCAGTGGGCGATCCCGGCCCTCACCGGCGCCCTGCTCGTCCTCAACGCCCTCCACGGCGAGCAGCAACGCCCCGCCCAGCAGTTCCAGGGCATGTGGCAGCGGGCCCGCACACTGGCCCCGCACATGGGCAACGGCCACCACTGGCACCTGATGAACTGACGCACGGCACCCCGTGAGTTCTTCCGCGCCTCGCTGAGACCCACCGGTCTGCGACCTGGACTCCAGGTCCGTCAGTACCCCCGCCCGCGTGCGAGGACGGGCAGGGCGGGGTACAGGGCCCGGCAGGGCCCCTGCGCCGCTGTCTAGTTGCGGCGCCGCGCACCCCACCACGACACAGGAGCCTCAGGTGTGGCGGGAACGCCTCCCCGTCATCGGGCCGGTGGGCCCTCTGCGCACGCCGCTCAGTGAGGCGTGTGCGCGGACTTGTGGCCGCTCGGGCAGCCGGCACCGCCGATGTAGTAGGCGTTGAGGTAATTCGGCCCCGCGCCCGGGAAGTCCTTGGCGCCGGGGCTGACGCACAGGTGATAGTCGTTCCCGCTCCCGCCGCCCGCTACGTCTACGTGTACCCGTACCGTCGTAGGGCCGCAGTGGTTGTACCCGGCGAATCGCGACTCGCGGACTGTGTACCTGTAGAAACCGCATGGCACGGATGCGCTCGTGGCTGTCTGTCCCGCTCCGGGCGCGCGCTCCATCCCGGCGTGAGCCGCTCCGGGAACCGCCAGAAGGGCCAGTACGGCGCTTGACGCCGCCATTGCGGCGACCCGTACGGGGCCGAGGGAAAGCTTCATGGGCACTCCTTGGAAGGAGAAGGTCTCCGGTCCCTCGGAACTATGGGGAACTACCAGATCTACAGCAAGCTGTGAAGCTGTGCCTTAAAGGTGGTTCGCGGCTTGCCCCTTCGTGCGGTGACGCCTTGCGCGTTCAACTGGTTGCCTGGACGTGCGCCACGCACTGGAGCCAGGGCTCAATGGGCCGCGGCCGGGCCGCGCTGCTGGGCCCCGTCCAGCAGTTCCCGGCCCAGGGCGGTGGTCGTGTGCAGTACGGAACCACCGCGCCGGCTGGTAGTGATCAGACGCGCGTCGCGCAACGCTTTGGCGTGCTGGCTGGCGGCCGGCGGGGAAACCCCCAGTCGCGCGGCCAGCTCGGTGGTGCTGCAGCCGTCGGCGGTTGCGCGCAGCGCCGCGGCCCGGGTATGTCCGAGCAGGGCCCCCAGGGCTTCGTCTGCCGTGACGCCCCCCGGGTGCCACAGGGCGGTGCCGTTGGCCGGGTCGGTCACCGCGGGGACGGTCAGCCGCGGCACCACCGTGTCGTCGTACGGATCGTGCAACAGGCTGGACCGGTGCCAGGAGAACAAGGTCGGCACCAGGATCAGCCCTTGGCCTCCCAGGTGGACCTCCACCGGGCGGGGGTAGCGCACTTCCAGCACGGGCGGACGCCAGCGCATCAGTTGCGGGCTCAGCGAGGCCAGCAGAGCGTCGACTCCGCCGTCCAGGAACGTGCGGGCGTACTGCGCGCGCACGGCGTCCAGCCGCGTTCGGGCAGCCGCCCAGTACGGTGCCACCGTCGCCTGGTGGCAGGACACGAGACCGGCGGCCAGCAACCGCCGAGCATCGTTGTCCCCGTCGGCGACGGCCCGCGCCCATGACATGTGGGCGGGATCGACAGTGACGGTTCCCACCTCGCGGCGCATCAGAGTGGGGGATGCCCGCAGCAGGGCCTCCACGGCGTGGCCGATGTCGGGCGAGTCGCCGGCCAGCGCCAGCAGGTCGAGACCCGGGCCTCGGACGGGCAGCAGCGCGGTGAGGGGCCGGGCGTCCTTGCTCAGCCGGCCGGCCACGCTGGAGCGCCATCGCTGAAAGGGCAGCGGGAGCGAAGGCCGGCACAACATCTCCAGGCTGTAATACGTCTCCGCAGCGGCGCCGAGGGTAGCCGCCACCCGGGTACGGGCGAGGTCCTCCGCGGTGAAATGGATACGCAGCACCACAGACCCCCCGTCACGGAGCAGGGACACCTTCCGCTGCGGTGTCGTTCCCGGCCGCCGCCTCCACGGGGCGACCGTATGATCGTCGGACGCGGCGGGCGGATCCCGCAACACCCTTTCCGGACCATTCGCCCTGCGACGTTCCCAGGCTCAGGGTCCGGGTGCCGCACGCGCAGCTCGCTCGTCCGACAACGGGGATATGACTGTCTCTGCGCAAGACCTGGACTTTCCAGCGGCTGGAGGGTCCAAGATCCCACTCATGGACGACGAACGCCCCACCCTGCTCACCATCGGCCGGCTCGCGCACCGCACCGGGCTGCCGGTGCGTACCCTGCGCTTCTGGTCGGACGAGGGTGCGGTGCCGCCTGTGGCGCGCTCCGCGAGCGGCTACCGGCTCTACGACGCCGGGTCCGTGGCCCGTGTCGAGCTGGTCCGCACCCTGCGAGAGCTGGGCCTGGGCCTCGACGAGGTGTGCCGCGTCCTGGGCGGACGCGCCACGGTCTCCGAGGTCGCCGACGCGCACGTGGCCGCGCTCGACGCGCAGATCCGCTCGCTCAGGGTGAGCCGGGCCGTCCTGTCCACCGTATCGAGACGCGGTTCGACCGCTGAGGAGACAGCCCTGATGAACCGGTTGGCGCGGCTTTCCGCCGCCGAACGAGACCAGATCGTCGACGAGTTCAAGGAGGAGGTGTTCGGCAGTCTCGATCTGGACCCGCACCTGCGCGACCGCATACGCACCTACAGCGTCGAGTTGCCCGACGATCCCGCACCCGAGCAGGTCGACGCCTGGATCGAACTGGCCGAACTGGTACGGGAGCCCGCATTTCGCACCCGGTTTCGCACGTGGCTGGAGCTCAACACGCCCGCGCCGGGAAACAGCCGTCCCCCCGGCGCGTCCATCTGGTGGGCCAAGCACGTCGTACAGAGCGTCGTGGAGGCAAGGGGGCGCGGGGTCGCTCCCGAAGGGCGGGCAGCGGCCGAGGTGCTGTCCGAACTGTTCGGTGACGCGGACCGGGCTGCCGTGCTGCGCAGCCTGGAGGCCGGGATCGAGGCGCAGGCGGAGCGTTATCGCACGCTCGTGGCCCGTGTGCGCGGGCAGCATGCCTCGCCCGACGCCACCAGGGAGCTGGAGTGGCTGGCGCGTGCCCTGCGCACCGTGGATCGGGGCTGAGCTGCCGGCGCCAGTCGTGCCCCGTCGGCATTGGCGCGGGCTTCGAGGCGCCTCTGGTCGGCCCGGCTCGGCACCTGACGTCATCAAACCGTAAGAGCACCCCACCGTCCCGGTCGGAGCGGAGGATCTACTGTCACACTCATCCCCAGCACACAGGAGACTTCCATGCGCGCCCGCACCGTCCTCCCAGCAGCCCTCGCCGCCGCCCTGTTCACCCTCACCGCATGTGGTGCCGGCAGTGGCGCCGAGGACGCGGCAGCGGGCACCTCGCCCTCGAATGCCTCGTCCCCGGCACAGCCGTCCGCCTCCCCCGACTCGGGCGACACCACAACCGCCGGACCCGCGGTGCCACAGGCGCTTCGGTTCACCGCGACCACGGTGGACGGCACGCCCTTCAACGGCGAGACGCTTGCGGGCAAGCCGGCCGTGCTGTGGTTCTGGGCACCCTGGTGCCCCAAGTGCAAGGCCCAGGCCGCCGAGACCGCGAAGGTCGCAGCCGACCACGCGGGCAAGGCCAATGTCGTCGGCGTGGCGGGGCTGGACAAGAACACCGCCATGAAGGACTTCGTCGCCGACACGGGGACCGACGGATTCCCCCAGCTGTCCGACGAGACGGGCGAGCTCTGGAAGCGGTTCAAGGTCACCGAGCAGAGCCGCTACGTCATCCTCGACAAAGACGGCAGGACCGTCTACGAAGGGGTCCTGCCCGGGGGCAAGGGGCTGGCCGAGAAGGTCGCCGGACTGACCGGCTGAACCACGATGTCCGACCTGCCACTCGCCCTCGCGCTCACCGCGGGCATACTCGCCGCCGTCAACCCGTGCGGCTTCGCCCTGCTCCCCGCCTACCTGTCCCTCCTCGTCCTCGGCGACGACAGCCCCACCCGCGCCGTCGCCGTCGGCCGGGCCCTGACCGCGACCATTTCGATCACCGTCGGCTTCGCCGCCCTCTTCGGCATATTCGGCCTGGCCATCCAGCCCGTCGCCGGACAGGTCCAGGAACATCTGCCCTGGTTCACCATCACGTTCGGCATCCTGATGGGCGCGGCCGGAGCATGGTTGCTCGTCGGCCGCCGGCTGCCCGCCCTGATGCCGAAAGTCCGACGCGCACCCACGGTCACCCGCTCCGTCCCTTCGATGGCCCTGTTCGGTATGGCGTACGCCACCGCGTCCCTGGGCTGCACCATCGCGCCGTTCCTCGCCATCGTCGTCTCCGCGTTCCGCAGCGGCTCCACGGGTCAGGGCATCATCCTGTTCGCCGCGTACGCGGTAGGCATGGGTCTGATCGTGGGCGTCGCGTCTCTCACCGTCGCCCTCACCCGCAGCACCGCCGTGGGCCACCTGCGCCGCGCCGGCGCGCTCGCGCCCCGTATCGGCGGCGGACTCCTCCTCCTCGTCGGCCTGTACGTCGCGTACTACGGCTGGTACGAGATCCGTGTCCAGCGCGACCCCGCCACCACCGACCCTGTCATCGACGGAGCCGGGGCCGTGCAGCGGGCACTCGCGCACACCCTGGACAGTGCCGGGCCCGCCGTGATCGCCGTGCTCCTGGGCCTTCTGCTCCTGACAGCCTGGGTGATCCGTCGCCTGCGAGCGCGCCGCTCCTCTCGTACCCAGACCGGGCCGACCTCAGTTTCCGGACATAACGACTGATGGTCACGGCGCATCGTGTGACCTTTCTCCAGCGCGGTGGCCTTCGGGCACGCAGTGCTACCACTCTGCGAACACGTCCACCAGAGCTCGGTCAGCCGCCTGCCTGCGATCTGCGCCACCGGTGCGAGAACCCGTCCCACGTCGTGACGGGTTGGCGAACGGCTGTTTCGCGAACCGGGTGGATGGCCGGTTCAGGGTAGGGAGGATTTGAGCGCAGCCCCCCGCCTGCACCGGGTCCAAAAATCTCCACGCTCCGACGCCGACGCGTACCACCACGGGTTGGGCCAGCCTCAGGACCAGCTCACCGCCTACCCCCACCGCACGGTGTGCCAGCGCCTCCGCTGGACAGTGGCCGTAGCCCGCCCGGCTCCCGCCTCGGTTACCGTATTCCTCTGCGGGGTGCCATAACGGATGTGACGCCCCCTACCGGAGGTAGTCAGCGTATGAGTTCGAAGCGCAGCAAGAATCCAGCCCTGCCCGTACTTGACGACGCGTTCCGACTCGCGTCGGTCAAGGAGGCCGATGAGTCCACCCGTGACTTGGCCGCGCGGCTGGCCACCACCGAGCTGCGCCGGGCTTCCCACCCGGGCCGGGTCACCTGGGAGCCCACCGATCAGGCCGAGCCCGTACCGGTCCCGCCGACTGTGGTCGACGGTGACGGGGACCTGTGGCTGCGGGACCGGGGCACTGGCACCTGGACCATGCCCGAGTTCAACCCGAAGGAGTTCCCGGCCCGCTGTGGCGAGGTTCTGACGTGGAGCCAGCTTGCCTGCGAGTTCGGCCCGCTCACCGGACTGGCGGACGACCGCCGCGTCGGCGGCGGCCGGCGCTGACCGCGCAGCCTTCCAGGATGACCGCGCCCCCGAAGTGCCCGTTACGGGTAGCTGGGAGCTCCAGCTCACCGCCGATCCCGGCGAGGGCGGCGAGCAGGTGAGCGTGGAGGTCGGTCACGATGTTTCCACGTTGCAGCCGGATACGTCGTGGCTGTCCGTGGGGCCGGGGTGGAAGAAGCGGGTGTGCCGGAGTCCGGTCTCCGGAGTGATGTTGCACACCGCGCACAGGTGCTGCGGGTCAGCGCCGGTCCGGGGCAGCGCTCGGGCCTGGTGCGGGTAGAGCGCATGGATCCCGACGAGGGCAATCAGCAGCTTCCGGGGTTGGTCTCGGCCGCTGCGGCCGGACGCTGGATCGTTTCGGGGCTGAGCGGCAGGGCACCGAGCTGGGCCGGGATCCCAGGCTCACGCGGGCGCAGGGTCCGGCAAGCGCGGCTACCTCTTTCGCGGCACCGGCACCCTCGCGTCGCTCCGACTCCGGCCCCGCCGGTGATCTCCGCCGAATCTAGTAGCCGGTTGTGCCGTCGAGCATCTCGCGCAGGATGTCCAGGTGGCCGTTGTGGCGGGCCGTCTCCTCGGTGAGGTGGTGCATTATCCAGCGCAAGTCGACGTGGACGCCGTTGCGGATGGTTCGCTGAGCCTGCTTCTCCAGGTCGCTCCCGGCGACCAGTTCGCGGTAGCGGCTGCTCTGTTCGGTGTATTCGTCGAGCAACTGCGTGAGGGGGAAGTCGACGGCGATACGCATCTCGCGGTCGGGGTCCTCGTCCGTCATGGGGGCCCGGTCTTCCTCGCCGAGGAAGACCACTTGGAACCAGTAGTACTCGACCCAGCGGAGGTGGTTGATCACACCGCTCATGGTCATCAGCGGTGAGCCCGGCAGGAGAGCCCTGCGCGCGTTCTCCTGAGAGACGCCTTCGCACTTGGCGCGGGCGGTGCCACGTGCGTAGTCGAGAAACGTAGCGAGCTGGGTGCGGTCGTCCCACGCGGGGGGTGTGTCATTGATTCTGGTCATCGCGCGAAGCATCCCCGATCGCCGCGACCCTGTCGAGGCCGGCACCTCCTCCAGTGCTGCGGTGCCCCTGGACGAGCTCTTCCACGGGAACACCGTCTGCTTCCGAATGCCCGAGGAAAGGAACGGCGGCACCGGCTGGCGTTCCACTTCGCGGGACAGGGCCGAAGTCCACGGAAGCAGTGCTGCGTGCGCCCCTCAACGACCCGGAGTTCGCGCTGCGCCAGTAGGGCGCTCGCCGGTGGGCGGCCGGCCACCTCGGGCGCCTCCGGTTCGCCGCAGACGCAAAAGGGCGCGGCAGCACGGCAACTGACGGAACATCACGAATTTCGCGCAGCCGTTGTCTCCAGGTGGCGCGCGGCTCCGTAAAGGGTCCGGGCGCGCCGCGACGCGCAGGCCGACGAGGCGTTACCCGGGGTCGCACGACACAATCCAGCCATAGAATCCCACCTTCCGGAAGTTACATTCCGATCGCGATCGGTCACCGGTAGTGTCGATCGGGCGCAGGACGGACAACACCCGCCACGTGCGGTCGCGGAGCGGCGTGTACGCGAGGCGCCGCGGCCCCGAGAGAGGATGCGACTTCTCGTGAGCATTACCCGTACGCCCGGTCCCGGCTTCTCCCGCGGAACGGGGTTCCCCGCATTGCGGCGGGCGGAAGGCCCGCCGGCCCCGTGGCGTGAGCTGGCTCATGCCTCGTGGTTCGCACTTCCGCCCTCCGCGCTCCCGGCCCCGCAGGGCAGGCCTTTCCTGACGGGGTACCTCGTTCTCGTGCCCATGGACGCGGAGTCGCCGGACGCTCCCCCGGTACCGGCCGGCGCGCAGCAGGTCCAGGTGAACACCGACTCCCGCACCGTCACGGTGGCCGGACGCCGACTTCACTTCACCCGGCTGGAGTTCGACCTGTTCGCACATCTCGTCGCCCACCCTCTGCGGGTGCACACCCGCGAGATGCTGTACTCCGCGCTGTGGTCCTCCCCCGTTTCCGCGGACCACAGGACCATCGACGTCCACATCGCCCGCCTGCGGCGGAAGCTGGGCTCCCCGTACCGCAAGGCCATAGAAACGGTCCGCGGCGTCGGCTACCGCTACGTCGCGTGCTGATCCGCGCCGACGTCCGGGCGGGGCGCACCGGCGGCTCCGCGAGCGACTTCTCCGTCCGCCTGCGCCGCGCCCGCCAGGCACTCACCCAACTCCCGCCCGCCGCCTGCCTCGTGATCGCGTTCAGTGCCTCCGCGGTCTCCTCCGGAGTCATGATCTGCGCCACCCGGTTCCCGCCGAAAGGCAGACGGGACACCGCCTTCCGCCGAAAAGGGTGAAGCGCGCCCCGCGCACGCATGCCTGCGGCCACAGCCGCGCCCCTCAGCGGCCCGCGTCGGCGTGCCCCTCTGCAGGAGGCACCCGAGGCGCGCCGCTGAGCTCGCACGATCTGCCCGTCGACCTTGTCCGTCGACCGTGCTGTGCTGATCCGCCGGAGGGCAGCGGGGTCCCGGCTACGGGCGAGAGCCGGTAGTAGCCCCGGCCCCCGCCGCCATGACCCTCGCGTCAAGCCGTGCGCGCCGTCGGCGGCGTCACGGCAGGGTCCATTTCTGGTTGGGTCCGGTGTGACAGGTCCACAGGTGGACGGGGGTTCCGTCGTTCCAGGTGCCGCCGGATGCGTCGAGGCATTTGCCCGTCTGCGGATTGCGTACCGAGCCGTTGGCCTGAGGCTGCCAGGCCTGGGCGCCGGAGCCGTTGCAGGTCCACAGCTGGACCTTCGTGCCGTCGGCGGTCTGGGAGCCGTCGACGTCCAGGCACTTGCCGTTGACGCCCTTCACCTCACCCTGGCTGGATGCCGTACCCGGCAGCTGGTTCAGCGTGTACCACACCTCGGTGCTCCACAGCTGTGCACCGTCGGTCGAACTGAAGGAACGGGGTGAGCGCACGTGGACGACCCGTGCCCGAACGCTCGAAGTGCTCGATAAGCAGCGGCTGATAGCCGGCCACCAGGTCGATCGAACCGTCCTTGGGTTCGGGGCCGTGCAGGCCGTCGTGCTCGATGACGGTCCGTTCGCCGACGCTCAGGCGCGAGCCGTCGTCGCTGATCAGCCGGAAGGCGTAAGTACCGTTCTGCGGGACCTTGATGTTGCCGGTCGCCCGGGACACGAAGTTGTCCTCCAGGCCCTCGAAGTCGGCGGCCGAGGACCAGTCGACGGCCGACATCAACTTGTCGGAGTTGGGTGTCTGCCCCGGCTTGAGGGTGCAGATTTCACTGCGCGATGCCCGGCCGCGCGTACCCTCAAGGCCCTCTCCCTCGCAGGAACCCCCGGCACCAGAGCCTTCCGAGCGAGCAGGCAGATCCCAAGAGACTGGCGGAGAGGGTGCGTACCGGATTCCTGACGCTCCGCCCCCGCCCCCGCGTTGCCCTACCGCGCCGCCAGTGCGGGGGCGACCGCCAACGAGAAGCGGTAGTTCAGGCTTCCCGACCCGGCGGTGATGGTCAGGTCGGTGACCTCCAGCGGGCGATCGAGCTGGTCGCTCACGATGCGGCGGACCCGGAGGTCCGCGGTCCCGGCGGCACGCGCCGGGGGCGGGGTCACGGTGAGGGTCTCCTCGCAGACGGGCCGCAGTCCGGCTTCGTCCATCCACTGGTAGAGACGGCGCAGGTCCGGCTTGAAGCGCCGGCGCATGTTGCGCCCCCGGCGGGCTAGTTGGGGGATCTCCTCCAGCGCCGTACGGGAGAAATACGTGGTGGCCCGCTGGATGAGGTCGCCGGCCGGTCCGGTGACCTGCTGCCGGTGCACGAGGGTGCGCACACCGCTCGTCAGCCCCAGAACGCGGGCGATGTCCGTTGGTGCGGGCCGGAAAAGAAGTTCCGCGCTGCACGCCGTCGCGAGCGCTTCGGCGACGACACCTCCGGGGAAGACCGGAGTGGCGTCCGAGCGCGGCACCGCAGGACGGTCGTCGGCCGGGAGCACGTACGAGCCGCTCCTGTCCGTGGCCACGATGCCCTGTTCACGCAGGTGGTGCAGGGCCTGGCGGATCGTCTCGCGGCTGGCCCGGTGGGCGGCCGCGAGGGATCGTTCGCTGGGCAGCCGTTCTCCGGGCGGCACGTGACGTAACGTCAGCTCCTCGTGGATCTGCGCGGCGACCCGCAGGTAGATCGGAAGACGCGAAGCGTCGGCGTGTGCAGCCAAGGTCACTGGTCCTCGCTGGGCGTGGTGACGGAGAGCGCTCGGACGAGCACCAGGCGCATGTATATCATTGGTCTATACCTCTGTCCGCGAGCGGGACGCAAATTGGCGTGAAACTCTCCGCGACGGCGTTGAAACGCGTGAAGAACTACGGGGCGCCCAGGGTTGCCCGTCAGGGCGAGAACGGCCGGGGGGTGCGCATCATTCAGGCGGGCTGCGCCGGGCTCTGCGGAAGATGCGCCTGGTCGCGAGCTGTGGCCTTCGACGGGCAGGCCCCCGTTCGGCGAGCAGAGTGCCGATGGCAGAGGTTCAGCAGTGGGCGGCGGTGTCGACGGAGGTACCGAGACTGTCGGCAATCCGGGCGCCGCTGTCATGTTTGCGGGGTCCACGAGTGCAACGAACGCGCGCGGAGGCGGGCACCCCTCGGTCCGACGGCCGGGCAACCGCGCGAACTTCCTGGCAGGTGCGAGCGATCTCCGCCGGGGACTCGCCTGCCAGGGGCTTCCTCATCGCGCAGGCATGCCCCCCCCCGGCAGCCAGTATTGCAAACCAGGAAATGCTCAGCGGCTCGGGCGGCACGGGGCGCTTGCCACGCCTGAAGCCCGTCCGCTCAGTGCCGCATCCAGCGTCTCCTGGGCCACACGCATTGCCTCGGCGCACTCCGGTTCGAACATACGCTCCTCGGCCCGTTCCGGTGCGACGTCCTCCACCCGGCTCACCACCCACCAGATGTTGCCGAACGGATCCCGTACCCGGCCACCGCGGTCCCCCCACGCGCTGTCAGCGGTCTTGGTGACCACCTGCGCCCCGTGCGCGACCGCGGAAGTCATCGCGGCGTCCGCGTCCGGGACGTAGATACGCAGCAATGAGGGCATCACCGGCCAGTCGGGCCGACGGTCGAAGGCGAGCACCACGGTGTCACCGACACGGATCTCACCGTGGCCGATGGTGCCGTCCTCGACCGGTACCCGCGCGATCTCCTCGCCATCGAACGCGGCAGTAATGAAGTCGAGCAGCGCTCCGGTGTCATCGGTGACCACCCACGGCGCCACGCTGGTGTAACCCTCGGGTGCGGTGTGCTTCATCGGTCCCATCCTCTCTTGCGGTCCCAGGTGCGGTAACGACCATAGAGCCCAACTAGGACAGCTATGGACCTAGATCACACCCAGGCCGGTACCTCCCGCTATCGGCCTCTCCATCGTGTGCCCCTCTCCTCCCGAAACTCGCTCCGAGGACGGAAAACACTCACTTCGTGTCCCTGCATGTCGCCGCGTGTTGACCTCCTCATGCCGTAATTCGCTCCGGAGCTCGACTTCCCCGCAGACCGCCCCCGTCCCGCAGTAAACGGGCGCCGTTGGACGGTCCGATAAGGAGGCGGGGAGGGGGGACCGTCGAGAGGTGCAGCGCCTTCCTCGCCGACGAGTGCACGGCCGAGGCAACGCGAGTCGCCCTGATCGACGGGAACTGCACCGACTCGCCACAGAAAGTTCTCTGGGAATAGCGACCAGGCATCAACGCCGACCGGCGCGCCGCAACCCGAACGGCGCACGGCCGTCGTCGTCGAAGACACCTCCGGAAGCAGATCACCGCGCAGCAGCGGCAGTGGGCGCACGCACGGGGCGGGCGCGTGCCCGAGATGCCGCGCCGTGCGTGTCGGGGCAGCCTGGAGGAACGGTACGGGCCGGCGAGAACCCCGTCGGCGGCCGGAGGTGGCGATGGAAGCCGTGGAGGCACTCGAACGCATCGCGTTCCTGCTGGAGCGCGGGCGCGCTCCGACGTACCGCGTGCGGGCCTTCCGCACTGCCGCAGCGGTGGTCCGCGGGCTGGTGCCCGGCGAGCTGGCCGAACGTACGGCGAAAGGGTCGCTGGAGACGCTGAAGGGCATCGGCCCCAAGACCGCGGGCGTGATCGGGGAGGCTCTGGCGGGCGGGGTGCCCGCTTACCTGGAACGCCTGGAGGGGGAAGCCCGGGCTCCGCTCGTCGAGGGCGGCGCCGGCAGTGAGCTACGGGCCCTGTTGAAGGGCGACTGTCATCTGCACTCCGACTGGTCGGACGGCGGCAGCCCTGTGGCGGCGATGGGGCGGGCGGCGCGGGACCTCGGGCACGACTGGGCGGTACTCACCGATCACTCCCCCCGGCTGACGGTGGCCCACGGCCTGTCGCCCGAGCGGTTGGCCGAGCAGCTGGACCTGGTGGCGGAGCTGAACGCCCAGTGGGCGCCTTTCCGGCTCCTGACGGGCATCGAGTGCGACATCCTCGACGATGGCGGACTCGACCAGGAGCCGGAACTGCTCGACCGGCTGGACCTGGTCGTGGTGTCGGTGCACTCCAAGCTCCGGATGGACGCGGCAGCGATGACCCGTCGCATGGTGGCCGCCGTCAGCAACCCTCGCGCCGACGTGCTGGGCCACTGCACCGGCCGCTTGGTCACCGGCCGTGGCCGGGCCGAGTCGCAGTTCGACGCGGAAGCGGTGTTCGCGGCCTGCGCGAGGGCGGGCACGGCCGTGGAGATCAACAGCCGACCGGAACGGCTCGACCCGCCCCGCAGGCTGCTTCGCCGGGCCGTGGCGGCGGGGGCGCTGTTCGCCGTGGACACCGACGCGCACGCCCCCGGGCAGCTGGACTGGCAGGTGATCGGGTGCGCGCGGGCAGAGGAATGCGGGGTGCCGGCCGAGCGCGTGGTGAATACGTGGGACGTGGAAAAACTGCTGGCCTGGACCGGGGCAAGCCGCGCGCGTCTCCGGGAGGACCCATGACGAGAAGAGCTCCGGTGGCGGCAGCGGCACTCGTGGTGCCGGTGCCTTGGCTGCGGTGGGTGGCGGGGCTGCGCCCGGCCGGTCTGGTCCCGGTGGTGGCCCGAGGGTTAGCGTCCGCTCATGGATGATGTTTTCGACCCGTGGTCGCCGGAGTTCCTGGCCGACCCCTGCCCTGCCTATGCCGAGTTGCGCGACCGCGGCCGGGTGCACTGGTTCGAGCCGACGCGGCAGTGGTTGGTGCCGCACCACGCCGACGTGTCGGCGTTGCTGCGGGACCGGCGTCTCGGACGCTCGTACCAGCACCGTTTTACGCACGAGGAATTCGGGCGTGCGGCGCCGCCTTCCGAGCACGAGCCGTTCCAGGTGCTCAATGACCACGGGATGCTCGACCTTGAGCCGCCGGACCACACGCGGATCCGCCGCCTGGTCTCGAAGGCCTTCACGCCACGGACGGTGACGCAACTCGCGCCCTTCGTGGACGCGTTGGCCTCCGAGCTGGTCGGCGGGCTGGTGGCGGAGGGCGGTGGTGATCTGCTCGCCGCTGTCGCGGAGCCCCTGCCGGTGGCCGTCATCGCGCACATGCTGGGCATTCCGGAGTCCGATCGGGCCTTGCTGCGACCGTGGTCGGCGGACATCTGCGGTATGTACGAGCTGAATCCGTCGCCGGAGACAGCGCGGCGGGCAGTTCGCGCATCGGTCGAATTCTCCTCCTATCTCCGTGAGTTGATTGCCGTAAGGCGCGGCGATCCGGGAGGCGACCTGCTGTCCGGGCTGATCGCCGCACATGAGGACGGCGAGCGGCTCAGTGAGCAGGAGGTGATCTCCACCTGCGTGCTGCTGTTGAACGCCGGTCACGAAGCGACGGTGAACGCGACCACGAACGGCTGGTACGCGCTGTTCCGCAATCCGGGACAGCTGGCAGCGCTGCGGGCCGATCCGGACGGGTTGCTGCCCACCGCGGTGGAGGAACTGATGCGGTACGACACCCCGCTCCAGCTCTTCGAACGCTGGGTGCTCGACGACATCGAGATCGACGGGGTGACGATCGGGCGGGGGGCGGAGGTCGCGCTGCTCTTCGGCTCCGCCAACCACGATCCTGCGGTCTTCGCACGGCCGGAGCGGCTGGATCTGACCAGGTCTGAGAATCCTCACCTTTCGTTCAGCGCCGGCATCCATTACTGCATCGGCGCACCTCTGGCCCGTCTCGAACTGGCCTCTTCGATGCGTGCGCTGCTCGTACAGGCGCCGGGTCTGCGACTGGCGCAGGAACCGGAGCGCAGGCCCCACTTCGTCATGCGGGGACTGCGGGAGCTGAGGGTCGAGATGTAGGAACCCTCGCGGTGCGGGGTTCCACCGGTTCAGGACGCCCGGTGGCCGGGCGTCCTGAACCGTGTGGGTTCGTACGTTCAAGCCTTGCACCAGTGGGAGCGCTCCCACTGTGGAGTGGTCCGCGTTGGCGGGTCAAGGAGGGTGAAGAGTCGAAGATATTCGACAGTGAAAGTTCGCGACACGTCTGTTACTTGTCGTTGGTTGACGCTACGGTCTGCCTCACCAGTGGGAGCGGTCCCCCTTCGCTAGGTGCTCTGTCAGGAGCACCTCAGTTGTCTGGAGTCGCTCATGCAGCACCCCGTGCATTCCAGCGCCACCCCCACCGCCTCTCCTTCGCCGAAGCCGTTACGGCCGTCCCGCACCCGTACGGGTCTGGCGGCGGCCTGCGCACTGTTCATGGCCGCGGGCGTCACCGCTGTGGCGACCGGCTCCGCGGGCGCCGCGGCCCCCGGCTGCACCGTCGACTACAAGGTGCAAGGTCAGTGGAACGGCGGTTTCGGCGCGAACGTCACTGTCACCAACACCGGTGACCCGGTGAGCAGCTGGACCCTGGAGTGGGTCTACGCCGGAAGTCAGAAGGTCACGCAGGGCTGGAACGCCGCCCTCACGCAGACCGGCGCCGCGGTCACCGCGAAGAACGTGTCGTACAACGGCAGCCTCGGCACCGGCGGTTCGGCGTCGTTCGGCTTCAACGCCAGTGTCAGCGGGGAGAACGCCGTACCCACCGCGTTCAAGCTCAACGGCGTGACGTGCAACGGCGGTACGGGACCCGGCCCCGGCCCGGGCCCCACGGATCCGCCCGGTGACCGTGTCGACAACCCGTACGCCGG
This sequence comes from Streptomyces candidus, assembly GCF_014207445.1. Classification (GTDB taxonomy): domain Bacteria; phylum Actinomycetota; class Actinomycetes; order Streptomycetales; family Streptomycetaceae; genus Streptomyces; species Streptomyces candidus. The sequence continues at coordinate 155,112 of NZ_JACHEM010000015.1, read as the reverse complement.
CGCCAAGGTGTACGTGAACCCGGAGTGGTCCGCCAAGGCCGCGGCCGAACCGGGGGGCACGGCCGTCTCCCAGCAGCCGACCGCCGTCTGGCTCGACCGGATCGCCGCCATCCAGGGCAGCAGCACCTCCATGGGCCTGCGCGCCCACCTGGACGAGGCACTGAAGCAGAAGGGCAGCGGAGAGCTCGCCGTCCAGCTGGTCATCTACAACCTGCCGGGCCGCGACTGTGCGGCGCTCGCCTCCAACGGCGAACTCGGCCCCACCGAGATCGGCCGGTACAAGAGCGAGTACATCGACCCCATCGCCGCGATCCTCGCGGACCCCAAGTACGCCGGACTGCGGATCGTCACCACCGTGGAGATCGATTCCCTGCCCAACCTCGTCACCAACGTCACTCCGCGCCCCACGGCGACTCCCGCCTGTGACGTGATGAAGGCCAACGGCAACTACCAGAAGGGCGTCGGTTACGCCCTGAACAAGCTGGGTGACGCCCCCAACGTCTACAACTACGTCGACGCCGGCCACCACGGCTGGCTGGGCTGGGACGACAACTTCTCCGCTTCCGCGGAGATGTTCAAGGAAGCCGCGACCACCGAGGGCGCGACCCTCGCCGACGTGCACGGTTTCATCGTCAACACCGCCAACTACAGCGCGCTCAAGGAGGACCACTTCACCATCGACGACAGCGTCAACGGGACCTCCGTACGCCAGTCGAAGTGGGTGGACTGGAACCGCTACACCGACGAGCTGAGCTACGCCCAGGCCATGCGCGCCAAGCTGGTCTCGCTCGGATTCGACTCCGGGCTCGGCATGCTCATCGACACCTCCCGCAACGGCTGGGGCGGTACGGCGAGGCCGGCCGGGCCCGGGCCGCGGACGAGTGTCGACGCGTTCGTGAACGGCGGGCGCTACGACCGTCGCATCCACCTCGGCAACTGGTGCAACCAGTCCGGGGCGGGCCTCGGTGAACGGCCGAGGACGGCGCCCGCCGCGGGCATCGACGCGTACGTCTGGGTCAAGCCGCCGGGCGAGTCCGACGGTGCGAGCAAGGCGATCCCGAACCCCGAGGGCAAGGGCTTCGACCGGATGTGCGACCCGACGTACACCGGCAATCCCCGCAACGGGAACAGCATGTCCGGCGCGCTGCCGGACGCGCCGATCTCCGGGCACTGGTTCTCCGCCCAGTTCCAGGAACTGCTGAAGAACGCGCACCCGGCGCTCTGAAGGTGAGCGGCCGGCAGGTGTAGTCGGACCAGAGGGCCCCCTTCCCGGAGTTCTGCCGGGAAGGGGGCCCTCTGCCGTCGTCCGCTCGCCCCGTGCGTCCGTGGTCTCCGTGGGTCCCGGGCGCTCCCCGCGCGAGCGGACCGGTGATATCGCCGATGTGCGCGACGCGGGTGCGCCGCCAGAGTGGCGTCTGCCAGTGAAGAACGGCGGCCTCCACCCGGACACCCGGAGCCTCGGCGACGATGTGCTCCGATCCCCATCCCGGCCGGGAGCCGCCACGATGAGAGGACCCCCCTCGTGCAGCAGCTCCTCCTCGCCGACGGCACCTCCCCGCGCCGCCACCGCAGGACCCTGAGCCGTTCCCACGCCCTCAAGGGCATGTGTGCCGCCGCCCTGGCCACCGCCGGCCTGGTGGCGGCGACGGTCCCCGGCGCGCAGGCCGCGGACAATCCGTACGAGCGGGGCCCGGCCCCGACGCAGTCCAGCATCGAGGCGAGCCGCGGCTCCTTCGCCACCTCGCAGACGTCGGTGTCCTCGCTGAGCGTCAGCGGGTTCGGCGGCGGCACCATCTACTACCCGACGTCCACCACCGCGGGCACCTTCGGCGCGGTCGCCGTCTCACCGGGCTTCACCGCGACCCAGTCGTCCATCGCCTGGCTCGGCCCGCGGCTCGCCTCGCAGGGGTTCGTCGTCTTCACCATCGACACCAACACCACGTCCGACCAGCCCGCCAGCCGTGGCCGTCAACTTCTCGCCGCTCTCGACTACTTGACGACCCGGAGCTCGGTGCGCGGCCGGGTCGACGCCTCCCGGCTGGGCGTGATGGGTCACTCCATGGGCGGGGGCGGCTCCCTGGAGGCCGCGAAGAGCCGTACGTCGCTGAAGGCGGCGATCCCGCTGACCGGCTGGAACACCGACAAGACGTGGCCCGAGCTGCGTACACCCACGCTGATCGTCGGTGCGGACGGCGACTCGGTCGCCCCGGTGTCGTCGCACTCGGAGCCGTTCTACCGTTCGCTGCCCGGCTCGCTGGACAAGGCGTACCTGGAGCTGCGCAACGCCTCGCACTTCACGCCGAACACGTCCAACACCACGATCGCCAAGTACAGCCTTTCGTGGCTCAAGCGGTTCATCGACAACGACACCCGCTACGAGCAGTTCCTGTGTCCGCTGCCGCAGCCGAGTCTGACGATCGCGGAGTACCGGGGCAACTGCCCGCACACCTCCTGACGCTCCCGAAGGTCGGCGGAACCGGTCCCGGCTGTGCCGCTGCACAGCCGGGACCGGCGTGCGTTGGGACCGTGTCCCACACCCTGCCCGACAGCCGGACGGGAGTCTTCCGCCGTTGTTTACGCGGAAGTAACGTGACCGTGTGATCTCCTCCACGACCGTGCGCCACCCACTGCGGCTGTACGGGCGCAGCAGTGAACTCGCCGTCCTGGACGACCTTTTGGGGCGGCTAAGGAAAGGCCACGGCGGTGCGCTCGTCGTGGCCGCCCCGCCCGGGCAGGGCCGCACGGCGCTCCTGCGGCGGGCCCTCGCCGACCACGCGGACTCGGGGGGTGCGGCCCTGCACGTCACCGCCGCACCCTCCGAGCGGTCACTCCCGCACAGCGGACTGCACGCCCTGCTCTGTGCGGCGCCGAGTCCGCTTCCCGTACCGGCCGACCGGGTGCTGCGCTCGGGCATCCCGCCGGGTGTTCTGCTCGAATTCCTGCGCCGACTCGGTGCCGAGCGGCCCTTGCTGGTGTGCGTCGACGACGCCCACAGCTGGGACCGCGACTCGCGTGCGGCTCTGGGGTTCGCGGCCCGGCGGCTGGGGGCGGGCAGCCGGGTCGCCGTGCTGCTCAGCACCGTGGACGAGACGGACTTCGCCGGGCTGCCCGTTGTGCGGCCCGGCCCCCTCGACGAGGGTGCGGCCTCCGCTCTGCTGGACCGGCTCACCGAGGACGCGGACGGCGTGGATCCGGTGGTGCGGGGCGAGTTGCTGCGGGCGGCCGCGGGCAATCCGCTTCTGCTCGCCGGGCTCACCGCCCGCCTCTCCCCCGGGCAGTTGGCGGGACGCACCGCCCTTCCGCATCCGCTGCCCGGGGGCGAAAGCGTGTTGCGGGCCCATGCGGCGCTCCTGGACGGTCTCTCGCCGCAGGTCTGGACTCTGCTCCTGCTGGCCGCGGCCGCCGCGGAGCACGAGCCGGACGGCGCGGGTGCGGACGTGGCGCTGGTGGTGCGTGCGGCGGCGCGTGCCGGGCTCGGTCCCGCACTGCCCGAGCGTGTCCTGCTCGATCCCGGAGCGAGCGCCGGAGCCCTCCATCTCGCCGGAGACCGGGTGCACTTCCGCCATCCGCTGCTGCGCCGCGCGGTGTTGCACCGGGCGTCCCCGGCCCGGCGCCGGGCGGTGCACGAACTGCTGGCCACGCTGCTGACGGGCTCGGCGTCCTTGCCGCGGCTGGTCCAGCGGGCCTGCGCGGCCACCGGCCACGACGCGGTGCTCGCGGGGCAGTTGGCGGCGGGCGCCGTCGCTCCGCGCCCGCACGCCGAGCGGTCGGCGGCGCTCGCCCGTGCCGCGGGCCTCACCGCCGACGACACGCTGCGCGCCGCCCGCCTCGCCGAGGCCGCCGAGCAGGCCCGGCTCGCGGGCGACGCCGGCCGGGCCCGCGCCCTACTGGCCCGCCCCGGTTCCCGTGCCGGGCACAGCGCGACGCTGTGCGTGCGCGGACTGCTCCTGCTGCGCGACGGTCCCGCCGCGGACGCCCGTGAGGCCCTGCTCGGCGCGGCCGCGCAGCTCGCCCCGTACGATCCGCGCCGTGCCCAGGAGGCGCTGCTCGGCGCCGCCGAGGCCGCCTGGGCGACCGGGGATGTCCCGGCATACCTTGAGGCCCTGGGGCGCATACCGGTGTCCGCGGGAGACCCGGCCGTCCTGCGGTACCGCTCCGGCATGTGTGCGGTGCTCACCGGGCGCACCGCCCAGGGGCACGCGCTGCTGCGTCGTAATCTCACGGCGGCCGAGGACACGGGGGACCCTGCGGAGCTGTTGCGCGCCGTCGTGTCGGCGCTGGTACTCGGCGAGGTCGACGCGGCGTGCCGTACGGGTGCCAGGACGCTCGCCACTGTGCGTGCGGCGGGCCCCGACGTACTGCTGCCGAAGGTTCTGGAGCACCTGGCGCACGCCGAGTTGCGGGCCGGTCGGCATGCCAGGGCGCGGGCCCACGCGCAGGAGGGACTGCAGGCCGCCCGGCGTACCGGGCAGCCCAATACCGCGGCCCACCTGCACGCCGTGCTGGCGCTCGTGGCGTCGGTGGAGGGGGACGGTGCGGCGTGCGCCGCGCACTTCGACGCGGCCCTGGACGGGGCAGGTCCGCACGGTCTCCTGCAGGCGGCGACCCTCGCCACCTGGGCGGTCGCCCGGGCGGAGCTGGCCCGCGGCCGGCCCGCCGAGGCGGCTGCCCGGCTCGCACCGCTGGTGCGGCCGGGGCCGCGGCGCGGTCATTTCGCGACCCGGATGCTGGCCGTGCCGTGCTACGTGGAGGCCGCCGTGGTCGCCGGACGCGCGGGCACCGGGTCCGACGGTGTGCCGTCCGCGGCGGAGGAGGGCGCGGCGGCCGCCGTCGCGGAGTTCGCCCTGTGGGCCGGGCGCACCGCCGACCCGCAGGCCCCTGCGCTGCTGGCGCGCTGCCGTGCTCTGCTGGCGTCGCCGGAGGAGGCGGCCGCCCGCTACGAGGAGGCGCTGGTTCATCACGACCGTGCGGGCGGCGACTTCGAGCGGGCGCGCACGCAGTTGCTGTACGGGCAGTGGCTGCGTCGACGGCGTCGTACCCGGGAGGCCCGCGGCCCGCTGCGGGACGCGCTGGTGGGCTTCGAACGCTGCTCGGCGCGCAGCTGGGCGGAGCGTGCGGCCGGGGAGTTGCGGGCGGCGGGGGAAGCGGTCGACGCCCGGCCCGCCTCCGAGCAGTCGTCGCTCGCCGGGCTGACCCCGCAGCAGCACCGCATCGCCCGGTATGTGGCGGAGGGCGCGACCAATCGCGAGGTGGCCGTCCGGCTGTCGGTGAGCCCGCGGACGGTGGACCACCACCTGCGCAATGTGTTCGCCGCGCTGGGGGTACGGTCGAGGACCGAACTCGCGAGGCTGCTCGGCAGCTGAGCTCTGTTCGTCGCAGTGTTCGTCGGAAAATCGCAGAGGGGGCTTGTCGTGCACGAGGCGGCGGCGTTTCTGGAGAACGGGGCCGAGGCGGCCGATCCGTGGGAGGGCGTGGACGGGGAGGCCGTGGCGCGTGCGGTCCGCGAGCAGGCGGGGCGGCCGGTGCCCGGGATCGGGGACATGGCCTCGTATCTCGCCACCCAGGTGTCGGACGTCTCGCACCGCGAGGTGCTGGGGCCGTTGCTGGACGGACAGGGGGCGAGCGGCGTGGTCGTGCGGCGGGGCAGCGTCATCGCCTCGTGGGGCGACCCCGGGCGGGCGGAGATGGCGTACAGCGCGACGAAGAGCGTGTTGTCGCTGGTCGCGGGAGTGGCGTACGACGACGGGCTGTTGCGACTGGACGAACCGGTGTCCGCCGCCGTGGACCTGCCGGAGCTCGCGGACGGGCACGGGCGGGAGATCACGTGGCGGCATCTGCTGGATCAGACGAGCCAGTGGGAGGGCGAGCTGTGGGGGAAGCCCGTCGGCGTCGACGCGCAGGGCCGCCGGGAGGGTACGGAGACGGTGGGCGGTCCGCCGGGTGAGGGGTGGGCGTACAACGACGTGCGGGTCAATCTCGCGGCCCTGGCGTTGACCGCGCTCGTGCGCCGCCCGCTGCCCGAGCTGCTGGGCGAGCGGATCATGGCTCCGATCGGGGCGTCCGAAGACTGGTCCTGGCACGGATACCGCGACTCGTTCGTCGACCTCGACGGTGTGCGGCTGCCGGTGGTGTCCGGCGGGGCGCACTGGGGTGGCGGGCTGTGGATCGGCGCGCTCGACCTGGCCAGGATCGGATGGCTGTGCCTGCGCGGCGGGTACTGGGGTGACCGGCAGGTCGTCTCCCTCCGGTGGATCGAGGAGATGTGGACTCCGTGCCGGGTGAAGTCCGACTACGGGCTGTCCTGGTGGCTGAACGACGGAGGGACGGTGTGGCCGGCCGCGCCGGTGACCGGTCGCTGTGCGCGCGGCAACGGCGGAAGCCACCTGCTGTGGGTGGACCCGGACCGTGACCTGGTGATCAGTTCCCGCTGGGGTGCGGAGGTGGAGACCCTGCTGGCCGCCGTGTCGAAGGCGGTGAAACCGGGCCCCCGCACTGCGTGACGCGTCGCGTCGCGTGGGGCGGTGCCCGCGAAGGGGGCTCGGGCTGTCCGCACGTGGCGGGGCCGCTGCGACGGGGTGGCATCCGTGGGCCGAACCGGCCCGGGACGGCGGGACGGTGTGGCTCTCCGGGAGCCTCGCGAGGATCTCCGGGCGGTTCCCGTGCGTTACGGGGCCGAAGTGCTACGGGATCCTGGGAACTGTCAGGCCGCGAGGCGGAGTTTCTGGCGTACGACGACGGCGTTGAGCCGAATCCGGAACGGGGCGATGTCGGTGAGTCGCAGCGCACCCGCGGCGGCTCGGTCCAGGTCCACGCTCACGTCGGTGCAGAGCGCCATCGCGTACAGGTTTTCTCCGGTCTCCTCGCTCTGGAGGGCGAAGAAGAGGTCGCGGTAGTAGCTGGTGCGCTCGGAGGTTTCCTCGTAGTACGAGAGGCCCGGCGCGCCCTCCTGGGCGGCGAGGCCGGTGAACGCGCCGACTAGTTCCTGCTCGACGGCACCCCAGAAGGAGGCGTCGGCGAACTCGCCGGGCAGTGCCTGGCGCACCGCCTCCTTGAGGGAGAGCGCCATGACCGCAACGGGGGCGGTCTCCTGCAGCCCCCAGCCCCGTACGAGCTTCACGATGGAGCTGTCGGGGATCGCGGCTGCGGCTTCCCGTATGTGGCCGAAGTCGAAGTTGACGGTGGCCGGGGCGATCGCCTGTTGAAACACGTGGTCGACGGCTCTCGCCTGGTCGAGGTGTTCGGGCCTTACGTCCATGACGGTCTTGAAGGTTGCTGCCATTGCTGCGGTTTCCTCCTGGGGCCCGCGGATCCGGGCCCGTGCTTGCGCTGGGCTTGATCGAACAGGATCCATGATCAGGCCTCGGCGCCGTACCGATGGACAGCTTCAAGGTACTGATGGGACGGCGGCCGCCGACCGGGGATCCCGTGTCGGCGGCCGCCTGCGTCACTCGGGGGCCGCGGTCAGCAGGTGACGATCTTGCCGTACGAGCCGAGCTTCCACTTCCACAGGAAGCCCTCGCCGTTCTGGTACGTCCAGCACTTGAGGTCGGGCCCGTTGTTGATGACCACCTTCAGGTGCATGGTTTTGCCGCAGCGGTTGGTGACGACCACCTGCTTCTTCTGCTTGATGACATCGCGGGACACACATGCGGGAGCGGTGCCCTGGAGACGCACGCTGGTGACGGAGGAGGCGGTGGAGGCGGTGGCGGTGGCGGCCGGGACCGTGAGGCTGCCACCGAGGGCGAGTGCCGCGACGGCTACGGCGAGGCGCTTGCGGGGGGTGTGGGGCATGTTGCGAAGTCCTTCACTCGTACGGATGCGCAAGGAAGTGGCTTGTGCCGTGGCGTAGGCCGCTTCCGCAGTCCAGGCTCCCCACACGTGGCCCGAAGCAGGCGCAAAGACACTCGAAGTGATGACCGGACGGCCATGTCTTCTTCATCGACCCGCATGTTGCCCGTCCCTCAGGAACCGGTCGGGGACGCAAGGCGTCTCAGTCCCGGCGGTGCAACTGCGCCGCGAGATGGTGCTGCAGGGGCTGGCCTACGGCGGCGAGGTCGTGGACGAAGGCGAGGGTGCCGTCGTCGGTGAGGGTGTAGCGGCGGCGGGTGGCGTCGACCTGCTTGGCCGTAGGAGCGAGGGCCACCTCTCGGGTGGCCAGATCCACCGTGCCCTCGGCGGCGTGGCCGATCGCGATCTCGGCGATGCCGGTGGGCTGGGTGATCAGGGCCTCGATCCGGCCGTCGGGCCGCAGCCGCCACCAGCCGCTCTCCCTGGCGGAGGGGCGCAGCGGGGTCCCGTCGGCGTCGATAAGCCAGGCCCGGGCCTCATAGTGGAGGAAGGGGCGGCCGTCGTGGCTGAAAGTGACCTCCTGGGCGTACGTGAAGTCCTCGGCGAGGGTGGGGTATTCGCCACTCCCCCGCCCGGACCAGGTACCCAGAAGGCCGAGCACGGGGGCGAGCAGGGCGTGCGGGGCCGGAGCGGCGTCCGGGTGGAGGCCGTCGGGGTACGGAAGGCTCGCTGCGGGGTCGAACACGGTGAGGGCTCCTGAAGGGGGAGAACGGGTGGGGCCGCCCGGTCGCGGCGGCAGCCGTGCCGGGGAAGCCTAGGGGGTGTCGCCGGGCGGCGTGGGGCGGGGGCGGCGTGGGGCGTGCCCGGCGGACGTTCGTCGGGGCGGTCGACGAGGACCGTGCCCACTTGCTTTACGGGTTGTGGGCGCACAGACGCGAGGCCGGTGGGCGGCCGGAGGGGGCCTGTGGAGGGGCCGGGGCCGGAGGCACTGATCACTTAGAATCGCCAAATGGCCAAGTACTTCGACGTACACCCCGAAAACCCCCAGGTGCGCACCATCAAGAGCGTGGCCGACAGCATCCGGTCGGGTGCCCTCGTCGCGTATCCGACGGACTCGTGCTACGCGTTGGGCTGTCAGCTCGGCAACCGTGACGGCATCAACCGGATCCGCTCCATCCGCAATCTCGACGACCGCCACCACTTCACCCTCGTGTGCCACGACTTCGCGCAGCTTGGTCAGTTCGTCCAGCTGGACAACAAGGTGTTCCGCGCCATCAAGGCGGCCACGCCCGGCAGTTACACGTTCATCCTGCCCGCGACGAAGGAGGTACCCCGTCAGTTGCTGCACCCGAAGAAGAAGACGGTCGGCGTGCGGATCCCGGACCACGTCGTCGCGCAGGCCCTGGTCGCCGACCTGGGTGAGCCGCTGCTGTCCAGCACGCTCCTCCTCCCCGACCAGGAGGAGCCGATGACGCAGGGCTGGGAGATCAAGGAACGTCTGGACCACGTGGTGGATGCGGTGATCGACTCGGGCGACTGCGGAACGGTGCCGACCACGGTCGTCGACTTCTCCAGCGGTGAGGCGGAGATCGTACGCGAGGGGGCGGGCGACACCGCGCGCTTCCAGTAGACACGGGACGGGCGGGTCCTACCGGGGCACGCGCCATTAGGTTAGGCTTACCTAAGTCGCCGCCCTGGTGCGCCCGTCCTGCCCTCATGGAGATTCAGCATGCGCCTGCCCCGCTCCCGCGCCCCGCAGCCGACCGTCGCCGAGCGCGTCCGGACCGTCCTGGCCGCCGCGCACTCGATGACGGTCGTCAGCGACGGCCTGCACACCGAGGTGCGCCGGCTCGACGGCGCGGGAGTAATGAGCCGCATCCACGTCCACGCCCCCACACCGGACGTCCCGCCGCCCCCGGGCAGCGAACGCATCCCCGTGCGCCTGGAGTTCACCGACATCGCCCCCACGCCGGTGCGGGACCGGGTACGTGCCCGGGTCACCGTCGCCGGACTGCTCGCAGCCCCCTACCGGGCACCGGCGGAGTCCGACGAAAGCACCTGCATGGAGTTCGGGCAGGCGGTCATCGAGGACGCGGACGGCCGTGCCTACGTCACCCTCGACGAACTGGAAGCGGTCGCCCCTGATCCGCTGGCAGCGTCCGAAGCGGGAATGCTGACCCATCTCCTCGACTCGCACTCCGAGTTGATTCCCCTGCTGCTGAGACTGGTCCCCACGCCCCGGACGGCGGACCTGACCCGGGCGATGCCGCTGGCCCTGGACCGGCTGGGCATCACACTGCGTCTGGAGTACCCGCGTACGCACAGCGACGTCCGGCTGCCGTTCCCCACTCCCGTGACCGGCATGGACCAGGCGGGGCCGCAGATCCAGGCGCTGCTCCGCGCGGCCCGGCGGATGTCCCATCCCAACCGGCTTCCTGCCTGAGCGAGTGCGGCCCCCGCGACCGGGCTGGACGACGACGGGCACCGGACCGGGTGCGGAGCTCCCCGCCGGCGAGGCCGCCCGGACCGCCCGGGGCGGCATTAGGGTGGCTGCATGGGTTCGGATGCGGGAACCGTACGGGTCGACAGTTGGATCTGGTCCGTGCGGCTGATGAAGACACGGTCCACGGCCGCTGCGGCGTGCCGGGCCGGGCATGTACGGATCAACGGGGAACGGGCCAAACCCGCCCAGCCGGTGCGCATCGGTGACGAGGTACGGGTGCGGCAGGAGGGGTGGGAACGGGTGGTCGTCGTGTCCCAGCTGGTCCGCAAACGGGTCGGGGCCGTGCCCGCCGCCGAGTGCTACGTGGACAGGAGCGCGCCGCGTCCGCCCCGGGAGGCGCTCGGCGTCGGCGTACGGGAACGGGGCGCGGGACGGCCGACCAAACGGGAACGCCGGGAGTGGGAGCAGCTGCGGGGCGGCCTCTGAGGGCACGCGACCGGGCCCGCACGAGGATTGCGTGGTTCTCCGCAGGCCGGCCAGGGGTGCGACCGGGACGCAGGGAGAGCGTCGGGGAGGATGGAGGCATGTCCAAGATGCCTCGTTCTCGTACGAAGTTCGATTCCGCCGCGCCCTGCCCCTGTGGGCGCGCGCAGTCCTACGGGGACTGCTGTGGCCGTTTCCACCGCGGGGAAGCGGCGGCGACGACCGCGGAGCGGCTGATGAGGTCGCGCTACAGCGCGTTCGTGGTCCTTGATGCCGACTACCTGCTCCGCACGTGGCACCCGGCCACCCGGCCCGGCACGCTCGGCCTGGACCCCACCCACCGGTGGACGGGGCTGGACATTCTCACCACCACGGACGGCAGCGCCTTCCACCAGGCGGGGACGGTGGAGTTCCGCGCGCACTACGTGCACGAGGGGAAGCGCGGCAGCCAGCACGAGGTGAGCCGCTTCCTGCGGGACGACGGGCGCTGGAGCTACCTCGACGGTCAGAACAGCGGCAACTGACCGGGGAACTCGGGTGGGACGTAGCCGTCGAGCGACGGCTGCACGGCCGGGTCGAGGGGTGCCGTGGTACGTGACCCGGGGCAGGAGATCAGCTCGGTCGTGCCCCGCGCACCGGACGGGTCGTGGCGGGCGAAGCGCGCGGCGACGACCGCGATGTCACGGCGGCACACGGGGCAGACACGGCGAGGAGACGACACGTCGGCCAGTCTGCCTCATCGGGCGGGGACCGCGGCCTCTCCCCTCCCCCGGTTCGGCTGGTTTCCCCGCACCACCCGGATCATCCAGTGGCGCACCTTCGCCCGGCCGACCGCCCAGTGGGCGCGGCGCGGGAGCCTGAGGAGAAGACCCGTCGCACGTCCGGCGTCGACGGAGCTCCGGTCCGGGCCGGACAGGGGGCAGCGGGCCCGTGCATCCCGCAGAGCCAGCGCCAGGCTCGTCCTGATCCACGCGATCTCGTCCGGATCGTCGGCCACCAGCAGCCGCCGCGTGGCCTCGCGGGCCGCCGGTGACGAGGGTTCGGCGGCGACGAGACCGGCCCCGAGGCCGGCGAGTCGCTGCGCCTCCTGCGGGCCGCGCACCAACGCCGCGGTCTCGTGCGGAGGAAGGAGGGAACTGAAGAGCGCCGCCTGCTCCCAGGGGTCCTCGGTGCGGTTGAGCAGCTGGCCGAGGCGTCGGCTGCGCCAGTTGCGGGGGCGGCGGTCCTCGCCCGCATCGAGGGTGTCGCGCAGGGCTTTGGGGTAGTTGCCGACGAGCAGTTCGGGGTGGCGGGCGACGAGGTCGGTCAGTTCCTCGACGAGGTAGGTCCAGACCACCGCCCGGTACCGGTTGAGGTGGAACCTGACCGGACTGAGGTACCCGCCACGGGCGAGCGCGGTGAAACGGAAGCGGCTGATGCCCATCAGGGCCGCGCCCTGCGCGGTGCCGGCCGTCCGCAGCCGCTCCTTGAGCGGGGTGGCCCGCTGGTTCGACTCCCGCAACCGGTCGAGCTCTTCGTGGGCGACCCGGCGCCGTCCGCCGTCGCCGTCCGCGACGGTCCGAATGCGGCCGAGTTGCACCGCAAGATCGAATTCGCTCCGTCGCAGGCCGAGTTCCTGAGCGGCCCGGACGGCGGTGACCGTCCCGTGCATCTCGGCCGCGTGCACGGTCGCCCGCGCTCCCCGGCCCTGCTGTACTTCCTGTACGACCATGACGGTCCTCCCCGTGAGGTACGAACACTCTCGGTGACGACCGTAGCTCGCGGGCACGATCCGCGCCCGGCCTGTGGAAAACTCCCGGAATGGGCGCGTTGTTGCAGGTCACTCAGACTCCGGGGGTACGTGCCGCCACCCCGAGGTGTTCTCCGACCCGGTTGACCAGCAGGGTCATTTCGTAGGCGACCTGCCCGAAGTCCGCCTCGGCGGCGCTCAGCACGCACAGACAGCTATCGTCTCCGGCAGCGGTGACGAAGAGGACCCCGTCGTCGAACTCGATCATGGTCTGGCGCACCCGCCCCGCCCCGAAGTGCCGCCCGGAACCCTTGGCCAGGCTGTGCAGGCCGGAGGATACGGCGGCGAGGTGCTCGGCGTCCGCCCGCTCCAGGCCCGAGCTCGCCCCGGTGACCAGCCCGTCGTTGGAGAGGACGAGTGCGTGCCGGACCTCGTGGATCCGGTTGGTCAGGTCGTCGAGCAGCCAGTCAAGTCCCTTGTTGAGCACCATGCTTCGGCTCTCCCCGTTCTTTCGTTCCCCGGTCCCCCTGGTCTCCCGCAAGCCTTACCCACTGTCGCCGTGGCGGCAAGCAGTAGGGGCCCCCGGCGGCCGGTCCGGGGCGAGAGGGGCGACAGCCGGGGCACTGGCGGAACGGGACGGGAGGTACCGGCGGCCGGCACGGGCTCGAACCCGCGCACCTTGGACGACCGGGCGCGCAGGGCCAGTAGGGGTGCGGCCGGGCGATCATGGGGACATGACCGATGACCACAGGCAGGTTCAGGAGTTCTTCGGCGTCCGCGCCGCTCAGTGGGACGCGCGCTTCCCGGACGACGGCCCCGCGTACGAGGAAGCCGTCGCCGCCATGGCGTTGCGTCCGGGCCATGCGGTGCTCGATGCCGGCTGCGGCACGGGGCGGGCACTTCCGTACCTCCGCGAGGCGGTCGGCGCGTCGGGGACGGTACTCGGGGCGGATCTGACGCGGGAGATGCTGGACGCGGCGGTACGGAAGGACAGGGCGCGGCACGCCCTGCTCGTGCAGGCGGACGTGGCCCGGCTCCCGCTGGGAACGGGGGTGCTGGACGCGGTGTTCGGCGCGGGGTTGATCTCGCACCTTTCTCGGCCCGACGAGAACCTGCGCGAGCTGGCCCGGGTCGTCCGTCCGGGAGGGCTGCTCGCACTGTTCCACCCGGTGGGCCGTGCCGTCCTCGCGGCGCGGCACGGACGCCCGATCACCTCGGACGACCTGCGGGCCGAGCCCCGTCTGCGTCCGCTGCTGGCGGGTTCGGGATGGCGGCTGCGCTCGTACGTGGACAAGGACAACCGCTACCTGGTGCTGGCCACCCGCGCGGGACAGAAGGGCCAAGCCCTCGGTGAGTACGCGTGACCGCGGGCGGCACCGGCTACGAGGTGCGCCGGGAGTGCGGCACGGGGCAGCCGCGGAGTCCCGGCACGGGGAAGGTGCCGAGCGCGGCGACCTCGTAGCCGTTCGGATAACTCTTGATCTCGGGGTTCTGGCGGGCGTAGTGCGGGGTACGGCGGGGAGGCAGCAGACGTACGGCGCGTCCTCTCAGGCGCAGGGCGGCACGGACCGCCGTGCGGGCCGCCGGGTGCGGGCGCTCGTAGCGGAGGGCCCTCAGCAGGGGGTCGTCGAGGAGGGCGAGGCTGGCGCCCCTCGCGAGGGGCGCCATGGGCCCGTACCAGGAGCCCATCAGGTCGAGCGTCGCGTCGGAGACCTTACGGGCGCCCTCGTCCCAGCCGAAGTGCTCCGCCTCGTAACGGTCGAGGCAGCGCTCGAACTCCTCGTAGGACTCCGGGATCCCCTCGATGCCCAGGTGCGTACCGAGTGTGCGGTAGTAGGCCGCGGCGGCACGCCGCTCGTGGTCGCCAAGGCGGCGCCAGCCGTAGGCGTCGATCCAGCGCTTGGGGACGACGACGAAGGTGCACAGGACGTAGCGCATGTCGTCGTTGGTGATGTCGTAACTGCGGTGCATCCCGTTGATGCGGCGGACGGCGGTACGCCCCTGCTCGCTGGTGAAACCGTGTTCGAGGACGGTGTCCAGGAGGAGGGCGGTGTCGTCGTAGCGCTTCTGCGAGCGGTCGGTGAGTTCGGCGGTCTCGGCGAGAAGGCTGCCGATGCTGGGCACGGCGTAGGTGCGGTAGAGGGCCAGTTCCAGGGCTCGGGTGTAGTCCCACGGGAACTCGTAGGTCACGGTCATCCGGTAGATCTGCAGGAAGTCCCGTTCCGGGTCGAGCTGTCGGATCTCCTTGAGCCGGTCGTAGCGCTTCACGCCTGGGCGTCCCTTCCTCCGTTGCCTTCGCGCCGCGTCGCGGTCGCTTGCCGTGCGAACTGCCGTAGTGCTGACGCAGACTCAACTCTACGGGTGGGGGGCACACTTGCAGGGTCCGCCGATCTACTGCTCATGGGGATGTGGTCCGGGTGCTCAACAGGGTCAGGCAGTTCTTCCGGTCGCTCCAGGAGCCGGACCGGCAGGGGGCGCGGACACCGCGGGAGCGGGAGCCCCGGCACAACCTCTTCGAGGCGGCGGCCGTGTACGTGGCCGCCTGTGCGGAGGACGACGAGCAGCGCGGTGACGAGGCCGCCGGCTGGGTGTCGCCGGAGGCGCTGTCGTTCGGGGTGACGGAGCTGGCGTGCCGCGCGGTCATCGCACTCGCACGGGAGCGGGACGAGACACCGCAGAGCGTGGCGCGGAGCCTGCTCGGACTGCCGGCGGCCTGATCGTCACCCCGGCGAGGTCGCGACGCGCTGGACGGTGGCCGTGGACGACGTGTCGCTGGTGGCCGTGGCCATCGCTTCCTGGGACTGCGGAATGGAGTACGACCTGTCTGGAGTCCCTCGACAGGCCGGCGGTACGGCCCGCCTGACGCCGATCCGCTGCGCCGGGCGGGGGGCCGTCGCAGACGGGCCGCGGCTGGGATCAGACCTTTTCGAGCGGGCGGTGCGGTGCCGCGGGGAGCTCCACGTCTATCGCGTCGCCGGGACGGACCACGCCGCCCGCACGCACCACGCCCATGATCCCGCTCCTGCGGACGAGGTTGCCCTCGGCGTCCCGGCCGACGACCTGCTTGAGCAGGCCTTCCTGGAAGCGGTCGATCTGCAGGCAGGGGTTGCGCAGTCCGGTCACCTCGACGACCGCGTCGGGCCCCAGGTGCAGCAGAGTGCCGGCGGGGAGGGCGAGCAGGTCGATGCCGCTGGTGGTGACGTTCTCGCCGAGCTGACCCGGGGCGACCTCGAAGCCCTTCCCGCGTACCTCGTCGAAGAGTTCCCGGTGGATGAGGTGGACCTGGCGGAGGTTGGGCTGCGTGGGATCCCGGGCCACCCGTGAGCGGTGCTTGACCGTCACTCCCGCGTGGACGTCCCCCTCGACACCGAGGCCTTCCAGGAGGGTGATGCTGTCCCGGTTCGGCTTGGTGAACGTGTAGGTGTCGTTGCTGCTGACCGCGATGACCGTTGCGCCCATGAGGAGCCCCTTCTCCCGTAACAGTGATCTTCACCGAGCGTATACGGGGCGACCGCCGCGGCAGTGCGGGGCGGTGGCGGGGGTCAGTGACCGATCTCCTTGCGGGTGATGCGCTGCAGCCTGCGTCGCTGTGTCTTGTCCAGCATCAGGTAGGCGGCGACGGGCACACCCACCATGACCAGCAGCGCGGGCCAGAAACCGATGATCCAGATGAGGGCGATGCCGACGACGACACCGCCGGCTGCGACCTTCGAACTCTTCGACATCTTCGACGCCTCCTTCGCGGCGGCTGCCGCTCCTGATTCTGACAACGCGCTGGGAGCCGCAACGGTTCCCGGCGGTGGCGGTTCAGATCGACGAGTCCCTCAGGGGCCGGTCCGCGAGGGACTGCGCCGTGCCCGACGCGGCTGCGCGGGACGGAGCCGTGAGGGCCGCGTCCGCGCCCCGGAGGGGTTCGCCGACCTCGTTCAGGTAGCTCAGCGCCTGCCGGTAGGAGTCGATCAGTCCGGTTTCCGCGTACGGCAGTCCGACCTGGCGGCAGTGTGCGCGGACCAGGGGCTGGGCGAGCCGCAGGTGCGGGCGCGGCATGTTCGGGAACAGGTGGTGCTCGATCTGGTAGTTCAGTCCGCCGAGGAACCAGTCGGTGAGGGGGCCGCCGCGTACGTTGCGCGAGGTGACGACCTGGCGGCGCAGGTGACCCCAGCGTTCGCCGTCGGCGTCGGGCATTTCCATGCCCTTGTGGTTGGGAGCGAACGCCATGCCGAGCTGCAGGCCGAAGAGGGCGTGGTGCAGGAGTGCGAAGGCGAGTGCCTTGAGGGGGGACATGGTGGTGAGCAGCAGCACCGCGTACAGAGCGAGGTGGGTGACCAGGAGGGTGGCCTCGGTCCTGCGCTCGCGCCCCTTCTGACGACGCAGGTCCTGGAAGCCGTACAGCTTCAGGGCGAAGCCTTCGAGCAGCAGCATGGGGAAGAACAGCCGGGCCTGGTGGCGGGCGAGCCAGCGGGCGAAGCCTTCGCGTCCCGCGGCCTGCTGCTGGGTCCAGACGAGGGCGCCGACGCCCACGTCCGGGTCCTTCTCCACGTGGTTGGGGTTTGCGTGGTGCCGGTTGTGCTTCTCGTTCCACCAAGCCTGGCTCATGCCCAGCATGAGGTTGGCGTGGGTGAGGGAGATCCATGTGCCGGTGCGACGGCTGCTCGATATCTGCGCGTGCCCGGCGTCGTGGCTGAGATAGGCGGTGCGGGTCCACACCAGGGCGAACGGGACGGTGAGCAGCAGGACCCACCAGGTGTGGCCGAGGAGGGCGATGCCGGTGATGACGGCGGCGAATCCGGCCAGGTTCACGGCCACGCGTGCGGCGTACCACCCGTGCCTGCGCTCCAGCAGCCCCCGTGCCCGGACCGTGCGCAGGAGTGGTGTGAAGTCGCTTCCGGTGGCCGCACCGGGCGAGGACCGCTCCGCAGCAGCGGCGGTGGCTGAGGGCATGTATGAACTCCGGTCTCTGGAGGGGTGTTTGACCGTCGGAGCGGCCGACACTCAGAAATCTACGGTGCCCGGCCTGTCGCAGCCATGGCGGCACCACCCTTGCCGTGCGGGTGCGGGCACCCCTTCCGACAGGGGTGCTGGGTACACCCCTGGACCGTGTTCCGTGCGAGGTCAGGGCAGGAAGGTCTCCCAGTCGGAGGGGAAGTCGCCGGGGAGTGCGGTGGGGAAATCGGCGGGCAGCGAGGGAAAGCCGGAAGGCAGTGTGGGGAAGCCGGACGGCAGGCCGGTGGGGAACTGGCTCGGGAGGCCGAACGGCGGCTTCGTCGTGCTGGTGACGGGCGGCGCCGGCTCCCCTGACCCGTCGCCCCTGGCCACGAGGAGGGCGACCGCCACGACGGCCGCGGCCACCACGACGGCGAGCACGATCCCCAGGGGGCGCCTGCCGCCGGCGCCCCCGGGCGGCTGTTCGCCGGGGCCCCTGCGGCGGGCGGTCCGTATCCGCCCGGCGGTCCGTTAGGCGGTCCGTATCCGCCCGGCGGTCCGGGAGGCGGGCCGAAGCCGCCTCCGTTCGGCGGTCCCGGCGGCTGCTGCGGCGGTACGGGAGGCATGGCCATGCTGTCCGGAATCGTCCGTACGACGCCGTCCCGCACCCCCCTGGGGACAAGTCGGCGTCCCGCACGCAGCCGCTCGCAGGTCCGCGCCGGGGCACGCGCCGCCGGGGCCGGGGTCCGCCGTCGACCGGCCGGCCCGAGGAGCGGCGTCGCGGCCGCGCTGCGCATGCACGTTGAGCAGGAGCGACCGGGCCCGCGCCGGTTGGCCGTGCGCTCGGGTCCCGTGCCACTATCCGCAGCATGGAAACCGAGAAGAACCTGGCCTCGCTGGAGCTCGCCGTGCAGCGCCTGCAGGAATCCGAGGTCGCGTTGAACGCGGCCCGCGCGGACGTCGAGACCGAAGCCGTGGCGGCTGTACGTGCGGGAGCCGATGCCCGGGAGGTGGCCGGGGTCTGCGGGATCTCCGAGGCCGACCTGCGGCAGTTGGGCGCGGACTTCGGCGAGAACCTGCCCCGGTAGGCGGGCGGTCGTGGACGAGTTCGAGCTGCTTGACCCGTGGTCGATCGAGATGCTCGCCCCGATCGTGGTGGCGGGCGAGGGCCCGATGGCCTGCCCCGGCTGCGCGGCGGTCACCGGCTTCTCCGCCGGGGGCAGGTGGGGCGACCTGGTGCGGATGCGGTGCAGGTGCGGGCGTGACTGGCTGCCCTTCGAGGACGACCCGGAGCTGAGCCGGGAGCTGATGAAGGAGCTGATCATCGCCGCGCAGTCGGAGGACCGGCCGGGATAGCGGCATGGCGGTCGGCCGGTGCGGCCGTATCCGGGTGGTCGGTGATGCTTGTGGCCCTCCCCCGGCGGGACGACGATGGGGTTGCGGGCCCCTGCGGCCCTGGACCGTCCGAAGTCCTCGCCGGGGAGGCCGAGTTGACCGACGCGTGGGTGGCTCTGGAACCGGGGTGCGATCCGGGTGAGCGGCTGGGCGCACTGCGCCGGGCGTACGACTCGTTCGCGTCGGGGGGCCGCATCGAACGTCCGGTGCGGCCCGTGGTGGCCGATTCCTGGCGGCGCTCCGCGCGGGCCCGGGTCAGCCCGGAAGGACCCGCGCGCGTGGAGCTCGCGGACGACGACCTCGGCACGTACCGCGACGGCCACCCGCTGGCCCGTGCGATGCCCGTCGTACGAGAGCTGACGGGGGCGTACGCGCGGGACGGGGAGCATCTTGTCGCGGTGTGCGACGCGCAGGGCAGGCTGCTGTGGGTGGAGGGGGACGCCGCTTCCCGCCGGCGTGCGGGGCGCATGAACTTCGTTCCGGGGGCCCGCTGGGCCGAGTCCTCGGTGGGGACGAACGCGCCGGGCACCGCACTCGCCCTCGACCGCCCGGTCCAGGTCTTCGCCGCCGAGCACTTCCTGCGGCCGGCGCACGCCTGGACCTGCGCCGCGGCGCCCCTGCACGATCCGCGGACCGGACGGCTGCTGGGCGCGGTCGACATCACCGGCGGGGACGGCCTCGCCCATCCGCACAGCCTGGCGTTCGTCCAGGCCGTCGCCCGCGCCGCGGAGTCGCACCTGGCACTGTGCGCTCCCCCGCCGCCGTCGGACGCCCCGGTGGCGTCGCTGGCCGCCCTGGGCCGGGACGAGGCGCTGCTGGTCCTCCGTGGGACCGGGGTCCGGCTCAGCAGGCGGCACAGCGAGATCCTGGTGCTGCTCGCCCGTCGTCCCGAGGGGCTCACGGGAGAGGAGTTGCTGTGCGAGCTGTACGAGGACGCGTCGGTGACGCCGGTGACGCTGCGGGCGGAACTGTCGCGGCTGCGCCGCCTGCTGGGCCCGGATCTGCTGCGCTCGCGGCCGTACCGGCTGACCGCCCCGGTCGAGGCGGACTTCGCGGCGGTCGCCCGACGGCTGGGGTCCGGTGCGGTGGCCGCCGCGATGGCGGCGTACGCGGGGCCCCTGTTGCCGGGGTCGCGGGCACCGGCGGTCGTCCGGTTGCGGCGGCGCCTGGAGGACGAGTTGCGCGCGGCGGTCGTGGCGCGCGCGGACCCGGGGCTGCTGGCGGACTGGGCGTACAGCCCGTGGGGCGAGGACGATCTCGTGGCGTGGCAGGCGCTCGCGTCGGTGGCGACCGTACGACAGCGACCGGTTGTCCACGCGCGCGTACGGGAACTCGACGCGGAGCTGGGGAACGGCGGGACGTTCGCAACGGGGCTGCAACGTCGGCGGGGTTAGCGTCCCCCACGGATGCCGTCCAACGGCGGGCGGCACCGTCCCAGGGAGGCCCCGCGATGACCCGATACTCCGCGCCCGGCAGCGACGGCGCACTCGTCTCCTACCGGTCCCGTTACGACAACTGGATCGGTGGCGAGTACGTCGCCCCGGTGCGCGGCGGGTACTTCGAGAACCCGAGCCCGGTCAACGGCCGTGCGTTCTGCGAGATCGCCCGGGGCACCGCGGAGGACGTCGAACTCGCCCTGGACGCGGCGCACGCGGCCGCACCCGGCTGGGGGCGCACCGCGCCCGGGGACCGGGCGAACATCCTGCTGAAGATCGCCGACAGGATGGAAGCACATCTGGAGGAGCTCGCGGTCGCGGAGAGCTGGGAGAACGGCAAACCGGTCCGGGAGACGCTGGCCGCCGACATCCCCCTCGCCATCGACCACTTCCGCTACTTCGCGGGGGCCCTGCGCGCTCAGGAGGGGTCGCTCAGCGAGGTCGACGAGGACACGATCGCCTATCACTTCCACGAGCCGCTCGGCGTCGTAGCGCAGATCATCCCCTGGAACTTCCCGATCCTGATGGCGACATGGAAACTGGCGCCGGCACTGGCCGCGGGAAACACGGTCGTCCTCAAACCGGCCGAGCAGACCCCGGCGTCGATCCACCTCTGGATGGGCCTGATCGCCGACCTGCTGCCGCCGGGCGTCGTCAACATCGTCAACGGTTTCGGGACGGAGGCGGGCAAGCCCCTCGCGTCCAGTCCGCGCGTCGCGAAGATCGCGTTCACCGGGGAGACCACCACGGGGCGGCTGATCATGCAGTACGCCTCGGAGAACATCAAGCCCGTCACCCTGGAACTCGGCGGCAAGAGCCCCAACATCTTCTTCGACGACGTGTCGGGCGCGGACGACGACTTCCGCGACAAGGCGCTCGAAGGCTTCACCATGTTCGCGCTCAACCAGGGCGAGGTGTGCACGTGCCCGTCGCGTGCGCTCATCCAGCGCGGCCACTACGGCGAGTTCCTGGAGGCGGCGATCGCCCGTACCGAACGCATCGAGCCGGGCCACCCGCTCGACACGGACACGATGATCGGCGCACAGGCCTCCCACGACCAGCTCCAGAAGATCCTCTCGTACCTGGACATCGGCCAGCAGGAGGGCGCGAAGATCCTGACGGGCGGCCAACGCATCGAGTACGACGGAGACTTGGCCGGGGGCTATTACGTCCAGCCGACGATCTTCGAGGGCGACAACCGGATGCGCGTCTTCCAGGAGGAGATCTTCGGCCCGGTCGTCGCCGTCACCTCCTTCACCGACTTCGACGACGCGATCGCCACGGCCAACGACACCCTGTACGGCCTGGGCGCGGGCGTGTGGACCCGCGACCTGAACACGGCGTACCGGGCGGGCCGCGCGATCCGTGCCGGACGCGTGTGGACGAACTGCTACCACGCGTACCCGGCGCACGCGGCGTTCGGCGGCTACAAGCAGTCGGGCATCGGGCGCGAGACGCACAAGATGATGCTGGACCACTACCAGCAGACGAAGAACCTCCTCGTGTCGTACTCGCCGAAGAAGCTCGGCTTCTTCTAGGCAGCGGCCCCTGCTCCCCGGGCCCCCTGCTTCGGGCCCGGGGAGCAGGCGGGGCCGGACGCGGTCGGCCGCGATCAGGACGTACGGGAAGGAACCGTTCTCGTAGGAGTTGAGAACGCGTCCTCGATGCCCGTGAGCAGCGAGAAGTTGCACGGAGCTTCCAGTAGGGCAGGGTGTCGGGGGTGAGGTCGATGACGCTCTGGGGGACGAGACGGTTGTCCGCCATCGTGCGCAGCTCAGCGGCCACGACGGGCAACGGCGACCACCTCGTCGTGCGGGGCCGAGCCGGCGATCTCGTCTTCGCCACCCAGGACGAGCACCGGCGGCCGTCGCAGCAGTACCGCACCCTGTTCCTGCGCCGGCTGCTCACGGGCGGGGTGCTCGCGCCGTCGTCCGTGGTGAGCAGCGCGCTCAGTGACGCCGACATCGACCACACCGTCGGCGTGGTGGCCCAGGCGTGTGCGGTGTACCGCAAGACGCTGGATACGGGAGTCCCCGGCCCGTGGCTGGGCGGGCGGCCGGTGAGGCTCGTCTTCCGCCGTGTGGCGTGACGTCAGCGGGGCTGTGCAGGCCGTCCGGCGTCGGCCGTCCGGGCGGCGTGCCGATGGGCGGTCCCGTCGATCAGCCACGCACTCGCCGGTGTCACCGCCAGCGCGGTGCCCCAGCCGCCCAGGACGTCGGTGGGATAGTGCGCGGCCAGGGCCACCTGCGCCCAGCCCATGACGGCGCCGGCGACCACCGCGGCGGCGAGCACCAGCAGTGTGCCGGTCGCCGTGCCGAGTCCGGGCCGCCCGACCGCGAGCAGCACCAGCGCGAGGGCGAAAGCGGTGAGGAAGGCGGTGTGGCCGCTCGGATAGGACAGGTGCACGTCGTGGATGGTGCGTCCCACCAGGGGTTTCAGCAGTCTCGTCGCCGCCACGGCCAGTCCGGGGCCGAGTACGACGAGCACTGCCGCGCGCGGTCGCCCCAGCAGGAGGCAGCCCGCCACAGCGGCCACGACCAGCGCCGCCGCGCCGATGGGCTCTCCCAGGAAGTCCGTCGACAGGACGATCTGCCGCCACGGGGGCTGCACGCCGTCCACCGCCGACCGGATCCACTCGTCCACCCTGTCGGGGAGGGTGTGGCCGGCGTACCGGATCCCGAGCGCGACGACCATCAGCGCGGCGAGAGCGGCGATCAGCAGGAGTGGGGTGCGCAGTGACGGGGGCAGCACCGTGGGCGCCTGTCGGCCGGTCACCCGTCCGCCGACACCGCTCGGCCCGTGCCGGTCTGCCGCCACCGGAGGATGCGCGGCATCTTCCCCCCTCCCGTCGGAGCTGTCGACGCCGTGACGCGCCACCGCGAGGCCTTTCCCGGACTCCCGCTGCCACCCGCCGGGACGGCCGGGGGCGTCGGCAGTCTAGTCCCGGATGACTTGCGGACACGCGGGTCCGGCACGCGCGTCACGGGCACCGGCCGGGCCGGGGGCGTGGAGCCCTCGACCCGGCCGGGAACGGCGTGGCGGTGCCGACCGCTTTCAGTAGTCGATGCGGTCGGACTTCGCCAGCCACGCGTCGAAGGGCGCGGTCCGGTTCGATACCTGCAGCTGCTCGACCGGCATCGGCCACATCGAGGCCGGGGTCTTCTCGAACAGGTCGTAGAACTTGCGGTCGTCGAATCCGGCCGCAGCTGCGTCGTCGCGGTCGGCGGCGAAGACGATCCGGTCGACCCGCGCCCACAGTGCCGAGGAGAGACACATCGGGCACGGCTCGCACGAGGTGACCAGGACGCAACCTTCGAGCGAGAAGCTGTTCAGCACCTTGCAGGCGGCGCGCATGGCGCTCACCTCTGCGTGCGCCGTCGGGTCGAGGGTGGCGGTGACCTGGTTGTTTCCGATCGCCACCACTTCGCCGTCCTTGGCGATCAGCGCGCCGAACGGGCCGCCGCCGTTGCGCACACTGTCGGTCGCCCGCGCGATCGCTTCGTCCAGCCAGGCCTGCTCGGTCACCCGGACACTCTTTTCCTCGGTGTGCGTGGACACAATTGCTCCTTCTGGGGTCATCGCGGCTCAACACCTGCGATGTGCTCGGTGGCGACGGGGGTGCGGGTGAGGTCCGGACCCGTCGCGTCGCGGAGGGCGCCGACGCTCGCCGGGGAGGTCCGGCGGGTCATCAGGAGGCCTCCACTGGCTGTGTGCCCGGTGGCCGACGTCCGTCACCCTCGACCCGTGCCCCCGGGGTTCGCGCCCGGACGGCGGATCGGTGTGGGTCCACGGCAGTCGTCCCCGTTCTTTCGTCTCTTGTGAGGAGTACACAGCCAACCGGGCACAGAGGGTTAGGGGTGGAAGGCATGAACACATCCGCAGGTCGGGGCCGCCTGTTTGTAGAGTCCTACAAAAGCCGGCTCCGGGGTGCAGCAGGCGAAGGGCCCTACGGGACGCCGGCGGCCGGGCGAGGGGGCGCCACGCGTATGCCGCCGGAACCGGTCCCACGCGCCGCCGACGGCGCCGGGCAGGTCACCGGGGCGCGGTTGCTCACCGGTCGAAGTACGACTCCAGCGCACCACGCCGGCGCACATCGAGGGTGGCGCAGTGGAAGGAGCCGCCGAAGGGTGCGTAGTGCAGCAGGTCGCACGGGATCGGTTCGAATCCCCACTTCTCCAGTGCGCGCAGCGTCCCGGTGTGGTGCCGTTCGGCGATCACACGCTTCTCGTCGACCATGAGGATGTTCATGTTGAGCCACTTGCCGCACATGGACGTGAGCTTGAGCAGGGGGTCGCGGATCGGTTCGGGCTCGGGAGCGACCAGCACGTCCCAGGAACTCAGCACCTCGGGCAGCCGGTCCGGGTCGATGTAGTCGGGGTTGATCAGGACCTTGCCCGGGGCGAGCAGGAGGAACGTGGTGTCGATGTGCATGGGCGTACGGCAGCGGCTCTCGATCTCGTGGATGCGGTAGCCGCTCCCTAGGTGGCGGCGCAGCCACTCGATGCCCATGCGGTTGGTGACGTTGCTGCGCGTGACGAACAGGTCGCGTCCCGCACGGACGAAGTCCGCGGCGTCGAAGACCGGCTCGAACTCGGTGAGGATGTACCGCATGGGGTCGCCCGCGCCCGGAATGCGGAAGTCCGCGTCGAAGAGTTCCTCGGTGAGCTGTGGTTTCGGAGCCGCCGTCCAGCGGGCGCCGCGCCGGAAGTAGTCCTTGAGGATCGTGCGGTAGGAGTGCGTCTCGAAGTACCGGCACGGCCAGGCCATCGGGGTCTCGATGATCTCGTCGCCGATCACGAGCATGCTGTCCCGCGGGCAGGTGTTGCAGAACCCGCGGGATGACCAGTCGGGGGTGGCGAAGTGCTTCTTGTGCTCGACGGCGTCCGGTCGTCTGACAGTGACGTCGAGGGACTCCAGGAGGGCGACGAACCCGTCGAGTTCCTGCTGTGCCCGGTCCACCAGCACGCGCGGGTACTTGAAACCGGCGGCCAGTCCCTGGAAGCGCGCCGCCCACGGGGGGACGTTGCAGGACACCACGGGGTGGCGGGAGGGCATCGTCGCGCCGTCGAGACGTCCTACGACGATCTCTTCGAGCGGGTCCCACTCGTTGTGCGAGCTGACCGGCGCGTCGAGAGGCTCTCTGTCTCCGGTCAGGCTCTCCGCGGGAGCTGCCGTCACTGGGACACCACCGTCTTCGTCCGGGCGTTCCGTGTGGTCGCCGTCGTGACCGTCAGCGTGCGAGCTCTCTGCACCGCCGTCATCTCCACCTCTTCCGCATGCGAAAATGCGCGTCGCACCATCGTAACCAGATCACTACGAGGCGTGAACACGACAGCGGGTGCCCCCGCCGGGTTCTCCGTCGTGGGGGCCGCGCTCGTCGTGCGGGACGCACGCGACGTACTCCGTGGTGCGCAGTCGTGCGGGTGTGCTCCGGCCTGTCACAGCGGCTGTTCGGGCCAGCCGAGCAGGCGTGCTCCCACGACGGCGGTCTGCAGGGTGTAGCGGTGGACGGGGTCGCCGGGGTCGGAGCCGGTCAGCTTGTGGATGCGCTCCAGGCGGTAGGTCATCGCCCGCACGCTCAGCGAGAGGCGGCGGGCGGCCTCTGCGGCCACACAGCCCGTGTCGAAGTACGCGGTGAGGGTGTCCAGGAGCGGCTGCGCGCCGCCGCGTGCCAGTTGCAGAGGGCCCAGCACGCTGCGTACGAGATCGCTCATGGCCTGCCTGTCCCGGGTGAGCACCGGGTAGACGAGCAGGTCGGCGGCGTGCAGTACCGGCCCTTCCAGGTCCATGCGGGCAGCCAGGTCGAGCGCGTTCAGAGCCTCTTCGTAGGAGTGGACGACGCCGCCGGCTCCGGGGTGGGGGCGGCCGACCGCGACCCGGCCGCCGTCCGTGGCGGCATGCGCCTGCTTGGCGAAGTGGGTGAGGACGTCGGACTGGTCGCCGGGAGCGATGCAGATCAGGCGGCCGTCCTTGGTGGTGAGGAGGATGCGGCGGTCGCCGAAGCGGGTCACGAGGGACTGCTCGACCCTGCGGGTGACCGGGTGGCCGTCCTCGTACGGGTCGCCCCCCTGCGCGACCGCGACGGCGTGGGCGTGCGAGAGCAGCAGTCCGAAGCGCTCGGCGCGGGCGGCGAGACGGCCCAGGTCGCTGCGGCCGTAGAGCAGGTCGTCGATGAACTCCCGCCGGGCTGCCTCCTCCTGACGTACCGCCAGGTGCTGTGCACGTTCGTGTCCTTCGGCGAAGGCGTCCACGGCTTCCTCGACGGCGGCGAGGAGGTGGCCCGCTTCCGCGGACGTCATGCGGGTGCGGACGTCCCGCGCGGTGCGGAGGTGGGCGCGGACCAGGGCGCGCAGACCCACGCCCGCCTCCGCGGCCTGCTCGCCGCCCTGGCGCAGCGACTCGCGCTCCTGCCGGGTGAGTTTGCGGCCGGTGGCACAGGCGTCGGTGAGGATCTGGGCGTACCCGTCCAGATGCTGCTCCTCAGGGGTCCCCGGGTCCGTCACTGGTCTCGTCCTCCTTCTCGGCCTTCGCCGCCGGTGGCGGGCCGAAGGCAACCGGCATCAAGGAATCATAAAGATTGCCGGAGTACGGCAATGCACATGGGTGTGCTCTCGCGTCACGATGGGGGGAAGGACCGGCAGAGGGATGAGCCCTGCCGGTGATCGGAAGCCGGGGGGCGTGCGATGGGCGAGTTCATGACTGCGGCCGCCGGTTTCCCCACGCTGCTGTTCACCGCGGCACTCGTCGTGGTCGTCGGGTTCTGGCTGCTGGTGCTGTGCGGGGCGGTTGCCCACGACAGTTTCGACGGCGAACTGGGCGCCGGGGGGCTCGGGTTGGGCGGGGTGGCGGTGGCGATGTCGCTGCTGGTGGCGTCGGCGTGGTTCCTGGCGCTGAGCGGGTCGGTCCTGCTCGGCCGGTCCGGGATCGCGGGGGCCGGGCTGCACCTGCTGAACGTCGTCGTGCTGCTGATCGCCCTCGGCGTCTCGGGGCTGCTGACCCGGCTGCTCGTCGCACAGCTGCGCCGGCTCCTCCCCGACGAACCGGGTCCGTCCCGGCAGGACTTCGTCGGTCTGACCTGCACCATCCGCACGGGGCGGGTGGACGCGCGGTTCGGTCAGGCGGAGGTCGCCGCCCGGGACGGCTCCACCGCCGTCGTCCAGGTACGGCAGTACGGCGCCGAGGAACTCGGCCTCGGCAGCACCGGACTGCTGTACGCCTACGACGAGGAAGGCGAGTACTTCTGGGTCTCGCCGTACGACGCGGAGCTGTCCGCGCGCGGCTGACGCGGTCCGTCCGCCCGTGCTCCACCCGCTTTTCCCACCCATCTCACCTCGGGGGATCTCCTCATGGATGCCATCACTGTGGGCGCCGTCGTGCTCGGCGCCGTCGTCCTGCTCGTGGCCGTGGGCCTGTTGCTGGTCCTGACCCGGCTCTTCCGCAAGGTGGAGCAGGGCAAGGCGCTGATCGTCTCGAAGATGCGCAAGGTCGACGTGACCTTCACCGGGCAGGTCGTGCTGCCCGTGCTGCACAAGGCCGAGGTGATGGACATCTCGGTGAAGACCATCGACATCACCCGCACCGGCCGGGACGGGCTGATCTGCAAGGACAACATCCGCGCCGACATCCGGATCTCCTTCTTCGTACGGGTCAACAAGACCGTCGAGGACGTCATCAAGGTCGCCCAGGCCATCGGCACCGACCGGGCCAGCGACAAGGAGACGATCCAGGAACTCTTCAACGCGAAGTTCTCCGAGGCGCTCAAGACCGTCGGCAAGCAGCTCGACTTCACCGATCTCTACACCAAGCGCGACGAACTGCGGGACCGCATCATCCAGGTCATCGGCACCGACCTGAACGGTTACAGCCTGGAGGACGCGGCGATCGACCACCTGGAGCAGACGCCGCTCAGCCAGCTGGACTCGCACAACATCCTCGACGCACAGGGCATCCGCAAGATCACCGAGCTGACGTCGGTGGAGCGGGTGCGGACCAACGAGTACCAGCGGCACGAGGAGAAGGAACTGACCCGCCAGAACGTGGACGCCCGCGAGGCCATCCTGGAGCTGGAGCGCCGGCAGACGGACGCCGAGAGCAAGCAGCGCCGCGAGGTGGAGACCGTACGGGCACGGGAGGAGGCGGAGACCGCCCGGGTGGTGGAGGAGGAGCGGCTGCGGGCGCAGAGCGCGTTCCTCAGGACCGAGGAGCAGCTCGGGGTGCAGCGTGAGAACCAGGCGCGCGAGGTGGCGGTGGCGCAGAAGAACCGCGAACGGGTCATCGCCATCGAGACCGAGCGGATCGAGAAGGACCGGATGCTGGAGGTCATCGCCCGCGAGCGGGAGACCCAGCTGACGCGGATCTCCGCCGACAAGGAGGTGGAGGCCGAGAAGCGGGACATCGCCGAGGTCGTCCGGGAGCGGGTGGCGGTGGACCGCACGGTCGCCGAGCAGGAGGAGTCGATCCTGCGGCTGCGGGCCGTCGAGGCGGCCGAACGCGACCGGCAGACGCTCGTCATCGCGGCCGAGGCCATCGCGCAGGAGAACCTGGTCAAGGACATCAAGGCGGCGGAGGCCGCAGAGCAGGCCGCGGTGCACCGGGCGTCCGAGGAACTCACGCTGGCCGAGGCCCGGTTGAAGACCGCCGACCTCGACGCGCAGGCCAAGCTGCGGCTCGCCGAGGGCGTGGAGGCGGAGGCCGCCGCGGCCGGCCTGGCCGAGGTGCGGGTACGGGACGCGGAGGCGGCCGTCACGGAGAAGGCGGGCCGCGCGGAGGCCGGGGCCACCCAGGCACGGCTGGCAGCGGAAGCCGAGGGGGCACGTGCGATGGCCGAGGCGGAGGCCGCCGCGATCGGCGGGAAACTGAAGGCCGAGGCGGAGGGCCTCACCGAGAAGGCGGCGGCGATGGCCGCGCTGGACGAGGCGTCCCGTACGCATGAGGAGTTCCGGCTGCGGCTGGAGGCGGACAAGGCCGTCCGGCTGGCTGGTCTCGACGTCCAGCGGCAGATCGCGGAGGCGCAGGCGACGGTGCTGGCGACCGGGCTGGAGAGCGCGGACATCAGCATCGTGGGCGGGGAGTCCGTGTTCTTCGACCGGTTGATGTCGTCGATCTCGATGGGCCGGAGTCTGGACGGTTTCGTGCAGAACTCGCAGACCGCCCAGGCGCTGGCCGCACCGTGGCTGGACGGCACGGGGTCCTTCACCGAGGACCTGACCCGGGTACTGGGACCGGTGAGCACGGGGGACGTGCAGAACCTGACGGTGTCGGCGCTGCTGATGAAGCTGATGTCGGGCGGCGGGGGCTCCCTCGCCTCCGGACAGCTCGAACAACTCCTCACCAGGGCACGGGAGCTGGGGCTGGCGGACATGCCAGTGACGGAACTGGGCACGGTGACGCCGCCGAAGGCTCCGGACACCGCGCCCGGGCGTCCTGCGAGCGGCCTCAACGGCGCAGCGGCGCTCTAGACGGGGCGGGCCGGGGGGAGCAGCAACGGCGGAGTGTCCGCCCCCCCAACCCCCGCCCCGCCACCCGCACCTCGCACACCACGCAGACCACGCACCCCGGAGGCACCAGCGATGACCCAGGCGACGACGGCGGCAGACCGGGGCGGTCTTCGGGACGGTACGGAGGCGGACGGCCCCGTAGTGGGCGACTCGGCGGTGGACGGGCCCGCGGTGGACGGCTCCCCCGGTATGGACCGTGGCACCTACGAAGTCCTCCGCGACCGCCTCGCGGCCCAGGCGCGGGAACTGGCCCGCCGGGCGGAGGCCCTCGACGCCGCCCGTATCGCCGAGTTCGGCTCGACCGACCTCACCCTCACCGGCACCGACCGGCTGCGTACCGGGCCGGTGTGCACCCCTCGCGACGTCGTCGCCGTCGGTGACGTGCTCCTCCTCGGCTTCAACCGGTCCGGACCGCCCGGCCCGCAGGTCTTGGTCGACGACGTCTTCGCCCTGTACGACCGCGCCCTCGCCCCCCTTCCGCGCGATGCCGTCCCCGGCCTGCTCGACGACCCCGCGTTCACCGCGGAGTTCGCCGCTCTGTACCGCTACTACCGGGGCGCACGTCTGCTGCAACTGCGCCGCTTGGAAGGCAAGTTGCTGGCGGTCTTCCAGACGGGTGAGAAGGCCGCGGACATCCGGGTGCTGCGCTGGACCCTCTCCCCATCGGGCGAGGCCCGTTTCCTGGACGCGCGCGGCGAACGCGACCACGTCTTCCCGCCGTCGCACGACGTCACCTGGGTCCCGGCGGCCCGTGAGGACCAGGTGCTCGGCCGTCACCCGCACCTGTCCCTCGACGGCGGCAGCGTGTTCCTGTCCACCGTCGGCGGTTCCCTCACCGTCAAGACCGACGACGACACCGAGACTCCCGACGGCATCCACTCCGAGCCGGTCGACGAGCCGCTCCAGGCCCTCGCCGACGCCGAGGTCGCGTACGCCCGGGTCGGCGCTCTCCTGCTGCTGCGGGTCCGCCCGTACAAGGAGGAGACCACCCGCTACCTCGTCTTCCACTCCCTGCTGGGCACCGTCGTGCGGCTCGACGGCATCGGGCAGTCCTGCCGTCGGCTCCCCGACGACCAGGGCGTCGTCTTCCCCGGCGGCTACTGTCTGGCCTCCGGCACGGTGAAGGCGTTCGACGCGGACACCGCGGAGCTGGAGTTCGAGCGGGCGGTGCGCTCCCCCAACGGCGAGGACGTACTGTTCGCGTTCCACGCCCGCACGGCCGGCCGCACCCTGCTCCTGGCGTACCACCTCGTCCGCAAGCAGGTCCCGACGCCGCTCACCTGCGACGGATACGCGCGCTTCGACGACGGGACGCTGCTGACCCTGCGCGCCGGGGAGCCCGGCCGCATCCACCAGGTGCAGCGGTGGCACAGCCCGTACGTGTCCGACCTGTACGCGGCGACCGCGCCCACCGGTGCCGGGCCGCTCGCCCGGATCGGCAACCCGGATCTGGTCCGGGGCGTGTCGGAGTGTCTGTCGGTCGCCGAGCAGGCCCGCAGCACCACGCCGACCGGGGAGATGTACGAGGCACTGGTCGCCGCCTGCCGGCGGGCCGCCGACCGGTTCCACTGGCTCGGCGACGAGGATGCCCTCGATCTGCGCGCCCCGCTGGAGGGCGTGCGGGCCACGGCCGTACAGGTGCTGGAGGAGTTCGGGACCGTCACGGCACTGATGCGGCAGGCACACGAGGCTCTCGACACGTCGGCCGCCCACCTCACCAGGCTGATACGGCAGTCGCGCGGCGAGGCGCCCGCGTCCGCCGAGCAGTGGGTGGCACGGATCACCGGGCTGCGGCAGGCGCAGGGGCACCTGGTGACGCTGAAGGAGATGCGGTACGCGGACACCGCCCGCATCGACACGCTCGCCGAGGAGGCCGGAGCGGAGCTGGCGTCGGCGGGGCAGCGCGCCGTCGCCTTCCTTCGGCGGGACGGGGCGTTCGCCGGGTACCACGCCCAGGTGGAGCGGCTGACCGCCGACGGCGAGGCGATCGGCACGGTGGCCGAGGCAGGTCAGGTCAACGCGCGGCTGGACGAACAGGCGCAGGGGCTGCGGGCGTTGACCGAAGTCGTCGCCGGTCTCGACATCGCGGACGCGACGGTGCGCACCGTCGTCCTGGAGCGCATCGCCGAGGTGCTGGGCGGCGTCAACCGGTCCCGCGCGGGGCTGGAGAACCGCCGGCGCACACTGCTCGACCGGGAGGGCCGGGCGGAGTTCGCCGCCGAGTTCGCGCTGCTGGGCCAGTCGGTGGCCGGGGCGCTCTCCGCGGCCCGCACGCCGGAGCACTGCGACACCCAACTGGCTTCCCTCATGCTCCAATGGGAGAACCTCGAAGCGCGTTTCGCCGATCACGAGGACTTCCTCGCCGAGGTCGAGCGGCAGCGCGGCGAGGTGTACGACACCTTCCACGCCCGTAAGCAGACCCTCCAGGACGCCCGTGCCCGCCGCGCCGCGCAGCTCGCCGCGTCCGCCGGGCGGGCGCTGGAGGCACTGGTCCGGCGCGCCGCGGGACTCGACTCCGCCGACGCGGTGCACACCTGCTTCGCCTCCGACCCGATGGCTGCGAAGGTGCGCCGCGCCGTCGAGGAGCTGCGCGAAGCAGGTGAGGCGGTACGGGCCGGGGAGCTGGAGGGGCGGCTCAAGGCGGCCCGCCAGGAGGCGGGCCGGGCGCTGCGCGACCGCACGGACCTGTACGCGGACGGCGGCGGCACCCTGCGGCTGGGCCGCCACCGCTTCGCGGTCTCCACCCGCGCCCCGGAACTCACCCTGGTGCCGCACGACGACGGCACCCTGGCCTTCGCCCTGACCGGGACCGACTACCGCTCCCCCGTCACCGACCCGGCCTTCGCGGCCACCCGCGCCCACTGGGACCAGCCGCTGGTGTCGGAGTCGGGCCGGGTGTACCGGTCGGAGTACCTGGCGGCCCGTCTGCTGGCCGAGCACGGCACACGGAAACTCGCCGCGGAGGAGGACCTGCCCGCCCTGGTGCGCCGGAGCGCCGAGGCCGCGTACGACGAGGGGTACGAGCGGGGCGTCCACGACCACGACGCGGCAAAGATCCTCCGTACCGTCCTGCGTCTGTGCGACGGCGCGGGCCTGCTGGGCCACCGGGCCGCCGCGCGCGCGAAGGCACAGCTGTTCTGGGCGTACGGCGTCCCGGGCGCCGCGCGGGAGATCTGGGCCCGCCAGGCACGCTCCCTGGTACGGGCCAGGGAAGCCTTCGGTGGCTCGCCGGCCCTCGACGCGCTGCGCGAGGAACTCGCGGAATCGATAAGGGATTTCGCGCTGCGCGACGCACCGGCCGGCACTCCCCGGCACCCCGCGCGGGACGAGGCGGGCGCCGCCGCGTACCTCGTGGAGGAGCTGGCCACCGGGCCCTCCTTCGCGGTCAGCGCGTCCGCCCGCACGCTGCTCGACAAGTTCCGCCGCACGGTCGGCACCTGCCCTTACGAGGAGGACGTGCGCACGCATCTGGAGGCCGGGCAGCTCGCGCCCGCGCAGCGGCTCGTGGAGGGCTGGCTCACGTCCTACGCTGTCGCGTCCGGCGAGGAGGCCGACCCCGGCGACCTCGCCGAGGCCGTCGCCGTCGAGCTGTGCCCCGGGCTGTCCCGGTACGAGATGGACGCCCCGCTCACCGCCACGGTCACCGGACTCCTCGGCGACCACCCGCGTATCGACCGCCGAACCCGCTCCCTGCCCCTGCGTCTCGACGAATTCCTGTTCAGGACGACCGAGTTCGCGGAGTGCACCGTGCCCGGGTTCCGTGCGTACCAGAAGCTGCGGGCCGCTCTGGTGGCCACCGAACGGGAGCGGCTGCGGCTGGCGGAGTTCCGGCCCCGGGTGATGTCGGCGTTCGTTCGCAACCGGCTCGTCGACGAGGTGTACCTGCCGCTGATCGGCGACAGCCTCGCCCAGCAGATCGGCACGGCCGGCGACGCCCGGCGCACCGACAGCAGCGGTCTGCTGCTCCTCCTGTCGCCGCCCGGTTACGGCAAGACGACGCTGATGGAGTACGTGGCGGAGCGGCTCGGCATGCTGCTGGTGAAGGTCGACGGGCCCGCGCTGGGGCATTC
Organism: Streptomyces candidus; assembly: GCF_014207445.1. Classification (GTDB taxonomy): domain Bacteria; phylum Actinomycetota; class Actinomycetes; order Streptomycetales; family Streptomycetaceae; genus Streptomyces; species Streptomyces candidus. Next base: position 121,348 of record NZ_JACHEM010000015.1, on the reverse strand, counting down.
CGTCACCTCGCTCGACCCGGCCGAGGCCCCGAACGCGACCGCCCGCCGGGAGGTCGAGAAGATCGCGTTCGCGCTGGCGGCCGGGAACAACACGCTCCTCTACCTGGACGACATCCAGCACACCTCGCCCGAGCTGCTCCAGAAGTTCATCCCCCTGTGCGACGCGACCCGCACCCTCAACGGCCACGACCTGCGCGGCAAGCGCTTCGCCGTGTGCATGGCCGGCAACCCGTACACCGGGTCGGGGCAGCGTTTCCACATCCCGGACATGCTCGCCAACCGGGCGGACGTGTGGAACCTGGGCGACGTACTGACAGGCAAGGAGGACGCGTTCGCCACCAGCTTCGTGGAGAACGCCCTCACCTCGCACCCGGTGCTCGCCCCGCTGGCCGGGCGCGACCGCACCGACCTGGACCTGCTGGTGCGGCTCGCCGAGGGCGATCCGAGCGCGCGCGCCGACCGGCTCGTGCACTCGTACGCGCCCGCCGAGCTGGACCGCGTCCTCGCCGTGCTGCGCCACCTGCTGACCGCACGCGCGACCGTACTCGCCGTGAACGGGGCGTACATCGCCTCGGCCGCGCAGGCCGACGCCTCGCGTACCGAGCCGCCGTTCCTGCTGCAGGGTTCGTACCGCAACCTGAACAAGATCGTGCAGCGGATCAGCCCCGTCATGAACGACGCCGAGCTGGCCGCGGTCGTGGACGACCACTACACGGGCGAGGCGCAGACCCTCACCACCGGTGCCGAGTCCAGTCTGCTCAAGCTCGCCGCCCTGCGCGGCACCCTCACCCCTGAGCAGGCGGCCCGCTGGTCGCAGATCACCACGTCGTACGTGCGGCGCCAGGCGCTCGGCGGGACGGGCGAGGACGGGATCGGGCGGGCGGTGGCCGCCCTGGGGCTGCTGGCCGACCGGATCGCGGCCGTGGAATCGGCGATCGTACGGTCGGCGGGACAGGACCTGTGGCCGGGCCCGCCGACGGGACGGCCGGGCTTTCGCGGTGTACCGTGCACACCCGCGACCGGGGCGGAGGACCTGTGATGACGCGAGTCGTGCGCGGGGACCAAGCGCCACGCAGGTGGTGGAGTTGGCGAACGGACCCGTCGAGTACCGGCTGGACCGGCGGGACGGTCCGGCTGCCGTCGTCCTCCTGCACGGCGGCCATCTGCGGGCCGGCCCGCCGCGCGGCGAGGAGGTGTCCGCCGCTGCCGGCTGCACCGTGCTGGCACCCTCCCGGCCGGGCTGCGGGCGTACCCCGGTGTCGACCGGCACCTCGCCCACGGGGTTCGCCGGCGCGGTGTCCGGGCTCTGCGCGCACCTGGGCATCCAGCGGGTCGATGCCGTGGCCGGCGTGTCGGCCGGCGGGCCCACCGCGGTGGCGCCGGCCGCGCTGCACCCCGCTCTCGTACGGAAGGTGCCGCTGCTCAGCCTGCGCTGACCGTCGGCGGGACCGGGCCGGCCCCGGCTGCGGCCCGGCCGGGGCCGGCGCTCCGCCGTCCGTGGACACGGCCGGAGACTTTCAGCCCGGCACGGGACTGGCGTCTCCGCCGGCCGCGGAGGGCCTGGTCGCGCTGCGGACGAGGAGTTCCGCGAGACCGCCCCGGGTGGTGGCCAGCAGGACGCGGTCCTCGGGACGCAGCACGTAACCGGGGTGCAGGTCCCAGACCAGTCCCGGCGGCGGGGACGCGCCATCGGCGTCCCCGCGGGCGTTCGGGGAGGCGAGGTCGGGGGTGCGGTCGCGGGCGTCGGTGGGGTCCAGGGCCAGGATCCGCCAGGCCCCGGCGCGGAACGCCTCGGCGACCGTACGGCCTTCGAGGAGGGGATGCCCGGCCACGTCCAGGGCGGCGAACAGCAGTACCCGGCGCTCGACCGGTATCGCGCCGAGCACCTGGCGGCCCATCATCGCCCCGGCGAAGGCGGGGGCGGCGAGGGTGGAGACGCTGCGGCTGCGGGTGAGGGCGCCCGGGTGGGCCGCGCGCAGGGTGCGGAAGACCGCGGTGGCGAAGTCGTCGTCGTAGAGCCGCAGGGCCACCCGGAGGTCGGGCTTGACCGACCGGGCGTACAGGGCGGCTTCCAGGTTGGTGGTGTCGAGGCTGGTCAGCGCGAGGAAGGCGTGGGCGCGGTGCACTTTTGCGGCTTCGAGCACGCCTTCGTCGGTGACGTCGCCGAGCACCACGGGCACCCGGTGCCGCCGGGCCAGGGCGAGCCCCCGGGCGAGCGGGTCGGACTCCACGCACACCACGGGGATGTCCAGTTCGCGGAGGTTCGCCAGTACCCGAGTGCCGACCTTTCCGAGGCCGAGCAGGACGACGTGGCCGGACAGTCCGCGCGGTGGGCGGCGCAGCTGGGAGGCGCTGCGGAAGGTGCCGAACGCTTCGAGGATGCCCGCCACCAGCAGCGGGAGCAGCAGCAGACCCGCGAAGCCGGAAAGGATCTGCAGGATCTGACGGCCCGCCGACTCCTCCACGGCGGGGTCGTTGATGGAGAAGACGTCGAGCAGGATCAGGTACGCGGCGTGCAGGGGGTGGTCCGCGGTGATCCGCCAGGCGGCGAGGGACAGTGCGAGCACAGCCGCCAGCGCGCCGAACAGGGACCAGCGGAAGCGGCGTGAGAACAGCTCGCCCAGCGGCACCCCCCGGCTGGTAGCGCGGCGGCGCAGCCGGGAGGCGGGCGCCGGGGACGCGTGGGTGATCGCCTCCAGCACGATGGTGCCCCGGCCGGTCGCGGCGGCCACCGCTCGTTCGTCGGGAAGGAGTTGGGGGGCTTCGCCGCCGCTGCGGTCGGAGCCCTCGGCGCCGGCCGGGTCCTGGGTGGTGGAGGAGAGCAGGGCCAGGGTGCACAGCCCTGGGTCGGCGACCCGGCCGGGCCCCGGCGGGGTGCGTTCCACGGCCCGCAGCAGCAGCCCGGCCGCGTGGACGATCTTTCGGGTGCCCGCCACGGCGGTCGCGGCCAGTGCCGGGGCCGCGGTGTCGGCGTCGGAGAGCACGGTCGTGGAGGCGTCCAGGGCGGCCCGGTCCAGCTCGGGGGCGGCGACGGCGGCGGCCTGATCGAGGAGCTCCTCCAGGTGCTGGCCCAGTTTGCGGTTGTAGAGCCGGATCACCAGGCGCAGCCGGGGATTGAGGCGGCGGGCGACGAGCGCGGCCCGGATGTTGCGTTCGTCGTCGTCGTAGACGAGGGCGAGCGCGGTGGCCTCCGCGATCCCGGCGGCTTCCAGTGTCACGTCGTCCGGTTCGGCCGCTTCCAGGACCCGCAGGTCCTCGGTGTACGGGCGGCCGGACGGCGGGGCGGCGGCCCGTGCGTTCCTGGTGACCGCGGAGGACATCCGGCCGACGAGCGCGGAGACCGTTCCCGGGCCGCCGGAGCCCGGGGCCGCCGCCCCTCGGCCCGCCGGAACGACCAGCGTGACGTGTTCGGCGTACACCTCGCGCAGTTCGTCGGCCAGCCGCCGGGCCAGGGCGTCGTCCCCGCAGACGATCATCTGTCCGGTCTGCGGCCGGTCCGGTGTGCGGACGCGCGGCTGATGGGGCAAGGACATGGAACGGTGACAACTCCCCCTGGTCGAGCGGTTTCCGCGGCCCCGTCGGCGCGCGGGGCCGGACTGATCCTGCCGCTGCCCGGCTCTCCGGTCCAGCCCGGCCCCGGGGGGGCCGCCGGCAGTCGGCGTTCACCGACGTGCGGTGAACTGCGCAGTGTGCGTCGGCAGGGACCCGTCAATACCGCGTAAGGGCCGTGTAGGGTTCCCTGCGGTGTGCCGGGAAGCCTGGTCGGCGATGGGGGACAACTCTCTTCACGGACAGGGGATCTCAGACATGCTGCTCGTCGCCGTCTTCGGAGTCGCACTCCTCGTAGCGGTGCTGTTGTCGGGCCTGGCGGCTCGGACGGTGCTGTCCACCTCCCTGCTCTTCCTGGCGGGCGGCGCCCTGGTCAGTGACGGCTTCCTCGGTCTGATCCACATCACGCCGGACAGCCCGATCGTGTCGGTCACCGCCGACCTGGCGCTGTTCGCGGTGCTGTTCACCGACGGCATGCACGTGTCCGTGCCCAAGCTGCGGGAGAACTGGAAGAACCCGGCCCGCGCGCTGGGTCTGGGCATGCCGCTGGCGTTCATCGGCATGGCGCTGGTGACGCACTACCTGGTCGGCCTGGACTGGACGACGTCGTTCCTGGTGGGTGCGGTGCTGGCGCCCACGGACCCGGTGTTCGCGTCCGCGATCGTGGGCCGCAAGGAAGTCCCGACGAAGCTGCGCCAGTTGCTGAACGTGGAGAGCGGCATCAACGACGGACTGGCCCTCCCCGTCGTCCTGGTCTTCATCGCAGCGGCGGGGGCGACGTCGGGCAGCGCGGAGTCGTCCCTGGGCGCGATCGGGCTGGAGCTGCTGCTCGGGCTGGTCTTCGGCGTGGTGCTGCCCCTGCTCGTGAGTTTCCTCGTACGGCTTCCGCTGCTGGGAGCCGAGCCCAAGCTGCAGCCGCTGCTGCCGCTGGCCATCGGCGTCATCCTGTACGGCCTGTGCCACCTCACCCACGCCAACCCCTACCTCGCGGCGTTCTCCGCGGGCGCGGTCCTCGCCACCGTCTCCCCCGAGGCGAAGTCGGCGTTCGAGCCGCTCGGCGAGTCGCTGGCCGAGCTGGCGAAGTTCGCCGCGCTGCTCGTCTTCGGCGCGCTGCTCACCCCGCAGCTCTTCGGCGACCTGTCCTTCGGCGGCTACGTGGCGGTGGTGCTCGCGATCGTGCTCATCCGGCCCGCCTCGATGCTGCTGTCGCTGATCGGTACCCGCTTCGACCGCCGGGAGAGGCTGGTGGCGGCATGGTTCGGCCCGAAGGGCTTCGCCTCGGTGGTGTACGGGCTGCTGGTCCTCCAGGCCGGCATTCCCCAGGGCGAGGAGGCGTACACGCTGATCGCCGTGTGCATCGCGGTGTCGATCATCGCGCACAGCAGTACGGACGTGCCGATCGCCCGGCTCTTCGACGTGGAGGACCTGACCGGCATCCCCGACGACGACAACGACGCTCCGGCGAAGCACGGCGCGCCGGACGGGGGCCGGAGCGCATAGCTCCCCCTGTCCGGCCGCGCGCAGAAACGGTGGCCGGGACCCGGACGGAACGCGGTGGCCGGGACCCGGGCGGGGCGGACCCACACGCCGGAGGGTCCGCCCCGCCCCTGCTCAGTCCTCGCCCTCCAGGTCGCCCTCGGTCTCCAGGTACGCCTGCCGCAGCGCGTCCAGGACGGCCGGGTCGGGCTTGGCCCACATGCCGCGGGACTCGGCCTCCAGGAGGCGTTCGGCGATGCCGTGCAGCGCCCAGGGGTTCGCTTCCTTGAGGAACTCGCGGTTCACCGGGTCGAGCACGTAGGTCTCGGTGAGCTTGTCGTACATCCAGTCGGCGACCACGCCGGTCGTCGCGTCGTATCCGAAGAGGTAGTCGACGGTGGCGGCGAGTTCGAAGGCGCCCTTGTAGCCGTGACGGCGCATCGCCTCGATCCACTTGGGGTTGACGACGCGGGCCCGGAAGACGCGTGAGGTCTCCTCGACGAGGGTGCGGGTACGGACCGTCTCGGGCCGGGTCGAGTCGCCGATGTACGCCTCGGGGGCCTTGCCCTTGAGCGCGCGGACGGTGGCGACCATGCCGCCGTGGTACTGGAAGTAGTCGTCCGAGTCGGCGATGTCGTGCTCACGGGTGTCGGTGTTCTTGGCCGCGACCTCGATGCGCTTGTACGCCGTCTCCATCTCCTCGCGGGCCGGGCGGCCGTCGAGTTCGCGGCCGTAGGCGTAGCCGCCCCATACCGTGTAGACCTCGGCGAGGTCGGCGTCGGTGCGCCAGTCGCGGGAGTCGATGAGCTGGAGCAGGCCCGCGCCGTAGGTTCCTGGGCGGGAGCCGAAGATGCGGGTGGTGGCGCGGCGTTCGTCGCCGTGCTCGGCGAGGTCTGCCCGGGTGTGGGCGCGTACGTAGTTGATGTCGTCCGGCTCCTCCAGGGAGGCGGCGAGGCGCACCGCGTCGTCGAGGAGGCCGATGGTGTGCGGGAACGCGTCGCGGAAGAAGCCCGAGATGCGCAGGGTGACGTCGATGCGGGGGCGGCCGAGTTCGGCGGTCGGGATCGCTTCGAGTCCGGTGACCCGGCGGGACGCGTCGTCCCAGAGGGGCCGCACCCCGAGCAGGGCGAAGGCTTCGGCGATGTCGTCGCCTGCCGTGCGCATGGCGCTCGTGCCCCAGAGGGAGAGGCCGACGGAGGTGGGCCATTCGCCGTTGTCGTTGCGGTAGCGCTCCAGGAGGGAGTCCGCGAGGGCCTGCCCGGTCTCCCAGGCGAGCTTGGAGGGGACCGCCTTGGGGTCGACGGAGTAGAAGTTGCGGCCGGTCGGCAGGACGTTGACCAGGCCGCGCAGCGGTGAGCCGGAGGGGCCCGCCGGAACGAAGCCGCCGTTCAGCGCGTGGACGGCGTGGGTGAGTTCGTCGGTGGTGGCGGCCAGGCGCGGAACGACTTCGCGGGCGGCGAAGGCGAGGATGTCCGCGACGGACTGCGGGTGACCGGCGGCGACGCCCGCGACGGCGGCCGGGTCCCAGTCCGCGTCCTCCATCGCCTGGACGAGGGTGCGGGCCTGCTCCTCGATCTCGTCGGCGGCGGTGCGCTGCGCCGCCGACTCGTCGAGTCCGAGGGCTTCACGCAGGCCGGGCAGCGAGGCGGTGCCGCCCCAGATCTGACGGGCTCGCAGGATCGCGAGGACCAGGTTGACCCGGGCGGCTCCGGCCGGCGCGCCGCCGAGGATGTGCAGGCCGTCGCGGATCTGCACGTCCTTGATCTCGCAGAGCCAGCCGTCGAGATGCATGATGAAGTCGTCGAAGCCCTCGTCCTCGGGGCGGTTCTCAATGCCGAGGTCGTGGTCGAGCTTCGCCGCCTGGATGAGGGTCCAGATCTGGGCACGGATCGCCGGGAGCTTCGCCGGGTCCATGGAGGCGATCTGGGCGTGCTCGTCGAGGAGTTGTTCCAGCCGGGCGATGTCGCCGTAGCTGTCGGCACGGGCCATCGGCGGCACCAGGTGGTCGACGAGGGTGGCGTGCACGCGGCGCTTGGCCTGGGTGCCCTCGCCGGGGTCGTTGACCAGGAACGGGTAGATCAGCGGGAGGTCGCCGAGAGCGGCGTCGGGGCCGCAGGCCGCGGACAGGCCCGCGTTCTTGCCGGGCAGCCACTCCAGGTTGCCGTGCTTGCCGAGGTGAACCATCGCGTCGGCGCCGAAACCGTTGTCGTCGGCGGAGGCGGCGATCCAGCGGTAGGCGGCCAGGTAGTGGTGGGACGGCGGCAGATCCGGGTCGTGGTAGATCGCGATCGGGTTCTCGCCGAAGCCGCGCGGCGGCTGGATGAGGATGAGCAGGTTGCCGAAGCGCAGGGCGGCGAGGACGATGTCGCCGTCCGGGTTGGCGGAACGGTCGACGAACATCTCGCCGGGGGCCGGGCCCCAGTGCTGCTCGACGGACTCGCGGAGTTCGGCGGGCAGAGTGGCGAACCAGCGCCGGTAGTCGGCGGCCGGGATGCGCACGGGGTTGCGGGCCAGCTGCTCCTCGGTGAGCCACTCCTGGTCGTGGCCGCCCGCGTCGATGAGGGCGTAGATCAGCTCGTCGCCGTCGCCGGAGACGAGGCCGGGAATCTCCTCGGTGCCGAAGTCGTAGCCCTCCTCCTTGAGGCGGCGAAGCAGGGCGACGGCGCTGGCGGGGGTGTCGAGGCCGACCGCGTTGCCGATGCGGGAGTGCTTGGTGGGGTACGCGGAGAGGACGAGCGCGAGGCGCTTGTCGGCGTTGGGGATGTGCCGAAGCCGGGCGTGGCGCACGGCGATTCCGGCGACGCGGGCGGCACGCTCGGTGTCGGCGACGTACGCGGGCAGGCCGTCCTCGTCGATCTCCTTGAAGGAGAACGGGACGGTGATCAGGCGGCCGTCGAACTCCGGCACGGCGATCTGGCTCGCCGCGTCCAGCGGGGAGACGCCCTCGTCGTTGTCCTCCCAGTCGGCGCGCGAACCGGTGAGGCAGAGCGCCTGGAGGATCGGCACGTCGAGGTGGGTGAGGGCGCCCGCGTCCCAGGACTCGTCGTCGCCGCCGGCCGAGGCCTCGGCGGGGCGGGTGCCGCCCGCGGCCAGGACGGTGGTGACGATGGCGTCGGCGGCCCGCAGTGCGTCGATGAGTTCGGGCTCGGGGGCACGCAGGGACGCGACGTACAGCGGCAGCGGGCGGGCCCCGGCGGCCTCGATCGCGCCGCACAGGGCGTCGATGAACGCGGTGTTGCCGCTCATGTGGTGGGCGCGGTAGTAGAGCACCGCGATGGTCGGGCCGTCGATGTCCTGCCGGGCGGTGCGCTCCAGCGGGCCCCAGGAGGGGGCGGGGGCGGGCGACTCGAAGCCGTGGCCGGTGAGGAGCACGGTGTCGGAGAGGAAGCGGGCGAGCTGCTCCAGGTTGGCGGGGCCGCCGTGCGCCAGGTACGCGTGCGCCTCGGCGGCGATGCCGACGGGGACGGTGGAGGCGGCCATCAACTGGGCGTCCGGGGCCTGTTCACCGGTGAGCACGACGACGGGGCGGCCGGTGGCCAGCACCTGGTCGAGGCCGTCCTGCCAGGCGCGCACACCGCCGAGGAGGCGTACGACGACGAGGTCGACGCCGTCGAGGAGCTCAGGGAGGTCCGCCAGGGCGAGCCGGGAGGGGTTGGCGTAGCGGTAACCGACCGGGCCGTCGGAGGAGCGGGCGCTGAGCAGGTCGGTGTCGGACGTCGACAGGAGCAGGATCATGCGGCGTCGTGCCTTCCTCGGGGTGTCCACGCCCCGGGCGGTGTTCGGAGGGACTCCCCTGCCCGACCGGGGTCGGGTGGCACGGGGAAGGGAGTTCCTGGCTCACCCGGCCGGTGGGCCGGGCTCACAGTGGCGGGACCGCGCCGGATTCGCACCGGGCTTCCTCCCCTGTCGCCGTCGGTGGCGACGGCGGACCGTACGGCCCGCCACCAGGCATATTAGAGCCCTGGGTCAAGTGGTCCCCACCTGGTCGTCGCGCCGGGGCCGCTCCGTGGTCGGTATGCTCGCCGCCATGCCCCGACCAGCCACTTCGCCGCCGCCTGCCGCAGAGGGTTCACCCCGGTCCTGCGGGAGCCCCCTGCGGACCCGTGGTGACGCGTGCCCGGGGTCCCTGCGGCTGCACGGCGCGGACGACGGGGCGCTGGCCCGGGTGCGGCTGCCGGGAGGTCGGCTGACCGCGGGTCAGGCCGGCGTCCTCGGCGAGCTGGCCGGGCGGCTGGGCGATGGTGACATTCACCTCACTTCCCGCGGCAACGCGCAACTGCGCGCGCTGGCCGCCGGCTGCGGCGGCGAACTGGCCCGGTCGCTCGGCGAGTCGGGGCTGCTGCCGTCCGAGCGCCACGAGCGGGTGCGCAACGTCGTGGCGTCCCCCCTGTCCGGGCTCGACGGTCTGGGGCGCGCCGACGTCGGCCCGTGGCTGACGGAACTCGACGCGCTGCTGTGCGGCAGTGAACGGGCCGTGGAACTGTCCGGCCGGTTCCTGTTCGCGCTGGACGACGGCCGGGGGGACGTGTGCTCGCTCGGCGCGGACGTGACGCTGGAGGCGCGGGGCGACGGGCGCGCGCTGCTGCGCGTCGGCGCGGCCGGGGACGCGGTACTGGTCCCCGGTACGCAGGCGGCGCGGGCGGCGCTGGTGGCCGCGGAAACGTTCCTCGACCGTGCGCGGGACGCGGGCGTGTGGCGGGTGTCCGAACTTCCGGACGGCCCCGGCCCCCTCCTCGCGGAGGCGGTGCGAGCGTGGGGCGCGGCGGGGGTCGACGCCGTCCGCGCCCACGGGCCGCATCCCGTGCCGGAGTCCGCGCTGCCGCGGCCCGGGGTGGTGACGGGCCGCGGTCGCTCCCGCGCGGCCCTGTCCGTCGGGGTGCCCCTGGGCCGGGTCACCGCCGCGCAGTGGCGCCTGCTCACGGACACCGCGCGCGACCTGGGCGACGGCACGCTGCGGCTCACTCCGTGGCGCGGCGTCGTTGTCCCCGGCCTCGCCCCGGGGCGGGCCGCCGGTGCGCTGGACGCCCTGGCCGCCGCCGGGCTGATCACCGGCCCCGACTCCCCGTGGAGCGGCGTCGGCGCCTGCATCGGCCGGCCCGGCTGCGCGAAGTCGCTGTCCGACGTGCGCGCCCTGGCGGGGGCCGCCGTGGGCCCCCGGGGTGCGCTTCCTGTCTACTGGTCCGGGTGCGCGCGGCGGTGCGGGCATCCGCACGGCGACCGGGTCGACGTCGTCGCCACGGCGCAGGGGCACGAGATCTCCGTCGTACGGGACGGCACGCGCGCCGCCCCGGTCACCGTCCCCGGCGATGACACCTGCGGCCCGTCCGCACTGTCCGCCGCGGTCGCCGCCGCGCGCGGCACCCGCGACTGACACCGTTCCACCCGTACGCCCGCCGTACGGATTCCGTCTCCAGCCCGGTCCATCACGCCCGCAGAAGAGAGCGACAGCACAGTGCATCAGTACGAGAAGGACGGACCGGCGATCTACCGCCAGTCCTTCGCCACGATCCGCGCCGAGGCGGATCTGGCGGGTCTGCCCGCCGACGTCAGCCAGGTCGCGGTCCGTATGATCCACGCCTGCGGCATGGTCGACCTGGTGCGCGACATCGGCTTCAGCCCGAACGTGGTGGCCGACGCCCGTGCGGCGCTGCGCTCCGGCGCACCGATCCTGTGCGACGTGCAGATGGTCGCCAGCGGCGTCACCCGCAAGCGGCTGCCCGCCGACAACGACGTGGTGTGCACGCTGTCCGACCCGTCGGTGCCGGCGCTGGCCAAGGAACTCGGCACGACGCGCAGCGCGGCCGCCATGGAACTGTGGCGCGACCGGCTCGCGGGTTCGGTGGTGGCCGTCGGCAACGCGCCGACCTCGCTGTTCCGGCTGCTGGAGATGATCGAGGCGGGCGCACCGCGGCCGGCGGCGGTCATCGGCGTTCCCGTCGGCTTCGTCGGGGCCGCGGAGTCCAAGGACGCGCTGGCCGCCCACGGGTCCGGCCTGGAGCACCTGATCGTGCGCGGCAGGCGCGGCGGCAGCGCCATCGCGGCCGCCGCGCTCAACGCGATCGCCAGCGAGGGAGAGTGACCGTGAGCGAGCAGCAGGCGGGACGGCTGTACGGGGTCGGACTCGGTCCGGGCGACCCGTCCCTGATGACGGTGCGCGCGGTCGAGGTCATCGCCGAGGCCGACGTGATCGCGTACCACAGTGCCCGGCACGGGCGGTCGATAGCGCGGTCCATCGCGGCGAAGCACCTCCGCGCGGACCATGTGGAGGAAGCGCTGGTCTACCCCGTCACGACGGAGACCACCGACCACCCGGGCGGCTACCGGGCGGCGCTGGAGGAGTTCTACGAGGAGGCGGCGGCCCGGCTCGCCGCGCATCTGGAGGCGGGGCGCACCGTCGCCGTGCTCGCCGAGGGCGATCCGCTCTTCTACGGCTCGTACATGCACATGCACAAGCGGCTCGCGGACCGTTTCCCCACCGAGGTGATCCCCGGGGTGACGTCGGTGAGCGCCGCCGCCGCCCGGCTGGGCACGCCGCTGGTGGAGGGCGAGGAGGTGCTGACGATCCTGCCGGGCACGCTGCCCGAGGAGGAGCTGACGGCGCGGCTCGCGAGCACCGACACGGCCGTGGTGATGAAGCTGGGACGTACCTTCCCCGCCGTGCGCGGCGCCTTCGAGGCGTCGGGGCGGCTGGCGGAGGCCCGCTACGTGGAGCGGGCGACCATGGCCGGCGAGCGCACCGGTGAACTGGCCGACGTGGACGCGGATTCGGTGCCCTACTTCGCGGTCGCGGTACTGCCCAGCCGGATCGGTTCCGCGCACACCGCGCCCGCGGCACCCCGCCGTGAGTGCGACGGCGAGGTCGTCGTGGTCGGCACCGGTCCTGCCGGGCCGCTGTGGCTGACGCCCGAGACGCGCGGTGCGCTGGCCGCCGCCGACGCCCTGGTGGGGTACACGACGTACCTGGACCGGGTGCCGGTGCGGCCGGGGCAGGTGCGGCACGGCTCGGACAACAAGGTGGAGTCCGAGCGCGCCGAGTTCGCCCTCGACCTGGCCCGGCGCGGGCACCGGGTGGCCGTGGTGTCGGGCGGCGACCCGGGGATCTTCGCGATGGCGACGGCGGTCCTGGAGGTGGCCTCGCAGAAGGAGTACGCGGACGTTCCGGTACGGGTGCTGCCGGGGGTGACGGCCGCCAACGCGGCCGCCGCGAAGGCGGGAGCACCGCTGGGGCACGACTACGCGACGATCTCGCTGTCGGACCGGCTCAAGCCGTGGGAGGTGATCGCGGAGCGGCTGCGGGCGGCGGCGTCGGCGGATCTGGTGCTGGCCCTGTACAACCCGGGTTCGCGCAGCCGCACCTGGCAGGTCGGCAAGGCCAGGGACCTGCTCCTGGAGCACCGTTCGCCGGACACCCCGGTGGTGCTCGGCCGGGACGTCGGAGGTCCGGCCGAGAGCGTGCGCACGGTACGGCTGGGGGATCTGGACCCGGCGGAGGTCGACATGCGGACGATCCTGCTCGTCGGGTCGTCGCAGACCCGGTGGGTGCGGCGGGGCGACGGGGAACAGATCGTCTGGACCCCCCGCCGCTATCCGGGGGCCCCCTAGAGGTCCGCGGGGCGGCCGTCGCCGAGCCGGCGGCGCAGCCAGGCGAGGGCCGCCTCCGGGGTGTCGGCCACCGGCACGCCTTCGGGCACCGGGGGGCGGCGCACCACGACGACGGGGATGCCGGCCGCGCGGGCGGCGGCCAGTTTGGGCGCGGTGGCGGCGCCGCCGCTGTCCTTGGTGACCAGCACGTCGATGCGGTGGCGGCGGAGCAGTTCCCGCTCGCCTTCGAGGGTGAAGGGGCCACGTTCGAGGAGGACTTCCATCCGGGGCGGGTGCGGCGCCTGCGGAGCGTCCACCGACCGCATCAGGAACCACTGCTCGTCCAGGCCGGCGAAGGCGCCCAGGCCCATGCGTCCGGTGGTGAGGAAGACCCGCTCCCCCAGCGCGGGCAGCGTGCGGGCGGCCTCGGCGAGGGAGCCGACCGGGTGCCAGCGGTCGCCCTCGCCCGGCGTCCAGCCGGGCCGGCGCAGCGCCAGCAGGGGAACATGGGCCTCGGCGGCAGCGGCAGCCGCACTGAAACTGATCGTTCCGGCGAAAGGATGGGTGGCGTCGATGAGCGCGTCCACCTCATGGGCACGCAGCCATGCGGCCAGTCCTTCGGCCCCGCCGAACCCGCCGACACGCACCTCGCCCGGGGGCAGCCTGGGGCTCGCGACCCGTCCGGCCAGGGAACTGGTCACCCGGGTGGCCGCGGGCAGCGTGTCCACCAGCAGCCCCGCCAGTCGGCGGGCTTCCGTCGTACCGCCGAGGACGAGTATGTGCATCGGGTCCCTCCATGGGTGACATCAGCGAGAAGAGCGGGCACGCGGCGCCGGGCGGGGCCGAGGGCGGGCGCAGCGCCCAACTCAAGCACACCGGTCTGCGGTCCGGGTGGACGACCGGTGCCTGTGCGACGGCTGCGGCCACCGCCGCGTACACGGCGCTGCTGACCGGCGGTTTCCCCGACCCGGTAACGATCACGCTCCCCCGCGGCCAGACGCCCGCGTTCGCCCTCGCGGTCGAGGAGCTGGGCGGCGGGCGGGCGATGGCCGGGGTGGTCAAGGACGCCGGTGACGACCCGGACGTGACGCACGGCGCGCTGGTGCGGGTGACGGTGCGGCGGCTGCCGCCGGGCTCGGGGGTGGTGTTCGTGGCCGGGCCGGGCGTCGGCACAGTGACCCTGCCGGGGCTTCCGCTGGAGGTGGGGGAGGCGGCCGTGAATCCGGTGCCCCGGCAGATGATCCGCGAGCACCTCGCGCGCGTGGCGGAGGAACACGGCGGCGGCGAGGACGTCGAGGTGACGGTCTCGGTCGACCACGGCGAGGAGATCGCCCGCTCCACCTGGAACCCCCGTCTGGGGATCCTCGGCGGCCTCTCCATCCTGGGTACGACCGGCGTCGTCGTGCCGTACTCCTGCTCGGCGTGGATCGACTCGATCCGCAGGGGCGTGGACGTGGCGCGGGCGGCCGGGCTGACGCACGTGGCCGGATGCACGGGCTCGACGTCGGAGAAGACGGTCGTCGCCGAGTTCGGGCTGCCGGAGATCGCCCTGCTGGACATGGGGGACTTCGCGGGCGCGGTCCTGAAGTACGTGCGGCGTCATCCGGTGCAGCGGCTGACGCTCTGCGGCGGTTTCGCGAAGCTGTCGAAGCTGGCGGCCGGGCACCTGGACCTGCATTCGGGCCGCTCACAGGTCGACAAGGGGTTCCTGGCGGAGCTGGCGCGGCGGGGCGGCGCGGACGGGGTCCTGGCGGAGGAGATCGCCGCCGCCAACACGGGTCTGGCGGCGCTCCAGCTGTGCCAGGCGCACGGGGTGCCGCTGGGGGACCTGGTGGCGCAGGAGGCCCGCGACCAGGCGCTGTCGGTGCTGCGGGGCGCTCCGGTGACGGTCGACGTGCTCTGCATCGACCGGGCGGGGACGGTCGTGGGGCGCAGCGACGTGCGCTGAGTCCCGCCCCCGCCGGGTTCACAGGCGTGTCAGCAGGTGTGCCGGTCGCGGGCCGGGGAGTACAGGTGGCTGTCCCGGAACTGCTCGGCGCCGAGCGTGCGGCCGACCATGATGACGGCGGTACGGAGCACTCCGGCGGCCTTCACCTGGGCGGCGATGTCGTCGAGGGTGCCGCGCAGCACGATCTCGTCGGGACGCGAGGCGTAGGCGACAACGGCAGCCGGACAGTCGCTCCCGTAGTGCGGCACCAGTTCCTCGACGACGCGGTCCACGTACTGGGCGGCCAGGTGCAGCACGATCAGGGCGCCGCTGCGGCCCAGGGTCGCCAGGTCCTCGCCCTCGGGCATGGCGGTGGCGCGCTGGGCGATGCGGGTGAGGATGACGGTCTGGCCCACGGTGGGGACGGTCAGCTCCCGTTTGAGGGCGGCTGCCGCGGCGGCGAAGGCGGGGACGCCGGGGATCACCTCGTACGGCACCCGGGCCTCGTCGAGGCGGCGCATCTGTTCGTTGACCGCGCTGAAGACGGACGGGTCGCCGGAGTGCAGGCGGGCGACGTCGTGGCCGGCGGCGTGGGCCGCGGTGAGTTCGGCGGTGATCTGCTCGATGTCGAGCCGGGCGGTGTCGACGAGGCGGGCGCCGGGCGGGCATTCGGCGAGCAGTTCGCGGGGCACCAGGCTGCCCGCGTACAGGCAGACGCCGCAGGCGGCGAGGGTGCGGGCGCCGCGCACCGTGATCAGGTCGGCCGCGCCGGGGCCGGCGCCGATGAAGTACACGGTCATGCGTTGTCTCCTGGGGCTCTCGCTGCGAGGGGGGTGCGGGGGTTCTTGGTCACGGACCACTGGGTGACCGGCATCGCCTGCCGCCAGCCGGTGAAGCCGCCCACCGGTACGGCGTGCGCGACGGCGAGCCGTACGAGGTCGCCGCCGTGACGGCGGTGCCGGGCGGCAAGGAGGGCCTCGGACTCCAGGGTGACCGTGTTGGCGACGAGCCGTCCGCCCGTCGGCAGCGCGTCCCAGCAGGCGTCGAGGAGCCCGGGGACGGTGAGGCCGCCGCCGATGAACACGGCGTCGGGGGCGGGCAGTCCCGCCAGGGCGGCGGGCGCCCTGCCTTCGACCACGCGCAGTCCCGGCACACCGAGCCGGTCGGCGTTGCGGGCGATGCGTGCCGCGCGCGCCGTGTCGCGTTCGACGCCGATCGCCCGGAGGGACGGGTGGGTGCGCATCCACTCGATGGCGATCGACCCGGAGCCGCCGCCGACGTCCCACAGGAGTTCGCCGGGTGCGGGGGCGAGGGCGGCGAGGGTGGCGGCGCGGATGTGGCGTTTGGTGAGCTGGCCGTCGTGCTCGTAGGCGGCGTCGGGCAGCCCGGGGACGGCCCCCAGGCGCAGGGCGTCGGGGGCGCGCCGGCAGTCGACGGCGATGACGTTGAGCGGGTCGCCGGGCGGGTGCTGCCAGGTGTCGGCGGTGCCGTCCGTGCAGTCCTCGTGCTCGCCGCCGAGCTGCTCCAGTACGCGCATCCGGCTCGGCCCGAAGCCGCGTTCGCGCAGCAGGGCGGCCACCGTGGCCGGGGTGGCCGCGTCCGCGCTGAGGACGAGCAGGCGGCGCCCGTCGTGCAGGGCGGCGGCGAGGCGGGCGGCGGGACGTCCGACGAGGGTGACGGTCTCGGTGTCCTCCAGCGGCCAGCCGATGCGGGCGCAGGCGTACGAGACGGACGAGGGGTGCGGCAGGACGTGCAGCGCGTCCGGTCCGAGGGTTTCGGCGAGGGCGCGGCCGATGCCGTAGAACATCGGGTCGCCGCTGGCCAGCACGGCGATGCGGCTTCCCCGGTGGGCGGTGAGCAGGGCCGGAACGGCGGGGCGCAGCGGGGTGGGCCAGGTCACGCGTTGCCCCGTGCACCGCTGCGGCAGGAGCGCGAGCTGGCGTGCGCCGCCGATCAGGACCTGGGCGTCCCTGAGCGCGGCCCGGGACGCGTCGGGCAGGCCCGTCCATCCGTCGGCGCCGATGCCTATGACGGACACCGCGGGCGGGGCGGAGTTCTCGGGTGCTGCGGGGGCCACGGACGTAAACCTCGGTGCTCGGGGGACGACGCAGCCGAACTCTACTGGCCGGTCGTCACCGGGCTCCGACCAGGGCGGACGGCGCTCGGCGCACCCCTGTCACCCCGGGGCTGCGGGGCCCACGTGCCGCCCGGGGCGGCAGGGCTCCCGTCACCGGAAAAGCTGCGCGCGGGGCAGCGAAGTGGCGTCCGTCCGGTGCGTTCCGGGGCGGACGCCACATCGGCACCACGTCAGCGGCGGTTCAGCACTGGGGGCGGCTGCCGTGGTTGGCACCGTTCTTGCGACGTGCCCTCTTCTTGCGGCGACGCTTGGACGACATGGCGCTTCTCCTCACGTTCGGTGATTCCGTGCACTTCGACGAGTTTCCACCCGTTCGCCGGGGTATTCCACTCGTTGACTTCGGCCCTGCTACCCCACGGCACCACACTTCACTCCTCCCCCACCACGGAGAACATCCGTGCGTGCGCTCATCCCCTCCCGTCCGGGAGAATGGCCGAAAGCACTCAGCGACGCACACCATGGAGGTAACGGGCGGATGCCGCACCAACGAGCGGGACAGCAGACCGGGCCGGAAGATCTCGTCGACGTGTCCCGGCTGGTGACCGCGTACTACGCGCTCCACCCGGACCCGTCCGAACCCCGCCAGCGGGTGGCCTTCGGCACGTCGGGCCACCGGGGCTCCTCGCTGAACACCGCGTTCAACGAGGACCACATCGCCGCCACCAGCCAGGCGATCTGCGAATACCGCGCCCAACAGGGGATCGACGGGCCGCTGTTCCTGGGCGCGGACACCCACGCCCTGTCGGAGCCCGCCAAGGTCACCGCGGTCGAGGTGTTCGCCGCCAACGGCGTACGGGTCCTGATCGACGAAGCGGACGGCTACACCCCCACCCCGGCGGTCTCGCACGCGATCCTGGCGTACAACAAGGGCCGCACGGACGGTCTCGCGGACGGTGTCGTCGTCACCCCGTCGCACAATCCGCCGGCCGACGGCGGCTTCAAGTACAACCCGCCGAACGGCGGCCCGGCCGGCTCGGACGCCACCGGGTGGATCCAGGACCGGGCCAACGCCCTGATCGCGGGCGGTCTCAAGGACGTCCGCCGCATCCCGTACACCCGCGCCCTCGCCGCCGACACCACCGGCCGCTACGACTTCCTGGGAACGTACGTCGCCGACCTGCCGTCCGTGCTGGACCTGGACGCCGTGCGCGCTGCCGGAGTGCGCATCGGCGCGGACCCGCTGGGCGGCGCCTCCGTCGCGTACTGGGGCCGGATCGCCGAGCAGCACCGCATCGACCTCACCGTGGTCAACCCGCTGACCGACCCGACCTGGCGCTTCATGACGCTGGACTGGGACGCGAAGATCCGGATGGACTGCTCGTCGCCGTACGCGATGGCCTCGCTCATCGAGCAGCGCGACCGCTTCCAGATCGCCACCGGCAACGACGCCGACGCCGACCGGCACGGCATCGTCACCCCCGACGGCGGGCTGATGAACCCCAACCACTACCTGGCGGCCGCCATCTCCTACCTGTTCGCGCACCGCTCCCAGTGGGCGGCGTCGGCGGGCGTCGGCAAGACCCTCGTCTCGTCGTCGATGATCGACCGGGTCGCCGGGTCCCTGGGGCGCACGCTGGTCGAGGTGCCGGTGGGCTTCAAGTGGTTCGTGGACGGCCTCGCGGACGGCTCGCTGGGCTTCGGCGGCGAGGAGTCGGCCGGGGCGTCGTTCCTGCGGCACGACGGCTCCGTGTGGACCACCGACAAGGACGGCATCATCCTGGCGCTGCTCGCGTCGGAGATGCTGGCGGTCACCGGGCGCAGCCCGTCGCAGGGTTACGCGGACCTCACGGCCCGGTTCGGCGAGCCCGCGTACGCGCGGATCGACGCGGCGGCCACCCCCGGGGAGAAGGCGGTCCTCGGCAGGCTGTCGCCGCAGCAGGTCGGCGCGGACACGCTGGCCGGCGAGCCGGTCACCGCGGTCCTCACGTCGGCCCCCGGCAACGGCGCGCCGCTCGGCGGCATCAAGGTGACCACCGAGAACGCCTGGTTCGCCGCGCGCCCCTCCGGCACCGAGGACGTCTACAAGATCTACGCCGAGTCCTTCCACGGCGCGGAGCACCTGGGCCGGGTGCAGGAGGAGGCGAAGGCGGTCGTCTCGGCGGCACTGACCGCCGACGCGGGCTGACCGGCTCCGCACGGGGAACCGGGAGCGCCACCACGGGGTTTGGCGGGCGAACGTGTCGCGCTGTGCCGCACCAGGGACGAAACTGTGCGGTACAGCGCCACCACCCACCGAACGTGAGAGGGGCTGCACCGATGAGTTCCGTCCCCGATACCCCGGCCGTTGACAGCACATCCGCCGGCTCCGCGCACACCGGGTCACCGCTCGTCGAACTGACGCCTGCGGCCGCCGGCCTGCTGCGCCAACTGCACGACACGCACGGACCGTTGATGTTCCACCAGTCGGGCGGGTGCTGCGACGGCAGCGCGCCCATGTGCTACCCGGACGGCGAGTTCCGTACCGGCGGCTCCGACGTGCTCCTCGCCTCCCTCGCCGTCGAGGGCGTCAAGGAGTCCGTGCCGTTCTGGATGTCGACCAGCCAGTACGAGGTGTGGCGGCACACCCGGCTGATCGTCGACGTGGTCGAGGGACGCGGTTCCGGGTTCTCCCTGGAGGCGCCCGAGGGCGTGCGGTTTCTCATCAGGTCGCGGGTGATCTGAGCCCGCCCGGCAGACTGTTCGGTGGGTCCGGCCGCGCGCCGGGCTCACCGGCCGCCCTACCCGCCCTGCCGGTCGTAGCGCCTGAGGAACGTCTCCAGACCCGCCAGATCGTCCGTGTTGAGGTGGTCGACACGGGCGGCGAGCAGTTCGCGCCACAGCGCCTCGCGAGCGGGCCCCGGCTGGTCGGGCGTCGCCCAGAACCGCACGCGCTGCCTGCGCCGGTGAGCGGTGCGCACCAGGGAGTGCAGCCGGTCGCGTTCGGCCCGCGGAAACGGTCCGACGCCGGTCCAGCCGAAGCTCGACGTCCAGTTCCCACTGATCAGCGGGATGAGGGAGGCGGGGGCCGGCGCGGGCGCGGTGAGGTCGTCGGGGCGTCCGTCGTAGAAGGCGTGACGGGTGCGCTGGGCCTCCATCGGGGCGCGTGCCGCGCGGTCGCCGGAAATCACGGCGGTGACCGCGCCGAGGCGCACCCGGCCGTTGTCGCACGTACTGAGCATCCGGCGGAACGGCCGCAGCCTGCGGTGCAGTTCGAGATAGGTCGCCGCGCCCTGCGTCTTGATGTCCACGAGCAGTTGCACGGGCCGGCGGTGGCCCGGGTGCACGCTGCCGCGGTGGGCCCGTACGAGGGCCGCCAGGGGGTCGAGGTAGAGGGCTTCCAGAGTGCGGGCGGGGTCGAGGTCCTGCGGGTCGTGGGCGACGAGGAGCCGTCCGTCGACGAGGTGGATGTCGGCCTCGACGCTGGTGAACCCGTGCGACAGGGCGTCCAGCAGGGGCCGCGGGTGCGCGTAGTCGTTGTGGGCGTGCGCGCGCCGCAGCGGACGGCGCGCGGGGGCTGCCGTGGGCGTGGTGGCGGACGCGGACAGCGTGCTCGCCCAGCCCGCTGTTGCGACGAGCGCTCCGGCGAGCGTGGCGGCCGCGGCGCGTCGCGTGGTGAGGGACATGTGAGGACTCCGGGTTCGGCGATGCGGCGCATCGGGTGCGCCGAGTATCTGTCGTGGAGGCGTTCAACGGGCAGGGAATGTGCGGGAGTTCGGGGGGTGTTTCGTCACACTGCGACGACCGGGGCCCGGTGGATCACGCGTGCGGGGCGTCTGGCAGGGTGCTCACATGGTTCTCACAGGAGATATGACCACTCATGTCCCGGGTCCGCGCCGGAAGAATCTGGTGATCGCGCTTCTTTCCGCCGTTGCCGTGCTCGCCGCGGCGGGGTGGGTGGTGATCTCGCAGTTCAACGAACGCCCCCTGTGGCCGCAGAACGTGGCCTACGAGGCGGGGTACAACCGGGGCATCCAGGTCCGCAAGGTGGACCGCGACGGCACGAAGGTGGCCGAAGCCGTCGGCGGGGGGTGCGAGAGCTGGGTGAGCTCCGCCGGCAAGAAGGCGGACCTGGACCCGCACTCGTGGGTGCGGGGCTGCCTGGACGGCGTGACCGACAAGCCGGACAACCCCAACGACGCCTGAGCCACCGGCGGTCCGCACCCGCCCGGCCGCTGCCGCTCCGTCACCTCACAGCTCTGCGGTACGGGCGGTGTGCGGGGCCGCCACGTCCTGCCAGCGCACCGTGCGGTCGCACCACCGCTCCAGCAGCACCCTGTCGTGCCCGACGGTGAGCAGTCCCGCACCCTGCGAGGCGCGGTAGTCCTCGACGACGGCGACGAGCGCCGCCGTGGTGGAGGCGTCCAGCATCGCCGTCATCTCGTCACAGACCAGCCAGTGCGGGCGCAGCACCAACGCCCGTGCCAGGCAGGCGCGTTGCAGCTGTCCGTCGCTGACCTCGTGCGGACGGCGGTCCAGCAGCTCGTCGCCGAGGCCGACGGTTTCACTCAGCTCGGCCACCCGCGAGGCAGCTTCCCGGCGGCGTCCGTTGGCGCGCAGCGGTTCCGCGATCAGGTCGCGCAGCCGCAGGCGGGGGTCGGCGGAGAGCCGCGGCTGCTGGAAGACGACGCCGATCGCGGTGCGCTGCGAGCGCGGCGCCCGGTGCCGCCAGCCCCGCACCCGCGTGCCGTCGAGGACGACGTTCCCGGCGTCGGGGCGGTGCAGCAGGGCGGCGACCCTGGCGAGGGTGGACTTGCCGCAGCCGCTGGGGCCGAGCAGCCCGACGGACTCCCCCGCGGCGACGGTGAGCCGGGCGTCGCGCACGACCGGGTTGCCGCGCTCGTATCCGGCGGTGATGCCTTGGAGTTCAAGCACGGGCAAGCTCCTCGTCCGGCGGGTAGTGGCAGGCGATCCGGTCCGCGAACTGCGGCGGCGCGGTACAGGCTTCGGCGGCGTGCGGGCAGCGGGGGGCGAACGCGCAGCCCTCGGGGAGGTCTCCCAGTTCGGGCGGCATCCCGGGGATCGGGGCGAAGTCCCGCTCGGGCAGGGCGTTCAGCAGACCTCGCGCGTAGGGGTGCCGCGGTCCCGGCGTGCCGAAGAAGGCGCCCGCGTCGGCGAGTTCGACGATGCGTCCCGCGTACATGACGGCGACGCGGTCGGCGACGCGCTCGGCGGCCGCGAGGTCATGGGTGATCATCAGGAGGGCGTGGCCGGCGTCGACGTGCCGGCGCAGTTCGTCGACGGTGCGGTTGACCAGGTCGCGGTCGAGTCCGGTGGTCGGCTCGTCGGCCAGCAGCAGCGGGGCGTCCCCGACCAGGGCCAGCGCGGTCGCGGCGCGCTGGGCGAGCCCGCCGGACAGCTCGTGCGGGTAGCGGTCCAGGTGGTCGGCGGGGAACGCCGCCCGCTCCGCCGCCGCGCGCACCGCGGCGCGGACGTCCGGCTTGCGCGTCCCGGTCAGCTGGCGGAGTGTCTCGCCGAGCTGCGAACCGACGGTGCGTACGGGGGTGAGGTGTGCTGCGGGGCTCTGCGGGACGAGTCCGACGCGGCGGCCCCGTACCGTACGGGCGAGGGTCCGCTCGTCCGCGGTGAGCAGGTCGGTCTCGCCCAGCAGGGCGCGCCCGGCGGTCTGTGCGTTGCCGGGGAGCAGCCCGAGGAGGGCCGAGGCCAGGACGGACTTGCCGCAGCCGCTCTCGCCGACGAGCGCCAGGCACTCCCCCGCCGCCAGGGCGAAGGAGGCGTCGGTGACGGCGGCGATGTGCCGTCCGCCGCGCATCCGGAACCGTACCGACAGTTCCTGTACGGAGAGCAGCGGGGCGGCGGCGGCCCGCACGACGGTTTCCTCACGCGTGGCGAGGGGGCGGCTCAGGGAGGTCACAGCATCAGCTCCGATCGGCGGCGCGGGTTGATGCGTTCCCGCCAGGCTCCGGCGAGGCCCGCGATGGCGAGGGTCGGGACGATCAGGAAGAGGCCGGGGAAGAGCGTGGGCCACCAGTCCCCCGCGAGCAGCGAACCGCGCGCGGACTGGATGAGGTTGCCCAGGCTCGCCTCGTGGGAGGGCAGGCCGAGGCCGAGGAAGGACAGCGCGGACTCGTGCCACATGGCGTGCGGCACCATCAGGACGGCCGCGAGCGCCGCCTGCGGCAGCACGCCGGGCAGCAGGTGCCGTACGGCCACCCGCCACCGGGAGGCGCCGCCGGAAATCGCCGCGTCGACGTACGGGCGTGCGCGCAGCGACAGCACTTCGGAGCGGACGATGCGTGCCGTGGACAGCCAGTGGGTGAGGGCGACCGAGACGATCACCGGCCACACTCCGGGCCGGAACATGGCGACGATGAAGATGCCGAGCAGCAGGTGCGGCACCGAGGAGAAGGTGTCGACCAGGCGCATCACCACCCGGTCCGTCCACCCTCCGAAGGCGGCGGCGGCCGCACCCACGGCCGTCCCGATGACGGTGGCGACGAGAGCTGCGACGAGGCCGACGAGCAGGGAGACGCGCAGCCCGTAGACGCAGCGCAGCAGCAGGTCGCGGCCGACGTCGTCGGTGCCGAAGGGGTGGGCGAGGGACGGCGGCTGGAGCTTGAGGGCCAGGTCGACGGCCTGTTCGTCGAGGTTCGCGAGCGGCGGTACGACGAGGACGGCGAGCGCCACGGCCACGACGATCACCGCGGAGGTCCGCACGCGCAGGGTGCGGGTGGAGCGGCGGGTGCGCCCGTGGGCGCGCCACCGGGAGGGCTCCGCCGTCGGGCGCGGCGCGCGGGCGGGCTTGGTGAGGTCAGCCATCGAAGCCCACCCTCGGGTCGGCGAGTCCGTACAGGAGGTCGGAGAGCAGGTTGCCCGCGAGGACGGCTGCCGTGGCGAGCACGGTCAGTGCGGCGAGCAGCGGGAAGTCGACGGCGAGGGCGGCCTGCACGGTGGCGGCGGCGATGCCGGGCCAGCTGAACACCGTCTCGATGAGCAGTGCGCCGGTGATCAGTTCGGGGACGCGCGAGCCGACGAGGGTGAGCATCGGCAGCATCCCGGAGCGCAGGGCGTGCCCGAACAGCACCGTGCGCTCGCTCGTGCCCCGCGCGCGTGCCCCGCGCACCGGGTCCTCCTCCAGGGCGTCGCCGACACCCTGGCGTACGTACAGGAAGAACCAGGGGAGCTGGCTCACGCCCAGGACTGCGGCCGGCAGCACGAGGTGGGAGGCGACCTGCCCGAGGGTGATGACGTCGCTGTCGGTGTCGGTGAGTCCGCCGGCGGGCAGCACGCCCAGCTTCAGGGCGAAGAACCAGATGGCGAGCAGCCCGAGCCAGAAGGCGGGCGCCGCTTCCAGGGTGTAGGCGGCGGAGCTCGCGCACCGGTCGAGCCAGCCGCCGGGACGGCGGGCGGCCAGTACGCCGAGGGCGGTGCCGAGGAGGATGGCGAGGAGGAAGGCGGTGGCGGCCAGCAGGGTGGACCAGCCGAGACGTTCGACGATGACGTCGGCGACGGGCTGGCGCATCACGCTGGAGTCGCCGAGGTCGCCGGTGAGGGCGGAGGTGAGCCAGTCCCACCAGCGGGCCACCAGCGGCTGGTCGGCGCCGAGGTTGGCGCGCAGCTGGTCGAGGTTGGCCTGGGAGGAGGTGAGTCCGGCGGTGCCCGCGTAGGCCTTCACGGGGTCGAAGGGCGAGGCGGCGGCGACGGCGAAGACGCCGAAGGTCACCACGAGGAGGACGGGGACCGCGAACAGTGCCCGCCGCCCCGTCATCCGCGCCATCGGCCCCCAGGGGAGCGTGCGGCGCGTGGTCACTTCTTGGGCTTCCAGTCCTCGACGTTCCACCAGGGGCCGGAGGCCAGGCCGTGGTCGTGCGGCTCGGTCTGGGTGCTCAGGCCGTCCCAGGAGTCGTTGACGACGTAGAGGTGGTCGATGTGGGTGAGGAAGGTGTAGCCGGGGTTCTTGACGAGTTCCTGCTGGACGGTGGTGTAGGCCGCCTTGCGCTCCTCGTCCTTGCCGCTCCTGCGGCCCGCCTCCAGGGCCTTGTCGACGGCCTTGTTGTCGTACCAGGCCATGTTGTTGAAGCCGTCACCCGCGAGGGAGGACTTCAGCAGGGTGTACTGGTCGAAGTCGGGGTCGGCGGGCGCGCCGCCGCCGGCGAGGACGGCGTCGGTCTTCATGCGCGGCTCGATGACCTCCCAGGTGCCCGCCTGGGTCTTGATGTCGATGCCGACCTTCTTGGCGTCCGAGGCGTAGGCGAGGGCGTGGTCCTGGCGGAGCTTGTCGCCGGAGAGGTACCAGAGCGGGAACTCGGCGCGCACGCCGTCCTTGGTGCGGACGCCGTCGGCGCCCGGTTTCCATCCGGCCTCGTCGAGGATCTTCCGCGCCGCGGCCGGGTCGTGGGTGCGCTCGGTGCCCGCGGCGAACCAGGGGCTGTCGGTGGGGACGGGCCCGTAGGCGGGCTTTCCGGCCCCTTCGAGAATCTTGTCGACCATGGTCCGGCGGTCGACGGCCACGTCCAGGGCGCGCCGGACGGCGGTGTCGCCCGTGACCTTGTGGTGGGTGGGCAGGGTGACGGTGCGGTAGTCGAAGGACTTCGCCGCGTACGTCTTCTTGCCGCTGTCGGACTTGAAGGACTTGGCGAGGTTGGGCGGCAGGATCGCCCCGTCGAGGTCGCCGGTGCGCAGCCGGGTGGCGCGGACGTCGTCGTCCTTGACGACGGCCATCGTGAACTTCTTCACGGCGGGGGCGCCGCCCCAGTAGTCGGGGTTGGCCTTGAAGCTGAGCTTCTCGCCCTTGGACCACTTGGTCAGGACGTACGGGCCCGTGCCGACGGGCTGGGTGGTGAAGGGGCCCGTGTTCACGTCCTGCTTGCCGGCGACGTGCTGGGGGGCGATCGGCAGGACGGTGCGCTCGGCGAACGGCGCGTAGGGGTACTTCAGGGTGAAGACGACCGTGCTGTCGCCCTCGGCCTTCACGCTCTTGACGGCGTCGAGTTCGGTCTTGGCGGCGTTGTTGGTCTTCTCGTCGAGGATGGTCTCGTACGTGAAGACGACGTCCTTGGCGCCGAAGGGCTTGCCGTCGCTGAACTTCACGCCCTTGCGCAGCGTGTAGGTGTACGTCAGGCCGTCGGCGCTGATCTTCGGCAGCTCGACGGCGAGCGCGGGCCGGAGCTTCATCGAGCCGTCCAGGGCGAGCAGCCCGTCGAAGATCTTCGAGTTGCCGTCCTTGCCGTAGCCGAGGAGCGGGCTGAGGGACTCCGGCTCGTACGCGATGCCCACGACGGCCGAGTCCTTGGCGCCGGAGCCCGCACCGGTGGCGCTCGTTCCCGGCTTGGAGCAGGCGGCCGCGCCGAGGGCCAGGGCTCCTGCCACTGCCGCGGCGGTGGCCGTGCGTATCGATCGGGCCGTCATGACTCCCCACACCCCTAATAAAGATCAACTGTTATTGCAAACCGCATGCATTAATGCGTGCATTAAACAGCATGTAAAGGGGTGAGCGCTGCCCCGCCCCTCCGGGGGGCGGGACAGCGCCGCAGGTCACAAGGTCAGGCGGGGGTGGGAAGCCCCGCCAGCCTGCCCACTGTCTCCCGGTGCGCGCCCGGGGCCCCGAGTGCGATCGAGTCGGCCTTGGCCCGCTTGAGGTACAGGTGTGCCGGATGCTCCCAGGTCATGCCGATGCCGCCGTGCAGCTGTACGCACTCCTCCGCCGCGTGGACGGCGACCCTGGCGCAGTACGCCTGGGCGAGCGCCGCGGCCAGGGGCGCGTCCGGGCTGCCCGCGGCCAGCGAGTCGGCGGCGTTGCGGGCGGCCGCACGGGCGGAGACCACCTCCAGCCACAGCTGTGCCATGCGGTGTTTGAGCGCCTGGAAGGAGCCGACGGGCCGGTTGAACTGGTGCCGTTCCTTCGTGTAGCGGACGGTCTCCTCCAGGCACCATTCGGCGAGGCCGAGCTGCTCCGAGGCCAGGAGCCCGGCGCCGGCGGTCAGGCCCTGCCGTACGGCCGCCAGGGCGGTTTCGGCACCGGCAAGCGGTGTCGCGGCGGCCGCGGCCTCCTCGGTGAGGGTGACCGTGGCGAGCGGGCGGGTGAGGTCGAACGGCACCAGGGGGGCGACGTCCACCCCCGCCTCGGCCCGCTCGACGGCGTACAGGCCCGCGGTGCTCGGTACGAGCAGCACGTCGGCGGTCGCGGCGTCCGCGACCGCGGTGACCATGCAGGCGGTACCGCCGGGCAGCCGGAGGGCCTCCGGGCCGGTGGCGAACGGGACGACGAGCGCGGCGGTGCGCCGCCCCGACGCAAGGTCGCCGAGCAGCGAGGACGCCGCGGAGCCGCCCGTACCGCAGGCGAGGAGCACTTCGGTGGCCACGACCGCGCTGGTGAGGTACGGCGCGGGGGCGATGGCCCGCCCCAGCTCCTCCAGTACGACCGCCGCTTCGCGGTGCGAGGCCCCCTGCCCGCCGAGTTCCTCCGGTACGAGCAGGCCGGCGACGCCCATGTCGGCGGCGAGCGCCTTCCACAGCCCGGCGTCGTACGGCGCGCCCTCCTCGGCGCGGACGGCGACCCGGGCGGGGTCGTTGCGGTCGGTGAGCAGGGCGCGCACGGCGGCGCGCAGGTCCTCCTCCGCCTCGGAGTAGAGAAGGTCGGCCTGGTGCGGTTCGGTCGTCGGATTCATCGGGCGAGGTCCTTCCAGGCGACGTCCTTGTCGGTGCGGGGTTCCGAGGGCAGGCCCAGGACCCGCTCGGCGACGATGTTCAGCAGCACCTCGGAGGTGCCGCCCTCGATGGAGTTGCCCTTGGAGCGCAGGTAGCGGTACCCGGCCTCGCGCCCGGTGAAGTCGACCTTGTCCGGGCGGCGCAGGGTCCAGTCGTCGTACAGCAGCCCCTCGTCGCCCAGCAGTTCGACCTCCAGCGAGCTGATCTCCTGGTTGAGGCGGGCGAAGGCGAGCTTCATGCCGGAGCCCTCGGGCCCGGGGTGCCCCGCGACGAGCTGCTGGCGCAGCCGTTCGCCGGTGAGACGGGCCACCTCGGCGTCCACCCACAGTTCCAGCAGGCGCTGGTGGGTGTCGCGGGTGCGCAGTTCGGGCCGTTCCCGCCAGGTTCTGGCGACCGTGCCGATCATGCCGCCCTCGCGCGGGATACGGGATCCCCCGATGGAGACGCGCTCGTTCATGAGAGTGGTCTGGGCGACCTTCCAGCCCTCCCCCACCTCTCCGAGCCGCATGCTGTCGGGGATGCGCACGCCGCTGAGGAAGACCTCGTTGAACTCGGCCTCGCCGGTGATCTGCCGCAGCGGCCGCACGTCCACGCCGGGGTCGGTCATGTCGCACAGGAAGTACGTCATCCCGCGGTGTTTGGGCTGGTCGGGGTCGGTGCGGGCGACGAGGATCGCCCACCGGGCGACGTGTGCGCTGGACGTCCACACCTTCTGCCCGTCGACGACCCAGTGGTCGCCGTCGCGGACGGCGCGGGTGCCGAGCGCGGCGAGGTCGGAGCCGGCGCCGGGCTCGCTGAAGAGCTGGCACCACACTTCCTCGCCGACCCACAGGGGGCGCAGCAGACGCCGCTTCTGCTCGTCGGTGCCGTACCGCAGGATGGTCGGCGCGGCCATGCCGAGCCCGATGCCGATACGGCGCGGGTCGTTGTCGGGGGCGCCCGCCGCTCCGAGTTCGGCGTCGACGACGGCTTGCAGGCCGCGCGGCGCGTCCAGCCCTCCGAGACCGACGGGGTAGTGCACCCAGGCCAGTCCCGCGTCGAAGCGCGCTCTGAGGAACGCGGTGCGCTCGGTGGTGGCCGGCGGGTGCGCGGCGAGCAGTTCCTTCGTACGGGCGCGCAAGTCGGCGGCGGTGGTCATCGGGCGGCTCCCTCGGGCAGGACGGCGATACGACCGGTGCTGCGCCCGTCGGCGACCCGCTGGACCGCGTCGGCGGCGTCCTTGAGGGGGACGCGTTCGCTGACGAGCGGTTTGACGGTGCCTTCGGCGGCGAGCCGGGTGAGTTCGGTGTGGCAGCCGACGACGGCCGCCGGGTCCTTGCGGGCGTAGAGGCCCCAGTGCAGGCCGAGGACGGCGTAGTTCTTCACCAGTGCGTGGTTGAGTGCGGGGGCGGGGATGGTGCCGCTCGCGAAGCCGACGACGACGATCCGCCCCTCGAAGGCGATGCACTTGGTGGACTGGGTGTACGCGTCGCCGCCGACCGGGTCGTAGACGACGTCCGCGCCGCGTCCCGCGGTGGCTTCCTTGACCGCGCCGATGACGTTCTCGCTGCGTCGGTCGATGACCAGGTCGCAGCCCAGTCCCCGTGCCACGGCGGCCTTCTCGGGTCCGCCGACGACGCCGATGACCCGGGCCCCGGCGGCCTTGCCGAGCTGTACGGCGGCGCTGCCGACGCCGCCCGCCGCCGCGTGCACCAGCAGGGTCTCCCCCGGCTGGATCCGGGCACGCCGGTGCAGGCCGAACCAGCCCGTCTGGTAGCCGATGTGCAGAGCGGCGGCCTCCGCGTCGTCGAGGGAGTCGGGAGCGGGCAGCAGGGCGGCCTCGTCGGCGAGAACGTACTCGGCGAAACCGCCGTAGGGCAGCATCGGGTTGGCGAGGACGCGCCGCCCGTCCCCGGTCTCGCCGCAGATCTCGACGCCGGGGGTGAACGGCAGCGGCGGCCTGACCTGGTACTGGCCGCGGCACAGCAGCGCGTCGGGGAAGTTGATGTTCGCGGCACGGACCTTGAGCAGCACCTGCCCGTCGCCGGGCACCGGCCGGTCGACCTCCTCCAGGCGCATCACCTCGCCCGGCTCACCGTTCTCGTGCACTCGCCATGCCTGCATCAGGGGCCTCCACGCGCTGTCGTCGGCAGTACCGTGCCTCCGCATACTAAGCGGTCGCTTGTCTTGGGGGGAAGGGCTCTGCCGCATCGGCCGGACGCGAGGAGGCGCGGCATCGCCCACCCGAGCTGGGGGATGCCGCGCCGGTCGTACGGGACGGGTGCGGGGCGGCGCGGGACGGACCGCGCACCGGGGCGCCGGTGCGGCTCCCGTGCGGGTACGGAGCGCCGGTCAGCGGCCGAAGACCTCGAAGGGGACGGCCGGGACGCCCCCGAAGCGCTCGGCGGCGGCCGTGACGTTCGCGGTCAGGAAACTGCGGCAGTAGTGCTCGGGGTCCTCGTCGGTCAACGCCTCGATGTACGCGCGGTGTTCGAGCAGCGACCGCACCGAGCGTTCGAGGCCCGGCCGCGCGTCGACGGCGTGGGTGGGCGTGGTGCTGCCCGCGACGGCCACCCAGCGCACTCCGTCCCAGGGCGCAAGGCCCTGCTCCGTCAGCTCCGGGAAGATCCAGCGGTTCCCGGCGTCGCCCGCCGCGTCCAGGGTGGCGCGGCCGACGGCGAGGTGGTCCGGAGTGTTCCAGGCATGGGTGCCCCAGGTGTCGCGGTGGTTGAGGGTGATGACGAGTTCGGGCCGGTACTTGCGGATGGCGGCGGCGATGTCCCGCCGCAGCGCGGGACCGTACTCGATCACGCCGTCGCGGTGGCCGAGGAACTCGACCTCCCGCACACCGACGACCGCGGCACTGGCCCGTTGCTCCTGCTCGCGCAGCGGACCGCACTTGGCGGGATCCAGCGTGTCGATGCCCGCCTCGCCGCGGGTGGCCAGGACGTACGTCACCTCGCGGCCACCGTCGGTCCACGCGGCGACGGCCGCCGCGCACCCGTACTCCAGGTCGTCCGGATGCGCGACGACGGCCAGGGCGCGCTGCCAGTCGTCCGGCATGGGCTGAAGCTGAGCGAAGGCCGATTCTGTCGTCATACGGGCAGGATAGGCGCCGCCGCCGACACCGACGCGGCCG
Source organism: Streptomyces candidus (assembly GCF_014207445.1). Lineage (GTDB taxonomy): Bacteria > Actinomycetota > Actinomycetes > Streptomycetales > Streptomycetaceae > Streptomyces > Streptomyces candidus. The sequence continues at coordinate 90,916 of NZ_JACHEM010000015.1, read as the reverse complement.
TGGGGAAACGGAGTTGGCGCCTCCGTTCCCCGGCACTCTCAGACCTCGCCGCGGGCCAGCGCCAGCAGCCGGTCCAGTACGCGCGGCCCGCCGGCCCGCAGTCCGTCGTGCTCGAACTCGTCGGTGACCCAGGTCCGCAGTCCCCGGACGGAGCGCGCGGTGGCGAGGGAGTGCTCGGTGTCGACGTACATGTCGTCGTGGTAGACGGCGGCCGCGACCGGCACCTCGTTGGCGGCGAGCCGGGCCTGGTCGTAGAGCGGCGGCCAGTCGGTGCGGGCGGCGAGCAGTTCGGCGCTCTCGCGCAGCGGGCGCAGCGCCGGGTCGCAGTCGAAGTGCCAGGGGTGGACGGTCTCGCCGGTGAACAGCAGCGGTCCGCTCCCGGCGAGCGCGGCACCGGCGTCGAAGCGGGGGAACTCGGCGCGCACCCGCTCCGCACCCCATGCGGTGGGTTCGTGCCTCTGCCCGTAGATGGACTCGTGCAGCAGCGCGTACAGGGGATGTCCGGCGAAGGACAGGGCGGACTGGACGGCCTCCAGGAAGCTGTCGGAGAGCTCCGGTCCCCGCGGTGTGCGCACGAAGGCGTTCTCCAGGAGGTGGTGGAGCTGGTGGGTGCCGTCCGAGCCGCCCAGGACGATGCCGAGGGACTGGAAGGCCTCCGGGGTGAGGATGTAGCCGTTGGGCGTGACGGTCCTGTCCGCGGCCAGGTGGGCGGCGACGTCCCGCGCGCGGGCGACGTCCTGCGGGTAGCGCGCGTAGTGCGCGGCGACCTTGCGTTCCATGCGGGGGTAGGCGGCCCGGTACACGTCGTCCACGCGCGCGTGGAGGGAGGGCAGGCCGCCGGTGATCAGGACCGTGTTCAGGCCCTCGGGGGCGGTGGACAGATAGTGCGTGGCGCAGAACCCGCCGAAGCTCTGGCCGAGCACGGTCCAGGGAGCGCCGCCGGTCAGCAGGGGACGCAGGGTTTCGCAGTCGCGGACGATGGAGTCGGCACGGAAGTGCGCGAGGTACGCGGCCTGTTCGGCGGGTCCGCCGCGCAGCGGCAGGGTCTGCCGGTTGGCCGGGGTGGACAGGCCGGTGCCGCGCTGGTCGAGGAGCAGGACGCGGAACTCCTTCAGCGCCCTGCCCAGCCACGCCTGCCGTCCGACGAAGCGGCGGGCGCCGAACCCGGGTCCGCCTTCGAGGTAGAGCAGCCAGGGGAGGTCGTCGGCCGCCCGGCCCGCGGCCACCACCTCGCGCGCGTACAGCTCGATCTGTTCGCCGGAGGGGTGTGCGTGGTCGAGGGGGACGGTGAAGCGGTGGTCGGTGCACACCGTGCCGGGCTGACGGTAGCTGCTCACTCCTGCTCCTGCTTCTGTGCTGCGGCGGTCTTCGTCGTCCAGTTCAGCACACCCCTGTGGGGCGGTCCTTCCCGGACCCCGGACCCCGGACCCCGGGACCGGAATCCGGGTCGCCGCGCCTCCACCCGGACAGTCCCGGCCCGTGTGCGTGCCGACCCGGCCGCTCCTAGCGTGTGTGCATGATCCGGTTCGAGCAGGTCAGCAAGGTGTACCCGGACGGCACCACGGCCGTCGACGACCTGTCCTTCGAGGTGGCCGAGGGCGAGCTGGTCACGCTGGTGGGGCCCTCGGGGTGCGGCAAGACGACCACCATGATGATGGTGAACCGGCTCATCCAGCCCTCGTCGGGCCGGATCCTGATGGACGGCGAGGACATCGCCGGCGCCGACCCGGTCGAACTGCGGCGGCGCATCGGGTACGTCATCCAGCAGGTCGGCCTCTTCCCGCACCGCACGATCCTCGACAACACCGCCACCGTGCCCCTCCTGACGGGCTGGAAGAAGGACAGGGCCCGTGCGCGCGCCGCCGAACTCCTCGACCTGGTCGGCCTCGACCCGAAGGTCTACGGCCCCCGCTACCCGGCCCAGCTCTCCGGCGGCCAGCGCCAGCGCGTCGGCGTCGCCCGCGCCCTGGCCGCAGACCCCCCGGTCCTCCTCATGGACGAACCCTTCGGCGCTGTCGACCCGGTGGCCCGCGAACGGCTCCAGGACGAGTTCCTGACCCTCCAGTCCACCGTCCGCAAGACCGTCCTGCTCGTCACGCACGACATCGAGGAGGCGGTACGGATGGGCGACCGGATCGCGGTGTACGGGCAGGGCCGCATCGAGCAGTTCGACTCCCCCGCCGCCGTGCTGGGCGCACCCGCCACCCCTTATGTGGCGCAGTTCGTCGGCGCGGACCGCGGCCTCAAGAGGTTGTCGGTGACCACCGTCGAACAGGACGACCTGGAGGACCCGCCGCGGGTACGGCTCGACGAGCAGGTGGCCCCGGCCGCCGCCCGGCTGCGTACGGAGGGGGCCCGCTGGGCGGTCGTGCTGGACGAGGACGGCGCACTGCACGGCTGGGTGGCCGCCGACGATCTGGCGCTCGCGGGCCCCACGGGCACCGTCGGCGACCTGGCCCGCCGGATGGACGCCTGGATTCCGGTGGGGGCGCCCCTCAAGCACGCGTTCAGCGAGATGCTCCAGTGGGACGCCGGGTGGGTGGCGGTGCTCGACGGGGCGCGCCTGGTCGGCGTGCTGACCCCGGGGAAACTGCACGAGGCGCTGCGGCGTTCGGTCGACGCGGACCAGCAGGGCGTCCAGCGCGACCAGGTGGAATTCGACTCGGTCGCGGACGCGTAGACGCGCACGGCAGCGCGACGGGCCGGGCCGTACAGACGTACGCCCGGTCCTCTTCCCCGGTGAGAACCGCTGAGTCCGGTGTGATCGCTGTGGTGCACGGACAGGGCTGCGGTCAACGTTCGTCATCCGCTTACCTCACGCCGGGTGGACTCGACCTCATGAACCTCTTGCATCGCGGTATTCACGGCTCCCCCGCAGTGCGCGCGGGCAGACGGCGGGCGCTGGCCGGGAGGGCCGGCCGGCTGGTCGACGCACGCGGCTTCCCGGTCCTGGTGATGACCGCGATCCTCGCCAACGCCGTACTCCTCGGCGTGGAGACGTACCCGGGTCTGGCGGAACGCTGGCAGGAACCGCTCGCCCTGCTGGAGCACCTCTTCCTCGCGCTGTTCGCGGCCGAGTCGCTGCTGCGGCTGGCCGCGCACGCCGACCGGCCCGCGGACTTCTTCCGCAATCCGTGGAACGTCTTCGACGCGGCGGTGGTCCTCCTCGCGTTCCTCCCCGTGACCGGGGACAACAGCACGCTGCTGCGACTGTTGCGGCTCCCGCGGGTGCTGCGCACCGCACGCTTTCTGCCGCAGCTGCGGGTGATCGTCACCGCCCTGGGGAAGTGCCTGCCGGGGACCGTGAGTTTCGTGATGGTCGGCGCGCTGCTGATCTACGTGTACGCGATGGTGGGCTGGCTCTGCTTCGCGGCCTCCGATCCCGAGCACTACGGGTCGCTCGGGCGGGCGGTGGTCACCCTGTTCATCCTCATGTCGCTCGACGGGCTGGGCGAGGCGGTGCACGCCGGGCTGCTGATCTCCCCCTGGTCGCTCGCGTACTACGGCACGTACGTGCTTCTCAGCTCCTTCCTCCTGGTGAACCTGTTGATCGGCGTCGTCATCAACTCCCTGGAGCAGGCCCGGGACGATCTGCCGGTGGCGAAGACCGACTGCGGGCCGCCGGAGCCGCAGCGGTGTGCCCGGGATGAGGACCCGCCCGACCGGTTCGACGTCCGGGACCGCATCGCGGCCGCCCGGCTGGCGCTGGACGACGCGGAGCGGCTCCTTCAGATCAGCCCCTTGGACTCCAGATAGGCACGCGCCACGTCCTGCGGCAGCCTGCGCCAGCTGTCCACCTGCTGGTTGAGCGACGCAAGGTCCTCGGTGGTCAGGACCGTGTTGAGCTTGTCCAGTGCCTTGGTGACACGCGCCGAACCGGCCTGTCGCCCGTTCACCACCGGCACGATGTGGTCGGCGTTCTGGAGGTGCTTGTCGTCCTCCAGCAGGACCAGGCCGAACGCGTCGAGGGTGGCGTCGGTGGTGGTGGTGAGGACCATCTGGTCCTGGCCGTTCTGCACGGCCTGCTTGGCGGGAGTGGTGCCCACGCCCTTGGGGTCGACGGCCGTGATGTCGATGCCGTACGTCTTCCTCAGCCCCGGCGCGCAGTACGGGCGCTGCACGCACTCGTCGCCCGCCGCGAGCCGTACCGGCAGCCCGGACCTTCCCAGGTCGGTGAGCGTCCTGAGGCGGTGCCGGCGCGCGTAGGCCTCTGTGACGGCGAAGGCGTTCTGGTCGACGGCGCGGCCCGCGTCGAGGACGGTGAGCCCGCGCGGCGCGGCGAGCTCGCGCAGCGCGCGCATGGTGGCGTTCAGGTCGGGTGAGCCGACGGGCGGCGCGTCCGCGCCGTTCGTCTTCGCGTTGAGCCAGTCGGCGAAGGTGGCCGCGTACTCGGGTACGACATCGATCTGGCCGCTCTCCAGGGCCGGTTCATACAGTTCCCGGTTGGAGACGGACAGGATGCCGGTGCGGTGTCCGGCCTTCTGCAGGAGGAGCGCGTACATCTGGGCGAGGAGGTCGCTCTCGGTGAAGCCGGCCGAGCCGATGGTCAGGTCGTGGCTGTCGCCGGGCTCACCGGTGACCTCGCCGCGGTCCTCCAGCGAGGGGCCGGTGGCGCAGGCCGTGAGGGTGAGGAGCGCGAGCACCGCCGCGTACAGGCGTGGCTTCATCCCGTCCGCCCCCTCGCCCACGAGGGCACGCACTTGTGGCCCACTTCGAAGAGACCCTCCACCAGGAGCGCGAAAGCGGCGACCAGGACCGCGCCCGCCACCACCTGCGGGGTGCTGGCCAGGTTGAATCCCGCGGTGATGATGCGTCCCAGTCCGCCGCCGCCCGCCAGCGCGGCGAGCGTCGCGGTCGCCACGAGCTGGACGGCGGCGATGCGCACTCCGGTCAGGACGAGCGGCAGGGCGAGGGGAAGTTCCACGTGAAACATCACCTGCCGCCCCGTCATGCCCATCCCCCGGGCGGCCCGGACGGTGTCCTGGTCGACGCCGCGCATCCCGACGTACGCGTTGGTGAGCAGCGGCGGCACCGCGAACAGCACCAGCGCGACGATCGTCGGCCACTCCCCCTTCGTCCCGAGCGGGGTCAGGAGCAGCAGGACCAGCACGGCGAAGGTCGGCACGGCCCGGCCGACGTTGGAGATGTTGACGGCGAGCGCCCCGCCCCTGCCGAGGTGGCCGAGCACGAGGGCGACCGGCAGCGCGATCAGGCAGCTGAGCAGGAGGCAGACGACGGTGAGGAAGAGGTGCTCGCCGAGCCGGTCCCAGATGCCGCCTTCGGCGTTCCAGTGCGTGGCGTCGGTGAGATAGTCCCAGGCGGCGGTGAGGGTGTTCATGCGCGCGTCCAGGGGGTGAGCAGGCGTTGCAGGCCGAGCAGCAGGAGATCGACGGCGACGGCGATGACCACGCAGAGCACGGAGGCGGTGAGGACCTGCGCCTTGAAGTAGGAGTTCATCCCGGTGTAGATGAGGTTGCCGAGCCCGCCGTGGCCGACGATCGCACCGACGGTGACCAGGGAGACGGCCGAGACGGTGGCGATGCGCAGCCCGGCCATGGCGGCGGGCACGGCGAGCGGCAGTTCCACGCCGAGCAGCAGCCGGACCGGCCCGTAGCCCATGCCGCGGGCTGCCTGCCGGGTTTCCTCGGGCACGGCGCGCAGGCCGGCGAGGAGGTTGCGTACGAGCAGGGTCAGCGAGTACAGGACGAGTCCGGCGATCACGAGGGACGCGGAGAGTCCGTACACGGGCAGCAGCAGCGAGAACATCGCGAGGGAGGGGATGGTGTAGAGCACCGTCGTCAGCCCGAGGACCGGCCCGGCGGCCCACCGCCAGCGGCGGGCCGCGAGGGCCAGGGGCACGGCGACGAGGAGCCCCAGAAGCACCGACACCACGGTCAGGTGGAGGTGCTGGAGCACCGCGTCGAGGAGGATCTCGCGGCGGCTGGACAGATACGCGCCGCAGATCCAGTCGTTGCGGGCGAGGCAGTCGTCCGGGGGCGCGGTCACCTGTCCATTGCAGCCTTCGGGGCAGGTGACCGCGCGTCCGGACGGTCCGTACGAGTGGAACGAACGCTACAGGCCGTCCCTGGGCACGGTCTCGTTCCAGGTCCGGGAGAAGACCCTGCGCTCCCCCTCGTAGCCGTCGAGGGTGGCGTCCACGAGGAAGTCCGTCTCGGTGCAGCGCAGCTCCGTGCGGGTCTCCACGCGGACGTTCCAGTCGTCGCGGGCGAAGCGCATCGTCCAGGCCGTCTCGCCGGCGACGGAGGTGAAGTCGTCGGCGGTCGCGGTGTAGCGCTCCTCGGCGCGCAGGCCGGTGTCGAGAGCGATGTCGTCGATGCGCACGGTGCCGCGGTCCTTGACGATCTCCAGGGTGGACCCGTAGCCGATGAGGTCGCGCTTGACCTCCCAGCGCTCCTCGGGCGGGGTGAGCCGGGTGGCGGACAGCGGCGGGCACCCCTCCGGTTCGTCGAAGGGCTGCTGCGGGGCCTCGTCGGGCTCCTCGTTGGGGCGCACCGGCAGGGTGAGGGTGCTGGTTCCCTCGTACACGTGCAGCGTGGCGGGCCGGGGTGCGGGCCAGGCGAGCGGCCAGTACGAGGTGGACAGGGAGAGCCGGATGCGGTGCCCGGGCGGGAAGGCCTGGGCGGCTCCGTTGAGCTGGACGGTGGCGCGGTAGCGCCTGCCGGGCTCCAGGAGTTCGGGCTCGCCCGTGCCGTCGCGGTGCGTCAGGTTGAGGACGCCGTAGGTGACGCGGGTGGCGCTGCCGTCGGGGGCGACGTCGGAGAGCCGGGCGGCGACGGTGGCGACGGGCTCGCTCACCGTCAGGTCCAGTTCGACCGTCGCCGTGCCGAGGATCTCCGTCCGCTCCTCAAGGGGTGCGGTGTCGAAGACGAGCGAGCCGCCGTCCTCCTCGCGCTGGTCGTAGGGCAGGTCGGGCGGTGCGTTGTACGAGGCCCACTTGCCGGCGAACTGCCCCACCGACAGCGGCGACCGCACGGACATGGCCTCACCGCCGCCCTCCGGCGGTTCCTGGCCGGGTGACGCGATGCGGTGGCGCAGCAGGGGGTGGGTGACGGGGGTGACGTGCGGGGAGGGCCAGGAGGGTTCGCCGACCCAGCGGCCGGGGCGTTCCTCGTAGGAGGTGGAGGGCGGCACGCTGTCCTGCATCCAGGCCTGGAGCATGGGCCCGTCCATGACGTGGTTGTCGATGCCCTTGAGCCAGTGGTCCCACCAGCGGACGACTTCCTGGAGGTAGCCGATGGCGGGCCCGGGCTCGCCCAGGTGCGGGTACTTGTGCGACCACGGCCCGATCAGGCCCTTGCGGGGCACGTCGAGGTGTTCCAGTACGCGCGTGACGGCGTTGGAGTACCCGTCGGCCCAGCCGCTGGACGCCAGGACCGGTACCTGTACGGCGGTGTAGTCCTCGCAGACGGAGGCGTGCCGCCAGTAGTCGTCGCGGCGCTGGTGGCGCAGCCAGTTGAGGATCCACGGGCGGGTGTTCTCCATCCGCTCCTGCCACATCCCGCGCCAGCGTTCGCCGACGACGGCGGGGTCCGGCGGACAGGTGGCGTAGGCGAACATGGTGCCCGCCTCGGCGAGGTTGTCGGAGAGCATGGCGCCGCCCATGTAGTGCATGTCGTCGGCGTACCGGTCGTCGGTGAACGACGCGAGGACGACGGCGCGCAGGCTCGGCGGCCTGCGGGCGGCGGTCTGGAGGGCGGCGAAGGCACCCCAGGAGATGCCCATCATGCCGGTGTTCCCGTCGCACCAGGGCTGTTCGGCGATCCAGGCGAGGATGTCCTCGGCGTCGGTCTGCTCCTGCTCCAGGTACTCGTCGGCGAGGACGCCCTCGGACTCGCCGGTGCCGCGCAGGTCGACGCGTACGCAGGCGTAGCCGTGGCCGGCGATGTACGGGTGGTGGATGGAGTCCCGTACGGCGGACAGGTCGCGCTTGCGGTATGGGATGTACTCCAGGACGGCGGGCACCGGTTCCCCGTCGGAGCCGACGGGCCGCCAGATCCGGGCCGACAGGCGGGTGCCGTCGCGGGCGGGGACGACGACGTGCTCCTCCTCCTTGGTGTCGTACGGGAGGTTGCTCACATGGCGCATGGGGCGGTCTCGCTCCTCTCCTGCTGGTTCGGTGTCCGGTGCCGGTGTCAGAGGTTCTTCTGGTCCCGGCCGCCGGGCACGGTGTCGGCGAAGTCGAGGCCCAGGGCCGCGACGCAGCGGTCGTACTTGGCGCGGATGTCCTCCTCGCTGTCGCCGCCGGTGAAGATGTGCGCGATCTCGTAGCTGTAGCTGTCCTGCTGCTCGGTGTCGGAGAGCCGCTGGCCCTCGTCGGGAACGATGTCGATGCGTACGCCCGGGATCTCCTTCTCGATCCGTGCGATGTCCTCGGGCCCGGGCGCCTGGCGCACCGTGCCGTCCGCGAACCAGCGGTAGTACCACTTCGCGGCGACCTGGTACGGGCCCGCGCGGTGCGGCAGTGCGGGGTCGCGGCCAAGGGCCAGGCTGAGCATGCAGTGGTGGTTGGGGACGCCGTCGACGTACTCGAAGAGTTCCGCGTGGGACTGCGAGTGCCGCGGGTTGATCTCCAGCAGGTTGAGGGCGTCGCGCTGCGGGTCGTAGAAGTACTCGATGCTGAAGGTCGCGGCGTCCATGCCGACCTGGCGCATCACCTTCTTCGAGACGTCGTGCAGCCGCCCGATCACCGGTTCCGGCAGCGCGGAGGGGTACTGGTGGCGCAGGAAGCTGGAGGAGCCGGGGTAGTTGATGGAGTCGAGGACGCCGTAGACGGTGACCTCGCCGTCGTGCACGTAGCCCTCGACCGCGACCTGGACGCCGGTGAGCGCCTCCTCGGCGAGGCAGACCTGGCCGCCGACGCCGGTCATCTCCTCGGGCAGGTCGAGCTGGTCGAGCACGTACTCGAAGGGGCGGCCCACCCGGGCGACGCCCTTGGCTATCTCCCCGACCGCCTCGCGGAACTCGTGCTGGTCCTTGACGCCGAACGCCAGCTCCGAGGAGTACGAGAGGGCGGGCTTGACCCACATGGGGAAGCTCATGCCCTCGGGCGGCCGGGGGTCGTCGGCTTCGAGGTCGACCCGGCCGAACCGGGGGTGCTCGTCGACGACCTTCTCCTGCTCCAGCCGGCTCCAGTACTTGTGCTCGCACTTGACGACGGATTCGAGGCTGGTGCTGCGGGTGCCGTAGCGCTCGCTCAGGATCGGCACGAGGGTGCTGACGGGGAAGTCCCAGTAGCCGACGATCGCGTCGATGGGTCCGTCGAAGGCGTCCAGGACGGCCTGTGCCTTGTCGATGAGGTCGGGCACCGACACCTCGCCGACCTGGAGCTCTTCGATGGTGAGCAACGGGTGGAACCGGTACTCCTCGGCATGCGGCACCGCGTTCAGGGTGGGCAGGTTGGCCTCGTCGAGGCCGAGTACGAAGATGTTCCTGGTGGTCTCGCGGGTGTTCTCGCTGTCACTCAAGGATGTGCCTCCGGTGGTGCGGATCTGTCGCTGTGCGCCTTCCTCGCACCACCGGTTTCACACGCACTCAAGCGGAATCCGTTGTTCAGCGCGTGCGCCGGTGCGGCGTCAGCGCACCCGTCCGCGCGGCTTCAGGGGGCCCGTGGGCAGTGCGGGTGCGGGCAGCGGGGGCCCGTCGTACCCCTTCACCTCACCGAACCGGGTGCCCTCCATCCAGTCGGTACGGGCCTGGGCGATCTCTTCGTGGGAGCGGCCGATCCAGTTCCAGAACATGACGAGTTCCTCCTCGAAGGGTTCACCGCCCAGGAGCATCAGGCTCGCGTCGGACTCGGCGCGCAGGGGCAGCCGCGTGCGTCCGCAGCCGAGGTAGAGCATCGAGCCGGGCAGGACCGGCACCCCGTCGACGTGCGCCTCGCCGGACATGGAAAGCACGGCGTACTCGAAGTCCGGGTCGAGCGGCAGGGAGGCCTGCGCGCCGCGCGCCAGGGTGAGGTCGGCGCCGACGATCGGGGTGTACGAGGTTCCGGGCGACGCCGCACCGTCCAGCTCGCCGAGGATCACGGTGGCCGCGAGGCCGGGGGCGGTGACCGTCGGCAGGTCGGTGTGGTGCTGGAAGTGCGGTTCGGTGTGGCGGTGGGCATCGGGGAGGGCCACCCAGAGCTGCGCGCCGTGCAGGAGGCGCGCGTGCTGTCTGGGGCTCTCCTCGGAGTGGCTGATGGCACGCCCCGAGGTCATCAGGCCGAGTTCGCGGGGGCGGATGGTGGCGAGGCCGCCGGTGCTGTCGCGGTGCAGGACCTCGCCGTCGTGCAGCCAGCTGACGGTCTGCAGGCCCATGTGGGGGTGCGGCGGGACCTGCATACCGGGCTCGTCGGCGATGTCGTCGGGGCCGTAGTGGTCGACGAAGGCCCAGGCGCCGACCATGCGGCGGCCCAGGTTGGGCAGCAGCCGCCGCACCTCGGTGGAGGCGCCGAGCTGCACCCGGCGGGGCGAGAGGAGTTCGCGGACCGGTTCGGCGGCGACGAAGCCGCGCCCGCCGCAGACCGAGGGGGTCGCCTGGAGATCGAGATTGCTCATGGCGTCAACGTAGCGCCGGGGGCCGGGATCGCGGAGTCCGGACGCCGCTCCCCTTGGTGGAATGTTCAACGACAGGGGTGTGTTGGAGGGGGTGAACGGCTCGGTACGGCCGATCCCGTACCGACAGGCCAGAAGGAGTACCAGTGAACGTGCAGGTCAACCTCAACGACGCGTACTACCGGCAGGGCACCGCGGCCGAGCGCTGGGACCGCGCGCAGTTGTTCTTCGACGCGAAGGAGTACGACAAGGCGGCCCGCGTCCTCACCTCCCTCGTGGCGGAGGCCCCGGAGCTGACCTCGCCGCGGCTGCTGCTGGCCCGTTCGTACTACCACTCCGCCCAGCTCTCCAAGGCGGAGCAGGAGCTGCGCACGGTGCTGGAGGTATGCCCGGTCGAGACCTACGCGCAGCTGATGCTGGGCCGCACCCTGGAGCGCCAGGGACGGCACGCGGAGGCGGCGCCGTACCTGCGGACCGCGGCCGCGCTGTCCGGCGACTTCGGGTCACCGGAGGGCCTCGCCGGGCACTGAGCGCCCGGACCCGCCCGGCGGTCAGCGTTTGACGGCGCGCAGGACGACGAACTTCGGGTCGCCGGCGATCACTTCGCAGTTGCCGAAGAGCCTGCGCAGCCGTACGTGGTAGCCGAGGTGCCGGTTGCCGACGACCAGGAGTTCGCCGCCGGGTCGCAGCACGTCGCGCGCCCCGGCGAACATCCGCCGGGCGGTCGCGTCGGTGGTCGCCTGATGGGAGTGGAACGGGGGGTTGTTCAGCACGAGGTCGACGGACTCGCCGGGGATGCCCGCGGTGCCGTCGCCCACCAGGAACTCCGCCTTGCCCGCCGCTCCGGGAAGGTTCGCGCGGCAGGTCGCCTCCGCCGAGGCGACGGCCTGGAACGATTCGTCGGCGAAGACGACTTCCGCCCCCGGTCGGGCGAGTGCCGCCGCCGTGCCGACGACTCCGTTGCCGCAGCCCAGGTCCAGGATCCGGGTGGGGCCCGGGCCCGGCGCCAGGTGCCGGCTCCTGGTCAGGTGCTGGAGGAAGAACCGGGTGCCGATGTCGAGGCGCTCGGCGCAGAAGATCCCGGCGTGGTTGGTGACGGTCACCCCGGAGCCGGCTCCGGCGTCGGCGTCCAGCGTGTACGTCACCGGCCACGGGCCCGCGCTCCGGTCCCGTACCTGGCCGGGGGTGCAGAAGATCAGCCGGGCCTTCTTCTCCGCGAGGGAGGTACGGGTCGGGCCGACGATCCTCTCGAACAGGCGCAGCGTGGAGGTGTGGATCTCCTTCACCATGCCGGTGCCGACGACGACCGTGCCCTCGTGAAGGCCCGGGGCGAGCCGGTGCAGCTGGTCCTCCAGCAGCGCGAGGCTCTTGGGCACCCGGATCAGCAGGACGTCGATGCGGTCGGGCGGGGTGTCCCGCGTCGACAGCAGGGTGACGGCGTCCGGGTCCGCGCCGTTGCGGGCGAGGTTGGCGCGGGTCGCCCGCTGCCCGAGGTACGAGTCGGTGATCTGCGCGGGGCGGTGTCCGGCCAGCACCGTGGTGAGCGCGCCCCACCGGTCGCCCAGGATCACGACGCTGCCGCCGAGGTCCACCGGCGGGACCTCAGCGGTGCCCGCCAGATGCCGCAGCAGGTACTCGTCGGCGGCGTCCCACGCGCGCAGCGTGTCGCGGGGGTCCTCGGGAAAGCGGGCGAGCTCGGACACGCCCCAGGGCGTCGGAAGACGGTTCATCGTGGGTTCAGGCTAACCCGGGGCGGCGGCCCCGGAAACGGCCGCCCCCGGTCGGCCGGGCCCGCGGCCGTGCACGGAGCCCCAGGTCAGCGGCGGTCCCTTCCGTTGCCGCACACTGGTGCGGGAGCGCAGCCCCGCACCGCGGACCAGGAGCAGACCAGGAGACGTCCATGGATCAGGCACAGGCCCGGCAGTGGCTGGCGACCGCCGTCGAGGAGGCCCGGAGGGGGCTGGCCGAGGGTGGCATCCCGATCGGGGCCGCCCTGTACGGGGCGGACGGCACGCTGCTGGGACGCGGCCGCAACCTGCGGGTGCAGAACGGCGACCCGTCGATGCACGCGGAGACGGCGGCGTTCCGCAACGCGGGCCGGCAACGTTCGTACCGGGGCACCACCATGGTGACGACGCTGTCGCCGTGCTGGTACTGCAGCGGTCTGGTGCGCCAGTTCGGTATCTCGCGGGTGGTCGTGGGCGAGTCCGAGACCTTCCACGGCGGGCACGACTGGCTGGCCTCGCACGGGGTGGAGATCGTGCAGTTGAACGACGTGCGGTGCGCGCGGATGATGGCGGACTTCATCGCGGCGAAGCCCGAGCTGTGGGGCGAGGACATCGGCGCGTAGCGGCCGTCACAGGGAGCTGCCGAGGGCGAGTGCCTCCTCGACCGCCGCCGGGATGTCGGTCACGGGGAACAGGGCGTGCCGCAGGGTGCGCTGCGCGTCGACGACCAGGATCAGCCTCTTGAGACGGAGGTCCTGGGCCGACCGGAACGTCGGCAGGCGCAGGGCGGCGGCGAGCCGGAGCCGTTCGTCGGAGAGCAGGACGAAGGGCAGGTTCTCGGCCGCCGCGAAGCGCGCCTGCTCGCCCGGCAGCTGGGTACTCACGCCGCGTACGGCGATCCCCGCGGCGTCGAACCGCGGCCAGGCCTCGCCGAAGAGCCGGTTCTCCAGGGTGCAGCCCGCGGCCCCGGGGACGTCAGGCCGGGGCGGGCCGCCGGGGACGCCGGTGGCGGGGTAGGCGAACAGGACGGTGGCACGGGCTCCCGGCGCGACCGGGGAGTGGACGTCCCCGTCCGTGCCGGGCAGCTCCAGCCCGTCGGGGATCCGGGTGCCGACGAGCTGGTGGACGCGGATCGTTTCGCCGCTTCCGCCCGTGGCGGTCCCCGTCAGGGTTCCGTCGCCGAGCAGCCACCGGTCGGCCCAGTCCTGGAGGGAGACCAGCACCGGGAGCAGGTCCCGGCCGCGCTCGGTGAGGACGTACTCGTAACGCGTCGGCCTGTCCTGGTAGGGGCGGCGCTCCAGCACCTCGTGCCCGGTGAGCGTGGTCAGCCGCTCGGAGAGCACCTTGCGGGACAGCCCCAGTTCGGCCGCGAGACGGTCGAACCGCACGTGCCCGCGGGCGATCTCGCGCAGGACCAGCAGGGTCCACCAGTCGCCGACGACGCCTGCGGCCTGGGCGATGCCGCAGGTGTCGTCGGTCTGGCGGCGGCGGGTCACGGGTGTGCTACCAGGAGGCTGTCGGGGCTCATCCGCCCATCGTAGGCCGGTGGGTTCTCCTTCCGTACGGATCAGGCGACCGGCTGGGGCTCCTCGGATCCGGGGCGCTCGAACTGGGTGCGGTACAGCTGCTCGTACCGGCCGCCTGCCGCCAGCAGTTCGGTGTGGGTGCCCCGCTCGACGATCCGCCCGTCTTCGACGACGAGGATCAGGTCGGCGGCCCGGACGGTGGAGAGCCGGTGCGCGATGACGACCGCGGTGCGCCCCTCCAGGGCCTCGGCCAGTGCCTCCTGCACCGCCGCCTCCGATGTCGAGTCGAGGTGGGCGGTCGCCTCGTCGAGGATGACGACGCGCTGGCGGGCGAGGAGCAGCCGGGCGATGGTGAGGCGCTGGCGTTCGCCGCCGGAGAGCCGGTAGCCGCGCTCCCCCACGACGGTGTCCAGGCCGTCGGGCAGGGAGGCCACGAGGTCGTCGAGACGGGAGCGGCGCAGGGCGTCCCAGACCTCCTCCTCGGTGGCTTCCGGGCGGGCCAGAAGGAGGTTGGCGCGGACGGACTCGTGGAAGAGGTGGCCGTCCTGGGTGACCATGCCGAGGGTCGCCCGGATCGAGTCGGTGCTCAGTTCGCGCACGTCGACGCCGCCGAGCCGCACCGCGCCCGCGTCCGCGTCGTACAGCCGGGGCAGAAGTTGCGCGATGGTCGACTTGCCCGCGCCGGAGGAGCCGACGAGGGCGACCATCCTGCCGGGCTCGGCACGGAAGGACACGTCGTGCAGGACGTCCGTGCCACCCCTGTTGTCGAGGACGGCCACGTCTTCGAGGGAGGCGAGGGAGACCTTGTCGGCGGACGGATAGGCGAAGGTGACGTTGTCGAACTCGACGGACACCGGCCCCTCGGGGACCTTCCGCGCGTCGGGCTTCTCGGCGATCAGCGGCTTGAGGTCGAGGATCTCGAAGACCCGCTCGAAGCTGACCAGCGCGCTCATCACCTCGACGCGCGCGCCGGCCAGGGCGGTCAGCGGGGCGTAGAGGCGGGTGAGCAGCAGCGCCAGGGAGACGACGGCCCCGGGTTCGAGGCTGCCGCGCAGGGCGTAGAAGCCGCCGAGGCCGTAGACCAGCGCGAGCGCGAGGGCGGAGACGAGGGTGAGGGCGGTGATGAAGGTGGACTGCACCATGGCGGTGCGCACGCCGATGTCACGCACCCGGCCGGCCCTGGCGGCGAACTCGGCGGACTCGTCGGCGGGCCGCCCGAACAGCTTGATCAGCGTCGCTCCGGGCGCGGAGAACCGCTCCGTCATCTGTGTGCCCATGGTGGCGTTGTGGGCGGCGGCCTCGCGCTGGAGCCGGGCCATCCGCGAGCCCATCCGACGAGCCGGGACGACGAAGACCGGCAGCAGCACGAGGGCGAGCAGGGTGATCTGCCAGGAGATGCTGAGCATCACGGCGAGGGTCAGCAGCAGGGTGACGAGGTTGGAGACGACACCGGAAAGGGTGTTGCTGAAGGCGCGCTGGGCGCCGATGACGTCATTGTTGAGGCGGCTGACGAGCGCACCGGTGCGGGTACGGGTGAAGAAGGCGACCGGCATCCGCTGGACGTGGTCGAAGACTGCGGTGCGCAGGTCGAGGATCAGCCCCTCACCGAGGTTGGCCGACAGCCACCTGGTGGCCAGCGCCAGTACCGCCTCGACGACCGCGATCAGTGCGATGAGCAGGGCGAGCCGGGTGATGGTGCCGTCGGCGTCCCCCTTGACGATGGCGTCGACGACCCGGCCCGCGAGTACGGGGGTGGCGACGGCGAGGAGTGCGGTGACGACGCTCAGCGCCAGGAACTGGAGCAGCTTGGCGCGGTGCGGGCCCGCGAAGGAGAGGATGCGGCGCAGGGTGGCGCGGGAGAAGGGACGCTTGTCGTCCTGCGCGGTCATGACGCTGTGCATCGATGTCCACGCGGTGACTTCCATGTCCACGGGGTGCCTCCGGAAGGTGTAGGTCCGCTGCTCGGTGACCCGTCGGCGGAGCCGGACCGGGGAGCACTGCGCACGCTAGGACCTCAACCGGACTTGGGGTCAATCGATTCCCGGAGTGCACCCCCACGGGTGCTCCGGTACGCCGTACTGACGCTCCCGCCCGGTCATCCGGTGGTGAGGCCGCCCGCCGAGGTGACGAGGGCGTCGAGCACCGGCCGGATCAGCGGGTGCTCCTCCGCGCCGCGACGTACGGCGGCGAACACCCGGCGGGTCGCCGCGGGCCCCGCCACGGGACGTACGACGGCGTCCTTCAGTTCCATCCCGCGCAGGGCGGAACGCGGCACGAGCGCCACTCCCGCGCCGGCGCCCGCGAGGGCGACCACCGCACGGAAGTCGTCGGAGGAGTGCTTGAGGCGGGGCTGGAAACCGGCGAGTTCACAGGCGAGCAGGACCATGTCGTGGCAGGGGTTGCCGGGGTAGGGGCCGATCCAGTCGCTGTCGGCGAGTCCCGCGAGTGCGACGTGGTCCACACCGGACAGCGGGTGCTCCGCGGGCAGCACCGCGTCGAAGGGCTCGGCGTACAGCGGTACGCGCGCCAGGCGCAGGTCGTCCTCGCGGGGCGCGCCCCGGTAGTCGACGGCGACCGCGACGTCCGCCTTGCCGCCCAGGACCAGCGGGAGGCTCTCGTCGCCCTCCGCGTCCCACACCCGCATGCGGATGCCGGGATGCGCGGTGGCCAGCCTGCCGACGGCGGGGGCGACGACCTCCGCGATACCGGTGGCGAAGGAGGCGACCATGACCTCTCCGGCGGCACCGCCCGCGTAGTCGGCGAGCTCCGCCTCGGCACGTTCCAGCTGAGCGAGGACGGCGTGGGCGTGGGCGAGCAGGATCTCGCCCGCCGCGGTCAGCTCCACCCCCTTGCCGCTGCGGATCAGCAGGGCGTGCCCGGTCTCCTGCTCCAGCGCGTTGAGCTGCTGGGACACGGCGGAAGGGGTCAGGTACAGCGCGGAGGCCGCGGCGGTCACCGTACGGTGGTCCGCCACGGCCCTCAGAATGCGGAGCCGTCTGGGGTCGATCACCCAGCCAGTGTCGCCCGTGCGTCGACGAACGCCGCAATCGCCCGCTCGACGTCCTCGGTGGAGTGCGCGGCGGAGAGCTGGACGCGGATGCGCGCCTTGCCCATCGGGACGACCGGGTAGGAGAAGCCGATGACGTACACGCCGCGCTCCAGGAGCAGCTCCGCCATGCGGCCCGCCTCGGCGGCGTCGCCGATCATGACGGGGGCGATGGCGTGGTCGCCGGGCAGGATGTCGAAGCCCGCCTCGGTCATCTTCGTGCGGAACAGCTTCGTGTTGGCGGCGAGCTTCCCGCGCAGGTCGCCCGCCGACTCCAGCAGGTCGAGGACCTTGAGGGAGGCGGCGGCGATGACCGGGGCGAGCGAGTTGGAGAACAGGTACGGGCGCGAGCGCTGGCGCAGCAGGGCGACGATCTCCGCGCGGGCGGCGACGTAGCCGCCGGACGCGCCGCCGAGTGCCTTGCCGAGGGTGCCGGTGATGATGTCGACGCGGTCCATCACGCCGTGCAGCTCGGGGGTGCCGCGGCCGCCCTCGCCGACGAAGCCGACCGCGTGCGAGTCGTCGACCATGACCATCGCGTCGTAGCGGTCGGCGAGGTCGCAGATCTCCGTCAGGGGGGCGACGTAGCCGTCCATGGAGAAGACGCCGTCGGTGACGATGAGGCGGCGGCGGGCGTCCTGGGTGTCCTGGAGCTGCTTCTCCAGGTCGGCGAGGTCGCGGTTGGCATAGCGGTGGCGGCGGGCCTTGGACAGGCGGATGCCGTCGATGATGCTGGCGTGGTTGAGGGCGTCGGAGATCACCGCGTCCTCGGCACCCAGCAGGGTCTCGAAGACGCCGCCGTTGGCGTCGAAGCAGGAGGAGTAGAGGATCGTGTCCTCCTGGCCGAGGAACGTGGAGAGCCGGCCCTCCAGCTCCTTGTGGATCTCCTGGGTGCCGCAGATGAACCGTACGGAGGCCATGCCGTAGCCCCAGCGGTCCAGGGCGTCCTTGGCGGCGGCGACGACCTCGGGGTGGTCGGCGAGACCGAGGTAGTTGTTGGCGCAGAAGTTGAGCACGTCGGCCGCCTGCCCGTCGGCGGTGACGCCGACGGTGGCGCTCTGCGGGCTGCTGATGACGCGCTCGGGCTTGAAGAGTCCGGCTTCGCGGATCTCGTCGAGGGTGGTGCGCAGTTCGTCGCGGACGGACGCGTACATGAGGTGCTCCTTGGAGGAAGAGTCGGGGAGGTCAGACGGTCCAGTCGAGGATGATCTTGCCGCTGCGGGCGGTGGCGGCCTCGTCGAAGGCGGCCTGGAAGTCCTGGTAGGCGTAGCTGCCGGTGATGACGGGGCGCAGGTCGAGTCCGGCCTCGATCAGGACGGTCATCGCGTACCAGGTCTCGTACATCTCGCGGCCGTAGATGCCCTTGACGGTGATCATCGATGTGACGATCCGGGACCAGTCGACGGCGAATTCCTCGGCGGGCAGGCCGAGCATGGCGATGCGGCCGCCGTGCGTCATGTTGTCGACCATGTCGCGCATCGCTTCGGGGCGGCCGGACATCTCCAGGCCGATGTCGAAGCCCTCCTTGAGGCCGAGCTTGGCCTGGGCCTCCTTGATGCTGCTCTGTGCCACGTTGACGGCGAGGGTCGCGCCGACCTGACGGGCCAGCTCCAGGCGGGGCTCGCTGACGTCGGTGATGACGACGCTGCGTGCGCCCGCGTGCCTGGCGACGGCGGCGGCCATGATGCCGATCGGTCCCGCGCCGGTGATCAGGACGTCCTCGCCGACCAGCGGGAAGGACAGCGCGGTGTGCACGGCGTTGCCGAACGGGTCGAAGATCGCCGCGACGTCCAGGTCGACCTTGGTGCGGTGCACCCACACGTTGGAGGCGGGCAGGGCCACGTACTCCGCGAAGGCGCCGTCCACGCCGACCCCCAGGCCGACGGTGGAGCGGCACAGGTGGCGGCGCCCGGCCAGACAGTTGCGGCACTTGCCGCACACGAGGTGGCCCTCACCGCTGACGATGTCCCCGACCTTGATGTCCTGGACGTCCGCGCCGGTGTGCGCGACCTCACCGACGAACTCGTGGCCCAGCACGCGGGGCGTGGTGACGGCCTGCTGCGCCCAGCCGTCCCAGTTGCGGATGTGCAGGTCGGTGCCGCAGATGCCGGTGCGCAGCACCTTGATCAGCACGTCGCCGGGACCGGTTTCGGGTTCGGGCACGTCCATGAGCCACAGCCCGGGCTCGGCCTTGTGCTTGACGAGTGCTCTCATGGCTGTGGCTCCAGGCGGTGTGGCGTGGGGGCAGCGCCTTCGGGGCAGCGCTGATCCGGGGCAGGGTTCGTGGTGATCGCTTGCGTGCACCAATCTGCCGATCCGGACGGGCCGCGTCCATCGAGGTTTTCTTAACCGGCCCCCAAGCCGAGCTTCATTCGCACACCAGCGCACGCGGATTCCGCGCCCTCCCGACAGCGGACGGCGCCCGGGGCCTGTCGGATCCGGCCCCCCTCCCCGGGGCCGAAGTACAGCTACGGGCCCCGGGGAGGGAGGTGACTACTTCTTGAGCCGTTCGTACACTTCGACGGCGGTGATCAGGTGGCCGACCGCGTGGGGATGCGCGGATCCGGACGTCTGCGGCAGCAGCGGGTTGATCCACCGTTCGGCGGACGACCGGCACATGTCGTGACCCCGGAACACCGACGAGGTGTCGACGAACTCGGCCTGCTTCGTGTAGGCCACCAGCTCCAGCATGAAGTTCAGCCGGTTCGTGGTCTGGTGGAGCCAGGTGACGTCACCCTTGGCCAGGGGCACCGCGGAACCGCAGGTGCTTCCGTCGGCGGGGAACGGGTTGGGGTACCCGACCACGACGACACGCGCTCGCGGGCTGCGCCGCTTGATATCGGTGAGCATGTCGGGCAGGCGCGTGTTCAGCCGCGCGAAGCCCGCGTCCACCTCCTGCGCCGCCTTGTCCCGGCAGGGAGATCCCTCTCGCGTGCCGAGACCGGCCAGGACGCATCTGGTGAGAACGGAGGAGAAGCCGAGGTCGTTGCCGCCGAGCGTGACGGTCACCAGGTCGGTGTCCCGGGTGAGGGCGTCGACCTGGGGTGCGGCCGAGCCCTGGTGATTCCACAGGGAGCGAGTGGTGGCTCCACCGCAGGTGACGTCCTTGAAGACGGACGGCTTGTACGTCTCGGCGAGCAACGCCGGGTAGCTGCCCAGGGAACGCATGCACTCCGCGTCCGTCTGCCGGGGCAGGCCCGTTCCGGCGGCGTAGGAGTCACCGAGGGCCACGTAGTGGTTGACGGGTCGCGGTCCGGAGCCTCCGGCCGCGGTGGCGGGGGCGGCTCCGGATGTCAGCAACGAGGCGGTGAGGACGGCGGCCGTCACCATCCCTGCGCGGAGTGTCGGGTACGGGCGAGAGTGAGCCATGGAATCCCCTTGAGACGGAAAGAGGCCGTGCTAGTTGCCGGCCTGCCCTCGGGCACGCGACGCGTGCGGGCGTGTCCTTCGCCTCTACGACAGCGGTGCCCGCCGGGTTCACCCCGGGCGAGCCGTTCCTCGGCGGTGCCGGGTGACATCCGGCACCGCCGGGACCAGGAGGCCTGCCACGTTGCCGCTGCCGCCCTCCTGGCCGGCCCGTTCACTCCTCGGGCTCGTGGTGCAGGGACGCGGCCTCGGCTAGTGCTTGGTCACCAGCGGCTTGGTCTCGTCGACGACATAGGTGGACAGCATCACCGTGGTCACCTTCCCGATGTTGCGGGCGTTGTGGACCGTGTCCGAGGGGATGAAGAAGGGGTCGCCGGTGCGGAGCCGTACCGTGCTGCCGTCGTCGAACTCCATCAGTACGTCGCCCCGGACGATGTATCCGACCTCCACTCCGGGGTGGCTGTGGCGCCCGGACTGCCTGCGCCGGGGTATCTCGACGAGTGTCTGCACGGTCTTCCAGCCCTTCGCGGGCGAGGGGTTCTCCTGAAGCAGGGTGCGCGTCACGCCTTCGGTCGGGTCGGGAACGGACGGGTGATGTCCGGAGGACGGCCCGGAGGACGCCTCGGCAGCCGAGGCGAAGGCGGCGGCACCGAGCGCGCCGGCTGCCGCCACGCCACTGGTCCGCAGGAGAGAGCGACGATCCAGCATGATGAGCTCCTTGCTCGACAGGCAGGCCGAGGAGCAGGAAGAACAACCGCTCTTCCTGCTCCTGGGCACAATGTGGAATGTCCAGTCCGCCGCTCAGCAGCGCAACTGGTCTTCTGGGTCTGCGGAAGAGTTCTCCACCCCGATCACCGGCACGGCTTCGTGGAACAGCTCGTACGCGGGCCCGGGATCTCCCTTCCCCTCACCTGAACGCCCGGAAGGGTGTGCCGGTTCACCCACGGTCGGCATCCGCGCCGGGGCGGGTGCGGGGAGCCGCTCGTGCGCCGACGAAACACATGGGCGAGCCCGGTGCCGGATGCCTGAGATGACGTCCTGCCCCTCCGGGGTGGCGGACCGCGCCCGGCTCCGCCGACGCCTCCGGTCCAACGACGGGGCGGGACCCTTCGAGCCGTACCGCGCCTTCGCCCCGCCGCCGCCGGTGTTCAACCGCGGTACGTCTCCAGCAGTCGCAGCCACACCTCGCTGACCGTCGGGTACGACGGGACCGCGTGCCACAGCCGTGACAGGGGCACCTCGCCCACCACCGCCACCGTCGCGGAGTGCACCAGTTCACTGACGGCGGGGCCCACGAAGGTGACCCCGAGGAGCGTTTCGGTGTCGAGGTCGACGACCATGCGGGCGCGCCCCCGGTAACCGTCGGCGTACAGGCCGGCTCCGGCGACCGAGGCCATGTCGTAGTCGACGGCCCGCACCCGGCGGCCGGTGCGCTCCGCCTCGGCCAGGGTGAGGCCGACGGAACCCGCCTCCGGGTCGGCGAAGACCACCTGGGGGACGGCGGCGTGGTCGGCGGTCGCCGCGTGCGCACCCCAGGGCGTGTCGTCGACGGGACGGCCCAGGGCGCGCGCGCCGATCGCGTCGCCCGCCAGTCGCGCCTGGTACTTGCCCTGGTGGGTGAGCAGCGCCCGGTGGTTGACGTCGCCCACCGCGTACAGCCAGTCGCCGTCCACGTCCGTGACCCGGCAGCTGTCGTCGACGGACAGCCAGGTTCCCGGCTTGAGTCCGACCGTGTCCAGGCCGATGTCGTCGGTCCTGGGGGCGCGGCCCACGGCGAAGAGGATCTCGTCGGCCCGGAGCTGCTCTCCGCCCTCCAGGGTGACCGTCAGGCCCGTGCCGTCACGGTCCACCGCCGCGACCGACGCTCCGGTGCGTACGGTCGCGCCCGCCTCCGTCAGGGCGGCGGCGACGTGTTCGCCCACGAAGGGTTCCATCTTCGGCAGGAGACCCTCCCCCCGCACGAGCACGGTCACCCGGGAGCCGAGCGCCTGCCAGGCGGTGGCCATCTCCACGCCCACCACGCCCCCGCCGACGACGACCAGTCGGCCGGGGGCCTCCTTGGCGCTGGTCGCCTCCCGGCTCGTCCACGGTGCGGCGTCCGCGATGCCGGGCAGGTCCGGGACGACCGCCCGGCTGCCGGTGCAGACGGCGACGGCGTGCCGGGCGGTGAGTGTCGTGCGCGCGCCGTCGGGCGCGGTCACGGTGACCCTTCGGGGGCCCGTCAGGCGGCCGTGTCCGCGGTGGATCGTCACGTCGATCGACTTCAGCCAGTCCACCTGGCCGTCGTCCTGCCAGTTCGAGGTGTAGTAGTCGCGGTGGGCGAGGACCGCGGGGACGTCCAGCGGCCCCTGGACGGACTGCTGCAGTCCGGGGACGCGGCGGGCGTCGGCCCGTGCGGTGACCGGCCGCAGCAGGGCCTTGCTGGGCATGCACGCCCAGTAGGAGCACTCCCCGCCGATCAGTTCGGACTCCACGATTGCCACGCTCAGCCCGGCCGCGCGCGCCCGGTCGGCGACGTTCTCCCCCACCGGGCCGGCGCCCAGCACCACCACGTCGTACTCAAGGGCCCCGCGGTCCGTGCCGCTGTCTGTGTCGGATGTCATGAAACACAGTCTGCTCGGTGGTGTGCGCGGGGACCACAGGGGAAGGGGCACCGACGGAATAGGGCGCCGCCGGTCGCCGTTGTGCGGCATACGGCGACGTCCTGAATGACGGAAGAGGAGCACACCATGGCCACTGTCGAGCTGACCAAAGAGAACTTCGACAGCGTAGTGTCCGAAAACGACTTCGTCCTGATCGACTTCTGGGCGTCGTGGTGCGGCCCCTGCCGTCAGTTCGCGCCGGTCTACGAGGGGGCTTCCGAGCGTCACGAGGACCTGGTCTTCGCCAAGGTCGACACGGAGGCGCAACAGGAACTCGCCGCCGCCTTCGAGATCCAGTCGATCCCGACCCTGATGATCGTCCGTGAGAACGTCGCGGTGTTCGCCCAGCCGGGCGCTCTTCCGGAGGCCGCGCTCGAGGACATCATCGGCCAGGCCCGCAACCTGGACATGGACGAGGTACGCACGTCGATCGAGAAGGCGCAGACCGAGGGCGCGGGCGGGCAGCAGGAGGCAGGCTGACGCCGCGCTCCTCCCCCGGCCCCAGGAAGGGCGCCGCCTCACCGGGCGGCGCCCTTCCCTGTACGCGCGCGCTCGTGCACCCGTCGTCGTGACTCGCGTCCGTGCGTGCACTGCTCGTCCGTGCGCGGGCCCGCCGGGCAGCGCGGTGTGCCGCCCGGCCGCCGGGCGGTCGGCCGCCCCGGTCCTGTCAGCGTTCCAGGACCAGCGCCAGCCCCTGCCCGACACCGATGCACAGGGCGGCGATCCCGGTGCCCGAGCCCGCTGCCGCGAGCTGGTGCGCGACAGCCCCGGCCAGGCGCGCCCCGGAGGCCCCCAGCGGGTGCCCGAGGGCGAGTGCGCCTCCGCGCGGGTTGACCACGGCCGGGTCCAGCTCGGGCCATTCGGCGAGGCAGCCGAGGGACTGCGCGGCGAACGCCTCGTTCAGCTCGAAGACCGTGAGGTCGGCGAAGGTACGGCCCGCCTTGCCGAGGGCCCGGCCGACCGCCTCGACCGGTCCGAGTCCGAAGAGCTGGGGTTCGACGCCGGTGACGGCGGAGGCACGGATCCGGGCGAGCGGTTCGCGGCCGGTGGCGCGCAGTCCGGCGTCGTCGACGAGCAGCAGGGCCGCCGCCCCGTCGTTGAGGGGCGAGGAGTTGCCCGCGGTGACCGTGCCCGTGCCGTCGGTGCGGAAGACGGGCTTGAGCCGCGCCAGGGTCTCGATCGTCGAGGCCTCCCGGATGCACTCGTCACGGAGCATGGCCACGCCCTCGTAGGGCACGACCTCGGCGTCGTAGTGCCCCGCGGCCCATGCGGCCGCAGCTTTGTGGTGGCTGACGAGGGCGAAGGCGTCCTGTTCCGCACGGCCGATCTTGTGCTTGTCGGCGACCTGTTCGGCACCCTCGCCGAGCGGGACGGTCCACTCGGCGGGCATCGCGGGGTTGGTCATCCGCCAGCCGAGGGTCGTCGAGTGGAGCTGCTGGTGGCCGGCCGGGAAGGCGCGTTCGGGCTTCTGGAGGACCCAGGGGGCGCGGGACATCGACTCGACACCGCCTGCGACCGCCACGGACGCGTCACCGAGAGCGATCGCGCGGGCGGCCTGGATCACCGCCTCCAGTCCCGATCCGCAGAGCCGGTTGACCGTGACGCCGGGCACGGTCACCGGGAGTCCGGCCAGCAGCACCGCCATGCGGGCCACGTCCCGGTTGTCCTCCCCGGCCCCGTTGGCGTCGCCGAAGTACACGTCGTCGATGCGCGCGGGGTCGAGCTCCGGTGAGCGGCCGACCAGCTCCCGCACCACGTGTGCGGCGAGGTCGTCCGGCCGTACGCCCGACAGCGCGCCCCCGAACTTGCCGATCGGCGTGCGGACGGCGTCGACGACGTAGACGTCACGGATGCTCGCGGGCATCGCCACTCTCCTGGGGTTCAAGGGCGTTCGGACCGGGCTCCCGCCGGCGGCACCAACCCCCCTTGATCGCCCGCGTCCGAGTCTGTGGCGCGTCCCGTCGGCTGTCAACGGCGGACGGGGCACACGCTCCAACGTTGGGACGGGGCACAGGGGTGTCAGCTCGATTCGCGGGGCACCGCGTACGCGCCCATCAGGCCGCTGTCCTCCACATCCTCCGACGGATGCCGCACGAGCCGGTCGATGAGGTCCGCGAGGTACTGGCCGGGCGGCAGCTCCAGCTGCACCGTGCTGAGGCGGGGGCGCAGGAGCTTGCCCATGAGGAGGTTGTCGGCGCCCATGACGGCGGTGTGGCCCGGCACGTCGACGCCGGCGTCCTGGAGCGCCCTCATGAGGAGCTGGGCGTACTCGTCGTTGTACGCGAACACCGCGTCCAGAGCGAGGTCGCGCCAGCGGGCCGCCAGCGCGGCGGCCGACTCCTCGTCGTAGCGCATGGCCAGCGGCTCGACGGTGGCCCCGGTGCCGGTGACCGCCTTGCGCAGGCCCGCCAGCCGCGGCTTGGAGAAGATCTCCAGACCGGGTTCCTCCGGTACCACGGCGCCGATCCTGCGGTGCCCGCGCTCCAGCAGATGCCCGGCGGCGGCGATGCCGACCTCACGCTGGTCCATCACCAACGAGTGCGCGCCCTCGACGCGTTGCGCGCCGAGGGTGACAACCGCCTTCGCCCCCGACCTCTTGAGGAGCTGCACACCGCGCGGGTTCAGGGTGATCTCGCCGAGCGAGACAACGGCGACCGGCCGCAGTTCGGCCCAGGCACGGGCCGCCTCGTCACCGGTGAGACCGAGGCTGCCGTACTGCACGACCGTGTAGTCGAGGTCGCGCAGCGCCCAGTGCAGTTCGTTGAAGAACGTGCCGTAGAGCGGCCCGACGGGGATGTGCGCCGTCGGGAGCAGGACCATACGGGTGTGCCCGGCGCGCAGGCTGCGCGCGGCCGCGTGCGGGACGTAACCGAGTTCCTCGGCCGCCGCACGGACCCGTCGACGGGTCGGCTCGCTGATCCGTACGGCCGAGGTGTTGTTCAGCACGTACGACACGGTGGCGCGTGAAACTCCGGCCAGGCGTGCGACATCGGTGCTGGTGGGGACGGTCTGGTCGGCTGACTTCTTCGGTGACTGGCTCATCGCGTTCGGCATCCTTCCAGACGCGTGCGCCCCGGGGTCTGGCGGTTGGCCGGAATTCGGTGCTACAAAGCGTGACACGCGTCAGTGACACGTGTCACCTCGCACTTGAAACGCTGCGGCGCACCCCTTGGGCAGCCCGCGGCGGAGTTCCTCCCGTCCCGTCGGCGTCTTCACTTCACCCTGGAGGGCAGCGTGGCCCTTTCCTCCCCCGGTACCGGCGCAGCAGCCGGTACCGACTCCGCCAAGGCGTACCACCCGACCCGAGGGCTGCTGCCGCTGCTGCTCGTGGGCAACACCGTCATGTACGCGCTCTACATCGGCGTACCCGGCTTCGTGATGGCTCTTCAGATCGCGAACATCGACCCGGCGAACAAGGTCGGCAACATGACCGTGGTCTCCGGCGTCTCGGCGATCTTCGCCACGCTCTTCAACCCGATAGCGGGCGCCCTGTCCGACCGGTCCGGACGCCGCAACCCGTGGATCCTCGGCGGCGGCATCGGCGCCCTCGCCGTGATGGCCCTGCTGGGCAGCGTCGACACCGTGCTGCTGGTGACACTCGTCTGGTGCCTGGGCCAGGCCGCGATGAACTTCTACCAGGCGGCTCTGACTTCCGTCGTTCCGGACCGCGTTCCGATCGCCTCGCGCGGCAGGGCCTCCGCCGCCGTCGGGCTGGGCATACCCATCGGCTCCACGATCGGCGCGCTGATCGGCGCCGCCTTCTCCGACAACTACCGCACCGGATATCTGGTGTTCGGCGCATTGGTGGCCGCGGCCGCCGTACTGTTCACCGGCTGCGCCCGTGAGGAGCGCCGTCCCGGCAAGGCCCCGCTGCCCTTGAAGCAGCAGATCGCCTCCTTCGCGAGCGCCCTGGCGCACCACGACTTCCGCTGGGCGTTCATCGGACGCGCGCTGCTCATCCTCGGTTATTTCGCGGTCCTCGGCTTCCAGCTGTACATCCTCCAGGACCACACCGACCTGCCCGCGGGCCTTGGCCCGCCGACGGCCGCGGCGATCCTGACCATGGTCAACGCGGCCGCCTCGGTGGTCTCCACGGTTCTCGGCGGCTGGCTGTCCGACAAGTACGACCGTCGCAAGCTCTTCGTGGGCGTCTCGGCGCTGCTGGCCGCCGTCGCGATGATCTTCCCGGCGGTCTCGACGAGCTGGACCGCGATGCTGCTCTTCGGCGCCGTCAACGGACTGGGCTTCGGCTGCTACATGGCCGTGGACACCGCCCTGGTGACGATGGTGCTGCCGAAGTCCGAGGACGCCGCCCGCGACATGGGCATCCTCAACGTCGCCAACGCGGGGCCACAGATCGCCGCCCCGTTCATCGCCGGGCTCGTCGTCCAGGCCACCGGCGGCTACACCGCGCTCTTCCTGGTCGCGGCGGTCCTCTCGCTGCTGGGCGCCCTCGCGGTGCGTCCCATCCGTACCGTCCGCTGAACCGCCCGACCACCCGGCTGATCCGGGCCGCCGGGCCGGTCGGCAGAATCCAAGCGCCTGCCATCGCATCCGCGGGCCGGCCACAGAGCCACCACATACGCCACGGGACGGCTTTGCCGCCCCGCACACACCGTCCAGAAAGGCACCGTCGTGCAGCTGCACACCCACACCTGGGGCGAGGGCGACCGCATCGCCCTCCTGATCCACGGGATCATGGCCGACCACCGCGCGTGGCGGACCGTCGGTCCCGCGCTGGCCGGCAAGGGCTACCGCGTCATCGCCGTCGACCTGCGCGGCCACGGCCTCAGCGGGCGCGGCGACGCGTACACGCCGGAGGCCTTCGCGGACGACCTCGCGGAGACCCTTCCGGCGGGCGCCGAACTCGCCCTCGGACACTCGTTGGGCGGGCTCACGCTCTCTCTCGCCGTGGACCGGCTGCGCCCGAAGCGCGCGGTGTACTCCGACCCGGCCTGGCACCTGGAACTGCCCGGAGGCGTCGGCCCCGAGGCCTTCGCCGAGTTCAAGTCGGTCCCCAGGGCGCACATCGCGGCGATGAACCCGCGCTGGGACGCCGAGGACGTCGATGTCGAGGTGGCGACGCTGGCGCTCTGGGACGAGGCTTCCGCGCTCGGCCTGGCTGCGCTCGTGGAGCGCGACCTGCTGCCCCGGACCGCGGTGGTGCCGTCCCTGGTGCAGTTGGCCGACCCGAGCCTGATCATCAACGAGGAACGGGCCGCGCTGTTGCGTGCGCGCGGCTTCGAGGTCCGGACGGTCAAGGGTGCGGGCCACACCATCCAGCGCGACGACTTCGACAGATTCATGTCGTCGCTGGATGGCTGGATCTGATCCGTGATCCGAGCAACCCGTTCCCTCCGGAGGGGGCCGGCCGCCCTGTCCGGACATGAGGACATGAGGACATGAGGACATGAGGACATGAGGACATGCGGATGCTGACATACGGTCAGCCCCGCGCCAGTACCCCCCAAAGCGCCGGGTCCTCGAAGCCCAGCGCCCACAGACCGGTCTGGCTGACGCCGTGCTTGCGCAGTACCGGCAGGTGGGCGGCGACACCGCGTGCGTCCTGGTACCAGACGGTGCGCTTGCGCCCGTTGGCGTCCGTGTACGAGAAGTGGGGCGAGCCGGACTCCGGGTCCAGGCGGTACGGGGCGCCGGTACGCCTGCGCAGCGCCTCCGCCTCCTTCCAGGTGACGTGCTTGGTCGCGCCGCCGGTCGTCCAGTCCCACCCGTACGCGGGGAGCGCCATCTCGATCTTGGCCCGCGGGATGAGGGCGGTGGCGCGGGTCAGAATCCGGTCGTACCACTGCGGGGTGGCCAGCGGTCCGGGCCTGCCGCCCTCCCAGTGCAGGTTGTACGCCATGATGCGCACCCGGTCGGCGGCCCGGCCGAGCGCCGGATAGTCCCAGATGCGTCCGCTGCCGTCCGTCTGGGGGGTGACGGCGACCGCGCACGTCTTGCGGGCGGCGTGCAGCACCCTGCACAGGTCGGTGACGAGGGCGGCGTAGCCGTCGCGGACCGCCTTGTACCGGGCGTCGCCGGTGGGGGCGAGGGTCTCGTAGTCCAGTTCCAGCCCGTCGTAGTCACCCCTCCCGGCGACGGCCAGCAGCGCGCGGACGTGGGTGGCGCGACGGTCCGGGTCGGTGACGATCGCGTCGAGGGCCCCGGCGGGGAGGGTCTCCATGACGGTCGGGACGACCTTGACGCCGGCCCGGTGGAGACCGTCGACGACGCTCTTCTTCTCGGCGCTGTAGTGCGGGTCGATCCGGTCGGCGGCCTCGGCCCGGTACCAGAACGGGCTGACGGTGTGGAGCTGGTCGGTGTGCGCGAGCGCGTCGCGGTAGGCCGTCTCCTGGTCCCAGTACGGCAGCCAGGCGGAGACGGTACGGGGCGGCGGCGCCTGTGCCCCGGCAGCCGGGGAGGGCGCCTCGGCGGGCGACGGCGGCGCCGCCTGGGCGATGAGTCCGACGGTGGTGAGCAGGGCGAGCAGCGTTGCTTTCATGGACCGAGCCTTTGCGTGCGGCAGGACGGGCGCCCTGTGGAGTGGGCCGGTCGGCCGCACGGGCGTGCCGCCGCGCCCTGTGCCCCTGGACCCGTCCCGGCGACTCGCCCGCGCTGCGACGCGTGTTCCGGGCCACGTCGTGCGCACCGATGATTTCGCCGTCCCCGGCCGGTCCTACAGGCAACCTCAACGACGCCGGGAAGGCCCGCTCACGGGCGGCACTTGGGGGCCCGGGCTGGCGGGCGTCTTCGGGGTCTCCTTCTGGGCCGCGGCCCTCATGCCCGCCGACGCCGGGGCGGGCTTTCCCGTCGGGCGCCCCGCAGGCAACGGCGATGAGTGGCCACGGAGTCGGACACATGGCTGCCGGGATGGCCGGTCACTCGTGCTCTGCGCGGCGTTCGTCGTCCTGGCCCGTGCCCTCGTCGGCCGAGACTTTCACGGCTGGGCCGTGGCCTCGCGTCTCGTGCCCGTGGCCGTCCTCGCCGGGTTCACGGCCTCCGCCGGCTCCGTCCTGGCCTTCCCCGCGGGGGCGGGCCTCGGACTCCTGTGGCTGGCCGCGGTGACTGCCCGCCTGGCCACCGCCCCGGCACCCCGCTGACGGCGTCACCGTACTTCGCGGTGCACGCGCCCGGCGGTCCGGTGGGAATCCGAAGGCGTCGCGATTGCCCCCACTGCCCGCACATTCGCCGCATGAGATTCCCGCCCCGGAGCGCCGGCCCGGCCGTCCACACCGATGTCGAGCCGCACGAGATCGAGGGGCGGGGGTGCGCCGGGCCGTCGCGGTCCGGCGCACCCCACTGTCAGGAGGGTCAGTTCCTGCCGAGCAGGTTGTTCATCCTGGTGATCTCGGCGGTCTGTGAGGTGATGATGGCGTCGGCCATGGTCCTGGCGTCGGGAAAGGCGCCGTCGGCCAGCTCCGTCCTCGCCATGGCCACGGCACCCTCGTGGTGCTTGATCATCATGTCCATGAAGGCGGTGTCGAACGCCTTGCCCGAGGACGCCTTCAGCTTGTCCATCTCCTCGGCCGTCATCATCCCGGCCATGCCGTGCCCGGAGTGCCCCGAGTGGTCCATCGCGCCGTCGGCGGGAACCCGCTCACCCCAGGAGGTCAGCCAGCCCGCAAGCGTCTTGATCTCCGGGTCCTGTGCCTTCTTGATCTCGTCGGCGAGCTTCTTGACATCGGCGGACTTCGCGCGGCTGGGGGCGAGGTCGGCCATCTCCACGGCCTGACGGTGGTGGGGAATCATCCCCTTGGCGAACGCGACGTCAGCGGTGTTGTGCTGCCCCTTCGCTGCCGGAGCCGAGGCGGTCGGCAGCTTCGAGCCGTGGCCGCCGTGCCCGGCCGGGCTGTCGCCGTTCGAGCCGCAGGCGGCAACGACGAGGGCGGCCGTGGTCGCGGCCGCGACAGCGGAGGCCCGGCGGACGAGGGAACGGTGGGTGTTCATGGTGATGCGACTCCTTGATGCGCCGCCCGAGTGGGCGGGCGCCGATACGGAATGAGGATGTGCCGGGGCACGGCACCCCTCGCCGACCGAGGACGGGGCGGCCAGGGGGCCGTGCGGGCGGGTCCTATATCCGCAGGAGCTGCAGTTCGGAGAGGTCGGGCGGCGCCCGCCCGCTGTCGGGGAACCATGCCGTACTGCGGGACGGCGCCATGGGTGCGGGGACCGCATCGAGGGCGGCAGCCAGGATCGGAGGCGCATAGGCAGCGCCGATGCCTGCCGCCGCGCACGTGGCGTCCGCGTGGTCCATGTGTCCCTGTTTGCCATCCGTGTGCGAGCAGGCCCCCACCGCCTGTGGGGTGGACTCCTCGTGGACCGTCGCCATGACGTGGCCACCGGCGGCGGCCGACGCCTTCGCGGGACCGAGTCCCGGCCCCAGGCCGTGCATCGCCAGTACACCGGCCAGCACTGCCAGCACGAGCAGCACAAAGCCGCGCCCGACGGGGCGGCGGCTCGACGGCTGCATCGTGCTGGTCATACGGTCATCGTAGGTCCCGGCCACGGGTACGGATGCACTGGTTGCCCGGCAGCCTCGATCTTGGCCGCGGGATGTGGTGTGTCGCCGCGGCCGCACGGCTGTTTCACTTCGCGGACACATGCCCGGCCCACCGGGAGCCACGAACGCCCTGAGGGCCCGCCACCATCCTTGAGGACGGGGCCGGCCGGCGAGAGGAGCCATTCCGGCGCACCTGGTCCAGCCACATGACGGTCCCGCACACCCACCCCGCGGCCCTCTCCCTGCTTACCGCGCCGACGCCCAGCCGCGGATCGCGGCGACGAACTCCTCGGGTGCGTCGGACTCCGCGTAGGGGCCGGCACCTTCGACGATCACGGTGGTGCGGTCGGTGAAGATCGCTTCCCGGCGTTCGCGCTCCCGAGTGCGGAAGCCGATGTGAGCGTTGCCCCGCATGATCAGTGTCACGGCGTCCGCGTGCTCCTCGGGCAGGAAACGGTAGCCGCGCTTCGGTGTCGACAGCCCGAAACCCGGGAGACCCGGTCCGTGCGTGTTGCAGATCGTCGGGCACATCGATTGCGCCTGCGCTGAAGGACTGCGGTGCCGGAGGGTTGCATGACGGGTCACTTGCCCGCGACACGCACTTCCTTGCGGAGGTCCGCCGCGATCCTGGCGGCTTCGTCCATGGAGTATCCACCGGTGGGCTTGCTGGGAGTCACCACACCGACGGTGCTGTGGTCGGCCCAGACACATCTGACGCCGGTCCGGGTGTGCGCGGGGAGGGAGGGAGTCCTCGACTCGGCTTGCCGGCACTTCATCACGGCGCCGTCGAGACCCTCGGGTGACATGTCCTGGGGGTCGCCGATGAACGTGGTGTCCGGGCGCTTCTTCATTTCGGCCAACACAGCGTCGAGAGTCTTTCCGGGGTCCTCGACCTCACCGTAGACACCGAGGAACACCAGGCCCTCCGCTTTCGGTACGTCATGCAGTTCGGCGGAGGTCGAGTACACGTTGACGACGGATTGGGAGTCCCCTGAAATGCCGGTTCCCGCCAGGTACTTCGCCTTGGACCCGTTGAGAGGCCGCGGCTCGTCGGTCTTCTTTGTCACGCTTCTGTACGTGCCGCCCAATACCGCGGCCGGGGCTGTCAGCCGATGGGGTCCGTCATCCTTCGGCTTCGCGCCCCCGCTCCCGGTGAAGTACCAGACCCCACCGGCCATGGCGGCGAGGGCCACCACGGCGCCCGCGACGAGCCCGACCTTCTTGCCGCCACCTCCACCCGGCGGAGGCGTCGGCACCTGGCCGTGATGGGCCCACCCCCCATGGTGCCCGGGGTGCTGCGGCTGGCTGGAGCCGCCGGGCCCTCCTTGCTGTGGACCGCCGTGACCCTGCGGGGGCACGCCCTGCGGGGCCTGTGGCTGGTGACCGTAGGGGCCCGGCTGCTGCGGCTGACCCGGGCCGGGCTGCTGAGGCCGGCCGCCGTACGGGCCGGGCTGGTCGTAGCTCATCGGGTCTTCTCCTTGTGGTGCTCGTATGGCCGACCACACCGTTGGACGCAAGGAACAAGAGAAGCTCCGCTTGCTTCACATCCTTGCCGCACACGGACCGGCCGGGGCCTTTCCGGGCGGTGGGACAGGTCTACGGAGAGCTGGCCAGGGGTCGCACCGGACATCGGCGGGCCCCCGTCACCAGTGCCCCGTGTCAGGAAGCCACCCGCTCTCCCGTCGGCTCGGCCACTACTACCTGGACGTGCGACGGCGCGTACTTGCGTGCCTTGGTGAGCATCTTGTCCAGGTCGAACTTGTCGCGCTGCACGGCCACGTGCAGCGGCGCCGGCATCGCCGGATGTGCCGGCCGGACCCCCGTACCGGCCGGCACCGTCGCTCCCTGGCGCAGCCGCACACCGATGAGCACGTGCTCACCGCTTTCGGGCGTCGCCACGACGAACTGAGTGACGTCGTTCCAGGGCAGCAGTACATCGGCGACCCGTACGCCGGCTGCGTCGAACTGGAACAGGATGCGGCGTGAGTCGAACCAGGACGAGATGAACGGGATCGCCGCGACGATCACCACACCGCCCTTCATGTCGAGCGCCCACCCGAGCACAAGGGCGAGGGCCACAACGCCCAGGATCGAGCCCCACAGACCGGCCAGGTCCTGGGGCGAGAACGGACGCGTCACCTTGAACCGCTCCCACCGGCCGCGGCGTGCGGGCTGGTTGCCCGACCTCGGATTCGGCACCGACATGCGTATCCCCTTGGTGTGACTGTGCGGAACGACTGCCTACTCTCCAGGGACCTTAGAGACGGCACGGGCGGAATTGCTTGGACAAATTTGATCTCGCTGTTCGGCCGGCCGGCCGAGCAGCGCCGTTCACAGCTCGTGGGCGCCCTCCACGCGGCGTGCGGCGGCCAATCCGGCAGGAGTGATGTCGGCCAGGGCGCGGAACTCGCGGTTGAGGTGGGCCTGGTCGTAGAAGCCGCAGGTGGCCGCCAGTTGTCTGAGGTCCGTCCCTTCGCGGGACAGCAGTTCCACCGACCGGTGGAATCGCAGCACCCTCGCAGTCGCCTTGGGCGTCAACCCGACCTGATGGGTGAAGCGCCGGACCAAGTGGCCGTGACTCCAGCCGACTTCGGCGGCGATCCGGGCAACAGGGATCGTTCCCGCCGACCGCGCGAGAAGCCGCCAGGCATGCGCGACCTCGGGCGAGGGATCGGGGCCACGGTCCAGCCGGGTCAGCAACGCGGCGTCCAGCAGGTCGAAACGCTGAGTCCAGTCAGGGGTTGCCGACATCCGCTCCACCAACTCGTCCGCCCCAGGCCCGAGGACGTCCCGCAGTTCGAACACGCTGTTCGTCAACTCCCGCATGGGTACGGCGAAGAGCCGGTACGCACCGAGCGGGGTGAGTTCGAGTCGTATCGCCTCCTGGCCACCCGGGTGATCGCATACCCGCGGCCCGTCTTCGAGCCCCGCGACCAGCGACCCGACCACGCGTACGGCGGGACCCGCTTCCCTCAGCCGGAACACCTGGGCGAACGGCTCCCCGAGGTTGATCACTACCACGGCTCGTCCGCTCGGCACGAGCCGAACGCGGTATGACGTCGCCGCCGCCACCCGGTATCCGTCGTAACTGTGCACGTACGGCCGCAGCTCTCGCGGCCACGGCCGGGTCACCCGTAGCCGATCGCGAAACCGAGTCGCCACAGCTGCTGGACCGGCCGCACCTCCGTGGCCAACTCCCCCCACGCCGTGTCCCTTTCCTCCACGGGACCACTGCTCGTCGCAGCCGTCCCCCCCTACTGCCGAGGCGGGCATGATGACACGCCTGCCCGGACGACGGGTCCTGATGGGCGCGCCGGAACCCTGCCGGAACACTTCCCCCGACGGCAAGGGCTCTGGAATCGAGCTCCGGGACGCGGTCCGCGATCCGCTGACCGAACCGCACCGGCGGCTCCGCACCCGGCACGGCACCGGGCGCAGGGGCCGGGCATCCACTGTCGCCTGCAGGTGAACCGGCGAGCAGTCCGCAGCGTTCAGCAGACCGAACCGTATTGCGCGGCAACACCGCCGTATCTCGAAAGGAAGACTTTCCCCATGAAGCGCACCCTTTCCCGGCTCGGTCTCGTCCTGGCAGCGGGAGCCGTCTCGGCTCTCGTGTCCGTCTCCCCGGCCGCCGCGGCCAACCAGACGGCCTGTGGCGACCGTACGGACCTGGTCAAGGTCTGGTACAACGGCAGCCAGACCGCCTGCTTCGCCAACGCGGGCGTCATGGCCCCGGGACTCCCCAACGTTTCGCGCGTCACCTCCGGCAACAACAACATCGAGATACTCCTTGGCGATCACGTGCGGGTCATGCCCAAGTGGTCGGCCATTCGCGACGTGGAGGGTCTCAACGCGACGCTGCACATCCTGCAGATCCGCTGATCCGCTGCTTCTGTGCGGCTCCGCCGGGACATGGCCCGCCCGCTGGTCGGCCCGTGTCTCGGCAGGGCCGACCCGGGCGGCCTGCACCCTCTCCGCACGGGCGGGTCGCTGAGTTCTGCCGAGCGGCAAACCCTAGTAATCTCCCCCAAATGACGGCACTTTCAGATGACAGCACCCCCCTCCCTGGCAGCACCGGCCCGTCCGCGACCACCGAGGCCGAGCCGCACGGGATCGGCCACGTGCGCATGGAGTACGCCCCCGCGGTCGACGGCGATCCGGACCCGGGCGAGATCGTGTGGACGTGGGTGCCCTTCGAGGAGAACGACGGGCGGGGCAAGGACCGTCCGGTGCTCGTGGTGGCGCGCGAGGCGGCGGGCACGTTGCTCGCCGTGCGGTTGTCCAGCAAGCGGCACGACCACGAGCGGGAGTGGCTGCCGATCGGTTCCGGCCCCTGGGACAGCGCGGGCCGCGAGTCGTGGGTGGACCTGGACCGGGTGCTGCGGGTGCACGAGGGCGGGATGCGCCGCG
The DNA here is from genome assembly GCF_014207445.1 of Streptomyces candidus. Lineage (GTDB taxonomy): Bacteria > Actinomycetota > Actinomycetes > Streptomycetales > Streptomycetaceae > Streptomyces > Streptomyces candidus. The sequence goes on along the minus strand of NZ_JACHEM010000015.1, from coordinate 55,143 downwards.
AGGCGTGCGCCCTGGACCGGCCGCGGTTCGACCAGGTGGTACGGCGGTTGAGCGAGCGGTACGACTGGCAGGGCTGACCCTCAGGCCGGCCCGACGCCGGGGAGGGGCCGGTTGTCGGCGCGCGGGGGGCTCGCATGCCGGCCCGCGGCCGGGAGGGACCGGCTGTCCCGGCGCGTCGTGCGGGAGAGGCCGGCTGTCAGCCCACCGAGGGAAGGGCCGGCGGGGAAGGCCCGGCGGAACTCCCTGAGTGCCGGGCTCTCGCCCGTGCGGTCCAGTACGGCGAAGGTCACCCGGGCGAAGTGTGCGGCGAACCGTCCGCCATCGGCCAGCAGGCTGCTGAACGTCTGCGCCACCACGGCAGGTTCGTTCTGGAAAACGCCGCAGCCCCAGGCGCCGAGCACGAGCCGCTGGTAGCCGCAGACGGACGCCACTTCCAGCACCCGCTGCGCCCGACCGGCGAGCACGGCCGGGATGCGGTGCGCCTCCTGCGGCGTGTTGCGTCGGATCACGCCCGCGTTGGGCGCGGGCGAGGTGAGGAAGCCGACCCGGTACGGGGCCGGGAGCAGTTGCCCCCGGTCGTCGCGGAAGACCGGCACTCCGGGGGCGTGGATGACCCGGTCGGTGTAGAACGGGTCGCGCTCCGCCCGGTGGTGGGCGTAGAACTCCGGAACGCGCAGCAGACAGGCGTGCAGCGCCGAGGCGCGGCACAGGGCTTCCTCCTGGGCCTGTGCCCCATTGAGATAGCCGCCGCCCGGGTTGCGGGCCGAGGCGAAGACGAGGACGGCCACCGGGCCGGGGGCCTCGCGGGTCAGCCGCCGGGCCGCCTGGGTGCTGCTCTCGCCGGTCACCTCGAAGACGGTGGAACGGTCGGCTGCCGGGGCGCCGGGAACCGCGACGGGTTCCGGCCCGTACAGCCGGGTTCCGGCCAGCGCCGCTGTCAGATCTTCGGCAATGGATGTGTTTCGGCCGTCGGGACAGATGTACCGCCCGGCCGCGACAACGGCTTCCGTTTCTCGCGCGATCCCGCGCAGGCGTGCACTCACCTGGTCGATCCTCCGCGATACGGGCACGCGGGGCAACGGGATTCCGGACGCTCCCGTGGCGGCGAACTCGACCGAAAGGCACCTCTTGTGCGAGGCACGGGCAGTCGGTTGGGTGGTCTGCTGTGCCCCGGTCCGATCCGCCGGAGCGCATGGGCAACGGACGGGTGCGGGCGCCACGCACCGTGGACGCGTACGGCAGAAGCAGTCCGCGGTCTCCAGGTCTTCGACAGTTCGACGGGAGGAACAGGCCATGCCCACAGTGGAGTTCATCGAAGGCGGTCCGCCGATTACCGAGACGGAGGCGGCGGACCTGCTGCGCTGCATCTGCTTCAAGACGGGCCCACCCAAAGCGATCGGTGTGGAACTCGAATGGCTCGTCCATGACGCGAACGAGCCGCACCTGCCCCTCTCCCCCGACCGTCTCGCCGCGGCCCATGCCGCCGCCCGCGCCCTGCCACTGGAGTCGGCGCTCACCGTCGAACCGGGCGGCCAGTTGGAGCTCAGCTCACTGCCCGCCCCCTCGCTCGCCCAGTGCCTCGCCTCCGTCTCCGCCGATCTGGCCGCCGTACGCGGCGCGCTGCGCGCCCTTGGGCTGGTCCTCGCGGGGTTCGGCCAGGACCCCTGGCAGCCCCCACGACGCTTCCTGCGCGAGCCGCGTTACGAGGCGATGGAGCGCTACCTCGACCGGACGGGCCCCTCGGGCCGGGCCATGATGTGCACCTCGGCGTCGATCCAGGTGTGCGTGGACGCCGGGCACGAGGAGCCGGGGCCGCTGGGACTCGGCCGACGCTGGCTGATGGCACATCTGCTGGGCGCGGTCCTTGTCGCCGCGTTCGCCAACTCTCCCTACACAGAGGGCATCCGGACGAACCACCGCTCGCACCGGCAGAACCTCTGGGCAGGTATCGAGCGGACCCGCACACTCGCCCCGCAGCCCGGTGCCGAGCCGCGCGCCGCCTGGGCCGAGCGGGTCCTGGACGCTCCGGTGATGTGCGTGCGCGGCGAGGGGGGCGCGGAATGGGAGGTGCCGGACGGGCTGACGTTCCGGGAATGGACGCGGCGCCGGACACCGCGCGCCCCGAACCGGTCCGACCTCGCCTATCACCTCACGACCCTCTTCCCGCCGGTGCGACCGCAGGGGCACCTGGAACTGCGGATGATCGACGCGCAGCCGGGCGAGGACGGCTGGATGGTGCCGCTGGCGGTGACTGCGGCACTGTTCGACGAGCCGCAGGCGGCGGAGCTCGCCTACCGCGCAGTCAAACCCCTCGCGGAGATGGCTGGTTCGCGTGCGGCTCCGCACAATCCGCTGTGGGAGGCCGCGGCCCGGGACGGGCTGCGCGACCCGGATCTGCACGCCGCCGCCGTCACCTGCTTCGCCGCGGCTCTCGAAGCCCTGCCGCGGCTCGGGGCGCCGGAACCGGTCCGGGACGCGGTGACGGCGTACGTGGAGAGGTACGTGGCCCGGGGGCGCTGTCCCGCGGACGACCTGCTCGACGCCGGCCTTCGCCACGGGCCGAACGACGCCCCCGGCCCCGGCCCGCGCCCCGACGCCAGCTCCAGCTCCAGCTCCAGCTCCAGCTCCAGCTCCAGCTCCAGCTCCAGCTCCAGCTCCAGCTCCAGCTCCAGCCTGCCCTCCCAGCCCGCACCCTCCCCCGGCACAGTCCTCGAACCCGCGAAGGGCCCTCGTCCATGACTCACCCCTTCCAGCCCCCGGAGGTCGACTCCGAGGGGCTTCGCAAGCGCGCCGTCGAGGCGCTGACCACCGCACGGGCCCGCACCGATCTCCTCACCTCGTGCGTCGACGACGGAGAACTCATTTCGCAGCACTCCCCGTTGATGTCTCCGCTGGTGTGGGACCTGGCGCACATCGGCAACCAGGAGGAGCAGTGGCTCCTGCGGAACGTCGCCGGGCGGCAGGCGATGCGCCCGGAGATCGACTCCGTGTACGACGCCTTCGAGCACCCGCGCGCCGAGCGCCCGACGCTGCCGCTGCTCGCGCCGGCCGAGGCCCGTTCCTATGCCGCCGACGTGCGCGGCCGGGCCCTGGACGTCCTGGAGCACAGTGCACTGGACGGCGGCGGGCCGCTCATGGGTGCCGCGTTCGCCTTCGGGATGATTGCGCAGCACGAACAGCAGCACGACGAAACAATGCTGATCACCCATCAACTGCGGCGCGGTCCGGCGGCACTGCATGCTCCCCCGCCTCCGTCCGTTCCCGCCCACGCGGTCCCGAGCGCTGCGGAAGTCCTGGTTCCCGGCGGGCCTTTCACCATGGGGACGTCCGTGGAGCCCTGGGCCCTGGACAACGAGCGCCCCGCGCACGCCACCTTCGTTCCGCCGTTCCTGCTCGACACGGCGCCGGTGAGCAATGCGGCCTATCTGCGCTTCATCGAGGACGGTGGCTACCGTGAGCCCCGTTGGTGGGCGGCACCGGGCTGGGATTTGGTGCGCACCCACGGTCTGAACGCACCGTTGTTCTGGCGCCACGAGGGCGGACAGTGGGTGCGGCGGCACTTCGGGGTGACGGAGCCCGTACCGCTCGACGAGCCCGTTCTGCACGTGAGTTGGTACGAGGCGGACGCGTACGCGCGGTGGGCGGGACGGCGGCTTCCTTCGGAGGCGGAGTGGGAGAAGGCGGCTCGCTTCGATCCGGTGTCGGGGCGCTCGATGCGCTATCCGTGGGGCGACGCCGATCCGACTCCGGAGCGCGCCAATCTGGGCCAGCGGCACCTGCGTCCGGCTCCCGTAGGGGCCTACCCGGGCGGTGAATCCCCCCTCGGTGTGCGGCAGTTGGTGGGGGATGTGTGGGAGTGGACGTCGAGCGACTTCCTGCCGTATCCGGGGTTCGCCCCGTTCCCGTACCGCGAGTACTCGGCGGTCTTCTTCGGCCCCGCGCACAAGGTACTGCGCGGTGGTTCCTTCGCGGTGGACGCGGTGGCGTGCCGGGGCACCTTCCGCAACTGGGACCTGCCGGTACGCAGGCAGATCTTCGCCGGTTTCCGCACGGCCCGTGACTTGACGGAGGGGGATCTCTGATGTGTCGGCATCTTGTTTTTCTGGGGGACGAGTCGGCGATCGGCGAGGTGGTGGTCGACCCTGCCCACGGGCTGTACCGGCAGGCATGGGAGCCCCGGATGCAGAAGCACGGGACGGTCAACGCGGACGGTTTCGGCGTCGGCTGGTACGCCGACGGCGACCCCGCACCCGCCCGGTACCGGCGTACGGGACCCATGTGGGCGGACGCGAACTTCGCCGACCTGGCGCGTGTCGTCCGTACCGGGGCGCTCCTCGCGGCGGTGCGCGACGCGACCGAGGCCGGTGCGGACGGCGAAGCGGCAGCGGCCCCGTTCAGCTGGGGCCCCTACCTGTTCAGCCACAACGGCGCACTCGGCAACTGGCCCGGGTCCGTGGCACAGCTGGCCTCCGGACTGCCTCCCGCCGAGCTGCTGGCCCTGGAGGCGCGCTGCGACTCCGCACTGGTGTGGGCGCTGCTGCTGCACCGGCTGCGGAACGGCGAGGGGACGGGCCGGGCGCTCACCGAAACCGTGCGGGAGGTCGCTGCCGCAGCGCCCGCCTCCCGGCTGAACCTGCTGCTCACCGACGGCCGCACGGTCACGGCGTCCGCCTGGGGCGACACCCTCTGGTACCTGCTCGAACCGGGCCGGCGCACCGTGGTCGCCTCCGAGCCGTACGACGACGACCCGCTCTGGACCGAGGTACCCGACCGCTGTCTGCTCGTCGCCACCCGCACCGATGTCCTGCTGACCCCGTTCGAGGAGCCGACCACGTGAGCCCTCTCCGCCTCACCCGCACCCTGCCCGCCGACGCGACCGGCGCCGACCTGCGCGCCGACGTCCGCCAGGGGCTCGGCCACAGCCCCAAGACGCTCCCGCCGAAGTGGTTCTACGACGCCCGGGGCAGCGCGCTGTTCGAGGAGATCACCCGCCTGCCCGAGTACTACCCGACGCGTGCGGAGCGCGAGATCCTGCGGGACCGCGCCGCGGAGATCGCCGCAGCGTGCGGTGCGCGGACGCTCGTCGAGCTGGGTTCGGGTTCCTCGGAGAAGACCCGCTTCCTCCTCGACGCCCTCCCCAGCCTGCACAGCTATCTTCCGGTGGACGTCAGCGAGAGCGCCCTGACGCTCGCCGCCGAAGCGCTGCTCGCCGAGCGACCCGCCCTGTCCGTGCACGCGCTGATCGCCGACTTCACGCGGGGGCTCGTCCTGCCGGACACGCCGGGACCACGGCTGGTGGCATTCCTCGGCGGGACGCTGGGCAATCTGCTGCCCGGTGAGCGGGACGTGTTCCTCAAATCCGTACGGTCGCTGCTCCGTGCGGGCGACAGCCTGCTGCTGGGCACGGACCTGGTGAAGGACGAGGCCACGCTGGTCGCCGCGTACGACGACGCGGCGGGGGTGACCGCCGCCTTCAACAAGAACGTGCTGAATGTCCTCAACCGTGAACTGGACGCGGACTTCGATCCGGACGACTTCACCCATGTCGCCCGCTGGGACGGCGAGCACGAGTGGATCGAGATGCGGCTGCGGGCCCGCTCCGGGCTGACCGTGAAAGTGCGGGAACTGGACCTGGCGGTGACCTTCGAGCAGGGCGAGGAACTGCGGACCGAGGTGTCCGCGAAGTTCCGCAAGGAAGGGATACGCGGCGAACTGGGCGTAGCGGGACTGGAGTTGAGTCGCTGGTGGACCGACCGTGCGGGGCGCTTCGCGCTGTCGCTGGCCACCCCGGTGTAATCGACGGGGCACGGTCCTGCGAGACATACCCTGCGCAGGGCCCGCCGTGCCCCGGATGCGCGTCCTACTCCTCCTCGAACCGTTGCAGGGTCAGCGTGATGCGGTCCGACGCCCGTTTCGCGGCGTCCTTCGGGTCGGCTCCACCCAGTACCTGCGACATGTACGTCTTGATGGGGTTGTTCGCCTCGACGTCCCCCCATTTGGGTGACGCCGGGGTGGCCCTGCCCTGGAGCGCCCCCCGCGACATCGCGGCGACGCCCTCCTCGTCCGCCACCTCGGAGATCAGGCTGCCCTTGTTGGGCACGTAGCTCATGGTGCGGGCCAGATCGACCTGCCACTTCTTGTCGGTGAGGGCCTGCACCACCTCGACCGCGGCCTGCCGCTGGCCCGTCCTCTCGGGGATCACCAGGTCGGAGCCGCCGGTGAAGACCGCACCGGGCTTGTCGGCGGACTTGCCCGGGACGGGAAAGAAGCCGAGCTTGCCGCGCAGCGCGGGATTCTTCTCCTCGATGATCTTCGCGGCTCCGGGCGTGGCGACGATCTGCGCGACGTTCCCCTGCGCGAAGACGCCCGCCTGCGGGGGTTTCTCCTCGTCCGCGTCCCGCGGGCCGCCTCCGAGCGCCTGCAGCTCCTTGTAGAAACTCATGCCGCGCAGCGCCGCCTCGGAGTGCAGGACGCCCGTCCACCGCCCACCGGCGTCGACGGCGAGCTCGCCGCCCTCCTCCCAGATGAAGCCCGCGAGGGTGTACCAGTCCTGGCCCGCCAGATAGATGCCCTGCCTGCCGCCGGTGTTGAGCTTCTCCGTGGCGGTCAGCCACTCCTCGCGGTCGCGCGGCTCCCGCACCCCGGCCTGCTGGAAGAGGTCCTTGCGGTAGACAACGACGCGATTGGCGGCGTACCAGGGAATGCCGAACTGGGCGTGGTTGATCTTTCCCGGCTCGGCGAGTCCCGGCAGCCAGTCCTCACTGCCGAAATCGCGCAGGGACTCCAGGGTGAGGTTCTCCAGACCGCCGTGGTCGGCGTAGTGGGCCACCTGCGTGTTGCCCACCTCGATGACGTCCGGCGGGTCGTCGCCCCTCAGCGCCTTCTTGATCTGGGAACCTATGCCGTCCCACGACTTGATCTGTATGTCCAGCTTCGTACGGACGTGTTCCTTCTCGTACGCCTCCGTGAACCTCTTGAGGAAGTCGCCGGACGCGCTGTCCTTCATCAGCCAGACGGTCACAGTCCTCGTCCCCTCGTCCGAGGACGCCGGCAGCAGGCCGCAGCCGGCCAGCAGGACGCCGGACATGACGAGGGCCGCGGAGGCGGACAGGAGGCGCTTCTTCGCACAGTTCACGGGTCTAGAAATTGGCATGTACCAATGGGCGGGTCAAGGGTTTGGTCTGCACATCTCGAACACATCTCGAACCGCGAACAACCACGAGTGTGGTGCCATGACGGGGCAACCTCTCCCGCACCGGGATCAACCGGCGTCCCTCAGGTGAGACCCTCCCGTTCCTGGGCGTTCTTCAGCGCCTCGGAGGGGGTCGTCCAGCCGGCTCGTACGACAGCGAATCCCGCCCGCTCGGCCGCCTCGCACACCAGGGCGTCGTCGTCCACCAGCACCCGGATCTCCCGGTCGCGCGCCAGACCTCGCAGGATCTCCAGCTTCGTCACTCGGGCGGGGCGGCGGTCGTTGTCCCGCCGCATCCACACGCGTCCTTCCGGCAGCCCCTGGGCGGACAGCCACCCGAGGGTGTCGGGGCGGCACTTCTCGGGGCGCCCGGTGAGGTAGACGACCTCGCAGTCCTGGGCCCGGCGCAGGGCGAGTGCGACCCCTTCGGCCAGGGGCGGGTCCTGCGTCGCCGCGGCGAAGAAGGCGTTCCAGTCGCGCGGACGGCGTTCCAGGAAGTGCTGCCGGTGGGCGCTGTCGGCGAGGGTCCCGTCGAGGTCGAAGACGGCGAGGGGCCGGGGAGCGGGGCTGCGGCGGTCGGTCATGATCACAGCGTAAGGAGGGTCCGGGTCGCGGCGCACGGAGCGGACCGGAGCGCCGCGTACGGAGGCGGTCCGGGAATCCTGTCGGCGCGAAGGTGTTGAACCCTGTGTGAACACAGTGATCGCGCAGACGAAGTTCTCCGTCCTCGACCGTTCCCGCACCCGCGAGGGGTACGACGGGCCGCAGGCGCTGCGCGACTCGGTGCGCCTGGCCCAGCAGCTCGAAGCGCTCGGCTACCACCGTTTCTGGGTCTCCGAGCACCACAGTGTGCCCGGCGTCGCCGGTTCCGCGCCGACGGTACTGGCCGCCGCGGTGGCCGCCGCGACCTCCGCGATCCGCGTCGGCACGGGCGGGGTGATGCTGCCCAACCACCAGCCCCTTGTCGTGGCCGAGCAGTTCGGGGTGCTGGAGGCACTGTTCCCGGGGCGGATCGACATGGGTCTCGGCCGGTCCGTGGGCTTCACCGACGGTGTACGCAGGGCCCTGGGCCGGGACAAGGACGACGCCGACCGGTTCGCGGAACAACTGGACGAACTGCTGGGCTGGTTCACCGGCGGCGCTCCGGTGCACGCGTACCCGGCGGAAGGGCTGCGGGTGCCGCCGTTCGTGCTGGCCACCGGGGAGGGCGCCGCGATCGCCGCGGCGGCGGGCCTGCCCGTCGTCGTCGGGGACCTCCGGGGCCGCGCGAAGCTGCTGGCGGCCGTGGAACGCTACCGGGCGGACTTCCGGCCGTCGGCCTGGGCGGCCGAACCGTACGTGGTGATCGCCGGGACGGTCGCCGTCGCGGACACCGAGGAGGCGGCCCGTCGGCTCCTGGTGCCGGAGGCGTGGTCCATGGCGTACTCGCGCACGCACGGCACTTTCCCGCCGTTGCTGCCCGCCGAGCACGTGGAGCGGCTGGCCCGTACGGACCGCGCGTCGGGCGGTATGACCGAGAGGGAGCGCGGTTTCTACGAGAGCGGACTGCAGGGACACCTGTACGGCACGGAGGAGCAGGTGGCCGCCGGGCTGGAGGAGATACTCGCGGGGAGCGGCGCGGACGAGGTGCTGGTCACCACCAGTACCTACGACCGGGAGGGCCTGCTGGACTCGTACCGTCGGCTGGCGGCATTGGCGGGACGGCCGACGGCGCAGACAGCCCTGGTGGGGCGGGAGGGTACGGCGGGTCACCCGGCCGAGCCGGGGCAGAAGCGGACGGAAGCCTAGAATCGAACTGTTTGCCCGCACCTCCCGCACTGAATATTCGCCCAGAATCACCGGGCCCCCTTCGGTCCGCCCCGCCCCGCGTACGGAGTTCCCCATGCACAGCCCGCACGATCCGTACGTCCGCGTCCGAGGCGCCCGCGAGCACAACCTGCGCGACGTCGACGTCGACGTGCCGCGCGACTCGCTCGTCGTCTTCACCGGGGTCTCCGGATCCGGCAAGTCCTCGCTCGCCTTCGGGACGATCTACGCGGAGGCCCAGCGCCGCTACTTCGAATCCGTCGCTCCGTACGCCCGCCGGCTGATCCACCAGGCCGGTGCGCCGCGCGTCGCAGAGATCACCGGGCTGCCGCCCGCCGTGTCCCTGGAGCAGCGCAGGTCGGCGCCCTCCGCACGGTCCTCGGTCGGCACCGTCACCACCCTGTCCAATTCGCTGCGGATGCTCCTCTCCCGCGCCGGGACCTATCCGGTGGGTGCCGAGCGCCTCGATTCGGACGCGTTCTCGCCGAACACGGCGGCCGGAGCGTGCCCCGCCTGTCATGGCCTGGGCCGCGTGCACGACACCGATGAAGCGCTGCTCGTGCCGGATCCCGCACTGTCGATCCGCGAGGGTGCGATCGCCGCGTGGCCGGGCGCATGGCAGGGCAAGAACCTCCGGGACGTACTGGACGCCCTGGGGTACGACGTGGACCGCCCGTGGCGGGACCTCCCGCAGGCGGAGCGCGACTGGATCCTGTTCACCGACGAGCAGCCGGTCGTCACCGTGCACCCGGTGCGCGAGGCGGGGCGCATCCAGCGCCCGTACCAGGGCACGTACACGAGCGCCCGGCGGTACGTCCTGCACACCTTCGCCGACACCCGGAGCCAGTCGCTGCGCGCCAGGGCTGAGCGCTTCCTGACCAGCTCGCCGTGCCCGGCGTGCGGCGGCAGCAGGCTCCGTCCGGAAGCTCTCGCGGTCACGTTCACGGGCCGCACGATCGCGGACCTGGCCGCGCTCCCTCTCGCCGAGCTGGCGCAGACGCTGGAGAGCGGTGCCGGTGCGAACGAGACGGCGCGGGTCCTCACCGACGATCTGCGCGCCCGTATCGCCGTCGTCACCGAACTCGGTCTCGGCTACCTCTCCCTGGACCGCACGACTCCCACACTCTCCAACGGAGAGCTGCAACGCCTCCGCCTGGCAACGCAGTTGCGGTCCGGCCTCTTCGGCGTCGTGTACGTCCTGGACGAACCGTCGGCGGGCCTGCACCCCGCGGACGCCGAGGCTCTCCTCGTCGTGCTGGACCGGCTGAAGGCGGCGGGCAATTCGGTCTTCGTCGTGGAACACCACCTCGATGTCGTACGCCGGGCCGACTGGCTGGTGGACGTCGGACCGGCGGCGGGCGTCCACGGCGGACGGGTGCTGCACAGCGGGCCGCCCGCCGGCCTCGCAGAGGTGGCGGAGTCGGCGACCCGCCCCTACCTCTTCGACCGGCGGCCCGTGCCGACGCGTGCGGTGCGCGGGGCGTCGGGGTGGCTGAAGCTGGGCCCGGTCACCCGGCACAACCTCGCGGCGCTGGAGGCGGAGCTGCCGCTGGGCGTGTTCACGGCGGTCACCGGGGTGTCGGGGTCCGGGAAATCCACGCTCGTCGGCGCGATCACCGAGGAGGAACCCGGCGTCGGGCGGCTGGTGACGGTCGATCAGAAGCCGATCGGCCGCACCCCCCGTTCCAACCTGGCCACGTACACGGGCCTCTTCGACGTCGTGCGCAAGCTGTTCGCGGCGACGGACGAGGCGAAGGCGCGCGGCTACCAGGCGGGCAGGTTCTCCTTCAACGTGACCGGCGGGCGGTGCGAGACCTGCCAGGGCGAGGGCTTCGTCTCGGTCGAGCTGCTCTTCCTGCCCAGCACGTACGCGCCGTGCCCGCAGTGCCACGGCGCCCGCTACCGCCCCGAGACCCTCCAGGTCACCCACCGCGGCCTGAACATCGCCGAAGTGCTGGATCTGACCGTGGAGGCGGCGGCCGGGTTCTTCACGGACGCCCCGGCCGCCCTGCGGAGTCTGCGCGCCCTGCTGGACGTGGGGCTCGGCTATCTGCGCCTCGGCCAGCCTGCCACGGAGCTGTCGGGCGGCGAGGCCCAGCGCATCAAGCTGGCGACCGAGTTGCAGCGGGCGACGACCCGGCGCGGCAACACCCTCTACGTGCTCGACGAGCCGACGACCGGGCTGCATCCGGCCGATGTGGAGGTCCTGATGCGGCAGTTGCAGCGCCTGGTCGACGCGGGCAACTCGGTGGTCGTCGTCGAGCACGACATGGCCGTCGTGGCAGAGGCCGACTGGGTCCTCGATCTGGGTCCGGGCGGCGGCGCCGAGGGCGGCCGGGTCGTGGCGGCGGGCCCGCCGCGCGACGTGGCGGCGGACCCGCGGAGCCGGACCGCCCCTTATCTGGCTCGGGAGTTCGCGGGCGAGGCGTGACACCCTGGCCGGTGGTCCGCATCTTGACGTCTCGTCATTTCTCTCAGCGCTTCGCCTTGCGGTTCGCCCGCAGCCACTCCTTGTTCATCGCCGCGATGGACGGGAGCGGGATGCCCTTGGGGCAGGCGGTGGCGCACTCCCCGGCAAGGGTGCAGCCGCCGAAGCCCTCGTCGTCCATCTGCGCGACCATGTCAAGGACCCGGGTCTCCCGCTCGGGCGCGCCCTGTGGCAGCACGTTGAGGTGGTTGACCTTCGCCGAGGTGAACAGCATCGCCGACCCGTTGGGGCAGGCGGCGACGCACGCCCCGCAGCCGATGCACTCGGCGTGCTCGAAGGCGAAGTCGGCGTCGGCCTTGGGCACCGGAGTCGCGTGGGCGTCGGGCGCGGCGCCGGTCGGCACGCTCACGTAACCGCCCGCCTGGATGATCCGGTCGAAGGACGACCGGTCCACCACGAGGTCCTTGACGACGGGGAAGGCGGAGGCCCGCCACGGTTCGACGTCGATGGTGTCGCCGTCGGAGAAGGACCGCATGTGGAGCTGGCAGGTGGTGGTGCGTTCGGGTCCGTGGGCGTCGCCGTTGATGACGAGGGAACAGGCGCCGCAGATGCCCTCGCGGCAGTCGTGGTCGAAGGCTACGGGGTCGTCGCCCCTGAGGATCAGCTCCTCGTTGAGAGTGTCGAGCATCTCCAGGAAGGACATGTCGGCGGAGATGTTGTCGACGTCGTAAGTGGCCATCTGCCCGGGGGTGTGGGGGTTCTTCTGGCGCCAGACGCGCAGGGTGAGCCTCATGCGTAGCTCCGCTGGGTGGGGTGGACGTACTCGAAGACGAGGTCTTCCTTGTGCAGAACGGGGGCGGCGCCCGGGGCGAACTCCCAGGCGGCGGCGTACGCGAAGCGTTCGTCGTCGCGGGCGGCCTCTCCGTCCGGGGTCTGGGACTCCTCGCGGAAGTGTCCACCGCAGGACTCCTCGCGGTGCAGGGCGTCGAGGCACATCAGCTCGGCGAGCTCCAGGTAGTCGACGATGCGGTTGGCCTTCTCCAGCGACTGGTTGAACTCCTCGCCGGAGCCGGGGACCTTGATCCGCCGCCAGAACTCCTCGCGGATCTCCGGGATGCGCCCGAGCGCCTTGCGCAGCCCCTCCTCCGTACGGGCCATCCCGCAGTACTCCCACATGAGTTCGCCGAGTTCGCGGTGGAAGGAGTCGGGGGTGCGGTCACCGTCGACGGCGAGCAGCCGCTCGATGCGCCGACGGGTCTCCCGCAGGGCACTCTCGGCGGCCGGGTGGGAGGCGTCGACGGGTTCCGGCCGGGCGTTGCGGGCCAGGTAGTCGTTGATGGTGGAGGGCAGCACGAAGTAGCCGTCGGCCAGGCCCTGCATGAGGGCGGACGCGCCGAGCCGGTTCGCGCCGTGGTCGGAGAAGTTGGCCTCGCCGATCGCGAAGAGGCCCGGGACGGTGGTCTGGAGGTCGTAGTCGACCCAGAGGCCGCCCATCGTGTAGTGCACGGCGGGGTAGATGCGCATCGGCGTCTCGTACGGGTCCTCGGCGGTGATCCGCGCGTACATGTCGAAGAGGTTGCCGTACTTCTCCTCGACCTTCGCCCGCCCCATCCGCGCGATGGCGTCGGCGAAGTCGAGGTAGACGCCCTGCCCGCCGGGGCCGACGCCGCGGCCTTCGTCGCAGACGTTCTTGGCGGCGCGGGAGGCGATGTCGCGGGGGACGAGATTGCCGAAGGAGGGGTAGATGCGCTCCAGGTAGTAGTCGCGCTCCTCCTCGGGGATCTCGCGGGCGGGCCGGTCGTCGCCCCGGGCCTTCGGTACCCAGATGCGGCCGTCGTTGCGCAGCGACTCGCTCATCAGGGTCAGCTTGGACTGGTGGTCGCCGGTGCGCGGGATGCAGGTGGGGTGGATCTGGGTGAAGCAGGGGTTGGCGAAGTACGCGCCGCGCCGGTGGGCCCGCCAGACCGCGGTGGCGTTGGAGTTCATCGCGTTGGTGGACAGGTAGAAGACGTTGCCGTATCCGCCGGTGGCGAGGACGACGGCGTCCGCGAAGTGGCTGGAGATCTCGCCCGTGACGAGGTCGCGGGCGACGATGCCGCGTGCCTTCCCGTCGACGACGATCAGGTCCAGCATCTCGGTGCGGGCGTGCATCTCGACCGTTCCCGCGGCGATTTGGCGGGACAGCGCCTGGTAGGCGCCGAGCAGGAGCTGCTGTCCGGTCTGGCCGCGTGCGTAGAACGTCCGTGACACCTGTACGCCGCCGAAGGAGCGGGTGTCGAGCAGTCCGCCGTACTCCCGCGCGAAGGGGACTCCCTGGGCGACGCACTGGTCGATGATCTCCACGGAGATCTGGGCGAGCCGGTGCACGTTGGACTCGCGGGCCCGGAAGTCGCCGCCCTTGACGGTGTCGTAGAAGAGGCGGTGGATGGAGTCGCCGTCGTTGCGGTAGTTCTTGGCGGCGTTGATGCCGCCCTGGGCGGCGATGGAGTGGGCGCGGCGCGGGGAGTCCTGGTAGCAGAACTGGACGACGTGGTAGCCCTGTTCGGCGAGGGTCGCACCGGCCGCGCCGCCCGCGAGGCCGGTGCCGACGACGATGACGGTGTGCTTGCGGCGGTTCGCCGGGTTCACCAGCTTCGCCTCGAAGCGGCGGGTGTCCCAGCGTTCCGCGACCGGGCCGGCGGGGGCCTTGGTGTCGGCGAGAGGGGCGCCGACGGTGTAGGCGGTGTACGAGGAGGTCATGTCAGCCCACCAATCCGGTCATCACGGCGACCGGCACGGAGAGGAAGCCCACGGTCAGTACGAGGGCGAGGAGGTTGGCCGTCACCTTCAGGAAGCGTTCGCGGGTCGCGTTGCCGACGCCCAGCGTCTGGGCGGCGCTCCAGAAGCCGTGCCGGATGTGCAGGCCGACGGCGAGCATGGCGACGACGTAGATCGTGTTCCCGTACCAGGTGGAGAAGGTCGCGACGACGTTCTCGTACGGGCGCCCCGCCTGTGCGTTCTCGTTGACGGTGAGGGTGGTCAGGTCCAGCAGGTGCCACACGATGAACAGCAGCAGGATGATGCCGCCCCATCGCATGGTGCGCGTCGCGTAGCTCGCGCGCCTGCGCTTGTGGGCGTAGGCGACGGGTCTGGCCCTGAGGTCGCGGCGGCTGAGCTGGTACGCGGCCGCCGCGTGCCCGACGACGGCCGCGAGCAGCAGCACGCGGACGATCCACAGGGCCCACTCGTAGTGCAGGACCGGTTCGCCCATGGTGCGCAGCCAGTGCGCGTAACCGTTGAACTCGTCCGTCCCGAAGAAGATCTTCAGGTTGCCGATCATGTGGGCGACCAGATAGCCGAGCATGATCAGCCCGCTGACCGCCATGACCGTCTTCTTGCCGACGGTCGATCCCCAGAATCCGCGCAGTCCGGTGGGGCGCCGTACGGGCGGTTTTCGGGAGGGGGCGGTGTCCTGCCGCGATGCCAGAGCCATGGGTCAGGACGCTAGGGCCGAAGGGCCCGAAAGGTCCAAGACATGGTTCGGCTCAAGTCCATAGGCTGCCGCTATCGGGCGTGCCTATGCTGAGGGCATGCAGTTCCAGCAGCTCCGCTATTTCGTGGCCGTGGCCGAGGCGCGGCACTTCACCCGGGCCGCCGAGGAGATGCACGTGGCGCAGCCCTCGCTCTCCCAGCAGATCCGCTCGCTGGAGCGGGAGCTGGGCGCGGACCTGTTCACGCGTGCACGCGGCAACATCGCGCTCACCGACGCGGGCGAGGCGCTGCTGCCGCTGGCCCGCCGGATCCTCGCCGACACCGACACCGCCCGCCGGGAGGTGCAGGAGCTGGCGCAGCTGCGGCGCGGCCGGGTCCGTCTGGGCGCGACCCCGAGTCTGTGCACGGGCCTGCTCCCGGACGTGCTGCGCGCCTTCCACGACGCGCACCCCGGCATCCAGCTCCTCGTCGAGGAGGGCGGCTCGCACGACCTCGTCCGGCAGCTGGCGCGCGGCGCTCTCGACCTGGCCCTGGTCGTACTGCCCCTGCCGACGCCCTCCCCGGCGCTCACCGCGGTGGAACTGCTGCACGAGGACCTGGTGGTGGTGTCCGCGCCGTCCGCCCGCGCGCCGCGCCGTCCGGTCCGCGTCGCCGACCTGCGCGACACGCCGATGGTGATGTTCCGCCACGGCTACGACCTTCGGGAACTGACCGTGGCCGCGTGCCGCGCCGAGGGCTTCGAGCCGACGTTCACGGTGGAGGGCGGCGAGATGGACGCGGTCCTGGGCTTTGTCCGGGCGGGCCTGGGGCTGGCCGTGGTACCGCGCATGGTGGCGGAACACGCCGGCACCGGCCTGCGGGTGACCCCGCTGGCCAGGCCGGGACTGCGGCGCACGATCGCGCTGGCGCACCGCAGCGACGTGGCGCCACCGCGGGCGGCACGGGAGTTGCAGCGGATGATGGTGGGGCTGTGGGAGCCCGCCTCCTGAGAGTCGTGGCATCCTTCCTCCGGGCGCGTCCACCCGCACCGGAGGCGAGCTACCGCATCGGAGGAACCGCCGCTTCGGACGGCCCGTCCGCTCAGACGGCGTCCATCAGCACCAGCGAGTGGATCATGTCGGGGGCGCCGGGCCTGGCGTAGTACCAGCCCTGCGCGGTGTCGCAGCCCAGTTCCCGCAACTGCTCGGCCTGGGCGCCCGTTTCGACGCCTTCGACCGTTACGGCGAGTTCCAGGCTGTGTGCCAGCGAGACGATCCCTTCGACGATCTTGATGTCGACGGGGTCGGCGGGCAGGCGTTGCATGCTCTGGGTGAAGGAGCGGTCGAGCTTGAGGACGCTGACCGGCAGGCGGCGCAGGTTGGCCAGGTTGGAGTAACCGGTGCCGAAGTCGTCGAGGGCGATGTCGATGCCCATCTCGGCGAGCTGGCGCAGCGGCTTGAGCAGGCCCTCGTCGGCACCTATCAGTGCGGACTCGGTCACTTCCAGACAGAGGGCGCCCGGGGAGAGGCCCGCCCGTTCGAGGACTTCGACCGTGTCCGCGACGAGGCCGGGGTGGTGGAGCTGGGTGGGCGAGAGGTTGACGTTGATGCGCAGCGGGCCGCCGTCGGCGTGCTTCTCCTGCCAGAACCTGGCCTGCCGTACGGATTCCTGGAGCACCCAGCGGCCGAGCGGCACGATCAGCCCGGTGTGCTCGGCGAGCGGGATGAACCGGTCCGGCCCCAGGACGCCGTGCTGCGGGTGGCTCCAGCGGACCAGGGCCTCCGCGCCGTGGACGCTGCCGTCGCCGAGGTGGACGAGGGGCTGGTACTCGATGAAGAACTCGCCGCGCTCCAGGGCGGCCGGCAGCGCGTGGGTGAGGCCGTGCCGGGTGATGGCACGCTCGTCGGCCTCCGCGTCGGCGAACTCGAAGCGGTTGCCGCCCGCCGCCTTGGCGCGGTACATGGTGATGTCGGCGCTGCGCAGGACGTCGGCGGGACCGCGTTCGGCGGCCGGGCCCTCGACGATGCCGATGGAGCCGCGCACCGTGATCTCGCGGCCCTCCAGGTGGATGGGGGTGGCCAGGGCGTTCAGTATCCGGGCAGCCAGGTCGTCGACCTCGCGGCGGGTGTCGGGACCCGTGGTCAGCGCCACGAACTCGTCGCCGCCGAGCCGGGCCACCATCTCGCCGGGCGCCGTCGCGCAGCTCTGCAGGCGGTCGGCGACCTCGACGAGGAGGCGGTCGCCCGCGGAGTGCCCGAGACTGTCGTTGACCGCCTTGAAGCCGTCCAGGTCGAGGTAGCAGAGACCGAAGCGGGCGTCGCCCCCGGCGGACAGGACCTTCTCCAGGCGTTCGAAGAACAACGTCCGGTTGGGCAGTCCGGTGAGCGCGTCGTGGGTTGCCTCGTAGCGCAGGCGCAGATTGAGCAGCCGCCGCTCGGTGGTGTCCTCCATGAGGGCGAGCTGGTACTGCGGGCGGCCCTCGGCGTCGCGCAGCAGCGACACGGTGAGGTTGGTCCACAGGACGGTGCCGTCACCCCGGTAGAAGGCCTTCTCGCAGCGGTAGTGGTCGCGCTCGCCGCGCACCAGCTCCTCGTACATCCGCCAGATCTGGGCGGTGTCCTCGGGGTGGTCCCAGTCGCTGACCTTGCGGCCGCGGATCTGGGTGTCGAGGCCGCCGAACATCCGGGTGAGGGTCTCGTTGACCTCCAGGATCGTGCCGTCCAGGGCGGCGATGCCGATACCGACGGCCGCCCCTTCGAAGACCGCGCGGAAACGTTCCTCGGTGGCGTGCAGGGCCTGGCGGGCCTCGGTGCGCGCACAGAGCGCGGAACGGGCGATGGCCTCCTGCTCGCGCAGGGTGCGCTCGCGCAGCGCGCGGGCGAACCCGGCGGCGATGCCGTGCTGGAGCCGGGCGCAGCGGGCGCGGTTCTCCTCGGCGGCGGCCGGCGGCCCGTCGGCCGCGGCGCAGTACAGGACGAGATACGACTCGACGACGCCGAGGGTGCGGACGAGGGCGTCCGGGTCGGTGCAGTGCGCCTCGACGAGGGCTGCCCCGACCTCGTGCGCGGGGTTCGCGTCGAAGGGCCGCCGGTGCAGCGCCTCGCCGAGCAGGCGGGCCAGCGGCAGCAGGAGCTGCTCGAACTCGGGCCGGGTGAGGGAGGTGGCGGTGGCCGGGAAGATGGCCCGGCTCCAGATCGTCGCGAACCGTCTGAGCCGGTCCTCGGGCCCGTCGGGGACGGCCGCCTGCTTCCCGGCGGAGGGGGAAGGAGCGGATGCCGTACCCGTCGGGTAGACGACCGCGCCCGGCGCGGAGGCCAGGGCCGGTTCCGTACCCCTGCTCGGGCCGGACCCCTGGACCGGGACGGCGCCCGAGGACCGGACCGTGCCGGGGCTGCGGGGCCGGGTCCGGGCCCGGCCGCCGCCGCCCGGCCCGGAGTCGGGCACGCCGGCCGCTGCGCCGTCCCGTTCCCCGTCGGAGGCCTGCGCCTGCGCGCTCACGCCTTGCGCCCCACCCCTGCGAAGCCCGAGAAGGCGTACGGGTCTTCCTGCGCGACGGGCGTCTCGGGCCGCCATTCGGCCATCGGCACCAGACCGGGTTCGACCATCCGGAAGCCCTCGAAGAACCGCGCGACCTCGGAACGCGAACGCATGATCAGCGGGTTCTTGATCTTCTGGTAGATGTCGACGACACCGCCCGTCAGTTCCTCGGTGAGCGGCACGCCCTCGTAGGAGGCGTGGGTGAGGATCAGCATGCTGCCGGGGGCCAGGGCGTCGCGGAGCGTGGCGACGGCGGCGTACGGGTCGTCCGCGTCCTCGATGAAGTGCAGGAGGGCGACCAGCAGGAGCGCCACCGGCCTTTCCAGATCGAGGAGTTGGCGGAGCTCGGCGGCTTCGAGGATCTCGCCGGGCTTGCGGAAGTCCGCGGCGACGACGGTCGCCAGCTCGTTCCCTTCGAGGACGGCCCGGCTGTGCGCGACGGCCACCGGATCGTGGTCCACGTACACCACACGCGCGGCGGGGTCGGCGGCCTGGGCCACCTCGTGGACGTTGCCGAAGGTGGGGATGCCGGATCCGATGTCGAGGAACTGGGTAACGCCCTCGGACAGCGCGTGCCGTACGGCGCGGCGCATGACCGCCCGGTTCGCCTGCATGATCTTGGGCAGGCCCGGCATGAACTCCATCGCCCTGCGGGCCGCCTCCCGGTCGACCTCGAAGTTGTGCGAACCGCCCAGGTAGTAGTCGTAAATACGGGACACGCTCGGCATCGAGATGTCGATGCCCGGCGGTGCCCAGGCGGGACGCTCCATCAATGTCTCCAACAGTCGCCGCGACGAATGCGGGCACGGCTGACGTACGTGCCCGGTGTTCGAGCTGAGGCTACTGATCCACCGCCAGTGGGGCGAGCGAAAACGGAAATTACCCGTCCGTTCTCGGTCACACCCGGATGGCAAGTGCACCCGTGCACGCGCCCGGCCCGTCACCCCCGCGCGAACGGGGACGACGGGCCGACTGTAGGGGCATACGTGGTACGGCTCCCACTCGGGACCCTCCGTTACGGGGACCCGCCGGGAATGTCACCTGGGAGCGCCCACCATCCTGCCCTGCGGCGACACGGCGTACCAAGTGCCGCCCACGCCCTGGCCGTTGGTGTCGCCGGGCCCGGTGTCGCCCGAGTAGGTGTAGAGCGGCCAGCAGTCGATCGTCTGCTGCTTGGCCCCGTCGGGGCGGTCGAAGACGACGTAGCCCTTCTTGAGGATGCCCTCGGTGTCGTTCTTCGGTACGGGGGCGACGGCCGGCCACTTGGCCAGGCAGTCGCCGGTGCAGGCGGACTTCATGGGCCAGGCCGAGTCCTTCTTGAAGCGGTAGACGGTACGGCCGCGCCGGTCGACGACGATCTCGCCGAGTTCGGGGTCCTTCCGCACGGACATGCCGGGTCGGTCGGCGGGCGCACCGGGGGAGGCGGCACCCTCCGGGCCCTCGGCCCCGGGGGCGGCGGCGTCCGGCTTCTCCGTTCCGGCGTCCGGCTTCTCGGGCGACGCGGCGGCCTTCTTGCCGTCGGGAGCGGAAGCGAACCAAGTGCCGCCCACACCCTGCCCCTTGGCGTCCCCCGCCGCGGCGTCCCCGGCGTACCGGTACATCGGCCAGCCGCCCAGGGTGAGCTGCTTGCGGCCGTCGCCGCGGGTCACCTCGCCGACCAGGTCGGGGGCGGTCCCGGGGGGCGCGGTGACGCTCGCCGCGGGTACCGGCGGCCAGGTTTTCGCACAGTCGCCGCCGCAATTCGACGTCGGCGGTTTCGCGGTGTCCTTGTCGAAGCGGTAGAGGGTCATGCCCGCGCTGTCGGTGACGACCTTGCCGAGCTGTCCGGTGTCGCGGGCGGCGAGCTGCCCCGCCGGCCGCGGCTCAGCGGCCGGCGCCTGGTCCTCGCCGTACCCGTCCTGAGCGGGCCGCTGGGCGGGGGCCGGGTTGCCGACGGTCCGGGATCCCGGGGCGCCGTCGGCGCCGTCCTGGCCGCACGCCGTCGTCATCGCCAGTACCGCCGCCGCCGTCACCGCGAGCGAGACGTTCCGCCAGCTGTTCATGTCGACTCCCGTTTCCCGAAGGTTCTCGTAGGGCTGTGTCCGACGCGTCCGTGCGTCGCACCCGGCCCTAGGTACGTGCGGGGAACACCGCCGCGTTCAACGGCGGGGAGAAGAAATCGACGGTCGCCTCCCACAGCGGTTCGCACACCAGAACCCTTCTCATGCGCAAATTCGAGCCCGTGACTCCCATCAGGGGAATCCCATACTTCTTCCGCGTGCCGCTCGTTGGGCAGATTCATGAGGCCCCTCGTCCACGGATCACGCCGGAAGTCCGCTCCGCTCCTGCTGCGACTGCTGTCCGCGGCCACTTTGGGCTTGGTGCTGGCGGGCTCGGCTCCCGCCTCGGCCGACAGCTGTGCCTACGCCTCGATCGGCGAGGGCGGCGGAACGTCGGCGATCGCGGTGGCGGGCGGCGACGGCACGTCGTGCTCACCGAAGCCCGTTCCCCCGCCGCCGCCACCGCCCCCTCCGCCACCGATCCCGCCGGACCCCAAGCCCCCGGCGCCGGCTCCTCCTCCGGCGCCGGCCCCGGTGCCCCCGCCCGCGCCACCTCCCGTACCGCCACCCGCGCCGGAACCGGAGCCGAAACCGCCGCCCCGGCCTCGTCCGCCCGAGCCCGTGCCTGCACCTGTGCCCGAGAGGCCCCCGCTGACTCCGCCGCCCTCCCCCGCTACCGAACCCCCCTCTCCCCCCGGCCGCCCCTCGGCCCTCCCCGCACCGCCCGCGTCCCGGGCGGTCGCCATCCCCACCTACCGCAAGCCCGCGCGCAAACCCTCGAAGAACCGCACGTCCATGCTCACCCTCGCCCTCATGATCACAGCGCCCGCGGTCTTCGCCGTCGCGGTACTGCGTCCCCGTTCTTCCCGCTGATGCGGTCCCACCGACGGAGGTTCCCTTGTCGGAATGGCTCGTTCTGAGCATCGCGATGGCTTCGGCCTGCGCGATCGTCCTCACCATCGTGGTGATCAACCACCGCCGGGTCGGCGACGACGACGACCCGACCCAGACCCCCGACGTCCTCGAATACATGACGATGATGATCGGCGTGATCTACGCCATCGTCCTCGGCCTCGCCATCGCCGGCGTCTGGGAGGGACGCGGCGCCGCCCAGGAGTCCGTCCGTCAGGAGGCACAGGCCCTGCACGAGGTCAGCGCACGCGCCGAGGTCTACCCGGCCGACGTCCGCGCCCGCATCCGCGCCGACATCGACGCGTACGTCGACTACGTCATCGACACCGAGTGGCCGCACATGACGGAACACAACGAGGTCACCGAACGGGGCGGCGAACTCCTCGACCGCGTCCGTCACGACGTCACCCTCTACGCGCCCAGGACCGACCTCGAAGGCCAGGCCTACCAGCCCCTCGTCGACCAGGTCGCCGCCGCCGACGACGCCCGCAACAGTCGCGCCCAGAACACCGGGGCGACGATGCCCACCGTCGTCTGGTTCGGCCTCATCACCGGCGCCCTCATCACCATCGGCCTCATCTTCGCCCTGCAGATCCGCCGCACCGGAAGAGAACTGCTGCTCGCCGGGCTCTTCAGCGTCATGATCGCCTTCCTCCTCTTCCTCATCTGGGACCTCGACGCCCCGTTCGGCCACGGCATCTCCGCCACCCCCGAACCCTTCGTCGACCTGCTCCCAGGAGCCGGCGACTGAGGGTGGGGCGGCAACCGGGCCGGTGGGCCGCCAGGGTGGGGCCGGCCGGGGGGGAAACGTCCCTCCGGCCGGCGCCACCCGTAGGAGAGGTCCGGTCAGCTCCCGAGGAGGCGCAGGTAAGTGAGCACGGCGCCGTGGCGGTGCCCCTCCGTGATCAGTGCCACGTGATTGTCGGGGCGGACCAGGACCAGAGCGTCGCCCTGGACTCCGTATGCGGTCCTGGCGTGTCCCGCGTCGTCGCGCAGCCCGCCGTGCGGCCCGGCGTCCACGGCGCACGTCCGCAGCGGATGGACGGACTGCCCCTGCGCCACATGCCCCAGTGCCGGGGCGGCCCCGCCGCCGAAGCCGAGGAGGGTGAAGTGTGGCCCCGCGAACCTGTCGAACAGCCGGACCCGATCCCCGCTCTCCGCATCCGTGCACGGCGCGTCCGGGGCCCGGTCGCCCGCGCTCAGCCGGCCGTCGTGCGGCGTCGCCCCCTGCGAGAGCGAGCTCCACCGGTAGCCGAGGCCCAGGCCGGAGGTGTCGTCCGTGATGCCCGCGTCGAGTCCGCCGCCGGGTTTCCGGATGGCCGCCATGACCGTGTCGAGCCGCGCGGACGACGTCTTCAGCGTCCAGGCGGCGACGGGCAGGCGCTCCTCCTCGTACGTGTCGAGCAGTCCTTCGCCCGCCCGGCCGGTGACGACGGCGGCCAGTTTCCAGCCCAGGTTGTAGGCATCCTGGATGCCGGTGTTCATGCCGAGGCCGCCCGCGACCGGGTGGACGTGCGCGGCGTCGCCCGCCAGCAGGACACGACCGGTGCGGTAGCGATCGGCCATGCGCACGTTGACGCGGTACGTGGACAGGAGCGCGGCGTCGTGAAGCCGGACGCCGGGCAACCGGGCGTGCCGGTCGAGAAGCCGCTGGAAGCTTTCGCGGGAAGCGGGCAGCGGCTCGCCGTCCGCGTCGCGTTCGGGTGAAGCCTGGAACCACCAGCCGCGATCCGTGCCCGGGATCGGACAGAGCAGCACCGCGCCGTCCTCGTCGAACCACTGGTGCCAGCGGTCACGGGCAAGGCTGCCGGCTCCGGTCAGTTCGACGTCGCCGTTGACCATGACCTGCTCCGCGTGGGTCGTGCCGTCGAAGGTGACGCCCATGAGCGTGCGGACGCGGCTGTGGCCGCCGTCGCAGCCGACCAGGTAGCGCGCCTCGATGCGACGGCCGCGGGAGGTGCGGGCGACGACCCGGTCCACGCACTGCTCGTACGAGACGATCCCGACGGCGAGTTCGACGTGCACGCCGTACCCGGCCAGCTCGGCCCGCAGGATCTCCTCCAGCGTCCACTGCGCGATCAGCCGGCCCCGGTCGTAGGGCGCGTCGGGGGCCGGCCGGCAGCCCGCGTACGGGTCGGAGTCCGCGACGACGGCCGCGTCGCGGTACTTGCGCATGACGAGCGGGGCGGAGCCCTCGTCCACAATCCGGCCGACGACGCCGAGGTCCTCCAGTACTTCCAGGCTGCGCGCGTTGGGCCCTTTGGCCCGTGAACTCCGGCGGACGGAAGAGGACTTCTCGACGATCCGGAGGTCCACGCCCCGCCGGGCGAGGTCGCACGCCAGCGTCAGGCCGGTCGGCCCGGCCCCCACGATCAGCACACTGCTCACTGCTGCGCCTGTGTCGGGCACGCGGCACCGCCGCCCTTCTTCGTCGCGGGATTCTTCACCACACGAAGAAAACACAACTAAGACTCAAACACAACTGAGTAACACTGCGCGCGCTGCTTCGACCGCACTCACCGTGCGGCCGCACCGCCTCGACCGGGGCCGGCCGGGGGACATCCATGCCCCATTCGCGCGACTGTGATCGCGGGGCTCACCGGGCACTCCTAGCGTTCCGGGTATCGAGGTGCATTTTTCCGATATGAGTGGAAATCAGTTCCGCCGCTGTGCTCCTCGGGGACCCGGAGAATCACCATGCGTTCAACAAGACTCGCTCCCACCGCGGCCGCCGCGTTGGGCGCCGCCGCTCTCGTCGTCGGCGGCGTCGGTTGCGCGGCCGCGGAGGGCGGCGCCGCCAGTGGCAGTGAGGACACCGGGGCGGGCCTCTCGAACGCCCTCACCGTGACGCCCTCCACCATCGCCGCCGGCGGCGAGGTCACCCTCGCCGTCCCCGGCTGCACGACGGCCGCTACCGTCTCCTCCGGGATCTTCGACACGGTCGTCGTCGAGCCCGGCCGCTCCGCCCGGGTCGCGATCGACCGGGAAGCGAAGCACGGCGCCGTGTACGACGTGTCTTTCACCTGCAGCGGCACCAAAGGCTCCACCTCGTTGACCGTCGCGGGCGGCAGCCTGCCGACGACCAGCTCGACCTCCCGCCCGTCCCCGGTGACCTCGGCATCCCCCGTCACCTCCGCCTCTGCCGTACGCGGAGTGCGGGGCGGACTCGGCGGCAGCGTCTCGGAGATGAACGCCACCCAGGTCGCCGCCGGCGCCGCCCTGACGGCGCTGGCCGTCGGCGGCACCTTCTACGCGGTCCGGCGCCGGGCTTCGGGTCCTGGCCGGCACTGAGCGAGGCCGGGCACCACGTACAGACGCCGGTGGGCCCGGGTCCCCGTACGGGGACCCGGGCCCACCGGCGTCACAGAACGGATCAGGCCCTGCCGCCGGCCGCGTTGCGGCGGCGGGCGACGAAGACCGCGGCGCCGAGTGCCGCCGAGGCGACCAGGCCGGCACCGACCGCCACGTCCGTGTCGCTCGGTCCGATCGAGCCGCCGAGACCGCCGTGCGCCCCGCGTCCGGCGAGCACGGTGAACCGGTGGGTGGCCACCATCGCGTTGTCGCTGCACTTCACGGCCAGGTTGTAGTGGCCGGGAGTGGCGTGGTCGTTGATCCGGGCCGACGCGTACCCCTTGCCGCCCGCCGACAGGCTGGCCTGCGGGAAGGCGTTGGACGTCACGGTGCCGCCGTGGCCGCAGCCGTGCGCCGTGATCGAAATCGTGCCGCCCTGGTGGACCGAGTACGGATTGACCGTGACGCTGCTCGGCCCATTGGTGGCGGAAGCCACGGGGGCGGTCAAGGCGACTGCGGCGCAGGCGAGCGCGGTCGCCGCACAGGCGCGTGAAGCACGCATCGTAGAACCTCCATCGGAAGACGCTCCGGGGCGGTGCTCCGGGAAATTCGACGAGTACGCCTTCCATGACGAACCCTCACCTACCGGTGTGATCTACGCATTTCGTACTGGGCCGGACCGGTGACGGGACGGCCCCATCGCGGGTGGTGCCGACCTGACGACGGGGCGGCGCGCCTCCTGACGCCTTCTCAGATGCGCATGCCCACGCGCCTTCTGATGCCAGGTCAGGAAGCACTTCGCCACCCGTTCGCGCTCCGCACCTCGCCGCCGTACCGCGGGGCGCTTAGCGTCCGTACCAGACGGGCGGGCCCGTGCACGGCGGGCCTGATCGTGCACGACCGGCGGGTGGGCGCGACGAAGGGAGCAGCACTATGGGGCACCGGCAGGAATGGCGTGGCGCGCACCCGAGGCGGCGGGCGCCATGGGGCCCGCTGACGCTGGCACTGCTCACCGGGCTCGCCCTGTTGCGCAACGGCAGCGACGTCGGGTTCGGCCCGCCGCAACCGGCCGCGGCAGCGGCACGGAACAGCGCCGCCGAGATTCCCTCCGCCCCGGGACACGCGGCCGGCGCCCCCGCCCTCCCCCACGCGCCGGCCTCCCGGGTGCGCCTCCCCGCGATCAAGGTCGACGCCCCCATGGTGGACGTCGGCCTCGACCGGGAGGGGTGGATCGAAGCCCCTCCCCCGCAGGACCCCAACCTCGCCGGCTGGTACCAGAACGGGATCGCCCCCGGCCAGAGCGGCACCTCCATCGTCGTCGGCCACGTCGACAACTCCACGGGGCCCGCGGTCTTCTTCGGGCTCGGCTCGGTGAAGAAGGGGCAGCGCGTGGAAGTCGACCGCTTCGACGGCCGCACCGCGGTGTTCGAGGTGTACGGGGTGGAGGTGTACGACAAGGAGAGCTTCCCGGGTGCCCGGGTGTACGGCGACACCGGGCGACCGGAACTGCGGGTGATCACCTGCGGCGGGGGCTACTCGAAGGACACGGGCTACGCGGGGAACGTGGTCGTCTTCGCCCGGCTCGTGGCCACGCGGTAGCTCCCGCGTCCTCGCCTCAGTCCTGCGGGACGGTGATCCGGTAGCCCTGGTCGAGGAGTTCGGGCAGGTACGTGCGCAGGGCGCGGACGGTGCCCGAGCGGTCGCCGCCCGCGTCGTGCGAGAGGACGACCACGCCCGGCCCGGCACCGGCGCGGACCCTGCGGACAATGGCCGAGCTGCCCGGTTCGGTCCAGTCCAGGGTGTCCAGCGTCCAGCCGAGCGGTTCCATCCCCAGCTCCGCGCCGATCTCGAAAGAGGCCCGGTTCCACGCACCGTAGGGGGCCCGGTACCAGCGCGGTGCCGCCCCCACCGTCCGTTCCACCACGTCACTGGTGCGTCCCAGCTGGGAGCGGATGCGCGAACGGGACAGCTTGGGGATCAGAGGGTGCGACCAGGAGTGGTTTCCGATGACGTGGCCGTCGTCGGTCATCTCGCGCAGCAGATCCTGGTTCTCGGCCGCCATCTCGCCGCAGACGAAGAACATCGCCCGTGCGCCGTGGCGTCGCAGCGTCTTGAGGAGGGCCGGGGTGTAGCGGGGGTCCGGCCCGTCGTCGAAGGTGAGGACCATGGTGCGACCCGGCGCGTCCATCCGCAGGAACGGTTTGCGGCGGACGGGCGGGACCGCGGGCCTGAGCTTCGGGGGTCCGTACGCGGTCATCGGACGCAGCCGGTACGCGGACGCCTTGAGCGGTGCGCCGGCCCGGGGCGGGCCGGCGGCCGGGCCGGGCTTCGCGGCGGTGGGGGCGTCGGGGGTCTGCGCCGTGTCCGTGCTGAGCACGTGCACGGTGGCGGCGGCTCCGACACAGGCGGCGAGACGCAGCAGGGCCCGGCGAGACGAAGTCGGCTGATCTTCTGCTTTCATGACTAATGGCTCGCACGCCGTGGCGTGCGAGCCATTGATCAACACTTTTCGGGGTCGCGATTGCACCCGATGGAACTAGGGAGCGAGGCTCCGCACGCGTCTCAGCGGCGTACCAGCGGGAACGGCAGCGTCTCGCGGATGGTACGGCCGGTGAGGAACATGACGAGCCGGTCGACGCCGATGCCCAGGCCTCCGGTGGGGGGCATCGCGTACTCCAGCGCGTCGAGGAAGTCCTCGTCGACCTCCATGGCCTCGGGGTCGCCGCCCGCGGCGAGCAGCGACTGTGCCCGCAGCCGTCGGCGCTGCTCGACGGGGTCGGTCAACTCTGAGTAGGCGGTACCCAGTTCGGTACCGAAGGCGACCAGGTCCCAGCGCTCCGCGAGGCGCGGGTCCTTGCGGTGCTGGCGGGTCAGCGGGGAGACGTCGGTGGGAAAGTCCTTGTAGAAGGTGGGCAGCGTGGTGCGCTCCTCGACGAGGCGCTCGTACATCTCCAGAACGAGGTCGCCGCGGGTCTTCTCGGGGGAGTGCGGCACGCCGGAGCGGTCGCAGAGACGGCGCAGCACCGGCTCCGCGGTGTCGGCGTCCACCTCTTCGCCGAGGGCTTCGGAGACGGCCCCGTACAGCGTCTTGACCGGCCAGATCCCGGAGATGTCGTACTCGACGACCTTGCCGTCGGCGTCCGTCTTGCGGGCGACCGGGGAGCCGAAGGCGGCGGTGGCCGCGCCCTGGACGAGTTCGCGGGTGAGGTCCAGCATCACGTCGTAGTCGGCGTACGCCTGGTAGGCCTCCAGCATCGTGAACTCGGGGTTGTGCTTGTAGGAGACGCCCTCGTTGCGGAAGGTGCGGCCCATCTCGAAGACCTTCTCCATGCCGCCGACACACAGCCGCTTGAGGTAGAGCTCGGGGGCGATGCGCAGGTAGAGGTCGAGGTCGTAGGCGTTGATGTGGGTGGTGAAGGGGCGGGCGTTGGCGCCGCCGTGGATCTGCTGGAGCATCGGCGTCTCGACCTCCAGGTAGCCGCGTTCCAGCAGTCCCTGGCGCAGTCCCTGGACGACGGCGGAGCGGGAGCGGACGACCTCGCGGGCGTCCGGGCTGGCCACCAGGTCGACGTACCGGCGGCGCACCTTGGCCTCGGGGTCGGTGAGGCCCAGGCGCTTGTCGGGCAGCGGACGCAGGCACTTGCCGGTGAGCTGCCAGTCGGTGACGAAGAGGCTCAGCTCGCCCTTCTCGGACGTGCCGATCTCGCCGGTGACGGAGACGAGGTCGCCGAAGTCGACGTCGGCGGTGAACCGGTCGAGGATGTCCGTTCCGGAGCCGTCGCGGGTGAAGGCGATCTGGAGGTCCCCCGACCAGTCGCGGAGGTCGGCGAAGACGACGCCGCCGAAGTCCCGTACGACCATCACGCGGCCGCAGACGGTGGCGGTTTCGCCGGTGCGGACGCCGGGTGCGGCCGTGGGGTGTGCGGCGCGGATCGCGGCCAGGGTATGGGTGGCGGGCCGGACGCCCACGGGGTACGGGTCGGTGCCCTCGGCGCGCAGCCGGGTCAGCTTGCGGTGCCGGATGCGGATCTGCTCGGGCAGGTGCGCGACGGGGTCGGAGTCCGCGGCGTCCGCCGCGCGGGCCAGGCCGAGTTCCTCGACGGAGGGCAGGCCCGCGGTGCTGGCCGGGTTGGTGAAGGTACGGCGCGGGGTGTGCCCGCGGCCCCACCTCTTGCGCAGGCTGGGCACGGCGACGAAGCCTTCGGCGATGCCGGAGGCGAGGGAGACCCGGGCGAGGGAGCCCGCGTCTCCGTAGCAGAGGAAGCGGGGGTACCAGGCGGGCTGGTACTTGACGTTCGAGCGGTAGAGCGCTTCGAGCTGCCACCACTTGGAGAAGAAGAGCAGCAGTCTGCGCCACAGCCGCAGGATCGGGCCGGCGCCGATCCGGGCACCCTCCTCGAAGGCGGAGCGGAAGACCGCGAAGTTGAGGGAGATGCGGCGGATGCCGAGCTTGGGGACCTGGGCGCAGATCTCGGCGACCATGAACTCCATGACGCCGTTGGGCGCCTGCCGGTCGCGGCGCATCAGGTCCAGGGAGATGCCGTCCTTGCCCCAGGGCACGAAGGACAGCAGGGCGATGAGCGTGCCGTCGGCGGCGAAGGCCTCGACGAGCAGGCAGTCGCCGTCCTCGGGGTCGCCGAGCCGGTCGAGCGCCATGGAGAAGCCGCGCTCGGTCTCGGTGCCGCGCCAGGCGTCGGCGCGGTCGATGATCTGCTCCATCTCGGCGTCGGAGAGGGCGGAGTGGCGGCGGATGCGGGTGGTGGCTCCGGTACGGCGGACCCGGTTGACGGCCTGCCGGGTGACCCGCATGTCGCGGCCGTCGAGGTCGAAGGAGGCCACGTCGAGGATGGCCTCGTCGCCGAGCTGCATGGCGCTGAGGCCGGCGCGGGCGAACGCGGTGGCGCCCTCCTCGGATGCGCCCATGACGGCGGGCGCCCAGGCGTACCGCTTGGCCACGTCCAGCCATGCCTCGATCGCCTGCGGCCAGGCCGCCTTGTCGCCGACGGGGTCGCCGGAGGCGAGGGAGACACCGGCCTCGACGCGGTAGGTGACGGCGGCCCGTCCGTTCGGGGCGAAGACGACGGCCTTGTCGCGGCGGGTGGCGAAGTACCCGAGGGAGTCCTGTGCCCCATAGGCGCCGAGCAGCGCCCGGATGCGGGGCTCCTCGTCGCCGTGCAGGGAGGACTCCATGCGCTGGGAACGGAACAGGGTCGCGGCGGCGGCCAGCAGGGCGAGCGCGCCGAGGAGTCCGCACAGGAAGTAGAGGAAGCGCGGCCCCCGGCCGTCGAACTCCCCGTACAGCACCCCGCCGAAGACGCGGACGATCACCCATGGCAGGCGGTCGGCGGCCACCAGCGTTCCCGGGAAGAGGGAGACGAGTCCCCAGCCGACGAGCACCGCGGCCGCCAGCGAGGCGACCAGGACGCCTACTGCCCGGCGCACCGCGCCGTGCCGGGAGGCCGCGTAGAACTCCTTGCGCGCGAGGATCAGCACCACCAGCGCGGCGGCGCACACCACCGTGGAGGCCAGCGCCTCCCAGTCCTTCAGGATGGTCCAGAGCACGTCGCTGATGAGCAGCAGACCCAGGTATCCGACCACCAGCCACCAGGCGATCTTCTTGCGTGCCCCGACGGCGGCGGCGAGCAGGAAGAAGAACACCGCGTACGCCAGGTTCGCGCTCACCGGGACGGTGAGGAACTCCAGGAGTCCGGTGAGCGGCCTCACCAGTCTGCGCAGGGGCTGACTGATCGCGAGCAGGGCACAGTACAGACCGAGCAGACCGAAGAAGGTCGCGAATCCGTCGGGCACCCGGCCGAGGAAGCGGTTACGGCTGGTGGGAGTCTCCTCCACGCTGACACTCATGGAGGAAACTCTAGGGAGCGCCACACCCCCACGCCTCCCGGGGTCAGGCCCTTCACCTGCGTGTAGCCGCGGTGCGGGCGGTGGGAGACGGCCGCCCGACGCGTTTCGGCGGGCGTGTCTCCCAGGGGATAGCCTCCGCTCTGTGACCGAACAGCCCGAACAGCAGCGCCCCGCCTTCGAACGCGGTACCGACGGCCCCAAGGTGATCGTCGCCGGAATCGACGGATCCTCTTCCTCCCTGCGCGCGGCCTCCTACGCGGCGGGGCTGGCCCGTCGGCAGAACGCGTTGCTCGCCCTCGTGTACGTACAGCCGCTGATCCCCGCGGGCGCGGCGCTCGGGGCCCCGGTGGCGGGGGCCACCGACGAGATCGCCGAGGACCTGATCGGGGAGATCCGGCGGGCGGCGGAGCGGGTGAAGGGGATGTTCGACGTGCGGTGGGAGTTCCACACCTTCCGCGGGGACCCGTACAACGGGCTCGTCACGGCCGCCGACGAGTTGACGGCGGACGCGGTGGTGGTGGGTGCCTCGGAGTCGGCGGGACACAGGTTCGTGGGCTCGGTGGCGGTCCGGCTGGTGAAGGCGGGGCGGTGGCCGGTCACGGTCGTACCGTGACCGGACCGGTTCAGCGCCCCATGGTGAGCCCGGACGCGGAGGCGCCGCGGCTCAGGACGACCCGGCGGATCCGGTCGCGGATCTCTTCGTAGCCGCTGTCCGGCGCCCCGAGGTTGATGACGCGGTTGGCACCCACGTCGAAGAGCTGGGGAATGAACTCCGCCTTCTCGACCTCCCAGCCCTTGCCCGGGCCGGCGGGCGGCGCGAAGGTGAAGCGGCCGATGGAACTCATGTTGCCCCGGTCGTCCGGTGCACCGGAGTGGTTGACCATGGCGCCGGCGATCTGGTCACCCATCCCGTAGACGATGTAGGTGCCGTTCACCTTCTCGTAGGGCTGGGGAACGTGGGCATGTGTTCCCAGGATGAGATCGACGTCCTTGCGTCCACCGGTGGACGATGCGGTGAGCGCGCGGCCGAGGGAGAGCTGGTCGGCGTCGGGGGCTTCCTGCCACTCGGTGCCCCAGTGCAGGGAGACGACGACCACGTCGGCTCCGGCCCTGCGGGCGGCGCGGGCGTCCGCGATGATCGTGTCCCTGTCGATGAGGTTGACCGCCCAGGGCTGCCCGTCGGGCAGCGGGTAGCCGTTCGTGCCGTAGGTGTACGCGAGCTGGGCGACCTTGGCGGTGCCCGCCGTCAGGAGGGTGGGGCGGGCGGCCTCCCGGGCGGTGCGGGCGGAGCCCGCGTGGGCGAGGCCGGCCCGGTCGAAGGCGTCGAGGGTGCGGCGGATGCCGGCACGGCCCGCGTCGAGGGTGTGGTTGGAGGCGGTGGAACACGAGTCGTAGCCGGTGGCCTTGAGGGCGGCGGCCACCTGGGGCGGGGAGACGAACGCCGGGTAGCCGCTGTAGGGGCCGTCCTCGTCGCCGTACACCGTCTCCATGTGACAGATCGCCAGGTCGGCCCGGGAGATCACCGGCTTGGCGCCCGCGAGCATCGGCCCGAAGTCGTAGCCGTCATCGCCCGCGTCGGCACGGGCCTGACGGATGATCGAGTCGTGCGGGAGGACGTCGCCGGAGGCGACGAGGGAGAACCCGCGCCGGGGGGTCTCGGGGGCGCCGGCCTTCGGGACGGCGGAGCCGGCGGGCTTCGGGGCGGCCGCGCGGGTGGCGTCGTCCGGTCCGGCGGTACAGGCGGTCGCGGCGGTGATCAGCAGTGCGGCCGCGGCGGCCACCCCGTACCGGCTCCCTCCGTACCGACCTGCTCCGTGCCGCCTCGGGTTCGCAGTGCGCTTCGTCATCGGACCGGCTTCCCTCAGGTGGATGCGTCTCGAACATGCGCTGGATATACGCACGGAGAATCCATCCAGGAACAAGGGAGAAGTCAAGGACATTTAATATGATTACCAGTCAAGCTAGCCCGAACAGCTCCCCCGTAAGGACGCAACCGGCCCACGCGCGGTGCCCGCGACGGCCGACCGCTCACCGTGCCGCTCGTCGCGCCGCTCGACCGTTCGTCGCACGCACCGGCCGCCTGTTCGCACGGCGGACACCGCCCGCCAGCGGAGCCCGGAACGGACGGTTATCTTCTCCCCTGAGCTCGGCCCGGCTGTGATCGTCGTCACCCGCCCGGCCGGGCCCGCCGTCCGCACCCCGCGACCGCCGCACCCGCGTACGGCCCCACGCCCTCCCGCCCGCCCGTCCTCCCGCCCGAAGGAGCGTCCACGGTGACCACCGCCACGTCCCTCGCCCCGCGCACCGACGAACGCGCCCTGGCCGCTCTCCAGCAGGAGCACGGCTCCGCGCTCTTCGGCTTCCTCCTCGGCCTCACCCATGGCGACCGGCAGCGCGCCGAGGACCTCGTACAGGAGACGCTGGTTCGCGCCTGGCAGCATCCGGAGGCACTGGACGGCGACCACGAGTCGATGCGGCCCTGGCTGTTCACGGTCGCCCGACGGCTCGCGATCGACGCCCGCCGTGCCCGCCGGTCCCGGCCGAACGAGGTCGGCGCGGAGGTGCTCGCCCACTCGGCGGCGCCGGAGGACCTCGCGGAGCGCTCGGTCACCGGACTCGACGTGCGGGAGGCGGTACGGGCACTGCGCACCGAGCACCGCGAGGTTCTGGTGCAGGTGTACTTCCGGGGACGTTCGGTGGCGGAGACGTCGAACGAGCTGGGCATTCCGGAAGGAACCGTCAAGTCCCGTACGTACTACGCACTCCGGGCACTGCGCGGTGTACTCCCGGGATACGAGGACGGCGCGGTAAGGCGCACCGGACGCGGCGCCGCGTGAGCCCCGGAGCCGCCGCGCGCGTCAACCCGTGCGTCACACCCGCACCGCTCGTACACCCCCTCCTCCCGCGCCACGGCGAAGGCGCGACGATTTCGAAAGCGCGGCATCAAGTTCGGTAAAGATGCCCCGCCAAACCCCTCGCAGCGTGAAAGCTCTTCGCCGGGGGCCCGAGTCCGGAGCCCCGTACACCGGAAGCACGACCGGAGAAGGTGGAATGCTGTGCTGCCCGAGAGCGCCAATGGCACCGGCGGAAGCAGTCTTGCCGTACCCATGGCATGGCTGTATGCCGAGTACATCGCCGACGAGCTGCTGCGCACCGGGCAGTTGATCCCGCCCGGCACGCTGGAGTTCCGCGCGGGCCGGGAGGCCCTCGCGCTGACCGTCTACCTGTCGGACTCGACGGACGAACTGTCCGGGGTGGGTGTGATCTCCCAGCTCGACGAGTGGCTCTCGCTGACGGCGTACGGCCATCCGTGGGAGCGCTGGGTACGGGAGCGCTTCGCTGCCCGCCGGGGCGAAGCGGGGCCCGACCTGGAGCTGGCGCGGGCCTCCTGGCGCTGGCTGGCGTCCACGGAGCTGCTGGCGACGGACCTCGGCGGCACGGGCGTCGAGGGCGAGGAAGCGGTGGACCCGGATTTGCTGGACGGCATCGACGGACTGGTCCGGGTGGACGAGAGCACGCAGGTGTGGCTTCCCGCGTGGCAGCTGGGACTGCCGCTGGGACACCTGTCCGTCCATCTGTTCTGACCGAGCCGTCCCGCCCGGACCGTTCCGGCCGGACGCCTGTTCCTCAGTTCCGCGGGCGGGGCGCACTGTGCACGCCCGCGCGGTACTTGGGCAGTCTGACGGTGATCTTCATTCCGGCGCCGACGCCCGTCTCGATGACCAGGCCGTAGTCGTCGCCGTACACCTGGCGCAGCCGCTCGTCGACGTTGGACAGGCCGATGCCGGCGGTGGCGGGTTCCTGTCCGGCGAGAATGCGGCGCAGCCTGTCGGGTTCCATGCCGACGCCGTCGTCCTCGATGGTGACGATCGCCTCGGCGCCGGCGTCCTGGGCGGCGAGGGTGATCCGGCAGTCCTCGCGGGAGTCCTCCAGGCCGTGCTTGACGGCGTTCTCCACGAGGGGTTGCAGTACCAGGAAGGGCAGGGAGACGGGCAGCACCTCGGGGGCGATCTGGAGCGTCACCTTGAGCCGCTCACCGAAGCGCGCCCCGGCGAGTGCCAAGTACTGCTCGATGCAGCGGAGTTCGTCGGCGAGCTGGGTGAAGTCGCCGTGTCTGCGGAACGAGTAGCGGGTGAAGTCGGCGAATTCCAGCAGGAGTTCTCGGGCCCGCTCGGGGTCGGTCCGGACGAACGAGGCGATGGCGGCCAGTGAGTTGAAGATGAAGTGCGGGGAGATCTGGGCGCGCAGGGCGCGGATCTCCGCCTCGACGATACGGGTGCGGGAACGGTCCAGCTCGGCGAGTTCCAGCTGTACGGAGACCCAGCGGGCGACCTCGGTGGCCGCCCGGACGAGGACGGCCGACTCGCGGGAGCCGTAGGCGACGAGGGCCCCGAGCACGCCGTCCTCACCCGTGAGCGGCGCGATGACCGCCCAGCGCAGCGGACATGCCGGGTCGTCGCAGTCGGTGTGGACGCTCTGGCTGCGCCCCGAGTCGAGCATCTCGGCGACCTTGAGCATCACCTTCTCCTGGTGGTGGTCCGCGCCGGGACCGTCCCACGCGAGGACGGCGGTGCGGCTCGTGAGGCAGAGGGTCTCGGTGCCGAGGAGGGAGCGCAGCCGGCGGGCGGCCTTGCGGGCGGTGTCCTCGGTGAGTCCGGCACGCAGCGGGGGCGCGGCGAGGGAGGCGGTGTGCAGGGTGAGGAAGGTGGCGCGCTCGACCGGAGTGCCGAGGTCGAGGTTCTTCCCGCCGCCGCGCGCGGTGAGGCGGCCGAGAGCGGTGCCCGCGGCGAGGAGCAGTGTTCCGGCGGCGGTGAGAGCGGCGATCTCTATGACGGTCACTGGTCGGCCGCTCCCTCGGGGGTGTCGGTCAGTTCCTCGGGAAGGTGCAGGCGGGCCAGGATGGCGGCGGTTCCCCCGGGTATCCGGTCGCGGGTGGCGAGGGAGACGGCCACCATCGTCAGGAAGCCCAGCGGCACGGACCACACCGCGGGCCAGGCGAGCAGTGTGTGCGTCCACCCTGAGACGGAGAGTCCCGCTCTGGTCGTCATGACCGCCGTCAGCGCGGCTCCTCCCCCGACGACCAGGCCCGCCACCGCGCCGGGCGGGGTGAGTCCGCGCCACCAGATGCCCAGCACCAGCAGCGGGCAGAAAGACGACGCGGACACCGCGAAGGCGAGCCCGACGGCGTCCGCGACCGGCACGTTGGCGAC
The DNA here is from genome assembly GCF_014207445.1 of Streptomyces candidus. GTDB lineage: Bacteria > Actinomycetota > Actinomycetes > Streptomycetales > Streptomycetaceae > Streptomyces > Streptomyces candidus. Next base: position 19,416 of record NZ_JACHEM010000015.1, on the reverse strand, counting down.
GACGGTGCTCACCGCGAGCGGAACGGCGATCGCGAGCACGGTGGCCAGCCGGAAGTGCCGTACGCCGCGCGCCGGGAGGACGTCCTGGGTGAGCACTCCGGCCACCGCCATGGTCACTCCGGACGCGGTCGACAGGAACGCGGCGAACGCCCCGCCCGCGAGCAGCGCCCCCAGCAGGTCGCCCAGGACGCCGCCCAGGACGCGTTCGGGGAGGACGAGCACGGCGGCGTCCGCGTCCCCGGTGAGGACGAGTTCCGGCGCGTAGATCCTGCCGAGCACCCCGTAGACCGGTGGCAGCAGGTAGAAGGCGCCGATGAGTGCCAGGACGACGAGGGTGGTGCGGCGGGCGGCCCTTCCGTTCGGGCTGGTGTAGAAGCGGACGGCGACGTGCGGGAGTCCCATGGTGCCGAGGAAGGTGGCGAGGATGAGTCCGTAGGTGGCGTAGAGCGGGTGCTCCTCGCGGCTGTCGGCGAGCGGATGGGCCCATGTGGAGGAACCCGCGGCCCGGCCGTCCCCCTTCCCGGTGCTCTTCTCCGGGACTGCGGCGCCGGCCGGGAAGCGCAGGACGGTGCCGCCGGTGACCCGGTGCGGCCCGGAGGCGAGCGCGACGTCGTGGTCCCCCTCGTACGCCCGGTCGTCGACGGTGCCGGACACGGAGACGGTCAGCGGCTGGTCGAGGTCGATGCGCACGGTCTCCTGGAACCGCACGGAGGTGTGCTCGCGGAAGGTGGCCGGGGCGTCGAACCGGGCGCGGGGCGCGTCGTCCCCGTACCAGGCGGCGAGCAGGAAGAGGGCGGGGACGAGCAGCGCGGTCAGTTTGAGCCAGTACTGGAAGGCCTGGACGAAGGTGATGCTGCGCATGCCTCCGGCGGCGACGGCCCCGGTGACGACCACGGCCACCACAAGCCCGCCGAGCCAGCCGGGCGCTCCGGTCAGGATCTCCAGGGTCAGCCCCGCGCCCTGTAGCTGGGGCAGCAGGTACAGCCAGCCGATGCCCACGACGAAGAGGCTGGCGAGACGTCTGACCTGGGTCGATTCGAGCCGGGCCTCGGCGAAGTCGGAGAGCGTGTACGCGCCGGAGCGGCGCAGCGGGGCGGCGACGAAGAGCAGCAGCACGAGGTAACCGGCGGTGTAGCCGACCGGGTACCAGAGCATCTCGGGTCCCTGGAGGAGGACCAGTCCCGCGACGCCGAGGAAGGAGGCGGCGGAGAGGTATTCCCCGCTGATGGCGGCGGCGTTGAGGCGGGGGCCGACGGTGCGCGAGGCGACGTAGAAGTCGGAGGTGGTGCGGGAGATGCGCAGACCGAGCGCGCCGATCAGCAGGGTGACGAGAACGACGACGGTGACTGCCGCGACGGAGTACGCGTGGTTCATGGGGTTTCGTCAGCGGCCTTCGAGGAGACCGCGGAAGTCGCGCTCGTTGCGTTCGGCCCGGTGCACGTACCAGCGGGCGATCAGCCACATGACCGGGTAGGCGACGAGGCCCAGCGCAGCCCAGACGAACGGCCCGGAGGCGGGCAGCGCGGCGCCGGTGAGGACGCGCGGCAGCAGGAAGAGCAGGGGCAGGGTGCCGATCAGCGGGGCGAGCGCACCGAGCCCGAGGAGTGCGGTGCGCAGCTGGCTGCGCATCAGCGAGCGGACGTAGGTGGCGCCGAGGGTCGTCTGCTCGCTGATCTCGGAACGGGCGGGGGCGTGTCCGGGTGTCCGGGAGCCGCGCGCCCCCTGGCTTGCGCGGCTTCCCCGGGGCACGCCGGTCACGGTCTCGCGGCGGGGGCGCGGGGTGGTGGGCATGGGGGTGCGCTCCGGGGGTCGTTCGCTGGCGGTGGGGCGGTTCTCGTGCCGGCCCCGTACGGAGGCTGGAGTCTACGCAGCGGGGCCGGTCCGGGGTAGGTCCGGGCTCACGGGCTCAGGTGCGGCTCGCTTCGCCGAGGGCGATCTCCAGTTCCACGTACGACTCCTCGGCCCGCCGGAACGCGACTTCCAGGGCGGCGGCGGTACGGGGGGTCGCGCACAGTCGCGCGGATTCCTGCACCTCGTAGAGGATGTCGGCCCACCGGGCGGCGGCACTTCTGACGCGGGTGAGGAGCGCATCGAGCTCGTGCGGGGCGGAGGGGCGAATTCCGGGGAGTTCGCGCAGTTCGTGCAGTTCCACGAGCAGCGCTTCCACTTCGGTCAGCCGGCTCACCTTCTCCATGTCTCACCCTCCGGTTCAGGGTCAGGGTAGGGCTGTGCCGGGTGCGGCCGGGGATGGGGCGGTCGCCGGTCGCCCTGCGGCGGACGTGCGTCGGCGAACGGCGGTCCCGGCGCGCCGGACGGTCGGGCGCCCGCCGTCCCGGTCCACGTCCCCTACCGCCTGCCGGCCTGGCGCATCAGCAGGTCGCGCAGTTCACGGGCGTGGCGGCGGCTCACGACGAGTTCGGTGCCCGCGACCCGGACGGTGGTGGTGCCCGCGTCGAGGCGGAGTTCCTCGATGCGGTCGAGGGCGACGAGGTGACGCCGGTGGATGCGGACGAAGCCGCGGGAGGACCAGCGCTCCTCCAGGGTGGAGAGCGGGATGCGGACCAGGTGACCGGCGCCGGCGTTGGCGGGCGGCACCGTGTGGAGGCGGGCGTAGTCGCCGTGGGCCTCCGCGTAGGCGATGTCGGCGACGGGGACGAAGCGGGTGATGCCGCCGAGTTCGACGGGGATCTGGTCCTGGGCCGTCGCGCTGCTGCCGCGGTCCCTGCCGGGCGGGACCTCGCGGCTGCTCGCGGCGCCATCGGCCGCGCGGCGGACCGCTTCGGCCAGACGCTCGCGCCGGACGGGCTTGAGGACGTAGTCGACGGCCTTGAGGTCGAAGGCCTGGACGGCGAATCCCTCGTGGGCGGTGACGAAGACGATGAGCGGGGGCCGGGCGAAGCCGGCGAGGAGGCGGGCGACATCGAGGCCGGTGAGACCGGCCATGTGGATGTCCAGGAAGACGACGTCGATGGCGTCGTCGCCGTCGGGGCCCGCGTCGAGGGCCCGGTTGATCCGGAGCAGGGCCTCGGTGGCGTCGGTGGCTCCTTCGGCGCTGTGGACGCGGGGATCGGCGCGGAGGAAGTAGAGGAGTTCCTCCAGGGCGGGCTTTTCGTCGTCGACGGCGAGTACGCGGAGCATGGGCATACGGTACGACGGGCCCCGCCGGTGGGTGCCTGCCGCGGTGGCCCGGCGGGCGGCGACCGCCCGTCACGCAGCGGCCCTCCGCCGCCGTACGCAGCGGGGCGTCAGCAGGAGTTCCGTCTCGCCCCGTTCACCGCACCGCAGCTGCCTTCGTACCGCCGCGGCACGTTGCGGCGGCACTCCTCCACCGCACGGTCAGGAGCCCTGCGGCTCGTCGGGCGGGACCGCGAACTCGCACCACAGCACCTTGCCCGCACCCCTCGGGTCGACTCCCCACACGTCGGCCAGCCGGTCCACCAGGAGCAGCCCGCGCCCGGATACCGCCGCCTCGCCCGCCTCCCTGCGGCGCGGCAGCGCGCTGGAGGCGTCCGCCACCTCGACGCGCAGTCTGCGCTCGGGGGCGGTCAGCATCCGCAGTGACAGGATCGCGCCGCCGTCCGTGTGCATGAGCGCGTTCACCATGAGCTCGTCGGCGACGAGTTCGATCTCGTCGGCGCGGCCCTCGGACCCCCAGGCCCGCACGGCGGCCCGGATCATGTGCCGTGCGGAGGACAGCGCCTCGGGGTCGTTCGGCGCCACGTGCTGCTGGAGCCGGCCACCGGCGCGGGGCGCGTCGGCGGCCGTACGGCGGCGCAGGAGCAGCAGCGCCACGTCGTCCTCGCCGCCGCGTTCGTCGACGGCTCCGCACAGGCGGTCGGCGAGCCGCTGGAGGTCGTCCGGGCCCCGGTGCACCATGTCGGCGAGGGCGGACAGCCCTTCGTCGAGGTCACTGCCGGGCTGTTCCACCAGGCCGTCGGTATAGAGCAGCAAGGTCTGTCCCGGGTCCAACTCCCGTGTTGTCACCGGGTATTCGAGCTGGCCGAACTCGGCGGACAGGCCGAGCGGCAGTCCGCCCTCCACCTTCATCCGGCAGCAGGAGCCGTCCGTCAGCCGCAGCAGCGGGTCCATGTGCCCGGCCCGTACGAGCTGGACGACTCCCGTCGTGAGGTCGATCTCGGCGTACGTGCAGGTGGCGAACCGGTCGGTGTCGAGTTCGGACAGGAAGCGCGAGGCACGGGCCATCACGGTCGCGGGTGCGTGTCCCTCGGCGGCATAGGCGCGCAGCACGATCCGCAGCTGGCCCATCACCGCCGCCGCGTGCGTGTCGTGCCCCTGGACGTCGCCGATGACCGCGCCGACCCGGCCGCCCGGCAGCGGGATCACGTCGTACCAGTCGCCGCCGACGTCCTGCCCGTCGCGGGCCGAGCGGTAGCGGACGGCGATCTGCGCCCCGGGGACCGCGGGGACCCGGCTCGGCAGCATCGACTGCTGGAGGCCCTCGGCGAGGTCCTTCTCCTGCTCGTACAGCATGGCCCGTTTGAGGCTCTGCGCGATGCTGCTGCCGAGGGCGATGAGGAGGTTCCGCTCGTCCGAACCGAAGCTGGTGCGCCCGCTGTACAGCAGGCCGAACGCGCCGACGGGCCGGGCCTGGGCGATCAGCGGCAGATACGCCGCCGAGGTGACCCCGAACTTGCGGACGTGGTCCCACAGGCGCGGATAGAGGGCGGCGAAGTCCTCCGCGGACTCGATGAACCGGGGCCGCAACGTCCGCACCACCTCGCTCATCGGCCACCCGGGGTCGTCGATACGGGTGTGCCGGGAGCCCGGCATGAACTCGGGGCCTTCGGCCACCAGATGGATGCGTCCTGCTTCGACGAGCCCCATCACGAGGGACGACGACTCGAATCCGCCGAGTTCGTGGGTGTCCCTGAGCACGTCGATGACGTCGCGGACGCTGCGGGCGTGCGCGAGTGCCGCCGTGGTGGAGGCGACGACGCCGGTGCCGCCCCGCCCGCCCGTGTCGTGCGCGCTGCGGTCGGCGAAGTCGCCCATCTCCTGGGTGGCGTCCCGGACGACACCGATGATCCGGTACGGGCGCCCGGACGCGTCGCGCCGCACGGAACCCTGCGTGTGTGCCCAGCGCAGCGAGCCGTCCCGGCGGCGCACCCGGAAGTACGCGCCGTAGGAGGACTCGCCGCTCTTCAGCGCCTGCGCGACGATGCGGTCCATCCGTTCGCCCTCGCCCGGCGCCACCCGGGACGCCAGGGTGAGGGGGTCGCCGTCGAACTCCTCGGGTGCGAGGCCGAACACCTCGATGGCGGACGGGTCGAGGTGCAGGTGCGCCTGGTCGAGGTCCCAGTCGAAGATTCCCATCCGGTTGAGCGCGAGTCCCAGTTCGGGGCGTACGGGCCACTCCGCCGCGCCCGGCCCGTCCGGTACGTTCTCGCCGGCCCTGCGTGCGTGCGTGCCGTCCCGGTCGCGCGTGACCGGTTTGCCCCGGACGTCCTCGGTGGCACCGTCCGGGGCCGCCCCGGCGGCTTCGCTCCGCGCGTCCCCGGCCGCCGGGCGCCGTGCGCCGTCGGAAGGCTCAGCCACCGTCCGGTCCGGGCTGGGTGCCGGGATACGGGTGGAGCAGTACGCCCTGGCTGTCCGCCGCGTGTACGGGGGCCGGCCCGGTCCCCGAGTTGCCGCAGCCGCCGGCCGGCAGGCCGTGGGACAGCGCCGACACTGCCGCCACCACCGTGTGGCGGCGCATGGTTGCGTGCACGTGGCTCTCCCGTCCTCGTCCTGGATGCTCGCCGGTTCGCCGGTACGTACGTTCTGTCGGTATTGCTCCTCTATGTCTGCCGCACATTCGGGGCCGCCGCAAGTGGACGACGTCCCGCCGGACGCGTCGGCGCCGGGCGGCGGACCCTCGACGGCCGCGTTCCCGCCGGGCACAGTGGGCCGCATGACTGACGCCGTGACTCCCGCCGGAGCCCCTTTCGCCGCTGCCCTCACCTCCGCCGTCCGTGCCCCGGAAACGGCCGCCGCCGTCGCCGCCGCCGTCCGCGCCGGGACGCTCGCCCCGCGCGAGGCCGTGCTCGCCTCGCTCGCCCGCATCGAGGCGCTGGATTCCCGGGTCGGCGCCTTCCGGGTCGTACGCGCCGCGCGGGCCCTGGCCGAGGCCGACGCGCTCGCCGACCGCGCCGACCTGGGCCGGCTCCCGCTCGCCGGAGTGCCGTTGGCGGTCAAGGACAACCTTCCGGTACGCGGCGAATCGATGCGCGTCGGCACCGCTGCCACCTCCTGCGCGCCCGCCGACGCCGACCACGAGACCGTGGCCCGGCTGCGGGCCGCCGGGGCGCTCGTCGTCGGCCTGACCCACGTCCCGGAGTTGTGTGTCTTCGGCACGACCGACGGGGTGCACGGCATCGCCCGCAACCCGTGGGACCTCTCGCGCACGGCCGGCGGCTCCTCCGGGGGCAGCGCGGCGGCCGTCGCAGCCGGCATGGTGCCGGTGGCTCTCGGCAACGACGGCATGGGCTCGCTGCGCATACCCGCCGCGAACTGCGGGGTGATCGGCCTCAAGCCGGGTTACGGCCGGGTGCCCGCCGGGATCGGCGAAGGCGACTGGTACGGCATGGCGGAGAACGGCCCGCTCGCGACCACCTCCGAGGACGCCCGCCTGGTCTTCGGGGTGCTCGCGGGAGAGGAGGCCCCCGCGGGGAACCCGGACACGACCGGACTGCGCATCGCCGCCTCCGGCCGCTCGCCGCTCGCCGGCGTCCCGGTCACCCGTCCGTACGCCGACGCGGTACGTGCGGCGGCCCGCCTCCTGGTCGACGACGGCCACCGTGTGCGGCACGACGACCCGCCGTACCCGCTGTCCCTCTCCGCCACCGCGCTGGCCCGCTGGACCGCGGGCACCGCCAAGGACGCGGCGGACCTGGACCCGGAACTGCTCGCCGCACGCACCCGGCGGCACGCCGCCGTCGGCCGCCTCCTCGCCCGCACGCCCCTCCTGCGGGCCGACCACCGGGAACTGCTGCGCCGTCGCCTCACCCCGTTCTTCGAGCGGTACGACGTCCTGGTCATGCCCGCGCTGGCCCGGCGGGGCCCGGCCGCCGCGCCGTGGCACGAGCGCGGCTGGCTGCGCAACGTCGCGGTCAACACGGCGTACGCGCCGACCACCCCGCCGTGGAACCTCGCCGGCTGGCCCGCGCTCACGCTCCCGCTGGGCACCCTGCCCGGTTCGGCCGCGCCCTGCGCGGTGCAACTGGTCACCCGGCCGGGCGGCGAGTACCGCCTGCTCGCGCTCGCCGCCCGCATCGAAACCCGCAGGCCCTGGGCGCGCACGGCACGGCTGTAGCCCGGCGCCGGCCGGAACCGCCGGCGGGGCGCCGGGTCGCGGAGCTCCGCCGAGGCGGCCCCCGCATCCGTCCCCGTCGGCGTTCCACCGCCGCGGTGGCTCCTACACCAGCCCCGGCCGCACCCAGTCCTTGCCCAGCACCCGCTCGTCGAAGAAGTTCAGCACCGTCTCGTACCAGAGCTGCGCGTGCCTCGGCTTCAGCACCCAGTGGTTCTCGTCCGGGAAGTACAGGAACCTCACCGGCACCTCGCAGCGCTGCAGGTCCTGGAAGAGCGCCATCGCCTGCCCCACCGGCACCCGGTAGTCCTTCGCCCCGTGCACCACCAGCATCGGCGTGCGCACCCGTTGCACGGCCGGGGCCGGCGAGTTCTCCTCGTACCGCTGCGGCTGGGAGAGCGGATCGCCGAAGATCCGCCGGAAGAACCACGACGCGTCGGTGTCCCCCTGGAAGGAACGCAGGTCCCACAGCCCGGCATGGGAGACGATGCCCTTGAAGCGGTCGGTGCTGGTGGCGACGCGGTTGGCCATGTAGCCGCCGTACGAGCCGCCCGCCAGCCCCGTCCGTGTCCTGTCGATCTCGGGCCGCTCCGCGGTCGCGTCGGTGAGCCGCATCAGGTCCTCGTACGGCCGCCCGCCCCACTGCCCCCAGCCCCGCTCGTGCATCTGCTGTCCGTAGCCGGTGGACAGGGCCGGGTCCGGCATCAGTACCGCGTAGCCCCGGGCGACGAACGGCCAGGGGTTCCACCGCCAGGTCCAGGCGTTCCAGCTGCCCTGCGGGCCGCCGTGCACGAACACCAGGAGCGGCGCCGGCGCGTCCGCCGACGCGCCCTTGGGCACCGCGAGCCAGCCGCGCAGCGGGAAGCCGTCGTCGCCCTCGGTGTGCACTTCGGTCAGCGTCCCGGGGAACGCGTCGATCGCCCCCGGCGCCCTGAGCGCTTCGGGGCTCTGGTCCGCGCCCGCCGCCGCCAGCCGCACCGGAGCGGGCACCGCGTCGATGTCGGTGCGCAGCGCGTACAGGGTGGCCGCGTCCGGGGCGACCTGCACCGAGGCGTACGCACCGTGGGCGGTCAGCCGGGTGACGGTGCCGTCCGGGTCGCGCCGGAAGATCGGGGCCCGGCCGAGCTCGTCGGCGGTGAACCACACCGTAGCGTCGCCCTCGACCGGTGAAACGGCAACCGAGGAGGGCCAGTTGTCGAAGTCCGGCAGCAGGTCGGTCTCCTCGCCCGAGGCCACGTCGACGCGCACGAGGGTCATGTCGTACGGCGTCTCGTACGTCTCCTTGAGCTGCCGCAGGCAGACGAGGGAACGCCCGTCGGCGCTGAACACCGCCTCGTGGTAGTCGTGTTCGAGGTGGTCGAGGACGTGCAGTTCCTCGCCGGTGGCCGCGTCGGCGACCACCAGGGCCGTCCGGTTGCCGTTGGGCACGTCCCCGGGGACGAAGCGGACGAGAGCGACGCGGGAACCGTCGGGCGACAGGGCCGTCTCCGTATCGGCGATGGCTCCCAAGCTTCCGGCGTCGACCGTCGCCTCTTCGGCCGTCATCCCGTCGTCCGCGAGGCGCCGCACGAGGGCGTGCGGTTCGGCGGGTCCCAGGTCGTGGTCCCAGAACCGGGTGGGCCCGGCCTCGTAGAGCACGGCCGTGACCTTCGCTTCCGCGCGCTCCTTGCTGCGCTCGGCATGCGCCTGTGCGTCGGCCGCCCCCGGCAGCAGCTGTGCCGTGTAGGCGAGAGCCGCGCCGCGGGCCGCGAGCGCGTAGCCGGAGATCCCGCCGTAGTGGCGGACGACCTGCACGGCCTCCCCGCGCTCGGGCAACGCCCACAGCGTGGCGCCGTCCTTGTCCTCGGCCTTGTCCGCGCCGGGGTCGGTGTTCCCGCGGCCGGACAGGAAGAACAGCGTGCCGTCGGCGGCGAACGCGGGCGCGGACTCGCCCGTCACGGACCGGGTCAGCCGGTGCGGCTCGCGCTTGCCCGCCGGGTCGATCTCCCAGAGGCCGGAAACGTATGCCGTCCCCTCCCCGTTGAGGTCCTGCACGGCGGCGACGAGGCGACTGCCGTCGGGCGACAGGGCGAGGGAGCTCACCCGGGAGGTCGCCAGAAAGGTGGACAGGTCGTGGAATGCGGTGCGTCCGCTGGGGGTTGTGGGCATGTCGATCATCCTGCCCACGGGCTGCGGCCGGGCGCCAGCGGATTCGCTCTCGGCTCATCGCCCCCGCACGGGCCGCGTGCGCGGATGCTGTGCCCGCGCTCCACGGCGGCCCGGCCCGCCGTGACACGTACGGGCCGTACCCCCGGGACTCCGGGGGTACGGCCCGTACGGTCGGGTCCGGCCGGCGGGGTGGGCCCGCCCGGACCGGGGCGCGGATCAGTCGACGCCGGGCAGGATGTGCGACTCCGCCAGGTCGTCCTCGTATCCGGCGAGCCGGATCGGGGCGGACCTGGCCCACACCTCCAGGTTGCCGATCTCCTTGGGCGTGCCCGCCCGGCCTCCGGCACCGGCCTTGTACGTCGTCGAACGCTCCGACCGTCGCTGATCCTGTTCGGCCATCTTCGGTGTCACCGCGCACTCCTTTGGGTCGTAACCCGTCGGACGGTTCCGCGCCGCCCTCGACAGGGCCGCCGGACCGCCCGAGGGCGGGAAGAAAGTGGATCTTCGGTCGCGGTGGCGCCGGTGTTACGCGTTCGGAAGCGGCCGTGGTGGTGGGCCGCTTCCGGGTACGGGCCGAGGGTGTTGCTCTGTCCGTGACGAACAGAGTACCCATATGAGCGCCCGCGCGCTCGATGGATTCCGTCGACTTTCGGCCTCAGGTGCGCCGGGCCGCGCACGGCACACCTTGCCCAGGGGTCACGGGACACCCGTCGGGCCTCCCCCGGCGCGACGGAATCCGCAGGCGCGGGCGCTACCAGCCGGCGGGTGCGTAGTCCTTCAGGAAGACCCCGTAGAGGTCCTCGCCGGCCTCGCCCCGCACCACCGGGTCGTACACGCGTGCCGCGCCGTCGACCAGGTCGAGCGGGGCGTGGAAGCCTTCCTCGGCGAGGCGCAGCTTGTCGAAGTGCGGGCGCTCGTCGGTGATCCAGCCGGTGTCGACGGAGGTCATGAGGATGCCGTCGGTCTGGAACATCTCCTGGGCGCTGGTTCGGGTGACCATGTTCATGGCGGCCTTGGCAGCGTTGGTGTTGGGGTGTCCTGCGCCCTTGTAGCCGCGGCCGAACACACCCTCCATCGCGGAGACGTTGACGATGTGCGCGCGCCCGCTGCCCGCCTTCTTCGCGGCCTCGGCCATCGCCGGCCGGAGTTGGCTGATGAGGATGAAGGGCGAGGTGTAGTTGCACAGCTGGGTTTCGAGCAGCTCCACCGGGGAGATCTGCTCGATGGTCTGCACCCAGGTGTTGGTGTCGACGACGTCGGGCACCAGGCCGCCCGCGTCGATGGCGCTGCCGTCGCGGTGCCGCTCGACACTGGCGTTGCCCGCGACGAGGGCCAGATCGGCGACCTGCTGCGCGTCGAGGCCACTGACGCCCAGGGGCAGGGCGGTGAGGCCGTCGACGGCACCGGAGTTGAACGCGCCGATGACCTGGTGGGCGGGCAGCTCGCCGGGGGGCAGCGGGGCGTTCTCGCCGTCGACCAGGGCCGCGTACGCGGAGGGCAGGCGGCGCACGGTCTGGGTGGCGTTGTTGATCAGAATGTCCAGCGGGCCCGCCTCGGTGACGCGTCCCGCGAGTTCGACGGCCTGCGCGGGGTCACGCAGGTCGATGCCGACGACCTCCAGGCGGTGCATCCAGTCCGCCGAGTCCTCCATCGCCTTGAAACGGCGGATGGCGTCCTTGGGGAAGCGGGTGGTGATGGTGGTGTGCGCGCCGTCGCGCAGCAGCCTGAGCGCGATGTACATGCCGATCTTGGCGCGCCCGCCGGTGAGCAGTGCGCGCTTGCCGGTGAGGTCGGCGCGGGCGTCGCGCTTCGCCCGGTTCTGGGCGGCGCAGGGCTGGCAGAGCTGGTGGTAGAAGTAGTCGACCTCGACGTACCGGGTCTTGCAGATGTAGCAGGAGCGGGGCCGCTGAAGTATCCCGGCGATCCGGCCCTCCTCGGTGGCCGACTGGGGCAGCAGGCCCTCGGTCTCGTCGTCGATGCGCACGGCGGAGCCGGTGGCGGTGGCCTCGGTGACGGCCTTGTCGTTGGCGGTCTTGGCGGCCCGGCGCTCCTGGCGGCGGCGCTGCTTCACCGTGCGGTAGATGCCCGCGGTGGCACGGCGCACGGCGATGGCGTCCGGGTGGTCGACGTCGAGCGTGTCGAGTTCGGCGAGCACCTCCAGGCACAGGGCCATGCGCTCCGGGTCGATTCCGGGGCCGTACTCCACAGGGGTGTCCTGGCCGGTCGGCTCGTCGCCGCCGTGCACGGGGCTGTCCTCTGTCACCGTCATCGCCGCTGCCGTCTCTCGTTCACGTGTCGCCCGCCCAGGCCTGCCTGCGCCTGATTGAGTCCTCAAAAGCGAAAGCGTACGGAGACAGGGGCGGCTGCGACAAACCACGAGGTGTGCGGGCACACAGCGTTACGAGACCTGCTGGCCCTTGCCGAGGGCGATCACCCCGTTCCCGGAGACCGTGTACAGCTCGGCGTCGCGCTCCGGATTGACGCCGATGGTGGCTCCGGGCGGTACGTCCACGTTCTTGTCGAGGATCGCACCCCGTACGACCGCGCCCCGGCCGATCCGCACGTTGTCGTGCAGTACGGAGCCCTGCACGACCGCGCCCGGCTCCACGATCACGCCTGGCGAGAGCACCGACCCGGTGACCTGCCCGCTGATCACACAGCCCGGTCCGACGATGGACTCGCTCGCGATGCCGGCCGCGCAGAACCGGGCGGGCGGCAGCTGCCCGAAGTGGGTGTAGATCGGCCACCGCCTGTTGTAGAGGTTGAACTCGGGCTGCTCGGCGACCAGGTCCATGTGGGCGTCGTAGTAGGTGTCGAGGGTGCCGACATCGCGCCAGTAGCCATGGTCGCGGGCGGTCTCGCCGGGGACGTGGTTGTCGTCGAAGTCGTACACCTGGGCGGCGCCGCGCTCGGTGAGCTGGGGCAGGATGCTGCCGCCCATGTCATGGGCCGACTCCTCGTCCTCGGCGTCCCTGATCAGCGCGTCGACGAGGACCTTCGTGGTGAAGATGTAGTTGCCCATGGAGGCGTACACGCGGCGCGGGTCGCCGGGCAGTCCTGGCGGATCGGTCGGCTTCTCCAGGAACTGTTCGACCCTGCGACCGTCCGAACCCGGCGTGATGATCCCGAAGGACGGGGCTTCCTTGCGCGGCACCCGTATCCCGGCGACGGTGACGCCCGCACCGCTGTCGATGTGCTGCTGGAGCATCTGCCGCGGGTCCATCCGGTAGACGTGGTCGGCACCGAACACGGCGATGAAGTCCGGCTGCTCGTCGTGCACGAGGTTGAGCGACTGCAGGATGGCGTCCGCACTGCCCAGGTACCAGCGCGGGCCGAGCCGCTGCTGGGCGGGCACCGGGGTGACGTAGTTGCCGAGCAGGCTCGACATCCGCCAGGTGGTGGTGACGTGCCGGTCCAGGGAGTGCGACTTGTACTGCGTGAGGACGCAGTTGCGCAGGATGTCGCCGTTGACGAGGTTGGACAGGACAAAGTCCACGAGGCGGTAGGTGCCGCCGAAGGTCACCGCCGGTTTCGCCCGGTCGGCGGTGAGCGGCATCAGCCGTTTGCCCTCCCCGCCCGCCAGTACGATCCCGAGCACCGAAGGTCCACCGCGCATCGCCGCTCCCAAGGGTCAACCAGCAAGGGTCACTTGACCAACTCCGCGTACACGTCGGCGGTCCGCCGTGCCACGGCGTCCCACCCGAACTCACGCACCGCGCGCTCCCGCCCGGCCGCACCCATCCTCCGTGCCGCCTCCGGCTCGTCGAGCACCCGGTTCAGCGCCTCTGTGAGCCCGTCCTCGAACTCCTCCGGATGCCGCTGGGCGCGCCCGGCGTCGTACGGCACGAGCAGCCCGGTCCGGCCGTCGTCCACGACCTCCGGGATGCCGCCGACCGAGGAGGCGACGACGGTGGTGCCGCACGCCATGGCCTCCAGGTTGACGATGCCGAGCGGCTCGTACACCGATGGGCAGGCGAACACCGCTGCATGGGTGAGGAGTTGCACGATCTCGGGCCGCGGGAGCATCTCGGGGATCCAGAACACACCGTCCCTGACCCGCTCCAGTTCACCGACCAGCTCACGGAATTCGCGCTCGATCTCCGGGGTGTCCGGCGCTCCGGCGCACAGTACGAGCTGTGCGGCGGGGTCGAGGGCGCGGGCGGCGCGCAGCAGGTGCGGGACGCCCTTCTGGCGGGTGATACGGCCGACGAAGAGGACGTAGGGGCGTTCGAGGTCGATCCCGATGCGCTCCAGTACCGCGGTGCCGTGCGCGGGACGGTAGAGGTCGGTGTCGATGCCGTTGTGCACGACGCGGACCTTCGCCGGGTCGAGTGCCGGGTAGCAGTCGAGGATGTCGGTGCGCATGCCGCGGGACACCGCGATCACGGCGTCGGCCGACTCGACGGCACTGCGCTCGGCCCAGGACGACAGGGCGTAACCGCCGCCGAGCTGCTCGGCCTTCCACGGCCGCAGCGGCTCCAGCGAGTGACAGGTCATCACATGCGGAATTCCGTAAAGGAGTTTGGCGAGGTGACCGGCGAGGTTGGCGTACCAGGTGTGCGAGTGGACGATCTCGCGCCCTTCGAGGGCGGCGGTCATGGCCAGGTCGACGGAGAAGGTGCGCAGGGCGTCGTTGGCGCCGTCGAGTCCGGTGCACACCGGGTGCCGGACCACCCCGCGCTCCACGCCCGCGCTGTCCCCGCCGTCGCCCCAGCAGTGCACCTCGACGTCGGCCAGGTGCCGTAACTCGCGCGCCAGGAATTCCACATGGACACCGGCGCCTCCGTAGACGTCCGGCGGATACTCGCGTGTAAGCAGCCCCACCTTCACTCCACGATGGTCACTCAGATACGAGCTTTGGGGAAGACCGCGTCGTGCTCGGCTTCGGCGGGCGGTCGAAGACGCAGTCGCCGCACAGTCCGCCGTCGGGGCACCGGTAGTAGAGGCAGCAGCTGTGGCGGCGGAAGGCTCCGGCCCTGAGCGCGCCCGTGGAGCGGAGGTCGGGGTGCGCGAACAGCTCGTGGGCGATCACGGCGGCCCGCTTGCCGACCTCGGGCCGCTCCGCGTCCCGGGCCCACGAACGGAGTTGCGAGACCGCCGCGGCGAGCGCCGAGCCGGCGTTGCCCCACAGGAGCTGCGGCGAGATGTTCCCGTCCCGGCGGAACGCGGCCGCCAAGGGCACGAGGTGGCCGTTCTGGATCGTCTCGCGCAGCGTCTCGGCGGTCGCGGGCAGAGCGGGCCGTTCGGACACGAGCCACAGGTCGTCGGGGCTGCTGCCGTCCGGGTCCCAGTGCAGCGCGTCGGCGGCGAGGTCGGGCACCTCGTCGTACAGGGCTGCGGACCCGAGCGCCACCGACCAGAGCCGGGCCGCGATCCCGAGGTGGGCGATGGAGGCGGCGACCCTCCGCTCGGGGGCTCGCAGCCTGGCGGACACCTTGTCGATGCGGAACGCGAGGGGGGCGGGGTCACCCGCGTACACCTGCGAGAGGGGCACCTGGCCGTCGGCCGGCGTGGGCGGTTCCCCTGCCCGCAGCGCGAAGAAGCCGTTCACCGCGGCCAGTCCCGTCAAGTCCACGTTTGTCACCTTTCGCCGCGGGGGACGGTTGTCCGCACCGCGTTTCCGGTCACCGTATGCATGACGGGCGACCGCCGAAAGCAATTACCGACAGCCGCAGCCCGCGTCACCCCGGCGGTCGGGACGATCCGCCTCGGCTGTACGCCCGTGCCGCGCCGGCGCCACCGCCCGTCGCCGCCTCGCCGCCTCGTGGCCGACGACGTGCTGGTCCCCGAGCAGCCCGACGCCGCGCCTGTTCCTGGCGGCCGCACCCGGCCCATGACGACGCGGACGGCGGCACACCGGGACGAGGCCTGTAGGGCTCCTGGCCGGTGTGCCGCCGGAACGACGGAACTGCGTGCGCCAACGGGTGAGTTCCCTTTCGACCGGCCGGTCAGAGGGCTACTCCACCGGCCCTCAGGTAGGCGACCGGGTCGATGTCCGAGCCGAAGCCGGGCCCTGTGCGCACTTCGAAGTGCAGGTGGGGGCCGGTGCTGTTGCCGGTGGAACCGGACCGTCCGATGCGCTGGCCCGAGTCGACCTTCTGTCCCTCGCGCACGGTGAGGGCGGACAGGTGCGCGTACTGGCTGTACCTGCCGTCCGTGTGGCGGATCACCACCTGGTAGCCGTAACTTCCCGCGTAACCGGCGGACACCACGTTCCCCGGCGCGACGGCCTTCACGGAGGTGCCCGTGGGAACGGGGAAGTCGACACCCGTGTGGTAGCCCTTCGACCAGGAGGAACCGGCGGCGCGGTAGGGCGTGCTGGGCCCGGCTTCCACCGGGGAGCTGAGCGAGGTCTTGCGTGCGGACCGGGAGGAGACGGACTCCGTACGGGACTTCTTCTTCTCCGCCTCGCGCTTGTCCGACTCGCGCCTGTCGGCCTCGCGCTTCCGCTCCGCCTCAGCCTTCTTCCGCTGCTCTGCCTTCCTCGCGCGCTCGGCGGCCTCGGCCCGCTCCACGGCCGCGCTCGCCTTCGCCGCCGCGTCGCTCGCACGGCTGTCCTGGCCGGCCCGGTCGGATCCGCCGCCCTGCTTGTCACGGCCGGCCTGGTCGGGCTTGGCCGGGGCACCGATGCGCACCAGCAGACGCTGACCCGGCTGGATGACGTCCGGGTCCCTGCCGATGACCTGCCGGTTGCTCTCGTACAGCCGCTGCCAGCCGCCGCTGACCCGCTCCGTGTGCGCGATCCCCGAGAGCGTGTCGCCGCGGGCGACGGTGTACGTGTCCTTCTTGCCGACGGGGCCGGGCGAAGGGCGCTGCGGTTGCGGCTCGGCACGGGGCGGTGGCGTCTGCTGGGCGGGCGGCGCGGGCGTCTTCCTGACGGGAGGAGCGGGGGCCTTCCTGGCCGGAGGCGGGGCGGACTTCCGCCCCTCCTGCTGCGTGGTTTTGCCCTTGCCCGAGCCCTGGGTGGTCACGGTGATGTCGGGTGCGGCTCCGCCCCGCACCAGACCGGCCTTGACCGAGCAGACGGGCCAGGCCGTGGGCCCCTGCCCCTTCAGCACTCTCTCGGCAACGGCTATTTGCTCATCCTTGGATGCCAGGTCGGCGCGCGGCGCGTAGTCCCGGCCGCCGTACGCCTGCCAGGTGGCCTGACGGAACTGGAGCCCGCCGTAGTAGCCGTTGCCCGTGTTGATCTTCCAGTTGTTGGTCGACTCGCACGCGGCGACCTTCTCCCAGACATCCACGGGCGCCGCACCGGCCGCGCCCGGGGCGACAAGTGGCAGGGCGATGCCGACGCCACCCGCCGCAGCCGTCAACGAGGCGTTGTTGATACGACTTGGCTGGTACCGCCGGTGACGACCGGTTGAGGCCATGTCTCGCGTCCTCCACTCGCACTGTCCGACACGTAGCAATCGGCAAAAGTACGGGCACGGCGCAGGTCGTGACAAGGGTGCCAACTCACTTCACTTCCACGAGAGTTGCAACGGGCCCCCGCTGCCTCTGCCACACCCGGCGCCCCGCACCCGCGCTGACGAGGGCAATCAGCACCAGCAGGGCACTCACTGCCGACGGCGAACGGAGGCCCCACCCCACCCCGATCGTCGCACCTCCGGCCCATGGCCCCATGGCCGCGCCCACGTTGAAGGCGGCGGTCGCGCAGGCCCCGGCCAGGGTCGGTGCGCCCTCGCCCGCGTACAGCGCCTGCGAGATCAGCGCGGACCCCACCCCAAAGGACAACGCCCCTTGCACGAACACGAGCACGAACAACACGGCCGGATTCCCCGCCACCACGGCGAACAGCGCCCATCCCCCGCACAGCACCACTCCCCCACCCACCAGCACGGAACCCGGCCGTACGTCGACGATCCGGCCACCCACCGCCACGCCCACGAACGACCCGAGGCCGAAGAGCGCCAGTACGGCGGGCACCCATGCCTCCGCCACTCCGCCGATCCGGGTGGCCAGCGGCGCGAGGTAGGTGAAGGTGCAGAAGGTCGCCCCGTTGACGAGGGCGCCGAGGAAGAGCGTCAGCAGCAGTCGCCCACTGCGCAGCGCCCGTAGTTCCCGCCGTACGCCGACCCGTCCGTACCGGGGACGGCCCCCCGGTACGGAGTACGGGACCGCCGCCAGGGCGGGCACCGCCAGCAGGGCGACCGCCCAGAACGCGGCACGCCAGTCCCGGAGTTGACCGATCCAGGCACCCGCGGGCACGCCCACGACGCAGGCGAGGGTGACTCCGCCGAGGAGCACCGAGGTGGCCCTCCCCTTGGCATCGGGCGGAACCATCCCCACAGCTGTCACAAGGGCGACCGCGAGAAAACCCGCATTGGCCAGCGCCCCGACGACCCTGCTCACCAGAAGCACCGCGAAACTGTCGGTGACCGCGCCGACGACATGGACGAGCAGAAAGACCGCGAGGAAGACCAACAGCGCGAACCGCCGCGGCCAGCGCACGCTGAGCAGGGCCGTCAGCGGCGCTCCAAGCACCATTCCCACGGCGAACGCAGAGGTCAGCGCCCCGGCGGCGGGCAGAGAGACGTCCAGGTCCCGGGCGATGTCGGGGCCGAGACCGGCCAGCATGAATTCGGAAGTGCCCTGGGCGAAGACGGCGAGCCCGAGCAGGTAGAGAGCGAACGGCACAGCAGGATTCCACAACGACGTCGTGTTCCGACTCTTACTGACGACGCCGACGGTCCAGTGGCATGGCAACGGACGCATACGCACAGCCGTACACGTTCACGTGGGAAGGCCACCGGACGGCCGGTGGCTAGAGTCTTGACGCCTCGGGGCTGGACACGTTCGCACATTAGCGGGGCGCCACGGACTGGGTCCAACCATTTGGGGGTTGCCCGCACTCGCATTGCGTGCGCTGTGCCCGGGGAGCCGCTACTCGATCGCGGGGCATCTTGCGCCCATGCGCGGGAGGCCACTTCGGAGCCGCGCCTCTGAACGCAACGGGGCGGGGTACCCAGGCTGTCACACGCCTCGGTACCCCGCCCCGGAACGGCCTCCGGGCGGCCCTACGGCCTTCCATGGGCCCTTGTGTCAGCTTGCTGGACCCGGCGCCGGCTCGGGGGCCGGGTCGGGGCCGGGGCCGGGCGGTACGGGGCCGGGCAGCGGCCCCGGCGGAATGGGATCCGGTGCCGGGCCGGGCGGTACGGGCGACGGCCCCGGCAGCGGGCCGGGAAGCGGTCCCGGGTCCGGGCCCGTGGGTCCGGGCGACGGAGTCGGCGCGGGCGGTACGGGATCGGGGTGGGGCTGGGTCATGCTTGATCGACCTCCAGGTTGCGGAGTCTGGTCGAGTGTCGGGAACCGCCTTCTGTCGGGCGGTTGCTCACCACTCTCTCCCCATGCGGCTGCCCCCGCCCGCCGAGTCCACACTCGCGGCACCGGCGGGCCGCCGGGCGGTACCGCCCGGCACGGGTTCGGCGGTGTCAGTGCCTGTGCCGACGATCCGGTTGCCCTCCCCCACATGGACGACGGTCGGCGTGAGCTTCCGTGCCTCCGCGTCGTCGACCTGGGCGTAACTGATGAGGATCACAAGGTCGCCGGGGTGAACGAGATGGGCGGCAGCGCCGTTGATCCCGATGACTCCGGTGCCGCGTTCACCTTCGATGACGTACGTCTCCAGCCGGGCCCCATTGGTGATGTCCACGATGTGCACGAGCTCGCCGGCCAACAGATCGGCGGCTTCCATGAGATCGGCGTCGACTGTGACGGAGCCGACGTAGTGGAGGTCTGCATGGGTCACCGTGGCCCGGTGGATCTTCGACTTGAACATGGTGCGCAGCACAGCGTTCACACTCCTGCGAGAAAATGGTCGCGCCCCGTGACGGGTGCGCGCCGACGCAGCCAGCGTAATGGACGCCGTGAACGCAGAAAAGCCCCGTACCGGTATCCCCGGCACGGGGCTCTTCGCAATGATTGTTCGGCGGCGTCCTACTCTCCCACAGGGTCCCCCC
>NZ_JACHEM010000014.1 GCF_014207445.1 Streptomyces candidus | reverse complement strand
GGGGCGCCGGCCCCGGGCGGCGCGGCCACCGCGCGCCCCGCGCGGCCCCCCCCCCCGGCTCGCGCCCAAAACACCCCGCCCCCGCGGCCACCCCCCCCCGCCCCGGGCCGCGTCGGGGCCGCCCGCCGCCCCGGCGCCCCCCCGACCGCGCTCCCGTTCTCGGGACGTCCCGGCCACCGGCCTGCGGCCCCACAGGGCCATCCGGTTCCCGGTGTGAGCCCGAGCCCCGCGCGGGGCGTCCGCCCGCGCGCCCGCCGGAGGCCCTGGCGTGCAGCGGCCCGCGGGGCCCGCCGTCCGCACGGCGGGCCCCGCGGGCCGCTGAGGGGGCGCCACACCCCGGTCTACGTCCCGGCCCTGCCCAGGAGGTGGGCGAAGACGACGACGTTGGAGTCCCAGTGGCGGTTCGCGGTGAGCGAGCCGCCACAAGTAATCAGCCGCAGCTGCGAGTTGCCGCTCCCGCCGTAGACCTTGTCCGTCGGGAAGTCGGCCTTCTTGAACGTCTCCACCGAGTCGACCGCGAACACCGCGGTGGCTCCGTCCCGGCGGTGGACCTCGATCTTCTCGTTCTTCGTGAGGTCCTTGAGGTCGTGGAAGACGGCCTTCTCCGTTTCCGGCGTGTCCATGTGGCCCACGATCACGGCTGGGCCCTTCTGGCCGGGGGCGGGGCCCAGGCGGTACCAGTCGGCCTCCGCGGGCCTGTCCATCGGCGGTGTCTCCATCACCCCCTGGGCGTCGAGGCCCACCGAGCCGACCTCGGCGTCGACGCCGAGGTCGGGGACGGTGATCCGGTCCGGGGCCGAGGGGCCGAGGGCGGCGACGGGCACGATCCCGGTACCGGCCTGCCCGTCGTGCACGGTCTTCGCACCGTCGTGCACGCTTCTCGTTCCCTCGCCGGTGACCGGCGCACCCCCGGCGGAGGCCGAGCAGCCGACCGACACGGCCGCGGCGAGTGCGGTTGCCGCCGCCAGGGCGGCCGTGCGGCGTGCGCGCCGGCCGTCCCGGCGGACGGCCGTCGCCTCAGCCATTGCCGTGCCGGCGACGCAGGGCGAACGCGCCGACCAGGGCCGTCGCGCCGAGGGCCGTACCGGCGACCAGGCCGGTGTTGTCACCGCTCGCGGAGGCGGCCGGGGCCATGCCGGTCTGGACGGAGCCCTTGGGAACCTTGTACTGGTGCGGCTGGACGGGCTTCACCTGGTCGGAGCGGGTGTGCGCGGCGGTGTGCCGACCGCTGTCCTCGTTCGTGTGCCGACCGTTGCCGGTGGCGGCGGCGCTGCCCGCGGCGACCCCGAACTTCGCAGTGTCGATCTTGGTGGTGCCGACGTAGCCGTCCACCGCGTAGTAGCCGCTCCTGGTGTTGCCGGAGACGGTGGCCCGGCCGTGCCAGGTGCCCTCGTGCTGGGGGTCGCGCTCCAAGTTGACCGGGCCGGTGAAGGCGCGTGACTTCACCGTGGCGTTGCCCTTGAGGTTGCCGCTCTCGATCGTGACGGCGACCTTGTCGCCGGGCTTGCCGCCGTCGGTCGACAGGGTCATCGAGGGGTGGGCGGGAACCGGAACCGGCGGGGTGGGGGAGGGGCGGGTCTCCGTGTCCACCAGGAAGGTGGCGGAACTTTGCGCGCCGGTGTCGCCGTAGTCGGCGGTGACCGTCAGGTGCGCGGTGCCGATGCCGAAGCCGGACTTCACGGTGCCAGTGCCCGCGTAGGTGCGGTGGTCGCCGGTCCCGGCGGACGGCGTCAGGCTGATGCGGTCGAGTGCGTCCGACTTCGCGGACACCTTCGCGCCGGTGGGTGCCGTGACCTTGAACCGGACGACCTCTCCGGCCGCGTAGCCCGTCTTGTCCTTGGGCGACGAGGTGACCGACACCACCGGGGCCTCCGCCTTGTCGGAGGCGCTCGGGGCGGCCGTCGGCGTGCCCGGGGCCGGCGACGAGGCGTGAGCCGACGGCGTGTCCGTCGCGGACGGCGTGCCGGCGGCGGCGACCGGCGTCGAGGACGCGCCGGTTTCCGAGGCGAAAGCGGTGGCGGGCGCAGCCATCGCCACCGTGGCGGCGACGGCTATGGCGGAGAGGGTGAATGCCTTGCGCATGAGTGAATCCTCCTCGTGGGGCCGGGCGGTATGCCCGTTACGCCCTCTATGAGGAAGGTGTGCGGTGGCCGGGTTCGTTCGCGCCCGCAGAATTTTTCGGCCGATTCGGGTGGCCTGCCGAAGGTCCCGGAGTGCTCCAGGGGTTCCCACCAGGTGCTTTTGAGGAAGCCGAGAGCGGTCCTTTGCTCTCTGTTTAGTGGCTTTGGTCCCGGCGGTCCCGCTCGGTCCTGTCCACCCGGGCCCGCCCCTCCGTCGCCGTCGGGTCTCCCGGTCGGCGGGGGAGTTCCACCGTGAGGTGCAGTCCGCCGCCGGGACGCGGGGCGAGCGTGAGGGTTCCGTCGTGGGCCTCGGTGATCTTCTTGACGATGGCCAGGCCCAGGCCGACGCCCGCCCGGTCGCCCTGGAGCCGTTCGGTGCCGCGCTGGAAGGGTTCGGTGAGGGTCGGGACGAGCTGCGGGGAGAGCTGTTCGCCGGTGTTCTCCACGGTGAGCACCACCGTGTCGGCGCGGACGCCGGTGCTGACCCGCACGGTGCCTTCGGCGGGCAGGTTGTGGACGATCGCGTTCTGCACGAGGTTCGTGGTCAGTTGCAGCAGCAGGGCGGGTGATCCCGTCGTGGCGGCGATGTCGCCGCAGGTCTCGACGGTGACGCCGTGGGTCTCCGCGAGGGGAAGGAGCGTTTCGGCGGCCTCTTCCGCGAGGAGGGACAGGTCGACGTGTTCCCGGTGGGAGGACCGCCCGCCGGCCCGGCTGAGCAGGAGCAGCGCCTCGGTCAGTTCGATGGCCCGGGTGTTGACCGCGTGCAGGCGGTCGACGAGGGCGCCGCTGTCGTGGTGCGGATCGGCGCGGGCCACGTCGAGCAGCGTCTTCGAGACGGCCAGGGGGGTGCGCAGCTCGTGCGAGGCGTTGGCCGCGAACCTCTGCTGTTCGGCGACGTGCGCTTCGAGCCGCGCGAGCATCGCGTCGAAGGCGTCGGCGAGTTCGCGGAATTCGTCCCGGCGTCCCGGCAGCCGGATCCGGTGGGAGAGCGAACCGCTCGTGGCCCTGCTGGTGGCGTTCGTGATGCGGGTCAGGGGAGCGAGCATGCGGCCGGCCAGGAGCCACCCGCCCACGAGACCGAACACCAGCAGGAACGCCAGGACGGCGGCGGCTCGCGGAACGAAGACGTGCAGAAGGGTGGACCGGATGGGGAAGACACCGCCGTCGGGGCTGTCGTCGGGGTTGTAGAGCATCGCGCGGTCGGGGACGTACCGCAGGAGGAACACCCAGACCGCCGCCATCAGCAGAGCGCCTGCCACCATCAGGAACCCCGCATAGCTGAGGGTGAGTTTGACGCGCACGCTCAGTCCGGGCCGCCTAGCCACGGCCCGGCCCCACGGGTCCGGTGCCCGGCGCCGTGTCGATGCGGTAGCCGACGCCCGCCACGGTGGCGATGACCCAGGGTTCGCCGAGCCGTTTGCGCAGGGCCGAGACGGTGATGCGCACGGCGTTGGTGAACGGATCGGCGTTCTCGTCCCACGCCCGCTCCAGCAGCTCCTCGGCGCTGACGACACCCCCCTCGGCGGCGACGAGCACGTCGAGTACGGCGAACTGCTTCCGGGTGAGCGCGACGTAGCGGCCGTCCCGGTACACCTCGCGCCGGAACGGATCCAGCCGCAGCCCCGCGATCTCCCGTACGGGCGGCCGGCTGTGCCCGCGCCTGCGGTCCAGCGCCCGGAGCCTGAGCACCAGTTCCCGCAGTTCGAACGGTTTCGTCAGGTAGTCGTCGGCGCCCAGGCCGAACCCGGAGGCCTTGTCGTCGAGCCGGTCGGCGGCGGTGAGCATGAGAATGGGCATGCCGCTGCCGGAGGCGACGATACGGGTGGCGATCTCGTCACCGGAGGGGCCGGGCACGTCCCGGTCCAGGACGGCGATGTCGTAGGCGTTGACGCCCAGCAGCTCCAGCGCGGTGTCGCCGTCCCCCGCGGTGTCGGCCGCGATCGCCGCCAGGCGCAGGCCGTCGCGGATGGCCTCCGCCAGGTAGGGCTCGTCCTCGACGATCAGTACACGCATGGTCCTCAGGCTACGAGCCGGCCCCTATCGCCGGTGTATCAAAAACCGCATACGGGCCGACAACGCCGCCCTGCCTTCACTGGCGGTATGACTCGCACCGATGCACCCGCAGCCACCACCACCCGCCGGATCCGCTGGCTCGTCGTCCTCGGCCCGGCGGCCGTCCTGGCGGTGATCACCCCGGTCCTCGGCCACCAGGGACCGACGTCCCCGCCCGCTTCGTCCTCGTCGTTACCGCCCGCCCAGCCTCCCCCGGCCGGGGGACCGGCGGAGAGGCCCGGGAGCGGCCCCCGGGCCGCGGCGGGCCGGGCCGACGGCGTCGTGCCCGAGGGCGTGACGGTCTTCGACGACACGTTCCCCGCCGTGAGCAGGCTCGACCCGGACCTGCGCAAGGCCCTGCGCCGGGCCGCGCGGGACGCCGCGGACGCGGGCGTCGAGTTCCACGTCAACAGCGGGTGGCGCTCCCCGGCTTACCAGAACCGGCTCCTGCGCGAGGCGGTCTCCAAGTACGGGTCCGAGGAGGAGGCCTCCCGGTGGGTGGCCTCCGCGGCGACGTCTCCCCACGTGTCGGGCGACGCGGTCGACATCGGGCGCTCCGGGGCGACGAGGTGGCTGTCCCGGCACGGCGCCGCGTACGGGCTGTGCCAGATCTACGGCAACGAACCGTGGCACTACGAACTGCGCACGGAGGCGGTCGGCAGCACCTGCCCGCCGATGTTCGCCGACCCCACCCAGGACCCGAGGATGCGGCGCTGACGACCCGAGAGACAGCAGCCGCAGCAGGAACCGGACGACAGACAGCGGCACCCGGCCGCGGGAGAGAGCAGACGATGACGCAGGCGGACACCACGGAACCCGGCGGCAGGAGCCGGGAGGACATCCCGGTGGGTGCCGGGGGCGGGGGTGCGGCGGATGCGCGGAATGGTCCGGCCGCCGGATCCGGTTACGCGGCGGACGGCCCTGCGCCGGGCGGCCGTGGCGGGGTTACGGGGAGCCGCGCGACGGCTGCCGGAACGGAGGGCCCGCCGGTCTCCCGTACCCCTGCCGCCGGAACCGGCGGACCGCCGGTCACCGCTGCCCCTGCCGCAGGAACCGGCGGACCGCCGGTCACCGCTGCCCCTGCCGCCGGAACCGGCGGACCGCCGGTCACCCCTGCCGCTGCCGCCGGAACCGGCGGGGCGGCGGGCAGCCGTACGCCGCCGCCGGGGCCCTGGAAACGCGGCCCGGTGCTCGCCGCGTCGGCGCTGCTCCTCGGCCTGCTCATGCTGCTGCACGCGCACATCCCGAACCGGGCCGGCGGCCTCGGCAGCCTGGTGGAGACGTTCCTGCCCTGGTTCGGCCTGCTCGTCCCGGTGCTGCTCCTCGCGGCGCTGCGGCGCCGTTCCGCCATCGCGGCCGTCGCGCTGCTGGTGCCGGTCGCGGTGTGGCTGGGGCAGTTCGGCGGACTGCTGGGCGACAAGTCCCGCCCGGCCGCCGACCTCACCGTGATCAGCCACAACGTCGGCGCCGAGAACCCCGACCCCGCCGGCACCGCCCGCGTCCTGGCCGCCTCCGGCGCGGACCTGCTGGCGCTGCTGGAGGTGACCGAGGACGCCCGCAGCACCTACGAGAAGGAGCTGGCGAAGGTGTATCCGCACCGCACGGTGCAGGGCACGGTCGGGCTGTGGAGCAAGCGCCCGCTGTCGCGCACCCGGCCCGTCGACACCCTGATGGACGCCGGCCCGCTCGGGGACGCCAAGCCGGCGCACGTCAAGATGACCTACAACCGGTCGCTGCGCACCACGGTGCACACGGCCCGCGGGCCCCTCGCCGTGTACGTCGCCCACCTCGGTTCCGTGCGCGTCAACCCCCGGGAGGGCTACGCGACGGCCGACCGGGACAGGGGTGCGCGGGCGCTCGCCGCGGCCGTCGCCGCCGAGCCGAACGAGCGGGTGATCCTGCTCGGCGACCTGAACGGCACCACGGACGACCGTGCGCTGAACGTCCTCACCGCTCGACTGCGCCCCGTCCACGAGGAGGCCGGGCACGGCTTCGGCTTCAGCTGGCCGGCGAAGTTCCCGCTGGTACGGATCGATCAGATCATGGTGCGCGGGATGCAACCGATGAGTTCCCGGGTCCTTCGGGCCACCGGCAGCGACCACCTGCCGGTGGCGGCGGGAATCAGCTGGCCGGCTTCCCGGCCCTGACGGGGCCCGACCCCGGGGACGGGCTTCCCGACCAGCTGACCGGCCCGCCCCCCGCCCGGCCCCCCGGGCCAGGCCGGCCCCCGGCCGCGTCACGCGACGGCGGTTCCCTCCAGTTCGACCAGCTGGCCGGGGATCGCCAGCCGCGTCACGCCGAGCATCGTGGTGGTCGGTGCCACTCCGGCCGCGCCCAACCGTGCCGCCAGCACGCCGTAGTGCGGGAAGAGCTCATCCACGTCGGTCGTGCAGACGTTGAGCCGGACGAGGTTCGCCAGCGTCATGCCCGCCTCGCGGAGCACGGCCTCCAGGTTGTCGACGCTCAGCGCCAGTTGTGCCTCCATGTCGCCGTCGTGCTGCGGCTTGCCCTCGTCGCTCATCGCGGTCTGCCCGGAGATGTACAGGGTCCGGGTGTGCCCGGAGACGACCTCGCCCTGGTTGAACCCCATCTCCACCGACCACGCCACGGGGTTGACCGCTGTGCGTTCCACTGCCATGTCAGAGTCCTTCGCTCGACGGGATCACGTACGGCCGTCGGCCCGGGAGCCGACGGCTTCGACGTCGTGGTCATGAGCCTCGCAACAAATCACGACACCCTCGGTCACGTATTCCGACGGAGATTCCACGTGTACGCACGCGGCTTGTTTGAGCACTGCTCAAACTCATCGCCGACTGGCCACCTGTCGCTCGCTGCTGCCCTGGCGAGTAAACGACAGAGCCTGCGACTGCGTTTCCCATCGAGTCACCTCGTGTTTAGAGTGGTGTTCTAACCGATGCCGGAAGGGTGAACCGGAGGAGTGAAGGCGTGCGACTGACCCCGACCGAACGTGACCGGCTGCTGCTCTTCGGAGCGGCGGAACTCGCTCGGGCCCGCAGGGCGCGCGGGCTGCGGCTCAACGTCCCCGAGGCGACCGCCCTGATCGCGGACACCGTCTGCGAGGCGGCGCGGGACGGGCGACGGCTCGCGGAGGCGATCGAAGCGGCCCGCGGGGTGCTCGGACCCGACGACGTCCTGCCGGGCGTCGCCGACGTCGTCACCGAGGTGCACGTCGAGGCGGTCTTCGACGACGGTTCCCGGCTCGCCGTGGTGAGCGACCCCATCGGCGGCGGCACGCTCGGCGAGGACGCCCCCGGGGCGCTGCTGCCCGGCCCCGGGTACGAGGACCCCGCCCCGACCGTACGGATCACCGTGCGCAACACCGCCGACGTGCCGGTGTCCGTCACCTCGCACTTCCACTTCTTCGAGGCGAACCCACGGCTGGACTTCCCGCGGGCCGCCGCGTACGGGATGCGGCTCGCCGTACCCGCCGGATCCTCCTTCCGCTTCGGCCCCGGCGAGAGCGCGGACGTGGGGTTGCTCCCGATCGGCGGCGACCGCGTCGCGATCGGCTTCGCCGGCCTGGTCGACGGTGCGCTCGACGCCCCGGGGGCGAAGGAGGAAGCCCTGCGCCGGGCGGCGGCGTGCGGCTACCTCGGAGCGCGGCCATGACGGGCGGCCCGACCGCACCCCACCGCGCGGCCCGCCCCGTACCGTCCGCCGGTCCCGTACCGCCGGGCCCTCCGGTACCGCCGGCCGGTGCCGTACCGCCGGCCCGCCCCGTACCGTCCACCGGTGCCGTACCCCCGCCGGATCCCGTACCGCTGCCGCCCGCCCGCCCCGTGCCTCGGGCCCTGCGCGTGTGCGTGAAGTCGGGGATCCGCCCCCTGGCTCCTGTGTCTCCCTGCCCCACCACCACCCCCCGTCCGACGGAGGCGACCCCATGACCGCTGCCATCACCCCGTACGAGTACGCCGCCGTGCACGGCCCCCGGACCGGCGACCGGGTGCGGCTCGGGGACTCCGGGCTCGTGGTGCGGGTGGAGTCCGACTCCCAGCGGCCGGGCGACGAGTTCCTCGCCGGCTTCGGCAAGACCGCCCGCGACGGGCTGCACCTCAAGGCCGCCGCGGTGCGCGACACCTGCGACGTGGTGATCAGCAACGTGCTCCTCATCGACGCCGTCCAGGGCATCCGCAAGGTGTCCATCGGGATCCGGGAAGGCCGTATCTCCGGAGTCGGCAGGGCCGGCAACCCCGACACCCTCGACGGTGTCGACGTCGTCGTCGGCACCGGGACCAGCATCGTCTCCGGCGAGGGCCTGATCGCCACCGCCGGAGCGGTGGACACCCACGTCCACCTCCTCTCGCCCCGGATCATGGAGGCCTCCCTCGCCTCCGGGGTGACCACGATCATCGGCCAGGAGTTCGGCCCGGTGTGGGGCGTCGGCGTCAACTCGCCCTGGGCGCTGCGGCACGCCTTCAGTGCCTTCGACGCCTGGCCCGTCAACATCGGCTTCCTGGCCCGGGGTTCGTCCTCGCACGGCGCGCCGCTGGTCGAGGCGCTCGCCGAGGGCGGGGCGTCCGGGTTCAAGGTCCACGAGGACATGGGCGCGCACACCCGCGCCCTGGACACCGCCTTGCGGGTCGCGGAGGAACACGACGTCCAGGTCGCCCTGCACAGCGACGGGCTGAACGAGTGCCTGTCCGTCGAGGACACCCTGAGGGTGCTGGAGGGCCGGACGATCCACGCCTTCCACATCGAGGGCTGCGGCGGCGGACACGTACCCAACGTCCTGAAGATGGCGGGCGTGCCGAACGTCATCGGCTCCTCCACCAATCCCACCCTGCCCTTCGGCCGGGACGCCGTCGCCGAGCACTACGGAATGATCGTCTCCGTACACGACCTGAAGACCGACCTGCCGGGCGACGCCGCCATGGCCCGCGACCGCATCCGCGCCGGGACGATGGGTGCGGAGGACGTCCTGCACGACCTCGGGGCCATCGGCATCACCTCCTCCGACGCCCAGGGCATGGGCCGCGCGGGGGAGACCGTGCGCCGCACCTTCCAGCTCGCCGGGAAGATGAAGGCGGAGCGCGGCGCCGAGGGCGACGACGACAACGCCCGGGTCCTGCGCTACATGGCCAAGCTGACCATCAACCCCGCCCTCGCCCACGGTCTCGCCCATGAGGTCGGCTCCGTGGAGGTCGGCAAGATGGCGGACATCGTCCTGTGGCGGCCCGACTCCTTCGGCGCCAAACCGCAGCTCGTACTGAAATCGGGCTTCCCCGCGTACGGGGTGACCGGCGACCCGAACGCCGCCACCGACACCTGCGAACCCCTCGTCCTGGGACCGCTGTTCGGCGCGCACGGCGCGGCTCCCGCCGACCTCTCCGTCGCCTTCGTCGCCCAGGCGGCCCTCGCCCAGGGCAACGACAGCATGCCCACCCGCCGCCGCAGGGTCGCCGTGCGCGGTACCCGCGGCATCGGTCCCGCCGACCTCCTCCTCAACTCCCGTACCGGAACCGTCGACGTCGACGGCCGTACGGGCCTGGTCACCCTCGACGGCGACCCGTTGCGCTCCGCACCCTCCGACTCCGTCCCGCTCAACCGCCTGTACTTCCTCTGACCCGCGAAAACCCCACACTCCCCAAGGACGACCATGTTCCGCATGCCCGCCGAATGGGCCCCGCACGAGCGCACCTGGATGGCCTGGCCCGGCCCCAACACCACCTTCGCCGACCCGGCGGAACTCGCCGAGTCCCGCGAGGCATGGGCGGCGGTGGCCCGTGCGGTGCGACGCTTCGAACCCGTCACCATGGTCGTGGCCCCCGGCCAGGCCGGCAGCGCCGCCGCCCTCCTGGGCCCCGGCGTCGACCTCGTGGAGCACGACCTCGACGACGCCTGGATGCGCGACATCGGCCCCACCTTCGTCACCGACGTGTCGAGCGGTCAACTGGCCGCCGTGGACTGGGTGTTCAACGGGTGGGGCGCCCAGGAGTGGGCGTCCTGGGAGCAGGACGCGAAGGTCGCCGCACACGTCGCGGACCTCGCCTCCGTACCCGTCCACGCCTCCCCCCTCGTCAACGAGGGGGGAGGGCTGCACGTCGACGGCGAGGGCACCGTCCTGCTCACCGAGACCGTCCAGCTCGGCCCCGAACGCAACCCCGGCTGGACCAGGGAACAGGTCGAGGCGGAGATCCACGCGAAGCTCGGCACCACCAAGGCGATATGGCTGCCCCGCGGCCTGACCGCCGACTACCCCCCGCACGGCTACGGCACCCTCGGCCACGTCGACATCGTCGCCGCGTTCGCCGCACCCGGCGTGGTCCTCGTCCACTCCCAGCCCGACCCCGCCCACCCCGACCACGAGCTGTGCAGGCGCATCGCCGCCCTGCTGCGCGCCGAGACCGACGCCAAGGGGCGCCCGCTGCAGGTGATCGAGGTCCCGGCCCCGGCGGGTGTCAAGGACGAGGAGGGCCACTGGGTCGACCACTCCTACATCAACCACTACCTCTGCAACGGCGGCGTCGTCCTGTGCGCCTTCGACGACCCCCGCGACGAGGAGGCCGCCGCGCTCTTCCGCCGCCTCTTCCCGGACCGCGAAGTGGTCCTCGTCGACGCCCGCACGATCTTCGCGGGCGGCGGCGGCATTCACTGTGTCACCCAGCAGCAGCCGAAGGTGTGACCCGTTCTCACCCTCCCGACGGCAGATGGCCCTGCGTCTGCACGCAGGGCCACACCTGGGCTGCTGACGCCAGCAGAAGACGTAGTCCTCGCCCTCCCGGATAGGGGGCAGGCGTTGGATGCGGCCCGGAAGGTCGACGTGAACGAGCTGGCTGTGACGGAGCGGCGCGCGGTGTACTGGATGGATGTGGCGCGCGCCCTGCACCTGTGCGGCCGGCCGGACAAGGCGGTGAGCGCACTGCTGGCAGCGGAGAAGGAAGCCGAGGAGGAAGTGTTGTCGCGACCGGTGGTGAAGGAGCTGATCGGGGAGATGGTGGCCCGCGACCGAGCGGGGAGGCTGCCTGAACTGCGGCAGCTCGCCTCGCGTGCGGCGGTGCCGGTATGACAGCCCCCGTGCTCTACGTCATCGCGTGCGCGGCCGGCCCCGCATCGGATCTCGGCAGGCTGGTGAGCGAAGCAGTCGATGACGGGTGGGACGTCTGCGTGATCGGGACGCCCACCGCGGTCGACGGCGGGTTCCTCGACGAGGCCGGATTGGCCAAGATGACAGGGCGCCCGGTCCGCTCGTCGTGGCGTCGGTCGAGCGAGGAGAAGAGCAACCCGAAAGCGGACGCCGTGGTGTGCGCGCCGCTGACGATGAACTCGGCGAACAAGCTGGCTGCGGGCGTTTCGGATACCTACGCGCTGGGGCTCGTCATCGAAATGGTCGGCATCGGCGTGCCCGTGGTGGCCCTTCCGTTCTGGTCGACGGCCCTGGACGCGCATCCTGCTACCCGTCGGTCGGTCGAGGTGCTGCGGGAGTGGGGGGTTCGGGTCCTCTACGGTCCGGGTGAGTGGGAGCCGCACCAGCCGGGGACCGGCGGGAAGCAGCTTGCGGCGTACCCGTGGTCCCTGGCACTGGCAGAAGCGCGGCGCCTTTGCGGCTGACGTGTCGGTGCCCGCCGATACGCTTGAGCCATGTCCCCAACCGCCTCTCCTCCCGGCTCCGCACGGTCTGCTGCCGTGGTCAACGAGGTTCGGTGAGCGCGGCAGCGGTGGCGCGGGCGAAGGCTTCCGGATTGTCCAGCATGATGTTGTGTCCGCAGTCCGGAACCATGACGACGGACACCCCGGCCGCAGTGAGTGCGTCGGTGCCCGGAAGCGGGCCGTCGGCCTCGGGAAGCAGATAGGCGCGGGGAATCCTCAGGTCCAGCAGAAGCTCACGCATGGTGGGGACGGTGCCGCGGGTGAGGTGGACCGCGCTGCGGTGCAGGGCCGCACGGCCGGCCAGACGCATCGTCGACCACCAGTGGGGGCCGACCCGGTCGCGGACCGCTTCCCAGCCGTCCGTGAGGAATTCCTGCTCGGAGTAGGCGGCGATACCGCTGCTGCCCGCAGCGCCGGGTGTGCGCGGGACCGGGTCCAGGTTGGCGTCCACCAGGACCAGACGGGAGACCAGCTGCGGGTGCCGGGCGGCCAGGACGATGGCCACCGAGCCACCCATGCTGTGGGCGATCAGTTCGGCTCCGGTGACATTCGCGGAGGTCAGGGCCGTGGCGAGCGTATCCGCGTGCGCTTCCAGGCTGTAGTCGAAGTCCGTCGGCCGGTCGCTGAGGCCGTGACCCAACAGGTCGACCAGCAGCGATCGGCGGCCCGCCAGCAGGGGATGGACCGCGACCTCCGTGTAGTACGCGGGTGAACTGGCGCCCAGTCCGTGCACGTACACGCGCGACGGCTCCTGCCCCGGCAACTCGACCCAGCGGATCCGGTCGCCCTCGGTCGTCACGGCGGCGTTGCGCACAGTCTGCTCCCCTGCGATCCAGAACGATGGAGGGACGAGAGTAGCCACCGAGCCTTGCTGCACGGCCACCGGTCCACCGCACCAGGGTTTCTCCCGCGGAAGCCGGAAGCCGGGAGCCGGGAGCCGGGAGCCGGAAGCCGGAAGCCGACGACCGCGACCGATAGTCGGGAACGGGACCTCGGCAGGGCGCCGCCCCCGATGTCATCCACCACTCGACAGCTCCACCGCCCGGCGTCCGGCCCACTCCGCGTCAGGTACAACGTACGAGTGAAGGAAGCCGCCGAAGCCCCCGCCCCCCGTCGCCGCAAGGCCGCCCCGCCGCGTGAGACCGTGTTCGCCGCCGCCATGGCAGCCATCGCGGACGACGGCCTGGAGAAGCTCACCATGGCAGGGCTGGGGCGGGAGGTCGGGATGAGCAGCGGCCACCTCCTGTACTACTTCCGCTCCAAGGACGAGCTGCTGTTGCGCACCCTGGAATGGAGCGAGGAGCAGCTGGGCGTGGAACGCCGCTCCGCCCTCGCCCGGCAGGTCCCGGTGCGCGAGCGGCTCGGCGCGTACGTGCGGTTGTACGTCCCCGAGGCGCCCCGCGACCCGCACTGGACGCTCTGGCTGGAGCTGTGGAACCGGGCCCGCGCCCTGGACGACGCGGCCCGCGGCCGGCTCCTGGACATCGAACTGTCCTGGCACCGCGACCTGGTGGCCCTGCTCGTCGAGGGCGCCTCGCGCGGTGAACTCCGAGCGGTGGACGCGGAACGCATCGCCACCCGCATCCGGGCCCTGCTCGACGGATTCAGCACCCACGTGGCGATGGGCCTGCCCGGCTCCGACCGTGACCGCGTCCTCGCCCACATCGACGACTTCTTCGACGAGACGCTCGGCGCATGACGCTCGGCACATGACCAGGTGATACGGAACACCGACCGTCGCGGAACACCGACGGTCCCGTACGCCAACGGGCCGGCCGGCTCACCGCCCGGCCGGCCCGTACGGCGCGTCAGACCAGGTCGAACCGGTCCAGCTCCATCACCTTGTGCCACGCTGCGACGAAGTCCGTCACGAACTTCGACTTCGCGTCGTCGCTCGCGTAGACCTCGGCGACCGCGCGCAGCTCGGAGTTCGAGCCGAAGACGAGGTCGGCGCGGGTGCCCGTCCACCTGACGTCGCCGGTGGCGGCGTCGCGGCCCTCGAAGGCGTTGGCGTCACCGGCGACCGACTGCCACCGCGTGCCCATGTCCAGCAGGTTGACGAAGAAGTCGTTCGTCAGCGTTCCCGGGGACTCCGTGAGGACACCGGCCTGCGAGCCCTGGTGGTTGGCGCCCAGCACGCGCAGCCCGCCGACGAGGACGGTGAGTTCCGGGGCGCTCAGGTTCAGCAGGTTGGCCCGGTCGATGAGGAGGTACTCGGCCGGCAGCCGGTTGCCCTTGCCGAGGTAGTTGCGGAACCCGTCGGCGGTCGGCTCCAGCGCGGCGAACGACTCCACGTCGGTCTGCTCCTGCGACGCGTCCACCCGGCCCGGCGTGAACGGCACCTGTACGTCCGTGCCCGCGTCCTTCGCCGCCTTCTCCACGCCGACGCCGCCCGCGAGGACGACCAGGTCGGCGAGGGAGATCCGCTTTCCGTCGGTGCGGCCCGAGTTGAAGGACTCCCGGATGCCCTCCAGGGTACGGAGGACCTGCGCGAGGCGGTCGGGCTCGTTGACCTCCCACCCGCTCTGCGGCTCCAGCCGGATCCGGGCACCGTTGGCCCCGCCCCGCTTGTCGCTGCCACGGAAGGACGCGGCCGACGCCCAGGCGGTCGACACCAGTTCGGAGACCGACAGACCGGAGGAGAGCACCCGCTCCTTGAGGTCGGCGATCTCCGCGTCCCCGACCGTCTCGTGGTCCAGCGCGGGCAGCGGGTCCTGCCACAGCAGCGTCTCGCTCGGTACCTCGGGACCCAAGTAGCGTACGACCGGGCCCATGTCACGGTGTGTCAGCTTGAACCAGGCACGGGCGAAGGCGTCCGCGAACGCGGCCTGGTCGTCCTTGAAGCGCCGCGAGATCGCCTCGTACGCCGGGTCCAGGCGCAGCGCGAGGTCGGTCGTCAGCATGGTCGGGGCGTGCGTCTTCGACGGGTCGTGGGCGTCGGGCACGGTGCCCGCTCCCGCCCCGTCCTTCGGACGCCACTGGTGGGCGCCCGCCGGGCTCTTGAACAGCTCCCACTCGTACCCGAAGAGGATCTCGAAGAAGGAGTTGTCCCACGCGGTCGGGGTGTCCGTCCAGATCCCCTCCAGGCCGCTGGTGATCGTGTCGGCGCCCTTGCCGGTGCCGTGGCTGTTGCGCCAGCCGAATCCCTGCTGCTCCAGCGAGGCGGCCTCCGGGTCGTCGCCCACGGATTCCGAGGGGCCCGCGCCGTGCGTCTTGCCGAAGGTGTGCCCGCCCGCGATCAGGGCGACGGTCTCCTCGTCGTTCATCGCCATCCGGCGGAACGTCTCCCGGATGTCGCGGGCCGCGGCGATCGGGTCCGGAGTGCCGTTGGGGCCCTCCGGGTTGACGTAGATCAGCCCCATCTGGACGGCTCCGAGCGGGTTCTCCAGCTCGCGGTCCCCGGTGTAGCGCTCGTCGTCGAGCCAGGTGGTCTCCGGGCCCCAGTAGACGTCCTCGTCGGGCTCCCAGACGTCGGCCCGGCCGCCAGCGAAGCCGAAGGTCTCCAGGCCCATCGACTCCAGGGCGACATTGCCGGTGAGGATCATCAGGTCGGCCCACGACAGGCTCTGCCCGTACTTCTTCTTCACCGGCCACAGCAGCCGCCGCGCCTTGTCCAGACTGACGTTGTCCGGCCAGCTGTTGAGCGGCGCGAACCGCTGCTGACCGGCGCCCGCGCCGCCGCGGCCGTCACTGATGCGGTACGTGCCCGCGCTGTGCCACGCCATCCGGACCATCAGCGGGCCGTAGTGCCCGAAGTCGGCAGGCCACCAGTCCTGCGAGGTCGTCAGCACCTCGGCGATGTCCCGCTTCACGGTGGGGAGGTCCAGGGCCAGGAACGCCTTCGCGTAGTCGAAGTCCTCGCCGAGCGGGTTGGACACGGCGGGGTTCTTGGCGAGGATCTTCAGGTTGAGCCGCTCCGGCCACCACTGCCGGTTGCCGCCTCCCTGGGTGGGGTGCGGGGCCCGGCCGTGCGCGACCGGGCAGCCTCCCGCGCCGTCCGTCGCACCCGTGTCGTCGGTCTTCGCGTCGGTGACGAGCGCGTCGTGGTTTTCCACCGTGGAGTCCTCTCGCAACTGGGCAGGTCAGCAGGACGAGTGAGCGGGAGGCTCGTACCGGAATGCCTGGTGTCCCCTGGCCCGTCCGGCCCGTCGTCAGGACTTGATCCTATGGTGGACAGGTTCCAGGTCAAGACGCTCGCCGGTTTCTTATTTGTTCCGTACTCTGACAACTGCCGTCGAAATTACGGCACTTTTCCGACGCCGAACCGACACCGAATGGGCGGACCGTCATGAGTGACCTGCTTGAACGGCTGCGCGGGCGCGGCTGGCGGATGACCTCCCAGCGGCGCGTCGTCGCGGAAGTGCTCGACGGCGAGCACGTCCACCTCACCGCGGACGAGGTGCACGCGCTCGCGGTGGGCCGGCTCCCGGAGATCTCCCGCGCGACCGTCTACAACACCCTCGGCGAGATGGTCTCGCTCGGCGAGGTCGCCGAACTCGCCACCGACGGCCGCGCCAAGCGGTACGACCCCAACGCCCATCTCGCGCACCAGCACTTGGTGTGCTCCGGCTGCGGTGTCATCCGTGACGTGCACCCGGACGGCGACCTGCTGGACGCCCTGCCCGCCGATCAGCGTTTCGGCTTCGCCGTCTCGGAGGCGGCGGTCGTCTACCGGGGGCTGTGCCCGGCCTGCGGGACGGCCCGCGACGACTGAGGACCCGGACCCTGTGCCACGGTGCGGTCGGCGTGGACGCACAGCGGGTGGGGTGCGGCGCTGCGGATGCCCATGCGGCGCAACAGGTCGCGGGTGGTGCGCCGCGTGAGGGTGCTGTGCCAGGAAACCCCGGGGTGACGGGCGCGGAGATGGGAGAGGGCCCGGGTGCCGATGCCGGTGGACCGCAGGTGCTCGCTGATGTCGATCCCCGTGATCACGCCTTCGCCGCAGGGCGTGCAGGTGCGGTAGTGGATCTGCCCGACGACCTTGCGGCCGTGGACGAGGAGCAGACAGTCCTCCTCCGGGCCGACGTCCTCGCCCGGGACGCCGGCGGCCTCGCCCGGGATACGGGTGGAGCAGAACTCGATCTCCCGGTACGCCAGGATCCTGAGCCGCAACCGCCTGCCGAGCCCGTCGCGCCGCCCCCGCCTCGCCCCGTGCGGGGCCGCCTCACCGGCGGGAGCGGAACGGAACGGGCCGTACGTGGGACGCGCGTGAATTCCGGACATGTCTACTCGTGTGCCCAGACGTCGGCCGCTGACGCACCTCGTGTTCCCGGAACCCGCGTGCGGCGCCGGAAGCCACGTCTGCACGTCCTGCATGCTGTGACCAGGTCCGTCAGTCCTTTCCGCGCATGTCTACGGTCCGGTCGGTGGTCCTGAGCCAGAGAGAAAGTGGCGCTCGTCGTTGCACGACCACCTGAACCCGCTGTTGATGGTCCGGTAGAAGGCGGTCTCGAACTTCGCCAGGCAGGAGCCGGGTCCGGCCCCGCAGGGGCCGCTACGTCGAGCAGCCGGTGTCGCCCTCGACCAGGCCGTCCTCGCGGAAACGGTTGCCCGCACAGCACCCCACGGCGATAGGTTCGGGGCATGGCCGATATGGACTTGCTCAAGCGTTCCGGTGGCCCCGTGACCCGGAGCCGGATCAGCCGGGACCTGGCGACGCTCGGTCTCGGTGACGGCGACGTCGTCATGTTCCATACCCGGATGTCCGCCATCGGGTACGTGGCCGGCGGACCGCAGACCGTCATCGGAGCCCTTCAGGACGTGGTCGGAACCCGCGGAACCCTCATGGTGACCTGCGGCTGGAACGACGCGCCGCCCTACGACTTCGACACCTGGCCGCAGGCCTGGCAGGACGCTCTGCGAGCCGAACACCCCGCCTACGACCCCGCGCTCAGCGAGGCGGACCACCACAACGGCCGTCTGCCGGAAGCGCTGCGCCGCCGGCCCGGAGCCGTGCGCAGCCGCCACCCCGACGTCGGATTCGCGGCCCTGGGAGCGGCAGCGGACGCGCTGATGGCCGACCACCCCTGGAACGACCCCCACGGCCCCGGCAGCCCCCTCGCACGGCTCGTCACCCACGGCGGGCGGGTCCTTCTGCTGGGCGCCCCCTTGGACACCATGACGCTGCTGCATCACGCCGAGGCGCTCGCCACGGCTCCCGGCAAACGGTTCGTGGACTACGAACAGCCCGTCCTCGTGGACGGTCGGCGGGTCTGGCGTCGCTTCCGCGACATCGACTCCGAGAACGGCGCCTTCGACTACTCGGCCGTGGTGCCCGAGGGACAGGACGCGTTCGAAGTGATGGTCCGGGACATGCTGGCGGCGGGGATCGGCCGTCGGGGCAGTGTGGGCGCCGCCGTCAGCCACCTGTTCGAGGCCGCCGCGGTCGTCGACTTCGCCACCGCCTGGATCGAGGACAGGCTGAGCCGGTAGGACGGTGGGCCGCTCGCCGTACGGCGGCACCTGCCCACCCGGTCGCCGGCGACGTCCGACCCCGCGACGTCATACGGGCGGGCCGGTCGGGACCGAGGTTTCCGCGTCGCGCAGCTCGGCGAGCAACTCGCTCTGGCCGGCCAGTAGTTCGGTGAGGATGCGCCGTGCGGCGCGCAGGAGTTCGGCCACGTCGCCCCCGGCCAGTGCGTAACTGACGGTGGCGCCGTCCCGTATCGAGACCACGATCCCGGACCGGCGCAGCACCGCGAGCTGCTGGGAGAGGTTGGACGGTTCGACCTCGATCTCGTTCAGCAGCTCGCGCACGGGGACGGGGCCGTTCTGCAGCAGTTCCAGTACGCGGATCCGGACGGGGTGCCCGAGCATGCGGAAGAACTCGGCCTTCGCCTGGTACAGCGGCACCTGCATGCGACAACACTCCCACCCGGATTCGACCATTGCACGAGCCGGCAACCGGACCTGCCCGCTCCTCGGTGCGCAGCTCCCGCCATCCTCCCGCCTCCCGGCCCCGGTGGGTGCTCGGCCCGTCACATTCGGATGTTCCGAGTTGCAGATTTCTTCAACTCGTGGGCGTCCGGGACCGGAAGGACAGGGGGACGGTTACAGCTCCAGCCCTGCTTCGATGCGCTTGAGCTGGTGCCGGGCCATCGCCAGGTTCGCCCTGGCCTTGTCCAGTACGAGGTACAGGAACAGTCCGTTGCCTCCCCGGCCCTTGAGGAGGCGGATGAGGTGGTACTGGCCACTGAGCGTGATCAGCACGTCCTCGATGTCCTCCTCGATGCCGAGCATCTCCATGGTGCGGATCTTCGCCCGGATCACATCGGTGTTTCCCGCGGCGGCCACGGTCAGATCGAGGTCCTTGCCTCCGCCCAGCGTTCCCAGCGCCATGCCGCTCGTGTAGTCGACCAGTGCGGCCCCCACGCTCCCTTCGATCGAGGTCATGGCCTCTTTCAAAGAGGTCTCCACATCCGTCATCCGTACCCGCCCCTTCGGCTTTCGACATCCCGGCCGGGCCGCGCTGCTGCGGCCCGGTGGTGATCGAAAACGCTACCGGCTGAGCGTCAGGAGGGTGGGGGAGTGGGCGGATTCGGCTGAAGACGACCCCTGGAACAGGACGCGGGCGGCCGCCGGCCGCGTCGTCCCGCGGCGGCCCCGCCGGGTCAGCGGTCCGGGCTGTCCGCCACCCGTGCGGAGAGCCCGTAGTCCAGTTCCCGCCCGTCGACGAGCAGCGCCTCGACCGTGCGGGTGCTCGGATCGATGTCGGCGACCATGCCGTTCCCGGCGTAACGGGGATAGCCGGAGGCTCCCGTCTCGCCGGTCGCTTCGACGACGGCCGAGCGTACGGCGGACTCCTCGGCGACGGGCGCGCTGTCGTCGGCGAGGTGTTCGGGAACCAACAGGATCGTGAGGTGCGAGGGTTGTGTGGTCATGGTCCGTCATTCAAGTCGCTGAGGTCCCGGCGCGCGCGTCCGGCACGCGGAGGGAACCGACCGGCTTCGGCGTCTGCGCCGCACCCCGGACGGGTTCCCCGCGCCGCGTCGGAAGGCACGGCACCGACTTGGGCGGCCGGAAACACCGCGCACCTGCCCTCGGGGGCCGGCTCCCCGAGGGCAGGTGCGCGGGCGGTGTGCGCATCCCGGGGCCGGTGGCTCCTGGACGAGGTGTTGCCCGCTCGCGCGCGTGCACGACGACTCCGCCCGGGAGGTACCGCCCCGGCGAAATCCGGGTCTACGGTTCCAGCTTCACCGAGTTGTACGGGGTGTAGTCGTAGTCGTACCACGTACCGGCTCGCTGGTTGCCCTGGCAGTTGGTGCCGTTGTACCCGAGGCAGTTGCGCGCCTTGGCGTCGCCGGTCTGGTTGTTGAAGAAGCGCTTGTAGCCGTACTGGTTGCTGAGGTTGTACGAGCCGTAGCGGTACCACTTGAACGCCGGCTGGTCGTTGTTCCAGCTCGCGTTCGGATACAGGCAGACGTAGCCGCTGGGGCATCCGTGGACCGTGGCGGCCTCGCTGCCGGCGTGCGCGCTCCCCGCCAGTGGCGCGAGCGTCAGCGCG
This sequence comes from Streptomyces candidus, assembly GCF_014207445.1. Taxonomy (GTDB): domain Bacteria; phylum Actinomycetota; class Actinomycetes; order Streptomycetales; family Streptomycetaceae; genus Streptomyces; species Streptomyces candidus. Next base: position 240,144 of record NZ_JACHEM010000014.1, on the reverse strand, counting down.
ACGGCGGTCGAGACGGTTGCCGCGGCCCGAGCGGTTCGGGTTCCGAGCAGATGCACAGGGTTCCTCCCTCGTCGTGGAACCGGCCCGAGTGCCCTTTCCGGGTGGACGGGCATTCACGAGCCCGGAGCACATACTGGAGTGCCACGACGGGGAAATACGAGCGCCGAACCGGCCATTCCCGGGACCGGAGCGGCGACAGTGGCCAAGGCCCCGGGAGAGCGCGCGACCGCGTAAGGGTCCTCAGTGCCCGCGACCCGGCCGCGCCAGGTGCTTCAGGAGAGCGTCCGCCATCGCCTGCTCACCGGCGGCGTTGGGGTGGAACGGCGCGGCGGGCGACGCCGGGACCAGGGGCTCCACCCAGCGGTCGGCGGGCGCCTGGCAGGCGTCGTGGCCGATGGAGGGCTTGTACGTGTCCACGTAGGTGGCGCGCGACAGCGTGGCGACGATCCGGAGCATGCCGTTGAGCCGCTTGGCGGTGGCCCTGCTGTACGCGACGTCCCCGGCCGCGGTGGGGAGGGACGGCCAGCAGCCGGTGCCCTTGTCGGGGGCGATCGCCGGGTAGCCCAGTACGTACACCTTCGCGCGCGGAGCCCGCTGGTGGATGGCCTTGATGACCTTGTGCACCCGGGGCGCGGCCGCCGCGATCCGCCGCGCCAGGACGTCGGTGCCGCCGGCGGTGTAGTGCGCCGTGCAGGGGGCGCCGGTGGGGTCGGTGTAGCTGAGCCGCGCGCAGGTGGCGATGATCTCGCCGAAGCCGATGTCGTTGCCGCCGATCTGCAGGGTGACCAGGGTGGTGTGCCTGGTCAGCGCGTCGAGCTGGGGCGGGTTGGTGCCCTGTGCCTTCCACATCTCCACCGTGGTCGCCCCGCCGCAGCTGACGTCGCGGAACGAGGCCATGGGCAGCTTGCGCGCCGTGAGGGACGGGTAGTTGTTGTTCGACCGTCCGCAGTTGGCGTCGACCTGCGTCGGCACGCCCGGCGCCGAGGTGTACGAGTCGCCCAGCGAGACGTACCGCTCGGCGCGGGTCGCGCCGGCCGGCGCCGTCGCCCCACCCACCAGTACCGCCGCCGCACCCAGAGCTGCGAGTCCGGACCGTGCCCTTCGACGTGACATCGTCACGACTCCCCCTACCGACCAGTAGTTTCGTGGACCGGTACAGCAGAATCCGCGTACGCCCCGCGCGTGTCAATGGGGGGAGCGCCGGTCTGGGCGCGTGCACAACGGCGGGGCCCGGGCGGCCCGTTCCCCTTCCTTGGCCAACCCTTGCGCCTCGATGCCGCGCGTGAAGCGCTCCACGGCGGGGTACCGGTGGGAACTCGGGCACACCGCCGAGAGGACCGAACGCCGAGGGGACTGAAGGTGACACCGCAGGACCGTCGAAGCCCGTCGGGCTCGCACGCAGGCCAGACCTACCCGAAGAGGTGCGACGTGCCCGGGAACGAAGCAAGTCCTGCCGACTCCTGGTGGGGCGACGCCGTCGTCTACCAGATCTACCCGCGCAGCTTCGCCGACTCCAACGGTGACGGCATCGGCGACCTGCAAGGCATCACCGGGCGGCTCGACCACCTCGCCGCACTCGGCGTGGACGTCCTGTGGCTCTCCCCGGTCTACCCCTCCCCGCACGACGACAACGGCTACGACATCAGCGACTACCAGGACATCGACCCGCTCTTCGGCACCCTCGCCGACTTCGACCAGCTCCTGGATGCCGTCCACGGACGCGGCATGAAGCTGGTCATGGATCTGGTCGTCAACCACACCTCCGACGAGCACCCCTGGTTCACCGAATCCCGCGACAGTGGCCCCGGGGGCAGCAAGCGGGACTGGTACGTCTGGCGCCCGGCCCGCGAGGGCAGGGAACCGGGAACGCCCGGCGCCGAGCCCAACAACTGGGGGTCCTTCTTCTCCGGCCCCGCCTGGACGTACGACAAGGCGAGCGGCGAGTACTACCTGCACCTCTTCTCCCGCAAGCAGCCCGACCTCAACTGGGAGAACCCTGCCGTCCGCCGGGCGGTCCACGCCATGATGCGCTGGTGGCTCGACCGGGGCGTCGACGGCTTCCGCATGGACGTCATCAACCTGATCTCCAAGGCCCCCGGTCTGCCGGACGGCACCGTCCCGGCGGGCGGCACGCACGGGGACGGCAGCGAGCACTTCATCTGCGGTCCCCGCGTCCACGAGTACCTGGCAGAAATGCACCGCGAGGTCTTCGCGGGCCACCCGCGCCGCCTGCTCACCGTCGGCGAAATGCCCGGCGTCACCGTCGAGGAGGCCGCACTGTTCACCGACCCGGCCCGCCGCGAACTCGACATGGTCTTCCAGTTCGAACACGTCGGCCTCGACCAGGGCCCCGACGGCAAGTTCGACGTACGGCCGCTGAAACTGACCGACCTCAAGGCCAGCCTCGCCCGCTGGCAGACCGGCCTGGGCAGTACGGGCTGGAACAGCCTGTACTGGAACAACCACGACCAGCCCCGCGCCGTCTCCCGCTTCGGCGACGACAGCCCCGCCCACCGAGACCGCTCGGCGAAGCTCCTCGCCACCGTGCTCCACCTGCACCGCGGCACGCCGTACGTCTACCAGGGCGAGGAGCTCGCCATGGCCAACGCGCCGTTCGCCTCCCTCGACGACTTCCGCGACATCGAGTCCCTCAACCACCACCGTGAGCAGAGCGCCCTCGGCGTCGGCGAGGAGGAGATCCTGGCCGGGCTGCGCGCCCGTGGCCGCGACAACGCCCGCACTCCCATGCAGTGGGACGCCACCCGCCACGCCGGTTTCACCACCGGCACACCCTGGATCGCGGTCAACCCCGACCACACCCGCGTCAACGCCGAGGCGCAGCGCGCCGACCCGGACTCCGTGTTCCACCACTACCGCCGCCTCATCGCCCTGCGGCACACCGAACCCGCGCTCGTGCACGGCGACTTCCAGCTGCTCCACCCCGACCACGAGCAGCTCTACGCCTTCACGCGCCACGACGCGGCATCCGGCACCGAACTGCTGGTACTCGCCAACTTCGGCGGAACCGACCTCACCGTCGACCTGCCCGACGGGTGGGAGCACAGCGAGACGCTGATCGCCCACGTCCCCGATGCCGCCCCGCTCACGGCTCCGTACACCCTGCGCCCCTGGGAGGCCCGCGTCCAGCGCCGCACCACCTGACCCCGCCCCCGACGCGGGCGGGGAGTGCGGGCGGTTCGGTGTGCTTCGGTCCGGCCTCTCGTCCGTACCGCCTGCGTCCACCCCTCTGCCCCCCGTCCCCTGCGGCCCTGGGCCGTCCGGGCACCCTCGGGACCGGCCGCGCGCGAAGCGGCCCGGGGCGGACCGGCGGGTGCGGGGTGCGGCGTCCTCTATGCTTCAGGGCGGTCGCGGGCGACGGCCGGGCACCGTGCACGGCAGCGGCGGAACCGCTGGGCCGGCCGGCTCTCCGGGCGCATCCTCCCTACGGGCCCGGACGGGGCCACGTGGCGTCGCGCAGGGAAACCCTGGGGTACCGAGTCGCCACCGGAACACGTCCCGGCGCTGTGGAGCACCCGGCCCGCCCGGCCGCGAAGAGAAGACCCCCAGGGAGAAGCGAGGAATGTCAGTGATCTGCGTCGGAGGCATGATCGGGATCGGCAAGACGAGCGTCGCCGAACTGATCGCCAAGGAGCTGGGCAGCGAGGCCTTCTACGAGAGCGTGGACGACAACCCGATCCTCCCGCTCTTCTACACGGCGAGCCCCGAGGAGATCCAGGCCAAGCGCTACCCCTTCCTGCTCCAGCTCTACTTCCTGCAGACCCGGTTCGCCTCGATCAAGGAGGCGTACAAGAAGGGCGACAGCGTCCTCGACCGGTCCATCTACGAGGACTGGTACTTCGCCAAGGTCAATCACGATCTGGGCCGGATCAGCTCCCTCGAAATGCGGGTGTACGAGGGGCTGCTCGACGAGATGATGCGCGAGATCGACGGCCTGCCGTACCGCAAGGCGCCCGACCTCATGGTCTACCTGAAGGCGGACTTCGAGACGGTGCTGCACAGGATCGGACTGCGGGGCCGCGCCTTCGAACAGGACGAGAGCCTCGTCGAGTACTACCGGACGCTCTGGTCCGGCTACGACGACTGGGTGCACCACCACTACGCGGCCAGTCAGGTCCTCGTCGTCGACATGAACCACACGGACGTGGTGCACAACCCCCAGGACGCGGCCCGGGTCGCCCGTGAGGTCAAGGACGCCCTGGCGTCGCGCGGCCCCCGGGCCTGACCGGAAGCACACGGTCGGCGGCCACCGGGTCGCACGAGGACCTCAAGGGTGGAGGTCCAGGCCCCTGTGAGCCGACTCCCGGGCCGTCGCCTTCGGATCCGTTGCGGTCGCCGTATCCGGTACGCCGGCCGTACCCGGCAACTACGGCCCGACCGCCAAATCCGTGACTGTCACACCGGACCGTCCGATTCCGTGCCCACGTACGAGGAGTGCGTCCACTGCGACCTTGGCCCCGGCACGTACGAGCTGAACTTCGCCGAGGGCGTCACCTTCACCGAGGTCGTCCGGCGCGGCGAGAGCTGACGGCGCCAGCCCCCTGCCCCGGCCGCCCGTAACGGCTGCTCACACCCGGTTCGGACTCTCCGCGGCCTGCTCGGCACCCATGTTCGGCATACGCACCGGCAGGCCGGACACGGGTGCCCGGCGTGCGTGCAGCTAGGGCGCCAGTACGTCCAGTTCCTCCAGCGCGCCCAGAGTGATCTCGCGGGTCAGCTCCTCGGCCCTCGCGGCGTCCCGTTCCCGTACCGCTTCGGCGACCTTGACGTGCAGGGTGACCGCTGCCGGGTCCGGGTCCTCGAACATCACGCGGTGGTGGGTGCGGCCGGTGAGCACCTCGGCGACCACGTCGCCGAGCCGGGCGAACATCTCGTTGCCGGACGCCCTGAGGATCGTCCGGTGGAACTCGACGTCGTGCAGCAGGTAGCCCTCCAGCCGGCCGCCGCGGGAGTGGGCGACCATGCCGATGGCGCACTCGGTGAGGGCCGCGCACTGCTCGGCGGTGGCGTGCCGGGCGGCGAGGCCCGCGGCCGCGGGTTCCACGGCGGAGCGCAGCACGGTGAGGGAGCGCAGCTGGCGGGGCCGGTCGGCGCCGGCCAGGCGCCAGCGGATGACCTGCGGGTCGTAGACGTTCCACTCCTCGGTGGGCAGCACGGTCACGCCGACGCGGCGCCGGGACTCCACGAGGTGCATCGACTCCAGGACCCGTACCGCCTCGCGCATGACGGACCGGGACACCTCGAACTCCTGGGACAGCTCGTCGGTGCGCAGCACACTCCCCGGCGGGTACTCCCCTCCGGTGATGGCGGGCCCGAGGCTTTCGAGTACGCGGGCGTGCAGCCCTCGGGCCTGTGCAGTCATGGCGTAAGCCTACGAGGCCACCCGAGCACATTAAGTATGACTTTTAGATCACAGACTCTTGAATTCCTCTGACCTTATGGGTTTCAGTGGCGTGACGCACGACGGGCCGCCGTGCGAGATGTCGATGAAGACAGCGAGGCAGCAATGCGCACCCCCCACGTCGTCGTAGTCATGGGCGTGGCAGGAACCGGCAAGACCACGATCGGCCCCCTGCTCGCAGCCCGGCTCGGCGTTCCCTACGCCGAGGGCGACGACTTCCACCCCGAGGCGAACATCGCCAAGATGTCGGCGGGCACCCCGCTGACCGACGACGACCGGTGGCCGTGGCTCGACGCCCTCGGCTCCTGGGCCGACGGCCGCGCCGGGCTCGGCGGCGTGGTCAGCAGCTCGGCACTGAAGCGGAGCTACCGCGACCGGCTGCGGTACGTCGCTCCAGGCATCGTCTTCGTCCACCTGACCGGCTCGCGCGAGCTGATCGAACAGCGGATGTCGCAACGCCGGGGCCACTTCATGCCGACCGCGCTGCTGGACTCGCAGTTCGCCACGCTCCAGCCTCTCGGACCCGACGAGGACGGTGTCGCCGTCGACGTCGCGGGCAGCCCCGAGGAGATCACCGAGCGGGCCGTCGCGGCCCTGCGCGCCCTCGTCCCGGCCGCGGCCGGCGGCACGCCCCGGCCCCCGCGGCCGTCCGCGCGGTGACGGCCACGCCGTCCCGCACACGGCGCACCTCACGGGGTACGAGAACCCCGCGCACGCGCCGTACCCCGTAACTCCCCCCCGACCCACTCCTGCAAGGGAAACCACCGTGACTAGTCTCAACGTCGAGACGCTGGCAGCGGACGCCGTGGAGCCGATCACCTCGGCGGGCCACGCCCAGCTCGGGATCGCCGTCCTCGCGGGCATCGCCGTCATCGTCCTGCTCATCACGAAGTTCAAGGTGCACGCGTTCCTGGCCCTGACCATCGGATCGCTGGCGCTCGGAGCCTTCGCGGGCGCACCGCTGGACAAGGTCATCACCAGCTTCACCGCCGGACTCGGATCGACGGTCGCGGGCGTCGGCGTGCTGATCGCGCTCGGTGCGATCCTCGGCAAGCTCCTCGCCGACTCCGGGGGCGCCGACCAGATCGTCGACACCATCCTCGCCCGGACGGGCGGGAGGTCCATGCCCTGGGCGATGGTGCTGATCGCCAGCGTCATCGGACTGCCGCTGTTCTTCGAGGTCGGCATCGTGCTGCTGATCCCGGTCGTGCTGATGGTCGCCAAGCGCGGCAACTACTCCCTCATGCGCATCGGCATCCCCGCCCTCGCCGGTCTCTCCGTCATGCACGGCCTGATCCCGCCGCACCCCGGCCCGCTCGTCGCCATTGACGCGGTCGACGCCAACCTGGGCGTGACCCTCGCCCTCGGCGTGCTTGTCGCGATCCCGACCGTGATCATCGCCGGCCCGCTGTTCTCCAAGGTCGCGGCCCGCTGGGTGGACGTCCCGGTGCCCGAGAAGATGATCCCGCGCCGCCCGTCCGAGGAACTGGACGCGGCCACCGGCGAGCCCGGCGAGGGTGCTCCCCGCCTCCCCGGCTTCGGCGCGACCCTGGCCACCGTGCTGCTCCCCGTCGTCCTGATGCTGGCGAAGGCCCTCGTGGACATCGTCCTCGACGACCCCGAACACACCGTGCAGCGCGTCTTCGACGTGGTCGGCTCGCCGCTGATCGCCCTGCTCGCCGCCGTCGTCGTCGGCATGTTCACGCTGGGGCGCGCCGCCGGGTTCTCCAAGGGCAGGATCACCGCGACCGTCGACAAGTCGCTCGCCCCGATCGCCGGCATCCTGTTGATCGTCGGCGCGGGCGGCGGCTTCAAGCAGACCCTCATCGACTCCGGTGTCGGCAGGATGGTGCTGCAGATATCCGAGGACTGGGCGATCCCCGCCCTCCTGCTCGCCTGGCTGATCGCCGTCGTCATCCGGCTGGCCACCGGCTCGGCCACCGTCGCGACGGTCTCCGCCGCCGGCCTGGTCGCACCGCTGGCGGCAGACATGTCGACCACGCACGCGGCCCTGCTCGTCCTCGCGATCGGCGCCGGCTCGCTCTTCTTCAGCCATGTCAACGACGCGGGCTTCTGGCTGGTCAAGGAGTACTTCGGCATGGACGTCGGCCAGACCATCAAGACATGGTCGGTCATGGAGACCATCATCTCGGTGGTCGCCGGCGCATTCGTCCTGCTGCTGTCCCTGGTGCTCTGACGGATGGTCGGACGAAATTTGGCTGCGTAGGAGCGGGCTCGTCGGGTACCTGCGGTGCAGTACGACGCACGTGCTCTTCGCAGGAGGTAGTCATGGGCAAGCTGGGAGACATGGCCGACAAGGCCAAGGAGATGGCCAAGGGCCACCCCGACCAGGCCGACAAGGGGGTCGCGGGCGCCGAGCGGCTGGCCGACGAGCGTACGAACGACAAGTACGACGCCCAGACCGACAAGGCCGCCGACGCGGCCCGGCGTTCCTACGGCGGTTCCGGCACACCGGAACACTGATCCCCCTCCGGACGTCCGGGGCCCCGGCACTGTGCCGGGGCCCCGGACGTCCGCGCGAGCGGCACGGACGGCCGCACTGTAGTTTCGAGGGCTGACACCCTGTTACCGGTCATCCACTCCGCCCACGCGGCGGCGAGCGCGAAGGACTCCAGCACCATGCCATCCCCGATATCCAGTACCGAGCCGATCTACCACGCCCTGGTGGCCGAACACGGCGACGTGGCCGCGGCCGCGCGCCACGCAGCGGACGAGGCCGCCCGCGAGGCCGAGTCGGCACTCGACTGGAGCGCCCTGCACGCCCGCGGCACGAGACCCGTGGCGCACTGACCGCCGCCCCGCCCCGGGGAAGGGGCCGGGCACGGCACCCCGTTCGCCGGGGAGGCGTGGCGCACGGCACGCCACCGCATCCCCGAACCCCGGCGCGGCGCGGCGCCCTCAGCGCAGGGCGCTCAGCCGCTGCCAGTCGGCCCACGACAGGTTCCACTGGCCGAAGCCGTTGCCCGGGGCGACGACGCCCTTGGTGTCCTTGCCGGTGATCTCGAAGGGGTCCCCCGGCCGCACCTGGCCGTAGAACCAGGCCGCATCGGCGTCGCTCATCCCTATGCAGCCCGAACTGCGGTTGGCCCTGCCGAAGTTGGCGGCGTTCCACGGGGCGGCGTGCGCGTACATGCCCGACCAGGTGAGGCGCATCGAGTAGTCGACCATCTTGTCGTAGGCGTCGCGCAGGCCGACCGTCTCGGAGTTCATGTTGATGGTGCCCTCCTTCGACATGAGGACGGCGGTCCCGCGCCAGGAACGCTTCTCGCCGCCGGGGGTGCCGCCGGAGACCGGGATGCGCCGCACGCTCTGCCCGTCGCGCAGCAGCGTGAGGTGGTGGCGGTCGAGGTCCACCTCGACGACCTGCCGGGCGCCGACGGTGAAACCGGTGGTGTAGTCGCGGACGAACCAGCCGCCGGCACCCGAATCCGTGCCGTTCAGCTCGGCGTTCACGGTGACCTTGGTGCCGGGCTTCCAGTACTGCTTGGGCCGCCAGTCCACCCGGTCCTTGCCCGACCAGTCGCGCATCCACCCCCAGGAACCCTCGGTCGGGTGCGAGGTGGTGACCTTCAACTGCCGTTCCACCTCGGCCCGGTTCCGGACGGGACGGTCGAAGACCAGCGAGACCGGCTGGGCCACGCCGACGGTGCTGCCCGCGCCCGGCCGCCAGTCGACCTTGTTGACCGCGTCCGCCGGGGCGGTGGCGAAGGAGGAACGGCTCGTCCCTGCGGTGCCTCCCGGAGTGCGGGTCGCCGCCGTGACCGTGTACGCCGTGCCGGGTGCGGCCTTGCGTGCGGAGACCCACGTACGGCCGTCGGCGGAGACCTCGCCGGTCAGTTCGCGGCCCTTGGCGTCGGTGACGGTCACCGCGGTGAGCCGCCCGCCCGCCGCGGTGACCGTCACCGGTTTCCCGGCGGCGGCCTGCCGGCCCGTGGGCGCAACCGTCACGTGCAGGGGGCGGTCCTCGTTCTTCCCGGCCGTGTCGCTGCCCGGCGCGACGGACGGAGCGGCGTTCGAGGAGCAGGCGGCCACCAGCGGTACGAGCAGAGCCGCGGCGGCGAGACGCACCGAGGGGCGGACGCGGGCACGTGAACGGTTCAACAGGACCTCCGAAACGGGAAGGGAGCGTCGGCCGGCCAGAGGCGGCCGACCGCGCATACGGCGACTGTAGAACCGCAGAAGCCCAGGTCAGCGGTGTCGGACCAATGTGACGGCGGCTGGTGAGGAACGGTCATGGTCCGGTCACATTCGTCGCGCGGGGCGGTCACGCACGGCTGTGAGCATCTCGTGCGACCCCGGGACAGGCCGGGGAGATGGAGAGGCCGCCACCGTGTCAGCACTGCTCGTTCCGCCCCCGTTCCCGCACGACGAGGGCGACCGCCCGGTCCTGCGCCTCGGCTGCGTCAGCGCCGACGCCTACCGTGCCTTCCTCGCCTCCGGCCGGGGTGCGGCGCTCGGCGCCGCGTTCCTCCAGTGGCCGTCCTGGGCCGACGTCAAAGAGGGCTGGCGTGCCCAGCTGCTCGGCTGGGGCCCCGACCCGCAGGCGGGCCGGCTGACCGGCGTGGCCCTGGTGCTGCTGCGGCAACTCCCCGGCACCCGCAAGTACTTCGCGTACCTGCCCGAAGGGCCCGTCGCCGACTGGGCGGAGCCGGACATCGACAGCTGGCTCGACCCGATGCTGGAACACCTGCGCCGCGCGGGCGCGTTCGCCGTGCGCATCGGCCCCTCACCGGCCCACCGGCGCTGGGACGCGGCCCTGCTGAAGCCGCTCAGCAGTCCGGGCAGGCGCCTCGGCGACGTCCTCGCCAGCGAGGTCGACCCGCTCGGCACCGCGGTGGCCGAACGACTGCGCGCCCGGGGCTGGCGCCGCTGCGGCGACGACGGTCCGGGGCACGACGGCGACGCCCAGCCGCGCCACGTCTTCCAGGTGCCGCTCGCCGGGCGCACCGGCGAGGACCTGTGGTCCGGCCTCAACCAGGAGTGGCGGCGCAACGTCCGGCGGGCCCGCAAGGAGGGCGTGGAGGTGGTCGTCGGCAGCGCGGCCGACCTGCCCGAGTTCTACCGGCTGCTGCGCATCACCGAGGAGCGCGACGGGTTCCGCCTCGGCCGCTCGCTCGCCTACTACGAACGCCAGTACGCGGCGCTCAACGCGGAGGAGCCGGGCCGGATGAAGCTCTACCTGGCGCGCCACCGGGGCGAGGTGCTCGCCGCCCACACCATGATCACGGTGGGCCGCAGGGCCTGGTACCAGACCGGCGCCTCCGCCGACCACCGACGCGAGGTGCGGCCCTCCAACGCCCTGCAGTGGCACATGCTCCTCGACGCCCACGCACGGGGAGCTGACGTCTACGACATGCGCGGGGTACCCTCCACTCTTGACCCCGGCGAACGTGCGTACGGACTGTTGCGGTGGAAACTCGGCACGGGCGGGCAGGTCGTCGAAACGCTCGGGGAATGGGAGAAGGCCGTGGGCGGCAGCGCCAACCAGACGCTCTACCGCGCCTTCCAGGCGTACCTGAACCGCCGGTGAGGCCGCAGGCGACGAGGACCGGCACGACGCCACCGGGCGCGGTCCCGGGTACGGAGACCCCGCCCGGAGCCGATCCGGGCAACGCCCCGGCAGCGGTTTCCACGGGCGCAGCGATGCCCCAGGACCAAACCGTCTGCACGGCCAACGCGCTGCCGCGGGCCCGGTCGGCCGACCCGGCCGGAGCGGCTTGCACACCCGGAGCCGCTCCCCGGACCTCCACGGCGCGCAGCAGCGTCGTCATGGCCGCCGGTTCCCTGGTGTCCCGGGGCACCGGCTTCGTACGGTCCGCGGTGGTCGCCGCGGCCATCGGCACCATCGGGACGACCGCCGACGGCTACGCGGTCGGCAACGCACTGCCCACCATCGTCTACATGCTGCTCCTCGGCGGCGCGCTGAACGCCGTCTTCGTGCCCGAACTGGTCCGGGCCGCCAAGGAGCACGCCGACGGCGGCGCCGCCTACACCGACCGGCTCCTCACCGTCTGCGTACTCGCCCTGCTCGCGATCACCGGTACCGCCGTGTGGGCGGCCCCCGCGTTCGTCGACGCCTACACCGATTACAGCGGCGCCCAGGCCGAGATGACGACCGCCCTCGCCCGCTACTGCCTGCCGCAGATCTTCTTCCTCGGACTGTTCACCCTGCTCGGGCAGGTGCTCAACGCACGCGGCCGGTTCGGCGCCATGATGTGGGCCCCGGTCCTCAACAACGTCGTCGTCATCGGCGTCTTCGGCCTGTACCTGGCCCTGGCCCTGGGCGGCGGGGCCAGGCTCACCGCGGGCGAGACCGCGCTGCTGGGATGGGGCACCACCGCAGGCATCGCGGCGCAGGCACTCGCCCTCCTCCCGGCACTGCGCGCGGCCCGCTTCCGCTGGCGTCCGCGCTTCGGCTGGCGGGGCAGTGGACTGACCCGCCCCCTGCGCGCGGCGGGCTGGCTGGTGCTGCTGGTCCTCGCCAACCAGGCCGCCTATTGGGTCACCACCCGGCTGGCCACCACCGCAGGCCTCGAAGGCGGCCCCGGCTACGGCGCGTACAACAATGCCCATGTCTTGTGGGTCGTACCGCATGGCATCATCACAGTCTCCCTGGTGACGGCCCTGCTGCCCCGGATGAGCGCGGCGGCCGCCGACGCGGACACCGCCGCCCTGCGACGGGACGTCTCGCACGCCCTGCGCGCCTCGGCCGCCGCGGTCGTTCCGGCCGCCTGCGTACTGGTCGCCCTCGCCCACCCGGTGATGGCCCTCGTCTTCGGCCACGGCCGTACCAGCGCGGCCGACACCGCCGCCATGGCCGGCATCCTGATGGCGTTCGCGCCCGGCCTTGTCGCCATGTCGGGCCAGTACGTGCTCTCCCGCACCTTCTACGCCCTCGGCGACACCCGTACGCCCTTCCTGCTGAACCTGGTGATCGTCGCCCTCAACGCGGGCCTGGCCGTGGCCGCGTCCCAGTTGCTGCCGGCCCGCTGGGCGGTCACCGGCATGGCGGCGGCGTACTCGCTGGCCCTGTTCGCGGGGTGGGCGGTCACCGGCCTGGTGCTGAGCCGTCGGCTGGCCGTGCCCCGGCCGTGGCGGTCCTCGCCCGTCTCGGCCCACGTACGGCTGATGCTCGCCGCCGTCCCCGCCGCCGCACTGGGCCACCTCGCCGCGACCGGGGCCGCACGGGCCGGGGCTCCGGCCGCGGCGGCCGCCGGAGCCGCCGCCATCGTGCTCACCTTCCTGCTGCTCGCCCGCCCGCTGCGGCTGACCGAACTGAACGCGCTGCTCGCCGGCGCCCGCCGCCGACTGGCCAGGCGCTGACCACCCCGGGAGTTTTCTGATGCCTCGCGTACTGCTCATCGAGGACGACCCCGCCGTGCGGGAGGGCGTGCAACTCGGTCTGCGCCGCCGCGGCCACGAGGTCCGGGCGGCCGCCACCGGCGAGGACGGACTGGCCGCCCTGGCGGAGTTCCGCCCCGACCTGCTGCTGCTGGATCTGATGCTGCCCGGCATGAACGGCGTACAGGTGTGCCGGCGCGTCCGCGAGGACAGCCAGCTGCCCATCATCATGCTGACCGCCCGCGGCGACGACTTCGACATGATCGTGGGTCTGGAGGCCGGCGCCGACGACTACATCGTGAAGCCCGCCCGCCCCGACGTGATCGAGGCCCGCATCCGCGCCGTGCTGCGCCGCATCGAGCACACCGGCCCGGGACGGCAGACCACCGAGGTCCACGGCGACCTCACCATCGACCGGGCGGGCCTGACCGTCACCAAGGCGGGCCGGCGCCTTGCCCTGGCGCCCTCCGAACTGAAGCTGCTGCTCCACCTCTCCGCGGCTCCCGACCAGGTCTTCAGCCGCCAGCAACTGCTGGAGCACGTGTGGGAGCACAGCTACCACGCCGACGCCCGCCTGGTCGACGCGTGCGTCCGCCGCCTGCGCAACAAGATCGAGGAGGACTCCGGCTCCCCCCGTTACGTCCAGACCCTGCGCGGCTTCGGCTACCGCTTCGGACCGCTGTGAACCTCCTCGGACGCAAGCGCCCCGGCGGACCCGACGACGGTACGGAGAACGTCTCTGTCGCACCGCCGGCGCCCGGCGCCCACCACGGTTCCGCCGACGCGCACGGCCGGCCCCACCACGCCCCGGCCGGTGACACCCACACCCCGTGCGGTGACACCCACACCCCGTCCGGCGACGGCGCACGGCGTGCCGGGGACGAACGTCCCGGCGCCCGGGGACGGCGTCCGGTGCGCCGTACGACGGCGTTCGGCCTGCGTACCCGCCTTGTCCTGGCGTTCCTGCTCGTCGCCGCCGTCAGCGCCGGCACCACGTCCGCACTGACCTACCGGGAGGCCCGCAACGCCCTGCTGCACACCGCGCAGGACACGGCCGTCGCCACGTTCCGCGAACACGTCCGGCAGACCAGCTTCGCGCTGCCCGTACGGGCCGAGGGCACGGAGGAGATCCTGCGCGACATCGCCCGCAAGGGCAAACCGCGCCCGTGGGTCGTCTTCGCCGAGTACGGCACCATCCGCGTCTCCTCGGGCACCAGCCCCGTCTCGACCGTCATCACCCCGCAGCTGCGCCGGGCCGCGCAGGCCAACCCCCGCGGCAGCTTCGAGCGCGTCGTCAAGGACGGTGTCCCGTATCTGACCATCGCCATGCCCACGGTCTTCAGGACCGGCCCGCAGAGCACGCTGCCCACCGGGCTGATCCTGTACGCCGTCATGCGGATGAACGACGAGCAGACCAACGTCGACGCGCTGCTGACCGCCGCCCGCAACGGCGCCGTGCCCGGACTCGCCGTCGCGCTGCTGCCCGGCCTGCTGGCCGCCCGCAGTGTGCTGCGCCCGGTACGGGAACTGCGCCGGGCCGCCCACAGCATGGGCAGCGGCAGGCTCGACACCCGCATTCCGGTGCGCGGCACCGACGAACTGGCCGACCTCGCCCACACCTTCAACGAGACCGCCGGCAGCCTGGAACACTCCGTCGAGGAGCTGCGCCGGGCCGAGGCACGCGCCCGGCGTTTCGCGTCCGACGTCTCGCACGAGCTGCGCACCCCGCTCGCCGGCATGCTCGCCGTCACCGAAGTCCTCGACGAGGACGCGGACCAACTGGACCCCGACACCGCCCGCGCGGTCAGGCTGATCAGCGCGGAGACCGGAAAGCTCGCCGTCCTGGTGGAGGACCTGATCGAGATCTCCCGCTTCGACGCCCACGCGGCCGAGCTGAACACCGACGAACTCGACGCCGCCGAAGCCATCCGCAAGACACTCGGCAACCGGCACTGGACGGACGACCGGGTGCGCGCCGAACTCCCGGACGGCATCCGGGTACGGCTCGACCCGCGCCGCTTCGACATCGTCGTCGCCAACCTCGTCGGCAACGCACTGCGGCACGGCGCCGCGCCCGTCACCGTACGGCTGAGCACGGGGACGCGCTCCGACGGCGAAGCCGTGCTGATCACCGAGGTCGCCGACAACGGCCCCGGCATCCGGCCGGACGTGCTCCCGCACATCTTCGACCGCTTCTACAAGGCCGACGCGGCCCGTACCCGCTCGGCGGGCAGCGGACTCGGGCTGGCGATCACCCGGGAGAACGTCGGACTGCACGCGGGGACGGTCCGCGCCGGGAACCGGCCAGGGGGAGGTGCCGTCTTCACCGTCGAGATACCGCTGCACAGGAATGAGGACGGCGCGTGAGCCAGGGGCGGGTACACCGGCGGTCGCTGGCCGCCGGGCCGGTGGCCGCGCTGCTGCTCAGCGGCTGCGGCATCCCGGAGAGCGACGTCATCGAGGCGGGCGGTCCGGCCCATGTGCAGAACTTCGTCTCCGAGGCCTACGGAGCGCTGCTGTTCTTCCGGCTGCCGCACGGCGACCTGGCCCCCGTGACCCGGCAGCTCACGCCCGTCGCTGCCACGGGCGAATTCGGCGGCGGATACCAGGAGGGCGGCGGGACGGTCCGGCCCCCCACCACCGAGAAGGTGATCTCCGCACTGCTCCACGGCCCCGGGCCGGCGGACAGAGCCGCGGGGCTCGACACCGCGCTGCCCAGGGTGCCGGACGGAACGGTCCGGGTCCGCTTCTCCGTCGGCACCTCCGCGAGCGCTTCCGGAAGCGGTTCTGGATCCGGCGGCGTCGTGCTCGACCTGCCCCTCGCCGTCGCCGGACTGGACGCCACGGCGGTACGCCAGCTGATCTGCACGGCCGCCTACAGCAAGGACCGCGACGGCCGAGTCCCGGTGCGCCTGACGGGCAGGGACGGCGCGACCACCTCCGGAACCTGCGACGTGGACCCACAGCCGGGCAACGCCCCCGCCCCGGCCGGAACCGACGGCCGCACAGTACCGGGCGACCGGCCCCAGTAGTCGCCCCCAGGTTCCCGCCCCGTCGGTTACCGATCGCGCGGCAGCGGAGCGCGCCGGCGGCGACGCCAAGGGCTGTCGACGTTCGCGTCAAAGCCCTGATCGTGCCCGACGCGTGGGCCGAGTGGCGCCGGGACGCGTCGCCGGGGCGGGACGGAGCCGGACCGGGCCCCGTGCCTCACTCGTTCGGCATGGGCCGTGGGGAGGATGAACGGGGCGCCTGCGGCTACGGAAACCGTGACGACCAGCGCGTTCTTGACGGTGCCACCGGGCGCCGCTCCTCTGAGCGCCGCCCACCGACGGGTCTTCGGGATGCAGGTTCGGCCCGTGGCCCTTTTGCTCGGGGTGAGCCCGTTCCCCCGCCGCGGTGCACAGGTGCCGCCCCGGGTTCCTTGGAGGTCATTTCCGTGCGTTCGCTGACGATAGCCACCGGCACCGCCCTGGCCGGCACAGCCCTTCTCCTCACGGCCCCCCTCACCGCGCACGCCGCGCAGGCGGCCCCCTCCAGCTGTGAAACCGCCCAGTCCCAGGCGCTGGCGGCCGAGGACGACTACGAAGCGGTCAAGAAGCAGTACGAAGCCGGTGACAAGTCGCTGAAGCAGCAGGTCGACGAGGCCGAGCAGAACGCGAACATGCTGGCCTCCGAAGCCCAGCGCATCTGCGGCGACACGGTCATGAACCCGACCCGGCCCGCGGAGAAGCACCCCAGGGGTGCCATGCACACCGGTGTCGGCACCACCAGCGACAACAGCGGCACCGAGGTCGCCCTCGGCGTCGGCGTGGCCGGAGCCCTCGCGGCAGGCGTGCTGCTGATGGCCCGCCGCCGCAACCACGGCCAGGGCTGACCCCGGTACTGCTCCCGGCCCCGGCCGGTGCCCGCTCCCGAGGCGTGCACCGGCCGGACCGTTTCCCGCCGCCTCGTACGAGAGCAGGACTCGCGTGGACTCTCCGCCCGGTTTCCGACAGCGAGTGGACCGAGCCGCCCGTACCGCGCTGGCGCTCGTCCTCGCCTACTGGGGCCTGACCGCGCTCAGCGACGGGGGCCCCGCGGCGCCACCACCCCAACCGGGTGCCGCCCAGGCCTTCGACGCCGGAACGCGACGTGCGGCCCCCGCCCCCGCCGTGCGCCCGCTCCCCTCCGTCGCCCCGTCGCGTGTCGTGATCCCGCGGCTGAACGTCGACGCCCCGCTCATCGGCCTCACCCTGGACGAGGACGGGCGGCTCGCCTCGCCCCCGGACGCCGACCAGAACCTCGCGGGCTGGTACCAGGACGGCACGCCTCCCGGCGCCGTCGGTACCTCCGTGCTGGCCGGGCACGTCGACACCGCCCAGGGCCCGGCGGTCTTCTACGGCCTGGGGTCGCTGGCGAAGGGCGACACCGTCCGCGTCCCGCGTACGGACGGCGTCACCGCCGTGTTCACCGTGGACGCCGTCGAGCTGTACCCGGCCGACGCCTTCCCCGACACGAAGGTCTACGGCCCTTCGGACACACCGCAGCTACGGCTGATCACCTGCGGCGGCGGCTACGACAAGAAGACCCGGCGCTACCTGGGCAACGTCGTCGTCTTCGCCCACCTCACCGGCCGTACCTGACGCACGGGACACGGCGATTCGGCGCAATTGCCCCACCCGTACGGCTGAGGAGCTGATTGGCCGGATCGTGGACGCGGGGAACGTGGAGGAAGGCGATTCCGCTTCCTGCTCCGCTTCCCGTCCCGAAGGGCAATGCCTTGTCAGGTCTTCCTCACGCGTGGCTGCTTGGCCGTACCGGGACCGCCGGAGCCCGCCGCCCCGCGGGGACCGTCCGATGATCCTCGACCGCCGTGGGCTGCTCACCGCCGCTGCCCTCACCGCCTCCGCCACAGTCCTCCCGGCCGCCGCGGGCGCTCCCGCCTCGCGCACGCCCGCCCTGGTGCCGCCGGGCCGACCGCTCACGTACGGAGTCGTCGGCGACAGCATCACCGGCCGCGGCAGCTTCGCCTCCAGCCAGGAACGGCCGTGGACCGCCCTGTTGCAGGCGCGGCTGGCGAAGTCCTGGACGGTCACCCGCGTCAACGGCGCGACCTCCCGGGACGCGCAGGGCGTGACATGTCTGGCGACCGTGGACACCGTCCCCTTCGGGTGCGACCTGGTCGTCGTCGGTCTCGGCAGCAACGACTGCCTGGCGCGGCGCAACGGCACCTACGTCTACTCCCCGGCCGACACCCGTGCCGCCGCCCGGGCCCTCTTCACCGCGGTGGCCGCGGGCAACCCCGACGCGGTCGTCGTCGTCCTCGGCGTGTGGGGGGACCGTGCGCTCACCTGGACCGGGAACGGCTCCGCGCAGCCGGTCTCCCGGGTGGACTCCTGGGACGAGATCATCGGCGAGTGCTGCGCGGAGAACGGCGGGCTCCACATCCCCTGTGCCGACCTCTACGACCACGCGCCCCACCGCCTGCCGACGGGCCGGCCGGCCTTCGGCGGTTACACCACGGACGGCTATCACCCCAACGACGCCGGGCACGAGGCCCTCTGCCAACGGGTGGCCCAGCGGCTCGACCTGCCCTGACCCCGCCGCCGCGGACCGGCGTCACGTCCGGACCCCGCGTCCGCCTCGTACGGTCGGCGCGACGGAGCACGGCGCGCGCACCGAACGCGCCCACCACCGCGCGCACCTCGTCCGCCGGCCGCACCGCCGTCACACCTTTGCCGTGGGCTCGATCCGCCGAGCAGGACTCAGCGGGATCGTGCCGCCCGGCGCAGCGCCGCGAGGAGTTCCCGATTGCTCGCGCCCTTCAGTACGTACGCGAAGACGCCCGCGTTCTTCATCTGCTCGATGGAGGCCTTGTCGTCGTACGCCGAGAACGCCACGATGCGGGTGGTCGGCGACCAGTGTGCCAAGTCCGCGGCGAGGGCGGGGCCGCCGCCCGGGAAACGGACGTCCAGGATCACGAGGTCCGGTCGGTGGCGGCGTGCGAGCTGCAGCGCTTGCTCGCCGTTGCGCGCGGTGCCCGTGACCTCCAGGTCGGGCTGGGCCTGCACGACCTCGCGCAGGGTGTCCAGGAGCAGTGCGTTGTCGTCGCAGAGGAGCACACTGAACGGTGGGCGGGCGGCGTCGGGGGAGTGGGGGGAGGCGTCCGGTGGTACCGCGGTCATGAGGCGTCGTCCTCCAGCTCCGGGACGGACGGCCCGCTCGCGGAAAGCCCCGTCCCGGAGGGCTTCGTCGCGGAAGGCTCCGGCGCAGACGTTCCCGCCGCACACGTCCCTGTCGGCGTGGGCGCGGTCGGGCAGGGCCCGGTCGGCGAAGACTCGGTCGCTGAGTGCCCTGCCGCCGAAAACCCCGTCCCGTACAGCTCCTTGGCGGGAATTCCCGTCCCGGCGGACTCCTCCTCCGAAAGGGGCAGCGGGTTCGGCACCCAGAACTCGACGGTCGTGCCGTTGCCGGGCCGGCTGTGTATCGACCACCAGCCGCCCGCCGTCTCGGCCCTCTCCCGCATCTCGATGACGCCGAAATGATCGCGGCCGACGTCCTGGGACATCGGGGCGCCGGTTCCGTCGTCCACGACGCGCGTCACGATGCCGCCGTCCGCGGACTGGACCCGGAGGTCGACTCTGCTCGCACGCGCGTGCTTGTGTACGTTCAACAGCGCTTCCTGGACGATACGGAAGATGGTGACGGCCGTCTCGGGCGTGGGTTCACGGTCCAGCCGGTGCTCGAAGGAGTAGGGCATCCCCCAGGAGGAGCGCACGACGTCCTCCAGGTGACTCGACAGCCCGTCGGCCAGACCGTGCCTGTCGATCCCCGGCGGATGCAGCCGGAAGGTCAGGCTGCGCAGCCGGCCGATCGCCTCGCGCACCGACGCGTCCAGCCGCCGGAGTTCCGCGGAGTACGTCTCCGGCACCCGATCCGCCAGCAACTCCAGTCGCATTCCGACGGCGACCATGGCCTGGATGGAATCGTCGTGCACGTCCCAGGCGATGCGGCGCCGTTCCGTCTCCTGTGCCTGGACCAGGTGATCGAACAGCCGCCGCCGCTCGTGCAGGGCGTGCTGTGCCGCCCGGCGTTCGGACATGTCACGCGTGACCTTCCCGAACCCCTGGAGTACGCCCTTCTCGTCCCACAGCGCGGTGATGACCACGTTGGCCCAGAACCGGGAGCCGTCCTGGCGTACCCGCCAGCCCTCGTCCTCCAGTCTGCCGTCGGCCACGGCGGTCTCCAGCTCCCACTGCGGCTTGCCCGACGCCTGGTCCTCGGGCGGGTAGAAGACCGAGAAGTGCTGACCGAGGATGTCCTCGGCGCTGTACCCCTTGATCCGCTCCGCACCCGCGTTCCAGCTGATGATGTGCCCCTGCGGGTCGAGCATGAAGATGCCGTAGTCCAGGACGCCTTGGACGAGCAGGGTGAACGCGGCCTCCGACATCGGAGCGGCCTGTTTGCGCGTCTGCTTCTGCTGCCGGGGTGCCTGCGTCACGCGAGGAGCCCCTCCCGTCGTGCGATGGTCACGGCCTCCAGCTGGGAGCGCGCTCCCAGCTTCTCCAGTACCCGCTGGACGTGGTTGCGCCCGGTGTTGAGGGCGACTCCCAACTGTTCGCTGATCTCCGCGGTGGTACGGCCCTGCCCGAGGAGGGCGAGGGCCTCGCGCTCCCGCGGCGTCAGGTTCGCACCGAGACCCGATGTCCTGCCTGCCAGCCGGCCCAGCACGTCGCCGAGCAGATCCTGACTGAACACCAGCTCGCCCTGGGCCACCCGGCGGACGGCGTCCTCCAGTTCGCTCAGCCCGCGGGCCTTCAGAATCAGACCGGCTCCGCCCGCCTCCGCGACGCGCGCGGCGACCGACCCGCTTCCCTCGCCCGCCAGGACCAGTACGCGCACGTTCGGCACGAGTGCCAGCAGGTCGGCGATGGCGGCGACCCCGTCACCGTCGGGCAGACGCCGGTCCATCAGTACGACATCGGGTTCTGTCCGCCGCGCGTCGGCCAGTGCCGACGCCACCGACGCCGCACGGCCCACGATCCGAAGACCGGGCGAGCGTTCCAGGGCGAGGCAGATGGCCTCCGCCACCATGTCGTGGTCCTCCACCAACAGGACTCGGACCGGACGACTGTGCGGGGAGGGTGAAGGCATCTGTGCATCCTTGCAGGTGGCGGACTGCACGATCATGCCAGAAGGCCCCGCAACGGAGCTTTTTCGGCGACGGCCATGGCCGCATCGGGGCGACGGGTGTCGGCCTCCGCGGCGCACGGAGCGGGCACCGCCGTCGCGGAGGACGCCCGCTCGGCGAAGAGGCCGTCGGCCCCGATCAGGGCGAGCAGCCGGGCCGGCTGTGTTCCGATCCCTTCGACGCGCAGGCCGACGCCCGCCCGCAGAGCGGAACTCCGTACCGCGAGCAACGCGTTCAGGCCGGAGCAGTCGCAGAACGAGACGCCGGTCAGATCGAGCCGGACCTCCGTCGGCTGCTTCACCAGGCAGGCCGCCACCGTGTCCCGGACGTGGAAGGCGGTGTCCAGGTCGAGTTCGCCGGCGAGAGTCACGCGGGCGACGCCCGAGTGAACGGCGGCATGTGACGTGAACGGGCGAACGGTCATGGCGTCCCGCCCTTCTCCGGGTTCGCGTGCGACGCGTGCAGGCGCGGCACGGATCCGTGCGCCCTTCCCGTGGACGGGCCTCTCTTTGTCAGGTGTGCCATTGCTACCTCATAGTGCGAGGGCATCAGTTGCGCACTAGTGAATATGCACTAGTGGCGGGAAGTCAACCCGCCCTCACGGAGGATGGCAACGAAGGGCGCCGCGGGGGCTCGACCGGCTCGTCCGACGGACGACGGCGCCTTGCCGGGCGTCGCAGGAGGGGCGTGGGTGCGCCCGTCCCGGGTGACCTGGTGGGGCCCCGCGGGCGACCCGGCGAGGACGGCGACGTCGGATCACCGGCGGGGCGGAGCGGCGCCGACCTTGGGCGGATCCGGCAGCGTGCGCGGCTCGTCCGGCCGTCGGTCGGGGGTGTGCGTGAGGCGTGCGAGGTGCGGTGCGAGGCGGCGCTTCAGGGTGCGGAGGGCCGGGAGATGATCCGTGGCGCGGTTGAGGCGGTAGTAGAGCTGGGGCGGCAGGTGGGGCAGGAGGGGGGAGTGGCGCTGGCCGAGCAGGGCGAACATGTGTGCGGGCGGCAACCGGAGGTAGCGGGGCAGGTTCTCGTACCACTGGGCGCTGTAGTGCGCCGCGCTCTGGGCGGTGAGCAGCGCTGCTTTGCGTTGCTGTTCGTAGCGCCGCAGAGCGGTGGCGGTGGCGGGTTCGTCGCGCAGTGCGGCGGCGAGTGCCCGGGCGTCCTCGATGGCGAGTGTGGTTCCCGCACCGATCGAGTAGTGGGTGGTGTGGGCGGCGTCGCCGAGGAGGACGACGTTGTCCTGGTGCCACCGCTCGTTGGTCAGGGTCCGGAAGGTCTGCCAGCGTGCCTGCCCGTCGGAGCCCGCCGGGCCGATGAGGGGGTGCCCCTGCAGCGGCCGGGCGAAGAGCCGGGTCAGGACCGCCAGTGTTCCCGCCTCGTCCGTCGCGTCGAGTCCCAGGCCCCGGCGGGTCTCCGGCGAGCACTCCACGATGAAGGTGCTGCGGTTCTCGTCGTACCCGTAGGCGTAGCACCAGATCCAGCCGTGCGGTGTCTCCACGAAGCTGAAGGTGAACGCGTCGAACCGTCTGGTGGTGCCGAGCCAGAGATAGGTGTTGCGGCCCGCGACGGTCGTGGGGCGGAAGTGCCGGGCGAAACGTTCGCGCAGTGCGCTGTGGACGCCGTCGCCCGCGACGACGAGATCGGCGTCGGGAAGCGGGCCGTGGGACGGCCAGGGGTGTTCGTGGGCGACGCGTACGCCGAGCGAGGTGGCGCGCGCGGCGAGGACCGCCAGCATGCGGTGGCGGCTGATGCCGTACCCGGAGTCGCCGTCGTGGGCGGTGGTGCGCTCCCCGACGTGCGCGATGCCGCCGTGCCAGCGCACCGACGCGGCCCGGATGCTCTCGGCGCTCTCCGGATCGCAGTCGCGGAGCTGGTCGAGCAGTCCTTCCCAGTAGGTCACGCCCCAGCCGTAGGTGGCGCCGGCCGGGTTGCGTTCGTAGACGGTGACCTCATGGGCCGGATCCTGACGCTTCATCAGGATCGCGAAGTACAGGCTGGCGGGCCCTCCGCCGACGCACGCGAACCGCACACGCACTCCTTTGGTGACTCTGAGTGATGAGATGAAATCGAAGGGTAACAACGTCGGTGTGTCTTCCGTGGTAGGTGCGCTCTTTCGGGTGAGGTGTCATGGACGGTGTACGCAAAGGGACTGATCGAGCGTTAAAAGTCCTGACTCCTCGGCCGTCCGGGGCTGTTCGCCCGGCCGTCCGGGCGCCCCGCCGAATGGGTGTAAGGAGAATTTCGACTGTGTGCGCACGCGCGCCTGCTGTGGCTTGTATCGGCCGTCTGAGAATGTGCACTCCTCCTTTTGTCCTACGGAATGCGGAGTGCGACGCGTGCAGAAGTCGATGAGCGCTGCTTCGTCGGGCACTGGGGAAACGCCGATCCGGTCCGTTCCATTCGTCATATGAATGCGGTTCGCCCGGTCCGGGCCGGTACCTGGTACCGCCGGGCATTTCTCCCCGCACCGCGGCCGGCGCCGTAGCGGTCCCGTGCCGACCGCGGCCCCCACGCGAGCGGAGAACCCCTCCCGCCCCTCCCCGGAACGCCCGGGCCCGACGCGCGGTGCATACCCGCGGACGCCGCGCACGCACCCGTTCCAAGGGGAGTGCACCGGGTCCCTCGGCGGCGAGGCCGCCCGTTCCGATGTCCGCGCCCCAGCCCGATCAACTTCCACGCACGAAGGGAGCCACCCGTGAGGCAGAGCCGTGCCGGGAAGCGGCCGCTGACGGTTCTTCACCTGGTGCAGCCGGTGGACGGCGGAGTCGCCCGGATGGTCGTCGACCTCGTCAGATCCCAGGTCGGCAGAGGGGTGCGCGCGCTGGTGGCCTGCCCGCCCGGCGGGCCCCTCGCCGGACAGGCGGCCGAGGCCGGGGCGGAAGTGCTCCCCTGGTCCGCCGGCCGCGCCCCCGGCCCCGCACTCGCCTCCGAGGTGGCGACCGCCGCCCGGCTGATCCGGCTGAGCGGGACCGACGTCCTGCACGCGCACAGTGCCAAGGCCGGGCTGGCCGGCCGGCTCGCGGTACGGGGCCGGATCCCGACCGTCTTCCAGCCGCACGCCTGGTCGTTCGACGCGATGGAGGGACGCCCCGCCGGCCTGGCCCGTACCTGGGAGCGCCACGCGGCCCGCTGGAGCACCAGGATCCTGTGCGTCAGCGAAGCCGAACGGCGCGCCGGGGAGGAAGCGGGGATCGCCGCCCGCTGGTCGGTGATCCGCAATGGCATCGACCTCGACCGGTTCGGCGCCGACAGTGCGCCCGACCGCACCGGGGCGCGCGCGCACGTGCCGCCGCTCGACGGGCTGCCGGCCGGCGCCCCGCTGGTCGTCTGCGTGGGCCGGCTGTGCCGGCAGAAGGGGCAGGACGTCCTGCTGCGGGCCTGGCCCGGGGTTGTCCGGGCGGTTCCGGGCGCACGGCTCGTTCTGGTGGGCGACGGCCCCGAGGGGGAGCGGTTGCGTCACCTCGCCCCGCCCGGGGTGCTGTTCACCGGAGCGGTCGCCGACACCCGGCCCTGGCTGCGCGCGGCCGACGTCGTCGTCCTCCCCTCGCGCTGGGAGGGCATGGCCCTGGCCCCCCTCGAAGCCATGGCCTGCGGCACCCCCGTCGTGGTGAGCGACGTCAGCGGCGCCCGGGAGAGCCTGCCTCCCGGCGACGGCGCCCACTGCCTCGTACCGCCGCAGGAGCCCGCGGCGCTGCGGAGCGCACTCACCGCACTCCTGTCCGACCCCGCCCTGCGGGAGGCCCTGGGACGGCGGGCCCGGAGCCACGCCCGCGCCGCACACGACGTACGCACCACCGCTGCGGCAGTCCTCGACCTCTACCAGGAAGTCCTCGGCCCGTCCCGGCCCGCAACGAGGGAGTGCACCCCGTAATGACGACAGAGAGCGCGCCCGCGCCGCAGGCGTCCCCCCGCGAGGCCGTCCTCAGCTCGACGCTGCTGCACGCGCCCCGCAGATCCCCACGGCGCCGGCCCGCCGCCCCCGCCGGAAACGCGGCCCGCGGGAACAGGCACCTCGCAACCCTGCTCACCAGCGACGCGATCGCTCTCTCGGCGGCCCTGCTGCTGTCGCCGGGCATCGCCCGGCCCTGGTGGCCGATCGTCCCGCTGGTGTGCGTACAGCTGCTGCTGCTCGCCCACTGCGGCCTGTACCGTCCGCGGCTCTCCCCGGCCGCGCTCGCCGAACTGCCCGCGCTCTGCGGTCTCGCCCTGCTCCAGTGGTGCGTCACCACCGAGGCGCTCGCCGCGTACGGCTCCGAGCCCGGAGGGTGGTCGGCGGTATGCGCGGCGGCGGCCCTCCAGGCCCTGCTGGTGTGCGGGGGCCGGGCCGGGGCCTACCGGCTGAACCGCCGGCGCGCCGCCCGAAACCCCCAGTCGACGCTCGTCGTCGGCGGCGGACCCGCCGCCGAGCGCCTCACCGCCGCCCTGTACGAGCGAGCCGAGTACGGCATGCGGCCGGTGGGCCGGGTCGGTACGCCCGAGAAACCGTCGGCGGACCTGCGCACCCTGCCCGTGCTCGCCACGGCGGAGGACGTCAGCCGGGCGGTCGTGCAGGCCGACGTGCGGCACGCCGTCTTCCTCCGGCCGCACGAGGGCGAGGTGGACCCGCAGGCACTGGCCGCGCTGCTGACCGGACTCGGCTGCCGACTCTGGGCCGTCGAGGGCCCAGCCGCGGACTCCGCGGGGCCGGGCGCGTCGGCGGGCGCCGACCATCTGTGGGGGTTCGCCGTGCGCCCCATGGCGGTGCCGCGGAAGACGGTCGCGCTGAAGGCCAAGCGAACCCTGGACGTCGTACTGGCAGCTGTCTTCCTGGTCCTCGCCGCGCCCGTGCTCGCAGTCTGCGCGCTCGCCGTCCGGCTCTCCGACGGGCCGGGCGTCCTGTTCCGTCAAGAACGCGTCGGACTGCACGGGCGGCCGTTCGTCCTCCTCAAGTTCCGCACCCTGCGGCCGGCCGACGCGCACGAGTCGGCCACCCGCTGGAGCGTTGCTCTCGACCGCCGGATGAGTCCGGTGGGCAGCCTGCTGCGACGCTCCTCGCTCGACGAGCTGCCACAGCTGTGGAACGTGCTGCGCGGCGACATGAGCATGGTCGGCCCCCGGCCCGAACGGCCCTATTTCGTCACCCAGTTCGGCCAGACCTACCCCGGCTACCGGGCACGCCACCGCGTGCCCGTCGGCATCACCGGCCTCGCCCAGGTCAACGGGCTCCGCGGCGACACATCGATCGAGGACCGCGCCCGGTTCGACAACCACTACATCGAGACCTGGTCGCTGTGGCAGGACATGTGCATCCTCGTGCGCACCGCCGCCTCCTTGTTCCGGTTCGGAGGCAGCTGAGCATGCACGCCCATGGGACCGCCGTTCCCGCACCGCCACCGGCCGCGGCCGTCCGTGTCCGGGAGGCGACGGCGCGCTGGTGGCCGCTGCTGCCGGTCCTCGCGACCGTGCTGCTGCTGGCCGCCCCCGTGCACGGCGCCGGGGCCGGCGGCCCGGCGCGTGTCACCCCGGCCGACGCCGCATCGGGCGCCGTGGTGCTCTGCGCCCTGGTCGGCGTACTGCGCCGCAGGACGAAACCGTTGGCACCGGTCGCCGTGTTCGTCTTCGGCGCCCCCGCGGTGGGCTGCGCGATCGCCACCGTCACCTCGGCCGACCCCGCGCTGAGCCTGACCGGCTTCGTCCGCTACCTCCAGGTGTTCGTCCTGGTGCCGCTGGCCGTGGTCCTGCTGATCCGCGACGCCTGGGGCTTCCGGGTCGTCACCGGCTGCCTCGTCGTACTCGCGCTCGTGCAGGGCGTCGTCGGCGTCCACCAGTACGTCACCGGCACGGGCGCGTCCTACATGGGCGAGGACATCCGCGCGGTGGGTACCTTCGGGCCCACCGACGTGATGGGCATGGCCACCGTCGTCGCCTACGGCCTGCTCGCCGCGGCGGCACTCGCCCTGCGCACGCCGCGCCACGCCCCCGGCTGGCTGCGGCCCGCAGCGCTCGTCGCCGCGATGGGTCTCGTCGTACCCCTGGCGCTGTCCTTCAGCCGGGGAGCCTGGATCGCCACGGTGATCGCCGGCGCCACCCTGCTCCTGCTGGCCGGCCGGCGCCTGGCGATGCGCACCCTCGCGGTCCTGGTGCCCGCCTCGGTGGTCCTGGTCGTGGGGTTCGGCGTCGGATCCGAGATGATCTCGCAACGGCTCACCAGCATCACGCAGGTGACCGACACCCCCGACCGGTCCGTCAACGACCGGTACACCATGTGGGCCGCCGCGACGAGCATGTGGCGCGAACAGCCCGCCGCCGGGGTCGGACTCAAGGGGTTCCCCGCACACCGCGACGCGCACGCCTCGATCGGCCTGTCCTCGGGCAGCGACACCGCGGGCGCCGGCCGCTCCTTCGAGAAGCAGCCCCTGCTGTCCCCGCACAACATGTATCTGCTCGTCCTCAGCGAGCAGGGGCTGATCGGCGTCACCGCCTTCGTCGGCAGCTGGGCGGCGGTGCTCGTGGGCGGCGTACGCCGACTGCTGCCCGCCGGGAGGCGGACCGTGGCCGCCGCCGACTGCGGACTGGTGGCCGTCGGACTGGCCCTGTGGCAGACCGTCGACTTTCTGTACGCCGACATCGGCGGCCCCTCGACCGTCCTCACCGGCATCGTCTTCGGCCTGGCCGCCTGGTGGGCGCTGGCGGGACCGCGGCACGCGGCATCCCCCGCCCCCGCCTGCCCGTCGGCCCGGGTCCCGGGCGCGCCGGTCGAAGCGGAAGCGCGGGCAGCGACATGAGCGAACTCAGGACCGGAACGGACCCGGCCGAGGAGGTGGATCCCGCCGCCGTCCCGCCCGTGGCGACCGACAGTGCGACCGGCAGTGCCGCAACCCCCGGCAAGAGCGAACCGCCCCGGCTCGGGCGTCTGCTCGTCCGCGCCGCGTGGGTCACCGCCGCACTCACCGCGGCCGGTTCGCTGCTCGGCCTGGTGCGCGACCAGACCATCGCGCACCTGTTCGGTGCGGGGCTGGAGAGCGACGCCTTCCTCATCGCCTGGACCGTGCCCGAGATGGCCGCGACCCTGCTGATCGAGGACGCGATGGCGCTGCTGCTGATCCCCGCCTTCAGCCACGCCCTCCTGCGACGTGCCGCCGCCGCCCCGGACGGCTCCGAGCCGGACCCCGTCCGGGCGCTGGTCACCGCCACCTGCCCGCGCCTCTTCGGCCTGCTGGCCTGCCTGGCGGGGCTGCTGATGCTCGGAGCGCCCTGGGTCGTGCGGGTGCTCGCCCCCGGCTTCGAGGACCCCCGACTGGCCGTCGACTGCACCCGTCTGACCTCGATCACCGTGCTCACCTTCGCCCTCACCGGCTACTGCAGTGCGGGGCTGCGCGCCCACGGCAGGTTCCTCGCGCCGGCCGGAGTGTACGTCGCGTACAACCTCGGCGTCATCGCCACCATGCTCGCCCTGCACAGCATGTGGGGAGTGCGCGCCGCGGCCGCCGGAGTGGCCCTCGGCAGTCTGCTCATGGTCCTCGTCCAACTGCCCGGATTCGTACGGCTGGTGGGGCCGCGCCGACCGGGCCGACGCACCCGCCGGCCGCCCGGAACGCCCCGCGCCGCGACCATCCGGCACCTGGGCATCGCCCTCCTGCTGCCCGTCATAGCCTTCACGCTCAGCCGGCAGTCCCAGGTCCTGGTCGAGCGCTTCTTCGCCTCCGGGCTGCCCGCGGGCGCCATCTCCCACCTCAACTACGCGCAGAAGGTCGCCCAGATGCCGATGGTGCTGTCGCTGATGATCTGCACCGTGACCTTCCCCGCCCTCGCCCAGGCCATGGCCGAGGGCGACCTGGAGCGCGCACGCCGCCGCGTCGAACGGGACCTGGGCGTGGCGGGGGCCATCGTCCTGCTCGGCACCGCCATGGTCCTCGGCTACGCCCCGCAGATCATCGAAGTCCTTTTCCAGCGCGGCGCGTTCGACGCCCAGGACACCGCCGCCACCGCTACGGTGATGCGGCTGTACGCGCTCGGCCTCCTCGGGCACTGTTTGGTGGGGGCGCTGGGCCGCCCGTTCTTCTCCTCGGCCCGGCCCACCTGGTACCCCGCCGCCTCGATGGGCGCCGGGCTCGCCGTGACGATCGCGGCGGGCGCGGTCACCGTGGGCCCCTGGGGGGTCTACGGGATCGCCGCGGCCAACGCCGTGGGCATCACCACCACCGCTCTGCTCCTGCTGGCCGGCCTCGGCTCCCGCGTACTGCCCGTCGACGTACGCGGGGTCAGCCTCGCGCTCGGCAGACTGATCGTCGCCGCCGCGGCGGCCGCCACCGCGGGCTGGGCGGCCGCCCCCCTGCCGGCCGGCCCACTGCTGAGTCTCTGCGCCGGCTGCGTCCTCGTCCCCGTCACCTTCGTGCTCACGGGGCTGGCGGTCAGAGCCCCCGAAGTCCTCCACCTGCTGGCACTCACCCGACAGAGGTTCTGCCATGACCGCTGACCCGACTGCCCGGGGCCCCCGCCCCACCAGGACCTGTCCCCCCGCACCGACGGCCGCGCCCCCGTGGATCCTGATGTACCACTCCGTCGCGGACCCGAGGGACGACCCGTACGGCATCACCGTCGCCGCCGACCGCCTCGACCACCACCTGCGCTGGCTGCGCCGCCGGGGACTGACCGGCGTCGGCGTCGGCGCCCTGCTGCGGGCCCGCGCGGCCGGCCGCGACCGCGGACTGGTCGGACTGACCTTCGACGACGGCTACGCCGACTTCCTGGACGCGGCCCTGCCCGCCCTGCGCCGGCACGGCTGCACCGCGACCGTCTTCGTCCTGCCCGGCCGCCCCGGCGGCACCAACGAATGGGACCCCCTCGGCCCGCGCAGACCCCTGCTGACGGAAAGCGGCATCAGGGAGGCCGCCGAGGCAGGGATGGAGATCGGCTCGCACGGGCTGGTCCACCGCGACCTGACCCGCGCGACCGACGAAGAGCTGCGCCTGGAGACGCGCAGCAGCCGCGCCCTGATCCGCCGCGTCACCGGCGAGCCCCCCCAGGGGTTCTGCTACCCGTACGGCACCTTCGACCAGCGCGTGGCCGACGCGGTGCGCGACGCGGGCTACACGTACGGCTGCGCCATCGACCCCGGCCCGCTGACCGGTCCCTACGCCCTGCCCCGCACGCACATCAGCCAGGCCGACCGTGCCGCACACCTCTGGGCCAAACGCCTGCGCCCCCGCCGCGGCAGCCTCACACCCCCCGAGCGCGCCGCCGCCCCGCGCCCCCTCCCGGTCGGCGGCGGACGATGAAGGCACTGCACATCATCACCGGCCTCGGCGTCGGCGGCGCCGAACAGCAGCTGCGGCTGATGCTGCGCCACCTCCCGGCCCGCTGCGACGTCGTGACGCTGACCAACCCGGGGGCGGTCGCCGACGGACTGCGGGCGGACGGCGTGCGCGTCACCCACCTGGGCATGCACGGCAACCGCGACCTCGCGGCGCTGCCCCGGCTGGTCCGGCTGATCCGCCACGGCTCGTACGACCTCGTCCACACCCACCTCTACCGCGCCTGCGTGTACGGGCGGATCGCCGCACGGCTGGCGGGCGTCCGGGCCTGCGTCGCCACCGAACACTCCCTGGGCCGCGCCGAGATCGAGGGACGACCGCTGAGCCGCGGCACCCGCGCGCTGTACCTGTCCACCGAACGCCTCGGTTCCGCGACCGTCGCCGTCTCCGGGACGGTCTCCGCACGCCTGCGCGACTGGGGCGTCCCCTCCGCACGCATCCACGTGGTACCCAACGGGATCGACGCCGCCCTCTTCCGCCACGACAGCGCGAGCCGCCGGACCACCCGCACGACCCTCGGCATCCCCGAGGACGCCTTCGTGGTCGGCGGGGTGGGCCGCCTCGTGCCGGGCAAACGCTTCGACGTCCTGGTGCGCGCGGTGGCCGCGCTGCCCGGCGCACGCCTGCTGCTGGCAGGAGAGGGCCCCGAACGGGAACCGCTGCGCGCGCTGGCGGCCCGGCTCGAGGCCGCGGACCGGATCCACCTGCTCGGCGAGCGCGACTGCACGCCGGGCGCCGCGGCCCCCGGCATCCCGGCGCTGCTCGGCGCCATGGACCTCTTCGTCTCCACCTCCCGCGAAGAGGCCTTCGGACTCGCCGTCGTGGAGGCACTGGCCGCCGGACTGCCCGTCCTGTACCGGACCTGCCCGGCGATCGAGGACCTCCCCGCGGACCACGCCCCGCACGCCCGGCGCCTCACCGGCGGGGCGGCCGAACTGACGGCCGCACTGCGCGCCCGGCGGGAAGCCGGCACGCGACGGCTGCCCCCGCCCCCCGCAGTGAGTCATTACGACATCGCGCGCAGCGCCGCCCGTCTCATGGACGTCTACGCCCGCGCCCTTGCCCCTTCGACCGAGAGAGCACGCCCATGACCGAGAAGCCCGAGCAGCCGAAGCCCGCCCCGGGACGGCTCCGCCGCCTCACGGCGCGGTCCGTGCCGCCGCTGCCGTCCCTGCCCGCCTGGTGGCCCGTCCCCGCCTGCGCCGTCCTCGGCGCACTGTGCGCCGGCACCTACGGGATGCTCCAGGAACCGGAGTACCGGTCCACCGGATACGTCATCGCGGCTCCCGCCAAGGGCACCCCGCCCGACGCCGCCCTCGGCTACGCGCAGGCGTACGGGCGGATCACCTCCGGCGACTCCACCCTCACGTACGCGAGCGTGACCGCCGGCGTCCCGGCGGCGACCCTGCGTGCCCAGGTGCAGACGGAGACCTCGCCCGACTCGCCGATGATCGCGATCACCGGCACTTCCCACACCCCCACGCAGGCCGCCGACATCGCCAACGCCGTGGCGGACGCCCTGCTCACCAAGAGCAACGGGATGACGCAGAACACCGGCGTCAAGCTGGTCGACTTCTCCCGGGCGGTGCCCCCGATCGCCTCCTCCTCCCAGCCCGTGCCGCTCACCTCGGCCGTGGGCGCCTGCGCCGGCGGCCTCCTCGGCGGGCTCGTCCTCCTCGTACGGCCACGGCGCCCCGGGGAGCCGGCCGCCCCCACCCCCTTGCCGGCGCCCGCGCACTCGACCGACCGCGTCGGCGCCGAGCGGGAGAGGGTGTGACGGACATGACCCGGGACACCCTGCACGCCACTCTCTGCCGCGACCCCCAGGACTTCGCACAACTGCGGGACTCGTGGGACGCACTGCACCGCCGGTGCGCCGCGGCGACCCCCTTCCAGAGCCACGCCTGGCTGAGTTCGTGGTGGCTCTCCTACGGCGCAGAAGGCCGGCTGCGCACCGTCCTCGTCCGGCGCGGGGACCGCCTGGTCGCCGCCGCACCGCTGATGCTCGTGCACGCGCCGATGCCGCTGCTCGTCCCCGTCGGCCTCGGCATCTCCGACTACTTCGACGTACTCGTCGACGACGACGGCGCGAAGGAGACGCTGCGCGCCCTGCGGCACGGCCTGCACCGGGCCGCCAGGAACGCCGTGATCGACATGCGGGAGGTACGCCCCGGAGCGGTGGCCGAGGAGCTGTACGACACCTGGACCGGTGCCCGCCGACGCCTCCAGGACTCCACCTGCATGGAACTGCCCGCCTCGCCGATCGACGAACTGACCCGGCGGATGGCGAGCAGCCGGGCGCAGCGGATCCGCGCCAAGCTCCGCAAGATCGACGCGATGGGCATCGAGAGCCGGGTGGTCGCGGAGCACGAGGTGTCCGACACGGTCGGCCACCTGCTGCGGCTGCACGAACTCCAGTGGCGGGGCCGGGGGATCAACGTCGAGCACCTTCGGCCCAGGTTCGCCGCGCACCTGGAGCGGGCGGCCCGGCGCATGGTGCGGGACGGCGACGCCGCGCTCACCGAGTTCCGGCAGGACGGCGAGGTCGTCGCCGCCAAACTGACCGTCCACTCCGGCCGGCTCACCGGTGGTTACCTCTACGGTGCGGACCCGGTGCTCAGGGAGCGCAAGGTCGACGTCACGACGATGCTGCTGCGCCACGACGCACACCTGGCCGCCGGCTCCGGGGGCGACGTACTCAGCCTGCTGCGGGGCTCGGAGGCGTACAAGGACCACTGGCGCCCCCAGCCGGTGACCAACAGCAGACTGCTGCTGGCCAACCCGGCACTCCAGCCGCTGCTGCGGCTGCGCGCGACGCAGGTGACGTCACGGGACTGGGCCGCCAGGACGGTCGTCGAGCAGCTGCCCGCGGCCCGTGACTGGCGGGCGCGGTGGAACAGCCGACGGGCCGGCACCCCCGCGCACTGAACCGTCCGGCTGCGGCGCGCACCGCCCCCCTCCGCACGCCGCAGCGGAAACCGCCCGGCCGCCCCCTCCGAGAGGGAGCGGCCGGGCGGCGTCGGCAGGAACGCTTTCCGGCGGCGCCTACTTGAAGTACGCGGACCAGAACGGCGAGGTGCAGGTCCGCAGACCGGGCACCCAGCGGGCCGTCCACTCGTCCACCTTCCAGGGCACGCACCAGCCGTCCGGGTTCGGCTCGGGCCAGGCAGGGACAGTCGGCTTCGGCGGCACCGGAGTGGGGTTCGGCGGATCGGGAGTGGGGTCCGGAGGAACGGGGGCGGGCTTCGCCGAGAGCGCCTTGCGGAACACCTCGGACGACTGCGGGTTCTCGTCGCACTGCCAGACGCCGTGCGGACAGTAGTCCGTGATGGTCTGGTACAGCGGTTTGTGCTGCGCCATCCAGTCGAGCATGCGCCGCATGTACTCGGGGTTGTCGCCGTTGCGGAACAGCCCCCACTCCGGGTACGAGATCGGCTTGCCGTGGGCGGCGGCGAAGTCCACCTGGTGCTGGAGTCCGTACGGGCCCCGGACCTGGTCGTCGAAGGACGAACCGGGCGGCTGGTCGTAGGAGTCCATGCCGATGATGTCGACGACGTCGTCCCCGGGGTAGCAGTCGGTCCAGGGGACGGCGTCCGGGCCGCGGTTCGGCGCGAAGTCGAAGCGGAACTTCTGCCCGGGAACGGACCGCATGGTGGCGACGATCCCCCTCCAGTACTCCTTCCACGCGGCCGGGTCGGGCCCGCACCGGTGGGTGTAGGTGATGCCGTTCATCTCCCAGCCGAGGACGATCACGGTGTCGGGAACGCCCAGGTCCACCAGGTTCTCGGCGAGCTGCCGGTAGTGGCTGTTGAAGGCGCCCTGGGCACCGGACCGCAGCAGGGAGCGGACCTGGCGGTCGGAGACGCGGTTCTCGTTGCCCTCCAGCATCGGCACGTTGAGGACGAACATCCGCTCGGGAGCGCCGCGCCGCCACTCCGCCCAGGGACGCAGGAACTCGGGCCGGCCCTCGATGTTGGACCACAGATCACCCGGCAGGTAGGTGTGGCCGACGGTGAGTTCGGTGCCGCCGAGCCAGCGTGACAGCCTCTTCGCCCGCTGCACCCCCGCCGGACCGTAGTGGAGGTAGGCGCCGATCGCGGTGTCCGGCCGGGTCTCGTCCTGCTCGGGGGTGGCCGTCGGCGCGCGCGGAGCGGTGGCGGGCTTCGCGTCCGAGCGGACCGAAGGGCGGTCGGTTTCGGGCGCCTCCCCCGGCACACTGCCCGAGGCAGCGAACAGGGCGACGGAAATCGTCCCGATCGAAAGGGCGGTCAGACTCCGCCGACTTGGCATGTGCCTCTCCTTTTCCGCAGGGCGGTGCATACTCCGGACATTAGGCCGACATTCCTACGAATGGCTTACTGAGGGCCCGTTAGTACGCCATCGGGGGAGCAGGAACCTTTCTACCGGGGCCAGTCGGGTGGAATTCGACGCGGACGCGGCCCGTCGTGCGAAAAGCGAGAGTGCATTCGACTACGCACGACCGGAACGCGCGGAGTGCCGCTTGCGGCTCCCGGATCCCGGTCCCGCCGAGAACGGTTTCGCGCTCATCTCGTTGTTCGTTACATGAACAGATGGGAAAGGGAGCCGGTCATGAGGACCCCCACGCCACAGGTGGGCCGCCCCGCCGGGAAAGCGCGCGCGGCGCCGACCCGGCGGGCGGTGGTGCGTGCCGTCTTCGGTGGAGCCGTCGTCGCCGGGACCGCGGGGACGCTCGCACCGATCCTCACGAAGAAGGCGTCCGCCGGTCCCGCGGGCGCGGCGGCCCCGCCGGCCGAACGCTTGACCGAGATCTACCGCGGCCGCCACATCGACTGCCTGACGCCGGGCGCCGCCGCGCTTTGGCAGCACGGTGCCGGGTGGACCCCCGGCGGCCCCGAAGTGCTCATCGACGGCAGACCCCTCCACGTCATGCGGTGTGCGAACGGCGGCTACATGAGCGTGGTGAATCACTACGAGTCGTTCCCGACCCTGCTCGCCGCCGCGCGCGCCGCCGTTGACGGCCTGGGGCCCGCCCGGCTGTCCCGTACGTCCGCGCACGCCACCTGAACCAGGAGAGACCGCACCGGTGCACACGCGCAAGAACCAGCGGAACCTGACCCGCACGGAGAAACGCCGGCTGGTCGCCGCGTTCCTCGAACTCAAGCGGTCCGGCCGCTACGACGAGTTCGTGTCCCTGCACGGCCGGTTCTACACGGCCGACGGCGAGAACGGGCCGCGGGCCGCTCACATGACGCCCTCCTTCTTCCCGTGGCACCGGCAGTTCCTCCTGACGTTCGAGCAGGCACTGCAGGCGATCGATCCGTCGGTGTCGGTGCCGTACTGGGACTGGACCACGGACAACACCCCCGCGGCCTCGCTGTGGGCGGAGGACTTCCTGGGCGGCAACGGCAGGAAGGGTGATCAGCAGGTCATGACCGGACCGTTCGCCCACAGGTACGGCAACTGGGAGATCTCCTCGTCCGTCACCGAAACCCTTTTCCTCACCCGCAACTTCGGCGGCCCCAGAGGCACGGTGTCCCTGCCCACCAAGGAGGACGTGGCCTGGGCGATGCGGGACCCCGAGTACGACGCGGCCCCCTGGGACAGCAGGTCCACCCGGGGCTTCCGCAACAAGCTCGAGGGCTGGGCGACGAGCGCGGCGGACAGGGGGACCAACCACAACCGGGTGCACCGCTGGGTGGGCGGCGTCATGGTGGGCGCGGTCTCCCCCAACGACCCCGTCTTCTGGCTCCATCACGCGTTCGTCGACCTGCTGTGGGCGCGCTGGCAACGGGCTCACCCCCGCTCCGGATACCTGCCGGCCGCCCCGCTCGGGGAGGGCGATCCGCAGCGCGGCCGGGTCTTCAGCCTGCATGAGAAGCTGGCGCCCTGGAACGTGACGTCGGCCCAACTGCTCGACCACGGCTCGCGGTACCGCTACGCCTGACCTCGCACGTCCCCGGCCGCACGGGACGCACTGCGGCCCCTCGACACATGTGGTCGAGGGGCCGCAGGAAAAGAGCCGGAATCAGCTGCCGTAGCCGCCGTGGTGGTGCTCGTCACCGTTGACGCAGGTGTTGCCGAACGCCGGGTTCAGCAGCCCGATGACGTTCACGGTGTTACCGCAGACGTTGACCGGAACGTGCACGGGAACCTGAAGCTGGTTGCCCGACACGACACCGGGGGAGTTGGCGGTGACGCCCTCCGCCTCGGAGTCGGCGGTGGCCACACCGGCACCGCCGACCATGAGCGCACCGGCACCGGCCACGACAGCGGCAGTCTGGGCGAAACGAGACATCAGTTCTCCTTCGAGGAAACACGGCGACCGCAGTATTACGAGCGCCACGGAACTGTCAACGCGTGGAAAGACCGGTGGTAACGGCCCAGGCGCAAACCTCGGTTGAGGGGGGCGTACTTGAGACGAGGCGCGCCGCATCCCGCGCGATACCGCCCTGGCAGGCTCCGGCGCCCGGCCGTGCCAGAGCCGTCGGCCGAGGACGGCCGAGGTGGTACCGCCGTGTCGTACCGGCAGGTCGTTTTGTAGGATCCCCTGATCATGGACGTGCTGACGGGGATCGAGATGATGGCCGTTCCGCCGGGGCGGGTGACCCTGTCGGATCGGCGGACACAACGCAGTTGGCAGGTCGAGCTCGCGCCCGGCCTGCTCGCGGCGACCCCGGTCACCCAGGCGCTGTACGCACGGATCACCGAACGGCGGCCGAGCACCACCCCCGGTGACCGGCTGCCCGTGGAGAGCGTGTCCTGGTGGGACGCCGTCCGGTTCTGTAACGCCCTGTCCCGGCACGAAGGGCTCACGTCCGCGTACCGCTTCGGTGCCGGGGCCGAAGAGGTCGAGTGGGACACGTCCGCGGACGGCTACCGGCTGCCGACCGAGGCCGAATGGGAGCACGCGTGCCGTGCCGGTGCGGCGGGACCCCGCTACGGGGACCTCGACGAGATCGGCTGGTACCGCGGCAACTCCCACGAGCGCCTGCACGACGTGGGCGGCAAACGCCCCAACGCGTGGGGGCTGCACGACATGCTCGGCAACGTCTGGGACTGGTGCTGGGACGTCTACGACGCCGAGGTCTACGGCGCGTACCGGGTTCTCCGCGGCGGCGGTTGGTTCGACGAGCACTGGAGCTGCCGCGCCTCGGCACGCCGCCGCAGCCACCCCACCTTCCAGGTCGACGACGTGGGTTTCCGCCTGGCGCGCTCCCACGCGTGAGGTCCCGCCGCCGCGGGCGACCGGGCCACCTCGCGCCTGCCCACAGAAGGGGTGGGCGCGGGGGCGGACCCGCGGCGTCGCCGGTGAGCAGTGAAGTCCTCACTCTCCCTCATGGCAAGGCGACCCTGGAACCTAACTCCTTTCCGGTCCGACTCGCGCGGGAAACAAGGGCTGCCCCCAACGGCCAGAAATGGTCCGGACCTTGACAGGTCCAGACCATTGCGGTTTGCTCGGGCCCACTCTCCCCCCACCGAGGATGTGGTGACGTGTCACGTACCCGTATCTCCGCGACAAAGCCCTCCCGTACCATCGCTTCTCTCGCCGCCGCGGCTCTCCTCGCGGTGCTGCTCCCGCTCTTCGCCACCGGCACCGCCGTGGCCGCCGGCGTCGCGGCGGCCGCCTCCTGCGCCGCCGCCTGGAACTCCGGCGCGGTCTACACCCAGGGAGCGGCCGTGTCGCACGGCGGTCGCAACTACCAGGCCAAGTGGTGGACACAGGGCGAGACGCCCGGGACCACCGGCTCCTGGGGTGTCTGGGCCGACCAGGGCACCTGTGGCGGAGGCGGCCAGAACCCTGACCCGTCCGGATTCGTCGTCTCCGAGAGCCAGTTCAACCAGATGTTCCCGAACCGGAACAGCTTCTACACCTACGCGGGCCTGGTCGACGCGCTGAAGGCATTCCCCGCCTTCGCCAACTCGGGCAGCGACACCGTCAAGCGTCAGGAGGCCGCGGCCTTCCTCGCCAACGTCAACCACGAGACGGGCGGACTGCGGTACGTCGTCGAGCAGAACACGGCGAACTACCCGCACTACTGCGACGCCGCCCAGCCGTACGGCTGCCCGGCCGGACAGGCCGCCTACTACGGGCGCGGCCCCATCCAGTTGAGCTGGAACTTCAACTACAAGGCCGCCGGTGAAGCCCTCGGTCTCGACCTGCTGCGCAACCCGTACCTGGTCGAGCAGAACCCGTCCGTGGCCTGGCGCACCGGCCTGTGGTACTGGACCACTCAGACCGGTCCGGGCACCATGACCCCGCACCAAGCGATCGTCAACGGCCATGGTTTCGGCGAGACCATCCGCTCCATCAACGGCTATCTGGAGTGCGACGGCCGCAACCCGGCGCAGGTGCAGAGCCGCATCAACAGCTACCAGAACTTCACCCGGATCCTGGGTGTCGACCCCGGATCCAACCTGAGCTGCTGAGCAGGCCGGGCGGCTGACCAGCCGCGGCGACCACCCGTCCACCGGGCGGCCGCCTCCGCCGGGGGCGCGAACCCCACGAGGTACGCGCCCCCGGCGGAGCCGTGTCCCGCAGGGGGCCGACGGCAGGAAGAGGCGCCGCGCATGACCGGCGGTCAGCCGGGATGGAGTGGCCCGGCGCGACTTCTAGGACACCGCGTCGAGCGGTCGCAGGAAACGGCGCTCGTAGCGCTTGATGCAGCGGGTCCGGCGAGCAAGCGCGAATGCTTCCTGGCACTCAGGGTCGACCATGCTGTCCGCGCGGTACTGCTCGTACGCGGCGAGGCCGGGGAAGGAGAACAGCGCGTAGGCGATGTCGCTGTCGCCCTCACTGGGGAGGAAGTAGCCGTGGTGCGTCCCGCCGAAGCGGTTGACGAGCCGCACCCAGCGGCGGCCGTACTCCTCGAAGTCCGCCAGCTTGTCGGCGTCGATCTCGTACTTCAGATGCACAGTGATCATGCCTGCATCATGCCCGGTGCGAGTCCGGGGCGTTGAGCTGCTGGCCGCAGACACTGAACAGGGGGCGGGCCGGTTGCGGGCGAGGCCCGGGACCGGCTCCTGCCCCGTGCTCGCCAACCCTCCCGACGAGAAAGGTCACGGTCGCGTTGTCATAGGCGGTGGATACCCTGCGGACATGAGCAACGCGACATGGGACGCCCTGACGGCGACACCCCTCCCGGAAGTACAGCGCCGTGCCGCCGTCGTGGACGACCTCGCCGGGGTCGAACCGGTGACGGTGACCGGCGCACGCCGCCTGGCCTGGAACGACCGCGGCGGTCAGTCCGCGGTCTGGTACTTCGCGGAGGACGGCCGCGTGCTGCTGCTGACGTTCGACCACGAGTCGGAACTGAACCTGTACGCCGAGGACGACTTCGC
This sequence comes from Streptomyces candidus, assembly GCF_014207445.1. Taxonomy (GTDB): domain Bacteria; phylum Actinomycetota; class Actinomycetes; order Streptomycetales; family Streptomycetaceae; genus Streptomyces; species Streptomyces candidus. Next base: position 200,586 of record NZ_JACHEM010000014.1, on the reverse strand, counting down.
CCTCCAGGAGTCCTTCTACGCGGGCGTTCCCGAATCCCTCGTCGCCCTGGTCCGTGACCGTCCCGAGAACTACGAGTCCTTGAACCTCACGGACTCCGCGACGGGCCGGACGATCCATTACGCGGGCGGTGTCTTCTGGCACGACGGCACGCGCTGGCATGTGTCCGACGGCCTGGCGGAGCACTGCCGCCGCGAGGACGCGGACCTCTTCCGCGAGTCCGGCCTCACCTACTGCCTGGACGTCTACCGTTTTGGGCGGGACTTCACTCCGGAGAGTCTGGCGGCGACCCGGTACGAGAAGGCGTACCTCGCGCGCGTACGTGAAATCTTCGCCCGGCATGGTTGAAGCCCGTGAGAACGCGTCAGCGAGGGACCGCTTCCCATGCGCCACGGCTGACGAACGTACCGGTCATGCGGGTGGTGTGGCTCGGTCTGCTGCCGTCGGTCCGATGGGTAGTGCAGCGGCAGCACACGCGGAGCGCCGGACGGCACGCCCGGTCGCTGGTGCACAAGGTCTGACGGGGGGCCGGAGGATCACAGCCCCGTTGCCCGGGCCCGCGTCCCCTCCTTGTCCTGTGGTGTGCCGTTGCCTGGGGCGTCGCCCACCTGCGACCGCAACCCCCCGGGCTCAGGTCACGCCGTTGCGGCCCCGGAGCACCGTCGCTCCGTACCCGCCGGTCATGACCACCGGGAGCGGGGCCGTGGACGTACTGTTCACGCGGTGTCATGATCACGTGGATGTCCGGCCCGGGGTCGGCTCGCAAGGAAGGGGGGCACCCCGACCGGCAGCGACGGCGCACCTTGAGCGACGTCCCGGGAGCAGGACAACGGGTCCCGCCAGCACCGTCCACGACCACCCGCAGCAGCACCTGGAGCCAGCATGCCCGCACGACGTGTCGGAGCGTTCCTGACCGCCGCCGGGGCCGTACTGGCCCTGGCCGGAGCAGCGATGTACGTGCTGCCCGGCCCCGGTCTTCCCGTTCTTGTTCTCGGCCTCACCGTGCTCGTCACCGGACTCGTCCTTCTCGCCACCGCCCGCCGCGGCTGACGTGTCACCGCACCGCAAGCGCCGTGTCATGACGGAGTCACGGTCCTGGCAGCGCGGGATCGGGTCGGTCGGCCTCTGGTGGATCATGCTCACACTCGTTCTCTGGCCGCTGAGCCGCAGCACCGGTCAGCTCACCGACATCCCGCGCTGCGCCGCCTCCGCGGCGCTGCTGGTCGCGGTGGGGGAGCTGGGGGACTGGCTTCGCCGGAAGTACCTGGTGGCCAAGGTGCTTCGCCGAGGCGGGGGTTGAGGACGCAAGGGGCGAACACCGGCGGTCACCGGACGGACGTCTGCTTCCCGAGGCCGGCTGCGGGGGGTGGTGTCAGTTCGATCAGGAAGTCCTGGTCGAGGGCACCGGAGCAGCGGTCGTGGACGACTTCCGCACCGTCCTGGGTGTCCTGGCCGCGCAGGCCCGGACATTGACCGGTGACGGCCGGGCGGATACGGAGGTGGATCGCGGCACGCGGGCCGAAGAGTTCGAGGCGGAACTGTGCGGCGGGGTTGCCGTCGGCGCAGTCGTCGCGGGATTCGATCGGATCACGGCCCGGCCCATCGGCCAGGACGGTGAGACAACCGATGCCGTACTGCGGGTGGTGCCACTGAATCTGCGCGGTGTTCCTGCTCAGCGGTTCGAGGAACACCTGGGGCAGTGCGTCCTTCGTACAGCGGCGTTGGGCCGCGACCGCGGTCTCGCAGGCCTCAAGCTGACGGTAGGTCAGTCCGCTCCAGACCCGCAGCGCGCAGGGACGCGGTGAACTCGGCGGGAGTCCGGGCCCGCGCGGGCTGTGGCGACTCCCCCGCGCACGCACTCCCGCACCCTCCCCGGCGAGCGACGTCGGCCGTCGCAGCTTTCGATGACCACGCGGCCGGGATCGCGGGACGGTGAGCGGCCGCAGCGGAAAGAGGCCGGACACGTCGGCCGGTGTCCGGCCTTCCGCCGTCCCCGGAGCCGACCGGCACATCGCACCTGGTCATAATGCGCGGGTGAACAGACCTCCCCTGCCGCTGCCCGCCGAACACATACCGCCCGGCACCGTCGAGTGGCGGACTCCGGACGCCGAGCGGTGGCTCGCCGCCGCGCCCGCCCGGTGGGCGCACCCTCTGTGGGCGCTGTCGGCGTTGGCCGTCTCGCTGATCTGGTACATCGCGGCGGCTCCCGTCGCCCCCTGCACGTCCGCCGCCCCGTGCGGTACCGACTGGCTTGGCCTCGGGACAGCCGTCGTAGTGCTGTTGACCCTGTACTGGGTGTGGCGGCAGCCGCGGCTCGCGCTCGCGGGGCTCGCGGTGACGCTGACGGGGTTCGCCGTGGAGAGCGGCTTCACCTCGGCGCTCGGCGAACCGTCCGCGCTCGCGTTCCTGGCGGCCGCCGCGTTCGCCACGGCCGGGCTCGTCCACCGGTTGGCCGCCGCGGGGCGGCAACGGGCGCGGCTCCTTGAGGCGGCCGGGCCGGTCGGCGAACCGCTGCCCGCCGCCGCGCGGACGTTCCGCAGGGGGCGGCTCTCCTTCGTCCTGGCCGCCCTCCTGCTGGGCGTTGCCGGGTTCGGCTGCATGCAGGTGCAGCAGGCCGCCGACGCGTACGAGGAGCGGGCCGCGGCTGCCACCCAACTGCCCGGACGGGTCACGGCTCTGGAGCAGGACGACGACATCGACCTCGTCACGGTGGAGGCCGACGGGCGCACCCATCGTTTCGAGACGGCCTTCCCCGAGGACTTTCCCGTGGACAGCCGGGTCGACGTCGTCGTGGACGGTGACTGGTCGGCGCTGGCCGCGGAGCCGTACGACGCCACCGGCTGGGAACTGCTGGTGCTGGTCGGCTCCGTCGCGGGACTGGCGTTCCTCGCGAACGGCGTGGACGGGCGGACGCGTGCGCTGCGGCTGCGGAGGGGGCCGCTGCCCGTGCTGCACGTACTGGTGCGCGAGGATCACGAGGACGGTCGCACCTGGGTTTTCGCCGCCGACGACCCGCACGGCCTCCGGCCGATCCTGCACTTCCATTCGCTGTACGCCTTCGAGGACGACGAGGACGAGCACGAGGAAGAAGACGACGTGGACGGTGACGACGCAGCCGTCATCGAACTCGACAGGATCAAGAAGATCCTCAAGGGCGAGGACCCGCCCCCGCCGTTGCGGGAGGCCGTGCTGTACGGCGTCCCGTACACCGGCGCCGAGGTCGTCTTCGTCACGGTCGACGACGAGGACGACCTCGCGGTCTCGGTGCAGTGCAGCACCACCGCGGTGAAGCCGGCCGTCCCGGGGTTGGCGGAGCGCGCGTCGCGGCGCCGTGCGCCGAAGAACCCCCAGCCGTCCCATGACGAGATCACCGCAGGTATGACGCCCATGGCGGGACCGCGCGTGTGGTCGGCGCACGGCGTTTCTCGGGGCGTTGGCCTCGGTCTGCTGCTGGTGCAGGGCGGTGGCATCTGGGCGGCGTTCGACGACGGGCCGTCGTGGCACTGGCTGTGGCTGGTCGTGAGCGTGCCATGGCTGGTGACGGCCGTGGCGACGGCACTCGCTTGGCGTATCACCGCCGACCGTGACGGGTTGTGGGTGACCGGGGCGTGGCGGGTGCGGCGGGTCCCGTGGACGGAGATCCTGTCCGTGCGGCACTCCGACGACGGCATCCGCGTCGAGAGGGCCACGAATTCCCCGGTCGGGATATCGCCCACCGGCTGGCCCTGGCTGGAGCGCCGCCTGGGCCGCGAGCCGCATGCGGTGCGCACCGCACAGGAGCTGCGGACACTGCTGCTCAAGCCGGAGCTGCGCCCGCTGGAGGAGGCGCCGACGGGGCAGCAGGGCATGCCGGTCGGACCGCCGCTGGTCGCCCTGACGGTGCTGTGGGGTGTGGCGGTGCTGCTTCTGCTGTGACCGGGTCCCGTGTGTCGCTCGGGTCCGTGCCCTGCGGTGGGCCGCCCCTCGAAGGCGGGTCGGTTCCGGCCTGGTCCGGCGGGGGCCCGCAGTTCGATCCCTTCGCGGGACGGGGCCTGGCCGGATGCGCCGTCGGCACCCCCGGCTCACGGACCCGCAACGGAGCCGCACGAGGTGCTGACGCCGACGGGAGGGACGCACGTACGGGCCGGGGCCGGGTGACACTGGTGGGGTGATTGTCGAACGCGCATATGCCCACCTCTCGACGTACGACGAGGATGCCTGGCCGTGGTCGGTGCCCTGCGTGCGGCAGCTGCTCGACGAGGGGCTGCGCTTCTCCGCACCGGTGACCTTCCTGGTCGGGGAGAACGGCTCGGGCAAGTCGACCCTCGTCGAGGCACTGGCGGAGGGCTTCGGCCTGGACCCGTACGGCGGTTCCCACGACTGGCGCTACGCGTCCTCGCGCGAGAAGTCGGTTCTCGGTGAGCGCATGAAGTTCGACGCCGCCTCGGGGCGCGGGCGCCGCATGGTCACCAGCTGGTCGGCGCGCAAAGGGTTTTTCCTGCGCGCCGAGACCGCACTGGACGCCCTGGGCAGGGAGGGGTTCTCGCCGGACCATGTCAGTCATGGTGAGGGCTTTCTCGCCGCGTTCCGCGGGAAGTTCCTGCACGCCGGGCTCTATGTTCTCGACGAGCCGGAGGCAGCGCTCTCCTTCACCTCGTGCCTCGAACTGATCGGGCACATCGACCGGTTGGCCAAGGAGGGCGGTCAGGTCATCTGTGCCACGCACTCCCCTTTGCTGACCGCACTGCCCGGCGCGGACATCATCGAGGTCGGCGAGCACGGCATGCGGAGGGTCGCCTGGCGGGAGCTGGGCGTCGTCGACCACTGGCGCCGTTACCTCGCCGACCCGCACGCCTATCTGCGGCACATCGTCGAACCGTAGGCGGCTCCCCTCGGCTCCCGCCTCCTGCCCGCCGCGCGACGCCACCGCGCCGACCTGAGGGCTCCGATCGCAGCGACAAGGCCGGCGGGGGCCGTGCCGAGGAGCGTTGTCAGTGCCGTCCCCTACGGTTCGATCAATGGAGTTCGCCGGACGGACGGCGGATGCACAGGGGAGGGGTCTGCCATGTCCCATGGTTCCGCCGTGGTGTCGACGACGTATCTGGAGCTGTCCCAGGAGGACGGCGCGGCGCACAAGTTCTACGAGGTGGCCGTCGCCGATCTGACCGTGACCGTGCGGTACGGGCGGATCGGCGCCGAGGGGCAGACGCAGACGACGACTTTCGCGACGGCGGACAAGGCGCGGGCCGCCGCCGCGAAGAAGATCGGCGAGAAGGTCCGCAAGGGGTACGCCCCGGCGGTCCGGGGGCAGCGCCTGCCGCGCGCGGTCACCAGGCGGCAGGTCTCCTCCGCACCGTCCACCGCGCGCGCCGCCGCGCCCGTGGTGTGGCGCTTCCGCACCGGTTCGGCCGCGTTCGGCATCCACGTCGACGACGAGCGCTGCTGGGTCGGCAATCAGCGTGGCGACGTGTACACACTGGACCACGAGGGCGGCGTACTGGCCCGCTTCCGTCTGCCGGACGGAGTGAAGTGCCTGGTGGCCGACGACTTCTGGATCTACGCGGGCTGTGACGACGGCAAGGTGTACGACCTGTCGTCGAAGCTGCCGTTCGCGGCCTACGACATCGCGGCGGACGTGGACATCTTCTGGCTGGACATCCACGAGGGCGAGCTGAACGTCTCCGACCGCGACGGCCGCCTCACCGTCATCGACCACGAGGACGAGCACCAGTGGGCCCGCCGCAGCCAGGGCGAGCACGCCTGGATGGTCCGCGCCGACGACCGGGCGGTCTACCACGGTCACAGCAAGGGCGTCACGGCCTACGCGCCCGACGGCAGCGGGGAACTGTGGCACACGCGCACCCGGGGCGGTGTGCTGTTCGGCTGGCAGGAGGGCGACGTGGTGTACGCGGGCACCGCGCACAAGGCGGTCCAGCGGCTGTCGAAGAACACCGGCGCGATCGAGGCCACGTACACCTGCGACAGCGCCGTGTACTCGTGCGCCACCTCGCCCGGCGGCCGGTTCGTGTTCGCCGGTGACGCCTCCTCGTCCGTCTACTGCTTCGACCAGGACGGCACCCGGCTGTGGAAGCTGGGCACGGGCGACGGCTCCGCACTGTCCATGCAGTACCACGACGAGCGGCTCTACCTGGTGACCACCGACGGCTCGCTGGTCTGCGTGGACGCCAGCGAGGCGGCAATCGCGGCCGCCCAGGCGGGCACGGTGCCGGTGGCACGGGACGTCAAGCTGGCGGCGGCCATGCCCGCCAGCGCGCCTGCCACGACCGCGGGTGCGCTGGCCACGGTGTCACAGGCCCCCAGCGGGGCGATCGTCGTGGAGTGCGTGCAGGAGGCGAGCCAGGTGCGGGTGCGCGTGCTGTCGGAGGGCTACGACCGTTCGCTGAACGTCCAGTTCCCCCGCGCCATCCGCGAACCCGGCGCCCGCTACGTGGTGGACGCCCTGCACACGGCGGCCGGCGGCTTCTACCGGGTGCGCGGAGACATCCAGCGGCTGCTCTGAGGGCCACTCACCGGATCGGGCCGGGACCAACGGCCACGTGTTCGCGCACGGTTGCCCGGCCGGCGGCCTCGCTGCTGACGTCGGCCAAGCGCACTCCTCGTACGGTCGTACGCCGGGCGCTCGGCACGCTTCCGTCGACTCCCCGCGCAGCCGCCCTGCAACCGGCGTCGGATCGGGGACACGGCCGCTCAACGCGAAGGCTCATGCACCGCAGTGATGCGGCGACGTCGGCGTTGTCGGCCCGGCCCCGACCATGCGGCGGCCTCCGGGTGTGTGCCGCGTGTGGGCTGAGGGTGCGGGTAGGTGGGCAGGCATGCGGACACCTCACCTTCTTGTTCTGACCTCCGGGATACGTGCCTACCGCGAGTACCTCCTGCGTTCGATCGGTCGCGAGTACCGCGTCCACCTCGTCCTGACGGAGCCGCCGACCTGGGAGCGCCCCCATGTGGACGACTGGACCGTGGTGGCCGACCTTGCCGACAGGGGCGACCTGGTGCGGGCCGCCAAGCAGATCTCGGAACGCGATCCCGTCGACGGCGTGATCTGCTGGGACGAGACATGGATCCTGCAGGCGGCACACATGGCCGCCGCGCTCGGTCTCCCCGGTGATCCGGAAGCCGTCGAGCGGTGCCGGGACAAGCACCGGACGAGGCAGGCTCTCGACGCTCGCGGGGTTCCGCAGCCGGGTTCCCGCCTGGCGTCCGACCCCGATGACGCGCTCACCGCGGCCCGGGACATCGGCTTTCCGGTGGTCCTCAAGCCGCGGGCACTGGCTGGAAGCTTCGGCGTGGTGCGGGCGAACAGCGAGCGGGAACTGCGGGAGTTCGTCGCGTTCACCGGGGGCAGCGGTGCGCGGGCCCCGGAACTGCCCACGCACGAGCGCAACATCCTGGTCGAGGAGTACGCCGACGGCCAGGAGATCAGCGTCGACTGCGTCGTGTTCCGCGGAACCGTGACACCGCTGTGCATCGCGCGCAAGGAGGTGGGCTTCGCGCCCTACTTCGAGGAGACCGGGCACGTGGTCGACCCCGCCGACCTTCTGTGGGACGACCAGAACTTGCTGAGGACCGTTGCAAAGACACATGCCGCCCTGGGTTTTACCGACGGGGCGACGCACACCGAGATCAAGCTGACCCCGGAGGGGCCGAAGATCATCGAGGTCAACGCACGGATCGGCGGCGGCATGATCCCGTACCTGAACCAGCTGGGCGGGGGCGCCGACACGGGTCTCGCCGCGGCGGCCGTCGCGTGCGGGCGGCAGCCCGCCGTGGAGGCCGCGTCGCACCGCGAGGTCGCCGCCATCCGGTTCTACTACCCGGAACGGGAGAACATCGTCGTCGGCGGGATCGCCTTCGACCCGGACGGTCTGCCCGCGGAGGTCGTGCGGCACGGACGGCTCGCGGAGCCCGGCGAGGTGAAGTCCCCGCCACCGTACGGGCTGATGGACGGCCGCATCGCGTACGCCATCACGCTGGGGTCCGACGCGGCGAAGTGCCGGTCCGCGCTGGAGCAGGCCGGACGGGCGCTGCGGGTCGCCACGGAGTGAGGCGGCCGCCGGGCCGACGCCGCCGCTGTCGTGCCGGACGCCGTGCCGGGCGGCCGCTGTCGGGCCTCCGCCACGTCGGGCGGCCCGTGGAACCGGCCGCCGTTCCCTGTCAGGGCGCGGCGGCCGGTTCTCGCTTCTCGTCCATGATGTCGCCGAGCGTACGGACCCTGCGCAGCGGCGAGAGGATGAGGAACAGACTGGTGCTCAGCAACCCGACGGTGCCGATCAACAGCGCGGTGCGCAGGCTCGTCTGGGTGCCCAGCCAGCCGCCGAGCAGCGAGCCGACCGGCTTCACCCCCAACGCCACGAAGAGGTACGCCGCGTTGGTGCGTCCCAGCAGGTGCAGCGGGGTGATGGCCTGCCGCAGCGTCATGGAGTGGACGTTGCACGCGGTGATGCCGACCCCCTGGATGAAGAAGGCGACCGCGAACAGCGGTGCGGCCCAGACGCCGCGCTGCGCGGTCGGCAGCAGCAGGGGCGCGAGGTCGCCGATGACCGCGGCCACCAGCAGGGTGCGGCCCAGACCCGCCCGGTCCGCGACCCGGCTGGTGAGGGAAGCGCCGAGCAGGGCGCCCACCGCTCCGATCGACAGCATGAATCCCAGGACGCCCGGACTCATGCCCAGTTCCCGGACGGCGAACAGCACCAGGACCGTCTGCACGATCTGCCAGCAGATGTTGTAGCTGGCCGCCTCACCGAGGAAGGCACGCAAGTACGGGTTGGCAAAGGTGAACCGGAAACCCTCGGAAATCTGCGAACGCAGGGGCGTCCTGTCGATCTCGACCGGCTTCTCCCGCTGACGCACGGCGCCGATGCCGATTGCCGACCCGAGGTACGAGATGGCGTCGGCGAGCAGCGCCAAGGGTGCGCCGAAGGCGTTCACCAGCACGCCGCCGAGCCCGGGGCCGCCGACCTCCGCCACCGATTCGCTGGCGGTGAGGCGGGAGTTGGCCCCGGTGAGGTGTTCGGGCGGGACAATCGCCGGCAGGTAGGAGCGGTAGGCGATGTTGAAGAAGACACGCGCCGTACCGGCCACGCAGGCCATCACCAGGAGCCAGCTGAAGGTCAGCCGGTCCAGTGCCGCGAGCAGGGGGATGGCGCCGATGGCGACGGCCTGGCCGAGGCTGGAAATGATCAGCACGCCACGCCGCTGCCAGCGGTCGACCAACAGCCCGGCCGGCAGACCGAGGACCAGATAGGGAGCGAAAGTGAGTGCTCCCAGCATCCCGAGCTGCCCCGGGGAGGCGTCCAGCGTCAGAACCGCGGTCAGCGGCATGGCGAGCTGGAAGACCTGCGTGCCTACCAGGGAGGCGGTTTCACCCGCCCATAGGAACCGGAAGTCCCTGCGCCAGCCCTTCGCCATGGTGCTCCTCACACTGTTGTGCCGACTCTGTCGTTCGTACGGCGGCTGCCACCGGCCGCGGGGTGTATGCGGCGGCCGGGCCGCTCACCGCTCCGGTTCGAGGTCGTAGAACCCGAAGCCGTCCAGGTAGCACACGGTGGCGAAGTCCTGGAGAAGGACGGAGCGTTCAGGGTGGATCAGACCCACCACCACCGGTTCGCTCTCGTCGTCGGTGGTGCGTACGAGGCGCTCCCCGGGAGTGAACCGCAGCCGCAGGCCCACGCAGCTCTCCAGCTCCTCGATGAGGTGCGCGTGCGGGTAACTCCGCAGGACGCCCTCGACGGGGGAGGCGAAGAAGGCCATGGCCCCGTGGTTGTCCAGTGCGTACGGCTTGCGGTGTTCGGCCGCGAACCGCTCGGGGTCGGCGTACGCCTGCACGGTGCGGTCGACCTGGGACTCGCCCGTCAGCAGCACCGCGTACCGCGCGACATCGGCGCCGCACAGCCGTGCGCCCGCCTCCACCAGGCGGGGCCCGTCGTCGGTCTGCATCACCTCCAGGTGGACAGGCCCGAACCGGATGCCCAGTGCGTCGAGCGTCGCGTACGAGTACGCGGCCACGGAGTCCCAGTCGGGATCGGTGGGCGACAGGGAGGTCATGCCGTTGATCCGGTCCCGCATGCCGTTGACGGTGATCTTCTGGTACCTCCACATGTCCGTGACGCGGTGGTGGCCCTCACAGCTGACGGTGTTGACGACGAACTCGGTCCCGCTGAGGTACTCCTGTGCGACGACGCCCTCGTTGGGCACGTCGAAGACACTGTTGCGGGACATGATGCGGTGGTAGGCGGCCCGCGACTGCTCGGGCGTGTCGCAGAAGGAGACCCCGTCGTTGCGCGCGCTGCGCACGGGCTTGACGACGATGCGGCCGCCGGTCTCCCGGTGCCATGCCGCCAGCCCGTCGGGGTCGTCGACCCGGATCTGGCGGGTCGTCGGCAGCCCGGCCGCGCGCAGCGTCTCGATCTGAACGAACTTGTCGCGGCGGGCCTCGCTCAGTGCGGTGCCGTTGCCGGGCAGGCCGAGGGCTTCGCCCAGCTGGTCGGTGAACTCCACGCCCAGCTCACTGCCCACCACGACGGCCGTGGGACCCACCTCTGCCAGGCGGGCCACCATGTGGTCGAAGTCGCCGTCGTGGACGATGTTGTCGCTGTATCCGGTGAGGTCGGCCGGCCCGTAGGACGGAGGCACCTCGGGGGTCGACTGCACGCGGACGCAGTCGAGGCCGGCGTCGCGGAATGCCTTCCCCAAGTCGTTGACCGCACCGTACGGGTCGACGAGGGCGATGGTGCGTCCCTTACCCATGAGGGGTTTCCTCCAGCTCGTAGAATCCGTGGCCGTCGAGGTAGCAGAGGGTCTGGAAGTCCTTCTCCACCGTGATGGCGTCGGCGTGCGCCAGACCGATGGAGAGCGGTTCGGAGCTGTCGTCGACGGTGCGGCGCAGCATCTGGCCCGGGGAGACCTTGACCGATCGCCCCCGGTAGCTTTCGAGCTGCTCTACCTGGTCGAGCAGCGGGTAGGACCGGAGGCGGCCTTCCACGGGGGAGGCGAGGAACGCCATGGCCGCGTGGGCGTCGCGCCGGTAGGGGGCGTGCACGTCGGCCAGGAACTTCTCGCTGTCCGCGTAGGCCTGGGCCACCCGGTCGGTCTGTGACTCGCCGGTCGCCAGTACGGCATACCGGGCGACGTCCGACCCGCACAACCGCGCCCCCACCTCGACCAGCCGGGGTCCGTCGTCGGTGAGGACGATTTCCAGATGGGCGGCCCCGTAGCGGATCCCGAGGGCGTCGAGTACGGCGAAGGAGTAGTGCCGCAGCTCCGCCCAGCGCGGGTCGGCCGGGGGCAGCGACAGGATGCCGTTGATGCGGTCGCGCACCCCGTTGATATTGATCTTGCTGTAGCGCCAGGCGTCGGTCACCCGGTGCCGGCCGTCCCAGCCGACCGTGTTCACCACGAACTCGGTGCCCCTGAGGTACTCCTGGGCGACCACGCCCTCGTTGCGCAGACCGAAGTCGTTGACGGCCGACCGGACACGGAGGTACGCCGCGACGGCTTCGTCCGGTGTGTCACAGAAGGACACGCCGTCGTTGCGGGCGCTGCGGACCGGCTTGACGACGACGCGTCCGCCAAGGCCCCGGTGCCAGTCGGCCAGTTGGTCCGCGTTCCGGACCGTGAGCTGGCGCGCCGTCGCGAGACCCGCTTGCGCCACCGCGGCGGCCTGGGCGTCCTTGGTCCGCCGGGCGTAGCTGAGAGCGGTGCCGTTGCCCTCCAGCCCGGCCGCTTCCGCCAGCGCGTCGGCGAGTTCGACGCCCTGCTCGGCCCCGGCGACGACGGCGCGGGGCCGGTGGACGGCCAGCGCGCCGAGCGTCACCCCCAGGTCGCCGTGATGGACGACGTTGGCGAGGTAGTGGCCGAGGTCCAGTTCGCGCAGGTAGTGCTCGGGGACGTCGACGGTGCTCTGTACCCGCACGCAGTTGTATCCGGCGGCCCCGAAGGCCTCGACCAGCCTGGCCGCCGAGCCGAAGCCGTCGACGACGACGATCGTGCCCCGGCCGTTGGGCCCCGCGCCGCGACCGCTCACGACCGGGCCGCGGCGACGTCGTCCAGTGCGCCGACCAGCCGTTTCACCAGCTCGTCCGCCTCGGTTTCGGTCAGTACCAGCGGCGGCATCAGCACCAGGGTGCTGTTCGTGGTCGTGAGCAGCAGCCCGGCCTCCTGGCAGGCCCGCCGGACCTCCGCCATGCTTGCCGCTCCCGGCCGCTCGTCGCCGTCGCGCAGCTCGACACCGATCATGAGCCCCGCACCGCGCACGTCGTGGATCAGGGCAGTGGTGGCCGCGTGTTCCCGCAACCGCTGCCGCAGGTGCTCTCCGACGGCGCGCACGTGGCCGAAGAGGGAACCGTCGGCCAGCTCGTCGAGGACGGCCAGGCCGGCCGCCATCCCGACGGGGTGGCCGTCGGCGGTGCAGCCGTGCGGGAAGACGTACTCCGGCCGGGAGATGGCCTCGTCGAACAGCGCGTCGGTGCAGACCAGCGCCGCCAACGGGAAATACCCGGAGGTGATGCCCTTTCCGAGGACCAGCAGATCGGGCAGCACCCGGTTGTCGGCCATCACGGACATGGCGCCGGTACGGCCGAATCCGGTGGTCACCTCGTCGGCGATCAGGTGGATGCCGTGCCGGTCGCACAGGTCGCGGATGTGCCGCAGCGCGCCGTCCGGAGCGGCGAGCACGTCGGTGCCCATGACGGGCTCGACGATGATGGCGGTGATGTGCTCCGGACCGTGCCGCTCCACCGTCTTCGCGAGTGCCTCCAGGTTCCACGGCTTCACGTGGTGGACGTCGGGGACGAGCGGCGCCTGCAGTGCGTGCATCTGCCGCTCCCCGGTCAGGGCGCCGGCGATGCCTCCGGTGCCGTGGTAGCCGTTGGTGAAGGCGATGACCTTGGTACGGTCCGTCTGTCCCGCCACCTTGCGCACGAAGCGCGACAGCAGGACGGCCGCGGTGGTCATCTGGGAGCCGGTGCTGCCGAACCGCACGTGGTTGAGCGGGTCGGGCAGCGTGTCCACGAGGCGGCGGGCGTACTCGAGCGCCACGTCGGACGGCTCCTCGTACCGGATGATCTGCGCGACGGGCAGTCGGCGCAGCTGTCCGGTCATCGCCTCCACGACCCGCTCGGCGTCGTAGCCCAGGGTGGTGTTCCACATCGCGGCACGCGCGTCCAAATACCACGTGCCGGAGGCGTCCTGTACCCAGCACCCCTTGCCCCGGGACATGGCGCTGCTCTCGATGGCACCGGTGTCGACGGCCTCGCGGGTGATCGAGTTGTACCAAAGGGCGTCATGCGGGTTCCTCAGCACGCCAGTGCCTCCAGCTTCCTGCGGTCGAGCTTGCCGTTGTCGTTGAGGGGGAACAGCTCCACGGGGACGAACCGGCCCGGCACCATGTAGCCCGGCAGCCGGGCGGCGACCCAGCCGCCCAAGTCCTCGGGGGGCAGGGCGGAGCCGACGTACAGGGCCTTGAGGTCGACGCCGTCGAAGAGCACGGCGGCGTCCTGCACGCCCGGGTGGGCGCGCAGCACGGCCTCGATCTCACCCAGCTCGACGCGGTACCCGTGGACCTGCACCTGCTCGTCCAGCCGCCCCAGATGGGTCAGTACACCGTCGTCGTCGACGACCCGGTCGCCGGTGCGGTACCACAGGTGCGTCGCGGGCGTGCCGGCGGCTGCCGGGCCGGTCGCCGTCCGTCCGGGGGACCAGTCGAGGAACCGGGCCTGGTTGTCGGCCGGTTCGAGGTAGCCGGAGAACCGCTGCGGGCCCCGCACGCACAACTCTCCCTCGGGCGAGGGGGCGCCGTGCTCGTCGAGGACGACGTATTCCAGGTGGGGCAGGCAACGGCCGATAGGCACCGTGCCGTTGCGGGTGTCCGGCCAGTGTGCCGGGTCCGCGGGCAGCCGGTGGACCGTGCAGGTCACCGTCAGTTCGGTGGGCCCGTAGAGGTTCTCGATCACCGCGTCCGGGGCGGCCCGGTGCCAGGCCCGTGCCTGGTCAAGCGTCAGCTGCTCCCCGGCGAACAGCCCCCACCGCAGGTCGGGCATGCTGCCGGCCGGCAGCCGTCGCATCCTGGCGGCGAGGGACACCACCGAGGGTACGGAGAACCAGTGCGTCAGCCGGTGCCGTGCGCCGAAGGCCGCCGGATCGGCGAGGTCGTCGCGCTGGGGAACGACGAGCGTCCCCCCGCCCGCCCAGGTGACGAACATGTCGAACACCGACGGGTCGAAGGTGAGGTCGAAGGTCTGGCTCAGCCGGCTGCCGGGACCGACGTCGTACCGTGCGACCTGGTGCTCGATGTAGGGCAGGACGTTGCCGTGCCCGATCGGCAGTCCCTTCGGCGTGCCCGTCGAGCCGGAGGTGAACAGGATGTACGCGGGGTGGTGCGGGCCCGGTTCGGCGGGGGACGGCCCCTGTGCGTCGGCGGACGTCGCAGCCGAACCCGTCGGGCGGGCAAAACCCGTCGGCCGTCCGTCCGGACCGGCCTCCACGACCGGTATCCGCACCGGTGCCGGCGAAGCACGCAGCGAGGTGTCCAGCAGGATGCGCCACAGTCCGGCCCGGGTGGCGATCGTCGCGTTGCGCTCCGGCGGGAACATCGGGTTCAGCGGGACGACGGTCGCGCCGGCCCGCAGGACTGCCAAGTACCCGGCGTAGGCCAGAGGAGTGCGGGAGGCCAGCAGCCCGATCCGCGCTCCGGCCGGCACCGGGCCCAGCTCCGTGGCCAGCCGGCCGGCGGCTGCCGACAGCTCCCGGTAGGTGAGGGTGGTGCCGCCGACCTCCAGTGCGGGCCGGTCCGGATGGCGGCGGGCGCCGTCGGCGAACACGTCGTAGAGGGTCTCAGACATGGCGTACCTCGCGGTCCATGAGTACCAGTGCGCCGTCGGCGGCGTGCAACCGGTCGTTGCTGTAGTTCAGGGGGGCCGAGCGCAGATCGCGCAGCGCCCGTTCCAGGGCGAGGTCGGAGTCGCGCAGGTAACCGTGTCGCATGCCGAGAAGGTCCACCAGCTCGTCGACGGCGGCCGGGCACATCTCCGAAGCAGTCAACTTCACTGCGTTGATGAGGAGTTGAACCGACGCGGAGGTGCTGTCGATGGTCTTCTCCAGCACCGACACGCTGTGGTTGATCAGGGCATGCACGGTGTCCAGCCGCTGGCGCACCCGGGACAGTCGGCGCAGCAGCAGCTCCGAGTCGAGGCCGCGGCTGCGCCGTTCGGCCCGCAGCAGGGTCACGGTGCGGCTGAGCGCGCCGTCCGCGGTGCCCAGCCAGCACGCGGCCCAGCCAATGTGCGCCATCGGCGCGAAGGTGCGTACGGCTATGTCGCGGAACCCGCCGTGCACGCCGACGACCTGTCCGGCCGGTACGTCACCGGCCAGGTGCAGCGGCGCGCTGTGCGTCGCCCGCATGCCCATCGGGTTCCACCCTCCCCTGACGGTGACCCGCAGCTGGTCCCGGTCGGCGTAGACCAGTGACACCTGGGTGGGCGATGTGGCGTCGGGGGCCTGCATCGTGAGGAGGAACCCGTCGGCGAAGCTGCCGCCGGTCACGACCGGCGCGAACCTGTCGACGTGCAGGGTGGACGCGTCGCCGGTCAGTGACGCGCCCGAGGAGAGCAGGTGCCCCCCGGTCGAGGCCTCGGTGGTCACGGACGCCAGGTACAGCTCGCCACGGGCGACGCGGGGCAGCAGCCGGTCCCGCAGCGGGCCGCCGTCACGGACGACCGCCGCGACCTGCTGACAGTGCATCGTGAAGATCATTCCGACGGACATGCAGGTACGGGAGAGCCGGCTGCTGACGGCGGCCATGTCGGCGAGGCCGCCGCCCGCCCCGCCGTACTCGGCGGGCACCATCAGCCCCAGCAGTCCGGTGGAGCGCAGCGCCGCCAAAGCTTCTTCGGGGAAGCGGGCGTCACGGTCGCAGTCGGCGGCGTGCAGGGCGGTGACGGCGTCGACCTCTTGGACCGCGCGGTCGAGGTCGGCGGTCGACCAACGCGCGGGGCGGGTGTCGGTGACGGTCATCGGGCGATCCCGCTTCCCAGGGCGGCCCGGCAGAACAGGGCGGTCAGGGTGTCCAGACGGGTCAGGTTGTCCGGCGTCAGATCACCCGGTTCGACCTCCACGTCGAGCTGTTCCTCGACGCGCTCGACGATCTCCACGATCCGGAAGGAGTTGAAGGACGGCAGGGCGGTCAGAGTGGGAGCCGCGTGCAGCGCGGCCCGGTCGACGCCGAGGACCTCGGCGGTGGTGTCGATGACGACGGCGCTTACGTCGGACTGGTCCATGGTCCCTCCCGGGAGGTGAGTGGTCAGGCGGTGAGCTTGGCGAATCCCTCTTCGACGCGGATCAGGGTGTCGGCGACGTGCGGAAGGGCGAGTGGGTCCTCGGCGCCCAGGGCGGCTTCCTGCTCCTCCGCGGTCTCGCCGTAGAGCATGCTGGTGGCGGCCTTGAAGCGGAGCGCCTGCGGATCGTCCCCGAGCAGGTGCCCCGCCAGTACGGCCAGACCGAGCTCGTCGAGCAGATGGCGCGCCAGCGACGCCGAGTCGTTCACGCCGCGCAGCCGCAGGGCCGCACGTACAGGCTCGAAGTCGGGGTAGACGTAGAAGGCGCCCGTCGGCGGGCGGCAGTGCGCGCCGGCCGCCACCACCGCGGCGTGCACCGCGCGGGCGACCGCGCCGTGCAGCCGGGCGCTCGCCGCCAGGCGCGCCCGGATCTCCGGCGGGTCGGCAAATGCGTACGCGGCCACCTGCTGCAACGGCCCGGACAGGGTGGACCACATGTCGCTGGCGACACCGATCAGTCCCTCCCGCAGGCGCCGTCCCGCGTCGTCGCCCGGCGGTACGCGCAACGCTCCGACCCGCCAGCCGCCCACCGCCAGGGACTTGGACAGCCCCGTCGTCACCACGGTGCGGTGCGGGACGACTTCCGCGGGGCTCAGGAACGGGGCGTCCGGCACGTGCATGACATCCCGGTAGATCTCGTCGGAGACGATCGTCAGATCCTCGGCCTCGGCGACGGCGCACACCTCGCGCACGAGGTCGGCCCCGGCGAGTGTGCCGGTCGGATTGTCCGGCAGGGTGAGGACGACGATGCGTGGGTCGCCGCCCTCTCGGCGGGCCCTGCCGATCGTGGTCCGCAGCGCGGCCGGGTCGGGTATGCCGCCGCAGGAGACCGGGATCGGTACCCCCCACACCCGCTTGCCGGCTAGGCGGGCCTGCGGCGCGTAGGAGTTCCAGCACGGGCGCGGGAGCAGTACGTCACCGGGCAGAACCAGGTTCAGCGCCATCAGGAGCGGTTTGCTGCCCGGACCCAGCATCACCTGGTCCGGGTCGGTGGGCAGACCCCTGCGGGCGAACCAGCCCGCGGTGGAGGCGAGCGCGTCGGGCGACCCGGCGACCGGGCCGTACGCGTTGCGCCCGGCCCCCGCGCACAACTGCTCCACCAGCGGACCGAAGGCCGGCAGCCGGGACTCGCCGAAGCCCAGGTGGACGATCGCACGCCCGTCGGCGCGCAGCCGGGCGACCTGCTCGTTGAGAGCCAGGTTGGGAGACATGGACGTCATGACTGCATCGCCGCCCTGATGTCCTCGGGTACGTCGGCGGCCGGTTCCAGTTCGCACAGCCAGGCCGCGTCGGGGCTGTAGCGGGCCCGGAAGGGGCGGCCCACCAGGGCAGGGTTGCGGGCCTGTGCCATGTGCAGCAGGAAGTGGCGGCCGTCCGCGTGGTCCTCGACCCCGTCGACGACGACCTTGCCCGGCGTGGCGGACATGACCGGCCCCCGTACGGTCCTCGCCAGCCCCGGCAGCGTCCGGTAGGCCGTCTGGAACAGTTCGAGCGCCTTGGCCAGGGGCACCTTGAAGTAGTCGTAGGGACCCGTGTCGCGTTCGACGAACATGTAGTACGGGACCGCACCGGCGGCGAGTTCGGCACGCCACAGCTCGGCCCAGGTCTCGGCCCGGTCGTTGACGTGCGCCACCATGGGCGCCTGGCAGTAGACCACCGCGCCGGTGGAGCGGATGCGTTGCAGCGCGGTCCGGACCGCTGTGGTCCGCAGCTCGCGGGGATGCGTGAAGTGGGCCATGACCGCGACTTGTTTTCCGGCCGCCACCACCCGCTCGAACAACTGCAGCAGTTCGGCGGAGTCGCTGTCGCTGGTGAACCGGTGCGGCCAGTACGCCAGTGACTTGGTGCCGATGCGCACGGTCTGCAGCGAGCCGATCTTCAGCAGCGGGTCCAGGTGGGCGGACAGCCGTTCCGTACTCATCACCATCGGGTCGCCGCCGGTGACCAGCACGTCGCTGACTTCTGGGTGGTCCCGCAGATAGGCGACCAGCCGGCCCGGGTTGGGCGCGGCGAAACGCAGCGAGGGGTCGCCGACGAACTGCGCCCAGCGGAAGCAGTAGGTGCAGTAGGAGTGGCAGGACTGGCCCTGGGTCGGGAAGTACAGGACCGTTTCCCGGTACTTGTGCTGCAGTCCGGGCAGCCGTTCGCCCCGGTGCACCGGCACGTTGTACTCCTGCTGGCCCGACGGGTGCGGGTTGAGGCCTGTGCGTATCCGTTTGACCAGGGCGGCGGTCTCGCGCGTACTCGCACCGGAGCGCACCAGTTGCTCCAGGGCGTGTTCGTCCTCGGCTGCCAGCATGCCGCGTTGCGGGAAGACCAGCCGGAAGAGCGGGTCGTCCTCCGGCCGGGTCCAGTCGATCAACTCGTCGAGGACGTATTCGTTGACCCGGAAAGGGAGGACGTGCGCCAGCAGGGCGATGCCGTCGCGAAGGGCCGGGCTCAATCCGTACCGGTCCGCTATGTCGTCTATCTGGCGAGGTCCGAACGCCCGGAAGCGTGTGGCGCCCGTTGGGCGATCGAGCAGCAGTGTCATGCGAATTCCTTCGAGTAAGGCTCGGCGGAATGCCTGGGCAACCGTGGAACTTTTCCCACCGGGTTGGTCACGACGTCCTCCGCCGACTACCCGGCACCTCACGGAGCACGCACGGCGAAGAAATTCCGTCATCAGCATTTCGAATAACGTCATGCGAAAGATGAATTGGCTTCCGCGGGCATTCCCATAGGCATTCTTGAGGTGCGGATAAGAAGGCTTAATGTCCCTCGATACAGCTGAGTTTGCGTTTGCCGGGCAGGGAAAGCCGTGTCGATACCAATCAGCGTCGAAGGAGTGCCGACCATGAATCACGCCCCGCGTCGCGGTCCGGAACACGGACCGAAGTCGTGAACGACGTCGAGGTCGCCCAGCCGATGCTGGTGCCGATGACCCGCCCCCGGCCCGGCATGTGCACCGTCCTCATCCACCCGGCCGGCGGCGGACTCGGCGCCTATACCGGTGTCGCTCTCAAACTCCGCCGCAGGGGAACGGTGTTCGGCATCCGGGGTCACGGTCTCGCCGCCGGCGAGACCCCGGACCGTACGGTCGCCGCGATGACCGACCGGTACGCCCACCTGCTGGACGAGTTGCCGCAACCGCCGGACCTGCTGTTCGGCTGGTCCCTCGGCGGGGCGGTCGCCTGGGAGCTGGCGGCACGGCTGAGTTCCCGCGGGCTTCGGCCACGCGTCGTCCTCATCGACAGCCCGGCGACGCGCATCGACCGCGACCCGGCGGTCGCCCACCACTGGCGGGAGCGGGTGCGTGGCTCAGTCACCGACGACGGAGGCGTCCCCCAGGAGAACGTCACCCGGACCGTCGAGGCGCACCTCGACGCGGTCACCGCCTACCGGGCGGCACAACGGCAGGACTGTCCCACGCTGCTGCTGCCCTGCGCCGAGGAGGACAACGACGCGAACCTCGCGGCATGGCGCGACGTGGCCTCCCGGCTGACGGTCCGGCCGCTGCCAGGCGACCACTTCGGCGCCTTCGACGGTGACCGTCTGCCGCTGCTGCTCGGTCACCTCGACGAGTTCCTGACCACCACGGAGGCTGAACGTGCCTGACGAGCGGAGTGTGCCTGACGAGCGGGCCGTGCCCGACGCGTCGACCGTGCCCGACGAACTGCTCGCCCGCGCCCGAGCGGCCCACACCGCCGCGCCGCCGCTCGGCGACCCCGCCTACGACCGGTACTGCGCCGCCCTCGCCGGACAGCTCCTCGCGCACTGGCCGCAGATCACGGCGGCCAACGCGACCGACGTCGAAGAAGCCGGACGGGCGGGCATGCCGCCCACCCTGGTGGACCGGATACGGCTCACCGACGCCCACCGGGACGGCATGGTGGCGCTGGCAGAGCGGACCCGGCGGGAGCTGGCGACCGTGACCGACGTGGAGGTGCCGGTGTCGGGCGCCGCACGCGCCGTGCACCGCGTCCCGCGCCCGCTGGGCCTCGTGATGATGGTCTACGAGGCCCGGCCGACCGTCACCGTCGACGGAGCGCTGCTGCCGGTCGCCGTCGGCAACGCGGTGCTCCTGCGCGGCGGCAAGGAAACCGCCGCCACCAACGCGGCACTGCAGCGCGCCCTGCACGACGCCCTGACCGACGCGGGACTGCCGCCCGGCCTGGTGACCGTCCTCGACGATCCGCACCGCCGACTGCTGCGGGCCCTGCTCAAGCGCCCCGACCAGGTGGACGTGCTGATCCCGCGGGGCAGCCCCGCACTCGTCGACTACTGCCGCACCAGCGCGATCCCGCTGATCGCCAGTGGCGGCGGCGCCAACCACCTGTACGTCCATCACAGTGCTGACCTCGGCCTCGCGGCCCGGGTCACGCTCGACAGCAAACTCCCCGAACCGGCCGGCTGCACCTCGGTGGAGACCGTCCTCGTCGACCGGGCGGTCGCCGCCCCCTATGTGGAGGCCCTGGCGCAGGAACTCAAGGAGGCCGACGCGACGCTGACCGTCAGGAC
The DNA here is from genome assembly GCF_014207445.1 of Streptomyces candidus. Lineage (GTDB taxonomy): Bacteria > Actinomycetota > Actinomycetes > Streptomycetales > Streptomycetaceae > Streptomyces > Streptomyces candidus. The sequence continues at coordinate 179,760 of NZ_JACHEM010000014.1, read as the reverse complement.
TGAGCCAGGCACCACCATTCCCGTCTCGCCGGGGCTGCGGGCCGAACCGCTGGCCCCGCACGACCTCGGCCGGGAGTTCCTCGGCCCCGTCGTGGCACTCGTAGCCGTCGACGGGGTGGCGGAGGCCCTGGAGCACGTCCGCGCCCACGGCTCCGGGCACACCGAAGGCGTCCTTGCCGACGATGCGGACGTCGTCGAAGCGTTCCGGCGGCGCGTCGACGCCGCCATGGTCGTCGTCAACGGTTCCCTCCGCCTGCACGACGGCCCCACCCTCGGCCTCGGCTCCGAAATCGCCATCGCCACCGGGCGGTTGCACGTCCGAGGCCCGGTGACCCTCGCCTCGCTCGTCACCTACGGCTACGTCACCGACGCGGCCGGAGCGCTGCGCGGCTGACCCTCCGCTCCCTTCCCTCCCGTACCCGTAAAGGAAGACCATGCCTCCGAACCTGTCGCTCGACCGGGCCGCCGTGGCCACCGTCGTGAAGAAGACGGTCGTCGCCGAGTCCCGGCTGTCCATCGCCCCGGAGAGCGTCTCCGAGGACGAGCCACTCGTGGGTGACCTGCTGCACGTCAACTCGCTCGGCTTCGTCGGCATGCTCGTGCGCATCGAGGACGAACTGGACGCGGCACTGCCGGACAACCTGTTCGTGGGCCGCAGTTTCCGCACCGTCGGCGACCTGATCGACGTCGTGACCACCGCGGAGGCCACACGATGACACTCGAGACCCCGAGCCGGTGGCGCAGCGTGCTCCCCCACCTGGCCGAGCCGCTGCCGCCGGACGTGACACCTCCCCGCGCCAGTGGCGATGTGAAGATCAACATCCCGGTCGAGCTCATCCGGCACAGCGTGTCCACCCGCGAGTACTGGGACATCCCCGCACCCGTCGTCGAGCGCTACCGCCAATACCGGCCCACCCCGCTGTGGCGTGCCCGCGGCTTCGAGGAGGCGGTCGACGCGCGGGTGCCGATCTACGTCAAGAACGAGGGCGGCAACATCTCCGGGAGCCACAAGCTCAACACCGCGCTCGCACAGGCCCACTACTACAAGGCGGCGGGCGTCGAAGAGCTCGTCACCGGTACCGGCGCCGGCCAGTGGGGCACCGCGCTGGCCGCGGCCTGCGCGCTGTTCGGACTGCGCTGCCGGGTCTTCATGGTCGACTCCAGCCTGCAGCGCAAGCCCTACCGAGGGGTGCTCATGCGGATGCTCGGCGCCGAACTGCACTCCAGCCCCAGTGGCCTGACCAAGGTCGCCGCGAAGGAGGACCTCGCCGCGGGCAACAGCCTCTCCCTGGCCATCGGTGAGGCAGTCGAGTACGCCGCGGACAACGACGGGGTCGCCTTCTGCATCGGCAGTGGCGAGACCTACAGCATCCTGCACCAGTCGGTCATCGGCCTGGAGGCCGCGGAGCAGCTCGCCGCACTCGACGCCCCGGTCGGCACCGTGATCGGGTGCGTCGGCGCGGGCTCCAACTTCGGCGGCATCGCCCTGCCGTTCCACGCCGCCGCCCGGACAGCGGGAACAGAAGGCCCCCGCCTGGTCGCCGCCGAGTCCAGCTCCACCCCGAAACTCACCCGTGGCGTCTACGCGTACGACAAGACCGACGCCACCGGCAGCGGACCGATGGAAGCGATGTACACCATCGGCAGCGACTACCAGATTCCCGACGCCCACACCGCGGGGCTGCGCTTCCACGGTGCGGCCAAGGTCATCTCGGCCATGCGGCACAGCGGGGACATCGACGCGATGGCCGTCAGCCAGGCCGACGCACTCGACGCGGGACGGCTGCTGGCGCGCCACGAGAGCGTCCTGCCCGCCCCGGAGTCGGGACATGCTCTGGCCGCCGCCGCCAGGATCGCCGCCTCCCCGGACGCCCGCCAGGGAGTCCTGGTCTGCGTCAGCGGTCACGGCTACCTGGACCTGGCGGCGTACGAGCACTTCCTCGACGGCGGCGTCGAGGACCAGTCTCCGTCCGACGAGGCACTGGCACACGCGGTGTCCGGACTGGCGACCGTGGCAGTTCGAACGTGACCGCCGTCCTCGCCGATGCCACCGACGTGCGTACGGAACTGCTCGACTGCATCCAGGCCAACCTCGCCGTGCTCGCCGACCGCTGGGGCGGGCCCCTGCGCCACCTGGCTCTGGGCGCGACCCTGCGCTTCGCGCCGCGCACCGGGCCGGACGGACTGCCCACCGTGGACCCGGCCGTCGAGTCCCATGTGGCCGAGGCGACCGGACTCGTCGGCCTGACCACCGGCAACTGCCACCACGACCTGCGGCCGGACCGGTTGCGCGTCCTCGCGGCACAGGCACCCGTCGTCTACGCCGTGGGCGACAGCTACCACATGCCGTGGCTGCCCTACGCCGGCCACAGCCACATGGAGCACAGCTTCCTCGTCGCCGCCGAGGGGGACGAGGCAGTGGTGGTCGACGCCTACGACAACGAAACCGCGTGGGGGCCCGCCCGCCCCGGACGGTGGAAGCTGCCGTGGCACCGACTGCCCACGGTCACCCTCGCGACGCTCCCCGCCGCCTCGGCCGGCTACCGCGCTCCCGCCCCCGCTGTGCACCTCGCCGACCCGGCATCCTACGTCGAGGCCTACGAGAGCCACCCGGACCGGCTCGCGGCACTGCGCCGACTCACCGCCGAGACCTGGCTGATGACCAGGGCACGCCGCCTGCACGCCGCCTACCGCCTGCACCGGGGCGAGCACCTCGACGCTCAGGAGCACCTGCAGCGCTGGGACAAACTCACCGCTGCCGCGTTCATCGCCCTGCGCCGGGCGGAAAGGGGCAGGCCCACCCCCGGGGCGCTGTTGCCCGACCTGGCCGCCGCCCTCACCGCCGACCGTGCAGTCCTGGCCACCCCGACCGACCAGAAGGAGACCCCGTGAACGCGACGTTCGAGAATCTGCTGACCCCCTTCCTGCCGTACCTCAACGGCAATCCGCTCACCGAGGACAGCCGACTGCACGACCTGGGCCTGAACTCCATGAAAGCCATCGACCTGCTCTTCACCATCGAGGACGAGCTGGGCGTCTCGCTGCCGGACGAGGACCTGAACGACGCCACGTTCGCCACGGCGGGCGCCCTGTGGAACGCCGTGCAGCGGGCCGGCACCGGCCAGGAGGACCGGAAGGCGGCGGCGTGAGCACGCCGACGCTGCTGCCCCGGGCCGACCCGCCCTCGTACCGGGCGCTCGACGCTCTGACGACCGGGGCGAGCGGACCTGAGGTGTGGCGAGCGCTGGGCGCCGAGGGGCTGCTGCCCCGCGCGTACCGCGACGGTGACCCGCGCCGCGGGCTCGAACCGGGCGAGCTCGGCAGACTGCTGGCGGCGGTGGACGGCCGCTTCTCCCTGGGGACGACCCTTGCGGTGTGCGTGCCGCTCGCCACCTGCCTGCCGCTGCTGGCCCGAGCCGCCGGCCCCGCCTCCCGGACGCTGAGCGACGCGCTGCGCGGCCGGACGGTCGTGGCGCTCGCCGCCACCGACGACACGGCCGGCTGCGACCTGACGTCGCTGAACACGGAAGCCGTGTTCGACGACGACGTGGTCGAACTCAACGGCACCAAACGCTGGATCACCAACGCGACCCGGTGCGAGGCCCTACTGGTCCTGGCCCGGCACCGGCCCGGCCCCCACTTCACCAACTTCACCTGGGTACTGGTCCCGGCCGACGCCCCAGGAGTCCACGCCGAACCGGCCGACACCGATCTGTTCGACGGCTCCGGCACCGGACACCTCTCCTTCGACCACGTCCGCCTCGGCCGGGAACACGTCATGGGCGGCGTCGGCCGCGGAATGAGCGGATTCGCCGCGCACATCGCCTCCGAGCGCCTCGCCGGAGCACTGTGGGCCGTCGCACTGTGCCGACGGGTGCTGCGGGACACTCTGCACCACCTGCGGGAGCGCCCGTATGCGGACGGCACCCTGTGGCATGTGGAAGGCATCCGGCAGCGGTACGCGGCCGCCCTGTTGCTCGCCCGGCAGCACCAGGCGCTCACCGCGGGCCTCGCCGACGCGGTCGCGTCCGGACGGGACGCCACGTCCGCGGCGATGCTCAAGGCCAGCGCCGCCGGCACCGTCGAACGGGTCCTCGACGAGTGCGCCCACCTCCAGGGCGCACACGGCTTCCGCCGCGGCGGGCCCCAGGAGCTGCGCGCCCAGGCCGCCCTGTTCGGCATCGGCGGCGGTACCACCGAGATCGTGCTGTCCGTCATGGCCGGCGCCGCCACCGACCTCCTTGAGGAGCTGGACCGATGAGAGTGCGTGAGATCGGCCCCGCCGTGTGGGCGGCGAGCGGGACGCCCCGTACCGAGGAGGTGACGGCGGCGGACCGGATCGCGGTACGCGGCGCGGCCCCGTGGCGCGCCCAGCAGCTTCTGGGGGGCCGTGCGCTGCTGCGGGCACTGCTCTCGCAGGTGCTGCCGCAAGCCGCGGGCGCGCCGGTCGTCGCGGGACCGAACGGCAAACCGTTCCTCCACGGCCGGCCCCGTCTCGGCATCAGCATCTCCCACGACGACGAGCACCTGGCGGTCTGCGTGGGAGCGGACCGGCGCGTGGGCGTGGACATCCAACTACCACCCGACCGGGTCGGCGCTCGGCTGCTGCGGAGGTGCGCCCGCGGCCACCTGGAGGCCCTGGCCGGACTCTCCCCGCGACGGCGCGACACCGTCTTCGCCGAGATCTGGACCGTGCAGGAAGCCTGTGTCAAGGCGGACGGTTCCGGGATCGGCGGCCTCCCGTGGACCATCGACGTGCCCCCGCACGCCGACCGGGGCAGCTGGCAGGGACTGCAGTGGCGCAAGGTGCGTGGCCTGGCGGACGCCCCCATGGCCTGCGCCTGGGACGAGGAGAGCCGATGACAACTCCGCTGTCGTGCTACAGCACCGCCCTCGTGGACCACCTCGGCCCCGGAGCCGCAGACCGCCTGGCGGACGCCGTGCATCTGTGGGTACGCACCGACGCCCCGGACGGAACGCTGGCCTTCTCCCATCACGACCGCATCGACCCGGGCCTCGCCTATGCCGACGCGGAGGACTGGACGACGGCAAGCCGGGCACTCGGGGAGCAGCTCGCCCGGTACGCCTCGGTGATCGTGGTCGGCAACGCCTTCCACCTCCCCTGGTCCCCGCACCACGATGAGCGGCCGGTGGCCCACTGGTTCCTGCTGCGCGGACGCCGCGACGACGCGTGGGACGTCACCGACGGGTTCACGGCGCTCATGCCCGGCGGCGAGCAGCGCCCCTTCGAAGGCACGCTGGGCGACGCCGAGTTGTGCAGAGCGATGACCCCCCTCGGCCGCCAGGCCCCCCACCTGCACCACCGGGACGTGTACGCACTGGGCGTCCCCACCCACGTGGGCGACCCCGACCGGTACCGCTGGCTGCGTCCCGCCGGAGGCGCGGAGACCGACTGGTCGGGGGAGTGGCTACGGGAGCTGCCAGAGGTACTGGAAGCACTCCGCGACCGGTTTGTCAGGGACGAGCAGGCACTCCACCAGCACGCCGACGACCTGTGGGCCGCGGCGCGCCACCACGAGCACGCGCTGACCCGGCACGGCGACCCCGAGGCGGCGGCCGCGTGGGCCCAACTGCCGAAAGCCCTGCGCTTCGCCTCCGAATCCGCCCGGCGCGGCCGCCACCGCGGCGGAGTCGTCGCCGAGGCCTTCGACACGCTCATCGAGCTCACGACCAGGACGGTGGAACGCCATGATCAGCCTTGAGGAAGCCGTCGACGAACGCGAGTTCCGCGCGGCCATGACCAGGCTGGCCAAGTGTGCGGCCGTCACCACCGCACTGGGGCCCGCAGGACCGGTGGGATGCACCACGACCTCCCTCATGTCGCTGTCGGTCGCCCCGCCGAGCGTGCTCGTGGCCTTCCAGTACGGAAGCCGCACCCTGGACGACATCCAGGCCGCGGGACGATTCGTCATCAACGTGCTCTCGCACGAGCAAGGCTCCCTGGTACGCCGGTTCGCCACCGGCAGCGCACGCGAACGCTTCCGGGGGCTGGAGTACACCGTCGCCCACGGGGCCCCTCTCCTCAGCGGTGCGGCCGTGTCGCTGGTCTGCGACCTGCAACAGTCCCTTCGCGCCCTCGACCACATCCTGCTCGTGGGCTCCGTCCGTGACCTGCGCGCCGCCGCCGCGGCACCCCTGGTGCTGGTGACCGGCGAGCCCCACACCACGGTGCCGGCCCTTCCCCGGCCGACGACACCCGACGACATCCGCTGACCTGGAGGCCTTGATGTCCCCCGGACACCTCACGCACGTGCCCGATCAACGCTTCGACGAGTTCCTTCTCGCGGCGGGGGCCCTCACCCCCGAGCGGCCCGCGGTGGTGGAGTACGCCGAAGGCACCGTACGCACCACGACGTTCCGCGAATTGCAGGACAGCGCCGCCCGTTACGCCGCCGAGCTGGACCGGTACGGCCTCGACATCGGCGACCGGGTGATGATCGTGTCGGACATGTCGGCGCAGGCCGTCGCGCTTCTGCTGGCCTGCGCCGCACGGGGGCTGCCGTTCGTACCGGTCAGCCCGGAGGCGCCGCCCGAACGGCGCGCGACGATCGCGGAACTCGCCGAACCCGCCCTGTGTCTCACCGCCGCTTCCTGCGACGCCACGGCCGCGCCGGGTGCGACCCCCGTCGGGCAGGGCTCGTTCGGCCCGGAGGGCATCAGGGTGCCGCACCCGCCGGTGCCCGGCGCGCGCCGCCGCCGGGCCCTCGCGCCCACCGACACGGCGTACATCATCTTCACCTCGGGAACCACCGGTCGGCCCAAGGGCGTTGTGATGAGCCACCGGGCGGTCGTGTCCTTCTACCGGGGGATGCTGGCCGAGAGGATCGTCGGCGCGGACGACCGTGTGGCGTCCACCTCGCCCCTTCAGTTCGACTTCTCCCTGCTGGACCTGGGCCTCGCGTTGGGCAGCGGTGCCGCCCTGGTGCCGGTACCCCGGCCCCTGCTGCGCTGGCCGACCCGGTTCCTCAAGGTCCTGCGGGCCACCGGGGCCACCCAGGTCAACGGCGTTCCGTCGATCTGGCGCCAGGTGCTGCGACACGTCCCCGAGCAGCTGGCCGAACTTCCCGACCTGCGCGGTGTCCTGTTCTGCGGCGAGGAGTTCCCCACGTCGGAACTGCGCCACCTGCAGCGGCTGCGTCCCCGGATGCGCCTCGTCAACTGCTACGGCGCCACGGAGTCCATGGCGGCCAGTTTCGCCGACGTACCCCGCCCGCTCCCGGAGGAGACCCGGCGCCTGCCGATCGGCCAGGGGCACACCGGGGCGGAACTGCTGCTCGTAGGGGAGGACGGCACGGTCATCGAGGAGGCGGGGACGGTCGGCGAGATGTACCTGCGCAGTCCCGCGCTGTTCTCCGGCTACTGGGCGGACCCCGGGGCGAGCGCCGCAGCCCTCGTCCCCGATCCGGTCGAACCCCGGTCGGGGCAACGGGTCTTCCGGACCGGCGACCTCGCCTGTCGCGGAGACGACGGCGAGCTGTACTTCTGCGGACGCAACGACTCCCAGGTGCAGATCCGTGGCAACCGGGTGGAACTGAATGAGGTGCAGCGCCGTCTCCTGGAATTCCCGGGAGTGACCGAGGCCGCCGCCCTCGTGGTGGAATCCCCGGGACAAGAACCCGAGTTGGCGGCCTTCGTGGTCTTCGACGAGGAGGCACGGCCCGCCGACGAGAGCGACGTCGTGGCGTTCTGTCTGCGCTCGATGCCCGCTTACATGGCGCCGAGCCTCATGCGGGTGACGGACGCACTGCCGGTCAATCAGCACGGCAAAACCGATCACCGTAAACTTGTCGCCTCACTCGCGAGCGCCTAGTCGGACAAGCTTTGTTGTCCTTCCCGCGGTGCGGCGTGATCCGATGCGCGCGGCACCGCGGAGGAGTTCGTCCGTACGGGGAAACGGAGAGGGAATCGGGGACGGCCGTCTATTCTTCGCGGACGACCTGCTCCGCAGCCGCGAGAACGGTGTCCAGAGCCGGCCGGGGAATTCTGCTGCGTCGCCATACCGTCTGGGTGAAGGTCTGCACCGCGGGCTGCCAGTTCAGCTTCCGCAGCACCCCCTGTGCGATCTCCTGGGCGACGGCTATTTCCGGCAGCAGGGCAACGCCTATTCCGTTAGCGGCGATCCGTTTCACCGCGTCGATCGTATTGAGTTTCAATGTCCGGCGTTTCGGAGTTCCGGTGGCGACATCGCTGAGCAGGGGAATGCCGTCACAGAATGCGGCATCGACGTCGGAACACACCAGCATGGTCGAAAAGGAATCCGCAGTCGGTGTGCCCCGGTCGCCGTCGCCCTCGGTCCGGCCTGGCGCGGCCACCAGCGCAAGCGGTTCCGGACGGAGGACGTTGAATTCCAGATCCTCGTGCGACTGCTGCGCGCCGATCAGGAAAACGCAGTCCAGCTGACCGCTACGAAGCTGAGCAACAGCATCCTGCGGAGACGATAAATGGACCGAAAAATCGATGAGCGGATAGCGGATGTAGAGATATTCGATGAGAGGTAACAGTCGATGACTGGTCAGGCTCTCCGGCGAACCCACGCTCACCCGGCCACGTGTTTCACCGGGTGCGGCGATCGTCCGCTGCACCTCTTCCGTGAGCCGGACGATCTCGCGGGCGTGGGGTATAACCGCCAGGCCGTTGCTGGTCGGCCGGACGCCGCCCGGCAGTCGTTCCAGCAAAATGGAACCCAACGACTGCTCAAGGGCCTTGATGCGATTCGTGATGGTCGGCTGAGTGACGTTGAGCCTGGTCGCCGCTCTCGTGAAACTCCCGACATCGACCGCACTGAGAAAAGCCTGAAGCTGTCGAGTGTCCACACTGCCCCCGCTACGCCAAGATATGTCCGAGTGCTACCGTGGTGCATTCATGCGTTGGTGCGTGTATTGCGCCAAACGGCACCGGTTTCCACGCCTGCGCAGAAGCGGCGAAGAGAAAGGATGCTGGTCGTCGTTTCGGCAATACTTTCGAAGTCGAACGTAACACCACCACCCCGCCGCTCGCAAGGAAAAAGATGCGCGTTTGTTACACAAAGGGAGGGGTACTCTGCCTCTACTTAGTGTCGAACCCCTAAAGGGGCCGACAGCTGAACCGGAGATATCGAAGGTGAACAGTGCGGGAGTACGTGTCGTTCATCTTCCGCGGTCGCGACCGTGCAAAATGACCACCGGAGGTGCTCGACGTGACGGACCAAAAGGGCGTAACGGGCCAGGGTGACGTGCCCCAACTGTGCCAAGTGGTGCTCGACTGCACCGATGCCAGGACGCTGGCCGAGTTCTACCGCGAGTTGCTGGGCCTGACCTACGCTCCCGGGGACGAGCCGCCGGAAGAAGGGCAGCCCGACGAGCGCGGCAACGACTGGCTCGTCCTGCGAACCCCGGACGGAACTCCACAGCTCGCCTTCCAGCAGGTCGCCAGGCTCACCCGGCCGACGTGGCCGGACGACGAGGTGCCGCAACAACTTCATCTGGACCTGAGCGTGGCGTCGATCGCGGACCTGCGCAAGCAGCACGACCGCGTTCTGGCCCTCGGCGGCTCGCTGTGGCAGGACCGCAAGGACGGCCCGGACGAGCCGTTCCGCGTGTACGCGGACCCGGCAGGTCACCCCTTCTGCATCTTCGTCAGGTAGGCACCCGTCCGACGACCGGACTACGCCGTCCCGGCCGCCCCCTGGATTTCCGGTCGGCGCCCGGGTACGGCCGGTCACCTCACTCTGGCATGGCCGCGATCGCGGCGCGGGCGATCCCCTTGGCCTCCGACTCGCAGGTCGACGCGGGGTGTTCCTCGCCGCCCAGGGCCGCGCGGACCACGAGATTGCCGTCGCGCACGTACAGGCTGCAGTGTTCTTCGGGATCGGGGTAGGACCCGTAAGGGGCGCTCCAGTACGCCTCGTCTCCGAAGCCGAGGTCCGTCTCCGGTGTTTCCTTGGCGGCGTCCTCCTGGGGAGTCCTTGCGCTGCTGGTCGGTCTCGTGGTCGTCGCGCTTCAGTTCCCAGCCGACGAACGCGTGCACCTTGTCGGTCAGGCCCGTGATCCTGACCTTCTCGGGGTCGCCGAGTATCTCTCCCCACGCACAGCTGGTCGAGGCGCCCTTGTAGCCTTCGCGGAGTAGTCGAGTTCCTTGGTCCTTGCGGGCAGAGGCAGTTGACCGGCCACCTCGGAGCACACCGGAGCCTTCGCGCATCTGTCGGGCTCTACGGGACGGTCCCGCAACGCGTCGGCCGGCGCCCGGGCCAGGCCCGCCGCGAGCAGCCGCACCGCCTCCTCGGGCAACGGACCTGCGGCATCGCCGCCGCTCGCCGACCCGTTGCTTCCCGGCCGTGAGTCGGAGCGACTGCTTCGAAGAGCCGGTCCGTGCGGGCGTTCCCGGTCGTCCTCGTTCAGAGGAGTGGTGAGAGCGGCCACCGCCTCGTCGTGGACGGTGAGCAAGTCCATGACTCCTCCACAATGAACCCACGAGTGCCCCGGCAAGTACGGCGACGACGGGCCCGCCCACTGTCGCGCGAATGCGCCGCCGCCCACTCCTCGTCATACGTGCCCCGGTCCGGCCGGACTGGCACACTGCACGGGCACCCCGACGACACCTCTGCGCAATCGGGGCGCAAACCACGTGCGATACATGTGTGTTTGAGGTAGGGTGCGGCCTGATGGAGGCCAACCGTATGTCCGACGATGAAGGGGCCCTGTTCAGTGCGGTCGACGCGCTGCTGGAACAGGTCGCCCAGGATCCCCTGCCGCCGCCCGCGGAACGCAAGCGTCTGCGGGAGGCCGCCGGGCTGAGCCAGGAACAGATCGCCAGAGCGCTCACCGCCCGGCGCGAGTCCGTGGGGAACTGGGAAGCGGGCCGGAGCGAGCCGCGGCCGCCCAAGCGTGCCGCGTACGCACGGCTGCTGGAAGGCCTCGCGGCCCGCTTCCCCGCCCCGCCCACCGACGCGCCCGCCGTCGTCCCGGCGGCTGAGGCGCCTGCGGTCGTCCCGGCCACTGACGCGCCCGCCGTCGTTCCGCCCCCCGAGGGGCCCACCGTCGTCCCCGCTGTCGCAGCGCCCCCGGCCGCCCCGGCCCCGGTGGCGCCGGAGGCGTTCGCTCGCGCGGTCCCGGAACCGGCCCGCGAATCGGTCCCGGAACCCGCCACGGAACCGCCCCCCGAACCCGACCCGGCGCCCGCCTCCGTACCGCTGTCCCGCCCGTCGGTGCGCAGCACCGCCCAGCCGGCGGGCGCGTCGTCGCGTCGTCCTGCGGCGAAGAAGTCGGTGGCCAGGAGGACCACGACGACGTCCGCCCCCGCCGACCCGCGCTTCGAGAACGGCCCGCTCGCCGTCATCGACTGCGAGGACGGGCAGGTGTCGGCGTACTGCGTCGGCGGCCTCGTCCTGGACGTCCCCGCCAAGTCGCTGCCGGCGCTGGTCGACTGGACGCTGACCGAGGCCCGGCTCGGGCAGACCCGGCTGCACCGGCACGGCCGCGACGCCGACCCGATCCTCGTCCTCACCGCGTCCGCGCTGGAGCGCTACGGCCTGCCCGCCACCCTCTCGGACGAGGAACGGCACGCGAGCCGGCTGCCGGACAGCCACAAGGTGGTCAGGCAGATCGCACGGGCCGGCCTCCAGCTCACCCAGCGCGGCCTCGGGCCGTGGGCCCGGGTCTTCCGCGACCCCGAGGGCTCCAGGCGCCGCTGCGTGCAGTTGTGCGTCCTGCCCTGGAACGCCCTGGACGCCCGGGAGTGGGACAAGAAGGACGACCCGCAGCTGCCGACGATGCACCCGGCAGACCTCGCCCGCTATCTCGGCCTGTACGCGGAGCGGGTGACGACGCCGCGCGGCAGCACCGCGACCACGGGCCTGGAGCTGATGACCGCGCTGCGCCCGCCGACCCGCGCGGAGAAGAACCCGGCCACCGGCGAGTTCGAGCGGGCCTTCAACGACGACGCGCTGATCGCCCGGTACGACGTGGTGGAGTGCGAGGTCCCCGACGAACACCCGGTCCTCAGGGGCAAGTTCGCCCGGCATCATCTGCGCACCCCGGCCGAGATGCTGATGGAGGAGCCCTACGACTGGTGCCGGCCGCTGACCGACGAGGAGTGCGCGAACCAGTTCCTGGTCGCGGTCGACATCAACATGTCGTTCGCCGCGGCCGCGAACGGGCTCACCGTCGGGCTGAACGGACCGACCCACCTCACCGGCCACCCGGCGTTCGACGCATCGCTGCCCGGCTCCTGGCTGGTCGACCTCGGCCACGTCGACCTCTCCCGCGTCCGCGTCAACGGCCGCACCGTCGACGGCGACCGGCTCCCGAGCCCGTTCACACCGAAGGGCGACCGGCCCGAGGGCCCGGCCTGGTACGCCACGCCCACCGTCGCCTACGCGGTGGAGCTCGGCTTCGACGTCACGCCGATCGAGGCTTACGTACGTACCCAGAACAGCCGCTACCTGGACTCCTGGTACAAGCGGCTGCGCGACGCGTACGTCGAGACGATGGCCGACATGGGCGTCACCAGCGGCCTCGGGGGAAGCGAGTTCCTGGACGCGATGGCGCGGCGCAAGCAGGTCGATCCGACGATGGCGCTGCTGGAGACCGCGATCAAGGCGACGGCCAAGGGCGGCATCGGCAAGTTGCGCCAGCGCAGCCGGGGCCAGGTGCCGTACTACGAGGAGTACCCGGCGCTGAAGCGGGAGACGTGGCGTCCCGACATCCGGGCCGCCGTACTGGCAAACCAGCGCGTGGGCCTGCACCGGAAGCTGATGAAGACGGCGGCCGCGGCCGGCCTCTACCCGGTCTCCATCGGCACCGACGCCATCGTCTACCCCTCGCCCGGCCCGTCCCCGCTGGACATCCTGCCGCGCACGGAGGACGGCAAGCCGGTGCCGGGCACGTTCCGGCTCGGGGTCTCGCCCGGGATGGTCAAGCACCAGGGCACCCGGACCGTCCTGTGGGCGGAAGCGCTGTTCGAGGAGCGCGGCGGCGTCTTCAACGTCGCCAACCTCATCAAGAACGACCCCATGGCCGGAGAAGGTGAGTAACCCGTGGTCGACTCGCTCGCGGACAGTCTGGACCGCGCGCTGGAGGGGGCGTTCACCCGCCGCATCCCGCAGAGCGCCCAGGCGCAGATGAAGTACCTGGTGAAGCAGCTCAAGGGCACCAGGGCCGCCGCCCAGGTTCTCGGCGTCTCCCAGCGCACCGTGGAGCGGTACGTCAAGGGACAGCTCAAGCGGCCCCGGCAGGACCTCCGCGGTCGCCTGGAGCGTGAGGTCAGGAAGCGGTGGCAGCCGCAGGTGCGCGCGAGGGCGAGGAAGAAGGCCGCGTCCACGGACGGCCTGGTCGTCTCCACGCGCGCCCGCTTCGGGTTCGAGGCCGCCGGGGGCACGACGGACGACGCCCGGGTACGGGACATCACCCAGGCCCTGCCGCCCCAGTGGGCCGACCGCCTGTTCACCGCCAGGGAACAGGGCGCCGACGAACAGCAGCTCCACCGGATCGCGGCCGACGGCCTCGCCCAGATGTACTTCCGCGCCAACGACAGCCGCGCGCACGGGCTGGGCGTGGAGTTCACCGACGTGGAACGACTCGACATCGAGCTGTAGGGACCGGGCTCGGCGGGGTCCCGCCGGTGCGCTGCCCGTAAGCGTCCCCCCGCCCCTGAGCGTTCGAGTCGGTCCGCGCCCAGCCGAGCCGAGCCCGCCCCCGGGCGTCGGGCCTCGCGTGTCCCGGTGCGGTGGCAGGCGCCACGGCACGCGAACCGGGTCCGGCTCCGGCTACGTGCCCGACCCCGCCGCGCCCGGCCGGTCGATCCGGTAGAGGTAGTGGGCACGGTCGTCGACAGGGTTGTCCGGCTCCAGATCGCCCTCGGCGACCCGGCGCAGTCCGGCCTTCTCCAGCACCCGCCAGGACGCCTGGTTGGCCGCCGACACCGGCACCAGGACACACGGCGCGTCGGGGTGGTCCGTCCAGGTCGCCCGTACGACAGACTGGATCATCCGAGTGCCGAGCCCCCGGCCGATGTGGTGCGGCTCACCGATCAGGTAGTCGAGGGTCATCGCTCCGGGAGGCACCTCGGCCAGGGTGGCCAACTCGGCCAGATATTCGGGGTAGTCGGACAGCCGGCAGCGCTGAACCAAGCCGACCGGGCTGTCGTCGAGGTGGACGAGAAGGTCTTCCGACGGTTCCTCGCCCCTGGCGGCGGGGCCGAAGTCCCGTGACACCGTCGCGAGCGAGGTCTCATGGTTCCACCAACGAGCCACGTGCGGCTGCCTCAACCAGGACATCAGCAGCGGGAAGTCGCGCTCGGCGAGCCGACGCCAGGTCATCACCGGAAAGCCTCCAGGGGGCCGTGCCCGCACCGGGACGATTCCGTCCCGGTGCGCCAAGAGTGTGCCTGAAACCACCGAGCGCCCCACGGCCCGGAAGCGTGGCGGTCACGCGGCCCGCCGGCGCGGAGCCGCGCGACCCGCGCGGGCACGAAGCCCGGTCAGTGCTGCCCGTCCAGCACCGAGCGCAGCGTCTTCGCGAACTCCGCGGGCTGTCCCTCCTGGCCGAACTCCCCGCCCAGGAAGCCTCCGTGGTGGCTCGGGAACCACGTCGGTGCGAGGCCCAGGCGCTCCGCCACCCCCACCGCCGCCCGCGCCGTCATCTCCTGCTCGGACTCCCGGCCGGCCGCGATCACCAGGCGGGTCGAGGCGGCGCGCAGCGCCGCGAAGTCCGGCTCGTAGCCCGTGCAGTTGCGCAGGTTCTGGCCCAGCAGGGCATCGTCGCGCGCACCGTCGTCCTCCGTCGGCAGGCCGAAGGCCGCCGGGTCGGGCGCGGGTCCGTCCGCCCAGTCCTCCGGGAACTCACCCTGGTGCGTCGCCGCCGCGATGAACTTCGCCATTCCGGCACCGAGCCCGTCGCGCAGGTACGTCTCGTGCATGTCCGCGAACACGCGCAGGGCGGCCTCGCGGTCCGGCAGGGCCTCCGCGATCGGCGGCTCGTGTGCGACGAGGGTGCGGACCAGGGCGGGGTGCCGGGCGACCAGGGCCAGCGCGTTGACCGCACCGCCGCTGCTCGCGAAGACGTCCAGGGTCTCGACACCGACCGCCTCGACGATCCTGGCCAGGTCCTCCGCGTGCTCCTCGGGGGAGGACTCCGCCGCCCCGTCGGTGCGCGGGCTCCGGTCGACTCCGCGGGGGTCGTACGTGATCACCGTGCGGTCGGTGAAGTGGGAGGCCAGCGTGACGAACCCGGCGGCGCTCATCGGCGAGCCGACCAGGAACAGGGGGGCTTCCCCGCCGGAACCGGGGCGCACGTCGTAGGTGAGGGTGGCCCCGGCGACGGACAGGGTGCGGGTTTCGGGTGAGGTCATGGTCGACTCCTGGTCGGGGGCTGTCGGGGGTTTCTGCGGTTCTGGAAGGTAGACCCCGGGCAGACGCGAAAGTCATCGCCGGGCGACGTGCCTTCTTCCGCGGGGCCGGCCCCGACTGCCCCGGTTGTACGCAGAGCCCCTCGGCTGAGCCGTCGGCGCGCGCCCGGTCCCTCACCAGCCGATCGTGGGATGCATGCCGTTGCAGCCGGGTTCCTGCAGGGGACAGGACGGGTGCGGTTCGAGGGGCTCCTCCTTCGGCGGTTCCGACGGGAGCGGCAGCGGCGGCGGACCCTCGAACGCGGCGCATCCGCAGACCTTGCAGGCCCCCGCGTACCGGGGGCCGCCGTGCCGGAAGCGTGCGTCGCCGCACTGACATCTGGTCGTCGCCCAGGACATGGTCCCCGCCCCCCCCGTCGCCGCCGTGGAATCCCCAGGCTAGTACGCCAAGGTCCTTGCGGCACCTGCCCCGTCGGCCACCGCCGCGGGCGGTGTTCCGGTTGCCGGTACGGTACGAATCGGCCGTGGCGCCGCGGAATGACCTTCGAGGCGCGGCGGTTGGACTACACACGGCAGGTGGCGCGGTAGGTGACGTGACCCTTTGTGCGGCTCGCGTCGCGGTCCGTCGGCCCGGCCGGGTGCGACACACTGGTTGATCAGAGGGGAAATTCCATGCAAGAGCGCTTCGACGTCGTGGTCCTCGGGGCGGGACCCGGTGGTTACGTCGCCGCCGTCCGTGCCGCCCAACTGGGCAAGAAGGTCGCGGTGGTGGAGGAGAAGTACTGGGGCGGTGTGTGTCTGAACGTCGGCTGCATCCCGACCAAGGCGCTCCTGCGCAACGCCGAACTGGCGCACCTCTTCACCCACGAGGCCAAGACCTTCGGCATCAAGGTCGACGGCACGGTGTCCTTCGACTACGGCGAGGCGTTCCGGCGCAGCCGCCGGGTCGCGGACGGTCGGGTCAAGGGCGTCCACTACCTGATGAAGAAGAACGGCATCACCGAGTTCTCCGGCCGGGGCACCTTCCTCGACGCGCACACCCTCCAGGTCGCAGGGCCCGACGGCACCACGCAGCAGATCGCGTTCGAGAACTGCATCATCGCGACGGGCGCCACCCCGAAGCTGCTGCCGGGCACCAAGCGCAGCGAGCGCGTCGTGACGTACGAGGAGCAGATCCTCGCCGAGGACGTTCCGCGGTCCGTCGTCATCGCGGGCGCGGGCGCCATCGGAATCGAGTTCGCGTACGTCCTGCACAACTACGGCGTGAAGGTCACCGTCGTCGAGTTCCTGGATCGCGTCGCCCCGCTCGAAGACGCGGACGTGTCCGCCGAACTGGCCAGACAGTACCGCAAGTTGGGCATCGAGGTGCTCACCTCCACCCGTGTCGAGTCGATCGACGAGTCCGGTACGCAGCTCAAGGTGACGGTCTCCGGGAAGGACGGTGCGCAGAAGGTACTGGAGGCCGACAGGGTCCTCCAGGCGATCGGCTTCGCACCGAATGTCACGGGTTACGGGCTCGAAGCGACCGGTGTCGCCGTCACCGAGCGCGGGGCCATCGACGTCGACGGGCGCTGCCGCACCTCCGTGCCGCACATCTACGCCATCGGCGACGTCACCGCGAAGCTGATGCTGGCGCACACCGCGGAGGCCATGGCCGTCATCGCGGCCGAGACGCTCGCGGACGCCGAGACGATGGAGCTCGACTATCCGATGATCCCGCGCGCGACCTACTGCCAGCCGCAGATCGCCAGCTTCGGCTGGACCGAGGCGCAGGCCAGGGAGAAGGGTTTCGACGTCAAGGTCGCCAAGTTCCCCTTCACCGCCAACGGCAAGGCGCACGGGCTCGGCGACGCGACGGGCTTCGTGAAGCTCATCAGCGACAACACACACGGCGAGATCATCGGTGCGCACCTGATCGGCCCCGACGTCACCGAGCTGCTCCCCGAGTTGACGCTGGCCCAGCAGTGGGACCTCACCGTCCACGAGGTCGCCCGCAACGTGCACGCGCACCCGACGCTGGGCGAGGCGGTCAAGGAGGCGGTGCACGGGCTTGCCGGGCACATGATCAACTTCTGAGCCGGTGCGCGTCCTGATTCTCCGGTGAGCGGTTCCGGGGGCGGCGGCCATGGTTGCCGACGGGCTGCACAACCGATTCCGCTGTCCCGACGTGGTGCTCGGCCAGCACGACACGCCCGGTCCCGCCGGGTTCTTCCCGCACACTCCGGACCTCACCGTGTCGGACTCCGACGACATCGACGCCGTTGTGCACGGCGTCGGCGGGCACGGCTCCCGCCCCGAGTCGACGACCGACCCGGTGGTGGCGGCCTGCTACACCGTCACCCGCCCGTAGACCGTGGTCTCCCGCGAGGCCGCCGCGGCACACTCGGTGGTGCTGACGGTGGGGCAGTTCCACGCCGGTACGCAGAGCGCGTGGGAACCGGCGGGGCGAGGTGGCGGTTTCGCGGCAGGTCGTCGACGTGCACCTGCTCGGCGGAACGTACGATGACGCACGGCGTACCCGACGACCGGTACGCCGTGCACCGCTGATCGACGGAACGGGGGCGGGTCGTGCGCCTGTTGCTGACGACGGACACGCATGTGCCCAAGCGAGCGCGGGAGTTGCCCTCCGCTCTGCTCGCCGAGATGGACCGGGCCGACGTCGTCTTCCACGCCGGGGACTGGGTGGACGTGGCGACACTGGACGTGTTCCAGGCCCGCGCCCGGCGTCTCGTCGCCGTCCACGGCAACAACGACGGACCGGAGCTGCGGGCCCGGCTCGACGAGGTGGCACGTGCGGAGTGCGACGGGCTCCGCTTCGGCGTCGTACACGAGACGGGGCCGGCGCAGGGCCGGGAGCGGCGCTGTGCCGACCGGTTTCCGGACCTCGACGTGCTGGTGTTCGGCCACAGCCACATTCCGTGGGACACCGTCGCGCCCGGCGGCCTGCGTCTGCTGAACCCCGGCTCGCCGACCGACAGGCGGCGACAGCCCTACTGCACGTACATGACCGCCGAGGTGTCGGACGGCCGGCTTCTCGACGTCCGCCTGCACCGGTTGCCGCCCCGCACCTGAGGTACAAATCCGGCGTCGCAGCAGCCGCGGGCCGTATCCACCCCCGGCTGCTGCGGAAGCTCGCCCACAGTATCCGCCCGCCGCCGAGGACTCCGCTCGCCCGCCAACTGCCCCGGGCGGACGCAGGGGCCACGCCGCGTTCTGCTCAGCCGGCCCTGCCGCTCGCTCGCGTGGGCAGGCAGAACATCAGGGCCCACATCAGGGTGAGGGTGCCGCCGACCCACCACAGCACGGTGGTGAACGCGTCGCGGTTCAGCCCGCCGTCGGCCGAGCCGTTGGTGGCGGCGAAGAAGACGAGGGCGGTCAGCGCCGTACCGAGGGCTATGCCCAGATGCATGGCGGTGTTGAACAGGCCCGAGGCGGATCCCGCGTTCTCGTGCGGGACCTCGGCGAGCGACATGTCGGCGAGCGGGCCGCCGACCATGCCGAGGCCGAAGCCGATGAGTACCACCGGGGCCGTCATCGCGAGGAGCGTCAGATCGGCCTGCCGGACGCCGATCTGAAACCCGTAGGCGGCCATCGAGCCGAGCGCGATCAGGGCGCCGGCCTGGGGCAGACGACGCCCGAAGCGCCCGGCACTCTTCGCCGCGATCGTCGCACCGGCCAGTTCGCCCAGCGCGAGCAGCACGAAGGCGACCGCCGCGTGGAAGGGGCTCATGCCCAGGCCGCGCTGGAGGTAGAGCGTCCACGTCATGAAGAACAGCCCGCACAGCAGGCCGAGCGCCAGCTGTGCGCAGAGGCCGCCGGAGAACTGCTTGCTCCGGAAGAGGGACAGCGTCACGAGCGGTGCGCTGTCCTGCCTGGCCCGCTGGTGGCGAAGGAAGACGCCGAGGACCAGGACTCCGGCGGCGAGCATGGCGAAGCACCACAGGGGCCAGTGGTGTGCGTGGCCCTCGGTGAGCGGGAAGAGGATCAGGACGATGGCCAGTGCGGACAGCAGCATGCCGGTGAGGTCGAGCCGGCCGGCCTTGTGCGCGGTCGACTCGGGGATGAACCTGCGTCCCAGGACGATCACCGCGAGGCCGACGGGCACGTTGATCAGGAAGATCGGCCGCCAGGACAGTCCGAGCAGGTCGGCCTCGGTGAGCAGGCCGCCGAGGACCGGTCCCAGGACGCTCGCGAGTGAGAGCACGGCCCCGTACAGGCCGAACGCCTTGCTGCGGTTCTCCCCGTCGAAGGTGACGTGGAGGGTGGCCAGGACCTGCGGGATCATCAGGGCGACTCCCGCGCCTTGGAGCACGCGGGCGCCGATCAGGACGCCGGGCCCGGCGGCGACGCCGCACAGCAGCGAGGCGACGGTGAACACGACGGTGCCGAGAAGGAGGATCCTGCGTCGGCCGTGGAGGTCGCCCAGCCGTCCGCCGGTGATCAGTCCGACGGCCACCATCAGCGAGTATCCGGCGGTCAGCCACTGCACCGCGGCCGGGTCGGCCCCGGTCGACGACTGGATCGCGGGCAGGGCGGTCAGGACGATCGACTGGTCGAGGATGTCCATGAGCTCGGCGACCAGGAGCACCACGAGGGCGATCCGGGCGCCCAGTGCCGTCTTCGGCGGTCGGCCAGGTGCGGTGCGGGACGCGGGCGCGGCGGTGTGCTGCGGCTCGTTGCCGAGCGCGGGGGAGGACACGGGTGGGACTCCTGATCCAAAGGGACCGGGGAGCTCGGCTGTCAGCCGCACCGGGGCCGCACTGCACGAAGCCCGGGGCAGACGGCAGAGCTGCACCCGGGAACGACGTAGGGCGATGGGTGACGCAACTCAGGCCAACGCGAGTCCGCCCCCGGACACGTGCGAACACTCGACACGCGGGGGAACTGCGGACCGCTACCGGGCCTGGGGGATAAAAACACCTCAAGATCGCCACAGAAGGAACAGGAAGCCTGCTGCCACCCGCCGTTTTCTCCGGGGCAGCAACCTCTCCACGATACGACATCCCGGTACCACCCCCACGGCCGGCCGCCGACCGCCCGTGGGGGTGGCCCATGCCCCCGCCGTCGCACAGGGCGAGGAACCGCATCACGGCGGCGTTCCGGGCGTCGCCGGTCAGTGCTCCACGCTCCGCCGGGCGCGGCCGTTCACGAACGTCGCCGCCAGATGCGCCACCACGGCAGTGATTGCGACGAGCGGCATCTGCTCGTGCGCGTCGGCGCCCAGCAGCAGCACGGTCAGCACCGCGCTGCACAGCGGCAGTCCCGTGATCGCCGTCGACGCGGCACAGATGCCGAGAGCGAGGGCAGGCGTCGCTCCCAGACCCGGGAGCGCGGCGCAGGCGAGGGCGGCCGCGGCACCGAGCAGCAGCGCCGGGAAGATCGGTCCACCGCGCAGGCTCCCGAGGCTGATGCCCCAGGCGAGACCCTTGCAGACGACCAGCGCGAGCAGTGCCGTCACCGGCCACGCTCCGGGCTGTGCCGCGAGCTCACCGAGTGTTTCCTGGCCGGAGAGCGCCGCCTCGGCGGGGGAGCGGCCGGTGATCAGGGTGTACGCGCTGAGACAGACACCCACCGCGACGGCACAGATCCACGTGCGCCGGGCGATGCGACGGCCGCCCGTCCACCGGCCCACGTGCCCGCCGAAGCGGCGGGTGAGCGCCACGGCGCACGCGATGAGCGCGGCGAGCGGGACTCCCCACAGGAAGTCGCCCGCGTCCGGAGGGGCACCGGGCGGCACCGCGGGCAGCGCGAGCCCTCCGGTGGGCAGGCCGGTCCACGTGCCTAGGGCCGTGAAGACGACAGCTCCGGCGGCGCTCGCAGCCAGGCAGGGAAGCAGGAGGACGGCAAGGCGCACACCGGCGAGTCCGGCCGCTTCGACGACGAGTAGGGCGGCCACGAGCGGTCCGCCCAGGATCGTGGAGATCGCGGCGGTGGAACCGACGGTCGCCACGAGGGTTGCGGTCCGGGGGTCGCTCGCGCCCCGGAGGCGGCGCAGGGCGAGAAGGGCGAGCGCGCTGCCCACTGCCATCAGCGGGGCCTCGGGCCCGAGCACCACGCCGAGCGGCAGCGTGGCCAGCGCCGCCACGACGACTCCCGGCAGTTCACGCGGCCCGATGGGCGCCCCACCGAGCCCATGGACCGGCAGATGCCCCCCGCGGCCGGGGAACCGGCTGACGATCGGGGCGAGGATCAGCCCGGCGAGAGCCAGTGCGGGGAGCGGCCACCACCAGGGTGCTTCGTCGTAGCCCAGGGCCTCGGGCAACGATGTCCATACCTCGTGCTGCAACCAGTGCTGCAGGCCGACGAAGAAGAAGCAGGCCACGGCGATGGGGGCACCGAGCAGCACGGACAGGAGCAGCAGGCGCAGGTAGCCGCCGCTGAGCAGGAGCCGGCGCGCGTCGTCGGTGCGGTCCGCCTCCGTCGCGTGCGCGTCGGCGGCGTCCTCGGCGGCCGTCATGCGCCACCGGCCCCGGCACGGCAGCATGCGCCGCCGAGGTCTGCCCCGGACGCCCTGCCTCGCGTATGCCCTCTCCGGCACCCTGCACGAACGACCATGGCACCCATCCAACGCGAGCACCGCGCGAGGGGCCCGCGTGGGCGAGCCGAACGGGTCGCCACGGCCTCAGCGCCCCTGGTCCCCGCCACGGCCTCAGCGCCCCTGGTCCCCGGAGCGCCTGTCCCTGCGATGCAGCATCTGCACACGGAGATGCCGGGTGATCGCGGTGGCGCCGGCGGTGAGGAAGACGAAGCTGTAGAGAACCTGCAGCATCGTCATCACCCGCGCCGTCTGCCCGCTGGGGGTGACGTCTCCGTACCCGATCGTGGCGAGCGTGACCACCGTGAAGTACAGGGCGTCCACCCGGGTGTGCAGCCCGGTGAACTCCTGCTGCTCCCGCGCCAGTACGTAGTAGGCGGCCGAGAACAGCAGCATCGTCAGGCACATGAGAGCGGCGATGAGGCAGGCGGGCCGGGTTCCGCCCCGGCCGGTCATGACGTCCTGGATCTGTACGAGGAGCCCCGCTGCGACCAGCGCGAGACCGCACACCACGACGGTCCAGCTGAGAACCGGCCGATGCGCCCCGAAGAGCTGCAGCGGGAGAAAGAAGTACGCCGTCACCATGACGACTGCCGCGACCACGAGAAGCGTCGGACGTCGCCACCTGGATGCCGGCCCCCGCGAATTGCCCGTCACGTCAGCGAGACCGCCATTCCTTCATCGTCCGGTGTGCGGGCAGGGCCGGTTCGGTGGGGTCGCACCATGCCTTCGCTCCGCCGGAGCCGTCCGGGTGCCACCTCGTCGCGGCCCTTCGGCGTCTTCGTGCACCGCACCCGTCCGCCCGCACGGCGCCGTCCCGGGCAACGCCCGGGACGGCGCCGGCCACCAGGACCACTGTGTGCAGGGCGCCGCGGTCGTGGCCGGGGCTCATGGGGCACCGGTTCGACGCGCCCCTGTTCCGTCGCCGCCGTGTGCGACGAGGACTAGCCGCAGTTGACGCTGCGCGACGACTCCCGGACGGTCGTGCCGAGCTTCTGGATCTGCGGCTTCACCTTGGCCAGGGCGTCCTTGCCGCTGGTGTCGCCCGGAAGGTCCTCGTACGCCTTCTTCAGATCGTCCGCGGCCGACCGCAGGCCGTCCCTCTTGGCCTTGTCGAGGTCCCCCAGCGATGTGGAGACCTCTTCCCAGTCGTCCTGGACGGCCTCGTAGGCTTCCTTCACCTGGTCCTTCGTGGCGGAGGCCGGGTCGAGGGCGGCGAGCTTGGCCTGGTCCGCCTTGAGTTCCGACAGATCGGTGCAGAGTTCCGAGGCGGCCTTCGTTCCCTCTTCCTTCGGACTCGAATCGTTGTCCGAGCAAGAAGCCAGCGAGAGAACCGCCGCGAGAGAAACCGCAGCAGGGGCCAGAACACGCTTCATGGGGATCTTCCTTTTCCCGGTGAGAACTCACTCCCTCGCCAACCTGCCAGACGTCGGCGCGCGCCGCATTCGCCCACCGCTTCCCCACCCGTGCGGACCGTCCCACGTTGCGCGATGCCTGAAAACAAGGGACCGATTCCGCAGGGGCGTTGCGTGCGGGCGCCGGTCAGGCGAGCAATTTGGTCTTCGCCCTGTTGAACTCGTCGTCGGACAGAACTCCGGCCCGGTGCAGGTCGGAGAGCTTGGTCAGATCGTCGGGTCCGCCGGTCCCCGCCCTCGCGTCGGCGGCGGTCCTACGGATGTAGTCCTGAAGCGCCTCCTCCGCCTCCTTCGCCTGCTTGACGTCGCGTCGGCCCATGCCACGGCCGCGCGCGATCACGTAGACGAGCACTCCGAGGAAGGGCAGGACGATGCAGAAGACGAGCCATCCGGCCTTGCCCCAACCGCTCAGGTCGTCATCGCGGAAGATGTCCATGACCACCCGGAACAGCAGGAAGAGCCACATGATCCACAGGAAGAAGTACATCATGGTGAGAAAGAGATCCAGGAGCGGGTAGTTTTCCACGACTTCCTCTTTCCATTTGCAGGGCGAGCGGCGCACCGAAGTATCGCCCGTGTATCTCGGCGGCGCATTCCGGGAGGAACAGCGCCGAAAGGCCGGGCAGCCCCGACGAGTTCGGAAAACGGCCCGTGCGGCATCCGGTATTGCCCCGCATGGCGGAAGATCCGGCCTGTGGTGAAGCTGTCAGTGGAGAAAGGAAGACCGGGCATGGCCTCAGTGGACGTCGTCGCCGTACGCCGGATGACCGACACCCTGTTCATCGAGCGTTCGCTGCGCAGCCCGAGCTCGACGCGGTTCTGGGGGCTGCTCGTGCTGGCCGGGATCATCGCGGGCGCGGGAGTGGTGGGCGACTCCGTCGCGACGGTCATCGGCGCGATGATCGTCGCACCGCTCATGACACCGATCCTGGGAAGCGCGCTGGCCCTGGTTCTCGCCGACCGGTCGCAGGTGGTGCGCTGCGCGGTACTCGTGATCAGCGGGGCGCTCGCCGTGGTGGCACTGGGGATGCTGCTGGGCTGGATCGCCGCCCCGCCGGACAACTTCGCCTCCAACAGCCAGGTCTCCTCGCGGATCAGCCCTCGGCTCATCGACCTCCTCGGAGCTCTGGCCACGGGAACGGTCGGCGCCTTCGCGCTCGTCCGCGCCGACATCTCCGACACGCTCCCCGGTGTCGCGATCGCCATCTCCCTCGTGCCGCCCCTCTCCGTGACCGGACTGCTCCTCACGGTCGGCCGCTATCACGACGCCGGCGAGTCGGCACTGCTGTTCGCGACCAACGTGGCCGCCATCGTGGCCACCGGGACCACCGTCTTCCTGATCTACGGAGTCCGGGGCACGGCGCAGGAGTCGGGCCTGACCGTGGGGCACTTCCACGGGCGCACCCTGGCCGCGGTGGTCGCGGTGGTACTGCTGGTGGCGGTGCCGCTCACCACGGGCACGGTGACCGTCGCCCGCGACCGGGCGCTCGCCGCCGACGCCCGGCCCGTCGCCGAGGAGTGGGCGACCACCGGCAAGTGGCAGATCGCCTCCGTGGAGGCCCGCAACGGCATCGTCGTCATCGGTGTGCTCGGCCTGCCACCCCAACCGGCACCCACTGAGCTGCGCGCCGCCCTGGACCGGAACGGCATGGCGGACGCCGACCTCGAAATCCATCTGGTCGGCGGTCGTACGCACTGGTGCCCGGCGGACACGGGAGGCTGCACCGTGCGGGGAGCGGGACGCAGTTGAGCCAAGGCCGCCGCATCGGCTTCGCCGGACGGCCGGCACCCCTTCCGGCTGTGCGAACCGTTCACCCCGGCCCCCGAACCCGTGGCCGCCCCCGCCCGACCGCCGCCAGTACCTGACCAGCGGACATGCGGTGATCAAGGTGGAAAGGACCACGGCCCCTCTCGCGCAAACGGTCGACTCCACTGTGAACAGTTCGGTCATCCGAACGGGTTCTCCATGCCTGACCGGCGCTACCTCGTGTGCGAGCCGACGTTTCTCCACGAGAGGTTTTCCGATCGGCGTCAAGCAAGGAGCATCAGTCGATGGACACTGCGGAGCATGTCACCACCCTGCTTACCGGAATGTTCCGGCTCCCCCCGGACTCCGTGCTTCCCGACGTGCCGCTGTACCGCCTGAAGATCGACTCCCTCGCACTGGAGGAGTTCCGGCTGGTGCTCGAGGACGAGCTCCGGCTCGATCTGGAAGACGCGCCCCTGTCGTCGCGCAGCACCGTGGGGCAGTTGCTCGCCACCGTGTGCGAGAAGGCAGCGGTGGCATGAGGGCGGCGGCCGGCGCGGTTGCGGTGACGGGGATCGGCATGGTGACCGCCGCGGGCCACACTGCCAAACAGACCTGGGTCGAAGTCACTTCTGCCACCGCTCCCTCCTCGGTGCGCCGACCGGACACGCTGCGGGACCTGCCCTGTGACTTCATGTACACGGTCGAGGGGCTCGACCTCGATGCGCGGCTGGGCCCGACGGCCCGGCTCACCAGCCGCTTCGCCCAGCTTGCGGTGATCGCGGCCAGGGAAGCCGTGGCCGACGCGGGACTCGACCCCAACACCTGGGACAGCGCCCGCGTCGCCGTCGTCGTGGGTACGGCCCACGGCGGCCTCGACTACTACGACGAGCAGCAGGCCGTGCTCACCGCGCGCGGTGCCCGCAGGGTCGCGCCGAAAGTCGCGCCGCTGAGCGTGAACAGCAACGCCGCCAGCAGTGTCTGCCAGGACCTGGGCGCCCGCGGGCCGAGCCTGGCGGTCAGCACGGCCTGCGCCTCGGGCACCGACGCGATCGGCACGGCGCTGGGCTGGCTGCGTGCCGGGCGCTGCGACATCGCCGTCGCCGGTGGGGCGGAGTCCCTGAGCTCGCGCCTGGTGTACGCCAGCACCTGTCAGATGAGGGCCCTGTCCACCCGGGTGGACGACCCGGCCGCTGCCTGCCGCCCGTTCGACGTCGACCGGGACGGCTTCGTCACCGGCGAGGGAGCCGGGCTGCTCGTACTGGAAAACGCGGAACACGCGCGAGCCCGGGGAGCCACGGTCCGGGCCCGGTTGGCCGGGTACGGGTCGTCCAACGACGCCTTCTCCCCGGTCGCTCCCGACGAGAGGGGGGCCGGCGTCGAGGCGGCACTGCGTACCGCACTGGCCGATGCCGGCCTCGCCCCGGGCGACGTCGGCCACGTCAACGCGCACGGCACCTCGACCGTCATCAACGACCTCGTCGAGAGCGCCGCCCTGTACCGCGTCTTCGGCGACCGGCCGCTCGTCACCTCCACCAAGGCCATGACCGGCCACACTCTGGGCGCTGCCGGCGGCATCGAGGCCGCCCTGACCGCCCTCGCCCTGGAGGAGCAGCTGGTCCCCCCGACGGTGAACCTGGAAGTGCAGGACCCGGGCGTCCCCATGGAGGTGGTGGCCGGGACCGCCCGTCCCGCCCGGCTGGAGTGCGCGGCATCGTCATCGCTCGGCTTCGGCGGGCACAACGCCGTACTCGTACTCACCCGGGCCTGACGTGAAGGAACATGACGTGCTCAAGGAAACCGTCCGTACCCTGACCGTGGACGGGCTGGAGTTCGCCTACCGGCGGGTACAGCCGGCCGCGCCTCAGTACGAGCCGCTCGTCGTGCTCGGCGGCGCGTTCCAGAGAATGTACGACTGGCCGCAGTTGGAGGACGCGGTCACCGAGGTCGCGGGCCTGGTCACCGTCGACCTGCCGGGCGCGGGCGACTCCGACTGGCTGCGGCCCGAGCACACCATCGACGTCCTGGACGCGGCGCTGGCCGCGGTCGTCGACGATCTGCGCGTGCCGCGCGTCAATCTCTACGGTTACTCCTACGGCTCGGTCTTCGCCTTCAGGTACGCCCAGCGCCATCCCGAGCGCTGTGCCCGCCTCCTCCTCGGAGGCGTCCCCGCCCGGATCAGTGATGCCCAGCTCGCACGGTTCACCGACGCCCGCAGGCTGCTGGACGCCGGTGACAAGGAGGGCTTCGTCGCCGGTCTCGCCGCGGAGATGTTCTGTCTGGACGAGAGCCGCCACATCCACCGCCGGGACCTCGCGCTGCGCTACTTCCGGCGCTCACTGCTGCGCACCCTCCGCAAGCCGATGTCCGAGGACGTCCTGGACCGTGCCTTCGGTTCGCGCATCGCCTTCACCGGCGGCCTGACAGGCGTACCCACCCTGGTCTTCGCCGGCGAACACGACACCGTCTCCACGCCGGACGAGCAGCGCGCCTTCGCGTCGACGATCGAGGGCAGCCAGTTCGTGACCATTCCCGACTGCGACCACATGCTCCTCATGGAACGCGCCGACGCCGCCACCTCGTTGATCGAGTCCTTCCTCACCGAGACGCCGGCCCGCCCGGGTACCGCCCCGCGTACCGCTTCGTTCCACCTCGTCCCGTCGGAGAGTGCGCCCAGCCTGAACTGACAGCACACGCCCTCCCGCTGCGGACGTTGAGGGCGGCGACGGCGGTGGGGTCAGGCAGCTGCGCGCCGTATGTGCAGATGGCCGTCGAGCGGGTAGGTCGGCGGCGCCGCCGGCAGGGTTGCGTCGAACCGGTAGCCGTTCTTCTCGGCGACGCGGCAGGAGGCCGAGTTGTCGACCTGATGGAGGAGTTCGAGGCACTCCAGGCCTTCTGCGCGGAAGGCTTCGAAGGACCAGGCGGTGAGCGTACTCAGGGCACGTGAGGCGATGCCCCGCCCGCGAGCCCGTGCCGCCGTCCAGTAACCGACTTCGGCGGACGGCTTGCCGGATGCGACTTCCTTGAGCACCACGTTGCCCACCAGCCGCGGCGACGCGTCGGGAGCCGTTTCCAGCACCGCGAAGGCGAACCGGTCGCCCGCCGCCCAGCTCCGCTCCTGAGCGCGCACCCATCGCCGCCCCTCGTCCTCGTTGTCCATACGAGAGATCGCCCAACGCCGCAGCACGGGATCCCGGTACACCTCAACCAGTGCGGCTACGTCCCGCGCGCACCAGGGGCGAAGGAGAAGAGCGGGAGCGGTCGGCGTCGCGGCGGACCGGAGTATGACGGGAGCGTCCATCGACGGATCATATGCAGTACGGCCCCGACCTGAGCACGGCGAATGCGGGGCCGCACCACGACGGTCGGAGCGGGGCCCCGTCAGGGCGTCGGTGCCCCCAGCGGCGGGCCAAGGATCCAGGGCGCGGGAACAGCTCCCGGCGTCCCGTCCGTGCCCTCTCGTCGCCGGTCGGATCCGCACTCCGGCCACCTGATCCGCCACCCCACCACCGACGGCCTCTCGCTCCGGCGCGTCCTGGTGCGGCTTGTCCATGGCAGGGGGCATCCACCGTGCCGCTGCCACGGACATGAGGAGGGTGACGGTGCCCGCCACGACGGCGGTGACTGTCAACGCATCGGTGAAAGCCTCCCGGGCGGCGGCCATCACGACCTCGCGTTCCGGCGGCACCAGGCGTGCGGCGGCCCCCGGCACCGCGAGCATGCTGCGGTCGGCCACCGTCAGCAGGTGGGCGGAGGCACCGCGTTGCGCCAGCGAGGCGCTGCGCTGAACTGCGCGGTGAACACGGCGGTGACGATCGCTCCTTGCACCGCCACGCCCAGCGCGGACCCGATCTGCCGGGTGGCGTCGTTGATCGCCGAGCCCAGCCCGGTCTTCTGTCCGGGCACGGCACCCCTGACCGACTCCGTCGCCGCCGCGCCCACCAGACCCGAGCCGACGACGATGACCAGCTGGAAGAGCGCGCAGCGCCCGTACCCGGAGTCCGCGGTGGTCCCTGCCAGGACGACGAAACTCGACGACACGATCCACAGCCCCCACACGATCGGGGTCTTCTGGCCCCGGCGCGCCGACAGGGGCAGGGACAGCGCGGCGCCGACCGCCAGTCCGGCGGGCAGGGGAAGCGTGCGTACTCCGGCCTCCAGCGGCGCGTATCCGAGGACGCCCTGCAGATAGAGGGTCAGCACGAACAGGGATCCGAACGCGGCGAACGCCACCACCGCAAGCGCCCCGGCCCCCACGCCGACACGGGGCGCGTCAGTACCGGCAGCGGCAGCATCGGTTCCCGGGCGCGCGACTGGCGCAGGAGGAACGCGGCCAGCAGCACGAGGGAGCAGGTAAAGGCGCTCAGCACCCAGCCGCTGGTCCAGCCCCGGTGGGGGCTTTCGATCACGGCCCACACCCGTGCCGTCAGGCCCAGGCTCGACAGGACGGCCCCGGGGACGTCGAACGCCGACGGTCGGGCCGCGCGCGACTCGGGCACAAGAGCCAGTGCGAGGACGACGGCGGTCACGGCGAGCGGCAGGTTGACCCGGAACCCGGCACGCCAGGAGGACTGCTCCACCAGCCACCCGCCGATCACCGGCCCGCACACTCCGCCCAGCCCGCCCACGGCGGCCCACGCGGCGATGGCCCGGCGACGCAGAGCGGGCTCGGGAAAGAGGTCGTGAAGGATTGCCAGCGTCGCCGGCATCAGCAGAGCGGCCCCCACGCCCAGCAGGCAGCGGGCGGCGATCGCCTGCTCCGGTTGGGGAGCCGGAGCACCGCAGACCGAGGCGACGGCGCAGACCGTCATGCCACGGACGAACGAGCGCCGGCGCCCCCAGGAGTCGGTGAACGCACCCACCGCCAGAACCGTGCCTCCCAGCACCAGCGCGTAGGCGTCGACGATCCACTGCACCTGGGCCGACGAAGCGTCCAGGTCCTGCTGCAGCCCCGGCAGGGCCACGTTCAGGACGGTCAGGTCCATCCCCAGCATGAACAGTCCCAGGCACACCACGGCAGCAGCCGCCACCCGGGCGCCCGGCGTCGCCGGCCTCGTCACGCGACCGAGCCTCGTACCAGGGCCGCCCTGGGAGCCACCGCGTCGAGGCCGCGGACCACTTCACCCGCGAGCCCCGCCACTTCCTGCGCCGGATACATGTGCGCGCCGGGGAACAGGCGCGGCTCGGCAGGCACCGCCACCAGATCGTTCCAGGCCCGCAGGTCCGCCAGTGGCGTCGAGGGGTCCTGCGTCCCGCCGAACAGCCCGCCGGAGCCTCGCTCAGTACCGACCGGCGCCCGAGGCCGAACGGGGACGAAAACAGCCCGCAGGCTCCCCCGGGCGCCTCGTCCGGCGTGTGCTGACACCCTTTCGGTTCCCTGGCTCTCCTCCTCGTGTCGCCCGGCCCCGGGTCACCCGCACGGGCCACAGGGAACGGGCACACGCCCCGCCGGGCGCACCGCGGCCACACACCTGTGCGCGTCCTGCCACGACGGCGGCGCGGCGCAGGCCTACGGAAGCGCGACGGGGCATCCGGGGGACGCCCGGCGTGGTTCCTTCAACGCGGGGGAGGGGCGGAGGAAGGTGGTCGGCGATCGACGCCCGGCAAACGTGAAGCACCGCCGTACACACTTACGGCCCTGAAGGAGTGCGTGTGATGCATCTGCTCACCGGCGGGACCGGCTTCCTCGGTTCTCATCTGCTGGTCCGGCTGCTGCGCCGCGGAGAACCGGTCGCCGTCCTGTACCGAGGAGAGCTGGACACGGCGCGCGAGCGCCTGGCGAGCGCGCTGCGGGCGACCGACCTCGGCCCCGAGCTGCCCGCACGGAATCTGGATCTGCTCCGCATGGTCCGGGGCGATGTGGCACAACCCCGACTGGGGATGTCCCCCCAGGCCCACCGGGAGTTGGCCGAAGAAGTCACGCACCTCTGGCACAGCGCCGGCTGCATCGCGATGGCCAGTGCCCCGGAAACCCTGCACGCGGTGAACGTCACGGGCACCGAGCACGTGCTGCAGTTCGCCGCCGCAGCCGCTCACCGGCCCCGCATCCTCCATGTCAGCACCGCCTATGTGGCCGGCGGGCTGCTAAAGGGCACCGCACACGAGCACGACCTCACCGACCGGCACGGCTTCCTCAACTCCTACGAGGAGTCGAAGTTCCTGGGAGAGAAGGCCGTCCACCGCTTCGCCCACGAGCACGGGTTGCCGGTGACGATCGTCCGCCCGAGCGTCCTGGTCACCGACTCCCCCCGCCCCGCGGACGCGCCCGCCCACCCCTTCACCTCGGCCCAGGCCCGGCTGACGCGGCTGGCCCGCCGGGACCCGGCGCGCCTGGTCCCCGGCACGCGCCCCGGTGGCCGCGTCCAGGCACTGCTGCCCGGCCGCACCGACGCCACCCTCAACATCGTGCAGGTCGAGTACGCGGCCGACGTCATCGTGCATCTGGCGGAACAGCCGCCCACCGGCCCGGTTGACACCTTCCACGTCACCCATCCGACGGCGACACCGCTGCGCCGGGTTCTGGACGCGATGGAGGAAATCTGTCCGTGGCTGCAGATGTCCCTCGTTGAGGAGGACCGGCAGGAGACCCCGGGCACGATCGAGCAGATCCTCACGCAGATCGCCATGGGCGCGATGCCGCACGCCCAGCTGCGCCGTGAGTACGCCCGCACCCGGACCGACGCCGCCGTGCACGCGGCCATCGCACCGCCTGCCGTTCTCGACGCGGGCTACCTCCGGGCAAGTCTCGGTCTGCGAGCCGCCGTCCCCGCTGCGGTCTGATCCCCACCCGACCCCCCACCCCACGCTCAGGAGGCACCGCCATGTCCGTCAGCTACCCCGTGATCGTCGAAGTGCTCACCGAATCCCTCGGCGTCGACGCCGACCTGGTGGACCCCGAGGCAACGTTCGAGGACCTCGAACTGGACTCCCTGTCGCTGCTCGAACTCGTCCTCATCCTCGAAGAGCGCACCGGACAACGCCCCGAGAGCCTCTCCGCCTCGTCCACCCTGGCCGAGGTCGCCGCTGTCATCGACCAGCTCAACGCCTCCCAGGAAGCGGCCGACCTCATCCCCACGACGGCGGGCACCACCGCATGATGCGCGATGCCATCGCCGTCACCGGGCTCGGCATGGTGACCCCGGGCGGTATCGGCGCACCGGCCACCTGGAAGTCCCTGCTCGCCGGTATGTCCACCGCGGCCGGCGACCCCCATCTGGAAGGTCTGCGACAGGACTTCTCCTGCCGCGTCCCCGGGTTCGACGCCCAGGAGCTGCTGGGCAAACGACTCGCCTGGCGTCTCGACCGCTCCACGCAGATGGCCTTGGTCGCCGCCCGTGAGGCCATCGCCGACGCCCGCCTCGACCCGGGCGCCTGGACCGCCCCCCGGGTCGCCGTGATCATGGGCGTGGGCACCGGCAGCTTCGAGCACTACGAACGCGAGTTCGACCAGCTCGCTTCCGGGCGACCCGACAAGGTGTCCGCACTCGCCCTGCCCCGCAGCGTGCCGAACATGGTCGCCGGTGAACTCGCCCTCGACCTCGGCGCCCAGGGCCCCAACTTCGTCGTCAGCACCGCCTGCGCCTCCGGCACGACCGCCCTGGGTCTCGCCCGCGACCTGCTGCGCTCCGACAGCTGTGACATCGCCATCGCCGGCGGTGCCGAATCCATGTGCTTCCGCATCCCGGCGGCCTGTTTCGCGCAGATGGGCGCCCTCTCCCGGCGGCGTCACGACCCCGCCCACGCGTCCCGGCCCTTCGACCGCGACCGCGACGGCTTCGTCCTCGGCGAGGGCTCCGCCGTCCTGGTCCTCGAACGTGCCGCGCACGCCCGCGCCCGCCACGCCCCGGCCAGGGCCCTGGTCGCCGGCTACGGGGCGTCCTGCGACGCCCACCACTTCACCGCCCCCGCCCCCGACGGCCGTGGCCTCGCCCAAGCCATCCGCTCCGCACTGGACGACGCCGACATGGGCCCCCAGGACATCGATCACCTCAACGCCCACGGCACCTCCACCCCCCACAACGACGCGGCCGAGGACCGCGCGATCCGCACCGTCTTCCCGCGCCCCGCCCCCGTCACCGCCCTCAAGAGCGTCCTGGGGCACGCCGTCGGCGGAGCCGGAGCCATCGAAGCCGCCGCCACCGTCCTGGCGCTGGAACACCAGATCATCCCGCCCACCGCCAACTACGACACCCCCGACCCCGCCATGGACCTCGACATCGTCCACAAAACCCCGCGCCCCATCCGCATGGGCGCAGCCCTCAGTACCTCCAGCGGGTTCGGCGGTCAGAACGCCGCCCTCGTCCTCACCGGCGCGTAACCGGGGATGTGGGACGCGCGCCCGGGAGTTCCCGTCAGCCACCGGCGGCGATGATGCCGGCCAGGGCGTGTTCGGCGAGTGCGGCGATGGTGAGGGAGGGGTTCGCGCCGCCGACATTGCCCGGCAGCAGCGATCCGTCGACCACGTACAGCCCGCGGTGGCCGCGCACCCGCCCGTGCAGGTCGGTGCAGTGGCCGATGACGCAGCCGCCGACAGGGTGACCGGTGAAGGTGTAGGGGTTGCTGAGCGTGAGGGGCAGCGTGCCCGGGTTGGCGGCGGCGACGCGGCCACTGTGGGACCGCAGCGCGCGGGCAGCCGCGGCCGACTTCTCGGCGGTCCAGTCGGCCAGGTGGACGCGGCCGGAGACGCGGTCGTAGCGGAAGGTCCCGCGGTGGTCGTGATCCACGGTCATCCCGAAGGTGATGACCGCCGGGAGAGCCGAGTAGGTGGGCAGCACCCAGCTTTCCACCAGGAGCGGAAGTCCGAACTCGCGGTGCAGGAACGCCGCCGAGGCGCTCGGTGAGCCCTGGCTGCCGCCGTGGAAGGCGAGGGGCTGACTGCGCAGGTTCAGCTGATCGCCGTTGTCGCCGAACCCGGTGCCGATACCGGCGGGCAGGTCGGGCAGGTCTCCCCGTTCGCGGGCGGCGACCAGCAGCCGGTTGGTGTTGAGGGTGCCGGCCGCCACGAAGAGCATCTCGCAGCTCAGCTCAAGGGTTTCGAGGACCGTTCCGCCGGCGTCGAGGCGGCGGACCCCCACGAGATAGCCGCCACGCCTCCTGCGGCGCAGGGAGATCACTTCGTGCAGGGGGCGCAGCCGGACATGGCCGGTGGCCAGGGCGGCTGGCAGATAGCTGCGGGTGAGGGACTTCTTCGCGCCGTTGCCGCAGCCGAAGTCGGAGTTCCCCACGGTGGCGGAAAGCGGTGCGGCGCCGTCGAGTTCGGCGCGGATGGTGGCCCAGTCGAAGGTCGAGTCCAGGGGGAAGGTACGCAGTCCCGCGCGGTGCAGTTGCCGGTCCCACAGCCTGGAGTGGGTGAACGGCGCGGAGCGGTAGACGTCATCGGGCATGCGGGTCGCGCCGAGCATGGCGCGTACCTTCGGAAACCACTGCCGGCGGAACGCCTCGTAGCGCAGCGCGCCGGGATAGAGGGACTCGAAGTAGCGGCGCGGCGGGGCGAGAGTGACGCCCGTGTAGACCACCGATCCGCCGCCGACCGCGGCGGCGCAGGCGATGTCCAGCCCGGCTTCCTGCGACACCTCCATGACACCGAGGTTCGGCCGTACCGGCAGCGGAAGCATCGCGGGCCACCGGGTGGTGCGGCGCCGCCAGAACATGGTGTCGGTGATGCCGTGCGCCGAGCCGAAGAGATGACGCTCGGGGGCGACGGGCCATTCCCGGCCGCGTTCCAGGACCAGCGTGTCGATTCCCGCCTGCCCCAGACGCAGCGCGGCCACGGAACCGCCGAACCCGGAGCCGATCACGATCGCACGGAAGTGCCCGCGGCGGACGTCACGATCAGAGCGGCCGCCGGACGCGGCGGCCGCTTCGCCGAACGCGGCCAGGGAACCGCCCGCCGCAAAACCGAACAGCCCACGACGCGACACAGACACAGGTCCTCCAAGAGTGACGCGCCACGAGACGCGCGGCGGCTCATGCCGCCGACGACGATGCCGAAGAGGGCACGTTCCACTCCCGGAGCGGGCCCCAGCCGGACGGACAACGACCTCACCGTGCGCACCGACACGGGTAGGCAGCTCAGGTCACCGCCCTGGCGGTGAGGTCACCGGGTAGCGTTCACGCCGCCACGCCGCGCACCGCCGACGTGCAGGGTCCCGGCAACGTCCGGGAGCACTCTCCCCCTGCTCGGTCCTCACGTACCGCGATGTCCCCGATCGTTGCCCGCTCCAGCGAGGTCCCCTCCCCGATCGCGCTCGGCAGGGCCCCGCAGAACTTCCCGCGAGCACGTGATGAGCGTCGCCGATCCCGGTGCGTTCGGGCCGGAGTTCCCGCGGTCGCGCGGCAAGGCTTTGGCCAATGCTTGCCCGAAGGTCACCGGCGGGCGTGCATACTCGGGTGATGTCTCAACCCCGTACGCACATATCCGACAGTTCTTCCGTCCCCGATCCCAGAGGGGGCCAGGTCGCCCGCACGGATCTGGATGCGGTGCCCGTGGTCGCCGTGTCCGGCGAGTTCGACCTCGACTCCTGCCCGCTGATGCTGGAGGCGGTGACAACAGCGGCGGGGGAGAGCCCGGTGGTGGTGCTGGACCTCACAGCGGTGGAATTCGCGGACTCCACCTTCCTCAACGTTCTTCTGCGCGCCCACCAGCTGACGGATCTGCGGCTGGCCGGGGTGTCCGAGCAGGTGGCGCGTCTGCTGGAGATCACCGGGACCGACCAGCTCCTCAAGCTGTTCCTCACCGTGGCCGAGGCGGCAGCCGCGCCCGGCACACCGGTGTGACCCGCTCGTGCCGCCCCGGCGCAGCGGGGTCGACCTTTCCGGGTTGCCCGGGCTGAGGACGGGTACTCGCCGTGGTGCCCGCGCCGCCCCCTCTGCCACTCGGCAGGGGTTTCGCGGCCGGGCGGGCCGCAGCCCGTGGCGCGCGGCAGCAGCAGGACTGCTGTGATGCCCCGGGCACAGGTTCTCGCCGTGCGACACGGCCCCTCAGTACCGGCCGGGGCCAGGAAGAAGCCGGGAACGTCCATGGGAACGGTCACTGCCGTCAGCAGGGTCTTCGACGGTAGCAACAGCAGGGCCGTAGGCGCGGCCCGCGATTTCACCACCGTCTTCCTTCTGCGCGCCATCGTGGCGGGAACCTCGGTGGGCGTCCTTCTCCTCGACCGGGCGCGGCTGGTCGTCTCCGAGCTGGTGACCAACGCCGTGAAGTACGCCCGGGGCCGGATACTGCTCGAACTCCAAGTGCAGGACGAGGTACTGCTGATCACGGTGGCGGACACCACCCCGGCACTCCCGGTGAGCCGGGCCCACGACCCCCGCCGGATCGGCCAACACGGCCTGGAAATCGTCCGGATGCTATGCCGATCGGTGGACGTGACCCTCGAACCCGCGGGCAAGCGCGTCACCGTCCACCTCAACCTCCACTGACCACAATGGTGCGAAGAAGGTGCGCAGTGTCCGTGACGCCCCCCTCAACGGGCTGTGGGCCCGACCGGCGCGCGCCGGTCGGGCCCAACTGCTGTGCATACATCGCCTCGTGCGCGTTCCCTCGGTCAGACGGACACGGGGGTGCCGAGCGGCACGGAGACGCGCTGGAGCGCGCCGAGGACGCGTGTGGGTGCGGCCGCGGGCAGAGTGCGGCAGGTGAAGCCGAGCCGAGCCATGGCCCGGAGGACTTCGCCGGCGCTGAAGTCACGCCGGTCCTGGCGGGTGATGACCTGGCCGACCTGCTTGACGGGGTAGTTGCGGCGGCCGATGATCACGGACTCGCCTGTGCCCCGTTCGGGCTTGATGCCCTTCATCGTTTCCAGCACGCCGCTCTTGGTGAGGTCGAAGGGGAAGCGGGCGATGACGCAGCGCATGTGGCCTCACAGGGAGAAGGGAAGAGCGGTTGGACCCGGGGGGCGGGACGGCTCAGCGGGAGAGGGCGAGGAGGCCCAGTGCGCCACCCTGCCTGTCGACCACCGGCAGGGCACCGAGCCGACGGGAGCGCATCGCGTGCTCGGCGTCGGCCATGGGGGTCACGGGGGAGGTGAAAGCTCCGTGCTCTCCGAGGATGTCGCGCAGGCGGACGCGGTCGCTGTAGGCGGAGCCGTCGCGGACGGCGGTGAGTTCGGGCCGGGTGACCAGGCCGGTGCACTG
The DNA here is from genome assembly GCF_014207445.1 of Streptomyces candidus. Classification (GTDB taxonomy): domain Bacteria; phylum Actinomycetota; class Actinomycetes; order Streptomycetales; family Streptomycetaceae; genus Streptomyces; species Streptomyces candidus. The sequence continues at coordinate 142,586 of NZ_JACHEM010000014.1, read as the reverse complement.
ACCGTCCTGGTCGCAGACGACCAGTCGTCCCGTGCGGGCCGCAGTCATGACGGACAGCGCCACTTCGACACTCATGTCGTCACAGACCTGGGGCCCGGCCGTGTCCATGACCTCGGCCACCCGCCTGGGTGCGGGCTGGGCGTGCGTCGGGCGGGGCTGTGCGTGGACCAGCGTCAAAATGAGCCTCCTACGGAGATGGGCGAGCTTCCTGATCACGGAGGATCCAGGCCGGCGCGTCGACGACGGACGGCCTCCGCAGTGATGACCTGCGTAACGAATGGCACATACGAACGGTGGCGGGAGGAAGCACGCGCATACAGGTACTGAAATGAGTGACCCCGCGGTGGGGAAACGGGGCCTCGATTGTTGCGCAATTCCCAGGGGGAGGCCGTGTCCTGCGGGCGGAACCATGGATCTGCGACTGCGGATTCCTCGGCGCTGCGACGGCGGTGGAACCCGTTACGGGAAATGCATGCAGCTGGGGCCCGCACCCCGAAGGATGCGGGCCCCAGCTACAGAGTGCGCGTCAGCGTCAGGCCGGAACGATGTTCTCGGCCGTCGGGCCCTTCTGGCCCTGAGCGATGTCGAAGTTCACCTTCTGGCCTTCGAGCAGCTCACGGAAGCCCTGGGCGGCAATGTTCGAGTAGTGGGCGAACACGTCGGCGCCGCCACCGTCCTGCTCGATGAAGCCGAAGCCCTTTTCTGCGTTGAACCACTTCACGGTGCCAGTAGCCATTTCATGTCTCCTTTGGGGCAGTACATCGGAATCCGCACTGCACGGACGCCGTGTCGCCGTGATGATTGCCCCGACCGGAAATGACCGGAAATACAAAAGCGCTCCCACCGGCCGGAGCCAGTGAGGGCACTTGAAGTTTGGGAACCACAACTGCAACTGAGACCGACAGTAGCACGCCGCAAAGGGCCGCGCGGGGTGCGTATTTCCACCCTGCTCAGCACGGCAAAAACTCTGACCGGCCCATTCGTTAAACTCTGCTCCCACGGTTGCAGATAATTGAGAACGCGTGCCGTATGAGCGCGGGCCGGGCTCCGGCCGCCACATGGGCCGGGCCCGGCCCCCGCTCCGGGCCCATCAGTAGGCGGCGGGCCAACCGCCGTCCCACTTCAGCAGGTTGAGGCCGAGCTTGGAAGCGCCGCCGTCGCGGCCGTCGTAGTAGTGGTAGACGAGCACGTCCTCGTCGCCGTTGCGGTCGTAATAGGGGCCGGCGGGGCTGGTGGCCCAGGCCAGCCACCACTTGCCGTCGTCGTCACGAAGAGGTCGGGGTCGATGGCGTTGTAGTCGCTGGTGGACGTGGCGACGCCGGGCGCGGCTTCGGGCGGAACCGGTCACGCGTCGCAGGTCTTCTGAGGGCGTGCCCCGCCGGTGGGGGGGGAATGCCGGGTTGCGCCGCGCCCGTGCTCGTGCTGCGTCACGAGCCGGTCGGTACCCCGTCCGCGGTCTCTCGCGCGAAGGCCGGTCGGTGGCAATCACCCGCTGCTGTGGGGGTGTTGCGCGCGGCGTGGGACGCAGGGGCCGGTCGAAGGTGCCTGTGAGAAGCGTTGACGCGCATGCGCCTTGGTCCTACGGTCTCGTCCGACAACGCGATCGCCGTTCGGTATATCGGACAGCTTCGGCGACGGCCGCCACCATCGAAGGAGACCCGAGTGAACCGCACCCCCGGCAGCACCCCCAGACGCACCCGAATTTCCGTGCGGCGCAGAGCCCTCGTCGCTCTGCCCGTCGCCGCGCTGCTCGCCCTCGTCCCGAGCAATGCCGTCGCCTACCCCAACCCCGGCCGCGTCACCGGCGACACCGTCGTCCACGACCCGTCCATGGTCCGCACCTCCACGGGCAAGTACCTGCTCTACTCCACCGGCGACGGCCTGCAACTGCGCACCTCCACCGACCGGATCGCCTTCGGCCGGAGCGGCTCCGCCTTCCCCGCCCGGCCGAGCTGGTGGAACAACTACAACTCCACCGGGGACGTCTGGGCGCCGGACATCTCGTACCACGGCGGCAAGTACCTGATGTACTACTCCGTCTCCTCGTTCGGCTCGAACAAGTCGGCCATCGGCCTGGCGACCTCCACCACGGGCGAGGCCGGCTCCTGGAGCGACCGCGGGGCCGTCTACACCTCGACCACGTCCAGCGACTACAACGCCATCGACCCCAACCTCTTCGTGGACGACGACGGCACGTGGTGGCTGTCCTTCGGCTCGTGGTGGACCGGGATCAAGCTGATCAGGGTCGACCCCGCGACGGGCAAGCAGCACACCGGCGACACTGCTCGGCGTCCGCTCGCCTCGCGTCCCACCGGAACCAAGGCCGTCGAAGCGCCCTACATCGTCAAGCGGGGCGGCTACTACTACCTCTTCGCGTCGTACGACACGTGCTGCGCGGGCACCAGCTCCACCTACAAGATCAAGGTGGGCCGCTCCACCAAGGTCACCGGCCCGTACGTCGACAGGAACGGCGTCGCCATGATGAACAACGGCGGTACACCGGTCCAGGAGAGCCACGGCCGCTACATCGGCCCCGGTGGCCAGTCGGTCCTCAAGGACACCGACGGTGACCTGCTCGTCTACCACTACTACGACGGCCTGGACAACGGCACTCCCAAGCTCGGCGTCAACCTCTTGAACTGGAGCTCGGGATGGCCCGTCGCCTACTGACCCTGCTGATGGCCCTCGTCCTGGGCATCGGTCTGGGCACCGGCGCCGCACAGTCCGCGCCCGCCGCCGAGGGCCGCCCGTACACGAACCCGGTCAAGACCCAGAAGGGCGCCGACCCCTGGATCTCCTACCACCAGGGCAATTACTACCTGGTGACCACGAGTTGGACCCACGTCATCACCATGCGCAAGTCGCCCACCCTGGCGGGGCTCGCCACCGCGCCGAGCGTGCAGGTGTGGGACGGCAAGGCCGACAACGTTTCTCGCTGCTGCAACATATGGGCGCCGGAGCTGTACTTCGCCGACGGCCGCTGGTACCTCTACTACACCGCCGGCGAGGAAAGCACCGAGTTCGGCTCGCAGCGCCTGCACGTACTGGAGAGCAGCGGGTCCGATCCACAGGGCCCCTACCACTACAAGAACCGTCTGCAGCACTCCTCGCTGAGCGGCTGGCTCATCGACGGCAACGTCATGACCGTCGGCGGCAAGCTGTACCTGCTGGCCAGCGCCTGGCAGGGCAGCAACCAGAACGTGCTGATCGCCCCGATGTCCAACCCGTACACGGTGAGCGGCGCGTTCACCACCATCGCCTCGCCCACCCACGCATGGGAGAAGGTGGGTTCGAACGTCAACGAAGCACCGGAGGTGCTCCAGCGCGGCGGCAGAACCTTCGTGATCTTCTCCGCGAGCGGCTGCATGACCCCCGACTACAAGCTGGGGCAGCTCGAACTCACCGGCCCGAACCCGCTCGCCGCTTCCTCCTGGATCAAGAAGCCCACGCCCGTCCTCCAGCGCGACGACGCGGCGGGCGTGTACGGCCCCGGCCACAACGGCTTCTTCAAGTCGCCGGACGGAACCGAGGACTGGATCGTCTACCACGCCAACGACGCCGCGTCCGACGGCTGTGACAACGGCCGTACGACGAGGGCGCAGAAGTTCACCTGGAACGCCGACGGCACCCCGAAGTTCGGCAAGCCGGTCGCGCTCGGCACCACACTGCCCGGCCCCTCGGGCGAGAGCGCTGCCACCCCGACGGCGTACACCCTCACCAACCGCAACAGCGGCAAGTGCCTCGAGGTGGCGGGCGGTTCGACCGCGGACGGCGGCAACGTCGAGCAGCGGACCTGCGGCGGCGGCAGCAACCAGAAGTGGCGGATCGAAGACCTGGCCGACGACACCAGCCGCCTGGTGAACGTGGGCAGCGGCAAGGTCCTCGACACCGCCGACTGCTCGGCCGCCGACGGCGCCGCTCTGCGCCAGTGGTCGTGGTTGAACAACACCTGCCAGAGGTTCCGCCTCATCACCACGGACGCGGGCTGGATCCGCGTGACCAATCAGGCCACCGGCAAGGTGGCCGACGTCGCCGGCTGCTCGACGGCGGACGGAGCCGACGTGCGCCAGTGGTCCTGGCTCGGCAACGGCTGCCAGCAGTGGCAGCTCAAACCGGCCTGACCCGCACGCCGGACCGACGCGCCCACCTCTTCCCCGGCAGGAGCCGTTGCGGGGCGGTCCGGGGGCGTGCCGGTCCGGTGGTGCGGACGGTCCCGGCGGCGGTTCGGACGGTTCCGGGGCGTGCGGTGCGCACGACCGCACCGCACGCCCCGGCACTCCGCCCCAGGAAACAGGACTGTCAGGTCACGCCTGAGGGCCCTCCGTCACGCCGAATCTGGCATGCACGCCACGCAAGGACTTCGGACACCACCAGTTCGCCGTACCCGCCAACTTCATGATCGCGGGAACCAGGAGAAGCCGCACCAGCGTGACGTCCAGGACGACCGCGAGGCTGAGTCCCACGCCCAGCATCTTCAGCGGGGTGAGTTCGGAGGTGGCCATCGCTGCCATCGCGGTGGCGAGGACAAGGGCTGCCGCGGTGAACAGGCGCCCGGTCTGTTCGAGCCCGACGGCCACGGCGGAGGTGGTGTCGCCCGTGCGGCGGTGTTCCTCCACGATGCGGGACAGCAGGAACAGCTCGCAGTCCATCGAGACGCCGAAGGCCACGCAGAACATCAGCACCGGCAACAGCGTGTCCGTGGTGCCGGTCACCTGGAACTCGCCGACCAGCCAACGAAGATGGCCCTCCTGGAACACATGGACGATGGCACCGAACGTGGCGGTGAGACTGAGCAGGTTGAGCACGACGGCCTTCACCGGAATGAGAATGCTCCCGGTGAACAGGAACAACAGGACGAAAGTGACCAGCATGATGATCGCGGCGGCTGCCGCCAGCCGGTCGCCGACGACTGTTCTGGTGTCCACGAGCGCCGCCGCGTCACCACCCACCAGTGGGGGCACCGGGGCAGGCACCGCCCTGAGCGCCTCGACCAGCTCACCGCCCCCGGCGGAGACCGGCTCGGTGTCGGTGACGAGGGAGAGCCAGCTGCCGCTCGCCCCGGTGAACCGGGCGGACCGTGGGGAGGGCGCGGCGGACCGCTGTCCGCCGGTGTAGGAGCCCGTCGCGGTGTCCACGGCGAGCACATGGGGGGTCAGGGACACTCGGCGCGCGTAGGCGTCCAGGTCCGGCATCGTCGACGGACCGTGCAGGTCCGGCAGCACGATGCTCACCACCGCTGTCGCCTGGGCGTCGAAGTCGTCGCGCATCGTCTCGGTGGCCCGGTGCACGGGTGAGGAGGCGGAGAGCGAGCGGTCGTCCGAGAGTCCGAACTCGACGCGCAGGAAGGGACTTGCCACGCACAGCAGCGCCGGCACCACAACGGCCACGGTGATGAGGGGACGGCGCATGACGGCCCGCGCGCTGCGGTGGAAGAAGCCCGCCTCGCCCCTGGCGGCGACAGCACGGGCGCCGCTTCCGGAAGCCGGTGGCGAGCCGCGCCGATGGTCGATCCGGCGGCCGACCGCCAGGAGGCACACCGGCAGGACGGTCACCGCCGTGAGCCCTGCCAGGGCCGCCACACTCATGCCCGCGTAGGCCAGTGAGCGCAGGAAGTGCAGCGGGAAGACCAGCAGGGCCGCCATCGACAGGCTGACGGTCAGCGCGGAGAAGAAGACGGTCCGGCCCGCCGTACGCACGCTGGCCAGAACCGCCTGTCCGACGTCGCGTCCCGCGGCCAGTTCCTCGCGGTGTCGCGTGATGATGAACAGGCCGTAGTCGACGGCCAGTGCGAAGCCCAGCGCCGTGGTGAGGTTGACCGCGAAGACCGACACCGGGGTGAACTCGGTGATCACACGCAGGATCGCCAGCGTGCCCGCCATCGCGATACCGCCGACGGCGAGAGCGAGCACAGCGCTCAGGACGTTGCCGAAGACCCAGACCAGGATGAGCAGGGCGAGCGGGGCGGCGACCATCTCCGCCCGTACGAGGTCCTGCTGGCTCTGCGCTTCGAGTTCACGCTTGGCCACCGTGCGGCCCGCGCCGGTCACCTTCAGGGGCGTGGCGCTGTCGGCGGCTTCGCGGCGGATGTCCTCGGCGGCCCGCGTCACCTCGTGCTCGCCGCCCTTCAGCCGCAGACTGACGAGCGCGGTGCGGCGGTCGCGGGAAACGAGCGCCGGTTCCCCCCACGGCCAGTACGAGTCCAGATGCTGCACGCGCGGGTCACCGCGCAGCCGTTCGGTCAGACGCCGGCCTGCGGCCGCAGCCTGCGGTTCGTCGACGGACGCCGTCCCGGTGACCAGCAGGACGAGGTCGGGATTGCCGGAGTGGAAGTGTTCGCGCAGCATGACGTCCGCGCGGGCGGAGTCGGCATCGGCCGGGGTCCAGCCGCCGCCGGAGAGCTTGCCGAAGACGCCGGCGCCGAGACCTCCCAGCCCGATCGTCACCAGCAGCGTCAACACCAGGAACGGGTACCGCCACCTGGCCAGTGCGCCGACCAGGCGCTCGGCGCGCGTGGGGCGAAGTCGCGGTGCGGACACCGTGTCCACGGTGCCGGTGTCCAGGGTGTCGGTCATCGCTCGTCACCGGAACGGACCGTGACCTTGTCTCCGCCGCGGACGACCTGGACGACGTGGCGTCGTCCGTCCGCGGTGCTAGCGGACCGGAGGTCGTCGCTCACCTCCACGGTGTACGGGTGGACCCGGGCGAGCCGGCCGACGTGTTCCTTGACGGCGATCACCGCCAGGTGGTCCCTGCCCCGAGAACCCGGCGGCAGGCCCAGGGTGTGCGCGAGTGTGCCCGGCAGCCAGTCCAGCCCGTCGACCTCATCGGCGAGGATCTCCGTCGCACCGTCGACCGTTGTGGTCAGCGCGATCGAGTCGACGGGGCGCCGGTTCGCGAGGAAGTCCCGGCGGTCGGCGAACGGCACCCCGGCGAACGGGCCGAGGGGCAGCAGGACGTGGACCAGCCGGAGCGCGGCGGCGACCCGGCCGTCCACACACAGTTGGAGGTCGATCGCCGCCAAGGGGCCGACGCCCAGCGCGTCGGACACCGGTCCGGCGAAGCGTGCCTCCGCCTCGGCCTCCCCGGCCCCGGGAAGCTCTTCGTACAGCTCCAGCGACTCCACCCGGAAGGGGAAGCCCGCCCACTCCGTTCCGAGGTGTGGCATCCATCGCCACATACTGGCGGACGGAACCACCTGGACGAGGGCGTCCAGCACACCCTGGTGCAGGTACCCCCGCGGCACCGTCCCCCGTGCGGTGTCGATCACGCCGGACGATCCGGTCGCCCCGACGGCCCACGACGTCAGGTACTGGAACGCCGGCCCGTGGAAGAGGTCGGCCGACGCGTACGGGTCGGGCTGCTGCACGGCGTCCGGCAGCGGGGCGAACCGTTCGGGACGGCTCGTGGGCCGGGTGCCGACCACCACGGTGCCACGTGCCGCCTCCTCGAACCGTGACAGAGCGGGTGTCGCCGCATCGCGCCAGATCAGCAGCCGCACCTCCAGGCCGGCCGGTGTGGGCGTCACCTCCGTGCGGAACCGGGCAGCTTCGGCGAGGAGAATCCAGCGGCGGAGCCGGACATCGCGCACGGCCACCACGTCCTGCCCGGTGTGGTCCGCCGCCGCCTGTGCGAGGAGGTCGACGACGGACATCATCGGCAGCGCGGGGACCGTCCAGGTCGGGCAGTGGTCGTTGACCCAGACGTCGACGGCGGGGTCGAGTGTCCTCTCCGCCTCCGCCTCCGCCTCCGCCTCCGTGCCTTCGCCGGGAACGACCCGGACACCGAGGCCGCGGACGTGGTAGAGGCAGGTGTCGTCCCCCCACAGCCGGGCCTCGGCGATCACGCAGGGTCCCCGCGTGTCCGCGGCGACCTCCACGATCTCCAGGTCGATCCTGATCAGACGGTTGGCCGGGGTGATCTGCCCGCGGTACTTCCACGTCACCTCGTGGCCGAGCGTCACGGGCTCGAACCGGGGCTGCGGCACTCCCCGGGTCAGGCCCCGCTCGATCGCGTAGAACTGGAGCAGTTGGCACATGGCCTCGATGCCCAGCGACCCCGGCTGGACCGGGTCCTGGAAGAAGTGGGCCCGGAAGAACCACTCGCCCGCGTCGACGTCCTTCTCCGCCGTCAGCCGCCCCAGGCCCGCGCCGCCGCCGTCGGGCCAGTAGCCCGTGATCCGGTCGAGCATCAGCAGCATGGGGCCGGGCAGGTGTGCGGCGCCGCCGAAGTAGCGCTCCGGGCGCGCCGTGAGGTCGACCGCACCCGGGCCGGGCTCCCGCAGCGCCGCCAGGGCGTCCTCAGGCACCGGCAGTCCGGGCTGATGTGCGAAGGCCGCAGGCGGAAAGAAGCCGAACACCGTCGAGAGCGCGAAGGCTTCCTCTCCGTCGGCGACGCACCGCACCTCGAACGAAACAATGATCATCCCGCCGCTCCGCGAGATCCTCGTCAGCTCCGCCTCGGTGCGCACGGTCCGGGTGGACGGCGAGATCTCGGCCGTGATGGTCCCCGTCCCGTCGAGGTTGCGGAAGAGCAGATCGGTCTCCGTCGTCAGCGGGCTCCCGACATAGCAGGCCAGCCACCCGCAGGGCTGCAGGGCGATCTCCATGAGCACGGCGAACGGCATGACCGGGGCGCTGTTCTGCTCGAAGTACCACGCGTGGTCGGGTACGTCGTACTCGGCGACCACCGCGCTGCCCTCCCGCATGCCCTGCTGCGGCCCTCGTACCGAGGCGATGCGGGTCATGAAGTGGTAGGGAGGTCCGGGCAGCCGCGCGATCCGACGGGTGCCGTCGAAGGCTCGGAAGGCGGGACCGAACGCGTCGCTCGGCCTTCCCCAGGCGCAGGCCAGCAGCGAGGGGTGGTCGAAGGCGAATCCGTCGACCACCGCGACGTCCTTCGTCTCCCGGTGGCCGACGAGTCCGCCGAGGGAGGCGAGCGGTACCGGGGTTCCGTCGGTCTGCTCGGCCCGCCCGCCCAACTGACGCCAGTGCGTCAGAGGCCAGTCCGGCACCAGCCGGAGTCCGAGGTTCTGGCCGTGGAACGCCTTGACCCCGTCGACGGTGCCCAGCACATCCGCGTAGAGCGTCGGCTGCGGACCGGCCGAGACGCCGTGCACGAACACCTCGTACACGATGCGCTCGGAGGCCGGTGTGGCCTGCCCACGGCAGTGGGCGGTGAAGGGCTGTTCGTCCACCGGTTCGAAGCGCCATCCGTCCCTGCCGATGGTGAACCCCAGGGCTGCCAGGTAGAAGGACATCGCCTGGAAGGCGGCCTGGAGCATCAGGGTTCCCGGCATGCACGGGTCGTTCCTGAAGTGTCCCTCGAAGAACCAGTCGTCGGGCGCGACCGGCGTCCGGGCGCGGAGGTATCCGTGCCCCCACGGTCCGCCCGCCGGGTCGAAACCGGTGACCTCGTGCAGGAGCAGCAGGCGGCCGTTGTCGAGCCGCGGCGAGCGCACGTGTGACCTGGTGTGTTCCCAGCCTTCGCCGAAGCAGTCCGCCGGCCGGCCTTCGGCGAAGGCCCGCACCTGTTCCGCGGTGAAGGACGACCGCGTGCAGGTCACCGCCGGGGCGTCCAGCGGGACGCCGGAGGCCGGTGCGCAGCGGGCGGGGTCCCAGAGCACACCGTCCGTGCCGTCGAGTTCCGCCTTGGTGAAGAAACCCGCCTGCCCGTTGCGGACGCTCAGCCGGAGCTCGTCGCCGACGTAGCAGTCGTAGTGGAAGAAGAACAGGCGGATGCCGTCGTGCTGGGCGTGCCGGTCGATGCGGATGTCGTACCGGAGTGTCTCGCCGGCCCGGGGCAGGGCACCGTGGAAGGTGAGTTCGCAGCCGAGCAGACGGTACGCCCGCTCCCCGCGGTTGAGCAGGTCGATCCCGAGCCAGCTGATCAGCAGCAGATCGGCCTGGCCCGCCTCGACGAGCATCCCGGCCGGGATGTGTCCGGTGGGGTCGAGATACCAGCTGTCGAGGCGGATGTCCGTCTCGGTCCCGATCTTCCCGGTGGCGTGTTCGGGGCCGAGTTCGGCCAGGGCAGCGGGGATCGCGTCGAGGACGGTGACGCGGTCGGCGAGCAGCATCGGGGGAGCGGGCATACGGGTCTGCAGCGCGTATCCGTCCTGGGCGGCGAACTTGGGGCCGAACAGCGAGGACAGCGGGTGCTCGGCGAGATGTTCCAACTGGGCCCGGTCGAACGTCGTCCCGGGTACGTGCTGCGGCTCCCCGGCGGCGGTGGCCGTGGTTGTGGCTGTGGCCGTGTCGGTGCGGGCGGGCGGCGGCCCGTCGGCCGCGGGCAGGGCGAGCGCCGGAAGCGCCGCGGGGAGCGGGCGCTCTCCGGCCGGAGCAGTCGTGGGCGATGGCGGCACGGCTCCGGCCGCCGATCGAACGAGGGCGGCGGCCAGTTGTGCCCTGCCCTGGAGGAACGTCCGGTGCGACTGGAGGTGCATCGCGAGGACTTCCTGATGCAGTTCGCTCACGCGCCGGGTCTGCTGTGCGACGAGCGTGGGCAGGTCCGTCACCTGCGGTTCGGCGTCGGGGGTCGGGGGCACAGGGCCTGTGGTGACGGTGCTTGCCCGGGCGGTGCCCGTGGCACCGGATCCGGGGGCCGCGGGGGGCGGGCCGACGGGCACGGGTCCGGTGGTTGCGCAGGGCGCGACGGGAGCCAGCCGCGGGGCCGGGGGCATGATGGTCGGAGGCTGTCCGAGGGGCGGCAAGGAGATCTCCCAGTGGGCGGACATCGTGAGAGTCGGGGCGGGTTCGCGTTCCGCCGGTGCGGCTGCCCGCAGTTGTGCCACGAGGTCGTCGGCGCGGACCGGTACCCCGGCGGCGAGCAGTTCGGCCACGACGAGGTACACCTGGCGCAGCCCCCGGTCCTCGGCGTCGAGGGCGACGGCCACGTGCTCGCGGTCTCCCAGGACGCGCTTGATCCACCCGGTGCACAGCCCGCGCGGCCCGTGCTCGACGAAGACCCGGACGCCGTCTGCCCACGCCCGTTCGACCGTTCCCGCGAAGTCGATCGTGCCGAGGCCCTGCGCGGTGACGGCATCGGCCGCGCTCTCGGCCGTCGGGGTGTACCAGCCTGTGCCGGCCCCGCTGTAGAACCGCACGCCCGGCACGGCCCGGGTGGGCCGGTGGTGCAGGGTCCACCACCGGTCGCGCACCTCGGCGAGTTCGGGTGCGTGGGCAGCCAGGTCGTAGTCGATCGGGAGGGCGTGCGCGGCACCGAGGCGCGCCACGACGGCTGCACACGCCCGCGCCTCGCCGCCGATCACACACACGTCGGGCGCGTTGACGGCCATCAGGTGAACCGCGCGTTCGCCCGCGAGTTCCGTGCGGACCCGGTGCAGCGGCGCGGTGACCAGGTAACCCGACCAGCGGTCGCCCTCGATGCCGAGCCGTTCCCACACACGGCGGATCCCCCGGAGCTCACCGGTCAGTTCGCTGGTGAACAGGTCGCTGCGCAACGTGTCGTGGTGCAGGGCCGCGACATCCGTCCACGCGCCGAGGGCGACCAGCGCCGCCGACTCACCGGAGGAGTAGCCGAGGGCGGCGTCCGGTCGCAGACCGAGCACTCCCCGGGTCAACTCGGTGTGGACGGCGGCCAGTCGGGCGGCCCCCCAGATCCGGTCGAGGACCGTCGGGACGGAACCGGGCGTCGATTCCGGGCGGCCGGCCGTTCCGTGTGCGGCAGCGACCGTGTCGCCGAGGCCGGGCAGCGCCAGCAGCAGTTCGCGGCCCATACCGGGGTAGGCGGCCGACCCGTTGGTGTACACGAAGGCGACCTCGCCTGTCACCGGGGCGTCGCGGTAGGCCACCCCTGCGGGCTTGACGCCACCTTCGGCCAGCCAGCGCCGCGCGGCCTCCCGGTGCGGCCGGGGATCGCCGTCCGACACGATGACCAGCCGGGCCGGGCCCTCGCGGGACTCGGTGCCCGCATCCAGCGCGGCCAGGACCTCCCGCCGGTGTGCACCGGAGTACACGTACAGCCGCGGCACCGGATCGGGTGCCCAGGACCCGGGGTCGGCGGCCCGCAGCTGTACCCGGACCGGGCCGGCCTCCAGCGGTGACACCTCGACGTGCGCGGTGCGCAGGCCCGGGTCGGCGGTGGCCCGGGTTCCGGCCCGGGGCCGCGCGCGGTGGTGCAGCGCGGTCGTCGCGACCGCGACCGCCAGGAGCCCCTGCGCGGCGTGCGCACGGCCGAAGAGATCCGCCGGGTCGAACCCGGCGTCCGCTCCGTCGCCGAGGACCAGGTCCGGCAGGCCGGTGGGTTCGCCGTCCAGGAGGGCCAGTACGCGATCCCCGTCCCTGCGGGCGTCGGTGAGGGGTTTGAGTACGAGCGCGACCGCGCCGTCCCCGGGGGAGTCGTCCCGGCCGAGTGCGCGCACGGCCGCTTGGTGCACCGGTTCCCAGGAGAGGTCGACGGCGCCGACGAGCGCCGCGTCAACCTCCCCCGCCCGCAGGGCGCGTGCCGCGAGGTCCAGGGCGACCAGGCCGGAGGCTTCCTCCGCCGACACCGTGCACCCGGGCCCGGCGAGGTCCAGTTGGGTGTTGATCCGGTTGGCCACGAGATTGGGCAGGGTGCCGACGATCCGCTCCGCGGCCATGGGTGCGGCGAACGCGTCCTTGAGGTCCTCGGCCGACCGGGGACCGGCGGCCTCGCCCGCCTCCTCCAGCCAGGCCGGCACCCGCCAGCGCGCCGTGGCGCGGGCGACCTGCGTGTCGATGCCCGTCCCGACGAGGACCATGGTGCGCTCGCGGGGGAGGGCGATGCCCCGTGCCGCGTCCCGTGCCGCCTCCAGCATCAGGACCTGCTGGGGCAGCGCCTGTCCGGCCGACAGCGGCGGGAAGGCCAGGCCCGGCAGGGCCACCTCGATCGTCGACAGCGGTCCGCACCGGTCGCCTTCGAGTACCGCACGGGGAAAGTTCCGGGGATCGGCTCCCGCGCCGACCCGGACGGAGACCGCGACAATCGCCACCGGCGGACTCGGCGGACTCGCGGGGCGGGTGGGCGCGGGGGCGGGCGACCCGGGGCCGGCCGTGTCGTCCCAGGCGTCGACGACGAGGTGCGCGTTGGTGCCGCCGAAGCCGAAGGCACTCACCGCCGCGCGGCGCAGCCCGGGCCACTGTTCCGACTCGCGCAGTACCCGCAGCGGTGTGCCGCGCAGTGCGCTCAACGGCTCCTCGGCGCCGAGCGTGGCGGGACGGGTACCGGCCCGCAGGGCGCCGAGCACCTTCAGCAACCCGCCCGTACCGGCGGCGGCCAGCAGGTGCCCGACGTTGGACTTCACCGATCCGATGGGCACGTCGGCACTGTCGGCGAACACCCGCGCCATGCTGCGGACCTCCGTCACGTCCCCGACCGGAGTCCCCGTCGCGTGGCATTCCACGAGCGAGACGGTCCGCGGTGCGATGCCCGCCATGGCGTACGCCAGACGCATCGCCCGCTCCTGGCCCTCCTGTGCCGGACTGAGCAGCCCCCTGCCGCGCCCGTCGGTGGAGAGCCCGACCCCCCGGACGACGCCGAGGACCGGCGTGCCCCGGTCGACGGCGTCACGCAGCCGCATGAGGGCGACGAAGCCGGCTCCCTCTCCGTGCAGCAGCCCGTCGGCGTCCCGGTGGAAGGGGCGGCTGCGGCTCGTTCTGCTCATCGCGGACAGGCCGCAGAACCCGATGTGCAGGAACAGGTTGTCGGCACGGTGGGCCGCCCCGGCCACCATGACGTCCGCCGTCCCGTCGTGCAGGCGGTCGCAGGCCAGCTTGATCGCGTACAGGGACGAGGCGCAGGCGGCGTCGAGGGCGAACGCTCCCGCACCGAGCCCGAGCGCCTTGGCCGCGAAGTGGGCGGGGAGCGCCGAGGAGAAGCGGTTGCGCGCGTCCGGCCTGGTCCGCCCGGCGGCGGTCAGCAGGGACGGTGCCGCTTCGGAGAGCCACACGTGTTCGGCGAAGGCCGAGCCCGTGCCGGTGGGGTAGGACAGGTTTCCCATGACCATCCCGGCACGGGGCGACGGCCCGTCGTGCCCGGCTTCCCGCAACGCCTGCCGGGCGGCGTACAGCACCCAGTGGAAGAGCGGGTCCAGGCCGGCGATCTCCTCGGGGGCGACGAGGAAACCGCTCGGGTCGAAAGCCGGTTCGAAGCCGCGGACGTAGCCGCCGACGTCGGTCCACGTACGGTCGAGGTGGTCGTCGACGCTGCCCAGGGCCCACTGGTGCGGCAGTCGCCAGCGGCCGTCCGGGACGGCCGACAAACTGCACCGGCCGGCGGCGACGTTGTCCCAGAACGCGTCGGGATCGAGGGCGTCGGGGAACACACATCCCCGCCCGACGATGGCGATCGGTTCGAAGCCCATACCAGTCTCATCTCACGGAGAGGGAAGAAGCGAGCGGTCCGCGCTCAGGAGGGGCGTCGTACGAGTTCCACGCCGAGCAGTTCCACTCGCGGGGACCCGTCCGGGTCGATGAGCGCGACATCGCAGCGCGCTCCCGTGTCGTGCACCTTCCCGGCCCGCACCACGCAGCGCGCCGTGTCCAGGACCGGCCCGCGCCGGTGCACCCGGCACTCCGCGACCGCCATGGGGAGCGTGGCGTCACCGAGTTGTTCCCCGGCCCACAGCACCGCGAGTTGCAGGGCGCCGTCCACGGCGGCGGGGTCGAGCTGCCAGTGGGCACCGTCCCAGCCGAGTGCGTGCACGCCGCACACCGTCGCTTCGGCTCCCTCCTTGCCGATGCCGTGCACGGACCGGACGGCCTGGAACCGCGGCCCGTGGAACAGCACCCGTCCGTCGTAGATCCCGTCGTGCCGAGGGTGGGCGAGGCCCTGTGGGGTGTCCCAGTCCGTCGAGTGCGGGGGGCTCGCCTCGAACTCCAGTTGGGTCCGGAAGTGGGGCATTCCCTTGTCCCCGACCAGTTCCGCCTCCAGGGCCGAGGGCGACCCGGTCGCGGCGCACCGACCGCGCAGGACGAGCTGGTGGCCTTCCCCCGCCAGGTGCGGGAGGGTGACCTTGTCGAAGACGCGCAGATCCCGCAGTACCAGGTGGGGCGCACCGGGCCGCCAGGCCGCGGCGGCACCGGCGAACCAGTCCATGGCCGTCGCCACCGGCAGGACGGGGACACCGGCGATGTCGTGGTCGGCGAGGTAGGGATGCCGGTGCGCGTGGATGCGGATCTGGGCCGGCGCGGGCTCGGCTGCGGACGGGTCCGGGCCGTCCCCGGCCGCGATGACCACCCGGGCGTCGGCGCCCGGGGCACCGAGCTCGGCGGTGAAAGCGGCGGCGCCCCGGTCGAGGGGGAGGAGAGGAATGCCGGACCGGACGAAGTGCCCGGCCAGCGCCGGGGTGACCATGCCGCCGTGCCACGGGCCCCAGGCGATGGACCGCACGAGGCAGCCGGGCCGCCGGGTGCGTTCGGCACAGGCCAGGTGGTTGAGCACCTCGTTGGCCATGGCGTAGGCGCACTGTCCGGCGTTGCCGAAGACCGCGGCCACCGAGGAGAACAGGACGAGGGTGTCGACCGGGTCCCCCTCGGTCGCGGCGAGCAGCGCGCGCAGGCCGTCGACCTTGGTGGCCAGCACCGTGTCGAACTGCTCGTCGGTCTTGTCGGCGATCAGCTTGTCCGCGAGCACCCCGGCCCCGTGCACGATCCCCGTGATCGGACCCCAGTCGCGGCGCACCTCCTCCAGTACGTCGTGCAGCGCCTTGCCGTCCCGGACGTCCACGGACACGTACCGGACCCGGGAGCCGGCGCCTTCGAGGGCGGCCAGCGTGGACCGGATCTCGCGGGCCGCCAGAATTCCGCGGGCCTGCGAAGCGATCGCGGCGGGAGTGCCGGCATCGGCGTGCTGCGCGAGGGCGTGGACGAGTGCGGCCTCGTCGGCCGCCGCCGTCAGCCCCGGCGGTTCGTCGGCCGGCTCGGTGCGGCCGAGGAGCACGATCCGTGGCGTATGGGTCCTGGCGAGGTCCAGCAGTGCCGCCGCGGTCACTCCGCGGGCCCCGCCGGTGGCGACGATCACCGAGTCCGGTCCGATGTGCGGGGCGCGGGCTTGGGGGGCCGGGTCCAGGGGTTCCTGAACCGGGGTCGGCGTGACGCGGGTTCCGTCCGCACGCAGGCCGACGTCCGCCGCGGGGCCGCCGTTGAGCAGCTCGCCGACGACGGCTTCGGCGACGGCGGCCGCGTCGCGCCCGCCGCGTTCGCAGTCGATCGCCTTGACCGAGGCGGTGGGCCACTCCCTGGCCGCGGTCCTGGCCAGCGCGGCGATACCTCCGGAGCAGGCCCTCTCGGGCTGTCCGCCGCTCAGCCCGAAGTCGCCGCCGGTGTCCTGCACCGTGACGAAGACTCCGCCCCGTGCGGTGAACTGCGCCGCGACCGACCGTGCCGCCCGGAAGACGTCGCGCTGCAGGTGCAGGGCGTCCTCGGGGGAGGTGACAGGTGCGAGGCCACCGAGGTGCACGACCGCGCGGGAGTCGGCGGGAACAGTGGTGACGACGGTGGCCGGGACACCGTGGTCGACCAGTCGGGCCGCCACCAGTTCGGCGATGCCACCGCCGTCCTCGACCACGGCGACCGGCTCGTCACCGAGGCCGGCCATCGTCAGACCGGGTGCCGGGGTGTCGAGCGCCCGGATCGCGAGCCTGCTGAGTGCCGGCTGCTCCGCGGGCGCGGATACGGGGTCCAAGGGTTCGGGCCGGGCAGTGGCGATCCCGTGTTGCGCGCCGACGGTTTCGGGTCGGGCGATGGCGCTCCCGGGTTGCGCGACGGCGGTCTCGGGCCGGACGCCCGCGGTGTCGGGTTGGGCGGGGCCGCTCTCGACCGGGTCGGCGCCGGACGCGGTGGTGAACGCGTCGACGAGCTGCCGAAGGCTGCGCAGCTTCAGCAACTGTGCGACATCGCCGTCCGGTTGCTCGCCCCCGACCCGCTCGCGTACGGCGGACAGGATCTCGACCCGCTTGATCGAGTCCACTCCCAGGTCCGACTCCAGTTCCATGTCCACGTTGAGCATCGCGACCGGATATCCCGTCCGCTCCGCCACGACCGACAGCAGCAGCTCCTCGAACTCGGCCGCCGTCATCGCCCGGGACACCTCCGGGGCTGCCGGTGGCGGCGGTGTCTGCCGGCGTACGTCGTGGGACGTGGTCTGCTTCGGCACCGGCGGGGGCGGGGGCGCCGCGGCTTCCGGCGGCGCGGAGAGTCGGGGAGCCCTGGGCAGCTCCGTCGCCACGGTCGGCGCGCCGGGCGCCGGAAGCGGCGCGGGAAGGCCGGTGCGCTCACCGCCCCGGACCCCGAGCATGGCGGTGAGCGTCGTCTGCGTCATGTGCAGAAACGCCATGTGGCTGTCGGTCAGCATGCGTTGGCAGGCGGTGTGGGCCTCCGCGGTGTGCCGTTGCACGTTGTCGAACACGGCGTACCAGGCGGCGTCCGGGCCGGCTGCCGGGGGCTCGGCGAGCGCACCGGGCGCGGGGACTGTGGCAGCGGGGAAGGCGCCGGCGCGACCCTCGGCAGCGGGATGCGCGGCAGACGTCGGCACGGGCGTGGGCATCGGTACCGGCACCGGCACGGGTGTCTGCGTCGGTGCGGCGGCCGGGGGCTCCGCGGGCGGACGGGGCGGGTTGGGCGCGGGCAGCGCGTCGGCTCCACCGGCGGGCGGATAGAGCCGGCCGTAGTTCCTGCCGTTGATCTGTACGGCCATCCTGGGCTCGTTCTCCTTGGCTGCTGCGGTAGGTGGTGTGTACGGCTCCCACAAGCCGTCGTGGTCGAGTTGTGCGCCCCGTACGGCGAGCCGGCCGAGCGCGTCCTGGAGGGCGGTGACGCCGTTGCGCCCCCTGCGGTCCAGGCCGACCGCCAGGTGCTCGCGTTCGCCGAGGATCTGCCCGACGAGACCCGTCAGCGTGTCGCCGGCGCCGACCTCGACGAAGGTCCGTACCCCGGCCGTGTACATCGCCTCCACCTGGTCGCTGAACAGCACCGGCGAGGCGAGATGGTCCGCGATCCTGCGCCGGATGCTCTCCGGGGCGGCCGGATACACCGCGGCGTCGGCGTTCCCGTAGACGTCGAGCCGGGGCTCCCGGACATCGAGGGTGCGCAGATGTGCCAGCAGTGGCTCGCTCGCCGAAGCGACGACCGGGCTGTGGAAAGCTGTTGAGGCGTCCAGACGCCGGGTGACGATCCCCTCGGCGGCGAGCTTCTGCTCAAGGGTCTCGACCGAGCCCGCCGCGCCGGAGACCACCACCTGTGCCGGGGCGTTGTGGTTGGCCACCCACACGTCGGCGGCACCGATGCCGGCGACGATCGCCTCGACCCGGGCTCGCCCGGCGACGACGGCCAGCATCGCGCCGGGCACGGCCGCGGCCTCCCGCATCAGCTCACCGCGCCGCCGGGCGAGGCCCACCAGCGACTCGGCGTCCAGTGACCCCGCGGCGTACAGGGCCACCAGTTCGCCGAAGCTGTGACCCGCCACGCAGTCCGGCCGCAGCCCGAGGCCGCGCAGCACTTCCAGCAGAGCGAGACTGTGTACGGCCAAGGCGGGCTGCGCCCACTCGGTGTCGGTCAGCAGCGCGTGCTGCGCGGACCGTTCCTCGTCGCCGAAGGCGGGCGGCGGGAAGACCACCCGGTGCAGGTGGCGACCACCGAACTCCTCGGCGGCCAGGCGGTCCCACACCTCCTGGGCCGCCGGCGCCAGCATGGCCACGTCCGCACCCATGCCGACGTACTGGGCTCCCTGTCCCGGGAAGAGGAAGCCGATCCGGCCCACGGAGGCTTCGCCCGTCGCGTAGTGGATGCCGGTCGGGGTGGAGAAGTCCGCCCCCTCCTGCTGGGTGATCATCGCGGAAGCCTGGCCGAACTTCTCCGCCAGCTCGTCCCTGTCGGCCGCGACGATCGCGAGCCGTACGGCGTCGCTCGCGCGGAAGTCCCGCTGGCTCTCGCGTGCCATCTCGGCAAGCGGACGGGCGTTGTCGGATGTGCGCTCCAGCAGGGCCTGTGGCGACGCAGCGCTGAACAGCACCAGTTCGGTGGGCGCGGTCCGGGCGCGCCACGGCACGCGGCCTCTCGACCCGGCGGGGGGCGTGTACTCCTCCAGGGTGACGTGGAAGTTGCTGCCACCGAAACCGAAGCTGGAAACCGCTGCCCGGCGCGGATGGTCGGCGGGGCGTACCCAGGGGCGCGGCCTCGTGCTCACGTAGAACGGACTGTCGCCGATTTCCAGCGCGGGATCGGGCCGGTCGACTTTGATCATCGGCGGCAGTGTCCGGTGATGCAGAGCCAGAACGCTTTTGAGCAGGCCGACGGCCCCGGCGGCGCACTTGGTGTGGCCGATCTGCGACTTGACCGAACCGAGCGCACACCACTGCTTGTCCTTACGGCCGGACTCCTCGAAGACCTGGCGCAGTGCGGTGAACTCCGCGGCGTCCCCCGCGCCGGTCCCGGTGCCGTGCGCCTCCACCAGTTCGACGGTCTCCGGACCGTAGCCGGCCTCGTCGTAGGTGCGGCGCAGTGCCCGCGCCTGGCCCTGCGGCAAGGGCGCGTAGATCGCGGTGCCCTTCCCGTCCGACGAGCTGCCGAGCCCGCGGACGACCGCGTAGATCCGGTCGCCGGCGAGCTCCGCGTCCTTCAGCCGCTTCAACGCGTACATGACGAGGCCCTCGCCCAGCATGGTGCCGTCGGCCGCGTCGGAGAACGGCCGGCAGTCACCGCTGGGGGACAGGGCCGGCGTCTTGGAGAAGCACAGGAAGGTACCGGCGTCGTTCGCCGTGTCGACACCACCGCTGATCACCAGATCGGACCGGCCGAGGGACAGCTCGCTCACGGCCGCCGACAGCGCCGCGAAGGAGCTCGCGCAGGCGGCGTCCGTGGTGTGGTTGGTGCCGTGCAGGTCGAACTTGTTCGCGATCCGGCCCGCGATGACGTTGCCGAGCATTCCCGGGAACGTCGCCTCCTGCCAGGGCGTGTAGTGGTCGGTGATGCGGTCGCAGACCGCCTGCGCCTCCCCTTCGGGAACACCGCTCTCCCGCAGTGCCTTCAGCCACACCGGCCGTTGGATGCGCGCGTTCATGTGGGTCGCGAGCTCCGGCGCGGTGGCGCCCAGGATGACGCCCACGCGGTCGCGGTCCGTACCGGCGAGTCCACCGAGGTCGGTGACGACCTGTTCGGCGACCATGAGGGCGAGGAGCTGCGTGGTGTCCGTCGCGGCAAGGGTGTTCGGCGGAATGCCGAACGCCAGAGGGTCGAAACCGACGTCGGGCAAAAACGCCCCCCGCCGTGCGTAGGTCTTGTCCGGGGCGGTGGGATCGGCGTCGTAGTAGTCCTCGACGAGCCAGCGGGAGGCGGGCACGTCGGTGATCAGGTCGCGGCCCGACACGACGGTGCGCCAGAAACTCCCGGCGTCCGGCGATCCGGGCAGCAGCGCGCCGATTCCGACCACGGCGATCGGCACTTGTCGGGGACGGATGTCGGGCATGCTTTCCACTTTTCTCGGGATCGGTACGCGCTCGGCGGCGGAGGAGTGCGGTCAGGCGAGGGGGCGCGGCGTGAAAACGGACGCCGAGGGCGGTACCGGCACGCCGTACGTGCGGAGTTGGTGCGCGCGGGTGGCCACGGCGGCGCCTTCGAGCAGGTTGAGGGCGATCTGCACCACGGACCGGTTGGCACGTTCCGCCAGGAAGCTGCCGGCGGTCCACCGGTTGAACGCGCCCATCGCCGGCCCGCACCAGATCTGGTAGTCGCTGCGCCGGGACGTCTCCCCAGCGATCGCCCAACGGCTGGAGTTCCCCAGGTACCAGCGGAAGACGAGTGCCATGCGGTGCTTGGGGTCGTTCTGCGCCCGTGCGACCTCCGAAGGATCGCGGTCCTGCCAGAACTCGCGCGTCCTGGCCCAGATCTCTTCGACGGGGGCTCCCAGCACCTCCTGTTCGATCCTGGTCCGCACCCGCGGGGGCAGCTCCTCCAGCGACGGATGGTCCCGGTACGCCTCATACAGCCGGCCGGCCCTGGGGGCGAACATGGTTCCGCGACGCAACACCTGAAGTTTGACGCCGAGTTCGAACATGTCGGCCGCCGGTGCCATGATCACGTCGGCGATGTCGGCGTCGGCCAGCATCGCTTTCGCGTCGTCGGAAAGGCCGGCTTCCACGGCCACCTGGTTCACCGACCCCGTCACCACGTACTCGGCGCCGAGGGCGAACGCGGAAGCGACAGCGCCCGGCGTGCCCAGCCCACCGGCTGCGCCGACCCTGGCGGTACGGCTGTAGCCGAAGCGCCGCGTGAGTTCGTCGCGCAGGAGCAGGATGCGCGGCAGCAGGACTCCGAGCGGCCGGTTGTCGGTGTGTCCGCCGCTGTCGGACTCCACGGTGACGTCCTCCGCCACGGGCACCCGCCCCGCCAACTCCGCTTCTTCCGAGCTGAGTTCGCCTCGCTCCACCAGGGGGCGCAGCAGTCCCGGCGGTGCCGGGGAGAGGAACTGTTCCGCGACCTCCGGGCGCGACACCTTGGCGAAGAGCCGGGTCCGCCGGACGATCTGCCCGTCCGCGCCCCGGCTCAGCCCGGCAGCCGAGCACAGCACCACGGCCGGCGTGAGTCCCATGAACGCCGACGCCGAGACACAGGGGACGGCGTGCCGCAGGAGGAGCCCGGCGACGCCGTACTCCAGCTCGGGCTCACTCGGTGAATGGATCAGGTTCACACCCCAGTTGGGCCTGTCGCCCAGCTCCGCCGCGAGCTCGCGCACCGCTCGCTCGACCTCGGGAAACCCGAGCCCGCCCGCACCGAAGAACCCCAGCATCTCGGCACGGGCCATCGCGGCCACCATCCGCGTCGTCGCGATGCCGTTCGCCATTTCCCCTGCCACGTAGGGGAAGCGGACACCGTGTGCCTCGCAGAAAGTGCGTCCGCCCAGCCACTCCGGATACAGCGGCGGCAGCGTGCCGATGACCTCGCCCGCGGGTCTGGGTCCCATCACCAGCCCGAGCCGGGTGCCCGCGGAGTCGGCCACGACGTGCGCGGGTCGGCGTACTTGCTGAGCACAGGCCGCGATCTGCTCGGGCGCGAAGGCCGGCGCGGCAGCAATCGTTTCTTCAGGACGTGCCAGAACGGACAAGGGGGTTTCCCATCAGCATGCGGAGGTGCGAACAGCGGCCTGCGTCGCCAAGCGGTACTGCCGGAACGCTGGACCCGTATGGCCGTGCCCGGCCGGAGACTCCGGCGGTGATGCCGTCCACTCCGTGTCGAGTCCGGACCCCAGGTAGTCCAGGTCGACGCGGACGCCCGAGGAGACGGCACCCAGGAGCGTCCGTACGCGGGTGTCGTCGAAGCGTCGGCGGTGGCTGAGATACGGGGCGAAGCCGGGATGGAGGGCCACGGCCGCTTCCAGCGGGGTGGGGTCGTCAGGTCTGTTGGCGACGAGCTGCACGCGCACCGGAAACATGCGCTCCATGAGTGCGACGAGGGTCGTGACCGGAACGTCGTGGTCATGCACGACGTGGTAGGTCTCGACCCGCGTCGAGTGTGGGCCGTTCGCCAGCCGGACCATGACGTCGGCCGTATGCTCCACCGGCATCAGGTTCAAGTGGCCGCGCGGGTGGCCGACCACGCGTACGACCGGCCGGTCCTTCTCCGGAACGTCCACGCCTGTGGAGGTCGTGCCGAGCCTCGCGGACTCTGCGATCCGGCCGAAGAACTGCAGCGGATGCAGAGGCAGTTCCGGGTGCGGGGGGAGGGCCGAGACGAGGATGCTCGGCCGCATGACCACGGCGGACCGCCCGTGAGCCAGTGACCACTCGTGCACCAGGGTTTCGGCCTCGTACTTGGACCGCTCATAGCCGTTCTCGAAGCCGTGTGCGGCGTCCAGCTCGTCCTCGTAGACCACGCCCTCGCGGCGGGCTCCGCCGACGAAGGCGGTGCTGATGTGATGGACCATCGGTCTCCGCGCCCCGGCCGCGGCCAGGTTCAGCACGCTCCGGGTCCCTTCGACGTTGACCCGGCGCAGGTTCACGAGGTCGTCGTCCAGATTGATGTTGCCCGCGCTGTGCCAGATCACGTCCAGCTCGTCCGCCAGCCGCCGGAACTCAGCATCGGCCAGGCCCATCCGCGGCTGCCCCAGCTCGATCTCCACGACACGGATGCGGACGGGCAGTTCCGCGACCGACTCGGCGGGTGCGCCGGTCAGCTCCATGAATCGCGCGATCCGGCCGAGCGCGTCCCGCGACCCGGCATGGGCCAGGACCGTCAGCGAGTCGTGCTGCTCAAGCAGCCGCCTGACGAGACGCAGTCCGAGGAACCCGGTGGCACCGGTGAGGGCGACGTGCACGTTCGACGCTCCAAGATCGGCGGAACAGGGACGGGCTGCCCCTCGCGATGCCCGGGAGCTGCTCAGGCCCTCCCGGCGGTCGCTTCGGCAGACCACAAGGACAACGTCGGGCCCGTCGCGTGGAAACGGGGACACTGGTGGGTTCGAGGAAGTGCACCCGAACGGGTTGCCCTTGCGCCCGCGGAAGTTCGGGCCCTCTGACCCTGCCTGTCGAGACCCTGGGCACGGCGGCCGGCCCGCGCACAGCGGAATGGGCCTGCGAGTGCTGGGCCGCCCGGTCACCGAGACGGAGATCCGTGAAGCACTCCACGCTGACGGACACAACGATCTCGCCCCGCCGAGAGGAGAGTTCCTCGTCGCCCGCGATCACCAGGGCAATCTGCTCGGTTACGCCGGGGTGCGGCTGCTGGCGGGTTCCCCGACGACGGCGGAGCTGAAGCGGATGTACGTACGGCCCGCCGGGCGAGGGGCGGGTTTGGGGCGCGGTCTGCTCCGAGCCGTCGAGGCGTCGGCACAGCAGCTGGGTGCCTCACGGATCGTGTGCGAGACAGCGAACTGACCGAGGCACGGGCCTTGTACGCGGCGCACGGTTACGAGGAGATCGAACCCTACGACGGTCACGGCAAGGCGGACCACTGGTACGCCAAGCCCCTCCGCCGAACAGAACGGCGCGCGGCCACCGGCCGGGACGAAGAGGTCGGCCGCGGACCGCATCCCGTGCACCTCGGCCCGCTGCTCGCACTCCAGCGCTGAAGACACTTCACCGGGGGCCGTGCTCGGTCCAGGGCCCACAGGCCGTCGTGCTCGGCCGGTGGCACTCCCGTACTCGCCACCGCGCCGCGGCCATGGTCCTTTTCGGCGGTCGGGACCGCAC
Organism: Streptomyces candidus; assembly: GCF_014207445.1. GTDB lineage: Bacteria > Actinomycetota > Actinomycetes > Streptomycetales > Streptomycetaceae > Streptomyces > Streptomyces candidus. The sequence continues at coordinate 118,429 of NZ_JACHEM010000014.1, read as the reverse complement.
GTGTCCCGACGGGCGCTAGCGTGAGGTCTCATGATCGTATGGCTGAACGGCACTCACGGCGCGGGCAAGACGACGACCAGTGCACTTGTGCAGCAACTGCTGCCCGATGCACGGGTGTTCGACGCCGAGAAGGTCGGCGAGACACTCATGGACATTACGCCCGGGCTCCCCTGGACGGGCAACTTCCAGGACTGGCCGCCGTGGCGGCCGCTCGTCGTCGAGACTGCCCGCCACGTGCTCGACTACACCGGCGGCACCCTGGTGATGCCCATGACGGTCCTGGTCGAGCGATACTGGCGGGAGATTCGTGCGGGCCTTGCCGAGCATGCCATTCCGGTACGGCACTTCGTCCTCCATGCCGACCGTGAGACTCTCCGCGGGCGTATCGAGGGAGATACGGATCCGGGCCCCTCCTCCTTCCGTCTCGCGTACCTGGAGCCCTACGCCGAAGCGGCCCGCACATGGCTGCACGACGAGGCCGAGGTCATCGACACCACGCACCTCACGCCCGCCCGGGCCGCCCGGCAGATCGCGGAGGCAGTCAGGAGCTGAACCGCCCCGACGGTCGTCGCTGCTGGCCTTGTAACCCTTGTACCTCGGGTCAAGAGGCCCGATGAGCCGCCGCATGCGCGGCGCATGGCGCACGGGCACGCTTGTTGTCACCCACGCGCCGTGAGCCGAGGGTCACCGGTTGAGGAGCGATTCCGCGATCGTGGCGGAGGAGGGGGCAAGACGGGTCCTGCCGTCGTCGATGTCCCAGAGTGAGTTCTGCAGCAGTCGCCCCAGGGTCCAGCCGGTCGCGCGTGCGCGGTCCAGACCGAGGGTTTCGGTGAGCAGGTCGAAGCGGCGCTGCACGATGCGCCGGGTGTCGCCCTTCGCCACGACGTCGTCCCACCGGCTGTCCAGGGCGGGCCACAGATCGAATCCCGGGTCTCCGGCGAGCGGTTCGGGATCGATGGCGATCCACGGCTCGCGCTGTCCGGCGAGGACTTGTCGTAGTGCAGATCCCAGTGCAGCATCCGGTCCCCGGGCTCACCGGCCAGTTCGGCCACTGCTGATGCCCAGTTCCGCATGCGTCGACGGTCGGCCGGGTCGGCCAGATGTGTGATCGCTCGGAGGACCTGGTCCAGCATCTCGTGGGCGATGCCGCCGAGACTGCGCAGTCCACTTGGCGCGGGGACCGCGACCAGCCGCGCGAGAAGCCCGGCGAGTGTGCTCATCGCCGCGTCGTCGCCGAGCGAGGCCAGAGTGCGGGAGCCGTCCAGGCGCTCCAGGAGCATGGTGCCGCTCACGGGGTCGTGATCGAGCAGTCGTACCATTCCCTTGCCGTTCCAGGTACGGAGCCCGATCAGGGCAGCGGTGGTTTCCTGCCGGGGCATCTGGAGCCTGAGGACCGCAGACGTGCCGTTGTGGCGCAGCACCGGCAGAACGAGAGAGGCTTCTCCAGCCCCGACGGTTCCATCCCGTGCCAGCTCCCAGCGTTCCAGCATTGCTGTCGCGAGAGCCGGTAACCCGGCGATCCAGGCTCGCCCTTCCCCGCCGAAGCCCGTGAGGTACGAGGCCGTCAGGTGTTGCGGGACCTCGTCCGCATCCAAGGTCCTCACGTCGGACCGCCTTTCCAGGGAGTCGGGTCCGCAACCTACCGGAGGGCGACTCACGGCATGCCGTCGCACCGCGGCATCTCGCAGTGTGCCCGTCCTGGTCAGGATCTCGTGCACCGACGAGCCACTATCGTGGAGCTGTGACCGGTTCTGCCGCACAGCGTCCAGTGCTCTTCCTCGATGTCGACGGGCCGCTCATTCCGTTCGGAACCGCACCGCGGGAGCATCCGGACGGACATCCGACTTTTGAGACAGGTCCCGAAGTACTGGGAGCCGACTCGAACCCACTCCTGGCCAGGATCAATCCCGAACACGGGCCCCGACTCGCGGCGCTACCGTGCGATGTGGTCTGGGCCACGACATGGATGGCCGACGCGAACGCATGCGTCGCGCCCCGGATCGGCTTGCCCGAGCTGGCGGTGGTGGTCTGGCCGGAACCTTCCGACGAGGACGAGCAGGCTGAGCGGGCCGGACTGCACTGGAAAACCCGCGCTCTCATCGACTGGGCCGCCGGGCGCCCGTTCGCCTGGGTCGACGACGAAATCACGGACACCGATCGCGCCTGGGTATCCGCACACCACCGAGGGCAAGCCCTGCTCCATCGTGTCGACCCCCGCCGAGGCCTCACCGAACCGGACTACGTCGCACTCAAGGAGTGGTTGCACCAGGTTTCACAGGGGCGTCCCCTCGCATAGCGCTGGTTGCGGATTCCCGAGCACCGGACTGCCCTCGGTACGGGTACGGGTACGGGTCGTCCCGTCGGCCGTCAGTGGCGTCAGGTCCGAATGAAGACGCGCGGTCGCGGGCGCGGGGCCGCCCCGCACCGTCAACGGGCCCTCTCCTTGCGGGAGATGAGCACCTGCACCCCATCCAGGATCCGCTCCACCCCGAAGGCGAACAGGGTGTCCAGATCGAGGGCGAACTCCCCCTCCTCCTCGAAGAGCCTGCCGAGGGTCGGGTAGCCCCCCGCCGACTGGACGACCTCCGCGCGCGGCTCGTGGGATGCCATCCACTCCTCCGGCGTCATCCCGGTGTCCTGTCGGGCCCGGTTCTCCACCTCGGTTGCCGCGGCCAGCCCCTGGATGTGCCCGAACAGGGTCAGGTGGGTGTGCAGCATCTCGTACGAGGTGAGTCCGTGCCCGTTCAGTGCGCGCAGCACCCACTCCGTGTACCGCATCGCCTCCGGGGCCGCGGTCGGCCGGGTGAAGGATGCCATGGCCTGCGCCATCCACGGGTGGCGTTCGTAGATCTGCCACAACCACTGTGCGGCATGGGTGAGTCGGCGGCGCCAGTCCTGTGCGCCGACTCCGCCGTGCGGCTCTCCCAGCGGCCGCTCGGCGAAGGCCGCCTCCGACATCAGGTGCACCAGGTCGGCCTTGCCGGGTACGTGCCGGTACAGGGCCATGGTGGACACCCCGAGGTCGGTGGCGACCCGGCGCATGGTGAGCATGGCCAGCCCCTCGGTGTCCGCGATGGCGATCGCGGTGCGCACGATGCGGGCCCGGCTCAGGCCGCCCGGAGTGCGGCCGTGGTGCGAGGCGGACGCCGCCGTCGCGTCCACGACGACGGTGCCGACTCCGGGCACCGCCCGTACGAGCCCCTCCTGCGCGAGCGAGGCCAGCGCCTTGCTCGCGGTGGCCATCGCGACGCCCCACTCCCGGGTGATCCGCCGGGTGGAGGGCACCTTGTCGCCGGGCGAGAGGTCGCCGCGGGAGATCCGGTGGCGAATGTCGTCGGCGATCCGGGCCGAAGGGGTCGTCTTCCGGTCGATGGCGGACGCCGACCGGGCGGAGGGGGTCGTCATGCCCCGCACTGTACTCGCGGGTGCACTAGTGCACTACCGGGGTGAACCGTCCCTGGCCTGCGGACCGGACGCGGTGCACTAGGTCACTTGTTGCTGGGTTCCCCCGGGGGTGCTTATTTCGTACACGCGCCACTGGCGTACGCCGTACAGACACCCCTCAGGAGCCCATCGTGACTGTCCCACCGACACCACAGGACCACCCCCAGCCACCGCCGCCTCCCCTCGCGGGCCGCAAGGAGTGGACCGCCCTCGGCGTCCTGATGCTGCCCCTGCTCCTCGTCTCCATGGACGTCTCCGTCCTCTACTTCGCGATCCCTTTCATCAGCCAGGACCTGGCGCCGAGCGCCACCCAGCAACTCTGGATCCTGGACGTGTACGGCTTCGTCCTGTCCGGTCTGCTCATCACCATGGGAACGCTCGGTGACCGGATCGGCCGCCGCAGGCTGCTGCTGTCCGGGGCGGTCGCCTTCGGCGCGGCGTCGGTGGCGGCGGCGTACGCGTCGACCCCCGACCTGCTCATCGCGGCAAGGGCGTTGCTCGGAGTCGGCGGGGCGACGCTGATGCCGTCCACTCTCGCCCTCATCCGCAACCTGTTCCGCGACTCCGCCCAGCGCGCCAAGGCCGTCACGCTGTGGACGGCGGTGATGGCGGCCGGCATCTCGCTCGGCCCGGTTCTCAGTGGCGTACTCCTCGAACACTTCTGGTGGGGCTCGCTGTTCCTGATCAACCTGCCCGCGATGCTGCTCCTCCTGGTGCTCGCGCCCTTCCTCCTGCCCGAGTTCAAAAGTACGCCCCGCCCCGGCTTCGACCTGCTGAGCGCGCTGCTGTCGCTGGCCGCAGTGCTGCCCGTCGTCTACGGCATCAAGGAGGTGGCGAAGAGCGGGATCCACGTCCTGCCGCTGGTCCACGTCGCCGCGGGCGTGGCCCTCGGCCTCCTCTTCGTCCGCAGACAGCGCTCCCTCGCCCAGCCGATGATCGACCTCACGATGATCCGCCGACGCGCCTTCGGTGGAGCGGTGGTGGCGAACGTCCTTGCCATGTTCGCCACCGTCGGTTTCGCGGTCTTCTTCAACCAGTACCTGCAGTCCGTCCTGGGCATGCGGCCGCTGGAGGCGGCACTGTGGAGCCTGGTGCCGTCGGGGGCGGCGTTCGTGTGCGCCCCGGTCGGGGCGATGCTGGCGGGGCGGATCAACCGGGCGCACGTCATGGCAGGCGGGTTCGCGATCGCGGCGGCGGGCTTCGTGTGGCTGACCCAGGTCCGCACGGACTCGCCCCTGTGGTTCGTGCTCACCGGCTGTGCGACCTACGTCGGCGGCATCATCACCGCGATGACCCTCGCGAACGAAATGGCCCTGGGAGCTGCCCCGCCGGAGCGGGCGGGCGCGGCGGCCTCGGTGATCGAGTCGGGGACGGAATTCGGTGGGGCGCTGGGGATGGCGGTCCTGGGCAGCATCGGAGCCGCGGTGTATACGCGGGAGATGGCGGGTCCCGTCACGGGCCCGGGTGCGGGGCCCGTACCCGAAGCCGTGCGCGAGACGCTGGGCGGCGCAGTCGCAGCCGCCCGCCACCTGCCGGCCGCGCAGGCGGAGTCACTGCTCGCCTCGGCCCGCGAAGCCTTCACGCAGAGCCTCAACTACGCGGCGCTGGGAGCGGCGGTGTTCATGCTGCTGGCGGCAGCATGCGCAGTCATGATGCTGCGACACGGCGCGGACCCGGGAACGCCGGCCCCGGCTTCCGAACCCCTGGAGCGGTCCGGTCGCGCATGACCGGGCGGTTCGGCCCTGCTGGAAGCGAAGGGCGGTCAGCCCCGTGCACGTCCGCGCAGAAGGTGACCGTGGGCGAGTCGCAATGCGGTGGCGGTGACCGATGACCTGGTGTTTGGATGCCCGCGTGACTTCTGTGGATCTTGCTGATCGCTCCGAGCGCGTACTGCTGGACCGGCTTGAGGGGTACTACGACGCGGTGCCGCGTCCGAGCGCCCGGGTCGAGGACTTCGGACCGCTGACTCTGTTCGTGCGGGAGGGCGAGGGATGGCCGTTCTACGCACGTCCGGCTCGGGGACGCTCCGGCGGGGTGAGCGCCGCCGACGTGGCCCGGGTCCGTGCCCGGCAGCGCGAACTCGGGATTCCGGAGAGTTTCGAGTGGATCGCCGAGACCACGCCCGCGCTACGGGCCGCGATCGAGGACTCGGGGCTTGAGGTGCACGAGCACCCCTTGATGGTGCTCGACCCGAGCGCCCCGGTCCCCGCTGCGCACGAGTTGCCCGGCGGATTGCGGGTGCGGACCCTGGGTCCGGACGATCCGGCGCTGGCGAGCGCGCTGGCCGTACCCCATCTTGCTTTCGCGGAGCCCGGGACCGGTATCGGCTCGGCGGGAGTCACCGAGCTCGCCGAAGCCGTGCGCGGCCTGGCTCGCGACGGGTCGGTGGAACGTGCGGTGGCGCGGATCGAAGCGGGTCTGACGTCCATCGCCGCAGCAGTGGAAAGCAGCGGGACGGTGCTGTGCGCCGGCCAGCACCAGCCGGTCGGATCGGTCAGCGAGATCGTCGGTGTCGGAACGCTGCCCGCCTCGCGCCGTCGCGGACTTGGGATCGCCGTCACCAAGGCGCTGGTGGCCGACGCCCGAGCGCGAGGAGTGGAAACTGTCTTCTTGTCGGCAGGCGACGATGATGTCGCCCGGATCTACGCCCGTCTGGGCTTCCGACGTGTGGCGACCGCCCTGATCGCCGAGCCTGCCGAGTAGGCCACGACCGTCTGCCGGTTTCCGCGTGACCGGGGCCTTACCCGGCAAGACCGTGATCTCCGGCGCGATGTCGGTCGGACGGGAATCGACACCACCTTCGCCGCGCGGACGGGGTTCCGGCCGTCGAAGCCACTTCCATGCCTGCTCGAACGATGGGCTCCAACCCCGAGTACGGGGCAGGACCCCAGCCAACGACCTTGAGCTGGTTGCAGCAGGCTCAAGTCACCCACCACTCGTGAGGGCCGCTTTCGATGCGCCCGTGACCTCTGACGTCGCGTGCCGTCGAACCCTGCTCGGGTTGCCATCGAAAGACCGAGCAACGGCGGTGTGTGTCACCGGAATTGGACGGCACAGGTGGCGCAGCCTGCGGCCGGCCTGCTTCGGCGGGGTCCAGCTACCGCGCCGACTGCTGCCCGCCTTCGAGGCGCCGTTTTGCCGGAGTGGCAACGGGAGTGGCGGGACCGGGCCACGACGGGCGACGGTGGGTGCATGACCGACAACATCGCAGCGGGATCGCCCGCGGCCGACGCCCCCTTGCCCGCCGACGGATACGTCGGAGACCCCGCGGTGCGGGAGGAGTGGGACAACCGGTATGCCGACCGACAACAACTGTGGAGTGGCCGGCCCAACGGCGCGCTCGTGGCCGAGGTCGACGGGCTCGTACCCGGACGGGTCCTCGACGTCGGCTGCGGCGAGGGCGCGGACGCCGTCTGGCTCGCGCGCGCCGGGTGGGACGTAACCGCGCTCGAAGTCTCGGGCGTGGCGCTGGGGCGGGCGGCCGGGCATGCGCGGGACGCCGGCGTCGCCGTTCGCTGGGTGCACGCCGCGCTGACGGAAGCGGTGCTCCCGCCGGCCTCCTTCGACTTGGTCTCCGCCCAGTACCCGGCCCTGCTGCGCACCCCGGACGCCGCAGCCGAACGAGCGCTGCTCGCGGCCGTCGCACCGGGCGGCGTGCTGCTGCTCGTACACCACGCGGGGATGGACACCCAGCAGACGCACGACAGCGAGTTCGACCCGGCCGACTACGTCTGGCCCTCGATGGTCACCGCGCTGCTCACCGACGGCTGGAAGGTGGAGGTGAACGAAGAGCGGCCACGCGTGGCGCCCGAGGGCGGCGCCGGCGCGCACCATACCCACGACCTGGTGCTGCGGGCGCGCCGACTGCGCTGAGGGCGCTACCGCTCGCAGCGCCGCCGCCCCGCACGCACCGCGCGCTCCCGCGGGACGGCCGCCGGCCGGGCAGCCGTCCCGAGCGCCGCTACCCACGCCCACGACACCACGCGGCCCAAGTCCTGTGCGTGCGCGCAAGTCGCGTTCGCGAGAGCCGCACACCAGCAGCGTCATGCCTTCGTCCCCGGCCGTGCCGCGCCCTCCGCCCAGGCGCGGGCGAACCGCTCGTGCGCGGGCGCCGGGACCGCGGCGGGGGCCTGTGCCGCGGCGGCGGGTGCGGGGCGCGGTGCCTTCGCAGCGGTCAACTCCCTGCGCACGGCGCGGTGGTGGTCGAGGGACCAGGAGTTCCAGCGGCGGACGGTGCGGTCGGCAGGGCGGTCGAAGGCGTGCAGCTGGAGGTGGAGGGCGGCCGCGTCACGGCTGACACCGAACGCCGACGCCACCTCGTCCACCAGGTCCGGCACGGCGAACAACGGGTTGGCCTCGTACTGGCCCGGCGGAACGGGGGTGGTGGCGGACCGGTCCGCCAGCCTGCGCAGGCCGGCGAGCAGATCGGCGGGCAGGTCCGTGAGGCGGCCGAGCAGGACGCGGGCGCCCTGCGCGGCGGGGTCTGCGACCGGGCGCTCGGCGAGCGCCCAGGCGGCGGCGGTGGCGGCGGCCCGCATGGCCCCGTCCCCCAGGGGCTCCTCCAGTCGGCCGGTGAGCAGGGCGGAGGCCCAGGTGTCCGGGAGCCCGTGGTCCGCGGCGAGGGCAGCGGCATGGCTGCCGTCATCGGTGTACGGGGCGCTGCCGAGCAACCGGTCCCAGGCGACGGCCATGCGGTCCGCGGCCGCGGTCGTCCCACCGGGGGCCCACAGCTCCGCCGGGTCGCCGGGCAGAGCCGCGGCGAGCACGGTACGCCGGCCCGCCGGACCGAGCCGCCGCCGGAACTCGTCGTACGCGCGGGGGGTGGACCGGTCCGCCCTGTACGGCTTGGAGCGGACCAGCTTGCGATGCGCACCGTAGTCGTCGCTGCCGGCGAATCCGTCGAGGACCAGCGCGGCGATCGGGCGCGGCACCCCGGTACGCCAGCGGAAGAGGTCCACGGCCACCTCGGGCACCGGCAACGGGCCCTGTTCGGCGAGCAGGGCCAGTAGACGGGGGAGCCGGTCGGTGTCGTCGGCGGCGACGGTGTGCGTGGTGCACTTCTCGGCGTCGTCGGGCACCGGATCGGCTGCTCGCTGGAGGAAGGGGGCGAGGCCGCCGCGCTCCGGCCCGGAGGCTACGGCGAAACCGTCCGCGCGCAGTGCGGCGATGCGCTGCTCAGGGGCCCGGCCGGTCCGCCAGGAGCTGCCGGCCTCCGCGAACGGCTGCCGGCTCCATACCCCCAGCAGTGCCGTGAGCGCCTGCCGCTGTTCGTCGGGGGTGGCCGCGACGACGGTCCGCCAGGCCACCGCATCGATCCGGCCGGTCAGCACCGCCCAGTCGGAGGGCGGCGCGGGCAGGGCGAGCACCCGCACCTCGTCGTCGATCTCGCCGCGGAGGTACCGGCCGTCGGCGGCGACCGAGGTGAGGAGGGCGGGCTGTGACCGCGGCTGCTGTTCCTCGTAGGCGTGCAGCGGGGGCAGCAGGCCGTGGAGGGCAGGGACGAGCCGGTTGTCCGGCGCCGGGTCGGGCAGGTCGACGACCGGCCCGGCCCGCATGACGGCGACCCGGCGGGACAGCTCCCGGCGGCGGTGCAGTACGTCGGCGGCGAGCCGGACGGCGCGGTCGACCCCTTCCTGGACCCGCGGGTCGGTCACTCCGGGCAGGGCGCTCCCGTCGCCCTGGTGCAGCAGCTCGCGCACCGCGGTGTCCGTGACCGTCCTCAGGACACGGGACGAGGGCTCGTCGCGCGGGGCGAGGAAGTGCCAGAAGGCGGGCGGCGGAACCGGCCCGGCCGGCTCGCCCAGAGTGTCACGGCTGCGGGTCCTGCCGCGGCCGTCGGGGAAGCCCTGGACCTGCCAGAGCAGCGAGTTGTCGGCAGCGGAGTGGCAGCGGATGGTGGTTTCACCGGCCAGGACGGCGTCCTCACCGCCGAGCGGCAGGGCAAGGATTCCCCAAGGGCGTCGGCCCCAGTTGCGGCTGCGGTAGGAGGCGGTACGGCCGTCGATGGACTCCAGCACGAACTCGCGGGGCGAGGGACCTGCGTACGGGGTGCGGTGGTCGACCCGGCAGCCGGTGAGGTTGCCCTTCCGGCCGAGCGGGGAGGGCGGGGCGCCGGGCGGCAGTGCGGCGAGGATCCGGTGGTCGGCGAAGGGCTTGGTGCCGGGCGGGGACCGGTCGGGGTCGTGGAAGGCGGGCAGGGTGCGGTCGGCGGTGGGAACACCCGTGGCCGGGTCGATGCGGGTCCAGCCGTCGCGGCGCTCGCTGAACACCGCGGTGCTCCAGAAGGCGTGGCCGTCGCTCATCTGGTAGTCGCGGGCGCCGATGCCCTCACGGCCACCCGCGCGCAGGACGCGCTCGCCGTCGAACCGGCCGCTGCAGTCCGGGGTTTCGAACTGGTAGCCGAGGCCGCCCTGGATGCTGCCGCCGTAGGGGCGCAGCCCGTACGTCTCTTCCGGGGTGAACCTCTCGCCGGGGCGGTCGGACCAGTAGGCGGTGGGGGAGGGATTCTCCTGGTGCACCTCGTTCCAGGCGACGAGGAACTGGCCGCCGACCCAGTGCACGGTGTGGCCGAGCGAGCACTCGGGCAGCTCCAGGGTGTGCTCCGCGCGCAGCCCGGCGTGGTCGACGGCACAGGCGCGGGACTCCCCGTACACGGTGAGCACCGGCCAGGTGCAGGTGACGTGCACGGCTTCGTCGGGGCGGAACGTGGCGAGAGCCTCGTCCAGGGCGGGCCAGCCCAGCTCCTCGGGGAGCCCGGCTCGCAGGGCGCGGGCCAGCGGGCCGGTGAGGTCGAGTGCGTCGAGGTCCTCCTCGATGCCGTCCAGGGCGACGGCGGTGGGCCGGTCGAGGAGCTCGTGCAGCTCGTCGACGGCCTCGTCGGCGGCGGCGAGCCCGCCCCCGCGCAGGGCTTCGAGCAGCTTCTCGACACGGGCGTGCACCTCGGCGGCAATGCCCGCATTGTGCGGGAGCCGGCTGATGGCGGTGCCGCTGATCGCGGTGCCGCCACGGGTGCGGAGCCCGGCGTGCACGGTCCCTTCCAGCCGGGGGCCGAACACCGGGTCGGCGGCGAGCGCCGTGAGGTCGCGCCGGGAGCGCTCACCCCAGAACGCGAGGCGGACCGCGGCCCCGGGGTCGTGGACGGGTATGCCCTCGGCGAGGCAGAGATCGAGCAGGTCGGCGTCCAGATGCGGCCACTGGTAGCGGTCCTCGTGCAGCCGGACCGGGGTGCCGCCCGCGCGCAGCCGCGGAGCGAACCGGCCCACCAGGTCGAAGAGTTCGGCGGGCATGGGCTGGCCGGTCAGCCCTCCGCCGGACGGGCGGTGGGAGTATCCGGCGGCGTACCGGCGCAGCCATTCGCCGAGGCCGCCCTCCGGGGAGATGTGCCCGGCCGCGGCCGCGTCGGCGGCACCGCACGCGACGAGCAGCCGCAGCCAGGCCGCCGCGTCGTTCTTCGACTCGGGAAACAGGTCGAGCAGGGCGTTGGCCTGCTCGTCGCTGGGCGGGTGGGCGGAGAGCGGGCCGACGGCCGCGTCGAGCAGCCGGTCGGGTACGGCCTTGCCGTGGGCCGCGGCCAGCACGCCACCCAGCACCCGGGCCTCCTCCTCGGTGCCGAGCCCGGCCGCACGGGCGGAGTCCCGGACCCGCCGGGCCAGGTCGGCGGGAAGCTCGCCGGGTGACGCCGCCCAGACGGTCAGCAGGCGGACGAACTCGCGGTGCGCGTCGACCGGCGTCAGGACACCGGCCAACCAGAGCGCCGCCCCGCTGAGTTCACTGCCGGGCAGCGCGCCGAACCGGGCGAACAACAGCTGATTCGCCCGCCGCCAGCCGGGATCGACCGGCAGCCCGTGGGTGCGTTCGGCGGCGCGTGCCTGCCCGTAGGCGCGGACGGCGGAGCGCCGGTGCGTCTCCAGCATCCAATGACCGATGGTGTCCCAGAACCAGGGCAGATGGGCAGCCGGCAGGCCCCGGGCCAGACGCTCCGCCTCGTCCACGAACCGGCCGGGCTTCCCCCACGCCCGGTGCCGGCCACTGCCCGCCCGCTCCAGCACGTCCCGGGCATCGCTCTCGACACCGGGCCCCTGAGCGCGCGCCCAGTCGGCGTACGTCTCGGAGCTGCGGTGATCGGCCGGGGGCGGGACAGGAGTTCCGGTGCTGCTCGTCATACGCATGATCTTGCCAGGCGGCACCGACAACGGGCCCTGAGGACCAGGAACGCCATGATCCGACGGGCCGCGCCGCTCCGGCCGACCTCGCGGTCCTCGGGCGCAGTGTTCCGCCGGGAGCGCGGCGGCGGGGACTGCGCCCTGGCGGCGAGGGGACGTCGTAGCCGCACCACCGGGACTTCTGTCAGGAGGTAACAGGCGTACGGGACAGGGCTGTGCGCAGCGCGAAGACGCCGAGCAAGCCGCCTGCCCCGAACCGCTGAGCGGTCACCACGCGCGGCCGGGCGGCCAAGAACCCCGATACCCGTGCCGCACTCAGCATGATCAGGCCGTTCACGGAGATCCCCACGAGGATCTGCACGCCACCGAGTTGCAGCAGTTGCGCCCACGCCGGGCCCGCCTGTGGATCCATGAACTGAGGCAGAAGGGCGGCATACATGAGAGCGATCTTGGGGTTGAGCAGATTGGTCAGGAGCCCCATCGCGAACAGGCGGGTGTCGGAGACGGGAGGGAGGTCCTGGGCCGGAGCGAAGGGGGAGCGGCCTCCGGGCCTGAGCATGTCCCAGGCCAAGTAGGCCAAGTAGGCGGCCCCGGCGAGCTTGACCACCGTGAACGCCAGGGGCACCGCGGCGAACAACGCGGACAGGCCGGCGGCCGCAGCGAGCAGGTAGCACAGGAATCCCACGGCGGTCCCGCTCAGGCTGACCAGGCCCGCCCTGCGGCCCTGGGTGATCGCGCGGGAGGCGAGGTGGATCATGTTCGGTCCCGGAGTCAGCGCCATGCCCAGTTCGACCAGCGCAACGCCCCCCACAGCGGTCCAACTGATCACGCGTCAACTCCCTTTCCTGCGCCGGATGTCCGGCGTCCGGTGGACGTCGCCCGGCGGTGACGGACGGCTGCGACGCACCGCAAGTGCCTGCGTCGCCCGCGTCAGGATACGGCCCTGCCCTTCGGTGCACTCGTGCCCCCTCACCCCAGTCGGCCGAGGGCAGGAGCGGGCCCCCGCTCACCTGAGAGGTGCGCGGCGCCATGCAGAGGAATGGGGTCCGGAAACGGGGGCAGGAGCGGGGGATGGCAGATCTGGCGTACGTTCTGGAAGCAGCTATGCGCCGTCGGCACTTCAGCACGCAGGCGCTCGCGGACCGTACCGGTATTCGCACCCCACGCATCAGAGTCTTTGTCCAGGACGGCGACGCAGGCCCCGTGCACCCCACCGAGCAGGAGCTCCGCGAACTCGCCGACGCCCTCGGTCTGTCCGTGGCCGAGGTCCTTCCCCGCACCGCCCACACCGGGAGGCCCGACGCGTGATGCCGGACCCGGCGGCACCGACCGCCCTCGCGTATCTGGCGCTGGCCCTGCCCGGCGCACTCCTGGCCGGACTCCTCGCTCTCGGACGCTACGAAGAAGTCCTCCTCACCCCGCGGACCGCTGCGCACCGGCGGCCGCATGCCCGGCACGCCCGCCGGTAGCGCGCACCGGCCCCGCTCGAAGCGCTAATCCCGGCGCCACTGAGCGGGAGAGTTCTTCGTCGCCGGGTCCTCGTACGAGCCGGGCCGTCCGCGGTCCACGTGGAAGGTGGTCAGGGTCGTCACCGGTGACACCGGGTCCCGGCGGTCGGCTATGACACGCATGTGGGTGCTGAAACGCGTGGGGGTCACCTCGTACACGTCGTATCCGTAGCGGTTGCCCTCGAAGTACTTCAGGTGCGGGTTGGCGGCACCCATGATCGGCCCGTTGGTCTGGTTCCAGGCCGCGGAGTAGGCGCTGGAGGTGACGGAGTGGGCCGTGAACTCCGTCCCGATCACCGGGGAGGAGGCGTCGTCGAAGTCGGGCCGGATGTCGTCCACGAAGGCCGAGTGCCAGTCACCGGTGATGACGACGAAGTCCTTCATGCCACTGGTGTGGATGTGGTTCAGGATCTCCTTGCGCTCGGCGAGGAAGCCGTCCCACTGGTCCGTGAACATGTACGAGCCGCCGGGCCTGCCGCGCAGTTGGCTCAGCATGATCGAGTTGGCCCACACGTGCCAGGCCTCCGGTGCCCGGTCCACCGTGCTCTTCAGCCAGGACTTCTGCGCAGTTCCCAGAATGGAACCGTCCTTGAGGTTCTGCGCCGAGCGGTAGGAGCGCAGGTCGAGCACGGTCAGTTCGAGCAAATCGCCCCAGCGCCGGACACGATGGATCTCGGGGTCCGGCAGTACGGCATGTCCGGCGTCGCGGTGCGGCATGTTCTCGTACCACGCCTGGTACGCGGCGGCCCGGCGCCGCACGAAGGGGGCGTCGCCCCCCGTACCCGAGTAGTCGTTCACCACCTCGTGGTCGTCCCAGGTCAGGAACCAGGGATGGGCGGCGTGCGCGTCGCGCAGGGAGCGGTCGCCCTTGTACAGGGCGTGGCGGCGGCGGTAGTCGGCAACCGTGAAGGCGGCCGAGCCCTCGTGGTCGCGGACATGATCGGCGGGCACGCCGCCGACCTTGCCGTGCTCGTACACGTAGTCGCCCAGGTGCACGACGAAGTCGACGTTCTCCCTGGCGATGCCGCGATGGGCCGCGTAGAACCCGTCGTGGAAGGCCTGGCAGTTGGCGGCCGCGAACCGCACGGAGGCCACGGAGCCCACGGGTGCCGTCCGGGTACGGCCGATCCGGCTCTGCTTGCCCAGGGCCGTGAACACGTACCAGTACCGGGTCGCGGGGCGCAGCCCGGAGACGGGCACGTGCACGCTGTGGCCCAGCGTGGCGGACGCCGTGGTCGTGCCGCGCGCCACGACCTGGCGCAGCTGGGGGTCCAGCGCGACGACCCAGCCGACCTCGACGATTTCCGACAATGGCTGTTGTGCCGCGAGCGGATCGGGGGCGAGCCGGGTCCACAGCAGTACGCTGTCGGACTGCGGATCGCCGGAGGCCACTCCGAGAGTGAACGGCGCCGGGTCGTAGTCCGCCCCGAGCGCTTCGGCTGCTTCGCGCGCCTGGGCGGGCGAGAGGCCCGCGCTCAGGGGCCAGGCGAGGTTGAGGGCACCGGCGGCACCGGCCGCCTTGAGCAGATCACGTCGGCTGAGCGCGGTCATTTCCGTCCTCGGGAAGTGTTCGGTGTGGCGGTCAGCGTGAGCGAAAGGGCGTCGGCGTAGCCGTCGTTGGACGTCCCGCCCGCGCGGGAGAAGACCAGCAGCACCCGCGCCGTACGAGCGCCGCGCGGCACCGTGGCGGTCACGGTGCGCTCGAACAGCCCGGTACGGGAGTTGCGTTCGCCCGCGGTGACGGGACCGAGCACGGACAGAGCCACCGGTGTTCCCGCGGCGTCCCGGAACTCAACCGACAGCCGGACGCCGTCCTCCTGTCCCGCGTACCCCCCGAGCCACCCGGAGAGCGTGTACCTGACCCCTCCGGCATCGACGGCCGCGTGTCCCGTCGAGCCGGTCGCAGGCAGGGCGACGGCCTGTACGAGTGCGGTGCGCGCACTGTGTCCCCCGGCGAAGAACCGGCTGCCGCGGGTGGCCGGGCCCGGGTCGGACGCCGTCGGGTATCCGCCGCCGAGACCATACGCGACGAGCGCCGGTCCCCCCTCTCGTATCTCCCAACCGGTCACCGCAGCGACAGGGTCGGCGGACCCTCCCGGTCCGCTCTCCGCGTCGCCGTTCACTATGAGATTCACGCATGCCTCCCGGCTCGTTCCGGCGTGCGCATTGCACCAGGCCTCCGTGAACAGCGGATGTCCCGGTCACGAACGCCGGGCGACTGCATGGCCGTTCGTGTGACTGCAACGTGTGGGGCGGCCGTCATGTGGGACAGCCGGGACGGGGTGCGGCGCCGGACGGAACCGGCCGACGCCCACAGGCCAATACGGACGTTGCCGAGTCCGGGCCCGCGATACCGACGACGTGCTCTACCGCCTCGCCCCGGTACACGTCCGGCATCCCGCACAGGCCGAGGGTCCTGCGGGTGACGCCAAACTCGGTGTAGACGGCGCTCGTTTCACCCGATGAGGGTCAGAAGGCGACCCCGGATGCCCCCGCCAACATTCCGAAGCCCAGCGGCACCACGAGCAGCACGTGCTGGGCGCGCGTGTGTCCGGCTCGCCGTGTCCAGGCCATGCACCCGGCTGTCGCGACTCCGCACACGGCGGAAAACAGCAGCGTGTCCGACCAGCTCACGTCGTCCCACGTAGAGGTCAGCAACTGCAGGACCGTCGTGGCTCCGCCGGACAGGGCGACCCCCGTCAGCACATCGAACCCGCTCAGCGCCGTGGGCTCCGGCCCGTTGCCCCTCAGGAAACGCCAGAGCTGGAGAAGGAGCACGCCCACGGTCACGCACTGCACGACTACAGCGAGAACGAACGCCCCCATGAACACGTTCTGCATGAGGTTTTCTCCTCCTCCCCGAGGGCCGATCAGCCGCCGCAAGCCTTGACCACGGCCTTGGTGCCGAGGGGACCGTTGCCCGACGAAGAATTCTACGTACATCGCGAGATCGTTCACATGGCCACCGACACCACTGCGGCGGGGCGAGGAAGTTGGCGCGGTACGGCGGCCGGGCGCTCAGAGGAGGTGGACCGAGGCGCCCCGGGTGAGGTTCTCGAGAATCGTGCGCAGCCAAGGGCCGCGTCCAGCCGGCAGCCGGACCAATGTGTGCTGGAACGTTTACCAGTCGCTCGCATGAGACGGCGGGGCAGCGGCGGGAACGGGTGGTCGCGCCGTATGTCCCTGGCTGTGCGCTCCGGTGCGGGAACCTTCGGACAGGTCTGGGGAGCGGCCAGCTGCAGCCACACCCCCAGCGGCAGGGGCACGGGATACGCCGAAGGGTTCTTTCGGCCAGGAAGCGGGCAGTGCAATGCCAGGGGGCCCATGGCCCGCCTTCATTGGGGCACTTCGTGTGTCCCGTAGGGGTGGGACCGGGGCGAAGGTGTCTGCACTGCCCGCTGAGTATGAGTAGCATCCGGCTATCCACCGGCCCCCTTTGTGAGAGCGAGCGACTATGTCGTTGAGCACCACTCCCATCCAGAACCAGTACATGCAGCAGCTCGCCGACGACCTGGCGAGGAACACCGAGGAGCAGGAAAGGGCCCGCGCCCAGATGGAGGAGGCGCAGAATCGTCTCGCCGTCCTGGCGCAGGAGTACACCTGGCTCGAGACCATGCGCGCCCAGGCCGCAGCCGCCCAGGCCACCCCGGCCGCTGACGTTCCGGCCGCCGACGATGCTCCCGCGGCTCCCGCCGCCGACGATGCCCCTGCGCCTCCCTCCGCCGAGGAAGCCACCGCCCAGGCACCGGTGAAGGCCGGGCGGACCCGGAGGAAGGCCGCGAAGCCGCAGAACGAGACCGCCGCCACGGATCTCCCGGCACCCGCGGATGCCCCCGCGGACAACGGCGGGCCGGAGGCTGCCGAGCCGGCCGGGGCGACACCCGCCGAGGGCCCGAAGAAGCGTGCCGCGAGGAAGCCGACGGCGCAGAAGGCCGCGAAGAAGGTCCCCGGCCAGCGGGCAACAGCGGCGAAGGCGGTCCCCGCCGGGCGGACCAAGCGGGGCCCGTCGCTGGCCGAGCTGGTCGCCCCGCTGCTCAGCGCGGACACCCCGCGCTCGACGAAGGAGATCGTCACCGCGCTCAAGGAGCTCCACCCCGAGCGCTCCACCAGCGACCAACTGGTCCGCAACGCCATCAACACCCTGATCAGCCGGGGCAAGGCGCAGCGGCTCCAGCAACAGAACTCGGTGTTCTACACCGCTGCCTCGCCTCAGGACGAGGGTGTGGAGGCGGCCGCACGGTGAAGCACGGGCCGGCCCGGCACTGGTTGGCTGTCCTCGTGTGCAGCAGGACTGCCGGCCGGGACAGCGGGGTCGTTGCGTGAGCGGAGGTATGAGCACGCGCCACGCCTCGGGTCGACGGCTGCGTGCTGGAAGCACGTGCCGCGCCTCGGGCTGGTCGGCGTGTCCAGTGCGGTATGCCCTTTCCCGCCCTGGCTGATCGTCAGCGAGGTGCCCAACCCGGCCGTCACCGGTCCCATCGGGCACCGTTCGCGTCCTCCCGGGGCGGCATACCAACATGTGGCCGGCCCCACGGCGTACGGTCAGGCCTCCTGCGCAGTGGCGGCCGGGCGCGCTTGACGTCGCAGACCGGCGGACGCCGGACGGTGGACCGGCAGGTTCCGAGGGCACGGGAGACGCGGGCTCGATCACCGAACCGTGGCAGACACCGTTGACTGCCTACGTCCACCAGGTGCAGGCCGTCGGCACCTGGTAGGCCGACTGCCACGGAGCACCCGCCGTGGTCGAGAAGGGCGACGTCATCGCCGTCACCGGCAAGACCCACCCGCGCGGTGGGGGCATGCGCCGAACTCGGTTGACGGACAAGCAGGAAGGCGCTCAGGGCCGGTAGGTCACCTCGATCAGACCAGCAGCGATGAGCGCCCAGGCGCCGCACCCGATCAGCCAGATCATGTCGGCCAGCACCCCGGCGACGACCAGAGTGGCGGCCGCCACGAGAAGAGCGGCAACCACACGGCGCAGCTCGGGGATCACTTTCATGCGCGGGCCTCCGGGGCGGTGACCGCTCGGCCACCGACCGGCTCCCGGTCGGTGGATTCCTGGGCGGCCGGCGCACCGGCCATGAAACAAGTGCAGCCTGCGGCCACGTAGCCAGTATCGGCCGCCGCTGAGCCGTGCAGCGGATCCTGACGCGCCTCTGACGTGTCTTTGATGCGGTGCCAACGCGAATACCGTTCCACCCTCGCCCTCCTCCACCACGACCTCAGCGAGGGCAACCTCCGCCACAACGACCTCGCCTGCTTCTCCGGCGTCGTTTACGGCCCCGAACGCGGCGCCTTCCTCGCCCCCTTGCGGCTGCCCGCCCGGAGCACCTGAACCAGAACACCGACAGCCGGAAGGCGTGCCCTCGTACCGCGAAGGGCAAGCCCTCCGAGCACTGGTCCCCCGCAGCGACAGGCGGACGCAGCTCCAACCCGAGGAAGAGCGACCTCGTGGGGGGGCCGTGCCGTTCGGGCAGGAGCGGGACGAGGCGGAGGGGGCACTGCGGCCCGCGCTCGTCGAAGGCGTCGACGCCCTCAAAACAGGCGGCCCGCCCTGTCGACGGGCCCGCGCATTTCGGGGTACAAGCGTTCGTTTAACCTTGCAGTGTCCGCTGACGGTGGTTCCCGGTCCCAGGAAGGCCTCTATGCAGCATTCGGCTCCGAGGGCGGCGCGTCATGGGTGAGGTCGTGCTCACGGCGGCCGGGCTCTACGTGATCGTCCTGCTGAGGGCCGGAGGGACGTACGCCGTCGGACGGCTCGCCCACGCAGGGGCGAGGCGCAGCAGGTTCGCCGAGCGGATGTCCGAGCCCAAGTTCCAGCGGGTGGAACGCTCGATCCAGCGGTGGGGAGCGCCCGCGGTGGCCGTCTCGTTCCTGACGGTCGGTTTCCAGACCGCCGCCAACTTCCTCGCGGGCACCATGCGGATGCCGCTGCCGCGCTACCTTCCCGCCCTGTTCCTGGGCGGAGCGGCGTGGGCGCTGGTGTACGCGACGGTGGGGGCCGGCGCGCTGAAGTTGCTGGTTCGGCTGTTCGCCGGGAACACGGCCGCCGCTGTCGGTGTGGTCGCCGCTGTGCTTCTCGTGGTCTGCGGTGTCGTGGTGTACCGCCGTCGCAGAAGCACCGCGCGCGCGGCCGACGACGCCTGAACGGTCAGGTGCGCCGGGCGCGTGCCGCCGCGACGGCGGTGGCGGCCGCGAGTGCTCCGGCCAGCGCCAGCGGCAGCCAGCCGTTCCGCAGACTCCGGGCCGCTGCCGTCCGTCCCGTCACCTGCGCCCGGTCGTCCTCCGCTTGCGCCGCGAGCCGTTCCACCAGGTAGAAGAATCCGAGATCGTGCACAAGTACTCCCTCGCTGCCGCGTCCGGTCGGCGCCCGCCTCCCGAAAGTGACTTGTTCCCGGTCGACGCCGTGTGAATCGCGATAGGGGAGAGCGGCTCCCCGTTCGGCCTTGCGGGCGGGCCGGGCCCCGCCGAGGGAGAGGGCGGGCGGGGATTCGGTCCCATGTCCCGGGGCATGAGCACTCCACGACGGCCCCGGAGCGGTCCGGGGGGAGGAGGCTCAGCATGGAGGCACAGTCGTCGGTCGAGTTGGCCAAGATGTGGACGTCGGGGACGGGAGCGACGGTGTTCATCATCGTCTTCGCCGTCTTCGCGGTGGCCCTGGTGGCGTTGTTGCTCCGGCGCAGAAACCGCTGACACGCGCGTACGGGCAGTCCGCTGACGCGCGCGTACGGGCAGTCCGCCTCGGTCGGTGCGACTGCCCGTACGGCGTCGGTGCGACTGCCTGTACGGCGGGGCCTGACGCAGTGCTCCGTGGAGAGGCGTTCAGCACTCCCCGCGCCAGACCGCCTTCGTGACGGTCACCCCCTCCGCGAAGTTCAGCTTGTAGTGGTCCGGGTCGGGGCTCGGGTTGTAGTGCAGGCACTGTTCGTAGGTGGCGCCCTGGTAGGTCCAGGTCAGCTGCACGTGGTCGGCGTTCGGGTAGGGAATGCCGTTGTTGAAGGCGGAACGGGCGGCCACGCTTCCGGTCCAGTTCCCCTTCGTCTTCACCAGCAGCTGACCGGTCTGGCCCTCCCCCGCGTACAGGCAGAAGTACTCCTTCTCGCAGCCGGGCGGGTTCGGTTCCGCGGCGGCCGCCGGGGCCAGGGCGAGCGAGGCGGCGAAGAGCGCGGAGACGGCGACGGGGACGGCGACGAGGGCGCGGAGGCGCGGGGGCATGTGTGCTCCAGGTGTGGTGGCGGTACGGGGGCTGAGGTTCCGCTTGTGAGCGGTGGAAGGCCGCACGGTGTGCGTGACCGCTTTCACGATCCCGGTGGAAGGATGTGTTCCGGGGGGCTGATTTCGCCTTTCTCCGCATCGGAACGGTCCCGCTCCGCCCCAGCTCAGGGCGTCCCCGCGGGGCGTGCCGGGCTCCGGTCCTGCTCTTTTTTGGCGTGTTCCTGACCGCATGGAAAGCAATTCCCGGGGAACGGCCGGGAGTTGCCCGGGCGCCGGATGTCACTTTGAGGGACGTCAGTGACCACACGGGTCACATTCCTTTCACCTTGGGGACGAAGTGTCAGCCTCCCGTAGATCCCGTACGCCCCGCATGCCCCGTACGTCCGACGGCTCGCCCGCAGCCGCCCCCTCCGGCAGACCCCCGCGGTCCCGAGTTCCCGCCGCCCCGGTCAGGTCCGCCCGCGTGCTGGCCGCCGCCGCGCTCGCCCTCGTGCTCGGCGCGTCCGTGGTGAGCCCCGCACTTGCCGCCCCTCCTCCACCGCCGCCCGGCGGCTCGCACTGGGGTGACAACGGCCGGGCCGCCATGCCGCCCGTGCGCACCGGCAGCACGGTCGCGCCCCGATCGATACCGTCGGCTCCGCCGCCGAGCGGCATCGTGCGCTACGTCCCGCGTGACCAGGGCGACGTGCCCTGGCACCGGATCTCCAACTTCCGCATCACCGACTCCCTCGTCGGCAGGGTCAGTTACTCCACCGGCAACCTCATGCTCGCGGCCACCGACTTCGACGTGAGCGGCGTGGGCCAGTCGCTGCGCCTGACCCGTACGTACAACTCCTTCGACGCGCCCTCCGGGCAGGTCTCCTCACCGTGGTGGCTGGGGTACGAGCGCCGCCTGGACCTCACCTTCACCGGCATGGTCCTGCACTACGACGAGTCCGGCGCCACCGTGGAGTACACCAAGAACGCGGACGGCTCGCTGGCCACGCCGACCGGGTACTCCAAGGACCTGGTGCAGAACGCCGACGGCACGTACACCCTCACCGACCGCAAGTCCGGCACCGCCGACACCTACGACGGCAGCGGCCGGCTCACGAAGATCACCGACCCCAACAAGGGCGAGATCACGGTCGCCACACACAGCGCCGACGGCGACGACACCGGGTTCAAGGTCACCGAGACGCGCTCCGGGCGCTGGGTCGACCTGGTCCGCTCCACCGCCACCCGCTGGCAGGCGACCGACCACACCGGCCGCACGGTGGGCTACGAACTCGACGCCGCAGGCGGCAACGTCGTACGCACCACGGACACCGAGGGCAAGGCGACCCGCTTCGGGTACGACGCGGACGGCCGCCTCATCAAGGTGACGACCCCGCAGAACCGTTCCACCTCCTTCACCTACGACGCAGAGGACCGGGTCACCTCGATCCGCCGATACGCCGAGGGCGCCACCGGCGGGCCGACGTACACGTACACCTACAGCGCGCCGCAGTCGTACGAGGCGGGCACCACCAAGGTCACCGACCCCCTCGGGCACACCACGACGTACGACCACAACGCGGACGGCGAGGTCACCAAGGTCCTCGACGGCCTCGGGCACACCCGCTCGACGACGTACCAGAACCACCTGGTGCAGACCGCCACCGACGCCATGGGCACCGGCAGCGGCGGCATGGGCGGCAACGTCACCACCTACGGCTGGGACGCCCGCAACAATCCCGCCTCGGCGAAGCTGCCCACCGGCGCGACGGCCACCGGGAGCTGGCAGACCGTCGCCGGCACCGAACGGCAGAAGAACAGCACCGGCGCGGACGGCCAGAAGACCGACTACACCTACGACGGCGCGGGCAACACCACCTCCGTCGCCACCCGGGGAACCGGCGGCGCGACCGTCACCTTCACCTACAACGAGGCCACGCCCACCTGTGGCGGCTTCCAGGGCCAGCGCTGCACGGCCACCGACGGGAACGGCAAGAAGACCTCGTTCCGCTACGACGCGAGCGGCAACCTCCAGACGGTCACCCCGCCCGCTCCGCTCGGCGTCACCAGGTACACCTACGACGCGCTGGGGCGCACCGCGACGGCCACCGACGCGCGTGGCGTGAAGACCCTGTTCACCTACGACAAGCGGGACCGCATCACCAAGGTCGACACCTCCGGATACGCCACCGTCACGTACACCTACGACGGCGACGGCAACATGTCCTCGCGCACGGACGCGACCGGCGTGCAGACCTACCAGTTCGACGCGCTGAGCCGCGAGACGATCCGCACCCTCCAGGACGGCTCCCAGACCGTGCTGGCCTACACCGCGGACGGCGACGTCGACACCTACACCGACCCGGGCGGCGTCACGGACTACGCGTGGGACGCCGCGGGCCGCCTGGAGTTCCTGGTCGACCCGCAGGGCAAGAAGACGACGTACGAATACAACAACAACGACCAGCGCACCAAGACCACCTACCCCGGCGGCACGGTGCAGAGCCAGCGGCTCGACAACTCGGGGCGGCCCGAGAACATCCGGGCGATCGCGCCCTCCGGCGTCGTCCTGAGCGACCTCTCCTACACCTACGGGTACGTCGCGGGCGGCCAGTCGCTGGACGGCACGAAGATCCGTTCCCGCACCGACAACCTCACCAAGGCGCACACGGCGTACTCCTACGACGACACCGGCCGTCTCTCCCTCGGCGCCGAGACGCTCACCTCGGGGACCCGCACGTCCTGGCAGTACTGCTTCGACGGGGCCGGGAACCTCGCCTCCCAGGGCGACGCGCAGGGCTGCCCGGCCGCCACCCGGTACACCTACAACGACGCCTCCCAGCTGACCGCGAGGAACGGCGTCACGACGGGCTGGTCCTACGACAGGGCGGGAAACGAGACGGCGGGCGCGCCCACCGCCGAGACGGCGCGCAGCGCGGAGAAGTACACCGACTTCCACCAGCTCTCGGCCGTGACGGTCGGGTCCACGTCCTACACGGGCGCCTACGCGAGCACCGACAGCAGTGAGCGCACCCGGTTCGGCGACACCGTCTTCCACAACGGCCCGCTGGGCCTCTCGGGCCAGACGGTGGGAGCCAAGGACACCGAGTTCATCCGCGAACCGGGCGGCACCCTCAACTCGGCGCGCACCGGCGGCAAGAGCTACTACTACCTGACCGACGTACTGGGCTCGGTCATCGGGCTGGTCGACGAGGCGGGCAAGCGGGTCAACACCTACCACTACACGCCGAGCGGGGTCGCCAGGACCGGCACCGCCGAGGCCGTGCCGCAGCCGTACCGCTTCGCCGGCGGCTACCAGGACCCGACCGGGCTCTATCACTACGGCGCCCGCTACTACGACCCGGTGCTCGGCCGGTTCACCCAGCCCGACCCCTCGGGCCAGGAGAAGAACCCCTACCTGTACGCCGAGGGCGACCCGCTGAACAAGATCGACCCGTCCGGGCTGGTCACCGGGTCGATCAAGGGCGAGGTCTGCTACGGCCTGTGCATCGGGGTCGGCGGCAAGACCGACGGCAACCAGATCAAGCCCACGCTCAGCTTCGGCTTCGGCTCGCCCGGCGCGAGTCTGGGCATAGGCGCGGACACCGGGGACATGGACAGCGGCGGCCAGGTGGGCGCCTCCTGCGGCTTCGGCACCGGCAGCGTCACCGCCGCCACGAACGGGCAGAGCGTGGACTTCGGACTCGAGACGGGCGGCAGCACCGGCAAGTGCTCGGCGACCGCGGAGTACACCTTCTAGGAACTCCGTCTCCCTTGCCCGGACCCGGCCCGGAGAACGCGTTCTCCGGGCCGGGTCCGGGCATCCCGCTGTGCATGAGCACTCACCGAGGACACGTGGTTCGGGAGCTCGGCCCGCCACCGATACGGACCGGCAGTGGCCACGGGTGCCATTCCCATGGGTGCGGACATGCTCGGGGGGCGCCGGAATGCGCTACTGCGTGGCGGCCCGCAGTTGGGCCATCTCCGCCCGGATGGCGGGAAGTTGCGCGTAGAGCGCGTCGCCGGGGCAGCGCGTCTGGTAGGTGTCGCGGTGGCCCGCCACGGTGTGCAGATAGACGACCTCACCCCGCCGGTAGCGGCTCTCGTCGTTGCTCGAAACCATCCGTACCCGGCCCCGCGGGTCCACGGCCCGGTCGAGTTTCCACGCACCCACCTTCGCGATCCCCTTGATCAGTGCATCGGACCCCGGCACACCGGGGTCGAAAGTACCGAGGGCCGCGATCCCCACGCTGTGGGCATTGAAACCGGTGGTATGGGCCCCGAGCGCGGAGCGACCGATACTGCCTGCCCTGCCCTCGTAGATGGTCCCGCAGCGGTCGACGACGAAGTTGTAGCCGATGTCGTCCCAGCCCTGGTCGCGGATGTGTGCCTCCTCCATCGCCCGCAGCATCGCGGGGGCGTCGGCGCAGGAGTATCCGTTGGTGTGCCCGGTGTGATGGATGAAGACGGCTTGCACGGTCCCGGTGGACGTCGCGACGTCCTTCGCCATGCTCTCGTCGGCATGCCATGTCGCGCGGCTCACGACCGGGGGCCGCAGAGCTCCGGACAGCAGCGCGGGCTCCGGAGCCGAGAGCCGTACCGGCGAGTCGCGGAACAACAGGAGAGCCAGCGGCACGGTGATGGCGCACGCGGCGGTTCGACGTAGCCACATAGGGCTCACTCTGCGGCCTGCTCAGAAGTTTCGTAGGTGCCCGTGGTCAAACGGGTGACACCGGGGGAGTCGAGGACGGCGTCGCCCCGACCACGTACGCCAGGACGCGTTGATCACCAGGACGGTGCCGAACGCCACGGCCCGCTCGCAGGTCGCCCGCATCATGGGCCATCCGTCCGCCTGCCTCGCCGGGGTGAACGTCTGACAACCGGAACGCCCGAAGCTCGCGCACGCACCGCGCCGCGCGGCGCCCAGGACCCTCTCGCTACTCTTTGTCCGGTTACCGTCCTGTCCGGATACGTTCGAGGCGCCTGGGGAAGGGAACAGCCCGAGGATGCACGATGTACGCAAGAGTGCCGCGGCGGCTCTGCGGCGGGCGAAGTGGCTCCGGGACCCCATGGTGGTCCAGGCGCTGCGCTCGGCCGCCGCGGCGTCGATCGCCTATGTGATCGCGGTGCGACTGACGCCCGACAAGTCGGCGGCACCGCTCACCGCGCCCCTCACCGCGCTGCTCGTCGTCCAGGTCACCCTGTACGCGACGCTCAAGATGAGCTTTCGCAGGGTGAACGCCGTGGTGGCCGGTGTCCTGGTCGCCATCGCCTTCAGCCAGCTGGTCGGCCTGAGCTGGTGGAGTCTGGCGCTGTTGATCGTCGCGGCACTGGGCGTCGGACACCTGGTGCGGGCGCACGAGTTCGTGGCAGAGGTGGCGATCAGCGCCATGCTGGTGCTCGGCGTGACCTCGCACGGGGCCCTGGCGTGGGCGCGGGTCGTGGAGACGCTGATCGGCGCGATCGTCGGTCTCGCCTTCAACCTCGTGCTCGCGCCCCCGGTGTGGGTGGAGCAGGCGGGCGAGTCGATCGAGAGGCTGGCCCGGCGGGTGCGGCAGCTGATGCTGCGGATGGGCGAGGAGGCCGCGGGCAGCACGGCGTTCCACGAGGCGGCGGCCCGGCTGCACGAGGCCCGCCGCCTCGACCACGAGATCGGCGAGGTGGACGAGGACCTCCGGCAGGCCGAGGACAGTCTGCGGCTCAATCCCCGCGTGCGCGAAGGGCTGCTGCACCGGGTGGTGCTGCGCTCCGGTCTGGACACGCTGGAGATCTGCACGGTGGTCATACGGGTGCTCGCCCGCACCTTCACGGACCTCGCGAAGGAACGGGAACCCGAGCCGCTCTTCCCGCCCGAGACGGGCGCCACGATCGAGCAGCTCCTGTCCGAGATCGCCGACGCGGTGGTCAGCTTCGCAGTGCTGGTCACCACCAGCGCCAGCGATGACGCCGAGTCCGCGGAGGAGCGGCTCTCCGCCGAGCTGCGGCAGGCCGCGGTCACCCGGGACAAGCTGGCCGGCCTGCTCCTCGACGACGTCCGGCGCGACCCGCGGCAGTGGCAGTTGCAGGGCGCGGTGCTGAGCGAGGTCAACCGCATCATCGACGAGATGGACACCGAGCACCGTTCGCGCCGGCTCATGGAGGAACTGGACCGGCACACGCGCGAGCAGCGCGAACGTATGCCACGGCTGACCGGGCTCCGCGACCGGGTGGGGAAGCGGAACCGCGGCGGTGCCGCGCGGCGTTCTCTTTGAGGACGACGGACACCGGGCGACGGACGCCGGCCCGACCGGGTGACGACCGGGACGACCGGGCGGCCACCGCACGACGAACGACAGCCGAAGCAGGGGGCGTAGGAATGACTGGAACGAGTGTGCGGGTCGACGGCAACCGGCTGTTGCTGCCGGGCGGTGCGTCGGTGCGCTTCATCCGCACCCTGCGGCTGCCCGAGACGGGCACCCATCCGTTGCCACCGGGGCTCGGCGAGTTCCCGGTCCGCCGGGTCGCCGACCACGCCGACACCGTGCCCGAGACGTGGCGGGCGCGCGGCGGTGTGATGCTGCCGGTGTATCTGCGTGAGGCCATGTGGCTGAGTTTCGCCGGCACCAGCGAGCCGGCCGCGCTCCAGGTCGGGGTCGGCAAGGTGTGCGCGGTCTCGGGCAGGCCATGGCGCGACCGGCTCTCGCGCGATCCGCAGAACTACGTCGTGCTGCCCCGCCAGCCCTGGCTGGACGGGATCAACTCCGGGACGGGCACGGTCCGTCAGTTCGTCGCCGTGCCACTCGGCATGGGGGCGACGGTCGAGGGCCAGCTCACCGGCGAGGAGGTCTGGGGCGGGGTCCAGTTGCAGGCCTTCACGCTGAACGACGCCGAGCTGGCGCGCTGGCGGGAGGAGGAACGGCGCCGCGCCGAACTCGCGCGCCGGGCGGCGCGGTCGGGCGGGGCCTACGGCGCGCCGATGGCGATGGCCGCCCCGGCGGCCCCCCGTGCGGCACCGGCGGCACCGGGGGCTGCCCGGGGCGGGCCGGCCCCGGCCATGGGACTCGGCGTTGGGGGGACCATGCGCCAGGAGGTCTACCGCGACGAACGGCCGCTGACGGACTGGGCCGAGCGGCCGGCGGGACGGGTGTTCGTGCATCTGGTGACACCGCCGCAGTGGCACCGCATCACCGGCGAGGCGCCGCCGCCCTCTCCGGTGGACCGGGCCGCGTACACGCGGGCGGGCCTGCCCTGGTACGACTACTACGACCAGGACGCCCACGACCTGTCGCCCGCCGGGCCGCTCCAGGACGTCAAGCCGGTCGGCGACTGGATCGGGGACGACCACGAGCCGTGGCAGGCGCCCGCACCGCAGCAGGTCCGGCCGCTCAAGGACGCCCAGGGCGAACCGGTGGAGGACGGGGACTGGTAGGCAGGGGGCCGACGCTCCCCGCCCCGTACGGCCGCAGGCCACGGGTCACGGCTGCGCAGGGGGAAGCAGCCGGCCCGGGTGCCCGCGTGGCCAACGAAGGCTTCAAACAGGGTGTTTTACGGCCAAGGTTTTATTGATCAGCCTATTTAAAGACATTTGATTATCCAGGGGCTGTGTTCTTTCTCGTACGTCTCTACGTTGATGCATGTCGGCCGGGGAATCTCTCCGTCCGCACAAACCGAAGGACGTACCCCATGCGCTTCACGCGCACAACGGCCACTGCCCGGACCTTCCTCGTCGCCTCGATCGCAGTCGCCGGACTCACCTTCACCCCTGCCCTGGCCTCCGCCCAGGCCGGTTCGGACGGCGCACGGGCTCAGGCCGCCCTCGGAGTGCTGGGCATGCCCGGCAGCAACGGCAGCAACGGCTTCGGCGTCCTCGGAGGGACCGGCGGGCTCGGTGGCACCGGTGGTGCCGCAGGCGCCAACGGCAACGGCGGGAACGGCGGCAACGGCGGGGACGCCACCGGCAGTGCGAGCGTCGGCGGAGGTGGCGGCACGGGCGGCGCAGGCGGAGCCAACGGCAACGGCGGCAACGGCGGGTCCGGCGGCGATGCCTCGCTCGGTGGCAAGGGTGGCCTGGGCGGTGTCGGCGGCGCGGGCAATGCCGGGGCAGGCATCGCAGGTGGCAAGGGCGGCAACGGCGGCGCCTCCAAGGCCGGCGGCGGCCGCACCGGCGGTACGGGTGGTGCCGGCGGTGCCGCCAGCCCGGTCTGTCCGGGGAAGAACGGTGGCAACGGCACGCCCGCCACCCTCTTCGCGGACGGCGCCACCGGTGCCACGGGTGCGGCAGGGAAGACCACTCTGCCCTGCTGATCCCCGTCGGCAAGCAGCCGGCCCCGGGCGCTTCGGATCACCTGACCGTACGTCAGGATCCGGGAACGTGATGCGGGAGGACCTGCCAAGGGGTTACGGGCCGGCGCTGCCCGTGCCCCTGTCGGCGGGTCGCGTCCTCGGCACTCCTGTGTGTGGTCGATGACGTGGTCCGCTCCCAGGGAGCGGACCACGTCGGTCTTCGACGCAGGGCAGACGGCGGTGGCTTCCGCGCCGAAGACGGCGGCGAGCTGGACGGCGAAGGTGCCGACTCCGCCCGAGGCGCCGGTGATCACGACGCGCATGCGCGGTGCGACGCGGCCGTGGTCGCGGAGCCCCTGGAGTGCGGTCAGACCGGAGAGGCCGAGGGCGGCGGCCTGCGGAAAGGTGAGTCCGGCGGGTTTCGGGGCGAGCCTTTTGGCCTCGGCGCATGCGTACCTGCTGGCAAGTATGGTTGAGACCGCGGGAGTTGCTGCTGCCGAGGGCCTTCGGCCTCGCGGGGTGGTGAGCAGGCCGCGAGGCCGGAAACACGCCGTCGATGCGCAGCGTCGCGTTCCCGGAAGGGTGACGACGGCGACGTCATCCTTGGATGCCTCACCGGTGCGCGATCACTGTGCCGGGGTGACCCCTGGCTCTCCCGGGGTCAGGCGCGTACGGTGAGCCACGCGCCGAGGCCGCCGCACCCGGTCGCGTTGTACGTGGTGCTCCGGTAGCCCGCCGGGATGGGGGAGTACGGGCACGTCCAGATGCCGTCGCGCACGAGCTGGTGGTACCAGGCACCGACGCCGTCGCACCCGCTCTTCATGTAATTGGTGGTGACGTATCCGGCGACGACCGGGGACCCTCCGCAGGTCCAGATACCGTCCCGGGCGAGCTTGTGCTGCCAGGATCCGATGCCGTCGCAACCGCTCCTGATGTAGCCGGTGATGACGTAGCCGGTCACGACGGGGGAGTACGTGCACGTCCAGATGCCGTCGCGGGCAGGCTCGTGCAGCCAGGCCCCCGAACCGTTGCAGCCGCTGCGGTTGAATGCGGAGATCACGTAGCCGGGAGGGACAGCGGTGCCCGGGCAGGTCCACCCGCCCGCCGTGGCTCCCGCGGAGCCGGCTTCGGCGGCACTCGCCGTGCTGGTGGCCGTGCCGGTGAAAACGGCCGCGAACATCGCGACCGCTCCGAGTATCGAGGTGAGCCTGCTGCGAAGGAGCGACTTCGTCGTACGGGGGTGAAGGCGAGGCGATGGATTGTTCAACGCGCGTCCGTCCTGTGGGTACGCCGAAGTGTTGCCTCTCGACAGCCGAGAGCACCTGGCAGTGGATCTGCAGGCACCCTAGTCGGCGCGGGTGGAGGAGAACTCGGCTGTCCTGAACCCGCAACCACGTTGACTGGAAAGAGGACTGATGGAGCGTCAGTCGAGCCGTTGGGGCTCGACGGCCTGGATGCCCTCCTCGGCGCGCTCGCCACCCTGTAGCAGCACCGGTCCACCCGCTCACCGGTCGTGGTGCGGGCTGTCAGCCGCCGGGGCCCGGGCCGTAGAGCGCCGCGATGTCCTGGGACGCGGCCCAGCGGCTGTAGGTGGGCGACTGGGGCCAGCCCTCGGGGGAGTCCTGCCACTCCTCCTGCCGTCCGTAGGGCAGGACGTCGATCAGCGGGAAGGTGTGACTGAGCTGTTCGGTGCCCCGGCCGTTGGTGTGCCAGGTGCGGTAGACGGTCTCGCCGTCGCGCAGGAACACGTTGACGGCGAATCCCGCGTCGGGCGGTGCACCGACATCGGCCCCGAAGGAGCTGTTGGCAGTCGAGTACCACGTCACCCGGTTGCCGACCCGCTGCCGGTAGGCGAGTGCCTCTTTGATCGGGCCCTGGGTGACGATGACGAACCGCGCATCGTAGTTGTCCAGGAACTCCAGGCGGGTGTACTGCGAGGTGAACCCCGTGCAGCCCGGGCACTGCCATTCCTTCCCGGCGAACCACATGTGGTTGTAGACGATCAGTTGCCTCTTTCCTGCGAAGACGTCCGCCAGCCGAACCGGGCCGTCCTCGCCCTCCAGGGTGTAATCGGGCATCTCGACCATCGGCAGGCGACGACGCTCGGCGGCGATGGCGTCAAGCTCCCGCGTCGCGGCCTTCTCCCGCGCGCGCAGCGACTCGAGTTGGCGCCCCCAGGTGGCGGCGTCGACGACGGGGGGTAGTGCGTGGGTGGTCATGGTTCCCTCACAGAACTCGTGTGCAGCTTTCGCTCGTGCAGAGGTAGACCCCGCCGGGCCCCGGAACTCATCGGCCCGAGCCGCCCCGTCCACGCTCGCACGTCCCTGCACGGCGGGCGGGTCCGCGCGTCGAGAGGGACCGCGGGCAGGGCCGACCCTGTCCATGACTCGGCGCATGGCCGAAGGCGTTTGCGAGCGACTCGCCGTCATGGCAGGTGGAAAAATTTCGCCCCGCGTGTGTGGGACTCGGATCACGGGACATCCGATGCCTTGATGGCACGATTCGGCACAAGTCGAGCACCACGAGCGGTGGGCGTTGGCGTCACCGTCAGGTGCTCCCCAAGCTGGACATAGACGATCCCAGGAAGGAACAGACTGATGGGTGACACCCCGCAGGACCCGACGACCAAGCACCCGCAGCCGGAGTTCGCTCAGCAGGACCAGGAGACGCCGGGCTGGACCGGTCCGATGGATCCGCGACCCGACCACGGTGAGGACTCCTACCGGGGCAGTGGGCTCCTGCAGAACCGGGCGGCGGTCGTGACCGGCGGAGACTCCGGTATCGGGCGAGCCGTCGCCCTGGCCTACGCACGCGAGGGCGCGGACGTCCTGTTCACCTACTTGCCCACGGAGGCGGAGGACGCCAAGGAGACGGTTCGCCTCGTCGAGGAGGCCGGACGTCGCGGCCTGGCCGTGCAGTGCGACATCCGCGAAGAGGAACAGTGCCGTCGCCTCGTCGAGCGGGCCGTGGCGGAGTTCGGACGTATCGATGTGCTGGTCAACAACGCGGCGTATCAGATGTCCCAGCCGGAAGGCATCCAGGACATCACCACGGAGCAGTTCGACCGGGTGGTGCGCACGAACCTGTACGGCATGTTCTGGCTGTGCAAGATGGCCGCGCCGCACATTCCCTCAGGTGGATCCATCATCAACACCACCTCGGTACAGGCCTACCAGCCCAGCCCGCACCTGCTCGACTACGCCATGACCAAGGGCGCCATCGTCACATTCACCAAGGGGCTCGCGCAGATGCTGGTCGAGGACGGCATCCGGGTCAACGCCGTGGCTCCCGGGCCGGTGTGGACGCCCCTGATTCCGGCCACGCTGCCGGACACCAAGGAGTTCGGCAAGCAGGCACCGATGGGCCGTCCTGCCCAGCCCGCCGAGATGGCACCCGCGTACGTGTTCCTGGCCTCGGAACACGCGAGCTTCATCACCGCGGAGATCATGAACGCCACCGGAGGCACGCCGCTCCCTTGATCCGGCCAGAGGTCGCGGGCACGAGGTACCTGTGCGTCAGCGACGGGTCACGGCCGTGGCACGTTCTCGCCGCGTGGCGAAGAGTGCGAGCCCGAGGCCGGCCGCATCGGCATTGAGGTCACCTTCGTTTCCGGCCGGGTTCGTTGCGACAGTTGGGCTGGAGACCTCCGCCTTTCGACACTCACCTGAAGATCATTGCGGGGCAAGCCTCAGGTGGGCTGTCCCGCGAAGTGTTCTCACCGGTCCGACAGCCCGTACTCACGACGTCTGACGTCCGTGAAACGTCCGGGAATCCCCTTCGCTCTGGTACGAGCAGAAACGCCGAGCGTATTTCGCGCGGTGCCCGCCGGACAGGGCCGCTGCTCGTCCTTCGGTGACGACGCCACGACGGCCCCGGCCCGGATCCACCGGGCGGCGGGGCCGTCGCGTGACCGGCACCGTTCAGTGCCTGGCGGTCACAGCTCCGGGAGCCACAGGTCGCACTTGTGGTCCTCGGGGAACGTCGTCGATGCCGTGATCGCCTCGGGCGCGAGCACCTGCACCTTCGGATACTGGCTCCAGCGCGGGGCGTCGGCCGCGTAGGGAATGCCGGTGCGGGCGAAGTGGGTCCAGTAGTCGAGCATCGTCGAGGCCAGGGCGTTCTGAGCGGGGGTGCCCGAGACGCCGCCGAAGACATAGCGGATCTCGGAGCCGTGCGGGGCGCCCAGGGGGAAGCTGACCGGCAGGCCCAGGTAGTCCACGGACTGGCGGTCGGCGAACTCGTACTGGTAGGACCGGGTGTGCCTGGCCATCAGCCGCGCGGTGCGGGACTGAAGGCAGGCGAACTGCGAGTCCGTGAGGATCGCGCCGAGTGCCTCGGCGGGGGAGCCGTGGTCCGACAGCGGGTAGCGGGCCAGGATCGCGTCGGCACGGTCGCCGTACTGGGCGCGGACGGCCACCGGGTACCCGGCCGGGGTGAGCCGGCGGCCGGCCAGGTCGTAGGTGGATGCCACGGTGAGCCGACCCTCGTCGGCGGTGGTGCCCTGCAGAACGGGCACGCGGCGGAACTTGCCGCTCTCCAACGCGTCGGCGATCTGCAGGGGGAGGACCCGGCCGTCGACGTTCGGGACCCAGCGGGCGGCGGGGCTCGTCGAGGCCGTGAGCAGTTCGCCGGCGGGCTTGCCGCGCAGGCAGGCGACGTCGGCACAGCCCAGGGAGCCGGCCCAGGTCGCACCGGTGCGCTGCTGCGACTCCTGGGTGGGCAGCGGGAAGCCGCAGCCCGACTGGGCGATGGCCCGGTCGAAAAGGCCGGCCGCACGGGGGGAGACGAGGTGCTGGCAGACGCTGCCGCCGCCCGCCGACTCGCCGAAGACCGTGACGTTGCCGGCGTCACCGCCGAAGGCGGCGATGTTCTGCCGCACCCAGCGCAGGGCCGCCTGCTGGTCGAGGAGGCCGTAGTTGCCGGAGGTGCCGTCCGCCGACTCTCCCGCCAGGCCCGGGTGAGCGAGGTAACCGAAGGCGCCCAGACGGTAGTTGAGCGTGACCACGACCACGTCGCCCCGGGCGGCCAGTTCTCCGCCGTCGTAGAAGGTCCCCGAACCGATCCTGAAGCCGCCGCCATGGACCCAGACCATCACCGGCCGGCCGCGCAGGGAGCGCTCGACGGGCGTGTGGACGTTGAGGTAGAGGCAGTCCTCGCTGGGCGTGCCCGGTCCGGCCAGATCACCCCAGGGGGTCGACGAGTCCGTCTGCATACAGGGGTTGCCGGGGACCGTGGCGTCCCGGACTCCCGTCCAGCGCGCGGGTTTGGCCGGCGGCTTCCAGCGCAGGCCGCCGACAGCCGGCGCCGCGTAGGGGATGCCGAGATAGTCGGCGGCCCTCTCATCCGCCGTTCCCCGCACCGGCCCGTAGCGGGTGGCGACGGTCGTATCTCCGGCCGCCCGGGCCGCGGGGGCGGCCACGGCGGGCGTGGCGCCCAGCCCGGTCGCCGACAGCAGGAGCGCGCTCACCAGCACCTTCCGTAAGCGGTGCCACAACGGCGATCGTCGCGCCGTCCTCGTCTCGTGCCTCGTATACGGACCGGGCATCGGTACCTCCGGGCGGGGTTCGGATGGTGACTGGCGTACCGCAGTCTCGGCGCCCGTGCGCGCCTCCGCATCGCGCGAATCACCGGTCATGTTCATGTTCGGCCCGGCACCGTCGGAGCCGGGAGTGCGTTGCGACTTCGCCGACGACAGTGCTCCCGGCCGAATGAGTCACGCCACAGCTTCGGGACGGGGCTGTGCCCCGAGCAGATTTGGTCCGCCGGACGGTGCGCGCGGCAGCCGCCCGAGCGAGACCCGTACCTCCCGCCCCCGGCGCTCCCGCGCCGACGGTCGGAACGGCCGTGACTCCGGTTGGACCCGCTCGGCTCACCCTGGAACACGAGGACCTGAGCGGTACATCCCCACGCCGACACGTCGACGCACTGACGAACCGCCCGCCCCGGCAAGGGTGCGCTGGAGGGAAAACTCAGGCAGTCGTCCTGCGAGGGGCTTTCTTCGCCGGCGCCTTCTTCGCCGTCTTGGAGGTCTTTTTTGCGGTGGCCTTCTTTGCCCGGGCAGCTTTCTTCTGGGCGTGGCCGGTGAGGTCGTGGACGCTCGCGTCCTTGCCGTCTTCGCCAGTTGTTTCGCCACGGGAGGCGCGTGCGGACTCCACGGACTGCTGGAGGGCGGCCATCAGGTCGACCACGGTTTCCTCGGGTTTCCCGCCGGTGTCGGCGACCGGAGGTTTCTCACCGTGGGCTTTCGCGGCGAGCAGGTCTTCGAGGGCTTCGCGGTAGTGGTCGCGGTAGCCCTCCAGCCCGTCGTCGGTGGTCATCTCCTCCATCAGGGAGATCGCGGCGTCGACCTCCTTGTCGTCGAGGTCGACCGTGCGGGGGGCGAGCTCGTCGGGGGAGCGGATCTCGTCGGGCCACTTCATCGCGTGCAAAACCAGGGCGTCCTCCATCACGCGCAGCAGCCCCAGCCGCTCACGCCCGTGCCACGCGAACTTCGCAACCGCCACCTTGGAACTGCGCTCCAGGGCCTTGCGGAGCAGGACGTACGGCTTCGCGGCGACGGCGCCGTCGGCGGAGAGGTAGTAGCTGTCGCCGATCCGGACGGGGTCGATGGAGTCGGCAGGGACGAACGCGACGATCTCGATGGCCTTCGCGGTCGGCAGAGGCATGTTGTCGAGCTCTTCGTCGGTGATCTCCACGATGGTGTCCTTGGACACCTCGTAGCCGCGGCCGATCTCGTCGGGAGAGAGGACCTCGCCGTCCAGGGCGCAGACCTTCTGGTAGCGGATCCGCCCCATGTCCTCCACGTGGTACTGATGGAAGCTGATCTGGTGGTTCTCCGTCGCGGGCAGCACCTTGATCGGGATGGTGACCAGGCCGAAACTGACCGCTCCGCTCCAGACAGGGCGTGGCATGGCAGTCCTCCAGCATCCGGGGGATCCAGCGTAGGCGCGGAGCTGGCGGGCGGCACGCGGAAGACTGGCCGCCCGGCGCTGGGCGGCGGATGATGTGCCGGCGGGGGTGACAGAGATACCCGGGTGCCAGCTCGCGCCGGATACGGTGATCACCCTGCTCCTGCCGCGCCTGCTGAGGGGCCGTACGCGCGGGCCGGTGTTCGTGACCCGCCGCTGCCCGGCACCGGGCAAGGTCGTCAGTCTCCGTGACATCTGCCCGGACACAGGCTTCGCCCGGCTGTCGTACGGGCACACCGCGCTTTGCTCGATGAGTACACCGCCGTACGAGGGTCGGACAACGATGAACCGCCCGACCGCCCGTTGTCGTGCCTCGTCGGCGTCGCTGTCCGCAAGCCGGTCTGTGCAGTTCCCTCCCGGGGGCGGGTGACGACTCTTGACGTGCCGCACCGTGCAGCCGCGTCACCTCGGCGTTCCCCTACGTTCCGAAGCAGCCGGGCTGGAACAGACGGCGCGGAGCCGCGCTACCACCTTCAGCGCAGGCGCACACCGCTGCATCGGTGCTCCCTTCGCGACCCTCGGCGGCCAGGTCGCCTGGCTCTCATGGCCGCATGCCTGCGCCTCCGCGAGCCCCGTGCGTCCGTGCGCGCGGTCGGCGGTGCCGTCCCCGGTCAGGACCGCTTCACCATGACCGCGACCTTGCGGGTCACGGCCAGCACCGACAGACGGGGACGCCGACTCAGGCCGGAGCGAGAGCGTTACCTCGCGGCACGCGGCGGCGGTTACAGAAGTCGTCACGGCAATGCCCGCAGTGACGTCATGGTGAGTACAACGGAGATCGGGTCGTCGACCGTTTCCTGGGGCGGCTGGGAACGGGACACAGATGCCAGCGGGTCCGGGCGCGGAGGCCACGCTCACCGCTTTTGCTCTCTTGCTGCCAAGCCGCACGCGACGCCGGCGACCATGCGAAATCATGCCGGTCCGTGGGACCTGGTCTACGTTTGCCCAATGAGGGCAAAGGGAGAACCGCGATCGCGGCCCCTGGAGGGGCGAGTGGCCGTCGTGACCGGTGCCGCACGGGGTGTGGGTGAGGCCGTGGCCCGAGGTTTGGCGGAGCGGGGCGCCGCGGTGGCGCTGCTCGGGCACAACGCACCGGCGCTGGAGCGCGTCGCGGAGTCCTTGCCCGGGCCGGCCGGCTGGTGGGAGGTCGACGTCACCGAGGACGCCGCCATGGACCGGGCCGCCGCCCAGGTACGCAGGCAGCTCGGCCCGGTGTCGGTGGTCGTGGCCAACGCCGGGATCGCCGAGGGAGGGCCTTTCGCCGAGTCCGACCCCGCGACCTGGCGACGCGTGATCGAGGTGAACCTGGTCGGCAGCTCGATCACCGCCCGCTCCTTCCTGCCCGACCTGCAAGAAACCCGCGGCTACTACCTGCAGATCGCGTCCCTGGCCGCGATGGGCGCCTCGCCGATGATGAGTGCCTACTGCGCGTCCAAGGCCGGAGCCGAATCGTTCGCCCACGCCCTGCAGGCGGAAGTCGCCCACCAGGGCATCGGGGTGGGGGTCGCCTACCTGAACTGGACTGACACCGACATGATCCGCGACGTCGATCGGCACACGGTCCTGGGGGAACTGCGGGCCCACATGCCCGCTCCCGCGCGCAAGGTCTATCCCGTACGGACGGTCGCCGCCCGGCTGGTCCGCGCCGTCGAACGACGCTCCCCGGCGGTCTACGCCCCCGTCTGGCTCAGGGCGGTCCAGCCCGTACGCGCGGTTCTGCCGCCGCTGGTCACCCGTCTCTCCCGCTCCGAGCTGCCCCGCATCAGCAAGCACGCCACGTTCGACGCGACCGGACTGCTGGGAGCCGGCGGCCACGACGACACAGCGCCTGGCCTCGACGGCGGAGGTAATTGACACCCAGCCCGATGCCCGTCCGTTCGGGAGATGTGATCAGGGTGGTCCACCTCTTCGGGCACCGTTGTCGAGTTCTCTTTGCACAGCCTTCGCGCGGTCCGAGGGGTTTCACCGGCCGGGTCGCCCGTAGGAGTGGCACTGGGGAAGGGTTGTGGCTTCTTCGGCCGTCCGGTTCCTAGACTGGAAATTGTTCACCCCAGCCCCTGGTGAGTGGCACTGACCGCCCGCCCCGCCGCGCGGGGCATCCGCACCTGGGGACTTTGATGCGCATGTCGTTCCGCCCTGTCCCGCCGAACAGCCGTTTCGGTTCCCTGCCTGGCAAGACGTGGCTCCCCACGAGCCGTCCACGCATCCGCACCCTGTGCTTCGAGAACGTGACGGTGATCGAGATCCACGGCGAAGCCGACCTGGCCGCCGCCCCCGCTCTGCACCACCACCTTCGTGAGGCGGCCCCGTGCCGTAGCGCATGTCTCGTCGTGGATCTGCGTCCGGCGGGCTTCTTCGACAGCTCCGTCCTCGACCTCCTGCGCGATGCCCGCGGACGGGCCCACAGTGGCGGGGGCTCTTTCGCGCTGGTGTGTACGGACCGCTGGCACCTGCGTGTCCTGCGCCTGGCCGGGCTGAGCACACCGCACCCGCCGACGTCCACTCTCGGCGACGCGCTCGCCGTTGAACAGCCGGGCGTCCCACTGGTCCCCCGCCTCGTTGCATCGCCGCCCCTCGCGCGCAGGCCCGTCCTGGGGGCGCGGCGCTCTCAGTGGCCCTGACCTCCCGGTCGCAGCGGCGCCAGTGGCCGGGCGGGAGCTGTTACGCGGACGGCGGCGGCTCCCCTCTGTTCCGTGCCCTCGTGCCTCGGCCGAGGCGAGGGTTGCGAAACTGCACCCCTGCTGCGGGGACCACAGGGCGTAGGTAGCGGCGGACGGCGTCGGTGTGCCGACGGCCGGCCGACAACAGCCAAACGCCTTCCGGGGTTCTCTGCGTTGAGGGGAGACCGCAGGAGCCGGATTCATGAGGCTCCCACGGCCCACCGGCCAGGCTGCCGCAGGCTCAGTCGCTCTCCGTCTCCGGCTCCGGCTCCCGCCACAGCGGGGGAAGGGGGGAGGAGGCTACTCCAGCCAGCCGGCCGTCCGCGCGGTCTGCCAGGCCTTGCTCTCGGCCCGGTCCGCCTCGATGTTTCGGCGGGTGTCGCGGCCCCCGGCGGCGTGGGCACTCTCGGCTGCGCGCCAGGCCGCCCTGGCCGCGCGGCGGGCTTCCAGGACGGCGCCGCGGTAGCCCTCGTCCCCAGTGGCCGTGGCGGACTCCGCACTGCCGGACCGGGCCTCCACGGGGCGCGCCGCATCCGACGCGACGGCCGCCCACATCGCAGCCCGAACGGCCTCGCCGGAAGTCATCGGGCCGTTCGTGCGGCGGGCGCCATCCACCACGGCGGAACGGGACTCCCCAGCGGCCTTCGCGCCCCAGCTTTCGGCCACCTTCCCGGGGACCTTGCCCCGGATCAATTCGGCCCGCTTGGAGGCGTACGCACCGCGCGCGGTGTGGCAGTCGCCCAGCGCCTTGGCGTCGGAACTCTGCCACTTCCCCGCCGTATTGGCGCACACCCGCATGGACGCACGCCCCCCGTCCACAGCCTGCGCCACAGGGGCCAGTGCTCCACCGAGCAGCACCGCGGCCCCGGTCAGGCCGACAATTGTGGCCTCGCGTGCCGATTTCCGTACGGTACCCACGACTTGCACATCCCATCCGATCGCCTCTACTGGCACAGTCCCGCCCCGGCGGAGCTCGCCACCATCATGGACACACGGACAGCGGCCGGAGCGAGGATTCGCCGGCCATCACCCTTATGGCGGGCAGGCAGTTCGGGAGCAGCGGTTTGAGGGTGTGATCTGACGTTCAGGACGGGGGCAGTGGTGGGAGATGCCAACGGTGCTGGTGAACGCGCTGGAGCTCACGAAGCGGCAAACGCGGCAGGCGAAGAGCGCCGCAGATGCGCAACCGCCTCTTGCCGGCCCGGACGTCGCCCCCACACGCATCACAGCGCGCCAGTCGGACTCGTGCGACACGCCCGCATGAGGCGTCCGGTGCCGACGGCTACGCCGCATCCTCCTCATCGAAGCGATCCCGCCGGGCCGGCCCTCCAGGACGGCGGGGGCGGAGGACGGCCGCCGTCCGGCCCGTGCTGGCTGGATCTTGTCCGGTGGGGCGGAGGGAAGGCTGCGACGGACCGTTCGTCTGGCGTGGTGGGGGAGTGCTGATCCGGCACGTACTGGAACAAGCCCTCCGCCATGTCCGGCAGACGGACGGCACATTCGAATAGCCTCCAGCCAGGTGGGTACAGGGCCCCGGTGTGGGTATCCGGGTGCGCATGATGAAACGCGCAGTGTGGCAAGGGCTGCTCGCCGGAACGGCGGGCGCGGTGGTGATGACGGCCGGGGAGAAGCTGGAGCAGCGCTTGACCGGCCGCCCCGACTCGCACGTACCGGCCAGAGTCCTGGAAAGGCTGACGGGTATGGACGAGCGTCCCGGCAGGCAGCCGCTGGCCCGCAACTGGGCCATGCATTACGGACAGGCCGCCGTGCTGGGCGTGCTGCGGTCCGCGATGGCGCAGGCGGGCCTGCGAGGGCCGCTCTCGTCAGCGAAGTTCGCTGTGGTCCGCCTCACCAACGATCAGCTCCTGGAGAACGCCACCGGCGTCGGCGCCCCGCCCCAGACCTGGCCCCGCAAAGAACTCGCGGTCGACCTGCTCCACAAAGCGGTCTACGCCTTCGCCACCGGCTTCGTCGCCGACCGCCTGGCCGCGCGGGACGGCGCCGGGCCCGGGCAGCGTCATGCGGCGCTGCGGCCCGGTCGGCGGACCGGAGTGGGCCCGGTGCCCCGCTCGGACGCGTTCACCCGCTGACCGCGCAGGGCCTGCTGCCGCGGATGCGAACGTCGTCGTCCTGACAGCAGGCCCGTGGGCCTCCTCGCGAAGTCGTGTCGACCGCGCCTCACCGCCGACGGGTAACCCGCACGCCCCGCACCACGACCGTGACGACGGCGGATGCTGCGGCGAGCAGCCCGAGGACCACGGCTGCCCTGCGCCTGCCCGCGGTCGACCCTGTGCTCGCGCCGAGTGCGTCGCGGGCCCGGTCGTAGCCGCTCAGCGGAATCCCCAGGAGCGCGTTGCCGGGCGGTCGCCGGGGGACGGCGGGATGCGGGCGGGTGGGGGCGCTTCGGCGCACGGCCTCCCAGGCCGCGCCGAGGCGGCGCAGCCCGGCGGGGTTCAGCGCGTCCTGGAGGCGGGGCAGGAGTTCGTCCTCCTCGTCCCTGATGTCCTGACGGATCAGGGCGAAGACCCGCCGCACCATTTCGTCGCGTCGTGGGTCCTGCGGGTCGAGGCGTTCGATCTCGCTGGTGAGGTCATTGATCTGCTGGTGCTCCTGTTCGACCCGCGCGGTCAGCTCCTCCCCGTCCGGAACGCTGCACCGGACAGCCGGCCACAGGACGGTCTCCTCGGCGAACGCGTGGCTGAAGACGAGCTGGACGATTTCCTTCAGGAGCCGTGCCTGTTCCTCGGAGTCCGTCAGTCGCTGGTACCGGTCCATCAGCCGGTCCATTTCGGCGTGCTCGCGGCGCTGCCGCGCAAGTACGCTGCCGTCGCCGCCAAGTTCTTCGACTGTCTGGTCCTTGATGGTCCTGGCCATGGCTGCGCCCTTCTCAGTCCCCGGCCCGGCCTTCGGGGCCGGTCTCCTCGTCCTCGGAGCGGTCCCCCTCGGCCTGCGACGGTGTCGTACGGGGCGCCTTCGAGGAGTCTGGCACCGGCGCTGCGTCCGCCGTCCCGGTGTCCGGGTCGCGCTCGCCCTCGGCCTGGGACGGTGTCTGTTCGCTCATGACTCTGCCTTCCTGCAGTGGGTCGTGGGTGTGGCTGGATCCGGAGATGCCAGAGCCGTCCGCTGGGTACCCGGTCAGCCCCGGCCCACACGGTCCACGACCATTCTTCGACCACATACACGCGCGGTCCAACGGAAACGTGTGGGCGGAGCTGAGGGTGGCCGGCGGCTGTTGCGCGAGCCAGTGATCACCGCAGTACGACGAGGAGAACGGTGGTGCAGCACAGGGTGAGGGCGGTGATGAGCAGGGCTACGCAACGGCACAGCAGTTGCTGCCGCAGCGTTTGGTAGCGGGCGGTGTACTCCTCCCGCAGCTCCGCTTGACGTGCGTTGACTGCCGTCAGTGCTTGCCTGGTCGTGGCGAGGCGGTCCTGGGTGTAGTGCCGGGCGACCTCTTCCTGCTGGGCGGTGGTCAGCCAGGGCAGGCGCCCGGCGAAGTCCTTGCCCTGCGACTCGGCTCGTTGGATCTCTGCCTGGCCCAGGAGGTACCCCTCCAGACGGCTGATGCCCGCTGCCGTCTCGCGTTCGCTCTGCCTGCGGTCCCGCATCCTCACTCTTCTTTCCCGCCGACGTTGTCGTCCGGTTCCAGGACGTCGCGCTGGCCGGTGAAGCGGGCCTGGTCGAGGGCGGTGATTTCGGGGTGGTGCAGGTCGAAGGCAGGGGATTCGGAGCGGATCCTGGGCAGGGTGGTGAAGTTGTGGCGCGGGGGCGGGCAGGAGGTGGCCCATTCCAGGGAGCGGCCGTATCCCCAGGGGTCGTCGACTTCGATGCGCTTGCCGTACTTGGCTGTCTTCCACACGTTGTAGAGGAACGGCAGGGTGGAGAGGCCGAGCAGGAAGGAGCCGATGGTGGAGAGGGTGTTGAGGGCGGTGAAGCCGTCGGCCGCGAGGTAGTCGGCGTAGCGGCGCGGCATTCCTTCGGCGCCGAGCCAGTGCTGGACCAGAAAGGTCAGGTGGAAGCCGGCGAAGAGCGTCCAGAAGTGGATTTTGCCGAGCCGTTCGTCGAGCATGGTGCCGGTCATTTTGGGCCACCAGAAGTGGAATCCGGCGAACATCGCGAAGACGATCGTGCCGAACAGCACGTAGTGGAAATGCGCCACCACGAAGTAGGAGTCGGTGACGTGGAAGTCCAGCGGCGGTGAGCCGAGGATGACGCCGGTCAGCCCGCCGAACAGGAACGTCACCAGGAACCCGACCGCCCACAGCATGGGTGTCTCGAAACTGATGGAGCCCTTCCACATGGTGCCGATCCAGTTGAAGAACTTCACCCCGGTCGGCACCGCGATCAGGTACGTCATGAAGGAGAAGAACGGCAGCAGGACCGCTCCGGTGGCGAACATGTGGTGGGCCCACACCGTCACCGAAAGGCCCGTGATCGCGATGGTGGCGCCCACCAGTCCCACGTATCCGAAGATGGGTTTCCGGGAGAACACCGGCAGGATCTCGGTGACCACGCCGAAGAACGGCAGCGCCAGGATGTAGACCTCGGGATGTCCGAAGAACCAGAACAGGTGCTGCCAGAGCAGGGTTCCGCCGTTCTCGGGAGCGAAGACGTGCGAGCCGAAACGGCGGTCGGACTCCAGGACGAGCAGGGCCGCGGCCAGCACCGGGAAGGCCAGCAGGACGAGCACCGAGGTGAGCAGTACGTTCCAGGTGAAGATCGGCATCCGGAACATCGTCATCCCGGGGGCGCGCATGCAGATGATGGTGGTGATGAAGTTGACGGCGCCCAGGATGGTGCCGAAGCCGGACAGGGCCAGCCCCATGATCCACATGTCGGCGCCGACGCTGGGCGAGCGCTCTTCCCTGCTGAGCGGGGTGTAGGCGGTCCAGCCGAAGTCGGCGGTTCCGTTGCTGGTGAACATCCCGGCCACGACGATCAGGCCGCCGAACAGGAACAGCCAGTAGGAAAGCATGTTCAGCCGGGGAAACGCCACATCGGGCGAGCCGATCTGCAGCGGCATGATGGCGTTGGCGAACCCGGCGAACGTCGGGGTGGCGAACAGCAGCAGCATCACCGTGCCGTGCATGGTGAACGACTGGTTGTACTGCTCGTTGGAAATGAGCTGAATGCCGGGCCGGGCGAGTTCGGCCCGCATCAACAGGGCCAGCGCCCCGCCGAAGAGGAAGAACGTGAAGGAGGTGATCAGGTACAGGTGACCGATCTTCTTGTGATCGGTGGTGGTGAGCCAGCTGATCACCACCGCGCCCAGGCCGCGGCCCTTCACCGGAACGGGCGCAGCATTCTCGGTCTCGGTTTGCAAGGTCATACGTATTCCCAGCGCGAGTACGAACGAAGCCGCAGCGGAGTACCCCGGTACGGCGCACACAAACGCTACGCCGATGCGACGTCACCGGCATGGCCGACGCGCGCTGTTCGGGAATGCCGTGCCGCGTAACGGCGCACGAGCGCACGGGGTGGTGGGAAAGCGCCTCTCGCACGCTCTCGGGGGCCGCGCAACTGCGTGTCGCGGTCGGCGTTACGCCACACGGGTTTCCGTACACCCGTCCGGGCGTGTACAGAAGCGCGTTCCCGCCGACGGGCGAAACATGGGCAGTTGGTGCCTTCGCGGAAGCGGATTGGGATGCGGTTGCGGGGGTACTCCGCCTTTCTGTCAGTAGACCGACCGCGAAGGAGTGCGGCGTGACCTTCAATCCGCTTGAGCAGCGCGGAATTCCGCTGGACCGGCAGTTGCGCAACTGGCGTGAACTGAACGTGAAGCCGATCGACCCGGACCACTGTGACCCGTACACCCGGTGCCGCATCATCACGATGAACGGCATCGAGGTCGAGGCGATCATGTTCAGCCACCAGCTCGCCCGGCACACCAAGGACCCGGAGGTGAAAAGGCTTCTCGCCCGGACCCGCTACATCGAGGCGCAGCAGCAGAAGGTGGTCAACTGGCTGCTGCCGGGTGTCTCGTCGGTGCTGGAGACGACGATCGCCTACGAGCAGGTGGCGGTCGATCTGACGGCGTGGGTGGCGCGGATGGAGCCGGACCCGTACCTGAAGCAGGCGTACCAGTTCGGTGTGCTGGAGGACTTCGACCACCTGTACCGGTACGCGAACCTGTACGAGATGATCGAACACCGCAAGGCCGACGCGATCGTCGACGGCCTCACCGAGGTGATGCCGGGTCGCCCGACGCGCTTCCACCACCGCAACCCCGTCGACAACGTGCGTGACCCGTACGTGAAGGACGAGACGAACCCGCTCTCCAAGCTGCACGCGCTGACGATCATGTCGGCGGAGCAGCAGACGATGAACTTCTACATGAACACCGGCCCCACCTACATGGAGCCGATCGCCCGCCAGCTCTACCAGGAGATCGGGCTCATCGAGGAGGAGCACGTCACCCACTACGAGTCCCTCGTCGACCCGGGCGAGACGTGGTGGGAGCAGCTGGTCAACCACGAGTACAACGAGTGCTACCTCTACCACTCCTTCATGGAGCAGGAGAGCGACCCGAGGGTGAAGGCCATCTGGGAGCTCCACCTCAACATGGAGCTGGAACACCTGCACATCGCCTGCGACCTGATGCGCCGCCACGACGGCCGCGACCCCGAGTCCGTCCTCGCGCCCGAGCTGCCGAACGTGCTCACCTTCGAGCCCAACAAGGCCTATCTGCGCGAGCTGTTGGACACGCAGATGGACCTCACCACGCTCGGCGCGGGGTACGTACGGGACGCGCACGAGCGGTTCGAGAAGATGCAGGAGGACATCCACGGCGGCGAGGCGC
Source organism: Streptomyces candidus (assembly GCF_014207445.1). Lineage (GTDB taxonomy): Bacteria > Actinomycetota > Actinomycetes > Streptomycetales > Streptomycetaceae > Streptomyces > Streptomyces candidus. Next base: position 73,435 of record NZ_JACHEM010000014.1, on the reverse strand, counting down.
CCCCCAGCGACCGGGTCATCGAGGAGCACGACGCCATGTTCGGCCGCGAGTACCGGGTCGAGACCGAGGGCGAGCACCCCGACCCCTCGCAGCGGGAGAAGGGCGGCAGCGGCGCATGAGCGACATGCAGACCCCCCACGCCGGGGACGACCGGGCTCCCGACACCGATGTCGTGTCCTTGCTGATGCGCCAGCACGGTGACATCCGCAACCTCTTCGATGAGGTCGAGGCCACCAAGGGTGACGAGCGCCGCAACGCGTTCCGCCGGCTGGTGCGCCTGCTGGCCGTGCACGAGACGGCCGAGGAGGAGGTCGTCCACCCCTTCACCCGGAAGAACCTGGCCGGTGGCGGGCAGGTCGCCGACGACCGACTGGCGGAGGAGAAGGCCGCCAAGGAGACGCTGGCTGCCCTCGACGACCTCGACACGGACGACCCGAAGTTCATGCCGCAGCTGCTGAAGCTGCGCGCGGAGGTGCAGGCGCACGCCCGGGCCGAGGAACGCTACGAGTTCACCCACATCCGCCGCAGTACCGACGTCACCAACCTGGCTGCGATGGCCAAGGCAGTCAAGGCGGCAGAGGCGGTGGCCCCCACCCGGCCCCACCCCGGAGTCGAGTCGGCGGCGGCCAACATGGCGCTGGGCCCCGTCGCCGCACTGATGGACCGCACCAAGGACGCTGTCCGCCAGGCCATGGGCAAGGACGGCTGAACCGCATGACGACGACGGCCCGCCCTCCGGGGCGGGCCGTCCGCGCGAAAGCCGGGAAGCGCAGCGAACGCGAGAACGGGAACAACGAAGGGATCACGTGATGATCAGCGAGACTCTGGTGCGCGAGTTGCTGGACTCGGCGGACGACTCCGCGCTCGTCCTGCTGGAAGGCCGCGCCAGGGTGGCCGGACGAGCAGCCCTGGACGGCGAGGACCTCCGTGGAGCGGTGGTGGTGCTGACACGGGCGGACCTCGTGGACCGGCTGGGCACCACGCATCCCACGCCGCAGGACGTCACCTTGATGGCGGCGTCGTTGGACGACGCGGTCGGCAAGCTCGGCGGCTGAGGGCGCGGGACGGTCGGGCGCAGAGCCCGGCGGCGCCTGCCGACCGGCACGGGTACCGGGTACGCGGTGCCCTCACATGGCGGAAAGTCGCCCGGCCCGGCCGTCCGCCGCGGTCGCGGAGACGCGGCGTGCGGGCCTGCCGGTGGGCTTCGCGTGGTGGGAGAGCACCCTCACCGATGGCGCGAGGTTCACCTCGCAGGGCGGTCCTCCACGTCACGTCGGCAGGCGACGCACCATCGGGTGTGCGGCACGGCGAGCAGCCGCTCGGGGTCGATGGCGGTACCGCAGGAGACGCAGAGTCCGAACGTGCCCCCGTCCAAGCGGTGGAGGGCATCCGTCGTGCGGGCGAGTTGCCGACGCGCTTCTTCGGCGCGGCCGTGTTCGTCCGCGAGGGCGGCGCGAGTGGAAGCGGCGTCTGCCGCGTCGAGGTCGCAGTCGGCCCGGAGCTCCGCCATCACTGCCTCGGCGGACGCCGCGCGTCGCCGGAACACCTCGACCTGCTCGGTGAGTTCCTCACGCAGTCTCTGCGACCCGGGGGGATCCGGCACGACGCTCTCCTCACATGCGTACAGCGTGCGTTCGTACATGCGGTGACCCTCTGGGGGGCAGAAGCTGTTGTCCCGGCACACCGGGCCCCAGCTTCCCGGCAGGCTCGTGATCACCTCATTGGCTTCGGCGATGACCGACGGGTCGATCCAGCCCAGCGGTACCACCTCATTGACCAGCGGCTCGTTGTCCGGGCCCCTCCCCGTCTCGACACCACGCAGCACCCAGGGGCGCGTGAACGCCCCTTTGAGGCGCGGCAGGTGCGAGTAGTCGTAGAGCCGCCGGGCCACCCACACATGAACGGGCCGGTCGCCCCACCAGTCCGCGACGTCGAGGGAGTTGACCGACAACCCGGGCAGAGGTACACCGGTGAGATCGTCCCTGCTGGAAACCGCGTCCAGGTCCGGCGAGGGGCCGCGCGACCAGCGCACGTACAGGCCCCGGTCGCTGCTCACCAACTTCGTCAGGTCGGCCAGCGTGGCAAAGACAGTCATCTCCGCGTCGCTCATGAGTCCTCGGTCGCCGGCCGCTGTGGACCGCAGGTGTCGGTGTCTGCCGGGCTGGGGGCCTGCCGCCGCTCCGACGGATGCCGGGGTCCCCGGGCGGAAACGACGGATGGTGGGCCCCGGGCCCCGTGGCGTCGGTGCGTCAGTCCGTGGACAACGCCTGCAGGAGTTCCCCGACCTGCGGATCGGGCAGGGAACGGGCGACGTCGGCCTGGGCGACCATGCCGACCAGGTCGTGGCCGTCGATCACCGGCAGCCGACGCACCTTGTGCGCGGTCATCGTGCGAAGGATCTCCTGGGCGTCGTCGTCCGCGCCGATGGTCACCGCTTCACCCTGTGCCAGCTCGCCGGCCGGACACGTGGCGGGGTCCTTCCCGGCGGCCAGGACCTTGACGACGATGTCGCGGTCGGTGAGCATGCCCTTGAGCTTGTTGTCGCTGCCGCAGATGGGCAGGGCACCCACGCCCAGATCCTTCATTTTGCGGGCGGCGTCGAGTACGGTCTCGTCCGCTCCGACGCATTCGGTGTTGCCGGTCATGATGTCGCGCGCCTTCGTCATCGGGACATTCCCCTTTTCTGTGCCACCGTCGCTCGTCGGAAACCCTGCGCGACGGTGTGTTCGGTGAGCATGACGTGACACTCGTTCCCCGCTGGCCGCGATGCATAACTCATGACAATTCACCCTTCCGGTGTGGGTGCCGCCCTGGGACGAGCGCCGACTCCGAGGGGAGCACCGGGTCGAACGGCGCCGTTGTACGTACGAGTCGCACGTGCGTGGTCGCACGGACATGGCCGCCTGCGGCTCCCTTCGGGAGGTGGACGAGGTGTGCGCCGCAGCCGGCCGTTGTCCGCAGGTCCGGTGGCGCTACCGGGCCGGCCGTGTGCGGGCGGTGCGGCGCGTCAGCAGGACGCCCAGCGCGATCATGCCGACGCCGAGGACGAAGTGGAGCCAGTTGTCGGCGGTGTTGACCGGGATGAAGTTCGCCGCACTGTCGTGGTCGATGAACAGACCGTAGAGCCACAGCAGGAGGTAGATGATCCCGCCGCCGACCAGATAGGTGCGGGCGGTGCCGGCAGCCCTGGCCATGGCGATTCCCGCGACACCGAACAGCAGGTGGACGATGTTGTGCAGGATGGACACCTGGAAGAGGCCCAGGAGCTTCGCCTCCGAGTGGTGTTCGGCGAACTTCATCGTGTCGTAGTGGGTGGTGACCCCGGGGATGAAGCCGAGGACGCCCACGAGGAGGAAGACGGCGCCGACCAGTAGCGCGGCCTTCTGTACAGCGCTCCTGGCGACGGGCGCGGGGCGGGACTGGGAAGAGGTCATGACAGCTCTTTCTGCCGTGGAACGGACGTTGAGGTCGGCCCGGTCTTTCCGGGCGTGACTGCTCGCTCCTTTATCCCGCCCCTGGGACTGTCATGCACGCGGAGCGCGTGGAGTCACGGGCCCGGGGGACCTGCCCGGACACGTCGGCCAGGCACGACTTCCTTGTGCGCGGGGCCGCCCGACGGGGCAGGATGAGGTCGGGAGCCGGCATGGACCGTCACGACGTCCACAGCCGGCCCGCACCTGGCGAGGCGAAGGAGGCGCATCCGAGATGACCGTTCACGAGGGCGGGCCGTCGGCCCGGGACCTGGAAGACGGACAGCTTCTGAAGGAACTGGAGGCCATCCACCGCACGCGGCACGAAACCCTGCTGCACGCGTCGGACGACGCGCTCACCACGCATACGGAACGGATGAACGAGCTGGAACGCGAGTACGTACGCCGTCACCCGCAACGCGCCCAGACCTCCTCCCGCACCCGCGCCGGCGCCCGCGCCCGTACCGGCGAGGACGACTGACCGTACGAATCCCGAGTCCCCCCGGCGCCATCCGGTCCTCCCGCTCCGGAAAGCCCGCACCCGAACAGCCCCGATGCCCGCTGCCACCCCGCTCCGGCGCTGTGCGGCGGGCATCGCGTGTGCCGCGTCGGCGTGGGCCGGGGAGGACCGACGCGGCGCGGTCACCCGTATGCCCCGTCCCACCGAGCCGTCCGCGCTCCGATGGCAGAGGCTGATCGAGAACTCGGCGGCCCAGGGCGCACTCGACGACCCGAGGTCGGCACCACGGCGCGCCGTTCCCCCGTACGGAGGAGATTCGGATGACCACAGCTTCGCCAGGGAAGTGGGAGCACGCCGTCGTCACGGGCGGCGGCGGTTTCGTCGGTTCGCATCTGTGTGCCGCCCTGCTGGCTGAGGGAACAGCCGTGACCTGCGTGGACGACTTCAGCACGGGGCGCCCGGAGAACCTGGAACCGTTCCTGGACCGCCCGGGGTTCCAGCTCGTACGGGCGAACGTGGCCGAGGACTTCACCGTTGAACGCCGCCCCGATCTGGTCCTGCACTTCGCCTCGCCGGCGTCGCCGACCGACTACCTGCGGCTGCCCCTGCACACCCTGGACACCGGCAGCCTCGGCACGCGCAACGCCCTGAGGCTGGCGCACCGCTCCGACGCCCGCTTCGTGCTCGCCTCCACGTCGGAGGTGTACGGGGATCCCCAGCAGAACCCGCAGAACGAGCGGTACTGGGGTCATGTCAACCCGGTCGGACCGCGCAGCGTGTACGACGAGGCGAAGCGGTTCGGTGAGGCCCTGACCACCGCGCACGCCGACGCGAAAGGCACCGACACCGCCATCGTGCGGCTGTTCAACACCTACGGCCCCCGGATGCGCGGACACGACGGCAGGGCGGTGCCCACCTTCGTCCGGCAGGCGCTGGATGGCGAGCCCCTCACCGTCACCGGCGACGGGAACCAGACCCGCTCGCTGTGCTACGTCGACGACACCGTGCGCGGCATCCTCGCGGCAGCCGCCCACGACATGCGGGGCCCCGTCAACATCGGAAACCCCACCGAAATCACGATGCTCGAACTGGCGCGCCTGGTCATCGAGCTCACCGGGTCCCGCTCGGAGATCCGTTTCATCGCCCGGCCGACGGACGACCCGGCCGTCCGCTGCCCCGACATCACCCTGGCGCGCGACAAGCTCGGCTGGGAACCGGACGTGCCGGCCCGGGAAGGGCTCCGGCGCACCATCGACTGGTTCCGCGCCACAGCGGAACGCTGATCGGCTGCGCGGCGCACATAGGGCGCCGCGGACCGCCGACGGGCGGTGCGTTCGCCCCTGCTGATCGGCGGAGCGTTCCTCCCACCGATCAGCGGCGCGAGACCGCGCCCCTCGCCGCGGAAGAACCACCGCGCGGACCCCATTGAGTCATGCTTCCCATTCGGTCATGTTTCCCGTGCCGCGGTCGCGCGACTGCGCAGGCTCGTACACCGGCACGTGCGAAGGACCCCCGACAGAATCTCGGACACCCCATGCGCGTCCTAGGAATCAACGCTCTCTTCCATGACCCCGCCGCCGCCCTCGTGATCGACGGCCGAACGGTCGCCGCCGCCGAGGAGGAACGGTTCTCCCGGCGCAAGCACGGGAAACGGCCGCTGCCGTTCTCGGCCTGGGAACTGCCCGAGCAGGCCGCCGCCTGGTGCCTGCGCAGGGCCGGCCTGCGGCCCCAGGACCTCGACGCGGTCGCCTACTCCTACGATCCCGCCCTCGCCAGACCCGCCGACGCCATGGGCCTCGACGACCCCTGGGACCACCTGCGCCAGACGTACGCCAGGGAGGCGCCGAACTTCCTCAGGACCGCCCTGCCGGGACTGGACCCCGGCATCGTCCGGTTCGTGCCGCACCACATGGCGCACGCCGCGTCGAGCGCCTTCGCCGTGCCGGATGCGGAGGACTCCTCGGTACTGGTGCTGGACGGCCGCGGCGAGCGTGCCTCGCACCTCGCCGCACGACGGGTCCGCGACACGCTCGAACCGCTGTACTCCCAGGACCTGCCGCACTCCCTCGGCCTGGTCTACGAAGAGCTCACGCAGCACCTCGGGTTCCTGCGCTCCTCCGACGAGTTCAAGGTGATGGCCCTCGCCTCCCACGGCACCCCGCGGATGCTGCCCGAACTGCGCCGGCACGTGTACCCGACCGGCGACGGGGGCTTCCGTGCCACCGCCGTGCCGTGGCACGAACTGTGCCCGCCGCGCGGCGCCGACGAACCGTGGACGCAGGACCACGCGGACGTGGCGGCCAGCACGCAGGCCGTCCTTGAGGAGACCCTGCTCGACCTGGCGCGCTGGCTGCACGGCAAGACGCACCACAGCGTGCTCACGCTCGCCGGCGGCGTCGCACTGAACTGCGTCGCCAACACCCGGATCGCCAGGGAAGGCCCCTTCGCCAGGGTGTGGGTGCAGCCCGCGGCGGGTGACGCGGGCACGGCGCTGGGCGGCGCGCTGCTGCTCACCGCGGACGGGGGCGTCCGGCCGGAGCCCATGTCCGGCGCTGACCTGGGCCGCGACTGGTCGGACGCCGAACTCGGCGCCCTGCTGAAGACGGCCGCCGTCACCTTCGAGCGCCCCGCGGACATCGCCGCGACAGTGGCGCGGGCGCTGGCGGAGAACCGGATCGTCGCCTGGTTCCAGGGCCGGTCGGAATACGGTCCCCGGGCGCTCGGCCACCGCTCGCTCATGGCGCACCCAGGGCACGCGGGCAACCTGGAACGGCTCAACGACGTCAAGGGCCGCGAGCAGTTCCGTCCCGTCGCCCCGATGGTGCTCGCCGACCGCGCCCCGGAGATCTTCGACGGCCCGATGCCCAGCCCGTACATGCTGTTCGTGCACGACGTGGCCGAAGCCTGGCGCGACCGTATCCCGGCCGTCGTCCACGTCGACGGGACGGCCCGCATCCAGACCGTGGACCCGGCGCAGGAACCCCTGGTGGCCCGCATGCTCGGCGAGTTCGAGAAGCTCACCGGCCTGCCGGTCGTCGTCAACACGAGCCTGAACACGGCGGGCCGCCCGATGGTGGACGACCCGCGGGACGCGCTGGAGTGCTTCGGCTCCTCGCCCGTCGACCTGCTGGCCATCGGCCCGTACGCCATCCGCCGTCAGGACCTCTTCCGGACCTCCGAGGGCGGCGGTGCCTGATGTCCACGCACCCGAAACGGACCGGCGGCACCGGCCGCGCCGCCGCCACGTACGCGGTGGTCGTCCCCACCCTGGGACGGCCCAGTCTGCGGGTGACGCTGCACGCGCTGGCCGGGGCCGCCGGACCGAAGCCGGACCGGCTGATTCTCGTCGACGACCGGCCAGGACCTCACGGCAGGACACCGCTGGAGGACCACGTCCCACCGTCCCTGTCCTCCGTCACCACCGTGGTCGGCGGCCGGGCCATGGGCCCCGCCGCGGCCCGTAACACCGGGTGGCGGGCGGCCGGTGACGTGCCGTGGATCGTCTTCCTGGACGACGACGTCGTCCCGGGGCCCGCCTGGGGGGACGAACTGGCCGCCGACCTCCGCGCGGCGAGGCCGCGCGACGCGGCGGTCACCGCCCGCATCGACGTGCCCCTGCCCGAGGACCGCAGGCCCACGGACTGGGAACGCAACACCGCGGGCCTCGCCACCGCCCGTTGGATCACCGCCGACATGGCCTACCGGCGCGAGGCGCTGGAGGCCGTCGGAGGCTTCGACGAGCGGTTCCGCCGTGCGTTCAGGGAAGACGCCGACCTCGCGCTGCGCGTGCTCGCCGCCGGCTGGAGGGTGGCCGCGGGAACACGCTCCACGGCTCACCCGGTGCGCCCGGCCGACCGCTGGATCTCGCTGCGCCTCCAGGCGGGGAACGCGGACGACGTGCTCATGACGCGGCTGCACGGGCCCGACTGGTGGACCCGCGCCGCCGCACCGCGCGGAAGGCTGCCCCGCCACCTCGCCGTGACCGCGGCGGCGGCCGGGACGCTCGCCTGCACCGTCCTGCGCAGGCGCCGGGCCGCCACCGCCTGCGCCGCGCTCTGGCTGGCCGGTACCACCGAATTCGCTCTCGCCCGGATCCTGCCGGGGCCGCGGAACCGCGACGAAGTGGCCACCATGGCGTGGACCAGCGTCTTCATTCCGCCCGCCGCCGTCTGGCACTGGCTGCGCGGACAGCTTGCCCACCGGGAGGCGCAGCCGCTCCAGGTGCGCGGGGCCGGACCCGGCCGCACCCCAGGACCGCCGGTCCGGCGGGCCCCCGAGGAACGGGTGCGCCGATGAACGGGCTCCCCGCGGCAGGCCCGCGACGGGGCTTGCACACCCGGGGCGACGGCCCCTGGCTGCTCGACGGACCACGCGGCAGACCACCGGCACCGGGAACCCGGGCGAAGCCGCGCGGCGACCGGGAACTCCCGGCGGCGGTCCTCTTCGACCGCGACGGCACCCTCGTGGAGGACGTGCCCTACAACGGCGACCCCGCACTGGTGAAACTCATGCCCACCGCGCGGGACGCCGTCGACGCCGTTCGCGCGGCGGGCGTCCCCTTCGGGGTCGTGAGCAACCAGTCGGGCGTCGCCCGCGGCCTGCTGACCGCTTGCCAGGTCGACGCGGTGCGGCGGCGCGTGGAGGAACTGCTGGGCCCCTTCGGGGTGTGGGCAGTCTGCCCGCACGGCCCCGGCGACGGCTGCGCCTGCCGCAAACCGGCGCCCGGACTGGTGCTCGCCGCGTGCGCGCGCCTCGGCGTGCCCCCCGGACGTACGGTCGTCATCGGTGACATCGGCGCCGACGTTCTCGCCGCCCGCGCCGCCGGGGCCCGTGGCGTGCTGGTACCCACCGCGGTCACCCGCGCCGAGGAGACCGCGGACGCGGACGCTGTGGCTCCCGACCTCCTCGCCGCCGTGCACCTGGCCCTCGCTCCACCGCGGACGCCCCGCACGGCGGCGCCCGCCCGCGCGCCGGAAACGGAGGCCTGGCGATGACCGGCACCCCCCGCCTTCCGCGCACCCTCGTCGTGCGCCTCGACAGTGCGGGTGACGTGCTGCTGGCCGGGCCCGCCGTCCGTGCGGTGGCGGCCGGCTCCTCGTACACCGCGCTGCTCTGCGGACCTCAGGGCGTCGACGCGGGGGCACTCCTGCCCGGCGTCGACGACGTCCTGGTGTACGACGCCCCGTGGGTGGGACTGGACCCGGCGCCGGTCACACGCGAAGCGACGCAACAGGTGCTCGACACGGTGACGCGCGGCCGCTTCGACCGAGCCCTGATCCTCGTCTCCTACCACCAGAGCCCGCTGCCCGTGGCGCTGCTCCTGAAACTGGCAGGCGTCGCCTGGACGGCCGCCGACAGCGAGGACTACCCCGGCGCCCTCCTGGATCTGCGCCACCACCGGCTGCCGCACCGCCACGAGGCTTCGGCGGCCCTGGACCTGGCCCGCGCCTGCGGCTTCTCGCTGCCGCCCGGCGACGACGGGGCGCTGCGCGTGACGACGCCGCCCGACACCACCTCGCTGACCGGTGGCGGACCCTATGTCGTGCTGCACCCGGGGGCCGCCGTGCCCGCCCGCGCGTGGAGTCCCGACCGGGCGCGGCGCGCCGCGGCAGCCCTCGCCGCCGCCGGGCACCGGGTCGTGGTCACCGGCGGTCCCGCGGAGCGGGAGCTGACCGCGCGGGTCGCCGCGGGGCACGCCCTCGACCTCGGCGGAAACACCGATCTGCGGCAACTGGCGGGCGTACTCGCGGGGGCGCGGGTCGCGGTGGTCGGCAACACCGGGCCCGGGCACCTCGCCGCCGCCGTCGGAACACCCGTCGCCAGTCTGTTCGCGCCGGTCGTGCCGGCTGAGCGCTGGGGCCCGTACGGCGTACCCCACGTCCTGCTCGGCGACCAGCGCGAGGAGTGCGCGGACAGCAGGGCGCGGAACTGCCCGCTGCCCGGCCACCCCTGCCTCGACGGTGTGGGGGACGCCGAGGTGCTCGCCGCCGTGGCGATGCTGGCCGACGGCACCACCACCCCCCGGACCTACCCGCGTCCGCCCGCGTCGCCGTCCTCGCCGACGGCGTCCCTGTCCCACCCGCCGAACGGAACGGGCCGTACGCCCGGCACGGAACGAGGAGCGAGCGTATGAACATCCTGCTGTGGCACGTACACGGTTCCTGGACGACCTCGTTCGTGCAGGGACCGCACACCTACCTCGTACCCGTGACACCGGACCGCGGACCCGACGGCCTCGGCCGCGCGCGCACGTTCGCCTGGCCCGACTCGGTGCGCGAGATGACGCCCGGTGAACTGCGCGACGCGGACGTGGACCTGGTCCTCCTCCAGCGGCCGCACGAAGCGGAACTGGCCGAACGCTGGCTCGGCGGACGGCGCCCGGGACGGGACGTGCCCGCGGTGTACCTGGAGCACAACACCCCGGACGGCGACGTGCCGCGCACCCGGCACCCGTGCGCCGGCCGCGACGACCTGACGCTCGTGCACGTCACGCACTTCAACCGGCTCTTCTGGGACAACGGCACCACCCGCACCGAGGTGATCGAGCACGGCATCGTCGACCCGGGCCACCAGTACACCGGCCGCCTGGCCCGGGCCGCCGTCGTCGTCAACGAGCCGGTGCGCCGCGGCCGTCACACCGGCACCGACCTCCTTCCCGCTCTGAGCGAGGCGGCGCCCCTCGACGTCTTCGGGATGCGGACCGAGGGCCTGGCCGCACACCTGGGCGTCCCCGAGGACCGCTGCCGCACCGCCGACCTCCCGCAGAGCGAACTGCACGCGGCACTCGCACAGCGACGCCTGTACCTGCACCCGGTGCGCTGGACGTCCCTCGGTCTCTCGCTGCTGGAGGCCATGCACCTGGGTATGCCGGTCGTGGCACTCGCCACCACCGAGGCGATCGAGGCCGTCAAACCCGGCACCGGCACACTCTCCACCCGTCCCGAGGTGCTCGCCCGGGCGGCCCGGCACTACCTGCGGGAACCGGAGGCCGCGGCCGAGGACGGCGCGCGCGCACGCCAGGCCGCTCTCGAACGGTACGGACTCAAGCGCTTCCTCGACGACTGGGAGCGTGTGCTGACGGAGGCGACCTCATGACCTCGACCCTCGATCCGGCGGCTCTCGACGCGGAGCCCGGCGGTCCCGGAGCGCTCTCCATCGCCCTCGTCTCGGAGCACGCCAGTCCGCTCGCCACGCTGGGCGGCGTCGACGCGGGCGGCCAGAACGTGCACGTCGCCTGCCTCGCCGGCGCGCTCGCCGATCGCGGGCACCGGGTGACCGTCTACACCCGCCGTGACTCGCCCGGTCTGCCCGTACGCGTCCCCCTGTGTGCGGGAGTGGAGGTGCACCACGTGCCCGCGGGCCCGCCCGAGCAGATCCCCAAGGACGAACTGCTGCCCCACATGCCGGAGTTCGGCCGCTACCTGGCGCGCACCTGGCGCGGCGCGCTGCCCGACGTGGTGCACTCGCACTTCTGGATGTCCGGTCTGGCCGCGCTGCGCGCCACCCGCGAACTCGGCCTTCCCCTGCTGCACACGTATCACGCGCTCGGCACGGTGAAGAGGCGCCACCAGCAAGTCGCCGACTCCAGCCCGCCCCAGCGGATCGCGCTGGAGACGGAACTGGGACACGGCTGCGACCGGATCATCGCCACCTGCCGGGACGAGGTCGCGGAACTGGGCAGGATGGGCATTCCCGCCACCAAGACCGGCATCGTGCCGTGCGGCGTCGACACGGAACTGTTCACTCCCCGTGGGCCGGCCGCGCCGCGCGGCGCCCACCGGCACCAGGTGCTCCAGCTGGGGCGCCTCGTGCCGCGCAAGGGCGCGGCGGTCTCCATCGCCGCGCTGGCCCTGCTGCCCGAGACCGAACTGCTCGTGGTCGGCGGGCCGTCCGCCGACCGGCTGGACGAGGACGCCGAGGTCCGCAGACTGCGCGCACTCGCCCGGAAGGCGGGCGTCGAGGACCGGGTGCGCTTCACCGGTGGCGTACCGAGCGCCCAGGTGCCGGCGCTCCTGCGCGCGGCCGACGTCGTGCTGTGCCCCGCGGACTACGAACCGTTCGGCATCGTGCCGCTGGAGGCGATGGCGTGCGGCAGGCCGGTCGTCGCCAGCGCCGTCGGCGGGCAGCTCGACACGGTGGCGGACCCGGTCGCGGGCCGCCTGGTGGAGCCGGGGGATCCCGAGGCCCTGGCCCGCGCCGTCCTCGAACTCCTCGGCGACCGGGCCCTGCGTGAGGCCTGCGGCGCGGCCGGCCGGCGCAGGGTCCTGCGCCGCTACGGCTGGGGGCAGGTCGCGGCGGCCACCGAGGCGGCCTACTGCGAAGTCCTGGACGCCCTGCCCCGTGTGACGGGGGTCGGGGCGGTGTGAGGCAGGTACCGGACAGTCCGGCCGGGCTGCCGTACCGAACGGTCCGTCAGCCTGCAATACCCACCGAACTGTCCGGCAGGTGAGCACTGTCCGTCAGGTGCGGTACGCACCGGACAGCCCGGTGCGGATGCCCGTACCGAACCGACCGCCGACCGATCGTCAAGCACCGACACCCGAAGGAGGTGCGGGCCCGCCGCCCGTCAAGGCGCGGTACGCCCGATCCGTATGAGCGAATCCCCTGCACTCGACGCCGCGCAGCTGCACTGCCGGTCCCTGGAGCGAGCGCTCGGCCTGCTGTGCCGGGACGGCCTCGGCCGGATCGCGGACTGGGGCGGCCGGCTCGCCGCCGCACTGCCCGCCGGCAGCCGGCTGCTGGCGGCGGGCAACGGCGGCAGCGCCGCCCAGGCACAGCACCTGACCGCCGAACTGGTGGGCCGCTACCAGCGGGAACGACCGGCCTACTCGGCCATCTCCCTGCACGCGGAAACCTCCAGCATGACCGCCATCGGCAACGACTACGGCTTCGACCACGTGTTCGCCCGTCAGGTCTCCGCCCACGGCAGGCCCGGCGACATCCTGCTCCTGCTGTCCACGTCCGGCCGCAGCGCCAACCTGATCGCAGCCGCGATGGCGGGCCGGGCCGCCGGACTGCGCGTCTGGGCACTCACCGGCCCCGGCCCCAACCCGCTGGGCGAAGCCGCCGACGAAGCGCTCTGCGTCGAGGGCGACACCACGGCGACCGTGCAGGAGACCCACCTCGTCGCCGTCCACCTGTTGTGCGAAGCCTTCGACGCGGTACTCGCCGCACCGCCCGGGGCCGCCGCGGGCCGCCGCACCACACCCCACGACATGGTCCCCGTCGACGCGGACGCCATCTCCGCCAACGGAAGTCTCCTGTGAGCGGGCCGAGGCCGCTCGTCGTCGTCGGTGACGTCCTGCTCGACGAGGATGTCGAAGGCACCGCCACCCGGCTCTCTCCCGACGCCCCGGCCCCCGTGGTGGACGTCACCGGCGACCGGCGGCGCCCCGGAGGCGCGGGGCTCGCCGCCGCGCTGGCCGCACGCGACGGCCGCGAGGTGACCCTGGTGACCGCACTGGGCGACGACCCCGCGAGCGACGCCGTACGCCGCGCGCTCAGCAGCCGGGTGCGGCTGGTGGAGCTGCCGCTGAACGGCAGCCTGCCGGTGAAGACGCGCGTCCTGGCCTCGGGCCGCCCCCTGGTCCGTGTCGACCGGGGCGGCGGCACACCGGGCGAGCCCGGCGCCGCCGTACGGGACGCGCTGAAAGGGGCGCACGCCGTTCTCGTCGCGGACTACGGACGACGGACCGCGAGCGCCGTACGGGAGGAGCTGGCTGCCCTCGCCCCCCGCGTCCCGCTGGTGTGGGACCCCCATCCCAGAGGTGACGCCCCCGTGGCGGGCGCGCGGCTCGTCACGCCGAACGCGGCCGAGACCCGCGCCCTGTGCCCCGACGGGAGCGGGACACAGGACGGAGGCGCAACGCTGCGCGCGTACGCCCAGCGGGGCGCGGAACTGGCGGAGCGCTGGCAGGCGGCGGGAGTCGCCGTGACGCTGGGCGAGCGGGGGGTTCTGCTGACCAGCCCCGGTCCGGGTACGCCGATGCTCGTGCCGCCGCCCTACCGCGCGACCGGCGACCCGTGCGGCGCCGGTGACTGCTTCGCGGCCGTCACCGCCGCCGCGCTGGCCGACGGAGCACTCCCGGAAGAGGCCCTCCAGCGCGCCGTCGCGGAGGCCGCCGCCTTCGTGTCCGCGGGCGGAGCCGGCAACCGTGACCTGTGGCGGACGGCGCCCGCGCACCGCGGCGTCCGGGACATGTCCTCCACGGACGCGTTCGCCCTCGCCGCACAGGTGCGGGCGCGCGGCGGCACGGTCGTGGCCACCGGCGGCTGCTTCGACCTCCTGCACGCCGGCCACGTCGGCCTGCTGGAGAGCGCCCGGCGCATCGGCGACTGCCTGATCGTCTGCCTCAACTCCGACGAGTCGCTCACCCGCCGCAAGGGCCCCGGACGCCCGCTCAACAGGGAAGCCGACCGCATCCGGGTCCTGGAGGCACTGGGCAGCGTCGACGCCGTGGCCGTCTTCGCGCAGGACACCCCGCAGGAACTGCTCACCAGGCTGCGGCCGGACGTATGGGTCAAGGGCGGCGACTACAGCGTCCAGGACCTGCCCGAGGCGCGGACCCTGCGCGAATGGGGCGGCCAGGCCGTCGTCCTGCCCTACCTCGACGGCCGCTCCACCACCCAGCTGGCCCGCCGGGCCGCCGCGGCTGCCGCACGGACCCGGCCGAGCACCCCCCGAGCCGAGAGGCCCCCACGAACGTGAACGACCAAGGCACCCGGCGCCCACCGGCGGACCCTCCGGCACAGGACCGCCTTCGGGCGCTGGTACTGCGGGCACTGGGGCTGGGCGACCTGCTGGCCGTCGTACCGGCACTGCGCGCCCTGCGGCGACAACTGCCGGACCACGAGATCGTGCTGGCCGCTCCGGAGCGGCTGACCGGGCCCGCCATGGCCACCGGCCTGGTCGACCGCGTGCTGCCCACGTCGGCCGCCGGCCGCGCGGTGCCCGCCGCCCTCGCCTGGACGGGGCCGGCCCCCGACATCGCCGTCGACCTGCACGGCAACGGGCCACCGAGCCACCTGCTGCTCCAGCGGCTGCGTCCCGGGCGGCTGTTCGCCTACGCGCATCCGGGGACGCCCGGCATCGCGGGGCCCGCGTGGCGGGAGGACGAGCACGAGCGGGACCGGTGGTGCCGGCTGCTGTCCTGGTACGGCGTCCGGGCGGATCCCGCGGACGTGCGGATCCCGCCGCCCGACGTCGCCTCACCGGCGCCCGGCGCGGTGGTCGTCCATCCGGGTGCCGACGCCGGCGCCCGCCGCTGGCCCCCGGAGCGGTTCGCCGCCGTGGCACGGGAACTCACCGCCCGTGGCCACCGGGTGGTGGTGACCGCCGGGGCCGGGGAGGACACGCTCGCGCGGTACGTGGCGGCGCGGGCGGGGCTGTCGGCGGACGCCGTACTGGGAGGTACGCGGGACGTGCCGTTCGACGTGCTGTCGGCGCTCGTGGCGCACGCCCGCTGCGTCCTCGTCGGAGACACCGGGCTCGCCCACCTGGCGACGGCGCTCGGCACCCCCTCGGTCGTGCTGTTCGGCCCGGTGTCGCCCCGGCTGTGGGGCCCGGTGGCGGACGCTCGTCACCGGGCGCTGTGGCACCCCGACGGCGACGGCCGTATCCGGCCGGGCGACGCCCACGGGCGCCGGCCCGACGAGCGGTTGCTGCGCATTACGACGGAAGAGGTCCTGGAGGCGGTGAGAGCGGTAGGGGGCCTTCCCCGCCCGCAGCCCCTGTCCGGGCCCCCGCCGGGGCCGGCACCGGCGGGGGCACCCCTCCCTGGCGGGCGGCTGTAGGCGGCGGGCGGCCGGGTTCGGGGGCGTTGCCGCCCAGCCATGTCCGTGCGGCGCGAAAGGGGCCGGCGCCGCACCGCTGTGTTCAGGCGGCCGTCTGCAGCACCGGCTGTACCGGAACCAGCGCCTCCTTGCGCAGGACTACGGGCACGGCGGCCCCGCGCCTGCGCAGCAGGAAGCCCGCTCCGATGGAGCCGGCCACGATCAGCCCACCGCCCACCAGGGCGCCGCGGGCTCCGGCCAGCTCCATGAGGAGGCCGAGCGCGGGCGGACCGCCGAGGCCCCAGGCGGTACTGATGCTTCCCCACACGCCCAGCACGCGGCCCCGCAGGTGGGCCGGCGGATCGGTCTGCAGGACGGTCGTCCCCGCCGTGTCGGAAACGGATTCCACGACGGCCATCGGCAGGACGAGCACCAGCAGCACGGCGAGCGAGGGGGAGAAGCCCGCGACCGCCTGCAACAGGGCGCCCGCGGCGGCCAGGGTGCCCACCAGCCGCACGGACGGCCGCCGCAGCCGGGCTCCGAGGACCGCACCGATGATTCCTCCGACGGCGAGGACGGTGGACACCGTGCCGAACGCCCCGGCGCCCCCCGCGAGCGGTCCGGTGACGAGCACCGCCAGCGTGAGGTGGTAATTCCGCCCGAAAACCGCGCTGACACCGGTGATACCGGCGAGGGCCACGAGCCGGGGCCGCTTCATGAAGTACGCCAGCCCCTGCCGGACGGTCATGTTCTCGCCGACCGGTGCGGGACCGCTCGGCGCGGGAACGGCTTGCACGGGAACGGCGTGCGCGGGCGTGGCCTGCGCGGGGTCGGTCGGGCGCCCCGGCGCGGTCTGGCGCAGCGCTCCGTACGCGGGACGGAGGAAGGGGATGACCGCGGCGACGAAGAGGAACGACACGCCGTTGGCGGCGTAGGCGGCGGCCGTGCCGAGGAAGCCGACGGTGACACCGCCGAGCGCCGCTCCGGCAAGGCGCCCCGCGCTGTGCACCAACGAGCCGACGCCGATGGCGGACGGAACGTCCTGCGGTGGCACGAGATCGTTGCCCAGCAGGGCGCACGCGGGTCCGTCGACCGTGGCGATGATGCCGGTGACGGCCGCCAGCACCATGAGGACGGTCAGATCGAGCCCGCCCGTCGCCACGAGGACGGTCGTCGTGAAGGCGACGGCGCCGAGCAGGGCCTGGCTGACGGAGGCGGTGAGCTTGCGCGGCCAGCGGTCGACGGCGGCACCGCCGACAAGGCTCATCAGCAGTGCCGGGGCCGCCTGTACCGACATGGAGAGGCCCGTGGCGGTTGCCGAACCCGTGATCTGCAGGACCAGCAGGTTCTGCACGGTGAGCTGCATCCAGGTGCCCGCGTTGGACACGAAGTTGGCAACGGACCACCAGCGCATGCTGCGGTAGCGCAACGACCGCCACGGTGACTGCGAGCCGGCCGCCGACGATCCGGCGGCGGGCGGCCCGGGGAGGGACGGTCCGGGGAGGGGCGCTGCGGCTACGGGCAGTTCGGCCACGTCGTCCGGAGCGGAGGAGTGGGACGGCGCCGTCGGGGCAGGGGAGGAAGGCGTGGCAGGGAAGGAAGGCACGGAAGACACAGAGGCACTCGAAGACTCGGGGCGAGCCCGGGGGACCGGGCAAGGGGCGCGGCGGGAGCTGCTCGGGGCACCGGTTGCACCGCGCCGTCACTCCGCCGGATCTGTCAGGGGTGCCGTGCTGCGGGAGGATCGTCGTCAAGGCGTGCAGGAAGACGCGTGGACGCTGCGGAGTACGGCGTCGACCATGGTGACAGACGCGATCGCCGTAGCTGCGAACGGTTCTGCTCAAGCCACTGCCGTAAGGGCGCGGACGCTTGTCGCACAAGGCCTCGGCGCGTGTGGTGGGCTTGCTCACACCGCTCCATGCCCGCAGGCCGCGCCGGGCCCCGGACCCTTCCGGAGTGATCCGGATGACGCTCGCGTGCCCTTCGCCGCGGCCCGTCCCGAGGTGCCGGACCCTCTTGTCGCCGTCACAGTGGGAAGCGGGACGGTTGCGCAGCGCACCGTTCCTCGACCGGCGACGGAAGGCACAGGAATGGGCGGCGCAGCGCAGCTCGATCTCGACGGAAAGCACGCACTGGTGACCGGAGCGGCCCGCGGGCTGGGAGCCTCGATCGCGAGGAAGCTGGCGGGGGCCGGTGCGAGCGTACTGGTCGCCGACGTCCGCGAGGAGCCGGCCCGGGAGCTCTGCGACGAGCTCACCGGCGAAGGGCTCGACGCCCGTTTCGTGGCCATGGACGTGCGGGACGCCGAAGGCGTCGCCGCCGCCTTCCGAAGCCTGGAAGAAGCGGGCCAACCGGTCGATGTCCTCGTCAACAACGCCGCCGTGGACGTCTCCAAGCCGATCGAGCACCTGACGGCCGACGAGGTGAGGCGGGTCGTCGAGACCAACCTGCTCGGGCCGATGTACCTGTGCCTGGAAACCTACCGTCGCATGATCGCCCGCGGGGGCGGTCACATCGTGAACATCCTCTCCACCGCGGCGAACCGCACCTGGACCGAGGCGGGACCGTACGCGGCGGGAAAGTCGGGCCTGCGCGCGTTCACGCACACGCTGTTCAAGGAGGCCCAGCGCGACTGCGTGGGGATCGGCGTCACCGGGATCATCGCGGGGGGCATGGAGACCCCGTTCATCATGGAGCGCTTCCCGGACGCCGACGTGACCCTGCTGCAGAGCCCCGACATCGTGGCCGACACGGTGCTGTACG
Organism: Streptomyces candidus; assembly: GCF_014207445.1. Taxonomy (GTDB): domain Bacteria; phylum Actinomycetota; class Actinomycetes; order Streptomycetales; family Streptomycetaceae; genus Streptomyces; species Streptomyces candidus. Next base: position 54,970 of record NZ_JACHEM010000014.1, on the reverse strand, counting down.
CGCTGTCCGTCCCGGCCGGAAGCGTCGTGGGCGAACTCGTCGTCGTGCCGCGCCGGGAGCCGTCCTGGCCGTGACGGCCCGTGCGCCCCGAAGTCGCCGTGCGCCCGAGGCCCCTGCCCGAAGCCCCCGCCCGCCCGAAGCCGCCGTGCGTCGCAGGCCGTCCGCGCATCGCACCTCCCGCGGGCCCCGCGCCCCGCACGGTCGCGCCGCAGCAGGGCGACGCCCGCGGCCGCCCCTCACACCCGGACCCACACCCACCTCCACGGCGGAAGGAGAGATCCTGCCATGACGCCGACGACGTTCTCCTTGGCATCACAGCCGCCACAGCCGCCACTTCCGTGGCAGCGCGCCCTGGTGACCGCAGGCGCCGGATTCCTGGGCTCGCACCTGTGCGAACGCCTGCTGGACGCGGGCGTGGCGGTCGACTGCGTCGACGAGACGCCGTCGGCCACGGTCCGCGAAGTGCAGCACCTGGCCGGCCGCCCCGGGTTCCGGCCCCTGCGGCTGAACCTCGCGAGGCCGGGCGGCACCGACGTCCTCGCCGGACCGTACGACCTCGTGGTGCACTTCGGGTGCCCCGCCTCGGCGGTCCTGGACCGCCCCGCGGAGACACTCGGCGCGGACAGTCTCGTCACCCGCCACGCCCTCGGCCTCGCCGAACGGGACGGCGCGCGGTTCCTGCTCGTCTCCACCTGCCTCCTCCACGGCGTCCCGCCCGGCCGGGACGGACAACCGGACGGGGCGGTCGGCGCGGACGAGCGGGCCCGGCACGCGGCGGAGGCGTCGGCCACCGCCTACGTGAGCGACACGAAGGCGGACGCGGGCATCGCCCGGGTCTTTCCGGTGTACGGCCCGCGCATGGGGTCCGGGGACGGCCTGCTGATCCCCGGCCTGATCCGGCAGGCGCTGGGCGGCGGGCCGGTGACCGTGCCCGGTGACGCCGGTGGCAGGCCGTCGCTGTGCTACGTCGACGACACGGTCGACGGCGTGCTCCTGGTGGCCGCCAGCCGCTCGGTGCGCCCGGTGGACATCGGCGGCGACCCGGGTCCGACCGTGGAGGAGATCGCCCGTCGGGTGCTCGACCTCACCGGCTCCGACGCCCGCCCGCACTTCGCCGGGCACGACCACGAGAGCCCCGAACCACCCCGTCCCGCCACCGGCTTCGCTCACGAACTCCTCGGGTGGACGCCCAGGGTCTCCCTCGCGGACGGGCTCGCGCGCACCGTCGCGTACTTCCTCGACCGGGCCGCCCCGTACGGCCGGGGAAGGGGAGGCCGGTCCACGCCTGGCACGGCGGGAGGTGTGCGCCATGCGTGCACCTGGTGACCGCGTGCAGAAAAGGTCCCTGACGGCGTCGGCGGCTGCGTGTGGCGGAGGAGGGCCGCAGACCCGTGGCGCGGGGAAGGTGATCGTCGTCTGCCTGGACGACATGAGCGGCGTCCTGCTGGCGGGCCCCGCCGTCCGCGCGGTGGCGGCACGCGCCGCTCACGTGACGATGCTGTGCGCACCGCGCGGCGCGTCCGCCGCCGCTCTGCTGCCCCACGTCGACGAGGTCCTCGTCTGGGAGGCACCCTGGAGCAGCGCTCGCCCGCCGACGGTGCAGGAGGCGGACGTCGAGGGCCTCGTGGGGCGGATGCGGGACGCGGCGTACGACGCCGCCCTCGTCGTGGCGCCCGCCGAGCAGAGCCCCCTGCCCCTCGCCCTTCTGCTGCGGATGGCGCACGTTCCCCGCATCGGGGCCCCCCTCACCGAGCCCCCGGGCAGCCTCGTCGACGTACCCCACCGGCGGGTGCCCGGACGGCACGACGTCGAAGCGGCGCTCGACACCGCGGCGGCCCTGGGTTTCCCGCCCGGGGCGGGCGACGACGGGCGGCTCCGTGTGCTCCCGGCCCCCGACACGACCGCGCTCACCGGCAACGGGCCCTACGTCGTGCTGCACCCGGGCGCCGCGGCGCACGCCCGCGCCTGGGACGCCGGGCGGGCGGCCGAAGCGGTCGTCCTGCTCGCCGACGCCGGCCACCGGGTGGTCGTCACCGGCGGCCCCCGGGAGACGGCCCTGACGCGAAAGGTCAGCGGTGACACGGCGGTCGACCTCGGCGGCCGCACGGATCTGCGGACCCTGTCGGGCGTCCTGCGAGCGGCCGACGTCGTCGTCGCGGGCGACCCCGGGCCCGCCCACCTGGCCGCCGCCTGCGCGACCCCGGTGGTCTCCGTCGGTTCCCCGGGCGGGAGCGCGGAACGCCGCAGCCCCTACGGCGTACCCGCCGTCCTCCTCGGCGGCCAGGAGGCCCCCGTGCCGGCCACCGGCCGCTCCGCCCCGGACGAGGCACTGCCCGACGACGTGCTGCGCGCGGTGCAGAAACTCATGAAGGAGAGCCGGTGAGCGTCCGTCGTCCGCGCACCACGGTCGCAGTGATCACCCGGAACCGCCGCGAGAGCGTGCTGCGCACCCTGGACCGGCTGGCCGCCCTGCCGGAGCGGCCCCCCGTCGTCGTGGTGGACAACGGTTCCACCGATGCGACGGCCGACGCGGTACGCGCCCACCGCGTCGGCGCCCTCGTCGTCGAGGCCGGGTGCAACACCGGAGCCCTGGGCCGCAACCTCGCGGTACGGCACGCCGCCACGCCGTACGTGGCCTTCAGTGACGACGACTCGTGGTGGGCCCCGGGCGCCCTGGACGCCGCCGCCGACCTGTTCGACGCCCATCCACGGCTCGGGCTGCTGGCCGCCCGCACCCTGGTCGGCCCCGAGACCTCCGAGGACCCGCTGAACGTCGTGCTCGCCGAATCGCCCCTGCCGCCGGCCCACGACCTCCCCGGCCGTCCCGTGCTGGGCTTCCTCGCCTGCGCGGCGGTGACCCGGCGCTCGGCCTTCCTGGAAGCGGGCGGCTACCACCGGGTGCTGTTCTTCGGCGGCGAGGAGACTCTGCTCGCCTACGACCTGGCGGCACGGGGCTGGGGTGTGACCTACGAGCCCTCCGTTACGGCCCACCACCACCCCGACGCCTCCGACAGGCCCGGCCGCACCGCGGTGCAACGGCGCAATGCCCTCCTCACCGCCTGGCTGCGACGACCGGTGACCGTGGCTCTGCGGGGCACCGCGCACCTCGCCGCGGCGGCCGCCCGCGGGGAACGGGATGCCGCGACGGCGCTCAAGGGCGTCCTTGTCCGCCTCCCCGCAGCCCTCCGCGCCAGGGAACCGCTGCCCGCCGGGATCGAGAGCGCGGCCCGCCTGCTGGACAAAACCGCCTTCTGACCACCACCGCCCGCCCTCCTCCCCACAACGCCGTTGCCCGCCCGACGTACAGGACCAGCGCAGATGACGAAAGAAGCCGACCAGGCACCCGCCGCGCTCGCGAAGGACGAACACCGCCCCGGACCCGACCCCCGGACCACCGTCGTCGTGATCACCAAGGACCGCCGCGAGGAGCTGCTGCGCACCCTGCGCACGCTGCGGGAACTCCCCGAACGGCCCCGCGTCGTGGTCACCGACAACGCCTCGCACGACGGCACGGCCGAGGCGGTCGCACGCCTCTTCCCGGAAGTACAACTTCTGTGCCCAGGACGGAACTTGGGCGCCGTCGGGCGCAATCTGGCCGTCCGCCACGTCCGGACGCCCTACGTGGCGTTCTGCGACGACGACACCTGGTGGGAACCGGGCTCCCTGCGCCGCGCCGCGGACCTCCTCGACGCGCATCCGCCCCTCGCGGCCGTGACCGCCCGCATCGTGGTCGAGCCGTCGGGGGAGGAGGACCCCGTGGTCGCCGAGCTGCGCGACTCCCCGCTCCCGGGGCCCGACTGGCTGCCCGGCCCCGCCCTGGGCTCGTTCCTCGCCGCCGCGACGGTGATCCGGGCCGATGCCTTCCGGGGTGCGGGCGGCTTCCATCCTGGGCTGTGGCTGGGCGGGGAGGAGGAGCTCCTCGCCACCGATCTGCTGACACAGGGCCACTGGCTCTGCTACGTGCCGGAACTGACCATCCATCACGCGGCATCGAAGGCACGTGACAGCACCCACCGCCGTGTCCTGGGCCTGCGCAACACCCTCTGGTTCACCTGGCTGCGCCGCCCCTGGCGCTCCGCCCTGCGCCGCACCGGTCACCTGCTGCGCACCGTGCCGCACGACACGCCGTCCCTGCGTGCCGTCGCTCAGGCGGTGCAGGGGCTGCCCTGGGTGCTGCGCCAGCGAGCCCCTGTTCCCGCCGCGATCGAGGCCCGCCTCGTCGCCCTGGAGGAGGCGCGGCGTCACTCCACGGCCCGCCGCTACGTCGGCTGACCTCCCAGTCGGCACAGCCGCCGCGCCGGACGATCCCCCCGGCGGCCGGACGGCCGACGGGCCGCTCGTTCCGCACCCCTCCGCAGTACGGGTGACGGCGTTCTCCCCGCCGGTGAGGAGAACGCGCGGCACGTCCGGGACCGGGGTCGACGGCGGCGCGCACGTCCGGTGTTACGCGTGCGGTCCGCTGGGCACCTGGGGTTGGCGCCCGCGGTCAGCGCGACTGCGGCGGGACACGGCACAGCCTCTGTGTCGTGTGCGAGCCTCGAAAGGAATGGCGACCGTGAGCGAGCAGGTCGACGGCATCACCGAACTGGTCACCGGCCACCGCGAGGTGGAAAAGCTTTTCGTACGTCTGGAGAACACGCCGCCGGGGACGGGGAAGGGCCGTACGCTCGCCGACCGCCTGACGATCGAGCTGATTCGCCACTGCGTGGCCGAGGAGGAGCACCTCTGCCCCGCCGTCCGGCAGCATGTGCCGGGAGGCGAGGCGCTCGCTGACAGAACGCTGGCCGAGCACGCGAGGATCGAACAGTTCCTGAAGGACCTCGAAGGGTTGGAGGAGGGGGATCCGCGGTTCGTGAGGTTCGTCGGTGTGCTGAAGGCCGAATTCTCCGCGCATGTGCGCAACCACGAGGGCGATGTCGTCCCCGGGCTGCGCCACCACTGTCCGACGGCGACGCTGGGCGAGATGGGCGCTCGGATCCGCGACGTCCGGGAGGCGGTACCGATCCGGCCGCGCGCGGGCTTCCCGGCCGCACCGGCCGGGAACACTGCGCGGACCCCGGGCGCGGGGCTTGTGGAGATGGTCCGGCACGCCCTCCACGGCCACAGGAACGGGACCCCGGCCCGTATCGGCCCGGCCGAACTGTGGCATGCGCTCAAGGGCGCCGACTTTCCCGCCCGGAGGGAGGACTTGATCCGGCTGGCCCGGGACAACGGCGCGTCCGAGGCGCTCGTCGCCGCGCTCGCCAACACTTCGGCGGAGCGGTTCGACGGAAAGGACGAGGTCCGCAAGGCCGTGTGCGACGACCTTTAGCGCGGCCGTTCCGTTCCTCGGTGCAGCCCGTTCCTGGAGCCTGGGCCGCGGCTCGGCACACTGGCGCGCGGACGCGTGGGTCGCTGTCGTGCCCGTCCCACCCGCGACGCCCGGTCGTGCGGCGGTGTGCGACAGACGCGCTGCGGGAGGACAATGGTGGCGACGAAGAGCGGAACCCATGGCGGACGGGATCGAGCGCGTCGGCGTGCCGGAGACCTCGGCGCGTGCCGTCCACATCCCGCGGGAGGCGGCCCGCCGGGCCGATCCCGGAGGCCGCCCTCGCCCTGCCGCGAAGGCCGAAGGGACGGCCGCGACGCGCACCGGATCCCCCCGCTTGTCGTTCGGCGCCTGCACTGCGGCGCAACGTGCATGTTTGGCAAGCAGAAGCCCCGGCTACCCGTCCCATGGACAAGCGTTCCGGCAACATCCCAGGAAGGATCAGCCCCGATGTCGAATCCTCAGCAACCCGAGTTGCGGCGCAGCGACAAAGGCGCCGGTACCCCGCAGGACAGCCAGGCGCGGAAGGCGGCCGAGCCCACCGCGAGCGGAGGCCGCGCACACGGCACGGACCGCGGGAAGAAGGGCGGAGGAAAGGGTGGAGGCACGCCTCCGGAGCAGCAACCCGACCACCCGGTCTGATCCCGCACGCAGGCAGGCACACCAGCACCTGGACACGTACACAAGGAGAACGACATGACCGTTCCCGAGGAGAACCGACCCAAGACGACGACCACCGACGACACCCTGGCGGCACAGAACGAAGGTGCCGCCGAGGAGCAGGACGCGGGCGCCACCGGACGCACCCTGCGCGAGGCGATGGAAGAAGCCGGACTCAGCCCGGACGACGTGCGGGACGGCACCTGACGCAGCACCCGCTGTGTCGGTCCGGACTCTCCAGCAGTGGCCCTTCGGCGCGGGCTGGTAGACCTCCGGCCAGCTCGCGGGGTCTCCGGTGCGGCACAGGTGCCGGGTACGGACGCGTGGCCCGTACCCGGCACCGTCGCGGTCGGTGTGTCCCGAGTCGTCACGGGCACCGTCGCCGCTCGCCTGTCCACCCTGTGCGGCCTCGTGCGTTTCGTCGCCCATCTGCCAGCAGCACCCACATGAGGCGGAGCACCGCCCGCGGTCCCGATGGCCACCCTGGCAGATAGCATGGCAAGAGCGGATGAAGCCGGGCAATTGATCCATCTGTGCGGGCTTCGCACGGCAATGCGCACAGAGCGTGCTGTCTCAGCGGATCCGCTGCCGCGTCCCCTTGCTCATTGGATGTCGAGTGCGATGACCGAACACAGCACCGCGGCTCGTGCCGCAGACGCGACGACGAGCCGCGAGATCGTCGGCGCCCCCTGTTGGACGAGCCTGTTGACGCACGACCTGGCGGACGCGCAGTCCTTTTACGGCGCGGTCTTCGGCTGGACGTTCCGCCCGCTGAGGCTCGGCGAGGGCTTCTGCATCGCACTCCACGAGGGCCGACCCGTGGCCGGCATCGGGGCTCTCGCTTCGGCGCTCGGTGTTCCCGTCGCATGGACGCCCTACTTCGCGGTCGAAGACGCCGATGCGGCGGCTGCCCGGATCCGGGAGCGTTGCGCCACCGTCGCCGTAGGACCACTGCGCTTCCCGACGGGCCGAGCCGCGCTCGCGGCGGACCGGGGCGGCGCCGTGTTCGGTATCTGGGAGGGCCAGCTGGTCTCCAACTGGCACTCCTGGCGTGTCGACGCCCCGGTCAGGCTGCGCCTGAGGTCACCGGACGCCTTCGACGCGGCCATCTTCTACGGCCAGGTCCTGGACTGGGCCTGCGAACGTCCCGGCTGCTGTGACGTCGGCTATGAGCATGACGAAGTGGTGCTCAGCCAGGAAGGGAGGGTGCTCGCGCGCCTCGGATCGGGCGCCGACGACGCGGCCATCGACCCGGCGGACCGGCCGCAGTGGGAGGTCTGCTTCACGGTCACCGACCCGGAGGCCACAGTGCGCCAGGCGCTGCTCCATGGCGGATCCCTGGTGCGCCACGGGGACCGGCACACCCGCGCCACCACCCTCCGTGACCCGCAAGGCAGCGTCTTCACCGTTGCGGGACGCTCGAAGCCTCGAAGCGCACAGCTGCAGTAACTTGCGCCCTGCCGTCAAAGCGCTGCGTAGCCAACTTCGTGTCGTCCATGCACAGGTGTGGGGGCCGATTGGAGCTGCGAAGCTCTCTGGTCCACGAGGAGCGAGCAGGGACGTCCTGCGGCACGCCGCTGTACGCGTCACAGCAACAGGACGATCGCGTACGCCAGGAAGAAGCCGGCTACCACCACTGCGAGGCCGATGATCAGCGCCAACGGCGCCTTCGCCCACCCTTTGGGCGGGTTGTGCGTCTCTTGGGGGCCGGCCCCGGGCATGCTGCTTTCCGCGGGAGGGGTTTCCCCCGGCGGCACGCCCCCGCCGGCCTCCAGGCCGGTAGTGGTATCGGGGTCAGGATCCGGTGTCGGAGAGGAAGTCATCTGTCACGAGTTCCCACTCAACCGCGTCGCGCACCTCGAAGTCGCCAGTCTTCCACCTTCTGGTCGTACGGGGAGTTCCGGAGCGAGCCCAGGTCCCGATCGGCCGGGAGAGCCGGTTACCGGACTGCGGGTCCCGCCGGCTCGGCGTGCGGCGTCGGTTGCCTCGGGTGTGAGGGGCTGACATCCGCGCCTACGGGACGCTGCGTTCGACGCGCATGCCGCTCCCCTCAGCAGACCGATCCCTCGGGCCCCCGGCGGACTGCCGGCTTGCTCGGGTGGAGCGGGACAGCGGCCGTCGGCCTGGCGGCCGGTGGCGCGCAGTTGGAAGCTGCCGGACCCGCGGCAATCTCCTACCTACCCGTCGCCCGCCCGCCCGCCCGCCCGCCGGTCGTGCGGGCCGGGCTCCTGGTCGCGCGAGGGAGACTTCGAAGTCGAGGGCCGCCAATGGACGTTGACACCCGTGGCCCCCGTACAGCCGCCTCGATGCACAGACTCGGCCGCGGCCGCGACGACGTTTCCAGGTTTCCCGAAGGACTCTTGCACCGCGCTCGACCAAAGGCGATGCTGGCCGCACCAGGGACACCGCCCAGCCCAGGGCTTCCCGAAACCCAACAGGGGGAATCAGCAGATGCGCAGGACGAGTTCACGCCCGCTGACCAAGTTGATGATCGCGGCCGCGGTGGGCGTGATGGCCGCGGCCGGTATGGCGGCTCCGGCCTCCGCAGCGGAAGCCGCGCGGGCTGACGGGCCGAACGCGAGTGCCGCGTTCCAGACGGTCACCACCTGGGTCCAGGGCAATGTGCGGATCGGGCCGTCGACGGGCTACTCCATCGCCTACACCGTCGCGGCCAACCAGAACCTCACCGCCGTGTGCTGGACGGAGGGCGGCACGGTCACCGCCAACGGCTACACCCACAACAAGTGGGTGTACCTCGCGGACGAGAGGTGGATCTGGGGCGGCCTGCTCAAGGGCAACGAGGTGGGCAACGTCAGCTCCCGCTGCTGGTGACCCGCCGGCCGCTCCCGCACCCGGCGCGGGAGCGGCCGACCCCCGCTCTGCCCTCCGCCACCGACCCGTGCAGGGAAGGAACGGATTCGGCTCGACCAGAGTCGAGAACTCATAACCCGGAACTGCGTCGTCTGCGACACGGCTGATGTCCTCGCGACCGCAGGGATGACGACCGACCCGCGGCGGTAGGCGCCAAATGTCCAGTTCCCGACGGCGTGGACGAGGAGCCCTCCCAGCCAGCTGGTGGGCGTCGCCGACGCTTTCCTCGGCCGCGGTGGCCAGGGTCTGCTCGATCACGGGGATCACCGACGCGAAGGTGGTGTCGTCGTGGACGACGCCACTGCCTTCCCTCGCCCCGGCCACCTGGACGAGCGGGGGCAGTCGCCGGGCATGGCCAACAGCAGGTCGTTGCGTTGCCGGGCACGGCGGAGGGGGGCCTCGGCGTGCATTTGCGGCTGCTGGGCCGGTAGCGGCGTGTGCTGCGGATTCGTGGGTAAGCGGGAGGGGCACGCAACGCTTTGGAAAGAAGGCGGATGTATGGACCTGTCGGTGCAGGATGCGGAGTACGAGCTGCTGGCAGCCCGTCCCATTGTTGTCTCCGCCGCGTTCGAGGGCAGTGAGGAGATCGCTGAGGCGCGTGCTCTCGTGCGGGATTTTCTCACGTCCGTGCAGGCAGTTCATGGGCTGCCGGTGTCGGGGCGGGCGATGGGCATGGTGCAGCTCGCGGTGAGCGAGCTGGTGACCAACGCCCGCAAGTACGCGCCCGGACCGTGCCTGCTGACCTTGGAGATCGAGGACGGGGCTGTCCAGGTGTCTGTGTGGGACAGCAGCACCGCGTTGCCGCTGGTGCTGCCCGCGGACCCGGCGCGGGTCGGCCAGCACGGCTTGGAGATCGTGATGGCCCTCTGCCGGACCTTCACCATTCAGCGGGAGCCCGTCGGTAAGCGGGTCAGCGTGTCCATCGTGCTCGCCGACGACCCCTGCGGCGACGTCGCCGGCCGCCAGGCCGTCTGAGGGAAGGCGGCGGCGAGACGTCGCGGTGCGCCACCTGGCTGCCCGTCCCGTACGCGGCTGGGAACCAGGGAGCAGCGGACGGTGTGGGCTCGCCGCGCTATCAGCCGCCCGGTACTGGAGCCGGCTCCTCACCTCCATCGACTTCGCCGAGTACAAGGCCGTGCTGGGACAAGGGACGCCCCGGGCGAGGGACAGCAGGGGATCGCGGGACCGGCGGCCAGGGCGCATGCGCCGCCTCGTGCCGCGCTCCCGGCTGGTCGCGGCGCGTACGGCAGGCGGATGGGGCCGGTACCCGTCCCCGTTCGAGGGAGAGGCGGTCCAGGGAGTCCGCCAGGCCCCCGAAGGTGAGCGTTCCCATGACTTGTGGGAGATCGGCCGGGACCATTCCCGCCAGGGCCGACAGTGCCTGGTCGCCCCGGCGGCCGCTTCCTCGTCCGGAGAACTGTGGAGAACGTAGGGCCGAGGACTTGTGAATTGGTAACCCATGGGTTACCAATAGGGGGTGGACCCGTTCATCGCCTTGGCTGACCCCGTGCGCCGGGATCTGCTGCGCGCACTCGCTTCCGGCCCGGCCAGAGTGGTCGACCTCGCGGCACGGCATCCGATCAGCCGGCCCGCGGTGAGCAAGCACCTGCGTCTGCTCACGGAGGCCGGTCTGGCCACCGTCGAGGACCATGGTCGCGAGCGGCACTACGCGCTCGCCCGTCCGGGGCTCGCCCCGGTCCGCGCCCTGCTCGACGAGCTCGCCGGGCGCCGCCCTCCCATTCCCGAGAGCGCCTTCGACGCACTCGACCTGGAGGTCCGCAGAACCGTCCGCGAGCACCGGGACGGCACCGACGCCGCTCCCGATACCGGAAGACCTCAGGAGGAATCCGCATGACCAGCACCCCCACCGGGCGTCGCTCGACCATCGACGGCTTGGACAGCATCGCCTTCGACCGCACCTTCCGGGCCGGCATCAAGGACGTCTGGGCTGCGGTCACCGAATCGGACCGTCTGGCCCGATGGATCGGCGAATGGACCGGCGACCCCTCGACCGGCTCGGTCGACTTCCGGATGCTCTACGAGGGCGACGAGCACCAGGCCGAGCTCTTCACCATCCAGGAGTGCCAGGCCCCCCACCGCCTGGTCCTCACGTCGCAGGTGCCCGGCCAGGACATCGTCTGGCACATGACTCTCACGCTCGTCGAGCACGAGGGCTGCACCACGCTCACCTTCTCCCAGTCCGTCGGCGACCCGCTGATGGCGAGCGGCGTCGGCCCCGGCTGGGACTATTACCTCGACCGGCTTGTCGTCGCCGAGACCGGCGGTGACCCGGCATCCGTCGACTTCGGCGACTACCACCCGGTCCACGCACAGCACTACCTCGACATGTTCAGTGAGTCACCCGAGGACGCCGAGTAGGAGGGCCGGATTCCTGCCGGTCCGCCTCCGGCCGAGCGCCTCGCACAGGTGCGGCCGACCTCGCAGATCCTGCTGGACGTGATCCTGACGACCAACGACCGGCCCGCTTCGGCGTCCCGTCCGGGAGCAACGGCTCGATCCGCGCCCGCTGCGCACCGGGCAACCGCACCCCCTGACCCACGAACGACCGATCCAAACGAAATGGCCCGGGCCCGAGACCGGCATGGAACGGGCGTCAGGACGACTCGCGCACCACCAGCCTGGTCGGCAGCGTCACCTGCTGACGTTCCGCTCCGTGCCGGGTGATGTCCGTCAGGATCCGCGCCATCGTGCGGCCGAGTTCCTCGACCGGCTGACGCACGGTGGTCAGCGGCGGATGGGTGTGGCGGGCGAGAACGGAGTCCTCGAATCCGACGACGGCGACGTCACCCGGCACCTGCCGGTCCTGGCGGCGCAGTTCGGCCAGGGCGCCTACCGCCATCAGGTCCGACGCGGCGAAGACAGCGTCCAGATCCGGTGCGCGTTCAAGAAGCGAACGCATTGCTCGACGCCCGCCCTCCTCGGTGAAGTCACCGCCCTGGACCAGGACTTCGTCGGCGGGCACTCCCGCCTCGCCGTGGGCGTCGCGCCAGCCCGCCAGCCGGGCCCGGCCGACGTCCATGTCGAGCGGCCCGGCGATGGTGGCGATGCGGCGGCGGCCTCGGTCCAGCAGGTGCCGGACGGCCGCGGCGGCGCCGCCTGCGTTGTCGGAGTCGACGTAACTCAGGTTCTCCCGCTCGTCGCGGCGGCCGGCCAGCACGGTGGGCAGGCCCATCTCCTCCAGCATGCCGGGCAGCGGGTCGTCCGCGTGGACCGAGACCAGCAGCACGCCGTCGACCCGGCGGGTGGTCACCGAAGCGATCATCTGGTCCCGCTCGGACTGGTCGCGAACCAGCGTGAGTTGCAGTTGTGTCCTGGTGTCGGCGAGTGCGGCGCTCACCCCGCGGATCAGCGCGGCGAAGTACGGCTCCGAGCCGAGACGGCTCTCGGACTCCGGGATCACCAGCGCCACCGAGTCGGTGCGGCTGGTGACCAGGCCCCGGGCAACGGAGTTGGGAACGTAGTTGAGCTCCTTGATCGCCGCGAGAACCCGCGCGCGGGCGTCCGCGCTGACCAGGTCCGAGCCGTTGACCACGCGGGACACCGTGGTCCGCCCCACGCCGGCGCGAGCGGCGACGGTTTTGATCGTGGGCTGACGATTGCCTGCCATGGGCTCCTCCGGACGGCTGCGGCATCGCCGCGGGGGACGTGACCAGCCGTAATTGTGGCAGACATCCCGGCGGCGGCAGCACCCGCCCAGCGTCATGAAACGAACACGAGTTGGCCGTTTCGGCAAGGAATTGTTTACAAGCCATTGACATGAGCGCTCGACCCTACGAGTCTTCGATCCGCCGGTGGGCACGTTCCCAATCTGTTTTGGGAACGTTCCCACCGGGCTTTCGCCCGTTTTTGCCCCACCCGTGAACCGCCACCGGTGCGTCAGCGCCGCCGCAAGGAGGAAGTCATGAGCACTGCTCACAGGACATCGCGCAGGAGGCTCGCCGCGGCCACCGCGACCGCTGGTGCGCTCGCGCTCGTCGTCGGCTGCGGAGGCGGTGACGACTCGGCGACGGGCGGCGGCACGAAGGACGGCAAGGTCACCATCACCATGGGCATGTACGGGGTCATGGGGTTCGAGGAGACGGGCCTCCTGGAGCAGTACGAGAAGGAGAACCCCAACGTCGACATCAAGGCCGAGATAGCCGGTGACGAGCAGACCTACTACACCGCCCTGCAGACGCGGCTCGCCGGGGGCAAGGGCCTGAAGGACATCCAGGGCATCGAGATCGGCCGCGCCAAGGAGATCGTCGACACCCAGGCGGACAAGTTCGTGGACTTCACCGGCGTGAGCGGCACCGACCACTTCCTGCCCTGGAAGCAGTCCCAGATCACCACCACCGACGGCAAGGTGCTCGGTCTCGGTACCGACATCGGTCCGATGGCCATCTGCTACCGCAAGGACTACTTCGAGAAGGCCGGTCTGCCCACCGACCGCGGGGCCGTCGCCAAGCTGTGGCAGGGCGACTGGAAGAAGTACGTGGAGGTCGGCCGCAGTTTCAAGAAGGACTTCAAGGGCGGCGACGTGGCCTACATGGACGCGGCCAGCGGCCTGTTCAACGCCATGGTCTACGGCCACTCCGAGCAGTACTACAACGCCAAGGGCGACCTGATCTTCGACAAGAACCCCGCCGTCAAGGAGGCATGGAGCCTGGCCGCCGACGCCGCGGAGGGCGACCTGTCCGCCAAGCTCCGCCAGTTCCAGCCCGGTTGGGACCCCGGCCTCGCCAACGGGACGTTCGCCACGGCGGTCTGCCCGGCCTGGATGCTCGGCCACATCGGCGAGAAGGCCGGCCCCGCCAACAAGGGCAAGTGGGACGTCGCCAAGGCCCCCAAGGGCGCCAACTGGGGCGGTTCCTTCCTCGGCGTGGTGAAGCAGAGCCCGGTGCAGGAGGAGGCCAAGAAGCTCGTCGCCTGGCTGACCGCCCCCGAACAGCAGGCGCACCTCTTCAAGAAGCAGGGCAGCGTGCCGTCCTCGCAGAAGGCGTTGGAGGCGCCCGAGGTCCAGAACGTCACTTCGGAGTACTTCAACAACGCCCCGATCGGCCAGATCTTCGGCGCGGCCGCCCGGGAGATCCCGGCCAAGCAGGTCCTCGGGCGCAAGGACGGCACGATCAAGGACACCTTCTCTCAGGGCCTGGTCCTGGTCGAGCAGGGCACCACGCGGGACAAGGCCTGGCAGACCACCGCGCAGCGCATCGAGAAGGCAGTCGGCTGACCGTCGTCCACCGGGCCGTCCGGGCCCGCCCGCACGATGCCGGCGGGTCCGGGGAAACGGTTCACATCCCTGCTTTCAGGAAGGAACTCCGGTGGCCACCTCCACCAGCAAGGCCCAGACCGGCCAGGGACGTCGAGGACCGTCCCGCGCGCCGGGCGGCGAGGACACGGGCCCGCGGCGCGTCCCGCTGCTGCACCGGCTGGACGTCAAGGGCGCACCGTACGCGTTCATCGCCCCGTTCTTCGTCGTCTTCGCCGCGTTCAGCTTCTACCCCCTCGTCTACACCTCCTGGATCTCCCTGCACCGGGTGGAGCTGGCCACTCTCGACCTCATGGAGTGGGTGGGGTTCGACAACTACATCGCCCTCTGGAACGACTCCCGGTTCTGGAACGCCGCGGCCAACACCCTCACCATCGGCGTCCTGTCCACGGTGCCGCAGCTGTTGCTGGCGCTCGGTCTGGCCCATCTGCTCAACTACAAGATGCGTGGCTCGCTCTTCTTCCGCATCGCCTCGCTCGTCCCGTACGCCACCTCGGTCGGTGCCGCCGCCCTCGTGTTCACCATGCTCTTCGAACGCGACTTCGGCATGATCAACTGGGCGTTCGGGCTGGTCGGCCTGGACCCGGTGAACTGGGAGGCCGACAAGTGGCCCGCCCAGGCCGCGATCTCCGCCATCGTCATCTGGCGCTGGACGGGGTACAACGCCCTGCTCTACCTGGCTGCCATGCAGGCCATTCCGGCCGAACGCTACGAGGCCGCCGCCATCGACGGCGCCTCCCGCTGGAAGCAGTTCACCCACGTCACCGTGCCTGGCATCCGCTCCACGATCGTCTTCACGATCGTGCTGTCCACCATCGGCGCCACACAGCTGTTCGGCGAACCGCTGATCTTCGGTCAGGGCCCCAACGGGGTGACGGGCGGCGCGGACAACCAGTACCAGACGCTGGGCCTGCTGCTGTACGAGGAGGGCTGGAAGAACTACCAGATGGGCCGCTCGGCGACCGTCGCCTGGGCGATGTTCCTGCTGCTCGTCCTCGTCTTCCTGGCGCACCGGCTCATCCAGCGCCTGCGCTCCCGTACGTCCTGACCAGGAGCCCCCATGACCACAGACAGCCTCCCGGTCCGGACGGCCACCCCGCCCCGGACCGCCCCGAAGAAGCCCGCCCCCCGCACCGGACGCCGGTTGCTGCGCCCGCGCGCAGGCCGTCAGCACCACGCGGGTCCGCTCGCCTACATCCTGCTCGGGATCACGGCCATCGTGTCGATCTTCCCCCTGTACTGGACGATGGTGGCGGCCTCGACCGACAACACCCGGGTCAGCCAGACACCGCCACCGCTGCTGCCCGGCCCCAACCTCCTCAGCAACCTCGCCCGCGCCTGGAACGAGGCGGCGATGGGCAAGGCCATGCTCAACAGCCTGATCGTGGCCGGAGTCATCGCGCTGTCCACGGTGCTGTTCGCGACGCTGGCCGGGTTCGCCTTCGCCAAGCTCCGCTTCAAGGGCCGCAACGTACTGCTCATGCTGGTGATCGGCACCATGATGGTGCCGCCCCAACTCGGTGTCGTCCCGCTGTTCATGATGATGTCCGAGCTGGGCTGGTCGCAGGAACTGCCCGCCGTCATCTTCCCCACGCTGGTGAGTGCGGTCGGCGTCTTCTTCATGCGGCAGTACCTGGCGGAAGCGCTGCCGGACGAACTGGTCGAGGCCGCCCGCGTGGACGGTGCGCACTCCCTGCGCATCTTCTGGAGCATCGTGCTGCCCGTGGCGCGGCCCCCGATGGCGGTCCTGTTCATGATCACGTTCGTGCACGCCTGGAACGACTTCTTCTGGCCCTTCGTGGTGCTCGACATGACCAATCCGACCGTCCCGGTCGCCCTCACCCAGCTCAGCGCCGGATACATCCGTGACCAGTCCCTGATCATGGCGGGCGCACTGCTCGGGACGCTGCCGCTGCTGGCGATGTTCCTCGTCTTCGGGCGTCAGATCGTCAGCGGCATCATGGCGGGCGCCGTCAAGGGCTGACCCGCCGCGACGGCCGATCGGCCCCGCGCCAAGCCCACCTCACCTCAGCTCACTTCGCACACTTCACCAGGAATGGACATACGTGGCCACCGCAGCGCACCCGCACACCGTTTCCACCCCGGAGCCCTCCCGTACCTTCCCCGCGGACTTCCTGTGGGGTTCCGCAACCGCGTCCTACCAGATCGAGGGTGCTGCGGCGGAGGACGGCCGCACACCGTCCATCTGGGACACCTATGCCCGTACCCCCGGCCGTGTCCGCAACGGCGACACCGGCGACACGGCCACCGACCACTACCACCGCTGGCGCGAGGACGTCGCCCTGATGGCCGACCTCGGCATCGGCGCCTACCGCTTCTCCCTCGCCTGGCCGCGGATCCAACCCACCGGCCGCGGTCCCGCCGTGCAGAAGGGACTCGACTTCTACCGTCGTCTCGTCGACGAACTGCTGGACAAGGGCATTCAGCCGGTCGCCACCCTCTACCACTGGGACCTGCCGCAGGAGCTGGAGGACGCGGGCGGCTGGCCCGAGCGCGCCACCGCCGAGCGCTTCGCCGAGTACGCCGCCCTGGCCGCCGACGCACTGGGGGACCGGGTGCGCACCTGGACCACCCTCAACGAGCCCTGGTGCAGCGCCTTCCTCGGCTACGGCTCCGGCGTGCACGCCCCCGGCCGCACCGACCCGGTCGCCGCCCTGCGCGCCGCCCACCACCTCAACCTGGCCCACGGCCTGGCCGTCCAGGCGATACGGGACCGGACCCCCGCGCACAGCCAGTGCTCGGTCACGCTCAACATCCACCACGTGCGCCCGCTCACCGCCGGCGACGCCGACGCCGACGCGGTCCGTCGCATCGACGCCCTGGCCAACCGGGTCTTCACCGGCCCGATGCTGCAGGGCGCCTACCCGGAAGACCTGCTCAAGGACACCGCGGCGCTGACCGACTGGTCCTTCGTCCACGACGCCGACCTCCGGCAGATCCGCCAGCCCCTGGACTTCCTCGGGGTCAACTACTACACCCCCACCCTCGTCTCCCAGGCGGACGGGAGCGGCGCGCACACCTCGGACGGACACGGCAGGAGCACCCACAGCCCGTGGCCGGGCGCCCGGCAGGTCGCCTTCCACCAGCCCCCCGGCGAAACCACCGCCATGGGCTGGGCCATCGACCCGACAGGTCTGTACGACCTCCTGCGCCGACTGGCCGCCGACTTCCCCGGCACGCCGCTGGTCATCACCGAGAACGGCGCCGCGTTCGACGACTACGCCGACCCCTCGGGCAACGTCAACGACCCTGACCGCATCGCCTACCTGCGCGGCCACCTCGCCGCCGTCCACCAGGCCATCGCGGACGGCGCGGACGTGCGGGGGTACTTCCTCTGGTCGCTGCTGGACAACTTCGAGTGGGCACACGGGTACAGCAAGCGTTTCGGTGCCGTCTACGTCGACTACCCGACCGGCGCCCGCATCCCCAAGGCCAGTGCCCGCTGGTACTCCGAGGTCGCACGTACCGGCGTCCTGCCCGCCTGACCGCGCCCGGTGCGGCACCTCCGTGCCTCCCCGCACGGTGTCGCGCCACGAGTCCGCCCCCACCCCCTCGCCCGGGGCGTGGGGGCGGACTCGTCCCTCACGCCGCTCACTCCCCGGGGTAGCGCACGCCGATCCGCGCACGTACCGCGTCCAGCGTGTCCATGACCGCGAGGGTTCCGGCCAGCGGCACCAGCGGCGACTCGACCAGTCCCGACCGCAGGCACCGCATCACCTCGCGTGCCTGGTGACCGTAACCGTTGCCCCGCCGGGGCGGTGCCGTGTACTCCTTCGGCTCGTGTCCGTCGCGGTGGAGCACGAAGGCGGACGGGTTGAAGAAGTCGGCCGGTATCTCGATGCGACCCTCCGTGCCGTACACCACCGCCCCGTGCTCGTCGTCGGCGAGCAGGGAACACGACAGGACGGACATCGCCCCGCCGGGGTGCCCGAGCAGGATGCCGGTCTGTTCGTCGACGCCCTGTGGCGACAGCCGCGCGTGCGCGGTGACCGACTCGGGGGCGCCAAGAAGCAGTTGCGCGAACGACACCGGGTAGGTGCCCAGATCCAGCAGCGCGCCACCACCGGCGGCCGGGTCCCAGAGCCGGTGCTGCGGCGCGACCGTCACCCGCCCCCCGAAGCGGGCGTGCAGCGAGCGGATCTCACCGATGGCACCGTCGGCCGTCAGCTCAACGATCCGGCGCACCAGCGGATTCACGTACGTCCACATCGCCTCCATCAGCAACAGTTTCCGCCTGGCGGCGAGTTCGGTCAGGAGGCGGGCCTGTCGGCCGCTCAGCGCGAACGGCTTCTCGCACAGCACCGGCTTGCCGGCCTCCAGGCAGGCCGTCGCGGCGGCCAGGTGGTGTGCGTGGGGCGTAGCGACGTAGACGACGTCGACCTCCGGGTCGGCCACCAGCTCGTGCCAACTACCGTGCGCCCGAGCGACGCCGAACCGATGCGCGAACTGTCGCGCGCCGGCCTCCGACCGCGAACCGACGGCAGCCACCCGAGCCCCTGGCTCACGGAGCAGGTCTTCGGTGAAGGCGGCGGCCATGCCACCGGTGGCCAGGATTCCCCAATTGATGATCTGCTCGCTCACTGCCAGCTCCTGTTCGATACGGCGAAGGGCTGCAGCAAACCTTATGGGTACGTTCCCACCTGCGTAAGGCCTGCCAGCACTTCAAGGCCTGGGCCGGCCCCGTGATCGCCGGAGCCGGCCCCACCGACCCGGTGCGTGATTACGAGAGTCGGCAGGGTTCACCCGTCGCCGGGCGGCGGTCGTGTTCGTGGCGCGGTACCGCTCCGTGCCAGAGGACCACACCCAGCCACGGTTCATACGGTGCCCGTGCCAGAGGCCCCTCCCCGCAAACGTACGGCCGCTGGGCACGCGAGCGCCCGCTCACGTGCCCAGCGCTGCGGGCATGGATGCTCCGTGTGCCTCTCCTCCGCGCGGTGGATCGCGGCGATGGCAGTGCGCGGGCGTGCGCGGGCATGGTTGCTCAGCCCGACGACGCGCACGGCGCTGGCCAGACGGTGGTTGCGCACGAGGCAAGCAGTTCGGCGCTGGGGCTGCCCGGCGGGCAACCCTGTTCCGCGCCGGGCGTCAGGCGCGGCGGGCGGCCCAGACGGTGCGCTCGGTGCGTACGGCGAGATCCTCGCGGCGCAGAAGGCTGTTCGGGCTGCTGGTGTCCAGGAGCTCGTCGAGGGCGGCGAGGTCCTGGGGGCTGAGGGCGGGTGCGATCACACCGCGGATGCGCTGCAAACTGCCGTAGGCGTAGCGGCCGACCGCTTCGCTGCGCGCACCTTCGATGTTGACGGTGAGGGTGCGCTCGTTCTCGACAGTGAAGCCGGCGGCTGTCAGTATCGGGCCCCAGTCGGCGCCGCGGTGTGGAACGTGCTCGGCGTGGAAACTGTCGGCCGCTGCGTGGGCGCGCTCTTCGAGGCCGGGCCGGCTCTCCGGGGCGTGGGCGGGCAGGAAGCGGGGGAGGCCCGCGAGTTCGACGACGGCGAACAGGCCGCCCGGGGTGAGCAGTTCGCGGACGCCGCGCAGGGCGCGGTCGGGGTTGGCCATGTGGTGCATCGAGGCCGAGGCCCACACCAGATCCGGCGTGCCGAGGTCGGGCCAGAGATCGGCATCGAGGTCGGCCTGCACGGTCCGTACGCGCCCCTCGACACCGCGGGTGCAGGCCTTCTCGCGCAGAAGCTGGAGGTGCCCGGCGGAGCTGTCGACGGCGGTGACGTGTGCGTCGGGGAAGCGTTCGAGGAGGGCGAAGGTTCCCGCGCCGGTGCCGCAGCCGAAGTCCACGATCTGGTGCGGCTCGCTCTTCAGCGGCAGCCACGCGGTGATGGACGCGATGTGCTCGGCGAGCACCTCGGCGTCCAGGTCGAGGATCTCCGCCTGACCACCATCGCTGTGCTCATGGTGGCCGACGCGGTCGTGGTCGGGGTGGTGACTGCTGTCGCCGTGGTGGGGGGTGTGCTGATGCGTATGGGTCATGGCTTCACCGTAAGCGAACCATGCGCCTGCGGCACGAGCGCTTGCGAATTACGCAAGAAAGTGGCCTGGTGTGCTGCTCACCACGCAATACTGCCCGCCGCGCCGGGGGCCCCGGGCATGGCTGCGGCCCGTTGTTCGCAGGCCTCCGGGCACCTCCACAGCTTCGGAGCCGAGGTCGCCGACGTCCTTCCGGTGGCCACGGTGGGCTTCTCGGTCGAAGATGCCCATGGTCTTGCGCGGTTCGCCCTCGGGCGCCGTCGGTGCGGGAAGGAGCATCAGCGACACCATGGCTGAGAGCGCCTCCCCGCCCAGGACGAAGCCCGGATCCGCACGGAACGAACCACGCAGCACCTGACGCGCCCGGTGTTCAGAGCGCCAGGGCCGGCTGACCGCCGCAGGCGTGAATCGGCAGCCCGATCAGGGCAGCGGCGGGAGGCCGGACAGCTGCCCGGCGCTGCGCTGAAGACCGGTCACTTTCGCCAGAACAGGTGGTGCGTCACCCCGCTCGGGCTGGGGACGACATCGAGGTGGAACCGGTCGAGCAGTTCATCGGGGGACTCCCAGAGCCGTACTCCGGTGCCGAGCTTCACCGGCGAGACCGCCACGTGCAGGGTGTCGACGAGGTCTGCGTCGAGGAACTGCCGGATGGTGGTGGCCCCGCCGCCGAGCCGGACGTCCTTGCCCTTTGCCGCTTCCCGCGCCTGGTCGAGGACCGTGGCCGGGTCGCCGTCGACGAAGTGGAACGTGGTGTCGGAAAGCGTGAACGAAGGGCGCTTGTGGTGGGTCAGGACGAACACGGGCGCGTGGAACGGGGGTTCCTCACCCCACCAGCCCTGCCACTCATGGTCCTGCCAGGGCCCGCGCTGCGGCCCGAACTTGTTGCGGCCCATGATCTCGGCACCGATGTTGCGTGCGTAGTCCCGCGTGAGGTAGTCGTCCAGGCCCCGGCTCCCCCCGGGGTCGGTGCGCATGGGCCAGCTCGCCGTGGCGCCGGCCCAGGCGAACAGCTTCTCGGGGTCGACATGTCCGAACGGCCTCTCAAGGGTCTGGTCCTCACCGGCACCGATGCCGTCAGCCGAGACGTTGAAATTCTGGACTCTCAATAGCTGAGCCACGCGTTCCTCCTGTGATGGGCGACAACAGTGGTAAGACGCTCCGGTCGACGCAAACTCATCGCTACAGCAGCCGGCCTGCCCCGTCATCCAGGCCGATGACGTCGGCCCGCTACGCGACTCCGGAGTGTCGGGTTACCGGAGTGGCCGGACACGTGAACCCCACTCCCACGGTGGCGGGTCGGAGCCCCGCTGAACCGACCACAAGACCGGCACCATCCTTCCGCGCCAGAACGCCAGTTGCCCGGCCCTTTCACTGGTCGCGCCGTTGTGCGCTGGTGACGGCGAGCACGGCTGCGGCGAGGGCCCACACGGCGTAGACGGCCCAGGCTCCGCCGGTCGTCCAGGGGAAGTCGGTCCGGGGGGAGCCGAGATCCACGAGCCGCAACCACGCCTGGTAGATCGTTGCGTGCCCGGCGACCGCCGACCAGTGGCGCCCGTCGGAGAAGACGAGGGGCAGCACGAGGATGACCGCCACCGAGGCAATCATGGTGGCCGAGGTGTGCCGCACGACGGAGCCGATGGCCATGCCCACGACCGCGCACACGGGCGCAAGGAGGGCGGACGCCACGACGACACGCAGGGCGCCCGGGTGGCTGATCGGTACGCCCGCGCCCCGGCCGTCGAGGATCGTCTGCGTCAGGACGAACGAGACCCCCGCGACGATGGAGCCGAAGACGCTGGTGACCGCCGTGACGACCACCGTCTTGGCGGCCATCACCGAACGGCGGTCAGGGACGGCCGCGAACGTCGTACGAATGGTGCCCGTGCTGTACTCGCCGAGGATCACCAGGGCGCCGATGGCACCGAGGGCGAGCATCATGACCATGGCGGCGTTCGCTGTGAACGCCTCCTGCAACGGAATACCGGCCCGGACGAAGTCTGCCCGCTCCGCCGCGCCCCGCTCCGGCCAGTGGCTGTAGGTGTCGTAAGCGGTTCCCGCGTTGAACGCGATGACGGCCGGTGCGGTGGCCCCGTAGGCGATCCAGGTCGAGCGCAGCGACCGAAGCTTGATCCACTCGGCTGCCACCAGGTCGAGGAAGCGGGCGCGGGGTTCGTCGGCACCAAGTCCGCCGACGGAAGCGTAGGCACTGGTCATGTGGGGTCTCCTGCGAGGTATTGCACGCTGTCGGCGGTGAGCTCCATGAACGCCTCTTCCAACGAGGCGGACCGGGTGCTGAGATGATGCAGCGGAATGCGGTGCTCCATGGCGATCTCACCGATCCGGACCGCGGTCGCACCGGTCACGGCAAGCAGGTCGCCCGCCGTGCCGACGACCGCGCCTTCGGCCGTCAGCAGACCGCGCAGGACGGCGGCGGCGGGCGTGCCCACCGTGACGCTCGGCCGGGTGCCGCGAGCGGAGAACTCCGCGAGGCTCTCTGCCGCGATCAGTTCGCCGCGGCCGATGACGATCAACTGGTCGGCGGTGTGCTCCATCTCGGACATGAGATGGCTGGAGACGAACACCGTGCGGCCCTCGGCGGCGAGGCGCCTGAACAGGTCACGCACCCACTTCACGCCTTCCGGGTCGAGGCCGTTGAGCGGTTCGTCGAAGAGCAGAACCGGTGGTTCGCCGAGCAGAGCGGAGGCGATGCCGAGCCGCTGCTTCATGCCGAGCGAGAATCCGCCGATGCGGCGCCGGGCGACCTCGGCCAGGCCGACCTCCCGCAGCACCTCCTCCACCCGGCGCTGCGGGATGCGGTTGCTGCGGGCCAGGGCGGACAGCTGAGCCTCCGCGCTGCGCCCGCCGTGCACATCGTGCGCGTCGAGAAGGGAGCCGACATGACGCAGGCCGCGGGGGCGGTCGGCAAAGGAACGACCGTCGACGGTGACGGTGCCGCTGGTCGGTTCGTGCAGGCCGAGGATCATCCGCAGTGTGGTGCTCTTCCCGGCGCCGTTCGGACCGAGAAACCCGGTCACCTGGCCGGGTCGCACGGTGAAGGTAAGGTCTTTGACGGCCGTCGTGCTGCCGTATCGCTTCGTGAGTTCGTTGACTTCGATCACGGGGACCACAGTGGCGGTGGGCAACCCTGCCCGTAATCGGACCGCCGATGACAATCGGGGACGAGGGGTGTCAACCCTGGTTGTACGGCCCCGGTCGGATGTGCCGTCCGACGCAGGTGCTTACGATCACTGCATGTCCGCCTCACCGCCGCTGCCGCTGCCGCTGCTCACCCGCATACCGCCGGGCCTGTGGACGGCACTTGCGTGGTACGCGGCCGCAGTGCAGCCCATCGTCGAGTACGTCGTACTGCCGCCGCAGCGGTCGTACTCGCTCAACTACCCCCGAAACGGGCTCGACTCGCTCGGAGCCCAGGCGCTGCTCGCTGTCGCCTTCGTCCTGGTCCTGGCCGGCAGCGCGCTGCTGCGCCGCAGGACCTCCGTAGCGTACGGCCTGGTGATCGTCGGTACGGTCGTCTCGACGGCGGCCTGGCGTCAGGACGAGATTCCACCCCTGCAGTTCCTGGCCGTGGATGTCGCCCTCTGCTACATCGCAGCCACCCGCACCCGGCGGAGTTCGCTCACTGCGGCCGCCGCAGCCCTCGGCACACTCGCCGGCCACCTCGTCCTGCGGTTGAGCACGGGCGACGATTCCGGCGTCGCGCAGGAGCCGTTCGTGGCCCTGACCGTGGTCATCGCCTGGCTCATCGGCAATTCGTCGCACCAGGCCCGTGCTCACACCGAGGAGTTGCACGCCCGGGCCGCGGCCGAGGCCGTCACCGCCGAACGGCTGCGCATCGCGCGCGAGATGCACGACACGGTCGCCCACAGCATCGGCGTCATCGCCTTGCAGGCCGGCGCCGCGGCCCGGGTCGTCGAGACCCAGCCGGCCAGAGCCCGCGAGGCGATGCTCACGGTGGAGACAGCGGGCCGCGAGACGCTGGCCGGGTTGCGGCGGATGCTCGGCGCACTGCGCCAGGCCGACGAGGGTGAGGAACGCCAAGGCCGCGCACACGCGCCGGCGTCCCGGCGACCGGCCGCCGGTCTGGCGAACGTGGAGCAGCTCGCCGCGGCCACCACGGCCGCCGGGGTCCGTGTGGAGGTGCGGTGGCAGGGCAGACGCCGCCCGCTGCCGGCCGACATCGACCTCGCGGCGTTCCGGATCGTCCAGGAGTCGGTGACCAACGCCGTGCGGCACTCGGGTGCCGATTCCTGCCAGGTGCGCCTCGACTACCTCGACGAAGAACTCGCCGTCGAGGTCTCGGACCGCGGCATGGGCGGCACCACCGGCCAGGACACCGGGTACGGTCTGATCGGCATGCGGGAGCGGGTCGCCCTGTTGCACGGCACCTTCACGGCCGGACCTCGTCCGGAGGGCGGGTTTCTCGTAGCGGCCAGACTCCCGGTACCGACAGGGACCGACGCAGACGCGAAGGCGGTGGCCGGATGACCATCCGTGTCGTGCTCACCGACGACCAGCCCCTGGTCCGGGCCGCCCTGCAGATGGTCATCACCGACACCGCGGACATCGAGGTGGTGGGCGAGGCGGGAGACGGCGCGGAAGCGGTACGGCTGACGGAGGAACTCGCCCCCGACGTCGTGGTGATGGACCTCCGGATGCCCGGCATGGACGGCATCGAAGCCACCCGACTGATCACCACGGGCACCGGCTCCACACGTGTCGTCGTCCTGACGACCTTCGACGACGACGACTACGTCTACGGGGCGCTGCACGCCGGAGCCTCCGGGTTCCTCGTCAAGGACATGGCTCTGGACGACATCCTCGCCGCAGTCCGGATCGTTGCCGCCGGGGACGCTCTGATCGCACCGGCCGTCACCCGTCGGCTGATCAAGGAGTTCACCGCCCGACCCGCGGCATCACCCCCGCGGCGGTCGAAGCTCGACGGCATCACCGCCCGGGAACGCGAGGTACTGACCCTCGTCGGCAGAGGCCTGTCCAATACGGAGATCGCAGGCGAGCTCTCCATCAGCATCGCCACCGCCAAGACCTACCTGACCCGCCTGCTCGCCAAACTCCATGCCCGCGACCGGGTGCAGCTGGTGATCCTGGCCTACGAGGCGGGCCTGGTGGCACCATCCCACTGAAGGGACGGAGCCCGGGGTAGGAGCCCGGCCGTGCCCGCGTTCCAGGACACAGCCCCGGGAACGAAGTGCCCGCAGCTGAACCCACGACCACGTGGGCGAGCACCGTCGGCGGGCGCAGGCCTGGGGAGGAACGCATGAGCCCCGGCCCGGGCGCCAGGGCTCGCTCGCGTGTCCGCGGGGCCCAGAAACGCGACGCCGTGCTGCTCTGCCGCGGGGGCAGGCGCTACCACTTCATCGGAGGCGCCGGTCGCCGCCGAGCCTCGGATGCATCCATGGGTGTTATGACCTGTCGGCATTGGCGACAGCCGACGTGGTGCCCCACACTCCGAACCAGAAGACGTTGACAGCGCCTCAACAAAATAGACGATGCCTCCTCCCGGGAGGAGCCGCTATCCGTGCCCGTGTCACTGGCTCCGCGACCTGTGCCACGGGCCCCGTCTCCCTTTCGCAGGGAACCAGCCCGATGAAGGGACAGTTATGCCCCGCTCGAAGTGGTTCGCCGCAGCCGGTACCGCCGCAGCACTCGCTGTGCTCGCGGTGCCTGCGGCGGCGCACGCCGCGCCTGCGCCCACAACGGCTGCGCTGGCCAGTTCCTCCGCAGTGACGACTCTCTACTACGACGACACCCGGGCACGTGGCTGGGAAGCCGCCATTACGGCCGGAGTCGCTTCCTGGAACGCGAACGCCAGCACAGTCAAGCTCGCGAAGGTCAGGCCGGGAACGCGAGCCGAGATCCAGATCGTAGCCACCAACGGTTGGCCGCAGGCCACGCTGGGACCAGTCCGTCCGGGCGGCCGGGCCAGGGTGGAACTCGGCAACCTCGCGGTCACCGAGGGCCATGACAAGACACGCATCGCCGCCCACGAGATCGGTCACAATCTCGGCCTGCCGGACACCAAGCCCGGGCCGTGTTCCCAGCTGATGTCGGGTTCCAGCGCCGGCATCAGCTGCAAGAATGCCGTCCCGAACGCGACCGAACGGGCTCGGGTCGAGTCCGCCTATGCCACGCGCGCCGCCACGCATCCGCAGCGCGAAGGCCGCCTGCTGGTCGACGCCCCCTGACCGCCCCGGGCGGGACGGACGCCGCGACCGGCCCGTGCACGCCCCTCCGGCGTTGATCATCCGCCGGTGCGGTCACGACGTTCTACGATTCGGCGCTGGTTTGCAGGAGGCGCCGGATCGGCCCGAGGGATGCCGCTTGGGGCGCCGGCGCCGGTAAGAACGCGGTCATGAGCAGAGCAAGCAAAGGGCCCCCGCACCGCACTGATGCGGGGGCGTCGCACTTCGGCCTGCCGGGACGAGACCGGCCGGTTGAGGTGGGTCAGGGGTGGGTCAGGGGCGCGGGAGGAGTGGTCCGCGCCCCCGGGCAGGTACGGTCAGACCGCCCACTTGGAGCAGTTGGATGCGCTGGCCCACGCGTGACTGCTGATGTTGTTGTTCGCCGGGGCGCCGTTGGTGAGGGTGTCGTCGGAAAGATTGGAGGCCCAGCCCTCGGACCGGCTGAGACAGATGTGGCCCCCGCCGCTGTTGGCGGCGCCGTAGAACTTGACCTCGTAGCTGTTGCCGTTGTTCAGGATCGACGACGCCTTGTTGTTGTCCCCGCCCTGGAAGCTCTGCGAGGAGTTGCCCCAGTCCGAGTCGTCGCCGGACGCGCGGCCGAGGTAGCCGTTGCAGTTGGTGTTGTCGTACGCGTACATGTAGCCGGAGAGGGCGCCGGCCATGGCGTCGGAGCAGTCCGCCGCCTGGGCGGAAGTGGCGGGGACGAGGGCGCCGAGGGATGCCACGGTGACGGCCGTCAGGACGGCGAAAGCCTTGCGCATGAGTTGATGCTCCTTCATGTGTTGTTTTTTCGAATCCATCCGCGACTGCTGTGCCACGGAAACCTGTGAGTCACTCGCTGGTGAGATCCCGTGCCCGGGACAGCGCGGCCAGACTCATGCGCTGATAGGCGGCATTCTCTTTGCCGTACTTCTTCAGCGTGGCGGACCGGTATTCACCTTCGAGGTGGCGCGCGATCTTCCCGAGAGACGTTTTCACGGCGCACGTTGCCTCGTTGACCGCCAGTTCGACGTCGTACTTCCTGGCGTCTTCGGATCTCATTCCGACGGTGTGCTCGATACGCTTCTCGCGGAGCTCGTCCGGTGAGGAGAAGGGCCGTCCGGCTTCTTTCATGCAGCGCGACCAGGCGCTGACCGTCTTCTTCATCCGGTCGTCCGCGAGGATCTCCGGAACGTAGAGCGGGGTCAGGCTGGTAACGGTCTTCTTGGCTTCGAACCAGGCCTTGAGGTCTCCGTAGAGGTGGGTCCGCGCTCCGGCCCAGCAACCCTCCCGGGGCGTCTCGATGGTGCCGCCGGCGGGCAGGTCCACGCTCAGCACGTCGTCGTAATCGCCGTTGAGAGCTGTGTGGTAGCGGATACGGTCCTTCCGCGGGAGGGCGTTGGGGAACCGGACGTTGGGGTGCTCGCTCCGCTCCTTCTCGGCCGCCTCGTCGAAGGGCCGGCCGTAGCCGTACTTCTTCGCCCACGCGATGTCGTCGATCACGTAGCGCCCCGCCTTACGGGCGTCGACACTTGCCACCGGTCCCACCCAGTACGAGAATCCCTTGTCCTCCATGCACTCCTTGACGAGGGCGTACTCGGCGTACTCGATTTCCATCTCCTCGGGGACGGTCAGATCCCGGAGTTCGCGGTCCGAAATCGCGACCGTGTCCCCCTTCGAGGACTTTTCCGCGTCTGTCGTGACATCCGTCCCGGCCCCACAGCCCGCCGTGATGCAGGCAGCCGCCAGGGCGGCAACGGATACGGAGAATGTCCGCCTCATGTGATGCGCTCTCCCTACGGCTGACGCGGCGTCCGAGCCACGTTTCGACGAGCCATGTTCCGTCCTCGGTCCGAACTGGCGTGACGCGGACGGGCGATGGCGTGGACAAGGCTCGTGATGTGGGTGTGCGACGCCCCGTTCTCCGGCCCCCACAGACGTTAGGGTCATCGTGGACTTCGGAATGTGTCGTCCGTGCAGGGGACTTTGTCAGTCGTGCACCACCTTGAGATGGCGCCGCAGAAACGAGGACCGGCCCCGCGTGTCGCCGACGAAGCTGTTGCACGGCGCGAGGGACTCCCGACACACTGACGTCAGGAACCGACGCGCCGAGGGGGAACGAAATGGAGCAACGGGCCGAGGTACTGCCAGGCCGGCTCTGTGATCGCTGCAGACGGAGAGCTGCCCCATGAGCCCGGCCCTGGACACCGCGTACATACCGCCGCGGGACCGGGAAGAAGTCGTCCGGAACGCGGTGTGGAAGTCCATGGTGGCAATCGATATCGACCACGGCCCTGCGGCCGAGGACATCAACGTCCGTCTGGGTCTCAGTGCTGTGGGGCCCATCAAGATCTGCTCGGCGCGGGCGACCGCGGTCAGGATGCGTCGGACGGAGCGGCTCGCCCGCGAGGACGAGGAGCCGGCCGTCTCTCTCGGTGTTCAGATGACGGGCAGCAGCATGGTGGTGCAGAACGGTCGCGAGTGCCTCCTGGGCCCGGGGGACTGCGTCGTCTACGAATCGATCGCTCCCTACATGCTTCTCTTCGACGAGGGAGTCGACCACCGCTTCATCCGGTTTCCCCGCGCGGTACTCGCCCTCCCCGACCGGTTACTACGGGACATCACCGCGGTCCCCCTGGGGTCCGGCAACCCCGTTGCGCGCCTCGCCTTCACCTACTTCTCCCAACTGGCTGTCAGCGACGAACTGCACCAGGATGCGCACGCCGACACCGTCGTGGAACCAAGCGTTGGACTTCTCCGCGCCGTCCTGACGTCCCAGTACGGCGACTCCGGCTTGGCCAGGGGCCCGCTGGAAGCCACCCTCAGCCTGCGGATCACTCAGTACATCCGGTCCCACCTGGCTGATCCCGGTCTGTCGGCGGCACAGATCGCCGCCGCGCACGGCATCTCCGTGCGTCACCTCTACGCGGTGCTGTCGCGGTCGGGAATCAGCCTCGGAGACTGGATACGTACACGCCGCCTGACCGAATGCAGACGGGAGCTGGCTGGCCCGGACGGGCGGCTGCGGACCATTGCGGCGATAGGCCGGAGTTGGGGCTTCGTGGACGCGACCCACTTCAGCAAGGTGTTCAAACGGACGTTCGGAATCTCGCCGCGGGCCTGGCGCGACCAGAACCATCCCCGCTCCCGCACGTGATGACCTCCGCGCGCCCGCGCGCCCGAACCGCCTGACGGTCTTCGGTCGGCACCAGGCCGTCAGCCCCTGGCAGCGCGTCCGGGCCCCGGACCGTTGGGCCTGCCAGCACGGAGGTCCGCATGCCGTCCTCGATGACGAAGCGGCCGTCGACGAGGACGTGTGCGGCCGATGAATCCGTGCATGGCCTCGGCGGGCGCGTTGCGCGGGGAGCCGCTGTCGGTACACGGCACCAGAAACCGGAGATGCTTCCAAGGCATACACTCTTGCCCATGACGCAAGAAGATGAAGATCTGGACAGCCTCGTACGCAAACGCATCCGCGCACTACGGGTCGCGCAGGGCTGGTCACTGGAGGAGTTGGCCTCCCGTGCCCACCTCAGCCAGTCCTCACTGAGCCGCATCGAGAACGGTCAGCGCCGCCTCGCGCTGGATCAGCTGGTCACCCTCGCCCGCGCCCTGGACACCACGCTCGATCAGCTCGTGGAGACCGCCACCGACGATGTCGTCACCAGCCCGACCATCGACAGCACCCACGGTCGGATGCGCTGGACCATCAGGGCCGACCCCGGGATGAGCGTGGTGCGCCAGCGCATGACCGAACCGCCCCCCGAGAACCCGGCACACATGCGCGCCCACCCGGGGCGCGAATGGCTCGTCGTCCTGTCCGGCACCGCGATCCTCATGCTCGGCCACCGCCGCTTCCGCCTGGAGACCAATCAGGCCGCCGAGTTCCCCACAATGATGCCGCACGCGATCGGCGCCGACGGCGGACCCTGCGAGATCCTCGGCATCTTCGACCGCGACGCCCGCCGCGGGCACCACGGTGACAGCGACGACACCCCCCAAGGCGCTCCCGGGTGACCGTGCGGCCGCGCCACGTGCCATGTCCTGGGGGAGTGGCGGGCAGCCGCCACCACGGAGCGGGCTCGGACGAACGCTCCGGGTCCGACGGAGACTCGATTGCCCCCGTGAATCGCGTTCACCCTCCACCCGCGACCAGCGTCTCCACACCACTATCGGGGACATCCCGTCCCGCAATTCCTTCGCGACTCGACTCGACTCGGTAGCTGGGATTCGGGTCCGGCCTCGAAACGCCCGAGGGCGGCACCCCTCCCGGGATGCCGCCCTTCGATGCGTACGGTCGCGCGAGGACGCGTCCGTGTGTCAGAGCGAGCGGACCGGCATCCGCTCCTGCGGCGCGGCGTCCTGGTCCGACGGGCCCCAGCATTCCACCTCGCCGCGCAGGCCCGGGACCTTGTCCTTGCGGAAGACCGGGTCGAGGCCCTGGCGGCGCTGGGCCAGGTAGTCGTCGAGGAGGCGGAAGGCGACCGCGCTGAGGGGGATGATCGCGATCAGGTTGACCAGGGCCATCGCGCCCATCGTGACATCCGCGAGGCTCCAGACCAGCGGGACGGAGCCGATCGCGCCGAGAACGGCGCAGGCGACGACCATCGCACGGTACGTGCTCATCACGCTCTTGCTGCGGGTGATGAACTGGATGTTGGACTCGCCGTAGTAGTAGTTACCGATCATGGAGCTGAAGGCGACCATGAAGACCACCAGGGTCAGCAGGTGACCGGCCCAGTCGCCGAGCGCGCCGGTGAAGGCGGCCTGCGTGACGTCCGCGCCGCCGCGCTCACCGAGGGTCGGGTTGGCGGAGAGGATCACGAGGGCGGTCATGGTGCAGATGACCAAGGTGTCGAAGTAGACGCCGAGGGTCTGGACCAGGCCCTGCTTGACCGGGTGCGTGGTCTCCGCGGCCGCGGCGGCGTTCGGGGCGGAACCCATGCCCGCCTCGTTGGAGAACATGCCGCGCCGCACGCCCTGCAGGATCGCCGTACCCACGGCGCCGCCCGCGACCTCGCGGAAGCCGAAGGCGCCGCCGATGATGTCGGCGAGTATGCCAGGCACGTTGCCGAGGTTGAGGAGCACGATGACCAGGCCGGTCAGCAGGTAGAGCGCGGCCATCACCGGGATGATGACCTTGGTGACGGCGGTCAGGCGCTTCACGCCGAAGAACACCGCGAGCGCGAGCAGCGCGGCGAGCACGATGCCGAGGACGGGATTGAACCAGGAGGCGTCCGAGCCGAAGGAGCCCTTCGTGGCCACCGTGATCGTGTTGGACTGCACCGCGGTCAGCACGAACCCGAACGTGAGCGTGATCAGAACGGCGAAGACCACGCCGAGCCAGCGCATTCCGAGCGCCTTCTGCATGTAGTAGGCCGGGCCGCCTCGGTACGTACCGGGCTCGGTGTCGCGCACCTTGTACAGCTGGGCCAGGACCGACTCGACGAACGCCGAGGCACCGCCGACCAGGGCCATCACCCACATCCAGAAGACGGCTCCGGGGCCGCCCATGGTGATGGCGGTGGCCACACCGGCGATGTTGCCGGTGCCGATCCGTGCGGCGGCGGAGATGGTGAAGGCACCGAAGGGGCTGACGCCGGACTGCGGCTTGTCCCTGAAGACCCGGAACATTTCCGGGATCAGGCGGATCTGCACGCCCTTGGAGCGCAGCGTGAACCAGACGCCGGCGACGGCGACCAGCGGAATCAACAGGTATGTCCAGAAGACGTCGTTGAACTCGACGACCCAGGTTTCCAACGTGCCCATGCGGATGTTCCCGGTTCCTTGTGAGTCGGGGAATCGGCCCGGTCTCTGCGTGCGCGTACAGGTCGTGTACGGAGCGGAGGGTTGGGCCGGACAACGCGGAGCCGAATACTCCGCAAACGACAGGACTGTAGGCCGGGGTGGCCGCCTCTGCCTATGGCCCCCGAAAGTGGTCTATCTCACATAGGGCGATATGTGCGGGAATTCGCCAGGCCTTTATCAAGGGGGCACATCGGGACGTGAGCCGGATCCGCAACCCGTGAGCAGCGCCGGCCGGTCCGGGCTCGGCAGCCTCGCCAGGTCGGCAGGCGCCACGTCCTCCACTCCGGTCAGCGCCAGCACTGGAGGTGCCTCGTCGCCGGTCCGCGCACGGGCAGCACTCCCGGCGACGAGAAGAGCCACAGCGGCGAGTGTCGCGAATGCCCTTCCCCGCGTAGTTCCCTCTCCCTCTCGTCCATCTGGTCGGACTCATCCACCTGCCTCGCAAACACGGTCTTTGGTCCGCTTTCGGTCGTTATGTTGTCAGGCGAAGGCTCACCACACGGAACGCGTCAAAGCGCACGAAAGCACCCCAAGAAATGCACGAAAGCACCCCAAGAAATGAGAGACGTGATGAGACGTGGCGCTGTCGGTTGTCGACTAGCACTCGCCGTTGCCGTTGTCGTCGCCGCCGGTCAAGGAGCACTTCTGCCTGGGACGGCCACAGCGTACGAGCATGCGTCGTGCCGGACTTCCGTGCCGTACCGATCGGGCGATTCGGACTACCGCACCTTTCGTATCCCGGCAGCGCTCCAGGTGCCGGACGGTCCGCTGCTGGCCTTCGCCGAAGGCCGACGGCACTCCGCCGCCGACGACGGCGACATCGACCTGGTCCTGCGACGCTCCTTCGACGGCGGATGCACCTGGCAGCCACTCCAGACGGTGGCCGACGCCGGAGGAGACACCGTGGGCAACCCCGTGCCGGTGATCGACCCCGGCAGCGGAGACGTCGTCCTGCTGACGTGCCGGACCATCGGCGGAGCCACCCAACGGGAGGTGAGGTCCGGCACGGCGGCGGCCTCGGCACGCCGCGTGTACGTCCAGCGCAGTACCGACAACGGCAGAACGTGGTCACCGCAGCGGGACATCACAAGTTCGGTCAAACCCGCGCACTGGCGCTGGTACGCCGTCGGGCCGGGCCATGCGGTAGCCCTGCGGCACGGCCCGGACCGAGGCCGGCTCCTGGTCCCGGCCAATCACAGCTCACGCACCACGGGCCGCAGCGGAGCACACTCGCTCCTCAGCGACGACGGTGGCCATACCTGGCGGATCGGCTACGTGAGCGGCTCGGTGAACGGCCCGCTCGCGCTCAACGAGAGCACCCTGGCCGAACTGCCCGACGGCACGGTCTACATCAACGCCCGTGACCACGACCCGACGGCCGACGGTAATCGCGCGGACGCCTACAGCGCCGACGGCGGCGAAACGCTCTCCGTCCCCTTCCAACCGCAGCCCCTGCTGGCAGGACCGATCGTCCAAGGAAGCGTGCTGCAAGTCGCCACACCGGCCTGGCGGGGCCCGTTGCTGTACTCCGGACCTTCCGCCCCGAAACGGAGACAGGCCATGCAGGTACGGGCCAGTAGCGACGGTGGCCGGTCATGGCGACCGGTGTGGACAGCGTCAAAAGACCCGGCCGGCTACTCGGACCTGGTACAAACGGGCGTCATCACGGCGGGACTTCTCTACGAGACGGGCCCACGGGGCTCCCACGACACCATCCGCTTCACACGGCTTCCGCTGTCCCGCACCCTCACATGAAAAACCCCCGCGAGGTGCCGGAGGGCCCGAATCCCGGACAACGATGCTGCGGCTGTGCTTGTGACCAGACTTCCCGGGCCCGCTCCGCGTTCACCCTCCGCAGCGCGTCGAACCATGGCAGCACCTCACCCACGTCCGTCAACTTCTCGCCGGGACACACACCAGACGGTGCAGAATGCGGCACACCTGCCCCGGTTCGGTCCTGGCGAAGGCGGAGGAGCATGCGCCGTTGCCAGGTACCGGCTGCCCGGGGTGCGTTCTCGACCGGGTGAACCCCGGGCCCGCCGGTAACCGGTGGTGGGGCGGCCGCGTTCCTGCTGGCATGGAACTCACCGACGATGCGCTGGGCACCCACCTGCCCGAGCCGGGCCTTGCCGTACTCACCGTCCACGCCCTCGACGAGGACACCCTCCTCGAAGTGTGCCGTGTCCTGGGGGAGCGGTGGGCGGCCACCACCACGGTGCGGGCCCGCGTCCCGGGCCAACATGGGGTCCAGGCCCGGGTGTACGTCGACATCCGGCAGCCGCCCCCGGGGCAGGACGGGCGTATGACGTGACCGGGAGGGTACCGCTCGCTTCCGGTCCCGGCCGCTGTCGCCCGGACCGTCACGTCGGGAGCGCGCGCCGTCTGCCAGCGACTCCCTGCCTATGGACAGCGCGCGTTCGTACGAAGGCAGCACTCAGGGTGGCCAGCCATCGTTGCAGTGGGCGTCGAGGTAGACGGCACCGAGGCCAGAACGCAGCACGTGAAGCGCTTCACGGTGAACGGTGCGACATCCACAGCTCAGTGCACCCACGAGTACATGTTCGCGGCCCACGCCGCCACGCTGGTTGGCCGCACCTATGACACTCGGACACGCAGCGCCGCGTCCTCAGAGAACGACTGTGCGCGGCGTGATTGTGGTCAGACACGGTCTTTAATCGTCGATCGTCACCCCGTACTTGGCGATTCTCCGCTCCTTGGGCGGTTCCGGTTCACCGACGAAGCGCCACTGCTGAAAGTCGCTTCGCTCGGTGGGGCGGAGGTATCTGTCGACGGGCTCACCGCACTCCAGCGCTTCCGCGGTGTGGTGCAGGAGTGAGGTGATCGACTGCCACATCGGGTGGGAGCTGACGGTGGCGGACCGGCCTTGCTTGTCGTGATCACGTACGCGTGGATCAGCGGGATCGCTGGCGTCCAGGTACAGCACGGGCCACCTTCCTGGTGCGGTTTTTCCGGGATCAACAGGACTGTGTCATCTGGTACCTCTACCTGCGCCCAAGGAATGTGGCGTTCGTGGTCTACTCCGACCTCGACTACGAGTCTGAGCACGAGGCGCGGCGCGACGGGGAGGAGACACAGACTGATCTTGAGGACGCGGAGGAGCAGAAGGCCGCGATCACGTGGTGTGCGCCGTCGTTCGAGGAGTTTGCCCATCGGTTCTGGATCGAGAACCGCCTCCGGCATGCGGTCGCCGCCAGTCGACTGCCACCGCTGGAGCCGCGGCTGCAGGACTACTTGAATCACTATGCGCCGCCCGGGGCTCCGATGTGACCGCGTAGGGAGCGGGAACCTGCGCGGATGCCGGAGCGTTTACGGCATCGGGCGCTCGCGTGTCCTCATGTGGATCAGCGTTGAGGTGCGGACCTTCACTGGCGCGGTCGAAGCCACATGCGTGCACCCCTCGATCTCTGTCCTGAGCGAACGGGCTACGAGCCAGAACCTCGCAAGGCTCTCCGGCATCTCGTCTTCCGCGGCGATCAACGACGGCACTTTCGCATCAGGCCACGGCCTGCCTCGCAACGTCCTGCTTCGAGCAGGCGGACCCGGAAATGGCATGATCGGCCGGCGCTCTACGCTGAGCGCCCCTTCCGTCTCCGAGGAGCCTCGTGCCACCGGCCTTCGTTCACCAGATCACCAAGTACGACCCCGCTGACCGCGACGAGCAGGGGCGCTACATCGGTGCCGAGGACACGATCAGCGATCACGGGCCTGTCGAAGCGGCCTACCTGGCGGCGGTCGCTGCCTTCGCGCAGGATGCGGGCATCGACCGGCTGGAGATCCGCGACCCTGCGGTCGCGGGCTACGTCCACTTCGGCGCAGAGCCCTCCGTTGCAGGGCACGGCCTCGACGGGCTCTTCCCACCCGACCTCACCGGCTACCACGACGGGGCCGAGGTCTCCCTCCCGGTCGCCCTGGAACTGATCCGCGTCATGCTCCGCGACCAGGGCGCCTGGTGCCGACTGGAGGCCGGAGACACCTTCACCGTGCACGTCGGGTGGGATCAGTACCTGTACGTGGGCAGCGAACAGCCCTGCCCGCACGCTGTGGCGCGCACCCGCGAACTCGGCCTCTTCCCGCGACCGCTGGCAGCCTCGCCCTACGCGGCCGAGTTCGACGAAGCGGAAGTGACAGAACCGGCCGACGAGAACTTCTGGATGCGCGTGCGCACCGAACTGGCCTCACGCCGAACACTGCTCCTTGAGGAAAGCTACGTCCGCAACGCCGCCCGCTGGCACCGCATCACACCCAAAAATCTGGACGCGGTGCGAGTCGGCCTGGGCCCGCGCGCACTTCTGAGCGTCTGGCCCGACCTGAACCCGGACGTCACCGCCGTCCTTGCCGCACTGCCCCAGGACGAATCTGCCGAGTTCGTCTGGGAGGCGCACGACGGCACGTTCAACCACGCGATCGTCGACGACACCCACTTCCGGCAGCTCACCGCCCAGATGACCGATGCCCGAGCCGCCCGAGTCCTGCCTCTCACCGAACACCGCCCGCTGCTCTGTGCTGTCCTGCCGGACAGTGACGCGTGCTCCGCGCCCGATGGTGACCGGTAGTCACTCTGGGGTGCCGGCATCGCAGGGGCTCGTATCCGACGCGGCCCGCGCGGTGCTAGAAACCGCACGAACCCGCAGGGCGTGAGTGGCCCGTGGCCGGCTTCACTGTCAGTGACCCCGCGCATGTTCTGCGCATGGTTGATCAGCAGTGGAATGGTGTCCGTCAGCGCGTGACCGCGCTGGGTTCCCAGCGTTCCGGATGTCGTGGGATGAAACAGGAGCAGCCAGACCAGGACGTCTGTGCTCGGAAATCTCAGAGCTCGTAGGGTTCCGGGCATGGTGACTGCGACTGTTCGCTGGTGGAGCGAGGAAGAGGGATGGGGTGTGCTCGACTCGCCGGAGACTCCCGGCGGCTGCTTCGGCCATTACTCCAACATTCAGATGGCTGGCTTCCGTGCATTGTTCCCCGGGCAGCAGGTGAACCTTGCGTGGGAAGCTCCCGGCTTCAAGCAAGACGGTTACGACTACCGTGCGGTGAGCATCGTGCCTTTGCCTGCCTGAGTGCCTGACGCCGCCACCGTGAGAGGGGGCAGCTCAACCCGCGGGGTTTCCAAGCCGACGACCGCCCCGCTACACGGTCACCTGAGCAGGGAGGACGCATCGCTCAGGTTCCACGCAGAATTGGATCGACCACACCCGAACTTCGAGCTCCCCGGCAGCATCAGGTTCTCACCTTCCGTGGAGACCCGGCTCGGGACTGGTGGATCTGCATCGACCTGGCCCCGGTGTATCCGAATAGCGCCTTTGAAGGGCTTGATCTCCACCCAGGTTGAGGTTCTACGTTCCTGGCATGAACTCACTCTGCACCGCTGCTGAACGCGCCTATCTGCTCGGGCGGGGACTCGGCCGGCTGGCTACCGCGGCCCCGGACGGGACGCTGGCCCTGCGCCCGGTCGGCTTCCGGCTCAACGAGGGCGGGACCGTCGACATCGGCGGCCCCGACAACGCGAAGAGCCGGAAGTACCGTAACGCCGAAGCCCATCCGCAGGTCGCCTTCGTCGTCGACGACATGACCCCGCAGGACGAACCCGCCGCCGCCCCCGGATGGGGGCGCGGCGTGAAGATCCGCGGCCGCGCCGAGCTGATCATGGTCGAAGTGCCGTCCGTGGCACCGGACTGCTTCAGCAACGACGTGGTCCGCATCCACCCGGAACGCATCATCCGCTGGCACCTCGAAGGCAGGGGAGGCCACGCCCGCGACGTCTAGAGTTCGTCCAGCGGAATCATTTCGTACGGGGGTTGTCCGCCGGCACGGTTGCTGATACCGCGTGCGCTGTCGCGGACCGGCCACCGGCTGGCCCCTGGGCCGGGGCGGGGCCCTCGACGCGCTCGACGCCCCCACCATGACGAAGCACCAGCGGATGACGGCTGCGGGTCCTGGTTCCAAAGTCACCTCCGAGGCAGGTCCATCGGCCGAGGCCCGCCGAGTCCATAAAGGTGATCATGCAAGCTGTTCGGCCGAGCTGAGGAGAGACCATGCGGGTGGAGCAGGTGGACTGGGTCGAGATACCGGCCGGGTTGCTGCGTCGGGGTACGCCGATCGATGAGGTGGCAGAGGTGGCGCTCCGCTATGCCGATACCGGGGTGCCGGTGGAGTGGTACAGGAAGGAGGCCCCGCGCGCGGAGATCCGCGTCCCGGCATTTCGGATCGCCCGCACCCAGGTCACGGTCGGTCAGTGGACGCTCTTCGCGGCGGCCACCGGCAGACCGACTCCGCAGACATCGGCGAACCACCCGATCGTCGGGGTCACCTGGGACGCGGCGATGGCCTACTGCCAGTGGCTCGGGGAACAGCTCGACGACCCGGGGGTGAGGCTGCCCACGGAGGGCGAGTGGGAGCGCGCCGCCCGGGGCGATGACGGCCGGGAGTTCCCCTGGGGCGCGCAGTACCGCACCGGCCTGGCCAATCTGGTAGACCTCGGTATCGGCACCACGATGCCGGTCGGCTCGTTCCCGGCAGGCGCCAGCCCGTTCGGTGTGCTGGACATGGCAGGAAACGCCGACGAGTGGACCTCCACCCTCTATGCCCCCTACCCGGGCGCTCCCCACGAGGTACCGAGCACCGAGGACTGGGCATTCGATCCGCACGTCACCCGAGGGGGCGCGTTCTGCCACGACCGAGACCTGGCCCGGTGTGCCCGTCGACACGGCGCCTATGAAAGGGACTTGGCAGCGATCGGCGTGGGACTCCGGCTGGCAGCACCAGCGGAGTAGAGCGGGATGAAGACACCCGATACCCCACGAGGTGCGGCATGTCCTCAAGCCAGTGCGCTTTCGTCTGAACCGACCTGCGCACCTTTCGATGTACGCCGACAGCGGGGCGTGCACTCCGGCGTGCGAGGAATCCCGCCGGACCGCCCCCTACGCCCTTGCGGGGCTGGTCCCGACCGGCGAGTCTGAACGACGGCTCCAGGCGTAGAACTGACCTCGCGGCGCGCCGCGCCGCGCAGGATCCCGTTCGGTTTCAAACAGAGGCGGCGTCATGCGACGTGTCCGCACCATCGTCCGGATTGTGGCCCTCACGACTGTCGTGGCCGGAGGGCTGGCCGCCACCACCACCGCGGCGCACGCCGCCACCATACCTGTGGCGTGCAGCGAGAATGCCCTCGTCGCGGCGGTCAACCTCGCCAACTCCACCAGCGCCCCCGACACTCTCGTCCTCGCATCGGGCTGCACCTACGCGATGACCTCGCCGCACGGTGGGTTGGCCAACGCACTGCCGGTCATCACCTCCCGCATCGAGATGCTCGGCCCCGCGACCGTCACCCGTTCCTCACTGCTGCCCTTCCGTATCGCCGAGGTCAGCAGCAAGGGCTCCCTGACCCTCACGACGGGCGTCGCGTTCACGGGCGGCAGCGTCGTCGGCAACGGGGGCGGCATCCTGAACTCCGGCGCAGTCACCCTCACCGTCAGCAGCCTGACCGGCAACACCGCGACACTGAACGGAGGCGGCCTGGCCAACGCCGACACCCCCAACGGGACCGCTCCCGCCGCGACGTTCACGCGCAGCCAGGTCTCGGACAACACCGCCCTGCTGCAGGGAGGCGGCATCTACAACGGCGTCAGGGGCACCCTGACGACCACCGGTGTGACGGGCAGCCCCCTGTTCGTCATCGGCAACGTGGCCGGGACGCAGGGTGGTGGCATCGCGGCGAACAACTCCACCGCGACCACCCTCACCGACACCGCCGTGACCTCCAACAGTGCCGGGCTCACCGCGGGCGGCGTCCACCGTTCCGGCGGAACGATGACCACCACCAACACACCCATCACCGCCAACATCCCCAACAACTGCGTCGGCAGCGCCCCTGCAGTGCCCAACTGCACCGGCTGACCACCCACCACCCGCCTCCGCGCTGTGGAGGAGAAGAGTCCCGGCGGGGCACGGAGAAGGACCGGAGGCGCCCACGGCGCTTTCCGGTCCTTCGTTTTCCCTGTTTCCTCATCCTGGGGCGGTTCGGTCCCCGGAGGAGTGACCCGGAGGAGTGACCCGGAGGAACGGTCCGGAGTCCGGGCTCTGCGCTCAGTTGCTGCCGCTGTAGTTGTCCTCGACGCCCGCGGGCTGTCCTCCTGCGGTGGCCGGGGTGGCGGTTCGGTTCACGTGTTCGCGCTGACGGGGTGTGTGGCGTGCGGTCCCTGTTCGAAAGCCGGGGGCGCAGCGGCCTCCCGCCAGGGATCGGTGTGCTTCGGCTGGACCTTTAGGGTGAACACGAGGTCGGTGAAGGCCGCCGGGCCGGTCCCGTCGCTGCAGCTGAACCGGTAGGACGCGCCGGGGTTGAGGTCGACCAGCAGGCCGGCGTTCCCGGTCCACATGCGGCGTTCGCCGCGGGTGCCGCGCCAGCAGTTCCATACCCGCAGGGTGCAGGGAGCTGTGGGGTTGCGCAGGATGTCCAGATCGACTGTCGAGGGGGTCGTGCCGGCCCAGAGGCAGACGTCCGGGGTGTGTCGGCGGTTGACGAGGAGGTCACCGCTGGACAACTCCAGACACACCCCCTGCTCGGGGCGGTCCACGGCGGAGGTGAACCGGAGGGCCAGCCCGGCGACCGTCCACGGGATCGCGATCGCGAAGGCGAGGTGGACTGCTCTGCCGTCGATCTGCACTGCCTGGCCGTCCGCGTCACGGAACGCCTGGTCAATCTTCGCCGGTCGTGCTCGATTCTTCTGCACAGGAACCTCCCAAGGGGTCGCTTCTTTTCACGCGTGGGGACGGAACGCAGGAAAGCTGGACGGGGCCCCGGAGCCCCCCGGAGGTCACCCACATCGCGATCCCACCCGGAACAACACGGGTTGCTCTTCCCGCCGGCGCTGCCCGACTGCGAGGCGACCCGGCGGGTCGATCAGGCGATGTCCTCTTGACTCTGGCGCTGCACGGCGCGGGCCAGCTCACCCTGCATCCGCAGCGACAGCGGCCGGCCCTCGGACGTGGAGACCAGGGCGAGAGCCACCTCGCGGACCTTCAGCCCGCAGCGGCCGGCCATGTCCGACAGCAAGTCCTGGGCGCGGTCACGAGAACACGGCATGAGCGCCATCACCATCCCCTGGGCCCGCTCGGTCACCGCCCGCCCGCGCAGCGCCCTCCGCAGCCTCAGGTTCTCCGAGCGCAAACCCGCGATCTCATCAGCCGGAGCCGTGTCCTCGAAGACGACCGAAGTCGACGTCGACCACTGCTCCTCGTGCGTTGTGACCATACGTCGCATGAAAGCCTTCAACATCATCGCGCATGGAACCCGAGGGCTGGGGGTTGCTTACTCTGACCAATATAGCTGTGAACCTGACAAGAAAGGATCAATCCCCCGAACTTCTTGAAACGCTGCGCGAATGACCGGCCACCCTCGTCACCCACCCGCTCGCCCTCTTGCTTGGGCATCATCCCGTTCACCGCAGCGCACCGTGTGGCCGCTGGGGGACAGCGCCTCGACCCGGTCCTCGGCCAGGGCGAGAAGCAGAGCTGGCCACCGGTCCTGGCGCACCTCCCGGGGAGCCGGCGCACACCTGTGCCCCTCCGCACAGCCGCACCGGGGCGACTGGCCGGCCCTGTCCAACGAGCGCCCGCCAACGCCGGTCACCGACAACGGCCGGACGCCGGGCGGCTTCACCAGCGGTGCCGAGTTCAAGGGGCGGCGCGTCCACCGCTGTTCGGAAGGTCGGCGCAGACCCCTGCCGGAGTCCGGTATCCGGATACTCCGGCCAGCAAACGTCGGCCGGAGTATCCAAGATTCACGGACAACAACGTCGGCGGCAGGCCCGGGGTATGTCTGCCAGTGCGCAGGCTCGGGTCACGCCGCGGTGTCGTAGGTGTAATGCCTGGTGTGGTCCAGCATGTCGGCGGGCGTCACGTCGTTCCACGGACGCATGACGTCATTGAGGTCCACTACGTTGGGCGTCGTGGCGGCAGGCAGATACGTCGATCGCGGGTGCCGGGCCTGCCACTGGGCCCAGAGCCGGTCTATGAACGCATGATGCAGCCAGAAGACCGGGTCGTTGGGGGAGACGCCGGTGGCCATCTGGCCACCCACCCACGTGTGGACACGGTTGTGAAGGTTGACGCCGCGCCAGCCTTCCAGGTGATTGCGGAAACCGGCGGACGCGCTGTTCCAGGGCGCGGTGTCGTACGTGGGCATCGCGAGCACCGAGTCGACCTCCGCACGCGTGGGCAACTGCCGCCCGCCGGCTCCCAGAGCGCGGCGGAGGAAACCACGTCCGTCGACCCGTACGGACACCGGCCAGCTGCCGGCGGTCACCGCGAATGCGCCGTCGCTCACCTGTCCGTCCCTGCTTCGGCCCGTACCGCCGAGAAAGTCGGTGGCCCACAGTGAGGATGTGGGGGAGCGGTCGGCCGTCCAGTCCCAGTAGGGCAGAGCCACCTCCGGGTTCACTGCCTGGAGAGCCTGCTCGAACTCTATGAGGTACCGGCGGTGCCAGGGCAGGAAGGACGGGGAACGGTGGCCCACCCGGTCTCCGTTGTCGGTGTCGCTCATGATGAACGCGTTGTGAGTAGTGACGAATGTGTCGTAGCGCCCGCTGCGCTTGAGCTCGAGCAGCGCCTCGACAAAGTTGCGCTTCTCGGCGGGGCTGAGGTTCGCCTGATTCTTGCGTACGGTCATGGAAGTGCCTTCGGTTTTCAGGGCTGGACGGCGTTGCCGGACGGCGGTGAAGTCGGTGCAGTCAGAGCAGAGGGACGAGCTGCGCGCCCTGAAGTTCGACCACGGCGGCACGAGCCACGGCCCGCGGGCCGGCGAACGTCTCGTAGTGATTGACCACGCTGATC
Organism: Streptomyces candidus; assembly: GCF_014207445.1. GTDB lineage: Bacteria > Actinomycetota > Actinomycetes > Streptomycetales > Streptomycetaceae > Streptomyces > Streptomyces candidus. Next base: position 12,012 of record NZ_JACHEM010000014.1, on the reverse strand, counting down.
CACGTACCGTCGGCGTTCCGCATCACGTGCAGCTCCCGGCCATCGATGCGCACGGAGTAGCCGACGCCGTGGTGTCCTTCGTGCTGCGACGGCGCGCCCTGTATGCGGCGTCCTTTGAAGAACTCGTCGAACGGCTTCGGCTGCGTCGGGGTGTGCCCGTGACCTTCCGGGGAGTGGGCGCGGTTGTCGTGACCGGCGGACGGAGGACCGGGCGGCCCGTTCGGGCGCGCGAAGGCTGTCAGAGTGAGGCCGGCCAGAGCTGTGGCGGAGGCGCCGAGGGCGCTGCGTCGGCTCAGTTGAGACATGGGTGTTCCCCCTGGTTGATGCGAGTCGCTGTGAGTTGCTGCGCCCGAACCGTTGGTTCGCATACGGCGGCGCATCGACGACCCCTTGCCGAGGTGCAGCCGGCTGGTCAGGCCGTCCGGGCCCCGGCGGGCCGTCGGTGGATATGACTACAGCGTCATGCCCCAGGAAGCGAAGTCGCGGGGCGGCCGGGGATCGCTATACGGACAGGAGCCCACACGTAGTGTGATGTTGAACGAACTCGATCTTCCGGTGCAGCCGGTCGTGCCGAGGTTGTTCCATAGATTCCGTGGTCAACCTTGGTGTCACGCACAGGATTTGTCGTCGCGTGCCGATAATCGTGTCACTCGTCACGTCGAGAGGCTGTCCGGATTTGCAGGCGGCCTTGCATGGAAGCTGGGCTCGGACCGGCGTAGCCCTCCTCGCTGAACACGATGTGCGCGGCGAGCGCCGACACCGGGGCGAGCAGGATGACGACCGCGCGTCGACCGGGCTCGGCCCGCTTCTGGGCCCCTCCGGGCGGCCCGGATGTGGCTGAAGTCGATCACCGCCCTCGACCGGTGGAACTGCTTCGCCGCCCGCAGCTTTGCGAGCAGGAGTACGTGGAGCTGTTCCCGGACGAACGCCAACTGGACCGACTCACCCGCCATGGCGGCCGCCTCCGGAACCCTGCCGGGGCAGGGTTCCACTCACAGAGCGGAGTCCTGCGAGGGCGCCGGCGGGGTGCCGCCCCCACTTGGCCCGGACAGGTCCATCGGCAGCGCCCGCCGCTTGCCTGATGCGAGGGCGTCCAGACACACGTTGCACGTTGGCAATGCGGTACACCCACGTCCGCAGCGCCGAGCGCCCCTCGAAGCGGCCGCTGCTCCGCCACGCCCGCACCAGCGCCTCCTGCGCGGCGTCCTCGGCCTCGGCGTAAGACCCCCGACATCCGGTAGCAGTACCCGGTCAGCTCCCCCCCGGTACTCCTCAAGCCCCTCGGCCATTGCGCCGGGCGCCCTGGTATCCCCTGTGCCGCATCCCTTCAAAGAGACAGTCCCAGGCCGCTGACCTGGCGCCCCTCTGTAGGACGCAGCGCCTCTGGTCGAAGCGCGGGCCTCTTCCGCAGACCTGCTCGGGAAATTTGCACGCGCAGTTGGCCGGACGGGCCAACTATGGCGCGCAGCCACACGAAGCCGAGTGACGGGGCCGTGCCATGGTGGGTGGTCCCGGCCAGCACGTCGTGTGCCGGAGGATCCCGGTGGGGGTCCCCGCCCTGCGTCGCCGTCGACGCACCAACTGGCCGAACTCCCCGTCACCTCGCGCCTTTCGCCGTCGGTCCCGGTCCCGGCGACCCTGTCTTCCGCACCGGCCACAAGTGGCCGGTCCCTGACCTGGCGCGCTGACCAGGGAGAACGCGAGAGTGCAGAGCACGCCGCCGCTGAGGGCGACCGCTGCCTCATGGACAACGGCTCGCCCCAGCGGCTCAACCAAGGAAGGCGGATACACGGTGGAGACTCATTTTTCGGGGCCGAGCGGGCCCGGATCAGCCGGGCAGGACTTCCAGCGGGCCGTCGAGCCCAACGGCCGTTTTCGGACGGGGACGCTGTGACGCACGCGCCTCGCAACCCGTCTGACCGCCGCTCCGCCCCGGCACCGGTCTCCGCGCCGCGGCCGGCCGTCGCGACGGCCGCGGGAGTCTTTTCGGTGCTGCTCGGCGGGAGCATGGCCTGCTACGCCGCCTACACCGGAGTCAAGACGTTCGAGTCCGGCTTCGGCCCGATCATCGGGCTGGTGCTTCTGCTCTTCGGCCTGTCCATCGCGCGGAACGCCTTTCGCCTCCTGGCGGGCGACGGCGACGGAGCCGAGCGGCTGATCGTACAGTTCGGCATCATCGCCGGTCTCTCCGGTGTGGCAATAGGGTCGATGATCGCCCAGGCCGACTTCGGCTCGGAGACCGTTCGAGCCCAACTCATCGGTTTCGTGTGCGCGCTGGTTCTCTCAGCGGTAGCGATCACCCTGTGCTCCCGCCGGGGCACGAAGGCTTACGTCGACGGGTACCGCCCCTCCGGGCCCGGGACGCCTCCCAGGATCGGCTGACAGCAGGCGCGGTGGCTGCAAGCCTGGAAGTTTCTTCCGCCGTCGCGCTGACCAGGTCCGGTTCCACTGCACTGCCCCCAACGCCGATCCGGCCGCCTGCGCCGCGATCCGATCCACCGCAGCAACGCCTGCCCCGGATGCCCCTGCCGGCACCGGGAGCACCGGCCGGTCAGCGCACCGTACGAAAGGGAAGCACGGATGACTCACCCGCCCAGCCACCCGTCACCGGAGGGTTCTGGCGCTCCGCAGGTACCGTCTCAGGGAGCTCCGCAGGGCGTGCCTTTGCTGCCGTCCGAGTCCAGTTACGGTCCCCCGCAGCCAGTCGGCCGGCCCGCACCGTTCGCCTCGCAGCCCAGCGTCAACGGCCAGCAGTACGTCGCGCCGATGCACGAGGTCCCCGGCCCGTACGGCGGTCGGCTCAACCCCCACGGCGGCCAACCCGCGCAGCGGCCCACGAGTGCTCCTACCCCGTCCGTCGGTGGCAGCGACGGTCGCGGCTTGTTCACGGGCAGGCGAGTTGCGCTCATCGGCGCGGTCCTTGCGGCCCTGTTGGTGATCAGCGGCGGCGTCTGGTTCGCGGTCGGCGGCGGCGACACGAACACGCCGGAGGCGAAGCCGAGCCAGAACGCCGAGCCCTCCGGGTCCGCCTCTGCCGGCCAGGGCCCGGGCGGAGCTGCCAGCGGCGCCCGGAACGAGAACCTCAACGCAGGGCGCAAACCGGGCGAGGCCAAGGTCAACTGGTTGCTCAGGAACGACGTCGACCTGCCCGGCAGGGGTGCAGACGTGTACGGGCCGTGGGTCGTCGGAGACATCGTCGTCGTGGGCGTCTACAAGACGGTCTCCGCCTACTCGACGGCCGACGGCACACGCAAGTGGGCCTTGACCTTGCCCACCGGGCTCTGTGCCGCACCCGTCGCGCCCGCCGACAACGGCACGATCGTCATCGGTGTCAACGACAAGCCCGGCGAGCGCGAGAAGTGCACCGGACTCCAGCAGATCGACCTGCGGAACGGCCAGGCGGGCTGGGAGAGGCCGATCCCGAAGGATTCGAACCAGCCGCTGCCCTCCGACATCACGCTCACCATCAGCGGCTCCACGGTGGTCGCGGCTGGTGGGCGCCAGTCGTTCGCCTTCTCGCTCGCCGACGGAAAGCAGCTGTGGGGCTCGCGCCCGCCGGGCACCTGTCAACCGGACGCCTTCGCGGGAGGCCGGAGGCTGATCGCCGCCGCCGGGTGCAGCACGAGTGACCCCAACCAGGTGCAGGAGGAGCTGAGCGAGGTCGACCCGGTCACCGGCAGGGTCAAGTGGGCCTACCGGCTCGACCTCCACTGGAGAGTCGAGAAGGTCTACTCGGTCAGCCCGCTTGTCTTCTCGGCATTCCGGCACGATGACAGCAATGTCAAGAAACGGGCTGTCCTGGCGCTGACCGACGCGGGGAAACTCCGCTCCCGGATCCAGGTCGGCGACGACACGTACGAGCCCATGTGCACTGGTTCGTTCGCGGCCAAGGCCGACGGCGTGGAGGACTGCACGGGTGTCGCCGCCGACACGAACACCCTGTACATGGCGACCGACACCAGCGCCAGCCGCACCGCGAACGCGGTGGTGGCCTTCGACCTGGACACCGGCAGGCCCAAGTGGCGTGCTGCGGCCCCCACCGGTCGCACCATGACCCCGCTGCACCTGGGAGACGGCGGCAACGTCCTGTTGTACGTGGCAGCTTCCACTGACAGGGGCGGCGCGGTCGCCACCCTCGCTCCGACGGGCGGCACGCCGAAGGTGCTGCTCCAGCATCCGGCGTCGACGGCGCAGATCGAGAGCACCTTCTGGAAGGCGCGCTTCGTGTACGCGCACGGTGTTTTCTACCTTGCGAACAGCTTCGTCGCCTCCGCGATCACGGACGCCGAAGAGAAGACGAAGAAGATCGTGATGGCGTTCGGCAAGTGAGAGGCTCATCCACATGGCGCAGCAACCCCCGCCCGGCGGTTTCGGCGCTCCGCTCCCGCCACAGCAGCAAGGGCCGGGATACGGATATCCGCAGTGGCCCCCGTCCCTTCAGCCGCAGGCGCACACGCCGCCGCCGGGCCCCGGCGACCGCAGGAAGCCGACCACGCGCATGCGGATCGTCATCGCTGCGGCTGTTGCCACGGTGCTGATCGTCGGTGGTGGAGTCTGGTACGCGAACGGTGACGGCGAGCGGAGGAACGACGTCAGGGGTTCGGCCGGGACAGACGGCAAGTCCGGGAGGGAGGCCGCGGACGGCCCGGGCGGGGAAAGAGTCCCCACGGACACCCGGTCCGAGGTGGCGTTCGCATTGCCTGTCCCCGTCGTCACCACCGATGTGAAAGTCGCCGGTTCCTGGCTGACCGACACGGTGTACGTCAAGCCGGGCGTTGCGTCGATCAGCGGGTACGACATCGCCGATGGCACTCGACTGTGGACGATCGCGCTGCCCGGCCAGCTCTGCGCGGCCTCGCACCACACATCGAAGGACAACAGAACCGCGATCGCCTTCGAAGCCACCAAGCCCAGGACGACGAAGGACACCGTGCCCTGCACCGAGGTCGGCGCGATCGATCTCACCAAGGGCAAACTGCTGTGGAGCCGGTCCGTCAGCGGCGGCACGGCGGCCGATGACCAGAAGGTCCGGTTCGACGAAGTCACCCTGAGCGGGAACACGGTCGCCGCCTCCGGCGACAAAGGCGGCGCCGCCTGGGGCCTGACCGACGGCAGAGAACTGTGGAAGCCCCAGCTCAACGCCGAGAAGTGCGCCGACGTGGGATACGGGGGCGGCGAGACGCTTGCGGCGGTCCGCAGGTGTGGTCCGTACGAAAGCCTGTACTGGGAGGTCCAGAACATCAACACCGCCACGCGCGAGCCGATTTCGACGTTCAGGATGCCAACGGGCTTTGCCTACCCGTCGATCGTCTCCACGCGACCGCTGGTCGTCACCGCCAAACTCTTCAGCGCCTCGGGCGACGTCTCGGACAGCCGCGACTTCTTCTCGATCGACGAGAAGACCGGCAAACTCAAGACCATCATCCCCGCGCCGCGGGACCGGTACGTGGTGGACTGCACCTTCGACGAAGTGGAAGGCTGCCGCGGCGTGGTGGTCGGCAACGACAGGATCTACTTCCCCACCGAGGAGCACCAGGTCGGCACAGAGGAGTTCGTCCGAACCAATGAGATTGTCTCGTTCGACCTCACCACGGGAAAACCGACATCCGACAAGGCCGACGCGGGCGTCCGGCACGCGATGTACCCGCTGCGTATGGACGGCGGCAACCTCATCGCTTACAGAGAACCGGTCTTCGGTGAGGGCAGCAAGCAGATCGTCAGCATCGGCGGGGACAGCTTCACGCCAGTGACCCTGCTGGCGAGCCACGTCCGGGGAAGCACGCACGACACGGAGTGTGCGTTCTCCTACGGCGCGGAAATTCTCTATACCCATGGCCGGATGTTCATGTCTGATGGGATGATCGGCAAGCCTCGGAAGACCTCGACCGGCGAGCGGACGTGTCTGGCTCTGGCCTACACGACGGTCTGAGGCGGTCGTGGCCAAGTGTTGCGGGCGGCCTTGGTGCCGAGCCGGTGGCGGAGGCGGCGGGCTTGGACGAGCAGAAGCGTGCGGTCGGGGAAGAGGGGCAGGCCGGCCCGCCCCCGTGCTTCGCCGGGACGGGGTAATCCGGAGATTCCGGTAGTGCTGGACGCCGGCTACGACGCACCCCGCATCGCCCCCTAGCTGGACGGTCTACCGGCCCAGAGCTGGACGGTCTACCGGCCCAGATCCTCGGCCTGTCATGACGTGGGCAGAGTCCTTGTAACCGGCGAGGCTTTCAGCCGCCCCGCCCATCACAAGGTAGGCGCCAAGCCACGGCGGACATCCCAGGAGCGACCACAGCCGACGCCGTGAGTACGGGTACTCATGCGCGAGTTGTAAGCGCCACCTACCTTCGCGAGATGCCCACGAATACAACACCGCCGTCATCCGCTTCTCGCAGGAGTGGCAGGGGTTGCTGCCTGGTGTTCGTTGCCCTGCCTCTCATCTGGTTCATCTCCACCCCCTTCCTGCCGGAGGAGGTGTTCTGGTTCCCGTTCTGGTTGGGGGCCGTGATCTGGAACGGAGCGGACGGTCAAGGCGGCATCAGCCACTTGCTCGGCTAACAGCAGGTAGCGCGATCCGGCGCGACTCTGAACCACGAACTCGCCCTGCTCGTCGTCGCCGCCTCGGATGTTCACTGCGAAGTGCAAGGCAGCGGCCGATGCCACATCCGAGGCTGTCGGCCTGGCCTTGCGCGAGATCAATGGGCGCCAGGGATTCGCGACGCTCGATTCCGTCGCCCGGAAGCTTCAGGACGCAGTCCGCACCTACGGAACCTTGGGATGTGCCACGGGCCCGACGGCAGCGGACTCGGGCATGGCATGCCTGGAGCCGGCTGCTGTCATCGCGCAGGGGTTTCCGGACTTGCGGAGCCGGGCCAATCTGGGGCTGGCGGGCAAGTGGCCCCGGCAGAGACGCTGGGAACCGTTGGCTGTGGACTGTGAGCGTCGGCCGCGCGCGACGAGGCGAGAGCATGCGGCTTGCGTGAGCTGGAGTGTTTCGGGCGGGCGGTCCGGGCTCTTCCCTCCTGGCCGCCGACACCATCCTCGCGGCCCGGTCGCAGCTGACCGGCGCGGAGACGATGCACCAAGTGAACGAAACGCTCCGCTCGATGACCGGCAACCTCCCCTACGCCCACTTCACCGGGCCCCGGCGTCGCCTTCGAGCTCACGCGCTGCAGACGGCGACCTCACCAGCCGCTTGCGTGGCAACGACGGCCCCACCACCGACTGGCCCGGCCAAGGTGAAGTCATCCTCCACCTCCCGGCCTGTGACGTCGGGACCTTCGCCCAGGACGGAATCGTCGGGGAACTCGGCTCCCGTCACTGCCGACTCGTCCTCGGCTCCTGGTCATGGGCCGGACTCGCCGCCGCCATCGGCCGCTTCGACACCGATATCGATGTCATTGGATCACCCCAACGGGCCACCGTATTCGGGAACCTCGCGGTCCGCTACGCCCGCGCCGCCCTCACCACAGGACCGGGGCCGGCCCGGCGCGGTGAGAACAGAAGCACCACGACGGACGGGCCCTGTCCGTGCGGACGATCAGAGCGGGCTCGGTCTCCGGGGGATCGGAGAGCTCGGGCGACTGCCGGGAGACGCCCAGCTGGAGGGCGATCTGCTGCCACGCCTCGCTGTGGTGCCGGGCCACAGGTCACGGCCGTGGTGATCTTCCACCTGGACGTCACGCGGCGCGTTCGGGGCGGCCGGAGGGCGCTGTCGGTCGGGCGGACTGTCGGTCGGGCTGAGATCTGGCTCACCAGGTCGTCCCTCGCGTCGCGCGACGCGCACCAGCCAGTACCACGTGCACCAGCCAGTACTGCGCTATCCCGCGCTGCGCGGCGAGAGTTGCTGTGTGATCCGGTCGAACAGCTCCGTCAGCGGCTCGCCGACGTCCCGGCCGAACCCGGTCAGTCCGTAGGTGACCTGAGGTGGCGTCGTCGGCTCGACCTCCCGCCAGACCAGGCCGTCCTGGACCAGCGCGCGCAAGGTCTGGGCGAGCATCTTCTCGCTGATGCCCTGGATGCTCTCGCGCAACTCGAAGAACCGCAGGTCGTTGTTCCGCAGCGAAATCAGCACCCAGACGCCCCACCTGCTGGTCACGTGGTCGACCACCTCGCGCGCGGGGCAGCCGGTGTGAAACACGTCATACCGCTTGTCCGTCCCGGCCTGCCTGTGCTGCACACTTTCCATCACCGCATGAGCTTACCTGAAGGTATGTCCTTACCAAAAGTAAGCCCGGCTCCTAGCGTGACGGCCACAGAGGACATCCGACAAGGAGCTGATCATGATCGTAGTAACCGGGGCCACCGGAAATATCGGCCGACCGTTGACGCAAGCGCTGGCCGAGGCGGGCCGGCAAGTGACGGCCGTGTCACGCCATACGGCGGCGGTGCCGGACGGCGTCCGCCACGTGGTGGGCGACCTGGCCGAACCGGCCAGTCTCAAGCCCGTACTGACCGGCGCGAAAGCGCTGTTCCTGCTCCTGTCCGGCGAGCTGCACGCCACTGGAGCCAACCCTGCCGACATCATCAGCGAAGCTGCGACCGCCGGGGTCCGCCGCGTCGTCCTGCTCTCCACGCTGGGCGTGGTGACCAGGCCCAGCGGCCGAACGCGGATCGCGATGCGCGCACTGGAGGACATGCTGCGGGAGTCCGGCCTGGAGTGGGCCATCCTGCGGCCGGGCGGCTTCGCCTCCAACGCCCTGTGGTGGGCCGAGTCCGTCCGTGCGCAACAGGTCGTCGCCGCGCCCTTCGGCGACGTCGGGGTGCCGATCATCGATCCGGCGGACATCGCCGCTGTCGCGGCAGCCTGCCTGCTGGATGACCGGCACGTCGGCAGCGTCCACGAGCTGACCGGTCCGGAGGTGATCACTCCGCGCCAGCAGACAAAGGCCATCGCCGCCGCGCTGGGCTCGCCGGTGAGGTTCCACGAACTCACCCGCGAAGAGGCCAAGACCGCCATGACCCAGAGCATGCCGGCGGAGCTTGCCGACGACACCCTGGACATCCTCGGCTCCCCGAGCCCGGCCGAGCTGCGCGTCAGCCCGGACGTACAGCAGGTCCTCGGCCGCGCCCCGCGTCCTTTCGCCGACTGGGCCGCCCGCAATGTCGCCGCGTTCCGGTGACACGGGACAGCGCCGCCAGGACTGCTCTCGTGCTCGGCGATCCACTGCTGACAGTCGATGAACCTGACTCGAAGTAGACGCTGACATGACCCCCGGTCGGACCGGACCCGACGCTGCAGCCGCGGCAAATCGGCGTGCAGACCACCCCGTTGGCCCTACCGCCTGGACCAGGTCAGGCATCGAGCCGCGCACATCCGCCCAGTACACGGCGTCGCATTTTCTGGTGCCGGACACGGCGTCGCATTTTTTGGTGCCGGTTCCGCCAAAGCGACGGCCACGGGATTCGGACGCTCGTTCAGTGGGAACCCGGAACAACAGCCGTCCGACCGAGCAATGTTGCTCGGCACTGTCCACTGCAAGGGAGTACCAGAGCAATGGATTCACTCACGTTGATCACGGGTGAGGGGCAACAGGTGGGAAAGGGACAGGAGTTTGCTCCGCTGGCTGTTATGGCCCGAGCCGGCGGCGAACCGGCCGGAGGCCAGGTGGTGAGTTTCTACGTGGACGACCCCCAAGGAACCGGCACCGATTTCCAGGGCGGTTCTCCCGTCATGATCACCACGTCCTCGAACGGCACGGGCAGCACGGATGTTCCGCTCATCGCCGGTGCGTCCCCGGGCACCGTCCAGATCAAGGTCATCGCGGACGGAGCGCACACTGATTTCCCTCTGGAGGTCGTGTAGAGCGGTCAGCCAGGGCGCGGGTGAGCGACGGATTCACGGGCAGGCTCATCGATCGCGGGAAGGACCTCGCGTCCGCTCGGCCTCGTTGATGAGGTGGATTCGACGCGCCGAGGCCGAGGAACGCAAGGAGCCGGGCCGGCCGCCGCCGATGCGCGCGCGGGGGTGGCGGCCTGAACAGGCACCGACGCCGACTTGGCCGGTGACTCAGCGCAGGGAGGCGATGAGGTCGTTGCATGCCTGTTCGCAGCGGCGGCAGGCTTCGGCGCATACGCGGCAGTGGTTGTGCTGCTCTGCGTGGCGCCCGCACTCGTCGGCACAAGCTTTGCAGACGGTCGCGCACGCCTGGAGGGCCGCGCGGGTGACGTTGGCGTCATATCCGGTGTGGCGGGAGAGCACAGCGGCGGTGGCGGTGCAGAGGTCGGCGCAGTCGGCGTTGGTGCGGATGCACTTGGTCAGCTCGGCGACCATGTCCTCCGACAGGCAGGCGTCCGCGCAGGCGGTACATGCCTGTGCGCAGGCGAGGCATTCCTCGATACAGCGGACGAGCTTGTCGCAGTCGACGTTGTCCAGGTCGGCGGGATAGGTGTCCAGCATGGCCTTGGCAGCAGTGGTCATGATCGTCCTCCGGTGAGATGGATGCCCGTGGCGGGCGTTGGCCTCGCCTTGTAGGGGTAACACCGGGTGGGGCAGGAGAAACCTCGCCTGCGTTCGCGGGCCGCTGGCCGCTTGGCGTTTGCTCGTGGCCGGCCCGTGTCGTGGACCCGCGAGGGAACAGGTGTCGCGCCGGAGCGTGGCCCCGGTGGCCGACTGGACCGGCCACTCCCACGCAACTCCGGGCGCCGGGCGTCGCGGTTTTCGGGATATGGCCGGCGGGCCCGGGCCGCCCTGTCTGTGCGGGGTGTCCGGGCCTGGCGCGGCTGGCTTGCTGGGTCAGTGGTGGGCGTGGACGACGGCATGGCCCTTGCCTCGGCCGATCATCCACTTGTTGACCGGTGTGGTGATCAGGAATGCGACGGCGAACCCGCCCAAGAGCGCCGACCAGAACAGTCCGTCGGACAGGTGGGCGTCCATCGCACCGGGGGTGAGGGCGATGATGCCGTTGTCGACCAGTTCCATCACGGCGATGGAGACGGTGTCGGCGGCCAGTGCCACCTTGACGGCGCTCTTGAAGCCCAGGCCGGCCCGGCGGACCGCGAACAGTGTGAACGAGTAGCCGAAGAGGAACGCGAGCGCGATCGCCAGGACCATGGTCTCGACGTTGCCCCACAGCAGCGCGGTGCCGATGACCATGCCCAGGATCTCGCCGATGGCACAGCCGGTCAGGCAGTGCAGCGTCGCCTTGGCAGCGGTCGGCCAGGACGCCCCACGAGCGTGTCCGCCGTGGTGGCCGGCGTGGGCGTGGTGCTCACCTGGGGCGGCCGGGTCGTGCGCGGCGCCGGTGTGGTGCGTGCTGGGATCCATGACCTTCATCCTCCTTTACAACCGGTCGACAAACGCTGTTCCTAGAGATGGTTGGGCGATTCAACAGGGGGCCGAGTTCGAAGAGCGGCAGATGGCGAAGTTCTCCCGACGGAAACCGACCGCCCTTGGCGAAGGCCGTCGACGGGCTACCGGGGACGGGGGCCGAGGGTTTGGCACGCTCACTGCGCCCTCTCTGGTGTCCGGTTGGCGGCCTTGCGGTAGAGGGCCAGGCCGGGGGCCGTGGTGATGGCGTGGACGATGGTGCTGGCGGCGACGACCAGCGTTCCGCCGGCCAGTACCACGGGGTTGGTTCCGAGCCGATGGGCTTCCATGGTCAGGTAGAACAGCGCCGAGACCCCGAGGGGACCGAACCAGCCCAGGAAGACCGTGTCCCGCCAGGTCAGGGAGAGCGGCCGTTTGAGGATGAGCAGGACCGGCAGCCGGCGCAGCAGCAGCACGCCGACGACCAGGAGCAGTGCCCGCCACCATCCCAGCTCGCCCCACTCGCGCCAGGGAAGCATCGCTCCCAGCGCGGTGAACAGCGGCAGGACCACAAGGCGGTTGACTGCCTCGTCGATCTTGTTCTCGTCGGCGCGCTCGCTCGCGGAACTGGTGGCGTTGAAGGCCAGGCCGCAGACGAAAACGGCCAGGATGCCGTCGACGTGCAGCAGCCCGGACACGCCGAGCACGAACAGGGCCAGCACGAGCGTGAAGATGAGCAAGGGGCCGGACTCGATGGCGTGGCGTTTCTCGGCGGC
>NZ_JACHEM010000013.1 GCF_014207445.1 Streptomyces candidus | reverse complement strand
GTTTTCGTTCGGTGTTTCTTTTGTGTTGTTGCGTTTCCGACTCTATCAGACCGTTTCCAGTGCCGATTTCCTCGGTGCTTTCCAGGTTTCCCGCTCTCGCGTTTTCCCTTTCCGGCGGTCCCGACTTTATCAGAAGTTCTGAGTCGGAAATTCCACTCCTCCGCGAGAACAGCCAGAGCACGCTGAGGTGTTCGGGTTCCCGCTGGGTGGAGATGTAAACCTACTGGAGCGGGGCACCTCGATGCAAATCGAGGTGCCCCGCTCCGGGCGATGAGGTAGTGGGGCCTTGATCAGACCTCGACGACGACCGGAAGGATCATCGGGCGGCGCCGGTAGCTGTCGGACACCCACTTGCCGACCGAGCGGCGGATGAGCTGCTGGATCTGGTGCGCTTCCATCACTCCGTCGGCCGCCGAGCGGGCGAGAGCTTCCTCGATCTTCGGGGTCACGGCGTTGAACGCCGCGTCGTCGATGCCGGAGCCCCGGGCGTGGAACGTCGGGCCTCCGACGATCTTGCCGGAGGTGCTGTCGACCACGACGAAGACCGAAATGAAGCCCTCGTCGCCGAGGATGCGACGGTCCTTGAGGTGGCTCTCCGTCACGTCGCCGACCGACAGGCCGTCGACGTACACGTAGCCGGCCTGGACCTTGCCGACGATCTTGGCGCGGCCGTCGACCAGGTCGACGACGACGCCGTCTTCGGCAATGACGATGTGGTCCTTGCGGACGCCGGTGAGGGCGCCCAGCTCCGCGTTGGCGCGCAGGTGGCGCCATTCGCCGTGGACCGGCATCAGGTTCTTCGGCCTGCAGATGTTGTAGAAGTACAACAGCTCGCCGGCCGAGGCGTGTCCCGAGACGTGGACCTTGGCATTGCCCTTGTGGACGACGTTCGCGCCCCAGCGGGTCAGGCCGTTGATGACACGGTAGACCGCGTTCTCGTTGCCCGGGATGAGGGACGACGCGAGGATGACCGTGTCGCCGGGGACGATGCGGATCTGGTGATCGCGGTTGGCCATCCGGGAGAGCGCGGCCATCGGCTCGCCCTGCGAACCGGTGCAGACCAGCACCACCTCCTCGTCCGGGAGGTCGTCGAGGGTCTTCACGTCGACGACGAGGCCGCCCGGGACCTTCAGATAGCCGAGGTCGCGGGCGATGCCCATGTTGCGGACCATCGAGCGGCCGACGAAGGCGACACGGCGGCCGTACTCGTGGGCGGCGTCCAGGATCTGCTGGATGCGGTGCACATGGCTGGCGAAGCTCGCGACGATGATGCGCTTCTCCGCGCTCGCGAAGACGTTGCGCAGCACGTTGGAGATGTCGCGCTCGGGCGCAACAAAGCCCGGGACTTCGGCGTTCGTGGAGTCCGAGAGGAGGAGGTCGATGCCTTCCTCGCTCAGACGGGCGAACGCGTGCAGGTCGGTGAGGCGGCCGTCCAGCGGGAGCTGGTCCATCTTGAAGTCGCCGGTGCACACGACCAGGCCCGCCGGGGTGCGGATGGCGACGGCCAGTGCGTCCGGGATGGAGTGGTTGACCGCGATGAACTCGCACTCGAAGGGACCGAGACGCTCGGTGTCGCCCTCGACGACCTCAAGGGTGTAGGGACGGATTCGGTGCTCCTGGAGCTTGGCCTCGATCAGGGCGAGGGTCAGCTTGGAGCCGATGAGGGGGATGTCCGGCTTGAGGCGGAGGAGGTAGGGGACTCCTCCGATGTGGTCCTCGTGGCCGTGGGTCAGGACGATGCCCTCGATGTCGTCGAGGCGGTCCTTGATCGAGGTGAAGTCCGGCAGGATCAGGTCGATGCCGGGCTGCTCCTCCTCGGGGAAGAGGACGCCGCAGTCGACGATCAGCAGACGGCCGTCGAACTCGAAGACCGTCATGTTGCGGCCGATCTCGCCGAGACCGCCGAGCGGAGTGACGCGGAGGCCGCCCTTGGCGAGTTTCGGCGGGGCGCCCAGTTCGGGATGCGGATGACTCAAAAGACTCTCCTCACCACGCCCGCCGTGGATCTCGGGGATCGTGGCGGGCATGTCGTGTGCGTGCAGTGGCTGCACGGGCTGCTGTTGTCTGTGTGGGGGTGTTGCTCGGTAGCGCTTGTTCAGTTGTGAAGTCAGTGTTTAGAGGTGTACCCCGCCTGCGGCGAGATCGATCTTGAGCTGGTGGGTTTCGTCCGCGGACAGCTCGACGAGCGGCATGCGCAGGGGTCCGGCCGGCAGGTTCTGGAGGGCCAGGGCCGCCTTCGTGGTGATCACGCCCTGGGTGCGGAACATGCCGGTGAAGACCGGGAGGAGCCGCAGGTGGAGCTCGGTGGCCTTCCGCACGTCACCGGAGAGGTAGGCGTCCAGCAGGGCACGGAGTTCCGGTGTGACGACGTGGCCGACGACGGAGACGAAGCCGCACGCTCCCACGGAGAGGAGCGGGAGGTTGAGCATGTCGTCGCCCGAGTACCAGGCGAGGCCGGAGCGCGCGATCGCCCAGCTGGCGCGGCCGAGGTCGCCCTTGGCGTCCTTGTTGGCGACGATCCGCGGGTGCTCGGCCAGTCGGACGATCGTTTCGGTGTTGATGGGGACGCCGCTGCGGCCCGGGATGTCGTACAGCATCACCGGGAGCCCGGTGGCGTCGGCGATGGCGGAGAAGTGCCGGAACAGGCCCTCTTGCGGGGGCTTGTTGTAGTACGGCGTCACCGCGAGGAGGCCGTGGGCGCCGGTCTTTTCGGCGGCGCGGGCCAGCTCAAGGCTGTGACGGGTGTCGTTGGTGCCGACTCCGGCGATGACGTGGGCCCGGTCGCCGACCGCTTCCAGTACCGCCCGTACCAGCTCGTTTTTCTCCGCGTCGCTGGTGGTCGGGGACTCGCCGGTGGTGCCGTTGACGACCAGGCCGTCGTTGCCTGCGTCCACCAGATGGGCGGCGAGCCGCTGAGCGCCGTCGAGATCGAGTGCGCCGTCCGCCGTGAAGGGCGTGACCATCGCGGTGAGGACCCGCCCGAAGGGGGTCTGCGGAGTGGAGATCGGAGCCATGGGTAACACGCTACTCGCTGCTCAGCGCGGGGTGTCCCCTCGGGGGCACAGTGTACGGCGGGGGAAGAGGACACCGGCACTGCCTGCTCGGGGGTTCAAGCAGTGCCGGGTCCGTTTGATCAGCCTAGATGAACTTCTTGAAACGCCGCAATACGGACACCTCGTGCGGCCCATCCGTACATCTGTGCCCGCAAGGTGCCTGTGGAGGCGTTACGGGGCGACCCGGCCGTTCTTGTTGAAGGCGGCGTGGGTGAGCGGCATGAGCTGCGCCCAGTGCGATTCCATCTGCTCGCCGACCATCTCGATCTCCCGCTGGGGGAAGGACGGGACCTTCGCCAGCTCGTGCTGGGTGCGCAAACCGAGGAAGTGCATCAGCGAGCGCGCGTTGCAGGTGGCGTACATGGAGGAGTACAGGCCGACGGGGAGGGTGGCGCGGGCGACCTCGCGGGCGACGCCGGCCGCGAGCATCTCCTGGTACGCCTCGTAGGACTGACGGTAGGAGTCCTCCATGACGCGGGAGGTGAGTTCCTGCTGGGCCTCGGTGCCCTCGACGAACACGTACTTGCCCGGGCGGCCCTCCTGGACGAGCTTGCGGTCCGCGCCGGGAACGTAGAAGACCGGGTCGAGGCGGCGGTAGCGGCCCGATTCCTCGTTGTACGACCAGCCGACGCGGTGCCGCATGAATTCGCGGAACACGAAAATCGGGGCGCTGATGAAGAAGGTCATCGAGTTGTGCTCGAAGGGGCTGCCGTGGCGGTCGCGCATCAGGTAGTTGATGAGGCCCTTGGAGCGCTCGGGGTCCTTGGTGAGCTCGTCCAGGGACTGCTCGCCGGCCGTCGAGACTCGGGCGGCCCACAGGACGTCCGAGTCCTGCGCGGCGTGCTTGACCAGCTCGACAGTGACTTCACTGCGGAAGCTGGGCTTCTGGGTCTCTTCGGGGGTGCTGTCCGGGGTCACGGTCACCGGCGGTCCTTCCACTTGCGTCGCTCTGGGCGGCGTCCACTCTACGGGCCGGGAGCGCTTCGCCGGGACGAACGGACCGTCAGGACATTCTTCGAGGTAATCAGGGAAACAGGGCACCAAGTGACAGCCTTGTTCGTCTGTCTCTGTAGAGGCATCACCGATGCGCCGACATTCGAAAAAAACAGAGGAGCGACACCCATGTTTCGCCGGCGAGAAGCCGTCCCGTTCGCCTTCGTGGCCGAGGCCGACCGCTTCCGCAGTAATGTCACCCCGCCCCCACCGGAACGTCCGAGTCCGTCGCAGATCTTCGGGCGTTCGCTCGTCGGTCTGACCGTGGTCGCCGGCCTGGTCGGCTCCCTGCTGTTCGGGCTGCCCGCCCTTGATCCGCAGAACTCACCGGGCAAGGCGCAGCAGTCCGAAGCCGCTCAGGGACGTTGACCTTTCGGGCATTCGGGTAGCTCACGACACGTCAGGTCTCTTCCGGGCCCCCTGAGGTGGCTCGGCGGAACACCGCTCGGTAGCCTCACCGGGCACAGCCCAATCGAGCGTGCTTGTGAGTGAGGACCAGTCGTGCCCCTGCCCTTCTTGACGGCCGACCGCGCTTTTGAAGCCGACGCGGACGACATCGCGCTGCCGTACGACGACCACGACCAGTGGCGGCGGCCGTACCGCCCCGGGCCTTATCGGGTCGGGGGCGCCGCGCTGTTGCTGCTGCTGGCGTCGTTCGTACTGCTGTCGGCGACGATCATCGTGTTCGCCGCGGAGCTGACCTCCGGTCTGATCGTGCTCGGCATCGGGGTGGCCACGGTCGCCTGTGCCCTGCGGCTCCTGCGGATGGGGGTCTGGGTCAGCGGGGCGGGCATGCGCCGGGTGGGTTTCCTGAGCACCGTCACGGTGCCGTGGGAGCAGACCCAGGTCGTACGGACCGTCCAGCAGCCGGTTCGCTGGCTCGGGCTGCCGCGGGCCGTGCAGGGGCAGGCGCTGGTCATGGAGCGGCGGGGCGGGTCGCCGTTGCCGCCGCTGCTGACCGACCACAACGCGGACTTCCTGTCCCGTCCCGAGGCGTTCGACCGGGCGGCCGACACCGTCGAGGCGTGGGGCGCCGAGTACCGGCGGTAGTCCGGGCGTGTACAGCATGAGTAAGGGGCGACCTCCTGGAGGTCGCCCCTTACTCATGTGCGGGTCCGGTCAGTCCGTGCGGACGGGTTTGCCGTCGTGCAGGGCGATGGCGCGCTGCATCGCCCTGCGGGCGCGCGGGGTGTCGCGGGCGTCCTGGTAGGCGACGGCCAGGCGGAACCAGGACCGCCAGTCGTCCGGGTTGTCCTCGGTCTCCACGCGCCGCTTGGCGAACACCTCGTCGGCGGAGTCGCGGTCGATGCGGCCGGCCGGGGTGCGCCTCAGTTCGTCGACGGGCAGGGCGCCTTCGGCGTCGAGCGTCGCGGCGAGCTTGTTGGCCTTCCGTACGAACTCGGTGTTCTTCCAGAGGAACCAGACCCCGATGAGCGGGATGATCAGGGCGGCGGTGCCGAGGCCGATGCCGAGCGGGGTGCCCAGCTTCATCATGGCGACGGCACGGCCGCCGACCAGGACGAAGAAGACGACCAGGACGGCGGCCGTGATGAGGTAGGTGATCTTTGCGCGCATGGGTGTGGGGGCCGCCGTCAGTTCAGGTCGAGGAAGTGTTCCAGGCCGAAGGTGAGGCCGGGAGCGGTGACCACGCGGCGGGCGCCGAGCAGGATGCCCGGCATGAAGCTGCTGTGGTGCAGGGAGTCGTGGCGGACGGTCAGGGTCTCCCCCTCGGCGCCCAGCAGGACTTCCTGGTGGGCGAGGAGGCCGCGCAGCCGGACCGAGTGGACGGGGATGCCGTCGACGTCCGCGCCGCGGGCGCCGTCCAGGGCGGTCGCCGTGGCGTCCGGCATGGGGGCGCTGCCCGCGTCGGCGCGGGCGGCGGCGATGAGCTGGGCGGTGCGGGAGGCCGTGCCGGAGGGGGCGTCGGCCTTGTTCGGGTGGTGCAGCTCGATGACCTCGGCGGACTCGAAGTACGGCGCGGCGATCTGCGCGAACTTCATGGTCAGGACCGCCCCGATGGAGAAGTTGGGGGCGATCAGGACACCGGTCGAGGGGGAGGCGTCGAGCCAGGAGTTCAGCTGTGCGAGGCGGTCGTCGGTCCAGCCGGTGGTGCCGACGACGGCGTGCATTCCATTGCGCACGCAGAATTCGAGGTTGGCCATCACCGAGTCGGGGGTGGTCAGTTCGACGACTACCTGGGCGCCGGAGTCCCTGAGGGTCTCCAGCGTGTCGCCGCGGCCGAGGGCGGCGACGAGTTCCAGGTCTTCGGCCGCTTCCACGGCTCGTACGGCTTCGGAGCCGATGCGGCCCTTCGCGCCGAGGACCGCCACGCGCAGCTTGCTCATTGCTCTTTGCTTCCTTCGGTGGAGTGGAGTTACGTGACCGCTTCGTCGAGACGCGCGGCCTGCTTGGCCTTGAGCGGGCCGATCACCGAGAGGGACGGCCGGCTGCCCAGGATGTCGCGGGCCACCTCGCGCACGTCGTCGGGGGTGACGTCGGCGATGCGAGTGAGCATGTCGGTGACGGACATGTGCTCGCCCCACGCGAGTTCGCTCTTGCCGATCCGGGTCATGATCGCTCCGGTGTCCTCCAGGCCGAGGACGGTGGAGCCGGAGAGCTGGCCGACGGCGCGGGTGATCTCGTCGTCGGTGAGGCCGTCGGCCGCGACCTTGTCGAGTTCGTCGCGGCAGATCTTCAGGACGTCGTGGACCTGGCTGGGACGGCAGCCCGCGTACACGCCGAACAGGCCGCAGTCGGCGAAGCCCGAGGTGAACGAGTACACGCTGTAGGCCAGGCCGCGCTTCTCCCTGACCTCCTGGAAGAGGCGCGAGGACATACCGCCGCCGAGTGCGGTGCTGAGCACGCTCAGCGCCCAGCGGCGTTCGTCGGTACGGGCGAGGCCGGGCATGCCGAGGACGACGTGGGCCTGTTCCGTCTGGCGGTCGAGGAGTTCGACCCGGCCCGCGGTGCGGAGCTTGCGGGAGCCCGCGCGCGGTGCGACCGGCGTGGCGTCGGGGCTGCCGAGGGCGCCGGCCTTCTCGAAGGCGCGGCGCACCTGTCGTACGACCGTGGCGTGGTCGACGTTGCCCGCGGCCGCGACCACCAGGTGGGTGGGGTCGTAGTGCTTCTTGTAGAAGCGGCGGATGCGGTCCGCGGTGAGCGCGTTGATGGTGTCGACGGTGCCGAGGACCGGGCGGCCGAGGGGGGTGTCGCCGAGCATGGTGTGCGCGAACAGGTCGTGCACGCAGTCGCCCGGGTCGTCCTCGGTCATCGCGATCTCTTCGAGGATGACTCCTCGCTCGGCGTCGACGTCCTCCTGGCGGATCAGCGAACCGGTCAGCATGTCGCAGACCGTGTCGATGGCGAGGGGGAGGTCGGTGTCGAGGACCCGCGCGTAGTAGCAGGTGTACTCCTTCGCCGTGAAGGCGTTCATCTCGCCGCCGACCGCGTCGATCGCGGAGGAGATGTCGAGGGCACTGCGACTGCTGGTGCCCTTGAAGAGGAGGTGTTCGAGGTAGTGGGTGGCTCCGTTGAGGGAGGGGGTCTCGTCGCGGGAGCCGACGTTCACCCAGATCCCGAAGGTGGCGGAGCGGACGGAGGGGAGGGTCTCGGTGACGATGCGCAGGCCGCCGGGGAGGGTGGTCCTGCGTACCGTACCGATTCCGTTCTCCCCCTTGAGAAGCGTTTGGGTACGGGCGACGGCCCGCCCCTCCGAGGAGGGGCGGGCCGTCGTCTCGGAACTACGGGACGTCACTTTTAGGCGTCGTCCTTCGTTTCGTCGTTCTCTTCACCCTCGATGACGGGGATGAGGGAGAGCTTGCCGCGGGAGTCGATCTCGGCGATCTCGACCTGCACCTTGGAGCCGACCGCGAGCACGTCCTCGACGTTCTCCACGCGCTTGCCACCGGCGAGCTTGCGGATCTGCGAGATGTGCAGCAGGCCGTCCTTGCCCGGCATGAGCGACACGAACGCACCGAAGGTGGTGGTCTTGACGACCGTACCCAGGTAGCGCTCGCCGACCTCCGGCATGGTCGGGTTGGCGATCGAGTTGATCGTGGCGCGGGCGGCCTCGGCGGCCGGTCCGTCGGCGGCACCGATGTAGATGGTGCCGTCGTCCTCGATCGTGATGTCGGCGCCGGTGTCCTCCTGGATCTGGTTGATCATCTTGCCCTTGGGGCCGATGACCTCACCGATCTTGTCCACCGGGATCTTGACGGTGATGATCCGGGGGGCGTTCGGGGACATCTCGTCCGGGACGTCGATGGCCTCGTTCATCACGTCGAGGATGTGGAGGCGTGCGTCGCGGGCCTGCTTCAGCGCGGCGGCCAGGACCGAGGCGGGGATGCCGTCGAGCTTGGTGTCGAGCTGGAGCGCGGTGACGAAGGTCTTCGTACCGGCGACCTTGAAGTCCATGTCGCCGAACGCGTCCTCGGCGCCGAGGATGTCGGTGAGCGCGACGTAGTGCGTCTTGCCGTCGATCTCCTCGGAGATGAGGCCCATGGCGATACCGGCGACGGGGGCCTTGAGCGGCACACCGGCGTTCAGCAGCGACATGGTGGAGGCGCAGACCGAGCCCATCGAGGTGGAGCCGTTGGAGCCCAGCGCCTCGGAGACCTGGCGGATCGCGTAGGGAAACTCCTCGCGCGTCGGCAGGACCGGCACGATCGCGCGCTCGGCGAGCGCGCCGTGGCCGATCTCGCGGCGCTTGGGGGAGCCGACGCGGCCCGTCTCGCCGACGGAGTACGGCGGGAAGTTGTAGTTGTGCATGTAGCGCTTGCGGGTCACCGGGGAGAGGGTGTCCAGCATCTGCTCCATGCGCAGCATGTTGAGGGTGGTGACGCCCAGGATCTGGGTCTCGCCACGCTCGAACAGGGCGGAGCCGTGCACGCGCGGGATGGCCTCGACCTCGGCGGCCAGCGTACGGATGTCCGTGACGCCGCGGCCGTCGATGCGGACCTTGTCCTTGATGACGCGCTCGCGGACGAGCTTCTTCGTCAGGGCGCGGTAGGCACCGGAGATCTCCTTCTCGCGGCCCTCGAAGGCCGGGAGGAGCTTCTCGGCGGCGATCTCCTTGATGCGGTCCAGCTCGGTCTCGCGCTCCTGCTTGCCCGCGATGGTGAGGGCCTGGGAGAGCTCCGACTTGACGGCCTTGGTGAGGGCTTCCAGGACGTCGTCCTGGTAGTCGAGGAAGACCGGGAACTCGCCGGTGGGCTTGGCGGCCTTGGCGGCGAGGTCCGACTGGGCCTTGCAGAGGTTCTTGATGAAGGGCTTCGACGCTTCGAGACCGGCGGCGACGACCTCTTCGGTCGGCGCCTCGGCGCCGTCCTTGACGAGCTGGATCGTCTTCTCGGTGGCCTCGGCCTCGACCATCATGATCGCGACGTCGCCGTCCTCCAGGACGCGACCGGCGACGACCATGTCGAAGACGGCGTCCTCGAGCTCGGTGTGCGTCGGGAACGCGACCCACTGGCCCTTGATCAGGGCGACGCGGGTGGCGCCGATGGGGCCGGAGAAGGGCAGGCCCGCCAGGATCGTGGAGCAGGACGCGGCGTTGATCGCGACCACGTCGTACAGGTGGTCGGGGTTGAGCGCCATGATCGTCTCGACGATCTGGATCTCGTTGCGCAGGCCCTTCTTGAAGGAGGGGCGCAGCGGCCGGTCGATCAGGCGGCAGGTGAGGATCGCGTCCTCGGAGGGCCGGCCCTCGCGGCGGAAGAAGCTGCCGGGGATCTTGCCGGCGGCGTACATGCGCTCTTCGACGTCCACCGTGAGGGGGAAGAAGTCGAGCTGGTCCTTGGGCTTCTTCGACGCGGTCGTGGCCGACATCACCATGGTGTCGTCGTCCAGGTACGCGACGGCGGAGCCGGCGGCCTGCTTGGCCAGACGGCCCGTCTCGAAGCGGATGGTGCGGGTGCCGAAAGTGCCGTTGTCAATGACGGCCTCGGCGTAGTGGGTCTCGTTCTCCACTAGCGTTTTCTCCTCGTCTTCGTCCCCAGCCGCCCGTGTGGCGGTGGGACGGTGGCGGAGAAGCGTGCGCTGCGACTTGGTGCGGGCCGGTCTTCGATCGAAGCACCCGGGGTCGTGTTTCTCCGGGGGCCACTACCGAGGACCGGCGGGCTGGGCGGCGCGCCGCTTCTCGCTCTTCGTTTTGTTTCCTGCGTCGTGCTTGTCGTACGGCGTGCGGGGTGTCCCGTACGCCGTACACGCTGCGCGTCACGTCGTGCGTGCAGCGTCGAGCTGGTGCTGCGTCTTTCCCGTGCAGCGGGGTCCTACGCGTCCCAGACTAAATGCGGTCCGGTACGTCCCGCACGTACAAGTTCTGCACGTACGGCAAAGGGAGCGGTCCCAGTAGGCGGGAACCGCTCCCTTCGTGGCGTCTTACTTGGCGCCGCCGGCCGCACCGCGGCGGATGCCGAGGCGGTCGACCAGCGCACGGAAGCGCTGGATGTCCTTCTTGGCCAGGTACTGGAGCAGGCGACGACGCTGGCCGACCAGGATCAGCAGACCCCGGCGGGAGTGGTGGTCGTGCTTGTGCGTCTTCAGGTGCTCGGTCAGGTCCGAGATGCGACGGGAAAGCATGGCGACCTGGACCTCGGGAGAGCCGGTGTCGCCCTCCTTCTGGCCGAACTCGGACATGATCTGCTTCTTGACAGCGGCGTCGAGCGCCATGCGTGCTCCTCGTAATGAAGTGATTGCCACCGAGTGCCCCTGGTCTCGTTCTCAGGGGAGCTTCCGTTACTCGGGAGGCGGGGATCCGATGGGCGCAGCCCGCAGAGCTCCGGGGAGTCTCCGATGGGCGCGTACACAAACGGCCGTAGGTCAGAGTACCAGGCCGGAGGTTCGGTCCTCGCAGGGTGAGCGCGAGGGCGACGTGCGCGGGAATGCGGCGCGGACTACCGGAAGCCGGTGCGGACCAGACGGTACACGTCGAAGACGGCCAGGCAGAGCGGGACGAGGGTGAGCAGGACGCACGCCTCGGCGAGCTCCAGCAAGCGGCCCCAGAAGGGGGTGACCCCTTTGTTCGGAACGATCAGGCCGATGACCGTCAGTACGGTGGCGGCGAGGACGGCAGCCACGGTGAGCGTGATCGTACGGAGGTCCTGATGGCCGGACGTGAGGGCTCCGGCGATCGGGGCGGCCGGCGGGCGCAGGGCCGGGCCCAGACCGGCCAGCAGGAGGGCCGCGAGTCCGGCGGCGAGTACGCAGCCTGCCTGGGCCGTGTAGCGGAAGAGGTGCGCGCGCAGCAGGAGGGCGACGCCGAGGGCGAGGGCGAGCAGCTGGGCACGGACTCCGCCGGAGAAGCCGAGTACGGCAGCGGACACGACGGCGACGAGGGAGCATCCGCCGATGAGGCCGGTGAGGAGTTCGTGACCGCGGCGGGTGCGGGCGGCGATGCGCACCGGGTCGATGGGGTCGCGGTGCGGGTTTACGGCGTCGAGGTCCGGGCCGGGGTGTACCGCGTAGCTGGTGGCGGCCGGGGCGGGTGGCGGGGCGAAGCCGACCGGGAGCCGAGCGAAGCGGGCGGACAGCCCGGGGAGGAAGGCGAGCGCCCCGGCCACGAGCGGGGCGCAGAGGGCGGCGGCGCGGGAGGGCGTGAGGTCGGCGACGGCCGCGAGGAAGGTGACGAGCAGTCCGGTGGCGGAGGCGACGGTGGTGGCGACGAAGGGGGCGTCGGTGGGGGTGCTGATGGGGGTGTCGAGAACCGAGTGACTTGGGGGGTTGGCGGGGCCCGCGGGGTTGTAGGGGCTGTGGTGGTTGCTGTGCGAGGCGGTGGTGGCGGTGTCGCCTCGGCGGGAGGTGATGAGGAGGAGGACGGAGGAGAGGAGGACGGCGGCGCAGGCGAAGAGCAGATGGAGCCGCCTCGCTCCTGTTCCGTGTGACGTCGCCGCGAGCGCGGTGCCGGCGACGGCCGCGTGCGCGAGGGCCGCGGCACCGAGGGCGACGGCGGAGCCCTGGTCGTCGTACACGCGGGTGCGGACGGCGGCGAGCGCGAGGAGGAGAAGGGCGGCCGTTGCGGCGAGCGCGCCGGGGAGTCCGCGGGTGCCGTGGCCGGAGGCGCTCCAGAGGATGAAGGCGAGCAGCACGAGGAGTGCGGACCCGGCGAACAGGCCCGCGCTGCGGGTGAGTCGGTCGCTCCACAGGGAGCGGTCGCGGACCACGGCGGAGGCGACGGCATCCGTGACGTCGTCGAAGACCGGTGGGGCGAGTGACTCGGAGAAGGGACGCATCGCCAGGATCTCGCCGTCGAGGACGCGCTGGGCGGCGAGGGTGCGCGAACTGTCGAGGACGGAGCCGTCGCGGCGGACGAGGTGATGGCCGACGGGGGCGTGCCGGACGGGGTGCTGCCGGGAGAGGCGGAGGATTTCGGGATGGAGGTCGGCGAGAGGCAGGTCGTCGGGGAGGGCTACGTCGATGCGGGAGTGGGGGGTGGTGATGGTGAGGCGGCGGAAGCCGGTGGGGTGGGAAGTGAGGGGGGCGGGCGCGGAGAGTGAGGTGGCCGGGGGTGGGGCGGCCAGGGGTGGGGTGGCTGGACAGGGGGTCAAGTGGGGCACTCCTTCGAGTGGTTGGCGCGAACCGTTGCTGTTCGTCAAACGCGGGGTGGACGGGAAGGTGGCGGGTGCGGCGGTGGGCGTGGGGACTGAGGTGGAGCGGATGGGGGCGTGCGGTCCGCCGTGCGAGGGGGCCGGTGCAGCCCTGGGTGGGAGGCAGGCGGCCGCGGGGGTCCAGGGGGTGGCGTGGGGGTCGTGGGTTGACGCGCGGGTGGGAAGGGTCGGGTGGGGCAGTAGGATCCGGCGGCGGCCGGGGCCCGGATCGTTGGGATTTGGGGGTAACACGGCCGTTCGGTTGGGGAATTGGGGATCGTGGGCCAGATCGTCGTAAAGCGTCCGCCTCGTGTCGTGCCGCCGGCTTACGGAGGGGAGCCGGTGCAGTTGCCGCCGCCTCCGGAGCTGCCCCGGGAGCAGCAGGAGGGGGTGCTGATGCAGCTCCTGCCGATGCTCGGGATGGGTGGCTCGGTCGTCTTTCTGTTCATGGGGAACAACCCGCTCATGAAGTTCATGGGCGGGTTGATGATCGTGTCGACCGTGGCCATGGCAGTGGCGATGTTCGTCCGGCACCGGCGGGGTACACAGGGGCAGTTGGCGGATCTGCGGCGGGACTACCTGAGACATCTGGCCTCGGTGCGGAGGAAGGTGCTGCGGACCGCCCGGCAGCAGCGGGACGTGCAGTACTGGCTGCATCCGGCGCCCGAGCAGTTGTGGGCGTTGGTCGCCGAGGGGAGCCGGGTGTGGGAGCGGCGGCCCGGGGACGCGGACTTCGGGCAGGTGCGGGTGGGGCTGGGGAGCCAGGGGCTCGCCACTCCCCTGGTGGCTCCGGAGACCGCGCCGGTGGACGAGCTGGAGCCGTTGGCGGCGGGGGCGCTGCGGCAGTTCCTGGAGACGCACAGCACGGTGGCCGCGCTGCCGATCGCCGTGTCGCTGCGGGCCTTCTACCACGTGGTGGTGAGCGGGGACGCGGACCGTGTACGGGGTGAGGCGCGGGCGATGGTGGCGTCGTTGGCTGCGCTCCACTCCCCGGCCGATCTGGTGGTCGCGGTCGCCGCAGGTGAGCGGAGTGCGGCGGAGTGGGACTGGGTGAAGTGGCTGCCGCATGCGCAGGGGGCGGGCCTGCCGGACGCGGCGGGGACTCCGCGGTTGTTCGCGGGCGGGGTGCGGGAGCTGGAAGGTCTGCTCGGGGGGTTGCTGGAGGGACGGCCGCGCTTTCGGGCGGACGGGCCCCCGGTGCTCGACCGGCCGCACGTGGTGGTGGTGCTCGACGGGGTGACCGTCCCCGCGGGGGCGGCGCTGGCCGCTGCCGAGGGGGTGCAGGGGGTGACGGTCGTCGAGGTCGTGCCGGGTGAGCTGGGTGAGGGGGAGGTACGCGGCGGTCTGGGCGTGGTCGTACGGGAGGGCGGGGTGCTGCTGCTGGAGACGGGGGACGGCATCGCGTACGAGGGGGTGGCGGACGCTCTGGGCCGGACGGGGGCGGAGGCGCTGGCCCGGCAGTTGGCGCCGTTGCGGGCGGCCACGGGATTGGACGAGGGCGAACCGCTGCTGGCCGAGCTGGAGTTCACGGACCTGCTGGAGCTGGGTGACGCGGACGGCGTGGAGGTCGCGCGGACCTGGCGGCCCCGGGCGCGGGCGGACCGGCTCCGGGTGCCGATCGGGGTGGGCGAGGACGGCACTCCCGTACTGCTGGATCTGAAGGAGGCCGCGCAGGAGGGGATGGGGCCGCATGGGCTGTGCGTGGGGGCGACGGGCTCGGGGAAGTCGGAGCTGCTGCGGACGCTGGTACTGGGGCTGGCGGTGACGCATTCGTCGGAGACGTTGAACTTCGTGCTGGCGGACTTCAAGGGCGGGGCGACGTTCGCGGGGATGGCGCAGTTGCCGCACGTGGCGGCGGTGATCACCAACCTGGCCGACGATCTGTCGCTGGTGGACCGGATGGGTGACTCGATCCGGGGGGAGCTGAACCGGCGGCAGGAGCTGCTGCGGGACGCCGGGAACTACGCGAACGTGCACGACTACGAGCGGGCGCGGGCGGCGGGGGCGAAGGGGGCGAATGGCGTGGCGCTGCGCCCCGTTCCGTCACTCGTCCTGGTGATCGACGAGTTCAGTGAACTGCTGAGCGCCATGCCGGACTTCATCGAGATGTTCGTACAGATCGGGCGGATCGGCCGGTCGTTGGGGGTGCATCTGCTGCTGGCCTCGCAGCGGTTGGAGGAGGGACGGCTGCGCGGACTGGAGACGTACCTGTCCTACCGGGTGGGGCTGCGGACCTTCTCGGCGGCGGAGTCGCGGGCGGCGCTGGGGGTGCCGGACGCCTACCAGCTCCCGAACGTGCCGGGCTCGGGCTATCTGAAGCACGGCACCGACGAGTTGGTGCGTTTCAAGGCGGCGTACGTGTCGGGACCGTACCGGGACGCGGAGGTACGGGAGGCCGCCGGCGCCACGGCGGGGACGGCGGCGGCAGAGCGGCGGCCGGTGCTGTTCACGGCGGCGCCGGTGGAGGTGCGACGGGCGGAGCCGGACGTGCCGGCACCGGTGTCGCCCTTCGTGCCGGGGGCGCGGGACGCCGGGGAGGGGACGTCCGCTTCTTCCGCGCCCGCCGACAGCGTGACGTCGGCTTCGGCACCGGCGGAGGACGCGTGGGCGGTCGCCGCACCGGTGGGGTGCGTACCGGGGGAATCCGCGCTGTCCGATTCCGTACTGGACGTCATCGTGCGGCGGCTGGAGGGGCAGGGGCCGCAGGCGCACCGCGTGTGGCTGCCGCCCCTGGAGAGCCCGCCGTCGCTGGACCTGCTGACGTCCGCCGGACCCGCGGCACGGCTCTCGGTGCCGCTGGGGCTGGTGGACAGGCCGTTCGAGCAGCGGCGGGACACCCTGTGGCGGGACTTCTCCGGAGCGGCCGGGCACATGCAGATCGTCGGCGGTCCGCAGTCCGGCAAGTCGACGCTGCTGCGGACGCTGGTGGCGGCCTTCGCGCTGACGCACTCCCCGCAGGAGGTGCAGTTCTACGCGCTGGACTTCGGGGGCGGCGGGCTGTCCGCGGTGGCCGGGCTGCCGCACGTGGGCGGAGTGGCGTCCCGGCTCGACCCGGAGAAGGTGCGCCGTACCGTCGCCGAGGTGTACGGCGTGCTGGCGGAACGCGAGGAGTACTTCCGTGCGGCGGGCGTCGACTCGGTGGCGACGTACCGGGCGATGCGGGCGAGCGGTGCGATCTCCGCGGCCGATCAGCCGTGGGGGGACGTCTTCCTGCTGGTCGACGGGTGGGGCAACTTCCGTACGGAGTACGAGGCGTTGGAGTCGGTGGTGGCCGACCTCGCGGCGCGGGGGCTCGGCTACGGCATCCACGTCGTGCTGACGGCTTCGCGGTCGATGGAGGTGCGGGCGCAGCTCAAGGACCTGCTGATGAACCGGCTGGAGCTGCGGCTCGGCGACGTCATGGACTCGGAACTGGACCGGAAGGCGGCCGCTCAGGTACCGGCCGGGGTGCCGGGGCGGGGGCTGACGCCCGAGAAGCTCCACTTCATGGGTGCGGTGCCGAGGGCCGACGGCGTGGAATCGGGCGACGGACTGTCGGAGGGGACGGCGGCACTGGTACGGGAGGTCGCGGGACGGTGGCCGCATGCGGCGCCTCAAGTGCGCCTGCTTCCGAGGCGGTTGCTGGCCGAGGAGCTGCCCTCCGGTGGGTCGCGGCCCGCGGAGGGAGTGGCGCTCGCGCTCGACGAGGACCGGTTGGAGCCGGTGTTCGTGGACTTCGAGCGGGATCCGTTCTTCCTCGTGTTCGGGGAGGGCGAGTCCGGCAAGACCAATTTGTTGGGGCTATTGATCGCCCAGTTGAGCGAACGGTACGCGGGTGAGGAGTGCAAGTTCTTCGTCATCGACAACCGGCGCGGGCTGCTGGACGTGACGCCGGCGACGCACCTGGCGGAGTACGTGCCGATGTCGCACGCGATGGAGCACCACGTGGCCGCGCTGGCCGAGCTCATGCGGCGGCGCACCCCGCCGGCGGACGTGACGGCACGCGAGCTGCGGGAGCGGAGTTGGTGGCAGGGGCCGACGGTGTTCGTGGTGGTCGACGACTACGACCTGGTGTCGACGTCGAGCGGCAATCCGCTGGCCCCGCTGACGGAACTGCTGCCGTTCGCCCGGGACGTGGGGGTGCGGTTCGTGGTGGCGCGCAACACGGCGGGAGCCGGCAGGGCCGCGTACGAACCCTTCGTGCAACGAATGGTGGAGCTGGGGGCGCAGGGCGTGGTGCTGTCCGGCGACCCGCACGAGGGGGACGTCTTCGGCGGCGTGCGTCCGCGTCCGATGCCGCCAGGACGGGGCGTGGTGGTGTCGCGGAGGCGGGGGGCCACGTTGGTGCAGACGGGGCTGGTCGGGCGGACGGGGACGGTGGCATCCCCGGCCCCCGCAGCCCCTGCGGACTCCCCCACTTGACGCCTCCCGGGCCTCCGCAGCCCCGTCGGACTCCCCAGGCCTGACGTCTCTCCCGGGAGTTTCTGGACCTCGGCAGATCCGGCGGCTCGGGCCTCCGGGCCGACGGACGCCGACCGCACCGCCGCGCGGCGAAGACAAGGAAGGCGAGGGCGGTGCGTCGGTATCCGGTGCGGTCCCCGGCCGTCCGGCCGCGGACCGCACCCGCTCGTTGCGTTCGGCCGTCACATGAAGCCCTGGGCCGCCTTCTTGTCTCCCGCGCGGTAGGCCGGGGCCGCTTCCTGGACCGCGCGGGCGATCTGCGTGAGCGACGTGTGGATGGCCTTGGCCTGGCGGTCCCAGTCCGCCTGCGCCATGTTGTAGGCCTCCCGGGCGTCGCCCGACCACAGCTCGGACACCGAGCTGATCTTGGTCTTGATCGCGCGCAGACTTTCGTCGAGCGCGTTCGCCTGGCTCCGGATCGTGCGGGCGGCCTCGTCGAGTGCGGCGTACGTGACCAGCATGGTGCCGTCGTTCTGGGACATGGCGGAACTCCTTGTTAGTAGCTGCTGAGCTTGGAGGCGGGGGCGGCCGCGGGGGGCGGCGGGGACGATCCCGCGTACCCGTCGACGACGTCGATTCCTCGCATGGCGGCGCTGACCGCGTCCTCCGTGTTCCCGGAGATCGTGCGGGCCGCTTCGATCGCTTCCTGGAACTTCAGCAGGAGCTTTCCGATGCCGACCATGTTGTTGTTGATCTGCGTCTGCTTCGCGTTGAAGGCGCCGGCTCCGATGCCCCGCCACTGGCCTTCGAGGTTGTCGATCGTGGCGTGGAGCCGGGTCAGTTGGCCTTTGACGCTGAGGAAGTTGTGGGTGAGCTCGGTCTGGAGCTGGGCGAGCGCTACTCCGTTGACCTTCTGGATTGCCATGGGTGGGTCTCCTCAGTGGAGTGGTGGGGCGGGCGTCGGGGGCGGGGTGATGACGGGCGGCGTCGGAGCCTGCCCGGGGGTGGTGGCCCAGGTTTCCTCGTCCTCCGTCGGGCGGTTGGTCCTGGGGTGCTGCTGTCCGCGCTGAGCACGTGTGGGTCTGCGGGTGGTGGGGGGCTGGTGCAGGGGCGGGGGTCCCGGGCGTACCAGGCCTGTGCCGCCC
This sequence comes from Streptomyces candidus, assembly GCF_014207445.1. Taxonomy (GTDB): domain Bacteria; phylum Actinomycetota; class Actinomycetes; order Streptomycetales; family Streptomycetaceae; genus Streptomyces; species Streptomyces candidus. Next base: position 259,512 of record NZ_JACHEM010000013.1, on the reverse strand, counting down.
GGGGTGAAGACGCGGGTGGAGGCAGGGGTCGAGGCCGGGGTGACGGGGCCGAGGGGGGCTGTTCGGGCGGGCGCCGGGGGGCTGAGGGAGGTGGGGGTGCCGCCGATCACTCCGTAGGTGCGTGCGGTCGCCGTGGGGCTCGGGCGGCCACCCCCAGCGCTGGGCGGGGAAGCGTACGGAGAGGTGAGCGGGGCCCTGGACAGGGGTGCCGGGCCGGCCGGGATACCGCCGACGATCCCGGGGAGCGGGGGCGGGAGCGACGCGGAGAGTGAGGCGGGGGCGGCGGTGGGTGCGGGCGGGGTGCTGGGGAGAGGCGTGGTGGCGGAGGGGGTGCTGAGGCTGCTGAGTTCCATGGCGGGAGGGGCTGCCATGGGCTGCGGGGAGGAGGGCGGGGGCGCGGCCGGAAGCCGCCCCTGGCCCAGCTCGTCCGCTCCCGGGGGCGCCCACCTGTGCGTGGTACTTGCCGGGATGTCGACGGCCGCCGGGGGCGTGGCGGGACTTTCCGTCGGGCGGGCGGGGGCGGTCTCCGACCAGTTGGGTGCGCCGGGGCGCGGTCCCGGCGCGTCGGGTGTCCCCGGAGTGGTTCCCGTCGGCGTGGGGGTCGTCGGGCGGGGCACCGCGGCCTTCAGGTCGGCGTCGAAGGCCGGGGGGTCCTGCTCCCTCAGGACCGCCGCCGTGGTCGTGTAGTAGGAGGCCAGGCGGTTGAGCTGGTTGATGGCCTCCTGCCGGTCGGGCTCCGGGTCGGCGGTCCCGGCCGCGCTCTTCGGGGGCATGGAGTTGCGTACCGAAGCCAGTCCCGTCGCCGCTTCCGTGAGCTGCACGCCGACGACGTGCGCGTACGTGCCGAGGTCCTCCGCGTGGAGCGCGAGGCGGCCGCCGAACCTGCGGAACTCGGTGCCCGCCTCGCCCCGCCACTCCACCGCGTCCAGGTGACCCCGCAGTTCCCGGGACGCGTCGAGGAACGCGGCCCTCATGTCGGTGAGGCCACGGCCCGCCCGTGCCAGGGCCTGCGGGTTCCCGGCCGCCACCAGGTCGACCATGGTGGGGAGTTCGTACGATTCGAAGCGGGTCATCCTGGGGCCCTCCGGCTCTCGTCCGTGTCGCGCTCGTGCTCCGCGCGGGTGCGCGCGGCTTCCGTGCGGGTGCGGATGGCCCAGAAGCGGCGCCGGAGGTCTTCCTCCAGGTTGTCGAAGCCGACCTCCGCGCCGTGCACGGCGATGCTCAGGCACTCGATCTGCTCGGTGAGGGAGCGGGAGAGCTGCACGAGGCCGGTGTGCACGCGTCGGTACTGGGCGTGCAGGTCGTCCGCTTCCGGGAAGGGGATGCCGGGCGCGCCGAAGTGGGCGCGGGAGAGCGTGTGCGTCGCGGCCTTCCTCGTACCGGCGTCGCCGTCCTCGAAGGTGGCGAGTATCGCGTGCACACGGGAGCGGAACTTCTTCAGTGCGCCCACGCCCCGTTCGAGGTCGCCGGTGCCGCCGGGCGGGCCGCCTGCGTCGGGCACGGTGCTGCTCCTTTCGTCCTTGTGCGGGTCGTCCTGCTGCGGGGGTGTCCTGCCGAGTGGGTCGTTCTGCCGAGGGTCGTTCTGCCGAGCGGCCGCGCACGGTGCCGCCATGGCGGTGCGTCCCGCGTGGGTGGCCGGGTGTGCGAAGTACGCGGCCGACACAGGGCCGTACGCCGTGGGATCACCTGAGCGTCCCATCGGCCCCGCCCGGCGGGTCCGGTCAAATGGCTGGTCAGGGACGGTGATGGCCCGGGATTTCCGCGTGTACGGGGCATCCTTCCGACACCCGTTCGGCGGGTGGTGTCAGGCCGGGCGGTCCCCCGGCGTACGTCGTCCGCGTCGCCTCGCGTCGCGCAGGGCGACCGCGCCGGCCACCAGCGCCGCGACCGCAGCTCCGGTACCGAGGAGGGTGTAGGTGGCCAGGCGCGCGGCGTGTTCCTGCGGGGTCTCGCCCTGCCGGGCGGGGGTCAGGAGGGCGGCCCGCCGCTTCGGCGGGCCGCTGTCGGGCACCGGGCGGGTGCCGGGTTCCGGTTCGTCCTGCGTCAGGGCGCGCACCGGGTCGATCACTCCCCAGCCGGTCAGCGGGTCGGGGCCGGGGCCGGAACGCTCGGCGGTCTGCTGGAGGTGGGTGACGATCTGCTTGCCGCTCCACCCTCCGTGTTTCTCCTTGAGGAGGGCGGCGACGGCGGCGACGTACGGCGCGGAGAAGCTCGTCCCGCTGTCGGTGCAGTGGCCGCCGCGCGGGACGGTGGAGACGATGTCCGTGCCGGGGGCGGCGATGCCGACGAAGCCGCCGGACTGGGAGAAGTACGCCCGCTCGTTGTTGCGGTCGGAGGAGGCGACGGCGAGGACTCCGGGGTGGGAGGCGGGGTAGCCCGGCTTCGGTGCCCCGTCCGCTCCGTCGTTTCCGGCGGAGGCGACGACCACCACGTTCCGGCCGAGGGCCAGGTCGAGCGCCCGACGCAGCTCGGGGGTGGGCTGCTGGGACGCCGTCACGTTCTGCGAGATGTTGATGACCTGCGCTCTTCTGTCGACCGCGTACTTGATCGCCTTCGCGAGCGTGTCCGCGTCGCCGTTGTTGTCGTCGTCGTTCTGGACGAGGGGGAGGATGGTGGCCCCAGGGGCGAGGCCGGTGAAGCCGGTACCCGGGTGCGGGCGGGCGGCGATGATGCCGGCGACCTTGGTGCCGTGGCCGACCGGGTCGGCGGTGCCGTTGCGGGTCGGGTTCTTCCGCTTGCCGACCGCGCCGAGGAAGTTGTGTCCGCCCGTGGTGCTCACCGCCGTCCTGAGCTGCGGGTGGGTGACGTCGACGCCGGAGTCGATGACGGCCACCGTGACGCCTTTCCCGGTGGCCTGCGCCCAGAGTTCGTCCAGCAGGACACGTTGCAGGGGCCAGGGGCGGCCCGCGTACGGCTTGTTCGGGAAGGTGCAGGGGCCGCTGTCCACGGTCGGTTCGCCCTCGGCCTGTGCGGCGGGTGCGCAAAGGGTGACCAGGGCCACGGTCGCCATGCAGCGGGCGAGGCCACGGCGCGCACCGGGCCCGATCGCCCGCCTCGTACGGAACACCCGTCCCCCGCTCCTCATGAACCCTGCGGCTGCTGCGCCGCACCTGTGGACAGTCGCGGCCCCGTCGGCAGCAGTTCCGACCAGGCGGCCGGGATCGGTACGGGACGCTTCTCCCCGTACCCGAGAAGCTGTGCGGCAGTCATGGGAGGGCCGGACGGTGCGGCGGCGTCCTTGCGTGGCGGGCGTGGCGGGCCCGTCGTCGTGTCCGCGTTGTTCTGCAGCGCGTGGCGCAGGCCGGTGTCGGTGAGCAGGTAGTCCGTGCCGGCCCGGGTCTGCTTGCCCTTGAACTGGCGGAAGTACTGGCCGGATCCGGGGGTGACGTAGACGGTGGCGTCGCCGGCCGGCAGTGCCTGGGGGAAGTGCGCGCCGGCCCACACGCCGAGCCTCGCGGCCCCTGTGCCGTCGACGCCCCGCAGGACGCTGCACACGGTGTTGCGGCTCCCGGGCACGGGGCTCGGCGAGTTGACGGACGCACGGGTGTGCTGAGGCCACTTGGCGCCGCGGGGAGGTTCGAACGGGGCGCCGGGCGCGAAGCCGCCGTTCGCGGGGAACGGAGCGCCGCCGGGGTGGAGCCGCGACAGTTCCGGGCTCGTCACCAGGAGCCTCGCCATGAGGTCGGAGACCGGGGCGATGCGGTCGGGCAGTACGAGGTAGTGCTGCTGCCGTCCGCCGGCGACCCCGGCCACGACGACCTTGCCGACCTCGTTGTGAGGGGGAGGCACGCGCGGGGCACGGGTGGGGACGCCGGGTTTCGCTCCGATCGCGGGGAAGCCGATCGTGCCGCCCCTGGGCAGCGTTTCCAGCCAGCGCGCGGACACCTGCTGCGGTGCGCGGCGGGGACCGACGACCTGACTGAGGAGGCCGGGGTCGGGGGCCTGCGGGTCCGCCGGCGTCGCGTTGCCGGGGGCTCGGACCCGCCCCGGGGCTCGGGCCGGCGCGAGGCGGTACGCGGTGCCCGTCACGTCGACCACATGCTGCGACCCGTCCGGGACCCTGACGTACAGAAGTTCACCGTCCTTGAGCATCCCCTGGTCGGCGAGGGCGCGGCGCTCGTTCCCCGCGAGGACGAAGACCACTCGCTGGACGGAGCGCCCGGCGCGAGGTCCGGGCCTCTCGCACACCGCCCAGCTCTTGTTCCCGACGGCCTCCCCCGGGTCCGGCAGCCGGTCGGGGGCGTACGGGATGCCGACGGCGGGGCCGCGGTCCAGGCCGCTCTCGTCGAGGACCCTGTCGTCGACCTTGACGAAGCCTTTCGCGTCGTCCTCCAGCAGCAGGCGTGCCGAGGACATGTTCAGGACGGGGTGGAGCCGCGTGGTTCCGTCGAGGTCCAGCACCACGTAGCGGGCGGTGGACCGGCTCGCGACGATGACGTTCTGGCGCGGCTTCTCCCAGCCTTCCGGTGCGGCCGGTTGCCACAGTCCCCACGTCGCGGCACCGGCGAGCGTCACCGCGCCGACGAGCACTCCCGGCAGCACCGCGCGCAGCGGTCGCGGTGCGCCTTCCTCCGAGCCGTTCGGGCTGGGCCGGAGGAACTGTGCGACCAGCCTCCGCTTGGCGAAGGTGTACGCATTGAGTTCGTCCCGTCGTGAGGCCATCGGACCGCCGCCACTCTCCCCTGTCGCCGCTGCCGGCACCCGTTCTCCCACCCTCGCCGGTCCGGGTCCGGCCGTGCGAGTCGTCACTCTCAGCTCGGATAGGGTGCACTCTCGGTCAACTTCCGCAGGTGGGCGGGGGTTACGGTCGCGGGAGGCGGGGCGGCGATGGGGACGCGCACACGGGGGTTCGACTTCCCTTACGGCTTGCGGGAGTTGGTCATCTGTCAGGTGTCGGTCGCGGTGGCGGTGGCGGGCGTTGCGGGTGGCTCGCCGTGGCGCGCGCCGGCGTTCGGGTGCGCGGCTGCCGGTCTGGCGCTCGCCCTGCCGCGCAGGCGGGGCAGAGCCGCGTGGGAGTGGCTGGCCGTGACGGTCGGATACCGGGTGAGAGTGCGGCGCCGGAGCCGGGTCCCAGGGGGGCGGGCGCATTCCGCTTACGGCGGCTGCGTGGAACACGGGCTCTACGGGATGCCGGGGCTTCGGCCGTACCCGTACGAGGGCCGGGACCGGCGGGTCGTCGGGATGGTCGGCGACGGGACGTTCCTGACGGCGGTGGTGCGCGTCGGGGCCGGCGGCGGCGGAGGGCTGCAAGCAGTGGGAGGGGCGCGGCAGTTGCCGTTGCCGTTGCTGGCGGACGCGTTGGAGGTGGACGGCATCGCCTTGGCCTCGGTGCAGTGGGTGCAGCAGGTGCGGGGCGGCTACGGGGCTGTCGGCGACGGGGTGGGCGGGCGTGGTGACGGGCGGGTTGCGGGGTCGGGTGAAGGGCCGGGTGAGGGGCGACGCGGGGGCCGGTCCGGCGGTCGGGGTGGGGGGCGGTCCGGCGGTTGGCTTGGTGGCCGAGGCGCGGGGCGGGCTCGTTGGGGGTGCGGCGGCAGGCTTGCTGGTGGCGGGCTGGCTCTGGGGCGGTCCGGTGGCCCGGTCCGGCCTCCCGGCCGCGTTGCTGCGCCTGCGGTGCGTCTGACGTGGGTCGCGTTGCGGCTGGAACCGGAAATGTGTCCGGAGGCGGTGGCGGCGCGCGGGGGCGGCTTGGGCGGGGCGCAGCGCTGTCTGGTGCGGGTGGCCGATCACGTGGCGAGCCGGATCGCGGGCTCGGGGCTGCGGGCGGAGGTGCTCGACCAGGAGGGGGTGAACTCGGCGCTGCGCGCGGCTGTTTGCGCGGAGCCGGAGGGGGCCGCGGTGGGGACGGCTGGTATGGGCGGTGTGAGTGGGGCAGTCGACGCGGGCGGGACGGGCGGTAGGGATGGGACAAGCAGAGCGAACGGGACGGACGGTGCGGGCGGGTCGGACAGGGCGGGCGATGCGGACGGAGCAGGTGGCGCGAGTGGGCCACGGGGCGCGTTGGGGGCTGACGGGGACTGCGGCGTGGAGTCCGTGCGGACCTGGCGTTACGGGAGCCGACTGCACACCGTCTACGCGGTGCACGGGTGGCGGGACGGAGCCGACGCCCTGCTCGGGGCACTTCCCGGCCGGGCGGCCACCGTCGGGCTCACCGTGCGGCGCGGCGCACAGCGGGGGACGGTGGAGATGGCCGCACACGTTCGTGTCACGGAGTCGAGCGCAGGCCAACTGACGTGTACCAGTGACGAGTTGGAGCATCGGGCACGTGCGTCGCGGGTAGACCTCGTACGGCTGGACCGGGAACAGTTGCCGGGGATGCTCGCCACGCTGCCGCTGGGGCAGGGGCCGGGCCGGGAGCGATACGTGGAGTGGGTTCGGATTCCGAGGCAGGGGCTGCTGTCGCAGGGAGACGTGGCGCGGTGAGGGGGATGCGGAGGGTTCGTGAGGCGGGGCGAAGGGTGGGGGATTCGGGGGTGTCGACCGGGCCGGGTGATGCGGACGCGCGGGACGGTTCGGCGGGGGCGGCCGGGCCGGGCTCGGAGGCCGGCACTGTGGGCGCGTTCCGGGCGGATGTTCCGGATGCGTCCACCGGGACGGGAGCGGACGTCGGTTCCTCCCCCGCCGGTCTGCCCGTAGGAGGTGACGGGATTTTCGTCGGGAGCGACGCGGAGGGACAGCAGCTCTCTCTGGGGGTGCACCGGCCTGCTCCGTACGACGTGCTGCTGATCGGCGGGTTGTGGACCGCGCAGGTGCTGGCGCTGCGTACGGCACGGGCGGGTGCGGGAGTTCGGGTCGCGGTGGAGACCGCGAGGGCTCCGGCTTGGGCAGGGGTCGCGCAGGCGGGGAGTACGGCGGACGCCCGCTGGGGCGGGGGCGGTGGGACAGGCCGGGTGGAACTGTTCGAGGTCGGGCGGGTGCCGGTACTGGGGGCCGTCGAGGGACGGCCCGTACTGGTCGTACGGGACTGCGGGATGCGTCCGCCGAGGGGCCGGGTACGGCCGGCGCCGTGGCAGACGGTGGTGACGCTGCTGCCGTACCTGAGCCCGGTGGCGCCCCGGTTGATCCGGGAGTCGGCGCTTGTCGGCGTACAGCAGGTGTCCCCGGAGGAGGCGGCCCGGCTCGGGCGGCTGCTGGGGCTCTCGGCCGAGGAGACCGGGGCCCTGCCGGGGCTGGACGACGGGGTGACGCTGTGGTGCGCGGGACGGGACCGGCAGTGGGCCGCGACCGCACCTGTCGGGGACGAGGAAGCGCTGCTGGGGCCGCCCCGCAGGATGGAGCCGGCCACCCGGCCGTGAGCCGGCCCGGACACCGACGCGTCAGCGGCAGCGGCAGCGGCAGCGATGGCCTGCTCGGCACGGACTCGACGGGCGCCGGGGGATTCCGCATCACCTCAGCGCCGAGCCCGTCCGATGCGCACGCGACGGAGGAGCGCCGGACCGGCACGGTGGCGGCTGGACCGGTCTGGAGGCACGGGTGCCTTCGCTGGGCGAGTGGGGGATTGGGCACCCTCCCGGGGCGCCGGGAGCACGGACTCCTCCCTCAAGGCGGCCGGAAGCACGGAGCACCCTCGCGAGGCCGTCAGGAGCACGAAGCGGCGCGGACGCCCCCTCACTTCCAGGCGCCAACCCGTGGTCCGGTACACCGCCCGAGGACGAGTGCCCACGCCAGGGGCAGGCACCTCCCGGACCCGCGCGGTGGGCACTCCTCCCTCACCACGATCGACGCGATCGCGCAACCCCCCTCCGGCGCATCGGGCACCATGGTCGGAGAGCTGGACCAAGTGGACGCGAAGGGACACCGGAATGGGAACGCAGCAGGAGAAGGACGCCCTGTACGCCCTCGACATCTCGGACGTGGAGTGGCTCGGTGCGCCGGGCACCGAGGATGCCGAGGAGCGGGTGGAGATCGCGTACCTGCCGGAGGGTGCGGTGGCGATGCGGTCGTCGGCGGACCCCGGAACGGTGCTCCGGTACACCGAGGCGGAGTGGACGGCCTTCGTGCTGGGCGCGCGTGACGGCGAGTTCGACCTCACGTGACCGGCCGCTGACGGCCGCTCCAAAGCGGCGGTACGCAGGTGACGGAGCGGCCCGCCCCGGGACGGTGCAACAGGGGCGGGCCGCTCCGTCGTGCGCGCGTGACCGGAGTGCGGGACCTCATGACGCTCGCCACAGGCGGTGGTGCTTGAGTGCCGGAGTGTGTGGGCCCGCCTCGGTAAGAGAACGACCGTTATTCCGTGCGGAGATGTCAGGTGAAGACCGTTTTGTACATCAACAAGCGGCGCGGGAGGACCGCTTGTGGGCGTCAGGTGACGGCGGATGCGCGGTTCGCCGGACGATCGGGCCTGCCGTACCGGTGGTGCTGACGACTAGGCTGACGCCCGGGCGCGACAGGTGCACTCCGGCAGACCTGCGGCACACGCAAGCCGCCGAGCGGGCCTGCGCCCCGTAGTTGCACGCAGGAGACGGGGAAGTACGGGGAAGTGCCGAGCGGATCGGACGACGGAAGCGGTCACCCCACCCACCACGCACGGCACCAGGGTGCTCGACCACAGCAGGAGGCAATGTGAACGGCGAGCGGGACGAGATCCGCGAGGACTGGAACGTGCCCGTCGACGAGACGCCCGACGCGGAGGCCGACCGCACGGGCGAGTTCACCATCGACTACACGCCGCCCGCTTGGTACACGCAGAACGCGAGCCCCTCGGGCAGTGCGAGTGCGGCCGATCCGTCGGGGCCGGCGGGTGGCGACGCCGTCGCGGGCGCGGTTCCGGCGCCCTCGCCGGAAGCTGCCGACGCCGCGCCGGAACCGGCCCGGAACGGCGACCTGGAGAGCGGGGCGACCATGCGGTTCTCGCCCGCCGCTCTGCGACGGGAGTTCGAGAATCTGGCGGACGTCGCAGAGACCGGAGCAGTTGCCGGCGCAGGCTCGGGAAGGCCGACCGGCGCGGAGGACGCGGACGCTTCCGGCGCGGCCCCCGGGGCTGACGTCCGCCGAAGCCACAGCGGCAACGAGGACAGCCCCGCGGCCTCTGCCGGCGGCTTCGCCACCTCAAACGAACCGGCCGACGCCGGGACGGCAGCCGACGAGAGGGTCCGTACCGGCGACGGCTCCGGGCTCGTGGTCCAGGACGCCGACCGCCGCTCCGACGCCGGGTCCGCCGCCCTTCCGGAACTCGGCCACGACGCGGACAGCACGCCCGCGACCGCCTCGGACGACTATGCCGAGACCCCCGCAGACGCCGCCGTTCCTGCCGAACGTCACGGCTACGCCTCCGCCGAGGACAGCTGGTCGCCGCCGGGACCCGAGACCGGCCCCGACGTGAGCGCAGCCCGGACAAGTGGCCTCGGCAGCACGGACGGCGACGCCCGGAACTCCGTCACGGACGAAGAAGCGGAAGCCGGTCGCGGCACCGACGGCGTGCGCAGCGAGGACGAGCCGAGCGACTCCGTTCCGAGCTACTGCCCGGCGGACGGCACGTCGACGGACGAGGACTTCGCGCCGAACGACTCCGTGCCCCGCGACGTCCTCACGGGCACGCCGGACACGGGCACGCCGGTCCCGGATACGGCGGACACGGGCACGCCCGGCACGGGCACATCCGGCACGGGCACATCGGGCCCGCAGGCGTCCGACCCGGCAGACGCCCTTCCGTACGACGGGATAAGCGACGCCATCCCCCAGGGCGCGGCCGAACCCCAGGACGAGCCGAGGGACACGCCGCCGTCCGGCGCGCCCGTGGCCCCCGTCGGCCAGTCCTGGACTCCCCCTGCTCCGGCGCAGGGCAGCCTCCCGCCGCTCCCCCCGTCCTTCCCGCCGGCGGCACCCGCCACCGCACCGCAGTGGCCCGCCCCCGCCGCTCCGCAGTCCTGGTCCGTGCCCGCACCGTCGAGCGAGACGTCCGGACAGCAGGCACAGGGGTCCCCCGGGTTCCCGCAGAGTCCCGCAGCGGAACAGCCGGGCGCTTACGGATACCCGCAGCAGCCCGGGGTCCCGCACACCCCTGGGTCGCCCGCCCAGCAGGGTGGTCACGTCGCACCGCAGCCCCCGGTACCGCAGGGCGGGCTCCCGCAGCCCCAGGCTCCCGGCGCGCCTCGGGACGGTTACGGATTCCCGCAGCAGCCCGCAGCAGACCAGGCGGCTGCCCAGCCCGCTGCCCCCGAGCCCAGCGCCGCTCAGGCCGCGGCACCTCAGCCCGGTGCTCCCCAGACCGGCGCTCCACAACCGCCCGCGCCCGACGTCGGTCAGCCGGGAGCGTACGGGTTCCCGCAGCAGGCCGGCCCCGTTCCCCCCGGGCAGGGCGGGTGGCCGCACGCGGCCGCCGGTGCACCCGGGCCCGTACAGCCGCCGCAGCCCGGCACGGCGGGCGCGCCCGCCGTCCCGCACAGCGCCCAACCAGGCGTCCCGCAGCCGTCGTTCGGGGCCCCGCCCCACGAGGCGCCTGGCGGCTTCCCGCAGCCGCCGGTTCCCGGCGCACCCCAGGGCGGGTACGGGTTCCCCCAGCAGTCCTTCGTACCGGACGCCCCCTCCGCCGCCGGATCGGGAGAGCCCCAAGCCCCCGCGTACGGCACGACAGGCGAAGCCCACCAGCAGGGCGGCTACGGGTTCCCGCATCCCGCGGCCCCCGGCGGTCTGCCCGCGGAGAAGCCGGCCCAGGCGCCGGACGCGCAGCCGGCCCCCGTAACCCAGCAGCCCATGCCCCCGCAGCAACAGCAACCCCTGCCCGCACAGCAGCCGGGGGCCACCGGAGCACCGGGCGCCCCCGTCGACCCCCGTACCGGGGCCGCCTGGCCGTCTCCCGTCGCGCACGACGAGCGGCAGCAGTCGCACCCCGGCGCGCCACTCGGCTACACCGCCGCAGTCGAGCTGTCCTCCGAGCGGTTGCTGCGCAACAACAAGCAGAAGCCGAAGTCCAGCCGGAACCCCTCAGGTGCCTCCCGCTTCAAGTTCGGCGGGAAGAAGGAGGAGGCCGAGCGGCTGCGCAAGCTCGAACTCATCCGCACCCCGGTGCTGTCCTGCTACCGCATCGCGGTCATCTCCCTCAAGGGCGGCGTCGGCAAGACCACCACGACGACCGCGCTCGGCGCGACCCTCGCCACCGAGCGGCAGGACAAGATCCTGGCGATCGACGCCAATCCGGACGCGGGCACGCTGGGCCGTCGCGTACGGCGCGAGACCGGGGCCACCATCCGTGACCTCGTGCAGGCGATCCCGTACCTCAACTCCTACATGGACATCCGGCGGTTCACCTCGCAGGCGCCGTCCGGTCTGGAGATCATCGCCAACGACGTCGATCCGGCCGTCTCGACGGCCTTCAACGACGAGGACTACCGGCGTGCGATCGACGTGCTCGGCAAGCAGTACCCGATCATCCTGACGGACTCGGGCACCGGCCTGCTGTACAGCGCGATGCGCGGAGTGCTGGACCTCGCGGACCAGTTGATCATCGTCTCGACGCCGTCCGTGGACGGCGCGAGCAGTGCGTCGACGACGCTGGACTGGCTGTCGGCGCACGGGTACGGGGAGCTGGTCCAGCGTTCCCTGACGGTCATCTCCGGGGTGCGCGAAACCGGCAAGATGGTCAAGGTCGACGACATCGTGCAGCACTTCGAGACGCGCTGCCGTGGCGTGGTGGTCGTGCCGTTCGACGAGCACCTGTCCGCGGGCGCAGAGGTGGACCTCGACATGATGCGGCCCAGGACGCGCGAGGCGTACTTCCACCTGTCGGCGCTGGTCGCGGAGGACTTCGTACGGGCGCAGCAGGCGCAGGGCCTGTGGACGGCGGACGGCAACCCGCCCCCGCACCTGGCACCGCCGTTGCCGGGACAGGGGCAGGCCCAGGGACAGCTCCCGGGCCAGTACCAGCAGCCGTACGCCGTCCAGCAGCCTTACGCCGCCCAGCAGCACGTACAGCCGGGACAGCCGCAGCACGCACAACCGGGGCAGAACGTACAGCCGGGGCAGCACGCCCACCCCGGGCAGCCGGGGCGCTCCGGTCAGCAGGTACAGCCCGGTCAGGCATGGCCGCAGCAGCCCGGACAGGTGCTCCCCGGACAGTCCGCGCCGCAGGGAACGCCCGGTCAGCCGGGGCAGCAGTTCCCCGGCAGCAGCCCCCAGCCCTACCCGGACCAGCACCCGCACCCGCACCCGCAGCAACCTCAGTCCCCCGGTGGCTGGCAGCAGGGCCCGGCACCGCAAGGGCAGCCCGCGCTCCAGGGACAGTTCGCCACGCAGAGCGCAGCCGCACCGCAGGGACAGCCCGCGGTCCACGCCCATCCCTCTCCCCAGGGGCAGCCCGCACCAGGAGCGCAGCCTCGCGCCGGCACGCCGGGTCAACTCCCGCCCGTTCAGCCGCAGTCCGGCGGTCAGCCGCTCCCTGCACAACCCGGACATCCCGGCCGGCCGGGGCAGCCGGGGCAGCCCGCCCAGTCAGGACAGCACGGTCAGCCGATGCCTCCCGCGCAGCCCGGCGACCCGTATCCCGCCGCTCCGGAGGGCTCCGTGCCGCCGCCGGGCGACTGGTCGCAGCAGCAGCCTCCGCAGCCGCCGCCAGCCCCTCAGCAGTAAGGCGTCAGGGGTTCAGACCACTGGAGGCCCGCAGCACGGCGCACCACGGCCGTGACGCGGGCTTCCGCATGTCCGGACGTGCGCACGAACGAATGAACCGGCGAACTCCCGAACGCATGCGCCATGGCGCCCCGGCCCTCCCCCCCAAACCGCTTGCCAACGACCCTCTCCCGTACACGGCAAGGGAGTTGACGGACCGTTGACACGTTCGGAAGACCGCTGGTAGACCTGCGCCACATCACATCGGCCACCCATGATCCACCCGCCTGATGGGCATGTACGAGCAGACAGACGAGCCGGCAGACGAGCCAGTGACGACGCGAGGTCTCCGACCATGGACACAAAGGGCACCACCACCGACGCTCCACCGCCCGCCCCACCCCGCCCCGCCCGCGCCCGGTTGCGCCGCCTCCTGGCGACCGGCGCCAGCGCCTTCGCCCTGCTGGCGACGGCCGCAGCTCCGCAGGGTGCGCAGGCATCGCAGGAGGGGCGGGCCGCAGCCGCCGGTTCCCCGGTCACGGCTGCCGACCGCAGCCGGTCCCTCACCGTCGCCGTCTCCCAGAGCGTCGACTCGCTCTCTCCGTTCCTCGCCGGCCGTCTCGTCAGTACGACGATCCACCGCCTGGTCTACGAGTACCTGACGAACTACGACGTCAAGGACGCGCGCACCGTCCCCGCCCTCGCCACCGAGTGGACCTCGTCGCCGGACAAACTCACGTGGACGTACAAGATCCGCAAGAACTCGACGTGGTCCGACGGCAAGCAGGCCACCGCGGAGGACGCCGCCTTCACGTTCAACAAGATGATGACGGACGAGGGCGCCGCCACGGCCAACGGGAGCTTCACCGCCAACTTCAAGAAGGTCACGGCCACCGACGCCGAGACCCTCGTCGTCGAACTGAAGAAGCCGCAGGCGACGATGACGGCGCTGGACGTGCCCATCGTGCCCAAGCACGTGTGGGAGAAGGTCGGCGACTTCTCGAAGTTCAACAACGACAAAGCGTTCCCGATCGTCGGTAACGGGCCGTACATCGTCACCGAGTACAAGCCCGACCAGTACGTGAAACTCAGGGCCAACGAGACGTTCTGGCGCGGCGCCCCCAAGTTCGACGAGCTGATCCTGAAGTACTACAAGGACAACGACGCGGCGGTCGCCGCCCTCCGTACCGGCGAGGTCGGCTTCGTCCAGAACCTGACGCCCGCCCAGGCGAAGTCCCTCAGCTCGGCGCCGGACATCAAGGTCAACGACGCGCCCGGCCGCCGCTTCTTCGCGCTCGCCGTCAACCCCGGCGCGCAGGACAGGACGGGCCGGAAGTTCGGCGACGGGCATCCGGCGCTCCTCGACCCGCGCGTCCGCAGGGCGCTGTTCGCGGCCGTCGACCGCAAGGCGATCGTGGACAAGGTCTACCAGGGGCACGCGGTGGAGGGGCAGGGCTACATCCCGCCGCGCTTCGCCGACTACCACTGGCAGCCGTCCGCCGCCCAGAAGATCGTTTACGACCCGACCGCCGCCGAAAAGCTCCTCCTCAGCGCCGGGTACAAGAAGAACGCGGAGGGCAGGCGCGTCGGCAAGGACGGCAAGCCGCTCGAATTCCGCATCCTGTGCCACGCCACCGACCCGAACGACAAAGCGATCGGCAAGTACCTCCAGGAGTGGTGGGGCGCGCTGGGCATCGGCTTGAAGGTGCAGTGCCTGGACAACGTCACCGATCCCTGGCAGGCGGGCGAGTACGACCTCGCCTTCGACGGCTACTCGGTCAACCCCGACCCGGACTACGTCCTGTCCATCCACACCTGCGCGGCGCTGCCCTCCGGCCCCGGTGCCACCGGGCAGACCGACAACTTCATCTGCGACAAGCAGTTCGACGACCTGTACGCGCGGCAGATCGTCGAGTACGACAAGGCGAAGCGCGTCGGCCTCGTCAAGCGGATGCAGTCGCGGCTGTACGACACCGGTTTCATGAACGTGATGGTGTACCCGAACGCGGTGGAGGCGTACCGCACCGACCAGATCAAGTCGATCAAGACCATGCCGGAGGCGGCGGGCAACATCTGGGGGCAGGACGGCTACTGGAGCTGGTGGTCCGCCGAACCCGCCGTCGGCGACGCCGGGGACGACGGCGGCAAGGGCGGCGGCTCCGGCCCCACCCTCTGGATCATCGTCGGCATCGGCGTACTGCTGCTCGCCGCGGTCGGCGTCGTCGTCGCGATGCGCCGCCGCACCACCGCAGAGGACCGCGAGTAGTCGATGGACTCCGTGTCGATGGGCTCCACGTCCATGAGCACCACCCGTTCTCCCGCCGAGGGGCGGGGGCCGGACGGCGGCGTCGTGCGGTCCGGCCCGCCGTCGCCCACCGGCTCCCGCGGCTCCGGGCCCCGGGCCGCCTATCTGCGTTACGGGGCGGGAAAGCTGGGCGGTGCGGCCGTCTCGCTCTTCGCCGTGCTCGTCACCAGCTTCTTCCTGTTCCGGATCATCCCGGGCGACCCGGTGCGCGCGATGACGCACGGCCGCCAGGTCTCGTCAGAGCAACTCATGGCGCTGAGACGGCAGTTCGGGCTCGACCTGCCGGTGTGGCAGCAGTTCACCGAGTACTGCGCCAAGGCGCTCGGCGGCGACCTGGGCACCTCGTACCAGTTCCACGCCCCGGTGGGCGAGCTGATCGCCGCGAAGTTCCCGGCGACGCTGCTGCTCACCGGCGTCGCCGTGCTGGTCTACTCGACGCTCGGTCTGTGGCTGGGCACCCGCTCGGCATGGCGGCACGGCAGCCTCGGCGACCGGGTCAACACCGGGGTGGCCCTGACCCTCTGGTCGATCCCGGCCTTCTGGCTCGGACTGCTGCTGATCATTGTCTTCTCGGTGGGCATCGGCCCCCTTCCGGGCCTGTTCCCGACCGGCGGCATGGAATCGGGCAACGAGACGGGCCTCGCGCACGTGCTGGACGTCGCCCACCACATGGTCCTGCCGGTCACCACCCTCGTCGCGGTCGGTTACGCGCAGACGCTCCTGGTGATGCGCTCCTCGCTGCTGGACGAGATGGGCAGCGACTACCTGACGACGGCACGCGCGAAGGGGCTGCGGGACGCCCTCGTACGGCGCAGGCACGCCGTACCGAACGCGCTGCTGCCCACCGTCACCATGATCTTCATCAATCTGGGCCACGTGGCGGCCGGCTCGATCCTCGTCGAGACGGTGTTCTCCTGGCCGGGGCTCGGCGGACTCTTCTACGCGGCGCTCAGCGTGCCCGATCTGCCGCTCGTACAGGGCCTGTTCGTGGTGTTCGCGGGCGCGATGATCCTGATGAACCTGCTCGCGGACCTCCTTTATCCGCTGCTCGACCCCAGGGTGGCCCGATGACGACCGAATCCGCGCCGAAGCCTCCCCCGCAGGACGCTCCCGACCCGCCCCTCCCGGCCCCGGGGAGCGCGAAGGCCCTCGCGCGGGCCCGCCGCCGCAGGTCCGCCGCCCGCTTCTGGAAGCAGTACCGGGCGCACCGGTCGGGCCTGTTCGGGCTCGCCGCGCTCGCGCTGATCGCCGCACTGGCACTGGCGGCACCCCTTCTGGTGGGCGACGACGTGCAGAACGTCACCGACGCTCCCGGCGGGGCGCTCGAATCACCGAGCGGCCGATTCCCCCTGGGAACCGATCAGTTCGGGCGCGACCTGCTGGGGCTGCTGCTCTGGGGGACGAGGGTCTCGCTCGCCGTCGGACTGATGGCGGCGGCTCTGTCGGTGGCGATCGGCACCCTCGTCGGCATCCTGGCCGGGCACTTCGGCGGCTGGTTCGCCACGGTCTCGATGCGGGTCACCGACTGGTTCCTGGTGATGCCCTCGCTGGTCCTGGCGATCGTCCTGGCCACGGTCCTGTCCCACAGCATCTGGACGGTCGTCCTCGCCATCGGCGTCGCCTCCTGGCCGACCACCGCCCGTCTCGTCCGGGCCCAGACCCTCGCCGTGGAGTCCCGCCCGTACATCGAACGCGCCCGTGCCCTCGGCGGCGGCCACGCGCACCTCATGACCCGGCACGTCCTGCCCAACGTGATGCCGCTGGTCCTCGCCCAGACGACCCTCGGCATCTCCAGCGCCATCCTCACCGAGGCCACCCTCGCCTTCCTGGGGCTGGGCGACCCCGACGTCGTCTCCTGGGGCGGCATGCTGCAGGACGCGCGCGAGACGGGTGCGGTGTCGTCCGGGCACTGGTGGTACCTGGCGCCGCCCGGCATCGCCATCGCGGTCGTCGCCCTCGCGTTCACGCTGTGCGGGCGGGCGATCGAGTCCGTGCTCAACCCGAAGCTGGGAGTGGCCCGTTGAGCACCGCGACGAACACCGGCGCCCCGCCCCTCCTGGAACTGCGGGACCTGCACGTGACGTACGGCACGGACGTGCATGCCGTACGGGGGGTCAGCCTCACCCTCCCGGCCGGGCAGAAGCTCGGCGTCGCCGGCGAGTCCGGGTGCGGCAAGTCCACCCTGGCGCTGGCCCTGCTGCGGCTGCTGCCCGCGAGCGCCCGGCTGTCCGGGGAGATCCTGCTGGACGGCGAGGATGTCCTGACCATGAAGTGGGGCCGGCTCCGGGCCGTCCGCTGGGCGGGTGCCTCCCTGGTCTTCCAGGGCGCGATGCACTCCCTCAACGCGGTGCACCGCGTCGGCGACCAGATCGCCGAACCCCTCCTCGTGCACGGCCTGGCCACCCCGGACGCGGCCAGGCGGCGCACCGCCGACCTCCTCGAACAGGTCGGTCTGCCCGCCGCGCGCGCCGACGCCTACCCGCACGAGCTCTCCGGCGGCCAGCGTCAGCGCGTCATGATCGCGATGGCGCTGGCCTGCGACCCGCAACTGATCGTCGCCGACGAGCCGACGACGGCCCTGGACGTGATGATCCAGGCGCAGATCCTGCGGCTCATCGAACAGTTGGTCGCCGAGAAGGGCATCTCGCTGCTCATGATCAGCCACGACCTCGCGGTGCTCGCGGACACCTGCGACCGTCTCGCGGTGATGTATGCAGGGCGGGTGGTCGAGGAGGGGCCGGCGTCCACCGTCCACACGGCGGCCCAGCATCCGTACGGGCTCGCCCTCTCCGCCGCGTTCCCGCGCATCGGCGACCCGGCTTCCCGGCGGGCGCCGCGAGGCCTGCCGGGCGATCCGCCGGACCCGGCGCTGCTTCCGTCCGGGTGCACCTTCCACCCCCGGTGTCCGGTGGCGCTGAACGCGTGCGCGACGGAGGACCAGGCGCTGAGGGAGGCGGGGCGGGGGCACTGGGCCGCCTGCGTGCACGTGGGGGCACGGGGCACGTCCGCGCACGCCGGACCGGGCTGACGCGCCGGTCCCGGGGCCGGCCCGCTCGCCGCGCCCGGCGCGCCGCACCCGGCTCCGCCCGACGCCCCGGCGACCTGCCCGCCCGGGTACCGTCCGGCCCGCGACCGCCTCTCACCGCCGGCCCGCTTGCCCCCCGTCGCTCGGGCCGCTCGCCCACCGTCCGGCCCCCACACACCCGGCCCGGCCCGCTCGACATCCGTCCGACCCCGTAAGGGAGCCCCGCCCATGACCACCGCACCGGCGGCCGCCGCACGGCCCGCCCCCGCCGCCCCGCTGCTCACGGCGAGCTCACTGCACATCACGTTCCCCGGGCGCCACCACGCTCCGCCGGCCCGTGCCGTGGACGGAGTCGACCTCGCTCTCGCGCCGGGCGAGATCCTCGCCCTCGTCGGCGAATCGGGCTGCGGGAAGACGACGCTCGCCCGCGCCCTGCTCGGTCTGGTCCGGCCCACCTCCGGCGAAGTGGCCTTCGCCGACGTCCCGTTGGATTACAGCTCGCGCGCCCTGAAGGCGTACCGCAGACGCGTCCAGCTGATCCTCCAGGACCCGAGCGGCTCACTGAACCCCCGGCACACCGTGTACGACGCCGTCGCCGAGGGGCTTCGCATCCACCGGTACGACGGGGACGAGCGCGCCGCCGTCGCCGAGGCCCTCTCGCGGGCCGGGCTGCGGCCGCCGGAGCGCTTCTTCCTGCGCTATCCGCACGAGCTCTCCGGGGGCCAGCGCCAGCGCGTCGTCATCGCGGGCGCCCTGGTTCTCGGCCCGGAACTCGTCGTCGCGGACGAGCCCGTCGCCTCCCTCGACGCCTCGGTGCGCGGCGAGATCCTGGCGCTGTTGCTGCGTCTGCGCGACGAGTTGGGCCTCTCCGCACTCGTGGTCACCCACGACCTCGGCCTGGCGTGGAACATCGCCGACCGCGTCGCGGTCATGTACCTGGGCCGCATCGTCGAGTCGGGGCCGGTCGAAGACGTGCTGACGAAGCCTCAGCACCCTTACACCCAGGCCCTGTTGTCCGTCCTCCCGGACGCGGGCCGGGAGCCGGTCGTCCTCGGCGGCGAGCCCCCGGACCCCTCCCGCATCCCGTCCGGCTGCCGCTTCCACGCCCGCTGCCACATCCTCGCCTCGGGCGAGGCGGAAGCGGCGGGCGTCGCCCAGAGGTGCCGTACGGACGAGCTGCCCGTCCTCCCGGCGGGTAGCGAGGAACCCCGGGTCGCCTGCCACTGGGCCACCCGGCGGACACGGGAGGAGCGGGGGCAGCGGTGAGAGGGCCGGTGACCACAACGGTGGAGGGCCCCGGCGCGCCGGGGCCCTCCACCGTTGTGCCTGCGCAGAACCGCCTCAGGCGTTGTCGTCCTTCTTGCCGGAGAAGGAGTCCTTGACGCCGCCCAGCTTGTCCTTGGCCTTCTCGCCCAGCCCCTCGGCCTTCGCCTTCAGCTGGTCGGTTTGGCCCTCGGTCTCCATGCGATCGTCACCGGTGGCCTTGCCGCCGAATTCCTTCGCCTTGCCCTTGAGCTTGTCGAACGTGCTCTCGCTGTCGGACACGGGGTTCCGCCTTTCGCCGGGGTACGCGTTCCGGGACTACGTTGCCGCAGCTCGGATCGTTCCGCACGTTGGGGCGGGCCGGTCGACTGCTATTCCGCTTCGGCGTCGGCCGTTTCGGCGTCGGCCGTGAGGACCCGGGCCTGCTTCACGTCGTCGGCGATCGCTTCGAGCAGTGCGTCGATCGACTCGAACTTGGCCATGCCGCGTACGTACGCCAGGAATTCGACGGCGACGTGCAGCCCGTACAGATCGAGTCCCACCCGGTCGATGGCGTACGCCTCGACCGTCCGCTTCTTGCCCTCGAACTGGGGGTTCGTGCCGACCGAGATCGCGGCGGGCATCCGCTCGCCGTCGGCGGTCAGCCAGCCCGCGTACACCCCGTCGGCGGGGATGGCGGTGTGCGGCAGGGTCTCCACGTTCGCAGTCGGGTAGCCCAGCTCACGGCCGCGCTGTTCGCCGCGTACGACCACGCCCTCGACGCGGTGCGGACGGCCCAGGATCTCGGCCGCGCCCGCCACGTCGCCCTCGGCGACGAGCCGCCGCGTCAGCGTCGAGGAGAACGGTTCGCCGCCGCCCGCCTCGCCGCTCACGAACAGGTCGATGACCTCGACGTCGTAGTCGTACGTGGGGCCCAGCTCCGCGAGGAACTGCACGTTCCCGGCGGCCCTGTGCCCGAACCTGAAGTTCGGTCCCTCCACCACCAGGCGTGCGTGCAACTTGTCGACCAGCACCTTCACCACGAACTCGGCCGGTGACAGCTTCGAGAACTCGCTCGTGAAGGGGAGGATCAGCAGGGCGTCGACGCCGAGGCCCTCCATCAGCTCCGCACGCCGGTGGTGCGGGGCGAGCAGCGGCGGGTGGCTGCCGGGGCGGACGACCTCGCTCGGGTGCGGGTCGAAGGTCACCACGACGGACCGCACGCCCAGTTCGCGGGCGAGGTCCACCGTCCGCCCGATGATGAGCTGGTGCCCACGGTGCACGCCGTCGTAGGAGCCGATGGTGACGACGCTGCGTCCCCAGTCCTGGGGGATTTCCTCCAAGCCGCGCCAGCGCTGCACTGTGACCGCTCCTTGTACGTCTCTGGTACGTGATGTTGGCTGCCCCACGGGTCCGGACGGACCCCGAAGCCTGCTCTTACGCAGGTCTAAGACTGCCATGCCCACGCCCGGCCCCCCGCATCGGTGCCCCTCACCGGGCCGCCTCCGCGCCGCCCGCCGACCGTCGGCACGCCCGTCCCGCCGGCCGTCCCGTCCCCCGGTGCCTCCCGCGGCTCACGGGGGCGCTGCCGACCCGCTCCCGGCCCAGCGGCCGCGGAGCCGGCCGCCCTCCCGCGTGCTCTCCGGGTCGGCCACCGCCTCGGCCGCCCCGCTTCCGGGCGGCCCGTCCGCCGGCCCGGTCGGCCCGTCGCCCGGCCCTCCCCGCCCGCCGGCCCTCTCCTGCCCCGCTTCAATCTCCGCCAGCGCTTCGACCGCGCGTCGGGCGCTCGGGCCGATAAGCGCCGCCCAGTCCTGCGGCGCCTCCACCGACCAGCACACGACGCGCCGCGCGAAGCCCGGTACCTCGCGTGCCAGGGCCACCAGTCGCCGGTCGAAGCGGGCCGCGCCCTCGGGTGTCCGTACGAGGAGCGTGCCGGTCCGCCGCACCAGGTCCCGGGTCCGGGCGTCCGGCCGCTGCCCTGAGCCAAGCGCCGCCGCCCGCAGCACGGCGTCCAGGACGGCCGCGCCCCGGGCCGAGGCGTCGTCGTGGCGCGCGTACTCCTCGTACTCGACAAGTACGTCGAGCAGCTCCGCCCGCAGCGGCGCGGAGGACGGACTGCCGGGCGTGGCGAGTACGGTCGCGAACGCGCTGCGCGTGTCCGCGGGACTCCCCCGCAGCAGCCCGCGCACCAGCGGCAGCAGCACCCCGCGCGCCGCCGGGCCGCTCTCCAGCCGGGCCTGGACGAACTCCGCGGCGTGCACCGCGCCCTCGGGGCGCCGTGCCACGTACTCGGCGACCAGGGCGGCCGACCGCCGCGCGAGGGCGGGCGTGGTCACCGTGGCGAGCGCCCGCAGCACCTCCCGGGCCCGTGCGTCCACGCCGTACAGCCCGGCCCGCAGCGTCGCCAGCACCGGCTCCGGGTGGGTGGCCAGCGCGGTGACCAGTGCGGCGGCGGGGACCCGGGGCTCGCCGACCACGAAGGCGGCCATCGCGCGCGGCAGGTACCGCGACCGGGTCCTGGGGTCCCGTACGAGCAGGGCGAGCGCCGCCCCGTGCAGGCTCACGTCCGCGCCCCGCCCCAGCAGTGCCAGCGCCGCGCACCGCAGCTGTTCCCGGTCCGCCTCCGCCGTCGCGTGCGGCGCGGCCACCAGCCCGTACGACGCAGCCGCCACACGCCGTTCCACCCGGTCGTCGTGCGCCCACCGGACGACGGCACGGCACAGCGCGGAGGGTTCGTCCGCCGCCAGCGCGCGCAACAGTTCGTCGGCCCGTGGACGTCCTGCTTCCACCAGCGCCTCCACGAGGTCGTCGAGGGCCGGCCGACGATGCGTGTGCAGCAGGGCCTGCGCCACTTCGGCGACCGTCGCTCCGGCCCCGCCGGGCAGGACGCGCTCGTCGTCGAACCACCCGCACAGCAGTATCTGCACCCGTCGCAGGTCCCCCCGCAGCAGCCGTGCGACGGCGTCGAGGTACCGGTCGGGGGGCCGCCCGTTGCGCCCCGCCGCGCTCTCCGGCGCGCCGTCGGCGAGCACCAGTACCCGCAGCAGGTCGACCCGCTCGGCCTGGTCGACCCCGAGCCGCTCCCAGAACCAGGGGCCGAACGTGCCCAGCCCGTCGCCCAGCCCCTGCGGCCCGCCCGCCCGCAGCGACCGGGCGGTCACCGCTTCCGCCAGTTCCCGCAGGACGCCGCTGTACGGGCCGAGGGCGGGCACCCGGGCCAGGGTGTCGCTGATCAGGTGGGCGGCCCACCACTGGGCGTCGGCGCT
Source organism: Streptomyces candidus (assembly GCF_014207445.1). GTDB lineage: Bacteria > Actinomycetota > Actinomycetes > Streptomycetales > Streptomycetaceae > Streptomyces > Streptomyces candidus. The sequence goes on along the minus strand of NZ_JACHEM010000013.1, from coordinate 237,134 downwards.
CTCCGGCGAGTCCAGCACTTCGAGACGGCGGATCAACTCGCTCATCCGGGCCGCGAGTTGTCCGGCGCCGTGGTGGCGTTCCAGCAGGAGCATCGCTTCGACGACGGGCCCGATCCGGTGCCGGGGCACGGGCAGCACCCGCCCGGCGCCGGCCGTCCGGCCGTTCTGCGGCGCACACGTGGAGGAAGGCGAGGGTGCAGGGGCTCCGCGCGCGGCGGGATCCGCTCCTCCCGCCGCTCCCCGCTCCGCCGCCTGCGCGGGCACCCGCCCCGGGCCCGCGGCCGCCCCGGCTCCGACGCCCACCAGCCGCTCCACCGCCTCCCCCAGATCCAGGTGCGCCCCCTGCACCCAGTCCGCCACCTCCTCGTGCGCGAACCGGTAACCGCCGCCCGCCGGGACCAGCACGCCCTCCGTCAGCACCGCCGACGCCCACCCGGTCCGCCACGGGAAGATCTCCTCGAACGCCTCCCGTGCCAACTCTCCCTGCCCCGGTCCCAGGCACCGCCGCGCCGCCTCGTGCACCCGCCCGGAGACCTCCGCTGCCAGCCTGCGCACCGCCGTACCTCGCAGGGCGGGGCGGTGCGCGGCGGCCACCCGTACCGCCACCCGCAGACACATCAGGCCCAGGCGCGCCTCGAACACCTCCTCGCGCGTCGGGCACCCTTCGACCGCTCCCCCGGGCACCGCGGCCCGCACCTCCGCGAGCAGCCGCAACGTCAGCGGATGCCGTGCGTCGGCCTCCCCCAACGCCCCCTCCCGCACCGCGTAGCGCTCCCGCGCGCACGCCGCCTCGTGCTCGGTCAGGTCGCCCAGCGCCACCGCAGGCGGCAACCGCTCCGCCACCCCCGGGTGCAGCGTCTCCGCCGGGTACAGGGCCCCCGCCTGCTCCCAGTGCTCGGGACGGCAGGCGACCACCAGCCGGGCCCCGCACTCCCGCAGCCAGCCCGCCGTCCCCGCCGTCCACTCGGCCGTGCGGTGCGCCAGCACGGGCGGCATCTCCTCCGGCCCGTCCAGGAGGACGAGCAGCGGCCGCCCGGCGTCCCGCGCCAGCCGGGCCACCCGCTCCGGTGTGGCCACCCCCATGTCCCCCGGCGTTCCGGAAGCGGCGAGGATCCGGCCGGCCTGCGCCAGGGCCCGCCCCACCGCGTCCGCGACGGACGCGTCCCCGTCGCGCAGGTCGGCCCCGCGCAGCCATACGGTGGGGGCGGGCGCGGGCCCGCACGCCCGCCGCCCGGCCAGCGCCGCCAGTTCGGTGGTCCGCCCGGTCCCGGGCACCCCCACCAGGCCGAGGACAGACGCCTGGGCCGCCTCGAACCGTTCGAACTCCGCGACGAGCCAGGACCGTTCCACCGGTTCCCGCCATGTGTCCGGACCCGCCGATCCCACCGAGGTGGCGGTGAGCTGGAGCGCCCCGGCCAGGTTGAGGTCCCTCCCGTACGCGGGCACGGTCGCCGCGTTCCGCCGCAGCAGTTCGCCGAGCGGACCGCCCCGCCCCTGCCCGCCGGTCAGCGGTACGGCGAAGCCCGCCGCGCGGTGGACGGCGGGGACCTCCCCGTCCCGCATGGAACCGGGGGCGTGCGGAAGCAGGGACGTCGCGAGCACCGCCAGCACCGTCCCGGTCTCCGCGTCCAGCACCGGCCCCCCGGCCGCCGCCCCGCCCGGCCGCAGCGCGTCGCTGCCCGCCGTGCCCATCGCCAGTTCCATCGCCCGGTCGAGGAGGTGGACGCGGTCCGCGGCGGTGTGCCTGACGGGCGCGGCCCCCAGTACCCGCGCTTGCCGCCACCCCCCGGCGGCCACCCGCACGTACGACCCGAGGGGCGCCGAGGCCCGCACCGTCACCGGCAACGGCCGCACTCCGAGCCCCTCGGTCCGTACCAGGGCGAGCCCCGCCTCCGGCAGCGGCACGAGGGCGTCCGCCCCGACCCGGCAGGTCCGGTCGCCGGGGGCGTGCAGCAGCAGTCCGCTCAGGCCGTCGACGACCTCGTGGCTGGTGACGACGGTTCCCAGGTGGTCGGCGACGAAGCCGGTGCCGCGCGGACGTCCGGCCGGGTCACAGATCCGTACGAGCACGGCCTGGGCGACCGGCGCTGCCTGTGCGGCCGGTCCTGCGGGCCCGGCCGGTGGAACCGACGCCATAAAGAAGCACCCCCTGCCCACGACCGTAGGCAGGGGATGATCAGCGAAAGAAGGACGCCTGGCGAAAGCGCCCCCGGTCACTCCCCGCATTCACTCCGAGCGCCCGCCCGAAGGGGTGAATCAAACGCCGGGAACGGACAGACCCTGGAGCAGGGGGAGGGAGCGGGAGGGGATCGTGGAGCGGGCAGCACGTCGTCTGCCCGCTCCACGGTTTCGCCCGACCCGCGCGCGGCGGGCGGGTCAGCCGAAGACCGCCAGGCTCTTGGCCTTGCCCCGCTGGTCCTCGACGAGGGCGAGCAGGCGCCCGTCGGGCCCGTAGACGGCGACCGGGTTGCGCGGGTGCGCGGTCATGTCGATGCGCACACCGTTCATGATCAGTCCGGCGCGCTTCTCGTCCACGTCCCAGCGTGGGAACGCCGCCGCCGCGGCGTCCGCGATCGGCATGACGGCCAGCTCCTCCTGGTGCTGCTCCAGGGTGCGGGCCGCGTCCAGACCGTACGGGCCGACCCGGGTGCGGCGCAGCGCCGTGAGGTGCCCGCCGACGCCGAGACCGGCGCCGAGGTCGCGGGCCAGGGCACGGATGTACGTGCCCGACGAGCAGACGACGGAGACGACCAGGTCCACGACGGGCGTGCCGTCCTCCGCGACCGCCGGGCGCACGTCGTACACCTGGAAGGAGGAGACGGTGACCGGACGGGCGGGGATCTCGAAGTCCTCGCCCTCGCGGGCCCGCTTGTACGACCGCTTGCCGTCGATCTTGATGGCGCTGACCTTGGACGGCACCTGCATGATGTCGCCGGACAGCTCGGCGACGCCCGCGTCGATGCCCTCACGGGTCACCGCGGAGGCGTCGGTGGAGGTGATGATGTCGCCCTCGGCGTCGTCCGTGAGGGTGTTCTGGCCGAGCCGGATGGTGCCGAGGTACTCCTTCTCGGTGAGCGCGAGGTGGCCGAGCAGCTTGGTGGCCTTCTCCACGCCCAGGACGAGGACGCCGGTGGCCATGGGGTCGAGCGTGCCGGCGTGGCCGACGCGGCGGGTTCTGGCGATCCCGCGCATCTTGGCGACGACGTCGTGCGAAGTGAAGCCGGACGGCTTGTCGACGATGACAAGTCCGTCCGGCGTCCTGCTCACTGCTGTGTCGCTCATGCGGTGGCGTCGTCCTCGTCGTCGTCACCGGGCTTCTTGTACGGGTCCGCGTCGCCGGCGAACATGGCGCCCGAGGACACCTCGCGCACCTTGGCGTCGTTGGCCCGCGCCTTGTCGAGCAGGCTCTCGATCGTCTTGGCGTTCTCCGGGAGGGCGTCCGCGACGAACGTGAGGGTGGGCGTGAACTTCGTGCCCGCCGCCGCCCCGACCGCCGAGCGCAGGATGCCCTTGGCGCTCTGCAGGCCGGCGGCCGCGCTGGCGCGGTCCTCGTCGTCGCCGTACACCGTGTAGAAGACCGTGGCCTCCCGCAGGTCACCGGTGACGCGGGTGTCCGTGATGGTCACGTGCGTTCCCAGCCGCGGGTCCTTGATGCCGCGCAGCAGCTTCTGGGCGACCACCTCCTGAATGAGGTCCGCCAGCTTCTTCGCCCGAGCGTTGTCGGCCACTGGTCCTTCTCCTTGTTGATTACGTGCTCAGTCTTCGTCACTGTGCAGCCGCCGTCGTACCGACAGCAACTCCACCTCGGGCCGGGCGGCGACCATGCGCTCGCACCGGTCCAGTACGTCTGCGAGGTGCCCCGTGTCGCCGGACACCACCGCCACGCCGATCTCGGCCCTGCGGTGGAGGTCCTGGTCACCGACCTCCGCCACGCTGACCGCGAACTTGCGGTGCAGCTCGGCGACGATCGGACGGACGACGGAGCGTTTCTCCTTCAGCGACCGTACGTCGCCGAGCAGGAGGTCGAAGGACAGAGTCCCCACATACATGTGTGTCCGGATGTCCCGCCGGTTCGGGGTCGTGTACCCCTGCCTCTGCTTGGCAGGGACACCAGAACCGTACACGCAACGGCCGGGGCCGCTCGACGGAAATAATCTCCGCCGAGCGGCCCCGACCACTGCTGACATCAGGGGCTGTGCCCCGGGTCACGGTTCTCGCTGCGTGGCTGTCAGCCGCGCGGCTTCTCCCGCATCTCGTACGTCGCGATGACGTCGTCGATCTTGATGTCGTTGAAGTTGCCGAGGTTGATACCGCCCTCGAACCCTTCGCGGATCTCGGTGACGTCGTCCTTGAAGCGGCGCAGACCCTGGATGTTGAGGTCCTCGGCGACGACCTTGCCGTCGCGGATGAGGCGCGCCTTGGTGTTGCGCTTGACCTCGCCGGAGCGGATGAGAACACCCGCGATGTTGCCGAGCTTGGACGAGCGGAAGATCTCGCGGATCTCCGCGGTACCGAGCTCGACCTCCTCGTACTCCGGCTTGAGCATGCCCTTGAGCGCTGCTTCGATCTCCTCGATGGCCTGGTAGATCACCGAGTAGTAGCGGACGTCGACGCCCTCGCGCTCGGCCATCTGCTGAGCACGGCCGGCCGCACGGACGTTGAATCCGATGACGATGGCGTCGGAACCCGTCGCCAGGTCGATGTCGGACTCGGTGACCGCACCCACACCACGGTGCAGGACGCGGATGTCGACCTCGTCGGAGACGTCGAGCTGGAGCAGCGAGGACTCGAGGGCCTCCACCGAACCGGACGCGTCACCCTTGATGATGATGTTGAGGTCCTGCACCAGACCGGCCTTGAGGGCCTCGTCCAGGTTCTCCAGGGAGAACCGGACGCCACGGCGGGCGAACGCCGCGTTGCGCTCACGAGCGGCACGCTTCTCGGCGATCTGACGGGCCGTGCGGTCCTCCTCGACGACGAGGAAGTTGTCGCCGGCACCGGGGACGTTGGTGAGACCCAGCACCAGGACGGGGGTCGAGGGACCCGCTTCCTGCACGTTGTTGCCACGGTCGTCGAGCATGGCGCGCACGCGGCCGTAGGCGTCGCCGGCGACCATCGTGTCGCCGACGCGGAGGGTACCGCGCTGGACGAGGACGGTGGCGACGGCGCCGCGGCCCTTGTCGAGGTGGGCCTCGATCGCGATGCCCTGTGCGTCCATCTCCGCGTTCGCCCGAAGGTCGAGCGACGCGTCCGCGGTCAGGACCACGGCCTCCAGCAGGGAGTCGATGTTGAGCTCCTGCTTGGCGGAGATGTCGACGAACATCGTGTCGCCGCCGTACTCCTCGGCCACCAGACCGAACTCGGTGAGCTGACCGCGCACCTTGGTCGGGTCGGCGCCCTCGACGTCGATCTTGTTGACCGCGACCACGATCGGCACGTCGGCCGCCTTGGCGTGGTTCAGCGCCTCGATCGTCTGCGGCATCACACCGTCGTTGGCCGCGACCACGAGGATCGCGATGTCGGTGGACTTCGCACCACGGGCACGCATGGCGGTGAACGCCTCGTGACCGGGGGTGTCGATGAAGGTGATGGCGCGCTCTTCACCGTTGACCTCGGTGGCGACCTGGTACGCACCGATGTGCTGCGTGATGCCACCGGCCTCGCCCGCGACGACGTTCGTCTTGCGGATCGCGTCGAGGAGGCGGGTCTTGCCGTGGTCGACGTGACCCATGACGGTGACGACCGGCGGACGGGAGACGAGCATGTCCTCGCCGCCCTCGTCCTCGCCGAACTCGATGTCGAAGGACTCGAGCAGCTCGCGGTCCTCCTCCTCCGGGCTGACGATCTCCAGGACGAAGTTCATCTCGTCCGCGAGCAGCCTGAGGGTCTCGTCGGAGACGGACTGCGTGGCAGTGACCATCTCGCCGAGGTTCATCATCACGCCGACGAGCGACGCCGGGTTGGCGTTGATCTTCTCGGCGAAGTCGGTGAGTGAGGCACCGCGCGACAGGCGGACGGTCTGTCCGTTGCCGCGAGGCAGCATCACGCCGCCCACGGACGGGGCCTGCATGGCCTCGTACTCCTGGCGCCTCTGACGCTTCGACTTGCGACCGCGGCGCGCGGGACCGCCGGGACGGCCGAAGGCGCCCTGCGTACCACCACGTGCGTTGGGACCACCGGGACGGCCGGCGAAGCCGGGACGTCCACCGCCGCCGCCACCGGGACGACCGGCGAAGCCGCCGCCACCGCCACCGGGACCGGCCGGACGGCCTGCGAAGCCGCCGCCACCGCCACCCGGGCGACCGGCGAAGCCGCCGCCGCCACCGGGACGACCGCCGCCGCCACCGGGACGGCCCGCGCCGCCGGTGCCGGGACCGCGACCGCCGCCACCGGGACCGCCACCAGGACGGGGACCGGCAGCCGGACGCTGCGGCATCATGCCCGGGTTCGGGCGGTTGCCGGAGGGAGCGCCACCGCCGCCACCGGGACGCGGTGCGCCGCCCTGCGGGCGGGGCATGCCACCGGGGCTCGGACGGCCTGCGCCGCCCTGACCCTGCGGACGCGGGGCGCCGCCGGGGCCGCCCTGCGGGCGCGGAGCGCCACCGGGCGCACCGGCACCGCCGGGACGGGGCGCGCCACCGGGACGGGGCGCCTGGGGGCGCGCCATGCCGGTGGAACCGCCGGAGGTGAAGGGGTTGTTGCCGGGGCGGGGACCCGAGGGACGGGCGCCGCCGGGGCGCGGGGCGCCCTGACCGGCCGGACGTGCGGGACGGTCTCCGCCGCGCTCGCCGCCGCGGTTGTCGCGCTGGCCGCCCTCACGGGGGGCGCTGTCACGCTGGGCCGGGGCCGGACGGGCCGGACGCGGTCCGGGGGTGGCACCGGCGGGACGCGGGGCCTGCGGCGCTGCCGGGGCAGCGTTCTGGGCCGGCGCGTTCTGGGCCGGTGCGGGCGCGGAGAACTCGGCCTGCGGCACCGGGGTGACCGGGGCCGGCTTGGCCGCGGCGGGCTTGGGACCCGGACGCGGACCGGCGCTGGCCGGGGACGCGGCGGGGGCCGTGGGCTCGCTCTTGGGGGCCTCGGCGGCGGCCGGCTTGGGGGCCGGTGCGCCGGGCTTGGGGGCACCGGGGCGGGGAGCCGCCGGTGCCGGGGTGTCCGCGGACGGTGCCGCGGGCTTGGCAGGCGTCGCCTTGCGGGGCGCGCCGGGCTTCGCTGCGGACTTGCCGGCGTTGCCGCCGGGGCCCTGCAGTGCGTCAGTCAACTTGCGTACCACTGGCGCCTCGATCGTCGAGGACGCCGAACGTACGAATTCACCAAGTTCTTGGAGTTTGGCCATGACGACCTTGCTCTCCACACCGAACTCCTTGGCGAGTTCGTATACCCGGACCTTAGCCACTTCGCTCCTTTTAGGTCCGGGTTGAACGCCGGACCGTCGCTACTTCATGGGCGTACTCATCGCGTACTCATCGAGTGCTCATCGCAATCTCGACCTACTTCCAACTCGCGAGGTACCTGACCGCACGGGGACCCGTGCCGTTCGTTTGTTGCGTCTTACGGTGTCGCCTGCCCGACGTCGCGCGCCACGTATTTCTCCAGTGGCGCGGTGTCGAGCGGTCCCTGGCCCCGAAAGGCCCGGGGGAACGCCCGGCGGCGGACCGCCAGGTCGTAACAGGCGGAGGCGGGGTGTACGTAAGCACCCCGGCCGGGCAGCGTACCGCGAGGATCGGGGACACACTCACCCTCGATCACCACGATGCGCAGCAAATCGCTCTTGGCCGCTCGCTCCCGGCAACCCACACAGGTTCGCTCAGGGCATGCGCCGGTCTGCGTTTGGCCAGACACGACTAAGTCTACCTCCCCGCACCGACCTCACCCCTTGGGGGCAAGGATCGACAAGCTGTTCGTCAAAAAAGATGTGGCCCGGGTCTCACCCGGGCCCACATCGCGACGTCCGTGCCTCTCAGCCCCGGTCGTCCCGGCGGTCACGGCCGTCACCGTTGTCACGGCGGTACTCACCGGGCTCCTCACCTTCGGCGAGTTCCTCGGTGTCCGGGCGGATGTCGATGCGCCATCCCGTGAGGCGGGCGGCCAGACGGGCGTTCTGGCCCTCCTTGCCGATCGCCAGCGAGAGCTGGTAGTCCGGCACGGTCACCCGGGCCGAACGGGTCGACATGTCGACCACCTCGACCTTGGAGACACGGGCCGGGGACAGCGCGTTGGCGACCATCTCGGCCGGGTCGTCGGACCAGTCGACGATGTCGATCTTCTCGCCGTGCAGTTCGGCCATGACATTGCGCACACGGCTGCCCATCGGGCCGATGCAGGCGCCCTTGGGGTTGATGCCGGAGCGCGTCGAGCGGACCGCGATCTTGGTGCGGTGGCCGGCCTCGCGGGCGATGGCCTCGATGACCACCGAACCGTCGGCGATCTCCGGAACCTCCAGCGCGAACAGCTTCTTCACCAGGTTGGGGTGGGTGCGCGAGAGCGTCACGGACGGACCGCGGACGCCCTTGGCGACCCGGACGACGAAGGCGCGCAGGCGCAGGCCGTGCGTGTACTCCTCGCCGGGGACCTGTTCCTGCACCGGCAGGATGGCCTCCAGCTTGCCGATGTCGACCAGGACGTTCTTGGGGTCCTTGCCCTGCTGCACGAGGCCGACGACGACCTCGCCCTCGATGCCGGCGTACTCGCCGAAGGTCTGGTCGTCCTCGGCGTCGCGCAGCCGCTGGAGGATGACCTGCTTGGCGGTGCTGGCGGCGATGCGGCCGAAGTCGTCCGGGGTGTCGTCGAACTCCTTGGGCTCCTGGCCCTCTTCGAGGTCCGCCGGGTCCTCCTTCGCCCACACCGTGATCTTGCCGCTCTCACGGTCGAGCTTCACCCGGGCGCGGCGGAAGCTGCCGTCGGTGCGGTGGTACGCGATGAGGAGGGCCTGCTCGATCGCCTCGACCAGTACCTCGAAGGAGATCTCCTTCTCCCGTACCAAACCCCGCAGGGCGCTCATGTCGATGTCCACGGCTACGCCTCCTCTTCCTTCTCGTCGTTCACGTCTTCGTTCTTGTCCTTGCGGTTGAACTCGACCTCGACGCGGGCCTTCGCGATGTCGGCGAACTCCACGCGGCGGGCGGTGGGCCTGCGCCCCTTCACGCCCGGCACTTCCAGGTCGAGCCCGTCCTCGTCGACGACGAGGATGCGGGCGGTCAGCTCGGCGCCGTCGCTCAGCGTGAGCCTGGCGAGGCGGCCGGTGGCCCGTACGTAGTGGCGGTGCTCGGTGAGCGGGCGGTCCGCGCCCGGGGAGCCGACTTCGAGGACGTACTCCTCGTCGCCCATCACGTCGCTCTCGTCGAGCTTCTCCGAGATCGCCCGGCTGACCTCGGCACACGCGTCGAGTTCGACGCCCTCGTCCGAGTCCACGACGATTCTCAGCACGCGGCGCCTGCCTGCCTTGGCCACCTCGATCTCTTCGAGGTCCAGGTCCTGGGCGGCGACCAGCGGTGCCAGCAGTTCGCGCAGCCTGTCGCTCTGGGTGGTGCTCATCCGGGTGACTCCTCGGCCGCGTGTGCTGTTGTCTGTTTCGTCGTGTGTCAGATCAAAGGGTATCCGGTCCGGAGGGGTGTTGCCGTCAGTCCACCGGACACCGCGGGTACGCTCGCCTGCGGTGATCACCCGGGAACCGAGGGAGACGGACACGTGCGCACGCCCACCACTCGCAGACGTGCGCTGGCATGGAGCACAGCCGCCGCGGCGGGCCTCCTGGCCGGCTGCTCGGACGGCTCAGGACCCGCCGGTTCCGCCGGTACGGAGACGGGCCCGACCGCACGGAAGGCAGCCGTCCGGCTCCGCGAGTCGTCCGCACGGACCAGCCTGGACCTGCTGGCCCACTACGACGCCCTGCTGAAGAGGCACCCCGCCCAGGGGGCCCGGCTGAAGCCGCTGCGCACCCAGGTGGCCCGGCACGCCGAGGTGCTGCGCGGCGAGGGCCGCCGCGTCGCCGGGCGGCCCCCGGTGTCGGTGGCCGCCGACCCCCGCGCCGCCGTGCAGGAACTCGCGGCGGCCGAACAGCGCGCCAGTGACGCCCATCTGGCCGCTCTCGGCGGGGCCACCCCCGAGCTGGCACGCCTGCTGGCGTCGGTGGCTGCGGCGGCTGCCGCCCACGCGTACCTGCTGACGGACGGAGCCGAGGGATGACGCTGGACGCGGTACAGGCGGCGCTGGCCGCCGAGCACGCGGCCCTGTACGGGTACGGGGTGGTCGGCGGCCGGCTCGGCGCCGAGCGCCGCGCCGAGGCCCGTGAGGCGCACGACGCCCACCGCTCACGGCGCGACGCACTGGTCCGCTCGGTGCGCGACCTGGGCGGCACGCCGGTCGTCGCGGAGGCCGCGTACGCCCTGCCCTTCCCGGTGCCCGACGCGGCGACGGCCGCGCAGCTTGCCGCGGTACTGGAGGACCGGATCGCCGGGGTGTACTCGGACCTCGTACGCGCCGCCCAGGGCCCGCTGCGGCGGGAGGCGGCCGGGGCGCTGCGGGAGGCGGCGGTGCGGGCGGTCCGCTGGCGGGGCAGCAGCGTAGCCTTTCCTGGGCTCGCCGAACTGACCACTTCGGTACGCGAAGGCGTGTAAGCCCTACGAATCAAAGGAGAGCACGCCACCTATGGCTTTCGAACCGTCGCAACGCCTGGTGAGGGCGCTGGCCGAGGCGCAGGGGGAATCGGCCGCGGCCGACTGGCTGGAGCGGCTTCCTTCGCTGGCCCAGGAGGCCATCGACGGGCGGGAGTTGACGGTCGAACGCGTCCAGGCGCCGGGGGGCCGCAGCAGCATGGTGGTGCTGGTACGACGGCCCGACGGCACCCAGGGCGCGCTCAAACTCGCCCCGGAGGCGGCGCACCCCGAGCGGGAACGGGCCGCGCTCGCGCACTGGAACGGCTGGGGTGCCGTCCAGCTCGCCGAGGTCGAGTCCCCCGACGGTGCACTGCTGCTGGAACGCCTCCACTGCGAGGTGTCGCTGCGCTCGCTGCCGGAGGCGAAGGCGCTGCTGGAGGCCGCCGACCTCGTACGGAAGCTGTGGGTGGCCCCGGCCGAGGGGCACCCCTTCGAAACGGTCGAGGAGCGCACCGGCCGGCAGAGCGGCCCGATGCGCGAGGCGCCGCAGGAGCTGACGCCGCTGGTCGACGCGGCGCTCGCGGCCCGCGACTCCCTGGTGGCCTCCTCCCCCGAACTCCTGCTTCTGCACGGCAACTTCCGGCAGGGCAAGGTCCTCGGCGGCGACCGGACCCCATGGCTGGCCGTCGGCCCCGACCCGCTGGTGGGCGAGCGCGCGTACGACCTGGCCCGGCTCGTCCGCGACCGCATCGACGACCAGATCGCCACCGCCGCCGGCTCCCCCGCCACCCGGCGCCGGATCAACCGCCTCGCCGACTCCCTCGACGTGGACCGCGAGCGGCTGCACGGCTGGACCCTGTTCCGCGCGGTGGAGTCGGGCACCCGCGCCCTCGCGGCGGGCCGGACGCAGGACGGCGAAATGCTGCTGGAGTTCGCGAGCTGGCTGTAGGCCGTGGGGTGGAGCCTGGGGGCGGGTGTGCGCGCACCCCGCCCCCACGTGCCCGGCATGTGGGTCAGGCGCCCTTGGCCAGGACGTCGACGAGGCTGGTGAGCTGCGGTGGGGCGTCACCTGGCGCGGCTGATCAGGTCGTACGGGTAGGGCTGCCGGTACACGTAGGGCGGGTGTACACACGGCCCGTGCACGTACGGCCCGTGCACGTACCGCCGAAGGCCCCGCACCGGATGCCGGTGCGGGGCCTTCGGCCTTGCTGAGGTGCCAATCTGTCGGCTACTGGGCGGTCAGGCGGGCGATCGCCTCGTCCACCGTCAGTTCCTCGCGCTCGCCGGTGCGGCGGTCCTTCAGCTCCAGGACGCCGTCGGCGGCACGGCGGCCCGCGACCAGGATCTTCGGGACGCCGATCAGCTCGGAGTCGGTGAACTTCACGCCGGGCGAGACGCCGGGGCGCTCGTCGACCAGGACGCGCAGGCCCGCCTCGGCCAGCTTCTCGGCGACCTCGACGGCCAGCTCCGTCTGGAGGGCCTTGCCCGCCGCGACGACGTGCACGTCGGCCGGGGCGACCTCGGCCGGCCAGCACAGACCCTTCTCGTCGGCGGACTGCTCGGCGAGTGCGGCCACGGCGCGCGAGACGCCGATGCCGTACGAACCCATGGTCACGCGGACCGGCTTGCCCTGCTGGCCGAGCACGTCCAGGGAGAACGTGTCGGCGTACTTGCGGCCGAGCTGGAAGATGTGGCCGATCTCGATGGCGCGGTCCAGCTTGAGGCCGGTGCCGCAGGTGGGGCACGGGTCGCCCTCTTCGACGACGACCACGTCGAGGTAGTCGTCGACCTCGAAGTCGCGGCCGGCCACAACGTTCTTGGCGTGCGTGTCGACCTTGTTGGCGCCGGTGATCCAGGCGGTGCCGGGGGCCACGCGGGGGTCGGCGATGTAGCGGACCTTGGCGAGGCCCTGCGGGCCGACGTAGCCGCGTACGAGGTCGTCGCGGCCCTCGAAGTCCTCGGCGGTGACCAGCTCGACGACGGCCGGGGCGAGGTGCTCGCCCAGCTTGCCGAGGTCGACCTCGCGGTCGCCGGGCACGCCGACGGCGACGATCTCGCCGTCCACCTTGACCAGGAGGTTCTTCAGGGTCGCCGAGGCGTCGACGCCGAGCTGCGCGGCGAGCGTCTCGATGGTGGGGGTGTCGGGCGTGTCCAGATCCTCGGCGGCGGGGTGCGTGGCGCCCTCGACGGCCTTGAGGGGGAAGGTGACGGCCTCGGTGTTCGCGGCGTAGTCGCAGTGCGGGCAGTCCGCGAAGGTGTCCTCGCCGGCGGCGGCCGGGGCCAGGAACTCCTCGGATGCCGAGCCGCCCATGGCGCCGGAGACGGCGGACACGATGCGGTGGTCCAGGCCGAGCCGGTTGAAGATCTTGATGTACGCCTCGCGGTGCAGGCGGTACGACTCGGCGAGACCCTCGTCGGTGGTGTCGAAGGAGTACGAGTCCTTCATCTGGAACTCGCGGCCGCGCAGGACGCCGGAGCGGGGGCGGGCCTCGTCGCGGTACTTGGTCTGGATCTGGTAGAGCATCACGGGCAGGTCCTTGTAGGACGTGCACTGGTCCTTGACCGTCTGGGTGAAGATCTCCTCGTGGGTGGGGCCCAGGAGGTAGTCGGCACCCTTGCGGTCCTTGAGGCGGAAGAGCAGGTCGCCGTACTCCTCCCAGCGGCCGGACGCCTCGTAGGCCTCCTTGGGCAGGAGGGCGGGCAGCAGCACCTCCTGGGCGCCGATGGCGTCCATCTCCTCGCGCACGACGCGCGAGATGTTGTCCAGCACCTTCTTGCCGAGCGGCAGCCAGGTCCAGATGCCGGCCGCGTTGCGACGTACGTAACCGGCGCGGACCAGCAGCTTGTGGCTGAGGGTCTCGGCGTCCGCCGGGTCGTCGCGCAATGTCTTGACCATCAAACGGGACATGCGCTGGACCTGGGCCATGGTGAACTCCTGCTCGGAAGGGTGATGTCAGGAGGTTAGCCGGGGGGTGGGGGCGGGCGGAAATCGGTTCCGGAGGGGGCCGGGCCGTCGCCGGGCCGCGCGCGGCGCCGCAGCGGCAACCGCGCGCCCATCACCGCGTACGGGCGCGGCGCGCTCGGGAAGAGGACCTGCTGGGCGAGATCCGTGTAGCCCAGCGACCGGTACAGCGCCCGCGCCGGACTCTCGATGTCGATCGCGGAGAGGATCGACCGCGGCTCCGCGGCCCCGTCCGTGATCGTCGTGATCAGGGCCCGCCCCACGCCCCGGGCCTGGAAGTCCGGGTGGACGTGCAGTTCGGTGATGACGAAGGAGTCGTCGAGCCACCCGTCCCGGTCGTACCGGCGCAGGTACGGCTCGACGACCGTCGACCACCAGTGCGCGCGGTCGTTCGGCATCCCGTACACGAATCCGGCGAGCCGTCCGTCGGGCGTCGTCGCGCCGAGCGCCCGCGCTCCGGGATTCGTCATGTGGCGCAGGACGATGTGGCGGCGCACCCCCACCTCGTCCGCGCCGAGCCCGAAGGCGACCGCCTGCACGGCGAGCGCCTCGTCCACGTGGGCGGCGAGGTCGAGGGGGCCGACCCGTACGTCATCCGTCATGGCCGCACCCTAGCCGCCGCGGCACCCGGGCTTCAGAACAGGACGCTCATGAACTCGCCGACCTCGCGGAATCCGACCCGCCGGTAGGACGCCCTGGCGGGGGCGTTGAAGTCGTTGACGTAGAGGCTGACGACGGGCGCGACGTCGGCGAGGGCGTGCCGCAGGACCGCGGCCATGCCGGTCACGGAGAGGCCGCGGCCGCGGTGTTCGGGGGCGACCCAGACGCCCTGGATCTGACAGGCGTCGGGGGTGACGGCGCCGATCTCGGCCTTGAAGACGACCTTGCCGTCCTCCGTGCGGGCGAAGGCGCGTCCGGCGCCGACGAGTTCGGCGACCCTGGCCTGGTAGAGGAGCCCGCCGTCGCCGGCCATCGGGGAGACGCCGACCTCCTCGGTGAACATGGCGACGCAGGCGGGCATGATCACGTCCATCTCGTCCTTGCGGATGCGGCGGACGAGCGGGTCGGGCGTGATGTCGTCGGGCATCCGGTCGGCGACCATCAGCGGCTGGTGGGGGCGGACGTCCCGGGCGGGGCCCCAGCTGGGTTCGAGCAGCCGCCACAGTTCGGCGGTGGGCTCGGCGGGACCGACGAGCGAGGAGCAGCGGCGGCCGGTGCGCCGGGCCCGTTCCGCGAAGGCGCGTACCGCCTCGGGGGTGGCGCAGATCGGCACGAGGTTGGCGCCCGAGTAGCAGAGGCTGCGCAGCCGCCCGCCCTCGTACCAGCCCCACATCTCGCCGCCGAGCCGCCAGGGATCGAGGCCCGCGACCTTGACCCGGGAGGTCACGAACGCGTTGTTGACGGGCTCGCTCTCCAACAGGTCCATGGCCTCGTCCAGATCGGCTGGTGCGAGGACGCGGGTGGTGGTCGTCGTCAACACGTGGAGGCCTCACCGGTACGGATTCGCTGATCTCCGCACTGTACCCGCGCCGTTCGAAAGCACCCACCCGGACGGAAAAGCCCCGCGCCCGGCCGGTGCCGGGGCGGGGCTCCTCGGGGAACGCGGCGGGGTCAGCTGATGGAGACCTCGGGTTCGCCGGACGGGATGCCGTCCTTCTCCATCTGCTCGGCGATCTTCATCGCCTCTTCGATGAGGGTCTCCACGATCTTCGACTCGGGGACGGTCTTGATGACCTCGCCCTTGACGAAGATCTGGCCCTTGCCGTTGCCGGAGGCGACGCCGAGGTCGGCCTCGCGGGCCTCGCCGGGGCCGTTGACGACACAGCCCATGACGGCGACCCGCAGCGGCACCTCCATGCCCTCCAGACCGGCGCTGACCTGGTCGGCGAGCTTGTAGACGTCGACCTGGGCGCGGCCGCAGGACGGGCAGGAGACGATCTCCAGGCGGCGCTGGCGGAGGTTGAGGGACTCCAGGATCTGGATGCCGACCTTGATCTCCTCGACCGGCGGGGCGGAGAGCGAGACGCGGATGGTGTCGCCGATGCCCTCGGAGAGCAGGGCGCCGAAGGCGACGGCCGACTTGATGGTGCCCTGGAAGGCGGGTCCGGCCTCGGTGACGCCGAGGTGCAGCGGGTAGTCGCACTGGGCGGCCAGCTGGCGGTAGGCGTTGACCATCACGACCGGGTCGTTGTGCTTGACCGAGATCTTGATGTCGCCGAAGCCGTGCTCCTCGAAGAGGGAGGCTTCCCACAGGGCGGACTCCACGAGGGCTTCCGGGGTGGCCTTGCCGTACTTCTTGAGCAGGCGGGCGTCGAGGGAGCCCGCGTTGACGCCGATGCGGATCGGGGTGCCGCTGTCGCGCGCGGCGTGCGCGATCTCCTTGACCTTGTCGTCGAACTGCTTGATGTTGCCGGGATTGACCCGCACGGCCGCGCAGCCCGCGTCGATCGCGGCGAAGACGTACTTCGGCTGGAAGTGGATGTCGGCGATCACCGGGATCTGCGACTTCTTGGCGATGGTGGCGAGCGCGTCGGCGTCGTCCTGCGTGGGGCAGGCGACGCGCACGATCTGGCAGCCGGACGCGGTGAGCTCGGCGATCTGCTGGAGCGTCGCGCCGATGTCGGACGTCCGGGTGGTCGTCATCGACTGCACCGACACGGGAGCGTCCCCGCCGACCGCCACGGTACCGACCTGGATCTTGCGGCTGACCCTCCGGTCGGCGAGCTTCGTCGGAACGGACGGCATTCCGAGAGAAATTGCAGTCATCTGCTGTGCAACCCCAAGTGTGGATCTAGGTCCCGGGACGATCGGCGGGCTCCGGTCTTACAGGGCTTCGAGCGTACGTCACCCTGCACGACCGGAGTACACCACGTCGACAAATCCACTCAATGGAGCGTTACGGGATGTCCCGCTGCGTACCGGGGCTCCCGCCGCGTCACGAGATGCGGACGGGGTTGACCACGTCCGCGACCAGCACCAGCACGGTGAAGCAGATGAACAGGCCCGCGACGACGTACGCCACCGGCATGAGCTTCGCGACGTCGAAGGGGCCCGGGTCGGGCCGCCGGAACACCTTCGCCACGTTGCGCCGCAGCGACTCCCACAGAGCTCCCGCGATGTGCCCGCCGTCGAGCGGGAGCAGCGGCAGCATGTTGAACAGGAACAGGGAGAGGTTGAAGCCCGCGACGAGGAACAGCATCATCGCGACGGTGTTCTCCATCGGCAGTCCGAGGCCGAGGATCTCGCCGCCGACCCGGGCCGCTCCGACCACGCCCATCGGGGAGTCGGCCTGCCGTTCCTCGCCGAGGAACGCCGCGTTCCACAGGGCGGGGATCTTGGAGGGCAGGGCGAGGAGCGAGTCGACACCGGACTGGACGATGACGCCCATGTGGTCGACGGACTCGGTGAAGGTCAGCGGGATCGTGGCGCTGGCCGGGCCGAAGCCGAGGTAGCCGGCCTCGACGTACTCGTCCTTGACCGGGTCGCCGTTCGCGTCCTTCTTGAGGACCTTGTTGGTGGTCAGGGTCGCGTTCAGGACCTTCTGCTCGCCGTCGCGCTCGACGGTGAGGGTGGCCGCGCCCTTGGTGGCGCGGATGCGGTCGGAGAGGGTGGCCCAGTCGGCGATCGGCTGTCCGTCGAAGGCGACGATCCGGTCGCCCTTCTGGAGTCCGGCGGCCTTGGCGGGGGACGGCTTGTCCGCGGCCGTGCACGCGCGGTTGTCGCTCTGCGAGACCACGCACGGGACGACGGAGTCGACGGTGGTCGTCGACTTGTTGATGCCGACGAACATGAACACGCTGAGGAACAGGGCGACGGCGAGGATCAGGTTCATGAACGGGCCGGCGAACATCACGATGACGCGCTTCCACGGCTTGCGCGTGTAGAAGAGCCGGGTCTCGTCGCCGGGCTGCAGTTCCTCGTACGCGGCCGAACGGGCGTCCTCGATCATGCCGCGCCACGGCGAGGTGGAGCGGGCCTCGATGCGGCCGTCCTTGCCGGGCGGGAACATGCCGATCATGCGGATGTAGCCGCCGAGCGGGATGGCCTTGATGCCGTACTCGGTGTCGCCCTTCTTCTTCGACCAGAGGGTGGGACCGAAGCCGACCATGTACTGCGGCACCCGTACGCCGAAGAGCTTGGCGGTGGAGAGGTGGCCGAGTTCGTGCCAGGCGATCGAGACGAGCAGCCCGACGAAGAAGATGACTATCCCGAGGACCGTCAACAGGATGGACGTCATGCGCGGGCCTCCGCTGTTGCCTTCGTTGCCTTGCCGGCTGCCAGTTCGCGGGCGCGGGTGCGCGCCCAGGTTTCTGCTTCCAGGACGTCCGCGACCGTGAGGGAAGTTCCCGGAGCGGGTGTGCCGTGTTCGGCGACCACGTCAGCGACCGTATCCACGATTCCTGTGAAGGGCAGCCGTCCTGCGAGGAACGCGTCGACGCATTCCTCGTTCGCGGCATTGAACACCGCCGGGGCCGTGCCCGCGAGTTCTCCGACGTGGCGGGCGAGTCCCACCGAGGGGAACGCCTCGGTGTCCAGCGGGAAGAACTCCCAGGTGGAGGCTCTGGACCAGTCGAAGGCGGGCGCCGCGTCGGGTACCCGTTCGGGCCATCCGATGCCGAGCGCGATGGGGCCGCGCATGTCGGGCGGGGTGGCCTGGGCCAGTGTGGAGCCGTCGATGAATTCCACCATCGAGTGGACGTAGGACTGCGGGTGGACGACGACCTCGATGCGGTCGAAGGGGATGTCGTAGAGGAGGTGCGCCTCGATGACCTCCAGGCCCTTGTTGACGAGGGTGGCGGAGTTGACGGTGATGACGGGGCCCATCGCCCAGGTGGGGTGGGCGAGCGCGTCCTCGCGGGTGACGCCCGCCAGCTCCGCCCGGGTACGGCCGCGGAACGGGCCGCCGGAGGCGGTGACGACGAGCTTGCGCACGTCGCTGCGCTTGCCGCCGGCCAGCGCCTGGAAGAGGGCGGCGTGTTCGGAGTCGACGGGGATGATCTGTCCCGGCTTCGCGAGGGCCTTGACCAGCGGGCCGCCGACGATCAGCGACTCCTTGTTGGCGAGGGCGAGGGTGCGGCCCGCTTCGAGGGCGGCGAGCGTGGGCGCGAGACCGATGGAGCCCGTGATGCCGTTGAGAACGGTGTGGCAGTCGGACGCGGCGAGGTGGGTGGCTGCGTCGGGGCCGGCCAGGATCTCGGGGAGCGGATCGCTGCCGTACCGCTCCTTCAGTGCCTCGCGCAGCGCGGGGACGACCTCCTCGCGGGCGACCGCGACCGCGCGTACCCGCAGCTGCCGCGCCTGGCCGGCGAGCAGGCCGACCTGGGAGCCGGCCGCCGAGAGGGCGGTGATCCGGAAGCGGCCGGGGTTGCGCAGGACCAGGTCGATGGCCTGGGTGCCGATGGAGCCGGTGGAGCCGAGGACGACGATGTCGCGCGGCCCTTCGGTCACGGCTCCGTAGCGGAGGTGCGGGTCGGCGAGGGGGGCTGGACTGTCGGTCATCCTCCCATTGTGTCCCGCGCGCGGGGGCCGGTGGACAGGGATCCCCCGCACGGGTCGCTTCCCGGCCGTCGGCCGCCGCGCCCGATGGCCGGTTCTCGTCGTGTGCGGAGGCGCGGCCGGCCCGGCCGGGCGCTCAGCTCTGCGCGTCCAGTGCCGCCAGCCCCTCCTCCCAGCGGGCCCTGCGCTCGGCTTCGCTCTGCTCCCACCAGGGGGTGCCGCGCTCGCCGAGGGCGACCTTCGCGGTCTGGACGCGGGCCCGAGCGGTACGTTCGGCCTCGGGGTCCTCTGCGCGGTGGGCGGCGGCGATGGCGCGGCGGGCGGCCATGAGGTGTGCGCGCAGCCGGGCGCCGGCCTCTTCCGGGATGTGCGGGTCGGTGGCCCGCCAGCGTCGGCCGTTGACCACGATGTACCGGCCGTCGGGTGTGTGCGGGGGTTGCCTGGCGTCGCCTGTCACGGGCGTGAGTCTGCCACTCGCCCCCGCCCGTACCCTCGCTGTCCGTTCGTCGTGGACCATTTTTCCCACTGGGCGTCCAGGACGTCCTTCGGTACCCCGCCGGGGTCGGCCGCCGCCAGCGCCTCGGCCCGGAAGGAGAGAAGGCTCGCGCCGTCCCGCAGGACGGTCAGGTACTCGTACGTGGTGCGCCCGGCGTCCCGTACGTCGTGCAGGGTCAGCCGGTACGCCTGTGCCTCGTCGCCGAGCCCGGCCGGGGCGGGCAGCTTCCGCACGGCCGTGTACGTCGCCGTGACCGCACCGCCGGCCGTTGCGCCCCGCCTCTCGGCGAAGCCGTCCCTGCACTCGGCGCCGGCCGTGCGCAGTTCCTCCATCACCGCGGCCGCGCGCCCCGCCCCGTACGAGCGCAGTTGCACGGCGACGTCCACACCCTGCGGCTTCGCGGGGTCGCCGAGCCGGCGGTGCACCTGGGCGACCGGGCCGCCCCGGACGGAGGTGAGGCCGACGAGGGGCTGGCAGACGGGCGGGGTGGCCGAGTAGCGGTCGCTCAACGGGCCCCCGGATACGGTGAATTCGCCGGTGCGGTACGGGCCGACGGCCTCCCCCGGGCTGAGGGCGCGGACGTTGAGCGCGGCCTGGGTGAGGGGCCGCGGGCCGGCTGCGGGCCTGCCGTCCGCGGACGGCTCGGCGGAACCGGCGCAGCCCGTCAGGGCGGCCGCGCAGCAGAGCGCACCGGCCATCGTCCGTACCACCGCGTGCTTCCCGTACCCCTTGTTCATGTGCACATCGTGGGGCACGGGAAGGTGCGGTGTCATCCGCCCCGAGCGGTCGGCGGTCAGCGGACGGGGTGGTGGACGTTGTCGTTCTTCGCCGGGCCGGGGGTGGCGTCGGCGATCCACGGGCCGTCGCCGCTCGGGTCGACGATGCCCCGCTCCAGCCAGGTGTACGTACCGGACAGGACGCCCTTGACGACCTTGTGGTCGAGGTCGTCGGTGTTGGTCCACAGCCGGTTGAGGAGTTCCTCGGTGCGGATGCGGGACTGCCGGCAGAAGGCGTCGGCGAGCTGGTACGCCTCGCGGCCGTACTCCTCGGTGGTGCGCAGGAGTTCGGCGCGCACGCAGGCCGCGCTCATCGCGAAGAGTTCGGCGCCGATGTCGACGATCCGGCCCAGGAAGCCCTGTTTGGTCTCCATCCGGCCCTGCCAGCGCGACATCGCGTAGAAGGTGGAGCGGGCCAGTTTGCGGGAGGTGCGTTCGACGTAGCGCAGGTGGCCGGACAGGTCGGTGTGCCCGTCGGGGTGGAACTCGCTGTAGGTGCGCGGGAGCTGTCCGGGGCCGGTGACCAGTTTGGGCAGCCAGCGGGCGTAGAAGCCGGTCGCCTGCACGCCCGCCTTCGCCTTGTCGGAGAGGGACTTGTCGGGGTCGATGATGTCGCCGGCCACCTTCAGGTGCGCGTCGACGGCCTCGCGCGCGATGAGGAGGTGCATGATCTCCGTCGACCCTTCGAAGATCCGGTTGATCCGCAGGTCGCGGAGGATCTGCTCGGCGGGTACGGCGCGTTCGCCGCGCGCGGCGAGGGAGTCGGCGGTCTCGAAGCCGCGCCCGCCGCGGATCTGGACCAGTTCGTCGGCCATGAGCCAGGCCATCTCGGAGCCGTACAGCTTGGCGAGCGCCGCTTCGATGCGGATGTCGTTGCGGTCCTCGTCGGCCATCTGCGAGGAGAGGTCGAGGACGGCTTCCAGGGCGAAGGTGGTGGCGGCGATGAAGGAGATCTTCGAGCCGACGGCCTCGTGGTGGGCGACCGGCTTGCCCCACTGCTCGCGGACCGCGGACCACTCGCGGGCGATCTTCAGGCACCACTTGCCCGCGCCGACGCACATGGCGGGCAGCGAGAGGCGGCCGGTGTTCAGCGTCGTCAGCGCGATCTTGAGTCCCGCCCCCTCGGGTCCGATGCGGTTCGCGGCGGGGACGCGGACCTGGTGGAAGCGGGTGACGCCGTTCTCCAGGCCGCGCAGGCCCATGAAGGCGTTGCGGTGCTCGACGGTGACGCCCGGGGAGTCGGCCTCGACGACGAAGGCGGTGATGCCGCCCTTGTTCCCGTCGGTCCTCGGTACGCGGGCCATCACCACGAGGAGGTCGGCGACGACGCCGTTGGTGGTCCACAGCTTCACGCCGTCGAGGATGTACGCGTCGTCGCCGTCCGGTACGGCGGAGGTGGCGAGCCGTGCGGGGTCGGAGCCGACGTCCGGCTCGGTGAGCAGGAACGCGGAGATGTCGGTACGGGCCAGCCGGGGCAGGAACGCGTCCTTCTGCTCCTGGGTGCCGAACAGTTTCAGCGGCTGCGGTACGCCGATGGACTGGTGGGCGGAGAGCAGCGCGCCGATGGCCGGGCTGGCGGAGCCCACCAGGGCGAGCGCCTTGTTGTAGTACACCTGGGTGAGGCCCAGTCCCCCGTACTTCCGGTCGATCTTCATGCCGAGCGCGCCGAGCTCCTTGAGCCCGTTGACCGTCTCGTCGGGGATGCGGTCCTCGCGCTCGATGCGGGCGCCGTCGATCTCGTTCTCGCAGAAGGCGCGGAGCCCGGCGAGGAAGGCCTCGCCGCGCTCGGCGTCCTCGGTCGGCGGCATCGGGTGCGGGTGGATGAGGTCGAGACGGAAGCGGCCGAGGAAGAGTTCCTTGGCGAAACTCGGTTTGCGCCAGTCCTGCTCGCGGGCGTCCTCGGCGACCCGGCGGGCTTCGCGTTCGGTGACTTTGGGCTGACCTGGGGGCTGGTTGTGCGCGTGTGGTGCGGACATGAGGCTCACCTCGCCGCGAGTCGGGATCAAGGGCCCGGACGACTGCGTACCGTAACGATCTGCCTGTACGGCTACCGACCGGTGCTACCCGATCGTATGTACCCCATCGCGCCCATCCCCACCAGTCCTCGCACAGCCCTCGCACCGGGCGGTCGCCCTACTGCCGGCCGGCCGCGGAGGGCGCGGTCCAGGTCCGGGCGGCCTGCCCCAGCACGCCCTCGATGCGGTCCCAGGCTGCCGAGTCCCTGGTGAGCGGGGGCAGTTCGGTGCCCTTGTCCGCTCCCCAGCCGACGGCGACGGCGATGGGGTCCGCGGCGGTGGCCGCTCCGGCGGCGAGGGCGGCGGCGCCCAGGGCGACCAGTTCGGTGGCGGCGGGCAGGACGACGGGGCGGCCGGAGAGGCGGCGGACGGTGTTCACCCAGGTGCGGCCCTGCGCACCGCCGCCGATGAGGCGCAGGGGGCGGGACGCGACGTCCGGGGCGTGCGGGTCGGCGCCGCAGGCGGCGAGGAGTTCGTTCAGGGCGCGCAGGACGGTGAAGGCGGCACCCTCGTAGGCCGCGCCGAGGATCTGCTGGGGGGTGGTGGCGTGGCGCAGGCCGGTGAGCAGGCCACTGGCGTGCGGCAGGTCGGGGGTGCGTTCGCCGTCGAGGTACGGCAGGAGCACGGCTCCTTCGCCGGGTGCGGCGTCCTCGCGGTCCAGGCGCAACAGGTCGGCGACCCTGTCGACGGCGAGGGTGCAGTTGAGGGTGCAGCCGAGCGGGAGGTGGGTGCCGTCGGTGGCGGCGAAGCCGTTGATGCCGGGGCTGACGGGGCGGGCGCGGGTGGCGGCGAAGACGGTGCCGGAGGTGCCGAGGGAGACGACGGGGTGGTCGAGGAGGCCTTCGCCGCCGAGGCCCAGGCCCACGGCGGCGGCCATGTTGTCGCCGGTCCCGGCGGCGACCGGGAGCCCTTCGGGGAGGCCCAGGGCAGCGGCGGCCCGCGGGGTGAGGGTGCCGACGCGGGTGGCGCCGGTGGGGGCGACCTCGGGGAGCAGCTTCTCGTCGAGGCCGAGGAGCTGGAGGATCTCCGCGTCGTACGCGCCGTCGGCGGTGGAGTACCAGCCGGTGCCGGAGGCGTCGCCGGGGTCGGTGGCGGCGACGCCCGTGAGGCGTTCGGTGAGGTAGTCGTGCGGGAGGCGCACCGCGGCGGTGGCGGCGGCGAGGTGCGGCTCGTTCTCGCGCAGCCACTGCCAGGTGGTGGCGGTGATCGAGGCGACGGGGACGGAGCCGGTGCGGGCGAGCCACCAGTCCTGGCCGCGGGTGTCGGCGAGGTGGGCGGCCTGGGGGGCGGAGCGGGTGTCGTTCCAGAGGACCGCGGGGCGCAGCGGGCGGCCGTGGGCGTCCAGGGCGACGAGGCCGTGCTGCTGGCCGGCCACCGCGAGGGCGGTGACCTGGTCGGACCGTACGGCTGCCGCCCCGAGTGCGGTGGTGACGGCGTCGCCGAGCGCCCGCCACCACTGCTCGGGGTCGCTCTCGCGGGCGCCGTCGCTGCCTGTGACGGTGTGCGGGGCGCGGCCGAGACCCAGGATGCGGCCGCTCTCCAGGTCGACGACGGCGGCCTTGGTCGACTGGGTGGAGCTGTCCACACCGATGACGACGGGGGCGTGCGGGGCGGTTGCCATCGGGTGGATCTCCCTGGGTGCGGTGGGGACGGGCGGAAGGCGCGCGGTGCGTGCCGGGTGGGTGCGGCGGCTTGGATCGTACACAGAACAAATGCGCGCGCCCAGGAGCGGAACGCACCGGCTCTGGCCTTCCGAAGCCGTCTCGTGCAGTATTAGTCATGTAAAAAAACAAATAGGGCCCAACCCCCGAGGACAAAGGTGTCGGCATGACGGAGCGCTACTCCCCCACCCCCGGCGACAAGTTCACCTTCGGTCTGTGGACCGTCGGCTGGCAGGGGCGTGATCCCTTCGGCGACGCGACCCGGCCCGCGCTCGACCCGGTCGAGTCGGTGCGCAGGCTCGCGGACCTCGGGGCGTACGGGGTGACCTTCCACGACGACGACCTGATCCCGTTCGGAGCGGGCGACAGCGAACGCGAGTCCCTGGTCAAGCGGTTCCGCCAGGCGCTGGACGCGACGGGCATGAAGGTGCCGATGGCGACCACGAACCTCTTCACGCACCCCGTGTTCAAGGACGGCGGCTTCACCGCGAACGACCGCGACGTACGGCGCTTCGCCCTGCGCAAGACGCTGCGCAACATCGACCTGGCCGTGGAGCTCGGCGCCACCACGTACGTGGCGTGGGGCGGCCGGGAGGGTTCCGAGTCCGGCGGGGCGAAGGACGTGCGTATCGCCCTCGACCGGATGAAGGAGGCCTTCGACCTGCTGGGCGACTACGTCACGGAGCAGGGCTACGACCTGCGCTTCGCCATCGAGCCCAAGCCCAACGAGCCGCGCGGCGACATCCTCCTGCCGACGATCGGTCACGCCCTGGCGTTCATCGAGCGCCTGGAGCGGCCGGAGCTGGTGGGCGTCAACCCGGAGACCGGGCACGAGCAGATGGCGGGCCTCAATTTCCCGCACGGCATCGCGCAGGCGCTCTGGGCCGGAAAGCTGTTCCACATCGACCTCAACGGCCAGAGCGGGATCAAGTACGACCAGGACCTGCGTTTCGGCGCGGGCGACCTGCGTCAGGCGTTCTGGCTGGTGGACCTGCTGGAGACGGCCGGGTACCAGGGTCCGCGGCACTTCGACTTCAAGCCGGTCCGCACGGACGGTTTCGACGGGGTGTGGGAGTCGGCGGCAGGCTGCATGCGCAACTACCTGATCCTCAAGGAGCGGGCGGCGGCCTTCCGCGCCGACCCGGCGGTGCGGCAGGCGCTGCGGGACTCGCGGCTGCACGAGCTGGCGCAGCCGACGGCGGAGGACGGCCTGTCCGGGCTGCTCGCGGACCGCGACGCGTACGAGGACTTCGACGTGACCGCGGCGGCCGAGCGGTCGATGGCCTTCGAGCGTCTCGACCAGCTGGCCATGGAGCACCTGCTCGCGGTGCGGTGACACCGGGGCCGCCCGCGGCCCGGCGCCCTCCGCGGGGCCGCCGGGCCTAGGCGTACGCCAGCGGGTCGTTCAGTACGGCCTGGACGGCCTGCGCGGCGGCGCCCCGGGCGGCGTCCGTGCACAGGGAGGCGGCGCGCACCCGGCCGGAGCCGACACGCCACAGACCGGACACCACCCGCTCGGAGAGCACCTGGTCGGCCGCGGGGACAAGCCACTCCGCGAGCCCGCGGTAGGCGCCGCCGAGCACCACCGCCTCCGGATCGATCAGGTTCACCGCCCCGGACAGGACCAGGCCCAGCTTCTCGCCCGCCGTGTACAGGGCGGTGAGGGCGGGGCCGTCCTCGTCCACCGCCCGGCGTTCCAGCTCGACGACGCCGGGGACGCCCGCGTCCTCGTCGAGGCCCGCGTTGCGCAGCAGGGCGCGCTGGCCCGCGTACTGTTCCAGGCAGCCGCGCGCCCCGCAGCGGCACGGCGGGCCGTCGGCCTGTGCCACGACGTGCCCGATCTCCCCGGCGAACCCGTGGGCCCCGCGCAGGAGTTCACCGCCCAGGACGAGCGCGCCGCCCACCCCGACCTCGCCGCTGAGGTAGAGGAAGGAACGGGGCGTCTCCTGCGGGTCCCCGAACCACAGTTCGGCGAGTGCCGCGAGGTTGGCCTCGTTGTCGGCGCTGACCGGCAGGGGCGGGAGGGGGCGGCGCTCCACGGCCAGGATCCGGTGGAAGCGGCTGACGACGGTGATGTCGTTCCACCCCAGGTTGGGGGCGTGCCGGACGGTGCCCTCCGAGATCAGACCGGGGAGCGCCAACTGCACGCCGACCGGGCGCAGTTCCTGGGCGGTCGCGGAGTCGATGGCGCGCAGGGCGAGTTCCGCCACCCGGCACAGGACGTCGGAGGGGCGCCTCGTGCGGTTGTCGAGGTGCTCGGTGAGCCGGACCCGGTCGGTGCCCGCGAGGTCGACGACGCACACGGCGAGGTAGTCGACGTTGATCTCGACGCCGAGCCCGGCGACCCCGGTACGGGCCACCTTCAGCACGGTGCCGGGGCGTCCCGCCTGCCCGCTGAACGTCTTGCCGTACTCGGCGAGGAACCCGCCCTCCAGCAGCTGCTCGACGAGCGAGGACACGGCCGCCCTGGTCAGCCCCACCCGGGCCGCGACCTGGGCGCGGGTGCTCTCCCCCGTGTCGTGCACGGCACGCAGCACGAGGCTGAGGTTGCTGCGCCGCACGGTGTCCTTGTCGGCCTTGGCGCCCAGGGAGCGCGGCGCGGGCGGCTTCCCGGAGTGCGCGGCGGAACCGGAAGGGGAGGCCGGTGGGCTGATCGTCATGGTGCTGACGAGCCTACTGGCCTCCCCGGGCGGGTTCAGCCGCTGTGGGATTTCCCGTGGGTGGTGCGCGTACCGTGCCCGGGCCGCTTCCCGCGGACCGTTCCCGGCGCGCCGCCTACAGGTCGATGCCCGTGAGGACCATGACGCGCTCGTACGTGTAGTCGTCCATCGCGTAGCGGACGCCCTCGCGGCCGACGCCGGACTGCTTCACGCCGCCGTACGGCATCTGGTCGGCACGGTACGAGGGAACGTCGCCGACGATCACGCCGCCGACCTCCAGGGCGCGGTGCCCGCGGAAGGCCGCCTGGATGTCGTGGGTGAACAGGCCCGCCTGGAGGCCGTACTTCGAGGAGTTGACCGCCTCGAAGGCCTCCTTCTCGCCGTCGACCTTCTGCACGGACAGCACCGGGCCGAAGACCTCCTCGCAGGAGAGGGTGACGTCGGCGGGCAGGTCCGCGAGGACGGTGGGGGCGTAGGACGCGCCGTCGCGCTTGCCGCCGGTGAGGAGCCGGGCGCCGGCCTCGACGGCCTCGTCCACCCAGGACTCGACGCGCTTGGCGGCGTTCTCGTCGACCAGCGGGCCGACCTCGGTGGACGGGTCCGAGGGGTCGCCGGTGACCTGGGCCTCGACGGCCGCGACGATCTTCGGGACCAGGCGGTCGTAGACGGAGGCGTCCGCGATCACGCGCTGCACGGAGATGCAGGACTGGCCGCCCTGGTAGTTGGAGAAGGTCGCGATCCGGGTCGCGGCCCAGTCCAGGTCCTCCTCCGAGGAGAAGTCGCCGAGGACGACGGCCGCGCCGTTGCCGCCGAGCTCCAGGGTGCAGTGCTTGCGCGGGACGGAGTCCATGATCGCGTAGCCGACCTTGTCGGAACCCGTGAAGGAGATGACCGGCAGGCGCTCGTCCTGGACCAGGGCGGGCATCTTGTCGTTCGCGACCGTCAGCACCGACCAGGAACCCGCCGGAATGTCGGTCTCGGCGAGCAGCTCGCCCAGGATCAGACCGGACAGCGGCGTCGCCGGGGCGGGCTTCAGGATGATCGGCGCACCGACGGCGAGCGCGGGGGCCACCTTGTGGGCGCACAGGTTGAGCGGGAAGTTGAACGGCGCGATGCCGAGGACGACACCGCGGCTGAAGCGGCGCGTCAGGGCGAGACGGCCGACGCCGCCCGCGTCCGTGTCGAGGCGCTGGGCCTCGCCGCCGTTGAAGCGGCGGGCCTCCTCGGCGGCGAACCGGAAGACGGACACCGCGCGGCCGACCTCACCGCGGGCCCACTTGATCGGCTTGCCGTTCTCGGCGGAGATCAGCTGGGCGATCTCCTCGGTGCGCTCGCCGAGCCGGTCGGCGACGTGGTTGAGGGCGGCGGCGCGGACGTGCGCGGGGGTCGCGGCGAACTCGTCCTTGACGGCGTACGCGGCGGCCACGGCCTCCTCGACCTGGGCGTCGGTCGGCACGGACACCGTGCCGACGGTCCGGCCGTCCCACGGGGACGTGACGTCGAAGGTCTCGTCACCGGTGGCCTGGCGGCCGGCGAGCCAGAAGGCGTGGGTGGAAGTGGAAGTCATAGGGGGTTCCGGCCCTTCCGAGAGGTGGGGGGACTGAGGGTTTACGGGTCCCACCGTAGGACGGGGGCGGAGCACCGTCGCTTGTCCGGCGTGGAGTGTTGCCCACCACCGAGGCTCCGTATTGGCACCCAAGCCCCACCCCTCCCCATCCGCCCCTCGGGCGGCGAGACCGCACGCTCCCTGCCACCCCCACACAGCACGCGCCCCTACTGCCCCCCAGTCGCCTTCAGCGCCAGCCAAAGCTCCATCCGCACATCCGGATCGTCCAAGGAGCGCCCGAGGATCTCCTCGACCCTCCGCATCCGGTACCGCAGCGTGTGCCGGTGCACTCCCAGCTGGGCCGCCGCCGCATCCCACTGGCCGTGCCTCGACAGCCACGCCCGCAGCGAGGCGACCAGATCGCCTCGCCCGGTCGCGTCGTGCTCGTGCAACGCCCGCAGCATCCCGTCCGCGAAGGCCCGGACCGCGTCGTCCGCCAGAAGGGGCAGTACCGAACCGGTCGCCAGCTCCTCGTGCTCGACGAGCGCGCGTCCCCGCCGCCGTGCCACCGACAGCGCCTGTTCCGCCTGCTTGAAGGCGCTCGCGGCGGCGATCGGCCCGGCGGGGGCGGACAGACCGACGACGAGGTCGTCCGCCTCGGCCGGTTCCAGGGGCCGGGCCGCGTCCCCGCGCCGTACCGCCGTGTGCAGGGTGCACGCGGCGACCGCCTCGCCGCCGTCGGACGCGAGGACCACCACCCGGGTTCCGTCCGGAACGACGAGGACGGCCTCGCCCGCCCGCGCCGCCGCCGATTCGAGAGCGTCGACGAGTGCCTGGAGGAACTCCGCGCCGTCCGTGCCCTCACCGGCCGCTTCGGCGATCAGGATGCGGAAGGGGGCGTCCAGCAGGCTGCCGTAGAGGTCGCCCGCCACCGCGCGGGCGTGGTCGGGTTCCCCGGCGAGCAGCATGCGCAGGACGGCCGCGCCCAGCCGCGCCTCGGCCGCCTGGAGGGCCCGGGTCCGCTCGGTGGTCAGGGTGAGGAGGGCGATCGCGGAGTGCAC
This sequence comes from Streptomyces candidus, assembly GCF_014207445.1. Taxonomy (GTDB): domain Bacteria; phylum Actinomycetota; class Actinomycetes; order Streptomycetales; family Streptomycetaceae; genus Streptomyces; species Streptomyces candidus. The sequence goes on along the minus strand of NZ_JACHEM010000013.1, from coordinate 207,869 downwards.
CGCGTACCGTTCCGCCGTCCCCAGCGGGGCGGCCGTGCCGACGGCGAGGGCGCCGCGCGCCCGCCGTCCGGCACCCAGCGACTGGAGCTCGACCCGGTCGTCCGTGCCGTCGTCGTCGCCACAGGCGCCGCCGACCACCGCGCTGGCGGGCGCCGCCCGCTCCCGGAGCCGTTCGACGTCGGCGGTGAGGCGGGCGGCGCGGCGGCCCGCCCAGTCGGGGGCCGCCGCGACGACCGCGCCGGACGCATCGTAGACGGCCGCCCAGCCGTCGACGTGCGCGGCCAGTTTGGCGACGAGATCGGCGGGGCCCGCCAGGGCCGCCCTGGTCAGTTCGCGCTGCGCCTCGAAGCCCGCCGTGACGGCCCGGTACTGGTCGGCGGCGATGGCGGCCGAGACCGCTTTGGAGATGGCCAGGAAGGGGGTGCGGCGCGGTACCTCCAGGAGGGGGAAGTCCTCGGCCTCGGCCGCGGCGAGCAGGGCCTGCGGGATCTCGTCGTAGCTGACGCCCACCGCGAAGCCCAGGCCGACGACTCCCGCGCCGGCCAGCCTGCGCACGTAACGGCGCATCGCCTCCGGGTCCTCGGCGTCGAGCTTCATCGCGGTGATCAGGAGGAGTTCGCCGCCCTCCATGTAGGGGACGGGGTCGGCGAGCTCGCTGACGTGCGCCCAGCGCACCGGGGTCTCCAGCCGGTCCTCCCCGGCGCGCACGACGAGCTTGAGCGCGGAGTGGTGGACGAGGGAGGCAAGGGTGGGCGGCATCAGTGCGGGGGACCTTCTCCGGGAGGGAAGTGCGCCGTCCCGTACGAACGGCTCCTCCGATTCTGCCAGGACGTACGTATGGCGCGCGTTCCGGCGAGGCTGCTCAGTCCCGCAGGTCCACCAGCAGCGGCGGCGCGTGCTCGCCCCGTACCGTCGTCAGCGACAGCACCGCGTGCCCGGCGGGCACCCCGCGCGCCAGCTCCGAGGCCGACCAGCGTTCCCGTTCCACCTTCTTGATGGTGACCGCGTTGGTGACGACGGCCTTGCCGGTGACGAGCTTGCGCAGCGCGTGCAGGGCCCGGGTCAGCGGCTGGTGGGCGAAGACGGTGTGCTGTGCGACCTCCCTGGTCTCCACCCACTCCGTCCCCCACGCCTCGGTGAAGCGCCGCCCGTCCCAGGTGCTGACCCCGGAGAACGCCATGTGGCAGCCGACCGCGCCGAGCAGCGGGATGTGCAGCGGCTCGGGTACGTCGTCGACGGTACGCAGGTTCAGCACGACGCCCGCGTGGGCGGAGCGCAGACGGCTCACTCCGCGTACGGTCTCGGGGGTCAGCGTCGCCGTCGCGTCGTCCAGGACCAGGCAGCTGAACAGCGAGCGGTCGGCGCGGGTGGTGACGGACAGCAGGAACTGGGCCAGCAGCAGCCGGGCGAGGAGCCGGGAGGCCTCCGCGTGGCCGCGCTCGGGCAGCTCGACGCGGACCCGCATCGGGTGGTGCTGGAGGGCACGCAGGGAGAACGGGCGGGCCGATGGGGAGGTGTCGAAGAAGTCGGCGAAGGCGGGCCGGTCCAGGAGGGCGAGCCGGTCGGCGAGGGCGGGGCAGGGGTCGGCCGCGGTACCCATCTGCCGGACCCGGGAGAACAGGTCCCGCAGCATCGCCGAGGCTCCCGCCGCGTCCAGCTCGGCGGCCAGGCGCTGGAGCGCGGCCGGGTCGCCGCGCAGGAGTTCGTACAGCTCGGGCACGCCGGGGAAGCGGCCGTGCACCTCCCGGTAGGGGCCGATGAGCTGGGCGAGCGCGGTCGCGGCGCGCCCGGTGTCGGCCGCGTCGAGGTCGCCGACGAGGCCTTCGGCCAGGACGGTGGAGGCGGCTTCGGCGTCGGTGGTGCCGCCGTACAGGTCCAGGTCGTGGACCGAGCCGGGGTCGCCGACCTTGACGACGACGTCGTAGGCCCCGACGCCGAGCGGGTCGGCCCCGGCGGCGCACACGACGATCACACTGCACTTTCCGGCGAGCGCCTGGAGGGCGAGGGACTCGACGACGGGGACGGTCAGCCGGTCGGTCTTGCCCGCGCCCGGCGGCCCGACGGCGAGGAGGGAGGTGCCGAGGACGGCGGGTTCGAGGGCGGTGCCCGCGCCGCCGCGCCGGTACGGGTTGGGGTCGCCGTCGACGTAGTGGCCGACGCGGACCTGGCCGGTGAGCAGGTCGTGGCGGGCGGTGCGGCGCGGCAGGTCGCGGGCGCCCGACGGGTGGGTGAAGGCGGCGGCGCCGTCGCGCAGGACGGTGGCGGCGAAGAGGGCGCGTCGCTCCGGGTCGTCGCCGGCGGCCGCCCAGGCCCGCTTGATCCGCACGAGGTCGACGTCGTTCATCCGGCCCCCGCGCACCTCGGCGGTGAGCAGGTCGGCGGCCTCCCGCTCACCGGCCGCACGCAGCTCGGGCCAGCGGGCGGGGTCGGCGGCGGGGTGCGTGGGCAGCGGGGGCGGCTGCGTGGCGCCGGTACGGCGTACGGCGCCCGCCCAGCCGCCCATCCTGGCGAAGGGCCAGAGCAGGGCGACGGTGATCCCGGCGTAGACGGCGTAACTGACGAGGGTGGCCACGAGCCGGTTGCCGCCGCCGCCCAGCCAGGCGTCCGGCAGCAGGATGAGCACCGGGTCGAGCACGGGGAGGTTGCGCGTCCACACCAGCACCTGCACCAGGAAGGCGAGCGAGGCGGCGGTCAGCGCCCGGAAGGGCTGCTCACGGCTGCGGACGAAGCGCCGGAAGACCTCCGTCCAGTTGCCGAGCCGGCCGAACCAGTAGATGAGGAGCGCCCCGAAGATCCCCGTGTAGACGACGACGCCTTCCGCGGCCTCCGGCGTCCTGGGGCCGCCGTACATTCCCGCGTTCCACCAGTCCCCCGGGGTGACGAGCTTCATGGGAACGAGCCAGTACGGGATGTAGTTGTTCCACCACAGCGACCAGATCAGCAGCCCGGACAGGAGCGAGATGACCGCGCCGACCAGCAGGGAGCGGTCGCTCGCCCCGTCCTGTTCGGGCTGTTCGGGGCGCGGCCGGTGGCCGAGGCGCCAGTAGCCGGGCTCCGCGGGCGGGCGGGGCGTGGTCAGCCAGTCCTCGACCGGGGACAGCGGCGGGGCGGCCTGCGGTACGGGCGGCAGGTCCGGTGGCGGCGGCCCGGCCGGGCGCGGTACCGAGCCCGCGGCCCGGGTGGTGTGCGCTCCGTCGTGCCTGTCACCGGTGTTCATGTGTGCCCCTCGTCCCCACGAACCAGCTGTACGTCCTGCCCACAGGCGGCCAATCTAGTGGCCGGGCCCGCCGTAGCGCCGCTCCCGCACCCCGCGGGCCCGCTATGTCCGTACCGGACAAGGCGGCGCCCGTACTTCTCCGAGACGGAACATGCCCGCACCCCGGGCCCGCCCCTAGCCTGCGAAGTAGCCCGAGCGCCGGATGCGTCCCCGTCGGATCGCCGCAGGCGGTTTCACCCCGTCGGACCCACCTCCGCCGGATTCACCCCACACCCCTTTCCCGAGGAGCCCCTCATGAGCGCAGTCCCGCAGGAGCGCCGCGTCGTCACCGCCATCCCCGGCCCGAAGTCGCAGGAGCTTCAGGCCCGCCGCACGGCCACGGTCGCCGGCGGGGTGGGTTCCGTGCTTCCCGTGTTCACGGCCCGCGCGGGCGGCGGCATCATCGAGGACGTCGACGGCAACCGTCTGATCGACTTCGGTTCGGGCATCGCCGTGACCTCGGTCGGCGCGTCCGCCGAGGCCGTCGTGCGCCGCGCCTCCGCGCAGCTCCAGGACTTCACGCACACCTGTTTCATGGTGACGCCGTACGAGGGCTACGTCGAGGTGTGCGAGCAGCTCGCCGAGCTGACCCCGGGCGACCACGCCAAGAAGTCGGCACTGTTCAACTCGGGCGCCGAGGCCGTCGAGAACGCGGTGAAGATCGCCCGCGCGTACACCAAGCGCCAGGCGGTCGTCGTCTTCGACCACGGCTACCACGGCCGGACCAACCTGACGATGGCGCTGACCGCCAAGAACATGCCGTACAAGCACGGCTTCGGCCCGTTCGCCCCCGAGGTCTACCGCGTCCCGGTCGCCTACGGCTACCGCTGGCCGACCGGTGCCGAGAACGCGGGCGCCGAGGCCTCCGCCCAGGCCATCGACATGATCAACAAGCAGATCGGTGCGGAGAACGTCGCCGCGATCATCATCGAGCCGGTGCTCGGCGAGGGCGGCTTCATCGAGCCCGCGAAGGGCTTCCTGCCCGCGATCTCGAAGTTCGCCACCGACAACGGCATCGTCTTCGTCGCCGACGAGATCCAGTCCGGCTTCTGCCGCACCGGCCAGTGGTTCGCGTGCGAGGACGAGGGCGTCGTCCCCGACCTGATCACCACCGCCAAGGGCATCGCGGGCGGCCTGCCGCTCGCCGCGGTGACCGGCCGCGCCGAGATCATGGACGCCCCGCACGCGGGCGGCCTCGGCGGCACGTACGGCGGCAACCCGGTGGCCTGCGCCGGTGCCCTCGGCGCGATCGAGACGATGAAGGAGCTGGACCTCAACGGGAAGGCGAAGCGCATCGAGGAGGTCATGAAGGACCGCCTCGCCGCGATGGCGGAGAAGTTCGACGTCATCGGCGACATCCGCGGCCGTGGCGCGATGATCGCCATCGAGCTGGTCGAGTCCGGTACGAAGGACGGCGCGAAGACCCCGGACGCGGCCGCCGCCGGCGCGCTCGCCAAGGCCTGCCACCAGGAGGGCCTGCTGGTCCTGACCTGTGGCACCTACGGCAACGTGCTGCGCTTCCTGCCGCCGCTGGTCATCGGCGAGGACCTGCTCAACGAGGGCCTGGACATCCTGGAAGGCGCGTTCGCCGCGATCTGATCCGCGTCCGGGAGACACTGCCCCTGTGAAGAAGCTGTGGGGGGCCGATGGCGGGATCGCGGTCCCGTTGTCGGCCCCCTCTCTCCTGTCGTACGGTTCCTGGCAGATGAGAGGAACACCCCGCTCGCAGGGGACTGCGAACGGATCCGGGGCGGCGCTTTCCCGGCACTTCCCTGGCCGTGCCTTCGCGCACACCTCCGGAGCCTCGCGCTCCGGATCTCCTCGATCGGACGGCGGCCCGCCCCACACCCCCCGGGGCGGCCGGTCCTCCGGTCCGACCGACCGCCCCGGAGCCACCCCCCCTGCTCCGGGGCGGTCGGCATGTCCGTGGCCGCTGCTGTCGGCCGTGCTCCTGTTCGCGCTGTGCACCTGGCAGGTTCTCGTACGGGGCCCCCTGCTCGACGCCGACATTCGTCTGGACCACCTGCTGGTCGGCCGCGGTCCCCGCGTCGTCACCGAGTTCTGTGCCGACCTGGGCAACCCGCAGGTCGCGCTCCCGGCCCTGGCCCTCGCCCTCGGGTACGCGCTGCGGCGCGGCGTACGGTTGCCCGCGCTCGCCGTCGCCCTGGCGATGGCGGCGGTGCCGGCCGTCGTCGTACCGCTGAAGGCGCTCACCGGCCGGCCGTCGCCGCTCGATGCGGCCGCCACCGGCTACTTCCCGTCCGGGCACGGCGCGACGGCGGCCGTCGCCTACGGCGGGGCCGCGCTGCTGTTGGCCCACGCACACGGCGGGCGTCCGCGATGGCCGCTGCCCGTCGCGCTCGTGCTCGTCCTGGCGACCGGCACCGGCCTCGTCCTGCGCGGGTACCACTGGCCGCTGGACGTGCTGGCCGCCGGATGCCTGGGGGTGATCCTGCTCGCCCCGGCACGGTGGCTCAGTGGTCGCGGGGCAGCCGGCTCGCCGCCTCGTGCATCGCGAGCTCCAGCAGCGCCGGGTCGGTGAGGGTGCCCCGGCCGTCCGGGGCGACCACCCAGCGGACGCCGCCGGTGGTCCTGCCCGGGTAGGGCACCACGATCCAGGTGCCGCGGCCGGCGCCCCGCACCCCCGTGCCGAGCCAGCGGGCGGCCGTGCCCGCGGGGACGAAGAAGCCCATCCGCGCGTCGCCGAAGTCGGCGAGGACCGGGCCGGGCCGCTCCACCAGGCGGGTCAGCACGCCGAGGGTGGGGCAGCCCAGTCCGCCGGGCAGGATCAGCACGTCCCAGTGGCGGCCGGCGGGCAGCAGGGCGACGCCCAACGGGTTGCGTTCCCACTCCCAGCGGCAGGCACCGGGATCCGGGGCGGCCGAGGCCAGCCACTCCACCGCGGTCTTCGCTTCCGAGCCAGCCATCGTTCTCGGCCTCCTTCTCGTTTCCCCGTGGCACCGACGGACGGTGCGTACACAGGGAGAGAGGGGGTCCGGACGCCGTCATGACGCGGGTTGCGCTCACCCGTAGGGGTGAATCCGGCGTCGGCGCACGACGCGGTGGTGCGCCCCCGGAGCGGCCGGGGGCGCACGGGGCGGACGCCGGGGTTCAGCTGTCGAAGCCGAGGCCCGCCCTGTCCATGGCCTTCAGCCAGAGATTGCGCCTGCCCCCGTTGTCGTCGGCACGGGCCATCGAGCGCTTGGTGATCTCGATGCCCGCCCAGGCGACCGGCTCCGGCGGGAACGGCAGCGGCTTGCTGCGCACCATCTCCAGCTCGGTGCGCTCCGTCTTCTTCCCGTCGAGGAGGTCGAGCATCACCTCCGCACCGAAGCGGGTCGCGCCCACGCCGAGGCCGGTGTAGCCCGCCGCGTATGCGACCTTGCCCGCGTGCGCGGTGCCGAAGAAGGCGGAGAAACGGGTGCAGGTGTCGATCGCGCCGCCCCAGGCGTGGGTGAAGCGCAGCCCCTCCAACTGCGGGAAACACGTGAAGAAGTGCTCGGCCAGCTTGAGGTAGGTCTCCGGGCGGTGGTCCAGCTCGGCGCTCAGCCTGCCGCCGAAGTGGTAGACCGCGTCGTAGCCGCCCCACAGGATCCGGTTGTCCTCGGAGATCCGGAAGTAGTGGAACTGGTTGGCGCTGTCCCCGAGTCCCGCCCGGTTGCGCCAGCCGACGGCGGCCAGCTGTTCGTCCGTCAACGGCTCGGTCATCAGGGCGTAGTCGTAGACCGGCACCGTGTAGTGGCGCAGCCGCTTCACCAGCGACGGAAAAACGTTCGTGCCGAGCGCGACGCGGCGGGCGAAGATGCGCCCGTACGAGGTACGGACGGCCGTCCCGTTGTCGTCCGAGGCGAGCTGGGTGGCCTTGGTGTTCTCGTAGACGCGCACCCCGAGTTCCAGGCAGGCGCGCTTGAGGCCCCAGGCCAGCCGGGCCGGGTTGAGCATGGCCACGCCGCGCTTGTCCCACAGGCCGCCCAGGAAGGTCGGCGAGTCGACCTCGGCGCGCACGGCGTCCGCGTCGAGCAGTTCCATGTGCGCGGCGAGACCGAGGCCTTCGGCCTCCTCGTACATCTCGCGCAGTTCGTCGAGCTGGTGCGGCTCGGTGGCCACGTCGATCTCGCCCGTACGCTCGAAGGCGCAGTCGATCCCGTACCGGGCGACGGTCTCCTCGATGGCGTCGAGGTTGCGTGCCCCCAGCTCTTCGAGCCTGCCGATCTCCTCGGGCCAGCGGGCGATGCCGTTGCCCAGGCCGTGGGTGAGGGAGGCGGCGCAGAAGCCGCCGTTGCGCCCGGAGGCGGCCCAGCCCACCTCGTGCGCCTCGATGAGGACGACGTCGCGTTGCGGGTCGCGCTCCTTGGCGATCAGCGCGGTCCACAGTCCGCTGTAGCCGCCGCCGACGACCAGCAGGTCGCAGCGTTCGTCCCCGGTGAGGGACTGCTCGGGGGCGGGGCGGGCGGGGTCGTCGAGCCAGAACGACAGCGGCTTCGCGCCGGAAAGGGATTGTGCGGCACTACGCATGGCTACCGGGGCCATGGTTTCCAACTCCTTCGGGGAACTGCTCGGGCGGTGCGGCGGCCCTACTCGGGTGCCGCACTGTTCTTCCGGCGGCTCGCGAGGAGCTGACCGCCGAGGACCACCAGCACAGCGATGACGAACATAGCTGTACCAATGACGTTGATTTGTACGGGCGTGCCGCGCTGTGCGGAGCCCCAGACGAACATGGGGAAGGTGACAGTCGAGCCCGCGTTGAAGTTCGTGATGATGAAGTCGTCGAACGACAGCGAGAACGCGAGCAGCGCACCGGCCGCGATGCCGGGGGCGGCGATCGGCAGGGTCACCCGCAGGAAGGTCTGGAGCGGCCCCGCGTACAGGTCGCGGGCCGCCTCCTCCAGCCGGGGGTCCATGGACATCACGCGTGCCTTGACCGCCGTCACCACGAAGCTGAGGCAGAACATGATGTGCGCGATGAGCACGGTCCAGAAGCCGAGCGGGGCACCCATGTTCAGGAAGAGCGTCAGCAGCGAGGCCGCCATGACGACCTCGGGCATCGCCATCGGCAGGAAGATCAGCGAGTTGATCGCACCGCGCGCCCGGAAGCGGTAGCGGACCAGCGCGAAGGCGACCATCGTGCCGAGCACGGTCGCGCCCAGCATCGCCCAGAAGCCGAGCTGCAGGGAGAGGGCGAGCGAGCCGCACAGGTCGGCGACGCCGCACGGGTCCTTCCAGGCGTCCAGCGAGAACTGCTGCCAGGCGTAGTTGAAGCGCCCGTTGGGCTTGTTGAACGAGAACACCATCACGACGACGTTCGGCAGAATCATGTAGGCGAGCGTCAGCAGCCCCGCGATCACGACGAGATTGCGCCGGAGCCATGTGACGGGTCGTTTCGAAAGCTGCGTCATCAGACGAGGTCCTCCGTCCCGGACTTGCGCATGTAGACGGTGACCATGACCAGCACGATCGCCATCAGGATGAAGGACAGCGCGGCGGCCGTCGGATAGTCGAGCACCCGCAGGAACTGCGACTGGATGACCGAGCCGACCATCTTGGTGTCGGTCGAGCCGAGCAGTTCGGCGTTCACGTAGTCGCCGGCCGCCGGGATGAAGGTCAGCAGCGTGCCGGAGACGACACCCGGCATGGACAGCGGGAACGTCACCTTCCGGAAGGTCGTCGCGGGGCTCGCGTACAGGTCACCGGCCGCTTCGTGGAGCTTGCCGTCGATGCGTTCCAGCGAGGTGTAGAGCGGCAGGATCATGAACGGCAGGAAGTTGTACGTCAGTCCGCAGACCACCGCGAGCGGCGTGGCGAGCAGCCGGCTCCCCTCGGTCCAGCCGAGGAAGTCGGTGAGGTCCAGGATGTGCAGGGTGTTGAGGACGTCGACCACCGGGCCGCCGTCGGCCAGGATCGTCTTCCAGGCCAGCGTGCGGATCAGGAAACTGGTGAAGAACGGCGCGATGACCAGCACCAGGACGAGGTTGCGCCAGCGGCCCGCCTTGAACGCGATGAGGTAGGCGAGCGGGTAGCCGAGCAGCAGGCACAGGATCGTGGCGGTGCCCGCGTACAGCAGCGAGCGGACGAACTGCGGCCAGTACTCGCCGAACGCGTCCAGGTACGTCCGGAAGTGCCAGGTGACCTTGAACCCCGCCTCCAGCGAACCGGTCTGCAGGGAGGTCGACGCCTGGTAGACGAGCGGCAGCGCGAAGAAGACCAGCAGCCACAGGATGCCGGGCACCAGCAGCCAGTACGGCACCAGGCGCTTGCGCGTCGACGGCTTGTGCACGGGGGGTTCCGCCTTGACGGGCCGTGCTTCGGTGAGCGTCACGAGGCGTCCTCCACCGACTGCACGCCCGCGTCGATGGCCTGGTCGGCGTCGAGGCCGAACGTGTGCTCCGGGTTCCAGTGCAGGACGACCTCGGTGCCGGGGGTCAGCCGGGCGTCCCGTTCGACGTTCTGCACGTACACCTCGAAGTCCGCGCAGGAGGGGCTGTCGACGATGAACTGCGTGGAGACGCCGATGAAGCTGGAGGCCACGATGCGGCCGGTGAGGCGGTTGCGGCTGTCGGGAACCGTGGCGTCGTCGTCGGCGTGCGCGATCGACACCTTCTCCGGGCGTACGCCGATGAGGATCCGGTCGCCGGGGGAGGTCTGCGCCCGACATCGGCCGGCGGGCAGCTTCAGCTTCACGTCGCCGCAGGTCACGGTGGTGACGTCGGAGGCGGTCGCGGCGATCTCGGCCTGGATGAGGTTCGAGGTGCCGAGGAAGTTCGCGACGAAGGTCGTCCTCGGGTTCTCGTACAGGTCCGCGGGGGCGCCGAGCTGCTCGACCCGGCCGCCGTTCATCACCGCGACCTGGTCGGCCATCGTCATGGCCTCCTCCTGGTCGTGGGTGACGTGCACGAAGGTGATGCCGACCTCGGTCTGGATGCGCTTGAGCTCCAGCTGCATCTGGCGGCGCAGCTTGAGGTCCAGGGCACCCAGCGGCTCGTCCAGGAGGAGCACCTGGGGGTGGTTGATCAGCGCGCGGGCGACGGCGACCCGTTGCTGCTGGCCACCGGAGAGCTGGTGCGGCTTGCGGTGCGCGAACTGGCCGAGCTGGACCAGCTCAAGCATCTCGTCGACCTGCTTCTGCACGGACTTGATGCCGCGCCGGCGCAGCCCGAAGGCGACGTTCTCGCTGATGTCCAGGTGCGGGAAGAGAGCGTAGCTCTGGAAGACGGTGTTCACCGGGCGCTTGTACGGCGGCAGGTGCGTGACGTCGGTGCTGCCGAGCGACACGGTGCCGGTGGAGGGGTCCTCCAGGCCGGCGATCATGCGCAGCGTGGTCGTCTTGCCGCAGCCGGACGCGCCGAGCAGGGCGAAGAAGGAGCCCTGCGGGACGGTCAGGTCGAGCGGGTGCACGGCCGTGAAGGCGCCGTAGGTCTTGCTGATCCCGGCGAGGCGGACGTCGCCGCCTTCGGTCTTCTGAGTCATGGGTTGCGGTCCCAGGGGAGTCGGGGTGCGTCAGGGAGTGCGGGGGCGGCGGAGCCGCTGGGCATGCGTGCGGGGCGAGGCCTCTGTGCGTACGTGCGGGGGCGGAGCCGGAGCGTCGTGCGGCGGGAGCCGGAGGGTCCGGATGCGCGTGCGGGGGGCCGGTGGGCGCGACGGGCGGTTACGCCCCGATGAGCTTGGCGAACTTCTCCTCGTACGACTTCTCCTCGGCCTCGCTGAGCGGCCGGAAGGGGTGCGACAGCTCGGCCATCGCCCTGTCCGGGAGGATCAGCGGCGACTTCGCCAACTCCTCGTCGATCTTGGCCAGTTCCTCGCGGACGCCGTCGACGGGGCACACGTAGTTGATGTACGCGGCGAGCTGTGCGGCGGGGCCGGGCTCGTAGTAGTAGTCGATCAGCTTCTCGGCGTTGGTCTTGTGCCGGGCCCTGGCGGGCACCAGCAGGTTGTCCGAGGAGAAGATGTAACCCGCCTTGGGGACGGCGAACTTGATCGCCGGGTTGTCCGCGGCGAGCTGTACGACGTCACCGGCCCAGGCGACGCACGCCGCCAGGTTCCCGCTCTCCAGGTCGGCGGTGTAGTCGTTGCCGGTGAAGCGGCGGATCTGCTTGCGGTCGACAGCCTTCTGCAGCCGGGCGATCGCCGCGTCGTAGTCGTCGTCGGTGAACTTCGCGGGGTCCTTGCCGAGGTCCAGGAGCGTCATGCCGACGCTGTCGCGCATCTCGGAGAGGAATCCGACCTTCCCCTTGAGGGCCGGGTCGTCGAGCAGTTGTGTCACGGAGTCGACCTTGCGGCCGCCGGTGGCCTTCTCGTTGTACGCGATGACCGTGGAGATACCGGTCCAGGGGTACGAGTGGGCGCGGCCCGGGTCCCAGACGGGGTCGCGGAACTGGGCGCTGAGGTTCGCGAACGCGTGCGGCAGGTGTGCGGGGTCGAGCTTCTGCACCCAGCCGAGCCTGATCAGCCGGGCGGCCAGCCAGTCGGTGACGCAGATCAGGTCGCGGCCGATGTCCTGGCCGTTGTGCAACTGCTGCTGGATCTTGCCGAAGAACTCGTTGTTGTCGTTGATGTCCGCCGTGTACTTGACGGACACCCCGGTACGCCGGGTGAAGCCGTCCAGTGACGGATACCTCTTGGTCTTCTCGTCCACGTCCATGTACTCGGTCCAGTTGGAGAAGACGACCTGCTTCTCCTTGGCCGAGAAGTCGTCCGCGACCGCTGCTTCCCCGCCCTTGCCGCCCGCGGCCGGAATGCCGCAGGCGCTCAGCGCGCCGACGCCACCGACGGCCAGGGCGCCACCGCCGGCGGCGCGCAGCAGCGATCGGCGGGTGAGAGCACCCCGGCCGCTGCTGATGCTGCGCCGCACGGCATTCGCCACGGGGTCGCCGGGGCCCGGTACGGAGAATCTCCCGTGCTGGAACTGCTCCATGCGCAATTGCCCTTCCGGGTGGTTGCCGCTGGTCAGGCGGACTCTTTATCGGTCCCCGAAAATCGTGCGGTGCCAGTCCTTGCGGGCCACCGCGGTGTTGTCGAACATGACGTGCTTCACCTGGGTGTACTCCTCGAACGAGTACGCCGACATGTCCTTGCCGAAGCCGCTGGCCTTGTACCCGCCGTGCGGCATCTCGCTGAGGATCGGAATGTGGTCGTTGACCCATACGCAGCCCGCCTTGATCTCGCGGGTGGCGCGGTGGGCGCGGAACACGTCGCGCGTCCAGGCCGAGGAGGCCAGGCCGTACGGGGTGTCGTTGGCGAGAGCGATGCCCTCGTCGTCGCTGTCGAAGGGCAGTACGACGAGCACCGGGCCGAAGATCTCGTCCTGGACGGCCTCGCTGTCCTGGGCGGCGTCGGCGATCAGGGTCGGACGGTAGTAGGCGCCGTCCTTGAGGGCACCCTGCGGGGCCTCGCCGCCGGTGACGATGCGGGCGTAGGAGCGTGCCCGGTCGACGACGGCGGCGACGCGGTCGCGCTGGGCGAAGCTGATGAGCGGGCCGAGGTCGGTCGACTCGTCGAACGGGTCGCCCAGCCGGACGGACTCCATCAGCTCCGCGACCCCGCTCACGAAGGCGTCGTACAGCGGACGCTGGACGTACGCGCGCGTGGCGGCGGTGCAGTCCTGGCCGGTGTTGATGAGCGCACCCGCGACCGCGCCGTGGATCGCGGCTTCGAGGTCCGCGTCGTCGAAGACCAGGAACGGGGCCTTGCCGCCCAGCTCCAGGTGCAGCCGCTTGACGCTCGCCGTGGCGATCTCCGCGACCCGCTTGCCGACCGGGGTGGAGCCGGTGAAGGAGGTCATGGCGACGTCGGGGTGACCGACGAGGTGCTCGCCGGCGTCCTTGCCCGCGCCGGTGACGACGTTGATGACGCCGTCCGGCAGCCCTGCCTCCGTGGCGGCCTGGGCGAACATCAGCGAGGTGAACGGAGTCAGCTCGGCGGGCTTGAGCACGATGGTGTTGCCCGCCGCGATGGCGGGCAGCACCTTCCAGGCGGCCATCTGGAGCGGGTAGTTCCAGGGAGCGATGGAGCCCACGACGCCGATCGCCTCACGGCGGATGTACGAGGTGTGGTCACCGTCGTACTCACCGGCGGACTTGCCCTCCAGGTGCCGGGCCGCGCCCGCGAAGAAGGCCGCGTTGTCGATCGTGCCGGGGACGTCGAACTCCCGCGACAGCTTGATCGGCTTGCCGCACTGCAGCGACTCCGCGTACGCGAAGTCCTCGGCCTGTTCGGCGAGGACGGCCGCGAATCCGTGCAGGGCGTCGGAACGCTCACCGGGGGTCGCGCCGGACCAGCCGGGGAAAGCCGCCTTGGCCGCCGCCACGGCCGCGTCGACGTCGTCGGTTCCGGCCAGTTCGTAGGTGTGGATCCCCTCGCCGGTGGCGGGGTTCACGACCGTGTGAGTACGACCCGAGGTACCGGGACGCAACTGCCCGCCGATGTACTGTGCGCCGCCTTCGAAACGGTCCTGCACCTGGAAGCGGTTGCCCATGCGCTCTCCTCCGCCGTTCACCCCGTCATACGGAGGTCGGCGTAGCTCCAGCTTGATTTGATTGCCGATCCTGGCAGAGCCGAACGCCGCCAACAAGTGATTCCGTTGTTGCCTTTTGGTTACGCGACGGATTCGGTCGACCGAGTGTCGAGTCGGCGTGGAAATACCGTACGGAGTGTCCGTGGCGGATGCCAGACTCGCATGCATGAGACGGATCGAGGAGCTGGCGGCGCAGGTCAACAGGGGCGAGAGGGTGGAGTTCCTGTACTTCTGGGGTCACCGTCCGCGACCGGACGGCTCGCTCGGCCCGAGCGTTTTCAGCCAGTGGTGGGAGTCGCCGTTCACCGTGGACGGCGTGCGGTACGCGACCGCAGAGCACTGGATGATGGCCCGCAAGGCGGAGCTCTTCGGCGACGAGGAGGCGCGGCGGGCGGCGCTGGAGGCCACCTCGCCCGCCGCCGCGAAGAAGGCCGGCCGCCTCGTCCGCGGCTTCGACGATGCCCTCTGGCAGGACCGCCGGTTCGACATCGTCGTCGAGGGAAACGTCCACAAGTTCACCCGGCATCCGGACCTGGGTGCCTACCTCCTGGGCACGGGCGGCCGCGTGCTGGTCGAGGCGAGTCCCGTGGACCGGGTCTGGGGCATCGGCCTGACGGCGGACGACCCGCGGGCCGCGGACCCCGCGCAGTGGCGGGGGCACAACCTCCTGGGCTTCGCGCTCATGGAGGTCAGGAACCGGTTGCTGACCCTCCCGTTGCCGACGCACTGACGCCCCGGCCGCCGGGGCCGCGGGCGGAGGGGTAACCGGGCCGCCCGCGGCAGGCCCCGGCAGTCGGCGGTGGCAGCGGGCGGTTGCGCTCGGCCGGTCCAGCGGGCGCCGGCGGTCGGCCGCTCTAGCGGGCGGCTGCCGCCACGACACCGGCGGAGGCGCGCTGCGAGTCCGCGCCCCACGGGTCGGCGCCCGCCCGCGATTCGCTCTGCACGATGGCCCAGACCATGAAGGCGAGGAAGACGGCCCCGACCAGGATGCCGACCGATCCGGTGATGATCCCGGCCAGCGCCATGCCGCCGTTCGTCGCTTCTCCTTGCGCGGCCCGCTTGCGCCCGAGGACCCCGAAGACCACGGCCATGATGCCGAGGACCATGCTCACGACGCCCCAGGCGCAGAACAGGGGGATCGACACGATCCCGAGCACCATCGCCGTGATGCCGAAACCGTTGCGCGGCTGCCCCTGGCCCGTCCAGCCGCCCGGTGTGGCGTAGCCCGGGTACCCCGGATACCCGCCGCCGGTGGGGTAGGGCGACGCGGGCGGGTAGCCGTAGGCCCCGGGCGTGGGTCCGGGCGCACCCTGGCCCGCGGGGTATCCGTACGCCGCGGAAGGACCGGGGGCCGGGGGCACGCCGGGCACCGCGTCCGACGGGGCGGCCGGCATCGACGTCACCGTCGGCTGGTCGTGCACCGGGTTCGGGAGCGGCCCGCCCGGCGCGGACGCGCCCGGCTTGTCCAGCGGCGCCCGGTTCCCGGAGCTCTCCGGCGGCGCCCAGGGGTCCGGTGCCTCCGGATACTGCGGCGTGTTGTCTGACATGGGCCCTCCCGATCGCGGTTCCCCGGTCATGCTACGGCGTACCCCACATGGCCCAGTGTCCCGCCTACGATGATCCCCAGCCACTCCGTGTCCCGTTCTCCGGCCGGCCGCCCCGCACCCCGTGCGCGGCGTCGTCGGCGACCGCCACGGCGTCCCCTCACCGTCACCGCACCCCGTACCGCCCCGCTGCTCCAGGAGGATCCGATGTCAGACCTGCGCCCCTTCATCGCGGGCCTGCCCAAGGCCGAACTGCACGTGCACCACGTCGGGTCCGCCTCCCCGCGCATCGTCGCCGAGCTGGCCGCCCGGCACCCCGACTCCAGGGTGCCCAGCGACGAGGCCGCGCTCGCCGAGTTCTTCACGTTCACCGACTTCGCGCACTTCATCGACGTGTACCTGTCCGTCGTGGACGTGATCCGCACCCCCGAGGACGTCCGGCTGCTCACCTTCGAGGTGGCCCGCGACATGGCCCGGCAGAACATCCGGTACGCCGAGCTGACCGTCACCCCGTACAGCTCGACCCGCCGGGGCATCGACGCGCAGGCGTTCATGGACGCCATCGAGGACGCCCGCAAGGCCGCCGAGTCCGAGCTCGGCGTCATCCTGCGCTGGTGCTTCGACATCCCGGGCGAGGCGGGTCTGGAGTCGGCGGAGGAGACGGTGCGGCTGGCACTGGAGCACCGTCCCGAGGGGCTGGTCTCGTTCGGTCTGGGCGGCCCCGAGATCGGTGTGCCGCGCCCGCAGTTCAAGCCGTACTTCGACCGGGCCATCGAGGCGGGGCTGCACTCCGTCCCGCACGCGGGCGAGACCACGGGCCCCGGGACGGTCTGGGACGCGCTGAACGACCTGCGCGCCGAGCGCATCGGCCACGGCACCAGCGCCGCCCAGGACCCGGAACTCCTCGCCCACCTGGCCGAGCACCGGATCCCGCTCGAAGTCTGTCCCACCTCGAACATCGCCACCCGCGCCGTCGCCTCGCTGGACGAGCACCCGATCAAGGCGATGGTCGCGGCGGGCTGCCTGGTCACCATCAACAGCGACGACCCGCCGATGTTCGGCACCGACCTCAACACCGAGTACGCGGTGGCCGCCCGCCTCCTGGACCTGGACGAGCGCGGCGTGGCGGAGCTCGCCAAGAACGCCGTCGGGGCATCCTTCCTGGACCCGGCGGGCAAGGCGGCGCTCGCCGCGGAGATCGACTCCTACACGGCGCGGTGGCTCGCCGGCTGAGCACCGCCCGGCTGGACGTGCGGACCGTGCGCGCCCGCTGAGCGCCGTACCCCCGTTTCGCCAACAATGACCTCATGAGCACCGACAGGCGCAGCTTCCTCGCCGTGGGGCACCGCGGGGATCCGTACCGCTTCCGCGAGAACTCGCTGCCCTCGATCCGCTCGGCGCTGTCCCTGGGTGCCGACGCGGTGGAGGTCGACGTACGGCTGACCCGCGACGGCGTCCCGGTCCTGCTGCACGACGAGACGCTGGAGCGGCTGTGGGGTCACGAGCGGTGGCTGGCCGACCTCACGAAGGCCGAGCTCGACGCGCTGACCGGCGGTGAGGTGCCGACCCTGCGCGAGGCGGTGCTCGCCGTCGGGGCGCGTCGCCTGCTGATCGACCTGCCCGGCGCGCACGAACCGCTGGTGCGCGAGGTGGTGGAGGTGCTGCACGTGGCAGGGGCCGGCCAGCGGATGTACTACTGCGGCGGCCCCGCCGCGATGATGCGTGTCCGCGCCGCCGACCCGCACGCCGAGATCGCCCTGACCTGGAAGTCCACCGCTCCGCCCCGCCCGGAACTGCTGGCGGCGATCGGCCCGCGCTGGCTGAACTGCCGCTTCGCCCTGGTCGACCGGGCACTCGTCGAGCGCGCGCACCGCAGCGGCCTGCTGGTCGGTGCGTGGACCGCGGACACCCGCCGCACCATGCGCCGGCTGCTCGCGGCCGGCGTCGACGCCATCACCACCAACCGGCTCCGCGCACTCACCGGGGAAGTGGCCGAGTTCCGCCGCACGCAAGGGAGTTGACGCAGATGGGACGATGACCGGCGCGGGGAGGCGTCAGAGCCCCACGATCCCGTTCCACGTCTTCGCGAACTCCAGCCGCTCCTCCGCCGTGATGTCCCGGGCGATGGCGAGCCGCTTGCGCATCTCGTCGTCCGGGAAGATCAGCGGGTCCTCGGCGAGGGCAGCCGTCTCCTCGTCCTTGGAGGACGCGATGATGTCGCGGGCGGCCGGGACCGGGCAGACGTAGTTGACCCAGGTGGCCAGCTCGGCGGCGATCCCGGGGTCGTAGTAGTGGTCGATCAGCTTCTCGGCGTTGCGCTTGTGCTTGGCGCGGTTGGGGATCATCAGGGACTCCGCCCACAGCTCCGCGCCCTCCTCCGGGACGACGAACTCGATGTCGGGGTTGTCGGCCTGGAGCTGGACGACGTCGCCCGAGTACGCCTGGCAGGCCAGGACGTCGCCCGAGGACAGGTCCTTGACGTAGTCGTTGCCGGTGAAGCGGCGGATGTGCTTGCCGTCCACCAGCTTGCCGACCCGGTCGCACATGCGGTGGAAGTCGTCGGCGGTCCACCGGGTGACGTCCACACCCTCCCCCTGCATGAGCAGCGCGAAGCTCTCGTCCAGTCCCGAGAAGAGCGTGACCCGGCCCTTGAGTTCGGGCCGCCACAGGTCCGCGACGTGCTTGATCTCGCGGCCGAGCTTCTTGCGGTTGTACGCGATGCCGGTGATCCCGGACTGCCAGGGGACGGTGTGCAGCCGGCCCTTGTCGAACGCGGGCGAGAGCAGTTGCGGATCCAGGTACTTGGCGACGTTGGGCTGCTTGGCGCGGTCCATCTCCTGCACCCAGCCCAGGCGTACGAAGCGGGACGCCATCCAGTCGCTCATGACGACGAGGTCGCGGCCGGTCTCCTGGTGGTTCATCAGGGCCGGGCTGATCTTGCCGAAGAACTCGTCGTTGTCGTTGATCTCCTCGGTGTACCGGACGGAGATCCCGGTGCGCTTCTGGAACTCCTCCAGGGTGGGGCGCCTGGACTCGTCCTCGTCGTCCGTGTCGATGTAGAGCGGCCAGTTGGCGAACTGCAGGCTCCTGTCCCGGTCGGAGGTGTCCGTACCGGCCCGGTCGCCCGGCTCCACGTAAGCGGCGGGGACACCGCACCCGGTGAGCGCGGCGAGCGCGCCCGTCGTGCCTATTCCGTACCCGATGCCGCGGAGCACCGTACGGCGCGAGAGACGACGCGAGACGCGACCAGGATCACCCATGGGGCCCACCCTTCCCCGATGCGCGGGGGCGGGCAATAGACACTTCGTCTACCGCCCGCCCCGCTACGCGTCTCAGCCGTCCAGCGACGTCATGACGTGCTTGATCCGGGTGTAGTCCTCGAAGCCGTACGCGGACAGATCCTTGCCGTAACCGGACTTCTTGAATCCGCCGTGCGGCATCTCCGCGACCAGCGGGATGTGGGTGTTGATCCACACACAGCCGAAGTCGAGGTTCTTGGACATGCGCATGGCGCGCGCGTGGTCCTTGGTCCACACCGAGGACGCGAGGGCGTACTCCACGCCGTTCGCCCACTCCAGCGCCTGCGCCTCGTCGGTGAAGGACTGCACGGTGATGACCGGGCCGAAGACCTCGTTCTGGATGATCTCGTCGTCCTGCTTGAGGCCGGAGACGACGGTCGGAGCGTAGAAGTAGCCCTTGTCGCCGACCTGGTGGCCGCCCGCCTCGACCTTGGCGTGCGCGGGCAGCCGGTCGACGAAGCCGGAGACCTGCTGGAGCTGGTTGGCGTTGTTGAGCGGCCCGTAGAGCACGTCCTCGTCGTCCGGCAGTCCGGTCTTCGTGTCGGCCGCCGCCTTGGCGAGCGCGGTCACGAACTCGTCGTGGATCGAGGCCTGCACGAGCACGCGGGTGGCGGCCGTGCAGTCCTGGCCGGCGTTGAAGAAGCCCGCCACCGAGATGTCCTCGACGGCCTTGGCGATGTCGGTGTCCTCGAAGACGACGACCGGCGCCTTGCCGCCCAGCTCCAGGTGGACCCGCTTGAGGTCCTTGGACGCGGACTCGGCGACCTGCATGCCGGCCCGTACGGAGCCGGTGATGGAGGCCATCGCCGGGACCTTGTGCTCGACCATCGCGCGGCCGGTGTCACGGTCGCCGCAGACGACGTTGAAGACGCCCCTGGGGACGATGGAGCCGATGATCTCGGCCATCAGGACGGTCGACGCGGGGGTGGTGTCCGACGGCTTCAGGACGACCGTGTTGCCCGCGGCGAGCGCGGGGGCGAACTTCCACACGGCCATCATCATCGGGTAGTTCCACGGTGCGACCTGCGCGCAGACGCCGACCGGCTCGCGGCGCACGATGGAGGTCAGGCCCTCCATGTACTCGCCGGCGCTGCGGCCCTCCAGGAGACGCGCCGCGCCCGCGAAGAAGCGGATCTGGTCGACCATCGGCGGGATCTCTTCGGTGCGGGTCAGGCCCAGCGGCTTGCCGCAGTTCTCCGACTCGGCGGCGATCAGCTCCTCCGCGCGCTCCTCGAAGGCGTCCGCGATCTTCAGCAGGGCCTTCTGGCGCTCGGCGGGCGTCTGGTCGCGCCAGGCGGGGAACGCTTCGGCGGCGGCGGCCATCGCGGCGTCGACGTCCTCCTGGCCGGAGAGCGGCGCGGTCGCGTACGCCTCGCCGGTCGCCGGGTTGATCACGTCGGTGGTCCGGCCGTCGGCGGCGTCCCGGAACTCCCCGGCGATGTAGTTGCGCAGACGGCGCAGCTCGGTGGTCACGGCCACTCTCCCTTGTCGATGTGTCGATGTCCGGTGGGCGAGACACCCACATTAGTCAGAGACTTGACGCTTTCGACATACCCACAGGGCAGCAACTTCGGATTCAGTTAAATCACAGGCCGCGAACAACGGATTTCATCGGTCTGCTCTTGCGGGACGGGCGATACGTGATGCACAGTGGCTCCGTGGTCAGTCGTAGCGCAGAACCCAGGCCCGGCAGCGGCAGCTCCCCGGCGATCGACTCCGTCTCCCTGGCGATCATCCAACAGCTCCAGGAGGACGGCCGCCGTCCGTACGCCGCCATCGGCAAGGCGGTCGGCCTCTCCGAGGCGGCCGTGCGCCAGCGCGTGCAGAAACTGCTCGACCAGGGCGTGATGCAGATCGTCGCCGTCACGGACCCGCTCACCGTGGGCTTCCGGCGTCAGGCGATGGTCGGCATCAACGTGGAGGGCGACCTCGATCCGGTCGCCGACGCGCTCACCGACATGGCGGAGGTGGAGTACGTCGTCGTGACGGCGGGCTCCTTCGACCTGCTCGCGGAGATCGTGTGCGAGGACGACGACCACCTCCTGGAGATGATCAACAGACGCATCCGGACCCTTCCCGGCGTGCGCTCCACCGAGAGCTTTGTCTACCTCAAGCTCAAGAAGCAGACCTACATGTGGGGAACCCGATAGCCGTGAGTGCCACCAGCAACCCTGCCACCGGCAAGGACCTCTCGAAGACCGCGTACGACCACCTGTGGATGCACTTCACCCGCATGTCGTCGTACGAGAACGCCCCCGTGCCGACCATCGTGCGCGGCGAGGGAACGTACATCTTCGACGACAAGGGCAAGCGCTACCTCGACGGTCTGTCCGGCCTGTTCGTGGTGAACGCCGGCCACGGCCGGCACGAGCTCGCCGAGACCGCCTACAAGCAGGCCCAGGAACTGGCCTTCTTCCCGATCTGGTCGTACGCCCACCCGAAGGCCGTCGAGCTGGCGGAGCGGCTCGCGGACTACGCGCCGGGCGACCTGAACAAGGTCTTCTTCACGACGGGCGGCGGCGAGGCCGTCGAGACCGCGTGGAAGCTCGCCAAGCAGTACTGGAAGCTGCGCGGCCACCACACCAAGTACAAGGTCATCTCGCGTGCCGTCGCCTACCACGGCACCCCGCAGGGCGCCCTGTCCATCACCGGGCTGCCCGCGCTCAAGGCCCCGTTCGAGCCCCTCGTGCCGGGCGCGCACAAGGTCCCCAACACCAACATCTACCGTGCGCCGATCCACGGCGACGACCCGGAGGCCTTCGGCCGCTGGGCCGCCGACCAGATCGAGCAGGAGATCCTCTTCGAGGGCGCGGACACCGTCGCCGCGGTCTTCCTGGAGCCGGTGCAGAACGCCGGCGGCTGCTTCCCGCCGCCGCCCGGGTACTTCCAGCGGGTCCGCGAGATCTGCGACAAGTACGACGTGCTGCTGGTCTCCGACGAGGTCATCTGCGCCTTCGGCCGCCTGGGCACCATGTTCGCGTGCGACAAGTTCGGCTACGTACCGGACATGATCACCTGCGCCAAGGGCATGACCTCGGGCTACTCGCCGATCGGCGCCTGCATCATCTCCGACAGGATCGCCGAGCCGTTCTACGAGGGCGACAACACCTTCCTGCACGGCTACACCTTCGGCGGCCACCCGGTCTCGGCCGCCGTCGGCCTCGCCAACCTCGACATCTTCGAGCGCGAGGGCCTCAACCAGCACGTGCTCGACAACGAGAGCGCCTTCTTCAACACCCTGAAGAAGCTGCACGACCTGCCGATCGTCGGCGACGTCCGCGGCAACGGCTTCTTCTACGGCATCGAGCTGGTGAAGGACAAGTCCACCAAGGAGAGCTTCACCGACGAGGAGACCGAGCGCGTCCTGTACGGCTTCCTCTCCAAGGCGCTGTACGAGAACGGCCTGTACTGCCGGGCCGACGACCGCGGCGACCCGGTCGTGCAGCTGGCCCCGCCGCTGATCTCCACCCAGGAGACCTTCGACGAGATCGAGGGCATCCTGCGCGCGGTGCTCACCGAGGCCTGGACCAAGCTCTAACCGGCCGAACCGTTCCGGCCACCCGATCGGCGGAACGAGCCCCTGCGGCCCGGATGCGCCCGTTCCAGTGAGAACGGCGCCTCCGGGCCGTCCCCGTGCCGCGCCGACGCGCCCCGCGGACCACGCAATCCTTACGGTGCCCAGTGACCGACCGGCTCCGACTTTCGTTCCCCCGCCAGGGGGAACGAAAATGAGGTCTGTCACCGAACCAGGAACCCGTGAACCGAGGTGTACGCCATGGCGGTCCCGCCGGACATCGCCCCACCGGACAACGACGTCCTCTGGGCACGCTCCCTGCACCACACCCACAGCGGGTCCCCCGCGCTCACCGATGTCTCGCTCGGCGTCCGCGAGAGCGAGATCCTCGCGGTGACGGGCCCGCGCGGCAGCGGCAAGACGACCCTCCTGGGCTGTCTGTCCGGCCGGATCGTCCCCGAGCAGGGCGAGGTGTGGTTCAACAGCGTCCCCGTGCACACCATGGGCGCGCTCTCCCGGGAACGGCTGCGCCGCGACCGGTTCGCCTGGATCTCCCCGGAACCCGACCTCGTGCCGGAACTCACCGTCTGGGAGAACACCGCCCTGCCCCTTCTCCTGCGCGGCGAAGGCCACCGTGCCGCGAAGGCGACGGCCCTGGAGTGGCTGGAGCGCCTCGACATCGGCGCCCTGGCCCGCAAACGCCCGGCCGCCCTCCTCCAGTCCGAACGCCAGCGCGTCGCCATCACCCGCGCCCTGGCTTCCGCCCCCACGGTCCTGTTCGCCGACGAGCCGACCGCCCCGCTGCACCGCGCCGACAGCGTCCACGTCCTGCGCACCCTCACCGCGGCGGCCCGCTCGCACCGCACCACCGTGGTCCTGGCCACGAACGACGCCAGGACCGCCGCGCTCGCGGACCGCACGGTGACCCTGCTGGACGGCCGCCGGGTCAGTTCCGCGCAGGCCGAGGACGTGGAAGGCCGGGCGGCGTGCTCGCTCTCCGTCTAGTCCGCGGCTCCCGCCCGCTGGTCCTGCTGCGCCGGCTCATGGTCGCCGCGGCCTCCGCCGGTGTGGGCTTCCTCCTCCTGTGCACCCTCGGCCACGCCCTCTCCCACCCGGGCCCCGACCACACCGGCTCCTCGGCTCTGCGGCTCCTGTGGTGCCTGGCGCCGCTCGCCGCCACCGTCCAGCTCGCGGCGGTGGTGGCCCGTACGGACCCCACCGCCCGCCCCCGCCCCGGTCTCTCCGCGGTGGGCCTGGGACCGGCCCGCATCGCCGCCGTCGCCGCCGCCTCCTCCGCCCTGTCCTGCGGTGTCGGCAGCATGCTCGCCCTGCTCGTCTTCCTGCACCTGCGGGGCGATCTGACGGGCCTCCCCTTCGACGGCAAGGCCGCCGGACTCCTCGCCGCCGACCGCCCGTTGCCGCTGGCCGCGGTCCTCACCCTCCTCGCACTGGTGCCCCTTGCCGCGGCAGCCGCCACCGCCCTGACGCTGCGCCCGCGCCGCGATGCCGGGGCCCGAGCCGGTGCGGCCGTCAAGCTCGGTGCGGGCTCCGGCGGCGCCGTCTCCGGCTCGGACCCGCGCCCCGGTCCCGGCTCGGGCTCGGGCATGGGCTTGTGGGGCTCGGGGGCCGACGGCGTAGGCAGGAACTCCGCCGCGGGATCGCCCGCCCCCGCCCCGCCCGTTCCCGCGTCTCCCCCGGCCGGGCTTCCCTGGGGCGTCGCGCTGACCGCCGCTGGCCTGGCGGTCGAGACGTACGCGAGCCGGGGCACCGGCTCCTCCCGGCCCCTGCCGCTCCCCGGCCACCCGGAGATCGTTCCGGCCGGGGTTCTCGCGGGGTGGGCGCTGACCGCGCTGGGGCTGGCGCTGGCCGGGCCCGGACTGGTGCACCTGTGCGGCTTCCTCCTGCAGGCCGTCCGTCCCGGGGCGGTGCGCCTCCTCGCGGGCCGCACGCTTCAGGGCGAGGCCCGCCGCATCGGCCGCCCCCTCGGCGTGGTCTGCGCCACGGCCTCCGGCGTCCTGGCCGCCAGGACCCTGTACACCGGCGCCGACGCCGCTCCCTCCTTCGGCCCCCTCACCGGCCTCGGCGCCGGCCTGGTCCTGGCCTGCACGACGGCGACCCTGCTCACCGTGGCCCTGGAGACGAAACAGTCCCGCGCCCCGCTGACCCAGGCCCTCGTCCGTCAGGGCGCACCCACCCGTACCCTCCGCGTCGCAGCCCTCCTCCGGGCCCTGGTACTCCTGGCTCTCTTCGCCCCGCTGACCTGGGCCGTCGCCACCCTGGCGGCAGCTCCGCTGGCCGCCTGAACCCCCCGGCGTCCGGCCCGCCCGCGCCACGCCCCACCCCGTACGGTCGCCCGTTCGGCGGGTCCCCCTACGATGTCCCCGTGCCTCACCACCCGGATCACGACCACGAGATCGAGAACCTGGCCGAGTTCGACCAGGCAGTCGCCCACGGCCCGCTCAACGGATACCGCGTCCAGTCCGTGGACCTCACGGACCGGACCGCGGTGCTGCTGGCCACCGACACCGCCGACGCCGTCTTCCTCGGCTGCCCGATGGCCGACGAAGCCACCGCCAAGGTCCGGGCGGACGGTGCGCTGGTCTTCCCGCCGGTGCCGGACCTCCCCTTCAACCCGTACCGGGGGCTGCTCTACACGCCCGAGGCCCTCTTCGAGGGGCTCGCGCACGACGGCTACGAGGCCACCCCCGACGCCCTGGGCTACGCCTGGTTCCGGCGCACCAGGACCGACGGCGACATATTCGCCTCCATGCTGCGCTCGATCCACGACGACGCGATCTCCGACGCCCTCGACGAACACCTCAGGAACGTCCCGGTGGTGGGCGTCATGGGCGGGCACGCGATAGCCCGCGGCACCGACGCCTACACGGGTGCGGCCCGGCTCGGGCGCACCCTCGCCCGCGCGGGCCTGACCGTCGCCACCGGCGGCGGCCCCGGCGCGATGGAGGCCGCGAACCTCGGCGCGTACGCGGCCCCGCACCCCGACGACATGCTCGACGAGGCCCTCACCCTCCTCGGCAAGGTCTCCTCCTTCGTCCCGTCCGTCACGGAGTGGGCGTCGGCGGCCTTCGCCGTCCGGTCCCGCTGGCCGGCCGGCGGCGACTCGGTCGGCATCCCCACCTGGTTCTACGGTCACGAACCGCCGAACGCCTTCGCCACCCACATCGCCAAGTACTTCGCCAACGCCACCCGCGAGGACGGACTGCTGGCCCGCTGCACCGCGGGCGTCGTCTTCCTCCCGGGCGCGGCCGGCACGGTCCAGGAGATCTTCGACAACGCGACCCCGAACTACTACGAGTCGCGCGGCGAGCCCACCCCGATGGTGCTGGTGGACCGCGCCCACTGGACCGAACACCTGCCCGCCTGGCCCCTCCTGCAGTCCCTCGCCCGGGGCCGCTCGATGGAACCCCGGATCGCCCTGGTCGACACGGTCGCCGAAGCACCCGCGGCCCTGGAACGGCTCCGGGCCGCCACAGCCTCCGGGTAAACCCGGTGGTACCGGCCCGCCCGGCCCGCCATAGTGGCGCCCATGTCCTCTCTCGTACGCCACGTGACCCTCGACTGCGCCGACGCCTACCAGCTCGCGAGCTTCTGGGCGGAGGTGCTCGACGCCCCCCTCGCCGACGACGACTTCCCCGGTGACCCCGAGGCCCTGGTGAACGCCCCGGGCGTCGGGATCCTCTTCGTCCGGGTCGCGGAACCCAAGACCGTCAAGAACCGGGTACACCTCGACGTCCAGCCGCAGGACCGCACGCGCGACGAGGAGGTCGACCGGATCCTGGCCCTCGGCGCCACCCTGGTCGGCGACCACCGCAGGCCCGACGGCGCGGGATGGGTGACGCTCGCCGACCCCGAGGGCAACGAGTTCTGCGTCGAGCGCAGCACCGCCGAGCGCACCGGCTGACCGCCCTCGCCACATCGGCGCGTGCCGGAGGCAACGTACTCGTCGAATCCCACGTCTCGCAGTCGGAGAACAACACGCGTCTCCCGCACGCGACCCGTGCGACCTGTACATCCGTGAACGGAGCTCTAGGTGCTCATCGGCCTCATCACCGCCGTCTTGGCGTCGATCTGCTACGGCACAGGCTCGGTCCTGCAAGCCGTCGGATCGCGGAAGTCCGCCCGCCGGGAGGCGGCCAAGGCGTCCACCGCCGGTGTCACCCAGCACGGCGGCCCCAGCCTGTCCTCCACCGCCAAGGCGGCGATGACGTGGGAGTTCATCGTCGGGACCATCCTGGACTTCGTCGGCTTCGGGCTCGGCGCGCTGGCCGCACGCATGCTCCCGCTGTTCCTCTCCCAGACGGTCATCAGCGCCAACCTGGTGGTCACGGCGGTGCTCAGCGTGAAGATGCTCGGCATCACCCTCTCCCGCAGGGAATGGACCTCGATCGCGGTCGTCTGCGGCTCACTCGTCATGCTGGCGACGGCGGCGGGACACGAGGGCAGTGGGCAGACCGACATGGCCACCCACTGGTGGCTGCTGGCGATCTCGGTGCTGCTGATGGTCGGCGGCACCGTCGCCGTGCGGCTGATGGGCGCGGGCGCGGCGATCCTGGCGGGTCTCCTGTCGGGACTCGGCTTCGGCGCTCTGGGCGTGGGCGTCCGCATCCTCGACGGCGTCGACCCCTTCGACCTGGTGACCTTCCTGTCGGACCCGGCCCTGTACGCCATCCTGGTGGCGGGCATCGGCGGCATGTACCTGCACACGGTGGCGCTGCAGATCGGCTCGGTCAACGGGGCCACCGCCGCCCTGGTCGTCGGCGAGACCGTGCTGCCGGGAACGATCGGCGTCGTGTGGCTGGGCGACGCCTCCCGGCCCGGCTTCGGCTGGGTCGCGGTCGTCGGTTTCCTGCTGGCCGTGGCGGGCGCGGTCGCCGTCGCCTGGTTCGGCAAGCACGGCGAGGAGTCGGACACGGCGACCACGGAGCGGCCTCTGCACCTGGTGGACGCGCCCGGGTAGCGGGACGCGCCCCAGCGCCGCGAGCAGTACCAGCGGGTAGACGACGTACCCGTAGCGGCTGGCCGGCATGAGAGCCATGGCGAGGGTCAGCCCGTAAGCCAGCCGGACGGCCGCCGCCCGCACGGACCGCGGCGGCCGTACGAGCAGCGATCCGGCGACCAGCACGGCACCGGCCGCCAGCAGAACGGTGGCGAGGAGCGCACCACCGGGCACGTACTCGGCCAGCAGCCGCCCCGGCAGCGGGCTCGCCGCCGGGGACTCGACCCCGCTCAGCCCCAGCGGGAACGCGACCACGTTGCGGAAGAGCGCCGCCGGATCCGCGCACGCCGCCGGTACCACGAGCGCCCCCGCGACCCCGGTCACGACCAGGGCGCAACGCCCCGCCCCCCGGCGTCCCGTACACCCCGCCAGCAGCACCAACGCCACCGGCACCGCGGGCCAGGCCGTCCACTTCAGCGCGGCCGCCACCCCCAGCGCCGCCCCGGCCCAGCCGCCCCGGCCGCGTCCGGCGCACACGAGCCCCAGGCACATCAGCCCCACCACCGGCAGATCCACCCCGCCCACAGCGAGCGGCAGCGCCACGAGCGGGCAGGCCGCGATCCACGCCCCCGCGCCCCGCCGGGCCGCCACCAGCAGCACCGCCAGGAACCCGGCCGCCATCCACCACCGCGCATCCCCGAGCGGACTTCCGCCGGACAGGACGTGCGGCAGCCCGAAGACGGCCATCCCCGGCAGGTACGGGTTGAAGTCCGCGACCACGGCCGGATCGGGCACGTAAGGACTGCCCGTGGCGAGCAGCAGCTCCGCGGACCTCTCCACCACGTGCACCTCCAACTGCCCCTGGCCGAGCAGGACGAGCACGAAAAGAGGCAGTACCACCGCTCCCACCACCGCGACGAGCGCCGGTCGCACCCGCCGGCCCGCGAGAGCCACGGGACGCACGGCCGTCCCTGCGGCGGCCACGTACCCGAACGCGGCCATCAGGCCCCACATCCGGTGCGGTCCGAGCCCCGACACCAGGCCGAAGACGAGAGAGGCTACGGCGCACCCCGTCCATCCGGCCGGCCCGGCCCAGGGGGCCGGCCGACGCCACGCCGCCCTCTCCGTCAACTCCCCTGCCGGACCGGGCCCTTCAGCGCCGAGAACTGCCGTCGTGTCGACCATGGCCGCACGATCGGCGACACCCCGGCACCCGCGCGTCACACCGTGGTGCCAACCTCCGTGTCACCCCGTGGCCCGACACGGACCACGCGCACACGCTGTGCGGCGCACCGGCCCGCGGGCCCTCACTCCCGCAGCAGCACGACCTCGTCCGCCGCGAACGCGACGCCCACGTCGGCGCCTTCCGCCGGGGCGTCCCGCAGCGGGCACTCCGCCTCCAGGCGCGGGCCGCCGTCCGCCGGGCGCAGCTGGACGGCGACGTGATGACCGCGGAACGTACGGGCGAACACCGTGCAGGGAAGTCCGTCCGCGACCGGCACCAGCCGCACCCCGGCGGGGCGCACCAGCAGTCGCCCCGCGCCCTGCGGGGAGCCGGCCGGGACCGGCACCTTGCCCCACACCGTGTCCGCGGCCTCCCCGCTGACCGTCGCCGCCACCACGTTGTCGAAGCCGAGAAAGCGGGCCACGAACTCCGAGGCGGGCCGCTGCCAGACGTCGAGCGGGCTGCCCGCCTGGGCGATCCGGCCGTCGCACATGACGACCACCCGGTCGGCCAGTGCGAAGGCCTCGCCCTGGTCGTGGGTGACCGCGAGGACCGTGGTGCCCAACTGTGCGAACAGCTGCCGCAGTTCCACGACGAGGCGTTCACGCAGGCTGCGGTCGAGCTGGCCGAGCGGTTCGTCGAGCATGAGGAGCTTGGGACGCGGAGCCAGTGCCCGGGCGAGGGCGACGCGTTGCTGTTCGCCGCCCGAGAGGGTGGCCACGGCCCGCCGTCCGGCTCCGGGAAGCCCGACCAGCTCCAGCAACTCCTCGACGCGGAGTGTCTGTTCGGTGCGCCCCGCGCCGCGCATCCGCAGCCCGAAGGCGACGTTGCCGGCCACGTCCCGCTGCGGGAAGAGCTGATGGTCCTGGAACATCAGCCCCACCCCCCTGCGGTGCACCGGCACTCCCACCTGGTCGGCGCCGTCCAGCAGCACCCGTCCGGCGTCCGCCGTCTGGAGCCCGGCCACCACCCTCAGCAACGTCGACTTGCCGCTGCCGCTCGGTCCGAGGACGCACACGATCTCGTGCGCGGCGACCCGCAGGTCCACCGCGTCGAGGGCCGGCCGTGCCCCGAACCGTACGGTGACACCCTCCAGGTCCAGCAGGGCGTCGGCGACGGGCGGTGCGTCGGCGACGGGCGGACCTCCGGTGCCCGTGCGGTCGGCGAAGTCGGTCATGTCAGAACTCCCCGGATACGGATCGGGCGGGCCGCAGGCGCTCCAGCACCAGCAGGGACACCGCGCACACCACCATCAAGATCGTGCTCAGGGCCATCGCCTGCCCGTAGTTGAGGTCGCCCGCCCGCCCCAGGAGCCGTGCCACGGCCACCGGCAGCGTCGGGTTGTCGGGCCGGGCGATGAAGACGGTCGCCCCGAACTCGCCCAGCGACACGGCGAACGCGAACCCCGCCGCCACCAGCAGAGCCCGCCGCACCAGCGGCAGGTCCACCTCACGCCAGGCCCGCAGCGGCGACGCTCCGAGCACGGCCGCCGCCTCCCGCAGCCGCCCGTCGACGGCCCGCAGGACCGGCAGCATGGTCCGTACGACGAAGGGCACCCCCACCAGGGCCTGCGCGAGTGGCACCAGGATCCACGAGGTCCGCAGGTCCAGCGGCGGCTTGTCGAGCGTGATGAGGAAGCCGAAACCCACCGTCACCGCGGACACGCCGAGCGGCAGCATCAGCAGCGCGTCGAAGCCGCGCACCAGCCGTCCCGCCCGCCGGGTGAGGGCGGCGGCGGCCAGTCCGCCCACGACCAGGGCGATGGCGGTCGCGACGACGGCGTACTCCAGGGAGTTCCACACCGCTTCCAGCGGAGGCACGAGGAAGGCGCCGCCGCCGTCCACCGCCCCTCGCAGCGCCCGGTAGTAGAGGAATCCGTACCCGTCGGGTCCGTCCAGCGACCGCTCGACGAGCACCCCGAGGGGCAGCAGGATCAGCAGCAGTACGGTCGCCAGCACTCCGCCGAGCAGTGCCCACTGCGCGGCCCCGCGCGGCCTGCGCGAGGTCTGTTCGGGGTCGACGAGCTTCAGCGCGGTCTCCCGGCGCCGTACCGTCCACGCGTGCACGGCGAGGATCGCGCCGACCGCGGCGAACTGCACCAGGGTCAGCACCGCGGCGGTGGGCAGGTCGAGGAAGGTGGCGGTCTGCCGGTAGATCTCCACCTCCAGGGTGGAGAACGCGGGACCGCCCAGGATCTGCACGACGCCGAAGGACGTGAAGGTGAACAGGAAGACCATCAGGGCGGCGGCGGCGACCGCGGGCGCCAGTGCGGGCAGCGTCACCCGCCGCCAGGCGGCGAACCGCCCCGCACCGAGGACCCGCGCGGCCTCCTCCTGCCGGGGGTCGAGCTGGGACCACAGCCCGCCCACGGTCCGTACGACCACGGCGTAGTTGAAGAACACGTGGGCGAGCAGGATCGCCCACACGGTGGTGTCCAGCCGTACGCCCCACAGCTCGTCCAGCAGGCCGCCGCGTCCCACCATGGCCAGGAAGGCGGTGCCCACCACGACCGTCGGCAGGACGAACGGCACGGTCACCACCGCCCGCAGCACCTGCTTGCCCGGGAAGTCCAGCCGCGCGAAGACGTAGGCCGCCGGCAGGGCGATCAGCAGGGTGAGCACGGTGGAGGCGACCGCCTGCCACGTGGTGAACCACAGCACCCCGCGGATGTCCGGGTCGCCGAGCACCTCGGCGATCCGCCCGAGCTGCCACGTGCCGCCGGGCTTCAGTCCCCGGCCCACGATCGCGACGACGGGGTAGGCGAAGAACAGCGCGAAGAACGCGACGGGCGCCGCCATCAGCCCGAGCCGTACGGCGCTCCCCCGCCGGCCCGCTCCCCCGCGCCCGGGGCCGCGGGCCCCGCGGTGAGGGGGCGGCGCGGAGGTGCCCGCCGGGACGTCCCGGCGGGCGGTCCGGCCCTCGCCCTCTACTTGATCACCAGCGAGGACCACGTCTTGACCCACTGCTCACGCTTGTCGGCGATCTTCTTCGGCTCCACGGTCAGCGGCTTGTCGACCGTCGCGCCGAACTTGGCGTACACCTCGGGCAGCTTGGTGTCCTCGACCGCCGGGTTCACGAACATCTTCAGCGGCAGGTCCTCCTGGAACTGCTTGCCGATGAGGAAGTCGAGGAGTGCCTTGCCGCCCGCCTCGTTCTTCGCTCCCTGCAGCAGTCCGGCGAACTCGATCTGCCGGAAGCAGGTCCCGGTCGCCACCCCGGTGGGCGCCTCGGAGGGCCGCGGTTCGGCGTACAGCACCTCGACGGGCGGGCTGGAGGCGTACGACACGACGAGCGGCCGGTCGGCCTTGGCCTTCTTGCCGCCCGCGGACCCCGAGAACTCCTCGTTGTAGGCCTGCTCCCAGCTGTCCACGACCTTGACGCCGTTGTCCTTGAGCTTCTGCCAGTAGCCCTGCCAGCCGTTGTCGCCGTACTGCGCGGCGGTGGCGAGCAGGAAACCGAGGCCGGGTGAGGAGTTCGCGGCGTTCTCGGTGACGAGGAGGTTCTTGTACTCGGGCCGGGTCAGGTCGTCGAGCGTCTTCGGCGGAGCCAGCTTCTTGTCGGCGAAGTACTTCTTGTCGTAGTTGACGCAGATGTCGCCGGTGTCGACCGGCGTCACCCGGTGCTCCGCCTTGTCGAGCTGGAGCGCGTCGGGGATCCGGGCCAGTCCCTTGGCCTCGTACGGCTGGAAGAGCCCGTTGTCGAGCGCCCGCGAGAGGAGGGTGTTGTCGACGCCGAAGAACACGTCGCCGCGCGGCGAGCCCTTGGTCAGGATCTCCTGGTTGAGGGCGCTGCCGGCGTCTCCGCTCTCCAGCACCTTGACCGTGTAGCCGGTCTGCCGGGTGAACTCCTTCAGGACGGCGGGCGAGGCGTCGAAGGAGTCGTGGCTGACCAGGGTGACGGTCTTGGACTCGCCCCCGGCCTGCTTCTTCCCGCCCGTACCGGAATCGGAACCGCCGCACGCGGTGAGCGTGCAGACGCCCAGCGCCGCGGCCAGCGCGCCCGAAGCGAGCTTCATCGTCTTGTTCACAGAAATCCTCCTGGATATGACCAGGAAGAGACGCGGCCCTGCCCGCACGGGAAATGCGGGCAGGGCGCAACAGCTCGAGTAGTGTCCGAACTTCCTACCCAGAATGACCTGGGCGAGGTCCAGAGGGTCTGCGGCCCGTGTCTACGAGCGGTGCCGCACTCTCAGCGCTGTGGCGCTCCCCTGTCGGAATATGCAAATGTGCAGCCCACCCTACCTCGCACTGTTCGAGCGGGCTCTACCGCTCGGTGGCCGCGAGCTGGCCGCAGGCGCCGTCGATTTCCTGACCGCGCGTGTCCCGTACGGTCACCGGCACGCCGTGCGCGGCGATCGCCTCGACGAACGCCTTCTCGTCCTCGGGGCGGGAGGCGGTCCACTTGGAGCCGGGCGTCGGGTTCAGCGGGATCAGGTTGACGTGCACCCGCTTGTTCTTCAGCAGCCGTCCGAGCAGGTCACCGCGCCACGCCTGGTCATTGATGTCCCTGATCAGCGCGTACTCGATGGAGATCCGGCGGCCGGACTTCTCCGCGTACTCCCACGCGGCGTCCAGCACCTCCCGTACCTTCCAGCGCGTGTTGACCGGGACCAGGGTGTCGCGCAGCTCGTCGTCCGGCGCGTGCAGCGACACGGCGAGACGGCACTTGAAGCCCTCGTCGGCGAAGCGCAGCATCGCGGGCACCAGGCCCACGGTGGAGACGGTAATGCCGCGCTGCGACAGCCCCAGCCCGTCGGGCTCCGGGTCGGTCAGCCTGCGGATCGCGCCGACGACGCGCTTGTAGTTGGCGAGCGGTTCGCCCATGCCCATGAAGACGATGTTGGACAGCCGCGCCGGGCCGCCGGGCACCTCGCCGTCGCGCAGCGCGCGCATGCCGTCCACGATCTGATGCACGATCTCGGCGGTCGACAGGTTCCGGTCGAGCCCGGCCTGGCCGGTCGCGCAAAACGGGCAGTTCATGCCGCAGCCGGCCTGCGAGGAGATGCACATCGTCACCCGGTCCGGGTAGCGCATCAGCACCGACTCGACGAGCGTGCCGTCGTGCATCTTCCACAGGGTCTTGCGCGTGGTGTCCTGGTCGGTCGACAGGTGACGCACGACCGTCATCAGTTCGGGCAGCAGCGCTTCGCGCAGTTTCTCCCGGGATCCGGCGGGGATGTCGGTCCACTCCGCCGGGTCGTGGGCGTACCGCGCGAAGTAGTGCTGGGACAGCTGCTTGGCGCGGAACGGCTTCTCACCGATCTCGGCCACGGCGTCCTTGCGCTCGGCGGGCGTGAGGTCGGCGAGGTGCCGCGGGGGCTTCTTGGCTCCGCGGGGCGCGACGAAAGTGAGTTCTCCGGGTACAGGCATGGTCATACCAGTGTGGCAGATGTACGACAAGAGGCCCGCCGCCCTGTGGACAGCGGGCCCCTCGGGGACAGAACAGCAGCTCAGACCGATCCGACGAAGATCACCAGCAGCAGCCAGACCACCGGTGCCGTCGGCAGCAGCGAGTCCAGCCGGTCCATGATGCCGCCGTGGCCTGGCAGCAGCGTTCCCATGTCCTTGATCCCGAGGTCCCGCTTGATCATGGACTCCCCGAGGTCGCCCAGGGTCGCGCTGGCGGCGACCGCGAGGCCGAGCAGCACGCCCTGCCACCACGTGCCGCCGTCGATCAGGAACGTCATGCACAGCACGCCGGCGGCCATCGCGAACGCGATCGCCCCGAGCAGGCCTTCCCGGGTCTTGCCGGGACTGATGCGCGGGGCCAGCTTGTGCTTGCCGAAGCGCCAGCCCACGGCGTACGCGCCCGTGTCACTGACGACCGTCAGCAGCAGGAAGGTGAGCACGCGCTCCGGCCCGTCGTCGGCCGTGAGCATCAGCGCGACGAACGTCGCCAGGAACGGTACGTAGAAGGCGGCGAAGACTCCCGCCGTGACGTCCTTGAGGTATCCCTCCGGCGGTTCGGTCATCCGCCACACCAGCACCGCCAGCGCCGTGAGCGCCATCGCGACCCATGCGCCCTCGGGGCCCCGTACGTAACCGGCGACCACCATCGCCGCCCCGCCGACCGCGAGCGGGACCAGCGGAGCCTTGATGCCCTTGCGTTCCTCCAGCCGGGAGGTGAGCTCCCACAGCCCGACGACCACGGCGACCGCTATGACGCCGACGAAGACGGGCGGCCAGATGAACAGCGACGCGCCGACCAGCGCGCCGAGCCCGACGCCGACCCCTATCGCGGCACGCAGATCACGGCCCGCACGCTTCTTCTCGGGGGGCGGCGGGGCCGGAGTCGACGGGGTGGACATGGGCTCCTGCTGCTTCTCGTCGCGGAACAGGGGGCCGCTCCCGGCAGCGGCAAAGCTTTGGCCGAAGTACTGGCCTTCGCTCTGCCCTGCGGAAGCGGCCCCCCGCATCCGGTCCTCGCGGTCGTCGGCGCCTCTGCCTGTCCGGGGTCCAGGTTCAGAACCTGGCACGGGGCCTGTCTCGGGCACGATGGGCATGGGCCGAGTGTGCTGGGCGTCATGCCCTTCGTACGCGGGACCCGCCGAGAGGGACCCCTGATCGGGAGTTCCCCATTCACCGGCATAGCCCGCCCCAGGCCGGGCCCCCCAGGGAGAGTCGTTCATCAGACCTCTAGCAGCTCGGCTTCCTTGTGCTTGAGCAGCTCGTCCACCTGCGCGACGTACTTCGCGGTGGTGTCGTCGAGCTCCTTCTCCGCACGGCGGACCTCGTCCTCGCCGGACTCCTTGTCCTTGACGAGCTTGTCGAGGGTCTCCTTGGCCTTGCGGCGGACGGCGCGGATCGAGATCCGCGAGTCCTCGGCCTTGTTGCGCGCGACCTTGATGTAGTCGCGGCGGCGCTCCTCCGTCAGCTGCGGGAACGTCACCCGGATGATGCGGCCGTCGTTGCTCGGGTTGACGCCGAGGTCGGAGTCGCGGATCGCCTGCTCGATGTTGCGCAGGGCGCTCGCATCGAAGGGGGTCACCACGGCCATCCGCGGCTCGGGCACCGAGAAGGAGGCCAGCTGGTTGATGGGCGTCAGCGCGCCGTAGTAGTCGGCCACGATCTTGTTGAACATCGCCGGGTGCGCACGACCGGTGCGGATCGCGGCGAAGTCCTCCTTGGCGACCACGACGGCCTTCTCCATTTTCTCCTCGGCTTCGAGGAGGATTTCTTCAATCACCACGTACTCCTGCATGTCTGGAACTGCTGCGTGCACTGCGTGCGTCTTGTCCTGCACGGTGTCCGACCGGCAGGCCATTGTCCATCCCCCGGCCGGGCCGGGGGTACGAACCGGGATCCGGTCAGGCGCGGGTGCCCTGGGCGTTGACGAGCGTGCCGATCTTCTCACCCTTGACCGCGCGGGCGATATTGCCCTCCGCCAGCAGCTCGAAGACCAGGATCGGCAGGTCGTTGTCGCGGCACAGCGTGATGGCGGTGGCGTCGGCGACCTTCAGGTCACGGGCCAGTACCTCGCTGTACTCCAGCGCGTCGAACCTCACCGCTTCCGGGTTCTTCTTGGGGTCGGAGTCGTAGACGCCGTCGACCCCGTTCTTGCCCATGAGCAGGGCTTCCGCGTCGATCTCCAGGGCGCGCTGGGCTGCCGTGGTGTCGGTGGAGAAGTACGGCATGCCCATGCCCGCGCCGAAGATCACGACGCGGCCCTTCTCCAGGTGGCGCACGGCGCGCAGCGGGATGTACGGCTCCGCGACCTGGCCCATGGTGATGGCCGTCTGGACCCGGGAGTCGATGCCCTCCTTCTCCAGGAAGTCCTGGAGGGCGAGGCAGTTCATGACGGTGCCGAGCATGCCCATGTAGTCCGAGCGCGCCCGGTCCATGCCGCGCTGCTGGAGTTCGGCGCCGCGGAAGAAGTTGCCGCCGCCGATGACGACCGCGATCTCCGCGCCGTCCCGTACGACCGCGGCGATCTCGCGCGCGATGGCGTGCACGACGTCGGGGTCGACACCGAGTGCCCCGCCGCCGGCGAACGCCTCGCCCGAGAGCTTCAGCATGAAGCGCCCGGTCCTCTTGCCGCTGTCCTGATTCGCCTGATTCATGGGGGGGGGCTTTCTCCTCGTGCACATACGAAGGAGGCCATTGCCGGTGGATCCTCGCGGTTCCTCAGCGGCAATGGCCTCCTCGTCAGATCTGCCGCCGCCCGGCGCGTGCGCCGGGCGACTGCATCAGACCCTAGCCGGGTCTGGCGATGTTCGCGTTGCGTCGACAGGGTCCGACGTACGGACTCAGATGCCGACCTTGATGCGCGCGAAGCGCTTCAGGGTGACACCGGCCTCGTCCAGGACCTTCTGCACGGACTTCTTGTTGTCCAGCGCGTACGGCTGGCCGAGGAGGGTGGCTTCCTTGAAGAAGCCGTTGACGCGACCCTCGACGATCTTCGGGAGGGCGGCCTCGGGCTTGCCCTCGGCGCGGGTGGTCTCCTCGGCGACGCGGCGCTCCGCCTCGACGACCTCGGCCGGGACGTCGTCCTTGTCCAGGTACTTCGGCGCGAAAGCGGCGATGTGCTGGGCGATGCCACGGGCCAGGTCGGCGTCGGCCTTGTCCAGCTCGACCAGAACACCGATCTGCGGGGGCAGGTCGGGCATGGTGCGGTGCATGTACGCGGTGACGTAGGCGCCGGAGAACTGGGCGAAGCGCTCCAGGACGATCTTCTCGCCCAGGTTGGCGTTGGCCTCGTCGACATACGCCTGGACGGTCTTGCCGGCCTCGATCTCGGAGGCGAGCAGCGCGGCGATGTCGGCCGGGGAGGTGGCGGCGGCGTGCGCGGCGAGCGCGTTGGCGACGGCCTGGAACTTCTCGCCCTTGGCGACGAAGTCGGTCTCGCACTTGAGCTCGACGATGACACCGGAGGTGTTGTCGTCGGCGATCAGGGAGACGACGGCACCGTTCTCGGCCGAGCGGCCCTCGCGCTTGGCGACGCCCTTCTGGCCCTTGATACGCAGGGCTTCGACGGCCTTGTCGACGCTGCCGTCGGCCTCGTCGAGGGCCTTCTTGCAGTCCATCATGCCGGCGCCGGTGAGCTCGCGGAGCTTCTTGACGTCAGCGGCGGTGTAGTTCGCCATGAGTCTGTGAATCTCTTCTCGAAAGTCGGAGGTCGTTGATCGAGGTGATCCGCACGAGCTCGTGGCCTGCGCGATCGCCGTGATCCACGTGATCTACGGGTGAACGGCGGGGGCGGGACGCCTGGTGGCGCACCCTCCCCCGCCGTCAGTCAGCCGCTGGGGCTGGGTCAGGCCTGCTCGGCGTCCGCGGCCGGAGCCTCGGCAGCGGCCTCGGCCGGCTTCTCGGCCTCGGCGGCCGGGGCCTCGTCGGCGGCCGGAGCAGCCTCGGCGGCCGGAGCAGCGGCGTCGGCGTCGGCGTCGGCGGCCGGAGCCTCGTCAGCCTTCTTGTCGCCTTCGAGCAGGTCGCGCTCCCACTCGGCGAGGGGCTCGCCGGCGGCCTTCTCGCCCGGCTTGGAGTCGCCCGTGGCGGCACCGGAGCGGGCGATGAGGCCCTCGGCGACGGCGTCGGCGATCACGCGGGTGAGCAGGGTGACGGAGCGGATCGCGTCGTCGTTGCCCGGGATCTTGTAGTCGACCTCGTCGGGGTCGCAGTTGGTGTCGAGGATCGCGACGACCGGGATGCGGAGCTTGCGCGCCTCACCGACGGCGATGTGCTCCTTCTTGGTGTCGACGATCCAGACGGCGCTGGGAACCTTCGACATCTCGCGGATACCGCCGAGGGTCTTCTCCAGCTTGGCCTTCTCGCGCGAGAGAACCAGGAGCTCCTTCTTGGTGAGGCCCGACGCGGCCACGTCCTCGAAGTCGATGAGCTCCAGCTCCTTCAGGCGCTGGAGGCGCTTGTAGACCGTGGAGAAGTTGGTCAGCATGCCGCCGAGCCAGCGCTGGTTGACGTAGGGCATGCCCACGCGCGTCGCCTGCTCGGCGATCGCTTCCTGCGCCTGCTTCTTGGTGCCGACGAACATGATGGAACCGCCGTGGGCGACGGTCTCCTTGACGAACTCGTAGGCACGGTCGATGTACGACAGCGACTGGAGCAGGTCGATGATGTAGATGCCGTTGCGCTCCGTGAAGATGAAACGCTTCATCTTCGGGTTCCAACGACGGGTCTGGTGACCGAAGTGGACGCCGCTTTCCAGCAGCTCCCGCATCGTGACGACGGCCATGGCCGTACTCCTTGAGGTACTCGGTTATCGCTTCCGCCGGACGGCGGTCGCGCCTGACGCCCCTCGTGCTGTGCCCATGGGGACGGAATCCTTGAGGACCGAGCAGCACTGCCACTGACCGCTGAGAGAGGGTGGTGGCGGGACGTGCGAAGTCGACCCGGTGACCCGGATCGCCACCAGAAGTGTACGGGACCCGCACAGTGCCGGGTGACGGCGTTGTCCACAGCCGTCCGGCCGTCCACAGGAACGGCCCATGATCCCCGCGAACGCGCCCGTTGCGGGACCGTTTTCGGCATGTACCGACTCGTGAGCGCCGCACTGTGCGCACTGTTCCCGCTGGTCGCCGCACTGCTGTGGCAGGCGCCCCCGTCCCTCGGCGCCGACGCCCCGCGGGGGCCGGAGCGCGCCTGGCCGGTGGGGGTGCGTCCGTCCGTCGTACGGGGCTGGGAGCCGCCGCCGTCGCCGTACGCGGCCGGGCACCGCGGTGTGGACCTGGCGGCCGCGGCCGGTGCGGAGGTACGGGCGGCCGCGCCGGGCCGGGTCTCGTTCGCAGGCCGGGTGGCGGGCCGCGGGGTGCTGTCGGTCACGCTGACCGCGACCGGCGAGCCACCGCTGCGGACCACGTACGAGCCGGTGCGCGCGCTGGTGGCCGAGGGGACGGTGGTGACGGCGGGCCAGGTAGTGGCGGTGCTGGAACCGGGGGCGTATCACTGCCCGGCGACGGGCTGTCTGCACTGGGGGCTGCTGCGCGGCGCGGAGTACCTCGATCCGCTGTCGCTGCTGCCGGCCGGTCTGCTGCACCGGGGGCCGCCGCGGCTCCTGCCGGTCTTCGGCGTCCCGCCGCCGGTGCCGGGCGCGGTGTTCGTGCCGTCGCGGAAGGTCGCGGCACTCGCACCGGACGCCCTGCACGCACTGCTTCTGACCGCCGCGGCCGGTCTGGCGTACGGAACGCAGCGGCGGCTGCACGGCCCGGCGCGGCCGGAGGGAACGCGGCGCGCTCCGGGCCCGGGGCGGATACGGCGACTTCGGGCGGTCAGCCCCGGACGCCGCGCAGGGCCATGGAGACGGCGGCCTCCGTGATGACAGCCGGGTCCTCGGCGGCGCCGCCCAGCTCCGTGCGTCGCACCGCCGCGTCGACCACGCCCTGGAGCATCATCGCCACCAGGCGGGGCTGCTCGTGGCCCAGCTCCCGCAGGGCGTCGCCGATCATCGTGACGAGCCCGCCGTGCGCGGCACGGATCTTCTCGCGGGCCCCGGCGTCGAGTTCGCTCGCGGAGATGGCGACCACCGCGCGGTGACGGCGGTCGCCCACCAGCGTCAGCTGCTGGCGCACGTACGCCTCGACCTTGCCCTCGGCGGTGTCCGCGGAGGCCATCGCGGCCTCGACCTCGGCGGCCCACACGGGGAAGTCGACGGCGCACAGTTCTTCGACGACCGCACCTCTGGAACGGAAGTACTCGTAGACCGAGGAGCGGGCCAGGCCCGTGCGCTCGGCGAGGGCGGGGAAGGTCAACGCCTCCGTCCCGCCTTCGGACAGGAGGGATCGGGCAGCGTCCAGGAGGGCACTGCGCTGCATCGTCCGGTGCTCGGCCACGGAGGCCGCTCGAATCCTTGGCACGCCTCCACTGTACGGATGCGCGCCGTGGATGACGACGGGGTGCACACCCGGCAGGGACGATTCAGCGGCCGTCGGCGGGGTCTGCCTGGTCAGCGGCCGACGTCGGCGAGTTTGGCCCTGAGCTGGAGGACCGACTTGGTGTGGATCTGGCTGACCCGGCTCTCGGTGACGCCGAGCACATTGCCGATCTCGGCGAGCGTGAGGCCCTCGTAGTAGTAGAGGGTGATCACGGTCTTCTCCCGGTCGGGGAGGGTGTTGATGGAGCGGGCGAGCAGTCTGCGCAGCTCACGGTCCTCGGCGACCTCGACCGGGTTGTCCGCGCTGGTGTCCTCCAGCGTCTCCATCAGGCTCAGCCGGTCGCCGCCCTCGCCGCCGGCGTGCAGCAGCTCTTCGAGAGCGACCACGTTGGCGAGCGACAACTGGCTGAACACGGCGTGCAGTTCCTCGACCGCGATACCCATCTCGGAGGCGACCTCGCACTCGGAGGGAGTGCGGCGCAGCTTGGCCTCCAGCGTGGCGTAGGCCCGTTCGACGGCCTTGGCCTTCTGCCGGACCGAGCGCGGGATCCAGTCCAGGGCGCGCAGTTCGTCGATCATCGCGCCGCGGATACGGGTGATGGCGTACGTCTCGAACTTGATGGAGCGCTCGATGTCGAACTTCTCGATGGCGTCGATCAGTCCGAAGACGCCGGAGGACACGAAGTCGGCCTGCTCGACGTTGGCCGGGAGCCCCACGCTGACCCGGCCCGCGACGTACTTCACCAGCGGTGAGTAGTGCAGGATCAGCTGCTCCCGCAGCCGCTCGTCGCCCGTGGTCTTGTACGACCGCCACAGCTCGTCGACGGACGAGGGCGCCGGGGGCCGTACGGGGCCGCGGGCGGCGGGGGGTGCTGCCGCGCGGTCAGACCCGGAGGTGTGCTGGGGCATGCGTTGCCTTGAGCCGTTCTGCTGTGATGTGAGGGGGACGTGATGTGGTGCCCGTGCCGTGCCCGGAAGACGTGTGCCAGGCCCGGACCGGACGAAAACCTTGCGAGCGTAGCGTGACTGAAAGGTCGCGGTGCGCGAAGGATATGGGACCGCATCGTCCGGTTGACAGCCCCGGACCGTGCCCCCGCGGCCCGGTCGCCGCCGCGCACGGTTGCTCCGGTCGTGGTCCGGTACACGATTTAAGGGTCATCTTCTTCACCTTTTCACCCGGACGTCCCTGGTCAAGCACCGCCTCGCCGGGGCGGAACGCCCCGTGCCGCGCCCCGTGCCAACTGCCATCCGTCGCCGTGTCGTTCGACGAACCCCAGGGAGTGCAGTTCGTACAGCCTGGCGAGCGCCTCGTCACCGGTCGTCCCGGCCTCGCGGGCGACGCTCCGCGTGTCGGCTGCGGTACGGCCCGGCAGCGCTTCGAGCACCCGTGCGGTGACCGGGTCCAGGAGGTCACGGGGCAGTACGGGGCCGCGTCGGGCGGGTGCGAGGTCGCCGATCCCACCGACCAGTTCGACGATTTCCGCGGCGTCGGTGACCAGGACGGCCTCGCCGCGCAGCAGTTCGTGCACCCCGGCGGAGAGTCCGCTGGTCACCGGGCCCGGCACGCCCATCGTGAAGCGGCCGAGGCGCTGGGCGCCGCGTGCGGTGACCAGTGATCCGCTGCGGTACTCGGCCTCGACGACGACGGTGCCGCGGGTGAGCGCGGCGATGACCCGGTTGCGCAGGACGAACCTGCTGGGCGTCGGGTGGCTCCCGGGCGGCAACTCGCCGAGCACCAATCCCTGTTCGGCGACGCGGGAGATCAGTTCGGCATGCCCGCGGGGGTAGTTGACGTCGACCCCGCAGGCGAGGACGGCGACCGTCGCCCCGCCCGCGCCCAGCACGCCCCGGTGGGCCGCCCCGTCGACGCCGTACGCCGCGCCCGACACCACGACCCAGCCGCGTTCCGCGAGCCCCGCGCCGAGGCTCGCCGCCATGTGCGCCCCGTACGGTGTGCACGCCCGGGCTCCGACGACGGCGACGGACCGCAGCGCCCACATCCGCAGGTTCGGCGCGCCCCGCACCCAGAGCCCGACCGGCCTGGCGTCGCCGAGGTCGTCCAGCTGGCTCGGCCATTCCCCGTCGCCGGGACACACGAGGCGGGCCCCGACGGCGTCGGCCGCCGCCAGGTAGCGGGCCGGGTCGACCGCGGACGCCCGGTTGCGGTAGCCCGCGAGGCGCTTCTCGCTCGCCCCTGCCAGCGCCTCGTCCGGTCCCGGAGCGGCCGCCGTCAGCCGTCGCAGCAGCTCCACCGGTCCGTGGTCCCGCAGCCAGCGCCCGCCGGCCTCGTCCCCCGGCTCGACGATCCCGGTCAGGGCCGCCCTGGCCAGCCGCTCGGCCCCGGCCGTGCCCGCGCTCACCGCACGCCTCCGGCCACGAGGCCGCCGCGGTCCTTGATCGCCCCCCGCTCGATGCCGGTCCTCAGCTGGAGCGCCACCGCCAGGTCTGCCTCGTCGGGCCGGTCGTGCCCCCGGAGGTCGGCGACGGTCCAGGCGACGCGCAGCACCCGGTCGAAGCCGCGTGCGGTCAGCAGCCCCCGGTCCATGTCCCGTTCCGCCGCCTTGAGGGCTCCGGGCACCGGCTGCCAGCGGGTGCGCAGCTCGTGGCCCGGCACCTCGCTGTTGTTGCTCCACGGTGTCCCCTCCAGCCGGACGGCGGACCGCTCCCTGGCTCCCCGCACCCGGGCGGCGACGGCTTCGGTCCGCTCGCCGCGGCCTCCCCGGGCCGTGAGGTCCGCACGCGTCACCGCCTCCACCCGGACCCTGAGGTCGACCCGGTCGATGAGCGGCCCCGACACCCGCGCCTGGTAGCGACGGACCACCTGCGGGCCGCAGTCGCACGAGGAGTCCTTCGAGCCGTGCCTGCCGCAGGGGCAGGGATTCGCCGCCAGGACCAGCAGGAAGCGGGCCGGCAGCCGCACCACGCCCGCGCTGCGCGCCACCACCACGTGCCCCGATTCCAGCGGCTGCCGCAGCGAGTCGAGCGCCTTTCCGGCGAATTCGGGCGCTTCATCCATGAAGAGGACTCCCCGGTGGGCCAGGGACACCGCGCCCGGCCGCGGCAGCCCGTTGCCGCCACCGATGAGCGACTGCATCGTCGCCGAGTGATGCGGTGCGCAGTAGGGGGCCCTCGTCACGAGCGGTTCGCCCGGGGGCAGGATGCCCGCCACCGAGTGCACGGCGGTCACTTCGAGGGACTCCCGGCGGGTGAGCGGCGGCAGCAGGCCCGGCAGCCGCTCGGCCAGCATCGTCTTGCCGGCCCCCGGCGGGCCGTGCAGCAGCAGGTGGTGGCCTCCTGCCGCGGAGATCTCCAGGGCCTGCCGTGCCGCCTCCTGTCCTCCCACGTCCGCGAGGTCGGGCAGCGCGTCCTTGCGGCCGGGCGCCAGTCCGGTGCCCGCCCCGGCGCCGGGCACCATGAGCCCGGCCAGCATCGTGTCGGGCCGACCCTCCTCCACCGGTTCCTCGTCAGGCACCTGCTCCCCGGCGAGTACGGCGATGAGCTGGCGCAGGCTGCGTACGCCCAGTACCGAGATGCCGGGCACCAACGAGGCCTCCGCAGCGCTCTGTTCGGGTACGACCACCTGCCGGTGTCCGGCCTCGGCGGCGGCGAGCACCGCCGGCAGGACGCCCCGCACCGGTCTGACCCGGCCGTCGAGCCCGAGTTCGCCGACCAGGACCAGGTCGGCGATCTCCCTGGGGTCGATCCGCTCCGCCGCGCTCAGCACGGCGACCGCGACGGCCAGGTCGAAGCCGCTTCCGCTCTTGGGCACCGAGGCGGGGCTCAGCCCCACCGTGAGCTTCTTCTGCGGCCAGGTGACCCCAGAGTTCACCACCGCCGCCCGCACCCGGTCCTTGCTCTCCACCAGGCTCTTGTCCGGCAGTCCCACCAGCGCGAAGGCCGCGACACCGGGTTCCAGGTCGGCCTGCACCTCGACCACCACGCCCTCGACGCCGACCAGCGCCACGGAGCACGTACGTGCGAAACCCATCAGGCCACCCCCCGTGCGTGCTCCAGGACCGGGGCCCCGCGCCGGGGCAGTGTGACGCCCACGAGGTCGATCCTGGCGCCGCCCGGCGGCGGCCCGCCGTGCTCGTACAGCCAGAGCTCCGCCAGGGTGCGCAGCCGCT
Source organism: Streptomyces candidus (assembly GCF_014207445.1). Taxonomy (GTDB): domain Bacteria; phylum Actinomycetota; class Actinomycetes; order Streptomycetales; family Streptomycetaceae; genus Streptomyces; species Streptomyces candidus. The sequence goes on along the minus strand of NZ_JACHEM010000013.1, from coordinate 163,620 downwards.
CGGCCTTCCTGGGCGTGACGGCTTCCATCGGGTGCTGGAAGGGTCCCGATCGCCGGGTCTTGACCTCGCAGACGACGATCGCGTCGCCGTCCCTGGCCACGATGTCGATCTCGCCCGCCCGGCAGCGCCAGTTGCGCGCCAGGACGGTCATCCCTACTTCGGCCAGCCGGCGTGCCGCCAGGTCCTCGCCGTAGCGGCCGAGGTTTCCGCGTGCGGTGCGCGGCGTGCGTTCACTCTTCGCGTTCATTCGGTTCCACCTCCGGAACCGAATGTGACGTACTCCCCGCGAGTCGGTGGATCTTGGTGGAAAACTCCGGGGTTGTGGAAAACCCGGTCGCCCGGAAGGCTCCATCGAGCGGTGCCCACAGGCCTCCGTCGGCCAGGACGCGAAGCCTCAGCCGGACGACGCCGTCCTTCAGCCGCCCGGCAGCTCCAGGTCGCTCTTGTTGAGCTCCTCCACGTTCACGTCCTTGAACGTGAGCACCCGCACCTGCTTGACGAACCTGGCGGGCCGGTACATGTCCCAGACCCAGGCGTCCGCCATGGATACTTCGAAAAACACCTCGCCCTGGACCGAGTGCACCTGCATCTCGTAGTCGTTGGTGAGGTAGAAGCGCCGTTCGGTCTCGATCACGTATTTGAACAGACCGACGACATCGCGGTACTCCCGGTAGAGCTTCAGCTCCATCTCGGTCTCGTACTTCTCGAGGTCCTCGGCGCTCATGGCATGTTCCCCTTCAGCCGTGCGTCCCCCTATTGTGCGCCAGCCCCGTACGCCCCTATGCGATTTCCGGGGCCAGGACGATCGGCGTACTCGGAGGACCCTCGTCGAGCAGCGTGCGCAGCAACTCGGCGAGCCTGGTCGGGTACACCGTCTCACGCGTCGCGGACAGTGCGGCGGAGGACCACCACCGCAGCCCCGCGACACTGCGCCGTTCCAGCTCGGTCAGCCCGGTCAGCACGGTCGCGGTCTGCCTCGTGCGCGCCAAATAGAACCATTCGTCCTGGTCCCAGCGGCGGCCGTCGAAGGGGAAAGAGCACTTCCGCTGCCACAGCACCGGTCCGAGGTCCACGTCCGTGATCCCCGTCTCCTCGGCGAGTTCGCGCAGCGCCGCCTCTGCCCACGTCTCCTCGCCCTCCAGACCGCCGCCGGGCGTGAACCACCATGTGCGGCCGGGGTCCTCGGGTTCGAAGCCGTGCAGCAGCAGGATCCGGTCCTGGGGGTCGAGCAGAACGACCCGCGCGACCCTGCGCCGCTGCCCGCCCTGGGTGCCGCACGCCCCGAGGTCCGCGGGCGGCCGCTCGGCGTCCCCGGCCCCGTTCGCCGTCGTCATGCGCGTGCCTCGCGACGCCGTCCGCCCAGCTTCGACAGGGGCCCGTAGGCCGCGCCGCCGAAGATGAGCACCACCCCGGCCACGATCGCGGTCACCACCGCCCGTACCGGCCCCGGCTCGGAGATCCCGCCGGGCATCCCCGCGAAGGTCCGTGGGCGTTCCAGCACGCCGCCGACCGGCCAGGCGACGGCGTCCACCCTGGCGGCCACCTCCGACACCGGGACCGTGCCGCGGCCGGTGTCCATGAGATGCCCCCGGGAGTCCACCGAGGTGCGGCGCCGGTCGCCCAGGAGGAAGAGCTCGCCGTCGGGCACCGTGGCGCTGAAGGGCCGGGACCCCGCGCCGTCCCGGGAGTGCAGATACGGTTCTTCGATCGACGTGCCGTTCAGGATGAGCCGGTCGTCCTTGTCGCAGCAGACGACCTTGTCGCCACCGACGCCGACCACCCGCTTCACCATCGGCATGTCCCCCCACGCCGGATCGCTGAAGACCACCACGTCCCCGCGCCGCACCGGGTCGCCGGACAGCCGCTGTGCCAGCACGCGGTCACCGGTCCCGATGGCCGGGGCCATCGAGTCCGTCGGCACGGTGTACGGCTTGTACACCACCGCTCCCCAGGCGAATCCACCGAGGAAGAGCACACAGCCGACGGCCACGGCCAGCCCCGACAGCACATCGCCGAGGCGGCCGCGGCCGTCGTCCGTACGTTCTGCTCCGCCCATTCCAGCGCACCCCCGCCTCGGAGAACACGATCCGGGACGGCACCCTACCCGGCGGTACGCCCGTCGGTCAGCCTCCGGCGGCGCCACAGCACCAGCGGCACCGCCCCTGCCAGGCCGAGCGCACCGGGCGCCACCGAGGCGGCGGCTGCGGCGGCCCCGCCCGCCAGCCCCTGCTGCTCGAAGGTGTCCGGCACGGGCAGCGTCGACCACCGGTTGATCGGCCACGCCACGACGAAGGCCCTGCCGACGACCTCGTCGGTGCTGACGAACCCCTTGGTGGTGAGTTCCTCGTGGTAGCGGGAATCCATGGAGTCCGAGCGGTTGTCGCCCATCACCCAGAGCTTGCCGTCCGGCACCTTCAGCGGCCCGAACGGGTTGTCGTTGCACGGGGCACCCTTGGGTGCGATGTACGACTTGTCGTCGAGCGCCTTGCCGTTGACCGTGACCGAGCCGCCGGCCTTGCACTCCACGGTGTCGCCGCCGACCGCCATGACCCGCTTGATCAGGTCCTTGTCTTCGGCGGACGGCATCAGGCCGATGAAGCTGAGCGCCTTCTGGAAGACGTTCGGCTCGGCCACCGCGGTGTTGGTGAGCCAGTCGCCCGGGTCGTGGAAGACGATGACCTCGCCCCGCTCCGGCTCCGCCCCGAACCACGGGGTCAGTTTGTCGACCAGTACCCGGTCGCCCTTCTGGAGCGTCTCCTGCATCGACTCCGAGGGGATCGAGAAGGCCTGCACCAGAAACGTCTTGATCAGCAGGGCGAGGACCAGCGCGATGCCGATCAGCAAAGGCAGTTCCTTCCAGAACGAGCGCGGCTTGCGCGCGGCCTTCGTCCCCTCGTCCTCGCTGCTGCCGTCGTTCCGGGGGCCGTTCTCCGCGTCGCTCACCGCTGCTTCACCGTTCTGCTGCTCCGTCGCCAGGCCCCGGGTCGTGGGCGGGGGCGCGTCGGCGCGCCGCTCGGGCTCGGGCTCCTTCTCGGGTCCGTCGTGTCCGGACCGGGCCCCGACCGCCACATCCCCCACGTCCACTCCTCATTCCGTGCCACCGCCCGCGCCCGAGAAGGCGCAGGCCCATCACTCCCATAACGAGCGGGAGTTCCCCTGGGCTCGGGAGGAGGACCTGGCGGTCCTGGGACGCCACCCTATTCGACGGTCCGGGCGCCGCAGCCGCCCCCGCTCGCGGTGCGGGGATGCGGGCGAAGGTCTCGGGGACCTCCAGCTTGCGCCAGTGCCCGATCGGCCAGGCGATGACGACGGCCCGGCCCAGAACACCCTCCTCCGCGACCGTTCCGTGGTACTTCTCGTTCAAGTGGTACCGGGAATCGGCGGAGTTCGACCGGTGGTCCCCCAAGACGAAGAGACGCCCCGGGGGCACCTCCACTTCGAAGGGGATCTTCGAGGGGCGGTCGTCCGGAAAGACGTAGGGTTCATTGAGCGGCACGCCGTTGACGGTGACCCGACCGTTCCTGTCGCAGCACTTCACGGTGTCCCCGCCGACCGCGACCACGCGCTTGATGAGGTCCTGCTCGTCCGCCGACGGCAGCAGCCCGATCCAGGTCAGCCCCTCCTTGATCTGCTTGATCCCGACCGGGTCCGGTTTTCCGGAGGCCGCCTCCTTCTCCAGCCAGCCGCCCGGGTCCCGGAAGACGACCACCTCGCCGCGCTGAGGACGCGAGCCGAACCACGGGGTCAGCTTGTCGACCAGCACGCGGTCGCCGATGCGGATCGTCTGTTCCATCGAACCGGACGGGATGACGAAGGCCTGCACCAGGAAGGTCTTCAGGACCAGCGCGATGAGCAGCGCCACACCTACGAGGACGGGTATCTCCCTGAGCGCGGACCTGCGCCGGCGCCGTTTGACCCGGCGGGCCAGTTTGCGCCGCTCGGCCCGGCCCGGCGCACTGCGCGGCTCGGTGGCTGCTCCCTCCGCCGGGGCTCCGGGCGCGGGGGGCCGGCTCCCCGTCGGCAGCGGGACGTCCTGCCCGTACGACGCGCGGGCCCGTCCACGGCTACCCACGGGGCCCGGCCGGTGGTCGTACGTCCGTCGCGTGCGTGGTGTCCGGAACGCCGTCGAAGGCGCCGGTGGGTGCCGTCGCGCCCCACCGTCCGAACGGCCACACCGTCCAGTCCGCCCTGCCGATGACGCGCTCGACAGGCACCATGCCGCCGCCGGGGCTGCCGAGGTGGTCGCGGGAGTCGCTGGAGCGGGACCGGTGGTCGCCGAGCATCCACAGCCTGCCCTGCGGTACCACGATGTCGAAGGGCACCCGGGACGGGGTGTCCCCGGGGTGGAGGTACGTCTCGTCCACGGACCGGCCGTTCACCTGGAGCCTCCCCCGCTTGTCGCAGCAGACCACCCGGTCACCGCCCACCCCCACCACCCGCTTCACGAAATCGGTCTCGGCGGGCTCCGTCAGTCCGAGCGCCGAGCCCGCCCGGCGCAGGGCCCCCGTCACCGGGTCGGCCGAGGGTTCCTCCCGTACGAACGAGCCCGTCCCGTCGAAGACCACGATGTCCCCGCGCTCCGGCACGGCCCCGAAACGGTACGCCAGCTTGTTCACGAGCACCCGGTCGCCCACGTCGAGAGCGGGCTGCATCGAGGTGCTGGGGATGAGGAAGGGCTGCATCACGAAGCCGCTGAGCAGCAGCAGGAAGGTGAGGCAGGCGGCGGTGTACAGCAGGGGGCTCCGCCACGGGGGCCGGTGGCTCTGTCCGGACATGGCGTCCTCGGTGGATTCGTCATGTCCGGACGAACGCGCGGAGCGCGACCGCTCTCCGTCCCCATTGCCGGGGTCGGGAGAGCGGTCGCGCTCCGTGTGCTGTGCTGCTTCGGTGTCCATCGGAACCCGAGCCTATCCGGCGGGTTCCGGACGCCTGGGCGCGATCAGTTGTCGCGCTTCTCCTTGATCTTCGCCTTCTTGCCGCGCAGCTCGCGCAGGTAGTACAGCTTCGCGCGACGCACGTCACCGCGGGTGATGACCTCGATCTTCTCGAAGATCGGGGAGTTCACCGGGAAGGTGCGCTCGACGCCGACGGAGAAAGAGACCTTGCGGACCGTGAAGGTCTCACGGACGCCCGCGCCCTGGCGGCGGATGACGACACCCTTGAACTGCTGCACACGGGAGCGGTTGCCTTCGATGACGCGCACGTGGACGTTCACGGTGTCGCCGGGGCGGAAGGCGGGGACGTCGCTGCGGATCGAGGCAGCGTCGACGGAGTCGAGCAGGTGGGACATGTGAGTCTGCTTTCTTCACTGATGCCACAGGTCATCAGCGGCATTTCGGAGATGAAAGGGGATGCTGTACGCGTCGGACGGGCGTCGTTCCCCCTGTGGCAGGGGCGCACGCGGACGGACAACAGCTGCTTATTGTTCCACGGCCCCGGGGTCGCGCCAAAATCGGCCGTCCGGGCCCGGCCGCCAGCCCAGGATGGAGAGCATCTCGCGGTCCTTCTTGTCGAAGGCGGCGGGGTCCGAGCGCTCGATAAGGTCGGGCCGGTGAGCGGTGGTGCGGCGGAACGCCTCGTCCCGCCGCCAGCGCGCGATCTTCCCGTGGTGCCCGCTGAGGAGCACGTCCGGGATGCCGCGCCCGCGCCACTCGGGGGGCTTGGTGTACACGGGCCCCTCCAGGAGATCGGCCATCGCGCCGGGCGCGAACGAGTCGTCCTGGTGGGACTCCGCGTTGCCGAGCACGCCGGGCAGTAGCCGGGCGACCGCCTCGGTGATCACCAGGACCGCCGCCTCGCCGCCGGCCAGAACGTAGTCCCCGATGGAGACCTCGTACACCGGCATCCGCGTCGCGTACTCGTCCATCACACGACGGTCGATGCCCTCGTAACGGGCGGGCGCGAAGAGCAGCCAGGGACGCGCCGAGAGTTCGACCGCGAGCTCCTGGGTGAAGGGGCGTCCGCTGGGCGTGGGCACGACCATGACGGGGCCGTGGGCGCCCGCCTCGTACCCGTCGGCGAGCGCCTCGTCGACGCACGCGCCCCACGGGTCGGGCTTCATGACCATGCCGGGGCCGCCGCCGTAGGGGGTGTCGTCGACGGTGCTGTGCCGGTCGTAGGTCCACCGGCGCAGGTCGTGCACCTGGACGTCGAGGACACCGCGCGCGCGTGCCTTGCCGACGAGGGAGACGTTCAGCGGTTCCAGGTACTCGGGGAAGATCGTGACGACGTCGAGCCGCATCAGCGCGCGTCCTCTTCGTCTTCCCTGCTGGAGGCCACGACCGCCTCGCTGTCGTCGATCAGGCCGGGCGGCGGGTCGATCACCGCGCGCTGCTCGTCCAGGTCGATCGAGGTGACGATCTCCTCCACGAACGGGATCATCACCTCGCTGCCGTCGGGGCGCTCCACGATGAACAGGTCCTGCGAGGGCAGGTGCGTGATCTCGGTGATCCGGCCGATCCCGGTGCCGTCGGCGAGCACCACGTCGAGGTCGACCAGCTGGTGGTCGTAGAACTCCTCGGGGTCCTCGGGGCTCGCCCCGGGGTCGACGTCGGAGATCAGGAGGGTGTTGCGCAGGGCCTCGGCCGCCGTGCGGTCCTTGACGCCCTCGAAGCGCAGCAGCAGCCTGCCGCTGTGCACCCGGCCGGTCTCCACGGTCAGCGGGCCCACCGCTGCCGGGTCCGTGGTCAGGACGGCTCCGGGGCCGAGCCGCAGTTCCGGCTCGTCCGTGCGCACCTCGACGGTGACCTCGCCCTTGATGCCGTGGGCGCGGCCGATCCGCGCGACTACCAGCTGCACTCTCGTTCTCTCCTCTTCGTACGGATACGGCACGACCCGCCCGGTACGGGTACGGCGGACCCGCGCGTACCCGGTCCGTCGGCAAGCGTACGGAAAACGACAACGGGCCGGGGCGGGCCTCAGCCCTCCCCGGCCCCTGCCGGTAATGCTCTACTGCCTGATGCTCGGCGACTGCCCGATGATCAGTGGGCCTGGTCCACGTCGACGAGGTCGACGCGGATGCCACGGCCACCGATGGCCCCGACGACGGTACGCAGGGCACGGGCGGTACGGCCGTTGCGGCCGATCACCTTGCCGAGGTCGTCGGGGTGCACCCGGACTTCGAGAACGCGTCCGCGACGCAGGGTGCGCGAGGCGACCTGCACGTCGTCGGGGTTGTCCACGATGCCCTTCACGAGGTGCTCAAGAGCCTCCTCGAGCATGCTCAGGCCTCGGTCGACTCAGCGGCAGCGTCGGCCGGAGCCTCGTCCGCCTTCTTGTCGGCCTTCTTCGCCTTGGGGGTGATGGCCTCGCCCTTGGCGTCGCCACCCTCAAGAGCCTTCGCGAAGGCGTCGAAGGAAGCGCGCTTGTCTTCCTTCGCCGCCGGCTGGAGCAGCGGCGCGGGGGCCGGAAGGCCCTTGTGGGCCTGCCAGTCACCCGTGAGCTTCAGGATGGCGAGAACGGCGTCGGTCGGCTGGGCGCCGACGGACAGCCAGTACTGCGCACGCTCGGCGTTGACCTCGATGCGCGAGGGGTTCTGCACCGGGTGGTACAGGCCGATCTCTTCGATGGCACGGCCGTCACGGCGCACACGGGCATCGGCGACGACGATGCGGTAGTGCGGCGAACGGATCTTGCCGAGGCGCTTCAGCTTGATCTTGAGCACGGGAGTGGTCTCTCCTGGAATTGACGTGGTTGGGCACAACGGGATGCCACGTGGGGTTGCGGTACTCGGGGTGCCCGATGGACGCGTCAGCCGGAGGAGAGAGGGGTCCTGTGCGGCTGTCGAGTACAGCTGTCCATTGTGCCACAGCTGCGGCACACGCCGTTCCCCGGCCCTGGTCACGCTCTGCTGCCTCAGCCGGCGGCGGCCACCACGTCCGGAATGCGGAACGGTTTGCCGCAGCCGCCGCACACGATCGGGGCCTGCGCCAGCACCGACGGCACGACGCGGACGTTGCGCCCGCAGTCGCAGACGGCCTTGACCCGCACCCCTCCCCCGGAGGACCCGTGCCGTGCGGCGGGGCCGCGGAAGGAGCGCTTGGTGTCGGCGGCCGTCGCGACGGTGTGCGCCTTGAGGGCGCGGGTCAGCCGCTCGATGGTGGGACGGTAGCGGCGCTTCGCCTCGGGGTTGAGCGCGACCAGGGAGAACCCGCTGCTGGGATGCGGCTCCTCGGGGTGGTCCAGGCCCAACTCCTCGGCGATCGCAAGGAATCTGCGGTTGTGGTAGCGACCGGCGCGGGAGGTGTCACGGACGCCGCGGGCTGCGGCGATGCCGTGGACTGCCTCGTGCAGCAGTCTTTCGAAGGAGAGAGCCACGCCGCAGGCGGACGAGGACTCTCCGATCAGGGACTCGGGCGCGGCTAGATCGGGCAGCTCGGGGTGGTACCGCTGGATGTCGGCCCACGCCTGCGCCAGTTCTGCGGCGAGGACAGGTGGTGTCGTGCTCACGACGTGACAACGAGCCGGAGGGCTTCCGTGTTCCTATTCCGGGGCATCCCAAATAATTTGCACGTACCAGTCAGTTCCCGCTGATGCCTCGCGCCGAGGGGCGGGTGCGCCGATTCGCGGAGAACCGGCGCGACGGACGCCAGGGCGGTGCGTATCGGCCGGTACGCCTCCACGCGTACCCGCCGCCGCCCCCGCCGGGACGGCGGCGGGCAGCCGGTTCCGGTGTGCCGGCCCCAGGTCCGGGCCCTGTCGCTGCGCGGCGCACGATCCGCGCGACCGCCCGCGCGGGAGCTCGGTGGGTCCGCCTCCCGCCCGGGGTTCACCCGGACGGAGTACGTACCACGACTCACCCGTACAGGGCGCACGCGGGGCCAAATACAGGGGGCGCACTCCCGGAGCACGCGAGTAATGCCCCGCCGCCCACTGGACTTGGGGACGGATGCGGAGTTCCCTGACATACGGGGGAAGTGCCGATGCGCACACACAGCACGGGGGTGGCCATAACGGGCACGACCGACCTCACTGCGGATTGGGGCGCTTTCGATGACACCAACGCTCGTCCAGCACCACCCGAGCGCGGCTTCGGGTCCCAGGGGCACGCGCGCGCGTGACTGGGCCGAGATCCAGGAGCGGATGCTGGTGCCGCTCTACGAAGCGGTGTACGCGCGGCTGGAGGTGGGCCCCGCCACCCGGCTGCTCGGCCTCGGCTGCGGGTCGGGTCTGGCCCTGCTCGTCGCCGCGTCGCGGGGCGCGTGCGTCGCCGGGGTGGACGACGACCCCGGGCGCGTGGCGCTCGCCAGGACCCGGCTCCACGACGAGGGGACGCCCGGGACCGGGACGGCCGCCGTGGTCTGCGGCGGCCCGGCCGACACCGCGGACGCCGACTGCACTCCGTACAACCTGCTGACCGCCTTCGAGCCGATCGGCTGCGCGGCCGGGGACACCGACTGCCTCGCGCCGGCTCTCGCCGAAGCGGTGCCGCTGGTGCGGCGCGGCAGCGCGGTCGTGCTGACCGGCTGGGGTCCGCCGGAGCGCTGCGCCACCTCGGCGGTGCTGCGGGTGGCGTCCCGGCTGACCAACCCGCCACGCGCGTCCGGCGGCTGGCGGGCCCCGCTGCGGGACGATCTGGAGAACGTGGCGGCGCGGGCGGGACTGCGGCCCGACGGCTCGGGGCGGGTCGCCTGCCCGTTCGGGTACAGCGACATGGACAGCGCGGTGCGGGGTCTGATGTCCACCGGCCTCTTCGACGCGGCGATACGGGCGACCGACCCGGCGCAGGTGGAGAAGGAACTGGTGGAGGCGCTGCATCCGCATCTGCGGGAGGACGGGACGGTGTGGATGCCGAACGTCTTCCGGTATCTGATCGCCCGTAAGCCGTAGCGTTCTTCCGCCTCCTCGCCGAAGTACGCGCGGCAGCAAGGTACGTGTGCGGGGGCGGACGGGTACGGCGCGGCAGTACAGAGCTGTGCCCGTCCGGGCGTGCTGACACACGTACGCCGTGGGCGCCCGCGTGAACGGGCGGCCACGGCGTACGGACCGAGGTGCCGGACGGTCAGCCCATAAACTTCTTGAACTCGTCCGGGAGTTCGAAGTCCTTGCCGCCCTGGCCCGCGGGCAGCCCGAACGCGCCGCCGCCCTGCTGGGCGGCCTGCTCGCGCCGCTCGGCCGCCGCCTGCTCCTCGGCCTTGCGCTTCATCGGGTTGCCGGACTTGCGCTTGCCCTTGGCCTGCTTGATCTGCTTCTTCTGCTTGCCGGGACCGCCACCCATCCCGGGCATCCCCGGCATACCGGGCATGCCACCGCCCTGAGCCATCTTCGACATCATCTTGCGGGCGTCGAAGAACCGCTCCACCAGGTTCTTCACGGCGCTGACCTCGACACCGGAGCCCTTGGCGATACGGGCACGGCGCGAACCGTTGATGATCGTCGGCTCGGCGCGCTCCGCCGGGGTCATCGACTTGATGATGGCCGCGGTGCGGTCCACGTCCTTCTCGTCGATGTTGTTGATCTGGTCCTTGATCTGCCCCATGCCCGGCAGCATGCCGAGCAGCTTGGAGATCGAGCCCATCTTGCGGACCTGCTCCATCTGGGCCAGGAAGTCGTCCAGCGTGAAGTCCTTGCCGCCCTTGGAGGAGGACAGCTTGGAGGCCATTTTGGCGGCCTCTTCCTGACTGAACGTCTTCTCCGCCTGCTCGATGAGGGTGAGCAGGTCACCCATGTCGAGAATGCGGGAGGCCATCCGGTCCGGGTGGAACGCGTCGAACTCGTCGAGCTTCTCGCCGTTGGAGGCGAACATGATCTGACGGCCGGTGACGTGCGCGATGGAGAGCGCGGCACCGCCCCGGGCGTCACCGTCGAGCTTGGAGAGCACCACACCGTCGAAGCCGACGCCGTCGCGGAAGGCCTCGGCGGTGTTGACCGCGTCCTGGCCGATCATCGCGTCGACGACGAAGAGAATCTCGTCCGGGCTGACGGCGTCGCGGATGTCCGCGGCCTGCTGCATCAGCTCCTGGTCGATGCCCAGGCGGCCGGCGGTGTCGACGATGACCACGTCGAACTGCTTGGTCTTCGCGTACTCGATGGAGTCCTTGGCGACCGTGACCGGGTCGCCGACGCCGTTGCCCGGCTGGGGCGCGTAGACGGCGACACCGGCACGGTCGGCGACGACGCTGAGCTGGTTGACGGCGTTGGGACGCTGGAGGTCACAGGCGACGAGGAGCGGGGCGTGCCCCTCACCCTTGAGCCAGAGACCCAGCTTTCCGGCGAGGGTCGTCTTGCCCGCACCCTGGAGACCCGCCAGCATGATCACGGTCGGGCCGGACTTGGCGAACCGCAGACGACGGGTCTCGCCGCCGAGGATGCCGACCAGTTCCTCGTTGACGATCTTGATGATCTGCTGGGCGGGGTTCAGCGCCTTGGAGACCTCGGCCCCGGCGGCGCGCTCCTTGACCTTCTTGATGAAGGCCCGGACGACCGGCAGGGCGACGTCCGCTTCCAGCAGGGCGATGCGGATCTCGCGGGCGGTGGCGTCGATGTCCGCCTCGGACAAGCGGCCCTTGCCCCGGAGATTCTTGAAAGTCGCGGAAAGGCGATCGGAGAGGGTATCGAACACTGTGGTCGCAGATCCTCGGGTTGGGGGCGGAGTCCTTGGCCCCCCAGAGTATCCGGCCCGGCAAAACGTCGGCCCCCGCCTGCCGGAGTCCGGCGAACGACGGCTGCGCAGCGTGCCGTCGGGGGCGCGGCGAACTGCGCGGCCCGCCCCCGCGCATCGCGCGGCCCTTGCCCGGCGCCCGAGCCGCCCGAAGGGAAGGGCTTGCCCGCGCGCAGGCAACGAGTCCGCGGGCGGACCGTCCCCCGCAGCCGCTACTTCTCCCCCAGCGCCGCCCCCACCCCCCGCGCGACCTCCGCCGCCTCCCCGGAGCCCAGCGGGTGCCCGTCCCTCCCCGTCACGTAGAACGCGTCCACCGCGCTGGACCCCAGCGTCGAGACGTGCGCGCTGCGCACCCGTACCCCCGACTCGTCCAGCGCCCGGCCGATCCGGTGCAGCAGCCCCGGTGCGTCCTGGGCCCGTACCTCCAGGACCGTCGCGTGCCGGGAGGCCGCCGGGGCGACGGTCACCCGCGCGGGCGGTACGCCGGTCCGGCGGCGCGCCCTGCTCGCGTAGGCCTTCTCCCGTTCGGCGAGCCGGGACGCCAGGTCCAGCGACCCGTCCAGGGCCCGTACGAGGTCGGCCCGCAGCCGCGTCGCCTCCGGCAGGCCCCCGTACGCCGCGGCCACCCGCCAGGACAGCAGGAGCAGTGCGGGAGCCCCCTCCAACGGAGGCTCCGCGGACCGCAGTTCCGCGGTCCGCACGGTCATCCGGTGCATGGCGAGCACCCCGGCGACCGCGGGCAGCACCCCCGGCTGGTCCGGCACGGCCATCGTCAGTTCCACCCCGAGCGCCGCGTCGCCCGCGTCGTCCTCCTCCCGCGCGCGCAGCGCCAGCACGGGCCCGCCGGTGCGGTGCGCCTCCAGCGTCAGCCGCTCCTGCTCCACGGTCAGCGCGCCCGGCTCGGGTTCCGGGAGCGGGTCCCCGGCCAGTACCGCGCCCACCCGTTTCACCAGGTCGGCCACCAGGGACGCGCGCCACGCCGACCAGGCCGCGGGGCCGGTGGCCAGGGCGTCCGCCTCGGTAAGCGCGTGCAGCAGTTCCAGCGTGGACGCTGTGCCGACCGCGTCCGCCACCGCCCGTACCGTCGCCGGATCGTCGAGGTCACGCCGGGTCGCCGTGTCCACGAGCAGCAGGTGGTGCCGTACGAGGGTGGCCACCACGGCCACGTCCGCGTCGCCGAATCCGATCCGCGCCGCCATGTCCCGCGCGATGGTCTCGCCCACCACGGAGTGGTCGCCGGGCCATCCCTTGCCGATGTCGTGCAGCAGCGCGGCCACCAGCAGCAGATCGGGCCGTCCCACCCGCCGGGTGAATCCGGCGGCCCGCACCGCCGCCTCCAGGAGGTGGCGGTCGACGGTCCAGGTGTGCACGGGGTTGCGCTGCGGCCGGCAGCGCACCCGCTCCCAGTCGGGGAGCAGCCGTGCGATCAGCCCCTCGGCCTCCAGCGCCTCCCACACGGGTACCGCCGACTCGCCCGCTCCGAGCAGTGTCACCAGTTCCTCGCGGGCCTCGGCGGGCCACGGCACCGGCAGGTGCGGCGCGAGCCTGGCGAGTTGCCGCACGGCGTGGATGCTGACCGGCAGTCCGGCCTGCGCGGCAGCGGCAGCGGCCCGCAGCGGAAGGATCGCGTCCCGTTCCGGGCGTGCGGTGCGCGCCAGGACCGCCTCGCCGTCCTGCTCGACGACGCCGTCGGCGAGCGGCGTGCGCTCCGGGCCCGCGGGCCGGCCGCCCAGCAGGGCCTTGAGCCGCGGCCGTACGGACCGGGCCCGCACCACCCGTTCCACTTCGCGCCAGGTCACGTCACCGGCGTAGGAGAGGGTGCGGGCCGCCTCGTACACCTTGCGCAGCAGCACGTCCGCGTCGAGGACGCCGAGCGCGGTCGCGACCTGGTCCTGTTCCTGGAGGGCGAGCCGGTCGGTGGCCCGTCCGGTGGCGAGGTGGAGGGCGTCACGTACGTCGAGGAGGGTGCGGCGGGCCTCGGCGAGACCTTCGCGGGGGGCGTCGGCGATCCAGGAGGCGGCGACGGCGCGCAGGGCGGTGGCGTCGCGCAGGCCGCCGCGCGCCTCCTTGAGGTCGGGTTCCAGGAGGTACTGCAACTCGCCCGCCCGCTCCGCCCGTTCGAGGCACAGTTCGTGGAGTTCGGGGAGGCGTCTGACCGCCTGGTTGCGCCAGTCGGCGAGGATCGTGGTGCGCAGCCCGGCGGTGAGGCCCAGGTCCCCGGCGACGTGCCGGGCGTCCAGGAGGCCGAGATGGGCCTTGAGGTCCTCCCCGGCGACCTTGCGGGCCTCGGCGGGGGTGCGCACGGAGTGGTCGAGGGCGAGGCCGAGGTCCCAGACCGGGTACCAGACCCGGTCGGCGAGGGCGGAGACCGCCTTGGGGTCGGACCCGTCGTGCAGCAGGAGCAGGTCGAGGTCGCTGCGCGGGGAGAGTTCGCCCCGCCCGTAGCCGCCGACGGCGACCAGTGCCGCGTTCCGTACGCCGGCCTGTGCGGCGGCGATGTCGAACAGTTCCGCGACCCAGGAGTCGGTGAGCTTCGCGAGGCCGGAGCGGCGCGGCGGCCCGGACCGCGACTCCTGGGTCAGGAGTCGCAGCCGGGCCGCCGCGTAGCCGCCGGGTCGCGGGCCGGACTGCTCTTCGGTCTCTTCCACACGCGTCACCCAGCAGCTCCCTTGCCGTTCAGCAGAACGTTCCGCGGTCCGTCCGGCTCATTACAGCGCGTCCGGTCCGCGCTCGCCGGTCCGGACCCGGACCGCCGTCTCGACGGGCACGCTCCACACCTTGCCGTCGCCGATCTTGCCGGTGCGGGCGGCCTTCACGACCACCTCGATCAGCTGCTCGGCGTCGCCGTCCTCGACGAGCACCTCGATGCGGATCTTCGGTACGAGGTCCACGGTGTACTCGGCGCCCCGGTAGACCTCGGTGTGGCCGCGCTGGCGCCCGTAACCGCTGGCCTCGGTGACGGTCAGCCCGTGGACCCCGAAGGCCTGCAGGGCCTCCTTGATCTCGTCGAGCCGGTGCGGCTTGACGACCGCCGTGATCAGCTTCATGCGTCCACCTTCTTGCTCGCTTCGACAGGGGGTCCGGGCACGGGGGTACGGGGGGCAGCGCCGCCGCCCGCGCCGGTGAAGTCGTATGCCGTTTCGGCGTGTTCGGTCTGGTCGATGCCGGAGACCTCGACGTCCTCTTCCACCCGCATGCCCATCGTCCTGTCGAGGACGAAGGCGAGGAGCGCGGAGACGGCCAGGGAGTAGGCGAGGACGGCGAAGACGCCGATCGCCTGCTTGCCGAGCTGTTCGAGGCCGCCGCCGTAGAAGAGGCCCTTGGCGTCGGACTGTACGCCGCCGGTGGCGAAGAACCCGACGAGCAGCGAGCCGATCACGCCGCCGACCAGGTGGACGCCGATGACGTCCAGCGAGTCGTCGTACCCCAGCTTGAACTTGAGCCCCACGGCCATCGCGCACACCACACCGGCGATGGCGCCGACGGCGATCGCGCCGAGCGGCGAGACCGATCCGCCGGCCGGGGTGATCGCGACGAGGCCGGCGACCGCGCCCGAGGCCGCGCCCAGCGTGGTGAACGCGCCGTGCCGGATCTTCTCGTACGCCAGCCAGGCCAGCATGGCCGCGGCGGTCGCGACCTGGGTGTTGACGAACATGACCGCGCCCACGCCGTCGTCGTTGCCCAGCCAGGAGCCGGCGTTGAAGCCGAACCAGCCGAACCACAGCAGTCCCGCGCCGAGCATCACCAGCGGCAGGCTGTGCGGGCGCATCGGGTCCTTCTTGAAGCCGATCCGCTTGCCGATCACGAGGATCACGCCGAGGGCCGCCGCACCGGCGTTGATGTGGACGGCGGTGCCGCCCGCGAAGTCGATGACGCCCATCTCGAACAGCCAGCCGCCCGCGCCCCACACCCAGTGTGCGACGGGGAAGTAGACCACGACCGCCCACAGCGTGATGAACAGCGCCCAGGCGGTGAACTTCACGCGGTCCGCGAGCGCACCGCTGATCAGGGCCGGGGTGAGGACCGCGAACATCAGCTGGAAGACGGCGAACACGTAGACGGGAATCGTGTAGCCGTCCCAGAGTTCGGTGACGCCGATACCGCTCAGCCCGACGAAGTCGGTGTTCCAGCCGATGACGGAGCCGACGTCGTCGCCGAAGGCGAGGCTGAAGCCGAAGAGCACCCACAGGATCGTGACGATCCCGAGGCTGATGAAGCTCATCATCAGCATGTTCAGGGTGGACTTGACGCGGACCATGCCTCCGTAGAAGAAGGCGAGGGCGGGCGTCATCAGCATCACCATGGCGGAGCAGATGAGCATGAAGCCGGTGTTGGCGGCGGAGAGCGTCGGGGCCTCCGCGGCGAGCGTCACCGGCAGCCCGGGATCCGTCCAGGAAGTCATCGCGTCTGTCGTGATGCCTGGGGGCATCGGCGTCTCCTCGTCCTCGGTGCGGCCAGTGCGGGGTGGCTGGTTATGGACCCCGAGAGTGGCGGAGCGCCGTTTCGGAAGATGCCCCTCCGTGTTTCGCCGCAGTGACGATGGCATCGTGCGTGTTACGCGGAAATGAACTCGCCGATCATGTCCGGCGTACGGGGGGCGGACAGGGGCCGGCCGCGGCAGCTCCCCGGGTGACCTGGCGCGGGGGAGCCGAGTCGGGGTTCACGGGGTCGCTGCCGCGGCCGGGTTCGGGGTGCCTTACACCGCCTCTGCGGCTTCGGGCAGTTTCGCGCCCAACTGGTCGGTCAGGTCGTGCACTTCGGCCACGTCGCCGAATTCCCGTACCGCGCCTTCGACGGTCTTGCGCAGCCGGTTGTTGACCCGCTCGGAGCGGACCTTCTCCGCGACGCCGAGGGCCCGCTGCGAGTAGGCGACGGCCTGCTCGGGCTCCCGCTTCAGGAGGTGCACGGTGGCCATGCCGATGAGGTTGAGCGCGTACGACCGCTGGTGCTCGTCGTCCTTCTCGAAGAGGTCCACGGCGCGTTCCATGACGGGTTCGGCGAGCGAGGCGTAGGTGGGACTGCGCCCGGCCACGTAGGCGAGGTCGCGGTACGAGTGGGAGTTCTCGCCGTTGAGTTCTGCCTCGGAGAAGAAGCGGATCCAGTCGGGGTCCTGCTCGTCGTCCAGGCCCGCGTCGACGAAGGTGTCCTCGGCCATCCGCACGGCCCGCTTGCACTTGCTGGGCTGGCCCATGTTGGCGTACGCGCGTGCCTCCATCGCGTACAGCATGGCCTGGGTGCGCGCGGTGGCGCAGTCGCGGCTGCCGTACTGGGCGAGGTGGACCAGTTCCAGGGCGTCGTCGGGGCGTCCGAGGTGGATCATCTGGCGGCTCATGCTGGAGAGGATGTACGAGCCGAGCGGCTTGTCCCCGGCTTCCTTGGCGGCGTGCAGCGCGAGGACGAAGTACTTCTGGGCGGTGGGCTGGAGCCCGATGTCGTAGCTCATCCAGCCGGCCAGCTCGGACAGTTCGGCGGCACACCGGAACAGCC
Organism: Streptomyces candidus; assembly: GCF_014207445.1. Taxonomy (GTDB): domain Bacteria; phylum Actinomycetota; class Actinomycetes; order Streptomycetales; family Streptomycetaceae; genus Streptomyces; species Streptomyces candidus. The sequence continues at coordinate 146,534 of NZ_JACHEM010000013.1, read as the reverse complement.
TCTTCGAGGTGGCGTAGGGCTGGGGTTCCTGGAGGAGGTCGGTGACCTCGTGCAGCTGTCCGACGACGGCCTTGCGGCGCAGCCCGCCGCCGCACTGGGCGTCCCACCGGCGGAACATGACGGTGGTGGATTCGAGGAGTTGCAGTTCCGGCTCGGACAGCCGGGACGGCCGCCGGGCGGCGGCGGCCGACTCCTGCGGCGCGGGATCGCCGGCAGGGGTGGGAACCAGCCACCGCTGCATCGGCTCGATGAGCGTGGGACCGGCGGACAGCATGAGGGAGGAGCCGAGGAAGCCGCGGCGGGCCAGCATCAGGTCGCTGCGGGAGAACTCGCTCAGCAGGGACACGGTCTGCGGTCCGGCCCAGGGAAGGTCCACCCCGGACACCGAGGGCGAGCGGTGTGCCGCGCGCAGGCCGAGGTCCTCGATGGCGACGACCGCCCCGAAACGCTCGGAGAACAGCTCCGACAGGATGCGCGGGATGGGTTCGCGCGGGTTCTCACCGTCCAGCCAGCGGCGCACCCGGGAGGTGTCGGTGCTGATGTGGTGGGCGCCCATCTGCCGCGCCCGGCGGTTCACCTGGCGGGCCAGTTCGCCCTTGGACCAGCCGCTGCGCACGAACCACGAACCGAGCTGCTCGTTCGGGCGCTTGCCGGCGTGACCGCCGCTCCCGTCGCTGCCGCCCACGTCGAACGCCCCCATTCCGTCGCCCGGAGCGGGCCGCACACCGCGCTCCGGAAATCCTGTGCTCACACACGTCCTCCGCATGAACCCCATACAGAATGCCGCCGACAGGGGCCTCCTGTCCGCAGGATGCACACCCTCGAACAGGAATCCGGCTTGCCCCCGGCATACCCACGAACGCGCGCACTCCCGGAGTTCATGCACCGAAAGTAGTCCCCCGATCACCCGTCCGGCGAGGGCACTTACAGAAACGCCACCATTCGCCACCCCTCCGAGTGAACTCCCCCGCGGGCAGAAGCGATTCACTTGACACAGGACGATCAGGAGTCGGCGGAGCGACGCACGCCGGAGCGTGTGCCGCGTCGCGCACCACCCCCAGTGTCCCGATACGCCGCCGGAGCCGGATCGACGGCAGTACCTCGTTGACGCAGCGTCACCAGAGCGCTCCGTGTCGTAACCACCGGCGCGTTCGACCCGTTGGAGGGGGCATGGGCTTCACGATCGGCGGCATCCGGGACATGCGCTCCGGCACGCGGCGCCGCAGCCGCACGTCAGAGGGCACAGCGGTGGCGGAGTACACCGGACTGTGGGGCTGGGACGTGGTCCCGGGCGCGAGGGCCGCCGCGGGAGTCTGCTCCTGCGGCAGCCGGGCGTGCGAGGCCCCCGGTGCCCACCCCTTCGACTTCGCTCAGGTGGTCCCGGCCGGGGCGACGCTGGACGAGGTCGCCGCCGTCTGGGGCCAGTTCCCGGGGGCGGCCGTGCTGCTGCCGGTGGGCAGGTCGTTCGACGTGCTGGACGTGACGGAGACGGCGGGACGCCAGGCGCTGGTCCGGCTGGAGCGGATGGGCATCCCGCTGGGTCCGGTGACCGTGACACCGGACGGCCGCGCGCACTTCTTCGTCGCACCGGGCGCTTCGGCCGCCCTGCCGGAGCTGCTCTACCGGATGGGCTGGGACGACGCGGATCTCGACCTGCGGTGCCTGGGCCCGGGGTCGTACGTCACTGCTCCTCCGTCGGACCACGCGGGCCTCGGCCAGGTGCGCTGGCTGCGCCCGCCGTCGCTCGACACGGCGCGAAAGCCCCCGCAGGCGCGGCTGCTGCTGGGCACCCTGGCGTACATCTGCCACCGCCACCCGGCCTGACACCGCTGCGTACGACGGAGGCACCGCGGGACGTCCCGCGGTGCCTCCGTCGTACGTACGCATCCGGAACTCAGTCCCCGATCAGGGCGTCCACGAAGGCCTCCGGCTCGAACGGAGCCAGGTCGTCCGCGCCCTCGCCGAGGCCCACCAGCTTGACCGGTACGCCCAGCTCGCGCTGGACGGCGATGACGATGCCGCCCTTGGCAGTGCCGTCGAGCTTGGTCAGCACGATGCCGGTGATGTCCACGACCTCCGCGAACACCCGCGCCTGGACGAGGCCGTTCTGCCCGGTGGTGGCGTCCAGGACGAGCAGTACCTCGTCCAGCGGGCCGTGCTTCTCCACGACGCGCTTGACCTTGCCGAGCTCGTCCATGAGCCCGGTCTTGGTGTGCAGGCGGCCCGCGGTGTCGATGAGGACGACGTCGGCACCCTCGGCGATGCCCTCCTTGACGGCGTCGAAGGCGATCGACGCGGGGTCGCCGCCCTCGGGTCCCCGTACCGTCCGGGCGCCCACCCGCTCGCCCCAGGTCTGGAGCTGGTCCGCGGCGGCGGCACGGAAGGTGTCGGCCGCGCCGAGCACCACGGAGCGGCCGTCGGCGACCAGCACGCGGGCGAGCTTGCCGGTGGTGGTGGTCTTGCCGGTGCCGTTGACGCCGACGACCATGACGACGCCCGGGGTGTCGACGCCGCTCTCCGTCTTCACGGCGCGGTCGACGTCGGTGCCGATGAGGGCGAGCAGCTCCTCGCGCAGGAGGGTGCGCAGTCCGTCGGGGGTACGGGTGCCGAGCACGCGGACGCGTTCACGCAGGGCCTCGACGAGTTCCTGGGTGGGGGCGACGCCGACGTCGGCGGTGAGGAGGGTGTCCTCGATCTCCTCCCAGGTGTCCTCGTCCAGGTTGTCGCGCGAGAGCAGCGTGAGCAGGCCCTTGCCGAGCGAGTTCTGGGAGCGGGCGAGCCGGGCGCGCAGGCGCACCAGACGGCCGGCGGTGGGTTCGGGGACGTCGAGTGCGGGAGCCCCGACGACGGGCTCCTCGACGACGACGGGCGCCTCGGGGGTGCCCGGGAGCTCGACCTCCTCGATGGTGCGGCGCGCTTCGTCCTTCGGCGGAGCGGCGTCGTCGCCGACCTGAGGTTCGGCGGGCGGGACAGTGATGGTCGGCGTGCTCGACGGTGCCGAGGGAGGCAGCTGCTTCTTCTTGCGGCTGCCGACCACGAGCCCGCTGATCGCGCCGACCGCGACCAGGGCGATGACTACAGCAAGGATGAGGATGTCCATAACCTCATCAGTATCGGCCACGGTGCACCCCCGGGCCCTTCTTGGGGCTTCCTCCAAGAGACATACCCTCACTCAGCGGTGCACTCGGGTCAAAGTACGATGGTCGCAGCACAGTCCACGCGCGTAGAGTCCTGACCGATCACTCGTCATTCCCCCACCGGGCCGCAACGTCGCGCTCCGAGCGAGAGGCATGGAACCCCCACCCATGAGCACCACCGCCGAACCCGCAGCCACCGAACCCGCAGCCGAGGGCGCGGTGGAGACCAGGGGCCTCGAACCCGTCCCCGACAGCGAACGCAACGGACACGTCGGGCAGCTGTTCCCGACGTGGGTGGCGGCCAACATCAGCGTGCTGCTGCTCACCATGGGCGCCGGGCTGGTGGTCTTCAACGGGCTGAACTTCTGGCAGGCACTGATCGCGGCCGTCGTCGCCCCGGCCGTCTCGTACGGCCTCGTGGGACTGATCTCGATCGCGGGCAAGCGCGGCGGCTCTCCCGGCATGGCGCTCTCACGTGCGGTCTTCGGCCAGCGGGGCAACCTCTTCCCCGGCTCGCTGATCTGGGTGGCCCGCTGGGGCTGGGAGACGATCAACGCGGTCACCGGCGCCTACGCGGTGCTCACCGTGCTGGATCTCTGCTTCGGCGTGCAGAGCAGCACCCCGCTCGTCATCGCCACCCTGCTGCTCTTCGTGGCGTGCACGTTCGTCGTCTCGGGCCTGGGCATCACGGCGCTCCAGGTGTGCCAGAAGTGGTCGACGTACCTCTTCGGCGTGTTCAGCGTGCTGGTCCTGATCTACCTGGTCGCCAACACCGACTGGGCGTCCGTGTTCGCCAAGCCGGCCGGTTCGACGGCGATGCTGATCGCGGGCATCGGCACCATCGCGGCGGGCGGCATCAGCTGGGTCCCCACCGGCCCGGACTTCACCCGCTACCTGCCGCGCACGGCCGACGCGAAGCGGATGGTCACGGCGTCGATCGGCGGCGCGGGGATCGTCATCGTCCCGATGGTCCTGATGGGAGCGGTCATGGCCGTCTCCACCCCGGACCTGGCGAAGGCCCAGGACCCGGTGTCCTTCATCGGTGAGCTGCTGCCGACCTGGATCTCGGTCCCGTACCTGGTCATCGCGCTGGTCGGCATGCTGCTCATCAACTCGATGTCGATGTACTCGGCCGGTTTCACCGCGCAGACCCTCGGCATCAACGTCCCGCGCGCCTGGGCCGTCAGCGTGAACGCGATCATCAGCCTCGTCTTCGGGTTCCTGCTGATGGTGGTGGCGACCAGCTTCATGGGCTCGTTCATCTCCTTCCTGACGCTGCTCGCGGTCGCGTTCTCGGCGTGGATCGGCGTCTTCGGCATCGACATGCTCAAGCGCCACGACTACGACGGCGAGGCGCTGATGGACACGACGCGCACCAGCGCCTACTGGTACAGCGGCGGCTTCGCCTGGTCCGCGATGATCGCGTGGGCCGTCGCCCTGGTGATCGGTCTGCTCTTCACCAAGGTCGAGTGGTTCACCGGCCCGCTGGCCACCACCTGGCTCGGCGAGAACGGCCTCGGCTGGGTCGTCACCACCGTCGTGGCGGGCGTCCTGTACGCGGTGCTGCCCCGGGCGCAGGCCCGCGAGCCCCGTGCGGCCGACACCCCGTCCATCTGACGCGACGTCAGCCAACGTCCCCCTCCGCCGGACACACACCCGGCGCAGGGGGACGTTTCGTCATGGCCTGCTGGGTGGTCCGTTGCAACCTCGCCGATCCCGATGCCACCCGCACCTCCGCGCGGGCGCGCTACGCCGCCGCCCTGGAGATGGCCCGGTACGCGGACGAGCACGGCGTCGACACGCTCCAGACCGAGGAGCACCACGGCGTCGCCAGCGGCTGGCTGCCCTTGCCGTTCGCCTTCGCGGGCGCCGCCCCCGGTGCGACGCGGCGCCTCACCGTGATGATCTCGGCGGTCATCCGCCCGCTGTACGGCCCGCTGCGGCTCGCCGAGGACATCGCCGTCCTCGACCTGGTGAGCGGCGGCACGAGAGTCTGCGTCTGTTCGCGCACAGGGTGCTGCCCCGGCTCGCGGAGCGGGCCGGGGCAGCGGGTGGAACGGGGCAGCGGGTGGAACGGGTGACGCGCGGGAGGCGGGCGGTGCCTGGCTAGCCCATCTCCTCCAGCCTCTTGCCCTTGGTCTCCTTCACGAACTTGAGCACGAAGGGGATCGAGAGGGCCGCGAAGAACGTGTAGATGACGTACGTCCCGGAGAGGTTCCAGCTCGCCAGGGAGGGGAAGCTCGCGGTGATCGTCCAGTTGGCGATCCACTGGGCGGCCGCGGCCACACCGAGGGCGGCGGCGCGCAGCCGGTTCGGGAACATCTCGCCGAGGAAGACCCAGACCACGACACCCCAGGACAGGGCGAAGAAGAGCACGAAGACATGGGCGGCGACCAGGGCGACCAGGCCCTGGGTGTCCGGGAGCTTGCCGTTCACCATGTCGGCGGAGAAGGCCCAGGCCTCGCAGGCGAGGGCGAGCGTCATGCCCGCCGAACCGATCAGGGCGAGCGGCTTGCGGCCGATCCGGTCGACGAAGATCATCGCGATCACGGTGCCGATGATGTTGATGATCGACGTGGTGAACGAGTAGAAGAACGAGTCGCTCGGGTCGATGCCCACGGACTGCCACAGCGTCGCCGAGTAGTAGAAGGCGACGTTGATGCCGACGAGCTGCTGGAAGACCGAGAGGCCGATACCGATCCAGACGATCGGCAGGAACCCGAACCTGCTGCCGAGCAGGTCCTTGAAGGTCGACTTGTGGTCGCTGCGCAGGCCGTCCTGGATCTCGGCGACCCGGGCGTCCAGGTCGATGTGCTCGCCCTCGACCTCGGCCAGGATCTTCTTGGCCCGCTCGGTCTTGCCGACGGAGACCAGGAAGCGCGGGGACTCGGGGATGACGAAGGACAGCAGCCCGTAGATCACCGCGGGAACGACCATCACGCCGAGCATGACCTGCCAGGCCTCCAGGCCGGCGAAGACCTTGTGGCGGTCGTCGCCGCCGGCCCAGTTGAGGATGCCCCAGTTGACGAGCTGGGAGATCGCGATGCCGAGGACGATCGCGCCCTGCTGGAAGGAGCCCAGCCGTCCGCGGTAGGCCGGCGGGGCGACCTCCGCGATGTAGGCCGGGCCGATCACCGAGGCCATGCCGATGGCGATACCGCCGAGGAAGCGCCACATGGTGAGGTCCCACAGCGCGAACGGCAGTGCGGAGCCGACCGCGCTGACGGTGAACAGCACGGCGGCGATCTGCATGACGCGGATGCGGCCGATGCGGTCGGCGATACGGCCCGCGGTGGCGGCGCCGACCGCGCAGCCGATCAGGGCGACGGCGATGACCTGCCCGAGCGTGCCGGCGCCGATGTCCCACTTTTCGCCGATGGCCTGGGTGGCTCCGTTGATCACCGAGCTGTCGTAGCCGAAGAGGAAACCGCCCATCGCGGCCGCGGCGGTGATGAAGACGACATGGCCGAGGTGTTCCGGGGCGGCTTGCTTGCCTCCGGGCGACGACGACGGCGTCTGCGCTGTGCTGGTCACGTGAACTCCTGGGCCCGGCCGCGTCGCCGGGCATGTCCGTGGGGGGCAGGCACTTCAGGTGGCTTCCAGTGGGGCACGGGTCCGTACCGCTCACCACTCGACACCTTCAGCACCATTGACGCTACTTGAAGCCAAAAGGAACGGGAGCGATCGTAATCCTTCAACTTTTGAAGCTAGCGGCGGGGCTCCCCGCACGGTCGGCGGAGGCGCTGGCTGATCACCCTGGATACCCCGTCGCCCTGCATGGACACCCCGTACAGGGCATCCGCCACTTCCATCGTGCGCTTCTGGTGCGTGATCACGATCAACTGCGAGCTCTCCTGGAGCTCCTTCATGATCCGAATCAACCGCTGGAGGTTGGTGTCGTCCAGCGCGGCCTCCACCTCGTCCATCACATAGAACGGACTGGGCCGGGCCTTGAAGATCGACACCAGCAGCGCCACGGCGGTCAGGGACCGCTCGCCGCCGGACAGCAGCGACAGCCGCTTGACCTTCTTGCCCGCAGGACGCGCCTCCACATCGACCCCGGTCGTCAGCATGCTGTCCGGGTCGGTCAGGATCAGCCGCCCCTCCCCACCAGGGAAAAGTCGCGAGAAGACGCCCTCGAACTCGCGCGCCGTGTCCCGGTACGCCTCGGTGAACACCTGCTCCACACGCTGGTCGACCTCCTTGATCACCTGCAACAGGTCGGCCCGGGTCCGCTTGAGGTCGGCCAGCTGCTCGGAGAGGAACTGGTGCCGCTCCTCCAGCGCCGCGAACTCCTCCAGCGCCAGCGGATTCACCTTCCCGAGCTGCTGATACGCCCGTTCGGCCGCCCTGAGCCGCTTCTCCTGCTCGGCACGGACGAAAGGACGCGGCCGGTTGCGCGGATCACCGGGATCCTCCGGCAGGTCCTCCCCGTCGGCGGCCGGCGACGCGGGCACGGGCTGCTCGGGCCCGTACTCCGCCACCAGCTCCGCCGGCTCCACGCCCAGCTCCTCCAGTGCCCTGGTCTCCAGCTGCTCGATGCGCAGCCGCTTCTCCGCTCCCAGTACCTCGCCGCGGTGAACCGAATCGGTCAGCTTGTCGAGTTCCTCCTTGACTTCCCGGCCGAGGGCCCGCTCGGTGACCAGTTCGCGCTCCCTCTCGGCCTTTGCGGCCTCCGCCGCCGCACGCTCCCGGTCGGCCCGTACGAGCGAGACCTCGGCGTGCGCGAGCAGCTGCCGGGCCCCCGCCGCGACCGCCCCCGCCACCTGCGCCTCGTACCGCATCCGGGCCCGCCGCTGCTCGGCCCTGGCCCGAACCTCGCGCTCGGTTCGCGCGCCCCGGTCGAGCGCGTCGGCCCGCCCCGCGAGCGCCCTGACCCGCTCCTCGTGGGTACGGACCTGGAGCCGCGCCTCCATCTCGGTCTGCCGGGCGTTCGCCCCGTCCGCCGCCAGCCGGTCCCTGACGGAGGTGTCGGGCTCCTCCTCCACGGGCGCCTCCTCCGCGGCCGCGAGCCGTTCCGCCAGCTCCACGGCCTCCTCGGTGGCCCGTTCCAGTGCCTCCTGCGCCCTGGCGGCAGCGGCGGCCGACCGCTCCGCCTCCCCCGCAGCCCCACGTGCCTGCCCGGCCAGCCGTCCGAGCTGCTGCGCGACCACGGACCGCTCCCGCTCGCCGGCCCGCCGCGTCTCCGCCAGCTCCTCGACCAGCGCGGCGCACCGGCCCCGCCGTTCCCCGGCCCGAGACTGCCGCCGGGCCAGCTCCTCGCACCGTACGGACAGCTCCGCAAGCTGCGCGTCCGCCTCGTCCACCGAGGCCTGCACCTCCAGCAGGCTCGGGACCCCCGCCGACCCGCCCTGGGCGAAGTGCGCCCCGAGCACATCGCCCTCGGCGGTGACCGCCGTCAGCCCGGGGTGCGCGTGGACGAGGTCCTCGGCGTCCTCCAGCGTGCTCACGACCACCACGCCGTGCAGCAGCCGCCGCACCGCGGGCATCAGGTCCTGCGGCCCGCGCACGAAGTCCACGGCGTACGGCGCACCCGCGGGCGGCGCGGCGGCGGCCCGCGTGGGGTCCGGCTGCGCCGCAGGGGCTCCGGCCTCCCCCGCCAGAAGCAGCGCGGCCCGCCCCGCGTCCTGCTTGCGCAGCCGCCGGATCGCCTCGGCCGCCGCCGCGGGGTTCGCCACCGCGACCGCGTCGGCCGCCGATCCCAGCGCAGCCGCCACCGCCACCTCGTACCCCGGCGCGACCGTCAGCAGTTCCGCCGCGGGCCCGAGCAGCCCGGCGGGCCTGTCGTCGGCCCCCAGCAGCGCCCCGGAACCGTCCTTGCGCCGCAGCCCGAGCGCCAGGGCCTCGCGGCGCGCCGCCGTCGCGGCCCGCCTGCGCTCGGCGGCCGTCAGTTCCTCCCGTACGCAACCCCACTCGGCCTCCGCCGCCGCCAGGTCCCGCCTGGCTTCGTCGTGCCGTACGGACAGCTCCTCGTCGCCCGCGTCGAGCCCGTCGACCTCGGCCCTGAGCTGCTCGTACTCCTCCTGGGCGGTGACGGCGCGGTCCTGCGCGGCGTCCCGGGCCCCGGCCAGCCGCTCGATCTCCGCCCGCGCCGAGCCCGCCCTGCCGCGGGCGGCGTCGACCTGGCCGTTGAGCCTCGCCAGGCCCTCCCGGCGGTCGGCGACGGCCCGCGCCAGGTCCTTGAGCCTGCGCTCCTCGGCGGCGAGGTCGCGTTCCAGCCCGGCGCGGTGCTCGACGGTGTTCTCCAGGGCGTGCCGCGCCGCTTCCAGGGCGGCTTCGAGTTCGGCCTCCTGCTCCCGGATCCGGGCGGCCTCGCGCTCCATGTCCTCCGGGTCGCGGCCCCGGCGCTCCTCCTGAGGGGCCGCGTTCGCGCTGGTCACGCGCGCGTCGGCGAGGGAGATCGTGCCGCGCACGCGCTCGGCGAACTGCGACAGTCCGTACCAGGACTGCTGGGCCCTGCCGAGGCGCGGCGCGAGTCGCCGCACCTCGGCCTCCAGCTCCGCCTCGCGCTGCTGCGCGGCCTTGAGCCGGCTCTCGGCGTGTTCCTTGCGCTGCTTCAGCGCGGCCTCGTCCGCGATCTCCGCGCCGAGCGCCTTCTGGAGCGCGACGAGATCGTCGGCGAGCAGCCGCAGCCGTACGTCGCGCAGGTCGGCCTGGATCACGGCGGCCCGTCGCGCCACGGCGGCCTGCCGCCCCAACGGCTTGAGCCGGCCGCGCAGTTCACCGGTGAGGTCCTCCACGCGCGCCAGGTTCGCCTTCATCGCCTCCAGCTTCCGCAGCGCCTTCTCCTTGCGCTTGCGGTGCTTGAGGACGCCCGCCGCCTCCTCGATGAAGGCACGCCGCCCCATCGGATCGGCGTGCAGGACGGAATCGAGCTGGCCCTGCCCGACGATGACGTGCATCTCGCGGCCGATGCCGGAGTCGGAGAGCAGGTCCTGGAAGTCGAGCAGGCGGCAGGTGTCGCCGTTGATCTGGTACTCGCTGCCGCCGTTGCGGAACATGATCCGCGTGAGGGTGACCTCCGCGTACTCGATGGGCAGCGCGCCGTCGGAGTTGTCGATGGTGAGCGAGACCTCGGCCCGGCCCAGCGGCGGCCGCCCCGTCGTGCCGGCGAAGATGACGTCCTCCATCTTGCCGCCGCGCAACGACTTGGCGCCCTGCTCCCCCATTACCCAGGAGAGCGCGTCCACCACATTGGACTTGCCGGACCCGTTGGGCCCCACGACGCAGGTGATACCGGGTTCGAAGCGGAGCGTCGTGGCGGAGGCGAACGACTTGAAACCGCGGAGGGTCATGGCCTTGAGATGCACGCAGCCCGACTCTACCGGGCTGTCGCGGTTTCACCGATGAACGTGCAGGGCACATCAGACGTTAAGAAAACGCGGGACGCACACCGGACGACCGGGGGCCGAGGAAAGGAAAAAGGGACGCCGAAACGTCCCTTGAAGATGCTGCGGCAGTGAGGCGGCGGCGGTTGTGTCCGTACGCGAGTGCCGCAGAAGGTGAAACCGGTACAGGAGAGGCCTGGAACGGAATCAGGTGAGTGCGGGCTCCGCACGGGGGACGTCGATGTCGAAGTCCTCGTCGAGCAGAGAAGAGTCTCCGCGGTGCTGAGCGGCGGCCGTGAGCGAGTCGTTCTCGTTCTGAATCCGGTTGAGCTCGGACTCGAGATCCTGAACGCGCTGCTGAAGCCGTCGCATCTCGGCGAGGAGTCGCGGGTCGGATCCGCCGACGTAACCGAGAAGCGCCTTTGCCATGATGAGTGGTCCTCCACACTGAGTGACCGACCGGGAGCGGTGTGGGTCGTGAGGGAATCGCACCCGCGGTGCTTGGCAGTGTTGTTGTTTCACTGCGGTTCTTGCTGCCAAACAGCTAAGGTGCGCGGGGATCCCAGAGTCTCACCAAAAAGTTTGACGGTCAACACGATCACGCCCCGTATCGCCGGGCGGCCCGGGGGCGTACCGCCGTGCACTCACCGGCGTCGCTCGACCTGCGGGGCCCTGGGGGCGTAGAGATCATCCTCGTACCGGCAGCCTTCCATGGCAACCCGATTCTGGCAACCACCAGGGCGTTTCTCTTCGCGGGCGGTAACCGGGGCACCCCGGGCAGTGACCGTTCCCGCCCTGCGGGGGGCAGGCCGGTGCACCCGTTCAGCGGATCGCGAAGCCCGTATATCCCCCGCGCGGTGTGCCCCAGATCTCAGTGACGCCGTCGACCCGGCCGGGAGTGTCGTCCGAGTGCAGCCACTGCAGCAGGCGGTGGCAATTCTCACGCGGGCCCTCGGCCACGACCTGCACCCGGCCGTCGTCGAGGTTGAGGGCGAAGCCGGCAAGGCCGCCGATCTCCAGCGCGTTTGCCCTGGTGAACCAGCGAAAGCCGACTCCCTGTACGCGGCCGCGCACCCATGCGGTGAGCCGGGCGTCCGGCTGAGCGTCTTCGTTCATGCCCGCACGCTAACCGGCCAATTGCTCACGAGGCACTTCGCCCCCATCCGTCATGCCGTACAGTCCCGACGCAATGAGGCTCATCCATACGGGTGAACGCATTGACCGTCGAATTCTGAGGAAGGCACAGCAGATGGGACGCCATCGACGCACCGCCGCCGAGCCCGCCACGGACGATCACGCGCTCGTCGAGGCCGGCGGGCACCGGGGCGACAGCCGCCGGCGGAAGCGCTCCGCACCCGTGCGGAGCGGACTGCTCGGAGTCTCCGCGGCCGTGGCGTTCGGTGCCGTCGCCGTTGCGTCCGGGATCCTCCCCGGCGGTGACGCCTTGACCTTCGGCGGCGGCTCCGGCAGCCCCGGGGACCGGGCGGCCGCGGGCGGCACGGTGGACCTGAGGGCTCAGGGCGGCGCCGTGCAAACCCCGACCGAGCGCGCCTCCGCCCCTGCCACCGCGCGTGGCGAGGAGCGGGCCCAGGGGCCGGCGCCGACCCCGTCGCAGAGCACCGGCGAGCAGTCGTCCCCGGCAGCCGAGCCGACCGGGACGCCCGTCACCGATTCGCAGAAGCACACACCCGACGTCGCGTCGAAGGAGCCTGCCTCCGAGGCGCCCGCCAGCACGACGCCCCCGACGAAGGCGGCCCCGAAGCCCCGACGGACCACGCCGCCGGCCACCGAACGGGCCCCTGCCGCCACCCCGCCGCCCCGGCGGGCCCCCGCCTCGGCGAACGACGCCGCGGCCGCCGTGCTCTCCCTGGTCAACCAGGAGCGCGCGAAGGCCGGCTGCCGTCCGGTCCGCCCGGACACCGGTCTGGCGACGCTGGCCGCGAACTTCAGCCGCGACATGGCGGCACGCGGCTTCTTCGAGCACACCGACCCGGACGGCGCGACCCCGTGGGACCGTGCCGCCAAGGCGGGCATCAAGGATCTGGGCGGTGAGAACATCGCCCGCGGCCAGGCCGACGCCCAGGCCGTGATGGACGCCTGGATGAAGAGCGAGGGCCACCGCGCGAACATCCTGAACTGCGAGTACACGACGCTGGGCGTCGGCGTGCACATGGCCGAGGGCGGCCCGTGGTGGACGCAGAACTTCGGCTTCTGAGCCTCCACGAGCGGACCCGTCCTCGTGCACGGCGCGCCTTCCCGCGAGGGCGCGCCCTCGCAGCCCGTGCACTCCCGCGTGCGGTGCACGGCCCCGGAGCCGCTCAGGCAGTGACGGCCCTGGGCGGGCGCTGGCAGCGCGGGCAGAAGTAGCTGGAGCGGTTCATCCACGGCCGACGGCGCATGGCGGTGCCGCACCGGCGGCACGGCTCGTCCTCGCGACCGTACGCGTCCAGGGACCGGTCGAAGTAGCCCGACTCCCCGTTCACGTTGACGTACAGGCTGTCGAAGCTGGTGCCGCCCACGGCCAGCGCCGCGTGCATCACGTCGCGCACGTGGCCCAGGAGTTCGGTGGAACGGGGCCGGGTCATGGTGGCGGTCGGCCGGTCGTAGTGCAGCCTGGAGCGCCACAGTGCTTCGTCGGCGTAGATGTTGCCGACGCCGCTGATCAGCGACTGGTCGAGCAGTGCCCGCTTGACGGTGGTGCGCCGCAACCGCAGCGCCGTGTGGAAGGCGGCGTCGTCGAAGGCCTCGTCGAGCGGGTCGCGGGCGATGTGCGCGATGACGTCGGGAAGGCCGTCGGGGCCGGTGTCGTGCAGCGAGAGCCCGCCGAAGGTGCGCTGGTCGACGAAGCGGAGTTCGGTGCCCAGCGCGTCGTCGAAGCGCAGCCTGACCCGCAGGTGCTTCTCGTCGGACGCCTCCTCGGGCTGCACGAGGAGCTGTCCGCTCATCCCGAGGTGTCCGAGCACGGCCAGCGGGGCGTCCTCGACGGGCAGCCACAGGTACTTGCCGCGTCGTCGGGCCGCCCCGATGCGGTGGCCGCGCAGCCGGGCGGCGAAGTCGGCGCCGCCGGCGAGGTGGCGGCGTACCGCACGGGGATGCAGCACCTCGACCTCGGCGACGGTCCGCCCGGTGACCCAGCGTTCGAGTCCGCGGCGGACGACTTCCACTTCGGGCAGCTCGGGCACAGGGCACTCCTCGTGTGATGCGTGTGTCGCGTCGGGGGTACGCGTCCGGCCCCGGTGCCGCCCTGCGAGGGGCGGCACCGGGGCCGGACGGTTTGCTGCGGGTCAGGCGACCGACGACCTGCTGTCGTCCGCCGGTCCGGCGGCCGGGGCCACCGCGTCGGAGACCGTGGCCGCCGGCTCGGAAGCCGGGGCCACCGGAGCGACGGCCGGCGCCGGCGGCGTCGGGTTCTCGGCCTCGGCCTTCGCCGCCGCCTCGCGCTCCGCCGCAGCCGCGCTGATCGCGCGCCATGCGGACTCCGCCGCCTGCTGTTCCGCTTCCTTCTTGCTGCGGCCGGTGCCGGTGCCGTACGAGACACCACCGACGCGGGCGGCAGCAGTGAAGACCTTTTCGTGGTCCGGGCCGGTCTCCGTGACCAGGTACTCGGGAACGCCGAGCCCCTCGGCCGCGGTGAGCTCCTGGAGACTGGTCTTCCAGTCCAGGCCGGCGCCGAGGCTGGACGACTTCTCGATCAGCGGATCGAAGAGCCGGTGCACCAGCTCGGAAGCCGCTTCCAGACCTTGGTCGAGATAGACCGCACCGATCACCGCTTCCAGGGTGTCGGCGAGGATGGATGCCTTGTCCCGGCCTCCCGTGCCCTCTTCGCCCCGGCCGAGCCGGATGAAGGAGCCGAGTTCGAGGCCGCGGCCCACCTCCGCGAGCGCACGAGAGTTGACCACCGCGGCCCGGAGCTTGGCCAACTGGCCTTCCGGGAGATCGGGGTGGGTCCGGTACAGCGTGTCCGTGACCACCAGGCCGAGCACCGAATCCCCGAGGAATTCCAGCCGCTCGTTGGTGGGCAGACCGCCGTTCTCGTACGCGAACGAACGGTGCGTCAGCGCACGCACCAGAAGGGCGGACTCGAGGTGATACCCGAGCCGCCCTTCCAGAAGCGTGTGAGACGAGGCATTGTCCGTCTTGTATGACTCAGACATGGTGCCTCTCACCAGCCGCTCAGACCTCGAGGACCTGGCGCTTGTTGTACGTGCCGCAGCTCGGGCACGCAATGTGCTGGAGCTTCGGCTCCTGGCAGCGCTCGCACGACACCAGGGTGGGGACCGCAGCCTTCCACTGCGACCGGCGGTGGCGCGTGTTGCTGCGCGACATCTTCCGCTTCGGAACAGCCACGGCTACTTCTCCTGCTTCTCGTCGACGCCGGTACCGGCGTCGTGCACGTTGTCCTTCTCGTCGACCTGGCCGGTCTCGACGAGTCCCTGCAACGCCGCCCAACGGATGTCGACGGCGTCATGGTGGTGGTCGGGGTTCTCGTTCAGGCTGATCCCGCACTGCGAGCACATGCCTGCACAGTCCTCCCGGCACACCGGCTGCATCGGCAGTGCGAGCACTACCGCGTCACGCAGCACGGGTTCGAGGTCGAACAAGCCGTCCTCGAGGAAGAGCGTGTCCTCGTCGTCCTCGGCGTCGTCGCCCGGTTCCGCCTTTGCGCGGCCCCGGTCGTCGGCGTCAGGGTACGAGAACATCTCCTGGAAGTCCGCTGCAACCTTCAGCTGCACCGGCTCCAGACACCTTACGCACTCCCCCTCGGCCGCCGCACGGACGGTGCCTGTGACAAGCACCCCTTCCATGACGGATTCGAGGCGGAGCCTGATCTCCAAGGGCGCACCTTCCGGAACGCCGACGACCCCTTCGACACCGAAGTCCTTGGGGGCCTCCGCGGTACGGGTCAGCCGCTGGAGCGCACCGGGACGCCGGCCCAGCTCGTGTGTGTCGAACACGAGGGGGTTGCGGTGGTCGAGGTGCGTACTCAGGGGATTTCCCGCCTTCGGATTGCTGTGGAGGGACTGCCCTGTGCGTGGCCGGACCGAGGGTCCATGGCGAATCGGGCAGCCGAAATCGCAGACGTGGTCCGCGACGAATGGCCAGGATACTGGACGCTTCGCCCAGGGCCCAATCCGGTCCGGACGACCCCCCTGTGTCCGGGGCTAGCGGCCCTGTTCGTACTCGCGCAGCCGGTCGAGGTCGATCATGCTCGTGTCGAACATGCTCGTCTCGTCGAGCGCGCCCTGCTGGGCCGGGTGCCCCGGCTGCGCGGGCTGCTGCTGGTGCTGCTGCGCGGACTGGTCGGGCTGCTGGCCGTACGGGTCGTAGCCCTGCTGCGGGTACGAGACGGCGTACGGGTCCTGCTGGTAGCCGTACGGGTCCTGCTGCTGGCCGTACGGGGCGGCGGTGTAGACGTCCTGGCCCTGCGGCTGCTGCGGGTACGAGGTGCCCGCGTACGGGTCGTAGGGCTGCTGGGCCGGGATGCGGGGGTCGGCGCGCGGCGGGTCCGGGACGGCGGCCGGCTGGGGCTCGGCGAGGTCGGCGAGGAAGTCGGCGTCACTGCCGCGCAGACCGGAGCGTTCCAGGTCGTCCTGGGCGGCCATGTGGGCGCCCAGGTCGTCGGAGGCGACCCGGCCGTGCAGTTTCTGGCGGCCCTTGCCGACCGCGTCGAGGGTCTTGGCGAGGACGGCCTCGAAGGCGCCCAATTTGGTGTCGACGTACTCGTCGGCGCGGTGCAGCAGGGTGGAGGGGTCCGGGCTGTAGTCCGGGGCGTCCTCGTCGGCGTACCCCTGCTCGTCGAGGCCGGGGCCCCGGCCCAGCAGCTTCTCGCGTCCGCGGCCCACGGAGCCGATGGTCTTGGTGAGGACGACCTCGAAGTTGGCGAGCTTGGAGTCGACGTACTCGTCGGCCTCCGCGCGGATCTCCTCGGCGTCCCGCCGGGCCTCGGCGAGGATGCGGTCGGCCTCGGCCTGGGAGCGGCGGGCGACCTCGGTGTCGGAGATCAGGTCGCCGCGGTGCGCCTGGGCGGACTCGATGATCCGCTCCGCCTCCTGGCGGGCCTGCTCGACCAGCTGTTCGCGCCCGCCGATCAGCTCCTGTGCCTGGGCGAGGGAGTCGGGCAGGGCGCGGCGCACCTCTTCGAGCATGTCGAGCAGGTCGGCGCGGTTGACCACGCACGAGGCCGACATGGGCATGGACCGGGCACTGCCGATCGCCTCGACGATCTCATCGAGTTTCTTCTGCACGTCCACCGTGTGCTCGCCACTCTCTCGGCCTGGTTTGGAGACGGACGGGACGACTGTAAGGCCAGTCGGCTCCCGTCCGACACTGCTGACGAGCCGTCAGCCGTCCTGGGCGGCGGACTTGTTCTCCGCGAGCCGCCCGGTGAGCGCCGCGTGGACGGTCTCCGGCAGCAGGTGGGAGACGTCGCCGCCCCAGGCCGCGACCTCCTTGACCAGGCTGGAGGAGAGGAAGCTGTAGGTGGGGTTGGTCGGTATGAACAGCGTCTCGACGCCCGAGAGACCGTTGTTCATCTGGGCCATCTGCAGCTCGTAGTCGAAGTCGCTGACGGCGCGCAGGCCCTTGACGATCGCGGGGATGTCGCGGTCCTTGCAGAAGTCGACGAGGAGGCCGTGGTGGGACTCCACGACGATGTTCTCGTAGTCGGAGGTGACGTCGCGGATCAGCGCGATCCGCTCCTCGACGGAGAAGAGGCCCTTCTTCGACTGGTTGATCATCACCGCGACGTGCACCACGTCGTAGAGCCTGGAGGCTCGGCCGATGATGTCCAGGTGGCCGTTGGTGATGGGGTCGAACGACCCCGGGCAGACTGCTCGGCGCATCTGTGGTCCCCGTCTCTGCGGTCCGGTCATCGTGCGTCTTCGCACGGTCGTGCGTCGTCGTACGGTGACGCGGCGCGACCGTACCAAAGCGTCCCTTCGCCGTAGCGACGGGCCCTCAGCGGCTCGAAGCCCTGGGGCCATTTGAACTCTCCGCCCCTGGTGCTGCGTTCCACGGTGGCCAGCGCGTCCTCCGCGAGCCAGCCCTGGGCGTGGAGTGTGAGGAGAATCTCGCGGAGATCGTCGTCGGTGACCGCGTAGGGCGGGTCCAGGAAGACGATGTCGTACGGGGTGGCGGGAGCCGCCGTCGTCACGACCTGCTCGGCCTTTCCGGCCCGCACCTCGGCGCCGGGCAGCCCGAGGGTGCGTACGTTGTCCCGAATCGTCCGTACGGCCTTCTGGTCGGCCTCGACGAGCAGGGCGTGCACGCCGCCGCGGGACAGCGCTTCGAGGCCGACGGCCCCCGAGCCCGCGTACAGATCGGCGATCCTGACTCCCTCCAGGGTGCCGAGCAGCGCCTCCCAGGTGGAGAAGAGGCCTTCGCGCGCCCGGTCGGAGGTCGGGCGGGTGCCGTTGCCCGGCGGGACGCTCAGGCGTCGTCCGCCGGCGGTGCCTGCGATCACGCGGGTCATGGATTCCTCTGTCGGGTCGGCGGTCGTGCGGTGCTCTGTCCTCCCACGATATGGCGTACGGGCCGGTCAGCCCTTGTCGAGGTACTGCTCGCGCTCCTTGTCGAGGAGTGCGTCGAGCGCGGTGCGCAGTTCCGGGAGCCCGTCCAGGTCCGGGTCGTCGGCGACGATCGTGACGGCCTCCTCGCGGGCGGCGGCGATCACTTCCTCGTCGTCGATGACGGCGAGGACGCGGAGCGAGGAGCGGACGCCGGACTGGGCCTGGCCGAGCACATCGCCCTCGCGGCGCTGTTCGAGGTCGATACGGGAGAGCTCGAAGCCGTCGAGCGTGGCGGCGACGGCGGCGAGCCGCGCGCGGGCGGGGCTGGCCTCGTGCATCTCGCTGACCAGCAGGCACAGTCCGGGGGCCGAGCCCCGGCCGACCCGCCCGCGCAGCTGGTGCAACTGGGAGACGCCGAACCGGTCCGCGTCCATGATCACCATTGCGGTGGCGTTGGGGACGTTGACGCCGACCTCGATGACGGTGGTCGCGACCAGGACATCGGCCTCACCTGCGGCGAAGCGACGCATCACGTCGTCCTTGTCGTCGGGGTGCATGCGCCCGTGCAGCACCTCGACGCGCAATCCGTTCAGCGGCCCGGCCCGGAGCAGGTCGGCGATCTCCAGCACGGCGAGCGGCGGGCGCTTCTCCGGGTCCTCGGCGGCCTCGGCGGCCTTCTTGGTCTTCTTCGGTTCGTCCTCGCCGTCGCCGATGCGCGGGCACACCACGTAGGCCTGGTGTCCGTTCTCCACCTCCTCGCGCACCCGTTCCCAGGCGCGGGCGAGGAAGTGCGGTTTGTCCTTGGCGGGGACGACATGGGTGGCGATCGGGGAGCGCCCGGCGGGGAGCTGGTCCAGGACGGAGGTCTCCAGGTCGCCGAAGACGGTCATCGCGACCGTGCGCGGGATGGGGGTGGCCGTCATGACGAGGAGGTGCGGGGGCTGCTTGCCCTTGGAGCGGAGCGCGTCGCGCTGCTCGACGCCGAAGCGGTGCTGCTCGTCGACGACGA
This sequence comes from Streptomyces candidus, assembly GCF_014207445.1. Taxonomy (GTDB): domain Bacteria; phylum Actinomycetota; class Actinomycetes; order Streptomycetales; family Streptomycetaceae; genus Streptomyces; species Streptomyces candidus. The sequence goes on along the minus strand of NZ_JACHEM010000013.1, from coordinate 127,552 downwards.
CCAGCCCGAGGTCGTGGAACTGCACCTTGTCCTCGATCAGCGCGTGCGTGCCGATGACCAGGCCCGCTTCCCCGGTGACCAGGTCGAGGAGGGCCTGCCTGCGGGCGGGCGTCCCCATGGATCCGGTGAGGAGCACGACCTTGGTCCCGAGCGCGGACCCCCCGAGCATGCCCCCTTCCGCCAGCTCGCCCATCATCTCGGTGACGGACCGGTGGTGCTGCTGGGCGAGCACCTCGGTGGGCGCGAGCATGGCCGCCTGCCCGCCCGCGTCCACGACGGCGAGCATGGCGCGCAGGGCGACCAGCGTCTTTCCCGAACCGACCTCCCCCTGGAGGAGGCGGTGCATCGGGTGTTCGGTGGCGAGGTCGTCGAAGATCTCCTTGGAGACCTTCTGCTGGCCGTCGGTGAGGGCGAAGGGGAGCTTGGCGTCGAAGGCGTCGAGGAGACCGTCGGGGACCGGCTTGCGGGCGACCGCGGGGAGCTGCTTCTCGGCGAACCTGCGCCGGGCCAGGGCGACTTGCAGGACGAACGCCTCGTCCCACTTGAGCCGGTCGCGGGCCTCGGCGATCTCCGCCTTCGTGCGCGGCCGGTGGATCTTCCGGAAGGCCTCGGGGAGGGGGACGAGTCCGCGGCCCTCGCGCAGCGCGGCCGGCAGGGGGTCCACGGTCTCGGCCCACCGGGTCGCCTCCATCGAGGCGAGTACCAGGTCCACCGTCTTGGCGATCTTCCAGCTCTCCATCTGGGCGCAGGCCGGGTAGAGCGGGATGAGCTGGTTCGCCCAGGCCTCCGCGGCGTCCGCGCCCGCGTCCTTGCCGAGCATCTCGTACGCCGGGTGGGAGAGCTGGCGGATGTTGCGGAACATGCCGACCTTGCCGGAGAACATGCCCTTGCGGCCCGGCAGCAGCTCCTTCTGGTGATGGAAGAGCGACTTGCCGAAGAAGACCAGCTGGAGACGCCCGCTGCCGTCGGTGAGGGTGACTTCCAGACGCTGCCCCTTGCCGTTGTTGAACCGCAGGACGCGGGCGTCCGCGACCTGGGCCACCACCGTGGCGTGCTCGTCGAGCGGGAGGTCGGCGAGCTGGGTGAGCTCGCCGCGCTCGGCGTACCTCCGGGGGTAGTGGTGCAGCAGGTCACCGACGGTGTGCAGGTCGAGGTGCTCGGCCATCACCTTCGCAGTGGTGCCGCCGAGTGTCTTCTTGAGTGGTTCGTCGAGCGAGGGCACGAGATCCATTGGACACCATGGGTCCGACAGTGCGGCAATCCTGCGGAAAACCGCCCGGACCGGCTCCGCCCCGGAATCGCCCATGAAAAAAACCGGCCCACCCGAGGGTGGACCGGTTCCTTAAGCAACCAGCTAGGTGGCCGCGCTATCGAGACGTCAGCGCGAGACCTTGCCGGCCTTGATGCACGAGGTGCAGACGTTAAGCCGCTTCGGCGTCCGACCGACCACTGCACGCACGCGCTGGATGTTGGGGTTCCAGCGACGCGAGGTACGGCGGTGCGAGTGCGAAATGTTGTTGCCGAAGCCCGGCCCCTTGCCGCAGACGTCGCAGTTGGCAGCCACGGTCACTCCAAAGACTTCAGATGCACTTACAGTGAATTCCGGCAGGCCGAAAGATCCGAGGATCCTGTGGCACTGCCGGGGGAATGTCCCGATTTTCATCGGGCAACCGGAGCAGCATACAACGACTGCTCTCGTACAACGAAACTACCACGGTCACGGGGACCCACGCCCCGGCCCCTTCTCCCGCCGGCCGCCTGCCGGGGACTACTCTGCGGGAGTTCTTGCTGCTCAAGGAGGAGGCCCAGGTGCCGCAGTCCCCCGACGATCTCGACGCCGTCGCGGTACGCACCTGGTGCTCGCTGGCCCTGGAGGCGCTGGGCGCGGAACGCGAGGAGATCGACGCGATCAACGTCTATCCGGTCGCGGACGGGGACACCGGCACCAATCTCTTCCTGACGATGGAGTCCGCCGCCCAGGCCCTCGAAGCGGTCTTCGCCGCGCACGCGACGGTCGTCGGCCCGCCGCCGTCCGTTCCCCTGCTGTCCGACGCGGTGCGGGCGATGGCGCACGGCGCGCTGATAGGGGCCCGCGGCAATTCCGGCACGATCCTCTCCCAGCTGCTGCGCGGCATGTCCGAGGAGCTCGCGCAGGACCTCGCGCACGCGGAGAGCGCCGACGGCGCCGATCTGCGCCGGGCACTGCGCCGGGCCGCCTCCTCCGCGTACCGGGCGGTGGCGCATCCCGTGGAGGGAACGGTACTGACGGTGGCGACCGCGGCGGCCGACGCGGCGGCCGGTACGACGGCCGCGGAGGCCGCGCGGGCCGCGTACGACGGGGCCCGCAGGGCCCTGGCCGAGACGACCGGGCAGTTGGCCGCCCTGGGCCGGGCCGGTGTCGTGGACGCGGGCGGCCGGGGTCTGGTGGCGGTGCTCGGGGCACTGGTGGAGGCCCTGACCGGGGAGGCGGTCGCCTCGCGTCCGCGCGTCCCGCACGGTCTGCTCGTCGACGACTGCTCCACCGACCACGCCGACGAGGGCGGCCCCGCCTTCGAGGTGATCTATCTGCTGGAGGCGGACGACGCGTCCGTGGACCGGCTGCGGGCGCGGCTGGACTCCCTCGGCGACTCGCTGGTCGTCGTCGGCGGCGACGGGCTGTGGAACGTGCACGTCCACGTCGACGACGCGGGGGCGGCGGTGGAGGCGGGCGTGGAGGCGGGCCGGCCGTACCGGATCCGGATCACGCACTTCGGTGCGGACCGAGTGGCCCCGCCGCGCGAGCGGGTCCAGCGGGCGGTCGTCGCGGTCGTCCCGGGCGAAGGGCTCAGGGAGCTGTGCGCGGCGGCGGGGGCGACCACCGTACTGGCGCGGCCCGGAGAGCCGCCGGCCAGTGGTGAGCTGGTCGACGCGATCCGGCGGGCGCACGCGCGGGAGGTGGTGCTGCTGCCGAACGACGCCGATCTGCGGCACCCGGCCGCGGCGGCGGCCCAGCAGGTGCGGACGGAGGGGGTACGGGTCGCCCTCATCCCCACGCGGGCGGCGGTCCAGGGCATCGCGGCCCTCGCCGTGCACGAGCCGGAGCGGCGGTTCGACGAGGACGTGGTCGCGATGACGTCGGCGGCGGGCGCCACCCGCTATGCCGAACTGGCCGTCGCGGAACGCCAGTCCTGGACGATGGCGGGCGTCTGCCAGGCGGGCGACGTCCTCGGGCTGATCGACGGGGACGTCGCCGTCATCGGCACGGACGTCGCGGCGACGGCCCGTACGGTGCTGGACCGGATGCTGTCGGCGGGCGGCGAACTGGTGACGCTGGTGCTGGGCGAAGGCGTGCCGGACGGGCTCGCGGAAGCACTGGAGTCCCATGTGCGCAAACGGCACCTGGCGGTGGACACGGTGATCTACGCCGGCGGCCGTCAGGCGTCGATGCTGCTGATCGGCATCGAGTGACCGCCACCGGGTGACCGGCGCCGGGCAGCCGGACGGCGGCTGCCCGCCCGGCACGGCCCCCGCCGGACCTCGGCGGTCCTGGGCAGGCGTCCGCTCACCGGTCCTGCGAGTCCCGCAGCCGCCAGCCGTGGTCGACCGGGCCGATCCCCGCGCCCAGCGCGAACCCCGCCGCGATGGCCTCGGTCACGTACTCCTTGGCCGCCTGTGCCGCCTGCGGCACGTCCAGCCCCTTCGCGAGGCCGGAGGCGATGGCGGAGGCCAGGGTGCAACCGGTGCCGTGGGTATGGCGGTTGTCGTGGCGGACGGAGCGCAGCCAGTGCTCGTCGGTTCCGTCGGTCAGCAAGTCGACCGCGTCGCCCGGGAGATGCCCGCCCTTGACGAGGACCCAGCGCGGGCCGCAGGCCAGCACGGCGTCCGCGGCGCGCCGCAGGTCGTTCTCCGACTCGACCCGTACGCCGGTGAGTTGGGCCACCTCGTCGAGGTTCGGGGTGGCGACGGTCGCCGTCGGCAGCAGGAACTTCCGTACCGACTCCACGGCGGACGCGGCGAGCAGCGGGTCGCCGTGCTTGGAGACGCCCACCGGGTCGACGACCACCGGGGCGTCCGTGCCGGCCAGCAGGTCCGCGACCTCCTCGACCAGTTCCGCGGACGACAGCATGCCGGTCTTCACGGCCTGCACGCCGATGTCGTCCACGACGCTGCGGTACTGGGCCCGAACCGCCGCCACCGGGAGGTCCCAAACCCCTTGCACACCCAGGGAGTTCTGGGCGGTGACGGCGGTGAGCACGCTCATCCCGTGCACGCCCAGGGCCAGCATCGTCTTGAGGTCGGCCTGGATGCCCGCACCGCCGCCGGAGTCCGAACCGGCGACGGTGAGCACGCAGGGGAGCACGCCGTGACGTGCGGCAGGAGTTATTCGCATACCTGCGAATGTAACGCGGGGCCCGGCCGGCGAAGGCGCCGCCGGGTCAGCCCTCGATGTCGCCGAAGTGGTCCCAGCCGCCCTTGTCCGTCCAGGGCGCCCCGTCGACGGTCACCTGGGGCAGCGCGGACGGGTTCAGTACTTCGCCGATCACCTTCCAGCGGGCGGGCAGCTTCACGTCCGGCGGGAAGGTCGCCACGATCGCGTGGTCCTCTCCCCCGGTGAGCACCCACTGCAGCGGGTCGACGCCGACCGCCTGCCCGATGTCCGACATCTGGGTGGGGATGTCGATGAGGCCGGAGCGCAGGTCGATGCGGACCTTGCTGGCCTCCGCGATGTGCCCGAGGTCCGCGACGAGTCCGTCGCTGACGTCGGTCATCGCGGTCGCACCGAGTCCGGCCGCCGCGGGTCCCGCGTGGTACGGCGGTTCCGGCCGCCGGTGGGCCTCCACGAAGGCGCGCGGCGAGCGGAATCCGCGGGAGAGCACCGCGTGCCCGGCCGCCGACCAGCCCAGCCACCCCGTCACCGCGACGACGTCGCCCGGCTGTGCGCCGGAGCGCAGCACCGGGTCGTGGTTGCGCAGGTCGCCGAGCGCGGTGATCGCGACGGTGATGGTCTCGCCGCGTACGACGTCCCCGCCGACCACGGCGGCGCCCGCCACCTGGCATTCGTCGCGCAGCCCGTCCATCAGCTCGACGGGCCAGGTCGCCGGGAGTTCGGCGGGCACCACCAGGCCCAGCAGCAGGGCGGTCGGCACGGCGCCCATGGCGGCGATGTCGGCGAGGTTCTGCGCGGCGGCCTTGCGGCCCACGTCGTAGGCGGTCGACCAGTCGCGCCGGAAGTGCCGGCCTTCGAGCAGGATGTCCGTACTGGCGACGACCCGCCGGTCCGGTGCGGCGACGACGGCCGCGTCGTCGCCGGGCCCGAGCCGTACGGCCGGGGTGGAGGTGAGCCGGGAGGTCAGCTCTCGGATGAGGCCGAACTCCCCCAGCTCGCCCACGGTGCCCTTCATGTATGTGCCCCTTCTGCCCCAGTGCGCTTGCGGTCGCGAGCCGACACTGCTGTAGGTACCGTCAACACGTACGTCAACTTCTGTTCTTCGTACGACGTGCCGTACGGACTGCCGTACGGCTTCGGACGCGCGGCGGCCCCTGTTCCGGCGGTCGCGCAGGTCTCCCCACCGCCCGCGGCGACACGGTACGGTGGCGTCTCTTTCCCCCACCCCACATGATCCTCGTGGCCGCCTTGGAGGTTCCGTGGTACAGGCGTACATCCTCATCCAGACCGAAGTCGGCAAGGCGTCGACCGTTGCCGACCTGATCGGGAAAATCTCGGGAGTCGTCCAGGCCGAGGACGTGACCGGACCCTACGACGTGATCGTGCGGGCCCAGTCGGACACCGTCGACGAACTCGGCCGCATGGTGGTTGCCAAGATCCAGCAGGTGGACGGCATCACACGCACACTGACCTGCCCGGTCGTCCACCTGTAGCCCCGTCTACGCTTGGCCGGATGAAGTCCTCGACCCACCGGCTCGGCCGCACCTCGGCCGCCGCAGCGCTTCTGCTGTCGGCGGCCGTTGCCTGTTCTCCCACCGACGGTTCGCAGGCCGTGGCGGTTCCTTCGCCGCCCGCCGACATCGCGGGGTACTGCAGGGCGCTCCACAAGGAGCTCCCTGCGAAGGTCCTTGAGGACGTGGCACGCCGCGACACGTCGCCCGAGTCCCCGTACACCGCGGCCTGGGGCGACCCGGCGATCGTACTGCGCTGCGGCATCGACCGGCCCGCCGAGGTGGCCGACCCGTCGCTGCACGGCGCGGAGGTGAACGGCGTGGGCTGGGTGGTCGACGACCGGGACGAGGACGGGCTGCGGTTCTACTCGCGCTACCGCGAGGCGTACGTGGAGCTGCTGGTCCCCGCCTCGTACCACGCGGACGCGGGCATCCTCGTCGACTTCGCGAAGCCCGTCGACAAGTCGATCCCCAAGACCCTGGACGACTAGCAGGCACGGGGGTCCGGCCGGTCGTCCAGGGGCGGTGTCCGCCACCCGTACGGGTACTACCGCAGTCCGGTGGGGCGCCGGAGCGCCGCCTGGATGAGCCGGTCGATCAGCTCCGCGTAGTCCACGCCGCTCTCCTGCCACATCCTCGGATACATCGAGATGGGCGTGAAGCCGGGCATCGTGTTGATCTCGTTGATCACGAACTCGCCGTTGTCCTGGAGGAAGAAGTCCGCCCGGACGAGTCCTTCGCAGGACGCCGCGTCGAAGGCCCGGACGGCGAGCCGCTGGAGTTCGGCGGTCTGCGCGCCGGTCAGCGGCGCGGGAACGATCCCGGCCGCGGAGTCGATGTACTTCGCCTCGAAGTCGTAGAAGTCGTGGGCGGAGACCGGCGGGATCTCCGCGGGCACGCTCGCCCGCGGGCCGTCCTCGAACTCCAGCACCCCGCACTCGATCTCGCGACCGGTGAGCAGCGACTCGACGAGCACCTTCGGGTCGTGCCGCTGTGCCTCCTCGATCGCCTCGTCCAGCCCGGACAGGTCGCTCACCTTGGTGATTCCCATGGAGGAGCCGCCGCGGGCGGGTTTCACGAAGAGCGGCCAGCCGTGCTCGCCCGCGAAGTCGACGATGCGCGCGCGGGCGGCGGAGGGGTCGGCGGCCCACTCGCGCGGCCGGATCACCTCGTACGGTCCGACCGGCAGTCCGAAGGAGAGGAAGACGCGCTTCATGTACTCCTTGTCCTGGCCGACGGCCGACGCGAGGACGCCGGAGCCCACGTAGGGCACCCCGGAGAGCTCCAGCAGGCCCTGGAGCGTGCCGTCCTCGCCGTACGGGCCGTGCAGCACGGGGAAGACGACGTCGACCTCGCCGAGCGCCTTGGGCACCGAGCCCGGCTCGCTGTAGACGACCTCGCGGTTGGCGGGGTCGACGGACAGGACCACCGCGCCCTCGGTGGACTCGGCGAGCTGCTCGACGTTGGGGACCTTGCGGTCGGTGATCGCCATGCGGTCGGGTTCGTCGGCGGTCAGCGCCCAGCGCCCGTCCGACGTGATGCCGATCGGCAGCACGTCGTACTTCTCGCGGTCGATGGCCCGCATGACGGCACCGGCCGTGACGACCGAAATCCCGTGCTCGGAGCTTCGGCCGCCGAAGACGACGGCCACGCGCGGCTTGCGCGGCTCCTGGGGCGCCTGGTCCTGGTCAGGGCTCTGGGGGAGGTTCTCGCTGCTCATATCGGCTTGAGGGTACCCGCTGTGCCCGCCGGAATCAGCGCTCGGGCTTCGCGCTGCGCGACATGAGTTCCTTGACCGCGACCAGCGGCGGCTTACCCTCGTGGACGATGCTCACCACCGTCTCGGTGATCGGCATCTCGACGCCGTGGCGCGTCGCCAGATCCAGCACGGACTCGCAGGACTTGACGCCCTCGGCGGTCTGCTTGGTGGCGGCGACCGCCTCCTGGAGGGTCATGCCGCGGCCCAGGTTCATACCGAAGGTGTTGTTGCGGGACAGCGGCGAGGAGCAGGTGGCGACCAGGTCGCCCATGCCCGCGAGCCCGGCGAAGGTGTGCGGGTCGGCGCCCATGGCGAGTCCGAGCCGGGTGGTCTCGGCGAGGCCGCGGGTGATGAGGGAGGCCTTGGTGTTGTCGCCGAGGCCCATGCCGTTGGCGATGCCGACGGCGAGCGCGATGACGTTCTTGACCGCGCCGCCGAGCTCCACGCCGACCACGTCGGTCGTGGTGTAGGGGCGGAAGTACGGGGTGTGGCAGGCCGCCTGGAACCGTACGGCGGCGTCCTCGTCGCGGCAGGCGACCACGGCGGCGGCGGGGTGCCGGGCGGCGATCTCCTTGGAGAGGTTGGGGCCGCTGAGCACGGCCACCCGTTCCTCGGGCACCTTCGCGACCTCGGCGACGACCTCGCTCATGCGCTTGGCGGTGCCGAGTTCGACGCCCTTCATCAGGGAGACGATGACGGACTGGGCGGGCAGCAGGCCGGTCCAGCCGACGAGGTTCTCGCGCAGCGTCTGCGACGGGATGCACAGCACCGCGAAGTCCGCTCCTTCGGCGGCCCGCGCCGCGTCGGCGGTCGCCGTGATCCCGGCGGGCAGTGCGACCCCCGGCAGGTAGTCGGGGTTCGTACGGGAGGAATTGATGGCGTCCGCGAGGGCGGCGCGGCGCCCCCACAGGGACACCTCGCAGCCCGCGTCGGCGAGCACCATCGCGAACGCGGTGCCCCATGAACCGTTGCCGAAGACGGCGACCCGTGTCGTCACTTCTCGTCCTCTCCCGTCGTCGTCCTTGCCGCGGCCTTCGCGGCGGCCGCCCTGCGCCGCTGCTCGGCGCGTGCCCTGCGGTGGTCGTACACCTCGGTGGGCACCGGTTCCTGCCGCACCTCGGCGAGCAGTTCGGTGATCGCCGCCATGATGGCCTCGGTCGCCTCGCGCAGCACGTCGGGCGTCGGTTCCTTGCCGTAGAACCGTTCCAGGTCCACCGGCGGCCCGGCGAGCACCTGGAGGGTCTTGCGCGGGAAGAAGTGCGTCTTCCTGCCCTTCGCGTAGGGCGGCATGGCCAGGTTCGCGCCCCACTGGGCCACCGGGATCACGGGCGCCCTGGTCTGCAACGCGACGCGTGCGGCCCCCGTCTTGCCGGCCATCGGCCACATGTCGGGGTCGCGGGTGAGGGTGCCCTCCGGGTAGAAGGCGACGCACTCGCCGTTCTCGATGGCCGCGATGGCGGCGCGGAAGGCGTTCATCGCGTCCGTGGTCTCGCGGTAGACGGGGATCTGGCCGGTCCCGCGCAGCATCATGCCGACGAACGGGGTCTTGAACAGGCCCGCCTTGGCCAGGAAGCGCGGCACCCGGCCGGTGTTGTACTGCCAGTGCGCGTACGACAGCGGGTCCGCATAGGAGTTGTGGTTCACGGCGGTGATGAATCCGCCCTCCGCCGGAACGTGCTCCATTCCACGCCAGTCACGCTTGAACAGAACCAGCAGCGGGGGTTTGGCGATGACCGCGGCCAGGCGGTACCAGAAGCCGATTCTGTGGCGGGACACTCGGGACACCTTCCTCTGGGACCCTGGCCACTGCACCCCGTGTGCACCTGTGCGCCTGGTTCAGGCGGACAAGTGTCGCCCCGGGTCCCTCGTCTGTCGAGAACACCGTACGCCCCGGGCCCGGGGCCGGGCCTCCTGGTTGCGGGTGCCCCGCGCGACAATGGTCCGCGTTCCGTCGCCGCTCACGGGACGAAGGTCCCGACCCGCACCGGACGAAAGGCCCGCCCTGAACCCGCCCCGGACCCCCGCCTGGTCCCTGGTCGTCCCGCTCAAACCCTTGGCACGGGCGAAAAGCAGGCTCGCGCCCGCCGCCGGAGACGCCCTCCGGCCGGGGCTCGCATTGGCGTTCGCGCAGGACACCGTGGCGGCGGCGCTGTCCGTCGCGGAGGTACGGGATGTGGTGGTCGTCACGGACGACGAGGCGGCGGGAGCGGCGCTGGCCGCGTTGGGGGCGCGCATCGTGCCCGACGCCCCGGCGGCCGGCCTCAACGCGGCGCTGGCGTACGGGGCGCGGTCCGTGCGGGTGCGGCGACCGGACGCCGCGGTCGCCGCGCTGAACGCGGACCTGCCCGCGCTGCGGCCGGCCGAATTGCGGCGGGTGCTCTCCCGTGCGGCGGAATTTCCGCGTGCATTTCTGACGGACGCGGCCGGAATCGGAACTACATTCCTTTCCGCTGCGCCAGAAGTGGAATTGCGGCCCTCGTTCGGGGGACCCTCCCGTATCCGGCACATCATTTCGGGCGCCGAGGAACTCCTGCTCGAATGGGTGGATTCGGTGCGTCAGGACGTCGACACCGGTGACGATCTCCGTGCCGCGTTCGCGCTGGGAACGGGCCCGCGCACGGCGGCCCTGCGCGGCGCGTTCTCGGACGCCCTGCGTCAGCCTCAGTGCTGAGAGCGCGACGGGGCGACTCCCGATACGCTGCGGCCATGCAGGCGACCGCGTACACATACGACCCCGAAACCCGCAACGGCAGTGTGCTGCTCGACGACGGCACCCCGGTCCCCTTCGACGCCGCGGCCTTCGACGCGGGCGGCCTGCGGCTGCTGCGCGCGGGCCAGCGGGTCCGGATCGAGACGGCCGGTGAGGACGCGTCCCGACGGATCACCCTGGTGACGCTCCAGACGTTCTGAGCGGGGCTCCTGCGACCTCCTGCAGCCCTTGTGGCACACGTTTCCCCCGCGCCCCGCCGGTAACTCCGCGCCACCCGCCCGCGGAAGGCGCCGGAGCGCCGGTGCGGCCCCGGAACGCACCGCGGGCCGGGCTCCCCGGAGGGAGCCCGGCCCGGCGTGTGAGTACCGCGCTGCCGTGAACTACTTCTTCTTGGCGGGGGTCTTCTTCGCCGTGGTCTTGCGCGCAGTGGTCTTCTTGGCGGGCGCCTTGGTGGCGGCCGCCTTCTTCGCCGGAGCGGTGTTCTTGGCCGCGGCCTTGTTGGTCGTGGTGGCGGTCTTCTTGGCCGGGGTGGCCTTCTTCGCCGTCGTCGCCGGGGTCGCCTTCTTGGCGGCACCGGTGGTCTTCTTGGCCGTGGTCTTCTTCGCCGTCGCCGTGGTCGTGGTCTTCTTGGCGGGCGTCGCGGTCGTCTTCTTCGCCGCGGTGGCCTTCTTGGTGGCGGTCGCCTTCTTGGCGGTGGCCTTCTTGGCGGCGGCCTTGGCGGTGGTGCGGGTGGAAGAACCGCCGGAGAGGCTGCCCTTGGGCGCCTTCTTCACGGCGACGTCGTTCTTCGGGAGCTTCTTCGAGCCGGCGACCAGGTCCTTGAAGCCCTGACCCGCACGGAAGCGCGGCACGGAGGTCTTCTTGACCCGAACGCGCTCACCCGTCTGCGGGTTACGGGCGTAACGGGCCGGACGGTCGACCTTCTCGAACGAGCCGAAACCGGTGACCGAGACGCGGTCGCCCGCGACGACGGCACGCACGATCGCGTCCAGGACGGCGTCCACGGCGTCCGCGGCCTGCTGACGGCCGCCGACCTTGTCGGCAATCGCTTCTACGAGCTGGGCCTTGTTCACGTCTTCCCCTTCGGAGACATTGCCGGAACGAAATGTCCAGGCTTTTTCGCACGTTAGGCAGATATATACCGCAAATCAAACACGAAACGGGCTAATCACCCTAGTGCCGCAACGAAGTAGGTCTTGCGGGAGATCCGTAGACCTGGTTGACAGACCTAGTTGCCTTCCGGAAATCGACCCTCGTCGAGGTCCTGAGTGAACCTGTCGAGGCGTCTAGCCGCATCGGCGAGATCGTGTTTCGCCGCGGCCGTGATGACCAGCAGCTTCCGGGACAGCGCCATCCGTACGCCCTCCGGGACTTGCAGTGCACGCACCCTTGTGTGTGCTTCTTTCAATCGGTCCGCGACCACGCCGTAGAGCTCGAGTTGGCTGTCGCGTTCCATGCACCGATTGTGCCATCTGGGGCGAGTTGTCGCCTCCGCCGGGGGCAACTAGCGGAATTCCAGGCTCCATCAGCCCCACCAGCCACTCCAACCCCGGTGCCCAACTTCCGGACCCACAAGCGTAGTTGAGACCCGGAACACAGTTCGGCGCCCCCCGCCACGAATGGCGGGGGGCGCCGAAAGTGAGGCATGGATCTCAGGCCGAACGGGCTACCGCGGCACGGAGAACGAGGCCCGGAAGGGGATCAGCCGCGCAGGGTACTCGGCTTGTGGGAGGGGCGGCTTGATTCGTACGTCGAGATCGCGTCCTCGTTCTGGAGCGTGATGCTGATGTCGTCCAGGCCGTTGAGCAGGCGCCAGCGGGCGTTCTCGTCCAACTCGAAGTCGGCGGTGATGCCCTCGGCCCGCACCTGCCTGTCCTGGAGGTCAACGGTGATCTCGGCGGTCGGGTCCTGCTCCACCAGCTCCCACAGCGCGTCCACCACCTGCTGCTCCAGGACCACGGTCAGCAGGCCGTTCTTAAGCGAATTGCCCCGGAAGATGTCCGCGAAACGGGAGGACACAACTGTCTTGAAACCGTAGTTCTGGAGGGCCCAGACGGCGTGCTCGCGGGAGGAACCGGTGCCGAAGTCGGGTCCGGCGACCAGCACGGTGGCGCCCGCCCGTTCGGGCTTGTTGAGCACGAACTCCGGGTCCTTGCGCCAGGCCTCGAAGAGCCCGTCCTCAAAACCGTCCCTGGTCACCTTCTTGAGCCAGTGAGCAGGGATGATCTGGTCGGTGTCGACGTTGGAGCGGCGCAGCGGGACGGCCCGGCCGGTGTGCGCGGTGAAAGCTTCCATGGTTCTCAGGCCTCCACGAGGGCGGTTGCGTCTGCGTCGGACAGGTCGGCGGGCGAGGCCAGGTGGCCGAGTACGGCGGTTGCCGCCGCGACCTGCGGCGACACCAGGTGCGTACGGCCTCCCTTGCCCTGCCTGCCCTCGAAATTCCGGTTGGAGGTGGAGGCTGAGCGCTCACCGGGGGCGAGCTGGTCGGGGTTCATGCCCAGGCACATCGAGCAGCCCGCGTGCCGCCATTCGGCCCCGGCCTGCGTGAACACCTTGTCAAGGCCCTCCGCGACGGCCTGCAGCGCCACCCGTACCGAACCCGGGACGACCAGCATCCGCACCCCGTCGGCCACCGAACGGCCCTCGACGATCGCGGCGGCCGCGCGCAGGTCCTCGATGCGGCCGTTGGTGCAGGAGCCGACGAAGACGGTGTCGACCCTGATGTCGCGCAGCGGCTGCCCCGCGGTCAACCCCATGTACTCCAGAGCTTTTTCCGCGGCGTTGCGCTCCGACGGGTCTTCGTACGAAGCGGGGTCGGGGACGTTCGCGGAGAGCGGCGCGCCCTGGCCGGGGTTGGTGCCCCAGGTGACGAACGGGGCGAGCGAGGCGGCGTCGATGACGACCTCCGCGTCGAAGACCGCGTCGTCGTCGGTCTTCAGCGTCTTCCAGTACGCCACGGCGGCGTCCCAGTCCTCGCCCTGCGGGGCGTGGTCGCGGCCCTTCAGGTAGTCGAAGGTGGTGGCGTCCGGGGCGATCATGCCCGCGCGGGCGCCGGCCTCGATCGACATGTTGCAGATGGTCATGCGCGCTTCCATCGACAGCTTCTCGATGGCCGGGCCGCGGTATTCGAGGACGTAGCCCTGGCCTCCGCCGGTGCCGATCTTCGCGATGATCGCCAGGATCAGGTCCTTCGCGGTGACGGTGTCCGGCAGTTCGCCCTCGACCGTGATGGCCATGGTCCTGGGGCGGGCCATCGGCAGGGTCTGGGTGGCCAGTACGTGCTCGACCTGGGACGTTCCGATGCCGAAGGCCAGCGCGCCGAACGCGCCGTGCGTCGAGGTGTGCGAGTCGCCGCAGACCACGGTGGTGCCCGGCTGCGTCAGGCCCAGCTGCGGTCCCACCACGTGGACGACGCCCTGCTCGACGTCGCCCAGCGGGTGCAGCCGTACCCCGAAGTCGGCGCAGTTCTTGCGCAGCGTCTCCAGCTGGATGCGCGAGACGGGGTCCGCGATCGGCTTGTCGATGTCGAGGGTGGGAGTGTTGTGGTCCTCGGTGGCGATGGTCAGGTCGAGGCGCCGTACCGCGCGGTTGCTCTTGCGCAGTCCGTCGAAGGCCTGCGGGCTGGTGACCTCGTGCAGCAGGTGAAGGTCGATGAAGAGCAGGTCGGGCTCTCCCTCCGCACGCCGGACGACATGGTCGTCCCAGACCTTCTCCGCGAGTGTCCTACCCATCGCTTTCCCTCCGGCCGGCGGCTTTGCCGGCTCAACTAGAGATGTCGGTCCGCCCCGCCCGGACCCCCGTGCGGGGCGGTGACCGCGGACCGTTGTACGGCCGCGGGTACAGCGTGACAAGTTCGTTGGAAAATTGAACTTGCGTTTCACAGAGTGAGACGCGAGTATCGACGCATGGACAACTCTAGCGGCGTCGGCGTTCTCGACAAGGCGGCGCTCGTGCTGAGCGCCCTGGAGTCCGGTCCGGCCACCCTCGCCGGGTTGGTCGCGGCGACCGGGCTCGCACGACCCACGGCCCACAGGCTGGCCGTGGCACTGGAACACCACCGGCTGGTGGCTCGCGACATGCAGGGCCGGTTCATCCTGGGCCCCCGCCTCTCCGAGCTCTCGGCGGCGGCCGGCGAGGACCGCCTGCTGGCCACCGCAGGACCGGTACTGACCCATCTGCGCGACGTGACCGGCGAGAGCGCACAGCTCTACCGCCGCCAGGGCGACATGCGCATCTGCGTGGCCGCCGCGGAACGGCTGTCCGGACTGCGGGACACCGTCCCGGTCGGCTCCACGCTCACCATGAAGGCCGGATCCTCCGCCCAGATCCTGATGGCCTGGGAGGAGCCGGAGCGTCTGCACCGGGGTCTCCAGGGCGCCCGCTTCACGGCGACCGCCCTCTCCGGGGTACGCCGCCGGGGCTGGGCGCAGTCGATCGGCGAGCGCGAGCCGGGCGTGGCCTCGGTCTCCGCCCCTGTCCGCGGCCCGTCCAACCGTGTGGTCGCCGCCGTCTCGGTCTCCGGACCGATCGAGCGCCTGACCCGCCACCCGGGCCGGATGCACGCCCAGGCGGTCATCGACGCGGCGGCGCGCCTCTCGGAGTCGCTGCGCCGCTCGGGCGGCTGAACGCCGTTGCCGCTCCCCGGGGGTGGGATGCCGGTCACCCCCACTCGGTGTCCCTGGTTCCCGCGGCTCGCGGACCGGGCTTCAACCGGCCCTCCACGTAACGCACTTGGGCGGGTTCGCACAGGCGACGCCACCGCCACGCCCCGGCCGGTGCCGAGCAACGTCCCGCCCGAACACCCCAACTGGGCGTGCGGCGCGGGACGTTCCCGACGCACACGAACCCGGTGGCGCGCTTCACCCGGCACGGCGCGCACGCAGCCGCAGGCCTGGGGTCTCGTCCCACCCGACGAGGGTGATGACCTGCCGGAGGTGCGGGGCGAGACCCGCCAGCTCCACCTGTCGGCCCTCGGGACGCGAGCGGGCGAAGTCCATCAGCAGGCGCAGGCCGCCGAGGTCGAGGAACTCCAGCCCGGACAGGTCCAGATGGACGTCCCCGGCGGTCTGCGCGACCGCTTCGAGAGCCTCGCTCAGGTGGCGGTGGCCGTGTACGTCCACCACCCCCTCGACCCGCAGACCGTGCGGCTGGTACAGACGGATGACGCGTAGTTCCGCGGTGCGTACGAGGGGTTCCACGTCAACGCTCCTCGGGTGGGCGGAGGTGAAGACTTTCAGGGGTCGCGCATCGAAGCAGCGGGACGCCGTACGGACAGTCCCGTGAGCGGGTGCCCGTGCCCGAACTCGCGGGCCACCAGGGCATCGTGGCGTCCGGCGGCCGCCGGACGGCGTCCGCGTCCCGTGGTACCGCGCCCCTCCCGCCGAGGAAGCGGAGCCCCGGTGCCCCTCGATGCGGGCACGGCCGGACTCTGCCCGCATTCGCTCCGCCGTACGCGCGGGTGCTGCACGGCCCTACTGAGGGATCGAGGGAACCGTCCGGCCCGCGGGGGCGGACATGCGAAGAGGCCCTCCGCATCACTGGGATGCGGAGGGCCTCTTCTCGTACGTACCCCCGACCGGATTCGAACCGGCGCTACCGCCTTGAGAGGGCGGCGTGCTAGGCCGCTACACAACGGGGGCCTGTGAACTGCAGATCGACCGTCCACTTGAATACCGTGGGAACCAAGGGGATCAACATGCGCTGGGCTACCAGGACTCGAACCTAGAATGACGGTACCAGAAACCGTAGTGTTGCCAATTACACCATAGCCCATGGTGGTTGAGACCATTTTGAGTTGGTTTGCAACCAGTACCCCCGACCGGATTCGAACCGGCGCTACCGCCTTGAGAGGGCGGCGTGCTAGGCCGCTACACAACGGGGGCCCTAGCGATCCTCGCGTCGATACATCCAGGAGCGACCTGAAGGTGTCGGAAAGAAAGGATCTGTACCCCCGACCGGATTCGAACCGGCGCTACCGCCTTGAGAGGGCGGCGTGCTAGGCCGCTACACAACGGGGGCCCTAGCTGAGCTGTTTCATGCTCTATGAACTTCAACAGCTCTCGCGAGCTGGGCTACCAGGACTCGAACCTAGAATGACGGTACCAGAAACCGTAGTGTTGCCAATTACACCATAGCCCACCAGAACGCAACCCCTGATCGGGGGTCTCTGTTCGGTCTGCGCTTTCCGGCCGGACCTTTCGGCCCGCTCGGGCGGCGCAGAAAGAACATTACCCGAAGGTTCCCGGGGCACCAAAACGGGTATTGCCCGCCAGCAGGTCAGGGAGCTGCGCCAGCCCGGAGACGCTCACCAGCTCCGGATGCCCGCCCGCCCCCCTGCGGTCCAGCCAGATCCCGGTCAGCCCGGCGGCGACCGCTCCGCGGGCGTCGATGTCCGGCTCGTCCCCGATGTACGCCACCTCGTGGGGCGGCAGCGCGAGGGCGTCGCAAGCCGCGTGGAACGCCTCGGGGGCCGGCTTGGCCACCCCGAGTTCCGCGGCGCACAGCACCGCCTCGAACCGGTCGCGCACGCCGAGGACGCGCAGTTTGCGGTCCTGGTTGCGGATGCTCGAATTGGAGAGGACCGCGTGCCGGTAGCCGTCGGCGAGGGCGTCCAGGACGGGCACCGCGTCCGGGAAGAGCGCCCAGGCGGCCTCGTAGTGGGCCACGTGCCGGGCGAACCAGTCGTCGGCGACGGCGTCGGGCATGTCCGCGCCGAGGAAGTCACGGATCCGGTCGCGCCGCTGTTCCTCGAAGGTGGAGTGCCCCGCGGCGAAGCGCCCCCAGTGCAGCCGCGTGAGCTCCTGCCACCGCGCGAGGGCGTGCTCCGCGCTCTCGTACCCGTGCGGCAGTCCCTCGGCGGCGAAGTGCCGCTGCATCCCGATGCGGTCGGCGGACGCGTAGTCGAAGATCGTGTCGTCGATGTCCCAGAGGACGGCGCGAAGGGGCATGGGAGCAGTATTTGCGCATCCGTACGACCGGAAACAAGAGGGGGCGGCAACCGTGCGGTCGCCGCCCCCTGCCGTATGCACGGCACCACACCTACCCGGCGAGCTTCGCCAGGGCCGCGTCGATGCGGGTCAGGGTCTTGTCCTTGCCCAGGATTTCGAGGGACTCGAAGAGGGGCAGGCCGACCGTGCGGCCGGTGACGGCGACACGGACCGGGGCCTGGGCCTTGCCGAGCTTGAGGCCGTGCTCCTCACCGGCGGCCAGGACGGCGTTCTTGAGGGACTCCGGGTCCGACCAGTCGGCCGCCTCCAGCGTGGCGCGGGCGCTGGTCAGGAGGGCGGCCGGGTCGCCCTTCATGGCCTTGGCCCAGGAGGCCTCGTCCTCGACCGGCTCCGCGCGGAACAGGAAGTCCACGTTGGCGGTGATGTCGGAGAGCACCGTGACGCGGGTCTGGGCGTGCGGGGCGATGGCCTCCCAGGCGGCGCGGTCGAAGTCCTCGGGGGCCCAGTTGGCGTGCGGCGCCGTCAGCCAGGGCTCGCAGGCGTCGGCGAAGGCCTTGGGGTCGAGGAGGCGGATGTGGTCCGCGTTGATCGACTCGGCCTTCTTGAGGTCGAAGCGCGCCGGGTTGGCGTTGACGTCGGCGACGTCGAACTTCTCGATCAGCTCGGGGACCGTGAAGATGTCCTGGTCGGCGGAGAAGGACCAGCCGAGCAGGGACAGGTAGTTCAGCAGGCCCTCGGGGAGGAAGCCGCGCTCGCGGTAGACGTTGAGGGACGCCTGCGGGTCGCGCTTGGAGAGCTTCTTGTTGCCCTCGCCCATGACGTACGGGAGGTGGCCGAAGGCGGGGATCTCCTTGGCGATGCCGAGGGAGATCAGCGCCCGGTAGAGAGCGATCTGGCGCGGGGTGGAGGAGAGCAGGTCCTCGCCGCGCAGCACGTGGGTGATCGCCATCAGCGCGTCGTCGACCGGGTTGACGAGCGTGTAGAGCGGGGCGCCGTTGGCCCGCACGATGCCGTAGTCCGGGACGTTCTCGGGCTGGACGGTGATCTCGCCGCGGACCAGGTCCGTGAAGGTGATGGCCTCGTCGGGCATCCGGAAGCGGACGATCGCGGGGCGGCCCTCGGCCTCGTACGCCTCCTTCTGCTCACCGGTGAGGTCGCGGCAGTGCCCGTCGTAGCCGGACGGCTTGCCGGCGGCGCGGGCGGCGTCGCGGCGGGCGTCCAGCTCCTCGGTGGAGCAGTAGCAGTGGTAGGCGTGACCGGCCGCCAGCAGCTTCTCGGCGACGTCCTTGTAGAGGTCCATGCGCTCGGACTGGCGGTACGGCGCGTGCGGGCCGCCGACCTCCGGACCCTCGTCCCAGTCGAGGCCGAGCCAGCGCATCGAGTCCAGGAGCTGCTGGTAGCTCTCCTCGGAGTCGCGCGCGGCGTCGGTGTCCTCGATGCGGAAGACCATGGTGCCGCCGGTGTGCCGGGCGTAGGCCCAGTTGAAGAGGGCGGTACGGACGAGGCCCACGTGCGGGTTGCCCGTCGGGGAGGGGCAGAACCGTACGCGGACGGGGGACGAGGGGGTGTTAGCCACGCTTGATCACCTTGTTGGTGAGAGTGCCGATGCCTTCGATGGTGACGGCGACCTCGTCGCCGACGTTCAGGGGTCCGACACCCGCGGGGGTGCCGGTGAGGATGACGTCCCCGGGGAGGAGGGTCATCGCTTCGGAGAGGTGCGAGATCAGGTCGCCGACCGAGCGGATCATGTCGCTGGTGCGGCCGAGCTGGCGCTGTTCTCCGTTGACCGTGCACTGGATGGTGAGGTCGGCGGGGTCGAGGTCCGTCTCCACCCAGGGGCCGAGCGGGCAGGAGGTGTCGAAGCCCTTGGCGCGGGCCCACTGCTTCTCGCGCTGCTGGACGTCACGGGCGGTGACGTCGTTGGCCGCGGTGTAACCGAAGATCACGTCCTTGACGCGGTCCGCGGGGACCTCGCGGCACATGCGGCCGATGACCACGGCCAGTTCGGCCTCGTGGTGCAGTTCGGAGGAGAAGGAGGGGTACGCGATGGAGTCGCCGGGGCCGATCACTGAGGTGGACGGCTTGAAGAAGGCGAGGGGGAGGTCCGGCACCTCATTGCCGAGTTCCGCCGCGTGCTCCGCGTAGTTGCGGCCGATGCCCACGACCTTGCTGGGCAGCACGGGCGGCAGAAGGCGCACCTTGCTGAGGGGGACCTTGACGCCGGACAGCTCGAAGTCGGCGTACGGAATGCCCTTGATGATGTCGAGGACGAGGTCACCGGAGTCAACGGTTCCGTCGCCCTCGACCGCGCCGAAGGCGACGTTGCCGTCGATGGAGAATCTGGCGATGCGCACGGTGTGCCTGTGCCCCTCACTGAGCTGGCGGAAGTCTGACGCTCCAGGCTAACGCGGGTGGGGGTGGCGGCTTCGCCCCGTTCGCTGAGCGGGGCCGCGGCGCACGGCGCGTGGGGCGGGTTACGCGGGGGCGGCCTCGGGAAGCTGCTGGGCCTCCGGGGCGACCATCAGGACGGTGCGGCGGGCGTTCGCGGTGACGGTGGGCAGTTCCTGGGCGTACTGGGGCAGGGCGGCCGTCTTGGGGGTCGCCGAGGAGTCCAGGTGGGCGAGCGTCGTGCGCTGCGGGTTGGCCAGGTTGCGGAGCGCAGGGGCCGACTTCTTCGCCGTCTTCGTCGTCATGTGCAGGTCGCGCCTTGTCGTAAGGGCGCCGGGCGGGCGCCGGTGGTCGGATTCGCAATCCCTGTAAAGCGTCAGGCTAAACATCCACTTCCCGGCCAAAGCCGGGAATGTGCGGGGATCTTCGTGTGAGTTTGCTCACGGGATGTTGGGCAAATGCCGCATTTGGTGCTCTTGATCTTGTGGGGGGAAACGGACATTGCATGCCTGAAGGCACCATTCCGCTCCCGATCATCCCGTGTGGGGCGCGACCGGGGCACCCCCCACCCCTAAGTGACTCGTCAGTTATTGACCGTTTGATACCGGAAAGGGCTCTACGTCTGGTGACTCGGTCGACACAATGCGTCACGCTGGTCGTGCCGCGAACCACGGGCCTTGTTGGAGATCCGGCACTGTGCTGGAATTCCCCGGACCGCGGTCACTCACGACCACCCAATGGGGACGATCCGGTACCCCACGACTCGACACCGTTCGGCCGCTCTGCGGCGGAACGCCTGGTCCAGAGGTTGCGACGCTAGTGCAGGGACGTTTCAAGAGGGATGGCAGCGCTGCGGCGGAGCAGGAGCCGCGCGGCGGGACCGACCGTGGCTCATCGCCCCAGCCCCAGCACGCCCGGACCCCCCAGGACAGGGACCCGGCGCAGGCCGGCGGGGCGCCCCGTGCTGCCCAGCCCGGCGGCGCGGGCGGTGACCGCGGCGCCGGTGCGTTCGGCGGCGGCAACGCCTTCGGTGGCGGTGGCGGCCGGGAGTCCGCGAGCGCGGCCGGCGGCGCCAAGCCGAAGGCCGCCAAGGCTCCCAAGCCGATCAGCGCGGGCACCCGAATATCCCTGCGCAACTGGAGCATCAGCACCCGCCTCGTCTCGCTGCTGGCCCTCCCCGTGGTCGCGGCGACCTCGCTCGGCGCGCTCCGCATCAACGAGTCCCTCAACGACATGCAGCAGCTGGAGCACATGCAGCTGCTGACCGACATGACGCGCCAGGCGACCGACCTCGCCGCGGCACTGCAGAACGAGCGGGACAAGACCGCGGGGCCGCTCGCCAACGGCACGCCCCGCACGGCTCCGGTCGTCAAGGCCGAGACCGACAAGACCGACCGCGTGCGGGCCGCGTTCCTGCGCGGGACCAAGGAAGTCGCGGCGGGCGACGAGTCGGACCAGGCCCTCAACAGCATCCGAGGCAGCCTCCGCGAGATCTCGGTCCGGCTGAACTCCCTTCAGGAGGTCCGCGCCGACGCCTTCCAGAACGGCGCGGGCGCGGGCAACTCGCAGACGGTCAGCGCCTACAGCGGGATGATCACCGCTCTGCTGAGCCTCTCCCAGGACATGGCGCAGGCCACCTCCAGCCCGGAGATGATCACCCGTACCCGTGCCCTGGCCGCGTTCTCCTCGGCCAAGGAATACGCCTCGGTGCAGCGCGCCACCATCGCCGCGGCGCTGCCCGCCACGCCCGAGGGCCCCGACTCCGAGACCCGTCTCGTGGAGAGCGACCGGCTCTCCGGTCACACCGCCCTGCTGAACGAGGCGGCGGCGCTCGAAACGTTCCGCCGGATCTACGGCGACGCGTCCTTGCCCCTGCTGGACGTCCTGAAGAACTCCAACCCCGACTCCAAGCGCGCCGAAGAGTACGCGAGCCTCGTCCTGTCGACCGAAGGCGCCATGAAGGCGGCCCCCAAGCGGTCGTACCAGGACTGGAACGACCAGGCCAGCATGGAGATCGAGGTGATGAAGCGCATCGAGGCCACGCTGCTCAACGACATGGAGCAGAAGGCACGCGAGCTCCAGGCGGACTCCGAGCGCTCCACGATCATCTCCGGTGCGGTCATCCTCCTCGTGCTCGGCGTCTCGCTCGTGGGCGCCTTCGTGGTGGCCCGCTCCATGATCCGTTCGCTGCGCCGCCTCCAGGACACCGCGACCCGGGTCGCCCAGGAACGGCTGCCCGAACTCGTCAAGGCGCTCTCCGAGTCCGACCCGCAGGACGTGGACACCTCCGTGGAGTCCGTCGGCGTGCACAGCCGGGACGAGATCGGCCGCGTGGCCTCCGCGTTCGACGACGTGCACCGCGAGGCCGTACGACTCGCCGCCGAGCAGGCGTTGCTGCGAGGCAACGTCAACGCGATGTTCACCAACCTCTCGCGGCGTTCGCAGGGCCTCATCCAGCGTCAGCTCTCGCTCATCTCCGAACTGGAGTCCCGCGAGGCCGACCCGGACCAGCTCTCCTCCCTCTTCAAGCTCGACCACCTCGCGACCCGTATGCGCCGGAACGGCGAGAACCTCCTCGTCCTCGCGGGCGAGGAGCCGGGCCGGCGCTGGACCCGGCCCGTGCCGCTGGTCGACGTGCTCCGCGCCGCCGCCTCCGAGGTGGAGCAGTACGAGCGCATCGAGCTCTCCTCAGTGCCCTCGACCGAGGTCGCCGGCCGCGTCGTCAACGACCTCGTGCACCTGCTCGCCGAGCTGCTGGAGAACGCGACGTCGTTCTCCTCGCCGCAGACCAAGGTGCGCGTCACCGGTCACGCGCTGCCCGACGGGCGGGTGCTCGTCGAGATCCACGACACCGGCATCGGCCTCTCCCCCGAGGACCTCTCCGCGATCAACGAGCGGCTCGCCGCTCCCCCGACGGTGGACGTCTCGGTCTCCCGCCGCATGGGTCTGTTCGTGGTCGGCCGGCTGTCCCTGCGACACGGCATCCGCATCCAGCTCCGCCCGTCGGACTCCGGCGGTACGACCGCGCTGGTCATGCTGCCGGTCGATGTCGCCCAGGGCGGCAAGAAGCTTCCCGGCAAGCCCGGTGGCCCCGGCGGTCAGGGCGGCGCGCCGCAGATGCCGGCCGGCCCCGGCGCGCGTGCCGGGCTGCCCGGCGGCCCCGGCGCGGGCGGCGGTCCCGGCAGCCGTCCGGGCGGGCCGCAGGCCGGCCAGGGTGCGCTCGGCTCCGAGCCGTCCCGCCATCAGGTGGGCGCGGGCTCGGGTG
Source organism: Streptomyces candidus (assembly GCF_014207445.1). GTDB lineage: Bacteria > Actinomycetota > Actinomycetes > Streptomycetales > Streptomycetaceae > Streptomyces > Streptomyces candidus. The sequence continues at coordinate 104,606 of NZ_JACHEM010000013.1, read as the reverse complement.
CGCGGACCGCGCTGCCCGGCCGTACGCCCGGCGCCGGTCTCGCCGCGAACCCGGCTCCGGCCGGTCCCCCGAAGCGGGGCGGCGGCGGTCTCGCCGGCGCCTTCGGCGGTGGCCGCGGCGGGCGCGAGGACGTACGGCAGACCGCGCCGCAGGACCAGCACGGCGGCCCGGCGCCGCTCCCCCGGGCCGGCGGTCCGCGTGCGGAGCTGCCCGGCGGCAACCCGGCGGCCCCGCAGCCCGCACCGCAGGCCCTCCGTCCCCCGCAGCAGGCCCAGGCCGCCAGCTGGGGCGCCCGGCCGCAGAACCCGGACGTGCCGCGCGGCCACGAGGAGACCGAGGACCGTCAGGGTCCCGGCGCCACCGCGCAGTTCGACCGCCCGGACTTCAACGGGCCGCCCCCCGGCCAGGCTTCGACGACCGGACAGTACGAGCGTCCCGACGTACGGCAGGACCCGTCGGCCACCGGCCAGTTCGAGCGCGCCGACGTACGCGGACCGCAGGGTGCGGGCAGCACCGGCCGGTTCCCGCAGGCCGACGCCCGCGGACCGCAGGACCCGTCGGCCACCGGTCAGTTCCCGCAGCCTCAGTTCCCGCAGGACCAGCTCCCCCAGGCCCAGTTCCCGCCGTCGCGCGGCGGCTACCAGGACCCGGCGTCGACGGGGCAGTTCCCGCAGGCCCCGCAGCCGCAGGCCCCCGAGGACAGCCGGCGCGGCGGGCAGGACCCCGCGTCCACCGGACAGTTCGAGCGTCCCGACGTGCGCGGCTCGCAGGACGGCAGCAGCACGGGCCAGCACCAGCTGGACCCGTACGACGCCGGCCGGCACCGGGTGGACCCGTACGACACGGGTCAGCACCGGACGGGTCAGTTCCCGGCGCAGCCGCAGGCAGGCCAGTACGGGCTCTCCGAGCTCGACGGCCCCCTGCCGGCCCCGCCCGCCGGGGTGCCGCAGGCGCCGAACGCGCCGCGTCCCGTCGCGAGCCTCCCGGTGCCGCCCGCGCAGCCCGGCCGGTCCGCCCAGTCCGCTCCGCAGCAGCGTCAGCCGCAGGACGGCCGGTCTCCGCACCACCCCGACCTGCCGCCGGCCGCGGGTCCGGGGGACGGCCGTACGCCGCTCTTCGACACGCTGGAATCGAACTGGTTCCACGGCGAGCAGGGCCAGCCGGGTCAGCCCCAGCAGGCCCAGGCGCGGGCGCAGTCCCCCGCCGTGCCGCAGCAGCCCACCGGCGCTCCCGAACGGGAGCCGGCCGGCGAGGTCAGCTGGCGGCCCTCGCCGAACGACGAACTCGTCCGGCAGGCCGAGCGGGTCCGCAAGCCCGCCGCCGGCGGTGTCACCACCTCAGGACTTCCGCGTCGTGTCCCGAAGGCCAACCTGGTCCCGGGCACCGCGCAGGAACAGAACCACCAGACAGGTCCGCAGGTCTCCCGTGCGCCCGACGACGTACGCGGCCGGCTGACCAATCTTCGTCGGGGAATCCAGCAGGGCCGCCAGGCCGGTTCCAACGGAACCACTGGCAGCTTCCGCACCGTTGACCCCACTCACCAGCAGGAGCGTTAGTTGAGTCCGATGAGCCAGGCGGCCCAGAATCTGAACTGGTTGATCACCAACTTCGTGGACAACACCCCAGGGGTGTCCCACACGGTGGTGGTCTCCGCCGACGGACTCCTTCTGGCCATGTCCGAAGGTTTCCCGCGTGACCGAGCCGACCAACTCGCCGCCGTGGCCTCGGGGTTGACCTCCCTGACGGCCGGAGCGTCCCGGATCTTCGAGGGCGGCCCGGTCGCCCAGACCGTGGTGGAGATGGAGCGCGGCTTCCTCTTCCTCATGTCGATCTCGGACGGTTCCTCGCTGGCGGTGCTCGCGCATCCCGACGCCGACATCGGTCTGGTGGGGTACGAGATGGCCCTGCTCGTCGACCGGGCGGGGACGGTCCTCACCCCTGACCTGCGCGCGGAACTGCAGGGCAGCCTGCTGCACTAGCCGCGCGCCGCCGTACCCCCGCAGTACCCCTCATCAGGAGGGGCTTCCCCCAAGCCCTTCACACCGCCTGGCCGATAACCGAATCCCCCACCGGCCCAGTCAGACGGCACGCCGACCCCTTGCTGTCATGCCCGGAGGACCCATGACCCCGCCCCCCGCCTCACACGATTCGTACGGCGGCGCGCATCTCGACGCCCCGTACGAGTACGAGGGCGACCAGCCGCTGGTTCGCCCCTACGCGATGACCGGCGGCCGGACCCGTCCCCGCTACCAGCTCGCCATCGAGGCACTGGTCAGCACCACGGCCGATCCGGCCCACCTGTCCACACTGCTCCCCGAGCACCAGCGGATCTGCCACCTGTGCCGCGAGGTCAAGTCGGTGGCCGAGGTCTCGGCGCTGCTCTCGATGCCGCTCGGCGTCGCGCGTATTCTCGTCGCGGACCTGGCGGAGGCCGGGATGGTGGCCATCCACCAGCCGGGCGAGGGCGCGGACGCCGACGGAACGCCGGCCGTCACGCTGCTGGAAAGGGTGCTCAGTGGACTTCGCAAGCTCTAGCTCGGACGGCGCGACCGGAGCGGCCCGCTCCACCACCTCCGCGAAGATCGTGGTCGCGGGCGGGTTCGGCGTCGGCAAGACCACGTTCGTGGGCGCGGTCTCCGAGATCAACCCGCTGCGCACGGAGGCCGTCATGACCTCCGCCTCGGCGGGCATCGACGACCTCACCCACACCGGGGGCAAGACCACCACCACGGTGGCGATGGACTTCGGCCGCATCACGCTGGACCAGGACCTGATCCTGTACCTGTTCGGCACTCCGGGTCAGGACCGCTTCTGGTTCATGTGGGACGACCTGGTGCGCGGCGCGATCGGCGCGGTCGTCCTGGTCGACACCCGCCGCCTCGCGGACTGCTTCCCCGCGGTGGACTACTTCGAGAACAGCGGCCTGCCGTTCGTCATCGCCCTCAACGGCTTCGACGGCTACCAGCCGTACACGCCCGAGGAGGTCCGCGAGGCCCTCCAGATCGGACCGGACACCCCGATCATCACCACGGACGCCCGGCACCGGGCCGATGCGAAAAGCGGGCTGATCACGCTGGTCGAGCACGCCCTGATGGCACGGCTCAAGTAGGACACAAGTGGGGCGCGGCGTACGGCAGTTGCCGTAGCCAAACAGGGACGGACTGTGGCGTACGACACTCTCCGCCCCTGTTTGGCCGCGGAGTTCATAACGTTTCGAAAGAGAATTGCACGAGCGCGGCAACCCGGCGCGGTCGTGCGGTGTCGCTGCGCTCACACGGGCCCCGCCTTTTGGCGGGGCTCGTTCTTTATGCCCGTTTTATCTGAGGGATGGGCCACTAGGAACGCTGCCATCCGGCTGTTTGGCCCGGAACCGTCGGGCGTGCTGGAATTCGGCGAAACTCCTGAGTAAGTACAGCCGTCCTGAACAGGCACAGCCGTAAGTACCGCCCTGAACGAAAACCGGCACAGCGTAGGTGCCGACGCCGAGAGGTTGTTGGTCGAGTGAGGCGAAGCAAGAACGGCTCCGCAGAGCAGCAGACGCGGGGCAACTTCACGCCGCCGTCGCACGCTGCGGCGCCGCCTGTCGCTGAGGCGTCCGCCGCGCCGGCAGGTGGCAGCTCCAGCCGGATGTCCCCCCGCAACTGGCGGGTGGCCACCCGGCTGAACGCGATTCTCCTCATACCCGTCCTGGTCGCCCTCGTCATGGGCGGCTTCCAGGTGAACGGTTCCGTGCAGACCTGGCGGCAGGCCCAGGACGCGGAGAAGACCGCACTCATCGTGCGCTCCGCCGCCGAGTACGGGCACGCCCTGCTCAACGAGCGCGACCTGACGGCCCAGCCGCTGCTCAGCGGGCAGCGCGACAGCCCGGAGGTCAAGAAGGCCTACGCGGCGACCGACGAGGCGGCCGGGAAGTTCAAGGAAGTCGCCACCGACCTGCCCAGCGACGGGCTGAAGCGCCGGCTGAAGAAGTTCCAGGAGGAAGAGCCGAAGCTCGCCGCGATCCGCAAGACGGCCTTCACCGCCCAGGTCGAGGCGGCCCGGAAGGACGAGTCGAAGGGCATCGGCCCGGTCGCCACCGAAGAGGGCTACGTCGTCGTCCAGCACTCCCTGATGGAGCTCGCGAACGAGCTCAGCCTGGACACGGGCAACGTGACGAGCTACGGCCGGTCCGTCTACGCGATCCAGCTGGCCAAGGCGGCGGGTTCCCTCCAGCGCTCCATCGGCACGCACCTGCTGGTGCGGCCGAGCGGCCAGGACGACGTCAAGGACGCGCAGATCGTCGCGTTCACCTCGTACACCTACCTGGAGCGCATCGCGCTCGGTGAGTTCGTCTCGGGCAGCACCGCCGCCGACGAGCAGCTGCTCAAGGACGTCATGGCGGGCAAGACCCGGGACGGCGAGCAGAAGCTGGCCACCGCGAAGGCCCGCGCGGCCGCCGCGGGCCAGGACTTCCCGACGCCGCCGCGCGGCGCCGACGGCTCGATCCTCACCGGCATGGGCCAGGAGATCGCCACCGGCAGGAGCAAGCAGGCGCTGGCCAGGAAGGGCATCGTGCCCGACACCTGGATGGCCGCCTCCACCGCCAAGTTCGACGGTTACACCGAGGTCGAGGAGAAGCTCGTCACCAAGGCGGTGGACGAGGCCGCGCAGATCTCCGCCGACGCCCGCAACGACGCCATCATCAACGGCGCCGTCGTCGTGATCGCGCTCCTGGCGGCGTTCGTCCTGGCCGGGATGATCGCCCGGCAGATGAGCCGCTCGATGAAGCGCCTGCGCACGGCGGCCTTCGCCGTCGCCGAGCAGCGCCTGCCGATGCTCGTGGACCAGCTGTCGCGCACCGAGCCGGGCCGCGTGGACACCCGCGTGGAGCCCATCCCGATCACCTCGCACGACGAGATCGGCGAAGTCGCCCGCGCCTTCGACCAGGTGCACCGCGAGGCCGTGCGGCTCGCCGCCGAGCAGGCCATGCTCCGCGGCAACGTCAACGCGATCTTCACCAACCTCTCGCGTCGCAACCAGTCGCTGATCGAGGGCCAGCTGACCCTCATCACCGACCTGGAGAACAACGAGGCCGACCCCGACCAGCTGGAGAACCTCTTCCGGCTCGACCACCTGGCCACCCGCATGCGCCGCAACGGCGAGAACCTCCTCGTCCTCGCCGGCGAGGAGCCGGGCCGCCGCTGGAACCAGCCGGTCCCCCTCGTCGACGTGCTGCGTGCCGCCTCCTCCGAGGTCGAGAACTACGAGCGCATCGAGCTGAGCGGCGTACCCGAGTCGGAGATCCACGGCCAGGCCGTGACCGACCTGGTGCACCTGCTCGCCGAGCTGCTGGAGAACGCCACCACGTTCTCCTCGCCGCAGACCAAGGTCCGCGTCACCGCGACCCGGCTGCCCGACGGCCGCGTCATGGTCGAGATCCACGACAAGGGCATCGGCCTCACCGCCGAGGACTTCGCGGACATCAACCACAAGCTGGCCAACCCGCCGACGGTGGACGCCGCCGTCTCGCAGCGCATGGGCCTGTTCGTGGTCGGCCGCCTCGCCGACCGGCACGGCATCCGCGTCCAGCTCCGTCCCTCCGGCGAGCAGGCCGGTACGACGTCGCTGGTCATGCTCCCGGACGCGATCACGCACGGTGGTGGCGGCGAGGACGTCCACTCGGACGACTTCACGGTCTCGTCGATCATGGCTGCCCAGCAGCCGGCCCCGGAGCAGCCGGGCCCCGACCACGCGCCGATGCGGACCGCGGCCGAACTCGGCTTCGACGACTCGCAGTACGAGAGCGGGCAGGACGAGTCCCCGGGCCGCATGCCGCTCGATCCGGTGAAGCGCGCACGGCTCCGTGAGGAGCGCAGGGCCGCCCTGGAGGGCCGCGACGGCCAGGACGACGACCGCCCGCTGTTCCGCGACGAGGTGCAGGACGGCGCGGGCCCGCAGGGCTACCCGGAGCCTTCGCCCGGGTACGGGGAGCAGCAGTACGGCGAGCAGCAGTACCAGGAGGCGTCGTACGACCCGTACGGCCGGCCGCAGCAGCCCTCGTACGACGGGAACGGCTTCCCGGCCGCCCAGGCGCCGCAGGCCCCCACGCCCGGCTTCGACGGCTTCGGCCCGCGGGACTCCTTCGGCTCGACCGAGCGCTACGTCCCGCAACAGCAGTCGCAGCAGCCGCAACAGGAGTATGTGGAACCCACGTACGACAACGCGGAACCTGCGTACGAGAACTACGAGTCCTCGTCCCACCAGCCCAACTGGCCCGACCAGCAGGGTTTCCAGACCGCGTACGAACCCTCGTACGAGACCGAAACGGAATCCGCGCAGTCTCCTTCCGCCCCTGCCGGGGCGGACGCGGAGAGCGTAGGCTTCGACAGTCCGGGAACCCCTTCTCCCGCACCGAGCGCCGGTCACGGGCTGACCGGCGCGGGCCTCCCCCGCCGCGGCAGCCAGCCCGGCCAGGAGTCGATGCTCAGCCGGCACAGCAAGTCCGCCGGCCGCACCGAGCCGGAGCAGCAGGAGAAGGCGGCCCGGGCGCAGCTCCCGCAGCGGCCCGCCGCGGGGCAGGACGGTGCGGACCCGGGCACGGCAACGGCCGCGGGTGACGGCGGCTGGCGCACGTCGAACGACGAGCGCTGGTCGCGGGCCGAGAAGCTCAAGGACCCGAAGGCCGGCGGGATCACCCCCTCCGGACTCCCCAAGCGGGTGCCCAAGGCCAACCTGGTCGAGGGCGCCGCGGAGCAGGCTCCGCAGGGCGGCCCCCAGGTCTCCCGCGCACCGGAGGACGTACGGGGCCGGCTGAGCAACCTGCGGCGCGGTGTCCAGCAGGGACGCAGCGCGGGAACAGACCAGAACCAAGCGGCCACTTACGATCAGCACAGTGGACCGGGTAGTACCTACAACCAGGAGCGTTAGTGTGAGCCCGATGAGCCAGGCGGCGCAGAATCTGAACTGGTTGATCACCAACTTTGTGGACAACACCCCCGGTGTTTCCCACACGGTGGTGGTCTCCGCCGACGGACTCCTGCTGGCGATGTCCGAAGGATTCCCGCGCGACCGTGCCGATCAGCTGGCGGCCGTGGCCTCCGGTCTGACGTCGCTGACGGCCGGCGCCTCCCGGATCTTCGAGGGCGGCGCCGTCAACCAGACCGTGGTGGAGATGGAGCGAGGTTTCCTTTTCATCATGTCCATCTCCGACGGATCCTCGCTCGCGGTGCTCGCGCACCCCGACGCCGACATCGGCCTCGTAGGCTACGAGATGGCACTTCTCGTGGACCGGGCCGGTACCGTCCTCACCCCGGACCTCCGGGCAGAGCTCCAGGGAAGTCTGCTCAACTAGCGCACACCCACTGCCGGCCGTTTCACACAACGGTCGAACAAGCAGACACAAGTGTTCTCAACTAGCAGACACCCCGTGCGCATGGGCGTCCCCGGGCTTTAGGGTTCGGGGACGTGGCCCCACAGTGAATGGCGCCCGCAGTGCAGTCGGAGGAGGAGAACGTGGCAACGCCCCCAAACGGTTCGTCGGCCGACTGGCCCTATGGCCGTGGCCCGGTCCAGGGCCAGGGAGGTCAGCAGGGGGGTCCCGGCGACCCCTCCCAGAACCGGTTCAACTTCCCCTCCACGCCGAGCCGTTCACCGTACGAGCAGACCGGGCGCCCGGACGGGTCCGGTCACCGGTACGAGCAGCAGCACCCCTACCAGCAACATCCCCCGCAGCCCCCGCAGCACGGGGGGCAGCACCGCGCACCGCAGCAGCCCGGCAACCGGTCGGCGCCGCCGCGGGCGGGCGGTGTCCGGGGCGCGGGCTCGCCCACGTCCTCGGGCGGCGGCACCCACAATCCCCTGGTGCGCCCGTACGCCATGACGGGCGGCCGTACCAGGCCCCGCTACCAGCTCGCCATCGAGGCACTGGTGCACACCACGGCGGAACCGGCACGGCTGCAAGGGCAGTTGCCCGAGCACCAGCGGATCTGCCACCTGTGCCGTGAGATCAAGTCGGTCGCCGAGATCTCCGCACTGCTCTCCATCCCCCTCGGCGTTGCCCGAATCCTCGTCGCCGACCTGGCAGAGGCCGGACTCGTCGCCATCCACCAGCCCGGCGGCGACGAAGCCGCGGGTGGTCAGCCAGATGTGACACTGCTCGAAAGGGTGCTCAGTGGACTTCGCAAGCTCTAGCAGCGGAGCAGCCCGCTCCACAACCTCCGCGAAGATCGTGGTGGCGGGCGGCTTCGGCGTCGGCAAGACGACGTTCGTCGGAGCCGTGTCGGAGATCAACCCGCTGCGTACCGAGGCCGTCATGACCTCAGCCTCGGCCGGGATCGACGACCTCACCCACACCGGGGACAAGACGACGACCACCGTCGCCATGGACTTCGGCCGCATCACGCTGGACCAGGACCTGATCCTGTACCTGTTCGGCACGCCCGGTCAGGACCGCTTCTGGTTCATGTGGGACGACCTGGTGCGCGGCGCGATCGGCGCGGTCGTCCTGGTCGACACCCGCCGCCTCGCGGACTGCTTCCCCGCGGTGGACTACTTCGAGAACAGCGGCCTGCCGTTCGTCATCGCCCTCAACGGCTTCGACGGGCACCAGCCGTACAACCCGGAGGAGGTCCGCGAGGCCCTCCAGATCGGGCCCGACACCCCCATCATCACGACGGACGCCCGGCACCGGGCGGACGCGAAGAGTGCGCTGATCACGCTGGTCGAGCACGCGCTGATGGCGCGGCTGCGGTAGTACCGCTCCGTAGTGGGGTGCCCGGGGCAGGTGTTTCCCGCGTGGGCGCGGCTCGGCCGGTCGCGCCCACGCGGCGGAGCCGCACAATGACACAGCCCCGCGCCCCTGTGGTACGGGCCGGCACACGTACGAGAACGGCCCGGACCCCCTCGAAGTGAGGGGGTCCGGGCCGTCGGCGTGTGCGGCGGGGGTGCTCAGCCCTGCCAGCTGTGCGGCGCGCGGAAGCCCGGCGTGCGCTCCAGCCGGCGCCAGCCCGCCGCGGTGCGGCCGTGCGGCGCCGAGACCTCGGCGGGTCGGGCGGCGGCCCTCGCCAGCAGGATCGCGGTGATCGCGGCCAGCTCCTCGGGGGCGGCCTCGCCCTTCTCGACGCGCAGCAGGTTCTTGGTGGCAGCCGTATCGGCGGGGGTGCTCATCGGTTTCGTGGTCTCCGTATCGTCGTCGTGCGGCACCGAGGTGCGGGAGGGAATTACTGGGGCGGGTTGCCGTGCTTGCGCGAGGGGAGGTCCGCGTGCTTGTTGCGCAGCATCGCGAGGGAGGAGATGAGGACCTGGCGGGTCTCGGCCGGGTCGATCACGTCGTCCACGAGGCCTCGTTCGGCCGCGTAGTACGGGTGCATCAGCTCGGCCTTGTACTCCTTGACCATGCGCGCCCGCATGGCCTCGGGGTCCTCGGCCTCCGCGATCTGCTTGCGGAAGATCACGTTGGCCGCGCCCTCCGCGCCCATCACGGCGATCTCGTTGGTCGGCCAGGCGTAGGTGAGGTCGGCGCCGATGGACTGCGAGTCCATGACGATGTAGGCACCGCCGTACGCCTTGCGCAGGATGAGCGAGATGCGCGGCACGGTCGCGTTGCAGTACGCGTACAGGAGCTTCGCGCCGTGCCGGATGATGCCGCCGTGCTCCTGGTCGACACCCGGCAGGAAGCCGGGGACGTCGAGGAGCGTCACGAGGGGGATGTTGAAGGCATCGCACATCTGGACGAACCGGGCGGCCTTTTCGCTCGCCTCGATGTCCAGGACGCCCGCCAGGGACTGCGGCTGGTTGGCGACGATGCCGACGACCTGGCCGTCCAGACGGGCCAGCGCGCACAGGATGTTGGTGGCCCAGCGCTCGTGGATTTCCAGGTGGTCGCCGTCGTCGACGAGTTCCTCGATGACCTTGCGCATGTCGTACGGGCGGTTGCCGTCGGCGGGCACCAGATCGAGCAGTACCTCGCCGCGCCGGTCCACCGGGTCCTCGCAGGCAACCGCCGGCGGGTTCTCCCGGTTGTTGGAGGGCAGCATCGAGATCAGGTAGCGGACCTCGGCGATGCAGGTCTCCTCGTCGTCGTACGCGAAGTGCGCGACGCCCGAGGTCTCGGCGTGCACGTCCGCGCCGCCGAGCCCGTTCTGGGTGATCTCCTCACCCGTCACCGCGCGGACCACGTCCGGGCCGGTGATGAACATCTGGGAGCTCTCGCGGACCATGAACACGAAGTCCGTGAGAGCCGGGCTGTAGGCCGCGCCACCCGCACACGGGCCGAGCATCACACTGATCTGGGGGATGACACCGGAGGCGCGCGTGTTGCGCTGGAAGATCCCGCCGTACCCCGCCAGCGCGGACACACCCTCCTGGATACGGGCACCCGCGCCGTCGTTCAGCGAGACCAGCGGGGCGCCGGCCGAGATGGCCATGTCCATGATCTTGTGGATCTTCGTGGCGTGTGCCTCGCCCAGCGCACCGCCGAAGATCCGGAAGTCGTGCGCGTACACGAAGACCGTCCGGCCCTCGACCGTGCCCCAGCCGGTGATCACACCATCGGTATACGGCTTCTTGTTCTCCAGGCCGAAACCGGTCGCCCGGTGCCGGCGCAGCTGCTCGACCTCCCGGAAGGAATCCGGGTCCAGCAGCAGCCCGATGCGCTCACGGGCGGTCAGCTTCCCCTTCGCGTGCTGCGCCTGGGTGGCCCGCTCGCTCGGGCCCTGCACGGCCCGCTCACGAAGCGCCAGCAGCTCGGCCACCCGGCCACGGGAGTCGGTGGGCTCGCCCGGAGCGCCCGGAGTATCCAAAACGGTCATGTGTCGACCCTACGAAGAACGACAAGAAAACGGTCCGTCGACTCTGCACAGTCTCCGGACCGTATCCCTGTCGGGGCCGGACAGAACCGCGTCCGGGAGGAGGGGAAGTCACTGTTCGCGGCGGGAGCTCTTTGTAAAGAGGTCACAAAGGACGCCGGTGTGGCGTGCTGCACACGCAGGGGTCCGTCAGCGCGGTTCGCACACCCCGGAGAGGCCCGCCTCCGGCCTCCCCTCCCGCCGTCGCTTCTCCTTGTGCTCCTCCTGCACCTTCTGGATGTCGGCCAGCCGCTGCTTCAGCCGCCGGTCGCCGGGGTCGGCTTCCGTGTCCGCCAGGTGCCGGAGCGTGGCGTCGTAGAAGGCGTCCCGGACCGCGGGGGACATCACGTCCGAGGCGTCCAGGCAGCGCACGCTGCCCGTGCCGCCGGTCAGGCGCAGGGCGGTCTGCTGGTCGGGGCCGCCCCCCTTGGGGGAGACGTCGGAGCGGGCCGAGAAGACGCCGCCCCCGCCGGTGCCCGCCCAGCGGGCCTGCCCCTCCTGGGAGACCAGCTTCTTCAGCAGTTCGCGGGCGAGAGGGGTGTCGTTGAACAGGACGGCGAAGTCGGCGGAGACCTCGTACCCCCGTTGCCGGTAGGGGCCGCCGGGCAGCAGGGGCGCGGAGTCGGTGAAGTCCGCTTCGGCTGCCCGCCTGCCGTAGAAGGCGCGGGCGAACGAGCCCTGGTGCTCCAGGATGCAGCCTCCTCCGTCGAAGAGGAGGCCGCCGCCCTCGGGGGTGCGGCCCCGGTGGTCGGTGAGCAGGGCGCGCTCGGCGGCCTCGGGGTCCGCGGCGGCCATCGTGCCCCAGACCCGCCAGGCGCGGACGATCCGCTCGTCGGTCCACGGCACGTCCGGGTGGCCCGTCGCCCACTTCTCGTACACGTCGCGGCCCTGCGACTGCAGGACGACGTCCTCGATCCAGTCGCTGCCGGGCCAGCCGGACGCCCCGTCGTCGCCCATGCCCGTGCACCAGGCGGCCATCCTGACCGGGCCGGCGGGCGGGACGACGCCCCTTCGGTGCCACACGATGCTTTTGAGGTCGGCCTTCACCGGGACCCAGTACGTCATGCCGTCGGCGGTACGGGGCTGCCAGGGCGGTCCGTACTCCTCCAGCTCGACGTCGCCGAGGATCTTGTCCAGCGGTTTGAGCCGGCCCCTCTCGGCGTACTCGGCGAGCTCGCCCACCCCGGGCATGATCGCGACGTGCGGCGCGCTGCCCGTCTGGACCTGGGAGAGCAGCATCTCGCGCTGGGCGGCGGTGCCCTGATAGGCGAACGGCACACCGAAGCTCTTGAGCAGGTCGGTGAACCGGCGTTCCTGGTCGCCGGTCCACGGACCGAGGACGGTGACCTTCTCGCTGTCGGACGGGTCGCCGGGCGCGGCGAGGGTGCAGGCGGTGACCGGCAGCAGCAGCGCGAGGAGCAGGACCACGCCGCGCAGGGCGGCCCGGGCGGGACGGGTGCGGTACGGAGTCATCCGGCTGCCCTCCAGTAGTCGGCGTTGAGCCTGCGGACGCATCCTGCGACGGGCAGTACGCAGATCAGGACGCCGCCGGTGAGGAACGAGTAGTAGACCCACGGCGGACGGCCGTCGTCGGCGAGCCCGGCGTGGACCCGCGGGATACGGTCGGCGAGCGTCTGCTGGGCGTCCTCGACCCGGGGCGAGGCGCTCACCGCGTCGGTGGCGAGTGCGCGCAGGGACTGGTAGGAGTCGTCCAGCCGGTGGTGGGTGACGACGGCGGCCCAGAGCGGGAGGACCGCGAGGGCGGCGGTGAGCAGCAGTGCGGCGACGAGGGAGGGCTCGTAGCGTCTCCCGCAGCGGCGGCGCAGCACGCGCAGGGCGGACAGGACCGTCACGAACAGGGCGACCAGCGCCAGTTCGGCGACCGCCCAGCCCGCGTACCGTCCGGGTCCGAACGAGACGTCGGCCTCCACCTTCTCCAGCTGGTTCGTCTGGAGCAGGTCGAGTCGCGACACCATTCCCGTGACGGGCCGCTGGAGCACGTAGTGGGCCTCGCGGAGCCGCTGCCTGCGCAGGAGTTCGTCGGCGCGCGTCGAGTCGACCTGCCGGGTCGTGGCCAGGTTGACCGACTGGGCGTACGCCCCCATCAGGCCGTAGAGGGGTTCGATGATCGCCCTGCCGCGGGACCCGTCGATCTGGTTCCGGGCGAGCCGGGCGTGGCCCTGGAAGGCGACGGCCCACTGGGCGCGGTACTCCTCTCCCGCGTCGACGACGGGGGCCAGCCCGGAGTCCACCGAGTCGTATGCCTCGTCGTAGGAGCGCAGCAGGGCGAGGCGGGTGGAGGCCACGTCGACGACGGCGGGCTCGGAGGCGGTGCGCAGCTCGTAGGCGGCACGGTCGGCGGCACGGTAGGAGACCAGCAGGGTCCCGGCGCCGACGAGGGAGAGCACCAGGGCGAGCGCCAGGTGCCGTTCCAGCAGGTGGCGGGTGCGCGAGCCGGTGCGCCGGGCGTGCCACCAGCGGCGCAGCCGGCCGGGGGCGGGCGGGGCCGGGGACATGGGGGGCCGGTCGGTCATCGCAGGGGTTCTCCGCACGTGATGCAGTACGCCGCGGGCAGGCCGGCGGGACGGCGGCAGCCCGGGCGCGGGCAGCGGCGTTCGACGCCGTGGGCGTAGTCGCGCAGGAGGTCCTGGGCGGTGCCCGCGTCGCCGCCGGTCAGGATGTCGGCGCGCAGCCGGTCCTGGTCGTAGCTCTGGTGGAGGCGGACGATTCCGCGGGCCGCGTCGTCGATGTCTGCGATGGTGCGGACGCGGTCCAGTGGCCAGCTGATGCCGAGCTGGTGGGCGAGCTGGACGGCCGCGCCGAGGTGGCGTTCGGCGGAGTCGCGCCGGTTGCGGTGCGCGGCGAGCTGCCCGCGGTCGAGTTCCTGCCGCAGCCGGCCGAGCGCGTCGGCGAGGGTGACGGTGAGGTTGTCGTCGGTGCCGACCCGCTCCTCGGCGGACAGGGAGCGCGGCCGGGTCTCCCAGCGGACGACAACCGGGGCCACGGCGTCCCCGAGGGCGGCCGAGGCGAGTTGCAGGTCGACGCCGAGCGGTTCGGTGTCGGCGTCGACGCCCAGTTGCAGGAGGTATTCGCGTCTGCCGACGTCCCACTGGTGGGTGGGCAGCTGGTACCGGCCGGGCCGGCCGGGGTCGGGGCGTACGGCCGTGGAAAGCAACTGACCTCCGGTTTCCTGGAGTTCGATCAGTCGCACCCCGGTGCGCAGGGTGAGTTCCAGGGTGAGTCCGGGGCTGCGGATGCGGCGCCGCGCGGCGATCAGGGAGGTGGCGTACGGGGCGAACGCCTCGGGGGCCAGACCGCGTTCCCCGTACAGGTTCCGGGCGACGGTCACCAGCGCGAGCGGGTCCCAGGAACCGCTGACCGCCAGCACGTCGCAGGTGAACTCCCCCGCGCAGCGCGCTATTTCGTCGTCGAGCGGGCCGACGGGTGCGGTGCCGTCCGAGAACAGCAGCAGGTGCCGTACCGGCAGGGGGCGGGCGGCGAAGCGGGTACGCGCGGCTGCCAGCAGCCCGGCGAGCCCGGTGTCCTGCGCGCCCTGCGCACCCGGTGTGCGGTACGGCTTCCGGGAGACGGCGGTGAAGGCGGCCTCCCCCCGCGTCTCCGCATCGGCGACGGCCCAGCCCCCCTCGAAGGGGTAGCCGCCGCCGGTGCCGATCAGCGCGAAGGACGCGCCGTCGGGCAGGGCCAGCAGGGTGTCCGCGAGGGCTTCCCTGGGGCCTGGGTCGCGGTCGGGGGCGAGGTCGACGGCGAGTGCCACCGCGAGGTCGGTGGCGGGGAGCTCACCCGTCGGGTCCGCGCCGACGGCGCGCGCCTCCGCCTGGAGGACGGCCTTGACGACGGTGCCGGGGCGCGGGGTCCGCTCGCGGCGCGTCTCCACGTGCAGGTCGAAGGTCAGACCCGGTGCTGCGGCGGGTGTGCCCATGTGCGTCACCTTCGTCGTTCGTCGGTCGCGGGCCGGCGGTCGGCCGGCCTGTTGGCCGCGGGTCCCGGGGCTCGTGGGGCGCGGACGGGGGGTCAGAAGCGGGTGCGGGGCCGCACCTCGTGGGAGAGGTCGATCAGATGCTCGTACTCCGCCCGGTCCTGCCGTTGGTGGGCCAGGCGGCGGTAGTTCTCCTCCAGTCCTTCGCGTACGGCCCGCTCCCCCGCCGTGCCCTGCACCGCGTCCAGGCGGCGTTCCAGCAGTTCGGTGCGCAGCCTCAGCACTTCGTCGCCGGACAGCCGCATCGCCGGGTCCTGCTCGGCCTGCGCGAGGTCGAACAGGGCCTCGTTGACGTCGGATTCGGCGGCGGGTGCTCCGTCCGGGCCGAGCGGGGCCGCCCGGATCCGCAGCGCGGCGATCCGCGCGACGGCCCGGTCCCGCGAGGAGTCCGGGACGGCGGCCAGGACATCGAGGGCGCCCGCGCGGTCCCCCGCGGCGAGCGCCCCGCGGGCCAGACCCAGGGCGGCCCCGCCGTGCGAGGGGTTGCGGGCGTGCACCGCCCGGTAGAGCGCGTCGGCACCGTACCCGGGCAGGCCCTCCTCGTCGAGGAGTTCGGCGCAGTGCGCGAGGGCCAGCTTGGCCGCGTACTCGCCGGGCAGGGCGCGGAAGACGACGGTGAACCGGCCGCGCGCCTCCCGCAGCCGCGCGGTGCGCGGACCTTCGTCCGCCTCGCCTCCCTCCGCGTCCTCGTCCGCTCCCGCCAGCGCCACGAGCGCCCGGTGCCACTCCAGCCGCCAGCCGTGGGCGTCCCGGGGGGCCCGGATGCGGCGGGCGGCGTCGAGCTGGGCGCGGGCGTCGGCGAGGGCCCTGGGGGTGCCGAGGGCGACGGACACGCGCACGTTGTGCAGACAGATCTCCACGGAGGGGCGGCGGCCCGGGGCCTGGGCGAGGTACTGGGCGGGGTCGTACCCGCTGCTGACCTGGAACCGGCCCGCCTGCGGGTCGTCCTCGTACGGGCGGGGCGCCGGCAGCCCGGCCGCCACCTCCGCGGGGGTGGGTGCCGCGGGGTCCAGCGCGGGCGAGCGCGGTGCGCGCCCGCGTCCGCGCAGGGGGCGGCGCAGCCAGTGCGCGGGCTCGGGTACGGCGCCCAGGCTCGCGCCGGGCAGCCGGGTGGCGGGGGTGAAGCAGGGCGACGGTTCGGGCGGGTCCTGCTCGCCGGGCCGCAGCGCCCTGATCTCCCTCAGGACTCCCCGCAACTGGTCGGCCATGTCCCTGGCGGTGCGGAACCGGCGTCCGGGGTCGCGGGCGGTGGCCCGGTCGAGGGCCGCACGGAAGGACGCGGCGCCGATCCCCCGGCCGTGCGGCTCGTCGTCGACGGCCCATTCGGCGAGTTCGCGCAGGGTGGCGCCGACGGTGTGCAGGTCGTGGGCGACGGTCGGCACGCGGGTGCGGTTGATCTCGGGCGAGGCGTACCGGGAGGTGGTGAGGATGTCGTCGGGTCTGCTGTGGGGGCGGCCCAGTTCGCGCAGGGCGCCCAGGTCGATGACTTTGATGCCGTCCTGGTGGTGGACGACGTTGGACGGCTTCATGTCCATGTACGCGAGCCCGGAGGCGTGCAGGGCCTGGAGCGCTTCGAGGATCTGCCAGCCGTACGTGAGAACGTGCTCGATGTCGAGGACGAAGTCGCCACGCCGGGTGGCGTCGATCATCGCCTCCAGGGTGCGGTCGCCGACGTCGTCCATGACGATGTAGGCGCCGGAGACGGTGTGGCCGTCGGCGTCGAGCTTGCGGACGAAGTCCCGGATGCGGACGATGCGGTGGTGCCGGATGGCGGTGAGCCGACGGCGTTCCTCGTCGGCCTGTGCGGGGCCGCCCTCCAGGTACCGGTTGAGCAGGCCCTTGACGGCGACGTGTTCGTCGAGGTGGTGGTCGACGGCGAGGTAGACCCAGCCCTGGCCGCCCTGCGCGATGGGTCCGAGCACCTCGTACTGTCCGGCCAGCCAGTCGGCCTCGTCCTCGGAGCTGTCCAGGTCGGGCCGGTAGGAGTAGCGCTTCCCGCACACGGGGCAGTAGCCGTCCAGCGGAACGGGCCCTTCGGTGAGGGGCGGGCCGATGACCGTGCGGCACTCCAGCGACGAGCAGCGCATGACGGCGCGCAGCGGGTCGCCCGGCCTGCGCAGCCGTTCACCGGCCGAACTGGGCCGTTGCCGGGGCAGTTCGAGGAACCCCGCGGGCCGGTCCTTCGCGGTGAGCGGCCCGAAGCGCCGCTCGTCGGCGGCCAGCCCGCAGTGGTCGCAGTACCCGGTGGCGAGGACGTCGCCGGGGCAGCGGGCTCCGGTGCGCAGTCGGTGCGCGCAGCGGGTCATGGCGCGGACGGCTCCCGGACTGCGGCCCTGAGCCGTTCGGCCAGGGTGGCGAGCAGTCCCACCCGGGTGTGTGCGTCGGCCCACCGCGGGGCGATGCCGCGCAGTTCGGCGGCGTACCGGTCGGCGAGGCGCGGGCGGTGCGGGGGTGCGTACCGTTCGGTCTCGCGCAGTTCGGCGAGCAGGCAGCGGACGTGCTGTTCGAGGCCAGGGGCCAGCAGGTCGCTCTCGGTCCGCCGCCAGGTCTCCTCGGAGCGGGGTGTGTCGCCGCGTACGACGACCAGGACCCGCAGGCCCAGGTGGCGCACCCGGGCCAGGACGGGCAGCATCCGGTGCGGTGCGGGGTCCCGGTCGAGGCCCAGGACGGCGAGGTCGACGGGTCTGCCGGGCAGTGCGGCGATCCCCGGCGGTGGTTCGCCGCCGTACAGCAGCCAGGTGCGGAACGCGCTCAGCCTGCCGTGTCCGAGGGGGAGCTGGGCGGCGATCTGTTCGGTGAGGCGCCTGCGGTCGCGGGTGGCGCAGTCGTGGACGAGCTGGGCGCGGGCGAGGGCGTGCTGCAGGGTACGGTCGCGGCCGCCGCCCTCGGGGACGAGGCACAGTTCGACGGGCGGCCGGAGGTCGCACTCGAACCAGTCGCGCAGCCGCTGCCGCAGGGCGACGTCCCAGGCGCCGGGCGTGCTCAGTTCGTCCACCAGGGGCACCTCGCGGGCCAGCGCGGCCACGGGAAGCATGTACGACCGTTCCTGGCCGGCCGTCGCGGTCCCGACCTGCGCGACCGTCATCCCGAGGACCTCGGCGGGGGCACCGTCCTCGGCGACGGTGGACACGGCGCCGCCGCTGAATCCTTCCTCCACGGGATCGTTGACGGGGTCGAGCTGCACCCACCGGCCGTGCGGGCCGCCGAGGGTGGCGAAGAGGGTGAGACCCGCTTCGTGGTGCACGGTGTACCCGGTGGCCCGGAGCGTGCGCCGGTCGGCGGGCAGGTCGCGGCCGAGGAGCGCGGGGTCCAGACGGGGGCGGTCCTGCTCCAGCGCCAGCACCGCGACGTCGAGCCCGGATTCCGGGGCGTGCAGGGCCGGGGGGATCCAGCTGCCGGGCTCCGGAGCGAGGCGCGCGCCGACCGGTGCCACGCCGTGGCCCTCGGCGAACTCCACCCAGATCCGCTGCTGGGCGTCGCCCAGTACGTGGGCGCAGGTGAGCACGCGGTTCCTGGTGAGCAGTATCCCCGCTCCGCACACGCGACCCCGGGCGTCGCCCAGTCTCAGCCGTAACCGCCAGTCCGCGTAGAAGTCCCGACTCCCACCGCTCCCCGTGGCCCCCATGCCGCCCGAGGATACGCCGGGCACGCGCACCCCCCCAGGGCGCGGACGCGCACGGGGGACTTCGTAGCGCATTCGTGTCGCTTACTGCTTGCGGAACGTCAACTCCCTTACTGAAAAAGCCCACTTCTCCGGTCCGTCCGGCCCGGATGGACGACGCGCAGGACCTGGGCCCGCGGTGGGTCCGCTCGCCCCCGCGGGTGAATCCCGAGACTACCGATCCGTAACGGTTGAAAGTTGAACATCGTCGCGCTATCGTCGTTCCCGTTGAACAGGTTGAACGTTCAACCAATACGTCCACATCTCTCCCAGGAGGAACGCCATGGGTCTCTTCGGCCGCCGCAACGACACCGTCGACACCACCACCGCCCCGGTCGCCGTCGACCCGGCGCTGGCCGCCCTCACCGGCGAGTACACGGTCGACCCGAGCCACAGCAGCATCGGCTTCACCGTCCGCCACGCGATGGTGACCAACGTGCGCGGCACCTTCGCCGAGCACGAGGGCACCCTGCGTCTGAACGGCTCGAACCCGGCCGACTCCGAGGCGCGGATCACCGTCCGGATCGCGAGCATCGACACCGGCGTCGCGGACCGCGACAACCACCTCCGCAGCGCCGACTTCTTCGACGCGGAGGCCTTCCCCGAGATGACCTTCCGTTCCACCCGGGCCGAGCAGCTCGGCGGCGACGACTACCGCATCTCCGGTGACCTCACCATCAAGGACGTCACCCGCCCCCTCTCCATCGACCTGGAGTTCAACGGCACGGCCACCGACGTCTACGGCAACGAGCGCGTCGGCTTCGAGGGCAGCGCCACGATCCTGCGCTCCGACTGGGGCCTGACGTGGAACGCGGCACTGGAGACGGGCGGCGTCATGGTCAGCGACAAGGTGAAGCTGAACTTCGACATCTCCGCGATCAAGAAGGCGGCCTGACCGGGAGAAGGTCGCGGGGTGCGGTCAGGCGTTCGTCCGCACCCCCGCGTTCCTGAGGATCTCGCCCGCCGGCAGCGCGACGCTCTGCGCGGCGGTCAGGCCGGTGGCCGCCAGGTGGGCGTCCACGATGCGAAGGCCCACCGTGTACCCGGCGAAGTCCGGGAGACCCACCGGGGCGAGACCCATGAGCTTCGCGGTGGCGTCCCCGAAGACGTACGGCGGCAGATTCCGCATGCCGGGGAGGTCGACCGCATCGGTGATCTTCTCGTAGGCGTCGTCGAGTTCCGTGCCGGAGACCGCCGTGGCCCAGGGGCCCATGGCCTGCTCGCCCGCCAGTTCCCGCACGAACGCTTCGGCCAGCCCCTCGGCCACGACGTGCTCCCCGACGGTGACCGTCGCGGGATCCCAGACCACGTTGGCGTAGCGCACGTTGTGGTGAAGTTCGTGCGCGGCGGTGTGGTGGATCTTGGCGAGGCTGGTCGCGGTGGGCCACATGGCGAGATGGATGCCGCCGGGGAAGCCCCCCATTCCGAAGTAGCCCTCGCTGCGCACGGTCAGGTGCTCGTCATCGGGGTCACCGAGGACGAGGACGACGTGGACGGTCTCGGCCCGCGCCGCGCCGGGCGCCTCGGCGGCCAGCCGCTCCTGGGCGGCGCCGAGGGACTCCTCGATCCGCTCCCACACCCGGGCCTCGCGCATCCGCCCAAGGGCTGCCGCAAGGCGCGGGTCGTCGCGGTCGAGGGGAAAACCGCTGCCCGTACTGTGCAGCTGCACCGCGTCCATGCCGCCGCCCGTCACCCGGTTGAGCACCGCCTGGAACGGAGCGAGCAACTCCCGCAGTGCGGCAGGACGTTGGGCGACGGGGAGCGCGAGGAGGTCGGACATGGCGGACGCGGTGTCGTGCACGAGGATCTTCATGGCACGGACAGTAGAACCTCACGTCGCGTGAGGAGCAAGCCCCGCCGCCGGGGGCGGCGAGCGCCTCAGAAGCTGCCGCCGCCGAAGTCCCCGCCGCCCCCGAAGTCGCCCCCGCCCCCGAAGTCCCCGCCGCCGAAGTCGCCCCCGCCGAACGCGGAGGGGTCGAAGTCCGAGCCCGAGACGTCGCCGCCCTCGAAGCCCGCTCCGGCGGTGTCGAAGCCGGTGCCCGCGCCGTAGTCCGAGGCGTACGCGGGCGTGGCCAGCATCGAACCCAGCATGGTGCCCATCAGAAGGCCGGGAAGCATGCCGCCGCCGAAGTAGCCGCCCGCCCACGGCCCGTACGCCGGGCCCGCGTCGTAGTAGGGGCGGCGGCCGTCGGCGGTGTCGACGGTGCGGACCGCCGGGTCCTGCCCGTCGGCGAGACGGGTCGCGTCCGCCGCACAGACCGGGACCTCGCGGGCCGCGCCGCCCGGCGGCGTCCACGTCGCGTCGGTGACCGACGGACCGTGCCGGGGGTCGAAGAAGCAGGGCGAGCGCCGTTCGGGCACGGGGCGGCCGGTGCGGCGGGCGTCCAGGACGGCGAGCGCGTAGCGGCCGTCCTCCAGGGCCTCGGTGACCGCCCGCACGTCGTTGGGCTCGCGGACCGACGCCATCCGGGACTTCGCGGTCTCGTACAGGTCGAGCGCGCGCTGGTAGTCGGTGCGCATCCCGTCCGTGGCGCCCGGCTCGGCGGGATGGAAGTCGAGCCGGTCGAGCTCTTCGCCGTACGCGGTGATGTCCTCGTCGACGACAACCGTAAGCTTGCGGAGCGCTTCGAGGCGCTCGGCCTCCTTGCGGTTGCGGTTGCGGCGTACGAGCGCGTAGCCGCCCGCGCCCGCCACCAGCACGACCGCGCCGACGCCGACGAGCGCGCCGGTGTTCACGCCGTCGTCCGCCCCGCCCTCCCAGGATGCCGGGGCGTGGCCCTTGACCTGCGGGAGCGCCTGGTCGACGAAGGTGTTGAGCTGGGTGGCCGCGCCCAGGCCCGCCGGGGTCTTGGCGGCGGCGACCAGGTTGCGGAGCGACCGGTACGGCAGTGCGCGCGGATCGGCGCCGGCCTCGAAACCGTCACCGAGGCGGACCGCGTACACACCGGTGACGCCGGTGGCGTTGCGCAGGTTCTGGCGCACCGTCCGGGCCGGGAACTCCTCGTTGCGCGGCAGGACCGCCACGAAGAGGGGCTTGTCCGCTTCCTCGATCTTTTTCGCCAGCGCGTCCTGATCGGTCCGGGACAGCTGCCCCCTGGCCTCCGGCGCGACGTAGACCGGCCCCTCCTTCAAGGCGTTGCCCGCCTCCGTCGTCCCGGTGGCGGCGAGGGCCGCCGGGGCGAGCGGCAGCAGGAGCAGCAGCGTCGACCCGGCAAGGGCCGATATGACGGAAAACGACCTGGTCCTCATGTATTCGACGCTACCCGAACTGTTCGAACACGCACCTATTGCGTTGCGTAATCAGTCGTTAACTCACCGTGACCCTCTCTCCGGTGGCGAACTGGGTCGCCGCCAGCTCCGCGTACAGCGCGTCCGTGCGCACGAGTTCGTCGTGAGTGCCCCGCGCGCGCACCCGGCCCGCCTCCATGACGACGATGCGGTCCGCCCGTACGACGGTGGACAGCCGATGGGCGATGACCAGCACCGTGGTGTCGGCGGCGAGTTCGACGATCACCTCGCGCAGGCGCTCCTCGTTGACGGCGTCGAGCTGCGAGGTCACCTCGTCGAGCAGGAGCAGCCGGGGCCTGCGGAGCAACGCGCGGGCCAAGGCGATGCGTTGGCGTTCCCCGCCGGAGAGCGTGACGCCGCGGTGGCCGACCTGGGTGTCCAGTCCCTCCGGGAGCCGGGCCACCAGGTCGTCCAGGCGGGTGCGGGTGACGGCGTGCGCGAGTTCGCCGGGGGTGGCGGCGGGTGCCGCCAGGAGAAGGTTGTCGCGCAGGGTGCCGGCCAGGACGGGCGCGTCCTGCTCGACATAGGCCAGGGCGGCCCGAAGTTCGGCGAGCGGCCAGTCGCGGATGTCGCGGCCCCCGACCGTGAGGGTGCCGGCGTTGTGGTCGTAGAACCGCTCCAGGAGGGCGAAGACGGTCGTCTTGCCCGCACCGGACGGCCCGACGAGCGCGGTCAGACCGCCCGGCGGGGCGGCGAAGGTCACGCCGTGGTGGGCGGGCGAGCGGGAGTCGCCGTACCCGAACACGACGTCCGTGAACCGGACTTCGAGGGGCGGGAGTTGACGGGGCGCACGGCCGGGCGCGGGCGGGCCGGCCGATCCCCGGCCCCCTTCCCCCGGCAGCGATTCGATCTCGTCGATGCGCCGGACGGCCGCGAGTCCCGTCTGCAGGCCGGTCCAGCCGTCGGTGAGCTGGCTGAGCGGGCCCATCAGTCCGAAGACGTAGAGCAGGAACGCGATGAGCGAGGACACCTCCATCACGCCGGAGACGACGCGTGCCCCGCCGACGCCCAGCACGGCGAGGAACGCGAGCTGCGTGGCGAGGAACATGGCGACCTCGGAGGCCGAGGTCCAGCGGGCGACGGAGACGCCCCGGTCGTGCGCGGTGCGTGCCGCCTCCCCGATGTGCGCGGCCTCGCGGTCCTCGATGCCGCTGGCCTTGACCGTACGGAAGGCCTGCAGCGAGCGGTCGAGCAGCGAGCCCATCTCGCCGACCGCCTCCTGCGCCTGGAGCTGGGCGCGCTGGATGCGGGGCATGAGCAGGGCCAGCACGCCCGCGCTCAGCAGCAGGACGACAACGGTGACGCCGAGCAGGAGTGCGTCCACGACGGCCATCAGCACGACCGTCCCGACCAGCATCAGCACGCCGCCGACCGCCTCGACGACGCTGCGGGAGAGCACGGTGTGCAGGAGCGTGGTGTCGCCGGTCGCGCGGGAGAGCAGGTCGCCGGGGGTCAGCCGGTCCACGGAGGCGACCTTCAGCCGCAGCATCCGGCCGACGAGCCGTCGCCGGGCGCGCAGCACGACGGCTTCGCCGGTCCGGGCCAGCAGATAGCGCCCGGCGGCGGCGAGCAGCGCGCCGACGATCACCACGGCGGTGAGCGCCACGAGCGGCCCGGTGGCCGAGCGCCCGCTGCCGAAGGCGTCGACCGCGAACTTCGCCGTCATCGGCATGACGAGCCCGGCCCCGGACCCGGCGAGCGACAGCAGTCCGCCGCCGAGGAGGAGCTTCCAGTGGGGGCGGGCGCGGGCCAGGAGCAGTGTCAGGGGGCGGGAGCCGTCCTGCGCCGCCGGTACCTCGCCGGCCGTCCACCGTGCGTCCTGCCCCGCCGGTGCCTCACCTGCCACCCACGGCCACCTTCATCAGCGGCCGGAAGTCGCTCACGTTCTGCTCGCCCACCGTGCGCCCCTCGGCGGCGACCCAGGCGTGCGGCTGGAAGGGCGGCGCGTTGCGGACGCCCGCGTGCCAGTCGGGCCAGCTGCCGGACATGCGGCAGACCAGGGCGATCGCGATCGAGCGGGGCAGGCAGCCGTACCAGCCCGCGCACTTGCGGCTGGTGGCGACGACGCGCTCGTACGTCTCCAGGGTCCGGTCGTACGTCGCCGGGCGCGCTCCCGCGCTGAGCCCGGTCAGCACCTTGCGCAGTCGGCCCGGCTTGAGCCTGGCGAGGAGGAGGGCTGCGGCGACGGCGGCGCGCAGGCGGAGGCCGCCCGGTCCCGCACCGCGCCGGGGCATCGTCATCTCCGTGGTCATCGGGCCGCTCCGGCCCGGGTGACGATCTTCGCCCTGATGAGCTGGTCGGTCAGTTCGGCCACGTCGGCCTCGGCCTCGGCGCGGTCGACCTCGTACTCGGCCAGGAGCTGCTCGACGGCGTCGGACGGCGAGCGGCCCTCGGAGATCGCGGTCACGACGAGGGTGCCGCACTCGTTCAACTGCCAGTACGTGCCGTCCTTCTCGTCGAGCAGGACTCCGCCGTACTCGGTGGTGGTGACGGCGATGCCCTTGCGGAGGGCGAGCTGCGCGGAGGGATCGGTCCGGCTCATGGGGCTGCCTCGCTGTTCGTCGTGGGAGCGGTGGGCGTCGGAGCGGCGGGTCCGGTGGGCGGCCAGGCGTCCTGCGCGGTGCGCAGCCACGCCTCGCAGGACACCGTCGAGTCGATCGGGTGCTGCTGGAGGAGCGGCGAGTAGGGGTCGTCGGCGAGGCGGCGGAGCTGCTGCGCGTCGATGAGGCCCCGCTCGTCGAGGAGGGACCCGGTCCACAGGTCCCGCAGCCCGGGGGCGTGTACGCGCAGCCCCTGGACGTCGTCGGCGGACATGTGGTCCTTGGTGGTACGGGAGAGCAGCGCGTCCGGGACCACCCCGCGCATCGCCTCGACGAGCAGCGGCTTGTACCGCCAGGGCACGACCCGGTCCTCCACCCGTACCGCCAGGACCGCTTCCACCACGCGGTCGTCGAAGAAGGGCGCGGCGACGGGCAGCCCGAGCCCGGCGCCCACGTCCTCCATGGCCTGGAAGTACCGGGCGCCGAGGCGGACGGTGTCGATGTCCATGTGGCGGCCGGGGCGCGGCGCGATGGGTTCGGCGGTGGCGGCGGCCCTGCGGAACTCCTCGCGGACCAGGTCCCTGGCGCGCTGGGTGAACCAGGGGCGCATCGCCTGCCGCATGCCCCAGGAGACCTGGGGCGTACGGGAGTCGGCGGTGGCCGTGTCGACGAGGGAGCCCGCGAGCCAGGTGCCGAAGGCGGGCGGCAGGAGCATGCCGCGCAGCGTGGGCAGCAGGGGCCAGCCGGACTGGTGGCGCAGCGCGCTGATCCGGTTCCACGCCTTGAGGGGCTTGCCGGGGAGGAGGTCCTGGCAGGCGGAGGCGAGGCCGTTGAAGAGTTCGTCGCCGCCGTATCCGGTGAGGTGGTACTCGGAGCCGGTGGCGGCGGCGCGGGAGAGCAGCATGGCGGCGCGGGCGCGGGCGGGGGCGACGGGGAAGGGCTCGTCGAGGAGCTCGCCGGCGGTGGCGGGCAGGTCGGCGTAGAAGAGCGGGGCGTCGTCGGCGGGGACGACGACGTGCTCGATCTTGCGCGCGCCGGCGTCCCGTCCGGCGGCCTGCCGGGCCTCGCGCACTCCTCGTTCCGCCCAGAGCTGGTCCTCGGAGCGGCTGTCGCGGGCGGCGACGGTGAGCAGGGTGGTGTCGGGCGCCCCGGCGCGCTGGGCGAGGAAGGTGACGGAGGTGGAGTCCATGCCGCCGGAGAGTTCGCCGCTGACGCGGGTGCGGTCGCGCAGGTGCGCGGCGACGGACGCGGCGAGTGCGGCCGCGACCAGCGGGGCGCCCTCGGCCATGCCGAGGCGGGGCTGCGGGGGCTGCCACCAGCGGCGGACGGAGCAGGAGCGGGCGGCGTCCCGCAGGACCAGCGCGTACGCGGGGTCGATCTCCTGGACGCCCTGCCAGACGGGCCGCTCCCGCAGCGGGTGCGGGACGAAGTCGAGCAGCCGCAGGGCGAGCGCACCGTCGTCGAGCGCGGCACCGGTGAGGTGCGCGAGGGGGCCGGGGCGGTCGGAGGCGATCCGGGAGCCGGCCCGGTCCGCGTGGTAGACGCGGCGGTGGCCGGAGGCCGTGCCGCGTACGCACGTCTCGCCGTCCACGCGGGAGACGACGTGCCCGAGGCCGGGCAGCGCGGTGAGCCGGCGGTGCAGGTCGAGGGTGTCGCGGGCGGGGCGCAGGACGGCGTCCAGCTCCGCCGTGGAGGCCTTGTTGGGTCCTATCAGGACGAGGGCGTCGTCGCCCCGCACGACCTGGACCAGGTTCCGCACGAGGAGGCGGGCCAGGACCCAGGGCCGGCCGGAGGGGTGGGGAACGGTTTCGAAGGCGCCGGGGGCGTCCGGGGAGTCCGGCGCCGCCGAGCGAAGATGCCCGGCCGCTGCCTCGCCTTCGGCGGTGTCCGGAAGGACAACAAAGAAGTCACGCAGGTGACCGGGCATCGTCATCACTCAGCCGTCCGCCGGATCAGATGCAGAGCCGACGGGACCAGTACTCCTTGCAGGAGGCATAGAACATGCCCGCGGTCTTCTTGCTGAAGTCGCCCTGGTTGAACAGCGACGGCTTGACGTAGGTCTTCTTCACCATCGTCACGTCCTCTCCGTAAGTAGGGATGCACCGAGCAATGAGACGGCCGTGACGGGTGTGCGCGGTGCGGGACATGTGAACCATGCGCACCGCGTGAACTCCGTGACGGCCGGGAACAGTTGATCTGTTTCTCGTACTCATGTGCACCCCCGGACCTCGGAGATGGCTTGATCACCTTTACACCTGACGAGATCACCCTCCTTGACGCAGGGTGAACGAGCGCTTACTTGTTGTTCATTGAACGGAATTGGTCAAACGCTGAAGTTCTTCCGGCCGAACAGCTTCCCCGCCGTCATTCCGTCGGCTCGACGCCCGCACGCAGCAGTCCGTACGTGTACGCGTCCTCCAGCGCCTGCCAGGACGCGGCGATGACGTTCTCCGCGACGCCGACCGTCGACCAGTCCTCGCCGGAGCCCGCGCCGTCGCCGGTGGTGATCAGGACGCGGGTGGTGGACTCGGTGCCGTGGGTGCCCTCCAGGATGCGGACCTTGTAGTCCAGCAGCTCCAGCTTGGCGAGCTGCGGATAGATCCGCTCCAGCCCCACGCGCAGGGCCCGGTCCAGCGCGTTGACCGGGCCGTTGCCCTCCGCCGTGGCGACGATCCGCTCACCCTTGGCCCACAGCTTCACGGTCGCCTCGTTGGCGTGCGTGCCGTCCGGCCGGTCCTCCACGATGGCCCGCCAGGATTCGACCCGGAAGTACCGGCGGGCCCGCCCCTCCGCCTCCTCCCGCAGCAGCAGCTCGAAGGACGCGTCGGCGGCCTCGTACGTGTAGCCCCGGAGTTCGCGCTCCTTGACCCGGTCCACCACCCGGCCCACCAGTTCGCGGTCGTCGCCGAGTTCGACCCCCAGCTCCTTGCCCTTGAGCTCGATCGAGGCGCGGCCCGCCATGTCGGAGACGAGCATCCGGATGCGGTTGCCGACCAGTTCGGGGTCGATGTGCTGGTAGAGGTCGGGGTCGACCTTGATGGCGGAGGCGTGCAGGCCCGCCTTGTGCGCGAACGCCGAGACGCCCACGTACGGCTGGTGCGTGGACGGCGTGAGGTTGACGACCTCGGCGATGGCGTGCGAGATCCGGGTCATCTCCCGCAGCGAGCCCTCGGGCAGCACCTTCTTCCCGTACTTCAGCTCCAGCGCGGCGACCACCGGGAACAGGTTGGCGTTGCCGACGCGCTCGCCGTAGCCGTTGGCGGTGCACTGCACATGGGTGGCGCCGGCGTCGACGGCCGCCAGGGTGTTGGCGACGGCGCAGCCCGTGTCGTCCTGGGCGTGGATGCCGAGCCGGGCCCCGGTGTCGGCGAGGACCGTCGCCACGACCGCCTGGATCCGCGCGGGGAGCATCCCGCCGTTGGTGTCGCAGAGGATGACGACGTCCGCCCCCGCCTCGCTCGCCGCCCGCACCACGGCCTTCGCGTACTCCGGGTTCGCCCGGTACCCGTCGAAGAAGTGCTCGCAGTCGACGAAGACGCGCCGCCCCTGCTCGCGCAGGTACGACACCGTGTCGCGGACCATCGCGACGTTCTCGTCCAGCGTGGTGCGCAGCGCCAGCTCCACGTGCCGGTCGTGCGACTTGGCGACCAGGGTGACCACCGGCGCCCCGGATTCCACCAGCGCCCGCACCTGCGGGTCGTCGGCGGCTCTCGCCCCAGGCCTGCGGGTGGCACCGAATGCCACCAACTGAGCGTTGCGGAAGGTGACTTCCTTCTGCACCCGGGAGAAGAACTCGGTGTCCCGGGGGTTCGCGCCGGGCCAGCCCCCCTCGATGAACCCGACCCCGAAGTCGTCCAGATGACGGGCGATGGCCAGCTTGTCCGCAACGGTGAGGTTGATCCCCTCGCGCTGCGCGCCGTCGCGCAGCGTGGTGTCGAAGACGTGGAAGCTGTCGTCAAGGCTGTCTGCGGTCGTCATGGTCTCTGACTCCTGTCGGATCCTGGGCTCACGTTCCAGGCGGTGAATTCACTCAGTCGGAATGACTGGTTCCACTTGCCCCCATCTTCGCGCGCCTCGTCCGTCGGGCCGGGGTAGGGGCCGTAAAACGAAAAAACCCCTCGCGGGTGCGAGAGGTCTGCGCGCGGGTCGGGGCGGGGCGGCCGTGCCGTACGGGGGTGGATGTACGGGACGGTCACTGCGGACCGGCGCGCCTGCTGCCGATAATCATGGCGAACGAGGACACGGGGGCAGTCTGGCACACGGCTGCCCCCGTGTCTCAGGGCGTCTCAGGATGCGGGCGCCCGTGGGGGGCGATCAGCGGAGACGGCCGGGAACCGTCGGCGAAGACGGCCGGCAGCGGTCAGCGGAGACGGCGTACGAAGACGTCCGGCTCGCCGTTGGTGTCACCCGCGACGAACGTGCCGTCGTCGTAGCCGGAGAAGGCGACGGTCGACGCGTCGGCGCTCAGCGCGGAGCTGCCCACGCCCTGCGGGGAACCGTCCAGCCCCGGGGTGGCCAGGGTGTCCCTGCCGGAGCGCAGATCACGTACCCACTGTCCCGCGGAGCTGCCCGAGCGCGAGTACAGCACCTTGCTCCCGTCGCCCGAGAGGCTAGACGCGGTCGTGATGTCGGTCGGCACGGGGGCGTCGATCCGCGTCAGCTCCTTGCTGCGCAGGTCGTACACGAACGGGTTCCAGCCGCGGTTGGGGTCGGTGCCGGGCACCAGGTTGGTGGCGTAGGAGTTGAAGACCACCGTGCTGCCGTCACCGCTCAGCCGCGGCTCGATCGACGCCTTGTCCGCCTCGGCCCCGTTGTGCGTGGCGTCCGCCTGCACGGTCTTCCCGGTGGTGCGGTCGTGGACGAAGACGTCGCCCCAGTCGTCGCCCCGGGGCCCGTTGGTGTACGAGTCCTGGTAAACGATCTTCGAGCCGTCGTCGCTGACGGACCCGACGAAGCAGCCGCGTGCGCCGTCCGCGTCGTCCGGCGAGTGACTGATCCGCTCGGTCTTCCCGGTGGTGCGGTCGTACAGGTAGACGCGGGGGCCGTCGTCTGCGGCGGCCGGGGTGGCGTCGGTGGCGTCGGCACCGAAGGCGACGTACCGGCCGTTGGCGCTGAGCGCCGACCTGCCGGAGGAGACGGCGTACGCGTCGCCGAGGGCGGGGGCGAGCCGCTCGGTGCGGGCGGTCCGCACGTCCCGTACGTGGACGCCGTAGGTCAGGGTCTCGCTCCTGGACGAGAACGCGAGGAAGCGGCCGTCGCGGCTGAGCGCCGCCGACGAGGTCGTGGCGCCGGGCACGGCCACCCGCTGGAGCGGCGCGCCAGGCGCGGGGCGCACGAAGACGTCCTCAGTACCGGGCGTGTCCCCGGCGACCAGGTTCGAGGCGTACGACTGGAAGGCGAGCACCTTGCCGTCGCCGCTCAGCACCGGGTCCCCGGAGGAGTTGTCCGCCTGCGCGCCGCCGGGTGCGGTGCTGGCCTTCTCGGTGCGGGGCGCGAGGGGCCCGGCCGAGGCGGTGGGCAGGGTCAGTGCGGTGAGGGCGGCGACGAGTGCCGCGCCGATCGCGGTACGTGAGATGGTGCGCATTGATGGAACTCCCCGTGGTGGTGCGGTTGTTGGACCGTACTGGAGTGAAGGACGCGTGCACGGTGCGGTTGGTTCGCTCGCCGCCCCGCCGGTTCCGCATTCCGGCGTGCGGACGGCCGGGTAGGTTCGGCGCATGCGCGTACTGACATGGAACCTGTGGTGGCGGTTCGGCCCCTGGGACGCCCGCCGGAAAGCGATCCTCGCCGTCCTGCGCGAGCAGCGGCCGGACGTCGTCGTGCTCCAGGAGGTGTGGGCCAACGACGAGGAGAACCTGGCGGGTTGGCTGGCCGGGGAGCTGGGGCTCGACCACTGGACGTGGGTGCGCTTCGCGGAGCCGCACTACTGGCAGCGGCGGACGGGCGGGGACACGTCGGACATCGGGGTGGCCGTCCTCAGCCGGTGGCCGATCGGCGAGCACGCGTCGGTGCGGCTGCCCGCGGACGGGGCGGGGGACAACGGGCGGATGGCACTGTACGCCCGGGTGGACTCCCCCGCGGGCTGCGTCCCGGTGTTCACCACGCACCTCAACTCGGCCGTGTACGACTCCGCCACACGCTGCGTGCAGGTGCGTGCCCTGAGCCGTTTCGTGGCGGAGCACCGGGGTGCCGGAGCGTTCCCGGCGGTGGTCGCAGGGGACTTCAACGCCTGGCCCGACTCGGACGAGATACGGCTGATGGGCGGGTACAAGACCGCGCCCCCGGTGCCGGGGCAGGTCTTCGTGGACGCGTGGGAGTACGCGCAACCCGGCGCCCCGTGGGCCACCTGGGACGCCACGAACGGCTACCACACCCCGGGGCCCAGCAGCCGGATCGACTACGTGTTCCTGGGCGTGCCGGGCCCCGGCGGGCTCGGCGCGGTGCGCTCGGTCGCCCGTTTCGGGCACGGGCCGGTGGACGGGGTGTGGCCCTCCGACCATGCGGGGGTACGCGCGGACCTGGAGACGGGCGTGGCGCGATGAAGGCCGCGGAGCCGGCCCGGCTGGACGCGGGGATCCGGGCGTTCGTGCCATACGCCGATCCTCCGGAGACCTTCGCCGCGGGCCCGTTGTGCGGTGTCGCGGCCGGAGTGGAGGTCACCGTCCGGGGTGGGCGGGATGCCGACCGGCGGCGGTTCGGCGTTGCCGCCCGAGGCGCTGGCGGGGTCGCAGGCGACCGTGGTCAGCGATGGACGGGGGGAGGCTGGTGCGGTGGGGCGCCGCTCTCCAGCCGGCCGTGCCCGAGGCGCCCCGGCCCCGCCCCTGAAAGCCCGCCCGTCACGTGCACAAGGGCGAGAGCGGACAGGGGAACGGCATCGCACACACGCGCCCGCCCCTCGCACCGCCCCCGCCCGAACTCCTCGGACTCCGCCGCTCGGCGGCTGCCTAAGCCAGCTCGTGCATCCATCCGTGCACGTCCTCCGCCTTGCCCGTCTGGATCTCCAGCAGCGCCTTGCGCAGCGCCATCGTCACGCGGCCCGGCTGTCCGTCCGCGGTCGTCCACTCCCCGGAGGCGGACTTCACGTGGCCGACCGGTGTGATGACCGCCGCGGTGCCGCATGCGAAGACCTCGGTCAGCGCGCCGGACTCCGCGTCGGCCCGCCACTGCTCCGTGGAGATGCGGCCCTCCTCCGAGGTGTAGCCCAGGTCACCGGCGAGCTGGAGCAGGGTGTCCCGGGTGACGCCGGCCAGCAGGGATCCCGTCAGCTCCGGGGTGACGATCCTGTCCCCGTACACGAAGTACAGGTTCATGCCGCCCATTTCCTCGACCCACTTGTGGTTGAGGGCGTCCAGCCAGACGACCTGGTCGCAGCCCTTCTCGGCGGCTTCCGCCTGGGCGAGCAGGGAGGCCGCGTAGTTGCCGCCGGTCTTCGCGTAGCCCATGCCGCCGGGCACCGCGCGGACGTAGTTCTCCGAGAGCCAGACCGAGACGGGCTTCACGCCGCCGGGGAAGTACGCGCCGGCCGGCGAGGCGATGACGAGGAAGAGGTACTCGTTGGCGGGCTTGACGCCCAGCCCGACCTCGGTGGCGATCATGAAGGGCCGCAGGTAGAGCGACTCCTCGCCGCCGTGCGGCGGGACCCACGCCTCGTCCTGCTTGACGAGCGCGTCGCACGCCTCGATGAAGGTCTCCACCGGCAGCTCCGGCATCGCGAGCCGGTGCGCGGAGGCCTGGAAGCGCTTGGCGTTGACCTCGGGCCGGAAGGTCGCGACGGAGCCGTCGGGCCTGCGGTACGCCTTGAGCCCTTCGAAGATCTCCTGCGCGTAGTGCAGGGTCATGTTCGCCGGGTCGAGGGAGAGCGGCCCGTACGGGACGAGCTGTCCGTCGTGCCAGCCACGGCCTTCCGTCCACTTGATGGTCACCATGTGATCGGTGAAATACCGGCCGAACCCGGGGTTGGCCATGTGCGCCTGGCGCTCCGCGGCGCTCAGCGGGGTGGCTGAGGGCTTGAGCTCGATCGTCGTGGGCGTCGTCATGAGTGCGTGTCCTTCACCGGTTGTCTGGGAAGGGCCGCGCACGCCATCCGTCACAAGTAGGACGTCCGAGCTTCCTCTCGTACCGCGACCCTGCGTTCGATTATCGCGCGCGAAGGGGCAGGGACGAAACGGTGTGTGTGGCGTGCGGTGTACGCGGCCCGGGCTTGATGGTCTCGCACCCGGTGGCCGCAGAGGAACAGCCGCCGGGTCTGGAGACCCGGCGGCTGGCGTGAGCGAGAGTCCGTCGGGTCAGCCCGCTACTCGCAGGGCGAGCGCGTCGCCGATCTCGTCCGTCGTACGGACGGTGTCGGCGGAACGCTCGGCGAGGTCGGCGGAGACGGCCGTCTCGATGCGGGCGGCCTCGGACTCGTATCCGAGGTGACGCAGCAGGAGCGCGACGGAGAGGATGGTCGCCGTCGGGTCGGCCTTGCCCTGGCCCGCGATGTCGGGCGCGGAGCCGTGCACGGGCTCGAACATGGACGGGAAGGCGCCCGTCGGGTTGATGTTGCCGGAGGCGGCCAGGCCGATTCCGCCGGAGACGGCGGCGGCGAGGTCGGTGAGGATGTCGCCGAAGAGGTTGTCGGTGACGATGACGTCGAAGCGTTCCGGCTGGGTGACGAAGAAGATCGTCGCGGCGTCGACGTGCAGGTAGTCCGTGGTGACGGACGGGTACTCGGCGGCGACCCGGTCGAAGGTGTTCTTCCACAGGTGGCCGGCGTAGACGAGCACGTTGTTCTTGTGGACGAGCGTGAGCTTCCTGCGCGGGCGGGCCGCCGCGCGCTCGAAGGCGTCGCGCACCACGCGCTCCACGCCGTACGCCGTGTTGAGGCTGACCTCGGTGGCCACCTCGTGCGCGGTGCCGGTACGGAGGCTGCCGCCGTTGCCGGTGTACGGGCCCTCGGTGCCCTCCCGTACGACCACGAAGTCGATCTCCGGGCGGCCGGCGAGCGGCGTCGCGGTGTTCGGGAAGAGCTTCGAGGGGCGCAGGTTGATGAAGTGGTCGAAGGCGAAGCGCAGCTTGAGCAGCAGACCGCGTTCCAGCACTCCGGAGGGTACGGACGGGTCGCCGATCGCGCCGAGCAGGATCGCGTCGTGCCGCTTGAGCGCTTCCAGCTCCGCGTCCGGGAGGGTCTCCCCGGTGCGGTGCCAGCGCTGGGCGCCGAGGTCGTACTCCTTGGTCTCCAGCTTCACGTCCTGCGGGAGGACGGAGTTGAGGACCTTCAGGCCCTGGGCCACGACCTCCTGGCCGATGCCGTCACCGGGGATCACTGCGAGATTGATGCTGCGAGACATGTCGGGGACCCTACTCCGCGTCCCAGGGGATGACACGTCGCGTCCGCCATGTGGACGCGACATGCACCCCACGGCTCAGTGGCCGGTCTCGCCGCCGTTGTCGCGGCGGTCCAGCGCCCGCTGGAGGGCGGCCGCGGCCTGCCTGCGGTCGGCGGCGTCGGCGGAACGGGAGCTGTGGCGGACCCGGCGGGAGGGGGTCGCGTGCAGGGTCATCGAGGTCTCGGACACGGGAAATCGACTCCTTCAGAGGCATGGAAGTACGCGCGGAACATGCGCAGGGAATTGCTGCATCTGTGAGGCGCCGGAATGAGGCGGGGAGCGGGTGCCGCAGGGATTGCCTGCTTCGGGGCACCGGCCCGCAGCCGCCAGTCGCTGATGGAGCGAGACGTTCGGCTCCTACAAAGCTAGGACAGGTGCGGGCAGCTGTCTCCACAATTACTCGGACTTCCTACTATCTGAGACGAGATCTTGAGGAGCCCCTGCTACCCATGCGATCGGCATGCCATCTAGATTGCATTCCTATCTAGGTAGTGGTGAACTGTCCCCATGGCCGCAGACCGCAGATCCAGTTGGCTCAAGGGTGTTCTCGATCTCCTCGTCCTCTCCTGTCTCACGGAGGGCGAGAGCTACGGGTACGAAATCTCCAAGGCGCTGGCCGGGGCGGGGCTCGGGGACATCAAGGGCGGCACGCTCTACCCGGTCCTCAACCGGCTGGAGGAGGCCGGCCACGTAGTCGGGGAATTCCGCGCCTCCGCACGCGGCCCCGGCCGCCGCTACTACCGGCTCACCGGGGACGGCCGTGCCGCACTGGCCCGGCAGACCGGCGCCTGGCTGGAGTTCCACACGGCCGTACGGGACACACTCACCGCGTCAAAAAGCACCACGGGGGAAACATGATGACCGTCCACGCCACCTACTTCGACCGGCTCGGGACCGCCCTGCGCGCGAGCGGCAGGCCTGCGGACGAGGTGGCGGCGATCGTCGCCGAACTCGCCGCCCACCTGGCGGACGCGGACGGCGCCGACCCGGTGGAGGAGTTCGGCGCACCCGAGGAGTTCGCCGCCCGGCTGACCGGGGGCGCGGAGGTGGCGGGTCCCGCCACGGGGGCCGAGACGTGGAAGTGGACCACGGACATCTACAACGACCGCAGGCTCCTGAACCAGTACGGCGACCAGGGCTGGGAGGTCGAGCGCCTCGACCGCCTCGGCCGGTTCGTCTGCCGCCGCGACCCGGCGGACGCCCTGCGCTGGGAGTACTGCCGCGCGATGGCGAACGGCGCGGCCGAGCGTGCCGCCCGGACCGCCGAACTGGCCCCGGACGCGTGGGAGCCGTGCGGGCACTGGGCGTTCTACATGTACTTCAAGCGTCCGAAGGCGGCGAGCGCGGGTCCGGCGGCAGCCCTGGACGCGCTGGCCCGGACCCCCGCGGAGCACGTGATGTTCGGCGGTCGCGTGCGCCGCGTGCTGGTGGTCACCGGTCTGCTGGCACTGGTGGCCGTGGTGGCCCTCGTGTGCTCCGACTACGGCGACTTCGTGGCCGCACACCCCTGGTCGCTCGCGGTGTTCGCGGCGGCGGGCGTCGCGGGCGGCCTGGGCGGCTGGTACGGCACCAAACGCGACGTGGCGAAGGGCGTCGAGGAGTAGAGCCCCCCTACAGCACGTCTCCCTCCCGCCAGTCGAAGAAGAGCGCCGCCTCCGGGTCCGGCAGCGCGCGGCCCGCCGCCGCCCGTACGTAGGTCGACCCCTCCTCCTCCGGCAACGGGAGCACCCCGGCCGGTCCCAGCGCCGCCAGTCCCCCGGCCCACACCTGCCACCCCCGCCCCGCGTACATCGCCGCTCCCGCGTCCGACGCGGACAGGGCGCCGAAGTCGTACGCCCGGTCGACGGCGTCCTCCAGGGCGGCCATGATCCGGCCGCCCAGCCCCTGCCGCCTGCGGTCGTCGCGTACCGCCACCGCCTCCACGTACCCCACCCGCAGCGAGCGCCCCCGGTGCACCACGCGGCGCTGGACGAGGCAGCCGTGGGCGACGATCCCGTCGTCGGGCCCCTCGGTGACCAGCGCGTGCAGGCCACCGAGGCTGTGCTCCCAGTCGGCGTCGGCGAAGTCCCCGTCGAAGGCGTCGTCGAGGAGGGCGCGGACGGCGGCGAGTTCGGCGGGGGCGAGGTGTGCGGTGTGGACGGTGCGCAGGGCACGCCGGACGGTCGTCTCAGTCGTCATGCGGAGCACTCTCCCAGACTCCGCCCGGTTGCCCACCGGGAAATTCGCAGTACCGGGCTCCCGCACAGAAGGGAGGGGCGGCCCCGCCTCGGGGCACCGGCCGTCTTCTCAACTGCCCCACGGAGCACGCAGACTCGTCCGCATGACTGTTTCCCGAGCCACCCCGGACACCGCACCGGCCGCCACGCCCCGCATGCGGCACTGGGTCCATCGCGCCTTCGGCGGGCCCGAGGTCCTTCAGCTGGAGGAGGCCGACCGTCCGACGCCCGGCGAGGGCGAGATCCTGCTCCGGGTGCACGCGGCCGGTGTCAATTCCGTCGACGCACTGACCCGGCGGGGGGCCGCCCCACCGCCCGGCGGCCCGCCGTACGTGCCCGGCTGGGACTCCTCGGGCACGGTCGAGGGACTGGGCCCGGGAGTGTCCCGGTTCCGGATCGGCGACGAGGTGTTCGGGATGCATCCCGGCGGCGCGTACGCCGAGTACCTGGCCGCCCCGGCCGATTCCTTCGCCACGAAACCCCCCGGCATCTCCCATGTCGAGGCGGCCGGGGCTCCGGTCGCGGCCCTCGGCGCGTGGCAGGCGCTCGTGGAACTGGGCCAGGTGCGTCCCGGGCACCGGGTGCTGGTGCACGCGGCGGCCGGCGGCATGGGTCACATCGCCGTTCAACTGGCCAAGGCGCGCGGCGCGTTCGTGTACGGAACGGCGCGCGAGCCGAAGCACGCCTTCCTGCGCGCACTGGGTGTGGACGAGCCGATCGACTACACCACGGACGACTTCGTGGCGGTCGCCCGGGACGTGGACATCGCCCTGGACCTGATCGGCGGCGAGTACGGTCCGCGCACCATGGCCACGCTGCTCCCGGGCGGCCTGCTGGTCTCGGCGGTCGTCTCGGATCCGGGCTTCGGCGAGACCGCGGCGCAGGTGGCCGGGGTGCGCTGGGCCCCGCTCCTGGCGACCCCGTCCGGTGCCCGGCTCTCGGAACTCGCGGCCCTGCTGGCGGACGGCCGGGTCCAGGTGCACGTCGAGGCGACGCTGCCGTTCGAGGAGGCGGCGAAGGCGACGGCGCTGGTGGAGACGGAGCGTACGTACGGAAAGCTGGTGCTGGATCTGGCCCCATGACCTGAACCGGCGGCCCGGCGCAGGTGGCCGCCCCCGTGACCGGCCGCCCTTCCGGCCCCTCTCCCGCGCACCCTTTCGTTTCTGCGCGTCCACCGGGGGCACACGCGTGCCAACGGTCCCCCCAGGGGACCAGAGGGAGGCACAAGCGCGTGAGCGAGACCGGACAACGGACGGCCAAGGGCACCGCCCGGCAGGCTGCCGACAGCGAAACCATGAAGTACGCCGCCCGCGCGGGATTCGCCGCGCGCGGCGTCATTCACCTGCTGATCGGAGTCCTGGCGATGCAGATCGCCGTGGGCGGCGGAGGCAAGTCGGCCGACCAGGGCGGGGCGCTGGCGGAGATCGCGGAGAAGCCGTTCGGCAAGGTCCTGCTGTGGGCACTGGGCATCGGGCTGATCGCGATGGCGCTGTGGCAGTTGTCGGAGGCCCTGTTCGGTTCGGTGGGCCCCGACGGGCACAAGCCGCGCAAGCGCCTGCTGGCCGGCGCCCTGTTCGTCTTCTACGGCTTCGTCTCGTACTCGGTGCTGGCCTTCGCGGTCGGCAGCAAGAGCAGCGGCGGCAACTCCAGCGACAAGGAGTCGCAGGACGTCACGGCGAGGGCGATGGAACTCCCGGCCGGGCGGTGGCTGGTCGGCGTGGTGGCGCTGGTCATCGTCGGATCCGGGGTGTGGATCGCGATCCAGGCGGCGCGGCGCAAGTACCACAAGGAAATGAAGATGGGCGAGATGTCGCGCCGCACACGGCAGTTGGTGGACGTCACCGGCGTCGGCGGCGGCGTGGCCCGCGGCCTGGTCTTCGCGGTGGCCGGTGGCTTCGCCCTGGCCGCGGCCGTGACGTACGACTCGGACAAGGCCAAGGGCATGGACGACACGATCCGCAGCTTCCGGGAGACCCCGGTGGGACCCTGGCTGCTCGTGGCACTGGCCGTCGGGCTGATCCTGTTCGGTGTGTTCTCCTTCGCGATGGCCCGGTGGCGCAAGCTGTAGCGCCGGAAGCCCCCGGGGGCAGGAGTACGGAAGATGTCTCGCCCGCACGAGCAGGCGAGACATTTTCCGTGCCTGCGCAACTCGACCGCGCGGGCCGGGTGCGACACCGCCCCCGTCCGGTGTGGGGCCGGACGGGGGCGGGGATCAGGGGCTGCCGTGGCAGCGTCGGGCTCAGCCCTGGTGCGGGTAGCGGTAGTCGGTCGGCGGGACCAGGGTCTCCTTGATGGCCCGGGTCAGGGTCCAGCGCTGGAGGTTCTGGGGCGCACCGGCCTTGTCGTTCGTACCGGAGGCGCGGCCTCCGCCGAACGGCTGCTGGCCGACGACGGCACCCGTCGACTTGTCGTTGATGTAGAAGTTGCCCGCGGCGTAGCGCAGCTTCTCCATCGTGTGGGCGGCGGCGGCACGGTCGCCCGCGATGACCGAGCCGGTCAGCGCGTAGTCGGAGACCGACTCCATCTGCTCCAGCATGGCGTCGTACTTGTCGTCCTCGTACACGTGGACGGCGAGGATCGGGCCGAAGTACTCGGTCGTGAAGACCTCGTTGGCCGGGTCGGTGCACTCGATGACCGTCGGCCGGACGAAGTAGCCGACCGAGTCGTCGTAGGTGCCACCGGCGACGATCGTGCAGGAGTCGTCGGCCTTCGCGCGGTCGATGGCCGCCTTGTTCTTGGCGAACGAGCGCTCGTCGATGACGGCACCGATGAAGTTGTCCAGGTCGGTGACGTCGCCCATGGTGATCGAGTCGACCTCGGCGGCGAACTCCTCCTTGAACCCGTCGTTCCAGATCGACGCCGGGACGTAGGCACGCGAGGAGGCCGAGCACTTCTGGCCCTGGAACTCGAAGGAACCGCGGGTCAGCGCGGTCTTCAGGATCGCGCGGTCGGCGCTCGGGTGCGCGACGACG
Source organism: Streptomyces candidus (assembly GCF_014207445.1). Classification (GTDB taxonomy): domain Bacteria; phylum Actinomycetota; class Actinomycetes; order Streptomycetales; family Streptomycetaceae; genus Streptomyces; species Streptomyces candidus. Next base: position 65,741 of record NZ_JACHEM010000013.1, on the reverse strand, counting down.
AAGTCCTTGCCGCCGGTCTCGCCGACGAGACGCGGGTACGTGCGGTACTTGGCGATGTTCTCGCCGACCGTCTTCCACAGGTACTGGAAGGTCGGGGTGGAGCCGGTGAAGTGGATGCCGGCCAGGTCGCGGTGGTTCAGGGCCACCTCGGAGACGGCGATGCCGTCGCCGGTGACGAGGTTGATGACGCCCTTGGGCAGACCGGCCTCTTCGAGGAGCTGCATGAGCAGCACCGCGGCGTGCGTCTGCGTCGGGGACGGCTTCCACACGACGACGTTGCCCATCAGCGCGGGGGCGGTGGGCAGGTTGCCCGCGATGGCCGTGAAGTTGAACGGCGTGATCGCGTAGACGAAGCCTTCCAGCGGGCGGTGGTCCAGCCGGTTCCACACGCCGGGCGCGTTCGCCGGGGGCTGCTCGGCGAGCAGGTCGCGGGCGTACTTGACGTTGAAGCGCCAGAAGTCGATCAGCTCGCACGGGGTGTCGATCTCGGCCTGCTGGGCGGTCTTCGACTGGCCGAGCATGGTGGAGGCGGCCAGCGTCTCGCGCCACGGGCCGGAGAGCAGCTCGGCGGCGCGCAGAATGATCGCGGCGCGGTCGTCGAAGGACATCGCGCGCCACGCCGGGGCGGCGGCGAGCGCGGCGTCGATGGCGTCCTGGGCGTCCTGCTGGGTGGCGTGCGCGCCGGTGCCGAGAACGGCCTTGTGGTTGTGCGGCTGTACGACGGTGAAGGTGTCGCCGCCACCCATCCGCTTCTCACCGTTGATGGTCATCGGGAGGTCGATGGGGTTCTCGGCCAGCTCCTTGAGCTTGGCTTCGAGGCGGGTGCGCTCCGGCGAGCCGGGGGCGTAGGAGTGCACCGGCTCGTTGACCGGGGCGGGGACCTGGGTCACAGCGTCCATGGGTTCCATAGCTCCTTGAATCAGTCTGCCGGGGGTGCGGCAGTTCGGTGCGATGACGTCGGGGGCGATCAGTTCTTGGTGATGATCGAGCGGCCGAAGAAGAGCAGGTTCGCGGGCTTCTCCGCCAGGCGGCGCATGAAATACCCGTACCAGTCGGTGCCGTACGCGGTGTACACACGCATCCGGTGTCCCTCGGCGGCCAGCCGGACGTGTTCGTCGCTGCGGATGCCGTACAGCATCTGGAACTCGTACTCGTCCAGCTTGCGCCCCGCGCGGCGCGCGAGCTCCTGCGCGATGGCGATCAGGCGCGGGTCGTGGGACCCGATCATCGGGTAGCCGTCGCCCTCCATCAGGATCTTCATGATCCGCACGTACGCCTTGTCGATCTCCCCCTTGTCCTGGTGGGCGACGGACGCGGGCTCCTTGTACGCACCCTTCACGATACGTACGCGGCTGCCGGAGGCGGCGAGCCTGCGGGCGTCGGCCTCGGTGCGGAAGAGGTACGCCTGGATGACACAGCCGGTCTGCGGGAAGTCCTTCCGCAGCTCCTCGTGGATGGCGAACATGGAGTCGAGGGTGGTGTGGTCCTCGGCGTCCAGGGTGACCGTGGTGCCGATGGCGGCGGCGGCCTCGACGACGGGGCGGACGTTCGCGAGGGCCAGCTCGTGGCCGTCCTCCAGCGCCTGCCCGAACATGGACAGTTTCACGGACATCTCGGCCTTGGTGCCCAGGCCCAGGTCCTTGAGGTGCGCGATCAGGTCGAGGTAGGCGTCGCGGGCGGCGCAGGCCTGCTCGCGGGTCGTGATGTCCTCGCCGACGACGTCCAGGGTGACTTCCAGGCCCTTGTCGGTGGCGTCCAGGACGATCGGCACGACGTGCTCGACGGTCTCACCGGCGATGAACCGGTCGACGACCTGTTTGGTGCCCGGGGCAACCGAGACGAAGCGGCGCATCTGGTCGCTGCGCGATGCGGCCAGGATCACGGGACCCAGCACGGGGCACCTCCACGGAAAACAATAGAAGGGGCCGTGACCAGCACTTTTGTAACGGAACTGGGACGGCACGGATAACCACGGTGAAATCTAGGTATCGCGCCGACCTTGGACTACCGACAGCTGTCACGCATCCGGAGACACCACCTCATACATATGTCTGAAACGGTGCGAGAATGACACCGTGAACGCCGATTACCAAGACCTGGTCGATGAGATCTCCGCCCTGCTGGGCGCGCCCGCGACCCTGGAGGACCGGGACTTCCGGCTGATCGCGTTCGGAGCGCACGACGGCGACGACGCGGGCGCGATGGACCCGGTCCGCACCCGCTCGATCCTGACCCGGCGCTCCACGGCCGAGGTCAGGGCGTGGTTCGAGCGCTTCGGCATCGCGACGGCCACCGGCCCGGTGCGCATCCCCGCGGACCCGGGTGCCGGGGTACTGCGCGCGCGGCTGTGCCTGCCGGTGCGGCACCGGGGAACGGTGTTCGGGTACGTGTGGCTGCTGGCCGGGGACGCTCCCGTGCCGACGCTTCCCCATACGGAGCTCGCGGACGCCGACCTGGACGCGGCGATGGCGGTGTGTGCCCGGACAGGGGCCCAGCTCGCCGACGAGGCCCGCGCCCGCGCCGACCTCGGCCCGCACCTGAACACCCTGCTCACCTCGGACTCCGAGGACCGCAGGGAGGCCGCGCTCGCCACACTGACCGGCCCCTTGGGCGCGGGGCCCTGCACCCTGCTGTGCGCCGCGCCCTGGACCGCCCCGTTGCCCGGCCTGCGTACGATGCCGGGCGCCTCGGCACTCACCCTCGTACCGGTGCCGGGGGCCGCCGGACCCCGGCTCGCGGTGCTGGTCAGACTGGGGGCGGGGGCGGACCTGGGACCGGCCGGGGCGGCGGCGAAGGCGCTGCTGGCGAGCGCCCCCGGAGCCGCGCCGGCCACTGCGCACACCGCCACCGCCTCCCCCGCCTCCGTTCCCGCCGCCGTCGGCATCGGCACCGCGGCGCGCACGCTCGCCGACCTCCCCGCGGCCTGGCGCGAAGCCTCCGCCGCCGCCCGCGCCGCCCTGGCCCGCCCGCACCTGGGCCCGGTGGCCGAGTGGTCGGCCATCGGCCCGTACCGCCTCCTGGCCGCCCTCCCGGACAGCGGCCCCGGCCATCCGGTGGACCCGGCCGTAGCCCCGCTCCTCTCCCCCGCGCACACGGAACTCGCCCGCACCGCCGAGGTGTTCCTCGACTGCGCGGGCCAGGCGGGCCGTACCGCGACCGCCCTGAGCATCCACCGCCAGACCCTCTACTACCGTCTGTCCCGGGTGGAGCAGCTCACCGGCCTGGACCTGCACGACGGCGAGGACCGGCTGCTGCTGCACATGTCGCTGAAGGCGGCCAGGCTGTAGGGGCACCGGCGGGCGTCCGCTTCAGTCCTCCAGCTCCTCGACGGGCCGGTCGGTCACCACGGCGATCAGGAAGAACGGGCAGTCGCCGTCGATCTGGTTGACGGAGAGAGCGACCCAGCGGTCCGCGTGACCACCGGGCGGACGTACCGGACCCCAGACGTGCAGGGTCCCCAACGCGTCCATATTGCGCAGCTGTTCGTAGAGCGGCGGCAGGTTCGGGTCGCCCTCCGACCACCAGACGGCCACTCGGTTGCCGACGTCCCGGTGCGCGCCCCAGCGGGCGTCAAGCTGCCGCACGAGCTCGTCACCGTGCCCGTACGCCCGCTCCTGTGCCTCTTCCCACTCCTTCTCGTACACCCCTTGCAGGTCCTCGCCCGACCAGAGTTCGGCGATCGCGTAACCTTCGCCGCGCACCGAGAGCGTCTCCCCGGTGTGGGCCTGGCGGTCGTACTCCGGCGGCCCGCTCACCGGAACCTCCCCGGCTAGCAGGGTTTCGATCCCGGCGAGAGCGCGGGCGGCCTCGAAGGTCTCGCCTCCGCGTGCGTTCACAGGGTGCTCCGGTCCATGGGCTTGGGGAGGGGTTCCAGGGCGCCAGCATCGCGTAGGCGCAGATGGGCGGCAGCCACGGTGTCGGGGGCTCCGGGTGGGGCGATGTCGAGTAGAACGCCGCCGGTCGGCAGGGGTGTGCACACCGTCCTCAGCTCGTCCGGGACCAAGGCCGCGCGGGCCGGAGACAGATATCCGATACGGCCCACGGCCGGCCTGGCCACCCGCGCTCCCACTCCCCGCAGCGCGTCGCGTTCCGCGCCATCGACGACGTCCCCGAAGTCCGGATTCCACACCTCGGCAACGGCACGCAGGAGTTCGGCCTCCGGAACGGCAGCCCCTTCGACGGACTCGATCTCAAGCAGCATCGCCTGCAGCAGGTTCGGCGATTCACCGCCGGTCCGGCCACTCACCGAGATTTCCCAGCCGGGCGCGCTCGCCGCGACCAGACTCGGTCCGACACCCGTCCGTTCGGTCCAGCCTTCGCCCGCTTCCTCCTCTCGCAGCACGGCAAGCAGGGCGTGTTCTTCCGCACGAAATCCTGCGGAGCCCCCGTCATTCCGGATCAGCAGCCATCGCGCCCCCTCCGTCGCGCTCCACGCGGCAGGAAGCAACCCCTCGACTGCGTCAAGAGTTGCTGTCCAAGCAGCGGCCAGTTCCTCCAGTGGCTGCCGGCGGGGGCCCCAGAAACCCCGCACCATTCGTTTCATCCGATGCCTCCACCCTCGATGCCCGTGCGTGTGCCGAACGTCCGACCGGTTGCGTTCCCAGGCAGGTTAGCCAAATGCCTCGGGCTTTCTGGGCCCTCCCGGTTCGGCCTTGTTCCAGACGACCTCGATGTCGAGCCCCGCCTTCTCGAACTCCTCGCGGGTCGCCTTCGCCGCACGCTCGTTGGAGAAGTGCCACTCGATGGCACGTCCATCGGCCGCGTCGATCTGCCGCTGGGCCTCGTCCAGGAACTTCTTCTTTCCGTACGCGGTGAGCTCGCCGGTGCCGGGGGCCACGAACCTCGCGCTTTTCCCATAGCCGTTCTTGGCCTCCAGGAAGGTCTGCCGCGAGGCGTCCCATCCGTCGTACTCCACCGGAGGTTTGCTCTTGTCCGGGTGCGGCACGATGTACTCGTGGCCACGGACCGTGCCGGTCACCTGCTCCTGGTAACGCAGCCACGACTCGTTCTTCTGAATCGGCCGGGGATTGCGGTCGCGCGACGCCCAGTAGCCATCGCCGCGGTCCGCCGAACCCAGCTTCGGGGCCTTCAAGTCGGCCATCCAGTCGGGTTTTTCGAAGTTGCGCGAGTCCGTCGCGTCGCCGGGCTTGGGCGCGGGCCACTGCTTGCGCTTCGCCACCGCCTTGGCCGCCCGAGCCGGCTCCTCCGCGCGCTTCTTCGCCACCCAGGCGTCCCGCTCCGCCTTGCGGGCTTCCTCCGCCTCGGCCTTGGCGGTCTTGTCGCAGCCGTCGGCGGCGAGATAGCGGGCCCTGGGAGCGGGACCCGCCGCGATCAGCCCCGTACCGGAGCCGGGTACACCACCGAGGCCCGGGGTTCCACCGACGCCCGGACCGCTCGCGATCGGGCACCCCGCACTGCGGGCCCGGTCCTCCGCGAGGTCGGCCGCCTCGTCCGCCTCCTTGGCGGCCCTCCGGGCCGCCTCCACGTCCCCCGCGTCCGCGGCCTTGCGCGCGCGGGTCGCCGCATCGCCCGCCTTGTCGGCCGCCTCCGCAGCCTCGGCGACTCCCTTGGCCGCCTTGCCCAGATGGGAGAACTTGCCGACGACCTTGGCGACGTCGTAGCCGGGGATGAAGAGCGACCCGACGTTCCAGACGACGTCGGTGACGGCGCGGGTCTTCTCGCCGTTGTTCCAGCGCCGGCGTACCTCGTCACCGACGAACAGGTCGTCGCCGACCGTGAAGGCGGTGTTCCAGGACGCCTCGCCCCAGTCCCCGATCGCTCCGAAGTAGTCGCCGTCGTCCCACTTGCCGGCCGCGTCCTCGGAGTCCTGGAGCCACTGGCCACCGAGCTGCTTGCCGTACTCGCCGATGCCTTCCCAGGTCTCGCCCTTGAAGAGGTCGACGAATCCGGTGACGTCTCCCCAGACGCCGTCCACCACGACGCCCTTGAAGACCTGGGTGACACGGTCGCCCGCACAGCCGAAGAAGCCCCAGCCGGAGCAGTCCTCCTTCTCCTTGGCCTCCTGCTTCTCCTGCTGCTGGGGCTCCTCGGCCTCCTCTCCCGGCGCGGGCATGTCGTCGTACTCGGCCTCGGTCTCCGGGCCCGCGTTGATCTGTGTATTGCCCGGGTTCCCGGGGCCGCCGGTTCCACCGGGCCCACCCGTACCTGCCGTACCCCCGGCACCACCGGCACCACCGGCACCACCGGCACCCCCGGCGCCGCCCACGCCCCCACCGGCACCACCAGCTCCTCCGGCCGCACCACCGGTCGCACCAGCCACACCACCGGTACCACCGGCCCCGCCAGCACCCGCCCCGCCAACGCCCGCCGGGCCCTCAACTCCCCCGTTCGTCACGCCCGTCGGCGGCTCCGCCGCTCCCTGTTCGCCGCCGCCTCCGCAGTTCGTCCCGCCCGTGATCGAGCAGACCGCCTGCCCGAGTCCCTCCGCGATACGGCCGCCGAACCCGGACAGGGTCAGCGCCAGCACGATTCCCGCGAGGATCACGACGAGACCGGCGTACTCGACCGTGGACTGCCCCCGGTCCCGCCGCCAGGTGATCATCCGGGGCAGGGAGAAGCGCCAGTCCCAGCGGCGGGCGGGCGGCGCCGGCCGGTCGGGGCGGTCGAACCATTCCCGGCTCTCCGCCCGCGTCAGCAGCCACAGCACCACCAGCGGCACCAGTAACTGGCTGAAGCCCCGGAGGGAGCCGGCACCGATGCTGCCGACGCCCCCGAGGACCAGCCAGACCTGTACGCCGAGCAGCCCGCCCCACACCCGCCGCCCGCCGGTCCACAACCGCCGCGAGAGCAGGAACCCGGCGACCCCGGGCGCGGCCCCGTACAGCACAAGGCCGAACACCCCGGCGAACGGCCCGTCCGCCGCGAGCGCGGAACCGAGCAGGCCGAGGCCGCCCAGCACGGTGGCCGCGAAGAGGAGCAGGACCAGGACCCGTATCGCGAGCAGCGACCCCGGCAACGGCGGCCCTGGCACCCGCCCGGGACGCACCGGGACCGGTCCCGCGGGTATGCCACCGACCGCAGACATGCACCACCCCAACTGCCGTACGCCGCACGCGTCCGCGTACGGAGGAGCGGCTCACGCTAGGGCGGCGCGGGGTGGTCGTCATGGGCCCCTGGGCCCCACCCCGGGCCCAAGACCGGCGGGCGGTGGCACCACGCACCGCACCCCCGTCCGGACGCCTGTGCGGAAGAGGCGGTCAGGACGGGGGTGCGAGGGAACCCGGGGTCGGCGGGGGCGCTAGTCCGCCAGGTTGATGGAGCGGGCCGAAGCGGCGCCGATCTCCTCGGCCAGCTCGGTGAGCACCGTCTGCGGGACGGTGTCGTCCACGGTCAGCACGGCGAGCGCCTCGCCGCCGGCGTCGGCGCGGGCGACCTGCATGCCCGCGATGTTGAGGCCGGCTTCGCCCAGCACCCGGCCGACCGTGCCGACGACACCGGGGCGGTCCTGGTAGCGCAGCACGACCATGTGGTCGGCGAGGGCCAGGTCCACGTCGTACTCGCCGATGCCGACGATCTTCTTGAGGTTCTTCGGGCCGGCCAGCGTGCCGGAGACGGAGACCTCCTCGCCGCCGGTGAGCGTGCCCCGTACCGTCACCACATTGCGGTGCTCGGGGGACTCGCTGCTGGTGGTGAGACGGACCTCGACGCCGCGCTCCTGGGCGAAGAGCGGCGCGTTGACGTAGGAGACGGTCTCGTCGACGACGTCCTCGAAGACGCCCTTGAGTGCGGAGAGTTCGAGCACCTTGACGTCGTGCTGGGTGATCTCCCCGTACACCTCGACGTCGAGCCGGGCGGCTACCTCGCCCGCGAGCGCGGTGAAGATCCGGCCGAGCTTCTCCGCGAGCGGCAGGCCGGGCCGTACGTCCTCGGCGATGATGCCGCCCTGGACGTTGACCGCGTCGGGGACCAGCTCGCCGGCGAGCGCCAGCCGCACGGACTTGGCGACGGAGACGCCCGCCTTCTCCTGCGCCTCGTCGGTCGAAGCGCCCAGGTGCGGGGTGCAGACGACCTGGTCGAGCTCGAAGAGCGGGGAGTCCGTGCAGGGCTCCTTCGCGTACACGTCGAGGCCCGCTCCGGCGACGCGGCCCTCCTTGAGCGCCGAGTACAGCGCGGCCTCGTCGACGATCCCGCCGCGCGCGGCGTTGACGATACGGACGGCCGGCTTGACCTTGTGCAGGGCCTCGTCGCCGATCAGACCCAGGGTCTCGGGGGTCTTGGGGAGGTGCACGGTGATGAAGTCGGAGACTTCGAGCAGCTCGTCGAGGGTGAGGACCTTGACGCCCATCTGGGCGGCGCGGGCGGGCTGTACGTACGGGTCGTAGGCGACGACCTTCATGCCGAACGCCGACATCCGCTGGGCGACCAGCGCGCCGATGCGGCCGAGGCCGACGACGCCGAGGGTCTTCTCGGCCAGCTCGACGCCGCTGTACTTCGAGCGCTTCCACTCGCCGTTCTTCAGTGCGGAGTTGGCCTGCGGGATGTTGCGGGCCGTGGCGAGGATGAGGCCGCAGGCGAGTTCGGCGGCGGTGACGATGTTTGAGGTCGGCGCGTTGACGACCATGACGCCGGATTTGGTGGCGGCGGAGACGTCGACGTTGTCGAGGCCCACACCGGCGCGGGCGACGACCCGCAGTTTCTTCGCAGCGGCGATGGCCTCCGCGTCGACCTTGGTCGCCGAGCGGACGAGGATCGCGTCCACGTCGGCGATGGCGGGCAGGAGTTCGTCGCGGTCGGCTCCGTTGCAGTGCCGGATCTCGAAGTCCGGCCCGAGGGCGTCGACGGTGGCGGGCGACAGCTCTTCAGCGATGAGTACGACAGGCTTGGCAGTGCTCACGTGAGTCCTCACTGGTCCTTTGCGGACGGCCGTCCCGACGGCCGCAGGCGTGGAGGGGGCTAGCCGCGTGGAAGACGCACGACGCTGTGGGCCTGACGCGTGTATTGGTTCAGAAGTGTAGTGGTGCGGGCGCCCGCATTCGCCGCCCGTGCGCAACGATCACCCGTCCGTGAAGGGGCGGGGTGTCCGGAGCGGCGGGAACGGGGTGGGGGCGCGCGCTCCCGCGCCGCGGCCCCCACCCCTCAGGGCTTACGCCTCTTCGTCGTTGACCCAGCTCATGAGCTTGCGGAGCTCCTTGCCCGTGGTCTCCAGCAGGTGGTCCTCGTCGGCCTTCTTGTACTCGGAGTACTTCTTCAGGCCGCCGTGGTACTCGTCCATCCACTGCTTGGCGAAGGTGCCGTCCTGGATCTCGGTCAGGACCTTCTTCATCTCGGCCTTGGTGTCGGCGGTGATGATGCGCGGACCGGTGATGTAGTCGCCCCACTCGGCGGTCTCGGAGACCGACCAGCGCATCTTCTCCAGGCCGCCCTCGTACATCAGGTCGACGATGAGCTTCAGCTCGTGGAGGCACTCGAAGTAGGCGATCTCCGGCTGGTAGCCGGCCTCGGTCAGGGTCTCGAAACCGGCCTTGACCAGGGCGGCGGTGCCACCGCAGAGGACGGCCTGCTCGCCGAACAGGTCGGTCTCGGTCTCCTCGGTGAAGGTCGTCTTGATGACGCCGGCGCGGGTGCCGCCGATCGCCTTCGCGTACGAGAGGGCCAGCTCGAAGCCCTTGCCGGTGGCGTCCTGCTCGACGGCGGCGATGCAGGGAACACCGCGGCCCTCCTCGTACTGACGGCGGACCAGGTGGCCGGGACCCTTCGGGGCGACCATGGCGACGTCGACGCCGGCCGGCGGCTTGATGAAGCCGAAGCGGATGTTCAGACCGTGGCCGAAGAAGAGGGCGTCGCCGTCCTTGAGGTTGTCCTTGACGGACTCCTCGTAGACCTGGGCCTGGATCGGGTCCGGGACGAGGATCATGATGACGTCGGCCTCGGCGGACGCCTCCGCCGGGGTGACGACGCGCAGGCCCTGCTCCTCGGCCTTCGCCCTGGACTTGGAGCCCTCGTGCAGACCGACGCGCACGTCGACGCCCGAGTCACGGAGCGACAGCGCGTGGGCGTGGCCCTGGCTGCCGTAACCGAGAACCGCGACCTTGCGGCCCTGGATGACGGAAAGGTCTGCGTCGGCGTCGTAGAACAGCTCGGCCACTGGGTTTCTCCTATGTGTGCGGGTTGTGCGACCCACCGTACGGCGGGCTTCGGAAGGAAGGTCTTCGGGTCTCGGTATCCGAGAGGCCGGGGATTTACGCGGAGCGGTCGAGGGCGCGCAGCGAGCGGTCCGTGATGGACCGTGCACCGCGCCCTATGGCGATCGTGCCGGACTGGACGAGCTCCTTGATGCCGTACTGCTCCAGCATCTTCAGCATCGCTTCGAGCTTGTCGGCGCCGCCCGTGGCCTCGATGGTCACCGCGTCGGGCGACACGTCGACGGTCTTGGCGCGGAACAGCTGGACGATCTCGGTGACCTGGGAGCGGGTCTCGTTGTCGGCGCGGACCTTCACCAGGACGAGTTCGCGCTGGATCGCGGCGGCGGGTTCCAGCTCGACGATCTTCAGGACGTTGACGAGCTTGTTGAGCTGCTTGGTCACCTGCTCCAGCGGCAGCGCCTCGATCACGTTGACCACGATGGTGATGCGCGAGATCTCGGGGTGCTCGGTGGTCCCCACCGCGAGGGAGTCGATGTTGAATCCGCGCCGGGAGAAGAGGGCGGTGATCCGGGCGAGGACGCCGGGCTTGTTCTCCACCAGGACGGAGAGCGTGTGCTTGGACATGATTCTCTCTCTGCTCTTGTCTGGCTCTAGTCGTCTTCGTTGTCGCCGAAGTCGGGGCGGACGCCCCGGGCGGCCATGACCTCGTCGTTGGAGGTGCCGGCGGCGACCATCGGCCAGACCATGGCGTCCTCGTGGACGATGAAGTCGACGACGACCGGGCGGTCGTTGATGGAGTTGGCCTCTTCGATGCACTTGTCGAGGTCCTCGGGACGCTCGCAGCGGATCGCGTGGCAGCCCATCGCCTCGGACAGCTTGACGAAGTCCGGGACGCGGGTGCCCTTGGCCGCGTTGCCCTCGCAGTCCTGACCGCTGTGCAGCACGGTGTTGGAGTAGCGCTGGTTGTAGAACAGGGTCTGCCACTGCCGGACCATGCCGAGGGCGCCGTTGTTGATGATGGCGACCTTGATGGGGATGTTGTTCAGGGCGCAGGTGGTGAGTTCCTGGTTGGTCATCTGGAAGCAGCCGTCGCCGTCGATCGCCCAGACCGTACGGTGCGGCATGCCGGCCTTGGCCCCCATCGCGGCCGGGACCGCGTAGCCCATCGTTCCGGCGCCGCCGGAGTTGAGCCAGGTCGCGGGCTGCTCGTACTGGATGAAGTGCGAGGCCCACATCTGGTGCTGGCCGACGCCCGCCGCGTAGATGGTGTCGTCGGGGGCGAGTTCACCGATCCGCTGGATGACCTGCTGCGGCGACAGCGAACCGTCGTCGGGCTGGTCGTACCCCAGCGGGTAGGTGTCCCGCCAGCGGCTCAGGTCCTTCCACCAGGCGCTGTAGTCGCCGGTGTTGCCCTCGGTGTGCTCGGCCTGGACGGCCTGGACCAGGTCGGCGATGACCTCGCGGGCGTCGCCGACGATCGGCACGTCGGCGGCGCGGTTCTTGCCGATCTCGGCCGGGTCGATGTCGGCGTGGACGATCTTCGCGAAGGGCGCGAAGCTGTCCAGCTTGCCGGTGACGCGGTCGTCGAAGCGGGCGCCGAGGGCGACGATCAGGTCGGCCTTCTGGAGCGCGGTGACGGCGGTGACCGCACCGTGCATGCCCGGCATTCCGACGTGCAGCGGGTGGCTGTCGGGGAATGCGCCGAGCGCCATCAGTGTGGTGGTGACGGGCGCTCCGGTGAGCTCTGCGAGGACCTTCAGTTCGGCGGTGGCCTGCGCCTTGAGGACGCCTCCGCCGACGTACAGGACGGGCCGCTTGGCGGCGGTGATCAGCTTGGCGGCCTCGCGGATCTGCTTGGCGTGCGGCTTGGTGACGGGCCGGTAGCCGGGCAGATCGGCGACGGGCGGCCAGGAGAAGGTGGTCTGCGCCTGGAGAAGGTCCTTGGGGATGTCGACGAGGACGGGGCCCGGGCGGCCGGTGGAGGCGATGTGGAAGGCCTCGGCGATGGCGCGCGGGATGTCGGCCGCGGCGGTGACCAGGAAGTTGTGCTTGGTGATGGGCATCGTGATGCCGCAGATGTCCGCCTCCTGGAAGGCGTCGGTGCCGATTGCCTTGGAGACGACCTGGCCGGTGATCGCCACCATCGGCACCGAGTCCATCATCGCGTCCGCGATCGGGGTGACCAGGTTCGTCGCGCCGGGGCCGCTCGTCGCCATGCAGACGCCGACCTTGCCGGTGGCCTGGGCGTAGCCGGTGGCCGCGTGACCCGCGCCCTGCTCGTGGCGGACCAGGACGTGACGGACCCGGGTGGAGTCCATCATCGGGTCGTACGCCGGCAGGATCGTGCCGCCCGGGATGCCGAATACCGTGTCGGCCCCGACCTCTTCGAGCGCCCGGATGAGCGACTGCGCGCCCGTCACGTGCTCGATCGGGCTGGTGTGGGGTCCGCTGTTTCGGGGTCGGGGCTGCGGATGGTGGGCCCCGGTGGCCTGCTCGGTCATCGGCGTTCTCTTCTCGAAGCTGAGGGTGTGAGCTGAGGGTGGGAGACGAGTCTTTTGAGAGGTTTCGGGCGGCGGTTCGGGCGGCACTGGTGCAACAAAAAACCCCCCGTGCCGTGAGGCAAGCGAGGGGAGCGCGTCGGGGCGGGACAAGCAGGTTCAGTGGTGAACCGTGCTTCAGCCGACGCGCTTTCCAAGTACGAGAATTCGGGTGCGCATGGCATTGACCCTCCCTCCGGCGCACGGGGTGTGTCAAGTGGGTGGGACGGACGTCTCAGTATTTGAGCGCAATGGCGGATGGGTGAACGAGTCCACGGCCGACGCTCCCGCATGCCGTACGGGAAGCGGGCCGCCGGTCAGGACCGGCAGCGGGGCCCCCTTGCCGATGCCCGCACCGCCGGGCACCCGGAGCCCGCCGAGCCCACCGGGCGCGCCCGGAGCACCGTGACCCCCGGGCGTGCCGGGAGCACCGTGCCCTCCCGGGGCGCCGGGCACCGGGTAGGCGCCGCGCACCAGGGCGCGACGCAGCCGGTACTCGTCCAGCGGGCCGGAGAAGGCCATGCCCTGTCCGTGTGTGCACCCCATCGCCCGCAGGGCGGTCACCTGTTCGGGGAGGTCCACGCCGTCCGCGACGGACTGCATCCCGAGGTCGTCGGCGATGCGCAGCAGACCACTGGTGATCTTGTACAGCCGGGCCGATTCCACGACCCCTTCCACCAGGCTCCGGTCGAGCTTCAGTACGTCGACGGGCAGTCGGCGGAGCGCGTTGATGGCCCCGCACCCGCTGCCGAAGCCGTCGAGTGCGATCCGTACGCCGAGCCGGCGCAGCGCGGACAGGCGCTGCTCCAGGTCGTCGAAGGAGACCCGGGGGTCGCTGTCGGCGATCTCGATGACCAGGGCGCCGGAGGGCAGCCCGTGCCGGGTGAGGAGGGCTTCGACGGAGCCCAGCGGCATGGACCGGTCGACGAGCCGACGGGCGGTGAGGCGGACGGAGACCGGAACGGGGTGTCCGGCCCGGTTGCGTTCGGCGGCCTGTTCCACGGCTTCCTGCAGCAGCCAGCGGCCGAGTTCGGCGGTGCGGTCGCTGTCGTCGGCGACGCGGAGGAATTCGGCCGGGGTGAAGAGGATGCCCTGCGCCGAGCGCCAGCGGGCCTGGGCGGCGACGGCGGCGACCCGTCCGGTGGCGAGGCTGACGACGGGCTGGTGCAGGAGCGCGAACTCGCCGTCGTGCAGTGCGGAGCGCAGCCGCGTGGCGAGTTCCGTGCGCCGTACCACCTCGGCCTGCATCTGCGGGGCGTACAGCTCGACGCGGTCCTTGCCGCCCGCCTTGGCGCGGTACATGGCGAGGTCCGCGTTGCGCATGAGGTCGGTGGGGGTGATGCCGGGCTCGGCGAAGGCGACGCCGATGGAGGCGGCGACCCGGACATCGTTGCCGTCCACCTTGTACGGCTGGGAAAGCGTGAGGCGCAGGCGGTCGGCGATCTCGCACACCTGGTACTCGCGGGCGGTCTGGTCGCGGGTGCCGTCGCCGAGGATGAGCGCGGCGAACTCGTCGCCGCCGAGCCGGGCGGCGGTGTCCCCGATCCGTACCGAGTCCTGGAGCCGGTGGGCCGCCTGGATCAGCAGCTCGTCACCGGCCTGATGACCCAGTCGGTCGTTCACCGCCTTGAAGCCGTCGAGGTCGATGAACAGGACGGCGGTGCCGGGGTCGGTGGCCCGGCGCCCGGTCAGCGCCTGCCGGACCCGTTTGGTGAACAGGGCCCGGTTGGGGAGGTCGGTGAGCGGGTCGTGCTCGGCGTTGTGCTGCAACTGGGCCTGGAGGCGTACCCGTTCGGTGACGTCGCGGCTGTTGAAGATGAGGCCGCCCTGGTGCCGGTTGACGGTGGACTCGACGTTGAGCCAGTCCCCCGAACCGGACTTGAAGCGGCATTCGATACGGGTGGTGGGCTCTTCCACGGGGGAGGCGGCGAGGAAGCGCCGCACCTCGTGGACAACGGAGCCGAGGTCTTCGGGATGGATGATCGACGCCAGCTCGGAACCGACGAGTTCCTCCGCGTCACGGCCGTAGACACCGTTGGCGGCGGGACTGACGTAGCGCAGTATCCCCGTCGGGGCGGCGATCATGATGACGTCGCTGGAGCCCTGCACCAGGGAGCGGAAGTGGCTCTCCTTCTGGGCCAGCTCCTGGGTGAGGGAGATGTTGTCGACGAGCATGATGCCCTGGCGGACCACCAGGGCCAGTACGACCGTGCAGGCCGTGAAGAGGACCACCCGGTCGAGCCGGTGGCCGTCCATGACGTTGTAGAGGATGCCCAGGACGCAGACGGCGGCCGCGAGGTAGGGGGTGAGCGCGGCGAGCGAACCGGCGATGGGACGGCTGAGGTTGCCGCGCACGGCCCGCGCGTGCGGGGCGCGGGAGGTGTGCGGGCCGTGCGCACGCGGGTGGCTCTGCGGGCCGTGGGCGGGTCCGTGCGACGGCGGCTCGGACCACCGCGGGGCGGTCCTGCGCACTCCCCACGGGGCGTACGCGAGGAGCAGCGACCCGGCGAACCAGCCCGCGTCGAGGATCTGACCGGAGTGGTAGTTCTCGCGCAACAGCGGCGAGGTGAACAGGGCGTCGCACAGCACGGTCATCGCGAGCGCCGCGATCGCCGTGTTGATGGCGGTCCGGTTGGCCGAGGAACGCCGGAAGTGCAGCGCCAGGACCATGCTGACGAGCGCGATGTCCAGCAGCGGGTACGCCAGTGAGAGCGCGGCGTGCGCCGTGTTCGCGCCCTTGAGGTCCGCGGTGTGCGCGAGCGCCAGGCTCCAGGAGAGCGTCAGCAGGGAGCCGGCGATCAGCCAGGCGTCGAGCGCCAGGCAGATCCAGCCGGCCCTGGTGACGGGTCGTTTGGCGAGCACGAGCAGGCCGATGATGGCGGGCGGCCCGAAGCAGAGGAAGAAGAAGTCGGCGAGCGAAGGGGCCGGCACCGGGCGCCTGAGCACCACCTCGTACCAGCCCCAGACCGCGTTCCCGCCGGCCGCCATCAGGGAGGAGAGCGCGAACAGCAGCCAGGCGGGGCGGAAGCGGCTCTCCCTGGAACGTGCGTACAGGAAACAGGAGACGGCGGCGACCAGGGCGGCTGCGGCGAGGCCGAAGTCGCCCATGATCAGCGCGAGTTGCGGCGAGCCCCAGCCGAGCGCCGAGCCGGCGGCGTATCCTCCGCAGAGCACGGCGAGCCCGAGCTGGGTCAGCAGGCTGAATCCGGCACCGCCCCTCTCCACCCCGCCGTCCGGGTCGGTCCGCTCGCCGCCGCCCGTTCCGTCGGGGGCGGGAGGGTGGGCCATCAAGGCTCCGGGGGTGCTCACCGGGCCTCCCCGGACGGGGGTTTCGGGCGGCACCGCTGCCGGTGGCTCCGCCGCGTCGGATCGTCTCTCCATTGGCCGTGCATCGTCCGTCGCCCCCCTTGCCCTGTCCGTCGTGCTCCCCAGCGCCGTGGGTGTGGTCCACGGCGCGGCCCCTAGGTCGGGACGATACACCAGTCTCGTCACTCAGGGACATAGTCCCTCTACGCTCCGTAACTACCAGCGGGAATACGGAAACCGGCTGCGCCCGGACGGCTCCGGAGAGTGTTCGAAGAGGGGAGTTCTCGGCAGTGCGCAGCGATCCGGGCGCGGGGGCTCACAGGGCCGCGCGGAGGGTCAGCCGACGGTCTGGACGACGTTGTCGAGCGGCTCCCCGGCCGCGTACCTGGTCAACTGGGCGGCCAGCAGGCGCTTGGCGCGGGGCATGAACGCGGAGGTGCTGCCGCCGACGTGCGGACTGATCAGGACGCCCGGCGCGTGCCACAGCGGGTGGCCCGGCGGCAGCGGCTCCGGGTCCGTGACGTCGAGCGCGGCCCGCAGCCGCCCCGCCTCCAGTTCCACGAGGAGGGCCTTGGTGTCGACGACGGGCCCGCGCGAGACGTTCACGAGCAGCGCGCCGTCCTTCATCCGCTCCAGGAAGGCGGCGTCGGCCATGCCGGTCGTGGCGTCGGTGAGCGGGGTCGACAGTATCACCACGTCCGCGTCCGGCAGCAGCGCCGGCAGTTCGGTGAACGCGTGCACGTCGCCGCGCGCGGTGGTGCGCGCGGAGCGCGCCACCCGCGCCACCCGCGCGCACTCGAAGGGAGCGAGCCGGTCCTCGATGGCCGCGCCGATGGACCCGTACCCGACGATCAGTACGGACTTGTCGGCCAGCGCCGGGTAGAACCCCGACCGCCACTCCTCCTTGCGCTGCCCCTCCACGAAGCCGGGGATGCCGCGCAGCGAGGCCAGGACGAGCGCGAGGGTCAGCTCCGCGGTGCTCGCCTCGTGCACCCCGCGGGCGTTGCACAGCCGTACGCCCGAGTGGAGGCCGGCCCGCAGGCCGCCCTGGACGTGATCGACGCCCGCGGACAGCGTCTGCACGGCCCGCAGGCGGCTCATCAGCGGCAGCGGCCGCATCGCTATCTCGGGTCCCTTCATGTACGGGACGACGTAGAAGGCACAGTCGGCGGGGTCGGCCGGGAAGTCCTGGAGGCCGTCCCAGACCCGGTAGGTGAGGCCGCAGGCGGCCGCGTCGGGGAGACCGCTGATCCCGGCGGGTTCCATGGGCAGCCACACGTCGGCGGCAGGCTTGCCGGTCATGTTGTTCGTCATGCTCAGGAGGCTATGCGAACCGCCCTGACCAGCAACGGTTAGTTTGGGGAGGTGCGGTCGGGGGGTGCAGACGGAGGGGTACGGGCCAACGTGGAGCGCAGGACAATCGGGGCAACGGCGCTCGAAGTGGGCGCGATCGGGCTCGGCTGCATGCCGATGAGCTGGGCCTACACCGGCTCGCAGCAGCGCGGCGAGGAATCGGTGCGAGCCCTGCACGCGGCGCTCGACCGGGGCACGAACCTGCTCGACACCGCCGACATGTACGGCCCGTTCACCAACGAACTCCTGCTGGGGCGGGTGTTGCGCCAGCGGCGGGCGGAGGCCTTCGTGTCGACGAAGGTCGGTCTGCTCGTCGGGGATCAGCACGTCGTCGCCAACGGCCGTCCGGCGTACGTGCGGCGGGCCTGCGACGCCTCGCTCCGCCGCCTCCAGACCGACGTGATCGACCTCTACCAGCTGCACCGGGCCGACCCCGAGGTCCCCATCGAGGAGACCTGGGGCGCGATGGCGGATCTCGTACGGGCGGGCAAGGTGCGGGCGTTGGGGCTGTGCGCGGTGGGCGCACGGGCCTCCCGGCGGTCCGGCACGGGCGTCGGAAGGCCGGTGCGCGGCGGGCTGCACGACGGAACGATCCGCCAACTGGACCGCGTGCAGCAGGTCTTCCCGGTGAGCGCGGTGCAGGCGGAGCTCTCGGTGTGGTCGCCCGAGGCGCTGGAGCGGCTCCTGCCGTGGTGCGAGGCGCGCGGCGTCGGTCTGCTGGCCGCGATGCCGCTGGGCAACGGCTACCTGACCGGGACGCTGACGACGGGCGGGGGTTTCGAACCGGACGACGTGCGGGCCCGGCACCCCCGCTTCACCGCGGAGATGATGGCCGCGAACCAGCCGGTGGTGGCGGGCCTTCGCCGGGTGGCCCGGCGGCACGGGCCGGAGGTGAGCCCGGCGCAGGTGGCGCTGGCGTGGGTGCTGTCGCGGGGGCGGGGGGTGATTCCGGTGCCGGGGACCAAGAGGGAGAAGTGGGTGCGGGAGAACGCGGGGGCGTCCGCGCTGGTGCTGACGGAGGGGGACTTGGAGGAGATCGCGGGGTTGCCGGGGGCGCGGGGGTCGTGGGACTGAGGGGACGGGACTTTGGGGGCGGGGGCGAGCGGGACCGGGAGTGGGCGCAGGGGCGGGGCGGGCGCAGGGGCGGGGTGGGCGCAGGCGCGGGGCCGGACGCTCCGCGGGGGCCGCCCCTTTGCCCGCCCGTTCCGCCCCCTGGGGCGGCGGCGGCCCCGCCGCCCAAGGGCGCTGCGGCGGGTGTGTTGCGTGGGGTGGTGGTGGGGTGGGGTTGTAGGAACATGGGGGATCCGCTGAGTGGAGGGAATTCATCGTGCGACATCCCCAGATGGTGGCCGGTGTCACGGCCGGAGCGCTCCTGTGCCTGGCCGCGTGTTCCGGCCAGGGCCCCGGCGGCCCCGCCGCATCCCCCGGCCCGAGCACGAGTTCCGCGTCCGGGTCCGCGTCCGGCCCCGTCACCCCCGCCCCCGCCTCCCCGTCCGGTGCCCCCGCCCAAGGCTCCGCCTCCGTGACCGGCACGCTCGCCGAGGGCCTCAAGTCCCCCTGGGGCGTCGCCGCGTTGCCCGACGGCGACCTCCTGGTCTCGTCCCGCGACGAGACCACCCTCACCCGGGTCGACGCCGAGACCGGCAAGCTCACCCCGGTGGGCAGGGTCGGCGGGGCGTCCCCGGACGGCGAGGGCGGCCTGATGGGGCTCGCGCTGTCCCCCTCGTACGCGAAGGACCAGCAGGTCTACGCGTACTTCACCACCGCGTCGGACAACCGCATCGCCCGCATGCGCTACGACGACAAGCGCCCTCCCGGCCAGCAGCTCGGCGCCCCGGACACGGTGTTCAAGGGCATCCCCAAGGGGGTGACGCACAACGGCGGTCGGATCGCGTTCGGCCCCGACAAGATGTTGTACGCGGGCACCGGCGAGACCGGCGAGCGCGGTCTCTCGCAGGACCCGAAGTCGCTCGCCGGGAAGATCCTGCGGATGACGCCCGACGGGCAGCCCGTGCACGGCAATCCGTCCGCGGATTCGGTGGTGTACTCCCTGGGCCACCGCAACGTCCAGGGCCTCGCCTGGGACGCCGACCGCCGGCTGTGGGCGGCGGAATTCGGCCAGGACACCTGGGACGAGCTGAACCTGATCGAGCCGGGCCGGAACTACGGGTGGCCGACGGTGGAGGGCAAGGGCGGCAAGGAGGGGTTCGTCGACCCGGTCGCCCAGTGGAGGACCTCCGAGGCCTCACCGAGCGGGATCGCGTTCGCCGAGGGGTCGGTGTGGGTGGCCGGGCTGCGCGGCGAACGGCTGTGGCGGGTGCCGCTGGCCGGGGCGAAGCCGGTGGCCGCACCGCAGGCCTTCCTCACGGAGAAGTACGGGCGGCTGCGCACGGTGCTGGCCGTCGGCGGCGATCAGCTCCTCCTCGTCACCAGCGAGACGGACTCGCGGGGGACGCCGGAGCCGGGCGACGACCGGGTCCTCAAGGTCACCGTCAAGTAGCCGGCACTCCCGCCCGGCCGCATGGCGCACCGAGTCGGCGGCTCCCCTCCGTGCCGGCGCCCTCGCCCGGACATTCCGCTCACGGAGTCGCCGGCTCCTCCTCCTTGAACAGGTCGAGCCGGTGGGCGAGCGCCGCCGCCTCGCCCCGCCCGGTCACCTCCAGCTTGGCCAGGATGTTGGAGACGTGGACGCTCGCGGTCTTGGGCGAGATGTACAGCTCTTCGGCGATCTGCCGGTTGCTGCGGCCCGCGGCGACCAGCCGCAGTACGTCGCGCTCGCGCGGGGTGAGCCGGAAGGCCGGGGTCCGCGTGCCGGGGGTCTCGTGGGTGAGGGCGGGGGCCTTCACTGCCCGGGTGCGCCGGGCCAGCGCCGTGACCTGCTCGGCGAGGGGCCTGGCGCCCAGGTGGCCGGCGACCGCCCCGGCGAGCCGGAGCAGCTCGGCGGCCCGGTCGCGGTCGGCGGCCCGTCCGCCCGCCACGAGGAGGGAGTGCGCCCAGCGCAGCCGGACGCGCGCCAGGTCGTACGGACGCTCCAGCGCCTCGAAGGCGGTGACCGCCTCCGACCAGTCGTCGGGGGTGTCGGTGCCTTCCGCGCGTCGGAGTTCGCCCCGTACCCACAGCTCGTGCGCGCGCCACAGGGGCACTCCGGTGGCCAGTCGCTTCGCGTGCGAGCGGATCAGGGCCAGGGCCTCGGAACGGCCGGGTTCCGCGGCGGGCACGGTTCGCGCGTCGGCCTCCGCGGTCGCCGCTTCGAGGAGGACGGGCCAGGCGAAGCGGTGGGTGCCGAGCCGGAAGCCGCCGTCGGCCGCGCGGGCGAATTCGGCGCGGACGTCGAGGATGCGGCCCTCGTGGGCGGCGAGCGCGAGGGCGATGCGGTGCAGCGGCAGCATGTGCTGGGGCATCACGTCGTACGGGCCGAAGCAGTTCGTCGCGACGGTCAGCTGCTCGGCGGCGACCGTGAAATCACCTGTGCCGAGGGCGAGTTCGGCTTGCCGGACGGCGATCAGGCCGCGCGGTCTCGCACTGGGGGTGGCACGCTCGGCAAGCCGGAGGTTCGCCGCGATGTCGCTCCAGCGGCCGAGCGCGAAGAAGGACTCCGCCTGGTTGCCGAGTACCCAGTGCTCCGCGTCGGCGAAGCCGTGCGCGCGGGCGTACGCCACTCCTTCGGTGCAGATCTCGGCGGACTCCCGGGACCGGCCGACGGACTCCAGGTGGGAGGGGAGGTTGGTGTAGCAGCGGTTGACGACGGTGATCAGGTTGAGTTCCCGGGCGCGGTCGCGCACCGCCCGCAGGTCGGCGAGACCCGCTTCGACGTCACCGGAGTCGATCATCAGGCCGCCGAGGGTGATCCGGGCGTTCAGCTCGGTGTCCTCGGCGCCGACCATCCGTGCGTACGAGACGGCCTGCTCGGCGATCGTGATGGCTTCGGGGCCCGGCTCGTACAGCATCTGCCAGCCCGCGACCTGGGCGAGGATGTCGGCGTGCACGGCGGACGGCGGCAGCCCACGCACCAGCTCCTGGGCGGTGCCGAGTTCGGCGCGCCCGTCGCCCCTGGCCAGTCCGAGCACCACCTTGGAGCGCTGGATCCAGAACCAGGCGGCGCGCAGGGCGTCCGCCTCCGTGCGCTCGGGTCCCGACTCCTCGTCCAGGAGGCGCAGGGCGCGCTTGGCGAGCTTGAGGGCGCGTTCGCGTTCGCCGCCGAGGCGGGCGGCCACGGCGGCCTCGGCCATCAGGTCGAGATAGCGCAGCGGGGTGGTGGCCGGGTCGCAGCCGCAGGGCGGGTACACCTCGGCGAAGTCGATGGGGCGCAGCTTCGCCCGCACCTCCTGCGGCACGTCGTCCCACAGCTCCAACGCCCGTTCCAGCAACCGCAGTTGCTCCACCCGGGCGTGCCGCTTGCGGGCCTCCACGGCGGCGACGAGCACGGCGGGCAGCGCCTTGGCCGGGTCGTGGGCGGCGTACCAGTAGCTCGCGAGCCGGGTGGACCGCTCCCCGCTCCGCACGAGCGAGGGGTTGGCCTCCAGTGCCTGGGCGAAGCGCCGGTTGAGCCGCGACCGCTCCCCCGGCAGCAGGTCGTCGCTGACGGCCTCCCGTACGAGGGAGTGCCGGAAGCGGTAGCTGTCACCGTCCGGGGCGGCCTGGAGGAGGTTGGCGCCGACGGCGGCGCGCAGCGCCCCGATCAGCTCGTCCTCGTCGAGCCCCGCGACGGCCAGCAGCAGCCGGTACTCGACGGTGGAGCCGCCCTCCGCGACGATCCGCACCACTTTCTGGGCGTCCTCGGGCAGCGCTTCGACCCGCACGAGGAGGAGGTCGCGCAGGGAGTCGGTGAGGCCGGTGCGGCAGCCGGCACCCATCGACACGGCCAGTTCCTCGACGAAGAAGGCGTTGCCGTCGGACCGCCCGAACACCTCGTCCACGACCGCGGGCTGGGGTACGGAGGCGAGGATGCCGGCCAGCTGGCGGTCGACCTCGTCGCGGGTGAACCGGGGCAGGTCGATGCGCCGGACGGTGCGCAGCCGGTCGAGTTCGGCGAGGAGGGGGCGCAGCGGGTGGCGGCGGTGGATGTCGTCGGCGCGGTAGGTGCCCAGGACGAGAAGACGGCCGGTGCGCAGGGTGCGGAAGAGATAGGCGAGGAGGTTGCGGGTGGAGGCGTCGGCCCAGTGCAGGTCCTCCAGGACGAGGACGACGGTCCGCTCGGCGGCCAGCCGTTCCAGCAGCCGGACGGCGAGCTCGAAGAGGCGGGCGGTGGCGTCCTCGGCGGGGGCGGCGGCGCGTGGCGTGTGCGCGGCGTACGTGGGACCTTCGTACAACTCGGGCAGCAGCCGGGCCAGTTCGTCCTCCTGTCCGGCAGCGGCGGCGGCCAGCTCATCGGGCAGGAGCCGGTGCAGGGCGCGCAGGGCGGCGGAGAAGGGGGCGAAGGGAAGGCCCTCGGCACCGATCTCCACGCAGGCGCCGAGGGCGACGACCGGGGCGGGAGCAGGTGTGGGGGCGGCGGCGGTGGCGCCTTCTTCGGTGTGGCCGTGGTCGCGCTCGGGGTGCTGGTCGCCGTGCAGTTGGTCGAGAAACTCCTCCACGAGCCGCGTCTTGCCGACTCCCGCCTCCCCGCCGAGCAGCAACGCCTGTGGCTCGCCCGCGGTGGCGCGGGCGAGCGCATCGGTGAGTGTGCTCAGTTCGCCGGTACGGC
This sequence comes from Streptomyces candidus, assembly GCF_014207445.1. Taxonomy (GTDB): domain Bacteria; phylum Actinomycetota; class Actinomycetes; order Streptomycetales; family Streptomycetaceae; genus Streptomyces; species Streptomyces candidus. The sequence goes on along the minus strand of NZ_JACHEM010000013.1, from coordinate 42,759 downwards.
CGACGAACACGGGACTGACAGACCTGGTCTCCACGACGCCGAGCATCGCACAGGGCTTCGACGCGGGATCACCCATTGTCCGCATGGCGGGCACGGGTGCGGCCCGTCAAGCCGCGCGGGTGAAGTGACTTCGGAACGAACTCCCCTGCTGCGTACGGCTCTTGTGGTTCTTGTTCTCCTTCCGCAGGGCCTGCCGGGCGAGCCGGGCGCGGGCGGCCTGCTCGATGAGTTCGGCGCTGCGGTTCTGGTGGATCTCGTACTCGAACATCCGGGTCTCCTGGGCGTTGCGTCGCTCCTGCACGACAAGACGGTTGCGCCTTGCGATACCTCGACTCTCGCTTCCCAGGGGGTGCCGGCACATCGGGAAGGTGCCGGGGGTGCACGGGGGGTGCGGGGCTTAGGAGCAGGGGTGAGGTGGGGGCTTAGGGGCGGGGCGGGGCCTTAGAACCGCGCCGCCGCCGCTAAGGCCCCGCCCGGCCGCCCTACCCTGTGCCGCCGGAGGCACCGGCGTTCGGCGAGTACCCTGCTGGGCCAGCCGCCGACGAGGGCGACCAGGCCGAGGCCGCCGGAGACGACCCCGGCAACGCCCGCAGCGGTCCCGGCGGATCCCGGCCGGGCGGCCTGCTCCCCGGGCCCGGCCCCCGCCGGTTCCTCTCCGGTCCCCGCCGGTACCTCCCCGGTGGGCGTCTCCTTCGCGCCGTCCGTGCCGTCGGGCTCGTCCGTGGCCGCGGCGTCCGCGGGGGTGTGCGCCGCCGCCGTGGCAGCCCTGGCCCCGGTGCCGGGCGGCGTCTCGTTCTCGTTCTTGTTGTCGTTCGCGGGCGCGGTCTCAGTACGGGTGGTGGCCTTCATGCGCCGCACGCCAGGCGGCGCGTCTGAGTAACCTCTTAACGAGCCGCTTCGTCCGCCCGGTGCGCCCGCCACTCGGGCGCGAGCACGGACCAGATCTCCTCGTCGCGGCGGGCTCCCCGGTAGAGGTACGCCTCCCGCAGCACCCCGTCCTTGCGCATGCCGAGCCGCTTGGCGACGTTGATGCTCGCGGTGTTCCCGGCGTCGGCGATCCACTCGACGCGGTGGATGCCCCGTACGTCCACCGCCCAGTCGATCAGCACCCGGCACGCCTGGGTGACCAGTCCGCGTCCGGCGGCGGTCGGTTCCAGCCAGCAGCCGAGTTCGCAGGTGCCCGCGGTCGCGTCGAAGAGCCGGAACATGACGCCGCCGACGAGCGTCCCGTCGAGCCGGATGCCGAAGATCCGGCCCGCGTCGGCGGCGGCCTTGTCCGCGTACCGCTGGAGGAAGGCGCGCGCGGCCGGGAGGTCCTTGTTGACGTCCGGCAGGCCGACGTACTGCCCGATGTACTCGCGGCCCCGGTCGACGTGGGCCAGGAACTCCTCCGCCTGCCACGGTTCCAGCGGCCCCAGTACCGCCGAGCCGTCGCCGCCGTTCAGGTCTGTGCCGAACATCCCGCTCCCCATGCCGGTGGTGCCCACTCAGGTCACGGGATCTTCGCACAGCCGTCCGACGGGCCGCGTCTCACCCCGAGATGCTGGTCCGCCCGTTCTCGATGTGCCCCATCAAGCGCCGCCGGAAGCCCGGTTCGGCGTCGACGGTGACCGCCAGGTCGTACCAGCCGTGCGCGTCGGCCGCCGAGTGGACGACGCGTCGGCTGCGCCCCGGGCGCACCGTGACGCGGCGGGGGTGCCGTACGTCGAGGTCCTCCTCGTCGGCGTACGCGAGCGGCTGCACGGTGAAGGTGACCGGCCGCCGCCCCCGGTTGGTGAGCGTCAGGTGCAGGTCCCGGTCGCGGGCCTCGATGCGGCTGGTCAGCTCCGCGGTCCCGGCCGCGGCGCCCGCGAACTCGCGCCGGAAGCCGTTGGGCCCGGTGACGGTGAAGCGGTACGCCTCCCCGGCCAGCGGCACGGTCCACTTCTCCTCCTCCCGTACGTCCAGGTGCTGCGGCACGGCGAACTCGCCCGCGTACGGGTAGAGCGCGAAGTGCGCGCTGGCGCGCCCGGAGTTGCGTACGGACAGCCGCACCGCCTTCCCCTCGGACAGCCTCCCGTCCACGTCCGGCTGGTACGGCAGGGCCCGCGCACGCCGCCTGCCGGGCTCCTGCACGGGCATCTGCTGGACGGCGGGCGGCACCGGACGCCACCGCCCGCTGAACGGCGGGATCTCACCCGGCCGGTCCACGGCGGGCTGCCGGTGGGCGCGGTGGAAGTCGAAGGCGGAGGTGAGGTCGCCGGTGACCTGGCGGCGCCAGGGGGTGATGTTGGGTTCGCGGATGCCGGTCCAGCGCTCCAGGAAGCGGATCACCGAGGTGTGGTCGAAGGTCTCGGAGCAGACGTAGCCGCCGACCGTCCACGGGGAGACGACCAGCATCGGGACACGGATACCGAGCCCGGTGGGCAGGCCCTTCCAGCGCTCGTCGGTGTTGTCGGCGGGCGGTACGGGCGGCGGCACGTGGTCGAAGAACCCGTCGTTCTCGTCGTAGTTGATGAGCACGGCGGTGTGCCGCCACACCTCGGGGTGCGAGGCGAGCGCGTCGAGGACCTGGTAGACGAGGGAGGCGCTGGCGATCGGCGAGGACGAGCCGGGGTGCTCGGAGTCGACGGCCGAGGGCACCAGGTAGGACACGTCGGGGAGCTTGCCGGCGGCGACGTCGGCGCGGAAGTTCCTGGCCAGGCTGCCGGTCTCGCCGCGTCGCAGCCCCCGCTCGAAGAGCTGCCGTTCCTGGGCGGTGAGCGTGGCGACGCCCTCCTCCAACAGGGCCAGCAGCCGCGCCCTTTCGGCGGCGTCCTGGGTCCCGCGCACCTTCGCGTAGAAGCCCTCCATGAAGGTGAACCCGCCGGTTTTCGCGAGGGCCTTGCGCGCGACGTTCTTGAACGAGGTGAAGAACTCGGCGTTGTTGTCGGTGAAGTTCTCCCACTCCTGGTACGTCTGCCAGCTGCGGCCCGCCTTCTGGAGCCGCTCCGCGTACGTCGGCCAGGGGTAGCCGGGGTGGGTGCCCTCGGAGTACGCGGCGTTGGTGACCGCGCGGCTGCCGTCGGCCTCGTACCCCGTCCAGCCGCTCCACAGGTGGTTGCGGTTGGGGCTGGTGGAGGTGTGGATGGAGGAGTGGTAGGCGTCGCAGATGGTGAAGGTGTCGGCGAGCTCGTAGTGCAGGGGAAGATCGCGGCGGTCGTAGTACGCCATGGTGGCGCCGGTCTTGGCGGTCACCCAGCCGTTCATCCAGCCCTGGTTCCAGGCCTTCGCGCCGCCGCCCCAGGAGTGGTCGAGGTCGCCGATGTACTGGAGGTCCTTCTTCTGCGCGTCCGCCGCGTCGCGCACCGGGAAGGGCAGAACGGTGGTCAGCGGGCCCGGCTGCTCGTACACCGGCTTGCCGCCCGGCAGTTCGATCGCGTTGCGGTCGCCGAAGCCGCGCACGCCGCGCAGGGTCCCGAAGTAGTGGTCGAAGGAACGGTTCTCCTGCATGAGCACGACCACATGCCTGATCGCCCGCAACCCGCCCTCCGGAGGGCGCCCCGCCGCGATCGCCGCTTGCAGGGACGGCGGCAGCAGCGAGCCCGCCGCAGCGGTTCCGAGCGCCCCGCCGCCGATCGCGAAGAGCCGGCGCCGAGTGAGGTCAGTGGCCAAGGGAACCTCCCGAGTCAGTGGTGATGCCGGGAAACTACTGAGCCCCGGTGACGGGGAGAAGTCCCATGACAGGACCGGCGGTGAACGTCCGGGCGGCCACCGGGAAGCGGAAGTGGCCCGCGGGCAGCCCCGGGTGTCCCCCGGCTAGAACTTCACCCTGGCCAGCACCGGTACGTGGTCGCTCCCGGTCGTCGCCGACGTCTCGAAGCGGACGATCTCCCCGCCCCGCACCATCACATGGTCGAGCCGCACCACCGGGAAACTCCGCGGCCAGCTGAAGCCGAATCCCCGCCCGTTGTCGTCGAACCGGGACGCCACCGGATGGAGTCCCCGGTCCTCCGCCGACCCGTTCAGATCGCCGAGCAGGATCACCCGGTCCACGGTCTCCGCAGCCAGCGCCTCCCCCAGCCGCCGGGCGGCCTCGTTGCGCCACCCGGTCTTCAGGCCCTGCGGCCAGGCCGCCCGTACCGACGGCAGGTGCACGACGTACACCGCCACGAACCCCCGCGGTGTCAGCGCCGTGGCCCGCAGGGCGCGCTGCCACGGCTCGGTGATGCCCTCCGGCTTGATGTCCACCGGGCGTACGTCACTGAGCGGGTACCGCGACCAGAGGCCGACCGTGCCCCGCACCGCGTGGTGCGGGTACGCCGCGGCCAGCTCGCGGTCGATCTTCGCCGCCGCCCCGGCCGTGACCTCCTCCAGGGCGATCAGCCCGGGCCCGGACGCCGCCAGCGCCCGCACCGCGCCGACGGGGTCGGGGTTGTCGTCGGCGATGTTGTGCTGGACGACGCCGAAGGAGTGCTGCGGATCGGCGCCGAACGCGAAGGCGGCGCCGCCGATCATCCCGCCCCACGCACCGACGGGCACCAGCAGAGCCAGCACCGCGAACGCCGACCTCCGCCGCCAGGCGCACACCAGCACCGGCAGGACGAGCAGCCCGAGCCAGGGCAGCAAGGTCTCCAGGAGACTGCCGAGACCACGGGCGTCGGGAACGAGGGGGTGGAGCACGGGCAGGAGTCCGAGCGCCACCGCGCACAGCGCGACGATTCGCCCCCGCTGCCAGGCGCCGCGCCCCCGCCCGTCCTCGCCCCAGTGACGGCCGTCGGGCCAGGTACGCATCCGGGTCGGCGCGGGCGTGCAGTCCTCCTCGCGGTACCGGATGCCGGCCGGCTCCCGCCCTCGGCCGTACGGAGGGCCGGGATCGCCGGGGCCGCGGCTGTCGTTGCGGTCACGGCTGCCGCCCGGGAGGCGGGCGGCACGGCTCCTGTACGGCCCTTCGGCGTCGTACGGTGCCCAGGCGTCGTGCGCGCTCCGTTCGCCGTCCGGGCCGCTCCCGTCCGTGTTCCGGCGCTCGTCCTGGTCGTACCTGCGCGTTCCGGCCACCGTTCCCCCGTCGCTCCGTGCACCGTTCCGGGTGAGGACGCCGCGCGCGGGGCCCGTGGTTCATCGGCCCGCACCGGCCCCGCGTACGCCGAGGGGCCCCGGACGCGGAATTCCGACCGGGGCCCCTCGACTCGTACAACGGAACGTCAGTCCTCGACGCCCAGCCTCTCCAGGCTGTACCCGATCATTCGCTCACGGCCAGCCGTTCGAGAATCAGCTCGCGCACGCGCGCCGCGTCCGCCTGGCCCCGGGTGGTCTTCATGACCGCGCCGACCAGCGCGCCCGCGGCCGCGACCTTGCCGCCGCGGATCTTGTCGGCGATGGCCGCGTTGGCCGCGATGGCCTCGTCGACCGCCGCGCCGAGCGCGCCGTCGTCCGAGACGACCTTCAGGCCGCGCTTCTCGACGACCTCGTCGGGACCGCCCTCACCTGCGAGGACGCCCTCAATGACCTGGCGGGCCAGCTTGTCGTTCAGATCGCCGGCGGCGACCAGGGCGGCGACCCGGGCCACCTGCGCCGGGGTGATCGGCAGTTCGTCGAGTGCCCGGCCGGTCTCGTTGGCGTTGCGCGCCAGTTCGCCCATCCACCACTTGCGTGCGGACGCCGAGTCGGCGCCCGCCTCGATGGTGGCGACGATCGGGTCGACCGCGCCCGCGTTGAGGATCGACTGCATGTCGTGCTCGTTGACCCCCCACTCCTCGCGGAGACGGTTGCGGCGCACCCGCGGCATCTCGGGGAGCCCCGCCCGCAGTTCCTCGACCCAGGAACGGGCCGGGGCGACCGGAACCAGGTCCGGCTCGGGGAAGTAGCGGTAGTCCTCGGCGTTGTCCTTGATGCGACCGGACGTCGTCGAGCCGTCTTCCTCGTGGAAGTGCCGGGTCTCCTGGATGATCGTGCCGCCGCCGTTGAGCACCGCGGCGTGCCGCTGGATCTCGAACCGGGCGGCGCGCTCCACCGAGCGCAGCGAGTTGACGTTCTTCGTCTCGCTGCGGGTGCCGAACTCCTCGCGCCCGTGCGGGCGCAGCGAGAGGTTGACGTCGCAGCGCATCTGGCCCTTGTCCATCCGGGCCTCGGAGACGCCGAGCGCCTTGATGACCTCGCGCAGCTCGGCCACGTACGCCTTGGCGACCTCGGGGGCCCGCTCGCCCGCGCCCTCGATCGGCTTGGTGACGATCTCGATGAGCGGGATGCCCGCGCGGTTGTAGTCCAGCAGCGAGTGCGAGGCGCCGTGGATGCGGCCCGTCGCGCCACCGACGTGCGTGGACTTGCCGGTGTCCTCCTCCATGTGGGCGCGCTCGATCTCCACGCGGAAGATCTCGCCGTCCTCCAGCTGCACGTCGAGGTAGCCGTTGAAGGCGATGGGCTCGTCGTACTGGGAGGTCTGGAAGTTCTTCGGCATGTCCGGATAGAAGTAGTTCTTCCGGGCGAAGCGGCACCACTCGGCGATCTCGCAGTTCAGCGCGAGACCGATCTTGATGGCCGACTCCACGCCGATCTCGTTGACGACCGGCAGCGCGCCGGGCAGTCCGAGACAGGTGGGGCAGGTCTGGGTGTTGGCGTCCTGGCCGAGCTCGGTGGAGCAGCCGCAGAACATCTTGGTCTTTGTGCCGAGCTCGACATGGACCTCCAGGCCCATGACGGGGTCGTAGGTCGCGAGGGCGTCCTCGTACGACACCAGTTCAGTGACGGTCACGGTGAAACTTTCCCTCTCAGCCCAGCAGGACGTCGTCGTCGCCGAGCTTCTTCAGCTCGCGGTAGAGCAGAGCGAGGCCGGTGACGATGGCGGCGGCGGAGACAACGGCGTCGACGAGACGGAGCGTGTCATTGTCCTTGCGGGCCATCCGGGCCTGCTTGGCGACACTGATCGCGCCGAAGGCGGTGGAGCCGATCGACAGGTACGTAGCAGCCTTGGAATTCTTGAATCCCTTGGCCTTGATGGGCATGGGGCTCATAGCGACGGTGCCTCCTCAAGCAGCGGGTGCCCCCACTTTTCCACGAAGGCGGCCTCGACAGCAGCGCCGACCTTGTAAAGACGGTCGTCCTTCAGGGCGGGGGCGATGATCTGGAGCCCGACCGGCATGTTGTCCTCCGGCGCGAGGCCGCAGGGCAGCGACATGGCGGCGTTGCCCGCCATGTTCGTCGGGATGGTGCACAGGTCGGCGAGGTACATCGCCATCGGGTCGTCGGCGCGCTCGCCGATCGGGAAGGCGGTGGTGGGCGTCGTCGGCGAGACGATGACGTCGACCTGCTCGAAGGCCTTCTCGAAGTCCTGCGTGATGAGCGTACGGACCTTCTGGGCGCTGCCGTAGTACGCGTCGTAGTAGCCGCTCGACAGGGCGTACGTGCCGAGGATGATGCGGCGCTTGACCTCGTCGCCGAACCCGGCCTCGCGGGTGAGGGCGGTGACGTCCTCGGCGGAGCGGGTGCCGTCGTCGCCGACGCGCAGGCCGTAGCGCATGGCGTCGAAGCGGGCCAGGTTGGAGGAGCACTCGGACGGGGCGATCAGGTAGTACGCGGAGAGCGCCAGGTCGAAGGACGGGCAGTCCAGCTCGACGATCTCGGCGCCGAGCTTCGTCAGCAGCTCGACGGACTCGTCGAAGCGCTGCAGGACGCCGGCCTGGTAGTGCTCGCCGCGGAACTGCTTGACGACGCCGACGCGCATGCCCTCGACGCTGCCGTTGCGGGCGGCCTCGACGACCGGCGGGACCGGGGCGTCGATGGAGGTCGAGTCGAGCGGGTCGTGCCCGGCGATGACCTCGTGGAGCAGCGCCGCGTCCAGGACCGTACGGGCGCAGGGTCCGCCCTGGTCGAGGGAGGAGGAGAAGGCGACCATGCCGTAGCGGGAGACCGCCCCGTAGGTCGGCTTGACGCCGACGGTGGCGGTGACGGCGGCGGGCTGGCGGATGGAGCCGCCGGTGTCCGTGCCGATGGCCAGGGGGGCCTCGTAGGAGGCGAGGGCGGCGGAGGAGCCGCCGCCGGAGCCGCCGGGGATCTTGGTGAGGTCCCACGGGTTGCCGGTCGGGCCGTACGCGCTGTTCTCGGTGGAGGACCCCATGGCGAACTCGTCCATGTTGGTCTTGCCGAGGATGACGATGTCGGCGGCCTTGAGGCGCTTGGTCAGCGTCGCGTCGTACGGCGGGATCCAGCCTTCGAGGATCTTGGAGCCGACGGTGGTCGGGATGCCCTCGGTGGTGAAGATGTCCTTGAGCGCGAGCGGGACGCCGGCCAGCGGGCCCAGCTTCTCGCCGGCCTCCCGCTTGGCGTCGACGGCGCGGGCCTGCGCGAGCGCACCCTCGCGGTCGACGTGCAGGAAGGCGTGCACCTTCTCGTCGACGGCGTCGATCCGGGCCAGGTGGGCCTCGGTGACCTCGACGGCCGTGAGCTCGCCCGAGGCGATCTTCCCGGCGGTCGCGGCCGCGGTGAGCTTGATGATGTCGGTCGTCATGCTGATTAGTCCTCCCCCAGGATCTGCGGCACCTTGAAACGCTGCTGCTCCTGGGCCGGGGCGCCGGAGAGCGCCTGCTCGGGGGTGAGCGACGGGCGTACCTCGTCCGCGCGCATGACGTTGGTCAGCGGCAGCGGGTGGGAGGTCGGCGGTACGTCTTGGTCGGCGACCTCGGAGACGCGGGCGACCGCGCCGATGATGTCGTCGAGCTGACCGGCGAAGTGCTCAAGCTCTTCGGGCTTCAGCTCCAGACGCGCCAGCCGTGCGAGGTGTGCGACCTCCTCGCGCGTGATGCCAGGCATGCAGCGATCCTCAGGGGTTGGTGTGCGTGTGGTGGGCGGCCCAATCCTATGGGTCGCGGCCCCCTGCCCGCGAAACAGTTCCGCCGGGGCCGTCCGCCGCACCTGTGCCCCCTATTCCTGCTCCACCCGCACCGCATCCGCGGCGGCCGCGGCGGCCAGCTCCGCCGGGCGCTGCCACCCCCGCGACCCGCGCGCCAGCAGCCACGCCGTCGCCTCCTCCGGGGGCATCGCCGCGGCCACCAGCCAGCCCTGCACCGCATCGCACCGCAGGTCCCGCAGCCGCTCCCACGTCTCGTCGTCCTCGACGCCCTCCGCGACGACCAGCAGCCCCAGCGAGTGCGCCAGGTCGATCGTGCAGCGCACGATCTCCGCGTCCTCCGTGTCCACGGCGAGCCGTGCCACGAACGACCGGTCGATCTTCAGCTCGCTCACCGGCAGCCGCCGCAGGTGCACCAGCGACGAGTAGCCCGTGCCGAAGTCGTCGAGCGACATCTTCACGCCGTGCCCGGTCAGCGCGGCGAGAGTGTCCGCGGCCCGCTGCGGGTCCTCCAGCAGCACGTGCTCGGTGATCTCCAGCTGGAGGGACCCGGCGGGCACCCCGTGCCGCGCCAGCCGTCCGGCGACCGCCCCCGCGAAGCCCGGCGTGTGCACGTCGCGCGGGGAGACGTTCACCGCGACCGGCACGTTGAGCCCCTGTGCCCGCCACCTGGCGACCTGGGCGAGCGCCGTCTCCAGTACGTACTCCGTGAGGTGCGGCATCAGCCCCGACGACTCGGCGATCGCGATGAACTCGTCGGGAGGGACCCGCCCCCGCTCCGGATGCACCCACCGCACCAGCGCCTCCAGGCCGGCGACCTGCCCGTCGAAGCGCACCTTGGGCTGGTAGTGCAGCTCCACGTCCCCCGCGTCCAGCGCCCGCCGCAGGTCGCCCAGCAGGCCCAGCCGGTCGGGGGTGTTGGAGTCCCGCTTGGACTCGTAGACCTCGACGCCGCTGCGGTCCCGCTTCGCCTGGTACATCGCCACGTCCGCCCGCCGCAGCAGCCCCTCCGCGTCCAGCGCGTGATCGGGGAAGACGGCGACTCCCGCGCTCGCCTCCAGCACCAGCGTCAGCCCGTCGAGGTCGAGGGGCGACCCCAGTTCCGCGACCAGGTGCCGGGCAATGCGCTGCGCACTCGTCGCGGACTCGGTCCGGGGCAGCAGTACGGCGAACTCGTCACCGCCGAGCCGGGCCGCCTCCGCACCCCGGGGCAGCGCCCTGCGCAGCCGGTCGGCTATCTGCAGCAGCAGCCGGTCACCGGCGAGGTGCCCGAGGGTGTCGTTCACGGAACGGAACCGGTCCATGTCGATGAGGACCAGCGCGGAGCGCGTCCCGACCGCCTCGGCCTCCTCCAGCGCGGGGCGGGCGCGCTCCAGCAGCCACTGCCGGTTGGGCAGTCCGGTCAGCGGGTCCCGCAACTGTTCCTCGGCCCGCGCCCGCGCTATCCACAGCGTGGAGTCGAGGGCGATGAGGGGTACCGCGAACAGTGGCAGCAGCACCGGCAGGGAGAGCGCGACGACGCACATCAGCGGGGCGATGCCGAGCAGGGCGCCGCACGCAAGTCCCAGCCTCACGAGAGCCGTTCGGGTGGCGGACGGCATCCGGCCGGGCTGCGGGACCGCCACCGCCCACAGCAGCAGCCGGGTGACCACGAGGTACACGGTCGCCGTCAGCACCACCTGCGGCACCACACCCCAGTCCCAGCCGACCGGCTGCCAGGGCTGCTCCACCGTCGGGACCTCGCCGAGGACGCCCAGGGTGAGGGCGGCCGCCGCGATGCCGAGAATGTCGGCGGCGCCGTGCAGCACGCCCTGCCGCCAGCGGCGTCTGCGCGCACTGCCCACCAGCACGACAACGGCCAGGCTGACCAGCCCGGCCGGAACCCATCCGTACAGCAGCAGGACGGCGAGGGTGAGTGCCGCCCCCGATCCCGTGCCGCCCCACCACCTGTCCCTGCCGAGCGCGACGAGGTAGCCGACGATGGCCGCGGTGAGCAGGGCGAGCGACCAGCCGGTGGTGCCGCCGGGGAACAGGGCGCGGTGCTGGCCGAGGGTCTGGACGACACCGGCGGCGAGGACGAGGGCGGCTGCTCCCGCGAGGGCGGCGGGCAGCAGGGGGCCCCAGCGGGCGCCCCGGACCTCCCCGTGTCTCACGGCCGACGGCAACGCGCCCTGCGCCGGCCGCGGGCCGTACCCGGGGCGCACGCCTTGGGGGGCGGGCGGGCCGTACGCGGGGTGGCCACTGTGCGAGGTGTGAGCACCTGCCGCGAGGTGAGCACCGTGCGGGGTGTGCGGGCCCTGGGGAGTGTGCGCGCCGAGCGGTGCGGGATCGCTGAAGGGGCTGTGCGGGCCGTGCGCCGTCCGAGCCACCTGAGGGGCCTGCGGGTCGTACGTGGTCTGCGTGTGCTGAGGGACGGGCGGGTTGTACGCGGTGCGGGCACCGGTCTGGCCGTGGGGGGCCGGGGTGCCGTTCGCGAGGCGTGGCCCGTTCGGCGGCTGCGGGCGGCCCGGCAGTGCCGGAGGCGCGGGGTTCGGCTGCTGCGCGCCGGCCGGCGGCGGCGCGACCGGCTGTGGTGCGGCCGGCTGTGGTGCGGCCGACGGTGGCGCAACGGGCCGTGGTGCGGCCGATGTCGGTGCGCCGGGCTGTGGCGCGGCCGACGGTGACGCGGGGCTGTGGCCCCGACGGCCGAACAGTGCGAACAGCCGGCCAGGACCGGACGGTCCGAACATCCCGGACAGCCCGGACCGGTCGCGCAGCCGCGAGGCCGGGTCGGCACTCTCGGTCGGTTTCATTCCGTCCCTCTCACAGCTGGCGGTGCCCATGTCACGCGCGATGGCCCCGTTGTCATGCCATCACGACTCGCCCCCGGTCGCCCGACTCCCCAGGCGGCCTCCTCAAGGGCAGACACCTCAGGGCCGGGCAGCGGTTCCCCAGCCGTGCACGACAGGCGCACATCCCAACAGTAGGCCGCAGCAGGCTCTCCCGGGCAGCGGTCCTCCGCTGTTGCCCGAATGCGACCCAGCCACCCGCAGACGTCTGCTATGCGCCGAACGGGTGGCCCTCAGGCCGCTGTTCTTCCCGTTACTGCTCCACCGGAACCGCGGCTTCACGTGCGGCTTCCGGCCCTTGTGCGAGCAGCACCCCGAAGCCGTCCTCGTCGAGCACCGGCACCTTCAGTTGCATGGCCTTGTCGTACTTCGAACCGGGGCTGTCGCCGACCACGACGAAGGACGTCTTCTTGGAAACGGAACCGGTCACCTTCGCTCCGAGGTTCTGGAGGGACTCTTTTGCGCCATCCCGGGTGTACTTCTCCAGCGTTCCGGTGACGACGACGGTCAGTCCCTCCAGCGGGCGCGGTCCCTGGGCCTCGGCCGAGCCCTCCTCCTCCATGCGCACCCCTGCGGCCCGCCACTTGCGGAGGATCTCCTGGTGCCAGTCGACGGCGAACCACTCCTTGAGGGAGGCCGCGATGATGCCGCCGACGCCGTCGACGCCCGCCAGCTCCTCCTCTGTCGCCTGCTCGATCCGCTCGATCGAGCGGAACTCGCGGGCCAGCGCCTCGGCGGCGACCGGCCCGACGTGCCGGATGGAGAGGCCGGTGAGGATCCGGGCCAGCGGCATCTCCTTCGCCGCCCGGATGTTCTCCAGCATCGCCAGGGCGTTCTTGCGGGGCTCGCCCTCCTTGTTGGCGAAGATGGTGGCGGTCTTGTCCTCGCCGGTCTTCGGGTCCTTCCTGGGCAGCCCGGAGTCGGGGTCCAGGACGTAGGACCTGATGGGCAGCAGCTGCTCGATGGTGAGGTCGAAGAGGTCGCCCTCGTCGAGCAGCGGCGGCTCGGCGGGCTCCAGCGGTTTGGTCAGGGCTGCCGCCGCGACGTACCCGAAGTTTTCGATGTCGAGGCTCTTGCGGCCGCCGAGGTAGAACAGGCGCTCGCGCAACTGGGCGGGGCAGGTCTGCGCGTTGGGACAGCGCAGATCGATGTCGCCCTCCTTCATGGGGCGCAGCTCCGTCCCGCATTCGGGGCACTCGGCGGGCATCACGAACTCCCGCTCGGTGCCGTCGCGCAGGTCCACGACCGGGCCGAGGATCTCCGGGATGACGTCGCCAGCCTTGCGCAGCACGACGGTGTCACCGATGAGCACGCCCTTCTTCTTCACCACCTCCTGGTTGTGCAGGGTGGCGAACTCGACCTCGGAGCCGGCCACCGTCACCGGTTCCACCTGCGCGTACGGGGTGACGCGGCCGGTGCGTCCCACGCCCACGCGGATGTTGACGAGCTTGGAGTTGACCTCCTCGGGGGCGAACTTCCAGGCGATCGCCCAGCGCGGCGCCCGCGAGGTCGAGCCGAGCCGGCCCTGGAGCGGAATCTCGTCCAGTTTGACGACCACCCCGTCGATCTCGTGCTCGACGACGGAGTGCCGGTTCCTGCCGATGTGTGCGATGAATTCCCGTACGCCTTCCAGGGAGTCCACCACCCGGTTCTGTCCGGCGGTCGGCAGGCCCCACTCCCTGAGCAGCTCGTAGGCGTGCGACAGGCGGTCGATGGCGAACCCCTCGCGGGCGCCGATGCCGTGCACCACCATCCGCAGGGGACGGCTCGCGGTGACTCTGGGGTCCTTCTGGCGCAGCGAACCGGCCGCCGCGTTGCGCGGGTTGGCGAACGGCTTGTCGCCCGCCTCCACCAGCCGGGCATTCAGCTCGCCGAAGGCCTCCATCGGGAAGTAGACCTCGCCGCGGATCTCGACCAGGTCCGGGATGCGGTCCCCCTCCAGGCGCTGCGGGATCTGCGGGATGGTGCGCACGTTGGGCGTGATGTCCTCGCCGGTGCGCCCGTCGCCGCGGGTCGCCGCCCGGGTCAGCCGGCCCTTCTCGTAGGTGAGGTTGACGGCGAGGCCGTCCACCTTGAGCTCGCACAGCAGGTGGTACTCGATGCCGCTGAGCTCGCCGGCGACCCGCTCCGCCCAGGCCGCCAGTTCCTCGTCGTCGAAGGCGTTGTCGAGCGAGAGCATGCGCTCGCGGTGCTGGACGGCCGTGAACTCCGTCTCGTAGGCGCCGGCGACCTTCTGCGTGGGCGAGTCCGGCGTCCGCAGCTCGGAGTACTCCTCCTCCAGCGCTTCGAGCGCACGCAGCAGCTGGTCGAACTCGGCGTCGCTGACGACCGGCTGGTCCTTGACGTAGTACCGGAAGCGGTGCTCCTCGATCTGCTCAGCGAGCCGCGCGTGCTTCTCCCGTGCCTCTGCGGGTACCGCTGCGTGCTGTTCGCCAGCCACCGTCTCAACCTCCCGTTGTCCCTGTATGGGAACTACCGATCCGTCACTCAGGGTTGTCCGCGAGCGACTTCGCCGCCCGGTTGCTGTGGGCGAGCGCCGCCCGGGCGTACGCCGGGGAAGCCCCCGCCAGCCCGCACGTCGGAGTGATCACCACGGACTCGCACAGAAGTCCTGGTTTCAGCCCCAGCCTGCGCCACAGCGACCTGACACCCATGACGCTACCGCCCGGGTCCGACAATGGGCCGTCCACGCCCGGCACCACGCCCGCGAACAGCTTCGTACCGGCCTCGGCCGCCTCACCGATCTCGTCGTCGTCACGCTCGGTGAGCAGATGGAAGTCGAAGGAGATCCCGGCCGCACCCGCCCGCCGCAGCAGTGCGAACGGCACGTCCGGTGCGCACGAGTGCACGACGGCCGGCCCGTCGTGGACGCCCATGACGTCACGCAGCGCGCCCTCCACGACCTGCCGGTCCACGGCCCGGTACGTGCGGTACCCGCTCGCGCTCCTGACCTGCCCGCGCAGTACGGCCATCAGGGACGGCTCGTCGAGCTGGAGCACCAGCCGCGCGCCGGGGATCCTGCGCTGCACGTCCGCGAGGTGCTCGCGCAGCCCCTCGGCCAGCGAGGCGGCCACGTCACGGCAGGCCCCGGGGTCGCCCACGGCCGCCTCGCCGCCCCGCAGTTCGAGCGCGGCGGCGAGCGTCCACGGCCCGACGGCCTGCACCTTGACCGGCCCCCGGTAGCCCTGGGTGAACTCCTCCAGGGCGTCCAGGTCCTCGCCGAGCCAGGAGCGGGCGCGGCGGGTGTCCCGGCCCGGCCGGTCGCTGAAGCGCCAGCCGCTGGGTTCCAGGTGGACGTACATGTCCGCGAGCATTCCGGCGGTGCGGCCGATCATGTCGGCGCCCGGCCCGCGCGCGGGCAGTTCCGCGAGGTACGGGAAGTCCTCGAAGCTGCCGGTGACGGTCCTCGCGGTCTCCCGGGCGTCGTCGCCCGGCATGGAGCCGATGCCGGTGGCCGGTCCCCACCACTTCTCCTCGGTCTGCTCGCTCATCGTCCGGGCCGCACCGTCAGGTCGTTGACCTCGGCGTCGCGCGGCAGGTCCAGGGCCATCAGGATCGTCGTCGCCACCGACTCGGGGTCGATGAACTTCGCGGGGTCGTAGGCCTTGCCCTCCTGCGAGTGCACCTTCTCCTGCATGGGGCTGGCGGTGCGCCCCGGGTAGACGGAGGTGACGCGCACCCCGTTCTGGTGCTCCTCGGCGCGCAGCGAGTCGGCGAGCGCCTTCAGGCCGTGCTTGCTGGCGGCGTAGGCCCCCCACTCGGCGTGCGCGTTCAGTCCCGCGCCCGAGTTCACGAACAGCACGTGCCCCTTGTCGAGGCGCAGTTGGGGCAGGAAGAGCCGGGTGAGCTCGGCGGGGGCGATCAGGTTGGCGTTGAGCTGGCTGTGCCAGGCGCGTACGCCGAGGTCGCCGACCCTGCCGAGGTCGACGACGCCCGCGATGTGCAGCAGTGTGTCGACGCGCTCGGGCATCGGCTGGTGGGAGAAGGCCCAGGACAGGCGGTCCGGGGCGGCCAGGTCGCCGACCAGGGTGCGGGCGCCGGGAAGCCGCGCCGCGAGCTCCTTCGCCCGTCCCGCGTCGCGCGCCAGCAGTACGACGTCGTCGCCGCGCGCGTGGAGCCTGCGGGCGACAGCGGCTCCGATACCGGAACCCGCCCCGGTGATCACATGAGTAGTCATGCGTCCCATGCTCGCACCCGGACGCCCTGGCGCACGCCCTACCGGATCCCGGCGGACTCCTCCAGGAAGGCGAGCGCCCCGACTCCGTCCTCCGCGAAGAACACCAGGTCAGTGAGGGGTACCGGCAGGAACCCTTCCGCCTCCATGCGCTGGAACTGCTGCTTGAGCCCGTCGTAGAAGCCGTCGGTGTTGAGCAGCACCACCGGCTTGTCCGTCAGTCCGTGCTTCTTCAGCTCCAGGATCTCCGTCGCCTCGTCGAGCGTCCCCGTTCCGCCGACCATGATCACGACGGCGTCGGACCTGCCCAGCAGAAGCGCCTTGCGCTCCGCCAGGTCCTTCGCGACGACCATTTCGTCGGCCGCGGCACGCGCCTTGGTGTGCAGGAACTCCACGGAGATCCCGACGAGCTTCCCGCCCGCCGCGGCCACCCCGTCGGCGACGACCTTCATCAGGCCGACGTCGGAACCGCCCCAGACCAGCGTGTGGCCGCCCTTGCCGAGGAGTTCGGCGAACTCCCGGGCGGGCCGGGTGTAGCGCTCGTCGAGGTCGGCCGCGGAGAGAAAGACACAGATGTTCATGGGCACAAACCCTACGTCCGGGGTACCGGTGGCGGAGATTCGCGGCCCCCGGTGAAAACTTTTCCGCCCGGCCGATGAGTTCCGTGCGCCCTCGCGGTCCAAGTCGGTATGAGCAAAGTGATTTCGCGTGACGGCACCCCGATCGCCTACACGCGCACGGGTGCGGGCGAGCCGCTGATCCTGGTGGGGGGCGCCTTCAGCACGGGTACGGCGGAGGGCCCGCTCGCCGGTCTCCTCGCCCCGGCCTTCGACGTCGTCACGTACGACAGGAGGGGCCGCGGCGCCAGCGGCGACACGTCCCCGTACGCGGTGGCCCGCGAGGTGGAGGATCTGGCGGCGCTCGTCGAGGAGGTCGGCGGCAGTGCCTGCCTGTACGGCATGTCGTCGGGCGGTGCGCTGGTGCTGCGTGCCGCGGCGGCCGGTCTGCGGGTGCCGCGGCTCGCGGTCTACGAGCCGCCCTTCACGGTCCGCGAGGACACCCGCGCCGACAAGACCGCGTACACCCGGAGCCTGAACGCGGCGCTGGAGGACGGCCGCAGGGGCGACGCGGTGGAGCTCTTCCTGTCCGTGGTGGGCATGCCCGCCGAGTTCGTCGCCCAGATGCGCAGGGCCCCGGTGTGGCGCTCCTTCGAGTCCCTCGCGCCGACCCTGGCGTACGACGACGCGCTGATGGGCGACGGAACGGTCCCCTGCGACCGGCTGGCGCGGATCACCCAGCCGGTCCTGGTGGTGGACGGCGGCGCCAGTCCGCCCCTGATGCGCGACGCGGCACGCCGGACGTCGGCGGCGCTCCCCGACGGACGGCCGCACACCCTGCCCCGGCAGACCCACGACGTGGACCCGCGCACGCTCGCCCCGGTCCTGACGGAGTTCTTCGCCGCCGTGTGAGGGGCCTCGCGGGGGGCGGCGAAGCGGGATCAGGCCGTGGCCTGCGTGGCGGCGCGCCGCGAGGTCGTCGCGATCGTGGCGGAGCCGACCACGCGCGTGCCGTCGTACAGGACGATCGCCTGGCCGGGCGCGACCCCGCGCACCGGCTGCTGGAAGCTCACACGGAGCTCACCGTCGACGAGTTCCGCGTGCACCTCGGTCTCGCCGCCGTGGGCGCGGAGCTGGGCGGTGTACGTGCCGGGCGCGGCCGGAACCGTGCCGCACCAGCGGGGGCGGATCGCCGTCAGGGACGTGACGTCCAGGGCCTCGGCCGGGCCGACGGTGACGGTGTTGTTCACCGGGGAGATGTCCAGGACGTAGCGGGGTTTGCCGTCGGGCGCGGGGTGGCCGATGCGCAGACCCTTGCGCTGGCCGATGGTGAAGCCGAACGCGCCGTCGTGCGTACCGAGCTTGGCGCCCTCCTCGTCGAGGATGTCGCCCTCGGCCTTGCCGCCGAGACGCGAGGCGAGGAAGCCCTGGGTGTCGCCGTCGGCGATGAAGCAGATGTCGTGGCTGTCGGGCTTCTTCGCCACCGCCAGGTCACGGCGCTCGGCCTCGGCCCGGATCTCCTCCTTGGTGGTGAGGGTGTCGCCGAGCGGGAACATCGCGTGCGCGAGCTGCCGCTCGTCGAGTACGCCCAGGACGTACGACTGGTCCTTGGCCATGTCGGAGGCGCGGTGCAGTTCCCGGCTGCCGTCCTCGTTCACCACGACCGTCGCGTAGTGGCCCGTGCACACGGCGTCGAAGCCCAGCGCCAGGGCCTTGTCGAGCAGGGCGGCGAACTTGATCTTCTCGTTGCAGCGCAGGCACGGGTTGGGGGTGCGGCCGGCCTCGTACTCCGCGACGAAGTCCTCGACGACGTCCTCACGGAAGCGCTCGGCGAGGTCCCAGACATAGAACGGGATGCCGATGACGTCGGCCGCCCGGCGGGCGTCCCGGGAGTCCTCGATGGTGCAGCAGCCGCGCGCTCCCGTACGGAAGGACTGCGGGTTGGCGGAGAGCGCGAGATGGACGCCGGTGACGTCGTGGCCGGCCTCGACTGCTCGGGCGGCGGCGACGGCGGAGTCCACTCCGCCGGACATGGCGGCGAGGACACGGAGGGGGCGGGGGCGCGGGGTATCGGTCATAGCTCGTCCAGGGTAATCGGAACCATCCCGGGACTCCCAAGCGTTACCCGGGCAGGCAGGAACGGGAGAGGGGCAGCAGCGGGTGAGCAGCACGGCGAAGAAGAAACCCGGCGGCGGGAAGCCCGGCAGACGTGGCTTTCTGATCGGTACGGGGCTGGTGGTGACCGGTGCCGCCGTGGTGTGGGGCGACGAGGCGTCCCGGCTGTGGTGGAAGGTGCCGGGGGTCGACAGGCAGCGCACGGACGGCGCGGTGGACCAGCCGGGCGTGCGGTGGATGGCCGCGTCGGCGCGCAACCTGCGGACCGCCGACCGGCCGGACGACTACACCATCGACCGGATCGTGATCCACACCACGGAGGGCAGTTACGACTCGGCGATACGGGTCTTCCGCGACCCCCTGCACGCGGCGGCGGCGCACTACGTGATCCGCGCCAAGGACGGCCACATCACACAGATGGCGCGGGAGCTGGACGTCGCGTACCACGCGGGCAACCGCAGCTTCAACGAACGCAGCGTCGGCATCGAGCACGAGGCGTACGCCCACCGCAAGGGCACCCTCACGGAGGTGATGTACCGGTCCTCGGCACGCCTCGCGGCCGGGATCTGCGCCCGCTACCGCATCCCCATCGACCGCGAGCACATCATCGGCCACGTCGAGATACCCGGCACCGACCACACGGATCCGGGACCCCACTGGGACTGGGACCGCTATCTCCGCCTGGTCCGCGCGGCCGCCACGTCCCGCACCTGAGCGGGCGCCGCACCGGCCGCACCAGGACGCGACAACGAGGGTGCTCAGCGCAGGTGCACCGGCAGGCTGTCCACCCCGTAGACGATCGAGAGCTTCCGGAAGTCGAGCTCCTCGGGCCGGACCGCCAACCGCATCCGCGGGAACCGCCGCACCAGGGCCGGGTAGGCCGCCCGCAGCTCCATCCGCGCCAGTTCAGCCCCGATGCACCGGTGGATCCCGTACCCGAACGCGAGGTGTCCGGTCGCCTTCCGGTCCGGGTCGAAGCCCCCCTTGTCGGGCGTGTACGAGGCGTCCCGGTTGCCCCCCGCCAGCGAGCACAGCACCAGATCCCCCTTGGGAATCCGGACGCCGGCTATCTCGGTGTCCTCCCGAGCGAACCGGGGGAACGCCACCTGTACGACGGTGAGGTACCGCAGCGCCTCCTCGACGAAGGGCGCGGCCGCCGCGTCGTCGTCGCGCAGCCGCCCGAACGCCTCCTCGTTCTGGAGCAGGAGCAGCGAACCCAGTGCCAGCATGCTCGCCGTGGTC
This sequence comes from Streptomyces candidus, assembly GCF_014207445.1. GTDB lineage: Bacteria > Actinomycetota > Actinomycetes > Streptomycetales > Streptomycetaceae > Streptomyces > Streptomyces candidus. Next base: position 23,043 of record NZ_JACHEM010000013.1, on the reverse strand, counting down.
TCGAAGCCGCCGGTCAGGACGCCGTCGGCGAGCCCGGCCAGCTCCTCGTCGCCGACGGTGTCCCCGTGATCCCGGATGATCATGCCGATCAGCCCGTCCCCCGGGTTCTCGCGCTGTTTCTTCACCACGTCACGGAAGTACGCGAGCGACTCCGACATCGCGCCGAACGGTGCCGTCGCCCCGCTGAACAGGTCGAAGCGCTCCATCGCCAGCTGCTGGAAGTCGTGCCGGTCCTCGTACGGCACGCCGAGCAGCTCGCAGATGGTGAGCGAGGGAATCGGCAGGGCGAAGTTCTGCACGAGGTCGACCGGCCCGCCGGCCGCCCCCGCCGCCTCCATCGCGTCCAGCTGCTCCTCGACGAGGGCTTCGATGCGGGGCGTGAGCCTGCGCAGCCGGCGCATGGTGAATTCCGGAGTGAGGATGCGCCGCAGATGCGTATGGACCGGCGGGTCGCTGAAGCCGAGGCCGCCGGGATTGTGCTCGGCGACCACGCCCGCGTTTCCGGCGATGTTGATGAAGTCACTGCTGAAGCCGTCGGTGGACCCGAGGACCGCCTTCACCTCGTCGTATCCCGTCACCACCCACGCGTCCATGCCGAAGGGCAGCGGCACCTGGTACAGGGGCGTCTGCGCCTGCCGGGCGGACAGTCTGGCCACCGGGTCGAGGCCGTCGCGGCGCATGGGCAGCAGCAGGTTCTCCGGCAGCCGGTTGATCAGCGAGGAACTGATGCCGTGCTTCTGGATCCTGGCCAGGTACATGCGCCCGACCCGCGCGGTGATGCGGGAACGGAGGGTCGCCTTCAACGTGAACTCCATGGGTCGTCGTGCGGCCCAAACGCGCGGCGCGGACTTCCTTGATCGAACGGGGATTTCGTGGGATTTCGAAGAAACTTCAGGGGCCACAAGTATAAAGAGCGATTGTGGGCCCGCAGGGTTGACCGTGACTAGCGTTACACAAAGCGGAGTCCCCCTCCGCCCGCGGTTTCCGGGCCGGCTCCGCTAGGACAGTCCGGCCGTCCGCGCCCGTTCCACGGCCGGTCCGATCGCCGCGGCGACGGCGTCCACGTCCGCCGCCGTGGACGTATGTCCGAGCGTGAAGCGCAGGGTGCCGCGGGCCAGGTCGGGCGGGGTCCCGGTGGCGAGCAGGACGTGACTGGGCTGGGCCACGCCCGCCGTGCAGGCGGAGCCGGTGGAGCACTCGATGCCCTGGGCGTCGAGCAGCAGCAGCAGCGAATCCCCCTCGCAGCCGGGGAAGGTGAAGTGCGCGTTGGCGGGCAGCCGCCCGCCGGGATCCGGGTCACCGCCGAGGATCGCGTCGGGAACGGCGTCCCGGACGGCCTCGACCAGGTCGTCGCGGAGCCCGCCGACGGTCCGTGCGAAGTCCTCGCGGCGCTCGGCGGCGAGGACACCGGCCACCGCGAAGGAGGCGATGGCGGGCACGTCGAGCGTCCCGGAACGCACATGCCGCTCCTGCCCGCCGCCGTGGAGCACGGGCACGGGGGCGTGACTGCGGCCGAGCAGCAGTGCGCCGATCCCGTACGGTCCGCCGATCTTGTGCCCGGAGACGGTCATCGCGGCCAGTCCGGAGGCGGCGAAGTCGACCTCCAGCTGCCCGTATGCCTGGACCGCGTCCGCGTGCAGCGGAACCCCGAACTCCGCTGCCACGTCGGCCAGTTCACGCACCGGCATGACCGTGCCGATCTCGTTGTTCGCCCACATGACGGTGGCCAGGGCGACCTCGTCCGGTGCGCGGCCGATCGCGGTGCGCAGGGTCTCCGGGTCCACCCGGCCGTACGCGTCGACGGCGAGGTACTCGACCCGCGCGCCCTCGTGGGTGGCGAGCCAGTCCACGGCGTCCAGCACGGCATGGTGCTCGACGGGGCTGGCCAGCACCCGGGTGCGGCGCGGATCCTCCGCCCGCCGCGCCCAGTACAGCCCCTTGACGGCGAGGTTGTCGGCCTCGGTGCCGCCCGCGGTGAAGACCACCTCACTGGGCCGCGCCCCGAGCGAATCGGCGAAGGCCTCGCGTGATTCTTCGACGGTGCGGCGGGCCCGGCGGCCGGCGGCGTGCAGGGAGGAGGCGTTGCCGGTGACGGTCAACTGGGCGGTCATCGCCTCGACCGCCTCCGGCAGCATGGGCGTGGTCGCGGCGTGGTCGAGGTAAGCCATGGTGTGGGTGATTGTACGAGGACCGGCGGGCCGGGGTGCGGGGCCGGGCCGCAGCCGGAGCGCGGGGACGGCCGCGCGCCCCGGCCGGGGCGTCGCACTCCAGGTGGGAGGCGTCTCCGCGCACTCCGGCGCCCGCTGTCCGCATGACTGCCCGAGGACCGGGCACCAGGGACATAAGGATTCCATAAATGGGATCAACGGGTAGGCACGGAAGGGGATTCAGATGCTGGCAATTGTGGGCGCCGTACTCTTCGTCATCGCGTTCATCATCAACGCGGCGGACATCTCGGCGCACGAGATCTTCATGCCGACCAGCCTGATGCTGCTCGGACTCGCCCTGGTCGCCCTGCACGTCGGCGGCATCGGGTCCGGTTGGGGCGGAGGCCGGACCCGTCGCTGACAACCGGCGCGGCACCCGGGCCCCGCGCCCGGCGCGGAATTCAGGACCGCGGGGCCCGCGCGAGCTGCCGCGACTGCGCCACCAGCCGGTCCGCACTGTCCCAGACCTCCGCGTCCTCCTCCAGGAAGCCGCCCGCCAGGTTGCGGGTGACGATGGAGACCCGCAGAGGTCCGGGCGCGGGCCGGCTCCGTACGTGCACGGTCAGTTCGACGGTCGGCGTCCAGCCCTTGAGGCCCAGCTCGAAGCTGGTCGGGGGCAGGGCGTCGACGACGAGCAGGAGCGACAGCGGATCCGCGTCGCGGCCGTCCGCGAGGCCGAACCAGGCGCGCATCTCGCCCTTGCCCGACGGGGCGCCCAGCGCCCAGCCGACCGTCGCCGGGTCCAGCTTGAGGTGGAGCCGGTCGGTGATGGCGTTGGACCCGGGAATCTTCGGCGCCGGGCCGTCGCTTGCGCCCAGGCAGTGTGCGAGCGGCGGCATGACGGGCGGTTCGGCCGTCGTGCACACCTCGCCGGTCAGGGCGCCGAGGTCCCCGTACGAGGCCAGTACGCGGATCCGCTCGACCTCGCGGCCCTCCGCGTCGTACTGGAAGAGGGACGCCTGGCCGGAGGAGAGGGTGCGCCCGGAACGCACGCTCTCGGTGCGGATGACGGCCGGTCCCGGCTGGGACGGCGTGAAGTAGTGCGCGGAGACCGTGAACGGGTCCGGGTGCGGCAGCGCGTCGGAGAGGGCGCGGCCCAGGAGGGCGAGCAGATAGCCCCCGTTGACAGCATTGATGATCGTCCAGCCGGCGGAGAGTTCGGCGTCGTACACACCGGGCTCGTCCGCGCGCCGCGCGACCGCCGTGTCACGGTCGAATTCACTGTCCCCGATGGTCCCGGCGGACAGGCCCGCCGGACCGGCGGTGGAAGCCGCGGCCACCTCCGCGAGGGTCCCGTTCGATGTCTGTGCCATGCCAGCACGCTACACCGATTCATTACTGAGCGGTAGCTTATTTTTGAGTACCACCGGCCCCCCGCACGGTCCACCGCGGGCGGCCGTTACGGCATCACCCGCTCCGGCTCCTCCGTCGTCACCGACGACCGGTGCCAGGCCCTGGGTGCCCGCCAGTGGTACTTCAGGGCCATCAGACGCAGCGAGAGTGCGGTGAGCACGGCCAGCGTGCTGGTGAGGGGATTCAGTATCCCGAAGCGGATGCACAGCGCCGCCATCGCCGCCCCGACGATCGCCGGCACCGCGTACAGGTCCCGGTCCCAGCGCAGCAGCGAAGGCACCTCGTTGGCGAGTACGTCGCGCAGCACGCCGCCACCGACCGCCGAGGCCAGCCCCAGCGTCGCCGACGCGGTCAGCCCGAGCCCGTAGTCGTACGCCTTGGCCGTGCCCGTCACGCAGAACAGCCCCAGCCCTGCCGCGTCGAAGACGTTCACGCCGCGCTGGATCCGCTCGACCTGCGGATGCAGGAAGAAGACCAGCACGGTCGCCACCAACGGGGTCACGAAGTACCCGAGGTTGGTGAAGGCGGCGGGCGGCACCGCGCCGATGATGAGGTCGCGGAACAGCCCGCCGCCGAGCGCGGTGACCTCGGCGAGTACCGCCATGCCGAAGACGTCGAAGTTCTTCCGCACGGCGAGCAGGGCGCCGGAAATCGCGAAGACGAAGATCCCGACGAGGTCGGTCACGTGTTGGACGGAAGGGTTGAAGAGTTCCTGGAGCACCCGACATTGTTACCCGCGCCCGCACCCGGGCCGGACAGCGAGACCTCCGGACCGGCGCGCAGGCGGAGAAGTCCGGTGCCGGGCAGGGGGAAGCGGCGTGCGGGAGAAGAAAAGGAGGGGCACGCGCCCGAGCGCGTGCCCCTCCCCTCCCGCGCACGCGACCTACAGCGTCGGCTCCACCGGCAGCCGGTCGTCCAGCTCCTCACGGACCGCCCCGACGACCTCGCCGCCGGTACGGGAGACCGTCCCGGCCTCGATCTCCGCCGTCCAGTGGCAGGCCACCTTGTGCCCGGTGCCGTCGTCCGTCAGTTCGGGGCGCTCGGTGGCGCACCTGGTCTCCTGCTTCCACGGGCAGCGGGTGTGGAAGCGGCAGCCCGCGGGCGGGTTGGCCGGCGAGGGCAGATCGCCGGTGAGCAGGATGCGCGCCCGCAGGTCCTCCACCTCGGGGTCGGGCACCGGCACCGCCGACATCAGCGCCTTGGTGTACGGGTGCCGCGGCGCCTCGTACAGCTTGTCGCTCGCCGCCTCCTCGACCAGCGCGCCGAGGTACATGACCCCGATGACGTCGGAGATGTGGCGCACCACCGCGAGGTCGTGCGCGATGACGACGTAGGTGAGCCCCAGCGACTCCTGGAGTTCTTCCAGCAGGTTGATGACCTGGGCCTGGATCGACACGTCGAGCGCGGAGACCGGCTCGTCGCAGATGATCACGTCGGGTTCCAGGACCAGCGCGCGGGCGATGCCGATGCGCTGGCGCTGGCCGCCGGAGAACTCGTGCGGGTAGCGGGCGAGGGAGTTGGCGGGCAGTCCCACCTTGGCGAGGATCGTCTTGATCTTCTCCCGGCGCTCGTCCTGGTTGCTGCCGATGCCGTGGGCGGCCATGCCCTCGGAGAGGATCGACTCGATGTTCTGCCGGGGGTTCAGGCTGCCCAGCGGGTCCTGGAAGACCATCTGGAGGCGGCGCCGGAACGTCCGCATCTCCTCCTCCGGCAGCTTCGCCAGATCCGTACCGTCCAGGACGACGGAGCCCTCGGTGATGTCCACGAGCCGCAGCACGGCCCGCCCGAGCGTCGTCTTGCCGCAGCCCGACTCACCGACCAGGCCGTACGTCTGACCGGCCTCGACCTGGAAGGAGACGCCGTCCACGGCGTAGACGTGCCCGACCGTGCGGTCGAAGAGGATGCCCTTCTTGACGGGGAAGTGGACCTTCACCCCGTCGACTTCGAGCAGGCTCATGCCGGGACCTCCTCGGTGGGCTGCGTGCTCTGCGGCACGGGGTGGAGGCAGCGCACCTGGTGGTCCGCCGCGCGGGGGTGGGACAGGCCCGGCGGACCGGACAGGCAGTCCAGTTCGTACCGGTCGCAGCGCGGGGCGAACGCGCAGCCGTCGGCCCAGGCGATCCGGTCGTTGATGGACCCGCGGATGGGGCTGAGCGCCTCGCCGCGCGGGGCGTCCAGCCGCGGGATGGAGCCGAGAAGGCCGTGGGTGTACGGGTGCGTGGGGTGCTTGAACAGCTCGCGCCGCCCGGCCGATTCGACGACCTTGCCCGCGTACAGCACGTTGACCTGGTCGCAGAGTCCGGCGACCACGCCCAGGTCGTGGGTGATCATCAGCAGGGCGGTGCCCTCCTGGTCGACGAGCTCCTTGAGGAGCTCCAGGATCTGCGCCTGGATCGTCACGTCGAGCGCGGTGGTCGGCTCGTCGGCGATCAGCAGCCGGGGCGCGCAGGCCACGGCCATGGCGATCAGCGCGCGCTGGCGCATGCCGCCGGACATCTGGTGCGGGTACTCCTTGAGCCGCCGGGTCGGGTCGGGGATGCCGACCTTCTCCAGCAGGGCCGCGGCCTCCTTGCGGGCCGGTTCGCCCTTGAGCCCGCGGTGGCGCTGGAGGATCTCGGTGACCTGGATGCCGATGGGGATCACCGGGTTCAGCGAGGACAGCGGGTCCTGGAAGATCATCGCCAGCTGGCTGCCGCGCATGTCGCGGATCTCGTTCTGGCTCATGGTGAGCAGGTTGACGCCGTCGAAGTCGGCGCGCCCGCCCACCTCCACGCCCTTGCGGGGCAGCAGCCCCATGAGGGCGAGCGAGGTGACGGACTTGCCGCAGCCCGACTCGCCGACCAGGCCGATGACCTGGCCCTGGTCGACGTCGAAGGAGACGCCGTTGACCGCGTTGGACTTGCGGCCCTGACCGCCGAAGGTGACGGTCAGTTCGTCCACGGAGAGCAGTGGCATGCCATCAACCTCGCAGCTTCGGGTCGAGCGCTTCGCGCATGGCCTCGCCGAGGAGGGTGAAGCCGAGCGCGGTGATGATGATCCCGACCGCCGGATAGACCGACATCATCGGCGCGTTGTCGAAGAACCTCTGCGCCTGGGCGAGCATGACACCCCATTCGGGTACGGAGGGGTCCGGGTTGCCGAGACCGAGGTACGACAGTGCCGCGGCCTCGATGATGGCGGTGGCGAGGCTGAGGGTGGCCTGCACGATCACCGGGCTGAGCGAGTTGGGCATGATCTGCGTCAGCGCGATCCGCCGCTTGCGCACGCCCAGCGCCTTGGCCGCCAGGACGTAGTCGCTGCCGCCCTGGGCGAGCATCGAACCGCGCAGCAGGCGGGCGAAGGTGGGGATCTGTACGACACCGACGGCGACCATGACGGTGGTGAGCGACTGTCCCATCACCGCGGCGATGGACACGGCGAGCAGCAGCGAGGGCAGCGCCAGCATGATGTCCGTGAAGCGCATGATGACGGTGTCGACGCGCTGGCCGACCTTGCCGCCGAGGGTGGCGGCCGCGCCGGACAGGGCGCCGACCGCCGCGCCGATGACGAGACCGATCAGCATCGAGATGACGCCGACCAGCAGGGTCTGACGGGCACCGACGATGACACGGGAGAACTCGTCGCGGCCCAGGTTGTCCAGGCCGAACCAGTTCCCGGCGCGGGGGCCGACGAACAGGCCCTTGTTGGGGAAGACCTCGCCGCGCCACAGCTGGGCGGACGGCGAGTGCGGCGCGACCCAGGGGCCGACCACCGCGACGAGCACGAACAACGCGATGATCACGAGGCCGATGATCGCCATCTTGCTTCGCTTGAGCCGCCGGTAGGCCTCGCGCCACAGGCTGACACCGGCACTGGTCTCGGACTGGGCGGTGAGTTCCGCGAGCCGGTCGACCTTGTTGGCCTTGGTGGTTGCTTGCAGGCTCATCAATGCACCCGCACTCTCGGGTCGATGACGCTGTACGCGAGGTCGACCAGCAGGTTGATCAGGACGTACACCATCGCGATGAACAGGATGAAGCCGACGAGCACCGGGTAGTCACGGGCGTCGATGGCGGTACGGATGAAGGAGCCGATGCCACCGAACGCGAACACCGACTCCGTGAGCACCGCTCCCGACAACAGGCCGCCGGTGAGCAGGCCGATGGCGGTGACCACGGGCAGCAGGGCATTGCGCAGGATGTGCCGGCCGCGGACCGTCTTCTGCTCCAGGCCCTTGGACTCGGCGGTACGGATGTAGTCCTCGCCGACCACTTCCAGGACGCTGGCGCGGGTCATCCGGACGATGATGGCGAGCGGGATGGAGGAGAGCGTGACCGCGGGCAGCACCAGGTGCATCAACGCGTCGCCGCTGGCGTCCAGTTCACCGGTGAGGAGGCCGTCGAGAACGGCGAATCCGGTGACGTGGGTGGCGTCGAGCCCCGTGGACAGCCGTCCGTAGCTGGGGAACATCCCGAGGTTGACCGCGAAGATGCCCTTGAGGAGCAGTGCGAGGAAGAAGACCGGAACGCAGATGCCGATCAGGGATCCGGAGACCGAGGCGACGTCGAGCCAGCCACCGCGCCGGCGGGCGGCGAGATATCCGAGCGGGATGCCGACCAGGATCGCGATGATCATCGCCGCGACGCTGAGTTCGACGGTGGCCGGGAAGCGCAGTACGAATTCGTCCCACACCGGCTGTCCGGTCTGTACGGACGTACCGAGGTCGAGTTCGAGGAGCCGCTTGATGAAGCGGCCGTACTGGACGTAGATCGGCTGGTCGAGTCCCAGTGCTCTGTTGATGCGTGCCACGTCGGCAGCGGTGGCCCGCTCGCCCAGGATCGCTGAGGCGGGTCCGCCGGGCAGTCGGTTCAGCCAGATGAACAGCAGAATCGACAGGCCGAGCAGGGTGGGTATGAGTTGTAGCAGTCTTCGTACGACGAGTCGCAGCACCCCGCGTGCCCCTTTCTTGCGTGAGTCGGTGCAGCACTCGCCGCCCGGCGCGGTGGTTCTCGGCGATCCGTGGTGGGGGCCGACGGGTCGCGGAGAGTCACCGCGCGGCGGGCGGGAGCACTGCGTGGGAGGTGGGTCCGCCCGGCCACCTGGGTGCTGTGGCCGGGCGGATCTTCGTAACTGCGGAGAGTGCTACTTGAAGGAGAGCTCCGCGAAGTTCTCCTGCGTCAGCGGGGAGACCTTCGGGGGGTTGACGTTCTTGCCGAACGCGATGGCCGGCGGGGACGAGGCGATGGGGACACCCGGGAGGTAGTCCATGATCACTTCGTTGGCCTTCTTGTAGAGGTCCGAGCGCTTGGAGATGTCCGGCTCCAGCGAGGCGGCCTTCACCGCACTGAAGACCTTGTCCTCCTTGACGCCCCACTGCGCGTCGGGCTCGGCGAACCAGGTGCCGATGAAGTTGTAGCCGTCGTTGAAGTCACCGGTCCAGCCGAAGAGGTGGAGGGCGCAGCCGCCGGCCTCGACGGCATCCGTGTAGTCCGGGTTCCACTTCATCGGCTTCGGGGTGATCTTCATGCCGACCTTTTCGAGGTCGGCCTTCATCAGCTCGAAGAGGTCCTGCGGGTTCGGCATGTACGGCCGGGTGACCTCGGTCGGGTAGCAGAACTCGATGCTCAGGTTGCTCGCACCGGCCTTGGCCAGCAGTTCCTTGGCCTTCGCGGTGTCCTTGGGATACTTCTTCACGCCCTCGGAGAATCCGGCCACCGTGTCGGGCATGAACTGGGTCGCCGCCTTGCCGCCCTCGGGAAGCTGGGTCTTGACCAGGTTCTCCCTGTCGATGGCGTGCGCGATGGCCTGGCGCACCTCGGGCTTCTTGAGCGCCGGGTTCTTGCCCTGACTCATGCCCAGGTAAAGGATGTTGAAGACGTCACGGGTCGGCACCTGGAAGCCCGCGCTCTCCAGCGTCTTGATGTCGGCGGGTGCGACCAGGTCGTAGCCGTCGATGTCACCGGCCTGCAGCGCCTGGCGGCGCGCGTCGTCGGTGTCGAGCGTACGGAAGACGAGGTTCTTCACCTTCGCCTTCTCACCCCAGTAGCCGTCGAAGGCTTCGAGGGAGACTTCCTTGTTGCCCTTGTTCCACTTCGTGATCTTGTACGGGCCGGTACCGGCGACCGTGCCGGCCTCCTGGCTGTACTTGGGGTAGGTGATCGCGTCGCCCTTGGCGGTTGCTTCCTGGCTCTTGTAGGCCTCGATGGCCTTGGGGGAGTGGATGGCGAGGGCCTGGAGGGAGAAGCCGCCGGGGAGCTGTGCGGAGGGCTCGTTGACCTCGATGACGGCGGTGTTCTCGTCCTTCGCGGTGCAGGACTTGTAGTTCGGCTTCGGCGTCTCCTTGTCCTCGTTCTTCGCGAAGCCGCCCATGATCGTCTGCCAGTAGTACGTGACCGCGCTCGACTGGTAGGTGCCCTTCCAGTTGAACCAGTGGTCGTAGTTCGCGCAGACCGCCTTGGCGTTCAGCACCTCGCCGTCGTGGAACTTCACGCCCTTGCGGAGGCTGAAGGTCCACACCTTGCCGTCCGCGTCGCTCTCCCACTTCTCGGCGAGGCCGCCGACCAGCTTGCTGCCGCCCGACTCGTGTTCCAGCAGCGCTTCGAACGCCTGGCGGGTGACCCGGAAGCTCTCACCGTCGGACGCGAGCGCCGGGTCGAGGGAGGCAGGGTCGCCGGGGGCACCGAACACGAAGGTGTCCTTCTTGCCCTTGTCGTCACCGGTATTGCCGCGTTCGCTGGAGCAACCCGTCGCGATCAGGGCGACCGCAACGGCCGCCGTGATCGTCCGAACGCCTCGGGAATTCATTATTCGCATGGGCCCACCCCGGGATCCGCCATATGGAGAAGAGGTCTTGACCGGCCGAACACTACAGACGACTTACTAGGGGGAGAACAGTCCGCATAGCGGTGATACCGAGCTGAGACCCGGACACTCGCCAAACCGCATCGATACGGGACATCCGCGCCAACTGATTGGGTAGGCACCGGGGTTGAGCTGCGACTGGCCCGGTCCCGGTGGTGCACGGAGGGTGACGGCGCCGTCCCGTACGGACGGCCCGGCGGCCATCGTGCTGCGGCGGCTCAGTAGTTGCGTACGGGCGGGTAGCCGTACCCCGGCGCCCCGGTCGGGGCCGGGGCGTGCGCGTCGCGGTCGTAGAACGGGCGGGCGTTGGCGCGCAGCCACATGCCGACCGGGTCGTGCTCGTCGGTCATCGCGACGGTGGACACCGGCAGCCCGTCCGGGACGACGCCGATGGACTGCTGCATCATCGCCCGCACCGCCTCCACCGACTGCCGCCCGGTGTCGTACAGATCGAGGCCGATGGCGAGGTACGGGGCGCCGAGCGCCGGCTGCACCCAGGCGCGGCTGAGCGCCCGGACCGCCGGGGTGCGATGGGCGTGCTGCGACAGCTGGGCGTAGAACTGCGGGATGTCCAGGGCGGGTTCGGAGATCCGCAGGGGGCCGGCGGGCATCCGGTCGAGACCGGTGGCGATACGCCGCAGGTCGAGCCAGGGGATGCCGACGCCGCCGCCGGGGGCATGCGGGTTGAGCCAGACGCCCCAGCGGTCGGGGTAGAGCGCGCGGGCCAGGTCGATGCCGGTGGACACTTCGTACGCCCGGTTCCAGCCGCTCGCGGCGAGCTCCTGGGCGGAGGTGACGCAGGGCGCGTAACCGAAGCCGTCGACCTCCATGTTCCCGTACTGGGCGTCGGGGGATCCGGCGGTGCCGTGCCAGAGCAGCATCCACAGCTTGCCGTCACCGAGGGCGTGCAGCAGCGCCTCGTACGCGTCGAACCGCCCGGGGGTCACCTGGCGCAGCATGTGCTCGACCTGTCCGGCCGCCGCGGTGCCTGACGCGCTCACCCTGGGTCCCGCCCCTCTTCGATTCACCGTGTCGACACCGGCCACACTCGAACGGATCGCCCCCGTGTGGCGAGGTCATCCAACCAGCTTAAGCGGCAGCGCTGACACCGGGCCGTTGTCCGCACCGAAGTCTTCGGTCCTCTCCGTGAACCGGGGCGGAGGCGGTGCTCCCGCGCGGCGGGCCCGGTGCTTTCCCGGCCGGCACGCGGCCCCCCGGCCCCGGCTCGGCGCTCTCCGCGCGCCGGCGGCCGTTTTCCCGGTCCCGGCTCAGTTCTCCCTCTGGTAGAAGGGCCGCACCCGCTCCAGCATCCAGTCGGCCACCGGGTCCTGCGCCATGTCGAGCAGCAGCAGGTGCACGGGCCACGGCACGGACTCGCGTCCCAGCGCCCGGCCCAGCGCGTCCATCGGCGCGTTGCGGTCCGCGGCCTCCCACGACGACAGCTGTACGCCGACGAACAGCTCCGGCTCGCCGCCCTCCACGCTGGCGAGCGTCCGGCGCGCGGTCACGACGGTGCCACTCTGCTGGAACTCGCCGGCCGCGGCGGCCAGGAAGTCGACCGGTTCGTCCTGCCAGTCCGGTTCGAAGAGCCGCACCCGGCCCCCGGTGGCCGGCCCGTCCAGCGGCGTACGTCCCGCCCTGCACAGTTCGGCGACGGCGGGCGGTGGCAGCGGCACGCCGACGGCGCCCTCGGGGTTCACCACGATGCCCAGCTGCGGCGGCAGCCCGCGGGCGAACTGCACGGCGGGCGCGACCGCGAACGGCATGTGAGGGCCGGCGACCTGGCGGAACTGCTGCTCGGAGCTGAAGACGGGGACGTACGCCTGGCCGTCGAGTTCCGTGGTGGGCAGGTCGAGGGGGCCGCTGTCGGGACCGCCGCCGTTGGGCAGCGGGACCCACAGGGAGCTGCGGGCCAGGACCTCGACGATGCGGGCGCCGGCGGTGGGACTGCCCAGGGAGGCGAGGAGCACCTCTTCGAGCTCGTTGCCGGGCCGGCCCGCGTCCGGACGGTGCGCGTCCTGTGCTCCGCCCGCCCCCGGCACGCCGTACGGATCCGGTGCCCCGTACGGGCCGGGCACGTCGTACGAGCCAGGTGTCCCGTGCGGGCCGGACGCGCCGTACGGGCCCGTCCCCGCTCCGTCGTACGCGCCGTTCGTCTCCGGTATCTCCACGGACCGTTCCCCTTCTCGGCTTCCACCCGCTGCCATGCTGCGCGAACGAGCCTAGCCGGGGCCCGGCCGCCCCCGGCCCCGCACCCCTCAGGCCCCCTCGAAGCCGATCTCCCGCAGGGCTGCCGCCGCCTCCCGGTCCAGCAGGACGGCCGAGGCGCACCCCGCGGGCAGCCGTTGGCTCTCAGCGTCGCGCACCAGGGCGCCGACGGCCTTGCGGTGCCGGGCGAAGGCGTAGCCGGACACTCCGCGTCCGCGCTCGCGCTGTCCGTCCCTGGCCACCTCGGGAGCCACGTCCAGCAGGACCAGACGCAGCCCGCGGCCCCGCCGCCGCGCCTCGCGCGCCAGCCACCGCCGCACCCAGGCCTGCGTACCGCAGTCGTGCACGACGACGCTCGCACCGGAGCGCAGCACGCTCCGCAGCCCCGCGTAGTGCGCGAGCCGCACCAGCGGCCGGTAGAGGGCGTAGGGAATCCGTCCCGGCACCCGCTCGGCCCAGCGCTCCCGCACGTCCTGCGAGTCGATCGTCCGCACGCCGGTCGCCGCGCGCCGGATCAGGGTGGACTTGCCGCTGCCTGGCAGCCCGGACACCACCACCACGTCACCCGTCGTGAACATCAGCCGGCGCGGGCTGCGCCCCGACCGTTCCCTGAGATCGCGGACCACCGGGGCCGGGCCCGGCCGCACCGTCCTCGCTCCCGCCGGCAGGCCGGCCTCCACCCCCGCCGTGGCGACCCCGCATGCCAGACCGCTGGACTGCTGCAACGCCCTCACCCCTCCCCCTGCCGGGTACACCCTCACCCTTGCCCATGAAGTGTAAAGAAAAGGCAATGCGGGACAAGCGATTTGCCGACGTGGGGGGGCGTGCAATGATGTGCGCGCCAGGCACCCCCTGCGCACCACCCAACTTCACAACGGCCGAATGAACCCGCGCGGGAGAGTTCGGGGCAGCAGTGCCCCGGACGCCGAAGGAGCAAGCTCCTCCCTTGAATCTCTCAGGCCCCGTACCGCGCGGGCGAGGCAGATCTGAAAAGCGGGCCGCCCCGGGCGGCCCCACCCAAGGTGCAAGCCGGACGCACGCGGATGCGGCGGCGAACCTCTCAGGTTCCGATGACAGATGGGGAGGACAGTCCTCGTCGTCATGCCCTGGGAGTCTTTCCTCATGAGCACCGCTGCCCCTCGCAAGACCGCCCTCGACGCCCTGCACCGCTCCCTGGGTGCGACCATGACCGACTTCGCGGGCTGGGACATGCCGCTGCGGTACGCCTCGGAGCGCGACGAGCACAACGCCGTCCGTACCAAGGCCGGGCTCTTCGACCTGTCCCACATGGGCGAGATCACGGTGACCGGCGCGCAGGCCGTCGAGCTGCTGAACTTCGCCCTCGTCGGCAACATCGGCACCGTGGGCCCCGGCCGCGCCCGGTACACGATGATCTGCCAGGAGGACGGCGGCATCATCGACGACCTGATCGTCTACCGCCTCGCCGACGCCGAGTACATGGTCGTCGCCAACGCCGGCAACGCCCAGATCGTGCTGGACGCCCTGACGGCCCGCGCCGAGGGCTTCGACGCCGTCGTACGGGACGACCGCGACGCGTACGCCCTGCTCGCCGTCCAGGGACCCGAGTCCCCCGGGATCCTGAAGTCCGTCACCGACGCCGACCTCGACGGCCTCAAGTACTACGCGGGCCTGCCCGGCACCGTGGCCGGCGTCCCCGCGCTGATCGCCCGTACGGGCTACACCGGCGAGGACGGCTTCGAGCTGTTCGTCGAGCCGCAGCACGCGGAGAAGCTGTGGCAGGCGCTGACCGAGGCGGGCGCGGGCGCCGGCCTGATCCCCTGCGGTCTCTCCTGCCGCGACACGCTGCGCCTGGAAGCGGGCATGCCGCTGTACGGCAACGAACTCACGACAAAGCTCACCCCCTTCGACGCGGGCCTGGGCCGGGTCGTCAAGTTCGAGAAGGACGGCGACTTCGTCGGCCGCGGCGCCCTGGAGGCGGCCGCCGAGCGGGCCGAGTCCGCGCCGCCGCGCAAGCTGGTGGGCCTGATCGCCGAGGGCCGCCGCGTCCCGCGCTCCGGCTACCAGGTCGTCGCCGACGGCCGCGTCGTCGGCGAGGTGACCTCGGGCGCGCCCTCCCCGACCCTGGGCAAGCCGATCGCGATGGCGTACGTCGACGCCGCGCACGCGGCTCCCGGCACGACGGGCGTCGGCGTCGACATCCGTGGCACGCACGAGCCGTACGAGGTCGTGGCGCTGCCGTTCTACAAGCGCCAGAAGTGACGCACGCCGCATCGTCGGAGGCGTACGCCCGTCTCATCACGTAAGACCCTGTTCCTCAGCACCCCCCCGCATCCAGGAGAATTCAGCCATGAGCAACCCCCAGCAGCTGCGTTACAGCAAGGAGCACGAGTGGGTCGCGACGTCCGAGGACGGCGTCGCGACGGTCGGCATCACGGAGTTCGCGGCCAACGCGCTCGGTGACGTCGTCTACGCCCAGCTCCCCGAGGTCGGCGACACGGTCACCGCGGGCGAGACCTGTGGCGAGCTGGAGTCGACGAAGTCCGTCAGCGACCTGTACGCCCCGGTGACCGGCGAGGTCACGGAGGCCAACCAGGACGTCGTGGACGACCCGTCGCTGGTGAACACCGCCCCGTTCGAGGGCGGCTGGCTGTTCAAGGTGCGCGTCACGGAGGAGCCCAAGGACCTGCTCTCCGCCGACGAGTACACCGCGCTTTCCGGCAACTGAGAACGCCGGCACCTGAAACGCCCGAACCCTTAGGGACTCGTCTGATGTCGCTTCTGAACTCCTCCCTCCACGAGCTGGACCCGGACGTCGCCGCCGCAGTCGACGCCGAGCTCCACCGCCAGCAGTCCACCCTCGAAATGATCGCCTCGGAGAACTTCGCCCCGGTCGCGGTCATGGAGGCCCAGGGCTCGGTCCTCACCAACAAGTACGCCGAGGGCTATCCGGGCCGCCGCTACTACGGCGGCTGCGAGCACGTCGATGTCGTCGAGCAGATCGCCATCGACCGCATCAAGGCGCTCTTCGGCGCCGAGCACGCGAACGTCCAGCCGCACTCGGGTGCGCAGGCCAACGCCGCCGCGATGTTCGCACTGCTCAAGCCGGGCGACACGATCATGGGCCTGAACCTGGCCCACGGTGGTCACCTGACCCACGGCATGAAGATCAACTTCTCCGGCAAGCTCTACAACGTGGTGCCCTACCACGTCGACGAGTCCGGCGTCGTGGACATGGAGGAGGTCGCCCGCCTCGCCAAGGAGAACCAGCCGAAGCTGATCGTGGCCGGCTGGTCCGCGTACCCGCGCCAGCTGGACTTCGCCAGGTTCCGTGAGATCGCGGACGAGGTCGGCGCGTACCTGATGGTCGACATGGCGCACTTCGCGGGCCTCGTCGCGGCCGGTCTGCACCCGAACCCGGTCCCGCACGCCCACGTGGTCACCACCACGACGCACAAGACCCTCGGCGGCCCGCGCGGCGGCGTGATCCTCTCCACCCAGGAACTCGCCAAGAAGATCAACTCGGCGGTCTTCCCCGGCCAGCAGGGCGGCCCGCTGGAGCACGTCATCGCGGCCAAGGCCGTCTCCTTCAAGGTCGCCGCCACGCCCGAGTTCAAGGAGCGCCAGCAGCGCACCCTGGACGGCGCCCGCATCCTCGCCGAACGCCTGGTGCAGCCGGACGTCACCGAGCACGGCGTGTCCGTCCTGTCCGGCGGCACCGACGTGCACCTGGTCCTGGTGGACCTGCGCAACTCGGAGCTGGACGGCCAGCAGGCCGAGGACCGCCTCCACGAGGTCGGCATCACGGTCAACCGCAACGCCATCCCGAACGACCCCCGTCCCCCGATGGTCACCTCGGGCCTGCGCATCGGCACCCCCGCCCTCGCCACCCGCGGCTTCCGGAACGAGGACTTCACCGAGGTCGCCGACATCATCGCGGAGGCGCTGAAGCCCTCGTACGACGTCAAGGCGCTCTCCGCCCGGGTCTCCGCGCTGGCGGACAAGCACCCGCTCTACCCGGGCCTGAAGTAACCCGGGCCGAAGCCGCACGGAACAGTTCCGTAGGCTTCACCTGTACGCCCAAATCCAGCAATACGTAAAAACGGGGCACCGCGCACACTGGACAGTGAGTGCGGTGCCCCGTCCCTTGCGCCTCATTGTCCGAGGCGCGCGGGGAACACGAAGAGCGCACCTGTTCCGCCCGACGGACAACGGCGTCCGCCACCCTTCTGAGGAGTTCTGCTGTGGCCATCTCGGTCTTCGACCTGTTCTCGATCGGCATAGGCCCGTCCAGCTCCCACACGGTGGGCCCCATGCGGGCCGCCCGCATGTTCGTGGGACGCCTGAAGAAGGACGGCCTGCTCGCCCAGACCACGTCCGTACGGGCCGAGCTCTTCGGCTCCCTCGGCGCCACCGGCCACGGCCACGGCACCCCCAAGGCCGTGCTCCTCGGACTGGAGGGCCACTCCCCGCGCACCGTCGACGTCGAGAACGCCGACGCCGAGGTCGAGAGGATCCGCACCTCCGGCCGCCTGCGCCTGCTCGGCACGGAGATCGGCCAGGCCCACGAGATCGACTTCGACGAGCCCAGCCAGCTGATCCTGCACCGCCGCCGCTCCCTGCCGTACCACGCGAACGGGATGACCCTCTTCGCGTACGACTCGGCCGGTGCCCCCCTGCTGGAGAAGACCTACTACTCGGTCGGCGGCGGCTTCGTCGTCGACGAGGACGCGGTCGCGGGCGAGAACCCGATCGTCCCCGAGGACACGGCCCTCAAGTACCCCTTCCGCACCGGAGACGAGCTGCTGCGCCTCGCGCACGACACCGGCCTGTCCATCTCCTCCCTGATGCTGGAGAACGAGAAGGCCTGGCGCACCGAGGAGGAGATCCGCGAGGGCCTCCTGGAAATCTGGCGCGTCATGCAGGCCTGCGTCTCGCGCGGCATGTCCCGCGAGGGCATCCTGCCGGGCGGCCTCAAGGTCCGCCGCCGCGCCGCCAACTCCGCCCGCCAGCTCCGCGCCGACGGCGACCCCAAGACCCACGCCATGGAGTGGGTCACCCTGTACGCCATGGCCGTCAACGAGGAGAACGCCGCCGGCGGCCGGGTCGTCACCGCCCCCACCAACGGCGCGGCCGGCATCATCCCCGCCGTCCTGCACTTCTACATGAACTTCGTGCCCAACGCCGACGAGGACGGCGTCGTCCGCTTCCTCCTCGCGGCGGGTGCCATCGGCATGCTGTTCAAGGAGAACGCCTCCATCTCCGGCGCCGAGGTCGGCTGCCAGGGCGAGGTCGGCTCCGCCTGCTCCATGGCGGCCGGCGCGCTCGCCGAGGTCCTCGGCGGCACCCCGGAGCAGGTCGAGAACGCCGCCGAGATCGGCATGGAACACAACCTCGGCCTCACCTGCGACCCCGTCGGCGGCCTGGTCCAGATCCCCTGCATCGAACGCAACGGCATGGCCGCGGTCAAGGCCGTCACCGCGGCGAAGATGGCCATGCGCGGCGACGGCAGCCACAAGGTCTCCCTCGACAAGGTCATCAAGACCATGAAGGAGACCGGCGCCGACATGAAGGTCAAGTACAAGGAGACGGCGCGGGGCGGGCTGGCGGTCAACGTCATCGAGTGCTGAGAAGCGGAATCACCCGTCGCCTCGCGCAGAGCCCCGGCCGCGGGTGCGCGAGGCGTCCTCCGGGGCGCTGAGCGCGGTGTCCGGGAAGCACCGGACGGCTCGGGCAGGCCGGCCTGCTCCCGGGCCCGCGCAGGGCACTCCGAGCCTCGTCCAGGGAACGCCGGGCCGAACTGTGGATACCTCCGGGCCAGTTGAGTAGCCGTACTCATGCACGCGTCGCATGCCGCAGCGCACGATGCGTGCATGACACCAACCGCCCCTGCCGTCCGGCTGCAACTGCGCCCCGCCCTGCCCGAGGACCTCGACTGGATCCATGAACTGCGGCACCGCGTCTACGCCGGGGAACTCGGCCAGCACGCGCCGCAGCCCGGCGGCCGGCTGCACGACGCGCTGGACGGCGACAACGTCTACCTCGTCGCGGCCCACGGCCGGAACCGCGTCGGTTTCGTCAGCCTGACGCCGCCCTGGCTCGGCCGCTACGGACTGGACAAGTACCTGACCCGCGACCAGTTGCCCATGCTGGACGAGGGGGGCGTCTTCGAGGTCCGCATCCTCACCGTCGAACCACGCGCGCGGTCCGGCGCCGCGGCGGCGCTGCTGATGTACGCGGCGCTGCGCTGGATCGCCTCCCGGGGCGGCCGACGCGTGGTCGCGATGGGTCGCACCGAGCTGCTCGGCATGTACATGGCCGCCGGCCTGCGTCCCGTCGGGCGCACGGTCCGCAGCGGGGCCGTCACCTTCGAGGTGCTGTCCGGCGAGGTGTCCGCACTGACGAGGGCCGCGACGACCCGGTACGGCACCGCACTGGCGCGCCTGCGCGCGCAGGTGGACTGGCGGCTGGACACGGACTTCGCGCCGGGCCCGGACGGCTGCGAGCACGGCGGTGCGTCCTTCACCGCCATCGGTACGGACTTCCGCACCCTGCACCGGCGTCACGAGGTCGTCGCGGCGGACGTGCTGGACGCCTGGTTCCCTCCCGCCCCCGGAGTACGGGCCGTGCTCGCGGAGGACCCCGGCTGGATCGCCCGGACCTCGCCGCCGACCGGTGCGGAGGGGCTGCGCTCGGAGATCGCGCGGGTACGGGGACTGCCGGAGGACACCGTCGTCACGGGCGCGGGCTCCTCCGACCTGATCTTCCGGGCGTTCGGCCGGTGGCTGACCCCGTCGAGCCGGGTGCTGCTGCTCGACCCGGGCTACGGCGAATACGCCCATGTCACCGAGAAGGTCATCGGCTGCCGGGTGGACCGGTTCCGGCTGCACCGCCAGGACGGCTGGCGGATCGATCCGGCCCTCCTCGCCGCCGCGGTCGCCTCGGCCCCCTACGACCTGGTGGTGGTCGTCAACCCGAACAACCCGACCGGACGGCACGCACCCGCCGCCGTCCTGCGCGCGCTGATCGCCGCCGCGCCCGCCCGGACCCGCTGGTGGATCGACGAGGCCTATCTCGGTTACGTCGACCTCACCGAATCACTGGCCCCTCTGGCCGCTTCGCACCCACGCGTGGTGGTTTGCACGTCACTTTCCAAGATGTACGCACTGTCCGGCGTCCGGGCGGCCTACCTGGTGGCCGAGCCCGCCACCGCCGCGGAGTTGCGCAGATGGACACCGCCGTGGACGGTCGGCCTCCCGGCCCAGCTCGCGGCCGTCGCGGCGCTTCGCGACCCCGCGCACTACGCGGAGAGCTGGCGCGTCACCCACTCGCTCCGTCATCAACTGGCCCTCGCTCTGGGCGCGGTGGACGCGCGGGCGGCGATCGAGGAGGGGGTGGCGAACTTCCTCAACGTCACGCTGCCGCCCTCCGGGCCGAGCGCAGCGCAGCTCGTCCACGAGTGCCGCCGCCACGACGTCTACCTGCGCGACCTGTCCCCGCTGTCGCCCCAGTACGAGGGGCGCACCGTGCGCATCGCGGTCAGGGGTGCGGCGGAGAACGCGCGCATCGTCGCCGCGTACGCGGCGGCCCTGGAAACACTGCGGCCGACGCGGCCCGCTCTGGTACCGGCACCTCCGCACGGCGAAGCCCCTGCCGGCGAGTCGGCCCGGTGATCACCGTAGCGTCCCTCGCGCCCCTTCTCGGCGGTGCGTTGCTCGTCGGCGGCATCGCGGCGGCGGCCTCCCGTCGGCGTGAGCTGATGCTCCGCTGGTGCTGCTGGGCGTGCGGGGTGCCCCTGGTCACCGCCGCGTTCTGGTGGGGGCGGCCCGGGACCGCACTCCTCGCGCTCGTGGTGTCGGCGATCGCGGTCGTGGAGTTCGGCGCCCTGCTGCGCCTGGGCAGGACGGACCGGACGGTGCTGGCCCTGGCGGTGGCGGGGGTGGTACTGACCGCCTGGCTCGCGCCCGGCCAGGAGCTCCGGGCAGCCGCGGTCGCTGCACTCGCGCTGGCGGCGGTGCCGCTCCTGACAGGGGACTCCGAGGACGGACTGCGGCGGTTCGGGGCCGGGCTGCTGGGTCTGGTCTGGCTGGGCGTCCTGGCCGCGCTGGTGCCGCTCGGGACGGCCGCGCTCGTACTGTTCCTGGCGGTGTCGGTGGCCGACATCACCGCGTACTTCGCCGGTCAACGGCTGGGTGGGCCTGGGCTGTCGCCGCTCTCCCCGGCCAAGCGGTGGAGCGGCACGATCGCCGGGGCCGGAGCGGGCCTCGGGGTACTGGCCGCCTTGTCCGCACTGAGCTGGCCCGCAGCCGTCGCGGTCGCGGTCGGCGGACCGGCCGGAGACCTCTTCGAATCCATGGTCAAGCGCGGCACGAAGGCGAAGGACTCCGGCCAGTGGCTGGCCGGTTCCGGAGGCCTGCTCGACCGGATCGACTCCCTCCTCCTCGCCCTCGCCGTCTTCCTCGTGCTCACCAGCTGAGGGACGGAGATGTTGCCTGGCCGACGGAGTTCGGCACTTGAGGTGGCAGCAACGCCGTACGGGCAGCAACAGAGAGTCGCCGCGACACCACGTCCGCCCCCGTGGCACACGAACCGCCATAAGCCGAATGCGCGCGAACCGGAGAACAGCCTGCCGAGCAGCACCAGGTTCTGCCGTCCGCCGTGCACTTCGTGACCGGCGCGCGCCGCTCCCACGAGCCCGAGGCAGTCCGCACTCGGCCGCCTGACCGACCACGTCGTTTCCGGCGGCCACGCCGGGCGGCCGTCCCGTGGCGAGCGGTGCGGACAGGACACACGTCCGGTCCGATGGCCCTGCCGCTCGTCCCGCGCTACTCCCGTGCCGGTAGGCCGCACCTGACCGCGTAGTCGCCGAGTGCCCTCTCCAGGAGCCCGAACACCTGCCGGGCGTCGTCGGCGATCATCGCGGCAATGCGGTCGTCCGGCTGGCCGTCCAGCGTCAGCTCCATGATCCGCTGGAACAACACACGCTCCGTGGAACCCAGCTGGGCCGCCACGGCTCGCGGACCGAGATCCCCCTCGGCCGCCCCCATCTCCGCCGCCAGCACACGGAAGAGCGCCTCCTCACGCCGGTCATGAAGGTCCCGCAGCCGGGCCGTGAGAGTGGGACTCTCCGTGATCATCCGCGTGAACGTCTCCCCCGCGAACCCGATCACCGGGTCCTTCCGCTCCACCCCGGTCAGGAACGCCCGCCGCAGCGCCTCCAGCGCGGACTCGCCCTCCCGCCGCCCCGCGACCGTACGGGCAAGCCCCTCGACGAACTCCTCCTGGTGATCGAACGCCAGGTCCTCCTTGCGGGCGAAGTAGTTGGTCACCGTCTTCTTCGCGACGCGGGAGGCCGCCGCGATGTCCGCGATGGTGGTCTCCTCGAAACCGTTCTCGATGAAGAGCCTGGTCGCATGGTCGGAGATGAGCTGCCGCGTCTCCTGCTTCTTGGACTCGCGCAGCCCCGTCGCCACTGCTGTCACTGTCCCGATCCCCTTCTCTCTGACTCATCGAGTCGACGACTCGTCCACAGGCCGCGTCCGACGACCGCTCGACTGTGGTGTCGCGCGAGCGCAGGTATTTTTACCCTCGACGTAACACTACCCTTGACCTAAATAAATTGTCGAGGCTATGTTACGTCGGTAGTAATTTTCGAGGGAGAGGCCGTCCATACGTGAACGAGTTCGACGCAGACACCGAGTTCGACCGCCAGGTCCAGACGCTGCTGAGCAAGGGCTACTCCACTCTGGCCGACCAGAGCGGTCTTCGGTTCCGCGAGCTGCTGGAACCGCTGCGCAAGCCGGTGCTGGAGCGGGCGTCGACCATGACCGCACCGACCGAGGACCGGGTTCCGTTCGTCCTGGTCGTCACGCGCGCCCTCGTACCGATCGAGGAGTCCGTCCCCCTGACCACCCTCGCGGGGAAACAAAAGCCCGGCGTCATTGAGCGCTACTACAAGCCGGGCGAACTGGACCAGTTCGTCGCGTTGAAGTCACTCTCCCTGCCCGACGAGGCGGTGTACGTCGTCTTCGACGTCGACCGTGGCGAGGAGTTCTGCGGCGTGGTCCCGCTGGACGCCATGGCAGCAGTCGCCGCACGCCACCGCACCGGCCTCACCATGGAGGAAGGCATCGCCCTCCTCACCCACTTCCCCGCCTCCCTTGCCAAGAACAAGTGCTATTCCCTCTCCGGAACCCGCCTCGGCGAGAAGGACAAGCGCGTGCCGGCGCTGTGGATCAGCAAGGGCGCTCCCAAGCTCGGTTGGTGCTGGGAGGGCAACCCGCACTCCTGGCTCGGTCTGGCCTCGGCAGGCTCGCGAGCAGGGGCAGTGTCCGCAGTAACCTCTCCGTGAACACAGACCCGTAAACGCAGAAAAGCCCCGTACCGGTATCCCCGGCACGGGGCTCTTCGCAATGATTGTTCGGCGGCGTCCTACTCTCCCACAGGGTCCCCCCTG
>NZ_JACHEM010000012.1 GCF_014207445.1 Streptomyces candidus | reverse complement strand
GGCGCCTGGGTCGGGCCCTTGGCGGCGGGCCCCTGGGGGGCGGGGGGGGGGGGGCGGGCGGGGGGGGGGGGGGGCCCCGGGCCCGGGGGGGGGGGGGGGGGGGGCGGGGGGGCCCCCCCCCCACGCCCGCTTTCCCCGCCCGTCCGTTCGTCCACTACGGGGCGCCGCGCGGACCGCTCTCCATCGGCGAGGGCGCGTCCTTCGAGGTGTCCGACGAGGCGGTCCTCGGCGCATCGGCCCTGGGTGGGCTGCCGTTCACGGTGGGGTGGACGGTGATGGTGCGGCGGCTGCGGGAGACGGACCGGCGGGCGCGGCCTCGCGGGTAACCCCGGAGTGCTGTGCAGGTCACAGGGCCGGGCAGGTGCCGTCCTTCGGGGGTGTGCCGTTGACGAGGGTGCGGGTGAGGGCGGCGTCGACGCACGGGTTGCCGGTCCTGGCGAGGCCGTGTGTCCGGCCGCCGACCTTGAGGAGGGCGGCGGGGAGGCGCTCGGCGACGGCCTGCGCCCCGGCAAGGGGCGTACGGACGTCCTCCTCGGCGTTGACGGCCAGGGGCCGGGGGGCGGCGGGGGCCCGGATCGCGCCGAGCGGGGCCCGGCTGCGGGGCCAGGACGGGCAGGCGGAGTAGAGGGCTGCGTAGGAGGGGGCGGCGTCCTCGTAGCCCGACTCCCGCGCGGTCTCGCCCAGTTCCTTGAGCACGCCCTCGGTGGTCTTCGGCCAGGCGTAGTCGGCGCAGTGCACGCCGAGGTCGAAGGCGGCCGTGCGCGGGGGGTTCCGGACGGCCTTGGCGACGTCCCTCGGGAAGCCCTTGTCCGCGTACGCCTTGAGGTCGGCGAGAGCGGTCGCGTCGGCGCTCGCGGTTCCGCTGTCCGTCGTGCCCTGCGCCTTGTCGACGGCACGGCTGAAGCCCGGCCAGTCGGCGGGCGTGACCATGACGGCGGTAGCCGCTCCGAGAAGGTGGTCGGTCCTGGCGGCGACCGCGCCGAGGACCTCGTCCGGCTCGGGCGCGATCGCGCATTCCGCCGGGCCGGACGCGGCGCACCAGGAGCGGAACCCGGCGGTGCGGTCGCGCAGCTCCCGGGCGGCCTTCTCGGCCGGGGTGAGGCCCGCGGTTCCGACGGCCTCCTCCAGGGAGGCGCTGTGGGAGAGCACGAAGGGCACACCGCGTTCCGCCGGGTCGGCCGTGCCGTCCAGGACGGCGGCGCGGACGCGACCGGGGTGGGTGCGCAGGTACTCCTGGGCGACGAGGGTCCCGTACGAGACGGTGAGGAGGCTGAGCTTGTCCTCGCCCAGCGCGAGGCGGAGGGACTCCAGGTCTGCGACCGAGTCGGCGGTGCCGAGGTGGGCGGTCAGCTCGCCGTACTTGGCACGGCACTTGGCGACGTACTCGCGCGCGGACTTCTCCACGGCCTCCGGGTCCGCCTTCGCGAGGTCGGCGGGTGCGGTCTCTTCGAGCCGGCGCATGGCCCCGGCGGGCTCGCCGCAGTCGACCGGGGTGCTCGCCCCCGAGCCGCGCCGGTCGAAGCCGACGATGTCGAAGAGGGCGCGGAGCTGGGGCGGAAGGAGGTTCGCGGCGGTGTAGCGGCCCTGGAGCCCGGGACCGCCGGGATCCATGACCAGGACGCCGAGCCGGCGCTTGCGGTCGGTGGCGGGAAGGCGGGACACGGCGAGGTCCAGGGTGCCGGAGCCGGGGTGTGCGGCGTCGACGGGCACCTTGAGGGTGGCGCATTCGCGGGTGGCCTGCCCGGTGAGGGGGCAGCCGTCCCAGTCGGCCTCGGGAGTGGGCACGGCGGGCGGGGCCGAGGAGGTGGGCGGCTTCGTGGCGGCACCGCCGTCGCCGTCGTCCTTTCCCTGACCGCAGGCGGAGAGAGCGAGCACCAGGGCGGCGCAGAGGGCGAGGCCGTGCCGGGCGCGGGGCAGCGGGGGTGCGGCCGTTGCACGAAGTCCGGGCCCGCTCTCTGCTGCCACGTCTCACACCCTTCGTCGTCGTCGTCGCCCGCCGCGGCGGTCGGGACGTTGCGTTGCCGCGGTGCGGAGCGGCGTTCCGCTGCGTCTGCCCGCCCTTGCGCCGGGGAACCGTCGTCAGGCCGGCCGCGCACGCAGTCCGCGTTTCCGCCGCCCGCCGCCCGCCGCGCTTCCGGGCCACGGTTCCCGTGCTCCGACGCGCCCCCGTGCCCGCGCGCGGAGCTGTCCTTGGCCGCCGACGCCCCGTCCCCGTGCTCAGTGACGCAGCGCCTTGCCGATCTCCGCCTCGATCTCGCCCTGGAGCGACCGGTTGCTGCGCGCCGTCGCCTTCGCCTCCTTGCCCGCGGCGACGTCCTTCAGGTTGACGACGACCGCGTCGAGCAGGTTGCCGCTCTTGTCGCGGAAGTTGACCTGTACGACGTAACTCTGTTCCTTGTCCTTCTTGTTGCTGGCGGTGACCTCGACGGCCGACCGGTCGCCGTCCGCCTTGACGTCGCCGGTCCTGACCTCGTCCTTGGCGTCCTTGCCGTCCTTGACGTCGTTCATCTTCGCCGAGGCGGACGCGGACGCGGAGGCGTAGGCCTCCTTGGTCCGGCCGGCGGCCTCTCCGGCCTTCGCGGTGGCGGACGCGGCCGCTTCGCCCGCGTTCTTCGTGGCGTCGGAAACGGCGTTCGAGGCCTTGTCCTTGTTCTCGTCGCTGCACGCGGAGACGGAGAACGTGAGGAGGCAGGCGACGACGACGGCGCCCGTGGCGCGCAGGGCGGCGGTGCAATTGATCTTCATGCGGACCACCCTGCGTCGCCGCGGGCGTTCCCGCGAGGCGGGTGGTCCATCAGGGTGCGAGCGCCACGCCCTCGCGGCCCCGCGCGGCTCAACCCCGCCCCGCGTGCTCCTCGCCCCCGCGCCCCGCATGGCCCGCCCGCTCGCGGCTCCCGTGCCCCGCGGCCCCCGTGCTCCCGCCCCCGCCGCGGCGCCCGGCCACCCACCGGGCTGCCCAGGTCAGCGCCGCCAGGGCGAGGCCCGCAGCCCCGGCCGCCCATGCCGTGCTGCGCAGCGGCGAGGTCACCGTCGAGTACAGCGCCTCCGCGGCCGGGGCACCGGTCTCCGCGGTGAGGTGGGAGAGGGCCACGTCGTGGGTGATCGTGAGAGCCAGGGCGAGGAGGAGCGCGCCCGCGGTGAGGGCGAGACCGGCGAAGGCGAGGGTGTGCAGGCGGCGGCCCGGTACGGCCAGGAGCACGGCCAGTGCCGCGAGCGCCAGGACGAGGGGCGGCAGCCAGCGGCCGGCCGGGGCGAGGAAGCGGTGGGCGGTGCGCCAGGTGTCGAGCTGGTCCGTCCGGACCAGGACGATGTCCGTGTGGACGACCGGGATGCTTCCGGCGAGCGGCACCCCGTCCGCCGCGAGCTGCTGCTTCAGCTCCTCGGTGACGGGGGCGAGGTCGACGCTGACGGTGTCGCCGCTGCCGCGGGGGGCGGCGAGTGCGTCGCGGAAGGCGTCGTGGGTGACGCGGTTCACCGTGTTCCAGGCCGTGCGGTAGGCGTCCGTGCCGGTGAAGGATCGGGCCGCCTCCCCGAGGAGGCGTTCCGTGCCGTCCTGGAACGGGCCCAGGTCGATCTTCTTCATCGTCTCGCTGGTCAGCCGTTCCGCGACCGCCCGCTGTACGTCGGGGTTGTCGGCGAGCGGCGCCATCGTCTCCACGTACCGTCCGGTGTCCTCGACCTCGCGGTCCGCCCACACCGCGACCACGCCGACCGGCACGAGGAGGGCGACGAGGAGGAGCAGCAGGACGGGAAGGTACGTGCGGAGGAGACGGCGCATCTGCCCAGCCAAGGGCAGCGCGGCCGTCGGCGCCAGCAGTGTGCCGCCGCAGTGGTGAGGGCCACCGACGACCACCGTTGATCCACTTGCTGGTTCACCCGTCCGGGTGTGACCTGGTGGGGCGGGGGATTGACCCGGGACGGCTCGCGCTACGCGGGCCGGCGACCTTGAGGAGTGTCCCGATGGGCACACACGCAGCGGTACGGGACGCAGGCCGCGGTGCGGCCGGAGCCACACGGGCGAGCTGGGCGCTTCCTCTCTTCCTCGGCCTCGTGTACGGCGGCTACGCGGCCTTCATGGCACGCGGCACCGGCCCGCTGACCGGCGCGAACGTCCTGTTCGGTGTTCTGTGCGGGCTGGTCCTCGCCGCCCTCGCGTACGGGGTCGGCCGGATCGGAAAGGTCCTCGACGCAGGCCCGCGGGCCTTCTCGTACGCGGTCGTCTTCGGCTCGGCGATGGGCTTCCTGCACAGCCTGGCCGACGGCAGCGTCCTCGGCTCGGTGGTGCTGGGGCCGGCCCTCGGCGCGGCGATGCTGGTGGCCACGTACTACGCCCTGTCCACCCGGCCCGTGAAGCCCGTCAGGTACCACGCCCGCGCGCTCCCCAGTGGCCGGAAATAATTCATCTATGACGAACTTCCTTCGGCTACGGTCGACTTCGCGGCAGGCGTCGCAGCCGCGCACCGTCCCGGAGTAGCACACCTGTCGGTCCGGGACGACCGAAGGACGCCTTGAGAACGGGGAGTTGAGCCACCACACATGAGTACGAGCAGCCCCACCACCCGCCCGGACATCGCGATCGAGACCACCGGCCTGGTCAAGGTCTTCGGTGCGAACCGCGCCGTCGACGGCATCGACCTGCGCGTCCCGACCGGCACCGTCTACGGCGTCCTGGGACCCAACGGCGCGGGCAAGACCACCGCCGTGAAGATGCTCGCGACGTTGCTGCGCCCCGACGGCGGCAGCGCCCGGGTCTTCGGCAAGGACGTGGTGAAGGACGCGGACGCGGTACGTTCCCTGGTCAGCCTCACCGGGCAGTACGCGTCCGTCGACGAGGACCTCACCGGTACCGAGAACCTGATCCTGCTGGCCCGCCTCCTCGGGCACTCCAAGGCCGGCTCACGTTCCCGGGCCGCCCAGTTGCTCGAAGCGTTCGGGCTCACGGAGGCGGCAGGCAAGCAGGTCAAGAACTACTCCGGCGGCATGCGGCGCCGCATCGACATCGCCGCCTCCATCCTCAACACCCCCGATCTGCTCTTCCTGGACGAGCCGACCACCGGACTGGACCCGCGCAGCCGCAACCAGGTCTGGGACATCGTGCGGGCGGTCGTCGCGCAGGGCACGACGGTCCTGCTCACCACCCAGTACCTCGACGAGGCCGACCAGCTGGCGTCCCGCATCGCCGTCATCGACCACGGCAAGGTCATCGCCGAGGGCACCAAGGGCGAGCTGAAGGCGTCGGTCGGCTCCGGCTCCGTACACCTGCGGCTGCGGGAGGCCGAGCAGCGGGCAGAGGCCGAGCGGATCCTGACCGACGCCATGAACGCGGTGGTCCAGCTCGACGCGGATCCCGTCGCGCTGACAGCGACCGTCGACGGGCAGGGGACCGACCGCGGCGCCGCCGAACAGGCCGCCCGCGCGCTGGCCGCCCTCGCCCGCGCCGACATCACCGTCGACAGCTTCGCGCTGGGTCAGCCCAGCCTCGACGAGGTCTTCCTGGCCCTCACGGACAAGAAGGGGGCAACGGCATGAGCGCACCGGCCACCGCCCAGCAGGACCAGAAGGACGATCTCCTCCTCGCGGCCCCCAAGGTCGACGAACTCGCGGCGCTGCTGGTCGCCAAGGACCGGCCGCCGCGTCCCAGCGCGCTGTCGGCCTCCCTCACCTTCGGGTGGCGGGCCATGCTGAAGATCAAGCACGTGCCGGAGCAGCTGTTCGACGTGACGGCGTTCCCGATCATGATGGTGCTGATGTACGCGTACCTCTTCGGCGGGGCGCTCGCCGGATCGGTCTCGGAGTACGTCCAGTTCCTGCTGCCCGGCGTTCTCGTGATGTCGATCGTGATGATCACGATGTACACCGGCGTCGCGATCAACACGGACATCTCGAAGGGCGTCTTCGACCGCTTCCGCACCCTGCCGATGTGGCGGCCCGCCCCGATGGTCGGCTACCTGCTGGGCGATGTGATCAGGTACCTGATCGCGTCCGTGGTGATCCTGGCGGTGGGCCTGGTCATCGGCTACCGGCCGCAGGGCGGCGTGCTCGGCGTCCTGGCGGGAATCGCCCTGCTGCTGGTCTTCTCGTTCGCCTTCTCGTGGATCTGGACGATGTTCGGTCTGCTGCTGCGCTCCGAGAAGTCCGTGATGGGCGTCAGCATGATGGTGATCTTCCCGCTGACGTTCCTCTCCAACGTCTTCGTCGACCCGAAGACGATGCCGGGCTGGCTCCAGGCCTTCGTCAACAACAGCCCGGTGAGCCATGTGGCCTCCGCCGTACGGGAGTTGATGGCGGGCAACTGGCCGGGCGCGGACATCGGGTGGTCGCTGGGCTGGGCGGCGTTCCTCCTGCTCGTCTTCGGGGCGGCGACGATGCGGCTCTACAACCGGAAGTGACGAGCGGCTCGGCGACGGGGGCGGCCGACTGCGCGTCGGCCGCCCCGGTCCACCCGCCCCCGTCCACCCGCCCCGTTCAACCGCCCGCCCGTCTCGTGCGCCCGCCCCCCCGTCCGCCCGGCCGGAGCTGATCAGTCGAGCCCTAGGTCGGCCGGCTGCCGGGCGAAGGGGACCACCTCGTCCCCGTCGCCCTGGCCGCGCGCCGCCCGGTCCCGCACGAGTCCGGCGAGCTCCGTCCCCGCCCGCCCGATGCGGCGCGGCAGGTCACCGGTGTACGCGTCGCCCTCGGAGCCCCAGTCCTCCGACGCCGCGAACACAGCCGTCGGGACGACCAGCGCGCGGAAGTAGGAGAAGAGCGGGCGGACCGCGTGTTCGAGGGCCAGCGAGTGCCGGGGGGTGCCGCCGGTGGCGGCGATCAGGACCGGGGTCCCGGTCAGCGCGTCCGGGTCGATCAGGTCGAAGAAGGACTTGAAGAGGCCGCTGTAGGACGCGGAGAAGACCGGCGTGACGGCGATCAGTCCGTCCGCCCGCGCCATCGCGTCGATCGCCTCGCGCAGGGCGGGGTTCGGGAAGCCCGTCACGAGGTGGTTGGCGATGGCACCGGCGAGTTCGCGCAGTTCGACGAACCGGACGGAGGTGCCGGGCAGTTCGGCCCGGACCGCCTCCGTCAGGCGGTCCGCCAGCAGGCGGGTGGACGACGGGACGCCCAGCCCCGCCGAGACGACGACGAGCTCGGTCATGACGCCGATGCCTCCTGCTTGTCGGCCGCGCCAACGGCGGCGGGGACGGTGACGGTCGTGCCGGCGGACGCCCGCGGCCCGGCGACCCGGGCCGCGTGCGTGGGCCCGCCCGGGACCTGCTCGGGGCGGCCGGCCGCGAACTCCTTGCGCAGCACCGGTACGACCTCCTCGCCCAGCAGGTCGAGCTGCTCCAGTACGGTCTTCAGCGGCAGCCCCGCGTGGTCCATCAGGAACAGCTGGCGCTGGTAGTCGCCGAAGGTCTCGCGGAAGGTCAGGGTCTTCTCCACGACCTCCTGGGGGGAGCCGACGGTCAGCGGCGTCTCGGCGGTGAACTCCTCCAGGGAGGGCCCGTGGCCGTACACCGGGGCGTTGTCGAAGTACGGACGGAATGCCCGTACCGCGTCCTGCGAGTTCCTGGCCATGAACACCTGGCCGCCGAGGCCGACCATCGCCTGGTCGGGGGTGCCGTGCCCGTAGTGCGCGTAGCGCTCGCGGTAGAGGTTGACCAGCTTCCGGAAGTGGTCCTTCGGCCAGAAGATGTTGTTCGCGAAGAATCCGTCGCCGTAGTACGCGGCCTGCTCGGCGATCTCGGGCGACCGGATCGAGCCGTGCCAGACGAACGGCGGCACGCCGTCCAGGGGGCGCGGGGTGGACGTGAAGGACTGGAGGGGCGTGCGGAACTTCCCCTCCCAGTTCACCACGTCCTTGCGCCACAGCTCGTGCAGCAGCGCGTAGTTCTCCACGGCGAGCGGGATGCCCTGGCGGATGTCCTTGCCGAACCACGGGTAGACCGGGCCGGTGTTGCCGCGTCCCATCATCAGGTCGACGCGCCCGTCGGCCAGGTGCTGGAGCATCGCGTAGTCCTCGGCGATCTTCACCGGGTCGTTGGTGGTGATGAGGGTCGTGGAGGTGGAGAGGATGAGGTTCTGGGTGCGGGCGGCGATGTAGCCGAGCATCGTGGTGGGCGAGGACGGCACGAACGGCGGGTTGTGGTGCTCGCCGGTCGCGAAGACGTCGAGGCCGACCTCCTCCGCCTTCCGCGCGATGGCGACCATGGCCTTGATGCGCTCGTGCTCGGTCGGGGCGCGTCCGGTCGTCGGGTCGGGCGTCACGTCGCCGACGGTGAAGATTCCGAACTGCATGGCGTTCATCGGGGCCACCTCAGAGTGTGTCGACAGGGCGCGTTCCACATTCTGGTTGAATGTTTAACGACTGCTCCAACGGTGTGCCCCGACGCTCTATTCCCGGGTCCGCACCCGCCCCTCGCGGGACGCGTCTAGCCCCCGGTCGTCCCGTCCGCCAGCTCGCGCAGGATGTCGAGGTGGCCGTTGTGCCGGGAGATCTCCTCGACGAGGTGCATCAGCACCCAGCGCAGGGTGGGCCTGGTGCCGTCCCCGGACGGCTGTGCGGCGAGAGCGTCCAGGTCGGTGCGGGCGATGAACGCGTCCCAGTCGGCGCACTTGGCCCGGTACTCCGCGATCAGCTCCTCGATGGACACCCCTTCGACCACGCGCATCTCACCGTCGGGGTCCTCGTCCGTCCACGGGCCCTCGTCCCGGCCGCCGAGGAAGACGACGTCGAGCCACCAGTGCTCGACCCAGCGCAGGTGGCTGATCAGCCCCCACAGGGACATCAGCGGCGAGCCCGGCAGCGGTGCGGCCGTCGCGTGCTCGGCGGAGACTCCCTCGCACTTCTCCCAGGCGGTGCGCCGGGCGTATTCGAGGTACTTCGTCAGGGTGGAACGTTCGTCCCAGGCGGCGGGCTTGTCGCTGCGTGCCGGCGCGTTCGCCGTGTCGGTTGTCATCGAGGGGATGGTGCCCCTGCCCGCGGCAACTGTCGAGCGATTAAGCGAACCGGGGCGCGCGCACTGTCCCCGATGGGGTGACCCCTGCACGAATCCGCCCCCGGGCCCTCCCCGGCGGGTGCACGCTGCCGGGATGTCCACACGTACCGAAGCCCCCGCCGACGCCGCCACGGATGCCCGTACGGACGCCCGCCCGCCCGTGCCGCCGCCGATCCCGCCCACCTGCCCGCACTGCCGTCAGGGAGTGCTGTGGAAGGACACCAGGTCCGAGATCCGCGAGCAGGACGAGCACCACTGGCGCTGGTGGTGCGGCAACTGTCAGAAACGCTTCCGGCCGACAGAGGAGCATCTGCGGCGCTTCTCCTGACCGGCCTCACCGCTCCCCGGACACCCTCTCCGGAGTCAGCTCCCCGGCGATCACCTCGCGGGCCACGCTCGTCAGCCGCTTGCCGTTGCTGCGGGCGTGCCGCCGCAGTAGGGCGAACGCCTGGTCCACGCCCACCGCCAGCCGGGCGGCGAGGACCCCTTTGGCCTGCTCGATGAGGACGCGGCTCTGCAGCGCGGTGCGGAGCTGGATGTCGGTGACCCGGTGGGCGGCCAGGATCCGTTCGTGCACGAGGCCGATCGCGGCGGCGTCGGCGAGTGCCTGTCCGAGCCGTACGTCGAGGCCGGACAGCGGTCCCTCGCCGGTACGCAGGAGCAGCAGGCTGCCCAGGCGCTCGCGGCGCAGCCGCAGGGGCAGTGCGCACGCCCAGGTGTACGAGGCGCGGCGGGCGAGCGGCGCGAAGACGGGCCACCGCGCGTCGGCCCGCGAGAGGTCGATGCGCGTCAGGTCCTCGGCGCCGGTTCCGTCCTCGGCGTGGCAGTCCAGCGCGGGACCCTCGTCCGCGGTGACGCCGAGCAGTTCGGCGAGGGCGTCGCCGGGGTCGCAGGGCGCGACGGCGCGCAGTGGCTCGTCGACGGGGGAGATCAGTACCGCCGCAGCCGACACGTCAAGCAACTCGCGGCAGCGAGCGGTAAGTTGTTGCAGGAAATCAATGACGTCGAAGTCGTCGACGAATGTGTCGGCGAGTGCGACGAAGGCGTCCGCCAGTATCAGCTCGCGTTCCTTGGTCATGGTCGGATACCTCGGCTCCTACGGCTTCGACTCCTGGCGCTTCCACGGTTTGTGCGTTTCTCCACGTCTCTCCACGGTGTTCAGGGCGGCTCCCGCCCGGTGTCTCTCCGTCCGCGGTCGTCGGCCGGCCGGAGCCGCCGTGCGACGGCGTCCCGTGCGACGGCGACGCTGGGCCGGCCCCGCGCGAACGCGTACGCGCGCAGCCGCCCCAGGGCGGTGGCGAGGTCCGCCCCGAGGTCGACGCACAGCATGCCGGTCGCCTGGTGCACGACCGCCCGGTGCGGTGTGCCGTGCGGCTCGTCCCTCACCTGTACGCCCGTTCCGCCCCGTGACGAAGTGGCCGGCAGATGGTGGGTGAGGGCGTCGCGGAGTGCCAGTGCCGCAGTGAGTCCCTCATCGGTGAGGTCCCGCGCCTCGCACCGGTGCCCGGTCAGCGCCCCGACCCGGACCGCCCCGAGCCTGAGCGGGAGGCCGAACACGGACTGTACGCCGAGTCCGACCGCACCGGGAACGAAGCCGGCCCAGCGGGAGTGCGGCAGGTGCCTTACGCCCGCGAGCACGTGCAGGGAGCCGTCCCTGGCCGCCTCGGCGCCGGGCTCCTCCGCCGAGCGTGCACTGCGGGTCGTCCGGGCGTGCCGCCAACGGGGCGCTGTAGCAGTCCAGTTCGCCCCACGGCGGGCGTGGCGGCGGACGCGGACAGCCCGTCCAGCCCCAGCAACCCGGCGTACCGCGCGGCTCGCTCACCGGACGGCCCGGCGCCCGGGGCGCTCAACGAGCGGACCGGTGCGTCCAGTTCTCTGATCGGGAAAAGCCGCCATGCGTCATCACTCCGAGCGCCGTGAGCCGGACCGCGCCCCACGCCCCGTGCTGCCGCACTCCGCCCAACGACGCGCCCTTGCTGTCCTTCCAGGATGTCCGTCCGGCGTGCGTGCCTTCAAGTGCCCCCGGCGGCAGGGGGAGAGGCGGGTAAGGGCGCATCGGTGCGGGACGCGGTGGCTTCGCGGATTCCTGTTGCTGCACCTGAGTGACCCTGTCGCGCGCCCCTCGCGTGGGTACTGCGCCGACCGGGTGCTCGGTTGTCACAGTCGGTCGATGCGACGAGTCGGATTCACACGCGGGTGTGCGGTGTCGGTGTCGATGGCCGCTTGTCTCGTGCTGGGCGTGAGCGCGGACGCGGGCGCGCATGCGGGCGGGGGCCTGAGCGGTGGTGCGGGCGGTGTGGTGCCGGCCGCCGAGCCCGTGCCCGGGGCGGCGGAGGTCGAGCGGCTGTACCGGGAGGCGGGGGCCGCCGTGAAGGCACACGAAGCGAGCCGGAAGGCGGTCGGGCGGGTGCGCGGTGAGGTCGTACGGCTGCGGGCCGCGGAGGGCGTCGAGCGGGCCCGGCTCGCCCGGTTGCGGGACGCGGTGGGGGAGTTGGCGCGGAGCCAGTACCGGCGGGGCGGCGGCTCGCTCGTGCACACGGCCGGACTCCTGGCCGCCAGGTCGCCCGAGGACATGCTGGAGCGGGTGTCGCTGGCCGGACGGGGCGGACACGCGACGGCGACTCTGATGGCGCGCGTCCGGGAGTCGCGGGCGCGGCTCGCGCGGGACCGCGCCGCGTCCACGAGGGTGCTCGGGAAGCTCAGGGCGGAGTCGGCGCGGCGGGCGGCGGCCCGGCGGACCGTGGAGAAGAAGCTCAGGGAGGCGCAGGGACGACTGCGCGCCGCCGAGGAGAGGCGGCGTGCGGCGGCGAGCGGGGCGGGCCGCCTGTGGGGCCGGGCGGCGGGGGGAGCCCCGGGTCCCGCGTGCGGCAGCGGAGCCGGCGTACAGCCGCTGGGTCGGCCGCCCGCACCGTCCGGCCGGGCCGCCGCCCCGCGGTGGGTGAAGCCGGTCGATCCCGCGCCGCTGTCGTCGGGCTTCGCGGAGACGGGCGACCGCTGGGCGCACCGGCACACCGGCCAGGACTTCGCGGTGTTCGACGGCGAACCGGTACGGGCGGTGGGCGACGGGACCGTCCACTTCCTCGGGTGCGGGGACGGCTTCGGGAAGCAGGTGATCCTGCGGCACGCGAACGGCTACTACACGCAGTACGCGCACCTGTCCGTCTTCGCGGTGCGCGAAGGGCAGCGGGTGGTGGCGGGCGAGACGATCGGGCTGTCCGGTCGTACGGGCAACGTGTCCGGCCCGCACCTGCACTTCGAGGTGCGCGTGACGCCACAGCTGGGGTCCGGTGTCGACCCGCTGCCCTGGCTCCGGGAGCACGGTGTCACCGTGTGAAAACCCGCTGCGAAGGTCACCGCCCGGCTGTTTGGATGGGGCGGATGAGCACGGTGGTGGTACGCAGACGGCGGGACGCGGATCTCGTCGCGTGCGTACGGATGCTACGGGCCGTGCACGAGGCGAGCGGATACCCGCGCGACTGGCCCGCGGAACCGGCGGGCTGGCTGGTGTCGAACGACTCCCTCGGCGAGTGGGTCGCCGAGTCCGCGGACGGCGAGCTCGTCGGGCACGTGGCACTGACGGCGGCGGACCCGGCGAGGGGGGACGTCGCCCCCGGCCTGTGGGACGGTGCCGGGCAACCCCTGGCGGTCGTCGCGCGGCTGTTCGTCTCCCCGCACGATCGGGGCGGCGGGGCGGGCCGCGCTCTGATGCGTCAAGTGGGCCGGGCGGCAGAGGAATCGGGGCGGCAAGCCGTGCTCGACGTGGTCGCCGCCGACACCGGAGCCGTTGCCTTCTACGAGCGGATCGGGTGCCGGCTGCTCGGATCGGGCGAGCAGGACTGGGGCGGAGGCGAGGTCGTCGGGGTGCGGTGCTACGCGGTGCCCGCGCCGTCGGCCACGCCGGACGGGGCAGCGACACGCACGGCGGCAGCACCCCGCACCGAAGCCCCGTCGGGTACGGCACCACTGCCACGTACGGCAGTGCCATCCCCCACCACAGCGTCGAACGAGGAGAGCTCATGACCGAATCCACGAACCCGGCCGCGCAGTTGGCGGTCACCGACCCCCAAACGCTGCATCCCATGGCCGGTCAGCCACGGGTGGCCCTGCTGAAGCCGCTCGTGAAGTCGCCGCTGATCGAGGTCGGGGAGTACTCGTACTACGACGATCCCGACGACCCGACCGCCTTCGAGTCGCGGAACGTGCTCTACCACTACGGGCCGGAGCTGCTGCGCATCGGCAAGTTCTGCGCGCTGGCCACCGGGGTGCGCTTCCTCATGAACGGCGCCAATCACCGGATGGACGGCCCGTCGACGTTTCCGTTCCCGATGATGGGCGGGGCCTGGGGGCCGCACGCGGACCTGCTGGCGGACCTGCCGGTGCGCGGGGACACCGTCCTGGGCAACGACGTGTGGCTCGGGAACGGCGTGACCGTCATGCCGGGCGTGCGGATCGGACACGGGGCGATCGTCGCCGCCGGGTCGGTCGTGACCTCGGACGTGCCGGACTACGCCGTCGTCGGCGGCAACCCGGCGCGGCTGATCCGCAAGCGGTTCACGGACGAGGAGATCGCCCGGTTGCTGGCGGTGGCCTGGTGGGACTGGCCGGTCGAGCACCTGACGGAGCACGTGCGGGTGGTCATCGCCGGGACCGTGGACGAGCTGGCGGCGGCCGCGCCGAGCTGAGGCGCCGCGGCAGCGCGGCGCACGGCGGGCCGTCCGGGCGGGGTGAGGGCCCGGACGGCCCGTCGGCCCGTCGTGCCTACAGGCCGGACGTGCTTACCGGTCGAACGTGTGCACAGGCCGAACGTGCTTACAGGTCGAACTCGTGCGGCGGCAGGTCCAGCGTGTAGCAGGCCTCCCGTACGACGGCCTGCTCCGACTTGTCGAAGTCGCCGTCCGCACCGCCGATGACGATGCCGATCTGGATGACCGCGCGTGCCTCCGCCGGCTTCTTCTTCGCCTTGGCGATCTCCTGGAGAACGCTCACCTTGCCGAACGCGAAGTCCGCCGTCAGCTTGCCGCAGTAGTCGTTGAAGCGACGCTGGAGGTCGTCGGCGGGGAAGTTCTTCAGGACGTCGTTCGTGCCGATGAGGGCCGCCACGCGCTGCCGCTCGGCCGGGTCGATGCTGCCGTCGGCCGCCGCGACCAGCGCGCACATGGCCATGCTCGCGTCGCGGAACGAGCCGCTCTTCAGCTCGTTCTTCTTCGACTCCAGCTGGGTCTGCATCGTAGAGGCGGTTTCCTTGAGGCGGTCCCACAGGGCCATGAAGTGTCTCCGTCTTCAGGTGATGGATCTACAGCTTTGTAGAATCTAACAGGCTGTGAGCCGAAGGCGCTCCAAAGGGGCCGCCGGGAACACGGCAGAGGCCTGCCGGGGAACGCGGAAGAGGCCCGTGCGGTCGCCCGCGCGGGCCTCTTCCGGTGCTGCCGCTACTCCGCCGGGGTGGCGGATTCCGCGGGGACGATCGGCGCCGGGAGGGTCGTCGTGCCGGGGGCCTGCGGCGTCGTGGCGGCGCCCGGGATCTTCGGGAGCTCGGGCAGGCCCTTCAGGTCGGGAGCCGGGAGACCGTCGCCGAGCAGGACGGCGGCCAGCACGTTCACGCTGCCGGTGAGGACGGCCTTGACGGCGGTCGTGATGGCCTTCGGGTCGCCCGCCCCGAGGATCTTCAGCAACGCAGTGATGTCCGCCTGGAGGTCCGCCGCCGCCTGCACCTTCAGGCCCGCACCGGCCGGGGCCTTGGGCGCGGGGACCGGCTTGGCCAGCGTGGCCAGCGCCTCGTCGACGGGCTTGCCGAGCCGTGCCGCGGCGTCGGGGGCGATCTTGCCGTCGGGGGCCTTGAGTACGGCCCCCACCAGGTCGGCGACCGGCTTGAGGACGCCGGCGGTGTCCGCCAGGCTCTTCG
Organism: Streptomyces candidus; assembly: GCF_014207445.1. GTDB lineage: Bacteria > Actinomycetota > Actinomycetes > Streptomycetales > Streptomycetaceae > Streptomyces > Streptomyces candidus. Next base: position 263,042 of record NZ_JACHEM010000012.1, on the reverse strand, counting down.
CCTGCCCGGTGAGCGCCTCCGCGTCGGGGATCGGGCCGGGGGCCGCCTCGGAGGACACCGAGTGGTCGCTGACGACCGCGATGGCCGGGCCCGCCGTGCCCAGGACAAGGGCGCCGCACACGGCGGTCGAGACGAGGAGGCCGGCTCTGCGGGGCATGCGCATGGAGAGGGTTCCTTTCGGAGGTGCGAAGGAGCGGGGTGCTCTTCTCCACCGTCCGAAGGCTGTTGATCCAGCGCAATATTTCAGACACGGACCGTCATGGCCGACGGCTGCCCGCCAACGGGCGGACACCCCCGTGACCTCGTGTTTCCGGCCCGTTCCTGGCTCTGCGGACGCGCGTGACGCTGCGTCCGATCGAGCGAGTCAGGACCGTGCCGCCTGGGGCGGGGTCCCGGCCGCCTGCGGGGGTGTCCGGGGCGGGAGGGACGGTGGACCGTCGGGCCGGAACGGCGTCTCGCCGGTGAGGGGCTCGGCCGGGGGCGGCGACGCCGTTTCCGCCGCGATCATGTCCTCCATGCTCGGCGGGCCCGCGGTCGGCGGCTTGCGCCTCCTGCCCGGCATCCCCTGCAGCCGGGAGAACAGGGGCTCCGTCCAGCGGGCGGCCAGCGGGCCGATGACGACCAGGATCAGGACGTACGCGGTGGCGATCGGCCCGATGCGCGGTTCGGTGGCCACCGCCAGGCCCGCGATGACGATCGAGAACTCGCCGCGCGCGACGAGCGTGCCGCCCGCGCGCAGCCGCCCCTTGCGCCCGATGCCGGCCCGTCTCGCCGCGTACCAGCCCGTGCCGATCTTCGTGAGCGTCGTGACGAGCGCCAGGAGGAGGGCGGGGAGGAGTACCGGCGGGATGTCCGCCGGGTTTGTGGAGAGGCCGAAGAAGACGAAGAAGACAGCGGCGAACAGGTCCCGCAGCGGGGCGAGGAGCTTGTGCGCGCCCTCCGCGACCTCGCCGGAGAGCGCGATGCCGACGAGGAAGGCGCCGACCGCCGCCGAGACCTGGAGCTGCTGGGCGAGGCCCGCCACCAGGACGGTCAGGCCGAGCACGACCAGCAGCAGCATCTCCGGGTTGTCGGAGGACACCGCACGGCTGATCAGCCGGCCGTGGCGCAGCGCCGCGTACAGGACCAGCCCGACCGTGCCCAGCGAGATGAGGAGGGTGATGCTGCCGCCCGCCAGTCCGACGCCCGCGAGCATCGCCGTCAGGAGCGGGAGGTAGACCGCCATCGCGAGGTCTTCCATGACCAGGATGCCCAGCACGACGGGGGTCTCGCGGTTGCCGAGGCGGCCGAGGTCGGTCATCACCTTGGCGATGACGCCGGAGGACGAGATCCAGGTGACACCCGCGAGGGCGACCGCGCCGACCGCGCCCCAGCCGAGGACGAGGGCGGCGACCGCGCCGGGGACCGCGTTGAGGAGGAAGTCGACGATGCCGGACGGGTACTGCGTCTTGAGGCTGGTGACCAGTTCGCTCGCGCTGTACTCCAGGCCGAGCAGGAGCAGGAGCAGGATGACGCCGATCTCGGCGCCGACGGCGGTGAAGTCCTCGCTCGCCTTGAGCGGGATCAGCCCGCCGTGGCCGAAGGCGAGACCTGCCAGGAGGTAGAGGGGGATCGGGGACAGGCCTATTCGGCCGGCCAGGCGGCCGATGATCCCCAGGGTGAGGATGACGGCGCCCAGTTCGATGAGGAGAGCGGTGGTGTGGTGCAAGGCGATCGTTCCGTCCCTCAGTCGTCGGCGCCGGCGGCGGCGCGGGCGTCCCGTGCGTCGCCGCGGGCGGTGTCGGCGGTCGCGCCGGAGGACGTTCCGGCGATCAGGTCGGCGAGCGTGTCCACGCCCTCCCGGGTGCCGACCGCCACGAGGGTGTCCCCGATGGCGAGGCGGAAGGCGGGCTCGGGGGAGGGGTGTGCACTGGCGCGGCGCAGCACCGCCACGATGGAGGCGCCGGTACGGGTACGGGCCTTCGTGTCGCCGAGGAGCTTCCCGCCGTACGGGGACCTCGACGTCACCGGGATGTGCTCGGTGACCAGGTCGATGCCGGCCGTGCGCACGGCGTCGATGGGGGAGGCGTCCAGGAGGTGGGCGAGGGCGGTCGCCTCGTCGGGCGAGAGCGGAATCGCCTCCTGGCAGGCGTCCGGGTCGTCCCGGTCGTAGAACCCGAGGAAGCGGCGGCCGTCGTGGTGCACGACGACGGAGACGTGCCGCCCGCCCTCGGTGACGAAGTCGTACTGGGTGCCTATGCCGGGGAGTGTGGAACGGCGGGTTCCCATGGGGGCCTCCGGAGAAGATCAACGCTGCTGACGGCCGGGGAAGGTGCGGAGAAAGGCGTTAAGAACGTGACAAGACTGATCGACTTTAATGTTCCATTACCTTATCCTCCGCCGTGGTGAGGGGCTTTGGGTGCATGTACGGTGATATGTGGCTCATGATCGGCGGGGGTTTCGCACGTTTCGGGGCTCACTGCCCGGAGAGGCGCTCAGCATGGTGCAAATCGGATACACGATGATGACCGAGCAGGCCGGGCCCCGGGCCCTGGTCGACCACGTGGTGGGAGCGGAAAAGGCCGGCTTCGACTTCTCCGTCACCTCGGACCACTACTTCCCCTGGCTGGAGGAGCAGGGCCACGCGCCGTACGCCTGGAGCGTGCTCGGCGCGGCGGCCCAGGCCACCGAGCGGATCCCCCTCATGACCTACGTGACCTGCCCCTCCGTCCGGTACCACCCGGCCGTCGTGGCGCAGAAGGCGGCGACGATGCAACTGCTCTCCCAGGGCCGCTTCCGGCTCGGGCTCGGCTCGGGCGAGAACCTCAACGAGCACGTGGTGGGGGCGGGCTGGCCGGCCGCGCACGTACGCCTCGACATGCTGGAAGAGGCCGTGGAGATCATCCGGGCCCTGTTCCGGGGCGAGAACGTCAACCACCACGGAGCGCACTTCGACGTCGAGAACGCGAAGCTGTGGGACCTGCCCGGGGACGAGGGGCTCGACCTCCCGGGCATCGGCATCGCGGTCTCCGGCCCGCGTTCCTGCGAACTCGCCGGACGGCTGGGCGACCTCGTCATCGCGACGGAGGCCAAGGCCGAACTCGTCGAGTCCTTCGACCGGCACGGCGGCACGGGCAAGCCGCGCGTCGGTCAGCTCCCGGTGTGCTTCGACACCGACCGGGACGCGGCGGTGGCGCGGGCGCACGAACAGTTCCGCTGGTTCGCCGGCGGCTGGAAGGTCAACGCGGAACTTCCCGGCCCTGCGGGCTTCGCCGGGGCGACGCAGTTCGTCCGGCCCGAGGACGTGGCCGAGACGATCCCCTGCGGCTCGAAGGTCGAGGACTTCGTCGAGGCGGTACGGCCTTACGCGGAGGCCGGGTTCACCGAGGTGGCGCTCGTCCAGATCGGCGGCGACCAGCAGGAACCGTACCTGGAGTGGGCGGAGAAGGAACTGCTGCCCGCGCTGCGCGAACTGTGATTCGCCGGCGCACTCCGATGCCCGGAACGACCGCACAAGGAGAGGTATGACCATGAAGGTCACGGTTACCGTCACGGACTGTCCCGCGCAGGACGCGCGCACGGTCCTCGAAGTTCTCGCGAAGGGATTCCCGTCCTCGGACCGGGGCCCCGGGGACCTGCCGCAGGACACCCCGGGTGCGGGGCCCACGGTGTGGACGTCCGTCTTCGACGTTCCCGACGACGCGCACACGGACGGGGCCGCCGGTCCGTCCTCCCTCTCCGGCTCGGTCACGGTCACCCTTCAGGGCGCGCCGGAGGGTGTGGAGCTGGCCCGGAACGCACTGGCCGCGGGATTCTCGCTGGTGGACGAGGGGGACGCGTCCGGTGACCAGGAGCGGGAGGTCCGGCTGCGGCTGGCCGGCCGCGACGGGTAGCCCGAGCGCGGTGCGGTACGGGCCGCACGCGCCCGCACCTAGGCCGAAGGCCCCCGCCCGGATCCCGGGCGGGGGTCTTCCGTCTCCGTGGTGCTTCGGCCTCCGTGGTGCTTCGGCCTACGTGGTGCGAGACGTTCGGCGGGGATGCGGTCGGCCGGGCGGGCGTCGCACCGGCGGACGAGCGGGGTGCCGCGTGGCGGTCCTCCGCTCAGCCGTGGCCTGCCGCGAGGCGTCCATCGGTCAGCTCAGCGGCAGGTGCACCCGTACCCGCTTGCCCCCGGCCAGCCGCTGGATGTCGTACTTGCTGCACAGCGCCAGCACCAGCTCCAGGCCGTGCCCGCCGATCCGTTCGGGGTCGGGCGCGCCGGGCCGCGGAAGGCTGCTGTCGGTGTCCCAGACCGTGATCCGCAACGTGTCGCGGCCGGTCCCGGTACCCGCGTCGGTGCCGTCCCGGTCGATGGCCACGTCCAGCAGGCAGGGGCCCGGCGCGTACTTCACCGCGTTCGTGACGAGTTCGCTGACGACCAGCTTGACCGTCCCCGAGGTGCGCGGGGAGACGGTGACCCCGTGCAGCGCCTCGGCCCGTACCAGGAAGTCCGCGGCGAAGTCGCGGGCTTCCCCGATGGTGCCCGGCGCGCCGTCGTACGTCGCGCTGGCACTGAAGGGGATGGTCACTTCCGCAGCCACCGTCGCTTCCCGCACCGTTCGCACCGCCCGTCCTGTGTCGTACACCTGACGTCCCCCGTGAAGTCCGGTGCTCTGCTGTCGCGCTTTCCCCCAAAGCGCGTTTTCAGTCATGGCAATCTCAGGGAGCGTGGGCGGTGCCGGACGGTCCGGTGTTTCCGCAGGTCACCGGTGGTGCGGCTGAGGCGGTCCGGTCAGTGCTTGACGATTTTGCGCACATTGTCCAGGCTGCCACAGCCCGACGCGAGCTGCTTGTCGCGTTCCCGTGTGAACGCGGCGCCCAGCTCGGCCCGGCGCTCGTCGCTCACGTTCGCCCGCGCGTCGTTGAGGATGGTGCGCTCCTCCTCGTCGGTGTGGTGGGAGATCTTCTCGGACAGCTCCTCCAGCTTCTCGTCCCACTCGTCGGAGCCGACCTCCTCGACCTCCATGAGGGCGAGCAGCGCCTCGTTGCCCTCCTCGTGTTCCTCCTCGCCGTGCTCGACCTCCTCCTCGTCGATCTTCTTGTAGCGCTTGAGGGCCGGGTAGACCTCGGCCTCCTCGGCGAGCGCGTGGGCGATCAGCAGGTCCGCGAACTCGTCGAGGGCCTTGGCCCGGTCGGCCTCCGAGCTGCGCATGTTCCGCAGCAGGTCCTCCATCGTGCGGTGGTCCTTGAGGATGAGTTCGACGACGTCCGTGGTGGCCATGGGTGAGTCCTCTTCCGGTACGGGCCGCACCGGGATCCGGCACGGGCTGTGCCACCCGGATACCCCCGGATGCCGCCTCACTCACGGTGGTTCGCCCGTCCGGGTCCGCGCCGCGCCCGCGCGTTCCGGAGCCCGGAACGCGACGGCCGCACTCCGTACCGAGACGGCCGGCCCCGCCGTCAACGCGGGCGGTCCCCTCCCCCTTCCGGCGGAAGCCACGTTCCGATCCGTCCGGCCGGGGCACCCGTGCGCCATGAGCCCCGCGCACTCCGCCACCCTCGCCGCCCGGACGCCGCTCGCCGAGCTGCCGCCGGCCGCCCTGGTCCTCCTCGCCCTCTTCTTCGCGGTCGCGGTCCTCAGCGCCGCGGCGCGCTATCTGCGGCCCGCGTCGAAGGCCTCCGGCGACTGACGCCGCACGCCCCCGGCCTCCTCCCCGGCGAGGGCCGCGATCTCCGTCCGCGAGGAGAATCCCAGCTTCGCGAGGATGTGCTCGACGTGCGCGTCGGCCGTCCGCTTCGAGATGACGAGCCGCTCGGAGATCTCCCGGTTGGTCAGCCCCTCCGACACCAGCGCGGCGACCTCCCGCTCGCGCCGCGTGAGGTGCTCGACGGACGGCACGCGCGCGCCCGCGGGCGCGTCGGCCACCGGCCGTGCCGCACCCGCCAGGGCGAGCTCGACGGCCTGGTCGAGCGCCAGCTGCGCCCCCTGCCCGAAGAGCAGCCGGTACTCGGACTCGCCGAGCTTCTTGCGCAGCAGGGTCTCCACCCGCGAGTGGTCGTCCTGGTAGATCGCCACGCCGATCATGGGTGAGCCGATCCTGCGCCACAGCTCGCTGCACGTGCCCAGCAGCCAGGCCGCCGTCCTGCACCTGCCGGTCTCCGCGGACCCCCACGCCAGCAGTTCCAGCGAGTTCGTGGTCGCGAAGAAGTCCCGCAGCTCCCGGCTGGCGCGCAGCGACTCCCGGGCGAGCCGGACGCTCTCCGGCGCGTCCCCGCGCGTCCACGCGGCCATCCCCTTGATGCCCAGCACCTGGCTGGTGATCATGCACTCGCCCGCCCCGCCGCCGGGCGCCGCCGCGATCAGCCGCAGCGCCTCGTCCGCGTGGGCGTCGGACTCGTCGGAGTGCCGTATCAGCGACTGGACGTACGCGCTCTGGTAGTGGTGCACCACCAGCCCGAGCGGGTCGCCGATCCGGTGCTGCCCGGCGAGCGCCTCGGCGAGCGTGCCGCGGCCGGTCGCCTCGTCGCCCAGGAGCCAGGCGATGCCGCCGATGTAGCCGAGGGCCAGGACCCGGTCGAGTTCGGAGCCGCACGCCTCGGCGACCCGGCAGGTCTCCTGGAAACCCGCCAGCGCCTGGCCCACATCGCCCTGCATGACGGCCAGGAGGCTGCCCCACAGCAGGGCCTGGGAGCGTTCCCGCGACGGTTGGAGGTCCAGCGCGAGGCCCTTGTCGAGCCAGTACCGGCCCTCCTTGAAGAGGCCGGCCGTCGACCAGAACGGCCACAGCCGCGCAGCCATCACCAGCGCGGGCCGCACGCCGTCCGGCCGCGACAGCGAATATTCCAGGGCGCCGCGCAGGTCGGCCAGGTCGCGGCGCAACTGCCAGTACAGCGGCACCTGTTCGGCGCTCAGGAGCATCTCGAAGAAGTACGAGGCGCGGCTCAGGTAGTGGTCGCGGTGGCGTCGTGCGCACCGTTCCCGCTCCTCGTCCGTGCATCTGTCCGCGCCGTACTCGCGGATCGTGTCGAGCAGCCGGTAGCGGGCGCTGTCGTCGCCGTCGCGCAGGACGACCGACTTGTCGACGAGCCCTATCAGGTGTTCCAGGACCTGCTCCCGGGCCAGTCCGTGCGCGCCGGCCGCACCGCCGTCCTCGTCGTCCGCGCACACCTCCTCGGCGGCCGTCAGGTCGAAGGGCCCGGCGAACACCGACAGCCGTGCCCACAGCAGCCTTTCCTGCGGCGAGCACAGGTCGTGGCTCCAGTCAATGGCGGTGCGCAGCGTCTGGTGGCGGGGCAGCGCCGCGCTGCGCCGCCCTCCGGTCAGGACCTGGAAGCGCTGTTCCAGACGGGCGGCGAGCTGCTCCAGGGGCAGCGCCCGCAGTCGTACGGTGGCCAGTTCGATGGCGAGCGGAATGCCGTCCAGCCGTTTGCACAGGGCCAGTACGTCGCCGCGGTTGTCCGCGCTGACCTCGAAGCCGGGCACGACCGCCGCCGCCCGCTGGGCGAACAGGTCGATCGCGTCGTCGTCGCCCAACGGCGGTACGAGCAGGGTGTGTTCGCCGGGCACGTCGAGCGGCTGGCGGCTGGTGGCCAGCACCGTCACGCCCGGGGCCTCCCGCAGCAGCAGATCCGCGAGCAGTGCGCACGCGTCCAGCAGGTGCTCGCAGGTGTCGAGCACCAGCAGCACCCGGCGGTCCGACAGATGCTCGACCACCACGTCCAGCATCATCCGCCCCGACTGCTCGGGCACCCCCAGCGCGCTCGCCACCGCGCCCGGCAGCAGCTCCGGATCGTGCAGGGCGGAGAACTCGACGAGAACCACGCCGTCCTCGTACTCCCCCTTGAGGGAGAGCGCCGTGCGCAGCGCGAGGCGGCTCTTGCCGACGCCGCCGGGGCCGGTCAGCGTGGCGAGGCGCGAGCGGCGCAGCAGCCCGCGTACGTGGTCGAGCTCCGAGACGCGCCCGACGAAGCCGGTCACTTCGACGGGCAGCGTGCCGGTGCGCCGGGTGTAGCCGAGTGCCATGTCGCCCCCCACACGGTCTCAAGGTGCGTACCAGTGTGGCCCGTCGAGGCGGTACGTGACAGCGTGCGGACGGCACGGTGACTGCTGGTGACGGTATGGGGCAAGACCGCGCCCCCTGGCGGGTTCACCCGATCGGGGTAGGCAGGCGGAATCTACCCTTCCGACTGTATTCCGCCTGCTACAGGCCGTGTACGCGACGGATGCGGGCCCCGGGGGACGCGACAGAACGATCACTGCGGTCGCGGGCCGTGCGGCGGGCGCGCGCACTGGAGACATGCGCAAAGCGCCGCATTCGATCGGTGCTGCGCAAAACGGAAGGAGACGAGACCCCCATGACCTCTCCCCACCCCCACCTGAGCACGTTCACCCCCGAGGACCTGGACGGCGCCAATGTCGTCGACGCCGAGGGCAACAAGGTCGGAGCCGTCCAGAAGGTCTACCGCGACGACTCCACCGGAGACCCGGAGTGGGTCACGGTACGGACCGGCCTGTTCGGGACGAAGGAGACCTTCGTCCCGCTGGCCGGCGCCACCCGCACCGACAACGGACTGCGGGTCCCGCACAGCAAGGACCTGATCAAGGACGCGCCGCGCATCGACGTCGACGGCCACCTCGACCGCTCCGAAGAGGGCACCCTCTACCGGCACTACGGCCTGACCGGCCCCGGCGACCACGGCCGTGCCGCGTCGAACGGCTTCACCTCCACGGGCCGGCACGCGGCGGGAGCCGCCGGTACGGGCATGGCGGCGTCCGGCCGTACGCGGTCCGACTCCGGCCACTCCGACATCTCCGCCCGCTCGTTCGCCGGAACGGGCACCTCCGCCCGTGAGATGGCCGGCGCGGGCGCGCCGACCCGCAGCGGCGACCCGGACCTGGGCCGTGGCCGTCATGCCGCCGGGGGCAAGGAACAGATGGAGGAGATCCTGCTCTCCGAGGAGCGGCTGGACATCGCGACCGAGGAGCACGAGAGCGGTCGCGCCGAGCTCCGCAAGCGGGTGGTGACCGAGGACGTCACGAAGTCCGTCGAGGTCAGCCACGAGGAGGTGCGCGTCACCCGGGTCCCGATCACCGAGGAGGAACGCCGCATGGGCCGCACCCACGCCGACATCGGCGAGGAGAAGGTCGAGGTCATCCTCCACGAGGAGCGGGCGGTGATGCGCAAGGAGACCGTCCCGGTGGAACGCGTCCGCCTGGAGGTCTACAAGGTCACCGAGCAGCAGGAGGTCTCCGGGCAGGTCCGCAAGGAGGAGATCGAGTTCGACGACGGGATCCACGCCAAGCACGCGAACACCCGCGAGGGCTACCGCGACGACCCCCGCATGCGCTGACCGACCGACCGCATGCGCTGACCCCGCCGGCCACCGCCCCCCTGCCACCGAAGCGACACGGGACGCCGACGCCCTCCGGGGCGCCGACGTCGCGCGAGACGGAGAGGTCATGGCGCGGGACGGTGACGTCGGGCGGAACGGCGAGAGGCGATCCGCGAGCGGGTGACACCCTGCGCCCCGCGGCCGCGCACCGTGCGCCGATTCGAGCGACCCCCGCCCGAATCGGCGCACGCCCGTTTTTCCGGGCCCCCTCCCGCGGCCCGGTTTCCGGCGGCCCGTGTCCCCCGGTCCTCCGCGGCTCGGCGTTCGCGGCCCCCGACGCGTGGCTCTGTGTCCTGGGCCCCGCGTCCCCGCCTCAGGGTTCCCGGGCTCCCCGCCGCACCATGCCCGGCCTCTCCCCGCCGCACCATGCCCGGCCTCTCCCCGCCGCACCATGTCCGGCCTCTCCCTCGCGTCACACGCCCGGCACGATCCGGCCCGCCCCCGCCTCAATCCCGCAGGTCCGCCGCCCCCGCCCCCGCAACCCCGCGTCCCGACCCCTCCGCGCCCCACTCGCTCCACGACCCGTCGTACACGGCCACCGCACCCCCGTACCCCGCCAGCCGCGCCCCGAGTGCCAGCACGCAGGCCGTCACGCCGGACCCGCAGCTGACCACCAGCCTCTCCGTGCCGCCCGCGACCTGCGCGAACATGTCCCGTAGTTCCGATGCGCTCCGCATCCGGCCCGCCGCGTCCTGCAGGTGCGCGAAAGGCAGGTTCACCGAGCCCGGCATGTGCCCGCCGCGCACCCCGGCCCGGGGCTCCGGTTCCGTGCCGTCGAACCGGCCCCTGCTGCGCGCATCCAGTACGACCGTCTCCGGGTCGTCGAGCGCCTCCCGCACCTCGTCGCCCCCGACGAACGCCCCGGGCGTCCGCTGGGCCGCGAAGTTCCCGTCCGGGAAGGGCCCTTGACGGTAGGAGTCCTTCACCGGCAGCCCCGCGGCACGCCACGCGGGCAGACCCCCGTTCAGAACGGCGACCTCTTCGAAGCCCATCGCCCGCAGCATCCACCACGCACGAGCGCTGGAGTAGATCCCCGCGGCGTCGTAGACGACGACACGGTCGCCGCTGTCCATCCCCAGAGCTCGTACGCGGGCCGCGAACTGCCCGGCCGCGAGCATGGTGTGCGGTGGGTGGGCCTCTCCCTGCTGCGACATCTCCCCGTCGATGTCGAAGACCCGCGCTTCGGGTATCCACGGGCCCTTCAGCCGGTGCCTCCCCACGGACGCGTCCAGCACCACGAGCCCCGGGGCCCCGAGGCGTTCCGCCAGCCACTCCACCCCGACCAGCGGCCCCGGCAGCCCAGCCCCGGTCCCGTCCATCAGATCGTTCTCGGCCCCCGCGACCCCCGCCCCGGCCCTCACTCCGGTACCGGCATCCGCGCCCGCGTCCGCACCCGGGTTCATTCCCCGCCCCTCCGGCCCGTCCCGGCCTCAAGGTCCAGCACCGCGCCCGCCCCGTCCTCAGGGTCCAGCACCGCGCCCGCCCCGTCCTCAGGGTCCAGCACCGCGCCCGTCCCGTCCTCCGGTGTCCACCGCGCGCCGTGCGGCAGCAACTCCTCGACGCGGACGCTCCGTACGCCCTTCGTCGTCGGCAGGACGACGCGGATCCCGGGGTGGAGGTCGAGCAGTACCTGCCGGTCGCGTCCGCACGGTCCCACCGGGCCGCGGCCGCCGTCGCCGACCGCGACGATCGTCACCAGTTCGCGTGCCCCCGACGCCCGCGCGTGGCCCAGGGCGACCAGCTCGGCGCAGGGGCCGCCGGTGTAGTGGTAGACGTTGATGCCGCCGTACATCCGCCCGTCGGCCCCGCGCACGGCGGCCCCCATGGTGTGGAGACCGGCCTCGCCGTCTCCGTTCGAGTCGACGATCTGCCGGGCGTAGGCCACCAGTTCCCGTTCGTCGGCGTCCAGTTCGCGCATCGAGGTTTCCATGTGCCGCAGGTTACGCAGGCGGTACGGGCAACCTTTTCTCCCCCCGGCGGCAACAGAGGGACCGGGACGCCGGATCCACCGGAACAGGACCGTCCCCGCTCCCCATCCCCAGCCGGAACGGACCCCCATGACCGAGTACAGAAGCAAGCCCCGGCACCGCCGCCGCAGGACGGCCCTGGTCGTGGGCGTCCCCCTCGCCCTGGCCGCTGCGGGGGCCATGACGTACGGAGGCGCCTTCGGCCTCTTCGGCGAGACCGCCCGGCCGCACGCCTCCGCCGCCGACGCCCCCGCGCCCAAGGCGCCCGCCGCGAACACCGCCTGGGCCAGGGCCTCCGCCGACGGCTTCGCCTCCGTCGACGCCCTCGGCCAGAACGGCACGTACGGCGGCCGCGACGGCAGGACCGTGACCGTCCGCACCCTCGCCGAGCTGGAGCGGTACGCGACCGCCCCCGAGCCGTACGTCATCGTCGTCGCGGCAACGATCCGGGTGAACCCGGTCGGCAAGGAGATCAAGGTCGCCTCGGACAAGACGATCGTGGGCGCGGGAACCTCCGGTCACCTCGTCGGCGGTGGCTTCTTCCTGGGGAAGGGCGTCCACAACGTCATCATCCGGAACCTCACGATCCGGGACTCCTACCGGGGCACCTGGAACGAGAAGGACCGGGACTTCGACGCCGTCCAGGTGGACGGCGCCCACCACGTCTGGATCGACCACAACGATCTGCGCCGCATGGCGGACGGGCTGATCGACCTGCGCAAGGACAGCACGTACATCACGGTGTCCTGGAACAGGCTGAGCGACAACAACAAGACCTTCGGTATCGGCTGGACCCCCAACGCCACCGCCCAGCTCACCATTCACCACAACTGGTTCCGCGAGACCGGACAGCGCAACCCCTCCACGGACAACGTCGCCCGCGCGCACCTCTACAACAACTTCCTCCAGGACCTCCCGGGCACCCCCATCACCTCCGCGTACGGCAACTACGCGCGCGGCAGGACGAACATGGTCCTGGAGAACTCCTACTTCGAGGGCGTGCACAACCCCGTCACCCGCGACGCCACGGCCACCGTCACCCAGCGTGGCAACGCCTTCGCGCGGACCACCGGCCGCAACGAGAGCGGCGGCAGCGCCCCCGCCTTCGACCCCCGCAAGTTCTACGCGTACACCCTGGACAGCGCCTCCGCAGTCCCCGCCCTCCTCAAGTCCGGTACGGGACCGCGCGCCTGGACGGGTACGACCGGTCCCGCCCCGGCCGCTCCCCTCGCCGCCACCCGCACGCTCACCGTCGCCAAGGACGGCTCCGGCCAGTTCTCCACCGTGCAGAAGGCCGTCGACGCGGTCCCCGTGAACAACACGTCCCGCGTGGAGATCGCCGTCAAGCCCGGCACGTACCGCGAGCTGGTGAAGATCCCCGCGAACAAGCCGCACGTCACCCTGCGGGGTACCGGCAGCAGCCGCAAGGACACGGTGATCGTCTACAACAACGCCGCGGGCACGCCCAAGCCGGACGGTTCCGGCCCGTACGGCACCGGGGGCAGCGCCACCGTCGCCGTCGAGTCCGACGACTCCCAACTGCGCAACCTCACCGTCTCCAACGATTTCGACGAGGCCCGCAACCAGCACGTCCCGAACCAGCAGGCCGTCGCCCTGCGCACCGCCGCCGACCGGATCGTCCTCGACGGGATCATCGCCGAGGGCGACCAGGACACGCTCCTCCTCGACACCGCGGGCAAGGACAAACTGGGCCGCGTCCACGTCAGCAACTCGTACATCACCGGCAACGTCGACTTCGTCTTCGGCCGGGCCACGGCCGTGATCACCCACTCGGTCATCACCGTCAAGAAGCGCTGGAACGGCACCTCCGCGGGCTACGTCACCGCCCCGAGCACTGCCGCGAACCGCAACGGCTTCCTCATCACCCACTCCGCGATCAACGGCGACGTCGCGCCCCGCAGCTTCCACCTCGGCCGCCCCTGGCACGCCGGCGGCGACGCCGCCCTCCGCCCGCAGGCCACCATCCGCAACACCAGGCTCAGCGACGCGATCAAGCCGGCCCCGTGGACGGACATGAGCGGCTTCTCCTGGAAGAAGGACCGTTTCGCCGAGTACGCGAACACGGGCCCCGGCGCGGGCCCCGCCACCGCGGACCGCCCCCACCTGTCGGACGCCCAAGCCGCCGCCCAGACCGCCAGGACCTGGCTCAACAACTGGACTCCCACCCCCTCCTGACCCCCGCACGACCCGCCCCTCGGACCAAGGGCCGGGGTTCCGCCCCCGCCTCTTGGGCAGAGGGGCACGCTTTCCCCTCCCGCCCCCGCCCCTTGGGCGGAGGGCCGCCCAAGGGGCGGCACGGGTGGGCAAGGGGCGGCCCTCACCGGAGGTGCATGCACCTCCCCGCCCTACGCCCCGCCCTCCGCCGTACGCCCCGCCACTCCTGCGCCCCCTACCGCCCCGAACGCCCCCGCCCCCGAACCCCTCCCTGGACAATCCCGGCGCCCGCAACCGCCAGCACCGCCAATACCACCAGCGCCGCCGCCGGCCCCAACACCGTCCACGGCGCCAGCTCCACGTAAGCCTGGTTCTCCGACAGCAGGCGTCCCCACTCCGGCGAGGGCGCCTGCGCGCCCAGCCCCAGGAAGCCCAGGGACGCCAGCACCAGCACGGCCGTCGGCAGTCGCAACAGCGCGTTGCGCAGCACCGGCGGCACGAGCGAGGGCAGCAGATGGCGGCGCAGCACGTGCACGCGACCGCCCCCGAGCGCGACCGACGCCGTGACGTGCCCGGCGGCCCGTTCCTGCTGGAGGAGCGCCGAGGTCTGGGCGGCGTACGGACTCCAGCCCACCACGCACACCGCGAGCGCCGCCCCCAGCACGGACGGCCCGGTGAGCCCGGTGACCAGCAGCCCCGCCAGTACGGCGGGCAGCGTCGAGACGACCTCCGTCAGCCCGGCGCTCACCTTCGGCACCATGCCGAGCAACACGCCCACCAGCACGCTGACGGCGGTCACCGCCAGGGCGACGCCCGTCGTGCGCAGCGCCCCGTGTCCGAGCCTGGCCAGCAGGTCGCGACCCAGCGAGTCCGTCCCCAACGGGTGTGCCGTGGACGGCGGGAGCAGCCGGGCCGCCGTGTCCACGTGCAGCGGATCGCGCAGCAGCCCCGCCACGCACAACGTCACCAGGGCGAGGGCGCACGCCGCGGCGACGTACCGCAGCGCCCCCGGCACGGGCATCGGCGGGCGGTGCAGGGTGGGCAGCGCCCCTTCGCGCAGCGCGGGCCCCAGCATCCGCCGACGCAGGGACCGCAGGCCGAGTCCGGCGGCGCCGCCCAGCAGAACGAGCGTCAGCGTTCCCGCCTGGAGCACCGGCAGGTCCTGGGCGAGGGCGGCGCCAAGCACCAGCCTGCCCACCCCCGGCACGTTGAAGATCATCTCCACGGAGACTGCCCCGCCGACGAGGGCGACGACCGTGGGCAGGAGCTGGGGCAGCACACCGGGCACGGTACGGCGCAGCGCGTGCCGTACGGCGTGGCCCGGCGGAAAGCCGACGGCGTACCAGGTGCGCGCCCACGGCTCGTGGAAGGCGGCGGGCAGGGCCTGGTCCAGCAGCCCGCCGATCATGGCGCCGGACGGCACCCCGAGCGCCAGCGCGGGCAGCACCATCGACGCGGGCCCCACCCAGCCGCTCGTCGGGAACCAGCCGAGCCACACCCCGAACACCGTGGCGAGCACGGACGCCAGCAGGAACTTCGGCAGCGCGGCGAGCACGGCCGCGCCGGTCCCCGCCCGTGCGCGGTGCAGACGCCGATGCGAGCCGAGGAAGACCGTACGCGCGCTCACGAGTGCGGCGACCACGACGGTCACCACCAGCGCCCCGGCCACCAGCGTGAGCGAGACCCCGAGCGCCGGCACCAGGTCGGGCAGCACCGGCTCCCCGGACACCCAGGAGGTCCCCGCATCCCCGCGCAGCAGCCCGCCGAGCCACCGTCCGAGGAGCGTGAAGGGGCCGTCGTCGAGGCCGAGTTCATCCCGTACGGCCGCGAGCGCCCCGGGGGTCGGGTTCTGCTCGGCGGAACGGGTGCGCAGGACGGTCAGCGCGGGATCGCTGCGCGAGAGCCAGGGCAGCAGCGCGACCGTGACCAGCAGCGCGGCCCCTGCCGCCACCCGTCCGGCCAGGGCCGCGGCACCGGTTCCGATCCCGGCGCGCCACGCGGACGCGCGACGGCGGGCGGGTGACGGGACGGTCGCGGCGGCGTCCCGCGTGGCGGCCCGCGAGGTGGAGACGTCGACCCTCATTTCCCGTTGTCCGCTACTTCAGACGTGTGTCGAGGTCGATCAGCGAGCGCTCCCGCGGATCGAGCAGCACCCCGGTGACCTGCCTGCCGATGCCCTGCACGACCTTCTCGTGCACCAGCGGCAGCACGGCGTCGGTGCGCAGGATCTCCGCCTCGGCGGCCATGATCCTCTTCCGCCGCTCCTCGGTGCCGCCCTCCTGCGCGGCGGCGGTGATCGCCTTGTCCACCGCGGGGTCCTTGAGCCGGGCGATGTTGTAGACGCCCTTGCTGGTGTAGTCGCTGGCGAGGTACGACACGGCGTCGCCGGTGTCGAGGAGGGTGACGCGGGAGAAGACGAGGGCGTCGTACTTCCCGGCGAGCAGGTCGCTCTCCATCTGCGTGTACTCGCGGACGTCCTGCCGGACCTCGAACCCGGCCTTCTCCAGCTGCTGCTGCACGACGCTCGCGACCTCGGGCAGCTCGCCGCGGTTGGTGTACGTCGCGAGCCGCACCGTCCTGCCCGTGGCCTTCACCTGGTCGGCGGTCGCGGCCCGCGCCCGTCCGGTGACCTTCTCGCGGGCCCCGGCGGCCCAGCCGACGCCCGGTCCGAACAGTCCCTGGGGCGCGTCGGCGTATCCGCCGAACACGGAGTCGACGAGGACCGATCCGTCCACCGCCTGACGTGCGGCGCCTCGCATCGCGGCGTCGGCGAAGACGCCGCCGCCGGTGTTCAGGACGAGGCTGTCTGTCCGTACGGAGGGCACCTCGTGCCGGGTGCCCTCGGGCAGGAGCCCGGCCTGCGAGGTCGGTATCCACTCGGCGACGTCGACCTCGCCGCCGCGCAGCGCGTGGGTGCGGGCGGTGCCGTCGGCGATCCACGACACGTCCACGCCGGGGGTCTTGGCCCTGCCGCCCCAGTACCCGTCGAATCGGTCGAGCGTGGCCTTCGTCCTGCCGGTCAGCCGGGTGATCCGGAAGGGGCCCGTCCCCGTTCCGACCGGGCTGACGGTGCCGTCCTTCGCGTATGCCTCGGCGGAGAGGATGCCGAGCGCGGGGCTGGCGAGGCGCAGGGGCAGGACGGGGTCCGGCGTGCTGGTGGTGATCCGTACGGTGTCGGCGTCGTCGGCCTTGGCGTCCAGCGTGACGTCGCTCAGCACCCGGGGCCTGGCCGCCGCCTTGCCGGCGTGGTCCAGGGTGTTGACCACGGCCGCAGCGGTCACCTGGGCGCCGTTCTGGAACGACGCCTTCCGCAGCTCGAAGGTCCACGTCTTCGCGTCGACCTGCTTCCAGGACGTCGCGAGGGCGGCCTGCGCGTTGCCGTCCTTGCCGAGCCGGGTCAGCCCTTCGGCGACGGCCAGCTTGCTGAGGACGGTGGCGTCGTTGCTGTACGGCGAGAGTGCCTGTACGGGAGGGACGGCGAGCGCGACCCGCAGCCGCTTCGCACCGCCCGTAGCCGAACCGGAGTCGCTGTCGCTGTCGCTCGCCGCGAAACAGCCGGTGAGCAGAGGCGCGAGCGCGAGTACCGCGATCAGACCTCGGTGGGGGGTGCGCATGGTGGGGGGTGTCCTTCGTACGGCTCCAGGGACGCCTCTGGCCCGCCCGGCGAACCGGAAGGGCCAGAAGGTCGCGCCAGCATATAAGGCAAGCCTTACCGAACCGTCGGCGGGTGCGTGAATTCTCAACCACTTCCGTACGGCAACCGAACACGCCCGCGCTGCCCCGAGCGGTCAGACGGCCCGCGGCGAAAAGGTCACCCTCTCCAGCGCGGCCCGCGCGGTGGCCGTGCGCTGCGCCGCCCGCAGGACCGCGTACCCGGCGAGGCCCCCGAGCGTGTTGGCGATCAGGTCGTTGACGTCGACGGAGCGCCCGTTGGCGAAGACGAGGTACTGGAGCAGCTGAAACACCTCGATCCCGAGGCCGACGAGAGCGCAGGCCAGCACGGTACGGCCGCGGTCGAGGCGGGGGAGCAGCAGTGGCAGCAGAAAGCCCAGCGGCAGGAACATGATGATGTTGGGGATCATGGAGAGGTCCGCCATGAGCAACGGGACGGGCTGGATCTGGCCGATCCACGCCGCCTCGTTGCGGTAGTCCCCGCCGTAGATCCACAGAGGAAAGACGGTGAGCGAGGCGACCGCCGCCGCGTAGAGCGCGGTGGTGAGGCGCAGCACGAGCGGGCCGCCCCGCCAGCCGGGGACCTCGCGCCGACGGCGGGCCAGCGCGACCAGGGCGAAGACGGCGAGTGCGGGTCCCAGCACGGCGGTGGCGGGAATCTGGATCTGGAAGTTCACGGGGCGCCCCCTGGGGCTCGCTGGCGGATCGTCGCCTCCGATCCTCGTCCGCGCCCGTACCGCCGGGGATCTGCCGAAGGACGGAGCCGGCCCGGACCGCTACGACTTTCGGCAGAGGGCCTCCGGGCAGGCGCTACGTACGCTGCCGGTATGTACTTCCCGCACTTCGCCAGAGGCTCCGCGCGGGCGCGCCGCGTCCTGCTGCGCCTCGGCGCGGTCCCGGTCGGGGCCGTTCTGGTGCTGGCGCTGGCCGCCGATCACCGCACCGGCGTCCACCGCTCCGCCATCGGCCCCCAGACCCTCCTGTCGATGGCCGGACTCCTCCCGGCGGCCGTGGTGTGGGCGGTGCGCCGGTGGCGCGGCGATCCCCGGGCCGTGGCGGTGGCCGGTGCGGTGGCGGGGGCGGCGTCCCTCGGGTGCAGTGCGTGGATGCGCGCCGTGGCCGGCCGGCCGGAGACGGCGGTGGCGCGCGCCGACGCCTACACCCTGTTCGAGATCGCCGCGCTCGTCGTGGTGCTGGTCGCCACGGCCCGGTACGGCGCGGCCCGGCCCGCCGCGGGGGCGTGCCTCCTGCTGTTCCTGGCCGTCGTCCTGCGCCCGGTGGCCGTGGAAGCGACCGAGAACAGCCTCGTCCTGACGCTGCTCTGCACGCTCACCGTCTGCGCCGGACTGACCGGGGCGCTCACGGCCCGGCTGGCGGCGGCCGACCGCCGACGCCACGCCGAACAGGTACGGCTGGAGCAGCGGCTCACCTTCGCCCGCGACCTGCACGATTTCGTCGCGCACCACGTGACGGGCATCGTCGTGCAGGCCCAGGGGGCCCAAGTGGTCGCGGCGTCCAGGCCGGAGGCGACGGTGCCGGCGCTGGGCCAGATCGAACGGGCCGCCTCGGAGGCCCTCCGGACCCTGCGCTACATGGTGGGCGGGCTGCGTACGGAGGGCGAGCCGGTACCGGCGTGCGGGGTGGAGCAACTCCGTACGCTCGTGGCGGCCTTCGCGCTGCCCGGCGGCGGTCGCGCCCGGCTCGACGAGGAGGGGCCCGTCGACCGGCTGCCGACCGCGGCGATGACGGCCGTGCACCGGGTCGCCATGGAGTCGCTGACGAACGTGCGCAAGCACGCTCCGGACTCCCGGCAGGTGTCCGTGACGCTCCGGGCCCTTCCCGGGGCCGCCGAACTGGACGTCGTCAACGACCGGTCCGGTGCGGGCGCCCCGACGCCGGGCGGATACGGTCTCGTCGGACTCGGGGAACGCGTCGCCGCCGAGGGCGGCGACCTGCGGGCCGGTCCCGACGGCAGCGGACACTGGCGCGTGAACGCCCGTATCCCCTTGGAGAGCGCGTGGAGGGACGGCCGGTGATCCGGGTGCTGCTCGCCGACGACCAGGAGATCGTCCGCACCGGCATGGCCATGATCCTGTCCGTCGAGGACGACATCGACGTCGTCGCCCACGCCCAGGACGGCCTCCGGGCCCTGGAGATGGTGGAAACGCACCGGCCGGACGTCGTGCTCATGGACATCCGGATGCCGCGCCTGGACGGCCTGGACGCGCTGCGCCATCTGACCCGGCCCCACGCCGCGCACCGACCGCAGGTCGTGATGGTGACCACCTTCGACGACGAGGACTACCTGGTCCGCGCGGTGGAAGCGGGGGCCGTCGGATTCATCCTCAAGGACTCCGGCCCACGGCTGCTGGTGGAAGCGGTCCGTGCCGCGGCCGCCGGGGATTCCCTGGTCAGTCCGTCGATCACCGTGCGGCTCCTGCGCAGGTTCCGTACCGTCTCCGCCAGGCCGGAGCCCGCCACCCGGCTCTCCCCGCGCGAGCGGGAAGTCGTCGTCCTGCTGGCCGGGGGTCTGACGAACGCCGAGATCGCCGCCGCCCTCACCATCACCGTGGGCACCGTGAAGACGCACCTCACCAACGTGCAGTCCAAGCTCGGCGCCAGGAACCGCGTGGAGATCGCGGCCTGGGCCTGGCGCAACGGCCTGGTGGGACCCGAAACCTGAGACCTGCGGTTCCTCCGCGCGGCCGTCGCGTGCCGGGCCCGGGCCGTCCCCCTCCGACGGCCGGGCCCACGCCGACGACCCGCCGTCACCCTTCGAGGACCGGGGCCGCGGACCGGAGACGCCGGCGCGTCCAGGCGCGCCCGGTCGCCCGGTACCAGGCGGCGGCAAGTGCGGTCCCGATCGCGGCTTCCACCAAGTCGCCCCCGTAGTACATCACTTGGGCGCCGACGTGCAGATCGCCGGCGACGAGGGAGGTACCGGGCGGCGGTGCCGCGTAGAGCGACTTGGCGAGCACGGCGTGCGCGACGCCGGCGGCCAGCAGGGTCGCCGCGCGCAGCGACAGCGGCCAACGCCGCCGCACGGGGTCGACCTGGCAGACAGCGAACGTGAACAGCAGCCCGGCCGCCAGGACGTGCGTGTGCACCGCGGCATGCAGCAGCGGGTGGTGTTGGGTCGCCTCGTACAGCTCCGTGCGGTACAGCAGCCACAGCCCTCCGACGTCGAGCAGCGCCGCGAGCGGAGGGAACGTCAGCAGCCGGACGGGCCGGGAGTGCGCGAGGGCCAGCAGACGCCACCGGGCCGCACAGGGCGGCAGGACGCGCAGGGTCAGGGTGAGGGGGCGGGCCAGGACGAGCAGCAGCGGAGCCGCCATGCCCACGATCAGATGCCCGGACATGTGCGCGGTGAACGGCCCGCCGGGCAGCGGCCCCACCCCGGCCCAGGCAACACCGGCACCACCGGCCCCGAAGGACACCACCCGCCACCGGGACCAGTCGTCCCCCCTGCGCCGCAGCCGCCCCGAGGCCAGTACGTAGGCGGTGACAGCCAGCAGTGCACCCACCGAGGACGACCAGCCCCACAGCCCGGGATCCGCCGCCGCGCCGGGATGCGCATGGGCGAACCTCACGACGCCGTCGCGCCCCGGGCACGGCGGGCCGCACGCACAGCCAGCACCGCACCGATCACGAGCAGCAGCACGCCGGCCAGATTCCACCCCCAGTCGTACGGAGTGACATCCACGCCGTACCGGATCTGGTGCAGCCGCAGCAGCTTGTGATCGACGACCCCGTCGAAGAGCTGGAAGCCGCCGAGCCCCAGGAAGAACCCGGCCCACGCGTGGTCCGCCGCCAAGGCGCGCCGACGGCGAAGATCCGCGAAGAGAAAGAACCCGGCGACCAGTCCCAGCACTTCCGCCGTGTGCAGCAAACCGTCCGACAGCAGCCCCACCCGGCTGGTGGAGCGGTCGTAGAAGTGGTGCCACCCGAGGATCTGGTGGAAGACGATCTCGTCGACAGCGGCCATGAACGCCACCCCGAGCACCGCGCACACCACCATGGACCTGCGCGGCTGGGGCGGATCCGGGGCGAGGGGCTGCTGGTGGACCGATCCGTTCATGAGACTGCCTTCCCGGTGTGCGGACGCCGACCAGCACTACGGCTACCCGCTCCGCACGCGGGTGAGCCCGGGAGACGCGGGCATTCGGCCGTGTGCGCCACGCACGCCCTGCGGGAGCGACAGCAGGCGGGTCACACCGACGATCCGGGCCACCGCCGGGCGCTCGGACCCACGAGCGGCGGCCCTGCGAGATGTCCCCGTGCCGCACCCCCAGCGTCACCGCCTGCCCGTACGCCGGACCGCCCCGTTCCGGAGTGCACCCACCCCCGAAGCGAGAGACAGTGAGAGGCGTGGTTCTCCGGACGCTCCCAGGCCGGAACCCTTGGAGTGTGCGGTGCGACCCGCGCGGGAGCCGAAGAACCGCGAAGGAGCCAAGGAGAACGAAGGCGCCGAGGAGAACGAAGGCGCCGAGGAGAACGAAGGGGCCGAGACCGACCGCGCGTCCGCCGTCCCCCAGCCGAGGACGCCCGATCGTGCGTGGAACACGTTTCACGGGTCAGGAGGATTCCTGTGCGAGGAAAGACCGAACCTCGCCCGAGACCGTCAATACACCCACGCCTCGCCTCGCGGACGCACGGATCCCGCGGACACGGACGGCAGCCGGATTCGCGAGGCGGGCGCCCGGGGGCAGACAGACAGCCTTCGGAGCTCCTCCCGAAAGGATCGCAATGCGCGCACTGACATGGCAGGGCAAGCGGGACGTCCGAGTGGAGACGGTTCCCGACCCGCAGATCCAGAACCCCACGGACATCATCGTCAGGATCACCTCGACCGGTGTCTGCGGCTCGGACCTGCACCTGTACGAGGTCCTCGGTCCGTACCTCGACCCCGGCGACATTCTCGGCCACGAGCCCATGGGCATCGTCGAGGAGGTCGGCTCCCAGGTGACGTCGCTCGTTCCGGGGGACCGGGTCGTCATCCCCTTCAACGTGTCGTGCGGACACTGCTACATGTGCGACCGGGGCCTGCAGTCCCAGTGCGAGACCACGCAGGTCCGCGAGCGCGGCACGGGCGCCTCGCTCTTCGGCTACACGAAGCTCTACGGACAGGTGCCGGGAGGCCAGGCGGAGCTGCTGCGGGTGCCCTTCGGCGACAGCCTGCCGATCAAGGTCCCGCACGGGCCGGCCGACGACCGGTTCGTCTACCTCTCCGACGTGCTGCCGACCGCCTGGCAGGCGGTGGAGTACGCGGCGATTCCGCCCGGCGGGTCGGTGGCCGTGCTGGGACTCGGACCGATCGGCCTGATGGCGGCACGGATCGCCCTGCACCGGGGGGCGGGCCTGGTCGTGGGCATCGACCTGGTGAACGAACGCCTGTCCCGCGCGGCCGCGGACGGAGTGAAGTGCCTCGACCTGCGCCGGCACGGCAAGGACCTCGGCGAAGCCGTCCGCGACCTCACGGACGGCCGTGGCCCCGACGCGGTGATCGACGCGGTCGGCATGGAGGCACACGGCGCCCCCGTGGCGAAAGCCGCCCACGCGGCCGTGGGACTCCTGCCCGACGCCCTCGGCGAACGGCTCATGGAAACCGCGGGCATGGACCGGCTGGCCGCTTTCCGGGCGGCGATCGACCTGGTGCGCAGGGGCGGCACGATCTCGGTGTCCGGCGTGTACGGGGGCGCGGCCGACCCGTTGCCGATGCTGACCATGTTCGACAAGCAGATCCAGCTCCGGATGGGACAGGCCAACGTCAGGCGCTGGGTCGACGACCTCCTCCCGCTGCTCACCGACGAGGACCCCCTGGGCGTCGACACCTTCGCTACGCACAGGCTGCCGCTCGAAGAGGGGCCGCAGGCGTACAAGACGTTCCAGGCCAAGGACGACGGGATGATCAAGACTCTCCTGATCCCCTGATCCCCTGATCCCCTGATCCCCTGATTCCCTGATCCTGTGATCCCCTGAGCCACCGCACGGCCGGGCTCGCTGCCGGAGCCGGGCAGCCGGAGACGCCGAGATGCGGCCGTGGGGCACGCGCGTACGCCAGCTCGGTCAGTTGTCGCCGGGACCAGAGCAGACCGGCCGGCTCCGATGTCCCCCAGCTGACCGGCGGGCCGCCAGTCAGCATCTGCCAGGCGGCCTCCGGCGCGCCGCCGAGGACGAGGTCCGCCCTGGGGCGGTGCAGGATGCGGAACGAGACGACGAGCTGGCGCTCCCCGGTGGGTCGTACGTCTGTGAAGGCGTCCGCCACCGGGGTCTCGCCGCTCTCGTCCCTGGCCGGGGCGAAGGTGCCGTCCTGCCAGCGCAGTACCGCGCCGGTCAACCCGTCGTAGTAGCCGCACCGTTCGTCCCGCACCACCCAGCGTGAGGGCGTGGACTCCAGCAGCAAGCGCGTGGGGGGACCTGGGCGACCTCTTCACCTTCACGCTCGCCCCGCCCCGCAGCCTCGTCCAAGGCATCGAGGGGGTGCGGGTCCCCGCGCAGGCGCTGCTCGGCCGACGCTCCTTCGAGTCGTTCCACATCGACCTGGTCACCGGGGTGCGGGTCACCGGCCAGGCGGAGACCGCCGCACCGATCGTGCCCCTGGACATCCCCGGTCTGGTACGTCCCGACTACCGCATCCACCCGCTGGCCGACAGCATTGCGGACAAGGTGTGCGCCATCGTCGAACGGCACCAGGAACGTCCGAGTACAAGATTTCCGTGACCTGTGCGATCTGACCCTCGTCGCCCGTTCGCAAAACCCCCAGGCAGCCAAGCTCCGGCAAGCACTCGACTCGGAACATCACCGCCGGGCACTGGGTCCGACGGCACTCTTCGAGGTACCCGACCACGAACTGTGGAGCGCCGGATACGCCAAGGCGGCCAAGGACGTCCCCGGCCTGGCATCCTTCCGCACCCTGACCGAAGCACTCCCACTGGTGAAAGCACTCATCGCCCCGGTCCTCGCGGGCCAGGCGGAAGGCTGCTGGAACCCGGGGGCAACTGCCTGGGAACACCGGAGTGGTGCAGAGGTGGTGCGCGGTTCCTCAATGGGTCTGGACAACAAAGAACCCCCGGACCGCTGGCCTGGGGGTTCGCAGTGGAGCGGGTGACGAGAATCGAACTCGCGCTCTGAGCTTGGGAGTCACCCTGTACTTCGGCCCGTGAATAGCTTCTGAACTGGGGCGATGGCCGCCTGGGGGTGTTCGCACACAGCTCCGGCGAAGCCCCTGGTGACCGCTGTTTACCGCCCCTACTGGCACGTTGTGGCACGAGTCTGTGTGCGGTATCCCGCGCGCCCCCTGAGGGTATTCGTCGTCGCACCGCCCGCCCTTACGCCTGAGCCATGGGTCAGCCCTGGCCGGGGCAGTGTGCCCGACTTGCAGACGTGTAGATGTTGCAGCATCAGCGTGAGCGCGCAGAAAGGGACGGCATCAGATCGCCGATGTCGTGAAGGGCGTCGACCTGTCTATTGATTCGGGCGTCATCGGAAGCCGTCGAAGAGAGCTGCAACCAGCACGGGGCGGCACTGTGGCGTACGCTCAGCCAGTTCCGGCGGAATCCCGCCGAATGGAAGAGTTCCGGCCCTTTTGTCCGGCCACGAGTGCGGACTGCATAATTCGGCCCTTACTCGCAGGGCGCCTCCTCTAGCGTGATCACATGAGCGAAGATCACCCCCTCTCACTGTCACCGCTTCGTGCTCTGGTGCCGCACCAGGAGTGGGCTGAACTGACGAGGTATCCGACTCAGCCCTACTTGGCCGGGCGGCTGATGCTGCGCCAGGGCGACGAGGGAACTCAGGTGCTAGCACTGGTGGAAGGAATGGTGAAGGTTGTCCGAACCGACCGCGATGGGCGGCAGCGACTGCTGGCCTTCCGCGGCCGCGGCGACATTCTGGGCGAGATGGCACTTGAGGGCGCGGGTGTGCGCATGGCCAGCGTATGGGCAATGATCAATTGCAAAGCCGCCCTCATTCCCGGGCAGGAATTCCGGCGCCTCGTGGACAACCACCGGCTCGGTTATCCGCTCGCCGTAATGGCCTCCCGTCGTCTGCGGGAGCAGACCGAGATTCATGACGGGGCTGTGCACCAGCGGCTCGCCGTGGCCCTGCTTCGCCTGATCGAGGTGTCCGAGGGGCAGCGGACCTTTGACCTCACCAGGGAAGAGCTGGCACAGCACATCGGTGTGGGCCGCAAGGCCGTCAGCAAGGCGCTGGAACGGCTCGGGCGGTGCCGGGTGGAAGCCGGGAAGAGCCGGATACGAGTGATCGACCTTGAAGGGCTGCGCGAGGCGATCACCGATAGCGCGGCCTCCGAAGCGCTGTGTGGTCCACGTCACTGCCCATCGGGGCCTGTGGCGCGGACCGTTCCCGCGCCCACTGTGAAGCTCGAATCGCGAAGCACTGCACGCACGAACGCCCCAGCCCGATCTCCGAGGGGTCGGGTGGGCTTCACAGAGGAGTGATATGCGCGAGTTCACCAGCGAACTGCCCCAGCGAATCTCCCGCCCCAACACCCACAGCCAGCCGTTGCCCGCCTACCGGGGCATCCTCGCCGTGGACGCCAAGGGCTTCACGGGACGCCCGGCGATCGAGCACGAAGCCGTCAGTCGGGTCGTGCCCGAACTCCTCAAGACCGCGTTGTTCAGGGCGGAACTTCAGGACCTCTGGGAGGACCGAACCTTCCCTGCCTCGACCGGCGACGGTTATATCTTCGGGTTCGACCCCACCCGTATGCCCTTCGTGATCCATCCGCTGCTGCTCATGCTTCAGGACGTACTGACGGACTACAACGTCCTGTCCTACGGCGCCGTGCCCATCAGGCTCCGGGCAAGTGTGCACGTCGGCCCACTGCCCGATACCCGGGATGAGTTCAGTGGCAACGGCACGGCGCGCAACGACACTCACCGTCTTCTCGACTCACGTCCCGTCAAGGCCGTACTCGCCTCTCACAAGGAGAAGATCACCCACGTCGCGGCGATCCTCTCCGACCGCTGCTACGAGGACGCCGTTGCCAGCGGGTACACCGGCCGCCATCTCGACCACTTCGTGGAGGTGGCGGCGACGGTCGAAGGCAAGCCGTTCTCCCAGCGGGCCTGGATCTACGTACCCCAGCCTTCCGGGCCGCTCTACGAGGAGGTCCCGGACGCTGTCACCACCGTGGAGCCGACGCAGGAAGGGGCCACTGCCCAGGCGCACGACGACACCCCGGCTCCGCAGGTGAGAAACAGCGCTCCCCACGGCAACCTCAACACCGGCACGGTCCACGGTGGACAGAGCGTGGCCAACCGCCATGTCGCCGGTGACTATGTTGAGGGCAACAAGGCCGGTCGTGTCCGCGGTTTCCAGGGAGATCAGGTCCGCGGAAACAAGTACCAGGGGCGACAGTGACCCCGGACGAGGAGCCGCGGGCGGTGGGGGCATCCGGTTCGGCACCGGCCGCGCCGCAACTCCCGCCCGACGAGGGGCGCTCGCCTACCGAGGCCGAGCACGACGTCCCCGAACTGCTCGACGCGATCGGCGCGGCGGGGAGGGGGCCGCTTTCATTTGTGTACGCCCCGCGAGGGAATTTCAACTCCGGGGCCGTCCACGGCGGCCAGCGTGTGCACAACGTATCCACGAAGGAGGGGCGGGGGCCGCGGGAAGGGCGGGTACGCGAGGGGCCTCTTCCGGAGGCGCAGGTGCGTGCCGCCGCTTTCGGGTTCGCGAGGCCCGACTGGTTCGGGGAAGCCCTCGCGGAGCTGAGGCGCGGGCCGCTCTTCCTGGCCGGGCAACCGGGCTCGGGCCGGCGTACTGCGGCACTCAACCTCCTGCGTCAGAGTTGTGGGGAAGGGGCCCTACTGCGGGCATTGGACAGCGTCACCGAACTGGACCGTTGGCAGCCCGCCGATCCAACGGCACGGGGTTACCTGATGGACGGCCTGTTTCCGTCACGGCCCTTAGGCCCGGGTGTCCTGGGGCACGTGCGCTCACTGCTGGAGAGAGCCACGGCGCACATGGTGATCATGCTGCCTGATGACGCGGCGCTGCTGCGCCGCCTCGAACAGGACCTGCATGTCCGTCCCGTTCGGTGCGTCCCGCCGCGTCCTGCCATGGTCTTCAGCAGCTACTTCGAGGAGTTGGTCACGGATGAGCGGGAGCGGAAGCGTCTGCTGGCGGCACTGACCCGTGGCCACGAGCTCAGTGACCTGCTGGTCCCGGAGCTGGTGCCCGCCGAGGTGGTGGAGCTGGTGACGGCCATCGTGACGGCTGACGGTGACCCGGACGCGCTCGGCGACCTGAGGGATCGGCTGAGCTACCGGGCCGAGCGGGACGTTCCCGAACTCGTGCGGAAGTTGCGCGATGACCCGGATGCCCTGGCCTTCCTGCTGGCCGCCTCCGTCTACGAGGGTTTGGACCATCGACTCGTCAGGGAGGAGGCTGCCCGCTTGCTGAAGCTGTCCGAGGGCCGACTTTCTGCGGAGCTTCCGCCGACGGACGCCTCGGGCTCCGAGAAGGCCGGCGGGCCCAACCCGAACTTCGTTTTCCGGCGGTCCCTGACTGAACTGCTGCACGCCGTCCGCGCCGTCCGCCAGGAACGCGTAATCAGCACGGAGGGAGCCTACGCGCACAGTGTGCAAGGGGTTGTGTTCGTCAGACACCGGCAGGCCGAAGCAGTGCTCAGGCATGTGTGGTGCGAGTACGGACAGTTGTCGGACCTTCTGGTCGAGTGGCTGCGCGGCGTGGAGCGCACCACCGAACTCATCCAGCCGGTGGGTCAGTTCATGGGAAGAGCAGCGAGGTGGGGAGGAGGCAGGCGCGCACTGCGGCACATCCAGGCTCTCGCCGAGTCGGATCGCACGACCAGCCGCCTCATCGCGGCGAACGCGCTGGGCATCGCGGCCGAGGACCCGGTGCTCGTCGCGGAGGTGCGTTACCGCCTCCAGCGCTGGAGCCTGGCAGCCTCCGTCCACCTGAGGACGACGGTGGCGTACACCTGCGGAGCCGAGTTCGGGCTCTCACGCCCCGACCTGGCACTGCGGCTCCTTCACGATCTCCTCCTCGGTGTGCGGAGTCGTCCTGACGACCCACGCCACGACGACGGCAAGGTCTTGCTGGCTGTACGGGTGGCGATCCTGAGCCTTTTCCGGGCTGGTAACGAGTTGAAGGTGTTCGGCCGGCTTGTCGAATGGCTGGAGGCGGAGCGATGCATCCCGGAACAGGTGCTTCTGCTGTTCGGTCAGTTGCTCCAATACCCGGCATGGTTCATGCCGAGACTCGCGGTTGAGACTCCGGAAACGGGGTGGATAGTGGAAATGGTCCGCCGTGCGTTGAATGCGGAAAGTTCGTTCGATACGACATGTGAGGCACTGATGCGGTGGGCCGATGGGTCGCGGTGGGATGAAGGTAATTTCCATGCAGTGGAGAATCTCTTCGCTGCATTGGCTTGCGACATGCAATTCGGCACATTCCGCTTGTTTGTGGAATTGGATGAGAAGGGCGCCGAAGGGTGGGCCGGATTGAACACGGCGCGGGCTTCCGTGAGCAACTGGCGCGCCGGTGAACGAGGGGAGGCAGCATGAGCGAGGAGCCAACCGAGCGTCTCTACTTCCGGGTCACCGGCCCGCCCTGGCGGGAAATCCTCCGTCGGCGCTGGTCCGCGTCCAGGGACTGGTCCCTGGTGCTCAGGGACGAAGCCGGGGACTATCGCCTCCTCGGCAGTGGCGGGGACCCAGACGACGCCGGTTCCTTCGTACCCGCGCAGGACGAGGCGGCTCCACCTGGCCTGGGCGGGCGGTACACCGACGTTTTCCGCGTGGACGCCACCGAGCATGTGGACACGCGGGCAGTCGGCCTCCCCACCGTGTACGGGACGGAATCGGTGGACCTGTGGGTCTCGTGGTGGGTCCACGACCCCCTACGCGTCGTGCGTACGAGGACCGCGCACGGCTGGCACGTCGTGCGGACTCGCCTCACCGGCGCCCTGTACCACTTGGCCGAGGCGCAGGCGGTGGCGGGCAATGGGCTGGGAGCCCCGGAGATCATGCAGCACCTCGGCGTGACACAGCGCCTTGACGAAACCGGGTTGAGCTACCGGGTGTTTGACGTGCGGCTCCGCGAAAGCGATGAAGAACTGCTGCTCGGCCAGGAGGAGGGCGAGGGAGTCCGCTACTCGTGGACGACCAGCCGACGTGGGGAGTACGAGTTCTGCCTTCAGGCACTGCACGCCGGGCCGGCGTCCCTGGCAGCGCTCTGGCTCCTCAGGCATCCTGACCAAGTGCGACAGGTGCTGGACTGGTCGGTCGACCACCAGAGCCTGCTGAGCCCCCCGCGCAGTGACTGGCAGGAAGAATTGGCTGTTCTGCTGGGCACGTTGACCGATCAGGAACGCAAAGAGATCTCCTACATCCTCAGGGACCGGATTTCCGCTCTGGGGCGCCCCGTCCCCGGCGGGGCCGTCTGACCCCGATCTGTGCTCGATAATCGAATACATGGGCGAGTGTGCTGTCTTCGGGCAGCACACTCGCTCTTTCTTTGCTTTGGGTTCCCCGGTCCCTGCTCTGTGATCGCAGTCACGTGTTTTCTGGTCCTCGGGAGCGGAAGCACGGAGCGAAACGCGGGACTCTCGATGCGTCCAGGAGACGGGAGCCCGATCCACTTTTCGGGAGCCCAGAGCATGGGAGGGCGGCATGCGAGCAGCAGAGAATCGCAATACGGACAATGTCATCGCGTTTCCCCTAATGCAGGAGACCACCGAACCGGTGGCTCCCCACGGAACGGCGTCGGATGCAGACCAGGAGGTGAAGGCGCCCCCGGCGACGGTTCTGAACGCCGAACGCGGGATCATCAACACCGGCGTAGTCCACGGCGGCCAGCACGTCACCGCCGTCGAGCTGTCCGGCCACGTTGACGGGGGAGCCGATGGATACATCTGAGATCCCTCAGGGCAGTGATATTGACGATCTCGTCGCAACTGTGACCTCCAGCCGGGATCTGGTGGTTGTAGCTCCGAACAGCACTGTCAACACCGGCACGGTAATGGGCGGCCAGCGGCACACCGTGTCTCACCTGACCGGTGGCGCCACGTCTGCAGTGCCGTTGCTGCAGGGCCCCGTACGGGCCAAATACCTGGAGACCGCGAGACGGCGCTTCGTGCCGCCGCCCTCCTTCGAGGAAGCGCTTGCCGCAGTCGACTCGGGCATTACCGTGCTTCTCGGGGATCGGGGGACAGGACGCGAGACACACGCCCTCAATCTGCTGGCCCACGGCGGTGAAGACCCCGTACTCGTTCAGGTGGACGGGGCCGTCAACCTCTCCCGATGGCGACCGCGGCCTCAGGGAGTGCACGGATACCTCGTGATGGAGCCCCCGGACCCGTTCACGCTCCGGGCATGGGAACTGTCCCGCCTGGAAACTCCCCTGGCTGAGGCCAATGCGCGTCTGATCATCGTGCTGACGGATGCTCCAGGACTCGCAGACGCCCTGGCGGATCACCTGGGGGTACCGGTGGTGCGGCACCACCCACCGGATGCCCGGAAGGTTTTCAGCGCCCACTTCACTGACGGCTCGTCCGACGGGGAGGCGTGCGCCGCGTGGTTGCGGGCCCTGCCTCCGGGCCAACTCGAGGAACTGTTGCCTGAAGGACTGCCACCTCGACATGCGGCACGGACGGCGCACGCCGCATTCAACCTGGGTGTCGTGGGTGGCGCCTCCGGAGCCGAGGTGTTGCGCCATGTGGCCCTGATCGAGGGCACTGAAGCCGTGGCCCGCACTCAGACCGACCCCGTTCTCCGCGCCGATCTGCTCGCCGTCACGGTCTACGGTGGGCTGCAACGCGGCGTGGTGGCCGAGCGCTCCGAGGACCTGCTCCGACTCGTGGAGCCGGGAGAAACTCAGACTGCCTGCGCCTGGAGTTCATACGACCCCTCGGCGGCCGACACCCGTCGGCGTCTCGGGCCCGAGGCCTTACGGCTTCTCGGGGCCCAGCGCGTGCGGCGCGCTGGGGACGGAGTCACGGACTGCGTGTCCTTCTTCCGCCCCGCCATGAGGGAGGCCGTGTGGGAGGTTCTGTGCCGTGACCACACGGATCTCATACCTTTGCTGCACTCGTGGCTCGCTGATCCGGGCCCTGAGGCGGAGCAGGTCGAAAAGGCCGGGCGGGCGGTCGCCGCCATGGCCGTGACGACCGGCGGCCGGTCTCTGGCGCACCTTCAGGAACTTGCTCTGGCTCCCTCGTGCTGGGCTCCTCAGGTGGCGGGATGGTGTCTGGCGACGGCTGTCCAGGACCCGGCAGCAGGGCGTACAGCGGCTGACCTGCTCGAACAATGGAGTGTCGCGACCGAGGCTTCACTGCGCGAAACCGTGCTCCACGCCTGCTGCCCGGACCGCGGTGAAGTCGCGGAAGAGCGAGCCCTGGGGTTGCTGCAACAACTCCTGACAACCCTGGACCACGACACGAACGCGGTGGCCGTCGCCACCGCCGTCGCTGAGACGCTAAAGCGGCGCTTTGAAGCCGGGGACTCCCGCGCCAGGAGAACCGTGCTTCGCTGCATGCACGACTGGTCCCGGGGAGAGGACATCCCCAGCCTGCTGGCGGCCCTCTGCTTTCCAGCGATGGTGCACACGGACCTCACATGGTGGAGCGACCAGATGCGCGCGGACGCCCAGTTGGTATCCGGTGCGGTTCGTCTGGCAGCACACGCGCTGAATGAATCGTCCTCCTTCGGATCCATGCACGATGCCCTCGTCGACTGGTGCGCCGAGGCGGTCCGCGCGGGATACCGGGCCAGGGCACTGAGTGAACTCCTCGATGGCTTGGTGGACGACCGGCAACCTGGCTTCCTCCGTTGGCTCCTGGCCGTCGAGAGGTGCTCGGAATCGATGCCCGGCAAGAAGCTGGCGACCCAGGCGCTGACCGCGTGGCGCGCCAAATCACCTGTCTCGAACTCCGATTGACCTGGAGGACCGATGTCACTTCCCCCTCACCCCGGCATTTTCACCGTCGTCGACCGTCACTGCGCCGACAGCGAGCCGACACCTCCGTTACGTCTCTACAGCGATCCGGAAGAGGCTGGCGCACCACTGCCCCTGGTGCGGGCGCGCCAATTGCTCTACGACCGCTCCGTCCCACTTGAGGCACGCGCGAGCCTGTGGTACCAGATGGCTGAGCGTGTCCAGGCCGACGCCGCGGGGTCCGACTGGCCGAAGGCCGTAGTTTGGCTGGGGCTCCCGGGGCTGCGCCGCACCGCCTACAAGATCACCTGGCGATTTCGCGCCGAACGAGGCGATGTAGAGGCCGAACTGATTACTTGCTACCTCGAAGCGCTGGCCGGTTTGGCGGCGGATGATCCAGACCCTGGTGGGACGGTACTGCGTTCGGCCTGTTCACGTGGGTACAACAGGTGGCGGCAGGCTCGCCTTGAGATAGCCGTGGGCGACCTGGAGAGGGCCGGCTGCACTCCCGCCGAAGTGGACGCGGAGGGCTGCTGGCAGGCGGATTACGACCCTTCCCCGCGCCGCCCCGGGCTCTCCGCCACATTGCGGATCACCGTTCCCGCGCACCGTGTCGAGGGTGTACGTCTCGGCGCACTCGCCCAGGCATGGGGAACAGCCGACACCGCCACGAGTATCGGATTCTCGGGCCGAGGCCGCCAGGTCGCCACGGTCTCTCTGCGGCGCGAGAGGAGGGGCGGATGACGGACCGTGACGAGACCCCCCTCACCTTCCGGGAAATCTTTGATCTTCCGGTCAGCGTCAATCTGCGAACGGCGGCGAGGGCCTTCGGCATGTGCCTCGGAACCGCCTACCGCCTGGTGGGCCAGAACGCCTTTCCCTGCCCCACTGTGCGCGTCGGAGGACGCCACCGCGTACTCACGGTGGACCTTCTGAACGCACTGGGCATCGAGGAACGCCCGGTCTTCGCCGACGAGGTCGCCGACGGAGTCGCGCTCACTCTCTTCGACTGACATCCACGCCGCACCCCGTCGGCGGCCTGGCGGCCCCCGACGGGGCCTTCCCCGAATCATTGTGAAGGAGCCCCGCCATGCCCACCTGCCTCGCCGTCTGCGGCACCACCGCCGTCGTGCCTCCCGGTCACTCCCCTTCTGGTGAGCGACACCGGTCCGTCGTCTTCTACGAGGACATCGTCCATCCCGCATGCGAGCAGCTCGGTCTCACCTTCCTGCGAGCGGACAGGCTCACCGAGGCAGGCCTGCCCTTGGACCAACTGCTCCGTATAGTCAATGAGGTGGACATTGTCGTCGCGGACCTCAGCGGATCCGGAGCAGAGCTGTTGTTCGGGCTCGGAATGCGACACGCCCTCGGCAGATACACCGTCCATGTCGCGGAGGAAACCGAACAGCTCCTGGAATCCGGAACGACGCTACGGATTCCGTTCCCGACGCAGCCTGCCGACACCGGTACCGCCCGATGGCGACTGACGGGTCTACTGAAGGAGATGCTGGGCGGCGACAGTCGCCCGTCGCTCCCCCAGGGGACGGTGCCCGAGCCCGGGGCGAAGCCGACCGTCGAGGCAGACGAGGACGCCCCCGGCCTGTTCGACTGGGTCGTCGAAGTGGAAGCGCAAATGGAGGCGATCTCCGGAGACATGACCGACGTGGAGTCGGCCTTTACCGACCTGGTGGCAATGATGGAGCTGATCGGGGAGGAGATGGCACGTGTCGATCATCCCGGGGCTTCGATGAACACGCGGATGGCTGTGATCAACCGCCTGGCCAAGGCCATCGAAGGGCCGGCTGACGACCTGGAGGTGGCAGCCGAGCGCTTCACGGCGCGCATGCAGACCAATGTCGACGCGTTCCGGGCATTCTTGCAATGGGCGTCGAGCACGCCGCGCAGCGAATGGCCGGAGGGCGCGGAAGAGGTGCTGGAGCAGTTCCTCGTCGCCCCCCAAGCAGTGCAGGACGCGGCAGGTGTTTTCCAGGAGATAATGGCAGTGATCAGTATGGTCGGCTCTTCGAGCCGTCAGCTGCGCCGTCCCTCCAGGCAGATCAACACCTCCCTTCAAACCATTTTCCAGAGCGTAGCCGTGCTGGACGAACTGAGGGATCTGGCCATGGAGCTGAGGGAGCCCAGTCTCCCTGGGTGACGCTGACCCTGCGTATACGGGGCCTCGGCCAGTTTGGTGTGACTCAGCCTGACTGCGGTGAGCGCTATCGATCGACGCCTGTCACCCCAGGCGTCGACCACCGAGAGGTCACTCGTGTCGCGAAGGTTCCCTAACGCCATCCGCAGTCCGTAGAGATGTCGATCAGACTTCATCGAGCGACGACAAAGCCCCGAGCCGTTGGCTCGGGGCTTTGTCAAGATTGATGGAGCGGGTGACGAGAATCGAACTCGCGCTCTGAGCTTGGGAATCACCCTGTACTTCGGTCTGTGAATGGCCTCTGGCCTGGGTTGATGGCTGCTTGGCGTTGTTCGTGTACAGCTCCGGTGAAGCCCGTGGTGACCGCTGTTTACCGCCCCTCCTGGCACGTTGTGGCACGATCCTGTGCGCATGCCCCGCGCGGGTGCGACCCTGAAGGCGCTCGCGCCGACGCTAACGCTTTTTCCGTATCCCGCGCTTCTTCGCCTGCGCTTCCTTCTCCTTGCGCTGGGCCACTCCGTAGGCCGACCAAGCACCCTGATGCACGGGGCAACGGGAAGTGCCCGTCACCACCTTCCGCTGACAACGGCCGCCGGTCTTGGTGCGCGCACCGCATTTCGCCATGCCGACCCCCTGGAACGAATACCTCTGCCACCGCTGCGATGGTTGCGGAGATCGTCCTGCCCCTCGGCCCGACTGTGAAGCCATGAACCGGCCGGACTCGGACCGGCGGTGCTGGCTGAGGCATCCCGGCCGAGGTGCCGATGGTTCAGAGAGAGACGATGCGGACGCGACTGCCGCACAGCTTCGTCATGTCGTCGGCGTCGGAGGTGAGAAGCGCGACGGGCCCTGGCTGCCGCAGGGCGACCTCCGCCACGGTGGCGTCGATGGCGTACTTGTGGCCGTGCAGCCCGGTCTCTTTCAGCAGTTCGGCGGCTGCCTTGGCCGCCTGCTCGGTGACCGGTTCCACCTTGACCCGTGACAAGGTCCAGTTCAGCCGCGACATGTTGGTCCGCGCATGGCTGACTTCCACGATCGTGTTCGCCCCTACGACCAGGTCCGCACCCATGTCATGGAACACCCGCAGCATCGCGAGGACCTTCCGGTCCTGCGCGACCCAGGCCGACAGCCCCTCGGAGTCCAGGACGACGGTCTCGACACGCTCCGTCACGCGGCACTCGATCGCTCGTCGGCGCTGCCAAAGATCTTCGAGTGAGCCTCGGCGAGCTCTTCCTCGGTGAAGCTGCCGTGCTCTTCCTCATGTCGCCGCAAGTCGTCCCCGAGCAACTGGTGCCGGATCTGGCGGGCCACGGCTTCCGCCACGTACCCGGAGACGTTGTCGGTCAGCTTGCGGAGCTCAGCCACCTGGTCGGTGGGCAGGGTGACAGTGATGCGTGTCGTCAATGACATGCGCCAAGCATACTGGAGTATGCGCGCTGTGGTGGTTTAACTGCCCCAGTACCGACCAGGGCGCACCGCGCCGGTGCGCGACTTGCCAGGCATGAGCAGCGTCGGCCCCTGGGAAGAGGGAGGCAGGTGCCGCCATCCCTTGTCGGCTTCAGCTCAGAGCGACCTCGTGTTCACTCGGCCACCCGATAGCCTCTCGGCAGCGTTCAGTGTCGAGGGGGGGCGGACCGTGACGGAGCAAGCGTTCGGGATCGACAAGATCCAGCTGGTCAAACTGCTGCGGCGGGTAGCCGAGGGTGAAGCACAGCTGCCGGAGTTCCAGCGCGGCTGGGTGTGGCCGGACCACAACATCATCAGCCTGCTCGCCTCGATCTCTCGTGGATACCCGGTCGGCACCCTCATGTTGCTGCAGACCGGCGGTGACGTTCGCTTCAAGTGGCGCCCGGTGGAAGGCGCCACCCCGCCTCTGGGCATCGAACCGGACACCCTGATTCTCGATGGCCAGCAGCGGATGACCTCACTCTTCCAGTCGCTCATGCTCGGCAAGCCGGTCGAGACACAGAACCAGCGCAAGCAGCGGATCTCCGGCTGGTTCTACGTCGACATGGTCAAGGCCCTCGATCCCCAGTTGGACCGTGAGGACGCCATCCGCCTTCTGCCGGCTGATCGGGTGGCCCGCAGCTTCAGGGGCGAACCCATCGAGGATTGCTCGACTCCGGAGAAGGAGTACGCGGCCCGGCTCTTCCCGCTCTCCCAGCTCTTCACCAACCGCGATTGGAGCTACGGCTACGAGGACTACTGGAAGGCGCAGGGCGAGGACGGCCGCAAGTGGTGGCGGGACTTCGAGGAAGCGTTCGTTCGCCCTTTCGAGCTCTACCAGGTGCCGGTGATCGAGCTCGGGAAGCAGACTGAGCGCCAGGCTGTCTGCCAGGTCTTCGAGAAGGTCAACACCGGCGGCGTCACCCTCACTGTCTTCGAGCTGCTCACCGCCACGTATGCCGCCGAAGAGTTCGACCTGCGCAATCACTGGGACAAAGTGGTCCGGACCGCGTGGAAGGCGCCGGAGTACCGCGTCCTCAAAGAGGTCTCCAACACCGACTTCCTGCAGGCCGTCACCCTGATGGCGACGGCGGCCCGGCGAGCCGAGGCGGCTACCGGCGGGATCGACGAAGAGCGCCGGCCGCGAATCGGCTGCAAGCGCAAGGACATGCTGGAACTGGGGTTGGAGGAGTACCGCCGCTTCGCGCCAATGGTCGTCCAGGGCTTCAAGGACGCCGCCAAGTTCCTCCGCCAGCAGTACCTCTTCGACACCAAGTTCCTGCCGTACGGCACCCAGCTGATCCCTCTCGCCGCGATCCTCAGCACGCTGGGTGAGGATGCCGAACCGGCTGGTGCGCAACAGAAGCTGGCCCGTTGGTACTGGTGCGGTGTGTTCGGCGAGCTGTACGGCGGCTCGACGGAGACAAGGTTCAGCCACGACCTCCCCGAAACCGTGGGCTGGGTACGCGGCACAGGCGCCGAACCCCGCACCATCCGCGACGCTCGGTTCAGTGAGAGCCGCCTGCTGACATTGCGCACCCGCAACAGCGCCGCCTACAAGGGGATCTACGCCCTCCTGATGAAGGAAGGCGCCGTCGATTGGCGGACTGGTGAGAAGACCGAGGTCACCGAGTACTTCGCGGAGGCCGTGGATATCCACCACATCTTCCCGCAGGCGTGGTGCGAGAGGGAGAACATCGCCCGGGGAACTTACAACTCGATCGTCAACAAGACCCCGCTGACCGGACGCACCAACCGCATCATCGGCGGGGCAGCGCCCTCCTCCTACCTCCCCAGACTCGCCAAGAACGCCGAGGTGGACGCGGGCACCGTGGCCAACCACATTCGCACTCATCTGGCTGATCCCGTGTTGCTCGCCCAGGATGACTTCGCGGGCTTCTTCGAAGCCCGGCAGCGGGCCCTGGTTGAGGCGATCGAGACGGCCACTGGCAAGGCGGTCGTCACGGAAGACGGGTACCCCACGACCGATCCGGTGGACGAGGGCGACGAAGACTGATCGTCGGCTGACAGCACTCCAGAAGCCCAGCTCGGCGAAGTGGCCCCTGCCAGCCTCGGAGCAGACCCTCCCCATTCTGATGGCGGCCCCCGCCGCGCTGCGACAGGTGCGGGCGAGGCATCTGAGCAGGTCAGGAAGGGGCCAGGCGGAGCAGAGGTGGTGCACGGTTCCGGAATGGGTCTCGACAACAAAGAACCCCCGGGCCGCTGGCCTGGGGGTTCGCAGTGGAGCGGGTGACGAGAATCGAACTCGCGCTCTGAGCTTGGGAAGCTCATGTTCTACCATTAAACTACACCCGCCGAAACGGCCGTTGAGCTGTTGCCGCATCGTCGGACACTGTACCCCATGTCGGGATCCTGGGGCAGGGAAGTGGTCGGCGGAGGTGTGAGGGCGGTGCGGAGTGCCGCTTGGGAACGCGTCCCGTATATCCCCTAATGTGGCAGCTTCGTCCACGCGTGGTTTGGGGAAGGGACTTGATGGATCGCGATCGCACCGTCGTCCGCTGTGCCGAGGGGCACGTGTTCAGCACCTCTTCGTTCCCGTTGCGGCAGCTCGGGGAGGGACGGATCGGGCCCGGGAGGCTCGTTCGGTGTCCCCGGTGTGCGCGGCTCCGGCATGCCGT
This sequence comes from Streptomyces candidus, assembly GCF_014207445.1. GTDB lineage: Bacteria > Actinomycetota > Actinomycetes > Streptomycetales > Streptomycetaceae > Streptomyces > Streptomyces candidus. The sequence continues at coordinate 224,715 of NZ_JACHEM010000012.1, read as the reverse complement.
GCCCGTGCCCGGGGTGGGGGCGGACGAGCGATAGGCAGGCGGGTGGGGTGGGAGCCGGGCCCGGGCGCGGGGGCGTGGCAGCAGGACGGGTTCGCGTTCCCCTGCCATGGCAACCCTCCCCGTACCCGCTATTCCCCGTTGTGGCCCGGGTGCGGGGGCCGGCCGTGGAGGGGAGGCGGGTAGTCGGTCGTCGGGGGGCGTCGGGGCGCGGGGCCGTCCGATTGGGGTGGGCCCGTGCGCTCTGCGTATCCTCGGTGGGTGCTTCTCTCAGACAAGGACATCCGGGCCGAGATCGACGCCGGACGAGTTCGCATTGATCCGTACGACGAGTCCATGGTGCAGCCGTCGAGTGTCGATGTGCGCCTCGATCGCTACTTCCGGGTGTTCGAGAACCACCGGTACCCGCACATCGACCCCGCGGAGGAGCAGAGCGATCTGACGCGGCTCGTGGAGCCGGACGGGGACGAGGCGTTCATTCTTCATCCGGGCGAGTTCGTGCTGGCCTCGACGTACGAGACCATCACGTTGCCGGACAACCTCGCTTCGCGGCTGGAGGGGAAGAGTTCGCTGGGCCGGCTCGGGCTGGTGACGCATTCGACCGCCGGGTTCATCGATCCGGGGTTCTCCGGGCACGTGACGCTGGAGCTGTCGAATCTGGCGACTCTGCCCATCAAGCTGTGGCCGGGCATGAAGATCGGCCAGCTGTGTTTGTTCCAGCTGAGTTCCTCGGCTGAGTTTCCCTATGGGTCCGAGCGTTACGGGTCCCGTTATCAGGGACAGCGCGGGCCGACGGCCTCGCGGTCCTTCCTCAACTTTCATCGGACGCAGGTGTGATTTCCGGTATGGGTAACAGTGACGTGCGAGAGAACCTGACCTACGACGGGTTCGGGCATGCGGTGCGGGAGCTGGCGCAGACCGTCGCCGACGACGGGTACGAGCCGGACATCATTCTGAGCATCGCCCGGGGCGGGGTCTTCGTCGCGGGCGGGCTGGCGTACGCGCTGGACGTGAAGAACATCAACCTGGTGAACGTCGAGTTCTACACCGGAGTGGGGACCACTCTGGAGATGCCGGTCATGCTGGCGCCGGTGCCGAACGTGATCGACTTCAGCAACAAGAAGGTGCTGATCGCGGACGACGTCGCCGATACCGGCAAGACGTTGAAGCTGGTGCACGATTTCTGCCTTGAGCACGTCGCCGAGGTGCGGAGCGCGGTCGTGTACGAGAAGTCGCATTCGCTCGTGAAGTGCGAGTACGTGTGGAAGCGGACCGACGAGTGGATCAACTTCCCGTGGTCCGTGGAGAAGCCGGTCGTGCGCCGAGCGGGGCAGGTCCTCGACGCGTAGGGGACCGACCGGGGTGAAGGCCACGGAAGAAGGGCCCGGAACGAGATTCTCGTTCCGGGCCCTTCCGCGTACGTGCCGTCGCCGTCGCTAGAGCGTGCCCAGCTTGATGAGCGAGAGCAGTGCGATCAGCTGGATCGCGGACGCGCCCAGCGCCTTCGGCCAGGGCAGGTCGTGCGACTTGCTGATCATCGAGGTGAAGAGGGCACCCGCGGCAAGCCAGGTCACCCAGCCGACGATCTGGACCAGACCGTTGTCGCCGCCCAGGAAGAGCGCGAAGAGCAGGCGTGGGGCGTCCGTGATCGACATGATCAGCATCGAAAGGCCGATCGTCGGCTGCCACGCACCGTCCCCGCCGAGCTGCCGCGCCAACGTGTGGGTGACCGCGCCGAGGATCAGCCCGCAGACGACCATGGCGACGGCTGTGGTGAGGACGTACGGAATGGCGCTGGCGAACGTCGAGTTGATCGTCTCTTCACGGGCCTTGTCGAAGCCGAAGACCGCGAGCATGCCGTAGAGGAACGTGACGATCAGTGCCGGCGCCCAGACCTGGTGGTCGCGCATCTGCCAGAACGTCGCGCCGGGGCGCAGCGCGATACCGGAGAGGAGCTGCTTCCAGTGCAGCCGCGGTCCCGTGGGCGGGGCCGGGTGGTGTCCCCCCGCCTGGTGCGTGTTGCCGTCGCCGTACGGGTCCTCGTTGACGCGGAAGACCTGGGTGTGCCCCGGGTTGTTGGCCGCGTACGGGTCGTGCGGCGGCGGTTGGTTGTACGGGGGGCGGCCCGGGTCGCCGTAACCGGCCTGGTGGGGCTGCGGGTCGCCGAAGTACTCCGGTTCGTCGGAGCCTCCGCCGTATCCGCCGTGCTGCCCCCCGGGCTCGGGGCCGTAGCCGCCGCCCGGGTGCTGCGGGGTCTGCGGTTGCGGCCATTGCTGGCGGCCGTACGGGGGCTGAGGCGGTGCCTGCTGCCCGTACGGCTGCTGCTGCGGTCGCTGCCGCTGCGGTTGTTGCTGCGTGCGGTTGTCCCGGCCGCGTCCGATCCTGAATCCAGCCACGCGAACGAACGTACCCGCTCCGGAGGGGCCGGTGCCCGGGCGGTGGGGAAGCGGGGGGCCTTTGCGGCCGAGCTGTGACATCCCCTAGGGGGACTTCCGGGGGTGGGCGGCGGGCAGGCAGGGGGCGTACCGGGGGATGCCGGAGGGTGGCGGGCCCCGCTGAGCTCGCCGGTCCTGGCGGCCCCGTTGGTCCTGCTCCTGCTGGCCGCGTCGGCTCCGTCTGCTCTTTGGGTGCCGGCAACCTCGGCAGCTCCGGCGGCCCCGGCAACCCCGGCAGCTCCGGCGGCCCCGGCAGCTCCGACAGCTCCGGCGGCCCCGGCAGCCTCGGCAGCTCCCGCGGCCCCGGCAGATCCAGCAGTCCTGGCTGTCCCGTCGGTCCCGTCGGTCCCGGCAGTCCCGAGCGGTGCTGGTAGTCCCGGCAGCCCCGCCTGGTCGTGAGCGAGCGTGCCCCTCGACACGGGAACTGCCCCCGGAACGGCAAGAGCGGCCGGCCCCGCCCCCAGGCAGGTCCAGCCGCTCATGCGCCGGTACGAACGGAATCTCGCAGCGTCCGCCGGACCCGGCCCGCCTACTTCACCGGTTCGGGCTCCGGGGCGTCCTCGGACTCCTCCGAGGCGGCCGGGTCGATCGGGGTCCTGACCGAGTCGAGCAGCAGCTGCGCCACGTCGACGACGGTCAGGGACTCCTTCGCCTTGCCGTCGTTCTTCTTGCCGTTGACCGAGTCGGTCAGCATGACGAGGCAGAACGGGCAGGCGGTCGACACGATGTCCGGGTTGAGGGAGAGGGCCTCGTCCACGCGCTCGGTGTTGATGCGCTTGCCGATCCGCTCCTCCATCCACATGCGCGCACCGCCGGCGCCGCAGCAGAAGCCGCGCTCCTTGTGGCGGTGCATCTCCTGCTGGCGCAGGCCCGGGACGGCGGACATGATCTCGCGCGGCGGCGTGTAGACCTTGTTGTGGCGTCCCAGGTAGCAGGGGTCGTGGTAGGTGATGAGGCCCTCGACCGGGGTCACCGGGATCAGCTTGCCCGCGTCGATGAGGTGCTGGAGCAGCTGGGTGTGGTGGATGACCTCGTAGTCGCCGCCGATCTGCGGGTACTCGTTGCCGATCGTGTTGAGGCAGTGCGGGCAGGTGGCGACGATCTTCTTGGCCGTCCGCGGCTTCTTCGACTCCGCGGTGACCTTGCCTTCGTCGTCGTACTCCTCGCCGAAGGCCATGTTCAGGGCCATGACGTTCTCCTGGCCGAGCTGCTGGAACAGCGGCTCGTTGCCCAGGCGGCGGGCGGAGTCACCGGTGCACTTCTCGTCGCCGCCCATGATCGCGAACTTGACGCCCGCGATGTTCAGGAGCTCCGCGAAGGCCTTGGTGGTCTTCTTGGCCCGGTCCTCCAGGGCGCCCGCGCAGCCGACCCAGTACAGGTACTCGACCTCGGTGAGGTCCTCGATGTCCTTGCCGACGACCGGCACCTCGAAGTCGAGCTCCTTGAGCCACTCCAGGCGCTGCTTCTTCGCCAGGCCCCAGGGGTTGCCCTTCTTCTCCAGGTTCTTGAGCATCGTGCCCGCCTCGGACGGGAACGCGGACTCGATCATCACCTGGTAGCGGCGCATGTCGACGATGTGGTCGATGTGCTCGATGTCGACCGGGCACTGCTCGACGCAGGCACCGCAGGAGGTGCAGGACCAGAGGACGTCGGGGTCGATGACGCCGTTCTCCTCCGCCGTGCCGATGAGCGGACGCTCGGCCTCCGCGAGGGCGGCGGCGGGGACGTCCTTCAGCTGCTCCTCGGTGGCCTTCTCGTTGCCCTCCATGTCCTTGCCGCCGCCTGCCAGCAGGTACGGGGCCTTGGCGTGCGCGTGGTCGCGCAGGGACATGATCAGGAGCTTGGGGGAGAGCGGCTTGCCCGTGTTCCAGGCGGGGCACTGCGACTGGCAGCGTCCGCACTCGGTGCAGGTGGAGAAGTCGAGAATGCCCTTCCAGGAGAACTGCTCGACCTGGGAGACGCCGAAGACGGCGTCGTCGGCCGGGTCCTCCCAGTCGATCTGCTTGCCGCCGGAGGTCATCGGCGGCAGCGCGCCCAGCGCGACGTCGCCGTCGGCCCTGCGCTTGAAGAAGATGTTCGGGAAGGCCAGGAAGCGGTGCCAGGCGATGCCCATGTCGGTCTTCAGCGAGACCGTGATCATCCAGATGAAGGAGGTCGCGATCTTCAGACCGGCGAAGAAGTACGTGAGGTTCTGGAGCGTGCCGAGGTCCATGCCGCGGAACCAGGCGACCAGCGGGTACGAGATGAAGAACGACGCCTCGTAGGAGTCCACGTGGTGCTGGGCGCCCTCCAGCGCGTGCAGCGTGAAGATGCAGACGCCGACGAGGAGGATGACCGTCTCGACGAAGTACGCCTGACCGGTGTTGGAGCCCGCGAAACGGGACTTGCGGCCCGCCCCGCCCGGCCGGTTCAGCTGGCGGACGACGATCAGCACCAGGATGCCGAGGACGGTCATCGTGCCGATGAACTCCACGAACATGTTGTAGGGCGCCCATTCGCCGACGATCGGCAGCATCCAGTCGGCCTGGAACAGCTGGCCGACGGCGTTCACGATCGTCAGCAGCAGCGAGAAGAAGCCCACCGCCACGAACCAGTGGGCGACGCCGACGACGCCCCACTTGTTCATCCGGGTGTGGCCGAGGAACTCCTTGACCACGGTGATCGCGCGCTGCCAGGGATAGTCGGTACGGGTACCGGCGGGCACGGGCTGGCCGAGCGTCACGAAGCGGTAGATCCGCGCGATCGCACGGCCGAACAGCGCGACGCCGACTGCCATGAGGACCAGCGACACGATGATCGCGGCGAGTTGCATTTGGGGGCTCCTCGGGCCTGCGAGGTGGGTAACGGAGGGGCCTGCGGCGCGTCCGGAAGTCCCGGGTCCTCAGGCGTGAAGGCTTATGTGATTACTAAGCGGTAACTTATCCAGTCGAGCTGAGATTACCCACTTATGCCGTCGCAGAGTATCCACGCGGGCGGTGATCTGCGTCGCTCAGGCAACCCTCACCAGGCGGGCGCGCGCGGGCGGCAGGGCGCGGGCACGCGGTGCGCCGGTGGCCGGCTGCGGGTTTCGGCCGCCGCCGCGCTCGGCGGAGGGCCGGGGGCGGACGCGCGGGGCGGCCGGTGCCGAGGCGCGGGCGGTGCGTGCCTCAGCGGGTGCCGTGCGCGGTCAGGGCCGCCGGGACGGTACGGGCGAGGATGCCGAGGTCGACGGCCAGGCAGTGGGTGTCCACGTACTCCAGGTCCAGCAGCAGCATCTCGTCCCACGGGAGACCGGACCGCCTGCTGACCTGCCACAGTCCGGTCATGCCCGGCTTGACCGTGAGCCGGCCGCAAGTCAGTGCCGTGCTGCCGGTGTCCTCGAGGGGCAGGGGGCGCGGGCCGACCAGGGACATCTCGCCGCGCAGGACGTTGACGAGCTGCGGAAGCCCGTCGAGCGCCAGGCGTCGCAGTGCCCGGCCGGCCGCCGCGGCACGGGCGGCGTGCGGACCCCGGGGGATACGTGGGCCGCGGGGCGCGGGGGGTGCGCGGTGGAATCCCAGCAGCTGGAACGGCTCCCCGTACAGACCCGCCCGGGGCCGGCGGCAGATCGCGGCGGCCGGGGCGGTGAGGGCGACGACGGCGTAGGTCGTGGCGAGCACGGGTGCGAAGAGGAGCAGCAGCAGCAGGCTGCCCGTCAGATCCAGCACCCGTTTCGCGGACAACGACTGCATCGCCGCACCCTTTCGTGGGATCTTTGACCGACTTTGTGCGAATAGTCGGCTTTATTGTTCTGACTCTCGCACGATGAACATCAGTCGGCGGGCGCGCCACGCGTGCCGCTCAGCCGTACGGCAGAGGGGTCGGAGAGGAGGGCGCGGCATGCGGGACGTGGGGACAGGAAGCTCCGGCCGAGTGGCGACAGGGGGCCCGGCGAGGTGGTCGCGTTGAAGCCGTACGCCGCGGCGGCGCGCTCGCGCATCGCGTCGTTGCGCGCACGATGCGGGACGCGGCGCACGGTCAGGTTCGTGTGTGCCGCGCTGGCTCTCCTCGTCGCTCTGACGGGAGCGCTGGGCTGGCTCGCGTACCGGAAGATCGACGGCAACATCCGTACCGACGACGCGACTGCCGCGGCGCTCGCCGAGTACGGCGCGGAGCGGCCCGTCCGGCGTCCCGGCCGGGCGCAGAACATCCTGCTGCTCGGCTCCGACTGGCGGAAGGAGCAGGACAGTCAGCGCTCCGACACGGTGATGCTGCTGCACCTGGCCGCCGACCGGAAGCGGGCCGAAGTCCTGAGCGTGCCACGGGACTTGAGGGTGGACGTGCCGAGCTGTCCGCGGCCGGACGGGAGTTACAGCCGGGCGCAGAACGCCCAGTTCAACTGGGCGTTCCAGTTCGGCGGCGCGGCCTGCACGATCCGTACGCTGGAGAAGCTGACCGGCATCCGGATCGATCACCACATGATCGTCGACTTCGCGGGCTTCAAGACGATCGTCAACGCGGTGGGCGGCGTGGAGGTCGACCTCAAGAAGCCCGAACGCGACCCGGACATCGGGCTCGATCTGCCCGCCGGACGGCACGTCCTCAAGGACGAGGACGCGCTCAGCTACGTACGGGCGCGCAAGTACGTCGGAGACGGCAGCGACCTCCACCGGATCGGCCGCCAGCAGGACTTCGTGAACCGGCTTGTCGCCAAGATCCGCGGCAACGGCACGCTGACCAATCCCGCCCGGCTGCTGCCGGTGCTCGACGCCGCGACCTCCGCGCTGACCGCCGACGCCGGCCTCGACTCGCTGACCGAACTGTACGAAGTGGCCGACAGTCTGCGGGACCTGCCGCAGGGCGCGCTGACCTTCACCACGCTCCCGTACCACCAGGCGTCCGACCACTGGTACCGGCTCGACCTTGAGCAGCCGGAGGCGCGCCGGGTGTTCGAGGCCGTACGGAAGGACCAGCCGGTGGTGGCGGCGCTGGAGGCGGCGCGGGCGGAGCCGGACGAGGCGCCCGAGGAGCCCGAGTACGAGCCGGTTCACGACGAGTACGAGTGATCCGGTGCGGGTGTCCCGCGACTGCCTTACCCCTCTGACCAGGGGAAACTATTTCCGTCTCCCTCCATTGCAGATAAGTACCGCATAAGAGTTGAGCGTGCTCGACTCAGGTCTGTTGACGCGGGCGTACGAGTGATGCATCCTTGAGCCAGATCCACTCAAGTACGTAATCTGGAGGAATCCGAAATGGCACGTGCGGTCGGCATCGACCTGGGCACGACGAACTCCGTCGTCAGCGTTTTGGAAGGCGGCGAGCCCACCGTCATCACCAACGCCGAAGGCGCCAGGACCACGCCGTCCGTCGTCGCCTTCGCGAAGAACGGCGAGGTGCTCGTCGGCGAGGTCGCCAAGCGTCAGGCGGTCACCAACGTCGACCGGACGATCCGTTCGGTCAAGCGCCACATGGGCACCGACTGGAAGATCGACCTCGACGGCAAGTCCTTCAACCCGCAGCAGATGAGCGCCTTCATCCTGCAGAAGCTGAAGCGCGACGCCGAGTCCTACCTGGGCGAGAAGGTGACCGACGCGGTCATCACCGTCCCGGCGTACTTCAACGACTCCGAGCGCCAGGCGACGAAGGAGGCCGGTGAGATCGCGGGCCTCAACGTCCTGCGCATCGTCAACGAGCCGACCGCCGCCGCCCTCGCGTACGGCCTCGACAAGGACGACCAGACGATCCTCGTCTTCGACCTCGGTGGCGGCACCTTCGACGTGTCGCTCCTGGAGATCGGTGACGGCGTCGTCGAGGTGAAGGCCACCAACGGTGACAACCACCTCGGTGGTGACGACTGGGACCAGCGCGTCGTCGACTACCTGGTGAAGCAGTTCCAGGGCAACCACGGCGTGGACCTGGGCAAGGACAAGATGGCTCTCCAGCGTCTCCGCGAGGCCGCGGAGAAGGCGAAGATCGAGCTGTCGTCCTCCACCGAGACGTCGATCAACCTCCCGTACATCACGGCGTCGGCCGAGGGCCCGCTGCACCTGGACGAGAAGCTCACGCGCTCGCAGTTCCAGCAGCTCACCTCCGACCTGCTGGAGCGGTGCAAGAACCCCTTCAACAACGTCATCAAGGACGCGGGCATCCAGCTCTCCGAGATCGACCACGTCGTTCTCGTCGGTGGCTCCACCCGCATGCCGGCCGTGGCCGAGCTCGTCAAGGAGCTCACCGGTGGCCGCGAGGCCAACAAGGGCGTCAACCCGGACGAGGTCGTCGCCATCGGCGCCTCGCTCCAGGCCGGTGTCCTCAAGGGTGAGGTCAAGGACGTCCTGCTCCTCGACGTGACCCCGCTGTCCCTGGGTATCGAGACCAAGGGCGGCATCATGACCAAGCTCATCGAGCGGAATACCACGATTCCGACGAAGCGCTCCGAGATCTTCACGACGGCCGAGGACAACCAGCCGTCCGTGCAGATCCAGGTCTACCAGGGCGAGCGCGAGATCGCGGCGTACAACAAGAAGCTCGGCATGTTCGAGCTGACCGGCCTGCCGCCCGCCCCGCGCGGCGTGCCGCAGATCGAGGTCGCCTTCGACATCGACGCCAACGGCATCATGCACGTCGCCGCGAAGGACCTCGGCACCGGCAAGGAGCAGAAGATGACCGTCACCGGCGGCTCCTCGCTGCCGAAGGACGAGGTCAACCGGATGCGTGAGGAGGCCGAGCAGTACGCGGAGGAGGACCACAAGCGCCGCGAGGCCGCCGAGACCCGCAACCAGGCCGAGCAGCTCGTGTACCAGACGGAGAAGTTCCTGAAGGACAACGAGGAGAAGGTCCCGGCCGACGTCAAGACCGAGGTCGAGACCGCCGTCACCGAGCTGAAGGACAAGCTCAAGGGCGAGGACACCGCGGAGATCCGCACGGCCACCGAGAAGGTCGCGGCCGTCTCGCAGAAGCTGGGCCAGGCCATGTACGCCGACGCGCAGGGCGCGCAGGCGGCCGGCGGCGCCGAGGGCGCTGCCCCGGGTGCCGGCCAGGCACAGGCCGAGGACGACGTGGTCGACGCCGAGATCGTCGACGACGAGAAGGACAAGAAGGGTGGCGCTGCCTGATGACGGAGGAGACTCCGGGCTTCGAGGAGAAGCCCGACGTCCCCTCCGGCGCGGATGACGCCGAGCCGAAGGCCGCCGAGGACACCTCCGAGGAGGCGGGCTCGGCGGCCCCGGCCGGGGACGCAGCGAACACCCACGCGGCGGACGCAGCCAAGGACGTCGCACTGACCGCCCAGCTGGACCAGGCCAAGATGGCGCTCTCCGAGCGCACGGCCGACCTCCAGCGCCTGCAGGCCGAGTACCAGAACTACCGTCGCCGCGTGGAGCGGGACCGGGTCACGGTCAAGGAGATCGCCGCGGCGAACCTCGTGACCGAACTCCTCCCCGTCCTGGACGACATCGGCCGGGCACGCGAGCACGGCGAACTGGTCGGCGGCTTCAAGTCGGTGGCCGAGTCGCTGGAGACCGTGGCCGCCAAGATGGGCCTCCAGCAGTTCGGCAAGGAGGGCGAGCCCTTCGACCCGACGATCCACGAAGCCCTGATGCACAGCTACGCGCCGGACGTCACCGAGACGACCTGTGTGGCGATCCTCCAGCCGGGTTACCGGATCGGCGAGCGTACGATCCGTCCCGCACGGGTCGCGGTCGCCGAGCCCCAGCCGGGCGCGTCGGCGGACAAGGCGCAGGCAGACAAGTCGGATGACTCCGATGACAAGGAGAGCGGTGCCCCCGAGGAGGGGTAGCACCGTACTTGGGAGTCCGAGAGGAGGGACGTCGAGGAAATGAGCACGAAGGACTTCGTCGAGAAGGACTACTACAAGGTTCTCGGCGTCCCCAAGGACGCCACCGAGGCCGAGATCAAGAAGGCGTACCGGAAGCTCGCCCGCGAGTTCCACCCGGACGCCAACAAGGGCAACGCCGAGGCCGAGGACCGCTTCAAGGAGATCTCCGAGGCGAACGACGTCCTCGGTGACGCCAAGAAGCGCAAGGAGTACGACGAGGCGCGCGCCCTCTTCGGGAACGGCGGCTTCGCCGCCCGCCCCGGGGCGGCCGGCGGCGGCTCGTTCAACTTCGACCTCGGCGACCTGTTCGGCGGCGCGGCCGGCGGCGGCACCCAGCCCGGCGGCTTCGGCGGTGGCATAGGGGACGTCTTCGGCGGCCTCTTCAACCGGGGCGGCACGGGGACGCGCACCCAGCCCCGCCGCGGGCAGGACATCGAATCCGAGGTCACCCTCAGCTTCACCGAAGCGGTGGACGGCGCGACCGTCCCCCTGCGGATGTCCTCCCAGGCCCCCTGCAAGGCGTGCTCCGGCACCGGCGACAAGAACGGCACGCCCCGCGTGTGCCCGACCTGCGTCGGTACCGGGCAGGTCTCGCGCGGCGGCGGTGGCGGGTTCTCCCTCACCGACCCGTGCGTGGACTGCAAGGGGCGCGGCCTCATCGCCGAGACCCCGTGCGACATCTGCAAGGGTTCGGGACGCGCCAAGTCCTCGCGCACCATGCAGGTCCGCATCCCCGCCGGGGTGACGGACGGGCAGCGCATCAGGCTCCGCGGCAAGGGCTCCCCCGGTGAACGGGGCGGCCCCGCGGGCGACCTGTACGTCGTCGTGCACGTCGACGCGCACCCGGTCTTCGGCCGCAAGGGCGACAACCTCACCGTCACCGTGCCCGTCACCTTCGTGGAGGCGACGCTCGGCGGCGAGGTGAAGGTGCCCACCCTCGGCGGCCCGGCCGTCACCCTCAAGCTGCCCGCCGGGACGCCCAACGGGCGCACCATGCGGGCGCGCGGAAAGGGCGCGGTCCGCAAGGACGGCACCCGGGGCGACCTCCTGGTCACCGTCGAGGTCGACGTGCCGACGAAGCTCAGCGACAAGGCCAGGGAAGCCCTGGAGAATTACCGTACGGCCACCGAGGGCGACGACCCGAGGGCCGCACTGTTCCAGGACGCGAAGGGAGCGTAGGAGAGCGATGGACGGCCGACGACGGAACCCCTACGAGCTGACCGACGAGTCTCCGGTGTACGTCATCTCGGTCGCCGCTCAGCTTTCCGGTCTGCACCCGCAGACCCTGCGCCAGTACGACCGCCTCGGCCTGGTCTCCCCGGACCGCACGGCCGGGCGCGGCCGGCGCTACTCTGCCCGCGACATCGAACTGCTGCGCACCGTGCAGCAGTTGTCGCAGGACGAGGGCATCAACCTGGCCGGCATCAAACGCATCATCGAGCTGGAGAACCAGGTCGCCGCCCTGCAGTCCCGCGTCGCCGAACTCTCGGCGGCGGTGGACGGCGCGGCCGCCGCCCTCCAGCAGCGCGAGGCCCAGGTCCACGCCTCCTACCGGCGCGACCTTGTCCCCTACCAGGACGTCCAGCAGGCGGGCGCGCTGGTGGTGTGGCGGCCGAAGAGGCCGCGGGACTGACCGGCGCGTACGGGTCCGGCCGGCGCGCACGGGACGGCGACACGTGGGGCGGGAAGGCACTCCGGTGCTTTCCCGCCCCACGTCGTCGTTCCCGGGGGGCCGGGCCCCGGGGCGCTCAGGGAATCAGTTCCGAGACCACGTCGATGAGAGTGATCCACGTCGGCTGACCACCGGTGCCGTACGCGGCGGCGAGGGTGTAGCCGAGGGAGGCGTCGACGGGCTCGGGGTCGGCGTCCGGGTGCCACTCCACGAGGACCGTCTCGTCGCCGTCGGCGCTGAAGTCGGCGAGGTGCCTGCCGTCGCGGGTGAAGCGGCTGGTGGCGAGGGAAGTGGGGGTGAGGCGGTAGCGGGCCCCGTCGTGGGTGGCGTCCACCTTGTACGTGGAGCGGCGGATGCGGCCCTTGCCGGGGCGGATCCAGGCCGGGGCGCCGTCCACGGAAAGGGTCAGCTCGCCGGCGGCCCGGGTGCCGATCGCGATGTGCGGATCGGGCCTTGCCGCGCCGGGGGCGCGGACGAGGACGGTCCGGGGGATCGCGGGGCCCGACACGGTGACGCGGGTGTGCGTGTCGACGGTGACGGTCACGGCTCCGAAGAGCGTGTCGTCCAGGGGCGGACGGACCGCCTGCGGGGCCTCGGGGCGTTTCTTGAGGCCGACCGGTTGCGCGGCGGTCGTGGACGGGGTGCGCTCGGTCATGCCATGGCCTTCGGGGCGGGGACGGGCGGTTCACCGGGGAAGACCGCGGCGGGACGCGCAGGGTTGCGCGGGCGGTGGACTTCCCACAGGCCGGCGGGGTCAGGCGCCAGGCGTCGGGCGTGAGGTGTCGAGGACGCCGGACTTGGCGATGAGGTAGCCGAGCTGGGCGCGGTTGCTGGTGCCGCCGAGGGCGGCGGCGAGCTTGGCGATGTGGGCGCGGCAGGTGCGTACGTTGAGGCCGAGGCGCTGCGCGATCTCCTCGTCGACGAGGCCCTGGACGAGGAGGCGTGCGATGGAGCGGCGGATGGCGGTGAGGCCGTCGGGGGAGGCGGGCTCGGGGAGGGGTTCGTCGAGGGGGACGGCGTGCTGCCAGAAGCGTTCGAAGGCGGAGATCAGGTACCCGACGAGATCCGGGTTCCGCAGGTGCAGGGCGGTCTGCGCATCCGGTGTGGCGGCGAGGAACGCCTCCGTGCGATCGAAGACGAGGAGCCGGGGGACGAGTTCCTCCACGGTGCGCATCTCGACCTGGATGTCCGGCAGCCGGTCGACGTAGGCAAGCGTGCCGTAGCTGTGCCGGACGGTGTGCTGGTAGAGCGTGCGCATGCGCAGGCCCCGGTGGGCCAGGAGGTGGGTTCTCTCCAGAGCTTGGGCCAGCGCGTGTTCCGGCCGGGCCCCGCCGGGCTGGATCGTCCTGACCTCCGTGCGGCATGCCACGCACGCGAGGTCGAGGGCGGCGTTGATCCGTGCGAGCCCTTCCAGGACGGTGATCGCGGGAGGTGGATCCGGGATCAAGGGTCTTCCGTTCTGCGAAAGGATGCGGGTGCGGCTATGCGTCGAGGATGTTCGACTGCGCGATGAGGTAGCCGAGTTGCGCCCGGCTCCTGCTGCCGAGGGCGGACGCCAGTTTGGCGATGTGGGCCCGGCAGGTCCGGACGTTCATGCCGAGGCGGCGGGCGATGGCCTCGTCGACGTGCCCCTCCACGAGGAGTTTCGCGATGGAGCGCTGGACGCCCGAGATGCCCTCCGGGGTCGGGTCGTACGTCACGGGCTCGACGAGGGGGGTCGCGCGGCTCCAGAAGTGCTCGAAGACGGTGGCCAGGTAGGACACGAGTCCGGGGTGCCGCAGTTCCAGGGCGATCTGCCGGTCGTCCTGGGCCGGGATGAAGGCGACCGTGCGGTCGAAGACGAGGAGCCGGTCCGGGAGTTCCTCCAGGGTGCGTATCTCCACCTTGTCGCCGGCCATCATCTCCGCGTAGGCGAGCGTTCCCTGGCTGTGGCGTACCGTGTGCTGGTAGAGGGTGCGGATGGATCCGCCGCGCCCGTTGAGCGCGCGGCCGCGTGACACCGCCGCGTTGAGTGCGTCCTCGCTGCGTCCGCCGCCCGGCTGGATCGTCAGCACCTCGAACTCGGTGTCCGCGAGGGCGAGATCGAGGGCCGCGTTGATCCGGGAGTCCCCTTCCAGGACCGTAATGGCATAAGTGGGCGGGGGATTCTGCGCGCTGATGGCCATGAATGGCTCGAAGGTGTCGGTGAGTTCGACGCTCAGACGCCGATTGACCTGAATTTCGTTCTCGATTGTCTGGAGCCTTTTGGCCAGAGCCGAAGCCGGCGGAACCGGCCGGAGCCAGAGTGCGTCGTCAGGATCGGGATGCAGCAGTGCGAGATCCATCAGGCACGGGGCCGGGTCGACTTCCGCCCGGGGAATCCGCCCTGAACGCAAGGCGCTCGCATAGAGCTGCTTCGCGGCGTCACACATCTCGGTTATCGCGTGGGGATGTGTCGAGTTGGCGGCATTTGCGGTCATAGGTCCGTCCCCCAGGGTCCTGAACGTGCAAGAACATGATGCACCGCCCCTGTGGTGTTGACGTGGCCTAATAGGCCATCGTTTTACCGGCGGGGTGAGGAACCCATGGAAGTGAGGACAAAGCCGACTATGTATCAGCGAATGCTTCGTTCAGGTCTTGCGGTGGCCTTCTCTGCCGGGGCGGTTCTCGGGGCGGTTCTGCCCCTGGACATCGCCTGGTCCAGCGGGAAGGACGGGGCGGGAACGGTGGCGGCACCGCCGTCGGACATCGCCTGGAACTTCCGAGCGGCTGCCGAGCCGTCGGACATCGCCTGGGACGTCAAGGCGGCCGGGCCCTCGGACATCGCGTGGAACAGCATCCAGGCGGACGGGGACATTGCCTGGAACAGCGCTCCGGCAGGGAAGGGCGCCTGACCATGCCCTCCGACGACCCCTCCTTCAGACGCGAAATGGCCCGGGTCATCCGTGGTGGATGGCACCTCATCGATCTCGTCTCGGCGGTTCCCGAGCGCGGCGACTCGTTGATGGTGACCCTCTTCGGCGAACCGATCCTGGTCGTGCGCGAGGAGGACGAGGACGTCCGGGCGTACCGGTGTCTGCGCAGGCCGAGGGGCGCCCCCCAGCCCATCCGCTGCGAGATCCGCTACGGCAACATCTTCGTGAGCCTCGACACGTGCGACCACCAGCTCATCGAGGCCGAGACCATCACTCGTTCCCCACGGTCCGCCGCGCGGACTGCTACAGCCACCCCCCGCAGCGCCTGATGCGATTCCCCCGTCGTCACTGATCGCATCGCGGCGCTTCCCCCACACAGCGACGTCCTCGTGGACCTGAACACGAGGACGTCGCTGTGCTGCGTGCGGACTTCCCCGGCGGACCGGCCGGCGGCGCGCTACGCGTTGCCCATGCCGCGGGTGAGGGTGATCTCGATGACCACGCGCTCCGGGTTCTCGCGCGGGGTGCGCCCGTAGCGTTCCTTGTAGCGCTGCTCGGCGTACGCGACCTCCGCCGGCTCGGTGCGCAGCCGCGCCACGCCCTCCAGCGTCGCCCACTTCGCACCCGCCATCTGGCAGACCGCCACCCGTGCCCCCTGCTCGCCCGCCGCGCGCACGTGGACGGCCTTGCGGCTGCTGCCGGAGCAGATGACCCGGGCGATGCCGTCCTCCGCGTCGTACGTCACCCCCACCGGCACCACGTGTGGCGTGCCGTCCGGGCGGGGGGTAGTCAGGGTGCAGAGGTGGTACTCGGACCAGAAGGCGCGGTACTCGGGGCTCGGGTTGCGTACGTCGATGGCCATGTCCCGCAGATTAACCGGGCGGGCTCCCCCGCCGACCCGGTGCGCCCGCACAAAGGTGAGTGGAATAGACTCAACTTTGTACACGTTGGATGAGTCATAGAACTCGGTGGGGCCCCAGAGGCCGGTCGACGGTGCGCAGGAGGAGAGAAGAGACGTGGAAGCAGAGCTGACCAACAGGAGCCGGGACGCGATCAACGCGGCCACCAACCGGGCCGTTTCGGACGGCCACCCCGATCTGACCCCCGCGCACTTGCTGCTCGCACTGCTGGAGGGCCAGGACAACGAGAACATCACCGACCTGCTGGCCGCCGTCGAGGCGGACCAGGCGGAGGTGCGCGCCGGAGTCGAGCGGCTGCTGGCGGCGCTGCCCAGCGTGACCGGGTCCACCGTCGCCCCGCCGCAGCCCGACCGCGAGCTGCTGGCCGTCGTCGCCGACGCGTCGCAGCGGGCCAAGGAGCTGGGCGACGAGTTCCTGTCCACCGAGCACCTGCTGATCGCTCTGGCGGCCAAGGGCGGCCGGAGCGCCGACGTACTGAAGGACCAGGGCGCGAGCGCGAAGAAGCTGCTCGCCGCATTCGAGACGAGCAGGGGAGGGCGCCGGGTGACCACCGCGGATCCCGAGGGCCAGTACAAGGCGCTGGAGAAGTTCGGCACCGACTTCACGGCGGCCGCGCGCGAGGGGAAGCTGGACCCGGTCATCGGCCGCGACCAGGAGATCCGCCGGGTGGTGCAGGTGCTGTCGCGCCGTACCAAGAACAATCCGGTGCTGATCGGCGAGCCCGGCGTCGGCAAGACCGCCGTCGTCGAGGGCCTGGCCCAGCGCATCGTGAAGGGCGACGTACCCGAGTCGCTCAAGAACAAGAAGCTGGTCTCCCTCGACCTGGGCGCGATGGTCGCCGGGGCGAAGTACCGGGGCGAGTTCGAGGAGCGGCTGAAAACCGTCCTCTCCGAGATCAAGGAGAGCGACGGCCAGATCATCACCTTCATCGACGAGCTGCACACGGTGGTGGGCGCCGGCGCGGGCGGCGACTCCGCCATGGACGCCGGCAACATGCTCAAGCCGATGCTGGCCCGCGGCGAGCTGCGGATGGTCGGCGCGACCACCCTCGACGAGTACCGCGAGCGCATCGAGAAGGACCCGGCGCTGGAACGGCGCTTCCAGCAGGTGCTGGTCGCCGAGCCGTCCGTGGAGGACACCATCGCGATCCTCCGCGGCCTCAAGGGACGCTACGAGGCGCACCACAAGGTGCAGATCGCGGACTCCTCGCTGGTCGCGGCGGCCACGCTGTCCGACCGGTACATCACCTCCCGCTTCCTGCCGGACAAGGCGATCGACCTCGTCGACGAGGCGGCCTCCCGGCTGCGCATGGAGATCGACTCCTCGCCCGTCGAGATCGACGAGCTCCAGCGGTCGGTGGACCGGCTCAAGATGGAGGAGCTGGCGCTGAAGAACGAGACCGACGCCGGTTCCGTGCAGCGCCTGGAGAAGCTGCGCCGCGACCTCGCCGACAAGGAGGAGGAGCTGCGCGGCCTCAATGCCCGCTGGGAGAAGGAGAAGCAGGGACTCAACCGGGTCGGTGAGCTGAAGGAGAAGCTCGACGAACTGCGCGGCCAGGCCGAGCGCGCCCAGCGCGACGGCGACTTCGACACCGCCTCCAAGCTGCTGTACGGGGAGATCCCCGGCCTGGAGCGGGAGCTGGAGGAGGCCGCCGCCGCGGAGGCGGAGGTCCGCGAGGTCGACACCATGGTCAAGGAGGAGGTCGGCCCGGACGACATCGCGGACGTGGTCGGCTCCTGGACAGGCATCCCGGCGGGCAGGCTGCTGGAGGGCGAGACGCAGAAGCTGCTGCGCATGGAGCAGGAGCTCGGCAAGCGGCTGATCGGGCAGCACGAGGCCGTGCAGGCGGTGTCCGACGCGGTACGCCGCACCCGCGCCGGAATCGCCGACCCGGACCGGCCGACCGGCTCGTTCGTCTTCCTCGGCCCCACCGGCGTCGGCAAGACCGAGCTGGCGAAGGCCCTCGCCGACTTCCTCTTCGACGACGAGCGGGCCATGGTCCGCATCGACATGTCGGAGTACGGCGAGAAGCACAGCGTCTCCCGGCTGGTCGGTGCCCCGCCCGGCTACGTCGGCTACGAGGAGGGCGGCCAGCTCACCGAGGCCGTGCGCCGGCGCCCGTACAGCGTCGTGCTCCTGGACGAGATCGAGAAGGCGCACCCGGAGGTCTTCGACGTCCTCCTCCAGGTGCTCGACGACGGCCGGCTCACCGACGGCCAGGGCCGGACGGTCGACTTCCGCAACGTCATCCTGGTGCTGACCTCCAACCTCGGCAGCCAGTACCTGATGGAGCCCACGACCTCGGAGGAAGTGAAGAAGCAGCAGGTCATGGAGGTCGTACGCGCCTCCTTCAAGCCGGAGTTCCTGAACCGGCTCGACGACCTGGTGGTCTTCTCCGCCCTCGGCAAGGATGAGCTGGCGCACATCGCCGGCCTCCAGGTCGAACGCCTCGCCAAGCGTCTGGCCGACCGGCAGCTGACCCTGGACGTCACCCCCGACGCACTGGCCTGGCTGGCCGAGGAGGGCAACGACCCGGCGTACGGCGCCCGCCCGCTGCGCCGCCTCATCCAGACCGCCATCGGCGACCGCCTCGCCAAGGAGATCCTGGCCGGCGAGGTCAGGGACGGCGACACGGTACGGGTGGACCTGGTCGGCGACGGGCTGGTCGTGGGCCCGGCGACGGATACGGCGGTCTCCACCGAGAAGGAGGCATGACCGGCACGGCCCGCGCAGGGCACGCCCCGCCCCGGTAAGGGGTGCGATTCGAGGCGATCTGTCAGCTCGCAGCGGATCGCCCCCTGTGGGGCTTGCCATCCCCCTCCCGGCATGGGAGAGGATGACCGGAACCGTACGAAGGGAAATACACGGTGAGCATCGACCCGTCCTCGATTCCGAATTTCGGGGGACAGCCCGAACCGCAGCCCGAGGGACCGGCGGGCCCCGTCGTCCCCGACCAGGATCTGGTCAAGCAGCTCCTGGACCAGATGGAGCTGAAGTACGTCGTCGACGACGAGGGTGACCTCGCCGCGCCGTGGGAGGAATTCCGCACGTACTTCATGTTCCGCGGCGAGGACGACCAGCAGGTCTTCTCGGTACGGACGTTCTACGACCGCCCGCACAGCATCGAGGAGAAGGTCCAGCTCCTCGAACTGCTGGACGACTGGAACCGCCGCACCCTGTGGCCGAAGGTCTACAGTCACACGCACGACGACGGCTCCGTCCGCCTCATCGGCGAGGCGCAGATGCTGATCGGCACCGGCGTCTCCCTGGAGCACTTCGTGTCCTCCACGGTCAGCTGGGTCCGCGCCTCCATCGAGTTCGACAAGTGGGTCGTCGAGCAGCTCGGCCTGGAGAAGGACGTCGACTCCGCCGTCGAGAACGACGACAAGGGCGACGACGAGGCCTGAGCCCGGCGGAGCCCGGGGTTCTCGGACCCCGGGCCTGTCGCGGGCCGGGGCTTCGGCCACGTACAGCGCATGACAGGGGCCCGGCCGCTACGGCGGCCGGGCCCCTGTCATGTCCGGATGCGTGTGGAGTGGCGCACGTTGCGGGCGTGCGGGCGAACCAAGCGGGCCAAAGCCGCCTCTCTCTGTGCGGCCACCCCGGGCCCGGTCGAACGGAGTTCTGATGAGTCACCCTGGCGGCCCCGTCCCGCACCGGCGGCGGAGGTCCCGCATATGGCTGGTGCTGCTGGTCGTGGTGAGCGTGCTGTTCGGCGTCGGCCTCGGAGTGGCGGGTTCCTGGGCGTACCGCACCGGCTGGTTCGAGCAGGGCGAGCCGGTCTCCTTCGACGCGGAGGGCGGACCGATGGGCGAGGAGCCGCCGGCGGACCCGGGCGCGAAGGATTCCCGGCCGGACCGGACCCCCTCGGAGGCCACCGCGAAGACGCTGCTGCCGACCGGTCCGAAGGCCGCGTTCACCACCCAGAACTCCATAGCCGACGGCACCAGGATCGCGGTGACGGCCCTGGCCGGGAAGAAGTCCGGGTTCACCGGCAAGGTCTGGGTGTGGGCGCCGAAGGAGTACTTCGACCCGAAGTACGCGCGCAGCGGCTTCCCCGTGCTGATCGCGCTGCCCGGCGGCAACGGCTACCCCAACAACTACTGGATGGGCACCGACCTCAAGCTCCAGAGCTCCCTCGCCACCTGGTCGAAGGAGAAGAAGAGCCACCCCTTCCTCGTGGTGATGCCGGTGCTGAACCCGGACGCCACGCACTACTACGACGGCAGCGACATTCCCGGGCAGCCCCGGATGGGCACCTGGATGACCGAGGACGTGCCCGACTTCGTACGGGCCAACTTCCGCACCTTCACCTCCCGCGACGGCTGGGCGTTCATGGGGTCCTCGTCCGGCGCCTTCGTCGGACTGAAGTCGGTCCTGAAGCACCCCGACAGGTTCAAGGCCGTCATCGCCTCCGGCCCCGACACCGTCCCGGACTCCCCGCTCTGGGCCGGCCACGAGGCCGAGCGCGCCGCCAACGATCCGCGGAAGCTGGCCGACGCGCTGTCCCGGCAGCCCTCCGCTCCGGACAAGGACGTCTACCTCGCCTTCCAGGTCGGGTCCAGGGAGGCGAACGTCCAGGACGTCCGCCGCTTCGCCGAGAAGTACGGGAAGGGCCGGGTCAAGACGCGGCTGAACGTCATCCGCAACGGCAGCCACAACGCCAAGACGTACGTCGGAGGCATGGCGGAGGGGTCGATCCAGTGGCTCAGCGAGCACATGCAGGGCCCGGTCGCCGGACCGTGAGGCTCTGACCGTACGCGCTGAGGCCCTGACGTACGCGGTGAGGCTCTGACGTACGCCCCACGGGCGGACGTACGCCCCACGGGCGCCGTGCGGCGCAGGCGTACCCGCCGGTGGCCTCACATCGGCATCGGGGCGACCGTCACCAGGTACGTCCCGTACCCCATCGAGAGCACGGCCAGGGCGGCGGTCACCACGAACGCGGCCCGCGGCCGGGCCTTCGCCATGGCGCAGGCGAGCGGGAACAGCAGGGGGAACGCGGGGAGCAGGAAGCGCGGCTTGGACTCGAAGTAGCCCGCGCCGCCGACCGCGATGAGCACGAGCGCCGTCGAGTAGACCAGGAGCGGAAGCGGAGGGCGCCGTTCCATCCCGCACAGGAGCAGGGCCAGCAGCAGTACCGCCGTACCCGTGATGACCAGGGCCATCGGGAAGCCGAAGTGCTCCGGGGCGCTCACCAGGTGCCGGACGTAGCGGAAGGTGCCCATTCCGAAGTCGAAGCGGGAGGTCCAGCCCGCCTGCACCGCGAAGTAGCCACCCAGCGGGTCGCCCTTGCGGATGCCGACGTAGCAGACGTACGCCGCCCAGCCGAGCGGCGCGAGAGCAGCCGCCGCCCACACCCGCCAGGGGGCCCGCCCGCGCTGCCCGACGATCACCCAGAGAGCCGCGACGACGACCGCGGCCACCAGGGCGACCGCATTGGGCCGCGAGAGCCCGGCGAGCGCGGCCAGTGCCCCCGCCCACAGCCAGCGGCCGGTCAGCACCGCGTACAGCGCCCAGGCGGACAGCGCGACGAAAACCGGCTCGGTGTACGCCATCGACAGCACCACCGAGTGCGGCAGCAGCCCCCACAGGACGACCGTGAAGGTGGCGGCCCGGTGCCCGTACAGCCGGTCGGCGACGACGAAGACGCCCCAGGCGGCGACCCCGGCGGCCAGCCAGGAGATCAGCAGGCCCGCACCGCCCGGCGTCACCGGCAGGACGTGGGACACCGACCGGATCAGCCCGGGATAGAGCGGGAAGAACGCCAGGTCGCTCTGGAGGACGGCGCCGTCCTCCAGGACGCGGGTGTGGCCGTAGCCGTGCTGGGCGATCCGGGTGTACCAGAGCGAGTCCCAGGACTGGCCGAGCGCCCGCATCGGTGAGCGCCCGACGTGCCACGCCCACAGCGACACCACGAGCATCCCGGTCAGCCGGGCCGCCGCGAACAGCGCCAGGGCGGGGGCGGCCCGCCGGAGCGAGGCGCGCAGGGCGTCCCGGGTGCGGGGACGTGCGGCGGGCCGGGCGCGGGCGGGGCCGCCGGTGCGGTCGGTTCCGGAGTCGTCGGTGGTGCCGACCGGCGTGGTGTCGACGGACACGGGGCTGCCTCCGGGCGCGGGGACGGTCGCGGGACGGCGGCCGTCCCGACGCTGATCGGCCCCGGCACGGCCCGCCGCTGACGGGCGGACGTCCGGGTGTAGGGGGTAAGGGTACGGGCAGTCGGTTACCGGATCCCGTACGGCGCTGGCGGGGACGCCCACGTCGGCCGGCGGGACCCCGGACGCCAGGAGCCCAGCAGGCTCCAGCCCCGGGGCTCTGCGCCCTCCAGCCGGTCGCTCACCCCCCGGCGAGCCCCTTCAGCCGCCGCACGGCCTCGCTCAGCACCTCGCGCCGCTTGCAGAAGGCGAACCGCACGAACGGGGCGCCGGCCGTCCGGTCGTCGTAGAAGGCCGCGTTGGGGACGGCGACGACCCCGGCCCGCTCGGGCAGCTCCCGGCAGAAGGCGAAGCCGTCCGCGGTGCCGCCGAGGGGCCTGATGTCGGTGGTCACGAAGTAGGTTCCGGCGGGCCGGTACACCCCGAAGCCCGCCGCCGCGAGGCCGTCCGCCAACAGGTCGCGCCGGGCACGCATTTCGGTGCGCAGCGCCTCGTAGTACGTGTCGGGCAGGGCCAGCGCCTCGGCGATCGCGTACTGGAAGGGCCCCGCCGAGACGTACGTCAGGAACTGCTTGGCGGAGCGCACCGCGGCCACCATCTCCCGGCTGCCCGTCACCCATCCGACCTTCCATCCGGTGAGCGCGAACGTCTTTCCGCTGGACGAGATCGTCGCGGTCCGCTCCCGCATGCCGGGGAGGGACGCCAGGGGGACGTGTTCGCCGTCGTACACCAGGTGTTCGTACACCTCGTCGGTGACCACCAGCAGGTCGCGTTCGACGGCGAGTTGCGCGATGGCGGACAGCTCGGCGCGGGTGAGGACCGTGCCGGTCGGGTTGTGCGGGGTGTTGAGGAGGAGCAGCCGGGTGCGCGGGGTGATCGCGTCGCGCAGTTCGTCGAGATCGAGGTGGTACGCCCCGTCGCGGGGCCGCAGGGTGACCGGGACGCGGGTGCCGCCGGCCATGGCGATGCAGGCGGCGTAACTGTCGTAGTACGGCTCCAGCGCGATCACCTCGTCGCCCGGTTCCACCAGGGCGAGCAGCGCCGCCGCGACGGCTTCGGTGGCGCCTGCGGTGACCAGGACGTCCGTGTCCGGGTCGAGGGCCACTCCGTACCACCGCTGCTGGTGCGCGGTGATCGCCTCGCGCAGCTCGGGTACACCGGGACCGGGCGGGTACTGGTTGCCGCGACCGTCGCGCAGCGCCCGTACCGCCGCCTCGCGGACCGACTCGGGCCCGTCCTCGTCGGGGAAGCCCTGACCGAGGTTGACGGCGCCGGTGCGCACGGCCAGCGCCGACATCTCGGCGAAGATCGTCGTCCCGAAACCGGCGAGGCGGCGGTTGAGGAACGGGCGGCCCGCACGAGAAGGGGCGACGGTTTCGGAACTGGGGATTCCAGTTGCGGTCGTTTCGGACGCGGGCGTTCCGGGTGCGGGGGTCCCGGGCGGCGGAGATCCGGTCCCGGGGGTCGCGGGGGCGGGGGTGTCCGGGCCGGGGGTGTCGGAGCGGGAGGTCATGGCGCCATCCTGCGCGGAACCTCTGGAGTTGCTCAAGTGTGCTTTGGCCGTGGTGGCGGGCGGGAATCCCCTGAACACGTTCGGGCGAACTGCCGCCCGACGGGGGAACGGAAGGACGGTGGGGAGCCATGGCGTTGTTCATCGCGCTGGGAGTGGCGGTCCTGATCCTGGTCGGGGTCGGGGCGGGGGCAAGGAGGTCGCCGAAGCCTCCCGTACGCACGACGACCTCGCTGCGGAAGCGCTCCGTCCGCCGGGGCGGCGGGAGCTGGTGGGCCGGAGGCGGAGGCGGCGGCTGCGGAAGCTCGATGTCCTGCGGGGGAGGCTCCTCGTGCGGCGGCGGAGGCGGTGGCGGGGGTGGCTGCGGCGGAGGCAGCTGACACGGGGCAGCTGATCCGCCGGAAAGCTGATCCGGCTTCGCACACCTGAGGGAACGCGCCGCGCGCCCGGCGGGACGAGGGAACGGCAGTACGCCGATCCGAACTCCCGCCGGGCGCGCTTTTGTTGAACAGTTGATCCGTGTGGCCCCCCAGGGGATGGAAACCACGCCAAGTTGGGTAAAAACGCTAGGAGCGCCGTGCGCTTCGTGGTTCCCTCGCTGTTGAAAAATCATCAGCCGCCCCTCAACCACCCTCAGTTGATCCCCGCCCGGCTTTTTCCTGTTCTTCCCGCGATGCCCCGTGCTTCCTGTGGCCCCGGGCCACGAAACCCCGCGCAAGCCCCCAGGAATCACTCGGACCCCGGAATCCTCCGGCCCTCGGCGCGCCCCAGCGGGCGGTCCCCCCGAACTCCTCCCGTTCACCTCACGGCGTGCCCGGTCCATCCCCCCACTGCGTGTTTGCGGAGCCCCCTCATGCTCACGACCCTCAAGACCGACTACACCGACACGTGTGCCTCCGACCTCGCCTGGGCGCTGGGCCGCGAACCGCTGCCCGCCCTGGCCGTACTGGACCTCGAACTCGGCGACGCGAAACTCCAGTTGCGGCTCCTCGGTGCCTCCCACCAGATCCTCCTGGAGGAGGGCGACGGGTACTGCTCCGAGACCGTCGCCTGCATTCCGGGCAGCCGCACCCCGCTCCCGCTCGGCGTCTCCAAGCAGGTCGGCCACTGGGACTACGAGTTCGCCGCGCGCGTCGAGACGCTCAGCGAGGCCGCCTTCGCGGGACGCGCCCAGGAGCTGCTCGCCCTGGTGGCCGACCATCCTCACGGTCTCGCCGGTACGTTCCCGGGCAGCCTGCACGCCTTCACCGCGCTGCTCGCCCAGCGCGAGGAGCGCGACCAGGTCAGCTGGCGCACCTGGCACGCCTACCCGCAGGAGGGGCAACTGGTGGTGACGCGCACCCGAGTGGGGGTGCGGGTGCCGGCCGCGGTGTGAGGGAGGCGGGTGAGCGGGCGGTATGCGGGGGTGCCTCAGGAGCACCCTTGTGGGTGACAGGTCGCGAGCACGGGGTGACGTAGCGTTCCCAGCATGATCCAACCGGCCTCCGCTCCAGCCGGCCCCAACCGCTCGGATCCCGTGGCCCCTTCGGGCTCCGGGGACCCGCCCGGCTGTCGGGGCTCGCTCGGTGCGTCGCGGGCCGCGGATTCCTCCGGTCGCGCCGCCTCCGGCAACTCGGCTGCGACTGCCGCGGTCCCCGCAGCCGCCGCCGGGGGCGGCACCGGTTCCGGCGGAGTGCCGCCGCAGCGCCGCACCGAGGCGGTGGGTCGGCTGCCGGTGCGGCCTCGGCTGGCCCGGTTCCTGGTGCTCGGCGTGGTGTTCGTCTGTGCCGCGTGCGGGCTGGTGTACGAACTCGAACTGGTCGCCCTCGCCTCGTACTTGATCGGCGACTCCGTCACCCAGGCGTCCGTGGTCCTCTCCACCATGGTCTTCGCGATGGGCGTCGGCTCGCTGCTGGCGAAACGGCTGCGCTGCCGGGCGGCCGTCGGGTTCGGACTGCTGGAGGCGGGCCTCGCGGCGGTCGGCGGGAGTTCGGCACTGGTGCTGTACGCGTCCTTCGCCTGGTTCGGCGGTGCGCGGTACGTCCTGGTGGCGTTCTCACTGGCCATCGGTGTCCTCATCGGCGCGGAGATCCCGCTGCTGATGACGCTGATCCAGTGGATCGGCCGCCAGGACCGCGGGGGCGGCGCACCGGCGCGGGAAGGGGCCGCGGAGGCGCGCGGGACGGCGTGGCCGGTGGGAACCGCGGGGGCGGCAGCCGGGACCGTGCCGGCGGCGGGGACTTCCGGAGGGGAGAGCGCTGCGGGAGCGGCGGGGGCGGAGGACGACGCCAGCGGTGACGTGGCCGACCTGTTCGCCGCGGACTACGTGGGGGCGCTGGTCGGCGGTCTCGCGTTCCCCTTCCTGCTGCTGCCCATGCTGGGCCAGCTCACCGGCGCCCTGGTCACCGGCGCGATCAACACGGCCGTCGGCGGGGCCCTCGTCCTGTGGCTCTTCCGGCGCGAACTCACCCGTCGGGAACGCTGGCTCCTGGTGCTGGCCAACGTGGCGGTACTCGCCGGGCTGGCCACCGCCACCGTGCTGGTCGACGACTTCGAACGGGCGGCCAGGCGGGCGGTGTACGGCGACCGGGTCCGCGTCGCGGTCCAGACGGACGTGCAGGAGGTCGTCATCACCGGCGGGCCGCGCGGGCCCCTGGACCTCTTCCTGGACGGCCGGCTGCGGGTCTCAGGCCGGGACGAGCACCGCTACCACGAGGCGCTCGTCCACCCCGCGATGCGCGGCGGCCACGCCCGTGTCCTCATCCTCGGCGGCGGCGACGGTCTGGCCGCGCGCGAGGTGCTGCGCTACCCGGACGTCCGCTCGCTCACTCTGGTCGAACTCGATCCCGGCGTCGTCGAACTCGCCCGCACCGACCCGGCGCTGAGCGTCCTCAACGGCGGCGTCCACCAGGATCCCCGGCTGCACGTCGTCCACGCGGACGCGTTCCAGTGGCTGCGCTCGGCGCCGTACGCCGACCCGCCGTACGACGTGGTGATCTCCGACCTCCCGGACCCGGGCATCACCGCCTCCACGAAGCTCTACTCGCAGGAGTTCTACGGCCTCGCGGCGGACGTCCTGACCCCGCGGGGACGGATCGTCGTGCATGCCGGGCCGATCGGCGCCAGGCCGCGGGTGTACTGGACGGTCGACGCCACCCTCCGCGCGGCGGGCCTCGCCACGCGGCCCTACCGTGCGACCGGACGGTTCTCCGTTTACAGCGCGGGGCCCGACCGCTCCTCCGGCAACGGGCGCGCGCCCCGCGACTGGGGGCTCATTCTCGCCGCTCCCACCCGGCCGGCCCTGGACCTGCCCCCGGACGCGCCTGCCCTCCGCGCCCTCACCCCGTCGGTGCTGCGTGAGGGCGCCAGGTCGGCGGAGGAGTCCCGGGTCCGCAACGTACCGGCCTCGACCCTGGTCCATCCGCGCTACGCGCACTGAGCCACCGGGGTGTGGCGCCCCGCGCACCGAGGGCCCTCGGCCGGGAGGCGGCCCGCGACCTCGTGCGCCGACGGGGTGGGACGCCGGGGGACGGGGCGCAGGCCGGCCCGGGGCCACGGGCGGCGGCCACCCAACCGGCCCACGGCCCGCGAAATCCACCCGCAGAACTTGCGCCCGGAGTCATGCATGTCCACGCCCCACCTGAGTAGGCTCAGCCAGCATGGAGCATGAGGTGTTCGTTCCGGTTCTGCCCGAGGCCGTACGGCAGACGCTCGCCGACCCCGCCCGGGTCGCCCGCTGCGTGCCAGGCCTCCAGCAGGACGCCGACAAGACGTCCCCGCCGCTGTCCGGCCGGATGAAGGTCCGGGTCGGCGGCCACACCATCACCTACCGCGGCACCTTGAGCGTCACCGCCGCCGACGAGCCCGGCGTTCACTCCGTCGAGGGCGAAGGCACCGAAGCGCGCGGCAACGGCTCGGTCAAGCTCGCGCTGACCGTACGCACCGAGGAGAGCGGGGAGACCCCGGACCGGGGCACGACCCTGTACTTCAGCGGCACCGCCCACGGCGACGGCCGCATCACCGAACTCGACGCCCCGGCCGTCGAAGCCGCCGTGCACCGCCTTCTCGACCGGTTCGCAGCCCGCCTGGGCACCGAGGCCGCCGGGCCCGCCGCCTCCCCGGGTCACCCTCCGGTCGAGGCGGACGAGGCGGACGTGCCGCCGCCCCTCGACCGGCTCACCGACGAGGAACTGTCCTTCGACGACCCGCTGCCCGGCACCGGCTCGGGCACCCGCCCCGTCAGCGACGCCGACGCACTCCGCGAGGACGAGGACGAAGCCCTGCGCGCGGCCCTCGAAGGGCTTCCCGGCGAGCTTCCGGACGCCTTCCCCGACGAGCCGCCGGCCGAAGCCGCGCACGCCCGCCGCACGATGATCGGCCGCAGCGCCGAGGAGGTCGACCACGCGCCGCCGCGCGGCCGGTACGCCCCGGTCATGGCCCCCGCCCCCGCCTCCGGCCCGTACACGCTGCGCCGCCTCGCCCCGGCCGCCGCCCTCGCGGTCGCCTCCGCGGTGGTCGTCGGCAGGGTGCTGCGCCGCCGCAAGTAGGACGCCCCGGGCCATCCGCGGTGCGGCCCGGGGCACCAGCAGGCACAAGTGGGCCAAGTCGGGGTCCGAGCTGAGTACTGTCGAAGTGTGAGTAGCGAACAGAACAAGCATCCCGGTGTCCTGCTGAGCGCCGGCGACGTCGAGCTGACCGTGGACCCGGCCGACGGCTGCCGCATCGAAAGCCTGCGCATCGGGGCCACCGAGGTGCTGCGCCAGCCGGAGAACGGCAAGCCGTTCGGCTGTTTCCCGATGGTGCCCTGGTGCGGGCGCACCGAGAACGGGATCTTCCGCGACGGCGAGAAGGTCCACCAGCTGCCGGTGAACTCCCCGCCGCACGCCATTCACGGCACCGGCCGCGACACCCGCTGGCGGACCGTGCACCGCGACACCGCGTCCGCGTCCTTCACGTACGACCTCACCAGCCCCTGGCCGTACGCGGGCCGGGTCACCCACACCCTCGAACTCACCCCGGACACGCTCACCCTCACCATGGGCGTCGAGACGTACGACAACTCCTTCCCCGCACAGGTCGGCTGGCACCCCTGGTTCCGCCGCAACCTCGGTTCCGGCGCGGACGTCGAGCTGTCCTTCGACGCCGCCTGGCAGGAGGAGCGCGGCGACGACCACCTCCCCACCGGCCGCCGCATCGACCCCCTCCCCAGCCCGTGGGACGACTGCTTCGGCATGCCCGACGGCGTCGACGTCACCCTGACCTGGCCGCAGCAGCTGGAGATCAGGGTGACCAGCCGCGAGGAGTGGGTCGTCGTGTACGACGAGCAGGCGGCCGCCGTGTGCGTGGAGCCGCAGACCGGCCCGCCCAACGGGCTGAACACGCTGCCCCGCCTGGTCACGCCGGTGGATCCCCTGGAGGCCGCCGCCACCTGGTCGTGGCGGCGGCTCGGGTAGCGCCCACTTAAGCTCGTAGGCATGACTGACGTACGCGCTGACCTGCTCCAGCAGATCAAGGACAAGGCCGTGGTGCACGGCAAGGTGACCCTCTCCTCGGGGCGGGAGGCCGACTACTACATCGACCTCCGCCGCATCACCCTGGACGGGGAGGCCGCGCCGCTGGTGGGCCAGGTCATGCTCGACCTGACCGCCGAGCTGGACTTCGACTGCGTGGGTGGCCTCACGCTCGGCGCCGACCCGGTCGCCACCTCGATGCTGCACGCCTCCGCCGCGCGCGGGCAGCGGCTCGACGCGTTCGTCGTGCGCAAGGCGCAGAAGGCGCACGGGATGCAGCGCCGCATCGAGGGCACCGAGGTCAAGGGCCGCCGCTGTCTGGTCGTCGAGGACACCTCGACGACCGGCGGCTCGCCGCTGACCGCGGTCGAGGCGGTACGGGAGGCGGGCGGCGAGGTCGTCGCGGTCGCCACCATCGTCGACCGGGGTGCGGCCAAGGCCCTCGCGGACGCGGGCGTGCCGTACCTGACCGGGTACCAGCTGGCGGACCTGGGACTGGCGTGACGCGGTGAGCAAAGGGCGCTTCACCGCCCTTGCATGGCTGTGACCTGGCGTTTCGCGTAAGGGCGTCGTGTTTCACGTGAAACACGACGCCCTTCGCGCGTTCCGGGACGCGAGGAGCGGGCCGCCTGCCGGGTTCCGCGGGGTGGAGTCCCGTGAAGAGTCTGGAAAGATGAGGGTCGACGATGACGTCGCCCCCAGGTCAGGGACCAGCACGCACACCCGCATATCCCAAGGAGCGGACAGATGCCCATCGCAACCCCCGAGGTCTACGCCCAGATGCTCGACCGGGCGAAGGCTGAGAAGTTTGCCTACCCGGCCATCAACGTGACCTCGTCCCAGACCCTGCACGCCGCCCTGCGCGGCTTCGCGGAGGCCGAGAGCGACGGCATCATCCAGATGTCCACCGGTGGTGCGGAGTTCCTGGGCGGCCAGCACAACAAGGACATGGTGACCGGTGCGGTCGCCCTGGCCGAGTTCGCGCACATCGTCGCCGCGAAGTACGACATCACCGTCGCGCTGCACACCGACCACTGCCCCAAGGACAAGCTGGACACCTACGTCCGCCCGCTCCTGGACATCTCCGCCGAGCGCGTCGCGCGCGGCGAGAACCCGCTCTTCCAGTCCCACATGTGGGACGGCTCCGCCGAGACGCTGGCCGACAACCTGGCCATCGGCCAGGAGCTGCTGGCCAAGGCCGCCGCCGCCAAGATCATCCTTGAGGTCGAGATCACCCCGACCGGCGGCGAGGAGGACGGTGTCAGCCACGAGATCAACGACGAGCTGTACACGACCGTCGACGACGCGCTGCGCACCGCCGAGGCGCTCGGCCTGGGCGAGAAGGGCCGCTACCTGCTCGCCGCGTCCTTCGGCAACGTGCACGGCGTCTACAAGCCGGGCAACGTCGTGCTGCGCCCCGAACTGCTGAAGGACCTCCAGGAGGGCGTCGGCGCGAAGTACGGCAAGACCTCGCCGTTCGACTTCGTCTTCCACGGCGGCTCGGGCTCGACGGCCGAGGAGATCGCCACCGCGCTGGACAACGGCGTCGTGAAGATGAACCTCGACACGGACACGCAGTACGCCTTCACCCGCCCCGTCGTGGAGCACATGTTCCGCAACTACGACGCGGTACTGAAGGTCGACGGCGAGGTCGGCACCAAGTCGAAGTACGACCCCCGCACGTGGGGCAAGGCGGCCGAGGCCGGCATGGCCAAGCGGGTCACCGAGGCGTGCGCTGCGCTGCGCTCGACGGGCACCCGCCTGAAGTAGTCCGCACGCACGCGGACCGGACCTCCTGCGGGAGCAGTCCGCGCGTCCGCGGATCCTCCCGCCGGACGGCCCCGGCACACCTGGATTTCCCCGGGGTGCCGGGCGCCGGACGGACCGACTTCGGGGGACGGGCGCCGGTTGCCGCGGCGGGAGGGCAGACTGGGGGCATGGCTATTCACCAGGACCTCCTCGGGGGCCCGCCCCCGACCCACCTGCCCGACGACCCGGAGCCCCGCGAACTGCTCGCGTCCGGTACGGCGCCCGCCGACGTCGCTGCGAAGTACCCCGCGTCCTCGCTCGCCTGGGCACAGCTCGCCGACGGCGCGTTCGACAGGGGCAGCGTCGTGGAGTCGTACGCGTACGCGCGCACCGGCTACCACCGCGGCCTCGACTCGCTGCGCCGGGCCGGCTGGAAGGGCCACGGCCCGGTGCCGTGGGAGCACGAGCCGAACCGCGGGTTCCTGCGCGCCCTGCACGCGCTGGCCCGCGCCGCGCAGGCGATCGGCGAGCAGGAGGAGTACGAGCGCTGCGCGACGTTCCTGCGTGACTCCTCGGCGCTCGCGGCGGACACGCTCGGCTGACCGCCCCTCGCGCCCGTCCCGCCACGCCCGCGTACCCCGTACAAGGGCGTCACTGCCCCCTCGGCCGTCCACAGGCCGCGGGGGCAGCGGTGTGTCGGGGCGGACGCTGCGAAAAGGGGAGTGTCTCCGGGCGGGGGTGACACGCGGCGTCGGCCGAACCCCGCGGCCGGGCCACTCGGACGCCTGTACGATCGGCGGACCGCAGCAAAGATCGTTACCGGCGCCCGAGGCCTTCGCCCCGCTCCCCCCACCAGTCGGGAACGAAGACCAGGGGAGGGCTCTGCCGTGGCCCAGCGCAACGACCGCCGAAGACGCCCGGGCAGCGCGTACGACCGCCCGCAGGACGACCGCTCGCGATACGGCGGGCCCCGGTACGACCGCCCGCCGGACGCCCGTGCCCCGCGCACCCGCCCCCAGGAGGGCACCCGGCTCACCCGCCGCGGACGGGTTCTCGCGGGCCTGCTCAGCCTCGCCGCGGTTCTCGGCGGCGCGTACGCCTCCGCCGGCTGGCAGGGCGACGCAGAGCCCAGTGCCCCCTGGACGGCCGAAGCGAGACCGTCGAGCGCGGCAGGAGCGGCCGGGACGGCGGGCGGGCAGGGCGACCGCGCGGCCGGTGAGGTGTCGTCGGACCCCCCGAGCCGTCCCCGCGACGCCGAGGGCCGGGCCCCCCGGGTGCCCGAGACCGGCTCCGGGACCTTCGCCGCCGCCGGGGTCTCCGGCACACCGGTCGGCTCGGGCACCCTGCGCCGCTACGAGGTGCAGGTCGAGGAGGGCAGCGGGGTCTCCGCGGACGAGGCCGCCGCGGAGATACAGGCGATCGTTGCCCACCCGCTCGGCTGGGCCAGGAACGGCCGCGGCCGGTTCCAACTGGTCACCGGCAAGGCCGACTTCGTGATCCGCATCGCCACTCCCGGCACCGCCGACCGGCTCTGCGCCGAGGCCGGCCTGGACACCGGCGGTCAGCTCAACTGCGAGACCGGCAAGGGGGTCGTGGTGAACCTGCGGCGCTGGCTGCTCGGCTCCCCGCAGTTCACCGGCCCGCCCGCCCAGTACCGGCACCTGATCATCAACCACGAGCTGGGGCACGCACTGGGCCTCGGCCACCTCGGCTGCCCCGGCCCCGGCCGCCCCGCACCGGTGATGATGCAGCAGATCAAGGGCCTGGACGGGTGCCGCTCCAACGCGTGGCCGTACGGCACGAACCGGGCATACCTCTCCGGTCCCACCCTCTGAGACGCACCTCTTGCGGACCCGGCCTATGCTTGCCCGCAAGGGACCGGGGCTCCGTAAATCCTAGGAAGGGGCGGACCGCTACCTGGAAGTTCGTTTCGAGGAGCATGCGATGACGCACACCCCCGAGGCCCCCGGGAGCGAAGGTTCGGACACCCCGAACCTCGATTTCGCGGGCACCACACCGTACGAGGACTACGTCCAGGCGGACGTGCTCACCCACCTCCAGCACCCCCTCTCCGACGACCCCGGAGAGATGGTCTTCCTGGTCACCACCCAGGTCATGGAGCTGTGGTTCACGGTCATAGTCCACGAGTGGGAGACGGCGGCCGGCGCGCTGCGCCAGGACGACATCCCCGTCGCACTGGACGCCCTGAGGCGTTCCACCCGTGAGCTGGAGGCCCTCAACGCCTCCTGGAAGCCGCTCGCCAACCTCACCCCCGCGCAGTTCAACAGCTACCGCAGCGCACTCGGCGACGGCTCCGGTTTCCAGTCCGCGATGTACCGGCGGCTGGAGTTCCTGCTCGGCGACAAGTCGGCGTCGATGCTCGTCCCGCACCGGGGCGCACCGCGCGTGCACGCCGAGCTGGAGAAGGCGCTGCACGAGCCCAGCGTGTACGACGAGGTGCTGCGCCTGCTGGCCAGGCGCGGCCTGCCCGTGCCGCGGGAGGTCCTGGAACGTGACCTGTCCACGAAGTACGAGCCGTCGCCCGAGGTCGAGGCGGTCTGGACGCAGGTCTACACGCAGGGCGACCACCACTCCGAACTCGTCGTGCTCGGCGAGGCGTTGACGGACGTCGGCGAACTGGTCTGGCGATGGCGCAACGACCACCTGGTCGCCACCCGCCGCGCGATGGGCTCCAAGGTCGGCACCGGCGGCTCCGCCGGGGTGGCCTGGCTGGAGAAGCGCGCCCGGAAGAACGTTTTCCCCGAGCTGTGGACGGCGCGCAGCCATGTCTGAGAAGTACGAAACGAAGGCCGTGACGCACGGAGCGGAAGGCGTGGCGCACGGGGCGGAGGCGTGTGCGGCGAAGGCCGTGCGTCTGGACGCCGCCGACGAACTCGCCAAGTCCCGCGAGCTGTTCGCCCTCCCCGACGGAGTCGTCTATCTCGACGGCAACTCGCTGGGTGCCCTGCCGCGCGCTGTTCCGGGCCGCCTCCAGGACGTGGCGGCCCGCGAATGGGGCGAACTGCTGATCCGCTCCTGGGACGAGAGCGGCTGGTGGACGGCGCCCGAGCGGATCGGCGACCTGATCTCGCCGATCGTCGGCGCGGCCCCGGGCCAGATCGTGGTCGGCGACTCGACCAGCGTCAACATCTTCAAGGCGCTGGTGGCGGCGGTGCGGCTGGCAGGGAACGACAGGGACGAGATTCTCGTCGACGCGACGACCTTCCCCACCGACGGCTACCTCGCCGAGTCCGCCGCCCGCATGACCGGCCGCACCCTGCGCCCGGTGCGGCCCGAGGAGGTGCGGGACGCCCTCGGCCCCCGTACCGCGGCGGTCCTCCTCAACCACGTCGACTACCGGTCGGGACGCCTGTACGATCTGCCGGGGCTGACGGCCGCGGTCCACGAGGCGGGGGCGCTCGCCGTCTGGGACCTGTGCCACAGCGCGGGCGCGCTGCCCGTCGGCCTCGACGAGCACAGCGTGGACCTGGCGGTCGGCTGCACGTACAAGTACCTGAACGGCGGACCCGGTTCGCCCGCGTACCTGTACGTCGCGGCACGCCACCAGGCACGCTTCGACTCGCCGCTGCCGGGCTGGACCGGTCATGCGAACCCGTTCGGGATGACGCCCGAGTTCACCCCGGCCGACGGAGCGACCCGCGGCCGGGTCGGCACCCCCGACATCCTCTCGATGCTGGCGCTCGAAACGGCCCTGGGTGTCTGGGAGGGCGTCGGCATCGACTCCGTACGGGCGAAGTCGCTGGCGCTCACCGACTTCTTCGTGGAGTGCGTGCGGGCGTACGTGCCCGCGGGCCGCGTGGAGCTGGTGACGCCGTCGGCGCACGTTGAGCGCGGCAGCCAGATCGCCCTGCGGTGCGACGATGCGGGCGACGTCATGCGGGCGTTGATCGCGCGGGGTGTGGTCGGGGACTTCCGACACCCGGACGTGCTGCGGTTCGGCTTCACTCCGCTGTACGTCGGATTCGGTGACGTGGAGCGGGCGGCGCGGGTGCTCGCCGAGGTGCTGTAGGGCGTACACAGCGGGTGGCCACGTCGGGGGGAATGGTTCCCGGCGTGGCCACGCGTGCACAAAGTGGCTGGTAGCGTCCCCGCTGAATGATCCACTCGGATGACCAGCCCGGATGCTCTCCTGGACGTCCCGCGTGTGTTCCACGCGGATGTTTCACGTGGAACATCCCCCCAGTGCCCGGAGGTTGAAGCCGTATGCCGAGCATGCCGAGCCGTGTGCCGTTGCCCGACGAGACGCCCGAGCACCCCGGCCGCGAGCACCCGGGTTCCGAGCATTCCGGCCCCGTGCGATCCGGCCCCGTGCGATCCGGCGCCGAGCGTGCGGCTCCGGGACAGCCCGCCTCCGGGCAGCCCGCCGACGAGCCGCCCGCGTATCCGCCCGTGGCGCCGGACGTCAGCCTCCCGTACGGCGAACACCCGGACCAGATCGTCGACTTCTATGCGCCCCGGGGCGAACCCGCCGTCGGCCGGGGCGGGCCCGCGCCGCTGGTCGTCGTCCTGCACGGCGGAGCGTGGCGCGCACCGTACGACCGGCAGCACATCACCCCCTTCGTCGGCTTCCTCGCCCGCCGGGGCTTCGCGGTCGCCAACGTCGAGTACCGGCGCGGGAGTTCCTTCCCGAGTCAGGGCGCGGGCAGCCCCGAGGCGGGCCGCTGGCCGGAGACCTTCGACGACGTCGCCGCCGCGCTGGACGCGATGAGGGACCTGGCCAAGGAAGCGCTGCCCGGGGCGGACGTCCGGCGTACCGTCCTGACCGGGCACTCGGCGGGCGGCCACCTCGCCCTGTGGGCCGCCTCCCGGCACGTACTGCCCGAGGGCGCGCCCTGGCGGCTCCCGGCACCGCCGCCGCTGCGGGGCGTGGTCGCACTCGCCCCCATCGCCGACTTCGGCGCGGCCGTGGAACGCGGCGTGTGCGGCGGAGCGGTCACCCAGCTCCTCGGCGGCGAGGACTCGTACGAGGAGCGGCGCGCGTACGCCGACCCGGCGGCCCTCCTGCCGACCGGCATCGCCACGACGATCGTCCAGGGGCGCACGGACTCGACCGTTCCGCAGGAGGTGCCGGAGGCGTACGCGGAGGCGGCGGCCAAGGCGGGCGAAGTCGTCGGTCTGACCCTTCTCGAAGACGTCGGCCACTTCCCGCTGATCGACCCGGCGGCGGACGCGTGCGCGGTGGTGGCGGAGGAGATCGCACAACTCGCCTACTAGCCGCGCACTCGCCTGCCAGCGCGCGCATCGCACAACTCGCTTGCCGGCGGGCGCACATCGCGGACCGTACCTGTCCGCAAGCCCTCCTAGCGTGGCTGTCATGACGAACCCGAAGAACGTGCAGAAGGTACTGGTGACCGGCGCCACCGGAACGGTCGGCCGCCAGGTCGTCGCCGAACTTCTCGCCCGGGGCGCCTCGGTCCGCGCCCTCACCCGCAACCCGGCGAAGGCGTACTTCCCGGCGGAGGTCGAGGTCGTACGGGGCGACCTGACCGACCCGGCGTCCGTCGTGCCCGCGCTGGAGGGCGTCGACGCGGCCCACCTCATCGTCTTCGGCGAGGGCTACGCACCGCTGTCGACGGGCGAGGAGATCGTGTCGCTGGCCGCGAAGGCGGGCGTGCGGCGGCTGACGGTGCTGCACGGCGGTGGCGAGTCGCCCCTTGAGGACGCGGTCCGCGGCAACGGGCTCGGCGTGCAGTGGACCGTCCTGATGCCCGTGGAGTTCATGGCGAACGCACTGGGCTGGGCGGACGACATCCGCACCCGGGGCCGCATCGAGGAGCCGTACGCGGACCGGCTCAGCTCGATGGTGCACGAGGGCGACATCGGCGCGGTCGCGGCGGTGGCCCTGCTGGACGAGCACGGCGACGGCCGTCATCACGGCCGGGTCTACGTCATCACCGGCCCGCAGACCCTGTCGCTGAACGACAAGGTGCGCATTCTCGGCGAGGCGCGCGGGTCCGAGGTGGACCTCGTCGAGCTCACCGAGGAGCAGGCGGTGGAACGGATGCGGACGGCCGGCATGCCGCAGGAGACCATCGACTTCATGCTGTACGTGTACGGAAACACACCCGTCGAGGGGCGCACGGTCGCCACTACGGTCCAGGACGTGACCGGGCGCCCGGCCAGGACCTTCGAGGAGTGGGCGGCCGAGCATGCGCAGGAGTTCCGCGCGACGTAGGAGCCCCGGACGGGGGCGGAGGCACGTAGTACCTGGGACGGACGAGGAAGGTCGGCGTACGGGCGGACGACCGCGCCGGTGCGCCGACCTACCGTGGGAACGTGACCCAGACGACCAGCACGCCCACCGCTCGCGGCCCCCGCAGCCGCAGCCCCGAGTACCGCCTCGCCCTCCGCGCGCTCCACGGCCTGCGCGAGGACCTCCTGCGCAAGCCCCTCACGTTCCGCCCGCTGCCCCCGCTGCGGACGGACGGTCCGGTACTGGGCAGGCTGCCCGCGCCGATGGCGAGGTGGGCGAGCTGGTCGGTGCACGCCCTCGTCCTCGCCTGGGCGCTCATCACCTTCGCCATCGGGTACGAGTCGGTGGGCGACGGGGCGGAGGGCCTGTTCGTCGGCGCGCTCTGCGCGGTCCCGGTCGCGCTGACCCTCATCCGCCCGGTCCTCGCCTGGTGGACGTGCCTGCTGGCGTCCTTCTTCACGGGCGTCCTGGGAGCCTTCCGGGAGGGCTGGCCCTGGCCGCCCGCCGCAGTGGGCGCGATGCTCGTCGTGATGACGGTCGTCGCCGCCAGGACCCGGCCGAGGACGGCCGCCTGGATGTGGGGAATCGCTTTCGTCTACACCGCGGTGGTCACCTTCCTGGGGGTGGGAGGGGGCGACCTGGAGACCGGGCCGCAGTTCCTCGTCGCCGCCGCCTTCGTCCTCCTCGCCGTCTCCCTCTTCCACATCCGCCGGGCCGGTCAGCGCGAGGTCGTGGCGCAGATGTCCGTCACCGCCGTCGAGCGCGACCGCCGCACCCTGCTCGAAGAGCGCACCACCATCGCCCGCGAGCTGCACGACGTGGTCGCCCACCACATGTCGGTCGTCGCCATCCAGGCGGAGGCCGCCCCCTACCGGGTGGACAGCCCGCCGCCCGAACTGGAGCAGGCCTTTGTCACCATCCGGGAGAACGCGGTCGCCGCCCTCACCGAACTGCGCCGCGTCCTGGGTGTCGTACGGGCGGAGGACTACGAGGCGCCCGACGCCCCGCAGCCCCAGCTCTCCGACCTGCCCCGGCTGCTGAGCAACGTCCGTGACACCGGCCTGGACGTCGAGCACGTCACCACCGGCGCGGTCCGAGAACTCCCGCAGGGCGTGGAGCTGTCCGCGTACCGCATCGTGCAGGAGGCCCTGAGCAACGTGCTGCGCCACGCACCGGGGGCCGCCGCCCGCGTCGAGGTCAGCTACGTCCTGGGCGGGCTCGGCCTGCGGATCGTCAACGGGCCCGGCACGGCCGACGCCCCGCCGTCGCCCGGCGCGGGGCACGGCGTGACCGGGATGCGGGAACGGGTCGGGATGCTCGGCGGCGAGATGACGGCGGACCCGAAGGACGGGGGCGGCTTCGAGGTGACGGTGTTCGTCCCGGTGGCGCCGGCGTCACCGCAGGACGCGGTCACCAAGGTCCTGCCCGGCGTCGAGGACGCCGTACCGCCCGCCCGGGGGGCCACCGCATGAGCGAGGCACAGGCTCCGTCCGCCCCCGGGACCATCCGGGTCCTGATCGTCGACGACCAGATGATGGTCCGGGAGGGGTTCTCCGTCCTGCTCGGCGCGATGCCCGGCATCGAGGTCGTCGGGGAGGCCGTCGACGGCCGGCAGGCGGTCGCGCGCGCCCGCGAGCTGCGTCCGGACGTCGTCCTGATGGACATCCGGATGCCCGAACTCAACGGCATCGAGGCGACGCGGGAGATCGTCGCCGCCGACCCGGACGCGAAGGTGCTCGTCCTGACCACCTTCGACCTCGACGAGTACGTCTACCAGGCGCTGCGCGCGGGCGCCTCCGGCTTCCTCCTCAAGGACGCCTCCGCGCGGCAGCTCGCCGAGGGGGTACGGGTGGTGGCGGGCGGCGAGGCCCTCCTCGCGCCCGCCGTCACCAAGCGTCTGATCGCCGAGTTCTCGAAGCTCTCCGGGACCTCGGGGCCGGCGGCGGCCCGCCACCCCGCCACCCTCGCCCAGCTCGGCGATCTCACCGACCGCGAGACGGAAGTCCTGGTGCTGATCGCCCAGGGCCTCTCCAACGGGGAGATCGCCGCGCACCTGGTCGTCGCCGAGTCCACCATCAAGACGCACGTTAGCCGGGTGCTGGTGAAACTGGGCCTGCGGGACCGGACGCAGGCGGCGGTGTTCGCCTACGAGGCGAGGCTGGTGGTGCCGGGGTAGGGGCGATCACCCGTTCGGGGGTACGGCGGACAAGAGCGCGGGGTACGCGGGGCGGCTCCGCCACACTGGTGCACGCCAGGAAGGGAGCGCATCATGACGGTCATGGCAGAGCGCACGTCCGGCATGACGGTGGAGGAATTCGAAGAGGTGGCCAGGGCGGCCGCCTCCGCTTCCGATGCCGTCAGGTTCGAGTTCATCGGCGGACGGACCAGGGAAAAGAAAGTGCCCGACGGGGATCACAACGCAATCGTCGAGTGGCTGCGGGCGATCTGCATGCAGCACAGGCCGGGGTGGGCCCTGTTCGGCTCCGACCAGGGACTCAAGGTGGAGGCGTACCGCAAGGGCCGGGCCAGGCCCGACGGCGTACTCGCACACCGGAAGGCATTTGCGGGGCAGGGGGAGTGGGCCGATCCGGCCGGCGCTCTGATGGTGGTCGAGGTGACCTCGTACGATTCGGACACCGACGACCGTGACCGGGTGGAGAAGCCCCCGGCCTACGCCGCGTCGGGCATCCCGGTGTACGTGCTCATCGACCGGGACAGCTGTGAGGTCACCGTCTTCAGCAAGCCCGACCAGAACCGGGGCAAGTACATGGACGCGCACAGCGTGACGTTCGGCGAGGCGATCACGATTCCCGAACCCGTGGGCATCGAGCTCGACACCGAAGAGCTGAAGGATTACGTCCGCTGACCCGCGCCGTCCACCCGTCCCTGCGACCATGCCTCGCATGACCCCGCACCAGGACCGCGAGTCCCTCCTCGCCGAAGCCGTCGCCCTGCGGACCGCCGACCGCACCGAGGAGGCCAGGCAGCGGCTGCTCGCACTGGCCGGGCGTTTCCCCGAGGACGCCGAGATCGCCTACCAGACGGCATGGGCCCACGACCGGCTCGGGCTGGAGGCGGAGGCGGTGCCGTACTACGAGCGGGCGCTGGCCGGACAGCTCACGGCGGCGGACCGGCGGGGGGCCCTGCTGGGACTCGGCAGTACGTTCCGGGTGCTCGGACGCTACGAGGTGGCGGTCCGTACCCTGCGTTCCGGTACGGCGGAGTTCCCCGCCGACGGCGCGCTCAAGACGTTCCTCGCGATGGCCCTGTTCAACGTCGGCGAGCACCACGAGCCGATGCAATTGCTGCTGGCGCTGCTCGTGGACAGCAGCGACGACGAGGGCGTCCAGCAGTACCGCGCCGCGATCGCCTACTACGCGAAGGACCTCACGGAGATGGTGTGAGGGGGACGGCCCGGCGCGGAACGTCCCGCCCCAAGTCGCCGTCCGCCGCTGCCCGCTGCCCGCTGCCGCGCCCCACCGCCCCGCCCCACAGTTCCGCCCCCCGCCGCGCCCCCGCTATACCGCCACGTCCCTCCGCCGCAGCCCCACCAGGCCCGCCCCCACCAGCGCCACGGCCAGCGCCAGCAGGACTCCGACCGCTCCCCATTCCATCTCCGCCCCCGGCACCTTCGGCAGGTGGCCGAACGGCGACACGTCCAGTACCGCCTCGGGCAGATCCAGCGCGGGACCGATCCAGCCGAGCAGCAGGCACAGTCCCACCACGCCCCAGCTCCCCACCGCCGCCCGCGGGAAGAGCCCGTACAGGAACACCGTCACCCCGCCCAGCACCCACACTGCGGGCACCTGCACCAGTGCCGCGGCCACGATCGGCCCGAGGCCCTGCCCGTAGCCGATCGCGAGGCCCAGGCCCGCGACCACCATCAGCACCACCGCCCCGCCGAAGGCGATCGCCAGGTGTCCGGCCGCCCACCGCAGCCGCCCGACCGCCCCCGCGAGCACCGGTTCGGCCCGCTGAGAGGTCTCCTCGCCGTGCAGCCGCAGCACCGAACCGGCCACGTACAGGGCCGCGACCATGCCGAGGATGCCGACCATCGCCGCGAGGAACGCGTCGCTCATCGCCTCCTGCCCGCCCATGCGCCGGAAGATCTCCCTGGTCTGTTCGTTGCCGCCGACCAGGTCGCCGACGTCCGAGGTCATCCCGCCGAACAGCACCCCGGCCGCCAGGAACCCGAGCGTCCACCCCGCCACGGCGCCCCGCTGCAGCCGCCAGGCGAGTCCGTACGCCGTGGTCAGGCGCCCGACGGCGGGACCTGGCCGGGCGGGCAGGAAGCTCATGCCGACGTCGCGCCGCCCGGACAGCACCCGGGCGGCCCCCGCCTGGGCCAGTGCGGCAGCCGCCAGTACCGCCAGCAGCCACCACCGTTCGTCCGCGTACGGGCGGACGTTCTCCGCCCAGCCGAGCGGCGACACCCAAGTCAGTACGGACGACCCGTCCGCCGTGCCCGCGTCGCCCGCCGCCCGCAGCGCGAACGCGGCGCCCAGTACCGCCGCCGCCAGGCCCTTCGCGAACCGTGCGCTCTCGGTGAGCTGCGCCGTGACGGCCGCCGTCCCCGCGAAGAACATCCCGCTCACGGCGATCGTCAGCCCCAGCGCGAGGGATCCCGCCGCGTCCCCCGTGGCGGAGGTGAGCGCGCCGGTCACGATCACCGCCACCGCCGTGTTGGCGATCAGTGCGGCGAGCAGGGCGGCCGCCAGCGGCGCGTGCCGTCCGACCCGGGCCGCCGACAGCAGTTCCTGCCGTCCGCTCTCCTCCTCGTCCCTGGTGTGCCGTACGACGACGACCAGGCTCATCGCCCCTGCCAGCAGGGCGGCGAACGTGCCGAAGCGCCAGGCGACCAGTCCACCGAGCGACGGGTCGAAGACCGGCCCGTAGAGCGCGCGCAGGGTCCCGTTGGACGCCATGGTGGCCGCCGCCTGCGTGCGTTCCGCCTCGGTGGCGTACAGCGCCCCGAGGGTGTTGGCACCGCTGCTGACCATCGCGCCCAGCACCAGCACCCACACCGGCAGCATGACCCGGTCCCGGCGCAGCGCGAACCGCAACAAGGTGCCGGTGGCAGTGAGTTGCCCGCCCTGTGCGCGGGTGACGGTGAGAGCGGTCATCGCGCGAGCACCTCCTCGCGGTCCTCGCCGTAGTGCCGCATGAACAGCTCTTCCAGCGTCGGCGGTGTGCTGGTCAGCGACCGCACCCCCGACGCGGTGAGTGCGCCGAGCACCGCGTCCAGCTTGTCGGTGTCGACCTGGAGCCTGACCCGGTTGCCCTGGACGTCGACGTCGTGCACGCCCGGCAGGCCGGCGATCCCGTTCGGCGGGGACGCCAGCTCGGCGGTGATCGAGGTGCGGGTCAGGTGCCGCAGCTCGGCGAGGGAGCCGGACTCCACGGTCCGCCCCTGCCGGATGATGCTGACCCGGTCGCACAGGGTCTCCACCTCGCTCAGGATGTGCGAGGACAGCAGCACGGTCCGCCCCTCGTCCCGCGCCTCCTCCACGCACCGCTGGAAGACGGACTCCATCAGCGGATCGAGCCCGCTGGTCGGCTCGTCGAGGATCAGCAGGTCGACGTCCCGGGCCGCGAACGCCGCGACCAGGGCCACCTTCTGCCGGTTGCCCTTGGAGTACGTGCGGCCCTTCTTCGTCGGGTCCAGCTCGAAGCGTGCGATGAGCTCCGCCCGCCGCCCCGCGTCGAGTCCGCCCCGCAACTTCCCGTACAGGTCGATGACCTCGCCGCCGGAGAGGTTGCGCCACAGCGTGACGTCGCCCGGCACGTACGCGATCCGCCGGTGCAGCGCGACCGCGTCCTGCCAGGGGTCGCCGTCCAGCAGCGTGACGTCGCCGGAGTCGGCCCGCAGCAGGCCGAGCAGGACGCGGATGGTGGTGGACTTGCCCGAACCGTTGGGCCCGAGAAAGCCGTGGACCTCGCCCGTCCTGACGGTGAGGTCGAGGCCGTCCAGTGCGTGCGTGCGGCCGAAGGACTTGTGCAGTCCGGCCACGCTGATTGCATCGGTCATAATTCTGAACGTACGCGTGCTTCACAAAGTTGTGAAGTTAAGAAACCGTATAAACTTTCATGCGCTGCCGAGTGAAGGTGTCCAGGGGAGAAGATGTGCCAGTGACCAGCGACAACACCGCCGAAACCGGTAAGCCCCGCGCCGGACGCGACGAGGAGGCCGTCGCCCGCTTCGTCGAGCGGTTCGCCGGGGAGATGACCGAGGGAGGGATGCAGCGGATGGGCTCGCGCGTCTTCGCCGCGCTGCTCGCCTCCGACGACGGCGCCCTCACCTCCACAGAGCTCTCCGAGCAGCTGCGCATCAGTCCCGCCGCCGTCTCCGGCGCCGTCCGCTACCTCAGCCAGGTCGGCATGGTCCGCCGGGAGCGCGAGCCCGGCACCCGCCGCGACCGCTACAGCCTCCACGACCAGCTCTGGTACGAGACCTTCAGCCGCCGCGACGCGGTGGTGGCCCGGT
This sequence comes from Streptomyces candidus, assembly GCF_014207445.1. Lineage (GTDB taxonomy): Bacteria > Actinomycetota > Actinomycetes > Streptomycetales > Streptomycetaceae > Streptomyces > Streptomyces candidus. The sequence goes on along the minus strand of NZ_JACHEM010000012.1, from coordinate 181,404 downwards.
GGGGGGCGGTCCTCCAGGAGGGCGCGGAAACCCTCGGCCCGGACAGCCCGGCGGGCCGTAGGGTCGCGGAGTCGGCGGAGTTCTTCGCGTTCGTCCAGAAGGAGATACCGCTGATGATGGAGCGCTGGCGTGCCCAGCGGGAGGGCCGGGCGGCAGCGGAATCCTGACGGGTCCAGCTCCGCCGCGATCCGCACCGCTCCACGGGATGCGTACCGCCCCGGTGCGACGCTGTCCACCCCCCCCGGGCCCTCCGGCTGCTCCGGCGCGGGTCGCCCCGCGAGCCCTCTCGCCTGCCGGGCGAGGACGACGGTCGCGCAATGCAGCCGCAGCGGTACGGAGACGGCCGCCATCGCTTGCCAGGGCCGGTTCGGCAGCGCCTGGTGCATGCGGTCGGACAGGTGCAGGGAGCCAGCGCCGTACGCCCTCAGGGTGACGCAGAGGGCCGCGACGGTCGGCGCCGCGTCCATGAGCCGTCTACGCCTCCGCTCCCACCGGCACCATCAGCCCCCAGGCCGCCTCCCGCACCGTCCACGTCCGCGTCCGCACCGGCCCGCCCACCACCTCGTCCGCCCGGTAGCGGAAGTCCGGGCCGGAGACCGTGACGGTGAGGGCCTCGGCCCGTACCGGGGACCCGGAGCCCGTGCCCCGGACCAGCACCTCCGCCCGGCCGTCCCGGGACCGTACCGAGACGTCCTCCACCGGCACGTCCAGGTCGCTCATCAGCACGCCGTCCGCCTCCACCCGCAGCCGGTAGGTACGCAGCGCGGGCGTCGGCGCGGGTCCGGCCAGTGACAGCGTCCGTACGAGCGTCCGGCACGTGGTCCACACGGAGGACGGCGGGAGGCGCGCCGGAGAGGCCGCCGGGATGCGCAGCCCGCCCAGCACCACGCCGTCGCTGTCGTCCACCAGCAGATCGAGGCGCCGCACCCGCCCGTCCAGTACCGCCCTGGCCGCCGCCACCGTGGATGTCGGCACGCCCAGCGAACGCGCCAGCGAGACGGTGGAACCGACCGGGACGACGGACACCGGGCCGCCCGCCGCCAGCTCCCGTTCCCGGTGCAGGAGCCCGACCGTGCGCAGCAGCGCGCGGTCGTCGCCGATCACCACGGGCCGCCGCCGGCCCCGGCGGGCGAGGGCCCGCGCGAACTCCTTACCGGTCTCCGGAAGACAGATTTTGGCGCGCGCCCCTGCGCACAAGACATCCTTCGCGATACGGACGGACTCGCCGTCCATACGCCGGGCGACCGGGTCGATGACCACCAGCAGCTGGTCGGGAGCCGACACCTCGGTCCTTCCTCGGGTAGCATCTTTGTGCAAGAGCCCCTTGCGCTATTGCGCCAGGGGCTTCGTCTATTCCGGGGCAGCGGTTCAACGGTCACAGCACGTGAGGCACACGTCGACACAGTCGTCGACGTACGTCGTCGCGTACGCCCCTGACCTTGGACATGCCCCGCCCGGAAGGGGTGTACGCCTGTGCCCGCACTTGTGCTGCTCGGTGCTCAGTGGGGTGACGAAGGCAAGGGAAAGGCCACCGACCTGCTCGGTGGGTCCGTTGATTATGTGGTGCGCTACCAGGGTGGCAACAACGCCGGCCACACGGTCGTCGTAGGCGACCAGAAGTACGCGCTGCATCTTCTCCCTTCCGGAATCCTCTCTCCTGAGTGCACGCCGGTCATCGGAAACGGTGTCGTCGTCGATCCCGCCGTCCTGCTCTCCGAGCTGAGCGGACTGAACGACCGCGGCGTCGACACGTCCAAGCTTCTGATCAGCGGCAACGCTCACCTGATCACGCCGTACAACGTCACCGTCGACAAGGTGACGGAACGCTTCCTCGGGAAGCGGAAGATCGGCACCACCGGCCGCGGCATCGGCCCGACCTACGCGGACAAGATCAACCGCGTCGGCATCCGCGTCCAGGACCTCTACGACGAGTCGATCCTCGTCCAGAAGGTCGAGGCGGCGCTGGAGACCAAGAACCAGCTGCTCACCAAGCTCTACAACCGCCGCGCCATCGAGGCCGGGAAGATCGTCGAGGAGATGCTCCAGTACGCGGAGCAGATCAAGCCCTTCGTGGCCGACACGACGCTCATCCTGAACAAGGCGCTGGACGACGACAAGGTGGTCCTCTTCGAGGGCGGCCAGGGCACCCTGCTCGACGTCGACCACGGCACGTATCCCTTCGTCACCTCCTCGAACCCGACCGCGGGCGGCGCCTGCACGGGTGCGGGCGTGGGCCCGACGAAGATCAGCCGCGTCATCGGCATCCTCAAGGCGTACACGACCCGGGTCGGCGCGGGCCCGTTCCCCACGGAGCTGTTCGACGAGGACGGCGAGGCGCTGCGCCGCATCGGCGGCGAGCGCGGTGTCACCACCGGCCGTGACCGCCGCTGCGGCTGGTTCGACGCCCCGATCGCCCGCTACGCGACCCGCGTGAACGGCCTGACGGACTTCTTCCTCACCAAGCTGGACGTGCTGACCGGCTGGGAGGAGATCCCCGTCTGCGTCGCGTACGAGATCGACGGCAAGCGCGTCGAGGAGCTCCCGTACTCGCAGACCGACTTCCACCACGCGAAGCCGGTCTACGAGAAGCTCCCCGGCTGGTCCGAGGACATCACCAAGGCCAAGACCTTCGACGACCTGCCGAAGAACGCGCAGGCCTACGTGAAGGCGCTGGAGGACATGTCCGGCGCACCCATCTCCGCGATCGGCGTCGGCCCCGGTCGCACCGAGACGATCGAGATCAACTCCTTCATCTAGGGGTTCGCGCCGTACGAGTGACAGCTGTACGGGTGACAGCTGTACGAGTGACAGCTGGACGGGTGAGGGGCGGCCGGGATGTCCGGCCGCCCCTCACGCATGCCCGCTCAGCCCTCGCCGCAGACCCGCAGCCCCTTCGGCGTCGCGCACGGCAGATGCCCGTGCGTGCGGATGATCTCCTGGCCGCCGCCCCGCCCCAGGTACGTGAGGAAGCTGGAGGCGAGCGAGTCGGCGGGCGGCCTGCCGTACGTGTACGCGTACTCGATCTCCCGGTACGGGTAGGCGGAGTCGCCGATCTCGTCCACCGAGGGCGCCGAGCCGTCGATGCTCAGCCGGCGCACGCCCTTCAGGGACGTGCCGGAACGCAGTTCGCTGTACCCGATGGCCCCGGGCAGCCGGGCCACCGCGTCCAGCACCGCCTCCGTGCTGGTGAGTTCGCAGCGCACGACCGGCGCGGTGGGGAAGTCGGGAGTGGCGCAGTCGCGGGAGGAGTTGGCGGGCTCCAGGCCGTCCAGGACGCGCCGCTGGAAGATCTCCCGGGTGCCGGAGCTGGCGTTCCTGCTGACCAGCAGGATGGGGCGGCGCGGCGTCCGGGGCCCGCCGAAGTGGCTCCAGTCGCGGATCTCGCCCCGGTAGATCCGCCGCAGGTCGGTGAGGGACAGGTCGCGCACCGGCAGCCGGTCGTTGACGACCACGGCGAACACGGACACCGCGACCCGGTCCTCCCGCAGTTGCGCGTACTGCTTGGGCCGCGGCCCGTCGGACAGGGCGATCACGCCCGGCGACCCGCCGCCCTTCGTGTCCGTCCGCGCGCCCTCCCGCACGAGGTCGTCGAGTCCGGCGTTGCTGCCGTGCGCCTCGACCTGGATGTGGGAACCCGGGCAGTCCTTCATGTACTTCTGTGCCGCCTCCCGGGCCACCGGCGCGAACGCCGTCGATCCGGTCACCCGCAGCGTGCCCCGCTCGCAACCGATCGGCGGGGCGTCCTTCCGTACGACGATGATCGCGGCGAGCGCGACGACGCACACCGTCATCAGCACGGTGATGACCCGGGCGGGCCTGCTGAACAGCGGCGGCTTCTCGTCCGGGGTGGTGCTGCGGTTCGGCATCACCTCGCCGTCCCGGATACCGCCGCTGATCCGCACCGCGCGGCCGACCCCGCCGCCGGTGAGCAGTACCAGCAGCTTGAAGTGCTGGCCCCGGTTGAGCGGCACCCGCGGCAGGTAGAGACGGTTGTCGGTGTGGCGCATGCCGGCCGCGGGCGTGAAGTGGTCCATGAGGTGCTCGGCCCCGGAGGGCTGGGTGACGGCGACACCCTGGATGGTGCGGTCCTCGAACTCGACGGTGAGGCCGTGCAGGTCGATGCCGGTGTAGTCGTTGTCGGCGATGCTCTGCGAACCGTCGTTCTCGATACGGAGCAGCACGAGCGTGCCGTCCGACATGTCCACCCCGGGCGTCTCACGGAACAGGCCGGTCCGCACGTTCGCCCGCCCGCCCCGGGCGTCGCCCCCTATCGGCGTGTCCAACTGCACCCGGTAGCCGATGCGTTTGCGCCGCGGCACCCTGCGCTCGTACCAGAGGGCCGCCGCCGACGCGAGCACACCGAGTACGGCCGTGCACACCGCGACGACGTTTTCCGCGCTGACCCATTCCACTGCCGTTGGCCCCCTCTGACTCCGCGCGTTGTCGGTGACCGGACGGCCACGGTACGAGGGAGGGTCCGGCCCGGGGACGAGAGCGGGCGATTGTTCCCCAGGAGTTCCGCATTCCGCAGTGTCCCGGGCCGGGAGCACGCCCGGCGCCCTCGCGCCCTTGAGCGGACGGGGCCAACTACGCTCCTGGCCAGCCGCGTTGTCGTGTGCGAGTCCTGCGTCGGCCGCACGGCTTCCCCGCACCTGTGGCAGCGCCGGTCGCGTGCGCGGGATGGCATCATCCGGCCATGAGCCCTACTGCGCGGCAGCTCGCCCTGGCGACTTTGGACAGACAGCTCCTGCTCGAACGCCGGTCCCTCGACGTGCCGGACGCGGTACGCCGGCTCTGCGCCCTCCAGGCGCAGACACCCGCTTCCCCGTACCTCGCGCTGTGGAACCGGGTGCGCGACTTCGCCCCCGAGGACCTGGACGCGGCATTCGCGGACGGCCGGGTGGTGAAGGCCACCCTCATGCGGATCACCCTGCACGCCGTCCACGCCGAGGACTACGCGCCCTACCGCGCCGCCATGCTGAGCACACTGCGCGCGGCGCGGCTGTACGACGGGCGCTACACCGCGACGGGGCTGACCCCCGACGACGCCGACGCACTGCTTCCGCGGCTCGCCGAATTCCTGGCACAGCCCCGTACCGGCGTCCAGGTGGAGGAGGAGGTCACCGGTCGGCACGGTGAGCACGCACGCCGCATGTGGTGGGCGCTGCGCACGTTCGCGCCGGTGCACCACGCGCCGACCGGCGGCCCCTGGTCGTTCACGCACCGCAACGCCTACCGTGCCGCGGCGGCCGCACCCGGGGCCACGCCGGAGGAAGCGGACGCCGGGGTCCGGCACCTGTTTCTCGCCCACCTGCGCGCGTTCGGCCCCGCCACGCTCCAGGACTTCGCCCGCTTCACCCTGCTGACCCGCGCCGCGACGACGAAAGCGCTCCAGGGGCTCGGCGACGAAGTGGTGCGGCTGCCGGGCCCCGACGGCACCGTTCTGTTCGACCTGCCCGACGCCACCGTGCCCGACGCCGACACCCCGGCACCGCCGAGGCTGCTGCCGATGTGGGACAGCACACTGCTCGCCCACACCATCCCCGGACGGCTTCTGCCCGCGGAATACCGGCCGCTGGTCGTCCGGCGCAACGGTGACGTCCTGCCCTGCTTCCTCGTCGACGGCCAGGTCGCCGGGGTGTGGCGGGCAGCCGGGGGCGGCCTGGAACTGACCGCTTTCCACAAGCTGGGGAAAGCCGCGTGGCAAGGCCTGACCGAGGAGGCGGAACGGCTGTCGTCCCTGCTCGCCGCACGCGACCCGGCCGTCTACGGGCGCTACGGACACTGGTGGGACAAGGGGTTCCCCGCAGCCGAGAAGCTCCTCGTCAAGAGCTGACCGCCCCTGAGTCAGACCCCGTGGCCCGTGGTTGCGGGCGGTGCGTATGCGCAGCGGGTGGTGGCCCGCCAGGAGAACGCCACACAGCGGGGCCGGACCGACGCGGACGGCGGATCGGGTTCGCGCGAAGGAGGGAGGGGGCGGTCAGGCCTGGCGCGGAGTGCCGAACTCCTCGATCAGTACGGGGTACTGCTTCTCGGCGTGACCCGCCGCGATCGCGCGGTCGGCCATTGCCTTGAAGAGCCGGGGCAGTTCCGCGTTCACGCCCGCCGCGTCGCTCTCCTCGATGAGGTGCGTCATCGCCCGCGCGTCGGTCTCCAGGGTCGACACCTCGGCCGGGAACGCGCCCCTGTCGATCTGTTCGGCGTACCCGGGCAGCCAGTCGGCGACGCCGGCGGCGATCTGCCGCGCGAACGGGGCATACGTCGCGGCGTCGACACCGACCGTCCGGAGCAGTGCGGTGCCCTGCAACCACGCGTTGAGCACGCTCCACATCATGGCCAGTCCCGCCACGTCGTACAGGGCGGCCAGTCCGTGGTCCGCACCGAGATACGTCACCGTGCCCAGCGCGCCGAGCGTCGGGGCGTGCGTGTCGAATTCGGCCTGCGGCCCACTGTGCAGAATCACCGCCTCCGCTGTCCCGATCCCCGGCGGGACGGCCATGATCGCGCCGTCCAGGTAGCGCGCGCCGTGCTCCTCGGCCCAGCGGGCGGTGTCCCGGGCCTGGGCGGAGTCGCCGGAGGTGAGGTTCACCCACGTGGTGCCGGAGAGTGCGACGCCGTCCCCGGCGAGCAGCTCGTGCACGGCGGCGTAATCCGTGAGGCAGAGGACCGTCAGCGAGTCCGGACGCACGGCCTCGCCGACGGAGCCCGCCAACGCCGCGCCCTTCGCCACCAGTTGGTCGGCCTTGGAGGGTGTGCGGTTCCATACGGTGGTGGGGTGCCCCGCCTTCAGGAAGGCGTCGGCGAGGGCCTGTCCCATGCGCCCGAGTCCGATGACAGATACGGGAGTTGCTGCGGTCCTGCTCGTGTGGTCGCTCGTGTTGTTGTCCATGACAGCATCGTTGACGTTGATACCGGTATGAAGGTCAAGCGAGGTCGCGATGCGAATCGGAGAACTGGGTCGGCGCACGGGTGTTCACGCCCACCAACTGCGCTACTACGAAGCGCAGGGTCTGCTGGAGGCGGAGCGCAGGGCGAACGGTTACCGCGAGTACGACGAGAGCGCCGTGCTGCGCGTGAAGCAGATCCGGCACCTGCTCGGTGCGGGGCTCTCCTCGGAGGACATCGCCTATGTACTGCCCTGCGCGGTCGGAGAAACCCCCGAACTGCCCGGCTGCGACGAGCTGCTGTCCGCGATGCGCTCGCGCCTGCGCCGACTGGACGACCAGCTGGCCGGTATCGCGCGCTCCCGCAGTGCGCTGCTGGACTACATCGACGCGGCCGAGCGCGTGGGCGGCGAGAGCTATCCCCCTTTCGCCGGCGCCGACCCCGCGTTCACCGGCCCCGACCTCAGCGACGGGACCGACCGGAAGAACATCCCGGCCTGATACCGAGGCAACCCGGGCCCCCCGGCCCGCGTCAGTCCCACCAAGGGAACGGATTGCCGGTCTGTTGCGGGGGAGACGGGGACACAGATGGAGGAGCTCGTGTTCGTGGGGGTGCGGATTCTGCGGGTCTGCGGCGAAGTGCTGCTCAACTTCGGCGACCTGCTGGCCCTGGGACCTGAGGACCGCAAGACAAAGCGACGCTCGCACCCCGAGGCGGACGAAACAACCGCCTGAACCCTCGCCGGGCCGGGAGCCGGCGGCCCACCACCGTGCACGGCGCTTCCGTCAGGGGGCGATACGGGTCAGCCGGCCCGTCGCGGCGCCCTCGACGGTCGCGGTGGTGCTGGTGACGCGGGTCGGGCGGGCGGGGTCGTCGCAGTGCGGATCGTTGAGCACGGTCGCACCGTGCCGCGACCAGAAGAGGACGGAGGGAGCGGGCTCGCCGAAGTAGCGGCGGATCTCCCACTGTTCGGTGCTGTTGACCCGGTCCGCCTCCAGGCGGTGCTTGTCGAGTGCGAGGTGGGCGAGGAAACCGTACGCGCCGGTGCGGTCGAGGTTCTCGAAGCGGACCGGCCCCCTGTACAGGCCGCCCACGTCACCCGGGTCGGCCCAGTCGAGGGGGCTTCCGCCGCATTCCGGGACGGGGATCGGCGTGGTCGCCGGACCCGCCACCGGGGCGGGATCTGCCGTGTCGGCGGGCGCGGACGCCGGGGCGGCGAGGGCCGGAGCGGCGAGGAGGGCCATGAGGGTCACGGTGGCCAGGGCGGGGGCGAGCGCGCGGGACATGAGGGAACGGAACCTTTCGGCAGCAACGGACGGACAACGCCGCGGCTTCGCCGCGCAGGCAACACCCTGTTCCAGGGGGCGGCCGGGCGCACCCCCCGCACTCGAATGGCAGCGGGGGCGAGGGGGCGAGACAGGGCGCTCGGCCGGTCGCACGCGCTGCGAGCAACAGCGCGCATCCGTATTGGTGTTCGAGAAGGTCAGTCGACATGATCTTCCAATGACTGACGACGCCGAAGTTGTAGTGATGGCCGACCCGCGGATCGCCGCCGTACCGGTGCGGGAGTGCGGCGAGGCATTGACGGACGTACGGGAGAGCGGACTGCGGACGGGGAAGGAGCGGCTGGACGGAGAGGGGAACTACGCCCACTTGAGGGCAGGAGTCGTCCAGCGCCTGCTCCGGGCACAGGAGTTGCTGCCCGTCGGGATGCGTCTGATGGTCGTGGAGGGGTACCGGTCGCCCACGCTCCAGCGGGAGTACTTCGAGGAGTACGAGGCGGAACTGCGCGCCGCCCACCCGCACTGGACGGCCCCGGAACTGCGCGGCGCCGCGAGCCGCTACGTATCGCCACCGGAGATCGCCCCGCACAGCGCGGGAGCCGCCGTGGACTTGACCCTGGTGGGCCCGGACGGACGCGAAGTGGACATGGGCACACCGATGAACGCGAGCCCGGAGGAAAGCGCGGGCGCGTGCTACACCCACGCCCCTGGACTGAGCCCCCAGGTACGGGCGAACCGTTCGGTACTGGGCGCGGCGCTGACCGCAGCCGGCCTGGTCAACTACCCGACGGAGTGGTGGCACTGGTCGTACGGGGACAGGTACTGGGCCTGGAGGACAAGGGCAACGGCGGCCCCCTACGGAACCCGCGAGAGATAGCGACACCCGTCAGCCTGCCCCGGCCCACGGTGGTCGATCGTATTGACAGCCTATTGTCAACATGACAGCATTCTGTCATCAGCCCGCCAGGGCCGAGCGCTCACGATCGAGAGGCAAACCCCATGCCCGCCAAGACCGTGCACCTCGCCATGTACCCCACCCTCGCCGACTGGGAGACCGGCTTCGCCACCGCCTTCCTGGCGCAGCACGGCTACGGGGTGAAGACCGTCGGCCTCACCGCCGACCCCGTCACCACCATGGGCGGCCTCCGCATCCTCCCCGACCTCGCCCTCGGTGACCTGGACGCGTCCGACAGTTCGCTCCTGATCCTCCCCGGGGCGCAACTCTTCGACCAGGGGGACGAGTTGGCCCCCTTCACCGCGGTCGCCCGCCGCTTCGTCGAGGCCGGAGTCCCCGTCGCCGCCATCTGCGGTGCCACCCTCGGTCTCGCCAAGGAAGGCCTGCTCGACGACCGCGCCCACACCAGTGCCGTGTCCTTCTACCTCGCCGCGAGCGGCTACCAGGGCGGCGGACACTACGCGGAGGCCGACGCCGTCACCTCCGCGGACGGCCTGGTCGTCACCGCGGGTCCGACCGAACCGGTCGCGTTCGCGCGGGAGATCTTCGCCCTGCTCCGCGTATTCGAGGGCGACAAGCTCGACGCCTGGTACCGCCTCTTCCACGACTCCGACCCCACCGCCTACGAGGTCCTCTCCGCGTGACCGCCGAATCCCCGACCCAGCGCCTCCTCACCCGTACCGCCCTCGGCGTCTTCCACCTCAACGGCCAGTTCATCTCCGTCTCGGACGCGATGGCCCGCGAGGTGGGCCTGACCGCCGCCTGGTGGCAGGTCCTGGGGGCGGTCGACCGCACACCCACTCCCGTGGCGTCGATCGCCCGCACGATGGGCATCACCCGCCAGAGCGTCCAGCGCATCGCCGACCTCCTCGTCGGCAAGGGCCTGGCGGAGTACGCCGACAACCCGGCGCACCGCCGTGCGAAGCTCCTCCGCGCGACCCCCGCCGGCAGCGATGCCGTCAAGCGGCTCGACCCCGCTCATGCCGAACTGGCCGCCGCGCTCCTGGCGGAGCTGGGCGAGGAGGGCTTCGCCGAAACGGTCCGTGTGCTCGAACGCCTCTCCGAGGTGATGGCAAGCGTGTCCGGTACGGTGACGGATCGGTAGCGGGCACCGGACCCGTTTGTCGTACGACGGCACTATCCTCGGGCCATCGCGGTCACACCGGGGGAGGGTGGCGCAGCAGTCATGGCCATGGAGAAACTGGGTCCCACGGACCCCCAACGCATCGGTGCGTACCGCCTGTTGGCGCGCCTCGGCGCAGGCGGAATGGGCCAGGTCTTCCTGGCCCGCTCGGAGCGCGGCCGCACGGTCGCGGTCAAGCTCGTACGCAGGGAACTCGCCGAGCAGGAGGAGTTCCGTTCCCGCTTCCGCCAGGAGGTGCACGCGGCGCGGCGGGTCGGCGGCCGGTGGACGGCTCCGGTCCTGGATGCGGACACGGAGGCCGAGGTCCCGTGGGTCGCCACGGGTTACGTCGCCGGGCCCACCCTCCAGCAGGTGGTCTCCGGCAGCCACGGCCCCCTGCCGGAGCGCTCGGTCGTGATCCTCGCAGCCGGCCTCGCCCGTGCGCTCAAGGACATCCACGCCGCGGGCCTGATCCACCGCGACCTCAAGCCCTCCAACGTCCTGGTCACCATCGACGGGCCGCGCGTGATCGACTTCGGCATCGCCCGTGCCCTCGAAACGGTCACCGAAAGCGGTCTGACCCGCACCGGCGCACTGGTCGGCTCGCCGGGTTTCATGGCGCCGGAGCAGATCCGCGGCGACCGGGTGACCCCGGCGTGCGACGTGTTCTGCCTGGGTTCGGTCCTCGCGTACGCGGCCACCGGCAAGCTGCCTTTCGGCACCTCGCACAGCGGCGTGCACGCGATGATGTTCCGCATCGCCCAGGAGCCCCCGGACCTCTCCGGCGTTCCGGAATCCCTCCACGACCTGATCCGCGACTGCCTCCAGAAGCCCCCCGCCGCCCGTCCCGCGCTGGACGACCTCCTGTCCCGTACGGGCCCGGGGCAGGCCCCGGGGGACCCGTGGCTCCCGGCGTCCCTGGTGGCCCAACTGGGTGCGCACGCGGTCCAGTTGCTGGATCTGGAGAACCCGGCGACGTCGCTCGTGGCCCCCACCGCGAACGGCCCCGCGGGGTCTCCCGGCGCACCTGCCGGGCCGGGTAAGACCGCCGGGTCCGGCACACCCGCCGTCCACGGCGCCTCCGTCGGATCCGTTCCACCTGCCGGTCCCGGCCCGGCCGAAGGCTCCGCAGCTCCCGGCTCCGCCGTCCCGCAGCCGCCCACCGAGGGGGGACCGGGCACTCCGCCGCCGGGAAGCCCGCACCAGCCGGCCGGCCCCGGCGACGGTTCCGCCGGCCCCGGTGTGCCCGGTAGCCCGGGAAACCCCAGCAGCCCCGGTGGCCCCAGCGGCCCCGGTCGTCCCGGCGGGGTGCACTCGCTGCCCACCGTCGTCGTCCCGAACCGACCCGGTACCCCAGCGGGGGCCGGCGGCGCGGGCGCTCCCGGAGGGGCAGGTGTCCCGGGCACCGCCGGGAGCCCTGGCGGCCCGCCCGCCCCCGGCACGCCGCGTTCCCCGGGCGGCGCGCCCGCGCAGCCCCACGGGCACGGGCAGGGCCCGCTCCCCGCACTGCCGCCCGCCCAGCCCGGCGCGTACGGGTACCCGACCCCGCCCGGCCAGTACGGCGGTTACGGCCACCCCCAGCTGCCTCCGGCGGGTCAGGGTCACGGCCACGGGGCACCTGACCCGTACGGCTACCCCACCCCGCCCGGCGGTTACGGCTACCCGGCCCCGATGGGTACGCCGGACTCCGGGCCCCCGCCCCGCAGCAACCGGGCCACCGCCGCCCTGATCGCCGTCGCACTCGTGGTGGCGCTGGGCGCGGGCGGGGCGGTCTACACCTTCATGCGGGGCGACGACGCCACGGACCGTCCCTCCGCCTCACCCACCGGCAACAACAGCCCCACCGGGCAGGGGGCGGCCCCCGGTACGGGCAGCACGCCCACCACCCCCGAGTCGTCCTCCGACCCGGCCGGCGGCGACACCCCGCCCCCCTCCGAAGCCACCACCGTCCCGGCGGGGTACCTCGGGACCTGGCGCGGCACGGTCGGCGGCGACGCCGGGATCAGTACGCGGAGCCTCACCATCCGGCAGGGGAAGGTGGGCGACACCGTCATGACGCTCACGGCCAACGGGACGACCGGAGCCGGGAGTTACCACTGCCGCTTCGAGGCCGATCTGACCGCGGAGCCCGGGGAGTACGGGCCGTTGCGGCTCGGCCCGTCCCGGGTCGTGCTGGGCCCGTCGAGCACGTGCTCACCGGGCAGGGCGTCCGAGGTGGTGCTGCTGCCCGACGGGCGGATGCGGCGTACGACGGGGGACGGGAAGTCGGTGACGTACACGCGGTGAGGGGCGTTCTCGTGACGCGCCTCCGGGCGCATGACCGGGGGCGGTCGCAGCGGCCTCCGCATCCCGTACCCCCGCGCCCCCACCGGACGCGTCGACGGGGTCCGCCCCCGAGAGGCCCCCGCTCTCGACACCCTGCCGACCCGTACGCCCCCACCCGTACAAGATGGTCATGGCGGCCCCGGCCCCGCGTTCTCTACCCTTTTTCCATGACCCCTCATCTCACCCCCGACCCGGCCAAGGGCGCAGCCGTCAAGGCCGCCGACCGGGCGCACGTGTTCCACTCCTGGTCCGCCCAGGGCCTGATCGACCCCCTGGCCGTCGCCGGTGCGGAGGGCTCGTACTTCTGGGACTACGAGGGCAACCGCTACCTCGACTTCACCAGCGGCCTCGTCTTCACCAACATCGGCTACCAGCACCCGAAGGTCGTCCGGGCGATCCAGGAGCAGGCGGCCACCATGACCACCTTCGCCCCGGCGTTCGCCGTCGAGGCACGGTCCGAGGCCGCCCGCCTCATCGCCTCCCGCACCCCGGGCGACCTCGACAAGATCTTCTTCACCAACGGCGGCGCCGAAGCCATCGAGAACGCCGTGCGGATGGCCCGCCTGCACACGGGCCGCCACAAGGTGCTGGCCGCGTACCGCTCGTACCACGGGGGGACGAACACCGCGATCAACCTGACCGGCGACCCGCGCCGCTGGGCCTCCGACAACGGGACCTCCGGGGCGGTCCACTTCTGGGCGCCGTTCCTCTACCGGTCCGTGTTCTACGCGTCGACCGAGGAGGAGGAGTGCGCCCGCGCCCTCCAGCACCTGCAGGACACGATCGCCTTCGAGGGGCCGGCCTCCATCGCCGCGATCGTCCTCGAAACCGTGCCCGGCACCGCGGGGATCATGACGCCGCCGCCCGGCTACCTCAAGGGCGTGCGGGAGATCTGCGACCGCCACGGAATCGTCTTCGTGCTGGACGAGGTCATGGCCGGCTTCGGGCGCACCGGCAAGTGGTTCGCGGCCGAGCACTACGACGTGGTGCCCGACCTGATGACCTTCGCGAAGGGCGTGAACAGCGGGTACGTGCCGCTGGGCGGCGTCGCGATCTCCGGCGAGATCGCGGAGACCTTCGACCAGCGCGCCTTCCCGGGCGGTCTGACGTACTCCGGGCACCCGCTCGCCTGCGCCGCGGCCGTTGCCACGCTCACGGTGATGGAGGAGGAGCAGGTCGTCGAGAACGCCGCGCACATCGGAGCGACCGTCATCGAGCCGGGCCTGCGGAACCTCGCCGAACGCCACCCGAGCATCGGCGACGTCCGCGGTACGGGCATGTTCTGGGCACTGGAGCTGGTGAAGAACCGCGAGACGCGGGAACCGCTGGTGCCGTACAACGCGACCGGCGCCGCCGCCGCACCGATGGCCGCCTTCGGGGCGGCGTGCAGGAAGAGGGGCCTGTGGCCCTTCATCAACATGAACCGCACGCACGTCGTACCGCCGTGCAACGTCACCGAGGCCGAGGCGAAGGAAGGCCTGGCGGCCCTGGACGAGGCACTGACGGTGGCGGACGAGCACACCGCGTGACCTGCGGCGCCGTCCCGCGCGACGGCATGTGATCTTCCCCCTTGTCCCGCTCCGTCCGCCCCATAGGGTGTCCGGAGCGGACGAAGGGGGAGTCACCATGCCCGCGAGCGGAGCCGGTACCCGCGGGACCGTCAACCGCAGCACCCTGCGCCAGCAGCTCGCCGACGCACTGCGTGACGAAGTGCTGGCGGGACGGCTGCAACCCGGCCGTGAGTTCACGGTCAAGCACATCGCCGAGAGTTACGAGGTCTCCGCGACGCCCGTGCGCGAGGCGCTCTTCGACCTCGCGGCGCAGGGCCTCCTCGCCTCCGACCAGCACAAGGGATTCCGGGTACGGGAGTACAGCGTCGCCGAGTTCAGGGGCATGGTCGAGGCGCGTTCCCTCGTGGTGTCCGGCGTCCACCAGCGGCTCGCCATCGCCGCGAGCGACCTTGCGCCCGACCGGCTCGCGGTGCTGCGGCGCCGGGCCGAGGAGGCGGCGCGGGCGGCCAGGGCGGGGGACCTGGACGTTCTCATCGGCTACGACCTGCGCTTCTGGCAGGAGCTGGCCACCATGATCGGCAACCCGCACATAGCCGAGTTCCTGCACCAACTCCGCGTCCGGTGCTGGGTGTTCTCCGTCCTGCATCTGCGGGCGGAACTCGACCTCCGGGCGGCGGACTGCCTGTGGAGCGGGCACGAGGAAGTCGTCGCGGCGCTCGCGCGGTGCGACGAGGAGGCCGTCTACGAGCTGCTGGCCGCGCACGACAGGACGGCGCTGGGGTGGGCGGACCGGCTCGAAGGGCGGGCGGAACACACCGAACGGACCGGGATCTGAGGCCCGGGCCTGCGACGGGCACCCTTCGCGCGGCGTGCGCATGGCACTACGCTGTTGCGACCGGTCGCCGACCACGGGGCCGGACACCGCGGACCGTGGAGGAGCGCACCCCTTGGCCTGTGACCTGTGGCTGGTCCCCCTTGTCGACGTACTGTGCCAGAGCCCCGACAACCCCTTCGCCGAAGAGATCGCCGCGTACGACAAGGCGCTGACGGAGGCCGGCCTGCCGACGGTCCCGATCTTCCCGTACATGCCGGGGCTGTCCGGCGGCGTCGCGCCCGTCGCGGGCTTCGACTACGACGCGCTGCACTTCCTGCGGCGGGCGTACCTGTTGCAGGTGCGCGGACTCGCGGTCACCCCGGTCGACGAACTCGGGGGTGACTACGAGCAGTTGCTGGAGATGTTCGAGGAGAGCGCGCTGCGGTCGCACCTGGTGTGGCACTACGACCACGCGGGGGCGTACGTGCCGGTGGACTTCCCCGTGCCGCTGGCGAACGACGAGCTCCTCGGCGGGGGCGGGCCGCTGGGGTCCGCGCAGGGGCTGCTGCGGGAGCTGGAGTACGTGGCTCCGTCCATCGGCATCGACCCCGCGAACCCGCCGGCACCGCCGGCCCCTCCGGCCGGGCCGACCGCCCTGGAGGAGCCCGCCCCGGGACCGGTGGACCCGTCCCCGTTCGCCCGCGAACGGCACGTCTGGCTGGGCCTGCACGCCGCGACAACCCGAAGCCTGGGCCAAGGCTCCATGATCGTCTTCAGCTGACCACCCCGGATCGCGCGCACCGCCCCCGCAGCCCCCTTGGCCGGCGGGGCCGCGCGCCCTGCCCCCGGTAGCGCCCTTGGGCGGCGGGACCGCCCGCCCCGTAGCGCCCTTGGGCACCGGGGCCGCCCCCCGGGGGCGGAACGGGCGGGCAAGGGGGCGGCCCCCACCGGAGGTGCACCCCCCCGTCCAACGCCCAGCCCACTCACCCGCACGCACCCACCCCGGCACCCGCCCCGCCGCTCCCGCTACCGCTCCAGCCCCCGGCTTCCCGCTCCCGCCTCCCCGCTCCCCGCCCCACCTACCTCGGCGACTCCGGCGGCCTCTGGCGAGGCATGTTCGGCCGAGTCCCCGGCGGCAGCGGAACCCGCCCGCTCGGATGCCCCGCCGCCCCCTCCGGACGGGCCGCCGAAGCCGCCCCCAACGTCTGCATGACCAGCGGCGCGGGACCGGACCGGAACTCCACCATCCAGTCCGTCGTCTCGACGCGCACCAGCTCCGTCACGTCCTCCGTGAACCGCCGCAGCACCAGCAGGCACCGCTCCGCCGCCTCACTGGCCGTCCCCTCGGTGGGCCCGAGGATCTCCCGTACGCTCTCCGATGCCCAGTCGAACTGGAGCGCGGTGAGCCGCCGCTGCACCGCCTGCGCGGTCGCCGTGTCCCGCATCCACCCGGACGTCAGCCCGAAGTACCGGTCGCAGGCCACGCACGCCGCCGCGGCCAGCAGCGAGAGGTAGCCCCAGCCCGCCCCGCCGGGCAGCGCGCCGATCAGGTCGAGCAGGGGGAGGGCGGCGCCCGCGACGACGGCCACCGCCGCCCCGGCGCGCAGCGCCCGCGCACCCCGCCGCTTCCAGCCCCGGTCCGCCAGGTACCAGCGGGCGGTGCGCAGCGCGCCCTCCTCGACCCACCGGTACAGCTCGTCCAGCCGTTCCGCGGGCTCGCCCCAGTCGCCGAGCGGGAACGGCCGTCCCGCCAGGTCCTCCTCGTCCCAGCCCCAGTCGTCGTTGACAGGGCTCCCGGCACCGGAAACTGCGCCGGCGTCGTGCCGGGCCGACGGCCCCTCGGGCTGCATCTCCGGCTGACTCACCGGGCACTCCTCTGCGTCTGAGAATGCGTACTGACTCGTACGGTTCGTGCGGGTCGTTCGGGACGACTGCTTACAGGACGACTGCCTGCAGGACGTCTGCGGGCAGGACGCCCGCGTGCGCGAGGTCTGCGTGCGGGTCGAAACGCCGCGCGGACGGCGCCCACCGCCGCGTACCGGCCAAACTCCTCCGTACGGGTGCGCTTGGCCCTTCCTACCGCCGAACGGTGGGCCGCGTGGCCGTTGTCCCGGTATTTCCCCCCGTAGGGGGCCGTGATCAGGTGGGAGAGCGCGAACCCTTCACTCGAAAGAGTTGCTGGGTACGGCGTGGGGCATGCCGTCGGGCGACCACGTAGGCTCGGAATGCCCGACCCGTACGACCGACGACTAGGAGACATGCCGTGATCCCCGGTGGTGGCCAGCCCAACATGCAGCAGCTGCTCCAGCAGGCCCAGAAGATGCAGCAGGACCTCGCGAACGCGCAGGAGGAGCTCGCCAGGACCGAGGTCGACGGCACGGCCGGCGGCGGTCTGGTCAAGGCGACCGTCAACGGCTCCGGCGAGCTGCGCGGCCTGGTCATCGACCCCAAGGCCGTCGACCCGGACGACACCGAGACCCTCGCCGACCTCGTCGTGGCCGCCGTCCAGGCCGCGAACGAGAACGCGCAGACCCTCCAGCAGGAGAAGCTCGGCCCGCTGACCCAGGGCCTGGGCGGCATGCCCGGCCTGCCCTTCTGAGGAGCCTGCCCTCCGAAGCCGGCCTGCGCTTTCGGGCCCGGGGCGCCTGCCGGAGGCCCGGGTCGGCGGCCCGCGCGGAGCAGGACCGCGCGCCGGGCCCCGGGCACCGGTCCCAGACACCGGCCCACCAGCTCTTCTGTCCGGGCCCCCGCAGCAACTACCGTACGAACCAAGCAGAACCAGGGAAGGCAATCCGTTGTACGAAGGCGTGGTCCAGGACCTCATCGACGAGTTGGGCAGGCTGCCCGGCGTCGGTCCCAAGAGCGCGCAGCGGATCGCCTTCCACATCCTCCAGGCCGAGCCGACCGACGTACGCCGGCTCGCGCACGCCCTCCTTGAGGTGAAGGACAAGGTCCGCTTCTGCGCCGTGTGCGGGAACGTCGCGCAGGAGGAGCGGTGCAACATCTGCCGCGACCCGCGCCGTGACGACACCGTCATCTGCGTCGTGGAAGAGCCCAAGGACGTCGTCGCGATCGAGCGGACCCGGGAGTTCCGGGGGCGTTACCACGTCCTGGGCGGCGCCATCAGTCCCATCGAGGGCGTCGGGCCGGACGATCTGCGGATCCGCGAACTGCTCGCCCGCCTCGCCGACGGCTCCGTCACCGAGCTCATCCTCGCGACGGACCCGAACCTGGAGGGCGAGGCCACCGCCACGTACCTGGCCCGGATGATCAAACCCATGGGTTTGAAGGTCACCCGGCTGGCCAGTGGTCTACCCGTAGGGGGAGACCTTGAGTACGCCGACGAGGTCACGCTCGGGCGTGCCTTCGAGGGGAGACGATTGCTGGATGTCTGACGTCATTGTGGGTTCGGTCGCAGGGGACCGGGGCCAGGAGCCGGATTCGTTCGCGGTGCAGATCGCGGACCAGATCGAGAGCTTCATCCTGGCCGTCACGGAGGTCGCCAAGGGCGACGAACCGGACAGCGCGGTGCCCTTCCTCCTGCTGGAGGTGTCCCAGCTGCTGCTCGCCGGCGGCCGGCTGGGCGCACACGAGGACATCGTCCCGGACGAGCGGTACGAGCCGGATCTCGGCCCGGAGCCGGACGTCGACGACCTCCGCATCCGCTTCGCGCGCATGCTGGAGCCCATCGACGTGTACTCCGAGGTCTTCGACCCGTACGAGCCGCGCAAGCCTCCTGTCGCCTGCCGCATCTCCGACGACCTCGCGGACGTCGTCACCGACCTGCGGCACGGGCTGGCGCACTACCGGGCCGGGCGCACCTCCGAGGCCCTGTGGTGGTGGCAGTTCTCCTACTTCTCCAACTGGGGCTCCACCGCCTCGGCCACGCTGCGCGCGCTCCAGTCCCTGGTCGCCCACGTCCGCCTCGACCAGCCGCTCCAAGAACTCGACGGCCTGGACACGGACGAGGACCTGGCGGCGGAGGCGGACCTGGAGGAGGAGGCGGGACGCGTGATGCTGGAGGAGATCGCGGGACCGCTGGGACTCAAGACGCCGTAGGGCCGGGTGCCTCGGCTGCAGGCCGGGCGGCACGGAGGAGGGGCACACCGCCCGCTGCGGTGCGCCCCTCTTTCGCGTTCCTCCTCCGCGCCGCCCCCTGCGCCGCCCCTCCTCCGCTCCGAACGGCGCCCCCTCGGAACGGCGCGCCCCCTACGAACGGCACCCCTACGCACGGCTCCCCGGGGCCCGCCCCCCGGAACGTCCGGTCAGCCGCGCTTCACGTCGCCGCCGAGCGCCTCCACGGGGCCGGTCGCCTCGACCCGTACCGCGACCCCGCCCGCGTTCTCGGTGAGCTGTTTGCGGAAGTCCGCCGATTTCGCGCCCTCGGCGCTGGTGCCGACGGTGAGGCCCTTGGTGCCGTCGCGGGACAGGGTGTGGAGGGGGAAGGCGTACTGCTTCGGGTTCCGCCACACGCGGTCGCCCGCCGCGTCGAGCGTCTTCTTCGACCAGCGCCCCCGGTAGAGGTCCAGCCGCTCCACGTCCACCTCGGGATGCGCCTTCGCCACCGCAGCCCGCCAGGCCCGGCCGCGCTCCAGGTCCGTGACGCACAGGGCGACGCGGCCGGCCGGCTGGTCGACGATCAGGTCGCTGTAGACGTCGTAGTACGCGGCGTTCGCCCCGGTGCCGCGCTTGGGCGGGTCGACGGCCGCCGCCAGGGCGCTCGCCTCGGGGGTGTTCATCGGGGTGCCGTCCTGGGTCGGCAGGTCCTGCGCCGTGGCGTCGACTACGGGACAGACCCGGTCGGCGAGGTCCCGCGCCGGTGCGCCGTCCGCGCGGTCGCCGGGTTCGGTTCCGCAGGCGGCGGTGAGCGTGAGCAGGGTGAGGACGGCGCAGGCGGCTGCCGTACGTCTGTTCATGGTTCCTCCAGAGCGGGTGGAGCACGGAGTTCCAGTGGCTGCGGTGGGGCGCGCCGTTGGGACGGACCGTGTGCCGGCCCGGTTCCCGTGTGACCCGGCACACCTTTCGAGTACGACCACCGCGGCGGGGCAGCATCCCCGTCGAGCAGGCGGGGCCGCGCGGGCGGGACCAGGGTGTGAGCGGAACGTCTCACCATGCGATACCCACCCGGCGCGACCGGCCTGCTCGTTAAACTGACCCGAGCGCAGTAATGAACTGCCGTAATGGACTAACGAGGAGCGCACGTGGGCCTTGTCGTGCAGAAGTACGGAGGCTCCTCCGTCGCCGATGCCGAAGGCATCAAGCGTGTCGCCAAGCGGGTCGTGGATGCCAAGAGAGACGGCCATCAGGTCGTCGTCGTGGTGTCCGCGATGGGCGACACCACGGATGAGCTGATCGACCTCGCCGGGCAGGTATCTCCGATCCCTGCCGGGCGCGAATTCGACATGCTGCTGACCGCAGGAGAGCGGATCTCCATGGCTCTGCTGGCCATGGCGATCAAAAACCTGGGCCACGAGGCCCAGTCCTTCACGGGCAGCCAGGCCGGTGTCATCACCGACTCGGTCCACAACAAGGCGCGCATCATCGACGTCACCCCGGGCCGCATCCGGACCTCGATCGACGAGGGCAACATCGCCATCGTCGCCGGGTTCCAGGGCGTCAGCCAGGAGGGGAAGAACATCACGACCCTCGGTCGCGGTGGCTCGGACACGACGGCCGTGGCGCTGGCCGCCGCCCTCGACGCCGAGGTCTGTGAGATCTACACCGACGTGGACGGCGTGTTCACCGCCGACCCGCGCGTGGTGAAGAAGGCGAAGAAGATCGACTGGATCTCCTTCGAGGACATGCTGGAGCTCGCCGCCTCGGGCTCCAAGGTGCTGCTGCACCGGTGCGTGGAGTACGCACGCCGATACAACATCCCGATCCACGTCCGCTCGTCCTTCTCCGGACTGCGCGGCACCTGGGTCAGCAACGAGCCGCAGGGAGACCAGCAGGTGGAGCAGGCCATCATCTCCGGAGTCGCCCACGACGTCTCCGAGGCCAAGGTCACGGTCGTCGGAGTGCCGGACAAGCCGGGCGAGGCCGCGGCGATCTTCCGCGCCATCGCGGACGCCGAGATCAACATCGACATGGTCGTGCAGAACGTGTCCGCCGCCACCACCGGGCTGACGGACATCTCCTTCACCCTCCCCAAGACCGAGGGCCGCAAGGCGACCGAGGCGCTGGAGAAGGCCCGCGCCGCCGTCGGCTTCGAGTCGCTGCGCTACGACGACCAGATCGCGAAGATCTCCCTCGTCGGAGCCGGTATGAAGACCAACCCCGGAGTCACCGCGACCTTCTTCGAGGCGCTCAGTGACGCGGGCGTGAACATCGAGCTGATCTCGACCTCCGAGATCCGCATCTCGGTGGTCACCCGCGCCGACGACGTGACGGGGGCCGTGCGCGCCGTGCACACCGCCTTCGGACTCGACACGGACTCGGACGAGGCCGTGGTTTACGGAGGCACCGGAAGGTGACGCACAAGCCGACGCTCGCGGTCGTCGGGGCGACCGGGGCGGTCGGCCGGGTCATGCTCCAGATCCTGTCGCAGCACGCCGACGTCTGGGGCGAGATCCGACTCCTCTCCTCCCGTCGTACGGCCGGTACCACCCTGGCCGTACGCGGGGAGCAGGTGACGGTGGTGACGCTCTGCGAGGAAGCCCTGGAGGGCGTCGATGTCGCCCTCTTCGACGTACCCGACGAGGTCGCCGCCCAGTGGGCGCCGGTCGCCGTCGCCAAGGGCGCGGTCGTGGTGGACAACTCGGCCGCGTTCCGGATGGCCGAGGGCGTCCCGCTGGTCGTCCCCGAGGTCAACCCGCACGCCGTACGGGCACGGCAGCGGGGCATCGTCGCCTCCCCGAACTGCACCACCCTCTCCATGATCGTCGCGCTGGGCGCGCTGCACGCCGAGTTCGGGCTGACCGAACTGGTCGTCTCCTCCTACCAGGCGGCGAGCGGAGCCGGTCAGGCCGGTGTGGACACCCTGCGCGCCCAGCTCTCGCTGCTCGCGGCCGAGCCGGACGCGGGCACCGCGCCGGGCGGGGTCCGGCGGGCGGTCGGCGACGGCCTGGGCCCGTTCCCGGCGCCACTGGCGCTGAACGTGGTGCCGTGGGTGGGTTCTGTGCGCGACGGCGGCTGGTCGTCCGAGGAACTCAAGATCCGGAACGAGTCCCGCAAGATCCTCGGTCTGCCGGATCTGCGGGTGACCGCGACCTGCGTGCGGGTTCCGGTGATCAGCACCCACTCCGCGTCGGTGCACGCCCGCTTCGAGTCCGAGGTGAGCGTGGAGCGGGCGCACGAGATCCTCGCCACCGCCCCCGGCGTGGTCCTTTTCGACGATCCGGGTTCCGGCGACTTCCCGACCCCCGCCGACGTGGTCGGCACCGACCCCACCTGGGTGGGACGGGTGCGCCGCAGCCTCGACGATCCGCAGGGCCTCGAACTTTTCGTGTGTGGCGACAATCTCCGCAAGGGTTCTGCCCTGAATACGGTGCAGATCGGCGAATTGGTCGCTTCTGAACCAGCGGCGAGCTGACCGGAATTCTTTGTAGGATCTGTGAACACTCTGTGAGTGGATAACAGGTCTGGACCGTGTATGGCGACGAATGAGCGTGTTTTGATTATTCGCCACCGGCATGGTTCCGGAACTGTCCCGGCCCTGCTCCGGTCGTCTGGCGGCCTTGCGGGAACCGGGGACTGAGCGGGGAGCGTCTTTGTGATCGCCCTTGGGCGGGGCCGCGGCAATCCCTTCTTATGGGGAGAAATTGGGGCAATGGGGAGGGGCGATTACGCATGGCGCGAATCGGTGCACCGAATGGACCGGACGGACGGGGTACGCCGAGCACACCGGGTGTGGAGTCAAAAGCGGCGGCCTGCGCGTACAACCCTGGTGGGGGGAAGCGTGTCCAACAGGCGTGGCAGCAGAGGTTCTCGACATCACGGCGGTCCTGCGGCGCGGCGCACAGGTGTGCCCGCGGCGTACGTCCCGCGTGCCCGGCGGCATGCCGGTGATCGCCCCCATGCCGGCGGCGCGGCCCGCGCGCTTCGCGGCACACCCGGTGGCGCAGCCTCCCACCGGGCCGGGTACGGGCGCCCTGCCGGGACCCGTCGCGGGACCTCTTTCGGGACCGGTTCCGGGGACCGTCCCCGTCCTGGGCGTCGGTTCGGAATCCACCGCTCCGCTTCCCCTGCGGCACATTCCTCCGCAGCAGGCCCGGCAGCTCCCGTCGCAGCCGGGACGCCGGCCGGCCGCCCAGCCGGCCCCGCAGCCCGTGCAGGACTCCGCGCCGGACGGTCCCTCGCCCGTGACCGCTGACGAGACGACCCTCGCCGAGGGCACCACGGTCGACCACCTCACCGAGACCTACCGCGCGCACTACCGCTCGCTGCTCGGCCTCGCCGCGCTCCTCCTCGACGACGTCGCGTCCTGCGAGGACGTCGTGCAGGAGGCGTTCATCCGAGTGCACTCCGCACGCGGACGCGTCCGTGACCCCGAGAAGACCCTGGCCTACCTGCGTCAGACCGTCGTCAACCTCTCCCGCTCGGCGCTGCGCCGCCGCATCCTGGGCCTCAAGCTCCTTTCCAAACCCATGCCGGACATGGCGAGCGCCGAGGAGGGTGCGTACGTCAGCCTGGAGCGCGACGCGCTGATCAAGGCGATGCGCGGACTGCAGCGCCGCCAGCGCGAGGTGCTCAGCCTGCGCTACTTCTCCGACATGACGGAGGCGCAGGTCGCCGAGGTGCTCGGAATATCTCTGGGGTCCGTGAAGGCGTACGGTTCACGCGGGATCGCGGCGCTGCGCGTCGCGATGGAGGCCACCGTATGAACGGCGACAGGACCGGCCGCCCCCACGGCGACGGAGGAGACGATCGCCTCGGGCGCGGCGAGCAGTACGGGCCGGACGGGCCGAGAAACGACCGGACTGGGAACGGAAAAGTGAACGACGGGCGCAACGGGCGCGACGAGCGCCACGGGCGAGACATCCCGCCGCACGGCACCAGGGACAGCGACCGCGCGGGCGACCGCACCCCCGGCACCGGCGGCTACACGCCCGGCTCCGGCGACCGCACCCCCGGCCCCGGCGGCCCCGCCTCCGGCCGGGGCGGCTCGGGACGCGGGCCCTCCTTCGGCGCGCGCGGTACGGGCCATGGCCCCTTCGGTGAGGACGATGCCGCCGATGGGGGCTCCTCCGGTCGGGGCGGCCCCGCGCTCAGCCCCGACGAGCTCGCCGTACGCCGGCTTCTGCAGGGTGCGGTGGCGGATCTCGCACCCTCCGACGGAGCCCTCGACCACCTGCGCCGGGCGGTCCCGGTCCGCCGGGCCAGGAAGCGTCAGGCCGTCGTCGGCGCGGCGGCCGCCGCACTGCTGATCGGCACCGCGGTCCCGGCGTTCCTGCACGTGTCCCAGTCCCGCGACTCCGCCACCGCCCGCCCCGCCAACGCGGGCCACGCCCAGGACTCCCCGGACCCCGGCACCGACCCCACGGGCCGGGGCCCCGGCAGCGACGGCCGCGGCAGCGACGGCGGCGCGCTCGGCGGCAGGACCCCGGGCGAGACCACCGGCGCGGACCCCGACGGCAAGGAGAAGGAGTCCGAGGCGGGCAGCCCCGACGCCGGGAAGTCCGGCACCGGCCGCGCCGAGCCGGGCGAGGGCGCGTACGAACAGGACGCGTCGGAGCCCGAGAAGCCCGCCTGCGACGGCACCCAGCTCGCGGTCGTCAAGGCGACCACGGGGGCCCCCGACGCCCAGGGACGGGTCTACGGCACGTTCCGCATCGCCAACAAGTCCGCCTCGGACTGCGCCGTGCCGGGCGAAGGCCGGATGAACTTCCACGCGATGGGCGCGGCCGACGGCAAGCGCATCAAGGTCGTCGACCACACCGCGGACGACCCCGCCGCGGGCCTTCCCGACCCGGCTATGGAAGCGCGCAGCCTGGTGCTGCCGCCGGAGGCCGCGTACGAGGTGCAGTTCGCCTGGGTGCCCCAGGACACGTGCCCCACGACCGGCGCCTCCCCGGATCCCTCGCCCACCAACGGGGCAGGTGACGACCCAGGGCAGACGACCGGCAGCACCCCCGGCGGTGACGAGCCCGGCGGCGGCAAGGTTCCGGAGACGGTGGACGGGACGGACGCCACCGGCACGACCACCCAGCTCGGCACGGCCGACGGCGACCCGGCGGAGGGCAAGGTCGCCGTGACCCACACGGCGGAACCGGGCGCCCCGAGCGCCGAAGCCACCATCCCCAACGCCTGCGCCGGAACGATCTACCGCACGGGCGTCCTCAACACCACCCCCTGACCCCCACGACCCGGCCGATCCACCCGCGGCCCCGGTCGGCCACCCCCTGGGCCTTGCGACCCCTCGCCCCGTATTGTTCCGGGCCGGCTCAACCAGCGCCGGTGGCGCCGCCCCTGTGTCCTCCGGCCCTTCGGCCGGGACGGCTCAGCCCGCGCGTGGGGGCCGCCCCGGGCGGCGGGACCGACCGCCCGTGGCCCGCTCGGTCGGCCCCTCGGACGCCTGGGAAGGCGATGCCCGCCCGGCGCCGCGCTACTTCCCTCGTACCCCGGCCTCGGCCCCGGCCGCCTCGACGGCCCCGCCCGTCCCGGCTGCCTCCGCTGACTCCGTGTCCGCCGCGGCGTCCTCCGACTGAATCCCCAGTTCCAGGTCCCGCAGCGCCTCGACCTCCCGGCGCACGAGGCGGAACCACATGAACAGCACGAAGCCCGCGAAGACGAACCACTCGCCGGTGTACCCGAGGTTCTGGAATGCCTTCAGGTCGAGGCCACTGCCCTGCGGCGCCACCGCCGGCACCGGCTTCAGGCCGCCCGGCGCTCCGGACCCCGTGCCCTCGCCTCCCGCGCTCTGCGTGATCCACGCGTCGTGGACCTCGTACGGCACGAGGTTGACGAGCGTCGCGGAGCTGATCATTCCGACCTGTCCGGCCGGCAGCCCCCCGGCCGTGTTCACGCCGTCCGTCTGTGCGTTCTCGGATGCCTGGAGGGCTCCCGTCACGGTGACCTCGCCGGTGGGCGCGGGCGGCGGGGCGGCGCCGCGCGCGTCTCCGGCGGCCCATCCCCGTACGACCGGCAGCGCCTTCCCGCCGTCACCGCCCGCTCCGGCCGTCTTCAGCATCGCGAGGACGTAGTACCCCTGCCGGTCGTCGAGCGTCCGCCCCGGTACGAGGAACTGCTCGGCGTAACGCCCCCGTACCTCCGCGAGCTTGCCCGACGTCTCCGTCGTCACCGGAAGCAGCCGTTCCAGAGGCTGGGCGGCCTGTTTCGCCGGGTCGGGGGCCGTCTCCGCGCTGCGGTGCGAGTCGACCCGGTCCTCGAAGCGGCCGAGCTGCCAGGACCCCATGTAGATGCAGAAGGGGATGGCGAGCACGACGAACAGGTTGATCCCCCACCAGCGCGGGGTCAGCAGAAACCGGTACACGCTCCCAAGGTACGTTCCCGGACCGCCCCTCCGGCGGGCGGGGCGGCCCGGGAACGCCCTGTCCGCTTCACCCCAGGTGCCGCCGCACGAAATCGATCTCCAGCCGCACCTGCTTGATCCGCTCCTCCACGACGAGCGACCCGTGCCCGGCGTCGTACCGGTACACCTCGTGCACCGCCCCGCGCTCCCGCAGCCGGTCCACGTAGTTGTCGATCTGCCGGATCGGACACCGCGGGTCGTTCACCCCGGCCGAGATGTAGACCGGCGCCTTCACCGCGTCCACGTACGTCAGCGGCGACGAGGCGGCGAACCGCTCGGGCACCTCCTCGGGCGTGCCTCCGAGCAGCGTCCGGTCCATGGCCTTCAGCGCTTCCATCTCGTCCTCGTACGCGCTCACGTAGTCGGCCACCGGAACCGCCGCGAGCCCAAGTGCCCACGCGTCCGGCTGCACCCCCAGTCCGAGGAGCGTCAGGTACCCGCCCCACGACCCCCCGGACAGCACGATCCGCTCCGGGTCGGCGAGCCCGGACGACACGGCCCACTCCCGTACGGCGGCGATGTCCTCCAGCTCGATCAGCCCGACCCGGTGCTTGAGCGCGTCCGTCCAGGCGCGCCCGTACCCGGTCGAGCCCCGGTAGTTGACCCGTACGACGGCGAAGCCGTGATCAACCCAGGCGGCCGGCCCCGCCACGAAGGAGTCGCTGTCGTGCCACGTGGGCCCCCCGTGCACCTCGAAGATCGTCGGCAACGGCCCGCCGTTCCCCGCCGTGTGTCCTTCCGGCCGCTGTACGAGGGCGTGGACGCGCCCCCCGGGCCCGTCCACCCAGACCGTCTCCACCGGCACGGACCGCGGCGCCTTCGCGCCGGGCGGATCCAGCACCACACCACCGCCCGTGGACCGTACGACCGGAGGCTCGGCAGCGGACGACCACATGTACTCCACCGAACCGTCGGGCCGGGCGGTGGCCCCGCTCACCGACCCCGGCGGCGTCTGCACCCGCTCCAGGACGCCGCCCTCGATCTCGTACCGCCACAGCTCCCCCCGGGCCTCGAAGCTGTGCCCGATGATCAGGGCCCTGCCGTCCGGGTACCAGTCCGCGCTCACGTCGCCGGGCAGGTCGATGGCCAGCTCCGTCTCGACGCCCGTCACCGGGTCCCAGATCATCGGCTCCCACCGCCCGCGCCGCTGGTGCCCCACCAGCAACCGGCTGTCCCCGTCCACGGGCGCGAACCCGAGCGCCTCCAGGCCCAGCTCCTCGGTCCCGTCCCGGGTGTCGTCCAGCTCCGCGACGACGCTTCCGTCCGCCACCCGCAGCACCCGCAGCGAGGAGTGCATCGCGTCGCCGTGCTCGGTGTGCTCGACGGCGAGCAGCGACGCGTCGTGACTCAGGCCCCCGACCCCGGCCGACTCCCGGTGCCGGTACAGCTCACGGGGCGCCCCCTCACCCTTGCGCACCACATGAACGGTCGACCCCTCCTCGTCGGTCGACCGCCCCACCGCCACGGTCCCGTCGGCCCCCAGCGCCAGCCCGGCCGGATACGACGCCTCCAGGCCCTCCACGGCCACGACGTCCTCCCCGCCCGCGAACGGCTGCCGCATCCACACCCCGAACTCGTCCCCGTCGCTGTCGTCGAACCACCAGATGCTCTCCCCGTCCGGCGACAGCATCCCGTCGGTCGTCCCGTTGGCCCGGTCCGTCACCTGCCGCTGCGCACCACTGGCCCGGTCCCAGGCGTACAGCTCGTAGGTGCCGGTCGCGTTCGACACGAACAACGACCGCTCCGGAGCCCCCTCGGCCCACTCGGGCAACGAAACCCGCGGCGCCCGGAAGCGCATCTCCCACTCGGGGACGGCCGCACTGCTGCTGTTCTCTCCGCTGCTGCTCATCCCCCCATCAAACCGGACGCCCGCAGCGGCTGGTACGCCACGGGAGTACCTCCGCCTCGGCGCTGCCGGGTCTGCGGGCCCGACTGATGCGCAGCTCCACGACGTCGGCGCCGGCCGCGCTCACTGCCGCGCACCGTCCGACGGCTGCCCTTCGGACGAGGCGGTCGGCAGCGGTCGCGTCCGCTGATCCGGACGAGAGGGTGCGCCGCCTGGAGGCGAGGGTGGCGGAACTCGAGGCGAGTGAGCGCAAGGTTAAGCCAAGACTTCCGCGTCGATGCGCGAGAAGAGCAACTCGCTCTCGCCAACAATCGGCCCGCGCCAACGCACCGGTGGTGTAGGACGGCGGATAGCAGGTGGGTAGCTCTCCGGCCTGTACTCGCTCGGCAAGCGGTACGTGTGGAAGCCGTGCTCTCGCATGGTCGCCAGCAACTCCTCCGGGGAGTCCCCCAGCTTGGCCATTCGTTCAGGAGTGACCTCCACCGCGATCTCCACGTCCTGACGCAGCTTGCCGAGTACCGGGGCCAGTCCTCGGATGACACCGCCCTCGGCGCCTTCGACGTCAATCTTGATGACGCGGGCTCGGGCGAGTTCGTCGGGCTTTAGGAGTTCGGGGAGCGGTACCGCCTCCATGTCGAAGGACGATTCGGCAGGCCCGTCGTACGGGACGATGCTGTTGGCCCCCATGTTGTTCGAGCTGGCGAGCACGAACGTCAGGGTTTTGTGGCTGTCGGCGACGGCGCTGTTGACGGCACGGACGTTTCCGCAGCCGTTGAGCTCGATGTGTTGCAGCACTCTGCGGTGGAACGCAGGAGAGGCCTCGATGGCGACCACCTTGCCGGCACTGCCGACGAGCCGTGAGCCGAGGACGGTGAAATAGCCCACATTGGCGCCGACGTCCACCAGCACGTCACCAGTCTTAAGACGCCCCCGCAGCCACTGGGTCATGTGCGGCTCCCACACTCCGAAGAGGTGGATGTAGCGCTGGATGAGGTCGCGGGTGTCGACCGCGAAGCGGGCGTCGAAGCGGGCTTCCACGGCTCTGCGGCGGGGATGATCCCGCAGATGAGGATTGAGATACCTGGCCGCGATGGGCCCCTTGAGCAACGATCCAGGAACGTTGCGCACATATCCGCGGCTGAGAGTGACCATCAGCTCCGAGAGCGACGGAGTGGCAGCAGGAAGCATGTCCGTGACCGTACGGTCCCGTTCCAGCGGGAGCAAGATCCCCAGAATCCACCTGCTTTCGGCAGAGCAAGGCCCGCACATGGCAGGTGGGCTGCCCGTGGAGAGCACCGTCCAGGTAGCGGCGGATGCCGTCGCTGTGTCAGTGGCATCGTCTGACGCTCCCTGCAGGAGAAGAGCGGGTGGGCCGACAGACGTCGGGGCTGCACGTACGTGACGGCGGCCGGAAGTGCTCGATCAACGAGGTCGTCACCAGGCTCCTTCTTCCGCCCGCCGCCCTCTGTGAAATCGTCTACGAAGGCCCGGTCAGTCGGAGCTGACCGCTCCGACCGCCGGGAAGGTCTTTCCGGTCAGTCCGAGCTGACCGGGTAGCGCCACTGGAAGAAGTCCAGCGCGCGAGCGCGGGCTTCGACAACGGCCATGCGCGCGTCGCGCTCAGCCGGGTCGACGTGCGCGGTCTGGCCGGTCGCCTGCCCCTCCCACTTGCGGTAGTGGAGTCCCACCTCGGCGGAGAACCAGCCGCGGGCAACGGAGTTGAGAGCGAGCAGGAGGCCCGTGTCCTCCGAAGCCGGAAGCGCCATCCAGCCGCCCAGTGCGACCAGCAGGTCACGCCGGACGAAGAGGGTCGCCGGGTGGACCGAGGCGCGGAAGTTGTTGGCCTTCCAGAAGTCGAGCACCTCGCCCCGCTCGATGGGGCCGGGCTCGGGATCGCCGGGGAAGCCGGCCGTCGAGCCGTCGGGAAGCAGGTCGAGCACGCGTGACGTCGCCCAGCCGATGCTCGGGTCCGCTTCGAGTGCCGCGAGGTCGCGGGCCAGGCCGCCGGGCGGCAGCTGGTCGTCGGCGTCCAGCACCTTGACGTAGTCGCCGTCCGCGTGGGCGAGTGCGATCGTGCGCGCCACTCCGGGCCCACCCCGCCGCCCCTGCCGGAAGCTCACCCGCTCGTCCTGAGGGACGTGGGGAGCGACCTTGTCGCCCTGGCCGTCCTCCTGAATGAGCCAGTGCCACTCCCAGCCCTCGGGCAGCTCCTGCTCACAGAGCGACTTGTACGCGTCCGACAGGAAGTGCGCCGAAGGCGCGTGTACGGCCGTGACGATGATGATGCGCCGGGTCACGGCTCACCACCTTTCCAGGGGAGTCGTGAACAGCATTTCCGTGCGGTCGCCGGGGAGGGTGATGACGGACATCTCCACCACCCGGCCGCTCGTGTCGTACGCCGTCTTGCGCAGGATCAGGACGGCCGTGCCGTGCGGCAGTCCCAGCTCTTCGGCCTCTTCCGGGGTCGGCGGGCGCGCGGTGACGTGCTCCTCGATCCGGTCCAGTTCGATTCCGACGGTGTGGAGCTGGTTCTGGGTGCCGCCGGGCCACGGTTCCCCGGTCTCGTCCAGGAGGTCGGGATTCGCGGCGACCATCTCGCGGACGAGGTAAGAGGTGACCAGGTTGCAGGGCGCGTCCTCTGCCGCGTACCGCGTCCGGCAGGTCCGCTCGACGAGTGGCGTTCCCTCGTCGACGCCGAACGCCCTCGCGATCTCCTCGGATGCCTCGACCTCGCGGTACGAGGAGTGGAAGACCAGGTCGTTGACCGTGAGCTCGGTGTCGTGCTCC
Organism: Streptomyces candidus; assembly: GCF_014207445.1. GTDB lineage: Bacteria > Actinomycetota > Actinomycetes > Streptomycetales > Streptomycetaceae > Streptomyces > Streptomyces candidus. The sequence goes on along the minus strand of NZ_JACHEM010000012.1, from coordinate 150,405 downwards.
GTAGCTCCGGTCTTCGCCTGAGCTCCGGTCTTCGCCTGGTTCTCTTCCGGGTCGCGTGCGCGGTCCTTCTCCCACTGGTGGCGAGTGTTCGTCCGCGACACCTTCGTGCGGGGCCGGCGGACGAAGGTGCCTCGGCCGTGCTCCTTCTCGACGAGTCCTTCGTCGCGCAGGAGACGCAGCGCGTCACGGATCGTCGGCACGCTCTTCCGGTACTTCTCGGCGAGCTTCGCCTCCGACAGGAGCCGGTCTCCTGGCTTGAGCTGACCTGCACGGATGGCCTCGCGGAGTTCGTCCGCGATCCGCTCGTATGCCACTGCCACGAAGTGCTCACCGACCTGCCGTTCGACGCTGCTCAGCATACGACTCATAAAGAGAGGTCTTGATGGGTGAGGCGAGATTGTCATCGTCGGCGCGCTCATAAAGACGAGTTGAATACAAGACCACCCCCTCGGGCTTTCCTCCGGACTGACCACAAAGGCAGCGCTCGTTGGGAGGCGGCCTTGGCCGCACGCCGCAGCCTCTCTCCGCACTCGGCGGTGGCCGTGCTTGAGGAACTGCTCAGAACCGGCGCCTAGCCTGCCGTCCGTAGAGAAGTCAGAGGCCGCTGCCGTCGCCAACTGGACATCCAACACGAAATGAGCCCGGCTCAGCGTCGAGCGAACCGGGCTCTTCTGCTTTGAGTCGGACCCTGCGGAAGCATGAAAACGCCCGGCCGTTGACGACGGGGGATGCATCAACGACCGGGCTGTGACGAACCGTAACAAGCCTGCCGACGCGGGGATAGGTCACTCTCGGTTCAAGCAGGGGGTTGTGATCGGGATCACGGGAGGTGCTCTGCGGGTGACGAGGGAGGAGCGCTATTCGTCGCAGGGGGGAGCGTAGGACATACGGGGTAGGTATTCCAGCCACTTCTCCCGCGTCAGGACGCTTCGCGTGGTCGAGCAAATGCGGTGAATCGCCTCGGAGGTTTCCAGGTTCCAGAGCCGGACCGTATCGGTGCCGCTCGAAACTCCGAGCATGCGGCCTTGCGGACTGAACGACAGGAAGCTGCCGGTCTTGGCGTTGGGGCTCATCGACTGACCGATGGGGGAGGCGCTGGACGGATGGGTGACATCCCAGAGACGGACCGTGTTGTCGTTGCCGCCGCTGGCCAGGGTGTGACCGTCCTGGCTGAAAGTGAGAGACACGATGGCGTCGGTGTGGCCGGTGAGGGAGGACTCCGGCCGGTTGGCCTTGAGGGGGTCGGTGACGTTCCAGAGCTGGACCGTACCGTCGTCACTCCCGCTGGCGAGGGTGCGGCTGTCCGAGCTGTAGGCGAGCGTGTTGACCGGGCCCAGGTGCCCCACCAGGGGTTTGCTCAGCTGACGTGCGCGGCGGGGATCGGTCGCGTCCCAGAGCCGGATGGTGCCGTCGGCGCTGCCGCTGGCGAGAGCTCGTCCATCTGTGCTGAAGGCGAGCGCATTGACGTAGCCCGTGTGACCGGTGAGCGGTGCGGAGCGCGGAACGAGGCGGGTCGGGTCGCTGACGTTCCACAACTGGATGGTGTGGTCGGTCTGGGCGGTCGCCAGCGTGCGTCCGTCCGGGCTGAAAGCCAGAGCGTGGGGTCCCGCGAAGCGTGTCCCCAGGGCGACGGGGGGTCCGTAGGGGATGGGCCGAGCCGGGTCGGTGACATTCCACAGCTGCACGGCACGGCGTCCCGTCAGCACCGCGAGCGTGTGGCCGTCGGGGGAGAACTCCAGCGCACGCGCCTCCCCTTCTCCAAGCTTGAAGGGTTGGCTCAGCCGCACAGGCCGGTTGGGGCGCTCCACGTTCCAGAGCCGAACCTGCTCGTCGCGCGCGGCAGTGGCGAGCACCTTCCCGTCTGGCCGGAAAGCGCCGATCCGGCCGATCATGTCCGCCGTCGGTATCGACCACAGGCGGACCTTGTTGTCTCCGCTGCCGGTGGCGAGGGTCCGTCCGTCGGGGCGGAAGCCGAGAGCGTACATCTCCCCGCTGCTGCCGGTCAGGGACTCGCCGACCTGAGAAGGATGCGCACGATCGCTGACGTTCCACAGACTCGCGGTACTGTCCGCGCTCGCCGCCGCGAGCATGGACCCGTTGGGGCTGTAGGCCACCGACCATACGGGGCCGGTGTGAAGGGTCAGCGGTGAGCCGAGGGCTTCCCCGCGACGCGGGTCGGTCACGTTCCAGAACCGGATGGTGTCGTCCGAGCCACCACTGGCGAGAGTACGGCCGTCGGGGTTGAAGGCCACGGAATGCACTGTGCCGGTATGGCCGGTCAGTACTCTGTCCAGTGGCTTCGGGCGACGAGGGTCGGCCACGTCCCACAGCCTGATCGTGCCGTCGTCACCGCCGGCCGCCAGCGTCCGCCCGTTATGGCTGAAGGCCACGGAGCGCACCGCGGCGGTGTGTCCGGGAAACGCACCGAGCGCTTCCGGACGGCCCGGGTTCTCCACGTTCCACAGGCGAACGTCGTGGTCGTCATTGGCTGTGGCCAGAGTGCGCCCGTCCGGACTGAAAGCGACCAGATAGATCGAGCCCCCGTCGCTGGCTATCGGGTCACCCAGTAGCTGCGGACGGTGGGGATCCCGAACGTTCCACAGCCTGATCACGCCGTCCTCAGATGCGCTGGCGAGGGTGTTGCCGTCCGGGCTGAAGACCGCGCTGCTCACCCAGCTTTTATGGCCGGTCAGGGGTTCGCCCAGGCTCTTGGGGCGCGACGGGTCTGCTACATCCCACAGGCGAACGGTTCGGTCGTAGCTCGCAGTGGCCAGGAGCCTCCCGTTCGGGCTGAAAGAGGTGAGGTAGACGGCGCCCGTGTGGCCAAGAAGAGGAGTGGCAAGAGGAGCGTTCACGATGGAGCGCAACCGATTCTTCGTCGCCTCGTCGTTCGGTCGCAAGCGGTGTGCCACCAGGCCGAGTTGAGCGGACAGCGATGGGTCGGTGTGCTGGGCTCGGTCAGCCTCGGCGATGACCTGCTCGAAGACCGCGTCGTCGCGCTGCTGCCATGCCACCACTGCCGAGGAGACAGCCACGATCGCCAACGCGACCAGAGCCGCCACCGCACCGCGGGCGATCCAGCGCGAGCGTCGGTTCAGCTTGGCCGAAGCGGCCAGGAAATCCACCGCGCCCCGGGTCAGGAAGGTGTCGCCGGTAGATCTTGCCCAGTCCCGGGCTTGTTCCAGCCGAGAACCCCGGTAGAGAAGCGCCGCATCGCGGGCGGACTCCTCCCATGCCTTGCCGTCCTCCTCAAGGCGCTGGCGCAGCAGGTGGTCGTCTCTGTCCTCGTCGATCCAGCCACGAAGGCGGGGCCAGGCGTGGAGCAACGCCTCATGCGTGATCTCCACGGTTTCCGCGTCGAGCGTCACCAGGCGTGCGTGGACCAGCGCTTCGAGGGACTCCTCCGTCTTGCCGGGGTCCGTCGACTCCTCCGCCAGTTGGCGTCGGGTCCCCCGCCTGCGGGTGGTCTGGACGTCTTCGCCCAGCCGGACAAGCCTGAGGAGGAGCAGTCTCGCGGCCGTGCGCGCCGCCGGGTCGAGGTCGGACCAGGCGCGTTCAGCGGTCGCCGCCACCGCCCCCTGGATGCCCCCCGCCGCGCGGTAGCCGGCCAGCGTCAGCCGTCCCGCCTTCCGTCGCTGCCAGGTCGCCATCAAGGCATGGGAGAGGAGCGGCAGCACTCCCACGTCGTGTGCTCCGTTGGAACCGTCCGTGCCGACTTCCCGGACGATCAGCTCCGTGAGGCCCGTTTCGAGTTCCAGTCCCACAGCCTTGGCCGGGCCGGTCATGGCATCGCGCAATTCGGATGGGGAGAGAGGCCCGAGCACCATGTGCCGGTGTTGCAGTGCGTCGGCCAGTTCGGGGTGCCGCAGGCACTGCTCGTAGAAATCGGCCCGCAGGCCGAGGACTACGAGCGCCGGAGCAGGGTCGTCAGGGGCAGTGGGCGAGCACGCGGCATGAAGGACCTGGACGAAGGTGCGCCTGGCCGCTTCGTCGGAGCAGAGCGTGAACGCTTCCTCGAACTGGTCCACGATGATCACCGGACGGGCGGCGGAGGACGTCGCCTGCCGTGCCCATGCGGCGAGAGCCTTCCGTACTGCGTGCCCGAATTCCGGAGTACCGGGCTCCGGCGCCGCGGGTTCCTCCGCGGCAGAGACGACGTCCGCGAGTTCAGGTATGCGACGGGTCAACTCTGCGAGCGGATCTGCTCCAGGTACGAGTTGCAGTACGAAATCTGCTCGGCCGCTGTCCGTGCTCAGCGAGCCGCTCTGCACTACGGGCACCAGGCCGGCGTTCAGAAGCGAGGACTTCCCCGATCCCGAGGCACCCACGAGCATGACTAAGCCGCCCGCCTTCTCCGCCGCGCGAAGCTGGGCGACGAGGGCATCAGTACTCCGCTCGCGGCCGAAGAACCACCGGGCGTCTTGCTGCCGATACGAAGCCAGTCCCCGGTACGGGCACACACCCGGGTCGGCCCGGGCCCCGGCCTGAAAGGGACCCTCGTCCTCCGTGGATGTCGTAGCGGCGCGGCTGGTGACCGGGTCGGTCACCGCGCGGTCCCAGAGGAGCTGCCACTGCGCCATGTCGTACAGACCCGCGGACACCGGCGTCGGACGTTCTCGCCGTGCTTCGGGGATCAGGATGTGCAGCACCGCTGCGAGAGCGGCGAACTGGGCAGGGACGTTCTTGGCCCGTCGCCAGTCGCTGAGCCGCTGGGCAGATACCCGTACGGGCCGGCCTCGCTCATCGACCCGCTGGAGGCGGACGACCGACTCGGCCACACGCTGGAGGGGAGGGTTACCGGCTTCCTTGTACAGCAGCGCGAGACGCTCCGCGAAGGCTGTGCGCGCCCTTGAGTCGGGACTCAAGGCCTCCACCCCTTACTTCTGTCGCATGCGGATATCCGGACCGGAAAACTCGCTTTATACCCCTGACCTGGGATTATGACGTCCGGACGACGGTGGGGACTCCTCGGGTTGAGTTGCAACTGGCAGGATCGCCTTCCGGTACTGATCCGACCACGCAGCGTCAGAGTAGGTCACTACTGCCGCGCCCAGGGGGCGGTGCCCCTGTGAGGCTGCCCTCCCTCTGTGTGTCGACTGCGGATCCGATGCACCTCGACCCGCGCTGACGCCGATGCGGCGCGTATCGACACCGTCGCGTTGTTCGCCACCGGTCCCCACAGGGGAGGGACCGGTGCCGAACAGCGCGACGCGTGCGTGTGGGCCCGCAAGCGGCTTCCCGGTGCGTGCAGCGGCCGCGTGTCCCTCGCTACTCGGACCCGGTCTGTACCTCGGTGGAGCTTCGGCCCGACCGCTGTGGCCAGGGGACTCCGCAGTCCCCTCACCGGGATCCACGTAGCGTCGCTGGGTGGGGATTTCCATGATCCACACCTTTGCTCACTCCCCAGCACTCCCACAACGCAGATCAGGCCCGGTCTTCCGAGAAGGAAGACCGGGCCTGATCTGCTGTTTTGACTGTCGGGGTGGCGGGATTTGAACCCACGACCTCTTCGTCCCGAACGAAGCGCGCTGCCAAGCTGCGCTACACCCCGATGTCCACCACGTTGCCGCGGCGACATCGATTACTTTAGCCCACCCGCGCGTGTAGGCGAAATCCGGTTTTCGCGGGGTTGCAGGTAAGGACGTACCCGGTCCAGGGCGACCAGGGACAGGGCCAGGGCGTAGAAGAGCAGGCCCAGGACCAGGGCGTTGGTGGCGACGCCGGCGTAGCCGTGGGCGGCGGCGTCCAGGAAGGGGTAGGGGTAGCGGGCCGGGGTGCCGGGCGTGAGGGCGGCGCCGCGGAGCAGGGCGAAGGCGAAGTACGCGGCCGGGTAGGCGAGCCACTGGGCGGCGTACCGGTAGGCGAGGCCGCCGGGGGCAGTGAGGAGGAGCCAGTCCAGGACCGCGCCGATGGGGGTGACGGTGTGGAGGAGCTGGTTGGAGACGGTGTGCCAGCCGGTGTCCCGGTGGGCGGGGTCGTCGGTCATGGAGAAGCCGGAGGCGTCGTTGGCGAGGATCAGGTGGTACACGAGGCCGGTGATCACGATGAAGAGGAGCGCACCGCCGGTCAGGCGGGGGGAGAGGGGCGGGCCGCCGGTCCAGGCGCGGACGGCGGACCAGCCGAGGGTCAGGGCGAGCAGTGCGTTCGACTGGATCGTGAAGTAGATCGGCACGCGCGACGGGTCACCGATGAACAGGTCGATCACGATGCCCGTGACCGCCGCCGCGCACAGGAGCGCCCGGAAGGCGGCGGCGTACGGGCGGCGGCGGGGCGGTACGACTGCTGAGGCGGGCACGCCCGTGGAGCCCGCGGGGGACGGAGCGATCATGAACTCCACGGTAGGGGAGACGGGACCAACGGGCGCGGGGAGAAAGTCCCCTCTTGTCCTCCCTGGGCTGGGCCGCATACCCCGCAGCGCAGCGAAGACCGCGGCCGCAGCCAGGACCGCACCGCACCGCACCCGTACCCACGCGCCCGGGCCGGTCCCTACGCCGCCGTCAGCGTCAGCAGGGTTGCCTCCGGGGGGCAGGCGAAGCGGACCGGGGTGTAGCGGTTGGCGCCGCAGCCCGCCGAGACGTGCAGGTACGAGCGGTGGCCGCCGGACTCGTGGGTGGAGAGGCCCTTGACGCGGCCGGTGTCCAGGTCGCAGTTGGTGACGAGCGCGCCGTAGAAGGGGATGCAGAGCTGGCCGCCGTGGGTGTGCCCGGCGAGGACGAGCGGGTAGCCGTCGGCGGTGAAGGCGTCCAGGGAGCGCAGGTACGGGGCGTGGACGACACCGATGGAGAAGTCGGCGGAGGGGTCGGGACCGCCGGTCACCTCGGTGTACCGGTCGCGCTTGATGTGCGGGTCGTCGAGGCCCGTGAAAGCCAGGTCGAAGCCCTCGGCGGTGGGGAGCTTGACGCGGGTGCGGGTGTTGGTGAGGTTGCGCCAGCCCGCCGCGTCGAAGCCGTCGCGGAGGTCCTCCCACGGGTTGTGCACGGCACCGACGACGGGTTCGTTGCCGTTCAGGCCGTGCTTGCCCTGGGCCTTCTCCAGCAGATAGCGGGCAGGGTTGCGCGGCTTGGGACCGTAGTAGTCGTTGGAGCCGAACACGTACACGCCGGGGAAGCTCATCAGCGGTCCGAGCGCGTCCAGGACCTCCGGCACGGCCTCCGGGTCGGACAGGTTGTCACCCGTATTGACGACGAAGTCGGGGCGCAGGCCGGCCAGGGACTGGAGCCAGCGCTGCTTCCTGCGCTGCCCGCTCACCATGTGGATGTCGGAGACCTGGAGTACGCGCAGGGGGCGGGCCCCCGGTGGCAGGACGGGGACGGTCACCCGGCGGAGCCGGAACAGACGGGGTTCGATACCGGTGGCGTAGGCGAGTCCGGCCGCTCCAACGGCCGTGATTCCCAGGGGTACTCCGTAACGTGCGCGCATGTGCCCATCGTCGCAGACCGGTACGGGGACGGGCGCAGGTGCTGGTGCGGGCGCCGACGGGGGCGGAACGACGGCTGGTGCCGGTGGGCGCGGTGCGCAAATCGGCGGGCGGTGGGCCCGTACGACCTGCCACACTTGCGTCATGACCACGCTCAAGTCCCAGCTCAAGTCGCAGTTGAAGGAAGACCTCACCGCAGCCATCCGGGCGCGTGACGAGCTCCGCTCCTCCACGCTCCGGCTCACCCTCGCCGCCGTCCAGGTCGAGGAGGTGTCGGGCAAGGAGGCCCGCGAGCTGTCCGACGCCGAGGTCGAGAAGGTGATCGCCAAGGAGGCGAAGAAGCGCCGTGAGGCGGCCGACGCGTTCGCCAAGGGCGGCCGGGCCGAGCAGGCCGAGCGGGAGAAGGCGGAGGGCGAGATCCTCGCGACGTACCTCCCGCAGCAGCTGAGCGACGACGAGCTCACCGCGATCGTCGCGGACGCGGTCGCGGAGGCGCGGGCGGCGGGAGCCGAGGGGCCGCGGGCGATGGGAGCGGTCATGAAGATCGTCAACCCGAAGGTCGCGGGGCGCGCCGAGGGCGGCCGCGTCGCCGCCGCGGTGAAGCGGCTCCTGGCGGGCTGACGGTACGGAGAGCCGACGGTACGGAGAGGGGGGCTCCACCCGGTCACGGGTGGAGCCCCCCTCTCGTTCGGCCCTGGGGCTCGCGGCTCGTCAGGCCCTCGGGGCCGCAGCTCCGACGTCTCGGCCGGGCGCTTCGGCCGATACGGGTCTCCGGCCACTACGGGTGTGCGCCCGCTACAGGTGTTCGGCCGTTACGGGGGTTCGGCTCGTTTACGGCCAGTCCCCGCCGAGGATGTCGGGCCAGTTGCCGTTGCCGCCGCCCGGGTTTCCATTGCCGCCACCCGGTTTCCCGTTGCCACCGCCCGGGTTGCCGTTGCCACCGCCCGGGGTGCCGTTGCCTCCGCCCGGGTTGCCTCCCGGCGGCTTGTTGTCGCCGCCCGGCCGGTTCTTGTCCTTGTTGTCCTCGGGGATGTGGACGCTGTTGAACTGGGGCGAATCCTTGCCCTCCAGGGCGCCGGTCATGGCGTCCTTCCAGATCGGGCCCGGAACCTGTCCGCCGTACACCTTCTGCTGGTACTGGCCGCCGATGGTGATGTTCTCCATCTCCACCTGCTGGGACGGGCTGCCGACCCAGACCGCGCCGGACAGGTTCGGCGTGTAGCCGACGAACCAGGCGTTCTTGCGGGCGTCGGTGGTACCCGTCTTGCCCGCGTTGTCCCGGCCGTTCTTGAGTCCGGCTTCCTTACCCGTACCGGAGTCGACCACTCCGCGCAGCAGGGTGTTGATGGTGTCCGCCGTCTGCTCGGCCATCGCCAGCGAGCACGAGGTCTTCGGTACCGGGAAGGCCTTGCCGCCGCGGCCGGTGATCGCCTCGATGGCGATCGGCGTGCAGTACGTGCCCCGGTTGGCGAAGGCCGCGTACGAACTGGCCATCCGCAGCGGGGAGACACCGGTGGAACCGAGGGTCAGCGAGGACGGGACCTCGGGGATCTTGCCCCCGTTGCCCTGTACGAGGCCGATCTTGTCGCTCAGCTGGCGCACCGGGCACATTCCGATGTCCTGGAGCATCTGGACGAAGTACGTGTTGACGGACTTGCCCATCGCCTCGCGCAGCGCGTACGGGCCGACCTCGCTCTCGTCCTCGTTCTCCAGCTTCTCGTTCGCGGCGTTCACCCACGGCTTGCCGCTGCACGTGGTGACCCGCTCCGGGTACGGCATCTGGTACGGCGACGAGTACACCTGCGTCGGTGGCCTGCCCTGCTCCAGTGCCGCCGCCGCGAGGAACGGCTTGAAGGTCGAGCCGGTCGGGAAGCCGAAGTTGGAGCCGCCCATCTGCTTGTCGACCGAGTAGTTGATCTGCGTCTCGTTGGGGCCGAAGCCGTACGGCCTGGACTGGCCCATCGCGAGGATCTTGCCGGTGCCGGGCTCGACCAGGGTGACCGCCGTGGCGACCTTGTCGCTCTGGTAGACGTGGTCCTTGATCGAGGCCTGGGCGGACTCCTGCGCCTTCGGGTCCAGGGTCGTACGGACCGTCAGCCCGCCCTGGTTCCAGATCTTGGCCCGCTCCTCCCTGGACTTGCCGTAGATCGGGTCGCTGAGGAAGACCGCGCGTACGTAGTCGCAGAAGAAGCCCGCGCCGCTCACGGCGGTGATGCAGCCGTTCTTGGCCTTGCTGACCTTCAGCTTCAGCGGCGTGGCCTTGGCCCGGGCCGCCTCGGCCGGCGAGATCTGGCGGATGTCGGCCATGCGCTGGATCACGATGTTGCGGCGCTTGGTGGCCTCGGCCGAGTCGTTGACCGGGTCGTACCGGGTCGGCGACTGGACCAGCCCGGCCAGCATCGCGGCCTCTTCGAGCTTCAGGTCCTTGGCGGGCTTGCTGAAGTAGCGCTGGGAGGCTGCCTCGACGCCGTACGCCTGCTGTCCGAAGAAGGTGATGTTGAGGTAGTTCTCCAGGATCTTCTTCTTGCCCAGCTCCTCCTCGACCTGGATCGCGTACTTCAGTTCGCGGATCTTGCGGCCGAGAGTCTGCTGGGTGGCTTCGGCGACCTTGTCCGGGTCGTCGCCGGCTTCCTCGACGAAGACGTTCTTCACGTACTGCTGGGTCAGGGTGGAAGCGCCCTGGGCCGTGCCGCCTGCCTGCACGTTCCGGTTCAGTGCGCGCAGGATGCCCTTGAGGTCGATCGCGCCGTGCTCGTAGAACCGGTTGTCCTCGATCGCGACGATCGCCTTCTGCATGTACGGCGAGATGTCCTTGAGCGGGACCACCGTACGGTCGCGCGAGAACACCGTGGCGATCTTGCCGCCCGCGCTGTCCAGGATGGTGGTGCGCTCGCTCAGCGGAGGTCGCTTGAGGTTCGCGGGGATGGTGTCGAATCCCTCGACCGTGCCTTTGGCCGCGAGGCCGAGCGCACCGGCGGCGGGCAGGGCGATGCCTGCCAGCACGGCTCCGGAGAGCACGCTGACACCGAGGAATTTGGCGGCCTGCTGGGTCCTTGAGAGACCCCCGCCCGAGCGCTTCTTTGCCATGGGGGCAGCCTAATCCGTAGACCAGGGCGTTCCGCAGGAGCGGGGGTCTCTCGGGATGTTCGAGTACCAGGTTGTGACATCCGGGGAGTGGAGGACGGGTCGGCCGGGGGCTGCCGGGTGGTTCGGGCTTCCGGGCGTCGACATGGCGGGGTGTCGTTGGCGGGATCTCGTCCGGGGGCGGGGGAGGCGTCCGCGTGCGTATTCGCCGGACACGCGGAAAGGCTCTGGCCTAAGCTGCTCTCGTTCTGTCACAGCAGTGCATTTGCGCCTCAGGTGAGCGGCATGACGTCCGCTATGTCGGCCTGATCCCGGTGAAACTGCCACACTCGGGCTGAACTGTCCCGGTTTACCGCTGGGTGATCGGCGGGATGGCGCGTGCTCCCTGGTCACTCCCCTGGGTGATCTGCCGCTAACGCATAGTCCGTTCGGGCCATTCAAGATTGGGCCCGAAGGGGGTGTTGCGCTGTGCCCACCTTCCGTAACGTCCTCAACTGGCAGCGGTGAATATGCCGCTGTCGCCGTGGGGGAGCCTCGATTATTCGGGAGAGGACGGCGCCGGGATGGGCTGGGTAACCGACTGGAGTGCGCAGGCAGCCTGCCGCACTACCGATCCGGATGAACTGTTCGTACAAGGAGCAGCGCAGAACCGGGCCAAGGCGGTGTGCACCGGATGTCCGGTGCGTACCGAGTGCCTGGCCGATGCGCTGGACAACCGCGTCGAGTTCGGCGTGTGGGGCGGCATGACGGAGCGGGAACGCCGCGCTCTGCTGCGCCGGCGTCCGACCGTCACCTCGTGGCGTCGGCTCCTGGAGACCGCGCGCACGGAGTACGAGCGCAGCGCGGGAATCCTGCCGGACGTGCTGGAGGACGACGAGATCTACGAGGAGACGTACGCCGCGGTGGGCTAGGCCGATCGTGCTCGTTGGGCCACTCGTGGCACGGGGCCGGACGGGTTACGTCGGACCCCGCGCTGACGGGTGCGGGACGAGTACGGATAGGACCGCGAGTGCTCCGGTGTCGAACTGGGGTCCGTCAGACCGAAGGTGACGGTGCAGAAGGTGCGAGGTCGGGCGGGGATGCCTGATCGTCCGCCAGCCGCTCACCGATGGTCCGAAGACCGGCCAGATCGTGCACGTCCCCGGGCAGGGCGGCGACTTCGGTCACTGCCACCTCGGGGTGGAGCGCGGTGAAGCGGTCGCGCGTTCGCTGTTCACGCGCGAGTACCCGCATGCGTTCGGCATGCAGCCGCAGCAGGCCCGCCGTCAGCTGCTCGACACCGTCTGCGCCGTCCTCGTCCGTGGAGTCGGCGGCGCGTTCGGCGGAAGCGTGCTCAAGGGCCTGGGGTGACTCAGGGGTCTGCGTTGTGCTGGGCGTCGGGGGTGACCCGGGCGTCTGGGGAGTGGCGGCCGTGGCGTCACGAGGACCAGCATTCCCGTCCGTCTGATCCACAATGCCGTGCTCGCCGAGGTTTTCCCCGTGGCCGTTCTCCGCCGTGAGACTCTCCGCGGCGGCGAGTGCCCGCTCGGCCGACAGCTGAGGGGCTGCGCTGCCGTGGACCCGGTTGAGTACGAGACCGGCCAGTGGCATGTCCTCCGCCGCGAGCCGCTCGACGAAGTACGCCGCCTCGCGCAACGCGTCCCGCTCCGGGGCGGCGACCACCAGGAAGGCCGTGCCCGGCGCCTGGAGCAGCCGGTACGTCGCGTCCGCCCGCGTCCGGAAGCCGCCGAACATCGTGTCCATCGCCGCCACGAACGTCTGCACATCACGCAGGAGTTGACCGCCCATCAGCTTGCTGAGCGTGCCCGTCATCATCGACATGCCGACGTTGAGGAACTTCATCCCGGCGCGGCCGCCGACCTTCGCCGGCGCCATCAGCACCCGGATGAACTTGCCGTCCAGGAAGGACCCCAGCCGCTTCGGGGCGTCCAGGAAGTCCAGTGCGGACCGGCTCGGCGGGGTGTCCACGACGATCAGGTCCCACTCGTCGCGCGCACGGAGCTGGCCCAGCTTCTCCATCGCCATGTACTCCTGCGTACCGGCGAACCCGGCGGACAGGGACTGGTAGAAGGGGTTGTCCAGGATGGCGCGGGCCCGGTCCGCGTCCGCGTGCGCCTCGACGATCTCGTCGAAGGTGCGCTTCATGTCGAGCATCATCGCGTGCAGCTCGCCACCGGCGCCCTCGTCGATGCCCTTGACCCGGCGCGGCACGTTGTCGAGGGAGTCGATGCCCATCGACTGCGCCAGCCTGCGCGCCGGGTCGATGGTCAGTACGACCGCACGCCGCCCGCGCTCGGCCGCGCGTACGCCCAGGGCGGCCGCGGTCGTCGTCTTGCCGACGCCGCCGGAGCCGCAGCACACGATGATGCGGGTCGCGGGGTCGTCGAGCAGCGGATCGATGTCCAGCGCCGGTGCCGCGGCCATCGCCTGCGGCCTGCCCGTGCTTGTGCTCATGCCGTTCCCCCCGCTCGTTCCGCGCCCAGGTGGGCACGGAGCTCCGCCGCCAGCCGGTACAGGCCGGCCAGGTCCAACCCCTCGCCCAGCAGCGGGAGTTCGTACGTCGTCAGGTCCAGCTGGGCCAGCGCGGCACGTTGCTCCCGCTCCAGTTCGACCCGCTGCGCGTGTTCCGCGGCCTGCTCCAGGAGGGGCTCCACCAGGCGCTCGGCGACGCCTCCGCGCCCTGCCCCGCCCAGGCCGGCCCGGGAGAGCGCCCTGGCCACCTCGGTGCGCTGCTCGCCGGCCGCCGTGCGCAGCGCCTGCTCGTCCACCAGCTGCGGGCGGACCATGTTCACGATGACCTTGCCGACGGGCAGCTCGGCGGCCCGCAGCTCCGCGATGCCGTCGGCGGTCTCCTGGACCGGCATCTCCTCCAGGAGCGTCACGAAGTGCACGGCCGTCTCGGGGGACTTGAGGACCCGCATCACGGCCTGCGCCTGGTTGTGTATCGGCCCGAACTTCGCCAGGCCCGCGACCTCGTCGTTCACGTTGAGGAACTTGGTGATGCGCCCGGTCGGCGGGGCGTCCATCACCACGTAGTCGTAGACGTAGGCGTTCTTCTTGTCCCGGCGGCGCACCGCCTCGCAGGCCTTGCCGGTCAGCAGGACGTCCCGCAGCCCCGGTGCGATGGTTGTCGCGAAGTCGATCGCGCCGAGCTTCTTCAGGGCCCGGCCGGCGCTCCCCAGCTTGTAGAACATCTGGAGGTAGTCGAGCAGCGCGCGTTCCGCGTCGATCGCGAGGGCGTACACCTCCCCGCCGCCCGACGCGACAGCGATCTTGCGCTCCTCGTACGGAAGGGCTTCCGTCTCGAAGAGCTGCGCGATGCCCTGTCTGCCCTCGACCTCCACCAGGAGGGCGCGTTTGCCCTCGGTGGCGAGGGCGAGCGCGAGTGCGGCGGCGACCGTGGTCTTGCCGGTACCGCCCTTGCCACTGACGACCTGGAGCCTGCTCACGCCTCCGAGCCTAACCAGTCCGCCCGTCGCCCAATCAGGAGGCCGTCCTTCCCGTCCGTTTCCACCGGCTACAGTCGGCCGCATGACCAAATGGGAATACGCCACCGTCCCCCTGCTCGTGCACGCGACGAAGCAGATCCTGGACACGTGGGGCGAAGACGGCTGGGAGCTCGTCCAGGTAGTGCCTGGGCCGAACAACCCGGAGCAGCTGGTGGCCTACCTCAAGCGGGAGAAGTCCGCATGAGCGCTGTCGAGGAGAAGCTCGCCTCGCTCGGCCTGACCCTGCCGGCGGTGGTTCCGCCACTGGCCGCCTACCAGCCGGCCGTGCAGTCCGGGGTGTACGTGTACACCGCGGGCCAGCTGCCGATGGTGGACGGCGCCATGCCGTGCACCGGCAAGGTCGGCGCGGAGGTCACCCCCGAGGAGGCCAAGGACCTGGCGCGGATCTGCGCGCTGAACGCCCTGGCGGCCGTGAAGTCCGTCGTCGGTGACCTGGACCGCATCGCGCGCGTCGTGAAGGTCGTCGGCTTCGTGGCCTCGGCCCCGGACTTCACCGGCCAGCCCGCCGTGCTCAACGGCACGAGCGAGCTGCTCGGCGAGGTCCTCGGCGACAAGGGCGTGCACGCCCGCAGCGCCGTCGGCGTGGCCGTCCTGCCGCTTGACGCACCGGTCGAGGTCGAGATCCAGGTGGAGCTCGTCAGCGCCTGACCCTCCTCGGCAGGCGAGTGCGACAGGCGAGTGCGCCGGGCGAGTGCCGCTGCCTGAGGGCGCGGACGCGCGAGGGCTGGTGTGTGCCGGTACCCGGGCGTGCGGGCGCGCGAAGGGCGGTGTGCGCCGGAACCTGGGCGTGCAGGTGCGCGAGGGCCGGCGTGTGCGTGCTGGTGTCCGAGCACCGATGCATGAGCACCGATGGCCGAGCTCCGCTGGATGAGCACTTGTGGACGCGTGCTGGGGGCAGCCGCCTCTCGAACATCGGGACGGTTGCCCGTAGCATCCGGCCATGTCCAATGGTCAGTGGTACCCGCCCGAATGGCCCGACCGGATCCGTGCGCTGGCGAACGGCGAGCTGGTCGCCGCCGCCCCGAAGCGGGCCGCGACGGTGCTGTTGCTGAGCGACGGTACGAGCGGTGCCGGTGACGCGGGCCGGCTGTCCGTACACATGTTGCGCAGACGCGCCTCCATGGCCTTCGCCGGAGGCGCGTACGCGTATCCCGGGGGCGGCGTCGATCCCCGCGACGACGACTCCCGCGTCCGCTGGGCGGGCCCCTCGCTGACCCGCTGGGCCGAACGGCTCGGGCTGCCCGACGACCCGGGCGGCGCCCAGGCGGTCGTCTGCGCGGCGGTGCGCGAGACCTTCGAGGAAGCGGGCGTCCTCCTTGCCGGACCCACCGCGCAGACCGTGGTCGGTGACATCACCGGCCCGGACTGGGAGGCGGACCGGCAGGCCCTGGTCGCCCGTGAGCTGGGCTTCGCCGAGTTCCTCGACCGGCGGCAGCTGGTGCTGCGCTCCGACCTGCTGGGCGCGTGGGCGCGCTGGATCACCCCGGAGTTCGAACCCAGGCGGTACGACACCTGGTTCTTCGTGGCCGCACTGCCGGCCGGGCAGCGGACCCGCAACGCCTCCACGGAGGCCGACCGGACGGTGTGGATCGCCCCGGCCGAGGCCGCCGCCGGTTACGACCGGGGTGAGCTGCTGATGATGCCGCCCACCATTTCCACGCTGCGCGGACTCCAGCCGTACGGGACGGTGTCAGAGGTCCTGGCCGGGGCAGCTGACCGGGACATGACGCCCGTGCTTGCACAGGCACGGCTGGAGGGCGGCGAGGTGGTGCTGAGCTGGCCGGGCCACGAGGAGTTCACCAAACACGTCCCCGCCGCGGGCGGCGGAACCCGGGGAGGATCCCGTTGACCGACGCAGCGGCCCTGCCGGGCCAGCCGCGGGGCGGTGTGCTGTCCGGGCGTGCCACCGCACGCGCGGTGAATGTCCTTGCCCCCAATCCGTCGGCGATGACGCTCGACGGCACCAACACCTGGATCGTGTCCGAGCCGGATTCGGACCTGGCCGTCGTGGTGGACCCCGGGCCCCTGGACGACGGGCACCTGCGGGCGGTGATCGGCGCCGCCGAGAGGGCGGGCAAGCGCGTCGCGCTGACCCTGCTGACGCACGGGCATCCGGACCACGCGGAGGGCGCCGCACGGTTCGCGGAGCTGACCCGGACCCCGGTGCGGGCGCTCGATCCCGCGCTGCGGATCGGGGACGAGGGACTGGGCGCGGGTGATGTGATCACCACCGGCGGAATCGAGATGCGGGTGGTGCCCACTCCCGGGCACACCGCCGACTCCCTCTGCTTCCATCTGCCGTCCGACCAGGCCGTGTTGACGGGGGACACGGTACTGGGGCGCGGCACGACAGTGGTGGCGCACCCGGACGGGCGGCTGGGGGACTACCTCGACTCGCTGCGGCGGCTGCGGTCGCTGACGGTGGACGACGGGGTGCGGTTCGTCCTGCCGGGGCACGGTCCCGTGCTCGAAGACGCCCAGGGCGCGGTCGAGTTCTATCTGGCGCACCGGGCCAACCGGCTGGCGCAGGTGGAGACGGCCGTGGAGAACGGGCACCGCGGTGCGTCCGAGGTGGTGGCGGCGGTGTACGCGGACGTGGACCGTTCCCTGTGGCCGGCGGCCGAACTGTCGGTGCGCGCGCAGCTGGAGTACCTGCGCGAGCACGGCCTGATCTGAGCCGCGCGGAACTGCTGCGGGCCGTACGGGCCGCGCGGGGTCGTACGGCTCGTTCCGGACCGTGGGGGAGGCTGCGGGTCGTCCGGAAGGCTCCGGATCGTGTGGGGCCGGGCGGGCCGGTCGGGTCGGCCGATGCCGTGCGGAACCGGAACTCCTGCTTCATCCCTGTGCAGTTCACAAGCTGCGGGGGCGCGAAGGCCCGGGGCCTGCGGTGGTTCAGTACGGCCGGGGAGTCTTGCGGCCGTGGACCGCGATGTATTCGCTCGCCAGCCACGGGCCGAGATCCTCGGTGTACGAAAGGAGAACGGACGGATCGGCCGTCGGGTTCCCGGCCGCCTGCGCGGCTTTTCGCATCTCGTCGCCACGCGCCGGGTAGTAGCGGGCGAACACTTCGGCGGATTCGGTGAGATCGCTGGTGAAAAGGCCCGCGCGCGGCATGACGAGGGTCAGGCCGGTCCGTACGAGGCGCCGCGCGAAGATGCGTGCCAATCGGCGCCGTTCCGTGTCCGTAGCGGCCCGGCCGACCAGTTCCCGCCAGCGCGGGAGCACGTCTGCCAGGTCCCCGTTGGTCTCCCGGGCGAGCAACGAGGTGGGCCGGTAGCGGGGCAGCCGCTGCGCCAGGTCCGGCCCGATGAGGGGTGTGCAGAGGCAGGCGACGAACCAGCCCAGGTCGTACCGTTCCAGCTCGCTCATCAGCACGGTCTCGCTGAACAACAGCGTTCCCACGCCGTCGATCTGCCCGAACCCGGCGTCCAGTTCCGCACCGACGCGCTCCGCGTCCGCCCGGTCGGCCTCCGTCGGCTGCGCGTGCAGGACCAGCAGGACGTCGAGGTCCGAGCGGCCGGGGCGGGCGGTCCCGCGCGGCACCGACCCGTACAGGTAGGCACTGTGCAGCCGGTCGGGGCCGAACACCTCGGCCACGCGCGCGTGCAGCGCGTCCACGACGGGCCGGAACTCCTCCTGGACCCGCTTCAGCGAGCCTTCGCGCTCGATGTACGGGTGGCTTCGCCTTCCCATCCCACCGCCCTGTTCGGCCGCCATGGCTTACGCTCCGCCTACATCGTCCGCGTTCGTATCATGATCGTTTTGTTCCTGGGGGGAACCACTGTGTTCGTGCTGTCCATCCTGCTGCTCCTCGCGGCACTGGTGCTGTTCCTGGTCGGCCGCGCGCAGCGTGCCCGCGGTCTGAAGCTGGGCGCGGCGGGCGCCCTCCTGGCGGGTCTCCTGGCGGGGATCACCAGCTGCCTGTACGTGATGAGCGCGTACGAAGTCGGAGTGCCGGTCACCTTCGGCAAGGTCGGCGGGCCGATGCTGTCCGGGATGCACATCCGGTCGCCGTTCACCACCGTCACGTCCTTCTCGACGCGTCCCGTCGACCTCAACCTGTCCGACAAGGACGTCGTGGAAGTCCGTTCGTCGCAGGGCGGCGTCATGGAGGTCGAGGTGACCGTGAAATGGGCGGTGACCCCGGACAAGGTCGTGGAGCTGTACCGCCTCGCGGGCAGCGAGGAGTCCGTGCAGCAGCGTCTGGTGCAGCCGGACAGCCGGGAGATCATCCGCAACGTGTTCGCCCGGCACACGAGCGAGCAGGGCTACTCCTCGGCCCGCGAGAAGATCAACGCGGAGATCGGCGACCTGACCAAGGCTCGGCTGGCCCCTCGCGGGATCGCCGTCACCGCGGTCAATTTGCGCAACGTGAAGCCGTCCGCCCAGCTCCAGGGCCAGATCGACCGCAAGATCCAGCAGCAGCAGTCCACCGAGCGGGCCGAGGAGGCGGCGAAGACGGCCGCCGCCGAGGCCAGGCGCCGAAAGATCGAGGCCGAGGGCATCGCGCAGGCCAATCGCATCCTGAACAACTCCCTCACCGACAAGGTGCTCTACAACCAGTGCATCGACGCCTACAAGGAGGCCGCCCAGAAGCACCCGGTGTACGCGGTCCCGTGCGGCGAGGGCGGCAAGACCCCCGTGATCGTCGGCAAGAACTGACCGCAGGCCGGACACGGAGACACGGCGCACCCGGGTACGCGTGCACCGGTACGAACCTACGGACCGCCGCCGCGGGCCCGGCCGGGTACGTGCGCGCCGGTTCGGAGCGTCGGCACGGCCCGTCACGCCGAGCGCCTGCCGGTACGTGCCGTCGGTGCGGTCCTGCCCGTGCGCGCCGCCCGTACGGGCCTGTCCGGGTACGCCAGTGGGCCGCACCCCAGGAGGGTGCGGCCCACTCCCGTACGGGCGGAGGAAGCTGCCGTGCGGGCGAGCGGTCCCGTCAGCGCGAGCGCTTCGCCAGACGCTCGACGTCCAGCAGGATCACGGCCCGTGCCTCCAGGCGCAGCCAGCCGCGGCCCGCGAAGTCCGCGAGCGCCTTGTTGACCGTCTCGCGGGAGGCGCCGACCAGCTGGGCGAGCTCTTCCTGCGTGAGGTCGTGCACGACGTGGATGCCCTCCTCGGACTGCACGCCGAAGCGGCGCGACAGGTCCAGGAGCGCGCGGGCCACCCGGCCCGGTACGTCGGAGAAGACCAGGTCGGACATCTGGTCGTTGGTCTTGCGCAGCCGGCGGGCCACGGCGCGCAGCAGCGCGGTCGCGACCTCGGGGCGTACGTTCAGCCAGGGCTGGAGGTCGCCGTGGCCGAGGCCGAGCAGCTTGACCTCGGTGAGTGCCGTCGAGGTGGCGGTGCGCGGGCCCGGGTCGAAGAGCGACAGTTCGCCGATCAGTTCGCCGGGGCCGAGCACGGCCAGCATGTTCTCGC
Source organism: Streptomyces candidus (assembly GCF_014207445.1). Classification (GTDB taxonomy): domain Bacteria; phylum Actinomycetota; class Actinomycetes; order Streptomycetales; family Streptomycetaceae; genus Streptomyces; species Streptomyces candidus. The sequence continues at coordinate 130,971 of NZ_JACHEM010000012.1, read as the reverse complement.
GGCCGTCGGGGGAGGTGCGGTGCAGCTTCACCTTGCCCTCGGTCACCACATAGAGGCGGTCGCCGGGGTCGCCCTCGTGGAACAGGGCGTCCCCGCGTGCGAGGGTCACCTCACTCATCGAGGCGCGCAGCTCCGCGGCCTGCTCGTCATCGAGCGCCGCGAAGAGCGGGGCGCGCCGCAGAACGTCGTCCACGTGTTCTCTCCTTGTCGACCTGCTCAGGGGACCTGGGTCCCCATGATGCCGGACGGTAAAACAGTGCGATCAATCACTAAGGATGACTTACCAGCGGGCCTGGTCGTGCTGCAGGGGGCTGATTGGGTAGGCATTTGGCCGTGACCAAGGCGGATGTCAGTGCCTGCCTCTAGGCTGGCCGGGTGTCCAACAAGCCGGTGAGAGCGCAGGTCAAGGGGGCAGGGCAGGTGACAGCAGGTCGTGATTCAGCCGTGGGCGAACAGGGCGCGGCGAAGCCGGTGAGGGCGGCGAAAAAGGCGAAGGCCGAGTCGCACCTCGGCATGGTCCGCCGCGCCCGCAAGATCAACCGAGCGCTCGCGGAGGTTTACCCGTACGCCCATCCGGAGCTCGATTTCGAGGACCCCTTCCAGCTGCTGGTCGCCACGGTGCTGTCCGCCCAGACCACGGACCTGCGGGTCAATCAGACCACTCCGGCCCTCTTCGCGGCCTACCCGACGCCGGAGGACATGGCGGCGGCGGTGCCGGAGGAGCTGGAGGAGATCATCCGGCCGACGGGTTTCTTCCGCGCCAAGGCCAGGTCCCTGCTGGGGCTCGCCACGGCCCTGCGGGACGACTTCGGCGGGGAGGTGCCCGGCCGGATCGAGGACCTGGTGAAGCTGCCGGGCGTGGGCCGCAAGACCGCCAACGTGGTCCTCGGGAACTACTTCGGAGTCCCCGGCATCACCGTCGACACCCATTTCGGCCGCCTGGTGCGCCGCTGGAAGTGGACCGACGAGGAGGACCCGGTCAAGGTCGAGGCGGTGGTCGCCGAGATCTTCCCGAAGAGCGAGTGGACGATGCTTTCGCACCGCGTCGTCTTCCACGGCCGCCGCATCTGCCATTCCCGCAAGCCGGCCTGCGGAGCCTGCCCGATCGCCGCGCTGTGCCCGTCGTACGGCGAGGGCGAGACGGACCCGCAGAAGGCCGAGAAGCTGCTGAAGTACGAGAAGGGCGGGTACCCGGGGCAGCGGCTGAAGCCCCCGCAGTCGTTCCTGGACGCGGGCGGCAAACCCGCCCCGCCGCTGGGAGCGGGGCCGGCCGCACCGTGACCGAACGGGTCGGCCGAATCCGGAACGATCGTCCCGGGAGCGGACGTTGGGACAGTACGGGACAGTACGGGGGTGCCTATGAGACGTGCGAGCGCGCCGAGCGCCACAAGTGAGGTGTACGGGAGCGGGGCCGCGCCACCGGCGGACGTCCCCGGCCTCCCCCTGGTCAACGTCACCGACCGCGGGTTGCCCGGCTGGCTGGAGCCGGTGGCCGCCGCGGCCCGCAGCGTCCGGCCGGAGCAGCTCAGCGCCTTCCTGCCGCCCGCGAGCGGCAGCGGGCGGCAGTCCGCCGTCCTGGTCCTCTTCGGTGAGGGGACGCACGGCCCCGAGCTGCTGCTGATGGAGCGTGCGAGCAGCCTGCGCTCGCACGCGGGGCAGATCTCCTTCCCCGGCGGCGCCCTCGACCCCGAGGACGGCGACCCGCTGACCACCGGGCCGCTGCGGACGGCGCTGCGGGAGGCCGAGGAGGAGACCGGACTCGACCCCTCCGGCGTTCAGGTCTTCGGCGTGCTGCCCCGCCTCTACATCCCCGTCAGCGGTTTCGTGGTGACGCCCGTGCTGGGCTGGTGGCGCTCCCCGAGCCCGGTCGGTGCCGTCGACCAGGGCGAGACGGCCAGTGTCTTCACGGTGCCGGTGGCGTACCTCACTGACCCGGCCAACCGCGCCACCAGCGTGCACCCGCGTGGTCACCGTGGCCCGGCCTTCCTGCTGGAGGAGGGCCTGCTGTGGGGATTCACGGCCGGTGTGGTCGACAAAGTGCTGCACTTCGCCGGCTGGGAGCGGCCCTGGGACCCCTCTCGCGAGGTCCCTCTCGACTGGCACGCATGACGGACATGACAGGGTGGCGGGCGTGAACGTCCTGGACATTGTGTTGCTGCTCGCTGCCGTGTGGTTCGCGATCATCGGATACCGCCAGGGATTCGTCGTCGGCGTGCTGTCGGTGATCGGGTTCCTCGGCGGCGGACTCGCCGCGGTCTATCTGCTGCCGGTGGTCTGGGGGTGGTTCGCCGACGGTTCGTCCCTCGGCGACTCCACCACCGGCATCCTGGTGGCGGTCGTGATCGTGATCGTCTGTGCCTCGGTGGGGCAGGCCTTCACCACCCACCTCGGCAACAAGCTGCGCCGGCACATCACCTGGTCGCCCGCGCGCGCCCTGGACGCGTCCGGCGGCGCGCTGGTCAACGTCTGCGCGATGCTGCTCGTGGCGTGGCTGATCGGCTCGCTCGTCGCGGGCACCTCGTTGCCCACCGTCGGCAAGGAGGTGCGCAGTTCCAAGGTGCTGCTCGGGGTGGACCGGGTGGTGCCGGGCGAGGCCGCCAACTGGTTCGCGGACTTCAGCTCGGTGCTCGCGCAGAACGGTTTCCCGCAGGTGTTCAGCCCGTTCTCCAACGAGCCGATCACCGAGGTCAGGGCCCCGGACCCGAAACTCGCGGGCAGCCCGGTCGCGGCTCGCGCCAAGCAGTCCATCGTCAAGGTCGTCGGTACCGCGCCCAGCTGCGGCAAGGTCCTGGAGGGCACCGGCTTCGTCTTCTCCGACCGCCGCGTCATGACGAACGCGCACGTCGTCGGCGGGGTCAGCGAGCCCACCGTGCAGATCGGCGGCGAGGGCAAGCTGTACGACGCGAAGGTCGTCCTCTACGACTGGCAGCGCGACATCGCCGTCCTGGACGTACCCGACCTGAGGGCGCGCCCGCTCCAGTTCACCGAGGGCGACGCCCGCAGCGGCGACGGGGCGATCGTCGCCGGGTTCCCGGAGAACGGCGCGTACGACGTCCGCTCGGCGCGCGTCCGCGGCCGCATCAACGCCAAGGGCCCGGACATCTACCATCGCGGCACGGTCCGCCGCGACGTCTACTCGCTGTACTCGACGGTCCGCCAGGGCAACTCCGGCGGCCCCCTGCTCACCCCCGAGGGCGAGGTGTACGGCGTCGTCTTCGCCAAGTCCCTGGACGACCCGGACACCGGGTACGCGCTGACGGTCGACGAGATCCGCGACGACATCAGGATCGGCCGCACGGCCAACCAGCAGGTGGACAGCCAGGGCTGCGCGCTCTGAGGTCCTGGTCCGAAGAACTGCCGATCCCCGATCCGAGAGGCTGAAGCGTGCATCTGACGATCCTGGGCGGCGGCGGATTCCGTGTCCCCCTGGTGTACGGGGCGCTGCTGCGCGACCGAGGCGAGGGCCGTGTCACCCGCGTCACCCTGCACGATCTCGACGCGGCCCGGCTGGACGCCATCGCCCGGGTCCTTTGCGACCAGGCGGTGGCCGCCCGCGCCGAAGGCGCCCCCGAGGCGCCCGAGGTGCGGGTCACCACGGACCTCGACGACGCTCTGCGGGGCGCGGACTTCGTCTTCTCGGCGATCCGGGTCGGCGGTCTGGCGGGCCGGGCGGCCGACGAACGGGTGGCCCTGGACGAGGGGGTGCTGGGGCAGGAGACCGTCGGCGCGGGCGGCATCGCGTACGGGCTGCGGACGGTGCCCGTCGCGGTCGACATCGCCCGCCGGGTGGCGCGGCTGGCCCCGGACGCCTGGGTGATCAACTTCACCAACCCTGCCGGACTGGTCACCGAGGCGATGTCGCGCCATCTCGGGAGCCGGGTCATCGGCATCTGCGACTCACCGGTCGGCCTGGCCCGCCGGGTGGCGCGGACCCTCGGCGTGCCCGACCCGGCGGCGGCCCGCGCCGACTACGCCGGTCTCAACCACCTGGGCTGGCTGCGCGGCCTGTACGTCGACGACCGCGACGTACTCCCGGAGCTGTTCGTCGACCAGGCCCGGCTGACGTCCTTCGAGGAGGGCAGGCTGTTCGGCGCGGACTGGCTGCGTGCGCTGGGCTCCGTGCCCAACGAGTACCTGCACTACTACTACTTCAACCGGGAGGCGGTGGCGGCCTACCGGCAGGCGAGGCAGACCCGCGGAGCCTTCCTCCGGGACCAGCAGGCACGTTTCTACGAGGAGCTGTCCGCCGGGCCGCACCGCGCGCCCTCGGGCGCTGCCTGGGAGGCCTGGGACCGTACGAGGGCCGAGCGGGAGGCGACGTACATGGCGGAGAACCGGGAGGCGGCGGGCGCGGGTGAGCGCGCGGCCGACGACCTGGAGTCCGGCGGGTACGAGTACGTCGCGCTGGCCCTGATGCGGGCCGTCGCGCGCGACGAACGCACGACGCTGATCCTCAACGTCCGCAACGCGATGCCGGACCGGCCGGGGGGCCGGGTCCTGGACGTCCTCGACGAGGCAGCCGTTGTCGAGGTCCCCTGCACGGTCGACGCGGCCGGTGCCCGACCCGTCGCCGTGTCGCAGCTCGCCGGCCACGAGGCGGGTCTGGTGGCCGCCGTGAAGGCCGTGGAGCGCTGCGTACTTGACGCGGCGGAGAGCGGGTCGGCGCGGGACGCGGTGAAGGCGTTCGCCCTGCACCCGCTCGTCGACTCGGTCCAGGTGGCGCGCAGGCTGCTGACGGGCTACCGGGACGCGCACCCGGGCCTCGGGTACCTCCGGGAGCGTTAGCCCCGCGCGCGCACGCGCGCACCCCGGACCGCCAGGGACGGGGGGTACGGTCGCAGCCGCGGACGACGGATCAGGTCCGCTGGTGCCTCAGTCGCGCCGACACCCACCGGGCGCGGCGCCGGAGGATGCGCGGGATGCCCATCGCCTGACCGGGGTGTACATGACCCTCATCGTGCGGGCGTCCCCTCTCGCGGGTGGTCGGCGCTGTGGCCGAGCGGCGGTTGCGTGCTGAGTCACCGAAGTCGTGCGTCCAGCCCATACCCCGACGTTTGCCCGGGCCCCAAGGTCGGTAATCGCCTGACGGCCCGCCAATTGGCCTATGCGGCAGGCATTTGGCTGTTCGTAGGACAAGCGTTCCGGTGCGTGAAGAGATTTGCTGCTGGGCGGGGGCTGCTACCGGTCCTGTTCGGGGTCCTTCAGCCAGTTCACCAGCTCGGTGGAGAAGGCCGCCGGGTCCTCCTCGTGCGGGAAGTGCCCGAGCCCGTCGAACAGCCGCCACCGGTAGGGCGCGTCGACGTACTCGCCCGAACCGGCCGCGCTGCGCGTGCGCATCACCGGGTCGAGCGCACCGTGCAGGTGCAGTGTCGGCACCCGCACCGGTGCCTTCATCCGCCGGTTGAACTGGAGCCCGTCGGGGCGCGCCATCGACCGCACCATCCACCGGTACGGCTCGATCGAGCAGTGCGCGGTCGAGGGGATCTGGATCACCCGGCGGTAGGTGTCCACGTCCTTGTCCTCCGGCTGCCGGGGCCCCGACCACTCGCGGATCAGCCGTCCGGTCAGCGCCGCGTCGTCCGCGACCAGCTGACGCTCCGGCACCCACGGCCGCTGGAATCCCCAGACGTAGGAGCCGGCCCGGGTCTGGGCGAAGTCCGACAGCATCGCCGAGCGCCAGCGCCTGGGGTGCGGCATCGACGAGACGACCAGCCGGCGCACCAGCTTGGGCCGCATCGCCGCCGCCGTCCAGGCCAGGTACCCGCCCAGGTCGTGCCCGACGAGAGCGGCGTCCGGCTCGCCCAGGGACCGTACGACGCCCGTGATGTCGAGCGCGAGGTTGGCCGGGTCGTAACCCCGGGGCGTACGGTCGCTGCCGCCCACTCCGCGCAGGTCCATGGCCACGGCCCGGTAACCGGCGTCGGCGAGCGCGGTCATCTGGTGCCGCCACGTCCACCAGAACTGGGGGAACCCGTGCAGCAGGAGGACCAGCGGTCCTTCCCCCAGCTCCGCGATGTGGAAGCGGGCGCCGTTGGCGGCCACGTCCCGGTGTGTCCACGGCCCGTCGAGCCGTACGAGAGAGGCCGTCGACCCGTTGCCGGAGGCCGACGGTCCGCTTACCGGGGCCGGCGGGAGCGTACCGGAGGAGCTGTCCGCGTCGAGGGCTGTCATACCGATGAGCGTGCCACAACGACCGTGTCGTCCTGCACCTCTCGCGGGTGGGGCTTCGCGTTTCCGAGGACGGCGGCCGTCTCCTTGGCGGAGGCGGCGACCTTCTGCGGGCCCTTGCCCTGCTTGGCCTTCTTCGCGAAGACGACGCCGATCAGCGCGAGCAGCCCTGCCACCAGCAGGTTCGCGACGAAGGAAAGTACGAAGCAGACCGAGAGGTGCCAGTCGGTCCACGCGTGAATGCCGTACGCCAGTGCGAAGCTCAGCATCGGCAGCGAGAAGATCAGCACGACCCCCGCCGCGCCGAACGCCCCGCCGCCGACCGCTCCGCGCTTGACGTCCTGCCTGAGCTGGATCTTTGCCAGCGCGATCTCGTCGTGCACGAGCGCGGACATCTCGGTGGTCGCCGCGGCGACCAGCTGGCCGAGGCTGCGTTCGGCGCTCTCGACGCCGTGGACGTTGCGCGCGGGGTCGCTCATCGCTGTCTCCTTCTTCGGTTCAAGCTGTACGAGTCCGGGCCCGTCTCGGCCCGGACTCGTTGGATCGCCAGTCAGATCATGCCGGACCGGCGCCCTCGTCGCGCGCTGCCCCCGGCACTTCTCCGCTCTTGTCGCCGCCGGCGCACTGTTCGGCCAGCTTCCGGTGCTCCTCGGCCTTCGCCTCGTGGATGGCGGCCATCCGCAGGTGGTAGTCCTGCTGGCCCACCTCGTAGACGTCCGGCACGCCGCTCATGTCCTCGTCGCGCTCTTCCTCTTCGTAGAGCGCACGGTACTTGCGGACCCGCAGCCTCAGCAGTACCGCCGACAGCAGAGCCGCGATCAGCGAGCCGATGAGGACGGACGCCTTGACCTCGTCGGCGAGCTTCAGGTCGTCGGTGAAGGCGAGTTCGCCGATCAGCAGCGAGACGGTGAAGCCGATTCCGGCCAGCGTGGCGATCGCGAAGACGTCGGGCCAGACCAGGTCGTCGTTGAGTTCCGCCTTGGTGAACCGGGCCGCCAGCCACGTACCGCCGAAGATGCCCAGCGCCTTGCCGAGCACCAGGCCCAGCACCACGCCCAGCGTCTCCGGCTTGGTGAACACGTCGGCGAGCGCACCGCCGGTGATGGCGACACCGGCCGAGAACAGGGCGAACATCGGAACCGCCAACCCTGCCGACACCGGTCGCACCAGGTGCTCGATGTGCTCGCCCGGCGAGTGCTCCTCGCCCTCGCGCCGCGAGCAGCGCAGCATCAGGCCCATCGCGACACCGGCGATGGTGGCGTGCACGCCGCTGTTGTACATCAGGCCCCAGATCGCCAGGGCCAGCGGCACGTACACGTACCAGCCACGGACGCCTACGCGCAGCAGCAGCCAGAAGAGGGCCAGGCCGACGACCGCCCCGCCGAGCGCCAGAAAGTTCAGGTCGCTGGTGAAGAAGACCGCGATGATCAGGATCGCGAAGAGGTCGTCGACGACCGCCAGGGTCAGCAGGAAGGCCCGCAGCGCGGACGGCAGCGAGGTGCCGATGACCGCGAGGACGGCCAGGGCGAAGGCGATGTCGGTGGCGGTCGGAACGGCCCAGCCGCCCAGGTCGCCGCCGCCGAAGGTGTTCACCGCGACGTAGACCAGGGCCGGGGCTGCCATGCCGCAGACGGCGGCGATCACGGGGAGGGCGGCGGCCTTGGGGTCGCGCAGTTCGCCCGCGACCAGCTCGCGCTTGAGCTCGATGCCGGCGACGAAGAAGAAGATGGCCAGCAGACCGTCGGCGGCCCAGTGCTGGATGCTCAGGTTCAGGTGGAGGAAGTCGGGGCCGAAGTGCAGATTGCGGAAGGCCTCGTAACTCGCTCCGAAGGTGTTCGCCCAGATCAGTGCGGCGATCGCGGCTATGAGGAGCAGTATTCCGCCGACCGTCTCGGTGCGCAGCGCGTTGGCGACGTACGTCCGCTCGGGGAGCGGGAGCCGGCCGAGCACCTTGCGGTCTCCCGGCGGGGTGGGCGTGGGGGTCTGAGGGGGGGCGGCCACGGGAAAAACCTCCGGTCGGTGGGCAGCACGAAGCACATTGCCGACCAGACTTCCCGGCGCACCTGTTGAGTTTTGACGCGCTCCTGACGCGACGATCAACTCTACCCGGGGTGCGCAAGGACGTATCCGGCGATCTTCACCATACGAGCGAAAAGGGCACCCGGCACGGCGGAGCCGCCGTCCGGATGCCCTTGCCCGCGATGACGCGTTTCAGTCCTCGTTCTGTGCCGAGCTCGGCAGCTTCGCCTGAATGAGGCCCATCACCGAGGCGTCGGTGAGCGTCGAGACGTCGCCCAGCTCACGGTCCTCGGCGATGTCGCGCAGCAGCCGCCGCATGATCTTTCCGGAGCGGGTCTTGGGTAGTTCCGCGACCGGCAGGATGCGCTTCGGCTTGGCGATCGGGCCGAGGGCGGTGCCTACGTGGCTGCGGAGTTCGGCGACGAGCGTCTCGGTCTCGGACGCGGTGCCGCGCAGGATCACGAAGGCGACGATCGCCTGACCGGTCGTCTCGTCGGCGGCGCCCACGACGGCCGCCTCGGCGACCGACGGGTGCGAGACGAGCGCGGATTCGACCTCGGTGGTGGAGATGTTGTGACCGGAGACCAGCATCACGTCGTCGACCCGGCCCAGCAGCCAGATGTCGCCGTCGTCGTCCTTCTTCGCGCCGTCACCGGCGAAGTACTTGTCCTGGAACCGGGCCCAGTACGTGTCGAGGAACCGCTGGTCGTCGCCCCAGATCGTACGGAGCATGGACGGCCACGGCTCCGTCAGCACCAGGTAGCCGCCACCGCCGTCGGGTACCTCGCGGGCCTCGTCGTCGACCACGGTCGCGGAGATTCCGGGCAGTGCGCGCTGCGCCGAACCCGGCTTGGTCTCCGTCACGCCCGGCAGCGGCGCGATCATCATCGCCCCGGTCTCGGTCTGCCACCAGGTGTCCACGATGGGGCACTTGTCGGCGCCGATGTGCTTGCGGTACCACATCCACGCCTCGGGGTTGATCGGCTCGCCGACCGATCCCAGGACCCGCAGCGACGACAGGTCGAGCTTCGCGGGGATGTCGTCGCCCCACTTCATGAACGTGCGGATCGCGGTCGGCGCGGTGTAGAGGATCGTCACGCCGTACTTCTGGACGATCTCCCAGAAGCGCCCCTGGTGCGGGGTGTCGGGCGTGCCCTCGTACATGACCTGCGTGGCGCCGTTCGCGAGCGGGCCGTACACGATGTACGAGTGGCCGGTCACCCAGCCGATGTCGGCGGTGCACCAGTAGACGTCGGTCTCCGGCTTGAGGTCGAAGACCGCGTGGTGGGTGTATGCCGTCTGGGTGAGGTAGCCGCCAGAGGTGTGCAGGATGCCCTTGGGCTTACCCGTTGTGCCGGAGGTGTAGAGGATGAACAGCGGGTGCTCGGCGTCGAAGGCCTCCGGCGTGTGCTCGGCGGACTGACGCTCCACGATCTCGTGCCACCACACGTCGCGGGGCGCGTCCCACGCCGTCTCCTGCTGCGTGCGCTGTACGACGAGGACGTGCTCCACCTGCGGGCACTTCGCGACGGCCTCGTCGATCGCGGGCTTCAGTGCGGTCGGCTTGCCGCGCCGGTAGCCGCCGTCGGCGGTGATGACGAGCTTCGCGTCGGCGTCCTGGATGCGGGAGGCGACGGCGTCGGCGGAGAAACCGCCGAAGACGACCGAGTGCGCGGCGCCGATCCGGGCGCAGGCCAGCATCGCGACCGCGGCCTCGGGGATCATCGGCAGGTAGACGGCGACGCGGTCGCCCTTGCGTACGCCCAGCTCGGTCAGGGCGTTCGCGGCGCGCGACACCTCGTCCTTGAGCTCCGCATACGTGAGGGCGCGACTGTCGCCCGGCTCGCCCTCGAAGTGGATGGCGACGCGGTCGCCGTTGCCGGCCTCGACGTGCCGGTCCACGCAGTTGTAGGCGACGTTGAGTTCGCCGTCCGCGAACCACTTCGCGAAGGGCGGGTTCGACCAGTCGAGCGTCTCGGTGGGCTCGGTGGCCCAGGTGAGCCGGCGCGCCTGCTCGGCCCAGAAGCCGAGACGGTCGGCCTTGGCCTGTTCGTACGCCTCCGCGGTGACGTTGGCGTTCGCGGCCAGCTCTGTGGGAGGAGCGAATCGACGCTCTTCCTTCAAAAGGTTGGCCAGGCTTTCATTGCTCACGACATCTCCCATTCCCAGGGCGTCCGATGTGTCCCGGTGTCCAGCTCATCAGTCCCGGGGCCGGGTGACAAGAGCCATCGGACAATTGGTTTAGACCTATTGCGGCTCTGAGCTGCTGCGCACTGCTACGACGTACTGCCCGCCGTCTCCCCCGGACTCCGTGCCCGACACCCGTACGGCCCCCCGCGCGTCCCTGCGCGGGGGGCCATACGGTTGCACGGACGCACGCCTGCGAAGGTTCAGGCGTTGAGGTCCTCCAGTTCGGAGTGCGACGAGGGCTTCGGCCGGGTCACCGGCTTCGCGTGGGACGGCAGCTCGGTGTGCGACGGCAGTGGCGGTACGGGCTGTCCGGCGTCCACCGACGGTGGCACCCGCTCGAAGACCTCGATGGTCTCCCCGACGCGGGCCCCGTCGACCAGCAGATACGCCTGTGCCTCGCCCACGTGGAAGTACATTCCGTGCAGCTCCAGCGTGCCTTCGGCGAGCCGCCGCTTGACCGACTCGTGCTGGCGCAGGTGCTCCAACTGCTGGACCACATTGGTCAGACACAGTTGCTCGACCACATCGGTGGGCAGCCGCCCGGAGATCCGCGCCCACGAGTGGGACCGGCTCGTCATCCGCTTGAGGCTCGGCGTCCCGTGCCGCAGCCAGCGTCGCAGCGGGGTGTTCGCCCCGCCCTCGGCGGGCCCGTTCAGCAGGGCCTGCATGGCCCCGCAACCGGAGTGTCCGCAGATCGTGATCGATTCGACCCCCAGCACGTCCACGGCGTACTCGATGGCAGCGGCAACCGAGTCGTCCCCGGCCTCGGAGCCGGTCGGCGGCACCAGATTGCCCACGTTGCGCACGGTGAACAGGTCGCCCGGCCCGCTCGACGTGATCATGCTCGTGACCAGCCGGGAGTCCGCGCAGGTCAGGAAGAGCTGCGTCGGCTGCTGTCCCTCGCGGGCCAGTCGGGCCAGTTCGTCGCGGACCAGCGGCGCGGTGTTGCGCTGGAACGCGCTGAGCCCGCTGGCCAGGTGACGCGTGCGCGCGGGGCGGGACGGCGTGGACGCCTCGGCGGGAGGGGCGTGTTCGGAGCAGTGGTGGTTGCGCCAGGGCGTCCACGGCCGGCAGCAGTTGTGCGCCGGATGCGAAGCGGAACCGGAGACCCGGATGCCGGTACGGCCCGTGACCTCGACCTTCCCGCCCTGCGCCACATGACAGTCCTGCCAGGTCTGCAGGGTCTCGTACGCCGCGTGATCCATGAAGGAACCGTCCAGCTCCACCACCGCGTGCGCCCCGCGCGGCACCTGGCTCAGGGCCCGGCTCAGCCGGGGCACGGCCAGGAAGGTCAACTGCCCCCGGGCCCGTACGTGATGGATCCCGTCGGACGTGACCTCGGCGACGATACGAGTTCTGGCCAGCCGGTGCATGGCCACGGCGACGGCGACCGCGACGCCCACGGCCACGCCCTCCAGTACGCCGAACAGCACGACACCGGCGACCGTGGTGGCGTACACCAGGAACTCCCGGTGCCGGTGCACGTTACGGATGTGCGCGAAGCTCACCATCTGGATGCCCACCACCATCACGAGGGCGGCCAGCGCGGCGAGCGGAATCCACTCCAGCACGCCGACCAGCAGCGCGGCGGCGAGCAGCACCCACACCCCGTGCAGCACGGTGGAGGCCCGGCTGACCGCACCCGCCCGGACGTTGGCGGAACTGCGCACGGCGCCGCCGGAGATCGGCAGCCCGCCGAGCAGCCCGGTCAGCATGTTGGAGGCGCCCTGCGCGCGCAGTTCGCGGTCCAGGTCGGAGCGCGGTACCGGCGCCGTCCCGGCGGTGGTCGCCCGGTCGGCGGCCAGCTTGTCCACGGCCACCGCGGACAGCAGCGACTCCAGGCTCGCCACCAGGGTCACGGTCAGCACCGCCGCCACCAGGGCGAGTACCGGCCCCTCGGGCATTTCCGGCAGCGCGTGACTGCGCCAGGACGGCAGGTCGACCCGGGCGATGCGGGGGGCCGCGAGGGCGGCGACCGCCGTGGCGAGCGCGACCGACGCGAGCGCGGCGGGGGTCTTGCGGAGGATTCGTCCCGTACGGCCGGGAAGGCGGGGCCACAGGGCGAGCACGGCGATGGTGAGCGCGCCGATCAGCGGCGCGGCGGGCCGGACGTTCGCCAGCTGCTCGGGCAGCGCCAGGGCGTTGGCGGTGGCCGAACTCTGCGGTGAGCCGCCCAGGACGATGTGCAGCTGGGCCAGTGCGATGGCGACGCCGATGCCGGCGAGGGTGCCGTGCACGATGGCGGGGCTGACGGCGAGCGCGTTGCGGGCGGCCTTGAGGGACCCGAGGAGGACCTGCACCAGACCGGCGCAGATCACGATCCCGCAGGTGGTGCGCCATCCGTACCGCTGGATCAGCTCGGCGGTCACGACGGTCAGCCCGGCGGAGGGGCCGCTGACCTGGAGGGGGGAGCCGCCGAGGAGGCCGGCGACGATGCCGCCGACGGCGGCGCCGATCAATCCCGCCTGGAGCGGCGCGCCGATGGCGACGGCCAGCCCCAGCGACATGGGCACCGCGATCAGGAACACGGTGATCGAGGCGGACACGTCGGAGCCGGCGATTTTGAAGCGGCCTCTGCGGGATCCGCCCTCGCCGGGTGCGCCGGAGGCGTCGGACGGCGGGCTGTGCGGTCGCTGGAACCGGGAGGCCCGGGTGGTGCGAGAGGTGTGGTCGGGGCGAGTGGGTACGCAAGCAGACATCTTTGTCTCCTCCGGGGCAGCGCGGGTCGCGGGACTCAGGTGTCGCGGCCGTGGGTCACGGCATGCAGCGGGGGACTTAAAACTCTCGGTAAATGAATCGTAATTCGGAGTAAAGAGTCGGCAGGGCCTATGGGGGCAAATGGGTCGTGTGTTCACCCGAACCGGTGAATAAAGCTTTTCTACGGCTTGTCGCATCAATAGGCGTGTGGGTGCATGCGAGGTTTGCCGCGCCGTTTCGGCCTGTTCGGGCTGCGGCCGTTGGAAAAGCCGATCCAGAAAGAGGTGGGCGGATGATGGCCGCCACGAAGAGAGTCACTTTCGGCGTCACAGCCGCAGTAATGTCCCTGGCCTTTCTCGCGGGCTGCGCGGGCTCCGCGGACCGGGGCGCCGACGTGGGCCGAAGCGGTGCCCACGGCGCCAAGGAAAACGGTCCGGCCGCCGCCCCCAAGAGCCCTGTCCGTCTCATCGGCGACGGCTCCACCGCGTACACCGGGCCCCAGCCGTTCCAGCCCGTACCGCGGAAACTGACACCCGGTGAGAAGCCGCCGCAGTTCGTGGTGTTCTCGTGGGACGGGGCCGGGGAGGACAGCCAGCGGCTCTTCTCGCACTTCCGCAAGGTCGGCCAGAAGTACGGCGCGAAGATGACGTACTTCCTCAGCGGGGTCTATCTCCTGCCCGAGGACAAGAAGACGCTCTACAACCCGCCCCGGCATTCGGTGGGCCGCTCCGACATCGGCTTCAACGACGCCAGGGGAATCAAGGACACCGTGGAGCAGATCCGCGGCGCCTGGTTCGAGGGCAACGAGATCGGCACGCACTTCAACGGCCACTTCTGTGGCAAGGACGGCGGCGTCGGCACCTGGTCGAAGGAGGAGTGGAAGAGCGAGATCCTCCAGGCCAAGGCCTTCGTCAAGAACTGGAAGTCCAACGCGGCGCTCAAGTCCGTGAAGCCGCTGCCCTTCGACTACGAAACGGAACTGATCGGCGCCCGCACCCCCTGCCTGGAGGGCCGCAAGAACTTCATGCGGGCGGCCTCCGAGATGGGCTTCCGCTACGACACCAGCGGCGTCAACGACCAGATCTGGCCCCAGAAGCAGGGCAAGCTGTGGGACCTGTCGATGCAGCTGGTCCCCATCCCGGGCCGCGCCTTCCAGACCCTGTCCATGGACTACAACTTCTACATGAACCAGTCCGGCGCGGCCCGGGGTGACGAGAGCAAGCACGAGTACTGGGGCAACCAGATGCGCGACGGCCTGGTGCAGGCCTTCGAGCGCTCGTACCGGGGCAACCGCGCCCCGCTGATCATCGGCAACCACTTCGAGTCCTGGAACGGCGGCACGTACATGCGCGCCATCGAGGACACCATCAAGACCGTCTGCACCCAGCAGGAGGTGCGCTGCGTGTCCTTCCGCCAGCTCGCGGACTGGCTGGACGCCCAGGACCCGCAGGTCCTGGCCAAGCTCCGCACCCTGAAGGTCGGCCAGGCGCCGAAGACGGACTGGGGCACCTTCCTGGCCCAGCCCCCGGCCGCCGTCGCGCCCGCGAAGCACGCCGAGCGTCACTGACCCCTCGGCCGGGTCACGAGGGCTGCGGAACCGCCCGCCGCTCGTCCAGTACGAAGGCCGGGTCGACCTGGGCAGCCAGGTCGGCGCCGGTCTTCGCATTGCCCCAGCTCTCCGCGTTCTTCAGATGGAAGTGCACCATCTGACGGGTGTACCGCTCCCAGTCGCGGTGCGCGTAGCTGTCCTCGGCGGCGTTCTGCAGGACCTGGAGAGCGAGGCGGTTGTCCGCCTCCAGCAGCTCGAATCGCGAGGGGCGGCCCTTCTCCATGCCGCGCACCCAGTCCGAGTGACCCATGGTCACCAGCAGGTCGTCGCCGACCTCGTCGCGCAGGAAGTCCAGGTCGTCCTGGCCCTGCACCTTGTTGCCGACGACCTTGAGCGTGATGCCGTAGTCCCGGGCGTACTCCTTGTACTGGCGGTAGACCGAGACGCCCTTGCGGGTAGGTTCGGCGACCAGGAACGTCATGTCGAAGCGGGTGAACATGCCCGACGCGAAGGAGTCCGAGCCCGCCGTCATGTCGACGACGACGTACTCGTCGGGCCCGTCGACCAGGTGGTTCAGGCACATCTCGACCGCGCCGACCTTGGAGTGGTAGCAGGCCACGCCCAGGTCGGACTCGGTGAACGGGCCCGTCGCCATCAGCCGGATCTCGCCGTCGTCGAGGAGGACCGGGCGGGCACACGCGTCGTACACCGGGTTGTCCTCGCGGACGCGCAGCAGCCGGGAACCCTCGCCGGGCGGCGTCGTCTTGATCATGGTCTCGGCGGACGCGATACGGGGGTTGGTGCCCCGCAGGTAGTTCTTGATGAGGTTCAGGTGCGCGCCCATCGCGGGCATCGCCGCCGCCTCGGACTCGTCGAGGCCGAGGGCCGCGCCCAGGTGCTGGTTGATGTCGGCGTCGACGGCGACAACCGGGGCTTCATTGGCGGTGAGGTGGCGGATGAACAGCGAGGACAGCGTGGTCTTGCCACTGCCGCCCTTCCCGACGAAAGCGATCTTCATGTTCACCAAGGGTAATGGCATGAATGCGTTGCGTTGGTGCGATCAGTGAAGAAGACCACTCCAAGGTGGGGCGGAGCGGGGTGCGCCCTATCGGTGCGTACGCTCGCTACTTATGAGTACGAACGCTGATCCGCTGGCGGCGCTGGGCGCGCTGACCGGCGTGCCCGAGGCCGTGGATTCCGTACGCAAGGCCGTGGACCGGGTCTACGGGCACCGTGTCATGCGGCGTCGCAGCAACTCGATCACCGGGGAGGCGGCGCTGCGCGGCGCACGCGGCTCGGCGGCGCTCTCGGGCGCTGACTGGGCGCTGGAGGAAGTGCGCCGGCGGACCGACTTCAGCGGCGACGACGAGGCGCGGGTGATCGGCGGGGCGCTGAGGCTGACGGCCGAGGCCGGTCAGCTGCTGTCCATCTGGCGTCAGTCCCCGCTGCGGGTGCTGGCGCGGCTGCACCTGGTGGCGGCCGGTGGGGCGGGGATCGCCGACGAACTGGTCGGACGGCCGAGGCTGGCGGGCGAGGCCGTGTCCGAGCCGCTGGTCGGGCTGCCGCTGCCGAGTGCGAGTGAGGTGGCCGGGCGGCTGGAGGGTCTGTCGCAGCTGATCATCGCGGGAGGAGCGGCGGCGCCCGCCCTGGTCACCGCGGCCGTCGTGCACGGGGAGCTGCTGGCGCTGCGGCCGTTCGGTTCGCACAACGGCCTCGTCGCGCGGGCCGCCGAGCGCATCGTGCTGATCAACAGCGGTCTGGACCCCAAGTCGGTCTGCCCGGCCGAGGTCGGCCACGCCGAACGGGGCCGGGCGGAGTACCTCGCGGCGCTGGAGGGTTACGTCTCCGGCACGCCGGAGGGCGTGGCCGCGTGGATCGTGCACTGCGGGCGCGCGGTGGAGCTGGGGGCGCGCGAGTCGATGGCGGTGTGCGAGGCGTTGCAGCGCGGCGCGGCCTGACGGCTTTCCGCGCGGTTCGAGGGCCCTGCTCGGGGGGTGCGGGCCGGGCTTGCTGGACGGCTGCGGCAGGAGGGTGCGCGGGTGAGCCGGATGCCGGTGGGGCACGGACGGGTCCAGGTGGCGCAGGGCGCGGATGGTTCCAGGCGTCGACGGGCACAAAAGTGCGGCGGTACCGGAATCGGTACCGCCGCTGGCATGTCCGTCGAGTTACCAAGCGTCCTCGAATATTTGCCCATCAGGTCGGGATCTTCGCCCGTCACCTGGTGCGGCTGGCCCGTAATCGACGGGTCGACGTCGCGTGGGTGCTCGACTTCCATGCGCGGTCCGTGGGGCCGTGATGCCTGGCAGGCGATCCATCTCGGATGGCCTGGGTCTCGCGGGCCGTTGAGTCCTTTCTACTCCCGTTCCCGGGTGAGCGGAACCCTCGGCAGAGCTTCTTTACTTTTACTCTCAAATACGGGCATACCCTCAGGCGTCCACGGGGGTGCGGCGACGGCTCGCGTACCAGACCAGTCCGGCGGTGGCGGCCGCGGCGCCCACCGCCGCCGCCGCCATGAGTGCGGGGCGCGGCGGCATGGTGAGGTGCGGAAGGCGCTGCTTGAGCCGTACGGGGCGGTTGAAGACGAGAACCGGCCATTCGCGGGCCGTCGCCTCACGGCGCAGCGCACGGTCCGGGTTGACGGCGTGGGGGTGGCCGACCGACTCCAGCATCGGCACGTCGGTGATCGAGTCGCTGTACGCGAAGCAGCGCGACAGGTCGTACCCCTCGGATGCGGCGAGTTCCTTGACGGCTTCCGCCTTGGTCGGCCCGTACGCGTAGTACTCCACCTCGCCGGTGAAGCAGCCGTCGGCGCCGACCACCATGCGGGTGGCCACGACCCGGTCCGCGCCCAGCAGGGCACCGATCGGTTCCACGACCTCGGCGCCGGACGTCGAGACGATCACGACGTCGCGGCCGGCCGCGTGGTGCTCTTCGATGAGGGAGGCAGCCTCGTCGTAGATGATCGGGTCGATCAGGTCGTGCAGGGTCTCGGCGACGATCTCCCGGACCTGCTGGACGTTCCAGCCCTTGCAGAGCGCCGAGAGGTACTTGCGCATCCCCTCCATCTGATCGTGATCCGCGCCGCCCGCCAGGAAGACGAACTGGGTGTACGCCGTGCGTAGAACGGCGCGGCGGTTGATCAGGCCGCCTTGGTAGAAGGACTTGCTGAAGGTCAGCGTGCTCGACTTCGCAATGACGGTCTTGTCCAGATCGAAGAAGGCAGCGGTGCGCGGCAACGAGTGGTTTTCCACGAAGCGAGCATAGGGGCCCACCATTCGGCGTACGCTGGGGCGTGTGGGTTTGCCTGAGAAGCCTCTCGGGTACACCATGGAAGTCACGGATCGTTCGCGACCGTGCTACCCCGGTTCGGCTCCTCCCCCCCCGAGTCGAACCGTGGCAGACGACCCCAGCTCTCCCCCCCGGCTGGGGTCGTCGCATGTCCGGATGCTTTTCGAGCACTCGGCCCGTCGATCGTGCGGCCTCATCGTGCGTCTCCTCCGCTCACGACCGCTCTTCGGGGAGGGACTCGTACCGTGCGAACTCGTCACGCTGTGTAGTTGTTCCGCTCCCCTTGGAAGTCACCGGTATGAGTGAGTGGAATATGCACAACCGATGAGTTGTCCACTGTTTTCGAGCAAGATCCACACGGATTTCCGGATCGCTGCACGGTGATTCCAGCCGCGGAGTTCGCGGAAGTCGGAATCGCTGTCGCTGAAGAGCGCGGCGAGAGGGGTGTGCATCGTGACTGGACCGATCACGGGCGACCGGTTGTCGGCCGCCGACGGGCGGCGGGGCGGGCCGCTGATCGTCACCGAGGACGTGGATCTGCTCGACGATCTGCTGCGGCTGTGCGCCGCGGCCGGCGCGGAGCCCGAAGTCCACTACGGGCTGCCGGAACGGCGTGGCAGCTGGGAGGCGGCGCCGCTGGTGCTCGTCGGGGACGACGCCGCGGCCCGGGTGCGCGGAGCCGTGCGCGGACGCGGGGTCATGCTCGTGGGGCACGACCAGGACGATCCGCTGGTGTGGCAGCGGGCCGTCGAGATCGGCGCGGACTACGTGCTGCGGCTGCCGGACGCCGAGAACTGGCTGGTGAACCAGATCGCCGACGCGGCGGAGGGCGTCGGCCGTCAAGCACTCACGGTCGGGGTGATGGGCGGACGCGGCGGAGCGGGGGCCTCCACTCTGGCCTGTGCGCTGGCCCTGGCGGCGGCGCGGGACGGCAGGCGGACGATGCTCATCGACGGTGACCCGCTCGGCGGCGGACTCGATGTCCTGCTGGGCGGGGAGAGCGCACAGGGCATGCGGTGGCCGGAATTCGCCGCTTCCCGAGGGCGAGTGGCCAGCGCCGCGCTGGAGGAGTCGCTGCCCAGACTGCACGGGCTGCGCGTGCTGAGCTGGGACCGGAGCGACGCGGTGGTGATCCCGCCCGAGGCGATGCGGGCCGTGCTGGCGGCCGCGCGGCGGGCCGGCGGGGTGGTGGTCGTGGACCTGCCGCGCCGGGTGGACGAGGGGGTGGCGGAGGCGCTCGCCCAGCTCGACCTGGGGCTGCTGGTGGTCCCCGGAGAGCTGCGGGCGGTGGCCGCCGCACAGCGGGTCGCCTCGGCCGTGAGGATGGTTCTCGGCGATCTGCGGACCGTCGTGCGCGGGCCGTACGCGGCGGGATTGGACGAGGAGTGGGTGGCCAAGGCGCTGGACCTGCCGCTGGTGGGAGAACTGCCCGCGGAGCCGCGCCTGTGGGAGGCGATGGCGGACGGGGAGCCGCCGGGCGGCTCGGCGCGCGGGCCGCTGTCCCGGTTCTGTACGGCGTTCTGGGAGCGGGCGCTGGTCGGGGGTGCGGCCGGATGAGCACGAGCGTGCTGCTGGACGCCGTACGGCAACGGCTTGCGGAGAGCGGGGCCGAGCCGACGCCCGCGCGGGTGGCCGCCGCGCTGCGCGCCCAGGGCCGGTTGATGGGAGACGCCGAAGTGCTGGGCGCGGCCGAGGAACTGCGGTCGGAGCTGGTGGGGACGGGGCCGCTGGAGCCATTGCTCGCCGATCCGTCCGTAAGTGACGTGCTGGTGTCCGCACCGGACCGGGTGTGGGTGGACCGGGGTGCGGGCCTGGAGCTCACCGCGGTGACCTTTCCGGACGCCGCGGCGGTGCGCAGGCTGGCTCAGCGGCTCGCGGCCGTCGCGGGGCGACGGCTGGACGACGCCCGGCCGTGGGTGGACGCGCGGCTGCCCGACGGGACGCGGATGCACGCGGTGCTGCCGCCGGTGGCGGTCGGGACGACGTGCCTGTCGCTGCGGGTCGTGCGGCCCAGGGCTTTCAGGCCCGAGGAACTGGTGGCGGCCGGGACGGTACCGCCGGGTGGGGACGCGGTGCTGCGGGCGCTGGTGGAATCCCGCCTGTCGTACCTGATCAGCGGGGGGACCGGGGCCGGGAAGACCACCCTGCTGTCGGCGTTGCTGGGGCTGGTGGGCGAGCGGGAGCGGATCGTGCTGGCCGAGGACTCGGCGGAGCTGCGGCCCGACCATCCGCACGTGGTGCGGCTGGAGTCACGGCCGCCGAACCAGGAGGGCGCCGGACGGGTGACTTTGCAGGACCTGGTGCGCCAGGCGCTGCGGATGCGACCGGACCGGCTGGTGGTGGGCGAGGTGCGCGGGGCGGAGGTGACCGAGCTGCTGGCGGCTCTCAATACGGGACACGAGGGCGGTTGTGGAACGGTTCATGCGAATGCGGCGGGGCACGTTCCGGCCCGGCTGGAGGCGCTGGGGACGGCCGCCGGGCTCGACCGGGCCGCGCTTCACAGTCAGTTGGCCGCGGCGCTGTCAGTGGTCCTGCATCTCGTGCGGGACCGGGACGGCCGGCGCCGGCTCGCGGAGCTGCATGTGCTCGAACGGGATCCGGCCGGCCTGGTGAGGACGGTGCCCGCGCTGCGGTGGGGCGTCGGGGGGTTCGTGGAGGAGCGGGGATGGCCGCGGTTGCGGGAACTGATCGGGGGAGCGTGGTGACCGCGGGCGGGGCGGTTGTGTGGGCGGCGGTGTGTGCGGGGCTGGCCGCCGCACTGCTGGTCGGCTCGGAGGGCGAGCTGCGCCGGGCGCGGCTGGTGGTGGCCGGGGGCGTGGCGCAGGAGAGGGCGGCGCTCCCGCGGGAGCGGTGGTGGGGAGTGGTCCGGGAGCGGGTGCGCCCGCAGTGGTGGTGCGTGCCGGTGTCGGGTGTGCTCGCCGTACTGGGTGAATCGGTGATTCCGCTCGCGCTGGGGGCGGCGGCGGTGCCGTGGGTGGGGCGACAGCTACGGGTGAGGCAGGCGGCGCGGGAACGGAAGCGCAGGGGGGAGCGGGTGATCGACCTGTGCGGGGCGTTGTCCGGGGAGCTGCGGGCCGGCGGCCATCCGGGGCGGGCCCTGTGCGTGGCCGCCGTGGACACCGGGGGGCTCGGGGCAGCAGAGGCGGACGTCGTGGCGGCGGCGCGGTTCGGGGGCGACGTGCCGGAGGCGCTGCGCAGGGCGGCACGGGAGCCGGGGGCCGGAGGGCTGGCCGGGATCGGGGTGTGCTGGCAGGTGGCGGTGGGCAGCGGGGCCGGGCTGGTGGCAGGGCTCGACCGGCTGGAGGCCGCCCTGCGGGACGAACAGGACCGGCGGGAGCAGTTGCGGGCCAGGCTGTCCGGGGCCTGGTCGACGGTCGGGCTGCTCGCACTGCTGCCGGTCGTGGGGGTGCTGATCGGAAGTGCGATGGGCGCGGATCCGCTGAGGGTGCTGCTGCACACGCCGTGGGGGTGGGGGTGCCTGGTCATGGGCGGGGCGCTGGAGGCCGGGGGGCTCGTCTGGGCGCGCCGGATCGTGCGGGGCGGAGAGGGGGAGGGCGCGTGAACGGGGAGGTTGTCCACAGGCTGGGGGCAGTGGTGTCGGTTGGTGCGGCTGTGGGATGCCTGGCCCTCGCCGTGGCCGGCGGGCGGCGGGAGCGGGAGACGAAACGGCGGCTCGCGACGCTGCTTGCGGTCGAGGCCGCGGTGTACGGGACGGGAGGGCGCCGGAACTGGCGGGGAGGGGCGGCGTGGGCACGGGGCTGGGGCGGCCCCGTGGGTGCCGTGGTTCTCGGATACGTGCTGGTGGGCGGGGTGTGGGGCTGCCTCGTCGGCGGTGCTGCGGCGATCGGGGTGCGGCGATGGTGGCGGGCGCGGCAGCCGCGGGGTGAGGCGGCCGGGGAGGAGGCGGCTGCCGCTGGACGGCAATTGCCGCTCGCGGCGGACCTCCTGGCGGCCTGCGTGGCTGCCGGGGCGGGGCCCGTGGAGGCGGCCGGGGCGGTGGGGGAGTCGCTCGGCGGACCGGTCGGAGAACGGCTCGTGCGGGTGGCGGCCGAACTGCGGCTCGGAGGAGAACCCGCCGAGGCGTGGGGGCGGCTGGGGGCGGTACCGGGCGCTGCTGGGTTGGCGAGGTGCCTGGAGCGGGCCGGGGCAAGCGGCGCTCCGGCGGCCGGACCGGTGGGCCGGGTGGCGGACCGGCTCAGGGCCGAGCGGGCGCGCCGGGCCGAGGCGGGTGCGAACAGGGCGGCCGTGCTGATCGTCCTGCCCCTGTCGGTCTGCTTTCTGCCGGCCTTCCTGCTGCTGGGGGTGGCACCGGTGGTGATCGGGCTGGGGGAGGGACTGCTGGCGGGACGGTGAGCGGGACTGGGTTGTCGGGAAGGGCATTGGCTTTGATCTGCGGGAGGTCGACATGTGGAAGTGGTTGCAGGACCGGGCGGTGCGGAGTGCGGGCAGGGTGCGGGCGCGAGTACGGGGGCGGTGGGCTGCCGACGACGGAATGTCCACGGCCGAGTACGCGGTAGGGACGATCGCGGCCTGCGCCTTCGCAGCCGTGCTCTACAAGGTGGTGACGAGCGGTGCTGTTTCGGCGGCCTTGCAGGCGGCGGTGGGGAGGGCGCTGGATGTGCAGTTCTGAGGAGCCGACGGAGGTGGACGAGCGGGAAGGCGGTGTGCGGGATGCGGACCGCGGATACGTGACGGCGGAGGCGGCGATGGGACTGCCGGTGCTGCTCCTGTTCGGGATGGCGCTGGTGTGGGCGCTGATGGCCGCCTCCGCCCAGATCCAGTGCGTGGACGCGGCCCGCGCCGGGGCTCGGGCCGCGGCCCGGCAGGAGCCCCGGGCTGCGACGGAAGAGGCGGCCCGGCAGGCGGCTCCGGACGGGGCACGCGTGGCGTTCCGGCGGGAGGGCGACCTGGTGCGGGTACGGGTCGAGGCCCCCGTGCCGGGCGCGGGCGTCCTGGGGGCGGGGCGGCTGCGGCTGACGCTGCGGGCGGAGGCGGTCGCCCTGGCGGAGGAGTCGGTGGGGGCGGGGACGTGAGAGGGCGGGGGAGGGGGAGGCGGAGCTCGGGGTGGTGGTGCCTGGGCCGGTGCTGGTGCCTGGGTCGGTGGGGGTTCGGGGCCTGTGGGAGACCGACGGGGGAGGGGGGCGGCTGGTCCGGGCCGGGGCGGCCTCGGCTGGGCAGGTGGTCCGGTCGGCTGAGTCGTCTGGGTCGGCTGGGCCGGGGGGAGCGGGGGTCGGCGACGGTCTGGGGCCTGGGGGTCGTCGCGGTGCTGGCCGTGGTGTTCGCCGGGGTGCTGGCCATGGCGCAGGTCGTGGTGGCGCGGCACCGGGCGGGCGGCGGTGCGGACTTGGCGGCGCTGGCGGCGGCGGGGGCGTGGGCACGGGGGGAGGAGGTGGCCTGCGGACGGGCGGTGGAGGTCGCGGCGGCGCAGGGGGTGCGTGTGGTGGAGTGCGCGGTGCGGGGGGAAGTGGCGGATGTGTCGGCGGCGGTGAGCGTGGGGCCGCATGCGGTGGTGGTGCGGTCGAGGGCGGGCCCGGGGCACTGAGCGCGGCAGGCGCGGTGCGGATGCATGCGCGCGCGTGGCGTCTCCGGACACGGCGGGGGCCCGGGGGCTCGGGCTCCGCGGGGCCGGGCGCGGTCTCCGGGAGCCCCGTACTCGTCAGGTCCAGCGGGGGAGCCTGCACGCCAGGTCCCGCGGGCGCCCCGCCCTCCCAGGTCCTCCGGGCGCCCCTCGTGCTCGCTAGGTCCCCGCGGGCTCTCCGCACTCCCAGGTCCTGCGGGTGTCGCCTTCGGGCAGTCCCCGGCTGTCGGGGTGTGTCCTCAGGACTCGGGCGGTTGGGCGGGGGCTGCGTTCAGGAGGGTGGTGAGGAGGCGGACGGCGCCTCGTTTGTGGAGGGGTTCGTTGCCGTTGCCGCACTTGGGGGACTGGATGCAGGAAGGGCAGCCGGCGTCGCACTCGCAGGAGGCGATGGCTTCGCGGGTGGCGGTGAGCCAGGCGCGGGCGGTGTGGAAGCCGCGCTCGGCGAAGCCCGCGCCGCCGGGGTGGCCGTCGTACACGAAGACCGTCGGGAGGAGCGTGTCCGGGTGGAGGGGGATCGAGACGCCGCCGATGTCCCAGCGGTCGCAGGTGGCGAACAGCGGGAGCAGGCCGATGGCGGCGTGTTCGGCGGCGTGCAGGGCACCCGGGAGGGTCTCCGGGATGAGGCGGGCCGTGTCGAGGTCGTCCTCGGTGAGGGTCCACCACACGGCGCGGGTGCGCAGGGTGCGGGGCGGGAGGTCGAGTTTGGTCTCGCCGAGCACTTCGCCGGTGATGAGTTTGCGGCGGAGATAGGAGACCACCTGGTGGGTGACCTCGACGGAGCCGTACTGGAGCCGGGCCGTGCCCCACGGGACGGTCTCGTCGGTGGTGAGGACGGAGAGGGAGGTGGTGTCGCGGGCGGTGGTGGAGTACGGCGGGTCGGCCGCCTCGACCAGTGCTGCGGAGTCTTCGAGGTCGAGGTGGCGGACCAGATAGGTGCGGCCCTGGTGGAGGTGGACGGCCCCTTGGTGGACGGCGGTGTGGGCGGCCTCGGCGTCGACGGTGCCGAGGAGCCGGCCCGTGGATTCCTCCACGATCTGGACGGGACGGCCGCCGCCACCCCGGATGTCGGCCAGATCGGCGGCCCGCTCGCGGCGGGTCCAGTACCAGGATCGGTTGCGGCGGCGGAGCAGGTGGGCCGCTTCGAGGGACGGGAGGAGGGGCTCGCATGCGGGGCCGAAGAGGGCGAAGTCCGACTCGGTGAGCGGCTGCTCGGCCGCTGCGGCGCAGAGGTGGGGGGCCAGGACGTAGGGGTTGTCCGGGTCGAGGACCGTCGACTCGACGGGTTGGGAGAACAGGGCCTCCGGATGGTGGGCGAGGTAGGTGTCCAGGGGGTCGTCGCGGGCGACGAGGATCGCCAGGGCGCCTTCGCCGGAGCGGCCCGCACGGCCGGCCTGCTGCCAGAGGGAGGCGCGGGTTCCCGGGTAGCCCGCGATGAGGACGGCGTCCAGGCCGGAGACGTCGATGCCGAGTTCGAGGGCGGTGGTGGCGGCCAGGCCGAGCAGTTCGCCGGAGTGGAGGGCGGCTTCGAGGGCGCGGCGTTCCTCGGGCAGGTAGCCGCCGCGGTAGGCGGCCACCCGGTGGGGGAGCGAGCGGTCGACCGCAGCCAGCCGGTCCTTGGCGATGAGCGAGATCAGTTCGGCGCCGCGGCGGGACCGTACGAAGGCGACTGTGCGGATCTTGTGGAGAACCAGGTCGGTGAGGAGGTCCGCGGTCTCGGCGGTGGCCGTACGCCGGACGGGTGCGTTGTTCTCGCCGTGCAGCTCGGTGAGCGGCGGCTCCCAGAGCGCGAACACCAGCTCGCCGCGGGGGGAGCCGTCGTCCGCGACCTCCGCGACGGGCAGCCCCGTAAGGCGCCCCGCGGCCACCGCGGGCTCGGCGGCGGTGGCGGAGGCGAGGAGGAAGACCGGTTCGGATCCGTACCGGGCGCACAGTCGCCGCAGCCGGCGGATCACCTGGGCCACGTGCGAGCCGAAGACACCCCGGTAGGTGTGGCACTCGTCGATGACGACGTACCGCAGGGCCTTCAGGAAGGACGACCAGCGGGGGTGGGAGGGAAGTATCCCGCGATGCAGCATGTCCGGGTTGGTGAGGACCAGGTTCGCGTACTGCCGGACCCACTCGCGTTCCTCGACGGGGGTGTCCCCGTCGTAGACCGCCGGGCGGACCGCGTTGCCGAGGGGGGCCGCGAGCGACTTCACCGCGCGCCGCTGGTCGGCGGCCAGCGCCTTCGTGGGCGCCAGGTAGAGGGCGGTCGCCCCGCGGCCGTTGGGGGCCTCGGAGCCGTCGAGGAGCGCGGTGAGGACCGGTGCGAGGTACGCGAGGGACTTGCCGGAGGCCGTTCCTGTGGCGATCACCACGGATTCGCCGTCCAGGGCGTGCTCCGCGGCCCGCGCCTGGTGGGTCCAGGGGTGCTCGATCCCGGCTTCCCGGATCGTCGTGATCACTTCGGTACGGATGCGGTGGGGCCACACTGCATGGCTGCCCTCTCTCGGGGGCAGGTGCTCCGTATGAGTGACGCGAGCGGCCCGGCTCCCCCCTGCGGTGAGACGGGCGAGGACCTCGCCGGGAGACGGGGTCTGGGCCCTGCTCTGGGCAGGTCGTCCGGTACGGGGATTGGTGGCCATCACCGCCGAGTGTGTCACTGGCGTGACGGACAATGGTCCCAAGGCGTCGTGCTCGCCTGCTGGTAAGTGATTGAATGCCTTTCGCGGCTGGCGTTCCGTCCTCTGGCTCCGCCGGGGAGACCTCAGGGGGGCGGCCGCTCGATAGCAAGGTGCTGGAGGATCCGTGGACCTGTCCCTGTCGACTCGCAATGTGACTGGACCTGCTGGCGACCGAACGGTCGTCGAGGTCGGTGGCGAGATTGATGTGTATACCGCGCCCAAGCTGCGCGAGCAGTTGGTCGAGTTGGTGAACGACGGCAGCTATCACCTGGTTGTCGACATGGAGGGCGTGGACTTCCTCGACTCCACCGGCCTCGGCGTGCTCGTGGGCGGACTGAAGCGTGTGCGCGCCCACGAGGGCTCGCTGCGCCTGGTCTGCAACCAGGAGCGCATTCTCAAGATCTTCCGGATTACCGGGCTGACCAAGGTGTTCCCGATTCACACCACGGTCGACGAAGCCGTCGCCGCCACCGACTGACGGTCGCGCCGACGGCTTTCGGTCCACCGGAAGCAGAACAAGCAACACAAGCAGGACATTTTGCGGGGTGCCGGGCTCATGGTCCGGTCCCCCGCGCATGCACGCCCGTACGTCCTAGGGGGAGCGCAATGGCCACCGTGGAACTCCGTTTCAGCGCCCAGCCCGAGCACGTCAGGACGGCCCGCCTCGTGGCGGCCGCCGTGGCGCGCCGTGCCGGGGTCGACGAGGCGGTGCTGGACGAGGTCCGGCTCGCGGTGGGCGAGGCCTGTTCCCGGGCCGTGGGGCTGCACCGTACGAACAACATCGCGGCTCCGGTGCGGGTGGCGCTGACCGAGGAGGAGAAGTCCTTCTCCATCGAGGTCGGCGACGAGGTGCCCGTTCTGGACAGTTCGGCTCCAGGGGCGCGCAGCGCCTCCGCGGCCGTGCCGGGCGCCGTGGATCTCGATGCCGACGGCGAGGACGACATGGGTCTCGCCGTGATCAGCGGGCTCGTCGACGACCTCCGGGTCACCGGCGGGCCCGGCGGCGGAGTGATCCTGATGAGCTGGCCCACCACTTCGGCGGTGGTAATGCCGTGAATGCATTTCCCCAGTGATTCCGAAGTGGTTCGAGTGATGAAGGAAAGGCCCTGCTGAGCAGGGCCTTTCGTTTTTTGCGCGGTATTCCTCGATCGTTTTCCGTGATCGGTTGAACGGCACTCTGTTGGGAACAGCTTCCGCTACCTACAATCCGTCCACATCTTGAGCTTCTGCATCAAGGAGGACGAATGGCGGGACTTCTCAACTCCCCACAGTCCGATCATGTCTCGTACCTCGCGGTTTCCCTCACCGAAGACAACCGCCTCATCGTGATCGTCATCGCGGCCGTCGCCGTCGCCGCGCTGATCGTCGCCCGGCTGCTGGTGCGCCAGGTGCTGGCGGCCGACGAGGGCACCGACTCCATGAAGGAGATCGCGGTCGCCATCCAGGAAGGCGCCAACGCCTATCTGATGCGACAGCTGCGCACTCTGGGGATCTTCGCGGTCGTCGTGGTCTTTCTGTTGTTGCTGCTCCCGGCGGACAACACCTCGCAGCGGATCGGACGGTCGCTGTTCTTCCTCGTCGGCGCTCTGTTCTCGGCGGCCACCGGATACATCGGTATGCGCCTTGCCGTACGAAGCAATGTGCGCGTCGCCGCGGCTGCGCGGGAAGCGACTCCTGTGGCCGGGGAGCCGGAAAAGGATTTGACCAAGGTCTCGCACAAAGCGATGAAGATCGCTTTTCGTACGGGCGGCGTCGTCGGCATGATCACGGTGGGCCTCGGCCTGCTCGGTGCGGCCGTCGTCGTCCTCGTGTACGCCGAACACGCGCCCAAGGTCCTGGAGGGCTTCGGCCTCGGGGCGGCCCTGATCGCGATGTTCATGAGGGTCGGCGGTGGCATCTTCACCAAGGCCGCCGACGTCGGCGCCGACCTGGTCGGCAAGGTGGAGCAGGGCATTCCGGAGGACGATCCGCGCAATGCCGCCACGATCGCCGACAACGTGGGCGACAACGTCGGCGACTGCGCGGGCATGGCCGCCGACCTCTTCGAGTCGTACGCCGTCACCCTGGTCGCCGCGCTGATCCTGGGCATGGCGGCCTTCGGCGACGCCGGCCTGGCCTTCCCGCTGATCGTCCCGGCGATCGGCGTGATCACCGCGATGATCGGCATCTTCGCCGTCGCGCCACGGCGCGGCGACCGCAGCGGCATGACGGCGATCAACCGCGGGTTCTTCATCTCCGCCGCGGTCTCGCTCGTGCTGGTCGCCGTGGCCGTCTTCGTGCACCTGCCGTCGTCGTACGCCGATCTGCGGGGCGTCGGGGACGAATCCGTGCTCGGGCACAGCGGGGACCCACGGGTGCTGGCGCTGGTCGCCGTGGCCATCGGCATCGTGCTGGCCGCGCTGATCCAGCAGCTCACCGGGTACTTCACCGAGACCAGTCGGCGGCCCGTGCGGGACATCGGGAAGTCGTCACTGACCGGGCCCGCGACCGTCGTACTGGCGGGCATCTCGATCGGGCTCGAATCGGCCGTCTACACGGCGCTGCTGATCGGGCTCGGGGTGTACGGGGCGTTCCTGCTCGGCGGAACGTCGATCATCCTCGCCCTCTTCGCGGTCGCGCTCGCCGGAACCGGACTGCTCACCACCGTCGGCGTGATCGTCGCGATGGACACGTTCGGCCCGGTCTCCGACAACGCGCAGGGCATCGCCGAGATGTCCGGAGACGTCACGGGCGCCGGCGCGCAGGTGCTCACCGACCTGGACGCCGTCGGCAACACGACCAAGGCCATCACCAAGGGCATCGCCATCGCGACCGCGGTCCTCGCGGCGGCGGCGCTCTTCGGCTCGTACCGCGACGCGATCCTCGGCGCGGCGCGGAAGGCAGGCATCGTGACCGGCGGGGAGGGTACGCCGGTCAACCTCTCCATGGACATCTCGCAGCCCAACAACCTCGTCGGGCTGATGCTCGGCGCGGCGGTCGTCTTCCTCTTCTCCGGGCTGGCGATCAACGCGGTGTCCCGGTCGGCGGGCGCCGTGGTCTTCGAGGTGCGGCGGCAGTTCCGCGAGCATCCCGGGATCATGGACTACACGGAGAAGCCGGAGTACGGACGGGTCGTCGACATCTGTACGAAGGACGCGCTGCGTGAGCTGGCGACCCCGGGCCTGCTCGCCGTCATGGCCCCGATCGCGGTCGGGTTCACCTTCGGTGTGGGGGCGCTCGGCTCGTACCTCGCGGGGGCGATCGGGGCGGGCACGCTGATGGCGGTCTTCCTCGCCAACTCGGGCGGCGCCTGGGACAACGCCAAGAAGCTCGTCGAGGACGGACATCACGGCGGGAAGGGCAGCGACGCGCACGCCGCGACCGTCATCGGCGACACGGTCGGCGACCCGTTCAAGGACACCGCGGGTCCCGCGATCAACCCGTTGCTGAAGGTGATGAACCTGGTGGCGCTGCTGATCGCCCCCGCTGTCGTGCAGTACAGCTTCGGTGTGGACGCGAACCCGTGGGTGCGGGCGGTCGTCGCGGTCATCGCCTTCGGGGTCATCGTCGCGGCGGTGTACGTGTCGAAGCGGCGCGGTGTCGCGATGGGGGACGGGGGCGGTACGGAGGGAGGCGTTCCGAAGCAGTCGGAGCCGCCGGTGGCGTCCAAGGCGGTGAGGTCGCCGGGGTGAGGCGCGGAGGGTGACGCCCCGGGCCGGGTACGGGGGCGGCACGGCACGTCAGGAGGCGGGCGGGCGGCGCGCGTTGGTGCGCCGCCCGCCCGTTCCGTGTGTGGTGCGCGGGGTTTGTGCGGGACGTGCGCGGGGACACGAACGACGCCCGTGAGCCGTCTCTCTCGTGGTGCAAATGGCTTCAATATCGGATGAATGTGTCACCCGGCACCCGGTGGTAGCCCACTTGGCGTGTATGTTCCGGGGCCGAGAACCTTGGAAGGGACCAATCCGGTGAACAAGAAGCTTGCAGCCGCACTGTCCGGCGGTGCGGTACTGATGATGGCGGCCACGCTGACCGCCTGCGGCGACAGCCCCGAGGAGAAGGCCAAGAAGGAGCAGGCGGCCTGGTCGAAGTCCTACTGCCCCAAGGAGAAGGCGGCCGAGGAGAAGCGGGTCAAGGCCGACGGCCTGCTGAAGGCGACGGCCGCCGACGGCAAGCCCGAGGACATCAAGAAGGCCGATTCCGAGGCCTTCCAGATGTACGCGGAGGCCGCCCGGGAACGGATCAAGGCCCTGCGCGACGCCGGGCCCCCGCCGGTGGCCAACGGCGAGCGCGACCACAAGGAAATGATCAAGAACCTGGAGGGGCAGGCCACCGCCTTCGAGAACCTGAAGAAGCAGGCGGACGCCCTGGACCCGAAGGGCAAGGAGTTCCCGAAGGGCCTGGACAAGCTCGGCGAGGACCTGGGGAAGGTCGGCGAGCTGCCGGTGCCCAAGTCCTTCTGCCCGAGCTCCGGGGGCGCGGGGGCACCGAAGCCGGCGTAGGGCCGCTCGGACCCGCGCCGGAAGGCCGGGCCCGTCGCACGCGGGCGGGCCCGGCCGGTACGGCGATTGTCAGTGGCAGCGGTGACAATGGCCGGGTGAGTCAGACCAGCCTTTCCGCGCCCCTGCCCGAGTCCCTGCCCGGCCCCGAGAACGCGGCCCGGCTGCGGGACGCCCTGCTCGCCGCCGCGTTCACCGCCGACGGCCTGCTCGACCTGCTCGGCGCGCCCGCTTACAGCGCCCTGGCGCGCGGCGAGACCGTGCCCGCGCTGCGGGCGACCCGCGGGGACGGGCCCCTTCGAACGCTCGTCCGGCTCTTCCTGCTCCAGGAGTCCGTGCCCGCCGCGCGCGCCGCCGAGGTGCTGCCGGTCGCGGAATGTCTGGCCGGCGGCTGGCTGGTGGCCGACGGCGACCACGTCCGGGCGACCGTCGACGTGCGTCCGTACGGCGGGGACGACGGCCAGGACTGGTTCATCGTGTCCGATCTCGGCCGCTCGGTGGGCGGCGCGGGTGGCGCGGGCACCCGCGAGGAGGGCGTCGTGCTCGGCGTCGGAGGCGCGTCCACCACGCTCGCCTCGATCACCGTACGCACCCCCGCCGCTTCCGCCCTCGACCTCGGCACGGGCTCCGGGATCCAGACGCTGCACGCCGCGCAGCACGCCGTGCGGGTGACGGCGACCGACCTGAATCCACGTGCGCTCGCCTTCACCCGGCTGACCCTCGCCCTGTCGGGCGCGGCACCGGCCGAGCTGCTGGAGGGCTCCCTGTTCGAACCGGTCGAGGGAGCGACGTACGACCTGATCGTCTCCAATCCGCCCTTCGTGATCTCGCCAGGCGCGCGGCTGACCTACCGGGACGGCGGAATGGGCGGTGACGACCTGTGCCGCACGCTGGTGTCCGGCGCGGGGGAGCGGCTGAACGAGGGCGGGTACGCGCAGTTCCTGGCCAATTGGCAGCACGTCGAGGGCGAGGACTGGAAGGACCGGCTCCGTTCCTGGGTGCCGGCCGGCTGCGACGCGTGGATCGTGCAGCGCGAGGTGCAGGACATCACGCAGTACGCGGAACTGTGGCTGCGGGACGGCGGCGACCACCGGAGCGAACCCGCCGAGTACGCGGCACGGTACGAGGCGTGGCTCGACGAGTTCGAGGCGCGCGGGACCACCGGGGTGGGCTTCGGATGGATCACCCTGCGCAAGCGCGCGGCAGGGGCCACGGGTGAGCCGTCCGTCACTGTCGAGGAGTGGCCGCACCCCGTCGAGCAGCCGCTCGGGCCGGTGATCCGAGCGCACTTCGAGCGTCAGGACTACCTGCGGACGCACGACGACGCGGCGCTGCTCGCCGACCGGTTCGTGCTGGCCGAGGAGATCGTGCAGGAGCAGATCGGGGTGCCGGGGGACGAGGATCCGGAGTACGTGGTGCTGCGTCAGCACCGGGGAATGCGGCGGGCGACGAAGGTCGACACGGTCGGTGCGGGATTCGCAGGGGTGTCGGACGGGTCGCTGAGCGCGGGGCAGATTCTGGACGCCATCGCCCAATTGATGGAGGAGGACCCCGTGTTGCTGCGGGACCGGACGCCGGAGGCCATTCGGCTGCTGGTCGAGCAGGGGTTCCTGGTACCGGTGGGGTGAAGGGGCCGGACGGTGCGGGGCCGCGCAGGGCGGGACACCGACGGGTCGCGCCACTTCGCGGCGCGCGCCCCCTTGCGCCGCTTTCCGGAACCGCTGGCCGCAGGCCCCTGGAGGTGGTCGCCGCGCCGGATCCGGGCCGGGCCCGGGGCCCTCTCACGGGCCGGGCCGACGCGTCCCCGGATTGCGGACGGGCCGAGCGCGTCCGGGGGCGGCGTGGCGGTCCGGGCGGCAGGAATGGCGATTGTCGGGTTACCGTCTCCGGTGTGGCCGTTGCGGTCTTTCGGGCTTTTGCCGTTTGACACGGGGGCGGGTTGTACCGTCACACTCCGCAGCGTTGCCCGTCCGGCACAGCCGTGCCGGACGGGTACCGACCACCACTTGTGACCACCGAGTGTCGACCGGAGAGAAGAGCCAAGTTGTCCCCGACCAGCGAGACCGCACATGGCGGCCGCCGACTCGTCATCGTCGAGTCGCCTGCCAAGGCGAAGACGATCAAGGGCTACCTCGGCCCCGGATACGTAGTCGAGGCGAGCGTCGGGCACATCCGCGACCTCCCCAACGGCGCCGCCGAGGTGCCCGACAAGTACACCGGTGAGGTACGCCGCCTCGGCGTGGACGTCGAGCACGACTTCCAGCCCATCTACGTCGTGAACGCCGACAAGAAGGCGCAGGTCAAGAAGCTCAAGGAGCTGCTGGCCGAGTCGGACGAACTCTTCCTCGCCACCGATGAGGACCGCGAGGGCGAAGCCATCGCGTGGCACCTGCAAGAGGTCCTCAAGCCCAAGGTCCCGGTCCACCGGATGGTCTTCCACGAGATCACCAAGGACGCGATCCGCGAGGCCGTGTCGAACCCGCGCGAGCTGAACAAGCCGATGGTCGACGCGCAGGAGACCCGCCGCATCCTCGACCGGCTGTACGGCTACGAGGTGTCTCCCGTCCTGTGGAAGAAGGTCATGCCGAAGCTCTCGGCGGGCCGGGTGCAGTCCGTCGCGACACGCCTCGTCGTCGCCCGGGAACGCGAGCGCATCGCGTTTCGTTCTGCTGAGTACTGGGACCTCACCGGTACGTTCTCCACCGGACGCACCGGGGACGCCTCCGACCCGTCCGCCCTGGTCGCCCGCCTGACCACGGTCGACGGCAGGCGCGTCGCCCAGGGCCGCGACTTCAGCGCGGACGGACAACTGAAGAGCGACGTCCTGCACCTGGACGAGGCGAATGCTCGCGCACTGGCCGCCGCCCTCGCCGACTCCTCCTTCGCGGTGCGCTCGGTCGAGTCCAAGCCGTACCGCCGCTCGCCGTACGCCCCGTTCCGTACGACGACCCTCCAGCAGGAGGCGTCCCGCAAGCTCGGCTTCGGTGCGAAGTCGACCATGCAGGTGGCCCAGAAGCTGTACGAGAACGGCTTCATCACCTACATGCGTACGGACTCCACAACGCTGTCCGGCACCGCGGTCCAGGCCGCGCGGGCCCAGGTGACCCAGCTGTACGGCGCCGACTACCTGCCGGACAAGCCGCGCACGTACGCCGGGAAGGTCAAGAACGCGCAGGAGGCGCACGAGGCGATCCGCCCGTCGGGTGATCGTTTCCGCACTCCGGCCGAGACCGGCCTGACCGGCGACCAGTTCCGCCTGTACGAGTTGATCTGGAAGCGGACCGTCGCCTCCCAGATGAAGGACGCGGTCGGCAACTCGGTGACCGTGAAGATCGCGGGAACCTCCGCCGACGGCCGGGTCGCCGAGTTCTCGGCCTCCGGCAAGACGATCACCTTCCACGGCTTCATGAAGGCGTACGTCGAAGGCGCCGACGACCCGAACGCCGAGCTCGACGACCGCGAGCGCCGGCTGCCGCAGGTCGCCGAGGGCGACCCGCTCGGTGCCGAGGAGATGACCGTCGACGGGCACGCCACCAAGCCGCCCGCCCGCTACACCGAGGCCTCGCTGGTCAAGGAGCTGGAAGAGCGCGAGATCGGCCGTCCGTCCACGTACGCGTCGATCATCGGCACGATCCTGGACCGCGGCTACGTCTTCAAGAAGGGGACGGCGCTCGTCCCGTCGTTCCTGTCGTTCGCCGTGGTCAACCTGCTGGAGAAGCACTTCGGCCGGCTCGTCGACTACGACTTCACCGCCCGCATGGAGGACGACCTCGACCGCATCGCGCGGGGCGAGGCACAGTCCGTGCCGTGGCTGCGGCGGTTCTATTTCGGCGAGGGCGAGGCGGCCGGGCTGGCGTCCGAGGCGGGCAACGGCGACGGCGACCACCTGGGCGGGCTCAAGGAGCTCGTCACGGACCTCGGCGCGATCGACGCCCGGGAGATCTCCTCGTTCCCCGTCGGCGACGGGATCGTGCTGCGGGTCGGCCGCTACGGGCCGTACATCGAGCGCGGCGAGAAGGACGCCGAGGGCCACCAGCGCGCCGACGTCCCGGACGACATGGCCCCGGACGAGCTGACCGTGGAGTACGCGGAGGAGCTGCTGGCCAGGCCGAGCGGCGACTTCGAGCTGGGCGTGGACCCGGAGACCGGACGGCAGATCGTCGCCAAGGACGGGCGTTACGGCCCGTACGTGACGGAGATCCTGCCCGAGGGCACCCCGAAGACGGGCAAGAACGCCGTCAAGCCGCGGACGGCCTCGCTGTTCAAGTCGATGGCGCTGGACACGGTGACCCTGGCGGACGCCCTGAAGCTGATGTCGCTGCCGCGGGTGGTCGGGGTCGACGCCGAGGGCGTCGAGATCACCGCGCAGAACGGGCGCTACGGTCCGTACCTGAAGAAGGGCACGGACTCGCGGTCGCTGGAGACCGAGGACCAGCTCTTCTCGATCACGGTCGAGGAGGCGCTGGCGATCTACGCCCAGCCCAAGCAGCGCGGGCGGGCCGCCGCCAAGCCGCCGCTGAAGGAACTGGGCACGGACCCGGTGAGCGAGCGTCCGGTCGTGGTGAAGGACGGACGGTTCGGTCCGTACGTGACGGACGGCGAGACGAACGCGACGCTGCGGTCCGGCGACAGCGTCGAGGAGATCACGCCCGAGCGCGGGTACGAACTGCTCGCGGAGAAGCGGGCGAAGGGGCCGGCGAAGAAGGTCGCCAAGAAGGCGGCGAAGAAGGCTCCCGCGAAGAAGGCGCCGGCGAAGAAGGCCGCGGCCAAGAAGACGGTGGCGAAGAAGACGGCTTCCGGGACGGCCGCGAAGAAGACGGCTGCTGCGAAGAAGACGGCCGCGCCTTCGGAGTAGTCGGGGGGACGGGGACCGGCCCTCGACGTCGGCCCTCTTCGGGCAGGCGGAAGCAAGGGCGTACGGCGGGGGCGACGCTCCGCGCGGGGGCCGCCCCCTTGCCCGCCCTGCCGCAAGCACTCGGCTTCGCTCGTGCAGGGGGACACCCGCGCCCCCTGTGGGCGGCCGGCCCCGCCGCCCAAGAGGGCTGATGTGGATCACTGGGCCCCGCCGCCCAAGCGGGCTGACGACGGTTGCTTGGGCCCACGGTCCGTGCGGGCTGACGCGGGGGAGCGCCCCACACTCCAGTTCGAGTACTCGCGCATACGCCCCCGGCACTGCGGATAGGCTGACGGGATGACGCGAGCCGAGCAGCCAACGGTCGTGAGCCCCACCTCCGACGCACTAGCCGCAGACTCCCGCGAGCGAGCCGTCCGGGCTCTCCTGCGCCATCAGCCGCTCAAGCGGCTGTGGAGCGCACAGCTCGTCAGCGGTGTCGGAGATGCTCTCGCCCTTCTCGTACTTCTCCTGCTGACGCTGGAGGCATCGGGCCCCCGGGAGGTCTTCGGCGGCGACTACCGCGGTGTCGCCCTCGTCGTGGCCACCGTGTTCGGTGCCCGCCTCCTCGCCACGCTTCTCTTCGGCGCCGTGCTCCTCGGTCCGCTGTCCGCGCTCGTCGCGCCGGGCGGCCCGCTCGACCGGCGGTGGGCGATGCTCGCCGCCGACGGGCTGCGGGTCGCGCTGCTCGTCGTCGCTCCCCTGTGGGTGGTCTGGCTGCCGGACAGGGCGACGGCGATGCTGCTGGTCACCGTGTTCATCGCGGGGGTCGCGGAGCGGTTCTGGTCGGTGGCGCACGAGAGCGCCGCGCCCGCGCTGCTGCCCGCGCCGCCGATCGAAGGGGCTGCGGTACGGCCGCTTCCGGATCACCTCGGGGCTCTGCGGAAGCTGTCCCTCCGTACACGCTTCGTGGCCATCCCCGTCGCTGCCGCCGTTCTGCTGGCCGCCACCCTGCTCGGACGGCTGCTGGGCGCCGGGCTCGACTGGTTCTCGCACCACCAGGCTGCGCTCGGTTCGTACCTCGCCGCAGGGCTCTTCGCGGCTTCCGTTTCGATCCTGGTGCTGCTTCGGCTGCCTGACGCGCACACCCCGCGTCCCCGGTCGCCGCTTGAGGGACTGCGTCGTCCCAGTACCGGCAACGGTCCCGACAAGGGGCGTACCGGTGCCATTCCGCTTCTGGTTCCGGCCTGCGCCGCCGTGACCGCGGCGATCGCCGCCGCCGGGGCCGTCTCCGTACTGCACGCGGTGGACCTCGGGCGCGGTCCGGCCGTCTTCGCGCTGCTCGTGCTGGCCCTCGCGGCCGGTACCGGCACCGGTATCCGCGGCGCCGCCCGGATCCTGCCCACCCTGTCGCGCCGCCGGCTGCTTGCCCTGGCGATCGCCGCCACCGGTGTCGCGCTGCTGGCCATGGGCGTCGTGCCCGACACCACCACCGTGCTGCTCCTCGCGCTTCTCGCGGGCTTCACGGCGGGCGTCGCCGCGAACACCGGGCACACCCTGCTCGACCTGGAGACCGAGGAATACCGCCGGGCCCGTACGACCGAGCACCTGCAGGCGGTCGTGCGCCTCTGCGGCGCAGTCGGCGTTCTCGCCGGGCCGCTGCTGGCCGCTGCGATCGGCTACCACCGGCTGGAGAGCGGGAGCTTCGTCTTCATCAGGGGAGGCGGCGCCGGGTACACGCTGATGCTGGTCGGAGCTTTGCTGCTGCCCGTGGCCGCGCTCGTGCTCGCGAAGACGGACGACCGGCAGGGGGTGCCCCTGCGACGTGACCTGCGCGAGGCGATCTCGGGCGGCGAGCCGGCGCAGGCACCGTCCGCGACCGGGTTCTTCATCGCCCTGGAGGGCGGCGACGGAGCGGGGAAGTCCACCCAGGCCAAGGTTCTCGCCGACTGGATAAGGGCCAAGGGCCACGAGGTCGTCGTCACCCGCGAGCCCGGTGCGACACCGATCGGCAAGCGGCTGCGGACGATCCTGCTGGACGTGTCGAGCGCGGGCCTGTCGAACCGCGCGGAGGCGCTGCTGTACGCGGCCGACCGGGCGGAACACGTGGACTCGGTCGTACGGCCGGCCCTGGAGCGCGGCGCGGTCGTCATCACCGACCGGTACATCGACTCCTCGGTGGCTTACCAGGGCGCCGGCCGCGACCTGGCCCCCACGGAGATCGCCCGCATGTCGCGGTGGGCCACGCACGGCCTCGTACCGCATCTGACAATCCTGCTGGACGTGTCGCCCGAAACGGCGCGCGAGCGCTTCACCGAAGCGCCGGACCGGCTGGAGTCGGAGCCTCCGGAGTTCCACGCGCGCGTACGGTCCGGCTTCCTGACCCTGGCGGCGGCCGACGCGAGCCGATACCTGGTCGTCGACGCGGGCCAGGAGCCCGAGACGGTCAGCACGGTCGTACGCCACCGGCTCGACCAGATGCTGCCGATGTCCGAACAGGAGATCGCCGCCGCCGCAGCCGCCCGCAAGGCAGCCGAGGAAGAGGCGCGCCGCCTCGCCGAGGAAGAGGCCGCGCGCAAGGCCGAGGAGGAGCGGATCGAGCGCGAACGGCAGGAGCAGCTCGCCCGGCTGCGAGCCGAGGAGGAGGAGCGCAAGCGCCGCGAGATCGAGGAGGCGCGCCAGCGGGAGGCGGAGCGGCAGGCCGAGGAGGTCAGGCTGCGGGCCGAGGAGGCGCGCCGGCTCGCCGAGGAGGAGCGGGTGCGCCGCGAGGCCGAGGCCAAGGCGCGGGCGGCCGAGCAGGAGCGCCTGCGCAAGCAGGCCGAGGAAGAGGCCCGGCTGCGCGCGGAGGCGGAGGAACGCCGACGCGAGAAGCAGCGCAAGGCGGAGGAGGCGCTGCTGCGGGCCGAGGAGGCCAGGCGGGCGACGGAGGCGGCAAACGCGGCGGCTGCCGCGGCGGCCCTGTCGGCCGCGAGCGCCGGCCCGACGCCTGCGCCTCGCCCGGCCTCGCCCCCGGCTCCCGGAAATCCCCCTGCGCCTGCGCCCGGAACGTCTACCTCCGGAACGTCCACCTCCGGAACCCCTGCTTCCGGAGCTGCTGGTTCCGGAAGTGCCGCTTCCGGTCGTGCTTCGCTGCGGAAGCAGCCGGAGTCCGACAGCGAGGTGACGGTGCCGACTCCGGTCGTGCGGCTGGACATGACGAAGGACGACGCGCCGTCCGCAGCTCCCGCGCCCCCCGCTGACCCGCGCGCGGACATGGAGGAGACGACGGTGCTGCCGCAGGCTCCTTCGCGGACGGAGCGCTCGCAGGCGGCTTCGCCGTCCGGTTCGGCAGCGGGTTCGGCCGCGGACGAGACCGCGGTGCTGCCGCCGGTCCGACCGGGCCGGGTGGCTCCGCCGGCTCCGACTTCCCCGGCGGCTCCGGCTTCCCCGATGGACGAGACCGCTGTGCTGCCGCCCGTGCGGGACGCGGGTGCCCGGGGCGGGCCCGAAGCGGGGGCGCGCGGCGAACCGGCGGACCGGGTTCCGCGCGGGTACTTCCGCGACGAGCCGGCAGTGACCGGCGGCGGGGAGGACCGGACCCGGGAACTTCCCCAGTTCGACCCGGATGCCCGGGGCGGCGGCGCACCCGAACGTCCGCGCCGCCGATCGGACTGGGCGG
This sequence comes from Streptomyces candidus, assembly GCF_014207445.1. Lineage (GTDB taxonomy): Bacteria > Actinomycetota > Actinomycetes > Streptomycetales > Streptomycetaceae > Streptomyces > Streptomyces candidus. The sequence goes on along the minus strand of NZ_JACHEM010000012.1, from coordinate 91,855 downwards.
AGGAAACCCCGCTGGACGACCTGCCGTCATTGGCCGACGAGCTGCTGGGCGACCCGGACGGAGAGAACGGCGACCAGGGGAACGGGCACGGCAAGGGACGTCGCTGATCTGGAAAAGCCCTGGTGGCGGGCCGGTGGCCGCTCCGGGCTCGTGGGTACGGGCAGGGAGACGCGCCCCAGACCCCGAGGCCTGGCGGGAGCCCTGCCCGCAACGAGGCCGCCCCGCGGAGGGAGGCGGTCCGGAAAAGCCCGTCGCACGTTGTCAGTGGGTGCCGCCACAATGGACCCAGGGCGCGACCGTGGGGCCCGCGCCACCATCCCGCGACGCGACCCGCGGGCCCGCACCCCGCCCTGCCATGCAGCCCGCGGGCCACCCACGCACCACCCCGCCACCAGAGGAAGGAGGGCAACCCCCACATGACCGTCTGGGACGATCTCGTCGGACAGGCACGTGTTCAGGAACAGCTCGCCGGCGCCGCCAAGGACGCCGACGCGCAGGTCACCCTCCAGACCTCTGGAGGGACCGCCCCCGACGCGTCCAAGATGACGCACGCCTGGCTGTTCACCGGCCCGCCCGGTTCCGGCCGTTCCACCGCCGCCCGCGCCTTCGCCGCAGCCCTCCAGTGCGTGAGCCCGGACCGCGCCCTCGGCGGCATCCCGGGCTGCGGCTTCTGCGACGGCTGCCACACCACTCTCATCGGCACGCACGCCGACGTGGAGATCGTCCGTACGGACATGCTGTCCATCGGCGTGAAGGAGACCCGGGACCTGGTCCGCCGAGCCCAGCTCTCACCCGCTGTCGGACGCTGGCAGGTCATCGTCCTGGAGGACGCCGACCGCCTCACCGAGGGCGCGGGCAACGTACTCCTGAAGGCTGTCGAGGAGCCCGCCCCCCGCACGGTCTGGCTGCTCTGCGCGCCCTCCCTCGAAGACGTGCTGCCCACCATCCGCTCCCGCTGCCGGCACCTCACCCTGAACACCCCCTCGGTCGCTGCGGTGGCCGACGTTCTCGTACGCAGGGACGGCATCGACCCCGAAGCGGCGATGACCGCCGCCCGTGCCACGCAGGGCCACATCGGCCGGGCCCGCCGTCTCGCCACCGACGAACGGGCCCGCAAGAGACGCGCCGCGGTCCTCCGCCTCCCGCTCCGCACCGACGACATCGGCGCCTGCCTCAAGGCCGCCCAGGAACTCGTCGACGCGGCGGCCGAGGACGCCAAACAGGTGGCCGAGGACGTCGACGGGAAGGAGACCGAGGACCTGAAGGCGGCGCTCGGCGCGTCCACCGGCGGACGCATGCCGCGCGGCACGGCTGGCGCGATGAAGGAACTGGCCGACCGCCAGAAGCGCCGTTCCACCCGCACCCAGCGCGACAGCCTGGACCTGGCCCTCACCGACCTGACCGGCTTCTACCGCGACGTGCTCGCCCTCCAGCTGGGCTCGTCCGTGGCGCTGGCCAACGAGGACGTACGGGACTCCCTGGACCGGATCGCCCGCGACTCCACCCCCGAGCGCACCCTGCGCCGCATCGAGTCGATCATCGCCTGCCGTGAAGCCCTGGACCGCAACGTGGCGCCCCTCCTGGCGGTCGAGGCGATGGCGGTGTCCCTGCGCACGGGCTGAACGTCACGCGGCCCGAGGGGCACCGCCGCGTGCCCCGACGGCCACGTGGCAGCCACCCCGTGGACCGCCTCAACACCACGGCAGCCCGTTGACCGCCTCACTCGTACGAGCACCCGGGCACACCGAGCATGCACGACACGTCACGTCGCGACTACGCTCCGGGCATGGACTTCAGGCCCCCGCCCCGTACCTCGCCCCGCCCCCGGCTGCGTACGTCAGTCGCCCTCCTCGCCGCGACCGGCCTACTGGTCGGGGGTGCGTCCGGCTGCTCGTCGGGCACGTCGTCCCCGCCGATCAAAACGGTGTCCACCACCACCCAGGGGCAGGCGCAGGGCTCCTCCGGCGCCGCCGACCGCGCGGCCCTCGCCCCCTACTACGCGCAGAAACTGACGTGGCGCCAGTGCGGTGTCCCCGGCTTCGAGTGCGCCACCATGAAGGCCCCCCTCGACTATGCGAAGCCCGGCAGCGGAAGCGGAGGCAGCGGCGACATCAAGCTCGCCGTGGCCCGCGTCAAGGCCACCGGCCCCGGCAAGCGCAACGGGTCACTGCTGGTCAACCCGGGCGGACCGGGCGGTTCCGCGATCGGTTACCTGCAGGCGTACGCGGGCCTCGGCTACCCCGCGCCGGTCCGCGCCCGTTACGACATGGTCGCCGTCGATCCCCGTGGCGTCGCCCGCAGCGAACCCGTCCAGTGCCTGACCGGAAAGGAGATGGACGCGCACACCCAGGTCGACCAGACCCCGGACAACGCGGCCGAGGTGGCCGCGCTGTCCGCCGCGTACGAGAAGTTCTCGGCCGGCTGCAAGAAGCGCTCCGCCCGCATCCTGCCGCACGTCTCCACGGTCGAGGCGGCCCGCGACATGGACCTCCTCCGCGAGATCCTCGGCGACGAGAAGCTCCAGTACGTCGGCGCCTCGTACGGCACCTTCCTGGGGGCCACCTACGCGGAACTCTTCCCCGACCGCACCGGCCGCCTCGTCCTGGACGGCGCGATGGACCCCTCCCTGCCGTCCCGCGACCTGAACCGCGACCAGACGGCCGGCTTCCAGACGGCCGTCCAGTCCTTCGCCGCCGACTGCGTCAAGCAGCGGGACTGCCCCCTCGGCACCGGCACCCCGGCCCAGGCCGCCACGCGCCTCAAGGCCCTCCTCACCGCCCTCGACGCCAAGCCCGCCCCCACCAAGGACAAGAACCGCCCCCTCGGTGAAGCCCTCGCCACCATGGGAGCGATCGCCGCCATGTACGACGAGGGCGCCTGGCCGAGGCTCCGCGCGGGCCTCAAAGCCGCCCAGCGAGGCGACGGCAACGGACTCCTCGCCCTCGCCGACAGCTACTACGAGCGCGGGCCCAACGGCGAGTACGCCAACCTGATGTACGCCAACACCGCCGTCAACTGCCTCGACCTCCCCCCGGCCTTCGCCACCGCCGCCGACGTCGAGACCGCCCTCCCCTCCTTCGAGAAGGCCTCCCCGGTCTTCGGCGCGGGCCTCGCCTGGGCCTCCCTGAACTGCGCCTCCTGGCCGGTTCCCGCCACTGGCAAACCCCACCGCATCGAAGCCCCGGGCGCCGCCCCGATCGTCGTCGTCGGCACCACCCGAGACCCGGCCACCCCGTACAAATGGGCCAAGTCCCTGGCCGCCCAGCTCGCCACCGGCACCCTCCTCACCTACGACGGCGACGGCCACACGGCCTACGGCCGAGGCAGCGACTGCATCGACACCGCGATCAACGCCTACCTGTTGGAAGGCACCCCTCCACAAGACGGCAAACAGTGCTCCTGACCTGCGCGGAAGCCCTCACTCCGGGGGTGGACGGAGCACCCCCCGAAACTGTGTAGACTTGGGCACGCTGCTGATCGCACCATGGTGTGAACACAGCGGCGCCGCCTTAGCTCAGTTGGCCAGAGCAACGCACTCGTAATGCGTAGGTCTCGGGTTCGAATCCCGAAGGCGGCTCGGATCAGCCCCAGGACTCACTCGCCGTGACCTGGGGCTTTTTCATGTCCGGGGGTGACGGCGACGGCGCAGACGGCCCTCGCGAGGCTCAGTGGTCTCCGTTGCGTCCAGGCCGGCCCGCTGACGGAGGTGCGCTCGGTGCCGTCCGGGCCACCCTGGTGAACCGTTCCCCGCTGAGTTCGCGCTGCTCCCGGTTCGCTTGACCTCCTCCACCTGTTGCCAGCCACGCAGCATCGAGCGCGACCCGCGCGGAGCAACCTCACCGCTGCTTCAACAATGACGACAGAGGGTGTCGGGTTTGCGGCCGACGATGGACGTATGCGCGAAACCCCAGAAGAACTCGACAGGCTCCAGTCCCTCCTCGACTCCTCCCTCTCCGGCTCGACCGCACACCTCCGCTCGATCGTCGAGGGCCGCACCATCACGGCGGCGCAGCTCACCGGGGTCCTCAACGGCATGTGCACGCTCGCCCTCTCCACGGTGACCGCAAAGGGCGAACCGCGGATCAGCGGCGCCGACGGGCACTTCCTGCACGGCCGCTGGCACTTCGGCACGGCGCGCAACGCCGCCAAGGCCCGTCATCTCGCGGCCCGTCCGGCTGCCAGCGTCGCGCACATGCGCGGCGAGGACCTCGGCGTGTTCACCCACGGCACGGTGGAGGAGCTGAACCCCGAGGGCGCCGAGACCACGGCCGACTGGCAGGAACTCCTCACCTACCTGCAGGACTTCTACGACGACGACGCCTTCGACTGGAACCGCGAGGTCGTCTACTACCGGCTGAACCCGCACTGGATGACCGTCTACGCCCCCGACCTCGACAAGCTCACCGGCACGTGACGCCGGGCCCGTCGACGGGGGCCTGCACCTGCGCGTACGGGGTGCGGGGCCGGCCCGCCGTCGCGTACCGCCGACGCCGTGGCGACGGCCTCGCCCAGCGCCCCCTCGTCAGCGAGGTGCGATGGCCTTCAGGCCTTCCTGGAGGTAGCTGCGGTGAGTTGGCATGGGGCAGTGCTCAACTACCCGCTGACGAATGCTTATTTGGTCGCGCGGGGTCGCAACGAATCGCGTCATGCGGTGCGCTGGAGCGCCTGCCGCCAACCCTCCTTATATCGGGAGGGACAAATGGATCCGCGGCAGGAGTGGAAGGTAGAGTTTGCGAGGTGAGGCTGCGTCAACTACTTTTTACCGCTGAGAGGAATGCTTGTGAAAGCGGTCACCGAAGACAGTAGAGATTCCGCCGCGCACCCCATGGATTTGTCCGCGCTGCTGCGGTCCTGGCGCGTCGACGCGGGTATCAAGTTGCAGCGGAGCCGCCCCCTCCCGCAAAAGGAGGTTGCGGAGTTCATGGGCGTCAGCGAGCGCTGGTACCGCAGTCTTGAGGCGGGTGCGGCCATTTCGCTCTCCGGGACCACCCTCAACAAACTTTCCGAGGCGCTACTGCTCGGACCCGATGAACGCATGGTGTTGTACGGCCTTGCGCTCGACGGCGCTTCGGTAGCCCTGGTCGATGAAGGCGGGGAGGCCGAGGAGCAGTTCACGTTGCTGCGTCTCGTCACAGCTCAGACGGAATTTCCTGCCTATCTCACCGACGCCGCTTGGAACATCCTCGGGTACAACACAATGATGGCGGCTTGGTTTCCTTGGGTGCGCGAGCCAGGCGCCAATCTCATGCGCTGGGCACTCGCCGACCAACGGGCCCGCGTGCAGATCCTGGACTGGCGATCACACGCGGAGGTATACGTAGCCATGCTGCGATTCGCGCGGGCCACTGCCTCCGATCAAGCGTTGGAAAACCTCATCAATGACATCCTGCGGGACCCGGAGTGCCGTCAAATCTGGGCGCAGGGCCCCAAGGTGATCGCTTTCCGACAGGGACACAGATACAAGCTCGCGCTGCCGCACATCTCGCCCGAGCCGGTCAGTGTCGTCTCCCAGGTCCTCCTTCCCGCGTACCAGCACGTGCTCCGGTACGTCGTGCTGCTGCCGCAGCGAGGCGCCGAAGCAGCTCTGTAGGGGCACGATCCGCAGCCCGCTCGGGGCGCGGACCGGAGTCGATTCTAGCTGTGGCTCCGAGGTCAGTGGAGCGGCAGATTATTGCCGCTCCTTTCTGGCCCTCCAAGAGGTGACCGGCACATATTTGCCGGTCACCTCTCTGCGTTCCAGTGCGTTGTGTCGCAGAAAGCCGCCGGGGTTCTATATCGGCAAAATTTTGCCTCTTGACGGGGACTTTCGCCGGTGACACCATCCACGTCTTGCGGGGCCTGAATCACATGCCCGCCCGTTCGATGTCATTGTGCGAGCGATGGCACAACTCGTGCCCTCCGAACCCCGGGGGAATCTCAAATCCCAGGTCACACACAGATCGGGGACAACTCTGTGAAGGTTTCAGCAGTATGGCACTGCAATTTGCTAGTACGGCGAACCGAAGTGTTCTCCACCGGCATCACCAGAAGAGCCTCGATCAGGCGGTCGTGACAGCCGGATATCGAAGCCGCTTTCGCAATTGGGAGCGTGTGGCCACCGTCAGGAACAGTCCGGTGCGGGAGCTGGCCGGTGACGGTGAGATTTTCTTCAGCCCAGAACTTGTTCCCGCCATGGCGCATCCGATTCTCCAGGAGTCGGAGCCCGGGGTCCGTGAGACGGTCCTCGTTCACCGCCTTTACGAGTACCTGAAGTTCACGATCGACCTGGAACAGAGTGCGGTCATACCGGTGACCGGTCACATCAGTCGCGGGATGGCCGGTATCGACCTTCCCGAGGGGATGCTTCTGGACGCATTCAAGATCGTCACCGATGAGGCGTGGCACGCACAGTTCACCTATGAACTCCTGCGGGAGGTGCGGAGTCGCACGAAGATCGTGCCGGCCCTGCCTCAGGCGCCCACCTTCACCGGCGTTCTCGCGCGCATCCATGAAGAACTGCCGAGTGAGATCCGTGGACTCGACGAAATGCTGTCCGCGATCGTAAGTGAAACGTTGATCTCCTCGCTGCTCGATGAACTTCCGCAGGACAGGAGGCTTCCCGAGGCCGTACGGGAAATGGTGGCTGACCACGCCGTCGACGAGGCCAAGCACCACACGTACTTCTCGACGCTGCTTCGGTACCTGGCCTGCGATGACGAAGAGGGAACGGGAACTGGCAGGCCCCTACATACCTCGGTTGATCTTCGCGTTCCTGGAACCGGACTATCCGAGTACCGCTCTGGGGCTGAGGGCCGCCGGCCTCGGAGGCGAGGCGGTGGAGCAGGTCATGAGCGAGGTCTACACCCGAGACAGGATCGTGGCGGACGTGCGCCGCGGCGCCGCGCCGACCTTGCAGTACTTCGTCGAGGCCGGCGCTCTGGAGCACGGCGCAACGCTTGAGGCGTTCCAGGAATCGGGGTTGGTCGCGTGAACACCATGAATACGGCAGTCGTTCGGGCCGCGCGCTCGCTGACGCCGACCGTTACGCAGTACTGGCTGACCGGCGCACAGGGAGCGGCGCGCCTGCCGACCGCGGTCCCCGGCCAGCACGTCACCCTGCGTATCGGTCCCCGGCTCAAGACCCTCACCGTCGTGGCGGTCAGCGACGACGGTTACGAGCTGGCGGTACGCAATCGGCACCGAGGTGGCAGACGTGATGTCCTCTCCCCGCGTCTGCACGTCGGTGCCCCCGTTGCCGTGAGCTCGCCGGGAGGGCATTTCACCGCTGAACACGCCGCGCCCTTCACCCACTTCCTGGCCGGTGGTGTGGGCATCAACCCGATTCTCGCTGTGCTGACCGCGGGACGGTTGCGCGGTTGGCGGCTGGTCTATGTCGATCGGGGCGAAGGCGAGTTCCCGTTCCTCGACCGGATCGAGGATCTGGCACGAGAACAGGGCGGCACCGTCGAAGTTGTGGATACCGGGACCGGGGGCCGACCGGACTGGACCGAGGTCGTCGCCCGGATACCGGAGGGAAGCACCGTCGGCGTCTGCGGTCCGACAGGAATGGTCGCGGATGTGCGCAACGCTGTGGCAAGGGAGTCGGGGAAGCGGCTTCTGGTCACTGACGAACCTGCCGCGCCTATTGTCGGCGGTCTGCCGGAAACCGTTGAGGTGGAATGCGCAAAGTGCGGTATCACGTTCCGGGCCGCACAGCATCAGCCCCTGCTGGACGAGTTGAAGCGCAATGGAGTGGCTGTCTCCTCGTCATGCCGGCAGGGTATTTGCGGGACGTGTGAGATCGAGGTCCGGACGGGTCGTATCGACCATCGTGACGAAGTGCTCACCGATCAGGAGAAGGCCGAGTCGGGCTACATGATCGCATGTGTGAGCAAGGCGATAAGTGACCGTCTCGTACTCAATGTCTGACGCTCCGGCGTCCGCGGCGGATCTCGGCGCGAGGGCCGCGGGACTGCTGAACACACTCGAAACGACTGAGGAACAACCTTCCCTTGCGTGACAAACTGTCGATGGTGCCGCGTCCCATCCTCTATTACCTTGGAGCCTCGTTCTTCATGGGGCTTTCCAACACCATTTTCGACGTGGTGTTCAACTTCTACCTCGCCGACCGCGGAATTGACGAGGCGGCGGCAGGGGCGATCTACTCCATCGGTACGGGAGCCATGGCGGTCGCGGTCGTGCCGCTCCTGGTGCTGCCGCGGTTCGTGTCCCACCGGACCCTGCTGATTTGGGCGTCCGTATTCTTTGCCTTCCCGTTCGCCGCTATGCCGTTCGTGCCGTCGGTTCCTGCCGCGGCCGTGGCGCTGGGCCTGAACCAAGTGGGGTTTCTCGGGTGCCTTTCGCTGGGCAACTCGATTGCTGCCTCCCATGTTCCGGACGCTGCGCGGACCCGCCTGTTCAGCGGGTTCTTCATCTGTTATCTCGGTGCAGGTGCTGTTGCTTCCGCCGTGGTTTCGGCCCTGAGCAGCTTGCTCCCGCTGGCGGATCTGCAGAAGTATCAGGTCATCCTGCTGATTTCTTTCCTCTCCGGTTGCCTGATGCTCGTGCTGCGTGTCCCTTCGGCACGCAAGACGCTGCGGACGGACAAGGCCGAGGCGACGGGCGACGGGATCACATCCGAGGAGAGGCGAAACTTCGCGGTACTCGTCCTTGCGGCCGCTTGTCTGGGGGCCTCGATCACGCTCGTCTTCCGGTTCGCGAATGTCCTTTTCCGGCAGATCTACGACCTTCCGGTCAGCGAGATCTCGCTGATTCTGGGCGGTGACAAGGTCGTCAGTGTCGTCGGTGCTGTCGTAGCTCCTCTCCTCGTCAAGCGCTTCTCCCTCCGCCCCAGCGCCGGATTCTTCGGAGGGCTCGCCTTCGTCAGCTTGATGGTGCAGTCCTTCACGGTTCCGCTGGTGGTCTTCGTGCTGTTCTACCTGCTGCGGCTCTTCTCCAATTACTGTCTGATGCCCCTGCTCGACACCGTCGCCATTTCGGGCTTCCTGCCACGGCGGAGACTGGTGTCGACCAGCCTTCGGCAATCGTCGTTCTATCTCGGCGGAGCTGTCGCTGCGGCGGTCTACGGAGATCTCCTGCAGCGAGGAAACTGGCAGGCCACGCTCTGGATATCCGGCGGGTGTGCACTTGCTGGGGCAGTCGCGGTGACCCTCGTACGGGAAGCCGATGCAGGTACACGGCGGGCACATCCCCCCACAGAGAAAGTTCTGGAAAATGCGTGAACCGGAAATGCGAATCAGCCCTGACCTTTCCGACGGTGCGGAAGGGCGGGTGACCGGAAAGCTGGTGGTCGTGGATCCGTTCTCCAGCGGCGGGGTCTTCGCCCGTCGCGCAAGGGAGTTGTACGGACTGGACGCGGTCGCCGTGCTGACTTCGGACCTGTTGCCTACCGCGCTCACGGCGTCATATGTACCCGAGGACTTCGTCGGAGAGGTCCGGTTCGTCTCCGTGGCCGAGACGGCGGCAGCGGTTGAAGCGCTGTGCGGCGGGCGCCCGGAGGCTGTGATCTGCGGGTCGGAGCCAGGGGTCGAGGCATTCGACGCCCTCGCCGCTCACTGGGGGCTTCGCCCGAACTCCGGCTCGTCCCTGGCCCGCAGGGACAAGTTCCTGATGCAGCACCGCCTGCGGGACGCGGGTCTCCGGCACATTTCGCACCACAAGGCGGCTGATCTCGATTCCGCCCTGAAGTGGTGTGCCGGCAGCGGGTTGACCCAGTTCGTGGTGAAGCCGGTGAAGTCCTTCGCCACTGACGGCGTCTTCTTCTGCTCGACCCCGGACGAGGTGCGCGCCGCCTGTCAGAACCTGTTCCGGCGCGCTGACTTCTCCGGCGAGGACATCACCGAAGTTCTTGTCCAGGAACGCGTCATAGGACCTGAGTTCGTGGTCGACTCGGTCTCCCTCGACGGCGACCACTTCGTCGTCGACATGTTCCGGTACACGAAGGAGAACGTGGAGGGCAATCCCGTCTACCGTGCGATGAAGGGCGTCGACGTCGCCGCGCACCCCGACCTGGTGGCCTATGTGGAGAAGGCTCTGACCGCGCTGGGGATCGAGAACGGGCCGGCCCACAGCGAGCTCATCCTCACCGAGGACGGGCCGGTCCTCATCGAGACGGGTGCCCGGATGCACGGCGGTCAAGGACCGAACCTGGTCGAGGCGGCGTCCTCGCACTCCCTCATCGACCTGGCGCTGGCTGCACGCGTGCAGCCGGACGACTTCCTGAGCCGGACCGGGACACGACCGGTGCTGCACAAGAGCGTCGTCGAGTGCTTCCTGTTCTCGCCGGTGGCGGGCGTGGTCGGCGTGAACCGGGTACGAGAGAGCTGCCAGGCCCTCGACAGCTACCTCTTCGACACCTGCGACCAGGTGCCGGGCGCCCGCATCGAGAAGACGACCGACCTGATCACCTCCTACGGCAGGGTCGTGCTCGCCCACTCGGACGCCCAGGTACTGGCACGGGACATGGAGCACGTTCTCGACCTGGACCGGCGAGGTGTGCTGATCGACGTGCGTCCCGATGCACAGTCCGGAAACCCTTGACGTACGGCAGCTGGGCTTGCGGCAGCCGTACGGCGAAGAAGGGGCGCTGACGCGCGAGGGGAGCACCTGACCACTCGGTTCGGTCAAGCGCAGGTCTCGGGCGCGAGACCCGGAGGCGGCTCGGATCAGCCCCAGGACTCACTTGCGGTGACCTGGGGCTTTTTCGTGTCCGGGGGACGGGGCGCCGTAGAAAACGCTGATCTCTGCCGTGGGACCGGCGACTTGACACTAAAGTGCATGTGCGTGCAACCTTCTTGGTGTTCCGCGTGTCCCCTGTCGAGCTGTCGGGGGATGTCATTGCGTGTGCGATCAAATAATTGGAGGTCTGCGCATGGCCGATCCCGTAAAGATCAAGATCTGGTCCGACTACGTCTGCCCCTTCTGCATGCTGGCCGAGGGCCCCCTCGAAGAGGGGGTGGCGGATGTCGGCGTCGAGGTGGAGATCGAGTGGATGCCGTTCGAGCTGCGTCCCCACCCGCAGCCCACCCTTCGACCGGAGGACGAGTACCTTCCGGCCATCTGGCAGCGGGCCGTCTATCCCATGGCCCGCCGTCTGGGGGTCGACATCACGCTCCCCACCGTGTCCCCGCAGCCGTACACCGCCCTTGCTTTCGAGGGTTACCAGTACGCGGCGGAGCACGGCCTGGGGACCGCCTACAACCGGCGGATGTTCCGGGCGTTCTTCCAGGAGAGTCAGGACCTGGGGGAGATCGACGTCCTCACCGCACTGGCCGGCGAGGTCGGCCTCGACGAGGCGGGCTTCCGGGGCGCGTTGACGGACGGCACGTACCGCGCCAAGCACAAGGAGGCGCTGCGCGAGGCGGCGGCCCACCGGGTGCAGTCGGTGCCCACCCTGCTGATCGGTGACACCCGGATCGAGGGTGTGCCGCGGCCCGCGCAGTTGCGCAAGGCGATCCTCGACGCCCAGGCACAGCAGTCCGAGGACACCGTCTACGGGGCTTCCTGCGGTATCGACGGGGGCTGCTGAGGTGAGCGGCACTCATCCGGGTGGCCGTTCCGTCGGCCCTTCCGGGGTCCGGCCCGGCAGTCGTTCCGGCGCCCGCCCCGATACCGGGTCCGGCGCTGCGTCCGGTATCCGGCCCGTCGATCCGTCCGGTACCTGGCCCGACGAACGGCCCGGCGCTTCGGCCGGCACCCCGTCCGTCACGCGGCCCCGCACGCCGCCCGGCACCTCGGGCGGGCTGCCGTCCGGGAGTCCTCCCGGCGGTCATCCCGCCCTCGCCGCCTGCCGTTTCGCGGGGCTCGATCTGCGCAACAGGTTCGCCCTCGCCCCCATGACCCGGGTGTCCGCCACCGAGGACGGCAGGGCCACGGAGGAGATGGCCGAGTACTACGGGGCCTTCGCCGAGGGCGGGTTCGGGCTCCTGGTGACCGAAGGGACCTATACCGACACCGCGTTCAGTCAGGGGTACCTGCATCAGCCCGGCATCACGGACGAGGCGCAGGCCGCCGCCTGGCGGCCCGTCGTGGACAGGGCCCACGCGGCCGGGGCCCGCATCGTCCTGCAGCTGATGCACGCCGGAGCGCTCGCGCAGGGCAACCGCTTCCGCGACGGGACCGCGGGACCTTCGCCGGTCCGGCCGCTGGGTGAGCAGTTGGCCAAGTACCGGGGGGACGGGCGCTGGCCGGTCCCCGCAGAGATGACGCACGGCCAGATCGACGAGACGGTGCAGGGGTTCGCCGCCGCCGCGGTCCGGGCCCGGGGGGCCGGGTTCGACGGCGTGGAGGTTCACGCGGCCAACGGCTACCTGCTCGACCAGTTCCTCACTCCGTACACGAACACGCGGACCGATGCCTACGGAGGCGCCCTCGAAGGGCGTCTGCGGCTCGTACGGGAAGTGGTGTCGGAGGTCGCACGCGCGGTGGGGTCGGGTTTCCCGGTCGGTGTGCGGTTCTCGCAGGGGAAGATCAACGACGCCTCGTGGCGATGGCCGGGCGGGGACGCGGAGGCCGGCGCCGTCTTCTCGGCGGCAGCCGAAGCGGGGGCGGACTACGTGCACCTCGCGGGCGGTTGGCGGGACTGGCTCCCCGGTGAGCCGACGCTTGCCGCGCTCGCCCGCGAGGTCACCGGACTTCCGGTGATCGCCAACGGCGCGCTGCACCAGGACGCGGCGGCACGGCGCGTCCTGGACGAACGGCACGCCGATCTCCTGGCGATCGGGACGGCCGCGCTGGCCAACCCCGATCTGCCGCGCAGGGTGGCCGCGGGTGTGGCCCTGGCGCCGTTCGATCCCGGGGTGCTGGAGCCGCTGGCGACGCTGGCCAACGCGCGCCTCCGCACGACGGCTTGACAGTCGTTACTTGCACATACAAGATTAGTACCCAAGGCCGGAACGCCGACGGCGATCTGGTGTCACCATCTGCTTGCTTGTGCAGGCAAGTGATAGGTCGCGCGTCACTCGGGAGACGAACTGCTCATGCGTACACACGACAGCGAACTGATGGACTACGCCCACGAAGCGATCCGGCTCAGCCGCGAGCACGTGGCGCAGGGCGGCATCCCCTTCTCCGGCGTGATCGTGGGCAGTGGACGGATCCTGGGGACCGGCTTCAACCGGGTACGCGAGGACAACGACCCCACCGCCCACGCCGAGGTCGTCGCCCTCCGGGAGGCCACCACCAAGCACGGCATCCGCGCCGTGGCCGGAGCCACCCTGATCGCCTCCGGTGAACCCTGCGCGCTGTGCTACATGGCGTCGCTGTACGCCAGCATCGGCCACATCGTGCACGTCGCCGACCGCAGGACCGCCGCCCGGTACGGGTTCGACTACACGAGTTCGTACTCCCTCTTCGCCGAGGATCCGGCGGACTGGCCCCTGAAGGTCACGGCGCTGCAACTTCCCGAAGCGGAGCAGCCGTTCCAGGACTTCCTCACCTTGAGCCGCGCCGGGCGGTAACCGGCCCGCGTCTCTCCGCCCTCCCGTACGACCTGCAATCCGGTACGACCCGCATTCCGGTACGACGCCCCTCCCTCTCCTCCTCCATACACCGCACGGAAGGACCACCCCCATGCACTGGCTCTACCTCGCGATCGCCGTAGCCTTCGAGACCACGGTCGCCATCGCCGCCGGCAAGGCCGAAGGCTTCAAGAACCGCAAGTGGACCGCCATCACCCTGCTCAGCGGGGCCGCCGCGACCTTCTTCCTCAGCAAGGCGCTGCTGACCTTCGAGGTCGGTGTCGGCTACGCCCTGTGGACGTCCGTCGCCGGTGTCGGCATCACGGTCATCGGAGCGCTGTTCTTCGCCCAGCGCCTGAACCTGAACAAGCTGATCGGCATCGCCCTCGTCATCGGCGGGGTCGTCGGCCTGCAGCTGAGCGGCTCCGCCTGAGCCCCGCGCCCGGCCTCCCCGACTTCGCACTCCGCTCCACCCGCAACGACCTGACGATCTTTCACGAGAGGACCCACCTCCCATGTCCAACGCAGCCCGGAGCTCCGCCAACGCCTGGCTCATGCTCCTCCTCGCCGGAGTCTTCGAGATCGGGTACGCGCTCGCCGTCGGCGGCAGTGAAGGCTTCACCCGCCTGACCTGGTCCCTGGTCGCCGTGGTGTTCTTCCTCCTCACGCTCTACGCACTGAGCCTCGCCCTGCGCACGATCGACGTGAGTGTCGGCTACGCCGTCTGGGCGGGTATCGGAGCGGTCGGTGCCGCGGTCTTCGGCCCGCTCTTCTTCGACGAGACCCTCACCGTGACCAAGGGCGTCTGGCTGGCCGTCATCATCGTCGGAGTCATCTGGCTCAAGCTCGCCGACCGTACGAAGCCCGCCGAGGCACAGGCCGGGACCCCGGAAGCCGGGCGTCTCACGGACCGGCCCGGAACGGTGACGGTCTGACGTACGCCGAAGCCAACGCCCACAGGCGCCTGCTGCCCTTTCTGGAAAAGGGCACCCGGCGCCTGTGGCGTGCGTGCTGTGTCACTTCGCGGTTCTGCCGCCGTCCACCGCGAGGGCGGCTCCGAGGTGTGGACGATCGAGCCCGCGCCGGCCGGGGTCCTGGTGGTGCTCGCAGCGCGGGTGCACGGGTTCCCGGCACGACGCGTGGCCGCCTCCGGCCGGCCGGGCGGCTCCGTCCGATCCGGCATCCAGCCATCGCGCCGAGCCACATCCGTGCTGGGCGGCGAAAGCGCCCCGCGCGCCCGAGTGCCGGCGCCCAGCGACAACCTCATCGACTCAACCGGAACAGCGAGACTGAGCGCTGTGGCGGTCCGTCTCGGCCAAGTGCCTCCGATACCAGTCGGCCGCATGAGTGAGCCATAACAGCGGATCGGGGGCGGGGGCGACGCCGAACGCGTTCCACACATCCTCGCTCAGGTACCAGTGGTCCTCAGCGAGCAACCGGAACTGACGCTCGCTCACCCAACCGGACCGTTCACCGAGCGCGGCCAGGCACCGGTCGAGCGGCCAATCCTCCGTCGGGTCCACTACAAGTCCGCGCGCGGCCAGCGAGGAGATCAAGTCGGCGATCGGCACGGGGCGCGGATGGTTCGCGTGAAAGATGCGTCCTCCCGTTTCCGGGGTGGGCTGTACGACCGTGATCCCGGCGATCAGCCGGGCCAGGTCGTGCACGGAGATCAGGGAGTGCAGTGCCTGTCCGCCGCTCCAGCGTGCAGGCACCCTGCGGAGAGCATCCGCGAGTGCGGGCACCACCCATCGGTCGCCTGTGCCGACCACCAGACCGGGCCGCAGCACCACCCCGTGGGCATCGAGGACCGACTGCTCGGCGGCACGACGACTTGCGCTGGTCACCGAAAGCGGACCGGGCTCCACCTGTCCGACAGCGACCCCACGGTGCACTCCGGCCCCGTACGCGGCGGCCGTCGACAGCAGGACCGTGCGCCGGATTCCGGAGCGCTCTGCTTCGCGCACCACCTCACGGGTGCCGAGTGTGTTGACGCGGTGACAGCGTGCGGGGTCGGGCCCGATGTACGAAGCGAGTTGCAGCAGTACATCACTGCCCCTGCACAGACCGCGCAAGGAGGGCGGCTCCGCAAGGTCGGCTTCGACCCACTCGACCCCTGCCCGCTCCTCGACGGCCGGGGCGTGGCGCCCTACGGCTCTGACCTCCACCCCGAGGCAGAGGAGTTGGTCCACCACGGCGCCACCGATGAAGCCGGTCGCGCCGATGACTGTGGCCCTCACGCGCTCTGCTCGGCCGACGGGGCATCGTCGATGACGATCGATCTCTTGATCTGCGGGGACGCCACGGACGGTAGGAGGTAGCGCCACAGCATACGGATCCGGGCAGGCAGGTCAGCCCGGTGGGTGGTGATCTGGGAGAAGAGCTGCATTCCGGTGAACGAACCCACCAGGAGCCAGGACACCTCGTCCACCAGCGCGTCGTGGGCCAGTTCGCCATGGGAGCGGGCGGCAAGCAACTGTTCGTCGAAGACCTGGATCCATCCCTGATAGGCCTCGTCGTCCTGCAGGCCGAACTCACCTTGCTCCACGGCTAGCCGTACGCCGCCACGCAGAACCGGGTCGACCTGCAACTGCCGGGCCAAGTACAGGGTGATGTATACGAGCCGCTGCAAACCGTCCGGGCCGCCCGGCAGTTCGAGGTGCTCACCTTGCTCGACCATCACGGCCTTGGCGAGGCCTTCCTTGGAGCCGAAGTGGAAGTAGAGCGCCCCTGCCGTCACGCCGGCGCGCTTGAGGATGCGGGTGATGCTGGCCCCCGCGTAGCCGGACTCGTCGAAGACCTCTGCTGCAGCGAGCAGGAGTGTGCGGCGGGTCTGTTCCGCTCGCTCCTGTTTCAGTTGCGCCATTTCTCTCACCTTCCCAAAAAGAACGCTCCTTACGTTATCCGAGGGCCCCCCGGTTTGAGCAAGTCCGTTTTATGGGCTTTGAGTTGCCAATATCCCCTAATCCTCTCGCAAGAAGACAAAGAGATTGCGACCCCTTGACTTAAGAAAACAAAAGGATCATTATTTTTGCGTCGGGTACACGGAGTGGGCCTCGGGCATCTCTGTGTAGTCGTCCGCAAATGACTACCGATCGTGGGGGCGGAAAGTTGTCTGTTTCGGTACTGGATCTTGAGACGCAGTCGGTCCATCAGTGGCAGGTGCACAAGCTTCGGGGTGAGGAAGTGCTGCTCAAGGCGTGGGCCGAGCCGTCCCAGGGGCAATACGTGATCACCGCACGCTGGCCGCAGGGGCACGGCTTCTACCGCCCGTCGAAGGGGGTGTACGACCCGCTGCTGCTCGCCGAGAGCGTGCGCCAGGCGGTGCCGCTGCTGTCCCACGCCGTGCACGGCGTTCCGCGGGAGTACAAGCAGGCGTGGGAGAACTTCAGCTTCTCGATCGAGCCGCTGGCGTCGCTGGTGGCCACCACCGAGGAGGAGGTGCGCCTCGTGGTGTCCTGCTCGGACGTGGTCCGCCGCGGCGCCAGGTTCGCCGGCATGACGATGGACATGGAAGTCCACCTGGGGGAGCGGCTGATGGGTACCGCTCACACCCGCTTCAACAACCAGCCCGCGGCCATATACCGGCGGTTGCGCGGGAGTTACGCGGACATCGGCGCCGCGCTCGCGCACTGCCTGCCGCCGGGCCCGCCCGTGGAGCCGCACCTGGTGGACCGGGTCTCCCCGGACGACGTGGTGCTCTCACCGGATCCGGCCGGTGTGCCCGGACAGTGGAGGCTGCGGGTGGACCCCGGGCACCCGGTGCTGTTCGACCACGCCGTCGATCACGTGCCAGGGATGCTTCTCCTGGAAGCCGCCCGGCAGGCGGCGCACGCCGTCGGCGACGGAGCTTCGGTGGTCACCGGGATGAAGACGGACTTCGCCCGGTACGTCGAGTTCGACGTCCCCGCCTCCGTCCTGGCCGGCGAGCCGGTCCGCGACCGCACGGGCCGGAGCCGGGTGGACGTGTCGATCGAGCAGCGCGGCGTCCGGGTCTTCAGCTCCGAGGTGACCGTCGAGCCCGCGATCGGCCTGTAGACCGTATTACCGGAAACAACGCAGTACGCAGCGCGGCGGGCGGCCCGTATCCCTTGCCAAGGGGGATACGGGCCGCCCGCCGTCGGGTCAGACCTGCACCGGCTCCGGCATGGCCACCGGCTCCGGCATCGGCTCCGGGAGCTCGTCGTGCATCGTGACGTCGACGTGCACCGAGGCCGGGACCGCGAAGCTGGCCTCGTACCCGGGTGGTGCGAGCAGCTGCCGTACCCGCCAGCCGAGCGGCTGGTTGGTGAGATCCAGCCGGTTCATGATGGCGGCCATGCCCTGGCCCGTCGCCTTGGCCATGGCCTCCTTGCGGGTCCACAGGCGGGCGAAGTCCCGGACGAGTTCGTCATCTGGACGCCCGCCCAGCCACTGCTGTTCCTTCGGGTGGAGGAACGGCAGGTAACCGGCGACGGATTCCGGGGTCGGCCAGGACTCGATGTCGATGCCGATGGTGGCCTCGGCGACGCCGATGGCGACGTGGTCCCCGCTGTGCGACATCGAGAACTCCAGTGCTTCGCTGTCCGGGCCCGGGTCGCGGATGGCCGGTCTTCCGTGTGCCCCGCCACAGCCGGGACACGGCTGCCGCAGGAAGCCGACGCTCCTGGGTGAGCAGCCGAGCGAGGACCCGAGAACGCTCCGCAGCGCCCAGTGGGCGAAGACGTAGGCCTCCCTCCCGGCCGGCTGCGGTATCGAGGCCAGCCGGCGCCTTTCCCTCTCGTCGAACCAGTCGGGCGGAGGCCCGCCGTCCGAGAGGTGCTGCCCTGCCGGAGCCCGGACAATCCAGATGCCGACCGGATCGCGGACCTCCCCCGGGGGTGCGTCGGACCACTTGAGGTCGTGTGTCATGTCGATACGGCTCCTGATGCGACGGGGACCCGGCCGGTCCCCGCCACGGGTCGGATCAGGCGGTGGCTGCGAGCAGCGACCACGGACCGGTCGTGGCGTACTGCTCAAGGTCCTCGTGGGCGAGATAGCGCCGGAATCCCGGCACCTGCTCCGCCGGGCGCAGCGATCCGCGGTGCAGCACCAGGCCGCGCACGCCGGTCCCGTCGTCGTGCCAGCACACGAGGGGAACGAAGTACTCCGGGGTGTCGCAGGTCTCCTGCACGGCGGCTTGGTAGCCGTACGCGGGCAGCATGCTCATGCGGCCGCACCCACCGCCACGCCCATGCCCGCGCCCTCGGACTCGGGGCGGACGCTGAACAGGGATCCGTACTCGGTGATCCGCGCGGCCGCCCCGCTTCCCCCGGCGAGGTGAAGCGCGTGCCAGAAGAGCACCTGGTTCGCGGTGAGTACGGGGAACCCGAGCCGCTCCTCCAGGCCCGCGATGGTGCCCACCGCGCGGATGCCGTTGCCGGCGACCAGTACCGCCTGCGGCTGGTGCGGTGCGACGGCTGTCTCGATCCAGTGCACCAGCGCCTCCGGTGTGATCAGTTTCTGGTTGCTGGGGAGGCCGCAGGGGGCGTGGTGGACGACGTCGAAGCCGCGCTCGTCGAAGTACGAGGCGCCCAGGGCGGACAGCTCGTCGTCGAACCAGGGCGGGTTGACGAGCGCGATCCGTTCGGCGCCCAGGGCGGTGAAGCCGGCCGCGGCGGCGTGGGTCGTGCCGGTGAGCGGGATGCCGCGGGTGCGTTCGGCGAGCCGCTCGAACAGCTTCTGCTCGCCGTCGGCGCCCAGGACGTAGGCAGAGCTGGTGAAGCCCAGGGCGATGGAGTCCAGCGGGGAGGCGGCGAGCAGCTCCACCGCGTCGTCGATGAAGGGCGGGTCGATGAAGGCGCGCACCGGGTCGTGCGGGATCTTGGGGTCCATCTCCCCGCCGGGGCGCATCGCTCCGAAGTGGACGCGCGAACCGTGCACGGAGACGTCGCGCGGCGCCATCGCCTGCAGCTCGGTCTCCGGCCCGACGTCCGCGTGCGGAACGACGACGCCGACGCGGGCGGTCGCGGCCCAGCCGTCCTCACGGGCCTGGAACTGCGTCATGGGGTGCCTCTCCTCTTCTGCTGTCCTGCTGCTGTGTCGGTGCGGATGCGGTGCCCGCGGCGGGGGTGGGCGCGCCCGGGGCTCAGACCGCTTCGTCGGCGAGCGAGCCGCCGCTGACGGTGCCGGTGCCGTCCTTGTCCAGGAACTTCGGGTGCTTGCGGCGCATGTTGCCCATCACGAACTCGTACGGGACGTCGTCGAAGTCGCCGTGGTCGGTGAGGAACTCCATGTTCTGCCGCCCCTTCGCGTCGAAGGGGTGGTAGAGGCTGTCGGAGCGGCCGTCGAACTCCAGCGGAGTCATGCCGTACAGCCGGCACAGGAGCTTGTTGAAGACCGGGGTCACCTTCATCCAGCGCCCGTTGAGATACACGGTGGCCAGGCCGTGGAAGAAGACGTCGCCGCCTATGTACGAGCGCAGCCGGTCGGAGGCGAGGTGGTTGCGGACGTCGCTGTAGTGCAGTCGGGCGGGGATGCCGACGGCGCGGCAACAGGCGGCGTAGAGGACGGACTTGTGCAGGCAGAAGCCCTTGCGGGCGTCGATGATGGAGGACGCCTGCAGGCCCTGCGGCGACAGGCTGGCGCCGTAGACCTCGTAGTGGATGCCGTCGCGCACCGCGTAGTAGAGGGCGACGGCGAGGTCGACCGGGTCGGCGGTCTCGCGGTCGACCCCGACCAGGGCCTTGTCGACGAAGGCCTTGACGGTCTCGTGCTCGTAGTCGAGGAAGTCGGTGGCCGCCGTGAGGTGTGCGCGGTCGTCGGCGGTCAGCTGCTCGGGGGCGGTCGCCCGCCCGGACGGGTCGGGCTGTTCGGGCACTGCCGTCGGTACGAACGCGGCTTCGGCGAGGGTGTCGGTCATGTGGGTGCCTCTCGTCACAGGCCCATCAGGGCGGCGATGCAGTTGCGCTGGATTTCGTTGGTGCCGGAGTAGATGGAGCCGGCGGCGGCGTTGCGCAGCTCGCGCTCGATGCCGGTGTCCGTCAGGTAGCCGCGGGCGCCGAAGATCTGGATCGCGTCCTGGGCGGTGCGCTGGTTGGCCTCGCTGACCACGATCTTGGTGATGGCCACGTCCGTCGAGGCGTCCTTGCCCGCCTCGACCTTGCGGCCGGTGTCGTACAGCCACTTGCGGGCGGTCTCCACGGCGATCTTCATGTCCGCCACCTTGTGGGCGACGGCCTGGTTCTTGCCGATGGCGGTGCCGAACTGCTGGCGTGTGGTGGCGTGTTCGACCACGCGCTGCAGGCGGTGGGTCATCTCGCCGAGGTTGACGGCGAAGGAGAAGAGGACCTCCCGCTTCATCACGTGGTCCATGATCAGGAACCCGGCGCCCTCGCTGCCCAGCCGGTTGCCGACGGGCAGCCGGACATCCTCCAGGAGGACCTCGCTGATGGGGGACGTGCGCAGTCCCATCGTCTCCAGCGGCTCGCCGACCGTCAGGCCCGGAGTGCCGCGTTCGGCGAGGAAGGTGCTGAGGCCGAAGGCGCCCGGCTTGCCGGTACGGACGTAGAGCAGGAAGAGGTCGGCGACCGGGGCGTTGGTGATGAACATCTTGCCGCCGTTGAGCACGTACTCGTCGCCGTCGCGGACGGCCGTGGTCCGGATGTTCATCACGTCCGAACCGTGGCCCGGCTCGGTGATCGCGTGCGCGGTGATGGCCTGACCGGAGGTGACGCGCGGCAGGTAGTGCTCGCGCAGTGCGTCGGAGCCGAACGCCTGCAGCGGGATGCCGACGCTGACGATCTGCGTGGACGCCGAGAAGTTCAGGCCGGCGTCCCGGCTGGTGTGGCCGAGGCCCTCCAGCGCCCTCATGGTCTCGGTGAGCGTCCGGCCGGAGCCGCCGTACTCCGGGGCGAAGGGGAGGGTGAAGAGGCCGGACCGCTGCAGCGGCTTCCACTTCTCGTGCGGGAACTCGGCGGCGCGGTCCCAGCGGGCGACGTCGTCGTTCAGCTCGTCCGCGTACGGGGCCGTGACGCCGTAGGTGTCTTCGGCTGTGTCTGCTGCCATGCGTGTTCTGCCTTGCCTTTCGCTGGGCGCCGGGCCGGCGCCGGGTGCTGGGCGCGGAGTGCGGGGCGGTGCCGGGGGCGGGTCCGCGGGTGTGCGGGCCCGCCCCCGGCGGAGCGGGTCAGTAGCGGGAGAAGCCGTCCTCGGACAGCGAGTGCTTCTCGTCGCCGCGCAGGGCCGGGCTGAAGACGGAGACCAGCAGGAGGTCCTCGTCGTCGGAGGCGATCAGGTGGTGGGCGTCGTTCTTGTCCAGGGCGTAGATGGTGCCCGTCATGATCTTGTGGTGGGCGCCGTCCGTGGTGACGACCTCGCCCGAGCCGCCTATGCAGTAGCAGGCCTCCAGGTGGCCCAGGTACTGCAACGCGCTGGAGGTGCCCTGGCGGACCAGCGTCTCGCAGACGGTGAAGCCCATGCCGTCGGCCTCGGTGAGCAGGCGGTGGCTGGTGCCGCTGCCCCACTCGACCGCGGGGACGTCGGAAAGAGAACGAACGATCATGGCGAGTACTCCTGTCATCGCTGTGTTGCGGACGGGTGTTGCTGTGTGCCGTGTGCCGTGTGCGGGAGCTGTGCGCGGGAGGAGAGGCGTGGTCAGACCGTGGCCGGGGCGGCCTGCCGGACGAAGTTCCGGATGTCCGCGAGGGTGCGGTAGACGTCCGGCTCCAGCGGTATGTCGTCGACGGAGATGCCGTACGTCTCGGAGATCCAGGAGATGAGGCGGACCAGGCCGAGGCTGTTGACGACGGTGCTCTCGATGAGGTCGAAGTCGTCGGTCAGGTCTTCGGTGTCCTCGCCGCCCAGGAATTCCCGGACGATGTACTCGCGGATCGGGTCGTTGTCGCCGGTGATCATCAAGAGGCTCCGTTCAGTTTGGTTTTCTTGATCGAATTACGGTCGGGCTTTCCGGTCTGGGTCTTCGGCAGCGGCGTGCCGCCGAGCCCCACGGAACTGGGCACCGCGTGCCGCGGCAGGTGCTTGGCCGCGTACGCCCGCAGGCCCAGCGAGCTCAGGGTGGTGCCGTCCCGGCGCACCACTTCGGCGTGCAGCCGGGTGCCGGCCTCGGGGCAGGGCAGCGCGACGACCGCGGCCTCGACGACGTCCGGGTGTGCCGCCAGGACGGTCTCGACCTCCAGCGTGTTGGTGCGCACGCCGCGCACCTTGACCTGGAAGTCGGTGCGTCCCTGGAGGAAGTGGCGGCCGTCGGCGTCGCGGTGGACGAGGTCCCCGGTGCGGTAGAACATGGCGCCGCCGCCGCGCGGGTCCGGCATGAAGGCGTGCGCGTTGCGGGCCTGCTCCAGGTAGCCGCACGTCTGGAAGGGGGTGTGCACCAGCAGTTCGCCGGTGCCGGGACCCCGCAGCACCTCGGTGCCTTCGGCCCCCTCGATCAGCAGCACGGCGTCGGTGCCGTCGATCGGGTCGCCGATGGGCAGCGGGTGCATGTACGCGTCCGGGTCGATGTCCTGGACGAAGCTGTCGTTGGTCTCGGTGCAGCCGAAGACGTTGTGGAAGCGGGCGGCCGGACAGGCGGCGAACGCGTCCCGCAGGCCCTGGTCGGAGACGGCCTCCCCGGTGAAGACGACCGTGCGGACCGCCGGATAGCGGGCGCCGCCCGTCGCCAGCAGCCGGTGCAGCAGTGGCACCCCCTGGACGAGGGTCACCTCGTTGTTCTGCGTGAGGTCCCGCAGGTAGCCGGCGTCCCCGCTGGCTCCGGCGTCGGCCAGGACGACGGTGCCGCCGGCCTGGAGCACCGCCCACACGTCGAGGAGTGCCAGGTCGAAGTTGAGCGGCGAGAAGCTCAGCGAGCGGGTCCCGCCGTCGAGCCCGAACTTCTCCGTGGCCCAGGCGCCGAAGCGGTCGAAGGCCTCGGTGCGGACCGGTACGAGCTTGGGCACGCCGGTGGACCCGGAGGTGGTGAGGGTCAGCAGCGACTCCCGCGGGTCGGGGGCGCTGAACCCGTCCGACAGCGCCGGGTCCGCCGCCTGCCGCGTCAGGACCGCGCCGCCGCCGGGCACCGCGACCGCCGACAGCGGGCCGTGCGCCTGGGCGGTGAGCGTGGCCAGGGCGGCGGCGCCCAGGCCGGGCGACGGGACCAGGGTGTTGATTCCCAGACTCCATGCCGCCAGTAGCAGAGCGACGGTCTCCGGCGACTTGTGGGCCGGGACGCACAGGGCACGTACGGGGCCGAGGTCGACGCCGTCGAGGTCCGTGGCGGCGCGGCGGGTCAGCCGGTCGAGGCCGGCGTAGGTGACCCGTTCGCCGGCGAAGACGAGCGCGGTGCTGTCGGGCTGTTCCTGCACGTGCCGGCTGAGTGCCTGCAACAGGCGTGGCGAAGGCAACGGTCCCCCCTCGTTGGACTTGGCTTCTTGGCTACGAGAGAGAACCTACGGGGTCTTTATATGCATGGTCAAGCAAATACTTACGAGGCTGGAGTGATCCAGGTCACCTCCCCGAGCGCCGGGAAGTGATCCCGCACATGCAAAAGACGGCGGGGCGCCGGGTCACCCCGGGCGCTCCCGCCGTCTGTCGAGACCGGTGTCAGGCGGCGCTGCGCAACGCTTGCACCGCGCGGGCGAACTGATCGTCGGCGCCCGCCGTGTTGAGGGCCGAGCTGAGGACGTCGGCGTACGTGGCACGGGCATCCTGGTAGCGCTTGCGGCCTTCCTCGGTGATCACAGCGAAGACGCCGCGCCGGTCGTCGGCGCAGTTGTCCTTGTAGGCGTAGCCGGCGCTGTCCAGCCGTCCCACCAGGCGAGTGACCGAGCTCTGGCCCAGCCCGATGTGGTCCGCGAGCTCCTGCATGCGGCGCTCGCCCTTCTCGGCCTGGGTGAGGACCTCCAGGGCCCGGTACTCGGACAGGCCCACGCCGTGGCGGCGCTGGAGGGTCTGTGCGAGCTGACGCTCCACGAAGGCGTGCAGGCCGAGAACGGCCTCCCACATGGCCTGATCTGAGGCGGCGCGCGGCTGCTGCTGGATCGTCATGGAACGACTCCCCTTCTCGATGTGATGAACAACAAGATACATGCCCATGCAATCATCTGGGGAGTTGCCGAACCCGTGAACTTGGGGTCCGTCCGCTATGTACTTGTAGGCGCAATCATTCGATCAGCGTCCCATGCCCTCCAGGGTGCTGCACGCGTAGGCGGCCGAGACGAGGGTCATGTGCCGGTGCCAGCCGGGGAAGGAGCGCCCCTCGAAGTCGAGGAGGCCGAAGTCCTCACCCATGCGGGCGATGGCGGTCCGCGCCCCCTGCGGCGAACGGGCCAGGTCCAGCAGCTCCGCCGGGTGGCGGTCGGTGATGTTCGTCAGCCAGATCCGGCCGGGACGTCCGGTGCCCGCGTCCCACTCGGCCAGCAGTCGGCCGGTCGCGTGGATGTGCTGACCCTCCGGGCGCAGCCCGCGCACCGGGGTGTCGTACGAGACGACCTGCCGGCCCGCCCCCACCGGGTGCCGAAGGCCCCGGCGCAGCAGCAGACCGCGCACCGACTCCCGTTCGCCGGGCGGCAGATTCGGGTCCGCGAGGGTGGTCTGGCCCGGGACGGCGAGGACGAAGGTGTGCCCGCCGCCGTGCAGCCGCCGTGTCAGCGGCATGGTGTCGCACAAAGCCGTCAGGTCGGCCACCACCGGTGCCGTCCGCCCGCCCGACCGCGACGCCATGTCCTGGACCAGTCGCAGGGCGTGCGCCCACAGCGGCCGGGCCTGCGCCGACGCGGGGATCTTCGCCCGGTCGCGCACCGCCTCGTCGCCGGTGAAGCGGGGCGGCAGGAACAGCTGCCAGTCGACCGGCACGTGCGCCTGTCCGGCGTCCAGGAACAGGCCGAGGCCCAGCTGGCAGTTGACGGTGCGTCCGGACTCCGGCAGGAAGCGCTGGTGCACTCCTGCCGAGTGGTTGCCGCGTTTGGGCAGCACCGCGGGCGCCAGGGTCCAGGCCCGTACGGGCAGTGACTGGGCGGCCCAGCGGGCCAGTTCGCCGCGCGCCGGGGCCCATTCCCAGGGGCTGGCATTGACGAACTGGTGCAACGAGACCGAGGCGGCCTCCGAACCGGTCACGACCGCCGCCATCCGTCTCACGGTCTTCTTGCCGTGCGTACGAAGCAGTCCCTGCAGATACACATGCCCCCATCGCTGCTGGTCGGAACGGTGCAGGTGACCGAACAGGCGGCGGGACAGATCGCCCAGCGGCCGGCCCGTCAGCATGTCGGGCGTCTCTTGCGTCGTCGTCACTGCAGGTCCCTCCCAGGTCGGTGGTTGCTCTGCACAGTAACAAACATAGAGAATGTTCGTTATATTTTCCATGGGGGGTTCGACTACTTGCCGAGGTTCAAGGAGAAGGCGCATGCAGGAACGAGCGGCCAGAACGCGCCGGGCCCTGATGGAAGCGGCCGCCGAGGAGTTCGCCGAGCGCGGCTACGAGGGCGCCTCACTCCAGCGGATGGTCTGGCGGGCAGCGACCTCGATCGGCGCGCTGACCTTTCACTTCGGGACCAAGAACGTGCTGGCGCAAGAGGTGCGGACGGCCGCGCGGGCCCGTTTGGGATGCTGCCTGGAGGATCTCGGGGCGGCCGACCCGATGCGGGAGCTGCGCACGCTCATCGGCCGGCTCGCCAGGCTGGCGTACGAGGACCCCTTCGTACGGGCCGCGCGACGGCTGGAGACCGACCGCCCCGGGGAGGTGCCGCCGCTGACCGAGACCTGGCTTCCCGTCCTGCACGGCCTGCTCGACCGGGCCCACGGTGCGCACCGGCTGCGTCCCGGAATATCCCCGGGGGATGCCGTGGCCCTGCTGGAACACCTGGCGGAGGGAGCCATGGCCGCCCACGGTGCGACGCGGGGCACCGTGCGCGAGGCGGACCGGGCCGGGGGGCGGGAGGCGGACTGGGACTCGGTCTGGGACGTCGTCCTGCACGGCCTCACGGCCGACGGAGTGGGAGGGGTGGGTGAGGCGGGGCGGAGGTGATGCGGGCCGAGTCCGTCCCCCATGCCGTGCCGGGACGGACCCGCGTCTGCTTGTGACGCCGGGCGGACCCGCGTCTGCATGTGACGCCGGACGGACCCGCGATTGCACGTGACGCCGGGCGGAACGCACGTCCGAGCGGAACGCACGTCCGAGCGGAACGCCGCGCGAAACCCGCGTCCGAACGTCGTGTCGGGCGGGACCCGCCCGCAGGCCGGTTCCGCCCGTTCCCGTCCGGCCGTGGCTCAGACGGCGCGCAGCGCCTTCGCCACAGCGCCCGCGACCTCGTCCAGGACCCCCGTGCCGGGGTCCGTCGTCAGCCGGCTGCGGACCATTGCGGCCCCCGCCGCGGCCTGCGGCCAGGCCTGGTACGCGACTCCGCCGGGCCCCTGGTGGCCGAAGGCGCCGGAGCGGACGGCCGGGTGGAGGCCCTCGTCGAGGAGTTGCAGGCCGCCCTCGCCGTATGCGCTGATCCCGCCCAGCAGCGGGTCCAGGCCCTCGACCCAGAAGCTCCGCGCCTGGTCGAGCATGCGGCGCGAGAGCAGGAGCGGTTCCTCGCCCGGGGCCCGTACGGCGTCCGCGGCAAGGACGCCCTGGAGCCGGGCGAGACCGCGGGCCGACGCGTACACGCCCAGCGAGGGGACGACGGCGTAGCGCCGCCGGTTCTCGCTCCACACACCCGGGTCCGCGGGGAACGGCGACGGGTTCTCCCACACGCGCGCGAAGAGGTCCGCCCCGCCGCCGTCCGCCCCGGCGCCCAGTGCCGGGAAACGGCCGCCGAAGCCCGCCTCGTACGAGATCCGCGCGGCCTGCGGCAGTTGGTCGGGGACGAGTCCGAAGTGGACGTCGAGGCCCAGCGGACCCGCGATCTCCTCCAGGAAGAACAGGTCGAGATCACGACCGTCGACCCGGCGGACGACCTCGGCGACGATCCACCCGGCGGTCCACGGCCCGTGCAGCACGCCGCCGGCCCGCGGGTCGTCCTCCAGGCTGTGCAGTTCGAGCAGCGCGGCCATCATGCGCGGGTTCTCGACGTCCCGCTGGTCGAGAGGGGCCGTCATGCCGGGGAGGCGGGCGGTGAAGGTCAGCACGTCCCGCAGTGTCACCGCCTCCTTGCCGCGCATCGCGAACTCCGGCCAGAAGTGCGCGAGGGGCCGGTCCAGTGCGAGCGCGCCCATGTCGGCGAGCAGCAGGACCGCCGTGGCCAGGATTCCGTGGGAGCCCGTCAGCACCGGCTGGAGGGTGTCGCCGGTCCACGCCGTTCCGGTGACCGGGTCGGCGGTGCCGTGCCACAGGTCGACGACCATCTCACCGTCCCGTACGACCGCCAGCGCGGCTCCCTGCTCACCGGGCGGGCCCGCGTCCAGGCAGGCCCGTTCGAAGAGGTGGCGCACGGAGGCGAACCCCGGTGCCGTGGTTCCGTGCACGCCGGTGTTCGTTACCCGCGACGGCGGGAGGACCGGCCTTACCAGAGAGGTCGTCATGAGAGAACTCCAGATGAGGTGCGTCAGGGACGGAGGTGCGGGGAGTGCGGGGTGCCGTGGCGGGATGTGGTGACTGGGGTGTGTCCGGGTGGCTCACGCCCTGGGGCGCGGGCCGGGAGCGGCTCACGCCTCCGGGGCGCCCGACGGGTAGGGCAGGAACTCCAGATCGGTCAGGTCCTGCTCGGTCAGGCGGAGCCGGTCGCCGCCGAGGTTTTCCGCGAGGTGCTCCGCCGCCCTCGTGCCGGGCAGCGGCACCACGTGCTCACCGAGCCGCAGCAGCCATGCCAGGGCGACCTGGGCGGGGCTCGCCCCGTGCCGGACGGCCACCTGGGAGACGGCCTGCGCGAGCGCGAAGTTGTGGCGGATGGCGCGCGGGGCGAAGCGGGGCTGGGTGCGCCGCCAGTCGTCCAGCGGCAGGTCGTCGAACCGGGCCAGCGCGCCGGTCAGCAGGCCGCGGCCGAGCGGGGCGCCCGCCAGCAGCGCGATCCTGCGCTCCACCGCGTACGGCACCACGTCGTCCAGGCCGCAGCGCGTGAACAGCGACACCTCGGCCGCCATCGCCGCCGCCTCGTGCACGGCCTCGGCGGCGCGGGCCTGCTGCACGGTGACGACGGGCAGGCCCAGCATGCGGATCTTCCCCGCCCAGACCTGTTCGGCCAGCGCACCCCAGCTCTCCTCCAGCGGGACGCCGGGATCGACGCGGCGCAGCAGGTAGAGGTCGATGTGGTCCACGTGCAGGCGGCGCAGGCTCTCGTCGACGCCGGCCCGCAGTTCCTGCGGGCCGCCGGCGGGCCGCAGCGTGCCGTCCGCGTCGCCGAGCAGGCCGCCGCCGGTGCACAGTACGACCTCGTCCCGGCGTCCGCGGATCGCCTCGCCGATCAGCCGCTCGTTGTCCCCGGCCGCGTAGGCGCCGGCCGTCTCGACGAGATTGACTCCGCGGTCCACCGCCTCCTGGACCAGCGATACGGCCTTGCTCCTGTCCCGCAGGGCCGGGGCGTAGCGGTACGAGAGGCCCATCGCCCCCAGTCCCAGCCTGCCGACGACCGGTCCGTCCCTGCCCAGTGTGGTGGTCCGCATCCCGAGAGAACTCCCTTGTCCGAGAAGGAAAGCAACCCCTTCATGGCAACAGGGCGGGCCGCGGAAGGACAGCAACCCGCTCCTACTTGCCGATCTCGGACGACTTCGGGATGTTCCGCCCGGCCGTCGGCCCGGCGCGGTCGGGGCCGACCGGCCGGCGGCGGACGGTTACTCGGCGTCCTGCGGGTACCAGCGGAGTTCGACGGTGTTGCCGTCCGGGTCCTGCACGTAGAGGGACTGGGCGGTGCCGCGGGCGCCGAAACGCGGAACCGGGCCCTCCAGGACGGTGAAGACCCCCGAGTCGATGACTTCCTGCCAGTCGAGCGGCTCGACGGTCAGGCAGATGTGGTCGACGTTGGACGACCCGCGGGGTCGGCTGAACAGGTCGATGATCGTGGTGGGCGTGACGCGGACGGACGGGAAGGGGACCTTCCCGTCGCGCCATTCCTCGACGCGGACGGGCTCCAGGCCGAGCGGGCCGGTGTAGAAGGCGAGGGAGCGTTCGACGTCCTGGACGTTGAGGACGAGGTGGTCGAAGTCTTTCACGTGCAGATTCATGAGGGGGAGTGAAGCGGGGCCGGCAGGGGGTGTCAACGGCGGGGCGTGGCGAGGCCCGTGGGGCAGTCGGCGCGCGTGGTGCGGTGCCGGGCGGTCGGTGGCGTGCGGGTCGCGGGGGAGGGGCGGCGGGGCAGCTCCTCGGTGCCGACCGGGGCTAGGCCGGGGGGCGTTGGGTCCAGACTTCGAGTTCGGGGCGGCCGTTCGCGGCGGGGAGGCGGTCGGTTCGGCTCCACAGCCAGGACTCGTACGCCGCCTTGGCCGCCGAGTTGGACGTTTCGATGACGGTGGTGACGAGTTCCGCGTCGACCCGGACCAGGAGGCGTTCCTGGAGTTGCCGGGCGATGCCCCGGCGGCGGTGCTCGGGGTCGACCATCAGCTCCGCGATGTTGAACACCCGCCCCGAATCGGCGAGTTGGCCCAGATCCGGGGCGGGGATGTCGTGACGTCCGTACCACCAGGAGCCCTGCCGGTCGGGGAGGTACCCGTAGACGCAGCCGACCAGGCGGGGGCCGGTGGTGGCGACCAGCAGGTCGAAGCCGGGGCGCTGGACGTCCTCCGCGAAACGGGCGAGGAAGGGGTTCCGGTCGTGGAACCGGGGGACCGGGGAGGGCGGGCGGTTCTCGGCGCACGAGTCGTCGGGCGGAGGAGCGGGGCTCGCCCGGTATGCCGCTACGTGCAGGTCCGCGAGGGAGTCGCGCTGTTGGTCGGCCTGCCACCTGCTCAGCCGACGGAAGAACACCCCTGCGCCCGACGCGCCGTGACCTGCGGTTGCTGCCATGTCCCCAGCCTGACAGGGGGGTGCGCGATGGGGAACAGCTCGTCGGGAGCGGGTTCCCCGCCCGGGTACGGGTGCGGGCTCAGCGTGCCGCGAGCGCCGTTTCGATCTGCTCGGCGACCTCCGGCGCGGGCAGCGCGCGGCCGACCCGGTCGAGCCCGCGGATCGTCACCTCGCCGAGGCGAAGAGTGGGGGTGCCGCGCACGCCGCTGCGCCCGAAGGCGTCCCCGACCGCCACTGCCCACGGTGTGTACGTCCCGGTGGCGACCGCCTCGCGGAAAGCCGGTGCGAGGAGGCCGACGGACTCGGCGACGCGCAGCAGCACCGAGGGGCTGCCGTAGGAGTCGACGCTCTCGTCGGGCTGCTGGGCGTACAGCGCGTCGTGCAGGGTCTTGAAGTCCCGCTGGCTCTCATTCACGGCGGCACCTGCCGCGCCGAGCGCCAGTGCCGAGCCCCGGCCGCCGAGCATGCCGTCGAGGAAGGCCGCGAAGTGGTACTCCACACGCAGCCTGCCCTCGTCGGCGAAGCGCCGGATCGCCGCCCCGGCGGAGGTCTCCACCGCCGCGCAGTACGGGCAGCGGAAGTCCTCGTACACGGCGAGGACCGGGAGCGGGCCCGTCGCCCCGTAGGGGACGACCAGCCCGGACTCACCGGTGGTGTGAGCGGGTGTGCGCAGCTGTCGCGGCGACGGGGACGTCTGGGGTGGTGACACCGACGACGAGTCCCCGGTCGGCTGGTGGGGCATGGGGAGGGCTCCTTTTCGGTCCCTCCCAGGTACGCACAGGGCCGCGGACCACGCATCTCCAGCCGGGGCGGGCGGGGCGGGGCCCGTGGCGGGACGGGAGCCCGGGAACCGGACGTCCGTCCCGCCTCGTTCGGCCTCAGTGGTTCTCGGCCTGGAACATCCAGCGCTGCTTCTCCAGCTCGGCGGTCAGCGCGATGAGGAGGTCCTGCGACACGGGGTCCGGCGCGTCCGTCGCGTCGATGCGCTCGCGCATCCGCAGGATCACGCCGCCCAGCGCCTCGACCAGCAGCGCCACCACGTCGCCGTCGGCGAGCCAGCCGCTCGGCGGCTGCGGCAGCTGGGTCAGCTTGCCCACGGTCGTCGCCCGTCCGTCCGGCGCGACGCCGATCGCGGAGGCCCGCTCGGCGACGGTGTCCGCGTAGGTGCGGGCGGTGTCGACCATCTCGTCCAGCTGGAGGTGCACCGAGCGGAAGCGCGGGCCGACGACCGTCCAGTGGGCCTGCTTGGCCAGCAGTGACAGGTCTATCAGGTCGACCAGGGCGCCCTGGAGGGCGTCGCCGACCGTGCGACGGGATGCCTCGGGGAGGGTGCCCTCGATGGTGGGGGCGGAGGTGTGGACGGGGGTGGGGGTGGGGGTGGAGGTGGAGGTGGAGGTGGTCATGGTGAAGGGATCCTCCCTGTGGATCTGGTGGTTCTGGTGGTGCGTGTTGTGGTGGTTCCGGTGTTTCGTGTGGTGCACGTGTTCTGAGGTGTACGGGTCAGGGGGCGCGCCCGCGGTGACCGGCGGTGGACGGACGTCCGTCCGTGGGGCGCGCCCGCGGTGACCGCGCCGGACGGGCGCCCCTCCGCGGTGGACGGACTCCCTCCGTCGAGGGCGACTCAGCCGCCCGTGCCGCCGCTGCCGAACGCCCCGCCGGACTTGTCGCCCCACTTGGGCGGTTCGGTGCCCTCGGCCGCCGGGCGGGTGCCCGCGTTGCCGTGCCCGCCGTTCCCGCCCAGCTGGTGCGGGGTGCGGCGTACACCGTCCTGCGGCACCTCGTTCGGCTCCCGGACCTCCTGCATCTCGCCCGGCGGGTGGTCCCGCTGCGGGGCGCGCGGCTGCTCCTCCGGGCGAGGCGCGGCGGGTTCGCGCTTCTTGACCCGGATGCCGAGCCACACCGCGCCGATGAGGATCGCCACGACGGCCAGCCCGACGAGGAAGGGGGCGATGCCCACCATCAGGTCACGGTTGGCGGCGAGCTCCGTTCCGGCGAGTCGGACGCTTTCGATGCCATGTGTGTACATGCGTCCCGGGTACCCACGGGGTGCCTGGGAATGCGGGTGCGACATGTCTCGGGGAAAGGCTCGCCCACGAGGGGTGAGCAGGGGCGGGCCGGGTTCGCCCGGGCGCCTGGGCGGGGTAGCCGGGGGGCGGCCGTGCGTTCCGCCTACTTGGCGTCGGCATAGCACTCCACCACCGCCACCGTGAACGGGAAGCGCACCGGAATCCGGCCGAAGGCGATGCGCCCGGCCAGCTCGCCGGCCGCGCGGATCGCACGGGCGACGGCGTCCGTCTCGTCCTCGGGGCAGTGCACGATCACTTCGTCGTGCTGGAGGAAGACCAGTTCGGCCTTCATCCCCGAGGTGTGGAGGGACTGCCGCAGGGCCGCCAGCATCAGCAGGGCCCAGTCGGCGGCGCTGCCCTGCACCACGAAGTTACGGGTGAAGCGGCCGCGGGCCCGGGCGTTGCGCGAGGCGTACCCCGGGGTGAACTCGTCCTCCCCCGGGGTGGGACCGGCGCCCCGCTCCTGCGGGATGCCCGCCTCGTCGTCGTCCCCGGAGCCGGGCGCGGGCGGGCACGTGCGGCCGAGCCAGGTCCGTACGAGGCGGCCCTCCTCGCCCTCGCGGGCCGCGTCGTCCACGTACTGGACGGCGCGCGGGAATCTTCGCCGCATGGCGGCCAGGTTCTTCAGGCCGTCGCCCGACGTCTGGCCGTACACCGCGCCCAGCACGGCGAGTTTGGCCGCCTCGCGGTCGCCGGAGAAGGCGCGGTCGGAGACCGCCTTGTAGAGGTCGCCCGGCTGCCCGGCAACGTCCATCAGGCCGGGGTCGCGGGAGATCGCGGCCAGGACCCGCGGTTCCATCTGGTCGGCGTCGGCCACCACCAGCCGCCACCCCTCGTCCGCGACCACCGCCCGCCGGATCACCTTGGGGATCTGGAGCGCGCCCCCGCCGTTGGTCACCCACCGGCCGGTGACCGTCCCGCCGGGCAGGTACTCGGGCCGGAAGCGGCCGTCGCGCACCCAGTCCTGGAGCCAGCCCCAGCCGTGCGCGGTCTGGATCCGGTACAGCTTCTTGTACGCGATCAGCGGTGCGACGGCGGGATGGTCGAGCTCCTCCAGCTCCCAGCGGCGGGTCGACCTGACCTTGATCCCGGCCTGCGCGAACGCCCTGATCACGTCGGCCGGCAGCTCCGGACGCACCCGCCGTCCGAACGCCTGGGACACCTGGTCGGCGAGCTCCGCCATCCTGCGCGGGTCGCCGCCGCCCGCGTACCGCTCGCCGAGCAGCTCGTCCAGCACCGCCCGGTGGACGTCGGCCCGCCAGGGCAGCCCGGCCCGGTTCATCTCGGCGGCGACGAGCATCCCGGCGGACTCGGCGGCGGTCAGCAGCCGCATCCGGCCGGGGTGTTTCGCCTCGTCGTGCCGCCGGACCTGGTCCTCGTACACCTCCAGCAGGGAGGCGAAGGGGACGTGCACCGGCTGCGGCTCGAACAGGGAGGACTGCGAGCCGGGCTCGGCGGCGCGCTGCGGGGGATCGGGCGGTACGGGGAGGTGGTGCAGCCGGGCGTGGGCGGCCGCCGCCGAGCGGGGCTCGCCCCAGCGGCCGGCGTGCCCCAGAAGGAGGAGTTCGGCGTCCTCGACGTCGTAGCACCGCTCGACGCGGACTCCGGCGGCGAGGAGGCGGGGGTAGACCTCGGCGGTCGAGCGCCAGACCCAGCGGCCGACCTCGGGGCGGGAGCGGACGGCTTCGACGAGGTCGGGCTCGCGGCGCACCTCACCGGCGGGTCGGCCGTCCCGCCGGAGGGGAACGAGCAGCGCCCCGCCGCCCGGCTCCTCGGCGATGGCCCAACGGTCGCTCATGTTTGCGAGTGTGACAGCCACCACTGACAACGGGCCGGAGCGCGGGCCGTGGCGGCGGTCCCGCCCCGTGGCCCTCGGGGCAGCGCCCGGGGCCGGGCGAGGTATACCAGGAGGGTGAGCCCGACCGAGGAGACACGACGTTGACCGACCGCACTACGCCGGGCCCGGACCAGGCCACCGACCAGGCGTTTCCCGGCGCCGACCGGGCGTTCTCCGCGCTGTACGGCACCGGCGACGAGGACCTCGACCTGGGCGCCTCGCTGCTGGCCGCCGCCCCCTGGCCGGACGCGGGGCGCGAAGTGCTGCGCCGCGGGGAGGAGTTCGTCCGCCGCGCCTGGGACCGCGGCTGGCAGCCCGCCGATGTCGCCCGGCTCGTCGCCCGCGACCTCAAGGAGGTCCACGTACGGCTCCTCGCCGACCTGGTGGCCGCCGAGCACCGGCGGTACGGGCGCGCGTGCGTACCGCCGCGCTGGCAGGCCCAGCTGACCGAGCTGGGCGTGGGCGGGCAGGTGTGGTGGAAGAGCGACGAGAAGTACGCCGAGGCTCTCGCCCGCCGGGAGAGGACCGACCGGTTCGCGCTGGCCACCGCGGTGCTGGAGCTGCTGCGGCTGCTGCTGCGGCTGCCCTCCATCGAGCCGGTCGGGCCCGCGCCGGGCGGCGCCCCGGCTCTCGTACGGGAGGCCCGGCCGGCCCCCGGCGAACCGCGCATGCTCACCCGTATCCGCGCCCTGCTCGCCAAGGCGGAGGCCACCGAGTACCCGGAGGAGGCCGAGGCGCTCACCGGGAAGGCGCAGGAGCTGATGGCGCGGCACAGCATCGACGAGGCGGTCCTCGCCGCCGAGGGGAACGGGGCCGCGGGCGGGCCGGGTGCGTGCCGGATCGGCGTGGACGCCCCGTACGAGACGGCGAAGGCGATCCTGCTGGACGCCGTCGCCACCGCGAACCGCTGCCGGGCCGTGTGGAACAGCGAGTGCGGTTTCTCGACGGTCGTCGGTTTCGAGGCCGACTTGGAGGCCGTCGAGCTGCTGTACACCTCGTTGCTGGTGCAGGGGACGGCCGCGATGACGCGCGCGGAGGCCGCCCAGCGGGCCGGGGGCCGCAAGCGCACCAAGTCGTTCCGCCAGTCCTTCCTGACGGCGTACGCGAGCCGGCTGGGCACGCGCCTGGCACAGGCCACCGAGCACGTGGTGGAGGAGTCGGCGGGCTCGCTGCTGCCGGTCCTCGCGGCGCGGGACGTGGCGGTCACGGACCGCGCGGAGCAGATGTTCCCGCGCACCACGTCCACGCGCGTGCGTGGCGTGAACGACCTGGCCGGCTGGGAGCACGGCACGGCGGCGGCGGACCGGGCGTCGGTGCACGGGACTCGGGAGCAGCGCGACCGTCTGACCCGCTGAGCGGCGTACGGTGCGCGGGGCCGGCACCGGTTACGCGCCCGCACCCACCCACTGCCCGCACCCCGCGCGCCTCTCCCGCTCCCTCCACCCAGCCCCCGCACCGGCCCCGCTTCCGCACCCCAGCCCTCACCCCCCCTTCGCCCCCCTTAAGCCCCCTATGCCCCATCCGCCCCCCACCCACTAATCTCGGACCATGAGCTGGCTCCAAGCCCTGAAGGACACCGCCCGCTCCGGACTCACCGTCGAGCGGCAGCGGCTCGATCCCCTGGTCGCCGTCCGGGCCGCCGTGGGCCTTGCCCTGCTCGTCGGAGCCGCGCTGCACTTCTTCGGTCCCGCGGTCGCCGCCAGTTCCGCCTTCGGCGCCTTCCAGGCCGCGCTCGCCACCTTCCAGCGCAGTTGGCGCACCCGCCCCGTCCTCGCGCTCGCGTCCGGCGCGAGCCTCGCCGTGACGACGTTCGTCGGGTACCTGACCGGGTCTCACCAGATCCTGTTCGTCGGGCTGCTGGCGCTGTGGACCTTCCTGGCGGGCATGGCGTGGGCGATCGGCCCCACCGCGGGCATGATCGCGAGTTCCAACGTGGCGATCATGCTCGTCACCGTCACCCTCCCGACCTCGGTGAGCGCCGCCGCGGGCCACGCCGGGATGATCATGGTGGGCGGCATCGTGCAGGCCGCCCTGATCGTGCTCTTCCCGGTGCGCCGCTGGGGCGCCCAGCGCGACGCGCTCGCCGACGCCCTCGCCGCCGAGGCCGACTACGCGCGCCGGCTGCGCCACGACCCCGTCGCCCCCTTCGACCCGGAGCCCCTGATGGCCGCCCGCAGCGCCGCAGCGATCACCCCCCGCCAGGCCCGCCGCCGTCCCGCCGAGCTGCACGGCGCCCGGGGCCTCGCGGAACGCATCCGTCCGGTCCTCGCCTCCCTCGCCGACCCGGCCCTCGGGGTCCCCGCGGAGGGCGAGGAGCGCGCCCGGGTGCGCGAACTGCTCGCCGCGGCGGGGACCACGCTCGACGCCGCCGCCCGCGCCGTACGCCACGGCGAGCCCGTCACGATGTCCCCGGCCGCGCTGGCCGTGCTCGCCCTCCCCAAGGAGGGCGCGGTGCTCACCGGACCGGCCCGCCGCGCGGAGTCCCGGCTGATCGCCCTGCTGCGCGACGTGGTGGAGACCGCCCGCGGCACGGGCACCACCGACGCGGTGGGCACCGAGGACCGCCGCAACCTCAAGGACGAGGACCGTTCCGCCTACGTCACCGCCCGCCACGCCGCGGTCCGCGCCGCCCGCCGGGTGGCCCGCCACCCCGAACACCGCGCGGACCCCGACGACCACCTGCACCGCCCGACCGTGCTGGAACTCATCCCGGTCGCCCTGCGGCTGATGCGTGCCGAACTGCGCCGCGACTCCCCGGTCCTGCGGCACGCCCTGCGCGTCGCCGCCGTCGCCTCCACCGGTTACGTGCTCGGCACGGCACTGCCGCTCGGCCACGGCTACTGGGTGCCGATGGCCGCCGTGATGGTCATGCGGCCCGACTTCTCGCAGACGTACTCGCGTGCCGTCGCCCGCTTCGGCGGCACCCTCCTCGGCGTCGCCCTCGCCACCGGCCTGGTGCAACTCGCGCACCCGGGAACGGAGTTGTCGGCCGCGCTCGCCGTCGTCAGCGCCTTCCTGATGTTCCTGCTGCTGCGCACCGGGTACGCGGTCAGCCAGGTCTGCGTCGCCGCGTACGTCGTCTTCCTGCTCGGCATGGGCGGCCTCCAGTGGACCCAGACCGTCCCCGAACGCGTCGTGCTCACCCTGGCGGGCGGACTCCTGGCGATGCTGGCGTACGCGGTCTACCCGGCCTGGGAGACGCCGCGGCTGCGTACCCGCCTCGCCGACTGGCTGGTCGCCGACGTGCGGTACGCCTCCGCCGTCCTGCAGCGGTACGCGGACCCCGCCGGCGCCCCCGCGGACGCCGTGCGCGAGGCGCTGCTGGCCACCCGCGAGGCCCGGGTGGCCTGGAAGGACGCCCTGGAACGGGCCGCCAACGAGCCCGTACGGCACCGGGGCCTGTCCCGCGCGGCCGCCGCCGACGCCCCGCACGCGCTCGCCCAGGTCGCCCGCGTCGCCATGCTCATGGAGGCCCACCTGCCGGCCCGCGACACCCATCCGGTCCCGGCCGCCGCCACCCTCGCGAAGGCGCTGCGCGCGGACGTCGACGCCGCGGCCCGCGCGGTGCGTGAACGCCGTGCTCCCCGGTGGGACGCCTTCCGCGCAGCACTGGAGGCCTGGCGCGCGGGCGAGACGGGGGCGGCCGCCGGGGAGCCGACCGGCGACGACAAGGTCGTACGCAAGGGGGCCGGGCTCCTCCTGGAGGCGCTGGACGAGCTCACCGACGCCCTGGACGCCGAGCGGCCGCGCCCCAAGGGGGACGCGGGGGACGCGGCCCTCACCAAGCCCTGACCCCCACCACGCGACGGCGCCTGACAGGGGTGGCGGGGCGGCGGGTCAGGAGCCCGGCAGCTTGGGCGCCGAGGGCAGCCCGGACGGCAGGTCGGTGGGGATTCCCGAGGGCAGGTCCGTCGGGATGCCGGAGGGCAGCCCGCCCGCCGGGCCCCTGGTGAACCTGTCCTCGATGCCGCTGCCCTCCCACTTCACCGTGAGCGACTTGCCGTCCGCGCCCGTGGTCACCGTGCCCCTGGCGCGGTCGGTGTTGCCGTTGGGGCACTTGAGGTCGAGCGTGACGGCACCCCGGCGGACCACCCGGCCGGTGCACATGTGCTCGCCCAGGATGCCGGCCGCGTCGTCCTGGACGGTCAGGAAGACGGACTTGCCGTTCGTGGTCGCCATCCAGGAGCCGTTGACGTCCCCGGCGCCCGCGTCCCCGGCGGGCGGCGCGGTGGTGGTCGCGCCGGCGTCGGCGGACCCCGCAGGACTCGCGGAGTCCTGCGGGGTCCTGCCCTTGTCGCCGTCGCTGCTGCATCCGGTCAGCAGGAGGGCGGCCGCCAGGGCGGCCGCACCCGCGGCGGTACGTACGTGCTGGTGCACTCCGGACTCCCCATGTGTGGTCGGCATTCAAGTGGTGGAAGGAACGCGTCAAGCTACCAGGGCGTCCAGAGGGAGAAGGCGGGAGTCACCACGGCCCGTCGGTTCCGTAGTCGGGGGACAACCCCGCGTGCACGTGCATCTGCCCATGCATCCGCAGATGAACGAAGCTATGATCCGGGTCAGTTGACATTCCGACAGCAGTTGACGGCGGACGACGCCGGTAGCCAGTAGCAGTTGACACCAGCACTTCCGGGAGCGACCTGTGCACCACGCATACAACGGCATGGCGGCCACACAGCTCCACGGGGTGGTCTGGCAGAAGAGCAGACACAGCAACTCGCAGGGCTCCTGCGTGGAGTTCGCGAAGCTGCCGGGCGGCGACGTGGCGGTGCGCAACTCGCGGCACCCGGAGGGGCCCGCGCTCGTCTACACGCCCGCGGAGATCGAGGCGATGCTGCTCGGCATCAAGGACGGCGAGTTCGACCACCTGACGGCGGGGAACTGAGCACCCGGGCAACGCACCACCCGCGGCGCGGAGCCCCGCTCCCCGCACCGGTGCCGGACCCGCTGGCCGTTCCCGGGCGGGGCGCGGTCTCACCGTCCGTGCCGGGGCCGGGCGCCCGTCCTCACTGCTCGTTCCGCAGCCGGAACAGCGCCCACACGACCTTGCCGTGCAGCGTCCCGTCCAGCGGGTGCCAGCCCCAGCTGTCGCTGAAGGAGTCCACCAGGAACAGCCCTCGCCCGGACTCCGCCGAGAAGTCGTCGCTGTCGCGCGCCGAAGGGCCGTCGTGACTGGGGTCGCGCACCGCACACACCAGTCGCGCGTTCCAGTGCGTCAGGTGCAGCCGCACGGGGACGTCGCTCTCCCGCGGGGTGTCGGCCGGAAGGGCGTGTCTCAGCGCGTTGGTGACGAGTTCCGACACCACCAGGGCGACGTCGTCGAACCGGCTCTCCAGGTCCCACTGGCACAGCGTGGCGCGCGTGAACTTCCGTGCCCCGCCCACCGCTTCGAACCGCGCGGGCAGTGCGCAGGACGCCGAGGAGGACACCGACGCGGGGTCGATGGGGGGCAGGCCCTGCCGTAAAGGCACGAGCATGGTCGATCCATTGGTCCCCATGCGAGGCGCTCCCCGGGTTCGCGGTCGTGACATACGGCGTTGGTCAGACGTGCGCGCGGACCATGGTTCCGAATGCGTAGAGCAGATGCAAGGGCAGATGCACGTGCACGCGCCGGACTTGGACAACACCGTGCCGTTTCTTGCTCATTTCTTCCTGCAACCACTTTCGTACCCCTGCCATTTCCGTAACCGGATGAGTACGGGGCGGAGCGTTTTGGTGGCAGACTGCGGCCTCGGGACTCCGGGGAGGGCCTCGCACACACGGAGCGGGCACGGACGAACGAGCGGCAGAGGCAACGAGAGGGAGGGCGGGAGAGGTGACCGCAGGCGAATCGAGCGGATCTGTGGTGCGGCGCATCCTGCTGGGTTCTCAGCTCAGGCGCCTGCGCGAGTCGCGCGGCATCACCCGCGAGGCGGCCGGCTACTCGATCCGTGCGTCCGAGTCGAAGATCAGCCGCATGGAGTTGGGACGGGTGAGCTTCAAGGCCAGGGACGTGGAGGACCTGCTGACGCTGTACGGCGTCACGGACGGAGCGGAGCGCGAGTCGCTGCTCGCCCTCGCCCGGGAGGCCAATCTCGCCGGCTGGTGGCACAGCTTCGGCGACGTACTGCCCGGCTGGTTCCAGACCTACGTCGGCCTGGAGGGCGCGGCGTCACTGATCCGCGTCTACGAAGTCCAGTTCGTGCACGGCCTGTTGCAGACGGAGGCCTACGCGCACGCGGTCGTGCGGCGCGGCATCCCGCACGCCACCACCGCCGAGGTGGACCGCCGCGTGGCCCTGCGCCTGGAACGCCAGAAGGTCCTCGTCTCCGAGCGCGGCCCGCACTTCCACGCGGTGCTCGACGAGGCCGCGCTGCGCCGCCCGTACGGCGACAAGGACGTCATGCGGGGGCAGTTGCAGCACCTGATCGACATCTCGGAGCGCCACAACGTCACGCTCCAGGTGATGCCCTTCAACTTCGGCGGCCACGCGGGCGAGAGCGGCGCCTTCACCCTGCTGCGCTTCCCGGAGTCGGACCTCTCCGACCTGGTGTACCTGGAGCAGCTGACCAGCGCGCTCTACCTCGACAAGCGCGAGGAGGTCGAGCAGTACGAACGGGTCATGGACCGCCTCCAGGAGGACTGCCCGAGCCCGTCCGCCACTCGGGACGTCCTGCGCGGACTTCTCCAACTCATCTGACCGAGCTGTACGTTGGCGGAACCTCGTGCCTCCCGAGCGCATCGGACGTCACGGGAAGCGCACAAGGAACCGCAGCACCGCAGGCGACGACCGCACCAGATGGATCAGCACGGACCACACAACGGGGGAACAGTGGCACTCGGGAACACCGGGGACGCCGGGGCAGAACTGAGGGATCACATGTCCTACTTCACCGACCTGGCCCACCAGTACATCGACGGCCAGTGGCGCACCGGCAGCGGGTCGTGGGACATCATCGACTTCAACCCGTACAACGGGGAGAAGCTGGCCGCGATCACCGTCGCCTCGGTCACCGAGGTCGATGACGCCTACCGCGCGGCCGAGCGTGCCCAGCGCGCCTGGGCGGACGTCAACGCCTTCAGCCGCCGGGACGTCGTCGAGCGGGTCCTGCGCCTCCTGGAGGACCGGGAGGACGCCATCGTCGACGCCATCACCACGGAGGTCGGCGGCACCCGGGTGAAGGCGACGTTCGAGGTCCGGCTGGCCAAGGAATTCCTGCGCGAGGCGACCCAGTTGGCGACCCTTCCGGAGGGCCGCATCCTGGCCTCCCCGACGCCCGGCAAGGAGAACCGCGTCCACCGGCTCCCGGTCGGCGTCATCGGCGTCATCAGCCCCTTCAACTTCCCCTTCCTCACCGGCGTCAAGGCCGCAGCCCCCGCCGTGGCGCTCGGCAACGCGGTCGTCATCAAGCCGAACCAGAACACCCCCGTCGTCGGCGGCGGCCTCATCGCCCACCTCTTCGAGGAGGCGGGGCTGCCCGCCGGGCTCCTCAACGTCCTGATCACCGACATAGCCGAGATCGGCGACGCGCTCCTCGAACACCCCGTGCCCAAGGTGATCGCCTTCACCGGCTCCGACCGCACCGGCCGCCACGTCGCAGCCGTCGCCGGAGCGCACTTCAAGCGCGCGGTGCTCTCCCTCAGCGGCAACAGCGCCCTGGTGGTCCTGGACGACGCCGACCTCGCCTACGCGGCCGACGCGGCCGTCTTCAGCCGCTTCGTCTCCCAGGGCCAGATCTGCATGGCGGCCAACCGGATTCTCGTCGACCGCGCCGTGGAGCGGGAGTTCACCGAGATCTTCGCCGCGAAGGTACGGGACCTGCGCACCGGCGACCCGGCCGACCCCGCCACCCAGCTCGGCCCCGTCATCAACACCTTCCACGCGGACGCCCTGACCGGCCTCGTCGACCAGGCCCTCGCCGAAGGCGCCACCGCTCTCGTACGGGGGGCCACCCGCGGCAACCTGGTCGAGCCGACCGTCCTGACCGGTGTTCCCGCCGGGTCGCCCATCCTGGAGCAGGAGATATTCGGCCCCGTCGCCCTCCTCCTGCCCTTCGACGGGGACGACGAGGCGGTACGGATCGCCAACGACAGCCCGTACGGCCTGAGCGGCGCCGTGCACACCCGCAACGTGGAACGCGGTGTGCGCTTCGCCCGCCGGATCGAAACCGGCATGATCCACATCAACGACTCCACCATCCAGGACGACCCGATGGTCGCCTTCGGCGGTGAGAAGGCCTCCGGAATCGGCCGGATGAACGGCGAGTCGACGGTCGACGTCTTCACCACCCACAAGTGGATCTCGATCCAGCACGGCAGGTCGGAGTTCCCCTTCTAGGAGCGCTGGTTGCGGACACAACCTGTCCGCATGCGCCGCTAACGTGGGAGTCGTTCCAGAGAAACTCCCCCGAAGGGCGGCCCGCCATGGTCCTGCACGTCAGCGCCGAGAACTGCACCGACGAGACCAGCACCCTCCTCGCCTTCCTGGACGAGCAGCGCGCGGGCATCCGCAACGCCCTGCGCGGCCTCACGGACGAGCAGGCGGCCACCACGCCGAGCGCCAGCACGCTCTCGCTCTCCGGCCTCCTCAAGCACGTCACCGAGGTCGAGCAGAACTGGCTCGCGCTCGCGGGCTGCGAGATCACCCCCGCCGAGCGCTCCGAGACCGACTGGC
The DNA here is from genome assembly GCF_014207445.1 of Streptomyces candidus. GTDB lineage: Bacteria > Actinomycetota > Actinomycetes > Streptomycetales > Streptomycetaceae > Streptomyces > Streptomyces candidus. The sequence goes on along the minus strand of NZ_JACHEM010000012.1, from coordinate 48,978 downwards.
AGGACTCCTTCCGGCTGGTCCCCGAGCAGGGCGAGACGGTGTCCGCGATGACCGAACGCTGGGCCGAAGTGGCGCGCACGGGAGCCGAGTTCGCGCGAGCGGCCGACCTGAATACGACGTTCTCGCTGCCCGACACCCCCTGGTTCCCCAAGGAGGACGTCTCGCTGCGCTGGGTGCTGCTGCGCCTGATCACCGAGATGGCCCGGCACGCCGGCCACGCGGACATCATCCGCGAGTCCCTGGACGGCAAGAACTCGTACGAACTCGGGGAATAGCGCGCGGGGCGCCGCTCTCATCGCGGTCCGAGGAGGGCCTCCCGGATCTCCTCGGACCGCCGCAGCTCGTCTCGTACGGCGGCCTGCTCGGCGGAGCCGAGCCGTACCGTCCTCGCCCGGTCCAGGAAACCGGCGGCCTCCTGAAGGCAGTCGCTCCGGAAGGCCACGTCGGCCCGCATCACCAGCATCTCGAACACCTGCACCGGGGTGGGCTGCTCGTCCGTGATCGCCAGCGTCCGGTCCAGGAGCTGGGCGGCACCCGCCAAGTGCTCCCTGGCGTCGACCCAGCGGGCCGCGTAGTACATCGCCCGGCCGAAGGTGTCCGACGGGGCGCGGGTCAAATCCTCCCCGGCGGGCTGCCCGAACCTCAGGCAGTTGCCGCCCGGATCGCTGACCAGGAACTGCCGCATCCCGAAGGACATGTCCCGCAGTGCTCCGATGCGCGGCAGCCCCCGCGCCGGGATCCTCCCGTACGCCTCCTTGAGGCGGCCCCGGAAGTCCTCGTAGAGCGCGTCCACGCCGTCGCTGACGATGTACGCGGACGAGTACGACTGCGTGGGGTCGTACTTCTTCATCCCGAAGAACTGGAGCCGGATGCCGCCGCGCTCCACCTCCGCGTAGGGGTTGGGGCTGTTCTGCTGATACGTCGTCGTGAAACCGAGCACGGTGTAGAAGTCGACCACCGGCTGGATGTGTGGGCAGGGGAGGATCGGAATCGTCTTCTCGGCCATGCAGCGACCCTAGTCAAATTTGACCATTCGTGTACAGGGTTCTCGCGTACCCCCGTGACCGGTCCGGCGCACCGGGCGCGCGGGCCAGACCGGGTGGATCGAGGATGGGGGCTTACGTCTTCGCGGCGGAGACCCCGGACACGGACTTGCACCTCACGCGACGTGAGGAGGCACGCTGAGGAACGACACGGAACACCACCTCACAGAGAGGGCAGCGGAACCGCCATGAGCTATTCCGTGGGACAGGTCGCCGAGTTCGCCGGAGTGACCGTGCGCACCCTGCACCACTACGACGCGATCGGCCTGCTCTCCCCGAGCGGGCGCAGCCACGCAGGTCACCGGCGTTACGACGACACGGATCTGGACCGGTTGCAGCAGATCCTGTTCTACCGGGAGCTCGGCTTCCCTCTCGACCAGGTGGCGACCCTCCTGGACGACCCGCACACGGACCCGCGGGAACACCTGCGGCGCCAGCACGAACTGCTGTCCGCCCGGATCACCAGACTCCAGGAGATGGCCGCCGCCGTCGAAACCGCCATGGAGGCACGGAGGATGGGCATCAACCTCACCCCCGAGGAGAAGTTCGAGGTCTTCGGGGACCACGACCCCGACCAGTACGCGGAGGAGGTCCAGGAGCGCTGGGGGGACACCGACGCGTACCGCGAGTCCCAGCGGCGGACCGCCACCTACACGAAGGAGGACTGGAAGCGGCTCACCGAGGGGCTCGACGCCCTCCACAACAACATGGCCGACCTGCTCGCCGCGGGCGTCCCGGCGGACTCGACCGACGCCATGGACGTGGCCGAGGAACACCGCCTGTTCATGTGCGACGGCTACTTCCACGTCTCGCACGAGATGCACACCTGCTTCGGCGAGATGTACGTCGCGGACGAACGGTTCACCGCGGTCTACGAGAACATCCGCCCCGGCCTCGCTGTCTACATGCGCGACGCGATCCTGGCCAACGGGGTACGGAACGTCTGACGGGCACGGGCCCAGGCACGGGCACGGGCGTGGGCACGGGGCGGGGGCGGGGACGGGTCCGCCGGGCCCGGCTCCCGGCCCCACGCCCCGTCCGCGCGCACCGGTTCTCACTCCCTGACGATGACGACCGCCGTCCCGTACGCGCACACCTCGGTACCGACGTCCGCGCCCGCCGTGACGTCGAACCGCATCGCCAGCACCGCGTTCGCCCCGCGCGCCCGCGCCTGCTCCGTCAGCCGCTCCATCGCCTGGCTGCGGGTTTCCACGAGCGTCTTGGTCAGGCCGCGCAGCTCCCCGCCGACCAACGACTTCAACCCGGCCCCGATCTGGCTGCCCACGTGCCGGGACCGTACTGTCAGGCCGAACACCTCGCCGATCACCCGTTCCACCCGATGACCCGGTACGTCGTTGGTGGTGACGACCAGAATGTCCGATTCGCCGCTCTGGCCGCCGCCGAACTCCTCGATTCCCATCCGGATGCACCTCTTCCCGTCGACTTCGCGCCCGTTCTCCCCGGAGAGCCTTGCGCTCGTACGCGCAGAGTGCACCCTGGAAGGACCGGGGGAACCCGCGAGTGCCGATAGGCGTTGATACTTTTGGCCAGCCCACTTGAAGACGATCCCCCTGGAGTCCGGAACCCGTGAACACGATTGCGCTCGGACCGGCCTGGCTGGACCCGGACTTCCTGCTCAACCAATTCGGCCTGTACGGCCTGCTGGCCATCGTCTTCGCCGAGTCCGGTCTGCTGATCGGCTTCTTCCTGCCCGGCGACTCGCTCCTCTTCACCGCCGGTCTGCTGGTGACGACGGGCGTGCTGAAGACTCCGCTGTGGCTGCTCTGTCTGCTGATCGTGATCGCCGCGGTCGTGGGCGACCAGGTGGGCTACCTCTTCGGACGGAAGGTCGGCCCGGCCCTCTTCAGCCGGCCGGACTCCAAGATCTTCAAGCAGGAGAACGTCCAGAAGGCTCACGAGTTCTTCGAGAAGCACGGCCCGAAGGCGCTGATCCTGGCCCGCTTCGTGCCCATCGTGCGCACCTTCACGCCGATCATCGTCGGTGTCAGCAAGATGAACTACCGCACGTTCATCACGTACAACATCGTCGGCGGCGTGCTCTGGGGCGCGGGCGTCACCCTGCTCGGTGCGGCTCTCGGCAACGTCGAGTTCGTGCACAAGAACATCGAGATGATCCTGATCGCCATCGTGCTGATCTCGGTGGTACCGATCGTCGTCGAGGTCATCAAGGCCCGCCGCCAGTCGAAGAAGAGCCCGCCGGTCCCGCAGCACGGCGCCGCACCGGTCATCGGCCCCGACGGCGCCCCCCTGCAGCCCCAGCCCCAGCCCCCGAACCCCCCCCAACGCGGTCGCCACGCCAAACGCTGACCCCGACTGCCTGCGGGAACCCCACGGCGCCGCCCCACAGCCCCCTGGGCGGTGGGGCGGCGCGCCCTTCCTCCGGAGCCCCCTTGGGCGGCGGGCCCCGGCCGTCCCGCGGAGGGCGGGCGGGCCCCGCGCCCCGGGGGCGGAACGGGCGGGCAAGGGGGCGGCCCCACCTCGCGGCCCCACCTCGCCTAGAACCCCCGAGTCCGCTTCGCCGCCCTCCTGCTCCCCCCCTCGCGCGCCGCCCCCGGCGTCCGCAGGAACAGCCGGGAGATCTCGCCCCCCAGGTTCACGCCGATCGCGATCGCCAGCGCGATCGCCGCCGCCTTGGACAAGGAGGTGAGCCCCGCGTTCACGTCGTTCTGAGCGATGCCGAGGAGTCCGTAGTACGTCGAGGAACCCGGCAGCAGCGGCCCGATCGCCGCCGTCACGTACGGCAGCGCCGACGCGTACTGGTAGCGCGAGAAGAGCTGTCCGAAGAGGCCCACCAGCCCGGCCGCCACTGCGGTCGACGCCACCGCCGAGATGTTCCCGGTGGTGTTCATCGCCCCGAAGACGATCCACGCGACGCCGCCGTTGAGGGACACCATCAGGACGGTGCTGCGCTCCTGCTGGAGCAGGATCGCGAAGGCGAAGCACAGGGCGATCGAGGCCAGGATCTGGATCACCGGCCGCGACTGCACGTGCATCGTCGCGTCGGGATGCAGGTTCGGGTTCAGCCCCGCCCCCACGTACAGCACGATCAACACGCCCAGCACGATCGCGATGAAGAAGTACATGACTTCGAGCAGCCGCGCGGACGCGGTGATGTAGTAGCCGGTCAGCCCGTCCTGTACGCCCGCGACCAGCGCCCGTCCCGGCAGCAGCGCGAACAGCCCACCGGTGATCACGGCGGACGGCAGGATTCCGCTCACCACGCTGTCGGGCACGAAGGCCAGGCCCACGCCCATCGCGGCCGGCGGCATCGCCGCCGCCACGAACTGGTAGAACTCGGGCAGCCCGCGCCCCGCGCACAGCCACGCCAGCCGGTCGCCCAGGATCGCCCCGAGCGTCGCCGCGATGAACACGAGCACACCACCGCCGACCAGCACCGAGGCCGAACCCGCGAGCAGCCCGCTGGCACCGGTGAGCGCCCACCCGGGGTACGGGTGCCGGTTCCGCCGGATCTCCGCCAGCCGCCGGTACGCCTCCTCCAGGGTGACGTCGGTGTCCGCGGCCGTGATGTCCGCGACCAGCCGGTAGACGCCCGCCAGACGGGTGTAGTCGGTGCCCCGGCGCCGCACGGTCCGGCTCGCGGTGACGGGGTCGTCGACGAGGGAGGGCTGGTACGAGATGGACAGCAGCGTGAAAGTGACGGTCGGCTCGCACCGGTCGAGTCCGTACGCCCGGGACACCGCGAACATGGCCGCCTCGACGTCCTCGGCGCCCTCGCCGCCCGCCAGCAGCAGCTCGCCGATACGCAGCGTCAGGTCGAGCACGCGCGGCACGGCCGGTCCCGAGTCCTCCTCGTCGCCGTGCCGCTGCACGGTGTCCGGCACCGGCCGGTCCCCGACGGGCATCCGCAGCAGGGTGCGCATCCGGTCCTGCCAGGGGGCCTCCTTGGTCAGCTTGACCATGGGTATGCCGTGGGCGGGGGTGAAGGCCGGCGGCGAGTGCCGCGCGCCGTAGGTCCTGGAAACGTCCAGCGCGGTTCCGGACCCGCCCCTCTGCGTGTTCCGCTTCTGGGCGGCGGTCTTCGGCACGTCGAAGGCGGAGCCTTCCTGCGACTGCGGGGTCTCGGGCGTCAGCCCCCTGGGAAGGGCGAACTCGGAGGTCGGCTGCTCCTCCTCGACCACCGGAGTGCTCCGCAAGCCCTGCGGGAGCGCGAACTCGGAGGTCACGGACTGGTCCTCGTCCACCGCCACCACGGGGATGGCCTGGGTCGCGCCGACCCCGGACGTGGTGCTGGACGCGGTACGTCCGCTGCGCCCGGCCTCGGAGTTCCCACCCACTCCGGACCCGGACCCGGCGGCAGCCTTCGCTCCGGACGGCGCCGCGAACGCGCTGTGCGCCTCGTCCGATGTCGGCTTGCGGTCCTCGGCCTCCTCAGCCCCGGTACCGCCCTTGCCCCGCTCCGACTCCGCCACCACTCGCCTCGCTCCCACCACTCCACACGCCTCGACACACCCGCCTGCCCAGTATGTCCACGGATCCACCCCCCTCGCCGCCCGCCACCCCCACCCCCTACGCCGGCCCGCCCCCGGTAGCCCCCTTGGGCGGCGGGGCCGCCCCCACCGTCCCGTAGCCCTCTTGGGCGGCGGGGCCGCCCCCGGGGGCGGAACGGGCGGGCAAGGGGGCGGCCCCCCACGGGACGCGCACCTCCCACCCCGCGCCCCGCCACCCCACGTACACCCCGCCCCCGCTCCGCCCAGCCCCTCCGTAAAGCCCGGCCCCCGTACCGCGCCCCTCACACACAGCACAGCGGGCGGCCCACCCCCCAAAAAACGAGGAGTGCACGCCGCCCGCCGCACCTACCGCCTACGGTTACCGCTCACGCACCGTTCAGTGCGCCCCGCCCTGCGCCTCAAGCCGCTTGTACGAGGCCTCGATCTCGGCTTCCGCCTCGGTCCGGCCGACCCAGTCCGCGCCCTCGACCGACTTACCGGGCTCCAGGTCCTTGTAGACCTCGAAGAAGTGCTGGATCTCCAGGCGGTCGAACTCCGACACGTGGTGGATGTCGCGAAGGTGCTCCACCCGCGGGTCCGACGCCGGGACGCACAGCAGCTTGTCGTCGCCGCCGGCCTCGTCCGTCATGCGGAACATGCCGATCGCGCGGCACTTGATGACGCAGCCCGGGAAGGTGGGCTCGTCCAGGATGACCAGCGCGTCCAGCGGGTCACCGTCCTCGCCGAGGGTGTTCTCGACGAATCCGTAGTCCGCGGGGTAGCTGGTCGAGGTGAAGAGTCGACGGTCCAGACGGATCCGACCGGTCTCGTGGTCCACCTCGTACTTGTTCCGCGAACCCTTCGGAATCTCGATGGTGACGTCGAACTCCACGGGTGGCTCCTCCATGATCAACACAGTCCTAGGGATGCTGCGCCCTCCCGGAGGAGTCGGCTCCCCCCGGGTCCGGCCGAATGGACGGGTATGCCTCGCGGGGTGCCCTGCTCACGCAGAACGCAGTGGTTAAGTGTCCCTCACGCAGACGTGTGATCGCGAAAGGGGCTGGTCCGCAGTGCCCAAGCTCAAAACCTGGCAGCTCACGGCGGGCTCCGCCGTGGCCGGACTGGCGTTGGCGGCCGGTGCGGTCGCCGTCTCGGGGCCCTGGGACTCCGGTCAGCGTAAGGCCGAACGGGACGTTGCGGCCGCCCACGACCGTACGGGTGGCGCACATCACGAAATGCCGTCCCGGAACCCGGCCGAACCGGCCCCCGCGCCCAGCGCCCGCAGCGTCCTGGGCACGCTCGGCGCACCCGCCGTTCCGCCGTCGAAGGCCGACCGCGTCAAGGGGGCACTGGCGCCGCTGTTCGACGCCGCCGCCCTCGGCCGGCTCCGTACCGCGTCCGTCGTGGACGCCACCACCGGCGAGCCGCTGTTCACGCGCGGCGAGCGGGACGCCATGACCCCGGCGTCCACCGTGAAGATCGCCACGGCGGTCGCGGCGCTGTCCGCGCTCGGCCCCGACCACCGGATCCCCACCACCGTCCTGGCCACCGCCGACGGCACGGGCGTCGTCCTCAAGGGAGGCGGCGATCCCACCCTGGAGAAGGAGGGACTGCGCGCCCTCGCCGCCGACACCGCCCGCGCCCTGCGCGACAAGGGCGCCGGCCCGGTCTCCCTCTCCTACGACACGACCCTCTACACCGGCCCCGACATCCACCCCATCGGCCGGAACAACGAGAACCTCGCGCGCGTGACGCCGCTGATGGTGAACGAGGGCCGCATCGACGGCACCCGCAGCGGCATCGGCGACCGCAGCCCCGACCCGGCCGGCGACGCGGCCCGCGCCTTCGCGGCCGAACTCCGGGCCCTGGGCGTCGGACTGACCGGCGACCCGTCCTCCGCCAAGGCACCCGCCGACGCCGAGCCGGTCGCCAAGACCCTCTCCGCCCCCCTCTCCGCTCTCGTCGAGCGCACCCTGACCCACAGCGACAACGACATCGCCGAGGCCCTCGCCCGGCAGACGGCGATCGCGGCGGGCGAGGAGGTGAGCTTCGCGGGCGCGGGCAAGGCGGTGCACGACCGGCTCGCCGGGCTGGACCTCCCGGCGGCCGACGCCCTCACCGGTGCCCGCTTCGCGGACGGCAGCGGTCTCGACCGCAACGACCGGGTGTCCGCGAGCCTGCTCACGGCGCTCCTCACCCGGGCGGCGGACCCCGCACACCCCGAGCTCCGCCCGGTGCTGACCGGCCTCCCGGTCGCGGGCTTCAGCGGCACGCTCAGCACGAGGTACGCCGCGGACGCCCCCGGAACAGGCCTGGTCCGCGCCAAGACGGGCACCCTGAACGGCATCAACACACTCGCCGGAACCGTCGTCACCCAGGACGGCCGCCTGGTCGCCTTCGCGTTCCTGGCGGGCGGCACCCCCGCCCGGGACCCGGCCCAGGACGCCCTGGACGCCCTGGCCTCGAAACTCGCGGCGACCGGCTGACCGGCTGACCGGCAGTTCCGGGAAACGGGCGGAGCGGCGCCGCGCCGCAGGCGGCCGTGGCCCCGTCGCCGTCCGTACGCCGTGCCCGCTCCGTCGCACCCCACTCTTACCGACCCCCTCCGCGCACGCACTCGACAACGTACGGTTGACGCATGACGAGCATCGGTGGTGCGGAGATGGTCGACTGGAAGCTCGCGGTGGCGACCGCGACCCGACTGGTGAGGCCCGGTCCCGACGTCAGTCGGGACGAGGCCCGCGCGGTCGTCGCGGAGCTTCGCAGGCATGCCAAGGCGTCCGAGGAACACGTCCGCGCGTTCACGCGGATGATCCCCGAAGGCACGGAGCCACAGGACACCCCGGTACTGGTCGTGGACCGGGCGGGCTGGATCAGGGCGAACGTCGCGGGCTTCCGCGAACTGCTGAAACCCCTGCTGGGCAAGATGCAGGAACGTCGCGGCAATTCCCCCGGCGGAGCCGTCATCGGTGCCGTCGGCGGCAAGGTCACCGGCGTGGAGGTCGGCATGCTGCTGTCCTTCCTGTCCTCCCGGGTACTGGGCCAGTACGAGACCTTCGCCCCCGCCTCCCGAGACCTCCCCGCCGGCGGGAACGGCGGGGGCCGCCTCCTGCTGATCGCCCCGAACATCGTCCAGGTCGAGCGCGAACTCGAAGTGGACCCGCACGACTTCCGGCTCTGGGTCTGCCTGCACGAGGAGACCCACCGCACCCAGTTCACCGCCGTGCCCTGGCTGCGCGACCACCTGGAGAACGAGATCCAGTCGTTCCTCGGCGAGACCGACGTCGACCCGATGACGATCCTGGAGCGCGTCCGCGAAGCCGCCCAGTCCTTCGCGGGCAGCCGCCCCGAGGGCGAGGCGGACGACGACGGCGGACGCAGCCTCGTCGAACTCGTCCAGAGTCCCGCGCAGCGCGAGATCCTCGGCCGGCTGACCGCCGTGATGTCCCTGCTCGAAGGACACGCGGACTACGTCATGGACGGGGTCGGCCCCCAGGTCGTGCCGTCCGTCGCCGAGATCCGCGAGAAGTTCCAGCAGCGCCGGGCCAAGGGCGCCAGCCGGCTGGACCTCGCGCTGCGCAAGCTGCTCGGCATGGACGCCAAGCTGCGCCAGTACAAGGACGGCGAAAAGTTTGTGCGCGCGGTGGTCGACGAGGTCGGCATGGACGGCTTCAACCGGGTGTGGACCTCGCCGAACACGCTTCCGACCAAGGCCGAGATCGCAAAACCGGCGGACTGGGTCGCGCGGGTGCACCGTAAGGGAGACGCCTGACACCGGAGTGCGCCTCGGCAGGACCGGTAAGGGAAACGCCCCCGAAATCACCCATCCGAGGGACCGTAAGCGCTGGGTAGGCGTGCAATGCTCGGGTAACCGCTCGTTTCTGTCACCATCTACGCACTCTCCGTGACAGAGACGCCTCCTCCCGAGGCACCCCAACTCCACCGAAGGGCACCGGACATGGGTCCCCATCCTGCGGTCGCAGCGATACGCCTGGCGGTCCGCCGCGTACTCCACGACGTCCTGAACGACCACCACCGCAAGCAGCTCGACCCCGCGCACGAGCCGGCCGCCCCGCCGCTCGTGCTCGTGGCGTGCTCCGGCGGCGCCGACTCCATGGCGCTCGCCTCCGCGCTCGCCTTCGAGGCGCCCAAGCTGGGCGTCCGGGCCGGCGGCGTCACCGTCGACCACAACCTCCAGGCGGGATCGGGCACCCGCGCCGCCGAAGTCGTGACCCGGATGTCCTCGCTGGGGCTGGCCCCCGTCGAGGCCGTCTCGGTGACCGTCGGCCGCGCCGGGGGCCCCGAGGCCGCCGCCCGCGACGCCCGGTACGCCGCCCTGGACGGCAGCGCCCAGCGGCACGGCGCCGTCGCCGTCCTGCTCGGCCACACCCGCGACGACCAGGCCGAGACCGTCCTGCTCGGCCTGGCCCGTGGCTCCGGCACCCGTTCGCTGTCCGGTATGGCGGCCGTCTCGGGGGCGGCCGGACGCTACCGGCGCCCCTTCCTCCAGCTCGACCGGCAGACCGCCCGCAAGGCCTGCATGGTCCAGTCCCTGCCCGTCTGGGACGACCCGCACAACGCCGACCCCGCCTACACCCGCTCGCGGCTCCGCCAGGAAGGCCTGCCCGCCCTGGAGAAGGCGCTCGGCAAGGGGGTCGTCGAAGCCCTCGCCCGCACCGCCCAGCTCTCCCGCGACGACGCGGACGCCCTCGACCACTGGGCCGCCGACGCCGGCCGTTCCGTACGGGACGAGACCGGCCGCCTCGAATGCGCCAAGCTCTACGCCCTGCCCCCCGCGGTGCGCCGCCGGGTGCTGCGCGGCGCGGTCATCGAGGCCGGGTCGCCCGCGGGCTCTCTCTTCGCCCGGCACATCGAAGAGGTGGACCGGCTGATCACCGGTTGGCGCGGTCAGGGAGCCATCAATCTCCCCGGCCGGGTGGAGGCCCGGCGGCAGGGTGGCAGACTGGTGATTCGGCAGGGCTGAATCGGCAGGGCCGACGTTCTACGAAAGTGATGCGGGTGGACGCGAACGACATGGGTACCGACCTCAAGTCGGTGCTCATCACCAAGGAAGAGATCGACGCGAAGCTGGCCGGGCTGGCCGCGGAGATCGATGCGGAGTACGCGGGCAAGGACCTGCTCATCGTCGGGGTGCTCAAGGGTGCCGTGATGGTGATGGCGGACCTGGCGCGTGCGCTGTCCACCCCCCTCACCATGGACTGGATGGCGGTGTCGTCGTACGGCGCGGGCACCCAGTCCTCCGGTGTGGTCCGGATCCTCAAGGACCTGGACACCGACATCAAGGGCAAGCACGTCCTGATCGTCGAGGACATCATCGACTCCGGCCTGACGCTGTCGTGGCTGCTGTCGAACCTCGGCTCCCGCGAACCGGCGTCCCTCAACGTGTGCACGCTGCTGCGCAAGCCGGAGGCCGCCAAGGTCGCGATCGACGTGAAGTGGGTCGGCTTCGACATTCCGAATGAATTCGTCGTGGGATACGGCCTGGATTACGCCGAGAAGTACCGGAACCTCCCCTTCGTCGGGACGCTCGCGCCCCACGTATACGGGGGCTGAGCCCGGGCATCCGGCCCCCGGGAACCCTTCCGGGGCACCTCGGGGCCGTTTCGGGGAACCCTCGCGCTATTCCCGCCGTTGGAGCAGGGGAAGGCAGCCTTGTCAGCCGTCCCCTGCGGTCGCGGGTGACAATGCTGGGGTACCGTCCGAAGAACAGTCTTTTATTCAGCGGCATTTACCTACGGGCAGGAGGGACGGGGCGCAGTTCGCCCCGTATGGATGGACGTGAAGCGATACTTCCGTGGGCCGGTCATGTGGATCGTGCTGGCCGTCCTCGCCGTGGTCGTGCTGATGCAGGTCGTCGGCTCGTCTGGCGGCTACAAGACGGTCGACACCGGCAAGGTCATCCAGGCGATCGCCAAGGACCAGGCCCGGCAGGTCAAGGTCACCACCGGTGACGAACAGATCATCAAGGTTGAGCTGACGGGCGACCTCAAGGTCGACGACAGCTCCAAGATCCAGGCGAGCTACATCGGCAACCAGGGCTCCACGCTCGTCGCGGAGCTCGACAAGAAATTTGAGTCCGGCAAGCTCGAAAAGGGCTACACGGTCACGCCGACGAAGCAGAACGCCTTCGTCGGGATCCTGCTGTCCCTGCTGCCCTTCGTCCTGATCGTCGTCGTCTTCCTGTTCCTGATGAATCAGATGCAGGGCGGCGGCTCCCGGGTCATGCAGTTCGGGAAGTCCAAGGCGAAGCTCATCACCAAGGACACTCCGAAGACGACCTTCGCCGACGTGGCCGGGTCCGACGAGGCGGTCGAGGAACTCCACGAGATCAAGGAGTTCCTCCAGGAGCCGGCGAAGTTCCAGGCCGTCGGCGCCAAGATTCCCAAGGGTGTGCTGCTGTACGGCCCGCCCGGCACCGGCAAGACGCTGCTCGCGCGAGCTGTCGCGGGCGAGGCGGGCGTGCCCTTCTACTCCATCTCGGGCTCCGACTTCGTCGAGATGTTCGTGGGTGTCGGCGCCTCGCGTGTCCGTGACCTTTTCGAGCAGGCCAAGGCGAACGCCCCGGCGATCGTCTTCGTCGACGAGATCGACGCCGTCGGCCGCCACCGCGGCGCCGGCATGGGCGGCGGTCACGACGAGCGCGAGCAGACGCTCAACCAGCTGCTCGTCGAGATGGACGGCTTCGACGTCAAGGGCGGCGTCATCCTGATCGCCGCGACGAACCGGCCGGACATCCTCGACCCGGCGCTGCTGCGCCCGGGCCGCTTCGACCGGCAGATCGCGGTCGACCGGCCGGACATGCAGGGCCGTCTGGAGATCCTCAAGGTCCACCAGAAGGGCAAGCCGGTCGCCCCGGACGTCGACCTGGGTGCTGTCGCCCGTCGTACGCCCGGCTTCACCGGCGCGGACCTGGCGAACGTGCTGAACGAGGCCGCGCTGCTCACGGCGCGCAGCAACCTGAAGCTGGTCGACAACCTCATGCTCGACGAGGCGATCGACCGCGTCGTGGCGGGCCCGCAGAAGCGGACCCGGATCATGTCCGAAAAGGAAAAGAAGATCACCGCGTACCACGAGGGCGGACACGCCCTGGTCGCGGCGGCTCTGCCGAACTCGGACCCGGTCCACAAGATCACGATCCTGTCGCGCGGCCGGGCCCTGGGTTACACCATGGTGCTTCCGGAAGAGGACAAGTACTCGACCACGCGCAACGAGATGCTCGACCAGCTGGCGTACATGCTGGGCGGGCGCGCGGCCGAGGAGCTGGTCTTCCACGACCCGACGACGGGTGCCGCGAACGACATCGAGAAGGCCACCGGTACGGCCCGCTCGATGGTCACGCAGTACGGCATGACCGAGCGCCTCGGCGCGATCAAGTTCGGCGGCGACAACACCGAGCCCTTCCTGGGCCGGGACATGACGCACCAGCGCGACTACTCGGAAGAGGTCGCCGCGCTCGTCGACGAAGAGGTCAAGAAGCTCATCGAGACCGCGCACAACGAGGCGTGGGAGATCCTGGTCGAGAACCGCGACGTTCTCGACAACCTGGTGCTGGCCCTCCTGGAGAAGGAGACGCTGAACAAGGAGCAGATCGCCGAGATCTTCCAGCCGATCGTGCGGCGTCCGGCCCGCCCCGCGTGGACCGGTTCGTCCCGCCGTACGCCCTCCACCCGGCCGCCGGTGCTCTCACCCAAGGAGCTCGCGCTCACCAACGGCGCCACGCCCGCGATCACTTCGGTGACCAAGGACGTGACCCCCGGCGACGCGATCCCGGCTCCGGAAGAGCGTCCGGAGAACAGCTGACACCGTCCCCCGCCCGCCTCGCACCGGGCCCGGAATGGATGCCGCGACCCCCAGGTTCTAGCCTGGGGGTCGCGGCACTTTCTTTACGCGTGTGCACGCGGAGCGACGCGCGCGGCATGAACCACAGGAACGAGGCACTGATGACCGACCCGGTGACGCTGGACGGCGAGCCCAGCATCGGCGTTTTCGACGAGAAGCGGGCCGAGAACGCGGTGCGCGAGCTTCTGATCGCCGTGGGCGAGGACCCCGACCGCGAGGGCCTGCGGGCCACCCCCGGGCGGGTGGCACGGGCGTACCGGGAGATATACGCCGGGCTGTGGCAGAAGCCGGAGGACGTGCTCACGACGACGTTCGACCTGGGCCACGACGAGATGGTGCTGGTGAAGGACATCGAGGTGATGAGCTCCTGCGAGCACCACCTGGTCCCTTTCCACGGCGTCGCGCACGTCGGCTACATTCCGTCCACCGACGGCAAGATCACCGGACTGTCGAAGCTTGCCCGGCTGGTGGACGTGTACGCGCGCCGCCCGCAGGTGCAGGAACGGCTCACCACGCAGATCGCGGACTCCCTCATGGGGATACTGGAACCGCGCGGTGTGATCGTCGTCGTCGAGTGCGAGCACATGTGCATGACGATGCGCGGGGTGCGCAAGCCCGGCGCGAAGACCATCACCTCGGCGGTGCGCGGGCAGCTGCGCGACCCGGCGACGCGGGCCGAGGCGATGAGCCTGATCATCGCCCGCTGACGACCGGCGACCGGGCACGGCCCCGTACGACGAGGACGAGGCCTCAGGCGACGTCCGCCACCGGGGCCCCGTCCTCGTCGTCGGGCAGGCGCAGCACGCGCTCCAGGAAGAGCGCCGCGGCGATCACCGCCGCGCCCGCGAGGACCGCGAAGCCCGCGTAGATCGCCTGGTCACGGCGGGCCGGCAGGTCGACGAGGCTGATCAGCAGGTGGACGCCCACACCGCCGTACATGCCGGCGACGAGAGCGGAGACCAGGGCGCTGGCCTGCCCGAAGACGACCGCGCGGGCGGCCACCATCGGATCGACGCCCTTGGCGCCGGGGCGGCGCTCGCGCTGGGCACGCAGCCGCGAGCGCATCCCCAGCGCGGTCGCCAGCAGGACCGCCGCGATCAGCGCCAGCACGACAGGCGCCGCGACCGGCACGCCGGGCAGGGTGCCGACCGAGGACCAGAGGCGGGCCCCCGCCCACGACAGCACTCCGGCCGCCGCGAACACGCCCGCCAGTACCCCGAGCCGTAGTTGCTTCACGAGGCTCCGCTCTCCGTCACAGTCACGCGGTCATGGGTGTCGTACAGATCAGGCTTCTGCCCAATGCAACGTCTACTCGGGCAGCCGGAGTTCCAGGTCGGCGCGGGCGAGTACGCCGTCGGTGGGGACGGCGCCCAGCAGCTCGGCGACCGCGCCGCGGCCCGGGACCTGGGCCTCGGGGTCCACATCGTGCCACGGGGCGAGCACGAAGCCGCGCTCGTGGGCGCGCGGGTGCGGCAGGGTGAGCACCGGATCGTCCGAGATCACGTCGGCGTACGACAGGATGTCGACGTCGATGGTGCGCGGACCCCAGCGCTCCTCGCGCACCCTGTCGAAGGCCTCCTCGATGGCCTGGCCGCGCTCCAGGAGCGAGGACGGCGGAAGGGTGGTCTTCACCAGGATCACGGCGTTGAAGTACGACGGCTGGGAGCCGGAGTCGACGCCCCACGGCTCAGTCTCGTACACCGGGGAGACCGCCTTGACGCGGACACCGGGGGTGTCCTCCAGGAGGTCGACGGCGCCCTGGAGGGTCTCCAGGCGGTTGCCGAGGTTGCTGCCCAGGCCGATCACGGCCCACTTGGGGTTGGAGAGAGTGATGTCCGCGGCGTCGACCCGCTGCGTCACGGAGGCCGGAACCGGCTGGACGGTGGGGTCGCTCTGCATGGGGTTCATACTCGGCTCCGGGTGATGGTGATGGTCACGTCGTCGAAGGGCACGGTGATCGGGGCGTCCGGCTTGTGCAGACACACCTCGACCTCCTCGACTCCCTCGTGCTTGAGACACTGCTGGGCGATCCGCTCCGCGAGCGTCTCGATCAGATTGACCGGCTCGCCCTGCACGACCGCCACGACCTCCTCGGCGACCACCCCGTAGTGGACGGTCTTCGTCAGGTCGTCGTCGGCCGCGGCGGGACGGGTGTCCAGGCCGAGGACGAGGTCCACGATGAAGGTCTGGCCTTCTTCGCGCTCCCTGGGGAACACGCCGTGGTGCCCGCGGGCCTTGAGGCCGCGCAGCGCGACACGATCCACGCGAATCACTCCTGCTGTTCGTAGTCATCTGGCTCCGCGCCGAGTGCGGTCGGCGCCTCACCTGGGAAACGAATCTACCCGCGTGCACCGACAGGCCCCGCTCGCGGGGCTGCGGACGGCGGGCTTCCGGGATCCTTCTCACAGGGCCCCTACCCATTCGGGACCCTTTGCGACGCCGGACCGCCGGGTGGGCGGCACGGCATCCGTCCCCTGCGCCCCCGGAAGCCGCCCCGCGCCCCCGGACGGCGTCCTACTCGGCCGGATCGTCGTCCGTGTCCTCGTCGTCCGCGTCCGCCAGCACGGGGGAGCCGTGGTGCGCCCACAGCCGCCAGCCGTCCGGGGTGCGCCGGAAGACGTTGGTGGCGACGACCAGCTGGCCCACCAGCGGACCGAGTTCGCCGCTCTCCTCGGCCGGGCCGCCGCTTAGGATGTTCTCGGTGCAGGTGGCCACCGCGGTGTCGCCCATCACCGAGACCTTCACGTCGGTGAGGAAGAACTGGATGTACTCGGTGTGCGCCATGATCAGCGCGTACGAGCGCAGCACCTCGCCGCGTCCGGTCAGCACCGGCCAGCCGGGGTGCACGCAGGTGATCTCGTCGTCCAGCCACAGCGCGGACAGCTCGTCGAAGTCGCCGCGCTCCAGGCACTCGTAGAACGCGGTGTTGGCCAGTTCGACCCGCTCGGCGTCGGTGCTGCGGGGGGTCACCGGGTGCCTGCCGTACCGGACGGTGCCGGGGTGGTCCTGGCTCCCGCGACGGCGCGGGCGACCCGTACCGCGTCCGCGGTGGCCCGTACCTCGTGGACCCGGACGGCCCAGGCGCCCTCGTGGGCGGCGATCGCGGAGACGGCGGCGGTGGCGGCGTCGCGCTCGCGGGCGGGCGGGGGGGTGGCGCCGTCCCGGGCGAGCACGCGGCCCAGGAAGCGTTTGCGGGAGGCGGCGACCAGCAGGGGGTGGCCGAGGGTGCCGAGGTCGCCGAGGTGGGCGAGGAGCGCGAGGTCGTGCTCGGCCTGTTTGGCGAAGCCGAGGCCCGGGTCGACGATGATGCGTTCCGGGTCGACGCCGCCCGCGACGACCGCGTCCACGCGCGCGTGCAGTTCGGCGAGGACCTCGGCGACCACGTCGTCGTACACCGCGAGGCTGTTCATGTTCTCGCTGAAGCCGCGCCAGTGCATGACCACGAAGGGGACTTCGGCGGCGGCGACCGCAGGGACCATGTGCGGGTCCGCCAGGCCGCCGCTGACGTCGTTGACCAGGACCGCGCCGGCGGTGACCGCCTGCTCGGCGACGGAGGCGCGCATGGTGTCGACGGAGACGGTGACGCCCTCGGAGACCAGGCCGCGTACGACCGGCACGACCCGTTTGAGCTCCTCGTCGGCGTCCACGCGGGTGGCGCCCGGCCGGGTGGACTCGCCGCCCACGTCGACCAGGTCGGCGCCCTCCGCGACCAGGGCGAGGCCGCGCTTCACCGCGGCCGTGGTGTCGAACCATCGGCCGCCGTCGGAGAAGGAGTCGGGGGTCACGTTGACGACTCCCATGACCGCACAGCGGTCCCACTCCGGGAGCCCTTCGACGGGGTGGGTGCGCAGCAACGTACTCATACGCCCAGCCTAGGCCTCAGCGCGTGATCTCCGGACCGCCCGTGCCGCGGCCCGCGCCACCGGCCGTGCCGCCGTCGGGGCCCTCGGGGAAGACCCGGCCGAGGAGGCCGAACAGGGCGGTGCGCTCCGAGTCGTCCAGGGAGTCCAGACCGTTCAGCGTGGTGTGCATGCGGGCCCGGATGGTGTCGATCGTGCGCTCGCCGTACTCGGTCAGGACGACGTTCTTCACGCGGCGGTCGGTGGCGCTGGGCTCGCGGCGCACCAGGTCGCGCTTCTCCAGCCGGTCGACGATCCCGGTGATGTTGGACGCGTCGCAGGCGAGGGTAGTAGCGAGGGCGCGCATCGGGGCGGGGGAGCCGCGCAGCACGCTGAGCGCCTTCGCCTGGCTCGGGGTGAGCCCTGCGGTGGCGGCGGCGAGGGTGAAGTCGCCGTAATAGAGACCGAAGGAGGTGGCCAGTCGTTCGACTAGCTCGGCCTTGGTCGGCGGGTTGGCTGCCATGACACGCAGTGTACGCCGCAAAACTTGACCATCTCAACCATTGAGGTTTACGGTCGGATTGAATTGCTTGAGATCCTCAACAATTGAGGCTCGGTCGTACAGGCCCGGCCTCCGGCCCGAACCCTTTGCTCCCAACCGTTCATCACTGGAGGGCTCCCCCCATGAAGGCCATTTCCTACCCCGTGTACGGCGACCCCGACGTCCTGGAGTACGGCGACCGCCCCGAACCCAAGCTCGGCCCCGACTCCGTGTTGGTCAAGGTCCGCGCTGCCTCGGTCAACCCCGTCGACTGGAAGGTCCTCGCCGGGTACCTGGACCCCGCGCTGGACGCCGTCTTCCCCGTGATCCCCGGCTGGGACGTGGCGGGCGTCGTCGAGAAGGCGGGCCCGTCCGTGTCCGAGTTCAAGCCCGGCGACGAGGTCATCGGGTACGTACGCGAGGACTTCGTGTCCCGCGGGACCTTCGCGGAGTACGTCGCCGCGCCCATCCGCACGCTGGCGCGCAAGCCGCGCAACACGAGCTTCGAGGAGGCGGCGGGGCTGCCGCTGGCGGGTCTCACCGCCTACCAGTCGCTGCACCGCAGCCTCAAGGTGCGCGAGGGCGAGACGGTGCTCGTGCACGCGGCGGCCGGCGGGGTCGGCTCGCTCGCCGTGCAGATCGCGCGGGCGCACGGGGTGAAGGTCATCGGTACGGCCAGTGCCCGCAACCACGACTACCTGCGGTCCCTCGGGGCCACTCCGGTCGAGTACGGCGAGGGCCTCGCCGAGCGGGTGCGGGAGGTCGCGCCCGACGGCGTGGACGCGGTCCTGGACCTGGTGGGCGGGGAGGCGCTCCAGCTGTCGCCGGGCCTGCTGGCCGAGGGTGGACGGCTGGCGTCCATCGCGGACGGCGGCGTCCTGGAACTCGGCGGCGACTACGTCTTCGTGCGGCCGGACGCGGCGGACCTGCTGGCGCTGACGGAGCTGGTCGAGCGGGGCGAGGTCAAGGTGGAGGTGGCGGCGGTCTATCCGCTGGAGAAGGCGGCGGATGCGTTCCGGGACAGCATTGGGGGACATACGCGGGGGAAGATCGCGATCAGCGTGGCGTAGTGGGCGTGGGCGGGGGGCGTACGTGGCGGGGGTGGGCGTAGGGCGGGGGACGGCACCTCCGGTGGGGGCCGCCCCCCTGCCCGCCCTCCGCCAGGCATTCGGCTTGGCTTGTGCAGGGGGACCCCCGCGCCCCGGGGGCTGACGTAGAGCGGCGCCGTCGCCCAACAGGGCTGCCGGGGGCGGTGGGGCGGGGTCAGGCGGTTCGTTCCAGGGCGGGGCGGTCCGTGTGGGCGCAGGGGCGGGAGGTGCGCTGCGTGGCGGACCTGCGGGTGAACATCCGCGGCAGGCCCAGCGTCACGAAACCCTCCGCCTGCATCGCCGCGAATCCGATCCTGGGCAGGTCGCGGGTGGTCCGGAAGACCACGAAGCGCGGCTCCCAGCGCGGCTGGAACTTGGCGTTGAACTTGTACAGCGACTCGATCTGGAACCAGCGGGAGAGGAAGACGAGCAGCCCCCGCCACCCCCGCAGCACCGGCCCCGCGCCCAGCTTCTCGCCGCGGGCGAGTGCCGAGCGGAACATGGCGAAGTTGAGGGAGACCTTCTTGATGCCGAGGCCCGGGGCCGCGGTCAGCGACGCCACGATCAGCAGCTCGTTCATGCCGGGGTCCGCCGCCCGGTCGCGCCTCATGAGGTCGAGGGACATGCCGTCGGAGCCCCAGGGCACGAAGTGCAGGACGGCCTTGATGTCGCCGTAGGGGCCGGGAGGCGCGCCCTCCTCGGCGGCCTTGTGAGCGGTGGCGATGAAGCAGTCCCCGTCGCCCGGTTCACCGACCCGGCCCAGCGCCATGGAGAAGCCGCGTTCGGTCTCCGTGCCGCGCCAGTCGGCGGCGGCCCTGCGGATGCGCTCCAGTTCCTCGGGCTCCAGGTCCCCGACCCGGCGCACCTTGGTCCGGTAACCGTTGCGCTCGATGCGCTTGACCATCTGCCGCACGTTGCGCATCGCCCGCCCGGAGAGGGAGAAGTCCGGTACGTCGACGACGGCCTCGTCGCCCAGTTCCAGGGCGTCCAGACCGGTCTCGCGGGTCCAGACCTCGCCGCCGGTCTCCGAGCAGCCCATCACGGCGGGGGTCCAGGAGTGTGCCTTGGCCTCCTCCATGAAGCGCTCGATGGCCCCCGGCCAGGCCTCGACATCGCCGATCGGGTCGCCGCTGGCGAGCATCACGCCGGAGACCACGCGGTAGGTGACGGCGGCCTTGCCGCTGGGGGAGAAGACGGCGGCCTTGTCGTGCCGGAGCGCGAAGTGGCCCAGCGAGTCGCGGGCGCCGTGCCTGTCGAGCAGCGCGCGCAGCCGTACCTCGTCCTCCTCGGTGAGCCGCGCCGCCGGGTGCTCGGGACGCAGTGCCAGGTAGACGGTGGTGAGCGCGATGATCCAGCCGAGCGCGCCGAGCGAGTAGCCGACCGTCCAGGACGCCTGCCTGGCGTAGTCGATCGGCCCCTCGAAGCCGACCAGCCCGTAGAGGACGTGGGTGAGGCGGTCGCCGAAGTCCGGGTTCCCGATGATCGTCTTCGGGTGGGAGCTGACGATCACCAGGCCGAGCCCGATCGAGCCCAGCGTGGTCAGCACGAAGTTGGCGAGGGCCTTCCAGCGGCTGCGCGGGTCGGGCAGCGCGGCGAATTCCCGCCGGTGGACCAGCAGCAGTGCCAGCAGCGCGAGCGCGATGAGCACACCGATGACGGAGTGCCGGTAGATGTACTGCGCGAGGGCGCCCACCGGCAGCAGGATCACCGCCGAGCGCCAGGCACGCCGCTTGCGCCGCTTGAGCCCGTGGGCGAGGAGCAGCAGCAGGACACCCACCGTGAGGGAGAACGCGGCGGCGAACGGCCCGAACGTCCCGGGCAGCACCTCGGCCAGACTGTGCATCCGGCTGTGCCGGAAGCGGGGGATGACCCCGGCCGCGATGTCGAGCAGACCGACGAGCGTGACCGCCGCGCCGACCAGCGAAGGGACCTTCTCGGGGCGCGGTCCGCGGAGGACCCGTCGCACCCGATCCGGAACCGCCCCGGACTTATCCCCATCTATTCTGATTGACATCGCTTCCCGAGGTCCGCAAGTAGGTTTCGAGTCCGGGACCCTGGAGAAGGTCCGCCCGGACAGCGTGCGTCCACTAGGACGGCGCTTCCGGGGGGCGGGTTCACTCGGCTCTCAGGAAATCCTCATTCAGGAAGTAACGATCTCGTCATGGGTCTCACCAGTACCAAGGTTCTCGTGCTCACCGTTGTGATCGCGGTTCTGTTCTTCGCGGCCACGATCTGGCTCTGGCCGCGGCTCTCGGGCCGCACCTGGCGTGCGGTGCTGGGCAGGGTGGGAATGCTGCTGGTGACCCAGTTGGCGCTGTTCGCCGCGGTCGGCCTGGCGGCGAACAAGTCGTTCCTCTTCTACGGCTCGTGGGCCGACCTCTTCGGCCAGGAGGAGGAGCTGGGCGTGGTCGTCGACCACGCGTCCGGCCCCGGCAGGCACGCGCAGCTCATCGGCACCCGGACGATGGACGTTCCGGGCGGGAACAAGCCGTCCGTCGGCGGGCAGATCCACGAAGTACGGATAGAGGGCGTGAAGTCGAAGATCGTCAGTCCGGCCTTCGTCTACCTGCCGCCGGAGTACTTCCAGCCCCAGTACGCCAAGAAGAACTTCCCCGCGACGGTCGTGCTGACCGGCTACCCCGGCACCGCGATGAACCTGATCAAGGGGCTCCGCTACCCGCAGACCGCGCTGATGCAGGCCCGCGCCGGCAAGGCACAGCCGATGATCATGGTCATGATGCGGCCGACCGTCGCGCCGCCGCGGGACACCGAGTGCGTGGACATCCCGAAGGGCCCGCAGACCGAGACGTTCTTCGCCGACGACCTGCCGCGCGCGGTGTCCGGCGCGTACCGGGTGGGGACGAAGCCGCGGAACTGGGGGTTCATGGGCAACTCCACCGGCGGCTACTGCGCCGTGAAGATCGCCATGGCGCACCCGGACAAGTTCGCCGCGGGCGCCGGTCTCTCCGCGTACTACAAGGCGGCCGAGGACGCGACGACCGGTGACCTCTTCGGCGGCGACCCGAAGCTCAAGCAGCGTGCCAACCTGCTCTGGGCCCTGGACAACCTGCCCGCGCCCAAGACCTCCCTGCTGGTCACCACCAGCGAGAAGGGCGAGGACAACAAGAAGCCGACGGCCCAGTTCATCAGCAAGGTGAAGCCGCCCACGCAGGTGTCGTCGATCACCCTCAACAGCGGCGGGCACAACTTCAACACCTGGAAGCGCGAGATCCCGGCGGTCGTGGAGTGGATGAGCAAGAAGCTCACCCCCTGACCCGGCGGCGCTAGCCGACCGTCTCGACCGCCACTTCCGTACGGGAGACCTTGCGGCCGTCCGCGTCGATGGAGCGCCGCAGCGCCTCGTGCAGCCGCGCCGGCGTGAGCACGCCCAGGAACCGCCCCTCGCCGTCCTCGTCGATGACGGCGATCCAGCCGGCGTCGTGCTGGAGCATCGTCGCGAACGCCTGCTTCAGGGACGCGCCCACCGGCAGCCACGCCTCCATGCGGCGCGCGTGCTCCCGTACCGTGCCCGCCCTCTCCGTGGCGTCGGCGGGGATCCACCCGTGCAGGTTGTCCTCGCGGTCGAGCACGACGGCCCAGCGCGCGCCCTCCGCGGACAGCCGGCGGGTGGCGGTCGCGAGGGAGTCGTCGAGGTGGACCACGGGCGGCTGGTCCAGGTCGCTCTCCTCGATGGGCGTCACCGACAGCCTCTTCAGGCCGCGGTCCGCGCCGACGAAGTCCGCGACGTACGGGGTGGCGGGTGCGCCCAGGACTGCGGCGGGGGCGTCGAACTGCTCGATGCGGCCCTGCCCGTACACCGCGATCCGGTCGCCGAGGCGGACCGCCTCCTCGATGTCGTGCGTGACGAACAGCACCGTCTTGTTGACCTGCGACTGGAGCTTCAGGAACTCGTTCTGCAGATGCTCACGGACCACCGGGTCGACGGCGCCGAAGGGTTCGTCCATGAGGAGGACCGGGGGGTCGGCGGCCAGGGCGCGGGCGACACCGACGCGCTGGCGCTGGCCGCCGGAGAGCTGCTCGGGGTAGCGGGGGCCGTGGACCTTCGGGTCGAGTCCGACCAGGTCGAGGAGTTCGGCCGCGCGCGCACGGGCCTGTGCGCGCTTCACGCCCAGCAGGTGCGGGACGGTCGCGGTGTTGTCGAGCACCGTCCGGTGCGGGAAGAGGCCGACCTGCTGGATGACGTAGCCGATGCGTCGGCGCAGTTCCACCGGGTCGACCCCGGCTATGTCCTCGCCGCCGAGCAGGATGCGGCCCGCGGACGGTTCGATGAGCCGGTTGACCATCTTCATGGTGGTGGTCTTGCCGCAGCCCGAAGGGCCCACCAGCGTGACGAGTTCACCCGCGGCGACCTCGAAGGACAGGTCGTCGACGGCGGTCGTGCCGTCGGCGTAGCGCTTGGTGACGTGCTCGAACCGGATCATGGGTCCCCATTGTGACGGTTGGCGGCGGAACTCGTGTGAAGAGGGTGTTGCCGGGATGTGGCGGCCCGAACCGGACCGAGGGCGTTGTCAGTGGTCGGCGATATGGTCCTCGCACGGGCTTTGAACATACGTTCTCCACTGCCGCTCCAGCGGTGTGGAACGGGCGGAGCGGGGGAGGTGGGACGGGTGAGCGAGCAGAACTGCCTGGTGACGAACGACTGGATCTGCGCGGAATATCTGCGTTCCCGCAGCCAGGAGTTGACCGAGGCGACGGTCCAGCACGTCTGGATCACGGTGGTGTCGGTACTGATCGGACTGGCCGTCGCCCTGCCCCTCGCGCTGCTCGCCCGCCGCAGCAAGCGCTTCGCCGGCCCGGTCCTCGGGCTGACGACCGTGCTGTACACGGTGCCTTCGCTGGCGATGTTCTCGCTGCTGCTGCCGCTGTTCGGGCTGTCCTCGGCGCTGGTGATCACCGGTCTGGTGCTGTACTCGCTGACCATCCTCGTACGCAACATCCTGGCCGGACTCGAAGCGGTCCCGCAGGAGACCCGGGAGGCCGCCCGCGGTATGGGCTACGGACCGGGGCGGATGCTCTGGGAAGTGGAACTTCCGCTCGCCCTCCCCGCGTTGCTGGCGGGCGTGCGGATCGCCACCGTGTCGACCATCGCGCTCACCACGGTCGGCTCGATCGTCGGCCGGGGCGGCCTCGGCAACCTCATCGAGGACGCGCTGCCCACGTTCTTCAAGGCGCAGGTGCTCGCCGCGTCCGTGCTGTGCGTGCTGCTCGCCGTGGTCGCCGACCTGCTGCTGCTCGGATTGCAACGGCTGCTGACACCGTGGACGCGGGCGGGCGGCGCGGAGCCGGAACCGCGTACGGCACGAATACGGAGGCCGACTGCGGCCGTGGGGGCGGGCTGATCTCGATGGGTGTCCTCGCAGAGGCCTGGACCTGGCTGGTCACGGGCTCGAACTGGTCCGGCGACGGTGGCGCATGGGTCCGGCTGACGGAGCATCTGTACGTCAGCGGGGTCGCGCTGCTCATCGCCTGCCTGCTCGCCCTGCCGCTCGCCTTCCTGCTCGGTCACCTCGGCAAGGGGGGTGCGCTCGCGGTCAACATCTCCAACGTGGGACGGGCCGTCCCGGTGTTCGCGGTGCTCGCGCTGTTCATGGTCTCGCCGCTGCGTTCCGCCGGATACGTGCCGACGATCGTCGCGCTGGTGCTGTTCGCCGTGCCGCCGCTGCTCACCAACGCCTACGTCGGTATGCGGGAGGTGGACCGGTCGGTGGTGGAGGCGGCGCGCGGCATGGGCATGTCGGGCATGCAGCTCTTCGCCCGGGTCGAGCTGCCCCTCGCCCATCCGCTGGTGATGACCGGAGTGCGGTCGGCCGCCGTGCAGGTGGTGGCCACGGCCTCGATCGCCGCGATGGTCGGCCAGGGCGGGCTCGGCCGCATCATCACCGCCGGTTTCAACACCTACGACACCGCACAGGTGGTCGCGGGAGCGCTGCTGGTGGCGCTGCTCGCACTGGTGGTGGAGGGGGTGCTGGTGCTGCTGGGCCGGGTGTTCTCACCGCTGCGGAAGGCCGCCTGACGGTGACTTCCCGCCGCTCGTTCCGTACTGCCGCGTACGGCTCCGGGCCGCTTCGTGCCTCCTCGCGCACCTCTCCCTCGACGTCCCTTTTCCCTCGTCCTCCCTTGTCCCTGTTTCCCGTGCCTCGGGCACTTCCTGGATGGTGAACTCTCATGAGCAAGACCTCACGCCTCGCGGGTGCGGTAGTCGGCCTGGTGGCACTGACCGGTTCGCTCGCCGCGTGCGGCGGCGACAGTCTGGAGCAGCAGGGCAAGCCCGGCTCCGGACCGACCGATTCCGCCGGTGGCGGCAAGAAGGGCTCGCTGGTGGTCGGCGCGGCCGCCTTCACCGAGTCGAAGGTGCTGGCGGAGCTGTACGCGCAGATCCTCAAGGACGCCGGGTTCGCCACCTCGGTGACCGTCGTCAAGAACCGTGAGCTGTACGAGCCCTCGCTGGAGAAGGGCGAGATAGACGTCGTACCGGAGTACGCGGCGACCCTCACCGAATTCCTCAACGCCAAGGTGAACGGCGCGAAGGAGGCGGAGAAGAAGCCGCTGGCCTCCAGCGACGTGACGGCCACCGTCGCCGCCCTGGAGGACCTGGCGAAGCCGCTCGGCCTGAAGGTGCTTCCGGCGGGCGAGGCCGTCGACCAGAACGCGTTCGCGGTCACGAAGGAATTCGCCGCGAAGAACAACCTCAAGACGCTGTCCGACCTGGGCAGGTCCAAGGTGAGGGTCAAGATCGCGGCGGGCGACGAGTGCGAGATCCGGCCGTTCTGCGCACCCGGTCTGAAGTCGAAGTACGGCATCGACGTCACGGGGCTCGTCCCCAAGGGCGTCGGCACGCCCCAGTCCAAGCAGGCCGTCAAGGACGGCGAGGCGCAGCTCGTCCTGTCCACCACCACGGACGCCACCATCGACAGCTTCGGCCTCGTCTTCCTCGCCGACGACAAGAAGCTCCAGAACGCCGACAACCTGCTGCCGGTGGTCAACGCCAAGGACGCCGGCGACCCGGCGGTCGCCGAGGCACTCGGCAAGCTCACCAAGGCGCTCACCACGGCGGATCTCGGCGGACTGAACCGCAAGGTGGACATCGAGCGCGCGAAGCCGGCCGATGTCGCGAAGACCTATCTGGAGGAGAAGAACCTGATCAAGGGGTAGCCGCAGAGCAGTTGGAGCGGTGCTTGGCCGATTCCCGGGTAACCGCACGGGAACAGATTGGCGAGTGATGCCCCATACGTGTCCTGCGCGCGGTAAATTTCAGGCCATGCCCCGTGGACGCCACCGCCATTCACCACCCCTGCACAAACTGCTGCCCTCGTCGGCGGTCGCGGGCGGCTCGCTCGCCTGCGCCGTCGGCGCCTGGTTCGTGGCGGAACCCGTGGCCCTGCGGGTGCTCGTCGCCGTCGTCGCGGCGGCGGCCGTCACCGGGGCCGTTCTGATGCGCAGCTGGGACCGTACGGCGGGCCGCAGGGTCGCGGAGCTGAAGCGGGCGCGCGAGGCCGACACCTGGAAGACCGAGGAGCGCGTCGCCGAGATCGAGGGCGACCTGGAGGAGTCGCGGGCCCTGCGCGTCAAGCTGGAGGCCAGGCTCCGCGCCAAGCGCGCCGAACTGGCCGCGCTGCGCAACGAGCACGCCGCGCTGCTGCGCAGGTACGCCACCGCGGAGACCGAGCGGGCGACCGCGCTGGAGCGCCGCCGCCTGCTCGAACTGACGGCAGCCGCCGAGGAGCGCCCGAAGGAACTCCCCGCCGCCCGCTCCACGCCCACTCCGGCCGCGTACATGCGGGCGGCGGCGGCGCTGGAGAACCTGGAGCGCAACGGCCGGGCCCAGCGGGAGGCGGCGGCCCGCGTCGCGTCCGGCGGGATGGCGGTACGGCCCGCGGCGCAGGTCCCGGCACGGGTGGCCGCACCGCGGGACGCGACCGGGGACACCCCGGCGGACGTACCGGCGGACGGGCAGGTCCCGGTGCGTGAGGAGGCGCGGGTGGACGCGCAGGCACTGGCCCCGGTCCCGGCCTCGGGCGCGGCGCGTCCCCCGGCCTCCGCACCCCCTGGGGCCTCCGTACCCGCCGCCGCCCCCTCCGCCGGCCCGGTACCTGCCGCGACTCCGCGGCCCGCGCCCGACGCCGCCCGTGAGGCGCGGGAGCACACCCGGCCCTCGTCGGCCCTCACGCCGTACGCGCCGCAGAATCTGCCCGCCGTACGCAAGCAGGGCGGCTTCGACTTCTTCGGGACCAGCACGGGCGCGGGCGTGGCAGCCGACATGCAGGACGAGGACCTCGCGGACGTCGTCGGCGAGGAAGCCCTCGCCGAACACCGGTCCTCCCGTACGGCCGCCGACGCCGAGACCGTCGGCGCGGTCATCGACCTGACGGCACACGACGAGACCGAGCAGTTGGACGTGGCGGACCTCCGGAGCGCGATCGGCTCCTGAGGCCCCGGCCCGCCGCCTGCTGCCCGCCGCCGGCTCGTCACCTCGCCGACGGCCGGCCGCTCGCCCGCCGCCGGCCGTCCACCCGCTACTTGTCGACGTCGCCCACGACGAAGAAGAGCGAGCCGAGGATCGCGACCATGTCCGCGACCAGCGTCCCCGGCAGCAGCTCGGTCAGTGCCTGGATGTTGTTGAAGGACGCCGAGCGCAGCTTCAGCCGGTACGGGGTCTTCTCACCCTTGGAGACCAGGTAGTAGCCGTTGATCCCGAGCGGGTTCTCGGTCCAGGCGTAGGTGTGGCCCTCCGGGGCCTTGAGCACCTTCGGCAGACGCTGGTTGATCGGGCCCGGCGGCAGGCCGGCCATCCGGTCGAGGCAGGCGTCGGCGAGGTCGAGCGCGTTGTGGGTCTGCTCCAGCAGGCACTCGAAGCGCGCGAGGCAGTCGCCCTCCTGCCGTGTCACCACCTTGAGGGTGTCCTGGAGTTCGCCGTACGCGAGGTACGGCTCGTCGCGCCGCAGGTCGAAGTCGACGCCCGAGGCACGGGCGATGGGGCCGGAGACGCCGTACGCGTGGACCGCATCGGCGGAGAGCACGCCGACGTTCCGGGTACGGCCGCGGAAGATCTCGTTGCCGAGGACCAGGTCGTCGTAGACGTTCATACGGGAACGGACGGAGGCGACCGCGTCGCGGACCCGGCCGGGCCAGCCCGCCGGGACGTCCTCCTTGAGGCCGCCGACCCGGTTGAACATGTAGTGCATGCGCCCGCCGGACACCTCCTCCATCACGGCCTGAAGCTCTTCGCGCTCCCGGAAGGCGTGGAAGACGGCCGTGATGCCGCCGAGTTCGAGCGGGTACGAGCCGAGGAACATGAGGTGGTTGAGCACCCGGTTCAGCTCGGCGAGGAGGGTACGGGTCCACACCGCGCGCTCCGGGACCTCCATGCCGAGCATGCGCTCCACGGCCATGACGACGCCCAGCTCGTTGGAGAAGGCCGACAGCCAGTCGTGGCGGTTGGCGAGCATGACGATCTGGCGGTAGTCCCGCGCCTCGAAGAGCTTCTCCGCGCCGCGGTGCATGTAGCCGATGACGGGCTCGGCATGCTGGATGCGTTCGCCGTCCAGGACGAGCTTGAGACGGAGCACGCCGTGCGTGGAGGGGTGCTGGGGGCCGATGTTGAGCACCATGTCGGTGCTCTCGGCGCCGCCGCCGATGCCGACTGTCGTCGTCTGCGTCATGGGGGACAGTATCCACCGGGTGGCTCGGGGCGGGGGCAGGGGAGCGGGGGTACTCGGGCGGCGGGGAGCCGAGGACCGGGGCGCCGGCGGGACCGCTCCCCGCGCCGGGGGCCGGGGCGGCAGAGGGCCGCTCTCCTCAGACCGGAACCCGTAGCGGCGGCGGGGCGGCCGTGCCCCTCACGCCGCCGCCCCCTCATGACGCCGTTCCCTCAGACGCCGCCGTCCCCCTCACACGCCGTCCCCACCGTCTGCATGAGCCACCCGAAGTCCCCCAGCCCGCCGCGCGCCACCAGTTCCGCCGCCTCGCCCGCCGACGACAGCGCCTGCACGTACGCGACCGGATCCGTCGACGCCAGTGACAGCGGGGGACGCGAGCCCACGACCCCCAGCCGTCCGAGGGCCTGGCGCTGCGTCAGCAGTTCCGTACCTCCCCGCACACCGGCCTCCGTGCCCGCCGCCGCGCACGCGTCCAGCGCCACATGCGCCGTCACGTCGCACCTGCCGTCCGGCACCGCCCGTACCTCCCGGCCGCCGGCGAACCCGGTCAGCGTCCCGTACGGCGGCCTGCACGCGCGCGCGTGGGCGTAGTCCACCGCGACCGCCAGGCCGGCGTCGAGCGTCCCCACCGCGTCCGCCCAGGCCGCGTCCCGAGGGCGTCCGATCTCCGCCCGGTGGCCCGGCCGTCCCGTCAGCGGCCACCACCGCTCCAGCCACGCCGCGTCGGCCCCGGACACCGGCGCCCCGAGGCGCTCCGCGCCGTCCGCCGCCCGCACCTCGACGTACCGCGCCACCCCGTCCTCGTCCGCCTCCGCGACGTCCACCGGCACGTTGTCCAGCCATTCGTTCGCGAAGACCAGGCCGGTGATACCGGCGGGGGGCCGCGTGAGCCACTCGACGCGGGGGTCGAGCCCGGCCGGACGGGCCGCCCGTTCCACGGCGTACGCGCGCACCCCGAAGCCGTCCGGGAGCGCCGCCAGCACTCCCGTCAACAACTCGCCGCGCCCGGCACCGATGTCGACGAGAGCGATTCCGGCCGGTCCGCCCAGCGACTCGTACGTCTCCCGCAGCAGTCGCGCGACCGCCCCCGCGAACAGCGGTGACGCGTGCACGGACGTACGGAAGTGCGCGGCCGGTCCGTCGGTGTCCGGCCGTACGTAGAACCCGCCGGGCCCGTACAGCGCGGCTTCCGACGCCTCCCGCCACCCGAGCCACTCGCTTCGCTCGCACCCCTTGGGCCGACCGGCGCCTCGTCCGTCCGTGCGGCCCTTTTCGTCTCTCACGCCACCCAGTCTCCACGGACGTCTCCACCTTGGGGAGTAGTGGCCCGGCCACCGGATCGCCCCTCCGGTTGACCCAATGGCCTCCAGGGTTTCCCTACGCTGGACATGTGCAGCGCCTCTACGACTTCATCCGCAGACACCCGACGAGCGTCGACAGCTTCTGGGCCGTGATGCTCCTCGGAATGTCCGTGCTGATGTTCGGGGGGACTGTTTCCGGGACAGGGGAGATTCCCGCCGCCTTCTGCATCCTCGTGCTGTGTCTCACGGTGGCACTGCGCCGTCGCGCCCCCGAGGCGATGCTGATCGTGACGATCCTGGCCGGGCTGCTCCAGCTCGCCCTGGACGTTGAACCCAACCCCTCCGACTTCGCGATGCTCGTCATCGTCTACACCGTCGCGGCGAACGGCGCCCGCTGGGCCTCCCGGCTGGCCCTCGGCGGGTCGCTGACCGCGGCGACGCTCTCCCAGGTCCGCTGGTCGGTGGAGAAGAACGACCCGATCGCCCCCCTCGTCTTCGCCGTCTTCCTGACCGTCCCGTTCGTCCTGGCCTGGGTGCTCGGCGACTCGATGCGCACCCGGCGCGCGTACTTCGCGCAGCTGGAGGAGCGTGCGGCCCGGCTGGAGAAGGAACGCGAGGCGCAGGCCAAGGTCGCCGTCGCCGCGGAGCGCGCCCGGATCGCCCGGGAACTGCACGATGTCGTCGCGCACAACGTGTCCGTGATGGTGGTGCAGGCCGACGGCGCCTCGTACGTCATGGACGCCTCGCCCGAGCAGGCCAAACAGGCGCTGGAGACCATCTCGACGACCGGCCGCCAGGCGCTCGCCGAGATGCGCAGACTGCTCGGCGTCCTGCGTACGGGCGAGCAGCAGGAGAGTGGCGAGTACGTTCCCCAGCCCGACGTCCAGCAGATCGAGGACCTGGTGGAGCAGGTCAGGGCCGCGGGCCTCGCCGTCGACTTCAAGGTCGAGGGCACCGCGCGACCGCTGCCCAGCGGAGTCGAGCTGACCGCGTACCGGATCGTGCAGGAGGCCCTCACCAACACCCGCAAGCACGGCGGCCCCGACGTGGGCGCGAGCGTGCGGCTCGTCTACTTCGACGACGGGCTCGGCCTGCTCGTCGAGGACGACGGCCGGGGCGCCTCCCACGAGCTGTACCAGGACGGCGGGGCGGACGGCCAGGGGCACGGTCTGATCGGCATGCGTGAGCGGGTCGGTATGGTCGGCGGCACGCTGGACGCGGGCCCGCGCCCCGGCGGCGGCTTCCGGATCAGCGCGCTGCTCCCGCTCAAACCGGCCCACTGACAGCCGGCCCGCCCCGCCCGCACGCGAAACCGCCCCACGCCTGTTGCGCGCCCCGCTCCACCCGGCCCGCATCCCCGAACCCGCCCCGCCCGCTCCCCGGAAGGTCCCCCTCCATGCCGAATTCGATCCGCGTCATGCTCGTCGACGACCAGATGCTGCTGCGCACCGGATTCCGGATGGTGCTGGCCGCGCAGCCCGACATGGAGGTCGTCGCGGAGGCGGGCGACGGGCAGGAGGCCATCGACCTGCTGCGCGGCACCGCCGTCGACGTCGTGCTGATGGACGTCCGCATGCCGAGGCTGGACGGGGTGGAGGCGACCCGGAAGATCTGCGCGGCGGAGAACCCGCCGAAGGTGCTGATCCTGACCACCTTCGATCTCGACGAGTACGCCTTCTCCGGCCTCCAGGCGGGAGCCTCCGGCTTCATGCTGAAGGACGTGCCGCCGGCGGAACTGCTGGCGGCGATCCGTTCCGTGCACAGCGGGGACGCGGTGGTCGCCCCGTCCACCACCCGCCGTCTGCTCGACCGCTTCTCCTCGATGCTGCCGAGCACCGGCAAGGAGCCGCGGCACAAGGAGGTCGAGAAGCTCACCGAGCGCGAGCGCGAGGTGATGCTGCTGGTCGCCCAGGGCCTGTCGAACGGGGAGATCGCCGCCCGCTTGGTCCTGTCGGAGGCCACGGTCAAGACGCACGTGGGCCGCATCCTGACCAAGCTCGGCCTGCGCGACCGCGTACAGGTGGTCGTGCTCGCGTACGAGGCCGGCCTGGTACGCGCCGGGGGCTCGCCCGGAGCACGCTGAGCGCCGGGCGTCGCAGGAGGGCTCCGGACGTCGAACGAGGTCGCCTACCGCAGCACCCCCTCCAGGAAGTCGCTGCCCAGCCGCGCCACCACGGTCATGTCCAGCTGGTGCAGTACGTACCGGCCGCGCCGCCGGGTGGTGATCAGCCCGGCCTTCTTCAGGACGGTCAGGTGCCGGGACACCTCGGGAGCGGTGATGTTCAGCGCGTCCGTCAGTTCGACCGTCGTGTACGGGGTGCGTCCGAGGAAACGGCACAGCTGCATGCGCAGCGGATGCGAGAGGGCGTCCATCCGCCGTTGCAGCACCTCCAGCGACGCCGGTGAGGCCAGCTCGGGGGAGCCCACCGGGTAATGGATCACCGGCCGCCAGTTCCGGGCGTACAGCACCCACAGGTGCGGCCAGCCGAACGCGGACGGGATCAGCGTCAGGCCCGCCCCCGCCTCCGTGCCCACCGCGCTGGTGTGGCCCACCGAGAGCTTGTCGACCTCGATGCGGCGCGCCTCCTCGTCCAGGGTGACGGCGGAGGACACCGCCCCCAGAGCGGCGGCCGGACCGCGGCGGTGCAGGAGGTCGGTCTTCTGCCGTGCCTCGGCGGCGAGTTGCATACGGACCCGCTGCCAGGTGTCCCGGAAGAAGGCGTCGTCGCAGTCCTCGAAGAGTCGCCGCAGCCACACCCGCACGGACCCGGGGTCCGCCAGCAGCCGGTCGGTGAACTCCAGCGGTTTGGGCCCGCGCGCCGCCGCCATGTCCCGGGCCCGCGACCGGAGTTCGGCGTTCACCAGCGGCGAGGGCCCGCCCGCCGAGTACGTACTGGAGCAGGTGAACTCAAGTGCCGCCGACACGAACGTCTCGTCATCCAGCCGGTCCAGCCGGTCCAGGTCCTCCGCGAGCGACGTCCCCGGCACGCGTGCGTGGCCCTTGACCCCGGCGAACGGCATGAACACGTCCGAGAACGTCGTCCGCCACAGGAAGTCGGCCTCGGTCAGCCGGTCCGCGAGGTCCGGCTTCAGCGAGGCGGCGGTCGCCGTCGCCCAGCCGTGCTGCGCCGGATGGTGTCCCGGCTCCGACAGGGTGTGCAGGGCCATGCCCAGCTCCGCCAGGGGCGAGATCGCGAAGTCGATCCGCTCGGGCGGGAGTCCGGTGATGTCGATGGTCACGCTCATGCCCTCATGGTGCACGCCACCACTGACACCCGGGCCGCCGATTGACGCCGCCCGTCAATCAGGAGGGCCCCGATTGACGGCTTCGGCCAATCCGCTCGGCCCGCGGGGCCGGGCCGGCGCAGCGTGAGGCCATGACCGCATCGCAGCAGCACCTCCTCGACGCCCACCGCGCCGCCCGGCACGGCAGCCGCACCCCGCCCGCCCCCGGCCGGCACGACCGGCAGACCCTCCGCGAACTCGGCGACGCCGCCCGCGACGGCCTCCGCTTCCGCTCGGTGGCCGCCGGGCAGCCCGGCCGGTCGTTCCTCAGGGCCGCGTGCGCACGCCTCGCGGACCGGCTGCGCGCCGCCCGGCCGACGGGTACCGCCCGGCCGACCCGTACCGGCAGGACGCCCCGCGCCCGTACCGCGGACCGGAGCTAGGCGATCCGGCCGATGAACCCGGCCACCGCCGCCACCACGTCCTCCGCCGTCCACTCCAGCCCCTGCGACGCCACCGTCACCTCGCAGAACGCGATCCCCGGCGGCCCCTCGGGGCACGGAAACCACCGATGGAACAGGGCCACGCCCGTCTCCTCGGCCTGCCGTACCGCCGCCTCCGTCAGCACCTCGGCGGCGTACGGCAGCCACACCCGGAACTGGTGGGTGTGCGGGACCTCCGGATGCACCCGGGACCATGGCGTCCGCGCCGCGCGGAAACCCTCCCCGAGCGCCTGCGCGACCACCTTCGCGTGTGCCACGCACTGTGGCAGCCGGGGCAGTTCCCGCTCCATGCCGAGCAGTGCGCTCAGCGCCGCCGGGAACTGGTGGAAGACATCGCCCCCGTAGCGGTGCCGCCAGGCCCTCGCCTCGTCGACCAGCGTCCGCGGTCCCGCGAGGGCCGCGCCGGAGATGCCGTCGAGCGATTTGTAGTACGACACGTAGACGCTGTCGGCGAGCGCCGCGATCTCCTCCAGCGGACGCCCGAAGTGCGGGGCGCACTCCCACAGCCGCGCCCCGTCGAAGTGGACGACGGCATCCCGTTCCCGGGCGGCCTCCACCACCTCCGTCAGCTCCTCCCAGGACGGCAGTACGAATCCCGCCTCCCGCAGCGGCAGTTCGAGCATCAGCGTGCCGAAGGGCTCGCCCAGGCGGCTCACCTCGTCGGCGGTCGGCAGCCGGGGCCCGGTCGTCGGGTGCACCGTGCGCAGCCCGCTCACCTCGTGGAGGGCGTCGCGCTCGTGCAGCTCGGCGTGCGAGCGGGGGTGCAGGGCGACGGTGCTGTTGCCGGTCCGTCCCGCCCAGCAGCGCAGGGCGACCTGCTGCGCCATGGTGCCGGTGGGGAAGAAGGCCGCGTCCTCCATGCCCAGCAGGCGGGCGGTGCGCCGTTCCAGCTCCGTGACGACGCCGTCGCCGTACATGTCGACGCTCTCGTCCAGGTCGTACACGCCGCCCGCGTGCGCGGCGAGGTCGGCCAGCCGGACGCCGATCCGGCGTTCGGCGGAGGTGCGCGACAGCACTCGCGTCGCCCCGCGCCAGGCGACCCGCATCCGCCGGATCCCGTCCTCACCGAGCCCGTCCACGTCGGGTCCGTCCGTGCCCGGTGCGTCCTCGGCCAGTGCGTCCTGGCTCCGGGCGGCCCTGCTGCTGTCGTCGGTCATCCGCCGATGATCGCGTACGGAAACGGGTCGCGTCGCCGCGGTTCCCCACAGCCTGTGGACAGCCGGCCCGTGACAGCCGGCCCTGTGGACAGGCGGCCGTGGGAGACGGCCCGAGGACCGTCGGCCCGCCCCGCCGCGCACCCCGGGAAGCCCCCGAAACCCTGGCGTAGCATGACGAGCAGTCGTCCGGTACCCCCTGCGGACTGGAACGGAAGGCCGTTTCCGCGTGAACGCATCGCCCCACCCCGAGCCCCCCTCGGCAGACCGCCCCGGGCCCAGCTCGGCCCGCAGTCCCGAGCCGCCCTCGGCCCACAGCCCCGGGCTCCGCCCCGAAGCTCCCTCGGACGGCGGCCCCGGGAGCCGTCCCGAGCCCCCGTCCGCGTACCGCTCCGAGGGTGTTCCCGACCCCTCGGACCGTCCCGCCCGCCTGACCGTGGGCGTCGTCGGGGCCGGCCGGGTCGGTGTCGCACTGGCGGCCGCGCTGCGCCGGGCGGGGCACCGTCCGGTCGCCGCGTCCGGTGTCTCCGACGCCTCCGTGCGCCGCGCCGCCGAGCTGCTCCCCGGCGTTCCGCTGGTCGCGCCCGCCGAGGTGCTGGCCCGTGCGGAGCTCGTCCTGCTCACCGTCCCGGACGACGCCCTTCCCGGGCTCGTCGAGGGTCTCGCGGAGACCGGCGCGATCCGTCCCGGTCAGCTCGTCGTGCACACCTCCGGGCGGTACGGGACGGACGTCCTCGCCCCGGCCCTGCGCGCCGGAGCGCTCCCGCTGGCCCTGCACCCCGTGATGACCTTCACCGGCACCTCCGTGGACGTCCAGCGGCTCGCCGGCTGCTCCTTCGGGATCACCGCCCCCGAGGAGCTGCGGCTCGCCGCCCAGGCCCTGGTCATCGAAATGGGCGGCGAACCCGAGTGGATCGACGAAGCGGCCCGCCCGCTCTACCACGCGGCCCTCGCCCTCGGCGCCAACCACCTGGTCACGCTGGTCGCCCAGGCCATGGAGCTGCTCCGCACGGCGGGCGTCGAGGCTCCCGACCGGATGCTCGGCCCCCTCCTGGGAGCCGCCCTCGACAACGCCCTGCGCTCCGGCGACGCCGCCCTCACCGGGCCGGTCGCCCGGGGGGACGCCGGAACCGTCGCCGCCCACGTCACGGAGCTGCGCCAACACGCCCCGCAGGCCGTCGCGGGCTACCTCGCCATGGCCCGTACGACCGCCGACCGCGCCCTCGCCCACGGCCTGCTCAAGCCCGAGCTGGCGGAAGACCTGCTGGGCGTGCTCTCCGAGGGAGAACTGCGATGACCGCCCTGGTACGTACGGCCGCCGAACTCGCGGCCCTCCCGCGCACCGGCAGGCGCTGCGTCGTCATGACGATGGGAGCCCTGCACGAGGGCCACGCCACCCTGATCCGCACGGCACGCGCCCGTGCGGGCGCGCAGGGGCAGGTGATCGCCACCGTCTTCGTCAACCCGCTCCAGTTCGGCCCCAACGAGGACCTCGACCGCTACCCCCGCACCCTCGAAGCGGACCTGCTGATCGCGAAGGAGGCGGGCGCGGACGCCGTGTTCGCCCCCGCCGCCGACGAGGTCTACCCCGGTGGCGAGCCCCAGGTGCGCCTCACGGCGGGCCCCATGGGGGAGCGGCTCGAAGGCGCCACCCGCCCCGGCCACTTCGACGGCATGCTCACCGTCGTCGCCAAGCTGCTCCACCTCACGGCCCCCGACCTGGCCTTCTACGGACAGAAGGACGCGCAGCAGCTCGCCCTGATCCGGCGCATGGTCCGCGACCTCAACTTCCCCGTCGAGATCGTCGGCGTCCCCACCGTCCGCGAGGACGACGGCCTTGCCCTCTCCAGCCGCAACCGCTACCTGTCGGCGCCCGAGCGCCGCACCGCCCTCGCGCTGTCCGCGGCCCTGTTCGCGGGCCGCGACCGGCTCGCCGCGCAACAGGCCCTGCACGCGCGCGGACAGGCCCAGGGCGAGCACGCGCCCCCGCGCGCGCGGGGCGGCGCCCCGGCCGCCCTCGGCGCCGAGCGCGAGGCCGCCGACGCGCACGCCGTGGAGCGCGCCGTGCAGCCCGCCCCCGCCGCCGTACGGGAGGCCGCCCGCACCGTTGTGTCCAAGGCGGCGAAGCTGGAACCCCCGCTCGTGCTCGACTACCTGGCCCTGGTCGACCCGAACGACTTCACCGAGGTCCCCGACGACCACGTCGGCGAGGCGGTCCTCGCCGTCGCCGCGAAGGTCGGCGCGACCCGCCTGATCGACAACCTCCCGCTGACCTTCGGCCCCGCCGGGGCCGAAGCGCAGCGCCCGCAAGGAGCAGCACAGTGACCGGCATACGCCTCACCGCCCCCGCCCCCGGCTGGGCGATCGACGCCGACGTCGTGGTCGTCGGCTCCGGCGTCGCCGGTCTGACCGCCGCCCTGCGCTGCACCGCCGCGGGACTGCGCACCGTCGTCGTCACCAAGGCCCGGCTGGACGACGGCTCCACCCGCTGGGCGCAGGGCGGCATCGCCGCCGCCCTCGGCGAGGGCGACACCCCCGAACAGCACCTCGACGACACCCTCGTCGCCGGCGCGGGCCTCTGCGACGAGGAAGCGGTGCGCACTCTGGTCACCGAGGGCCCGGACGCCGTACGGCGCCTGATCGCCACCGGCGCGCTCTTCGACACCGACCCGGAGAGCGGCGTCATCGAGCTGACCCGCGAGGGCGGCCACCACCGCCGCCGCATCGCGCACGCGGGCGGCGACGCGACCGGCGCGGAGATCTCCCGCGCCCTGGTCGAAGCGGTCCGCGACAGGGCCGTCCGCACCATCGAGAACGCCCTGGTCCTCGACCTCCTCAAGGACGCGCGGGGACACACCGCCGGCGTCACCCTGCACGTCATGGGAGAGGGCCAGCACGACGGCGTCGGCGCGGTCAACGCCCCCGCCGTGGTCCTCGCCACCGGCGGCATGGGCCAGGTCTTCTCGGCCACCACCAACCCGGCCGTCTCCACGGGCGACGGTGTCGCCCTCGCACTGCGCGCCGGGGCGGAGGTCTCCGACCTCGAATTCGTACAGTTCCACCCGACGGTGCTGTTCCTGGGCGCGGGCGCCGAGGGCCAGCAGCCGCTGGTCTCCGAGGCGGTACGGGGCGAGGGCGCGCACCTGGTGGACGGCGACGGCGTGCGCTTCATGCTCGGGCAGCACGAACTCGCCGAACTGGCCCCCCGCGACATCGTCGCCAAGGCGATCATGCGACGCATGCAGGAACAGGGCGCCGCCCACATGTACCTCGACGCCCGCCACTTCGGCCGCGAGATGTGGGAGAACCGCTTCCCGACCATCCTGGCCGCCTGCCGCGCCCACGGCATCGACCCGGTGACCGAGCCGGTCCCGGTCGCCCCGGCCGCCCATTACGCCTCCGGCGGCGTCCGCACCGACCTGCACGGCCGCACCACGGTGCCCGGCCTGTACGCGTGCGGCGAGGTCGCCTGCACCGGCGTCCACGGCGCCAACCGGCTCGCCTCCAACTCCCTCCTGGAGGGACTGGTCTTCGCCGAGCGCATCGCCGAGGACATCTCGGCCGCGGACCTCCGCACCCCGGGGACCCCGACCGGGCCCGCCACCGTCCTCCCGCTCATCGCCCCGGAGGCCCGGCACGGCATCCAGCAGACGATGTCGCAGGGTGCGGGCGTCCTGCGCTCGGCCGCAAGCCTGAGCGCGGCCGCGGACGCTCTGGAGGCCGTGCAGCGCGACGCGGCGCACGACCCGGACGGCCGCGCCAAGTCCGCCGAGCCGGGCGTCGACGCCTGGGAGACGACCAACCTCCTGTGCGTCTCGCGCGTGCTGGTCGCCGCCGCCCTGGAGCGCGAGGAGACCCGCGGCTGCCACTGGCGCGAGGACCGCCCGGACCGCGACGACACCGACTGGCGGCGCCACCTGGTGGTACGGCTGACCCCCGACCGCCGCCCGGTCGTCCACCGTACGGACAGCGCCGCCTTCCCGCCCGTACGGCAGCCCTCCGTACAGCAGCAGTCCCCCGTACCGGAAGCACCCGCATCCCTCCCGAAGGAGCAGCACCAGTGAGCACCCCCGAGAATCCCCGGCTCCTCCCGCAGGCCGACACGGGTGGCGGCTGCGGCGACGCCTGCGGCTGCTCCGCCGGAACGGAACCCCAGGACGGCGGGGCGGACGACGCGTACGAACTCGCCGACTGCGGCCTGGACCCCGACCTCGCCCAGCTCCTCCTCGACTGCGGCCTGGACCCGATCGAGGTCGAGGACATCGCCAACGTCGCCCTCGCCGAGGACCTCGCCCACGGCGTCGACGTGACGACCGTCGCGACGGTCCCCGAGGAGGCCGTGGCCACCGGCGACTTCACCGCCCGCGAAGCGGGCACCGTCGCGGGTCTGCGCATCGCCGAGACGGTTCTGTCGATCGTCTGCACGGAGGAGTTCGAGGTGGAGCGGCACGTCGAGGACGGCGACCGCGTCGAAGCCGGCCAGAAGCTCCTCACCGTCACCACCCGCACCCGCGACCTGCTCACCGGCGAGCGCAGCGCCCTCAACCTGCTGTGCCGCCTGTCGGGCATCGCCACCGCCACGCGCGCCTGGGCGGACGTGCTCGACGGCACCAAGGCCAAGGTCCGCGACACCCGCAAGACCACCCCCGGTCTGCGCTCCCTGGAGAAGTTCGCGGTCCGCTGCGGCGGCGGCGTCAACCACCGCATGTCGCTGTCCGACGCCGCCCTGGTCAAGGACAACCACGTGGTGGCGGCCGGGGGGGTGGCCCAGGCGTTCACGCTCGTACGCGAGAACTTCCCCGAGGTCCCCATCGAGGTCGAGGTCGACACCCTCGCCCAGGTCACCGAAGTCCTGGACGCGGGCGCCGACCTGATCCTGCTGGACAACTTCACCCCCGGGCAGACCGCGGAGGCGGTCGCCCTCGTCGACGGCCGCGCCGTCCTGGAGTCCTCCGGCCGCCTCACCCTGGCCACGGCACGCGCGTACGCGGAGACCGGCGTCGACTTCCTCGCGGTGGGCGCCCTCACCCACTCCTCGCCGATCCTCGACATCGGCCTCGACCTGCGTGAGGCCGAAGGCACCCGGGGCGAGGAGAAGTAGGCATGCTCCTCACCATCGACGTCGGCAACACGCACACCGTCCTCGGTCTGTTCGACGGCGAGGAGATCGTCGAGCACTGGCGCATCTCCACCGACGCCCGCCGCACCGCCGACGAACTCGCCGTGCTCCTCCAGGGTCTGATGGGCATGCACCCCATGCTCGGCAACGAGCTGGGCGACGGCATCGAGGGCATCGCGATCTGCGCCACCGTCCCCTCGGTCCTGCACGAGCTGCGCGAGGTCACCCGCCGCTACTACGGCGACGTCCCCTCCGTCCTTGTCGAGCCAGGGGTGAAGACCGGCGTCCCGATCCTCATGGACAACCCCAAGGAGGTGGGTGCCGACCGCATCATCAACGCGGTAGCCGCCGTCGAGCTGTACGGCGGCCCCGCGGTCGTCGTCGACTTCGGCACCGCCACCACCTTCGACGCGGTCTCCGCACGCGGCGAGTACGTGGGCGGCGTCATCGCCCCCGGCATCGAGATCTCGGTCGACGCGCTCGGCGTCAAGGGCGCCCAGCTCCGCAAGATCGAACTGGCCCGGCCGCGCAGCGTCATCGGCAAGAACACGGTGGAGGCGATGCAGTCGGGCATCGTCTACGGCTTCGCCGGCCAGGTCGACGGAGTCGTCGCCCGCATGGCCCGCGAACTCTCCCCGGCCGACCCCGACGACGTCACCGTCATCGCCACCGGCGGCCTCGCTCCGATCATCCTCGGCGAGTCCTCCGCGATCGACGAGCACGAACCGTGGCTGACCCTGATCGGCCTGCGCCTGGTGTACGAACGCAACATCTCCCGCATGTGACACCGCCACGTCTGCCGCGGGTGAAGCGCGACGTCTCCCGCGGGTGCGCCACGACATGCCCTCGGGTGAAGAGCGGGCCCGCCCGCGGGTGAACCGCTTCGCCCGACAGGGGCGGGCCCGCCCGGCCGGACGAACCGGGTGGACCCGCCCCTGTGCCGTACGCCCCGCCCCCCGCACACGACAGCTCCGCCCGCCCGCGGGCCGAACCGATCAGGAGGCGCGGATTTGACGCGCCACCGAACACCCGTTAAGAGAAATTTGTCCGCTTAGCACTTAAAGTCACCACATGCCCACGCCATACGGTTCCCGCGGCGGCATGGCGTTCAGCGCAGACGAACTGCGTGTGCTCCGACGCGCCCTTGCCCTCGCCCTCCACCCCGCCCCCCTCCCCGCCGACGAGGTACGGGAGTGCCTGCGCCTGGCCGAGTCGGTGGACGAGGCGATCCACGAGGCAGGCCGGCTGCGCGCCTTCCTGCTCGCGGACCTCGCCCGCTACCGGGTCGCCCTCCCCGGCTCCGCCACCGGCTACCTGGAACTCCTCCAGGACGCCCTGGCGGCCGGTTACCGCCCGCTGCCCGACGACCTCGTCTCGCTGCGCTCCCTGCGCTCCATGCCGCTCGCTGCGGCGCTGCTGGCCCGCTGCCAGGGCATCGCGGAGCGTTCCGTACGCGCGAGACTCGCCCGTACGACCTCGTACGCGACCGCCGCTCCGGCACCCGCCGCGCCGGCCCCGCGCACCCGGCTCACCGCACTGCCCGGCGGCCTCTCCGCCGACGCCAAGCCCTCCCGGCCGGCCAAGCCGGCTCCACGGGAACCCGCGCCGGCCGACACCCCGGCCCACGGCCGTCCGGTGCCGACCCCGGCCGAGGCCTTCCCGCCCCGCAAACGGCCCACGCC
Source organism: Streptomyces candidus (assembly GCF_014207445.1). Lineage (GTDB taxonomy): Bacteria > Actinomycetota > Actinomycetes > Streptomycetales > Streptomycetaceae > Streptomyces > Streptomyces candidus. The sequence goes on along the minus strand of NZ_JACHEM010000012.1, from coordinate 7,477 downwards.
CCCGGGGGAGCGCCGGGAAGCGAGCTAGCTACTCTGGAGACATGGACTATGTCTCCGCGCTCCTGCCCCCGGTGGTGATGGCCGCCTTCTTCATCGCCCTCATCGTGACGATCGTCAAGACGCAGGGCGGTGCCAACAAGGCAAAGGAAGACGCCTACGTGGACGCCGCGGCCGCCGAGGCCGCGCAGCGCACCGGCGACGCGTAGGGCGGCCGGACCGGCAACATCGCCGGAACCAAGAGGGTGTGCGGATCAGCTCCTGCTGACCCGCACACCCTTTTTCTGCTGTCCAGGGCCCCGATGACCCGCCATTCGGCGATAACTCCCACTATGGTGGCGCTGTGCCCCGCCGATTGGGAGAGCTGGAAGACGCCGTCATGACGCGCGTGTGGGAGTGGAACCGTCCGGTCACCGTCCGGGAAGTCCTCGAAGATCTTCAGAAGGACCGGTCCATCGCCTACACCACCGTCATGACCGTAATGGACAATCTCCATCAGAAGGGCTGGGTGCGAAGGGAAGTCGACGGCCGGGCCTATAGATATACCTCGGTCTCCACCCGGGCCGCCTACTCGGCCGCACTGATGAACGAAGCCTGGTCGACCAGTGACAACCCCGCCGCGGCCCTTGTCGCGTTCTTCGGCATGATGTCCGCCGAGCAGCGCGAGGCACTTCAGGACGCGATGCGGGTCGTGCAACTCCCCGGTGACGGCGAGAAGACCTCCGGGCGATAGCGTCCGGTCATGGCCCCAGATCGTATTGCGTCGGCAAAAGCCATCACCGTCCGCCGGGCACGCACCAGTGACGTGCCCTCCGTCCGCGCTCTCGTGGACACCTACGCCCGCAGCCGCATCCTCCTCGACAAAGCGAACGTGACGCTTTACGAGGACATCCAGGAGTTCTGGGTCGCGGAACGCGACGAGGACGCCTCGGTGATCGGCTGCGGCGCCCTGCACATCATGTGGGAAGACCTCGCCGAAGTACGCACTCTCGCCGTCGACCCCGCCTTCAAGGGCGCCGGTGTGGGACATCAGGTCCTGGACAAACTCCTCCAGACCGCACGCTGGATCGGGGTCCGCCGCGTATTCTGCCTGACCTTCGAAGTCGAGTTCTTCGCGAAGCACGGCTTCGTGGAGATCGGCGAGGCCCCGGTCGACGGAGATGTCTACAGCGAGTTGCTGCGTTCCAATGACGAGGGCGTGGCGGAGTTCCTCGGTCTCGAACGAGTGAAGCCCAACACCTTGGGCAACAGCCGGATGCTTCTGCACCTCTGAAGCGACCGCTGAAGCTGCTGTAAGTCCGTGTATCCCTATGTCCGATACGCGCACGTTTCCCGTGTTCTCGCGCAACTGAACCTCCGACAGGGGTTTGTGTTTTCCGTAGAAAAGCGGTTTCCTTTCCGCGTACTGCATTTTCGATGAAAGGAAATCCGGTGGCGCAGAAGGTTCAGGTCCTTCTTGTTGACGACCTCGACGGCGTCGAGGCGAACGAGACGGTGACGTTCGCTCTGGACGGCAAGACCTATGAGATCGACCTCACCACCGCGAACGCGGAGAAGCTCCGCGGGCTGCTCGACCCCTACACCAAGAACGGCCGCCGCACCGGCGGACGTGCTGCGGGACGCGGCAAGACGCGCGCTGTTTCCGGTGGCAGCCAGAACACGGCCGAGATCCGTAAGTGGGCCAAGGAGAACGGCCACGACGTGAACGACCGCGGCCGCGTCCCGGCCTCGGTGCGGGAGGCCTACGAGAAGGCCAACGGCTGAGCCTGCCGTTCTTTTGGCAGTGCCGTATTGGTGCGGTCGGTCTGCTCGCCGTCGATCCGCACCTCGACGGTCGAGACGGCCAACCGGGCCCGGTGGCATTCCGTCGCCGCCGCGGCCACCAGGCGCAGAAGATCGGGGGCGGCACCGCGGCCCCCGACGCCGGCGAAGGCCGGCAGTGTCTGTTCCTCCTCGTGCCCCGGTGCGGGGGGCCGCAGCCAGACCGCGGCCCCGCCTGCCGGAACCGGACCGGACGCCGCCGCTCCGGGCGGGGCGGGGGCGGCGATCAGTCCTCCGGGGCCGGTCGCCCGCAGATCCAGGGGCACGGAACCCCACTCCAGCCACTCCAGCAGCGCGGGCACCTCTTCGGCGCTCCCCGGGGCGATCAGCAGCCGCATCCGGTGCCCGAACAGCGCGACCGGACCCGTGGGGCCGACCCGGCGCAGTACGGCGTGGCCCGCGGTGGCGGGCAGTTCCAGCACGTCGAACCGCAGACCGGTACGGAGCAGAACCGGTTCGCCGGGAGCGCTGACGGTGGCCCAGCCGAGTTCCTTCTCGTACCAGGCGGCGCACTGCGCGGTGCCACCGTCGGACAGCGGAAGCCGGGGGTGCGGAAGGGTGAGGGCCATGCCCGGGAAAACTCCGGAAACGACGCATGGTTACGGTGGGTCCCCGGGCGGATGCGTTCCGTGGGCCCATGGGGGGCGCGCCAGCGCTTCCGGCGGCGCAAGGATGTTCGCCCGTAGCTGAGGGAACCGGCGTGCGCCGCATGGAGTGTCAGTGCTTGCGGGTAAGACAGACCTAGTAAGGGCCCACTCCGGCAGCTACGCAGACAGGGGCGACACGCATACGAAGCAGTCCCACGTTCGCCATCGGCGTAGTGGCGATGGGGCTAACTGCTTGGCCTGCGGGAACATCGTCTCGCACCATCGAGTTGAAGTAGTTGTCGGCTGTTCAGGCCGGGAGGCAAGAACGGGTGTCGGCAGTTGGAATGAGCTGTCCCGCCCTGCGGGACTAGCATGCGGAAGGACAGGGAGGGGACCGACCCCTTAACTGCCCGACCGCTCTGAGGAGCGAATAACGATGTTCGAGAGGTTCACCGACCGCGCGCGGCGGGTTGTCGTCCTGGCTCAGGAAGAAGCCCGGATGCTCAACCACAACTACATCGGCACCGAGCACATCCTCCTGGGTCTGATCCACGAGGGTGAAGGTGTCGCCGCTAAGGCCCTGGAGAGCCTCGGCATTTCGCTTGAGGCGGTTCGCCAGCAGGTCGAGGAGATTATCGGTCAGGGCCAGCAGGCTCCGTCCGGCCACATTCCCTTCACCCCGCGTGCGAAGAAGGTCCTGGAGCTGTCGCTCCGAGAGGCCCTCCAGCTCGGCCACAACTACATCGGCACCGAGCACATCCTGCTCGGCCTGATTCGCGAGGGCGAGGGCGTCGCCGCCCAGGTCCTGGTGAAGCTGGGCGCCGATCTCAACCGGGTGCGGCAGCAGGTCATCCAGCTGCTCTCCGGTTACCAGGGCAAGGAGACCGCCGCTGCCGGCGGCCCTGCGGAAGGCACGCCTTCCACGTCCCTGGTGCTCGACCAGTTCGGCCGGAACCTCACCCAGGCCGCTCGTGAGTCCAAGCTCGACCCGGTCATCGGGCGCGAGAAGGAGATCGAGCGGGTCATGCAGGTGCTGTCCCGCCGGACCAAGAACAACCCGGTCCTCATCGGCGAGCCCGGCGTCGGCAAGACCGCCGTCGTCGAGGGCCTGGCGCAGGCCATCGTCAAGGGCGAGGTGCCCGAGACCCTCAAGGACAAGCACCTCTACACCCTCGACCTCGGCGCGCTCGTCGCCGGTTCCCGTTACCGCGGTGACTTCGAGGAGCGGCTGAAGAAGGTCCTCAAGGAGATCCGCACCCGCGGCGACATCATCCTGTTCATCGACGAGCTGCACACGCTCGTCGGCGCGGGTGCCGCAGAGGGCGCGATCGACGCGGCTTCGATCCTTAAGCCGATGCTGGCCCGCGGTGAGCTCCAGACCATCGGCGCCACCACGCTCGACGAGTACCGCAAGCACCTGGAGAAGGACGCCGCTCTTGAGCGCCGCTTCCAGCCGATCCAGGTCGCGGAGCCGTCGCTGCCGCACACCATCGAGATCCTCAAGGGTCTGCGCGACCGCTACGAGGCCCACCACCGCGTCTCCATCACGGACGAGGCCCTCGTCCAGGCGGCGACGCTGGCGGACCGCTACATCTCGGACCGCTTCCTTCCGGACAAGGCGATCGACCTGATCGACGAGGCCGGATCCCGGATGCGCATCCGCCGGATGACCGCGCCGCCGGACCTCCGAGAGTTCGACGAGAAGATCGCAGGCGTCCGCAGGGACAAGGAATCGGCGATCGACTCGCAGGACTTCGAGAAGGCCGCCTCCCTGCGCGACAAGGAGAAGCAGCTCCTCGCCGCGAAGGCCAAGCGGGAGAAGGAGTGGAAGGCCGGCGACATGGACGTCGTCGCCGAGGTCGACGGCGAGCTGATCGCCGAGGTCCTGGCGACCGCGACCGGCATCCCGGTCTTCAAGCTGACCGAGGAGGAGTCCTCGCGGCTGCTCCGCATGGAGGACGAGCTGCACAAGCGCGTCATCGGTCAGAAGGACGCCATCAAGGCCCTCTCGCAGGCGATCCGCCGTACGCGTGCGGGCCTGAAGGACCCGAAGCGCCCCGGTGGCTCGTTCATCTTCGCCGGTCCTTCCGGTGTCGGTAAGACCGAGCTGTCCAAGACGCTGGCGGAGTTCCTGTTCGGCGACGAGGACGCGCTGATCTCCCTCGACATGTCGGAGTTCAGCGAGAAGCACACGGTCTCGCGTCTCTTCGGTTCGCCCCCCGGCTACGTGGGCTACGAAGAGGGCGGCCAGCTGACGGAGAAGGTGCGGCGCAAGCCGTTCTCCGTGGTCCTCTTCGACGAGGTCGAGAAGGCGCACCCGGACATCTTCAACTCCCTGCTCCAGATCCTGGAGGACGGTCGCCTGACCGACTCCCAGGGCCGGGTCGTGGACTTCAAGAACACGGTCATCATCATGACGACCAACCTGGGTACGCGGGACATCTCGAAGGGCTTCAACCTGGGCTTCGCGGCCCAGGGCGACGTCAAGACCAACTACGAGCGGATGAAGGTCAAGGTCAACGAAGAGCTCAAGCAGCACTTCAGGCCCGAGTTCCTCAACCGTGTCGACGACACGGTGGTCTTCCACCAGCTGACCGAGGAAGACATCATCCAGATCGTCGACCTCATGGTCGCCAAGGTGGACGAGCGTCTCAAGGACCGCGACATGGGCATCGAGCTGAGCTCGGAAGCCAAGTCGCTGCTCGCCAAGAAGGGCTACGACCCCGTGATGGGCGCTCGGCCGCTGCGCCGGACGATCCAGCGCGAGATCGAGGACATCCTCTCCGAGAAGATCCTCTTCGGCGAGCTGCGCCCCGGTCACATCGTGGTCGTCGGCACCGAGGGCGAGGGCGAAGCGAAGGCCTTCACCTTCCGCGGCGAGGAGAAGGCGGCGCTGCCCGACGTCCCGCCGATCGAGTCGGCCGCGGGCGGCAACGCCGGGCCGAACATGACGAAGGACGCGTGACGCTCGGCATCCGTGCCGAGGTGAGCGCGTGAGGGGCCCCGGAAACCGAAAGGTTTCCGGGGCCCCTTTCCCGTGACGTGACGGACGCCGGCCCCTACGGCCGGCGCCGCCGACCGCTCCTTGGCCGCGGCGTCACGCGTGCACGATCCGTACCACCGTCACCACCAGCACCGCCGCGCTCACGTAGTAGACGACCACGGCCCCGCCCGCGACCCCCTGCCGGCGGTCCTTCTCGCCCTTGACGTCTCGCGTTCCCTGGCCGTACGGGTCGCGGGCGAGGGCGCGCATGGAGTGTTCGAAACGGCGGCGGAGGTCCGGGTGCATCGCGTGCCGGGCGATCTCGGCGGCCGGGGCGTACTGGATGCGCAGACGCGTCATGAAACTTCCGGGGCGGGTCGGGGTTCGTCGCCCGAGGCGGCCACGCAGTCCGAGAAGTCGCCGGTCGCCAGGCGGGCGAAGACCGCTTCGTCCTCCGCGGCGGCCTGCGTCGGGGCGAGCGCCCAGCGGGCCAGCACCAGGGGGAGGTCGAGGGCCGGGGTACGGGCCAGCTCGGCATCCAGGTCGGCGGCCTGCGCGGCGGTGAGGGCGGCGCGGATGGTGGGCAGTGTCGCGGGCAGGTCGATCTGCCGTCCGCTGACGACGGTGTGCCAGGTGGGGTGGGCGGGGAGGGCGGGGGCTGTGGGGCCGACGGGGTCGCTGTCGCCGCTGTTCTTCGCTCGGTTCTCGCCCATACGGCGCCCCTCCGGTCCGGCCAGCACTGTCCTGCGTCCCCACGGTACGCCGACTCCCCTCATGCGGTTGAGACTTGCGCACGAGGAACGGACGGGCGAGCGGAACGGCAACGAGCCGTCCGTACGAGTGGACGAAGGGTGCCTGGTTGACGCGCTGAGGCCGAGGGGTGCCCGTCCGGGTACGGCGCGGGGGTGGCTGCTCGTGACAAGGCGCACAGGGGATACCCCGCCTACTAGAGGTGGTAGTCGGGTTCACCGGCCGTCCTGCGACGGTTCGGCAGCGGCGCGAGGCAGGTCCTCCGGCTCGGGCTGACGGCCTGTCGGAAGCGGCCGCCGTGGCTCCGGGTACGGGTGGGGTGGCGTAGCAGGGGAAGGTTTTCGCCGGGTTTCGGGTGGTACGGCAGGGCGGAGCTGAGGGCGTCAAGGCGCCGTGTTCATCCGCCCCGGCTACTACGTGGACTCGTACGTGGGGGGTTTGGGGCTGCGGGGAGCGGCGGGTTACCAAGGTGGAGCAAGCCCGGCGGGAACCCGCCGGGATCTTTCACGTCCGGAGGTCTTTCCCGCATGTCGAAGCGCGCCCATTCCCGGCGGATCCGCACCGCCCTCGTCGCCGTCGTATTCGGTGCGACGGCCGTTGCCGGTTCCGGGAGCGCCGCCTTCGCCGCGGAGATTAGGACCGCCGCGCCCGTCGGCAAGTCCGCCTCCGTGCAGAAGGCCGTCCAGAAGAAGACCGTCCAGAAGAAGGCTGTCGCCAAGAAGGCCGTCGCCAAGAAGGCAACCCGGACGAAGGCCGTCCAGAAGAAGGCCGGGGCCAGGGCATGGGCCAGGCCCGTCCAGGGTTACGCGCTCTCCGCCACCTACGGCAAGGGCGGCGGCATGTGGGCCCAGAAGCACTCCGGCCAGGACTTCGCCGTCCCGGTCGGCACCGCCGTGAAGGCCGCCGGGCCCGGCATCGTCGTCAAGGCGGGACCGAACGGCGGCGGCGACGGCCCCGCGTACGGCAACGCGATCGTCGTGCGGCACGCCGACCGCACGTACTCCCAGTACGCGCACCTCTCGCGCCTCCAGGTCAAGCCCGGCCAGCGGGTCGCGGCCGGCCAGCGAATAGCCCTGTCCGGCAACACCGGGAACTCCTCCGGCCCGCATCTGCACTTCGAGATCCGCACCACCGCCAATTACGGCTCGGCGATCAACCCGGTCGCCTACCTGCGTTCGGTGGGCGTGCGCGTCTAGATGAATGAGTCCGATGTTTGTGCTGGTCGCGACCATGGCGAAGGGCGCCCGTTGGTCAGTGTGTGAAGACAGACCTGGACGCCCTTCTGGCGGCACTGTACGTGTTCATCGATGACCATGTGGCGCCTTGTCGCCGGATCGGG
>NZ_JACHEM010000011.1 GCF_014207445.1 Streptomyces candidus | reverse complement strand
GGGTGCGGGGGTGCGGGGGTGCGGGGGGGGGGGGGCGGGGGGCGGGGGCGGGGGGTGCACCTCCGGTGGGGGCCGCCCCCTTGCCCGCCCGTTCCGCCCCCGGGGGCGGCCCCGCCGCCCAAGGGGGCTACGGGGCGGAACGGGCGGCCCCGCCGCCCAAGAGGGCTCGCGGGGGGTGGGCCCGGCTGCCCGAGGGGGGTGCCGCGGGGCTTAGGTGGGGATCAAGTGGGTGAGGGTTTCGTGGGCGAGGCGGTGGGCGAGGGGGATTTTGTACGCGTTGTCGCGCAGGGGCTCGGCGGCGGCGAGTTCGGTGTCCAGCGCGTGGGTGAGGCGGTCCGGCGTGGGTGCGGCGCCGAGCAGTTCGGCCTCGGCCAGGTGGGCGCGCCAGGGCCGGTGCGCGAGCCCGCCGAAGGCCAGCGCCACCTGCCGTACGACGCCCTCGCGCACCTCCAGCACGGCAGCCACCGAGGCGAGCGCGAAGGCGTACGACGCCCGGTCGCGGGCCTTGCGGTACGCGGAGGGAAGTCCGGCGGCATCGGCCGGAAGGGTGACGGAGGTGATGAGTTCGCCGTGCCGCAGGACGGTGTCCCGGTCCGGCCGCTCCCCCGGCAGCCGGTGGAACTCCGTGACCGGCACGCTCCGTCCGCCGTCCGGGCCGCGCAGCTCGACGTGCGCGTCCAGGGCGGCGAGGGCGACCGCCAGGTCGGACGGGTGGGTGGCGATGCACTGCGCGGAGTGGCCGAGCACGGCGTGGTCGCGGTGCACCCCGTCGCGGGCGGCGCAGCCGGTGCCGGGTTCGCGCTTGTTGCAGGGCTTGGAGGTGTCCTGGAAGTACGGGCAGCGGGTGCGCTGGAGCATATTGCCGCCGGTGGTGGCCATGTTGCGGAGCTGGCCCGAGGCTCCGGCGAGCAGGGCCTGGGAGAGCACGGGGTAGCGGGTGCGGACGAGGGGGTGGGCAGCGAGGTCGCTGTTACGGACGGTCGCCCCGAGGCTCAGGGTTCCGTCGGGCCGCTCCTCGACGGTGTCCAGCGGCAGCCGGCTGACGTCGATGAGGATTTCGGGGCTCTCCACACCGAGCTTCATCAGGTCGACCAGGTTCGTGCCGCCGCCGAGGTAGCGGGCTCCGGGCCGCCCGGCGTGGGCACGCGCCGCTTCGTCCACGCTGTGCGGGCGTACGTATCCGACGGGCTTCACCTGATCACGTCCTCGACGGCGGAGACGATGTGGGGATAGGCGCCGCAGCGGCAGAGATTGCCGCTCAGCCGCTCCCGGATCTCGTCCCTGCCGAGGGCGGCGGGGCCGTTCGGGTGGGTGCACAGCTCCTGGGGCGGGGTGGCGGCGGAGGGATGGCCGGCCTCTGCCTCGGCGAGCATGCCGATCGCCGAGCAGAGCTGGCCGGGGGTGCAGTAGCCGCACTGGAAGGCGTCCCGGTCCAGGAACGCCCGCTGGAGCGGGTGCAGCGCGTCCGGGTCGCCCTCGCTGCCTGCGAGGCCTTCGACGGTGACGATTTCCCGGTCGTCCTGGGCGACGGCGGGCAGCAGGCAGCTGTTGGCCCGCCGACCGTCGACGAGGACGGTGCAGGCGCCGCACTGTCCGTGGTCGCAGCCCTTCTTCGCGCCGGTCAGATCGAGGTCCTCGCGCAGGACGTCGAGGAGGGTGGCGCGGTGGTCCACGGTGAGCGAGTGCGCTCTGCCGTTGATGCGCAGGGTGACGCGGGACCGGATGGCGAGGGCCTCCTCCGTGTCTTCCGCGGCCTCCCCGCCGACCTCTCGGGGCCTGCCGCCGTCCGCCGGGGGGCGGTGGCCGGCGGTGCCGGTGGCTCGGTCATCGGTGCCCATGGCTGAGGTGCGCCCTTCGTCCGGAGGGTGGGTACGGCTCTCGCGTATCCAGGCTGGGCCAGGACATTCATTACGGCATGTCGGAAAGGTCCGCGGGCCCGCCCCTGCGGCCCCGTTCCCCGGCGCGTCGCGGCGTGCCATCGTGCATTGGTCCGGACCATTTTCTTCATTGCCTCGGGCGGGCGGCCGGGGAGGAAGGGGCGACAGCTTGGAAACGGTGGAGAGTGCCGTGCCCGTGCACCGGCTCCAGGTGCCCGCACCGCTGCAGCTCCCCTTCGCCATCGGCTCGTTCGACGCCGTGGGCCCGCTGTCCCGGGCCGCCTTCCCGCACCGGCACACCTTCTACGAGATCGTTTTCGTGACCGGCGGCCGGGGTGCGCACGTCATCGACCTCTCCCGCTGGGAACTGCGTCCGCCGCACCTGTGCTTCGTGAACCCGGGGCAGGTGCACCACTGGGAGAACGCCACCGGTCTGCACGGGCAGGTCATCCTGTTCACCGAGGACTTCCTCCTCGATCACCCCGGTGACCGCGAGCTGCTGCGGGTCCTTGGTGAGCGGCCCTGGTTCAGCCCGGCCGGAGCCGATGCGTCCGCGTTCGCACGGCTGATCGCCGACATGGAGCACGAGCACCGCACCGGGCAGGAGGGGTTCGCCTCGGTGCTGCGTGCGTATCTGCACGTCCTAGTGGTACGGGCGTTCCGGCTCGCCGGGCCGGCTCCGGAACGTCCCGAACCGTCGGGGCGTCCCGCACAGGTGACGCGGGATTTCGTACGCCTGCTGGCGCGGCCGGGTCCCGAGGCGTGGACGGTAGGTGCCTGCGCGGCGCGGGTCGGGGTGAGCGTCGGTTACCTCAACGACACGGTGAAGCGGACCACGGGCCGCACTCCGGGCCAGTGGATACGCCAGACCCGTACCCACGAGGCCAAACGGCTGCTCGTCCGCACGGATCTGACGGTGCGCCAGGTGGCGGCAGGGGTCGGGTTCGCCGACCCGGCGTACTTCTGCCGCTTCTTCCGGCGGGAGACGGGGATCAGCCCGGGCGCATTCCGGCGCGGCAGCGGTGCAATGCACCACGACTACCGCGTCCCGTCCCTCGCCCACGGGGAGCCGCAGGCCTAGGTTCGCAAGGGAGCGGGAGACCGGAGCGCGCCCGGCCCCGCTCCTCCTTCCGCCCACCCCCCGCCTGGAGGCGTCCCCCCATGGATCAGTCCGATCCCACCCAGCCCGTGGAGCCCACGGAGCCCGTCCCCACCGTCGCCGGATCGTCGCGCCCGTCCCGCAAGACGGTGCTGAGGGCGGCGCTCGCGGTCGGTGCGTCGCTGCCGGTCGCGTTCGCCGGCGTCCCGGCTCTCGCCAGGACCACCCGCGAGGAGGGCACTGCACCGGAACTGACGCCAGAGTGCGACGACGGGGACGATCCGACCCCGCCGCAGACCGAAGGCCCGTACTTCAGGCCCAACTCGCCCCGCCGCACCTCCCTCCTCGACGGGAACCCGCCGGGCACCAGGCTGACCGTCACCGGGTACGTGTTCGGGCTGGCATGCCGCCCGATAGCCAACGCCCTGCTGGACTTCTGGCAGGCGGACGCGAACGGCGCCTACGACAACAGGGGATACCGCTTCCGCGGGCACCAGTTCACCGACGCACAGGGTGCGTTCACGCTCACGACGATCGTGCCGGGCCTCTACCCGGGCCGTACCCGTCACCTCCACGTGAAGGTGCAGGCGCCCAACCGCCCCGTCCTCACCACCCAGTTGTACTTCCCCGGCGAGCCGCGCAACAACACCGACAGCATCTTCGACGCGCGCCTCCTGATGACCATGCGCAGCAACGGGCCGGGGAGGGAGGGCAGTTACGACTTCGTGCTGAATGTTCCGCAGCAGCCGGGCCCCACCGACCCGCCGACCACCCCGCCACCGTCCGGCACGGACTGGAAGTCCGGCACCACGTACCGCGCGGGCGACCGGGTGACGTACGGCGGCCGCTCCTACACCTGCCTCCAGGCGCACACCTCCGGCCCGGGGTGGGAGCCGCCGAACGTGCCGGCGCTCTGGCGCGCGGTGTAGCCGCCGCGTCAGCCGGCGTCCGTGGGCGGGGGCGGCGCCGGAGCCCCCGCCGGCGGGGCGATACGGACCTGGCTTCCCGCGGGCACGGCGGTGTTCGCGGGAACGGGCGCGGCGGGGACGGGAACGCCCAGTGCCGCGTCCCGTCGCGCCCCGGGGTCCCAGCCGGTCTCCACCACCCGCTTCTGCATCACGATCGCCCCGGCCAGCAGCACCGCCCCGACCGCCAGCATCAGCACGATCGCCGCCCCGCCGCCGACCTTCGCCACGTTTCCGATGATCGCCCCGAACCAGCCGAAGTCCGCATCGCCGAACGTCGTGTTCTCCTCCCCGAAGGCGCCCAGCACCTTGAGCAGCAGTGCCGGCAGGAAAGTGATCAGCACACCGTTGAGGAAGGCGCCGACGACCGCGCCCCGCCGCCCGCCCGTCGCGTTGCCGTAGACACCGGCCGCGCCACCGGTGAAGAAGTGCGGGACCAGCCCCGGCAGGACGAGGGCCAACCCGAAGGCCGGGTTGAAGATCCAGGTGAGCAGGCCCAGGCTGACGAGGCCGCCGACGAAGCTGGAGAGAAAGCCGATGAGCACGGCGTTCTGGGCGTACGGGAAGACGATGGGCGCGTCCAGCGAGGGCACCGCCTTGGGGACGAGCTTGTTCGCGATGCCCTGGAAGGCGGGGACCAGCTCGCCCAGGATCGTCCGGACGCCGAAGAGGATCACGGCGACGGCGATGCCGAACTGGAGGCCCTGCATCACGGACTTCATCAGATAGTTGCCGACATCGGTGGCGGCCGCCCCGTCGGCCCCGAAGGCCGCGAAGGCGACGTCCTGGCCGGCCTTGGCGAGGAAGACGACGGACATGATGACGTAGATGAGGACCATCGACAGCGCGGTGGCGACCATCGAGTCGCGCAGGAAACGCAGCCCCTCGGGAAGGTTCATCTCCTCCGTGCTGCGGCTGCGTTTGCCGACGAGCTGTCCCGCCGCGCCGGCCGTGATGTAGCCGGCGGTGCCGAAGTGGCCGATGGCGACGCTGTTGTTGCCGGTGATGCGTTTGGTCCACGGATGCGCGAAGGCGGGCATCGCGACGAGCAGGATACCCAGAAGTACCCCTCCGACGATCACGACTGCCACCGACCCCTGCCCGGCCGTGGCCAGCACCATGGTCAACAGAGTCGCCATGAACAGCATGTGATGACCCGTCAGGAACACGTACCGAAGAGGCGTGAAACGAGCGAGGAGCAGACTGACCGCGAACCCGGCGATCATCAGCCAGGCCACCCGCGCTCCGAACTCCGCCTGTGCGATGCCGACGATGGCCTCATTGGTGGGGATGACGCCGTGCGCTCCGGTCGCGCCCTGGATCATCTCTCCGAGCGGGGCGAGCGAGCCGACCACGAGCCCTGCCCCCGCGCCGATCAGCAGGAACCCCAGCGTCGCCTTGATGGCTCCGCCCACGATCTGGCCCGCGGACTTGCGCAGGGCGATCAGGCCGACGGCGGTGATGATGCCGATGAGGTAGGCGGGTTGGCTGAGGACCTCGTTGACGAGGAACTCGGCGAAGGAAACGAGCCGGTCCATGTGCTGCCTCCAGGGCGGTGGATCCGTGATCAGACGTCGTAGGTGTCCCGCAGCACGCCGTCCACCTCCGCCGTACTGGTGAAGTCCTCGACGACCTTCACCGGCACCCCCACGTCGCCGAGCGTCCTGGCGATCTCGCGGGAGGTGAGGATGGCGACCGCCTCGGACGCCTTTCCCTTGGCGGAGATGGTGTCGGTGGCCTCGACCGTCACGTACGTCGACCACTTCCAGCGGTCGAGGACCTGTTCCAGGGTGTTCTTGAGGAACAGGCTGGTTCCGACGCCGTTGCCGCAGACGGTGAGGATCTTGTGCACGGCGGGCCCGGCGGACACCACGGGGCCGGCGGACGCGGATCCACCGGGCGCCGATGCCGTGGCCGGAGCGTCGGCGGGAGGCGGGCCGGCGGAGGGCGCGGGCTTCGCCGTCGCGGTCGTACGTCCGTCCTGCGGCCCCGCGAGTACGGCGTGCAGTGCCTCTGGCGTAGCCGCTTCGTGCAGGGCGCGCGCATTCCTGGGGTCCGCGAGCAGCCGGGCCAGGGCGCCCATCGCGGTGGTGTGCGCCGCGGAGTCCTGCGCCGCGAGGGCCACCACCAGGGTCACCGGGTCGTTGGTGTCGTGCCCGAACTCGACCGGCTCCGCGAGCCGCAGCCAGGACATTCCGGTTCTGCGTACGGCAGGCGATGGGCGGGCATGCGCAAGGGCGAAACCTGGCGCGACGACGAGGTACGGACCGTTCTCCTCCACGTTCCGGATCATTTCCGCGGTGTACTCCGCGGCGGTGACCCCGCCGGCGACGAGGAGGTCGCCCGCCTCCCGGACCGCTTCCCTCCAGTCCGCCACATGGACGTCGAGTCGTACCGCTTCCGATGGAAGGAGATCAGTCAGTGCCGACATGAGATCGATATTTGCACAGTCGTGAACGTGCGGCGCGACCGGAGCACGTGGGTAGAGAAACAGGGCACTCGTACCGCCACCGCCATGATCGCTGTGTTGTCCGCCGTCCAGAACCGAATGCCGAGAAGGGCCACCGCATGCGAAGTGTGGGAGTGGAAGAGGAACTCCTGTTGGTCGACAGCAAGGGGACACCGCGAGCCGTGTCCGGGGTCATCCTGGCCGCGCTGCCGGACGGATCCACGCTGGAGAAAGAGCTGCACCGGGAGCAACTGGAGATCGCCACCCGCCCCCGCCACACCATCGAGGGACTGGCCGAGGAACTCCGGCGCTGGCGCGGCGAGGCGTCGGCCGGTGCGCGCCGGGCGGGGGCCGAGCTCGCCGCGCTGGCCACCTCCCCCCTGCCGGTCGATCCCTCGATCAACTCCGGTGACCGCTACCGCAGGCTGGAGGAGGAGTTCGGGCTGACCGCGCTGGAGCAGCTGACCTGCGGCTGCCATGTGCACGTCTCCGTGGAGTCCGACGACGAGGGCGTCGCGGTGCTCGACCGGATACAGCCCTGGCTGCCCGCGCTGCTGGCCCTGAGCGCCAACTCGCCCTTCTGGCAGGGCAAGGACACCCGGTACAGCAGCTACCGGAGCCGGGTGTGGGGGCGCTGGCCGTCCACCGGGGCGACCGAGAGGTTCGGCACGGCCGAGAACTACCACCGCCAGGTGCAGGGCATGCTCGCGACCGGCACCCTGCTCGACGAGGGAATGATCTACTTCGACGCCCGGCTGTCCCGCCACTACCCCACCGTCGAGGTCCGGGTGCCGGACGTGTGCCTGGAGGCGGACGACACGGTGCTGATCGCGGCACTGGTGCGGGCCCTGGTGGAGACCGCCGCCCGGGACTGGAAGGCCGGCGGCCCGCCCGACGACAGCGGCGTGGGTCTGCTGCGGCTGGCGTCGTGGCGGGCCGGGCGCTCGGGGCTGTGCGGGGACCTGGTCGACCCGCGGACGATGACACCGGCTCCGGCGGAGACAGTGGTACGGGCGTTGGTCGACCACGTCGCGGAGGCACTGCGCGACAGCGGGGACGCCGACCTGGTCAAGGAGCACCTGGACGCGTTGCTGGCCAGGGGCAACGGAGCGCACGTGCAGCGCGAGCTGCTGCGCAGGACGGGGGACCTGCGCGCCGTGGTGGAGGAGTGCGCGAGGAGGACGGTCGCGTAGTAGCCCCGCACCGGAGGGGCCGGCCGCGCCGGCCCCTCCTCGGACCTCGCCCGGGTCGCCGGCACGGGGCGGCCCGACGGCTGCCCTAGTCCGTCGGCTCTTCGGCGGCTCCGTCCTCCCTGTGCTCCTCCGGGCCCCTGCCCTCCACCGAGTCCCCCGGGTCCCCGGTGGACGGTGCCTGCTGGTCCGGCATGTCCCTCGGAATCCCGGGGGGCTCTTCTTCCGGACGGTCCTGACGGCGGTCGGTCATGGCTCTCTCCTCGGCTCGACGACGCTATGTCCAGTGTCTGCCGCGCGTACCCGAACCCCCACTTCTCATGCCCGCCCCTGCTGACCTGGCGTTCTGCGGTCCGCGTCGCCCTCGTAGAGTGCACGGATGCTCCGCACCGGCCCGCTCGCCCGCCTCTCCGCCTCCCCCTGGACCCTGATCGCCGTCTGGGCCCTGAGCCGCCTGTGGCTCGTCGCGGCCGCGCTCAAGGTGCCCCCGCTGGCCGGTGACGGCACGCTCGACCCCTCGGTGGACACGGTGTACCGGGGCTGGTTCGGCGTACTGGCGTCGGGCACGTTCCCCGCCCACGACGTGAGCTGGCAGTACCCGCCGGGGGCCGCCCTCCCGATCCTCGCGCCGGGACTGCTGCCCTCCCTCGACTACGGTCACGCCTTCGTCCTGACCGCCGCCCTCACCGACGCCCTGGTGACGGCGGGGCTCCTGTGGCTCGCGATGCGCAAGGGCCGTTCACTGGCCGCGGCGTGGCTGTGGACCGCCGCGCTCGCCGTGCTGTCGACGATGCCGTGGAACCGTTTCGACCTCCAGGTGACCGCGGTGGCGATGGCGGCGCTCGTCGTCGCCGCCTCGTCACGCCCCTGGGCCGACCGGGCGTTCGGCGCGCTGGTCGCCCTCGGCGCCCTGATCAAGGTGTGGCCCGCGCTGCTCCTCGCGGGCACCGGACGGGGCCGGCGCACCCGCCACTCCTGGCTGTCGGCCGCGCTCACCGGGGCGGTGCTCCTCGCCGGGTTCGCCCTCGCCATGCCGCACGCCCTTTCCTTCCTCACCGCCCAGAAGTCCCGCGGCATCCAGATCGAGTCGGTGGGAGCGCTGCCGTTCCACGTGGCCCGGCACTTCGGGTGGTCCGGGACGTGGAAGGCGAAGGACGGGTCGCACGAGTTCGTCGGTCCGTACGTGGAGACCGTGTCCCTGGTGATGCAGTGCCTGACCGTGCTGGCGCTGGGCTGGCTGTTGTACTGGCGCACCCGGCGCCCCGCGCCGTCGGACGGCGCGCCGTGGCTCCTGCCGGACGCCTCCCTGACCGCCGTACTGCTGTTCGTCGTGACGAGCCGGGTGATCAGCCCGCAGTACCTGGTGTGGCTGGTCGGCCTGGCGGCCGTCTGCCTGTTGGGGCGGGAGACCTCGCAGCGGCCGGCCGCGTGGCTCGTACTGGCGGCCTGTGTCTTCACGACGCTCGGATTCCCCCTGCTGTACCGGGGGTTGCGGGACGACGCCGATCCGCTAGCCATCGCCAACCTCTTCGTACGGGACCTGCTGCTGATCGCCGCGGCCGGTCTGTCCGCCGTGCGGCTGTGGCGCGTGGGGCAGCTGGGACGGAAGGAGCCGTAACCCTCCCGGGGCCGTCGGCATATGCCGGATGCACCACCGGATCGAGTGTTGCCAAACGCCTTACGGCCCTCGGCCCGCTGTGCCAAAGTCTTAACGGTCGACTTCTCACGCCCACGTACGCGACGACCCGAAGACCCGACGGACCCCTTCCGGCCGCGCCTGTATCGGAGTACGCCATGCCGCCGTCCCTGTTCGCGGATCGCACCGCGCCGCAGCCTCCCGAGCGGGGCATGGTCGACGCACTGATCACGCAGACCCGTCGGCTGCGCGGCGACGTGGACGCGGTCCGCCGGGACGCCACGGTGGACGAGGACGACGCCGAGGTGCGCTGGCAGCGCGCCCTGTGCGATCTGGCCGTCCACCAACTCGACGACCTGGGCGCCCACTTGGGCCAGCTGAAGGACGGCCTGCCGTCCCTGCCGGTGCCGCGGGAGCCGTCCGCCGCCTCCCTCCCGGGTTCGGCGCCGGTATCGCTGCTCACCCGGGTGGGCAGCGCGGAGTGGAACCTGCTCACCGACGAGGTCAGCTGGTCCGACGAGCTGTACGAGATCTTCGGCCGTACCCCGGAGAGCGGCCCGCTGACCCTGGACGAGCTGCCGTCCATGCTGCTCGCCGAGGACCAGCACCTGCTCACCGCGATGGTCACGGACTGCCTGGTCGACGGCAAGCCCCTGGACGGCGAGTTCCGAATCGTACGTGCCGACGACGGCCAGGTCCGCACCCTGCACCTGATGGGTGAACCGGTCCTCGACACCGACGGCTCCACGGCCTCGATGTGGGCGGTGCTGCGCGACGTGAGCACGCTGCGCCGCACCCAGCGCGCCGTACGGGAGAACCAGGACTCGCTCCAGCGCGAACGCCAGCTCGCCCAGGCCGAACGCAGGGCGGCCGTACAGCTCCAGGAGGCCGTCCTGCCGCCATGGCGCGGCGCGGCACCGCTCCGGGCGGGCGGGGCGCTCGACCTCGCCGCCTACTATCTCCCCTCGGCCAGCGGTGAACTCGTCGGCGGAGACTGGTACGACGCGATGGAACTGTCCGGCGGGCGGTCACTGCTGACGGTCGGCGGACTCACCGGGCACGGCGTGCCCGCCACCTCCTCGATGGCGATGCTGCTCGGCGCTCTGCGCGGCCTGGCCCTGGCCGGGCTCCGCCCCGGTTCGCTGATGGGGCACCTCAACCAACTCCTCGAAACGTCCGCCGCGCAGCCCTCCCTGGGCAGCGCGGTCTGCTGCCAGTACGACCCGGGCACCCGCCTCCTCACCTGGGCGCAGGCCGGCCACCCGGCCCCGCTCCTCTTCCGCGACGGCCGGGGCCGCCCGCTGGACCCGCCGCGCGGCGTACTGCTGGGTGCCACACCCGGCGCCGTGTACGAGGAGGCCGAAGCGAGCCTGCGCAAGGGCGACCTGCTCGTCCTGCACACCGACGGGCTGTCCCGGCGCAGCAGCACGGACCACGAGAGCCGGGGCAGGCTGCTGTCGCTCGCCCCTCGGTTCGCCGCTGCCCACAGTGCACGCGAGTGCGTACGGCTGGTACTGGAGGAGTTCGGCGAGACGGAGCGCGAGGACGACGCCTGCGTACTGGTCGCCAGGATCGACGACTGACCAACGGACGGCCGGCCTGCGTCGGGATGGTCCGCGGGCGTGCCGCGGCGCTAGACGGTGGCGACGCCCTTGCCTCCCCCGCCCTCCTTCTTCGGCATCACCTGCTCCAGGTCGCGTCGCAGTTGCCCGATCGCCGGGTAGTCCGCGTAGTGCGCGGTGAGCCGGTACATGCTGCGCAGCCGGTCCCAGGTGCGGTGCGAGGACGTGTCGTTCATCGTCCGCAGCGCGAGCCGCGCGTACACGTCGGCACGGTCCGGTTCGTTGCCGAGGAAGCAGGCCGAGGCCATCGAGATGTGGTCGAAGAGCTTGGACCGGTCGCGCCCCTCGGGGCGCAGTTCGAGAGCCAGCCTGGCGTGGCGCTGGGCGAGTTTGGCGACCGACGGGTCGTGCTCGGCGAGGGTGCGGTAGGCGAGCGCCTGCATCCCGTGCAGGTCGGCCTCGTCGAACATCTGCATCCAGTTGGGCGCCGGTACGTCGCCGTTGTCGGACACGAACAGTTCCTCGGCCTCGCCGAGGGTCCGCCGCATGGCCTGCCCGTGCCCCATCGACGCCTGTGCCCAGGCCTCGATGGTGTGCAGCATGGCCCGGGTGCGCGGCAGGGTCCGGTCCCCGGAACCCGTCCTGGCCAGTTTCATCAGGTCCAGCGCCTCGTCGGGCCTGCCGAGGTGCACCATCTGGCGGGCGGCCCGTGACATGGCCTCCCCCGCGCGGGGAAGGTCTCCGCCCTCCCGGGCGGCGTGCGCGGCGATGAGGAAGTACTTCTGCGCGGTGGGTTCGAGGCCCACGTCGTGCGACATCCAGCCCGCCAGTACGGCGAGGTTGGCTGCCACTCCCCACAACCGGCGTTGCAGGTCGGCGGGCTGACGGTAGGTGAGCATGCCGCCCACCTCGTTGAGCTGTCCCACGACGGCCTTGCGCTGGAGGCCGCCGCCACGGGCGGCGTCCCACTTGCGGAAGACCTCGACCGAGGTTTCCAGAGCCTCGACCTCTTCGGTGCCGACGGGCGCCGACTCGTAGCGGTCGAATCCCGCGGGTTCGGCGTACAGGGGGTGAACTGGGGTGGCGGCGGTGGACGGTTCGGTGTGGAGCCAGTCCTGCATGGCGCTGGTGAGGGCGGAGCCGGCGGCGAGCGCGGCGCCCGCGCCCACCAGGCCGCGTCGGTTGAGCATGAGGTCCATTCCCGTAAATTCCGAGAGGAGCTCGGCCAACTCTTCGGGCGTCAGAGGCTTTCCGAGGGGCACGTCCTGTTTCGCGGCGGCTCCTCGTCGTCCCGTGCGGCCAGTGCGAGCGAACCCGAGGTCCTCGATGGTCACGACACGGCCGAGCCGCTCGGTGAACAGAGCTTCCAGCACCCTGGGCACGGGATCGCGGGGGGACTCCCCCATGTCGATCCAGCGTCGTACCCGCGAGGTGTCGGTGGCCAGTTGCGGGTGGCCCATGGCCGCCGCCTTCCGGTTCACCATTCTCGCGAGTTCCCCCTTGGACCAGCCGGTGAGGCCGAACAGGTCGTTCAGGCGGGTGTTGGGTTCTCCGGTCACGTCAAGCCCCCAGGTTCTCGGCTGACTTGACATTAACCCGCGGCGATATGCGTCGCGACTATTCGCCAGGGTTCGCCAGGGTGCGCCAGATGGTGTGCCACCCGCGGACGGTGGTCAGGTAGGAAAGCGCCACCCCGGCCCGGCAGCCGGCTCGTACTCCCCAGGGTGCGGACCGTCGCCGGGGCGGGCAGCGCCAAGGCAACTCGTCGGCGCACGAAAGGACCTGTACCGCCCATGTACACAGCATCGTCCTCCGTGTCCGCCCCGCCCCGGCCGCACCGTCCGCTCACGGCGGGCAGCGGCCCGTACCTCGACCCCCACCACGCCGCGGCAGCGGTCACCGGGCGGGCACGGCGGGCGGCGGGCCCCGGAACCCAACCCCTCAGCGGGAGAATCGACTTGTCCGGCCCCCAGGGCGCGCAGCTGCGGACGGCCCTCGCCTCGGTGCACCGGATCTGCCCGGAGTTCCAGCCGGTGCAGGTGCTGCGGCGCAGCGGGCGTTCCGTACTGATCGTGGGTACGGCCGGACGCACGACCGCGGTCGCGAAGTGTCTGCTCGACCACTCCGCCCAGTGGACCGAGCACTTCCGCCAGGAGATAGCCGCCTACCGCGCCTTCGTCCGGCACCGTCCGCCGGTGCGGGTTCCCCGGCTCATCGCCGCGGACCCCGACAACTGCACGCTGGTGATCGAGCGGATGCCGGGCCGGGCGGCGGCCCTGACGCGGCACCCCGCCGAGGCCCCGCCGCGCGCCGACGTCCGGGCCGCCCTCGGCGCGATCGACCGGCTGAACCACTGGCGGCCGCCGAGCGAGATGTTCGGCCGCCCCCTCAACTACGGCAAGCGGCTCACGGACTTCCACGCCCTGGGCCTGCTGACGGACCGCGACCTGGGCGACCTCCAGAAGCTGCTGCACGGCATCTCCCGGTCCTCGACGCCCTGGCAGTTCTGTCACGGTGACGCACTGCTCTCCAACATTCTCCTGTCGCCGGCCGGTCCAGTGCTGGTCGACTGGGAAGAGGCGGGCTGGTATCTGCCGGGGTACGACCTGGCGACCCTCTGGATGGTCCTCGGCGACGCCTCCCCGGTCGCCCGCCGGCAGATCAGCCAGCTGGCACAGGCCGCGGGAACCGCGGCGCGGGACGCCTTCCTGGTGAACCTGATGCTCGTCACCACGCGGGAGGTCCGCGCGTACGAGGCGAAGGTGCAGCGCACGATGCGCGAGGCGCCGTCGACACCGTCCGGTGCCGGTCTCGCGCCGGGTGAGGAGCAGCGGCTGGTGCTGCGCCGGCTGCACGACGACTGCGCGCTCGCCCGCCGGGCGGTGCGCGCGGCGGTGGGCACCCGCTGAGCGCGGGCGACGTCCCGGCGGGCGGCGGGGAAGGGCGGAGGGCAGTGCCTGGGCGCGGGCACTGCCCTCCGCCCTTCCCCGTGTGTGCCCGGTCGGATGCGCCGTCGCTTCCGGGTGCCGGGACCCCTGACCCCTCGTACGGCGGGACCTGGGGCCCACGTTCGGCGGGACCTTCGACCCGCTTTTGCCCCCCGTGCACCCATACGGGCGCTCTGTGGTGTTTGGCGTAGGGGGGCAAGGGAAGCAGGAAGAAGCCTCGGCCGACGCCGGGACTCTTTTTCCTACGGAGGTTGCATCACAGTGGGCATCATCGCTTGGATCCTCATCGGACTGCTCGCCGGAGCCATCGCCAAGGCCCTGATGCCCGGCAAGGACCCGGGCGGCTGCCTGATCACCATGCTGATCGGCATCGTCGGCGGCCTGCTAGGCGGTTGGCTGGGCAAGGTCATCTTCGGGGTCGAGTCCATCGACGGGTTCTTCTCGCTCTCCACATGGATTGCCGCGATCGTGGGTTCGGTCATCGTGCTGGTCCTCTACCGGTTGGTCACGGGTCGCAGGGCCTGACCGGCCGCAGTGCCGGCCCCGGCCTCCGCAGCCCTCTCGACAGGGCTGCGCAGGCCGGGGCTTTCGCATGGGTGCGGTCGCCCGATCAGGTGGCGTGCCGCCGGGCGTCCCGAGGACCGGACAGACAACAACCCGACGGCCGGGGTGGGGGGTTGTTGGTGCGGGGCGGTCGAATCGCCGAACAGGTCCTACGCGGCCCGGGGCGGCGTGATGGGCATCATGAGCGGTTCCGCCGTACGGCCCGTTCCCGGAGGACGCCTTGCACCTTTCCGCTGTCAGGTCGGGGGGCGTCGCGGCGTCCGCCGTGCTCCTGCTGTCCCTCGTGCCACTCGTCCCGGCGACCGCGGCGGTCCAGGACCCGCCGGCCGTCCCCCTGCAACAGCAATTCGCCGCTGCCGCCGCTACGTACCGGGTGCCGACGAGTGTGCTGCTCGGAGTGTCGTACCTCCAGTCCCGTTGGGACGCGCACGGCGGGGCGCCGAGCGTGACGGGCGGTTACGGGCCGATGCACCTCACCAACGGCGGTGACCGGGCCCGGCCCACCGACGCGCCGGGGCCGATGGAGCGGGCGTCCGCGCTCACCGGGCTGCCGGCCGAACGGTTGCGCAGCGATCCCGCGGCCAACGTGCGCGGCGGGGCCGCCCTGCTGGCCGCGGCGCAGCGGGAGCTGGGCCGTCCGCCGAGCACGGATCCGGCGCACTGGTACGGGGCGGTGGCCCGCTTCTCCGGCGCCGACGACCCGGCGGCGGCGCGGGCGTACGCGGACGAGGTGTACGCGGTGATCCGGGCGGGGCAGCGCCGCACCACCGACAGCGGCGAGCAGGTGGTGCTGCCCGCGGCACCGGACGCCGCCCCCGCCCACGGTGTTCCCGCCGTCTCCACTCGCCCCGGCGGCCCCGCTGCTGCCGCGCGGCCGGGTACGCGTGCCGGCACGACGGCCGGTGACCGCTCAGGGCCCGTCGAGTGCCCCGTGTCCGTGTCCTGCGAGTGGATCGCCGCCCCGTACGAGAGGTTCGGGGACCCGAAGGAGGGCGACTGGGGCAACCACGACCTGGGCGACCGCGAGCGGCAGGGCGGCATCGACTACATCGTCGTGCACAACACGGAGGGGTCCTGGAAGACCGCTGTGCGGCTCGTCCAGAAGCCGGACTACGTGTCCTGGCAGTACACGCTGCGCTCCGCCGACGGGCACATCGCCCAGCACGTACCGCTGAAGGACGTGGCCTGGCACGCGGGCAACTGGTACCTCAACGCGAAGTCGGTCGGGCTGGAGCACGAGGGTTTCCTCACCGCTCCCGACACCTGGTACACGGAGGCGATGTACCGGTCGTCGGCCCGCCTGGTGCGCCACCTGGCCGCGAAGTACGGCATCCCCCTGGACCGGCTGCACGTCCTCGGCCACGACAACGTCCCCGGCGCGACCCCGCAGGCGGTACGTGGCATGCACACCGACCCTGGCCCGTACTGGGACTGGGCGCACTACTTCGAGCTGCTGGGCAATCCCTTCGAGCCCACGGCGGGGTCCGGCAGCGACGTCGTCACCGTCCGCCCCGAGTACCGCACGCACCGTCCGCCGTACACGGGCTGCGGGAAGAAGCCGGCCGAACCGTGTCCCGGGCACGGCTCGGGCGCGGTCCGTCTGCACACCGCGCCGGACGCCGCTTCCGCGCTGGTCGAGGACATCGGCCTGCGTCCGGGCGGCGGGGCTTCGACGATCGGTGTCAACGACACGGGAGCGCGGGCCTCCACGGGCCAGACCTTCGCGGTGGCGGAACGGCGCGGAGACTGGACGGCCATCTGGTACCTGGGGCAGAAGGCCTGGTTCCACAACCCGGCCGGCCGCCCCACCGCCGTTCCCACGAAGGCCCCGTTCCTCACCCCGCGCGAGGGTCTGCCGGAGATCCCGGTGTTCGGCAGGGCCTACCCGGAGGCGTCCGCGTACCCGGCGGGTGTTCCGGTCCAGCCGGTGGTGCCGCTGCCGTACCGGATCGGAGCCGGGCAGCGGTACGTCGTCGGGGAGCGCACGCCGGGCGAGTACTTCCACACCCCGGAGTACGGGAAGCCGGGCCGGGTGGTCCGCGGCGAGGAGATCTACTACGAGATCCAGTACGGGCACCGGATCGGGTACGTGAAGGCGTCCGATGTCACCGTGTCCGGCGGGGTGCCGTCCTAGCCCTGGAACATCTCCGCGGGCAGCGGCTTGAGCAGCGTGTACAGATCACCGGTGATCGGCCGGTCCCAACTGGCGATCGTGACCAGGACGTTGTCGCTGCGGTCGAACTGCACGCAGGAGATCCGGCTCTCGGAGAGCTTGAGCCGGCGCACGATCAGCAGGTTGTCGCCCTGCATGACCGGGTCCTCCTCGGTGGAGACGACCTGCACCTCCTCGTCGTTCTCCAGCGCCAGCAGGAGCTGCGCGACCTCGAAGGGGACCTGGCCCTCGGTGAGTTCGCGGGCCGGGGACCCTTCGGGGAGGTTCCCGATGATCATCGCGGGACCGCGGCCGCCGAACAGGTCGTACCGGAGGAAGACACCCTGGCAGCTGCCGTCGGGGGCGGGCAGCAGCCCGGCCCCGAGGTT
This sequence comes from Streptomyces candidus, assembly GCF_014207445.1. Lineage (GTDB taxonomy): Bacteria > Actinomycetota > Actinomycetes > Streptomycetales > Streptomycetaceae > Streptomyces > Streptomyces candidus. Next base: position 271,653 of record NZ_JACHEM010000011.1, on the reverse strand, counting down.
GCCCGGCCAGTCGCCCGGGTCCATGGCGAGAACGTCGAATTCCGGGCCCGCGGGCGTGGCGGAGGGGCGGCGGCGGAGGAAGGACATGCCGACATGGTACGTGGCCGGGGCCGGCCGCCGGAAAGCGGAGGGGCGCGACGGCGCGGGCGGCCGGAGGCGGACGGCACACCGCGCCGCCCCGGGCCGTCCCGCTCGTGCACGACGGCCCGCGCCGCCCGTGTCCCAGGTACACGGCCGATGCCGTCTCACTCCTGCGCGGCGCTGCGCAGCACTCCTCGTACGTACGCGGCCTGGCCCACGTGCTGGAGGTCGTCGGCGAGGACACTGACCAGCCGCACGCCGAGCGTCACCGGCGGGTTCCACGCCTTGTCGACGATCCGTTCGAGGTCGTCGTCGCCGGTCGACGCCACGAAGTCGAGGGTGCGGGCGTGCACGGCGTCGTAGTAGCCGAGCAGGTCGGCGGCCCTCTGCACGCGCACGGCGGCCATCTGCTCGGCCGTGTGCCCGTACCCGATGTCATCGGTGTCCAGGGGCAGGCCGAACCGGTCGGCCCACCCCTCCCCCGTCCACACCTGTGCGCGCCCGGCGACCTCCGCGACGTGGTCGTCCTGCACCCGGGCGAGGTGCCAGACGAGCCACCCGATGGTGTTGGCCCCGGGCCACGGCTGCCGGGAGAGTTCCTCCGCCGTCAGTCCGTCGACGGCTTCGTGGACCGCTTCGCGGACCCTTCCGAATCCTTCGGCGAGCACGTCACGGGTACGCATGGGGGCCTCCGTACGGAATGCGGTTCGTCCCTTTCGGAGTGCCACGCCTACCCGGTCAGGTCAGATCGAATGCACCATTGCGCGCATTGAGCACAAATGCCCGCCATTCCGCCGGGTTGAAGATCAGCGACGGGTTGCCGGGGCTCGACGCGCTGCGCATCGCGACGAATCCCTCCACGAAAGCGATCTGCACGTCGTCGGCCCCCCTGCCGCCCGGCTGCCAGTCGGCCCCGCTCAGGTCGAGTTCCGGCCTGGCCCCGCCCCTCGGCCCCTGCTGCGTGCCTGCCGCCACGTCGCGCTCCTTCCGGTTCGTCGTCGTCCCCGGGCCACAGTAGCGAGCGCACCGGTCGGCGGACAGGCCCCGTCGCCGCCCGGCGCAGTGCGTCACCCGTCGGGTTCTGCCGCGCCCGCGACCCACATGGCAAGAACGGGGACCCGCCTCCGTACGCGTGCCCGAGTGCGGTGCGTGCCCCCTCCACCTGGTGCCCCGCCCGGCCGCGTACCTGGAGGGCTGCCTCGTCGAAGCGGATCATGCAGACCGGGGTGCCCGATGCGCAGTGGGGCAACCGGGTGGCCGCCGTGGCGCAGGTTCGCGTGGGCGGCGCGCCACCGGATCCGGCCGAGCTCCAGGAGCACTGCCGGTCCCGGCTCGCCGGGTACAGGATCCCCCGGCGGCTGGTGCTGACGGACCGGATCTCGGCGTTCGCCGAGCGGCAAGGCGGACGACCGCTGGGCGCGGGCGGCGGCCCGAGCGACTCTGATCGGCACACCCTCCCCCGCCCGGACCGCCGACCCGCGGCCACCTGCACCCGGCCGACCGTCGCCCCCCGGCAAGCCCACTCGGCGGGCCATCGCCCCCCGGGACGCTCACCCGGCGGGCCGTTGGCCCGTCCCGGTCACCGCCGGTCCTCCAGCAGGGCCCGCATCGCCCGCCGGAACACGGCCTTGCCCACCCGCCCCAGCAGCGGGTCGCAGAACCGCGGCAGCCCCCGGACCCGCAGGTCCTCGGTCCACCCGACGTACGCACCGCCGCCGGGCGCCTCCCGGACGTCGATCTCCGCCCACCCCGTGACCACCCGCCCGTGCTTCTCCAGCCGGCAGTGGTACGGCGGCTGCCAGTCGACCACTTCCATCGGGTCGTCGAAGCCGAACCGCCCCAGCCGGGTGCGGGCCACGAAAACGGTGCCGAGCCCGGTCGGTGGCGGGGTGGTGACGGAGATCCGGGTGAGGGGCACCTGGGCGGCGTGCCGCTCCCAGTGAGTGAGTCGGCGCCAGGCCTCGGCGGGGGCGAGGGGCGTGCGGGCTGCAATACGGAAGAGGGCCACGGGGTGACTGTACGAAGCGCGGGCCGCCGTACGGAACCAGGACACGGCCCTGTCAGGACATGCCGGGACGGGGCATGCGTTGCAGGATGGAACGCATGCTGCTGGAGACCCTGGCCCGGGTGTCGCGGGGCGTCTCCGCGACCTCCGCCCGCTCGAAGAAGACGGCACTGCTCGCGGAGCTCTTCCGGGCGGCCGCCCCCGATGACGTCCCGATCGTCGTCCCCTACCTGTCCGGACGCCTCCCGCAGGGCCGGATCGGCATCGGCTGGAACCTGCTGCGCGACCCGGTCGCACCGGCCGGGGAGGCGACCCTCACCGTGGCCGACGTCGACGCCGCGCTCACCGCGTTCGCCGCGGTGGCCGGGCGCGGCGCGCAGACCGAGCGGGCCCGGCTGGTACGCGAGCTGATGGCCCGCGCCACCGAGCAGGAGCAGCGTTTCCTGACCGGGCTGCTCACCGGCGAGGTACGGCAGGGGGCCCTGGACGCGCTCGCCGCCGAGGGCCTGGCCGCGGCGGCGGGGGCCGACCCCGCCCAGGTGCGGCGGGCGGTGATGCTCGGCGGCTCACTGACCACGGTCGGGCAGGCGCTGCTGGCCGAGGGTCCCGGGGCGCTCGCGGGGTTCACGCTCCGGGTGGGACGGGCGGTGCCGCCCATGCTGGCGAGCCCCGGCAAGACCCTCGACGAAGCACTCGCCAAACTGGGCCCCTGCGCGGTGGAGGAGAAGCTGGACGGCATCCGCGTGCAGGTGCACCGGGACGGGGACGAGGTACGGGTCTTCACCCGCACCCTGGAGGACGTCACCGACCGCATCCCCGAACTCATCGACACCGCCAGGGAGCTGGACGGCGACCGGTTCGTCCTGGACGGCGAGGTGATCGCCTTCGGCGGGGACGGACGGCCACTGCCGTTCCAGGACGTGGCGGGCCGGGTCGGGTCCCGGCTGGACGTGGCGGCGGCCCGGGAGGCGCTGCCGTTGTCACCGGTGTTCTTCGACGTACTGGCCGCCGACGGCGAGGTGACCCTGGACCTGCCCTACCGTGAGCGGCGGGCGCGGCTGGAGCGGCTGGCTCCCGGCCCGTTGTGCGTGCGCCGCGCCGAGGAGGGCGACGAGGCGGGGTTTCTGACGCGGACCCTGGAGCGTGGCCACGAGGGTGTCGTACTGAAGGCGCTGGACGCCCGGTACCAGACGGGGCGGCGCGGGGCCTCCTGGCTGAAGGTGAAGCCGGTGCACACCCTGGACCTGGTGGTTCTCGCCGCCGAATGGGGCCACGGGCGGCGGACCGGCAAGCTGTCGAACCTGCATCTGGGGGCGCGCCGCCCGGACGGCTCCTTCGCCATGCTCGGCAAGACCTTCAAGGGGCTCACCGACGCGATGCTGGCGTGGCAGACGGAGCGGTTGAACGCGCTGAAGGTGTCCGAGGAGGGGTACGTGGTGCACGTGCGGCCGGAGCTGGTGGTGGAGATCGCCTTCGACGGCGTGCAGCGCTCCACCCGCTACCCGGAGGGGGTCACGCTGCGGTTCGCACGGGTGGTGCGCTACCGCGAGGACAAGCGTGCGTCGGACGCGGACACGGTCGCCGACGTACTGGCGTCCGGACCGGTACGGGCGGACGATTGACGGCATGCACACGAACCGACGCCTCTGCGCCGCGGCCTCCGTCGCCGCCCTCCTGCTCACCGCCTCGGCCGCGGCCGCCACGAGCGCCGCCGCCACCGGGACCCGCCACGCCACCGCCCCGGCTCCCGGCCCCGGCCTCGCTCCTGCCTGCAAGGAGAAGGATCTGACCCTCAAGGTCACTGCCGCGCCGACCCCCGACGTCCTCGCCCTCCGTTTCACCAACAACGGAACGCGCGCCTGCACCGTGGACCGCATCCCGACGGTCTCCTTCGGCAAGCTCGACGGTGCGGCCCGCCCCGTCCCCCAGGTCGGCAGCGCCCCGTACACCGTCGGCGCCAAAGCGTCCGCGTACGCCACGGTCCGCACCGTCCTCGCCCCGCCGAGCCCGGCCGACGTACGGGTGGTCCGTGACATCGTGGTGGCGGCGGACCCGGCGCACCGCGGCCGGCGGATCACGGCGGCGGCGCTCGGACTGCCCGCCGGGGTCAGGGTGTACGACCCGGTGACGTCCCTGTGGCAGCCGACGGCACGCTGAGCACCTGTTGACGCGGCGTCACCTGGCTCTCCGCGACACGTAGTTGCAGGGTCGCCAGGTCGAGCAGCGGGGTGCTCACCCCCAGCGTCCGCGCCCTGGCCGCCAGGTCTCCGAAGAGGTGCTCCGCCTCGGAGTGCACGCCCGCCACCACATCCCGGTACAGCGACGTGGTGAGCGGCGAGCCGTCCTCGGTGACGAGCGCCGCGGTGGCGGCCCGGTGCTCCGCCCGGAGCGGGTGACCGGCCGCGTCCGCGACCGCCGCGGCCTCTGCCAGTACGGCCGGCCCGAGCCGCACCCCGCCCGGCACGGCGACGACCTCGCCGACGGTGCCGCGCCCGAGCAGGTTCACGGAGCTGACCGTCACGATGAGCGCCCACTTGGCCCACATCGCCCCGAGCACGTCCGCCGACAGCTCGGTCTCCATGCCCGGCACCCCGCCGAGGAGGGCGCCGATACGGTCGGTGCGGGGCGTGGTGCCCCCGCCGGTCTCCCCGAGGGTCAGCGTCGCCGGAGGTGCCAGCCGGACGATGTCGCCCTCGCCGTTGAGCGTCGTGAGGACCTTGGCGACCCCGCCGAACACCCGCCCCGCGCCGAAGCGCCCGGCAAGCGCGTCGAGGTGCGCGAGCCCGTTGAGGACGGGCACGATCACGGTGTCCCGGCCGACCGCGGGCGCGAGGTCGTCGAGCGCGGGGCCGAGCGCGGTGGCCTTCACGGTCAGCAGGACGAGGTCGTAGGTACCGTCGAGCCGGTCGGCCGTCACCCACCGCGGGTCCAGCACCTCCTCCGTGCCGAGCCCGGTGATCCGCAGACCCCTGCGCCGCAGCACCTCGGCCCGCCGCGGCCGTACCAGGAAGGTGACGTCCCGTCCGGCCAGGGCCAGACGCGCGCCGAAGTAGCCGCCGGTCGCTCCGGCGCCGACCACCAGGATTCTCATGCGGGTTGAGCCCTTCTCTCGGCCGGGAGGCGCATACACCCCCCGTGCATCGGAAACCCGAACGGCATCGGAATCCGCCCACGGAGTCAGGAACGCATGCGATGCCGCTCACTTTCCGCAAGAGCTTTCGGATCCTGCCGGGCGTACGGCTGAACATCAATCGCCGTTCGTGGTCGATCACCACGGGCGGCAACGGCAACGGGCCCCGTCACACCCGCAGCAGCACCGGCCGCCGCACCACGTCCATGGACCTTCCGGGGCCGTTCGGCTGGCGCAAGACGACAACGAAGCGGCGACGCGGCGGCCACTGAGCCGGGCCCGGCCCGGCGAGGGGCCCGACCGTGGCCCGGGACTCAGCGGGCCACGTTCCGTGCCACCTTCACCGCCCACAACACCAGCGGGATCTGGAGGGGAATCCGGGCGTAGGCGCCGGCACGCAGAGCGGTGGGCTTCCCGCGCCAGTCGTGCGCCATCTTGAGGTGCGCGGGGAGAATCGCCGCGAAGTACCCGGCGGCGGCGAGCCCACCCGGCTTCCGGGTCTGCGGTACGGCGACGGCGGCGGCGAGCAGCAGTTCGGCGACGCCACTGGCGTGCGTCCAGGTGCGCTGCTTGCCCGGCAGGAACTCCGGAACCATGTCGTCGAACAGCTGGGGAGCCACGACGTGGGCCGCGCCGGCTCCGGCGAGCAGGCCGACGAGCAGGCGGGCGGAACGGTCGTTGTCAGGGGTCAACCGGGGGCTCCTGGGCTGGGGTTCGGGATCGTGGTGAAGGGCTTGCGTGGCGTGTCCACCCTCGGGAACGTGTGCTCGGGCTCGCGGGTCACGGGATACCGAAAGTCCTGAGTGCCGCCAGGAACCTGTCGGGTGCGTCCTGGTGGATGAGGTGTCCCACGGGGATCGTCACCAGGCGGCCGACGGGGACCAGTTGGGCGAGCCGTCGCAGATCCTGCTCCGACACGAAACTCGTGGGGCCGCCGGACAGCACCAGTGTCGGCGCGGTGATCGCGCACAGCCGTGCGGCCCACGCCGGGTCGGGATGGTTGAGGTCCTCGTCGGTCGGCGGGATCAGGTCCCAGTCGAAGCGGAACACGCGCAGTTCCTCCGGGGCCGGGCGCTCCTGCGGGAGGCGCGGCGGGTTCAGCGGAAAAGGCGGAGGCGGGTCCTCCAGGACGAGCCTCGTCACCCTGCCGGGCTGGACCTGGGCGGCCTGGTAGGCGGCTCCGCCGCCCATCGAGTGGCCGACCAGGTCGACCCGGTGGATACCCAGGGCGTCGAGGAACTGAAGGACGTCCCGGGCGAGTCGGGCGTATCCGTATCCCCCGGACCAGTCGCTCAGGCCGTGCCCCCGGAGGTCCGGCGCGTACACCCGGCGGGAGGCGGCCAGGATCTCGGCGATGTGCGCCCAGTCGGTGCTGCTGCCTCCACGTCCGTGCAGGAGGACCACGGGCGGGGCGGCCGGGTCGCCCCAGGTGCGGTAGGCGAGCCGGGTGCCGTCCGGCAGACGCACGCCGTGCACCTCCGGGTCGAGGAAGGCCGCGACCGTACGGGTGAAGCCGCCGGGGTCGTCGAGCGCGCGGAGGTGGCCGCCGCCCGCCCGGACGGCGACCTCACCGCGTGGGAACAGGGCGGCGACCCCGGCCGCTCCGGCGGACGCACCGTCGGGTTCCCCGGCGAGGACGAGCACGGGGGCGTCGAGCCAGGCGAGGGCGTCGCGCACATCGAGCGGGTCGGTCCCGGGGCAGCCCGTGCTGGTCGTCGCACGGCCGGAGACGAGACCCGACGCAACGTCAGCATGCGCGCTTTCGTCCCGCTGGCCGTGCGGAGCGGGAGTACGGGCGACGGACCGGGCCTCGTACGCAGCCTCCTCGGAGCGCGGTCCGCCCCTGCTGAGCCCGGCCGCCGCGATAAGTTCCCCGTCCTCGACGGGGAGGTCCGCTTCCCGCGCGGTGGGGACGATCAGCGCAAGGCTGCGGATGTGCCGCGGGTGGGCGGCGGCGTACCGGAGGGCGAGGTTGCCGTCCGCCGTATGGGCGAGAACGTCGACGCGCTCCAGGCCGAGGTGTGCGCGGAGCGCCTCGACCTCGGCGACCTGCCGACGACAGTGGCAGTCCACCGGGTCGACGGGTGTCTCGGGGACGCCGGCGCTGCGCGGGCCGAGGAGGACGAGCTGCCGGTGGGCGGAGAGGCTCCCCAGTTCCCCGAGGTCCGTACCGCCGCCCCTCGTACTGCCGGGGAGGCAGATCAGCGGCTCCCCCTCCCCCACCAGGCGGTAGGCGAGTCGCGTTCCGTCGGCGGCGGCGAAGTCGGGCATGGGGTTCATCCAAACAGGTGAATGCCGTGTGCGCACACCTGTATTGCACATCGGGCGGGCCGCGCTTCCGGCGTGCTCCCTGGCGGAGGCGCGAGGCCATGCCGCCCCCGGGCTGCGCCCGGGACGCCGCGAGAACACGCCGCCGGGGCCAGGTCGTCCGGAACCCGGCGGCACCCGTCGTCGCGGGCCGGTCCCGGCCCGCCCAGGACCGGCCCCCGCTGCGCGGGCCCGGCGGCCCCGCCGTGCGGGGCTACAGCTCCTCGCCGCTCTCGTTCGCGGCCCGCACCGCCGCGACGCCCGCCGGAGTCCAGGCGCCGCCCGGGGCGATGTACCCCTTGCTCAGCCATCTGTCGAACTGCTGGAGCGCCGTCACCGGGTCGTCCGCGTACTCGATCTTGTTCGGGTTCCACCAGCCGGTCTTCTTCAGCCGGTCGAGTTCCTTGCCCGCCGCGGCCGGGTCCCCGGTGAGTTCGACGGTGGGCCTTTCGGCGCCCTGTGGGGGCGCCGTGGGCCGGGCGGCGGGGGCGGACGGGGTGGGCGGGGGCGCGGGGGCGGTGGGGGTGGCGGTCACGGTGACGGTCGGCGCTGGGGCGGTGACGGTCGCAGTGACGGCGGGGGCCGGGCTCCCGTTCCCGCCGCAGGCGGCCAGTACCGCCTGGGCGGTCCCCGCGAGCATCACGACCAGGGCTGTCCTGCGGATTCGACGCTGCATCTCTGACGTCCTCGCTTTCGCTCCGGTGCTTCTGCGGTCAACACTGCCGTGATCAACCGGTTCCGCGCATGTCGCGGTGGTTCGCCCCGGTGGGGCGGTGGGCACACCCGCCGGACCACGACGCGTCGGTCGTCGGCCCCTTGTCAGGACCCCCTCCGGGCTGCGTTACTGACCCGACCGGCGGCTACCGAATGGTCGGTCGTCCTCTGTGAGCGTGCGTGACGGACGGGAGAGTGACCCATGACGGCCCTGCTCGACGCGGCGGAGCGGCTCTGCCGCGAGGAACTCCAGGTGCTGCAACTGGAGCGACTGCGCAGCACCCTGCGGCACGCGTACGCGAACGTGCCGTTCTACCGGGCGGCCTTCGACAGGGCGGGCCTGTCCCCCGGCGACTGCCGTTCGCTCGGCGACCTCGCCCGCTTTCCGTTCACCACCAAGGCCGACCTGCGCGAGAACTACCCGTTCGGGATGTTCGCGGTGCCGCGGGAGGACATCCGTCGCCTCCACGCCTCCAGCGGCACCACCGGCCGCCCGACCGTCGTCGGCTACACCGAGAACGACCTGTCGATGTGGGCCGACGTGGTGGCCCGCTCGATCCGGGCGGCCGGTGGCCGTCCGGGCCACACCGTCCATGTGGCGTACGGGTACGGCCTGTTCACCGGCGGGCTCGGCGCGCACTACGGCGCGGAGCGGCTCGGCTGCACGGTCGTCCCGGCGTCCGGCGGGATGACCGTGCGCCAGGTCCAGCTGATCCAGGACTTCCGGCCCGAGATCATCATGGTCACCCCGACGTACATGCTGACCCTGCTGGACGAGTTCGAGCGGCAGGGGCTCGACCCGCGCTCCACCTCGCTCAAGGTGGGGATCTGCGGTGCGGAGCCGTGGACCCAGGAGATGCGACACGAGATCGAGGAGCGGTTCGCGATCGACGCCGTCGACATATACGGCCTGTCGGAGGTGATCGGGCCCGGGGTCGCTCAGGAGTGCGTGGAGACCAAGGACGGGCCGCACATCTGGGAGGACCACTTCTTCCCGGAGGTCGTCGACCCGCTGACCGGCGAGGTGCTGCCGGAGGGCGAGGAGGGCGAGCTGGTCCTCACCTCGCTCACCAAGGAGGCGATGCCGGTGATCCGCTACCGGACGCGGGATCTGACCCGGCTGCTGCCGGGTACGGCGCGCGTCTTCCGCAGGATGGAGCGCGTCACCGGACGCAGCGACGACCTGGTCGTCCTGCGCGGGGTGAACCTCTTCCCCACCCAGATCGAGGAGATCGTGCTGCGCACGCCGGCGCTGGCCCCGCACTTCCAGCTGCTGCTGACCCGCGAGGGGCGGATGGACACGCTGACGGTACGGGCCGAGGCACGTGCCGGGGCGAGTGCGGAGCAGCGGGAGGCCGCCGGCCGGGCCGTCGCGGCGGCGGTCAAGGACGGCATCGGGGTGTCGGTCGGGGTCGAAGTGGTGGATCCGGAGACGCTGGAGCGGTCGGTGGGCAAGTTCAAGCGGATCGTGGACCGACGGGCCGGCTGAGCAGGGTCGCCTTGCGCCCTGGATGTTGACAGGTGCCCGAAGGGAATGACTGAGTGGCGGGTGACATCACCGGCCCCGCTCACAACTGCCTTGTTGTGACGCCCTGTTGGGAGGCACGTTGTCCCTCCGCCCCCGGGCGAGATCTCTCGCCGTCACCGCCGTCGTCCTGCTCACCGCCGCCGGAACGCTCGCACCCGCCGCCTCCGCCGTTCCCGGCGGGCAGGCAGGCCGCCCCTCCGGCGGCGGTCTTTCCGCGCTCGTCCGGTACACCGAGTACGGCATCCCGCACATCCTGGCCAAGGACTACGCCAACCTGGGCTTCGGCACCGGCTGGGCGCAGGCCAACGACCAGGTGTGCACACTGGCCGAGGGCTTCGTGACCGTGCGCGCCGAACGCTCCCGCCACTTCGGCGCCGAGGGTGCACCGGACGGCGCCCTGTCGTCGGCGTCCACCAACCTGGCCAGCGACCTCTACTTCCAGGGCGTGCGGGACAGCGGCACGGTCGCGAAGGTGGTGGCCAGGCCCGCCCCCGCGGGGCCGAGCAGGCAGGCCAGGGAGCTGATGCGCGGCTGGACGGCCGGTTACAACGCCTGGCTGAAGCAGAACAAGGTCACCGACCCGGCCTGCAAGGACGCCCCGTGGGTACAGGCGGTGAGCCTCGAAGACGTCCACACCCGGAACTACGCGCTGTCGGTCCTCGGCGGCCAGGGGCGTGCCGTGGACGGCATCACCGGCGCCCAGCCCCCGGCGAAAACCCCGGCGCGGGCCTCGGGTACCGCCGGGGGCGCGGCCGACCCCGCCGAGGCCGCCCGGCGGCTCTTCGACACCTCGGACGCCACCATGGGCTCCAACGCCGTCGCCTTCAGCGGGAGTACGACGGCGGACCGGCGCGGCCTGCTGCTCGGCAACCCGCACTACCCGTGGGCCGGCGGCCGCCGTTTCTGGCAGTCCCAGCAGACCATTCCCGGCGAGCTCAACGTGTCGGGCGGCTCGCTTCTCGGTTCGGCGACCGTCTCCATCGGGCACAATCCGCACGTCGCCTGGAGTCACACCGTCGCCACCGGCGTCCCCATGAACCTGCACCAGCTGACCCTCGACCCGTCGGACCCGACGGTGTACCTCGTCGACGGCGCCCGGGAACGAATGACGAAGCGGACGGTGACGGTGCCCGTCAAGGGCGGCCGGGCGGTCACCCGTACCCAGTGGTGGAGCCGGTACGGGCCGGTCGTCACGGGACTCGGTGCGCAGCTTCCGCTCCCCTGGACGGCCACGGCCGCGTACGCGCTCAACGACCCCAACGCGACGAACATGCGGGCGGCCGACACCGCCCTCGGTTTCAGCAAGGCACGCAGCGTCGCCGGGATCCAGGACGTGCTGCGCCGCACCCAGGGCCTGCCGTGGGTGAACACGATCGCTTCCGACTCCTCGGGCGGCTCGCTCTTCACCCAGTCGCAGGTGCTCCCGCGGATCACCGACGGCCTGGCACAGCGCTGCTCGACGCCGCTGGGCAGGGTCACCTACCCCGCGTCGGGGATGGCGATCCTGGACGGGTCACGGGGCGACTGCGCGCCGGGCCGTGACAAGGACGCGGTGGAGGCGGGGATCTTCGGCCCGTCGAGGATGCCGACGCTGCGGGACGCCCCGTACGCGGTGAACTCCAACGACAGCGCCTGGCTGGCCAACGCGGACCGGCCGCTCACCGGATACGAGCGGGTCTTCGGCAACATCGGCACACCGCGCTCGCTGCGTACGCGCGGCGGGATCGAGGACGTGGCGGCGATGGCGAAGAGGGGACGGCTGACGGTGGCCGACCTGCAGAAGCAGCAGTTCGCGAACCGTGTCCCTGCCGCCGACCTGGTGCTCCCGGACCTGCTGAAGGTCTGCGCAGGGCCCGAACTCGCCGGGGCCTGCGCCGCGTTGCGCGCATGGGACCGGAAGATGGACACGGGGAGCCGCGGCGCGCTGCTCTTCGACCGGTTCTGGCGGAAGCTGGTCGTGGCCGTTCCGGCGGAACGACGGTGGAAGGCCGCCTTCGACCCGGCCGATCCGGTCCGTACCCCGCGCGCTCTCGACACCGGCGATCCGGGCGTCGCCTCGTCGCTCGCCGCCGCCGTGGCGGAGCTGACCGCGGCGGGCATCGCCCTCGACGCGCCGCTGGGTGACAACCAGTTCGTCGTACGCAACGGCAAGCGCATCCCGCTGCACGGCGGCACCGAGTCCCTCGGCGTCTGGAACAAGATCGAGCCGGTGTGGAACGCGGCGGGCGGCGGCTACAAGGAGGTGACCACGGGCACCAGTTACGTCCAGGCGGTGGGCTGGAACGGCACCCGCTGCCCGGTGGCCAGGACCCTGCTGACGTACGGCCAGTCCTCGAATCCGCACTCCCCGTACTTCAGCGACCAGACCGAGCTGTACTCCGGCGAGAAATGGGTGACCTCCCGGTTCTGCGAGGGGGACATCCTCCGCTCGCCGAAGCTGAAGGTGGTGTGGGCACGGGATCGGCGCTGACCGGACCCCGCGTCCCCTGCACCAGGAACAAGATTGTTAACCGGCCCCGGGCGTCAATTCACCACTTCGGTGGTGATCGCCCGGGGCCGGGGTCGCATCGGGGTACGCCCTGCCTAGCGTGGAGCGGATCAATGCGGTCACACGCTGTCGCACAGGGAAGGCGATCCCCGGAACCATGCCCCAACCTTTCAGGCTGCCCGAGTTCTACATGCCGTACCCGGCCCGGCTCAATCCCCACCTGGAGCACGCGCGGACGCACTCCAAGGCCTGGGCGCGCGAGATGGTCATGATCGAGGGCTCGGACATCTGGGACGAGCACGACTTCGACAGCCATGACTACGCGCTGCTGTGCGCATACACCCATCCCGACTGCACGGCCGAGCAGTTGGCGCTCGTCACCGACTGGTACGTGTGGGTGTTCTTCTTCGACGACCACTTCGTGGAACTGTTCAAGCGCAGCCCCGACATGAAGGGCGCCAAGGAGTACCTGGACCGGTTGCCCGCGTTCATGCCGGTGGAGGCGGGCGCGAGGACGCCCGAGCCGACGAACGCGGTCGAGGCCGGGCTCGCCGACCTGTGGAGCCGCACCTGCCCGTCCATGTCCGAGGCGTGGCGGCGGCGGTTCGCGGTCGCCACCGAGCATCTGCTCGAAGAGTCGATGTGGGAGCTGATGAACATCAGCGAGGGGCGGATCTCCAACCCCATCGAGTACATCGAGATGCGGCGCAAGGTGGGCGGCGCACCCTGGTCGGCGGGTCTGGTGGAGTACGTGGCGAACGCCGAGGTCCCCGACGCCGTCGCCGCGTCACGTCCGCTGCGCGTGCTGCGGGACGCCTTCTCGGACGGCGTGCACCTGCGCAACGACCTCTTCAGTTACGAACGCGAGATCCTCGACGAGGGCGAGCTGTCCAACGGCGTCCTGGTGATGGAGACCTTCCTCGGCTGCTCGACGCAGGAGGCGGCGGACACCGTCAACAACCTGCTGACCTCACGCCTCCAGCAGTTCGAGACGACGGTCTTCACGGAACTGGAGCCGTTGTTCGCCGAGTTCGGGACCGGGGCGCAGGAACGGCTCGACGTACTGGCGTACGTCAAGGGCCTCCAGGACTGGCAGGCGGGCGGCCACGAGTGGCACATGCGGTCGAGCCGGTACATGAACGGGGCGGACGACGGCGCGGCGGGACAGGTCACCGCCGGACAGCTCGCGCACGGCCCCGCGGCCTGCTCGCTGGGCGGCCCGAACGGGCTGGGTACGGCGGCCTCCCAGTTGCTGTCGTCCCTCGCGGCCGGCCTCCCGGCGCGGGCGAAGAACGTGGCGGTGCACCGGTTCGAGAAGGTCGGGCCGCTGGAGATCCCGGACCTGGGGATGCCGTTCACGACGACGCTCAGCCCGCATCTGGACGCCTCCCGGCGGAACGTCGTGGAATGGGGGCGCGCCATGGGGTTCCTGGAGGAGGTGCCCGGCGTTCCCGGCTCGCACGTCTGGGACGAGGGGAAGATCCGGGACTACGACCTGCCCCTGTGCGCGGCGGGCATCCACCCGGAGGCCACCCTTGGGGAACTGGACATCAGCTCGGCCTGGCTGGCCTGGGGTACGTACGGCGACGACCTCTTCCCCGTGCTCTACGGGCGCACCCTGGACCTGGCCGGTGCGAAGGCGGCCAACGACCGGCTCTCGCTGTTCATGCCCGTGGACGGTGAGCCGGTGCCGGAACCGCTGACGCCGCTGGAGCGGGGACTCGCCGACATCTGGGCACGGACCGCGGGGCCGATGGCGGTGCCGGCACGCAAGGCGTTCCGCAGGGCGGTCGAGGACATGACGGCGAGCTGGCTGTGGGAACTGTCGAACCAGGCGCAGGACCGGGTGCCGGATCCGGTGGACTACTTCGAGATGCGGAGGTTCACCTTCGGGTCGGATATGACGATGAGCCTGTCCCGGCTCTCGCACGGCAGCACGCTGCCGGAGGAGATCTACCGGTCGAGGCCGTTCCTGTCCATGGAGCGGTCCGCGATGGACTACGCGAGCCTGCTCAACGACGTCTTCTCGTACCAGAAGGAGATCGAGTACGAGGGGGAGATGCACAACGGGGTGCTGGTGGTCCAGCACTTCCTCCAGTGCACCGTGGAACAGGCGCGGGACGTGGTCGTCGATCTGATGAAGGCGCGGATGGCGGAGTTCCTGCACGTGATCGACGCGGAACTTCCGCAGCTGTGCGAGGAGTTCGGGCTGGACGAGGACGCCAGGGAGGCCCTGACGCAGTACGCGGAGGAGCTGAAGAACTGGATGGCGGGCATCCTCGTCTGGCACGAGGGGTGCGTGCGGTACAAGGAGGCGGACCTGATGAAGCACAACGCGCCGCCGGGGGCGGAAGCGGTGCGGGGGCCGCGGTCGGACGAACCGGGCTGCGGGCCACGGGGGATCGGCGCCTCGGAGTTCGGGACGTCGGCGGCGCGGGTCGCGGAGCTGTGGTCCACGGCGGGTCAGGCCACGACGGGGGTGATCGGCTAGCGGGTTTCTCGGTCGGGGACCGTTTTCCCTGCGGATGCCGGGGCAGGCGATCCTTTGTCAAGGAAACGCCTCGACAGAGCAAGGGAGAGCGAACCATGACCGCCGAGAAGAAGTCGAAGGCCAAGTCCGACCAGGTCAAGGGTGCCGCGAAGGAAACCGCGGGCCGTGCCGTCGGGAACGAGCGGCTGGAGGCCGAAGGCCGGGCGCAGCGCGCCAAGGGCGACGGTCGGCAGTCGGTTGAAAAGGCCAAGGACGCCTTCAAGCGCTGATCCCCGAGCTGCTCCCCCCCTTCACCGAAGAACGCCGCGTCCAGCGCAACGCGGCAGCATGAGAGCCGTGGCCCGACGGGTGGTACCCCTTCACCCCGTCGGGCTGCGGCTTCTTCGTGTGCGGGGGGGTCGTCGTGTGCCCGTGGCCGCGGGTGTCCGTCCGCGCGGCCCGGGTGACGGTCCGGGCACCGGGACGCGCGAGGCGGGCGGGACGGTTGACACCCGGGGCCGGTTTTGGCCTGCTGGTGGGCATGACTGTGGACTCCGCGCACAGCGGCACCGGTGACAGGTCCGTCGGCGGCCAGGACGGCGGCAACGAGGGCGGGGGTCGCCGGGGCGTCACCCGCCGGTACTTCGCGGGCGGCGCCGCAGCGCTGGGAGGAGCACTGATGCTGGGTCAGATTCCCGTCGCCGGAGCGACGGAGACGGACGACGTGCGGGGCGCCCGGCACCGGCCGACGCTGCGGTACGGCTCGGCCGCCCGCGCCGGACTCCTGCCCGCCCACCTGGACCGGCTCGTCGAGGACGCCCGCGGTTTCCTGGGCCCCTCCCCCGAACACCCCTGGTACGCGGGGGCGGTACTGCTCGCCGGGCGCGGCGGCACGGTCGCGCTGCATGAACCGATCGGGTACGCCGTGCGGTACTCCGCATACGACGAGAAGAGCGGCACGGCGGTGGAGTTCCCGCCGGAGCGGCAGATCCCGATGGCCCGGGACACGGTCTTCGACCTGGCGTCGGTCTCGAAGCTGTTCACGTCGATGCTCGCGGTGCAGCAGATCGAGCGGGGCGCACTGGACCTGGAGGCAGAGGTCGCCTCGTACCTCCCGGAGTTCGGCAGGGCGGGAAAGGGCGGCATCACCGTCCGGCAGCTGCTGACGCACACCTCGGGCTTCCGGGCGTGGATTCCGCTGTACTTGCAGCCGACCCGCGAGGGCAAGCTGGAGATGCTGTGGAACGAGACCCCGGCGAACCCGCCCGGCACGACGTACCTGTACTCCGACCTGAATCTGATCTCGCTCCAGCTGGTGCTGGAGGAGATCACCGCGCGCTCTCTGGACACGCTGCTCCGCGAGGAGATCACCGCTCCGCTCGGGATGCGCCGCACGCGTTTCAACCCGCCCGCCGACTGGAAGCCGGGGATCGCAGCCACCGAGGACGCCCGCAAGCCCTGGTCGGGCATCGACCGCGGCCTGGTCTGGGGCGAGGTGCACGACGAGAACGCGTACGGCTTCGGCGGGGTGGCCGGGCACGCGGGCGTCTTCTCCACCGCCTGGGACCTGGCCGTTCTCGCCAGGACGCTGCTCAACGGAGGGGTGTACGGGCGCGCCCGTATCCTGCGGGAGGAGTCGGTGGAGCTGATGTTCACCGACTTCAACACGGATTTTCCCGGTGACGAGCACGGGCTGGGCTTTGAGCTGCACCAGCACTGGTACATGGGCGCGATGGCCACCCCGCGCACCGCGGGCCACACCGGTTTCACCGGCACCAGCTTGGTCATCGACCCGACGACGGACTCGTTCCTGATCGTCCTGGGCAACTCGGTGCACCCGGTACGCAGTTGGCGCTCCGGTTCCGCGCCGCGCGTGGCGACGGCGAACGACATGGCGCGGGCGGTCGCGGTGCGGCCCGCGCAGGGGCGTACCGCGTGGTTCTCGGGCATGGCCTCGGCCGCCACGGCGACGCTCTCCCTGCCGGTGCTGCCGCTCGCTTCCGGCCGGGGGCTGCTGCGCTGCGACCTGTGGTGGGACGTCGAACCGTCCGCCGACACCCTTGCCCTGGAGGCGTCGGCGGACGCCGGGGCGACGTGGCAGCCGGTGCCGTTCACGACCGTACGCCGGGGCGGGCGGCCCGAGCCGCACCCCGGCGGGGCGGTCACCGGGTGGTCAGGCCGCCTGTGGCACCGGGCGGGCGCCGATCTCGGCCCGTACGAGGGGAAGAGGGTCACCCTGCGGTGGCGGTACACGACCGACGCCCGCTACGTGGGGCGCGGGGTGTACGTCGACGGACTGCGGGTGACGGACGGCGACCGGACGCTGTTCGACGAGAAACGGCCGCGGGACGCCGCCCGGATCGAGGCGGCCGGGTGGACGGCGTCGGCGGACTGAACACCCGCGCGGCCCGCACCAGGGAGGGGCCGGTCGCACCGCCGCTCGCGCAGCGGCCGGTGGCACCGTCTGGGGACCGGCCGGTCGCAGCGTTCCGGAACCGATCGGTCAGCGTCCCAGGACCGCCATCGCCGCGTTGTGTCCGGCGATCCCGCTGACGCCGCCGCCGCGGACGGCGCCCGCCCCGCACAGCAGGACGTTGGCGTGCTCCGTCTCCACTCCCCAACGCCCGGTCCCCTCCGTGAGATACGGAAAGGACAGGTCGCCGTGGAAGATGTGCCCGCCGGGAAGCCTCAGTTCCCGTTCCAGGTCGAGCGGGGTTCTGGCCTCGATGCAGGGGGCGCCGTCCGCGTCGACGGCAAGACAGTCGGCAAGCGGCTCGGCGAGGTGGGCGTCGAGCTGTTCCAGGGTGGTGCGCAGCAGCGCGGACCGAGTGGCTTCGTTGTCGGCGGTGAAGAGGCGGGCGGGCGTGTGCAGGCCGAAGAGGGTGAGGGTCTGGTGGCCGCTCGCGACCAGGTCCGGGCCGAGGATGGAGGGGTCGGTCAGCGAGTGGCAGTACAGCTCCGAGGGCGGGGCGCCCGGCAGCCGCCCCGCCGCCGCTTCCCTGTACGCGGCGGCCAGTTCGTCGTATCCCTCGGCCACGTGGAACGTCCCGGCGAACGCGTCGCGCGGGTCCACGGCCGTGTCGCGGAGACGCGGCAGCCGGCGCAACAGCATGTTGACCTTGAACTGGGAGCCCTCGGGGGCGGGCGCGGGCGGCTCCTGGCCGAGCAGGCGGGCGACGTCCCGCGGTGCGGCGTTGACGAGGACGTGCCGGGCGGCGGCGCGCCCCTCGCCGGCTTCCGTACGGTACGAGACCTCGGCGCGTGCCCCGTCCGTCTCGATCCGGGTCGCCTCGCAGCCGGTGACGATGTCCGCGCCCGCCCAGCGGGCGGCGGCCGCGAGGGCGTCGGTGAGGGCGCCCATGCCGCCGACGGGCACGTCCCAGTCGCCTGTGCCGCCGCCGACGACGTGGTAGAGGAAGCACCGGTTCTGGGACAGCGACGCGTCGTGGGCGTCGGCGAAGGTGCCGATCAGAGCGTCGGTGAGGACGACGCCGCGTACGAGGTCGTGGTCGAACGTCTCCTCGATCGCGGTACCGATCGGCTCCTCGAAGAGCATCCGCCAGGCCGCGTCGTCCTGGATGCGGCGACGGAGGTCGTCGCGGGAGGGGAGGGGCTCGGTGAAGGTCGGAAAGACCCGCTCGGCGACCGCGCGCAGCCGCCCGTAGAAGTCCTGCCACGCACGGAACTCCCTGTGTCCCCCGGTGAGTCCGGCGAAGGAGGCACGGGTGCCGGGGCCGCCCACGAGCAGGCCGCCGCCGCTCTTGCGCGGGGTGTACGAGGAGATGGTCCGCTTCCGTACGGCGAAGGAGAGCCCCAGGTCACGCACGATGCTCCGGGGCAGCAGCGACACCAGGTACGAGTAGCGGGAGAGCCGGGCGTCGGTCCCGGCGAAGGGGCGGGTGGACACCGCCGCTCCCCCGGTGGCGTTGAGCCGCTCCAGGAGGAGCACCGAACGGCCGGCGCGGGCGAGGTAGGCGGCGGCCACCAGTCCGTTGTGGCCGCCGCCGACGACGACCGCGTCGTACGCGGAACGCGCGGGGGCCACCGGTGCGTCTTCGGACATGCGAGGTGCGGACATGGCGGGACCCTACGCTGTGGGTCCCGTGTCCGACAGCGGGAATGGGGAGGGGGGTGACGGCCGTGGACAGCCGGGACGAGTACGGACGGGAACAGGGGGGCCGCTTTGTGCCCTCTCGTCCCCATGGGGAAAATCGTCGGGTGACCTATCCGGAGCCTTCCCCGCACCCCGTGCCCGTCGACGGGCGTCCCGACGCACCGTTCGACGGGCACCCCGATCAGCGCCTCGTCCGGAAGCCCGGCGGGCGGGAAAACACCGGGCGGGAGACGGACCGGCGGGGGCCCGGTGGGGACGCCGGCCGGTGGCTGCGGGCGAAGACGTACACGACACCGGCTGCCGCCGCGGCCGTGCTCGTCGTGGTGGCCCTGCTCGGCATGGGCATCGTCTCGCGCGACACGGGCGAGCTGCACATACCCGGGGCCGGGACCACGACGCTGCTGCGTTCCGTGTTCCTGGCCGCGCTCTTCCTCCACCTCGGCGAGATCGTCGGGCACCGGCTGGCACGCACGGTGCCGGGGACTCCGCGGGTCAGGCCGCCCGGGTGGGGGGTCGCGCTGTCACTGGCCGGGGCGGCGGCCGCCTTCGGCCAGATCGTCCAGATGGCCGACCTGAACCGCCTGAGCTTCACCGAGACGTACGCGACGGATCCCGGGGGCATGCTCCTGCTCCAGGCCAACGCGTTCCTCGCGGCCGCCGCGTGCGCGTGGCTGAAGCGGCCGGCCTGGGCGGTGCTGCCGCTCGCCGCGGTGATCCTCGCCGAGGCGGTACGGGCCCATCCGGAACTGGACACCCCGGAGGTGGGGATCGTCCTGACGACGATTCACCTGACGGCCTCGGCCCTGTGGACGGGAGGGCTGGTGTACGCGTTGCGGGCGTTGCACCTGTGGCGCGGCCGGCAGGACGGGGAGCCGGGGGCCGGGCGGGTGCTGCTGGGCCGGTACGCGCGGATGGCGGTGTTCCTGTACGTGGCGCTGGCGGTGACCGGGACGTTCAGCACGCTGCGCAGGCTGCCGCTGGAGGACGTCTTCACGACCGCGTACGGGCGGACCCTGGTCGTGAAGCTGGTGCTGGTGGCGGTGGTGAGCGTGCTGGCGCTGGTGGCGAGGTCCCGGCTGCACCGGAAGCGCGGGGGCCGGCGGGGGCGTCGGGCGCGGATCGCGGAGGACGCCGTGGAACGGCCCGCGCGGGCGGAAATGGTGATGCTGGTGGGGGTGGTGGCGGTCTCGGCGCTGCTGACGGTGGTGCCAACGCCGACCTGGTAGGGGCTGCCCGCAGCGCCGGGTCGCCCGCGGCGCCTGCCCGCCCGCCCTGCCGCGGGGTCACCGCGTCACCTTTCCGCGCCCCGCTCCCCGCGCAGTGCCGCCACCCGGCGGTACATCTCCGCCGCCTCCGCACCCCGCCCGAGCTGTTCCAGGCACTGGGCCTCGTCGTTGCGGCTCGCGAGGGCGTCCGGGTGGTCGGCGCCGAGTACCCGTTCGCGTTCCTGGGCGACCTGCCGGTAGACCGCGAGCGCGTCCGCCCAGCGGCCCAGCCAGCCGAGTCCGACGGCGACCTCGCGGCGCGAGACGAGAGTGTCGGGGTGGCCGGGGCCCAGGACCCGTTCCCGGATGGCGCACACGTCGCGGGCCTCCGCGAGGGCCTCCTCCCAGCGGGCGAGCCGTCCGAGGTTGACGCCGAGGCCGTGCCGGGCGCGCAGCGTTTCCGCGTCGGTCGGCCCGGCGGTCCGCGTACGGTCGTCGATCAGCTCGCGGTACAGCTCCAGCGCGTCGGCGCTGCGCCCGAGCCGGCCCAGGCAGATGCCGACCTCGTAGCGGGCGGAGAGGGTGTCGGGGTGGTCCGCGCCGAGCGCCTGGGCGCGGGCCTGCGCGACCTCCCGGTAGGTCTGGAGGGCCTCGGTCCAGCGTCCCAGCTGACCGAGGGCGTAGGCGACTTCGTACCGGGTGACGAGGGTGTCGGGGTGCGAGGCGCCCAGGACGCGGGCGCGGGCCGCCGCCACGTCCCGGGCCATTCGGTAGGAGTCCTCCAGCCGGCCGAGTCTGCTGAGGTTGAAGGCGAGGTTGTGGCGGCAGCGCAGGGTGTCGACGTGTTCGGCCCCCATGGTGCGTTCGCGGGCGGACAGCACCGAGGAGTACACCTGGTGGGCCTCGAAGTGCCGGCCGAGCTGGCCCAGTACGTAGGCCGTCTCCTGCCGGGCGGCGAGCGTCTCGGGGTGTTCGGCGCCCATGGTGCGCGCCCGCCCCTCCGCGACCCGGGTGAACTCGCGCAGCGCGTCGGCGGCCCGGCCCGTGCGGCTGAGGGTGAACCCGACCTCGTAGTGGCTGGCGAGGGTGTCGGGATGGTCGGGGCCCAGTGCGTGCTCGCGTTCGACGGCGACCGCGCGGTGCACCTCGCCCGCCTCCTCCCACCGGCCGAGGCGGCCCAGGCTGAGGCCCGCGTTGTGCCGGCTGTCGAGGACGTCGAGGACCTCGGGCGGGGGCGTGGGCCGTTGTGCCTGTACGGGAACCACGCCGGACGCGGGGGCGCGCAGCCCGCCACCGCTGGTCCACTCGCCGGTCAGTCCGGCGACGGGATCGCCGTGCGCGGGGGTGAGGGTGCCGGTGCCGCCCGCCTTGTGCCCTGTGGTCATGCCGCGGGTCCAGGACGGCAGCGCGGGCGCCCGGGGCGGCAGTTGCTCGGCCCGTCTGCCGGGGCGGCGTGGGCCGGGGGCCGCGCCGAGGACCGTCGGGGAGTGGCCGGGCAGGGCGAAGGCCCCGGCCGGGGTCAGGCGTCCGTCGGTGAGGCGGCGCCCGAGGTCCTTGGCGTCGGCGGGCCGCCCGTCGGGGGTCTTGGCGAGCAGGTCGAGCACGATCCGGTCGAAGAACTCGGGGAGTTCCGCCCGGTGGGTGCGGGGCGGTTCGGGGACGGTGTCGCGGTGGCCGACGAGTACCGCCCACGCGTCGTCCAGGTCGAACGGCGGGACCCCGGTGGCGATTTCGTAGAGTACGCAGCCCAGCGAGTAGAGGTCGCTGCGGTGGTCGACGCCGACGCCGCTGATCTGTTCGGGCGACATGTAGTGCGGGGTGCCCATGGCGATGCCGGTGCCGGTGAGGCGGGAGGTGTAGCCGATGTCGTGGCCCAGTCGCGCGATGCCGAAGTCGCAGATCTTCACGGTGCCGTCGGCGAGCCGCATGATGTTCGCGGGCTTCAGGTCACGGTGGACGATGCCCTGTTCATGGGTGTACGCGAGGGCCCAGGCGACCTGTTCGGCGATGTCGACGACGTCGTGGACGGGCAATGGGTGCTGTTTGTTGTCCTCCAGGAGCTGGCTGAGGTTGCGTCCCTCCAGCAGTTCCATCACCAGGTACAGCACGCCCTCGTACTCGCCGAAGTCGTGCACCACGGTGACGCCCCGGTGCTGGAGGGCGGCGGCGACCCGCGCCTCGCGCCGGAAGCGTTCGCGCAGCACCCCGGAGATCGCCTGGTCGGGCTGGGCCCCCACCGGCTTGAGGCACTTGACCGCGACGTGCCGCCCCAGCGACTCGTCCTGGGCGCGCCACACCTCGCCCATGCCCCCGCGCCCGATCAGATCGAGCAGCCGGTACCGGCCCTGGATCAGCCTGGTGTCCGCCATCTCGTACTGTCGCCCCCGTCGCTCCACTGCGCCCTCCCCGGCCCGTCCAGTATGGCCGCCATGCGGTCGAGTTTGTACGGGGCGGGGCGGCTGCCGGGCCCGAGGCGGGCAACCGCCTTCAAGATGTGCCCCGGGGGGAGCTGCCAGCGGAGGCGGGCGGGGATGCCGCGCAGAAGTATGCCGGTGGCGGCGAGCCTGCGGTCCGCCGCACGCGGGGCGGGTGCGGCCCTGCCGTACAGGACATGTGCGTACGGGGGCAGGGAGGCGTACGCGAGGTGCGCCACCCGCCGCCAGATCAGTTCGCGCGCCGGGACGAGGACGGGGCGAACCGGTGGCCTGCGCAGGAACGCGTCGACCGTACGGGCGTCATCGCCGGCCTCCAGGCAAGGCCGCGTCCGCAGGAAGTAGTCCGCCAGCTCCCGGGTACTCGCCGGTGTTCCGGCCGGGTCGAGGCCGACGAGCCGGGCGCTTTCGCGGTGTTCACGGACGTACAGGTCGGCCTGCGCGTCGGTCATCCGCAGACCGGAACGGCGGGCCACGGTCAGGTACGAGTCGATCTCGGCGCAGTGCACCCAGAGGAGGAGTTCCGGGTCGTCGACGCCGAGACGGCGGTGGATGTCCCGGACCCGGGCACCGGCCTGCTCGGCGGCCGGAGTGGTGCCGTACGTCGTCGTGCCGACGAAGTCCGCGGTACGCATCAGGCGGCCCCACGCGTCGTCCATGAACGTGCTGTTGATCATGACGCCGCGCACGGCCCGGGGGTGCAGTGCCTGGAGGTAGAGCGCCCGGACGCCGGCGATCCACATCATCGGGTCGCCGTGCACCTGCCAGGTGACGGAGGCGGGGCCGAAGAGGCCGGGGTCGGGGTTCGCGGCGGGCACGGAGGTCACGGACGTACGGGTCACGGACATACCGATCACGCTAACGCCGTTCAGGCAGCATGCCGAGGGGCGGGCGCGGGGTGGGCCTGCTCGGTCAGGGGTGCGGGGCTGCCGCCCCACGCGCCGCCCGGGGTGCCCGGGGCAGCGGGTGGGGCGGGGGTGCGATGTTTGCGAGGTGTGGTGGTCAGGGGGTGTGCACGGTGGGGCGTGGCGCGGCGGGCATGCCGGCGCCCAGGAAGAAGCTGGGGTGCGGGGGCTGGTTGTAGGCGGTGTTCTGCCAGGCCAGGGCGGTGCGGTACTGGGTGTCGTGAAGCAGTGTGGTGATACGGGTGCCCGTCTGATGGGGCGTCGAGTGAATGCGCAGGGCGCGGTTGTCCGCCGTACGCCAGACGACTTCCTCGCGCCAGTCGCCGAGGATGTCGCCGGAGAGGGCCGGGGTGGCCTTGGTGCCGTTGTTGGAGGAGACGCCGGAGGCGGTGAGGAGACGGGTGTCGCCCGAGGTGCCGTATTTGTCGATGCGGGTGCCGTCGAGGAGTTCGCGGACGGGGTCGCCGTCCCACCAGGAGAGGAAGTTGGCGCTGGAGGGTTTCCGGCCCAGGGCGGTGCCGGTGGCCGAGCGCAGGGTCGAGTCTGCGGCGGACCATGCTTCCGCACCGGGGCTGCCCGCGTGGACGTCGGCGGCGACGCCGCGGCCGTTGTCGGCGCCGGAGGCGGTCTGCCACAGGACCCGGCCGGTACGCGCGTCGGCCAGCCACGAACCGGGCCTGCTCTTGTCCTCGGAGACCTTGAAGTACTCCAGGCCCGGCCGGGAGGGGTCGAGGTCGCCGACGTGGCCCGCGTCGCCGTGGCCGAGCCTGTTCGTCCACAGCCCGGCGCCGTTGTCGTCGACGGTCATCGCACCGTAGACGATCTCGTCCCGGCCGTCGCCGTCGACGTCCGCGATCGACAGGCTGTGGTTGCCCTGGCCGTCGTAGCCCCGGCCCGCGTTGGTGGAGGAGTTGGTGTCGAAGGTCCAGCGGCGGGTGAACCGGCCGTCGCGCCAGTCCCATGCGGCGACGACGGTGCGGGTGTAGTAGCCGCGGGCCATGATCAGGGACGGACGGGCGCCGTCCAGATAGGCGGTGCCCGCGAGGAAGCGGTCGACACGGTTGCCGTAGGAGTCGCCCCAGGAGGAGACCGTGCCGCGGGCGGGCACATAGTCCACCGTGCCCATCGCCCGGCCGGTCTGTCCGTGGAACATGGTCAGGAACTCGGGCCCGGACAGGACGTATCCCCCGGCGTTGCGGTGGTCGGCCGAGGAGTTGCCGATCACCGTCCCCGTGCCGTCCCGGGTGCCGTCGGCCGTCTTCATGGCGACCTCGGCGCGCCCGTCGCCGTCGTAGTCGTAGACCTGGAACTGCGTGTAGTGCGCGCCCGAGCGGATGTTGCGGCCCAGGTCGACGCGCCACAGCCGGGTGCCGTCGAGGCGTATGCCGTCGACGATCGTGTTGCCGGTGTGGCCCGACTGCGAGTTGTCCTTGGCGTTGGTCGGCTGCCACTTCAGGACCAGGTCGAGCCTGCCGTCGCCGTCGAGGTCGCCCACGGACGCGTCGTTGGCCTCGTAGGTGTACGCGACCCCGTCCGGGGTGGTGCCCCCGGCCGGCGGGGAGAGCGGCACGTCCAGATGTCCGGAGCGGAACTGCAGCGCCCGCTCGGAGGCGGGCTGCTCGACGCCTCCCACCACCGCGCGGACCGTGTAGTCGGCCGAGTTCACGGCGCCCGCGTCGAAGTAGTTCGTCGATGCGGTGAGCGGCGAGGAGTTGAGCTTGGCGGTACCCCGGTAGACGTTGAACGCCACGTGGTCGGGGTCGGTGGCGAGCCAGCGCCACGACACCAGGTTCCCGCTGCCGGTGTGGGTGCTGGTCAGCCCGCGGTCGAGGCGCTCCACCTGCCGTGCGTCGGCCGCTTGTGCGGTGTGCGGCAGCACGGCGAGCGCGGAGAGGGCCAGCGCCGCGGCGGTGACTCCGTGCATCAGCCTGCTCCTCGGCCGTCTTCGTGCGCGGAAGACGGAGCGGGTCCTGCGGCGGCTCCGATGTGCGTCGGTCACGGTGACCTCCGGTTGTGGGGGTGCGCGAACGCGGCTGCCCGCGGACATCGCGAAGGCGATTGCCCGCGGACATGAGCGGCATGGGAGGTATGGGAACGCTCCCACGGGCTGCGAGCGTAGGAAGCCGCCGACGACCGGTCAAGGAGTCTGTCGCACTTTGATGTTGGGTGGCGTTTGAATCCGTGACTTTTCCGGTCCCCCGATTGACAGCCACCTGCCGGGCGATGACACTGCGTGATGCTGCACACCCCGCGCTTTGGGAGCGTTCCCGTCCGACGGATCGACGTGCCCGCGGTCGCAGGGGTTTCCCGCCGACGGATTCGGGTTCTTCGCCGGATCGCCGGACTCTTCGCCGAGGACGTACCGCGGCAGAACCTGCCGCTCTCCGGACGTCTCACACAGGACTGCCCCCACCACGACGCAAGGGGGCGAAGTGCCGCGCACCGCACGGGACTTCGCCCCCAGTCTCACCGGCGGTACCCCCCGGAGCCGCCGGTGAGACCGGACTAGCACCGGGCGGACAGCGGCAGGTCCGCGTACTTGTTGCCCGAGAAGTAGATCGCGCTGGCGTAGCCCCAGCGCCCGTTGCTGTTTTTCGCATATATCCACACGTTGTTGGTGGTGCCCTCGGCGGTCACCGACTCGCCGGTCCTCCAGCAACTCACCGTGTAATAGGTGTTCGCGTAGAGCTTGCCTATCAGCGTGGAGTCTCCGTGCGCCGAGACCCGGTGGTTCACGGTCTTCCAGACCTTACGGCTGTACGTGGCCTTCACCTGGGCCTGCTCCGCCACCGGTGCGGCATGTGTCTGCTGCGGGGCGGCGAGGGCCGGCGCGGCACCGACCGTGCCCAGCATTCCCACGAAGAGCATCGCCCCGGCTCCTACCGCAACTGCCATACGCGTGATGAGAGTTCGCATGCCAAATCCTCCTGCGTCATGGTTCCCGATGGTGCGGACACGCCCACCGAACTGGGCTGTCGGCCAACCATGACGGGTCTCCGGCACCCTCGGCCATGATGTTCCGGCTCACCGTAAAAGCTGAGTCCACAGGGGGGAACAAGATGCTCCGCATCCACTTCCAGGACGCCGACCTGGGCGCCGTCAGGGTCGCCGCCGCGCCGAATCCGCTCTGGGAGATCGCCACCAGCCTGCACCGCTTCCAGACCCGGGCCGGCCGCTGGGCGTACGCCGACTGGCACAGAACCGTCCGCGTCCGGCTGCGGGAGCAGGGACTCGACCGTGCCCTGCGGACCATTCTTCTGCCGCTCTTCCCCCGCGCGTCCTACTTCCCCGACTTCCTCACCCGGGGGCCGGGCGTCGAGGGTCTCGACGCGGGCCTCGACACGATCCTCGCGACCTCCGCGCGGCGGGTGTCGCGGGAGGTGGCCACGCTCGCCCGCCGGGTCGGGGCGCCCCCGTGGGCGGCGCGCCTCACCGAACTGGACGAACGCAGGGAACTCGTACGGGTGCTGCGCGCCTACCACGAGGCCGGGATCGCCCCGTACGCCGAGGGGATCCGAGCCCGTTTCGACGCCGAACGGATGTTGCGCTGCCGCGGGTTCGTGCACGACGGCGTCGACGGTCTGCTCGGCGGTGCGGGCCCGCCGATGCGCTGGGAACGGCCCGTGCTGCACGTCGATTACCCGGCGTCCCACCGGGACCTGCGGCTGGACGGGCGCGGTCTGACGCTCGTCCCCACGTACTTCTGCTGGCGCACCCCCAACAGCCTCGCCGATCCGGAGCTGCCTCCC
The DNA here is from genome assembly GCF_014207445.1 of Streptomyces candidus. Lineage (GTDB taxonomy): Bacteria > Actinomycetota > Actinomycetes > Streptomycetales > Streptomycetaceae > Streptomyces > Streptomyces candidus. The sequence continues at coordinate 244,525 of NZ_JACHEM010000011.1, read as the reverse complement.
GTGCTGTGCTATCCGGTGCTCCGGGGCGCCGACGCCCCGCCCCCGGACCCCCGGCTCGCCGACGACCCGACCGTGCCTCTGGCCGCGCTCCTGGGGCGGACCCGGGCGATGGCCCTGTGCGCGGCCGCCGACGGGGCGACGACGGGGGAGATCGCCCGGGCGGCAGGGGTCTCCGCGGCGTCCGCCAGTCGGCACGCCACGGCGCTGCGTGACGCCGGGCTCATCACCAGCAGCCGGCACGCCACATCGGTGCTGCACACCCTGACCCCCGCGGGCGCCTCGGTCCTCCGCGCGGCCTCGCGGGGGAACGCCTCGTAGCTGTGCGGGCGGGCGGGGCGGCCTCGTACTCAGCCCAGGTCGATGACGCGACGGGCCGTCGGCGAGCTGGGTGGCCATGGCCCAGCGTTGCACGTCGTGCAGGGCCTGGGACCGCGGTCGTTCCGTGGGCGGCGACGGTGACGCGCTCGTGGTTGAGCTGGTTGGTGATGAGCCGCCGGCCCTTGTTCGTGTGGCAGGAACGGGAAGGGGCGCGGGTCAGGCCTCCTCCTCGCCGAGGAGTCCGGCCATCGTCTCGGCCGCCCGCACGGAGGCCTCCGCACAGCAGTTGTTGAACAGGACGTGGACCCGGGCGGCGCGTGCCGAGAGGGTGCGGATGCGCGGCACCCAGGGGAGCAGCTCCTCCCGGGTGTAGCGGTGGCGGTAGCTGTCCTCCTTGCTGCCGGTCCCCCACTGCGGGCTGCGGCCGTGGAAGCGTACGACCGCCAGGTCCTCGGAGGTCGCCTCGGCGACGGGGGGCATCGACTGGGGGAGGTCCTGCGCGGTGTCGACGGCGACCAGCGGCATGCGGTGCTCGCGCAGGAAGGCGAGGGTTTCCGGAAGCCGTTCCGGGGCGAACCAGCCGGGATGGCGGAACTCCACGCTGATCGGCACCTCGGCGCGTCGCCCGCACTCCGCCAGGTACGCCAGTGAGCGGGCCTCCGGGCGGAACCAGGGCGAGAACTGGAACAGCACGCTGCCCAGACGGCCGGTCTCGCGCAGCGGGGCTATCCCCTCGTGGAACAGCCGCCACACCTCGTCGAGCAGGTCGGGGGTCAGGTCGCGGGGGCGTATGCGGTTTCTGCCTTGGGCCGCGTACCGCAGGTGGGCTGGGAGTGCGGAGGTGGCGGCACTGTGTCCGGTCAGCAGGGCGTACGCCTTGACGTCGAAGAGGAAGCCGTCGGGGGTGCGCTGTGCCCACAGCTTGGCGACCCGCTCGGAGGGCAGCGCGTAGAAGGTGCTGTCGGCCTCGACGACGGGGAAGCGGGTGGCGTAGTGCCGCAGGCGTCCTTCGGCCCCTCGTGCACCGGGCGGGTACCAGCCGCTGGAGACCAGGGCGGGGTCGGTCCAGGAGCACGTCCCCACGCGGATGCGGGGGTCGCCCGGGTGGCTGCGGCCGGTACTCGCGTCGTTGATGTCTCGTCCTTCCGCTCTTTGTCAGTCCGTCGCGTCCCGGGACGGCTTCCGGGTCCTGCGGCGGTGGCTGGTGTCGCACCAGGGGTAGCTCCGGCTGCGACGGCAGGTGCACACGGCGACCACGAAGCGGTCGGAGCGCGCCGTCCCGCCGTCGGGCAGAGCGACTTCGACGGGGCCCTCCACCAGCAGCGGGCCCTGCGGGTCGATGGTCACGCGGCGCACCTCCCGGCCGGTGGGGGCGGGTTCGGGCGTCGGTGCGCCGGGCGCGGGTCCGGGGACCGCGCCGGGCGTGTGCGCGTCGGGCGCGGGGCCCTGGGCGGGGCCGGGCGGGGGCGCTGCCGGTTCGGGGCCGACGGTTGCGTCGGCTTCATGCGCGTTCGGCACGGATCACCACCAGTTCTTCCTTCTGTACGCCCGGTTCGACCAGGCCTCGTTCCTCCAGCCAGCGGGCGTGCCGCCGCATGACGGGTCCGTACGGGACTATCTCCCGGTCGACGACACGGGTGCTCAGGCCGCTCTCGCGGAGCATCTCGACGGTGCGCTCGGTGCCGCAGAGCGCCGAGTGCACCACGAGCAGCACCCCGCCGGGACGCAGGGCCGCGGGCGCCCCCTCGCACAGTTCGTCGAGGACGGCCCGGCCGTCCTCACCGGCCCGCCAGGCGCGCTCGGCACCGCCGGAGGGCAGCGGGCCCGGGGTCGGCACGTACGGCGGGTTGGACAGGATCAGGTCGAAGGTGCGGCCGGGTACCGCGGACAGCAGGGAGCCGCGGACGGCCCGGACGGGGAGTCCTCGCAGCCGGGCGTTCCACCGGGCCGCGAGGACGGCTCTGCGCGACAGGTCGACGGCGGTGACGTGAGCGGCACCGTGTGCGGCTGCGGTCAGGGCGAGTGCCCCCGTGCCGGTGCAGACGTCGAGCACGACGGCGCCGGGGGTGCGAGGCTCGTCGCGGACGGCACGCGCCAGTAGGCGGGTGTCCTCCTGCGGGGCGTACACACCGGGTGGTCTCAGGAGGCGTGTTCCGTGTAGGCGCATGCGACGCGGGTACCTCGCAGAGCCCGGGGCAAAACGGCCCCCGCACCGGGTCTTGGCTCAAACGTCCCGGTCACACGCTTGGCAAGCGGCACGCACACGGCAAGGAGCAGCGGATGACGAGTGGTTCCTCGGCCCCCTGGGGGTCGTACTGGATGGAGTACCCGGATGGCGTACAGCACTCCGAGCACCCCGGCCCCCCGCATGCGGACCTGGACGCGGACACCGTCGTGGACGTCGCCGTGGTCGGCGGCGGCATCGCGGGGGTGTGCGCGGCCTGGGAGCTGGCGCGGGCCGGACGTTCGGTGCTGCTGCTGGAGGCCGACCGGATCGCCTCCGGCGTGACCGGGCACACCACCGCGAAGCTCTCCGCCCTGCACGGGCTCGCCTACCAGCGGGTCCGGAGCACCCGGGGCGCGGACGCCGCGCGGCTCTACGCCCGCTCGCAGCAGGACGCGGTGGACCGGGTGGAGTCGGTGTGCCAGGAACTGGGCATCGACTGCGACTTCGAGCGCGTCCCGGCGTACACCTACAGCGAGACCGGCGAGCAGGCGCGTGCCGTGGTCGCCGAGGCGGAGGCCGCCCGGGAGGCGGGACTCGTCGCGACGTACGTGACGGAGACCGGGCTGCCGTTCCCGGTGACCGGGGCGGTGCGGGTGGAGGACCAGGCGCAGTTCCATCCGCGCAAGTACCTGCTCGCGCTGGTCGCCGACCTGCGGCGGCGCGGCGGGCGGATCGTCGAGGGTGCCCGGGTGACCGGGCTGCACGAGGGCGAACCGTGCCGGCTGACCGTGGCGGGCGGCGGTCAGGAACAGGCGGACCGGGAGGTGCGGGCGCGTGAAGTGGTGGTGGCCACGCACTATCCCGTCTTCGACCGGTCGTTGCTCTTCACCCGGCTGAAGCCGCACCGGGAGCTGGTGGTGGCCGGGACGATTCCGGCCGAGGACGACCCGCGCGGCATGTTCCTGACGCCGGAGAATTCCACCCGTTCGGTGCGCACGGCCCCGTACGACGGCGCGCGCAGGCTCCTGATCGTGACCGGGGAGAAGTTCACGCCCGGCGAGGGCGATGTCGGGGAGCGGTACGCGCGGCTGGAGCGGTGGACGTCCGAACGCTTCCCCGGGGTGCGGTTCACGCACCGCTGGGCCGCCCAGGACAACGAGCCGACGGACGGTGTGCCCTTCGTCGGCAGGCTGCGGCCGGGGGCCCGGCACAGCTGGGTGGCGGCAGGGTTCAACGGCTGGGGCATGAGTGCCGGGGTGATGGCGGGACGGCTGCTGGCCGCCCGGATCACCGCACAGGCCGCCGGTGACGCCGGCGACGGGGAGCCGGACGAGGCCCTGGAGTGGGCGGAGCTGTACGACCCGGTGCGGCTGGCCCCGCTGCGCGAGGCGCCCGCCCTGCTGCGTACGGCGGGGGCCGCCGCCGGTCACTTCGTCGGCGACCGGCTGACGAGTCACGGCGGGGTGCGGGACATCCCGCCGGGCGGCGGCGCGGTGGTGCGCGACGGGATGCGCCACGTCGCGGTGCACCGCGACGACACGGGCGCGTTGCACGCGGTGTCCGCGCGGTGCACGCACCTGGGTTGCCTGGTCGGGTTCAACGACGCGGAACGCACCTGGGAGTGCCCGTGCCACGGCTCCCGGTTCGGGGTGGACGGGGAGGTCCTCCAGGGGCCGGCCGTGCACCCGCTGGAGTGCGTGCAGAAGTTCGGCGAGGCAGAATCGGGAACGGGGACGGGAACGGAGGGCACGGCGGAGTGACGGAGATGAATCATCGGCCCGCACTGCCCGCCGCACGGGGCGAGTTGTCCGAAGGCGTACGGTCTCTGCTGCGCGCCGGCCCCGTTCCGGTCGGGCCGCTGCTCAAGGAGGCCGCCCGGACGGACCCCTTCGGTGAGGACCTTCAGCTGGCCCTGTACATGGCGTACGAACTCCACTACCGGGGCTTCGCCGGTGTCGCCGACTCGCTGGAGTGGGACCCGGAGCTGCTGCGCCTGCGCGGCGCGATGGAGGAGGCGTTCCTCGGGGCGCTGCGCGAGGCCGACACCGGGTCCGACGACGTGACGGCCGAACTGGACGCGCTGCTGGTCGAGCCGGTCGAGGGGCACGGCATCTCGCACCGGCTGGCGGCCGACGGGACGTGGGAGCAACTGCGGGAGGTGCTGGTGCACCGCTCGCTCTACCAGCTGAAGGAGTCGGACCCGCAGGCGTGGGTGATCCCCCGTCTAGAGGGCCAGGCGAAGGCGTCCCTGGTGGCGGTCGAGTACGACGAGTTCGGAGCCGGCCGGGGCGACCGGGTGCACGCCAAGCTGTTCGCCGACCTGATGGCGGGTGCGGGTCTGGACACCCGGTACGGCCACTACCTCGACGCGGTGCCGGCGGCCACGCTCGCCCCGGTGAACCTGATGTCGCTGTGCGGCCTGCACCGGGCCCTGCGCGGCGCGGCCGTGGGATTCTTCGCCGCCCTGGAGATCACCTCGCCGCCGGGTGCCCGCCGGATGGCACGGGCACTGGAACGGTTCGACGCCGGCGAGCAGTGCACGCGCTTCTACACCGAGCACATCGAGGCGGACGCCGTGCACGAGCAGGTGATGCGCCACGACGTGATAGGCGATCTCCTGACGCGCGAGCCGGAGCTGGCGCCGGACGTGGCGTTCGGTATCCGGTCGATCGGGCTGCTGGAGGACCGCTGGGAGCGCCAGGTGCTGGCGGCGTGGGACGCGGGCCGCAGCTCCCTGCGGGGGGCAGGGCCGGGGGGCGCGTGAGCGGAGACGCGTGAGCGGGCCCCGGTGGAAGTGCCGACGGGGGCATGTGAGCGGGGGCACGCGCCCCGCACCGCCGGGGCGGCAGGTGCGGGGCGCGTGACCGTGCGGGGGGCTCAGGCGTACGGCGCCGCTTCGACGAGGCGGATCGCCCCCGCCAGGTCGCGCGGCCTGTGCACGCCCTCGAACGGGGCGGTGCGGGCCCACCCCGGGCCCGCGGCCAGCACCATCGGCTGGGTGCGGGCGCCGCGGATGCCCTGTGACGTGGAGCGCACCAGGCCGATCACCGAGCGGTCGGCCGTGGGCCGGGTCTGGGACCACAGCACGACGGCGCGCGGCCCGGTCCGCCGGATGGCTTCGGACAGCGCACCCAGTGGGACGGCGGCGCCGAACATCCGGGTCGGCAGGCCCCGTTCCGAGAGGGCCGCGGTGAGCGACTCCAGAGCGAGGGTGTGCATCTCGCCCGGCAGGCAGGCCAGCAGGACGGGCCGCTCGTCGTCGCCGGAGTCCTTGGCGGCGCCGCTCCGGCGCAGGGCGGTGGAGATGTGCCAGGAGAGCAGGTGCTCGGCCTCGACGTACCGTTCGCCCGCCGCGTCCCCGGAGTTCGCCCAGGTGCGGCCGATGGCGCGCAGGGCGGGCGCCATCGCCTCGTGCCAGCTGCCGACGAGGCCATGGGTGTGGACCGCGTCCGCGAGCAGCTGGTCGAGGGTCGGCGAGTCCAGGCGTACGGCCGCGTTGCGCAGCCCCCGCACCGTACGGGCCGGGACTCCCGCGTCCGGGGAGGTGCGCGGACCGGGCACCGGCAGTGCCCGCGTTCCGGGCGGCGGGGTCGTGCGGACCGCCGGGTGCGCAGCCGTCGGCGCCGGTCGGGCGGGCGGCGGCGTGCCGGGGTCCGTGTCCCCGCCGGGGTCTCTGGCCAGCCGGGCCGCGTCGGCCGGGGGAACCCCGCGGGCGGTCAGGGCGCACATGCGTTCCAGGAGTGCCACGTCGTCGGCGGTCCAGCGCCGGTGTCTGCCGTCGTCGCGGACGGCCGGGCCGATGCCGTAGCGGCGGTCCCAGGAACGCAGGGTGGTGGGGGCCACCCCCAGCCGTCGGGCGACGGCCCCGGTGGTCAGGCCCGCCGTTCCGGCGCCCGCGGCGGCCCGGTACCGTCCGGAGAGCTGCTGCGCACCGTCCGGCCGTCGGTCCCGCACCCCGCCCGCGGAGCTGCTCCCGCGGTGCCGTCCGTCCTCTTCCGCGCCCCGGGGGCCCGTCGGATTCCCGTTCATGCGCCGACGATACGACGCACGAACGACGCGGGTTGCCGGGTTTGCCCAACTGCCACGAAGGTGGTCCACGCAGGAACGGCGACAGGTGTACGAGCCCGCCCTCCTCCACCACCGGCGTGTGGCGGGGGCGCGGGCGCGCACGGAGGGACCGGGCCCCGGCCACGGAACCTCACCTGGTGCACATGGCGTCACGGACGGATGATCGGCCGCCCGTGACGCCGTCCCAGAACCGGACGCCCGGTCCATTTTCGGCTCCCCCGGGCCGGGCGCCCCGGACTCGCTCTCCTTGGACCGCGGACGGGCGCTCCCCCCGCTGCCCGTCCCGCAGGCCCGGGGAGGCCGGTGCTTGTGCCGCGGCGGCCCGGACCCCGCCGCCGTCGGCCGAAGGCTCGCGCGAGCGGGCCCGACCGCAACCCGGCCCTCCCCGGGCACAAGGGCTTCCGTCCAGGCACCTCGGCCCTCACCCGTACGACGGCTTGCGGTCGCCGTCGACGCGGACCGCGGACAGCATGACGGTGGCTGCACCCGTCGCAACCGGCCGACACCCCGGCCCGCATCCGTCGACTCCGGAGGACCGCATGAGCACCGTCCGTGACCTGATGACCCCCGACGTCCGTTCGATTCCCGCGTCCGAGACCCTCGATCGGGCCGCTCAGCTGATGCGCGAGCACCACATCGGCGCGCTGCCGGTGCGGGGTGCCGACGGCTCGCTGACCGGCATCGTCACCGACCGCGACATCATCGTGAAGTGTGTCGCCGCAGGGCACGACCCGGCGAAGACGACCGCGGGGGAACTGGCGGAGGGCGACCCCGTGTCGGTCGACGTGTCCGCCGACTCCGACGAGGCCGTACGCGTGATGAGCGACGCGCGCATCCGCCGGCTGCTGGTGCTGGACGGCGGCGAGCCGGTCGGCATGGTGACCGAGGCGGATCTGGCCCGTGCGCTGCCCTCGGACCAGCTCGTGGCCTTCGTCAGCGCGGTCTACGCGGGCCGCTGAGCATCGCTCCGGGTACGACGGCCGAGGCGCCGTCGGCCCAGGGCGGTCGGATGGCGTGCGGTGCGGGACGCCTCTCGCGGGTACGGCGCACCGCCTCTCGCTTACGGGCGCCCCTTCGCTTCCCCCGTACCTGTGCGCCGCCCGGACCGGCCCCTGCGACCGCTCACCGCTCCCGTACCTGCCGCATCGCACGTGTGCCCCGCCCTGATCGACAACCGGGCGGGGCACCTGTGCGTTTCCGCGCCGCGCGGGAGGGCGGGCGGCCGGTGGGGTCAGGGCAGTTGCGACTCGATCGCCGCCCGCCCTTCCTGGTCCAGCCGTTTGCGCGCCCACTCCAGGTTCTCCGGTGTGAGGTCGCGGCCGGAGGCGAGAACCAGGTCCTCGGGGGTCGCGTCGTCGCTGCCGCCGCTGTGCAGCCGGCTGTCGGGGGTCACTTCGGACGGGTCGGGTCCCTGCTCGCTCATGCGTCTCCTCGCTTCGTCCTGGGGTGGCACACGTTCTGGTCCTGTCTCGATTCTTGTGCCCGCGTCCGGGTACCGCACCTTCGGCCCGGGATGCGTTCCCCCCGCGAGTGCGGCAGCGTGTGGTCATGAGCGACACGCGTGACGACAGCGACCTGCCCGAGGACGACGGCGTCCTCGACGCGCAGGACACGTTGATCAGCGATCACCTCGACTACGACCCGCTCCACTCCGGCATCGTCCCGCCGGACCACTGGTCGCCGGCCGAGTACTTCGGCACGACGGCCCAGGAGGCCCGGCGCGGCGAGTCCCTGGACCAGCTGCTCGCCGAGGAGGAGCCGGAGCCGGAGCAGCCTGCCGGGGACGAGGTGGGCGAGGAGTACGCCGACGAGCTGGACCTGGACTCCACGGACGATCTGTAAACAGCGTTCGCGAGTTCAGGTGAACGTGTCCGGCTCCGGCGGGAATGCCCCTGTCCGGGCGGTACGGTGCCGGGCATGAACGGGGCACCGGACGCACGACCCCTCGGGGAACCCGACAAAACCAGCCGGCCCTGTGCGTTCGGGGCCGAGTTGCGGCGGCTGCGGAACGAGCGCGGCATGTCGCTCACCGCACTGGCCCGGGCCATCCACTACAGCAAGGGCTACCTCAGCAAGATCGAGAACGGTGGGAAGCCACCGACGCCGGATGTGGCGCGCCGCTGCGACGAGGTGCTGGACGCGGGCGGCGCCCTGCGGCGGCTGGTGCCGGAGGTCCCCGCGTCGCGCCGGCCGCATCCTCTGCCGTCACCCGAAGGGGGTGGCCCCTACCGGGGGCTGGCGAGTTTCGGGCCGCAGGACGAACGGTGGTTCTTCGGCCGGGAGCGGGCCACCGCCGATCTGCTGCGCCGGCTCGCGGAACGCGCGGACACAGGGCCGGTCGTCCTGGTGGCGCCGTCCGGCGCCGGGAAGTCGTCCCTGCTCAGGGCCGGCCTGCTGCCCGCACTGCGGCGCGGCGAGCTGAACGTCGCGGGCTCGCGCGACTGGTCGACCGCCCTGTGCACGCCGACGGCGCACCCGTTCAGGGAACTGCTGCGCTGCCTGGCCGAGGCGCTCGGCACGGAACCGGGGCACACCCCCGGTGAAGTGGCGTCCGATCCCGCGCTGTTGGCGGCGCTGGTACGGCGGCGGCCGGAGGGTCCGGCGGGCCCTTCGTCCGACGGCCGCCGGCTGGTGCTCCTCGTCGACCAGTTCGAAGAGGTCTTCACGCTGTGCGCGGACCCGGCCGAGCGCCGGGCGTATGTCACCGCCCTGTGCGCACTCGCCGTGCCCGGCGGGCCCGTCGTGGTGGTGCTCGGCGTACGGGCCGACTTCACCGGCCGCTGCCTCGAACTTCCATCACTGGCAGAGGTGTTCACGCACGGACTGTTCGCACTGGGGCCGATGGGTGAGGCGGAGGTGCGTCAGGCGGTCGTCCGCCCCGCCGAGCGGGCCGGACTGTCCCTGGAACCCGGACTCGTCGAGATCCTGCTGCGCGACCTCGGCCCGGGCCCCTCCGCCGCCGGCTCCTCCGGCGCGCTCCCGCTGCTGGCACACGCGTTGCTCGTCACCTGGCAGCAGCGCACCGGCAACACCCTCACGGTCGCCGGGTACGAGGCGACGGGCGGCATCCACGGAGCGGTCGCCCGCACCGCCGAGGACGTGTTCAACCGGCTGCTCCGGGGGCAGCGCGACCTGGCCCGGCGGATACTGGTCCGCCTGGTCCACCTCGGCGAGGACGCCACCGAGTCCCGGCGGCGGGCCGCCCGCGAGGAGCTGCTCGGCCGGCTCCCCGACCGGAGCGGGGCGTCGGCGGCGTTGGACGCCTTCGTCCGGGCCCGGCTGCTGACGGTCGACCGGGACGCCGTGGAGATCAGCCACGAGGCGCTGCTGCGGGCCTGGCCCCGGCTGCGCGAGTGGATCGACGCCGACCGGGCCGGGCTGCTGGCCCGCCAGCAGCTCGCCGCGTCGGCCGCCGAGTGGACACGGGCGGACCGCGACCCGGCGCTGCTGCACCGCGGTTCCCGGCTGCGCGCCGTCGCCGCGTGGGTGGACGAGCGGGACAGCAGGGCCGAACTCGGTCCCACCGAGGTCGAGTTCATCGAGGCGGCGCGGGCCGAGGAGCGGTCCCGGGCGCGCACCGAGCGGCGCCGGGTGCGCGCCCGGCGGGGCCTGCTCGCCACGCTCGCCGGGCTGCTGGTGCTCGCTGTCGGGGCGGGCGCCCTGGCGTTCCAGCAACGGGGTCGCGCCTACCAGGAACGCCGTACGGCGCAGTCCCAGGCGATGGCGGTACGGGCGGGGGCGCTCGCCGCGGGACGGCCGGAGGCGTCGATGCGGCTGGCCGTGGCGGCGTACCGCACCGCCCCCACCGTCGAGGCGCGCGGTGCACTGCTCAGCACCCAGGCGCAGTACTTCGCGGGCCGGCTCACCGAGCACACCGGGCCGGTGAACACCGTGGCGTTCAGTCCGGACGGTCTGACCCTGGCCTCGGCGGGCAACGACGGCGCGGTGCGGCTGTGGGGCGGCACGGGACACCGGCAGGCACTGGCCACGCTGACCGGGCACGGCGGGCAGGTGCTGGGGGTGGCGTTCAGCCCGGACGGACAGCGCCTCGCGTCGGCGGGCGCGGACGGCACCGTACGGCTGTGGCGGGTGACGAACCACCAGGACGCGGAGGTGCTGCTGGGGCACGGAGGGCCGGTGCGGTCGGTGGCGTTCGCGCCGGACGGACGGAGCGTGGCGTCGGGCGGCGCGGACCGCACGGTGCGGGTGTGGGACGTGGCGCGCCGGGCGGAGCGGACGGCTCTGAGGGGGCACGCCGACGCGGTGACGGCGGTGGCGTACTCCCCCGACGGGAAGCGGGTCGCCTCGGCGGGCGCGGACCGGACGGTACGGCTGTGGGACGCGACGGACGGGTCTGCCGGGGCCTTCGCCGTGGTGCTGCGCGGGCACAGCGACGGGGTCCTCGGCGTCGCCTGGTCGCCCGACGGGCGTCAGGTGGCCTCCGGCGGCGCGGACCGGACCGTACGGCTGTGGGACGCCCGCCGCGGCAGGGAGCGCGCGGAACCGGCCCTCCTCACCGGGCACAGCGACGACGTCAACGCCGTCGCGTACCTCCCGGACGGTTCGACCGTGGTCAGCACGGGGGGCGAGGGCACGGCACGGCTGTGGGACGTGGCGAGCCACCGCATCGTCACCACGTTGTCGGGTCATACGGACTACGTGCTGGGCGTCGCTGTCGGGGGCGGCCCGGACGGTTCGGTGCTGGCGACGGCGGGCTTCGACCGGACGGTGGTCCGCTGGGACCTGGGGCGCTCGACGCTGACGGCGCGTCCGTTCGCCGAGTCGTGGCAGCCGGCGTTCTCGCCGGACGGGCGGTGGCTGGCTTCCGCGAGCGCGGACCGCACGGTGCGGCTGTGGGACGCGCGGGCGCACCGTGCCGCCGGGGTGCTCCGGGGCCACGGGGGGTCGGTCTTCGGCGTCGCCTGGTCGCCGGACGGGCGGCGGCTCGCCTCGGGCGGCGCGGACCGCACGGTGCGGGTGTTCGACACCCGTACGCATCGCGTCGTCGAGGAACTCCCGGGGCACAAGGGTTCGGTGCTGGGGGTCGCCTGGTCGCCGGACGGCCGGTGGATCGCGTCGGCGAGCACCGACCGTACGGTACGGGTCTGGGACGCCCGCACGTTGCGTCCGGCTGCCACCCTCACCGGCCACCGGGACTTCGCCAACGCGCTCGCCTTCAGTCCGGACGGGTCCACCGTCGCGTGCGGCGGAGACGATCTGACGGTACGGCTCTGGAGCGTCCCCGGGTGGCGGCCGCTGGGCGCGCTGCACGGGCACACCGGCTCGGTGCGGGCGGTCGCGTTCGCCGGGGACGGGCGGACCCTGGCGAGCGGCGGCAACGACGGGACGGTACGCCTCTGGGACACCGCCGCCCGCACCCGGTCGGCGGCGCTCCCGGGCCACAACGGCGCGGTGCGCGCGGTCGCCTTCGCCCCCGGCGGACAGCACGTGCTCGCCAGCAGCGGCAGCGACGGAAGCGTGCGCCTGTGGGACGCCGCCCGGGGGCTGCCGACGGCGACGCTGGGCGGGCACGGCGGGGCGGTCTGGGGCATCGCCTTCGACCGGCGTACCGGCACTCTCGCGAGCAGCAGCAACGACGGCACCGTCCGGCTCTGGGACACCGACGAGGGACGGCGTGAGGCGGCGGTGTGCGCCCTGGTGGGCTGTCCCGAGCCTTCGTAGCAGCGGTGGCGTCGGTTGGGATGCCTTGAGGGGTCGGGCCGGCCGTGGTGCGCGGCGGCGGGCGTCGCGCCGGACTGTTTCCCCGGGCGTTTCCCGTTTCCCGTCGCCCGGGAGACAGCCGGAGTCTCGACACCCGCCGCACGCCCGCTCCAGGCTCGAACCGGCAGGACGCTCCACCGGCGCCCGGCGGACGCACCGTCGGCACGTGCCCGTCCTCGCCGTCCACGCACACTTCCGCATCGAACGGGGAACCCACTCATGCAGCACACCAGCCGTCTCCGGCGCAGGGCATCGAGCGCCGCCGTCGCCACCGCAGGGATCCTGGCCCTGTCCGCGGCCGGACCACTGGCCTCCGCCACCGCGGACGCGACCGGCACGCGGGCCACGCGGCTGGCCGGCGCCGCCGCTGCCGCGTGCGACGTCCTGGCACCCGGAGCCTCCGCCACGGCGCAGAAGGCGGTGCGGGCCGCATGCACGCAGCTCGGCGTCTGGTACTCGTGGGGCGGCGGTCACGGACCGCAGCCCGGCCCCACGTACGGCCAGGTCGACCCGACCGACCCGGACAGCTCCCAGGACCCGTACCGCAAAGGATTCGACTGCTCGGGATTCGTACGGTGGGCCTACGCCCAGGCCACCGGCCGGGACATCCTCAACGGCAACGCGCACAGCCAGTACCACTCCAGCCGGGTGAGCACGCGCTTCACCGCCGCGCAGGGCCTGGCCCCGCTCGTGCCCGGGGACCTGGTGGTGTGGGGCAACGCGCGAAAGATCCACCACATCGCGGTCTACCTCGGCGACGGAAAGATGGTCGAGGCCAAGGAGTCGGGCACCAGGATCATGGTCAGCGACGTGCGGCTGGGCGGCGACTTCTTCGGAGCGGTGCGCATCGACACGGAACCGGGTCAGGGCAAGGACCACAGCACTTGGGGCACCGGCGTGTGGACGCACTCCGAGGCGTCGACGACGAGCGCCAGGGTGCACAGGTTCGCCGGACCGACGCCGGTCCGCATCCAGTGCCAGAAGCGCGCCCAGCGGGTGACGGCCGAGGGCATCACCAACGACGCCTGGTCCTACCTCCCGGACCACAAGTCGTGGATCACGAACATCTACATCAAGGGTCCGGCCTGGCTGGAGGGAGTCCCGACCTGCCCGTAGGCGGGTCGCGGCCCGGCAGAGCACACCCGCCGCGCGCCGGACCACCGTCCCGTCCCCGCTCGGGGCCGCCGTCCCTGCCGAGGGGCCCCGAGCGCGCCGGCGCACGTCCGGTGCGCGCCGTTCACCGGGTCGGCCGCACAGCCGCTCGTCGGCATACGGGCGTTCCTCTCCGCTTTGCCGTGCGAACCGCTCGCCGTCCGCCATCCGGCCTACCTCGACCGGGCGAATTGTCCCCCCGCCGGGCTGCACCCCCCGCCCGGCCGGGGCACCTGTGCCCCATGTCCGCCGCGCCCCGCCCCCGACTCCGTCATCGGAAGGTCCTGTGGCGTGCGCTCGTCGCGCTGTTGACGTGCGCCGCCGTTCTCGCGCTGCCGACGGGGGGCGGCCCGGGCGGCCTCGCCGATGCGGGGGCCGGGAACGGGGCGTCGTCGTCCGGCGCGTCGGAACAGGGCGGAGCACTCGGACTCCCGGGCGGCTCCGGGACCGCCGGGTTCCCCGGGACGGCCGGGCTCCACGGGGCCGCCGGGCTTCCCGGTGCCTCCGGTGAGGGCGAAGCGGTGCCGGACGGGTCCGTCGACACCGAACTCCGGCCACAGGCGGGCAGTGCGCGCCGTCCCTCCGTGGCTCCGTCCTGGCCGCGGCACCGTCCACCCGCCGTCGTCACCGGGGCCCGTCCGGTGCGTCTCCCGCAGGCCGGGGCGCCCGCCGGTACCGCACCGGCCCGGGGCCCCGCCCCGTACGTGGTGCGCTGCGCGGTCCTGCGCTGCTGAAAGGTCCCGTACCGGCGCGTCCGCATCCGCCGGTGCACCGCGTCCGCCTGCCCACCCCGGTGCGCGCAGGGCCTTTCCGTATCGCAAAGGATGTTCCCGCCATGCCCATCGACCCCTTCCTCGCCCTGAACGCGATGATCCGCGCCGAAGCCGCCCGCTCCGCGGAGCCGGTCCCCGGCGCCGAGGCCGCCGTCCCGCGCGGGAAGCCGCGCAAGGCCGACCGCCCCGCCCCGGACTCCGAGCCGCGGGACCGCGCCCTGGCCCGCTCCCGCGGCGGCGACCGGGAGACGCGGCGGCCCGACCACGACGACGGTCACCGCAAGAGCTGAGCCACGGCGGACGGGCCGGACGCGGCGTCACGGCCCGCCCGGCCCTCCCCCGCTCGCGTCACCCCACGGGCCGCGGCGGGGCCGCCGGGCCGCTCACAGCGGTCGGTGCATGATGTGCAGTCCGACGTACCCCTGGACCGGGTGGCGGAAGCCCTCCGGGACGGTGCCGACGATGTTGAACCCGAGGCGTTCGTAGAGGCGAACGGCATGGGTGTTGGTCGCGGCGACGGCGTTGAACTGCATCGCGCGGAAACCCGCGTCGCGCGCCCAGTCGAGGGTGTGCTCGACGAGGGCGCGGCCGACGCCGCGGCCGCCGTGCCGGGGGTCGACCATGTAGCTGGCGCTGGCGATGTGGGCGCCGTTCCCGTGCTGGTTGTTGTTCATCTTGGCGGTGCCGAGGACCGTGCCGGTCGCCTCGTCGACGGCGACCACCGTGCGGTTCGGCGCGTTCAGCATCCACCAGCCGCGTCCGGTGTCCCGGTCGAGGTCCGTCGGGAAGGTGAAGGTGTCCCCGGCCGCGGTGATCGTGTGGAAGAAGGGCCAGATCGCGGCCCAGTCGTCGGCGGTGGCTTCTCTGATCAGCATCGGGACACAGTGCGGCCCGGCACCCGCCCGCCGCCAGTCATTTTCCCGTGCGTCACACGGACCCCGGGAAACGACCTTGAGACATCGACAGACGTTGTGAGACAGTAACGTCTCAGCAACGTCACCCCTGTCTCGAATGGAAGCACCATGTCCTCCCCCGCCGCCCGGCCCGACGCCGGGTCCACCGCCCCGCCCGCGGAATCCCGGCCGGACCCCGGGCGGAGCGGTTCCGGTCTCGACCCGCGACGCTGGGTCGTGCTGGCGATCCTCTCGGGCAGCCTGCTGCTGATCGCGATGGACACCACGGTCCTCAACGTCGCGTTCCCGTCCCTGGTCTCCGACCTGAAGCCGGGTTCCGTCGAGCAGCTGTGGATCATCGACGTGTACGCGCTGGCCCTGTCGGGGCTGCTGGTCACGGCGGGTGCGCTGGGCGACCGGCTGGGCCGCAAGAGGATGCTGCTGACTGGTTTCGTCCTCTTCGCCCTGGCCTCGCTGCTCGCCGTGCTCTCCACCGAGGCGTGGCACGTGATCGCGGCCCGTGCGCTGCTCGGCGTCGGCGGTGCGGCGATCATGCCGTCCACGCTGTCGATCCTGCGGCACGTCTTCACCGACGCTCGCGAGCGGGCGTTCGCGTTCGCCGTGTGGGCGGCCGTCTTCGGTGGCGGCATGGCGCTCGGCCCGGTCGTCGGCGGCCTGCTGGTGGAGGACTTCGGCTGGCACTCGGCGTTCCTGCTGAACATTCCCGTGGCCGCCCTGGTGATCGCCCTGGGTGCCCGGTTCCTGCCCGAGTCCTACGCACCGCGCAGCGGCCGGTGGGACTGGTGGGGCGTCGGCCAGTCGATCGTCGGCATGCTCGCCCTCGCGGGCGGCATCAAGCAGCTCGGCAAGAGCGGTTTCGCGGACCCGCTGCCGTGGGCGCTCCTCGCGCTGGCCACACTCGCCCTGACGGTCTTCGTCCGCCGTCAGCTCCGACTGCAGAACCCCCTGTTGCAGGTCAGGCTCTTCGCCAACCAGGCCTTCTCCGTCGCCGCCACCGCGATCTTCCTCGGCATGGTCGGCATGGGCGCGGTGCTCTTCCTCGTCACGCAGTGGCTCCAGTACGGCCAGAACTACACCCCGTTCGAGGCGGGCATCCGGTTGCTGCCCGCTTCGCTCGGCCTGGTCCTCACGTCCATGGTGACCCCGGCCCTGATGCAGCGTTTCCCGATCCGGCACATCCTGGGGATCGGCCTGCTCGTCATGACGGCGGGTCTCGCCATGCCGTGGACCGTCCAGCGGTTCGCGGACATCGGCTACCCGGCGGTCGCGGTGGCCCTGGCCGTCCTCGGCATGGGCGTCGGCGTCGCCACCACCGTCGCCTCGGTGACGCTCATGGCGGCCACGCCGGCCGACGAGGTCGGCGGTGCGGCGGCCGTCGAGGAGACCTGCTACGAGCTCGGCGCAGCGCTCGGCGTCGCGATCCTGGGCAGCCTGGCCACCGCCCTGTACCGCGCCGGCCTCCCGGCCCTCGACCTGGACGGCGGCACGGCTGCCTCGGTACGGGACTCCGTCGGCGAGGCCGCGCACGTCGCACACGCCCTCGGCGGCGACGCGGGCCGGACTCTGCTGGACACGGTCGCGGCCGCCTACACGACGGCCATCACCCCGGCCTTCCTGGCCGGTGCGGTGCTGACCCTGGGCGCGGCGGCGGTGACGTGGGCATGGATCCCGCGGGACCTGCGCCCTACGGAGAACACGCACTGACCACCGCACGTACCGACAGGATCCCGCCCGGCCGGACGGGATCCTGTCGGCCGTGCCGACGGGGCAGGTTCGGTCGTCGACTAGCCTTCTCGATCATGTGGATCGACAAGGTGAGCGAGATCCCGCGCGAGGCGGCCGCCGAGGCGGTCCTGCCCCGCCGCCGGCCTCCGTCCGCACCGGGCCACCGGGCCGATCCGTCTCCGAAAGGCTGAGCCCATGCAGCACGCAGACCCTGCGGACGCCCCCGTGCTCGTGCACATCGAGGGCCGCGCGGGACACCTCGTCCTCAACCGGCCCCGTGCCCTCAACGCCCTCACCCACCCCATGGTCCGGACCCTGGACGCCGCGCTCGCCGCCTGGGAGTCGGACCCCGGCGTCGAGACCGTGGTGCTCTCGGGCGCGGGCGGGCGCGGGCTGTGCGCGGGGGGAGACATCCGGGCCATCCACGACGACGCGCGGGACGGGGACGGGCGGGCGACGGAGGCGTTCTGGTGGGACGAGTACCGGCTGAACGCGCGCATCGCGCGTTTTCCGAAGCCGTACGTCGCCCTGATGGACGGGATCGTGATGGGCGGCGGCGTCGGCGTGAGCGCCCACGGCGGCGTGCGCGTCGTCACCGAGCGTTCCCGCGTCGCCATGCCGGAGACCGGCATCGGTTTCGTTCCGGACGTCGGCGGTACGCATCTGCTGGCGCGGGCCCCCGGGGAGCTGGGTACGTACCTGGCGCTGACCGGTACGGCCGTCGGCGCGGCCGACGCCCTGCAGTGCGGGCTCGCCGACCACTTCGTACCGTCGGACCGCCTGGCGGACCTGGTCGCCGACCTGGCCGTCGTACCCGCTCGGGAGGCGGTGCGGCGCCGGGCCACCGACGCCCCGCAGGACGGTCTGCTGGACGGAGCGCGCGAGTGGATCGACCACTGCTTCGCGGGGGACACGGCGGAGGAGATCGTCGGCCGTCTGACGGACACCGGCGTGCGGGCGGCGAAGGAGGCCGCCGAGACGCTCCTCGCCAAGTCGCCGACCTCGGTGAAGGTGACCCTGGAGGCCGTCCGGCGGGCCCGTGCACTCGGCTCGCTGGAGCGGGTCCTGGTGCAGGAGTACCGGGTGTCGTGCACGGCGCTGCGCGGACCGGACCTGGTGGAGGGGGTGCGTGCGCAGATCATCGACAAGGACCGCGATCCGCGCTGGTCGCCCGCGACGCTGGGCGAGGTGTCCGGGACGACGGTGGCCCGCCACTTCGCGTCGCGCGGGGCCGGACGGGAGCTGACGTTCGGCGACACGCCGGGCGTGTGACCGCCCCCGCGTGTCCGCCTCGCGGCACGCGCCTTTTTTCGGCCCCCGGGCGGCGGGTGCGGCGCTACGCGTCGGCCGCGGCTCCTGAGGGCCGCGGAGACGGGGCGAAGACCGTGCGCGCGCTCGCGGGCGGCCGACCGGTGGCTTGGTGCCCGAGACGCTCGGGGAGTGCGGTGGCCAGGACCCGCAGGAACGCCCGGGCCGCCGAACCCGCAGGTCCCGCCGTGCGACGGGCGAGGGCGATACGGGCGCGCGGGCAGGGGTCGGTGAGCACGAGCGTACGCAGGCCCGGCCCGGCCCCGGTCGCCGTTCCGTAGGGCAGTACGGCAACTCCCAGGCCGCGTGCGGCGAGTTGGAGGAGCACCGGCGGCGCCGAGGCCTCGAAGGCGACCGCCGGCCGGAATCCCGCCGCCGCGCAGCCGCGCTCCAGTGCCCCGCGCGCCCCCGTACCGGCGGGCAGGCTGATCAGGGCGCGTCCCCGGAGCGCGGTGAGCGGGATGCCGGGGCTGCCGGGGCTGCCGGAGCCGCCGGGCGGAACTGCGGAACCCGAGCCCGACCCGGAGGCCGGAGCGGCGTCCCCCGCGACCGCGCCGGCGTTCACCCCGTCGCGCGGTCCCGGCTCCGCCGCGGGCTCCGTCCCGTCCGCGGAGACGGTCAGCGGGTCGTCCGTGGGAACGACGGCCACCAGGGGTTCGTCGAGCAGGACCTGGAAGCTGAGGCCGGGCGGGGGATGCTCGTCGGGCGGGCCCACCAGCGCCATGTCGAGTTCACCCCGCTGCAGGGCGGCCAGCAGGCGGGCGGAGGTGTCCTCGCTGAGGGCGAACTCGACTCCGGGGTGCGCGTCGTGGAAGTCGGCGAGCACGCCGGGCAAACCGAACTCGTCGGCCGGGGCCCCGGTCAGCGTCCCGAGCCTGACGCGGCCGCGCAGCAGCCCGGTGAACCCGTCCGCTGTGCCGCGTACCGCGTCCGCCGCGGCGAGCGCCGCGCGGGCGTGCGGGAGGATTGCCTCACCCGCCTCGGTGAGGGTGACGCGCCGACCCGTACGGTCCAGCAGCCGTTGTCCCAACTCCCGTTCCAGCTGTTGCACTTGGGCGCTCACGCCGGGCTGGGCGAGATGCAGGCGGGCGGCGGCGCGGGTGAAGCTCTCCTCTTCCACGACGGTGACGAAGTACCGCAGCTGACGCAGTTCCATAACCGTTGATGCTAGTGGGCAGCAGAAACCCTTCCTGGACTTATGGGACCCGCCCCAACACCCTTGTGACCATGGGGAACACAAAAGATGCCGTGCAGGTCAGGGAAGCGATCGCGGCCGAGCGCCGGGAGCTGGCGGACCTGCTGGACGCCTTGCCCGCCGAGCGGTGGGACGAGCCGACACTGTGCGCGGGATGGCGGGTGCGGGAGGTCGCGGCGCACCTGTCCTTCGGGTTCCGTCACCCTCTGCCCAAGGTGCTGGCGGAGCTGGTGCGGGCGCGGGGCAGCGTGGACCGGATGACCGACCGGGTGGCCCGCAGGGAGGCCGCCTCGATGCCGACGCGGGCAATGGCGGCGGCGCTGCGGGACAACGCCCACCACCCCTGGAAACCGCCGGTCGGCGGCCTGCCCGCGGCGCTCGGCCACGACGTGGTGCACGGGCTGGACATCAGCATCGCGCTCGGCCTGGACCGCCGGGTGCCCGAGGAGCGGCTGCGCATCGTGCTGGGCACGGCGAGCCCCCTGGGCACGAGGTTCTTCGGCGCGAAGCTGGACGGCGTACGGCTGCAGGCGGACGACCTGGACTGGGCGTACGGCAGCGGCAGCGTCGTGACCGGGTCCGCCCAGGACCTGGTGGTGCTCCTGTTCGGGCGGAAGGTGCCACCGGGCCGGCTGCGCGGGACGGCCCGCGACCGGTTCACCGCCGACGCCGCGGCCCACTGAACACCCGCCCGCCGAGGCGGAGTTTCCGGGCCCGCCCGGGGTACGCGCCGTACACACGCGTACGGAACGGCGATGCGGCAGAGGCGGGCGGAATCATGGCAGTGACGAAGCGGACGGTGCTGGTACTGGACTGCTCGGAGGCGGACGAGCTGGCGGAGTTCTACGCCAGACTTCTCGACGCGGAGACCCGCCGGGGCGAGGACATGGACTTCGTGGAGATCGTCGGTCACGAGGGCGTCCATCTGGCGATCCGGCGCGACCACGGCTACGCGCCGCCGAGCTGGCCGCGCCCGGACGACTCGCAACAGGCCCACCTGCGGATTCTGGTGGCGCCCGACGACATGGACGAGGCGGAGCGTGAGGTCATCGGCCTGGGCGCGCGGCCGCTGGAGACCCCCAACTATTCGGGGCTGAGCCGGGACGTGCGCCGCTACAGCGACCCGGCGGGGCACCCCTTCTCGCTGGTTTCCTCGCCGACGGGGCGTGGCGAGGAGCAGACGGAGGGCGAACTGCGCATGGCGTGAGCAGGGGGTGGGTACGGCGTGCGGGTGGCGCGCCGTCGTCCGGGCGGGCGCGTTCGCCCCCGTACGCACGAGCGCCTCCGTCCGCGCCGGACGACCACATTCCGTACTCACCAGTAGGGCATTCGGGTGAACGGATCAAGCCTGGTCAGGAGAGGTCAAGGTCACAGCGGTTACCCCTGCTGCACCTTTGGCGGACTGCCCTAGCATCTGAGCATGACGGTCCTGCCTGACGACGGGCTCTCCCTGGCCGCCGAGTTCCCTGATGCGACCCATGAGCAGTGGCAGCGCCTGGTGGAAGGCGTGCTGCGCAAATCGGGTAAAGACGTCACGGGAGCTGCGGCGGAAAACGCCCTCTCCACCTCCCTCGACGACGGGCTGACGACGCGCCCGCTCTACACCGCCGACGTCCCCGCCCGTGCCGAGCACGGCGGCCCCGGGCTGCCGGGTTTCGCCCCCTTCACCCGGGGGTCCTCCGCTGCCGGTGCGACGGCCGCGGGCGGCTGGGACGTACGGCAGCGGCACGAACGCCCCGATCCCGCGCGCGCCAACGAGGCGGTGCTGGCCGACCTGGAGAACGGCGTCTCCTCCCTGTGGCTGGCGGTGGGCGCCGCCGGGCTGCCCGTGTCCGGCCTGGAGCAGGCCCTGGACGGGGTCTACCTCGACCTCGCCTCCGTCGCCCTCGATGCCGGAGCCGAATTCGAGCCCGCCGCACGGGAGTTGCTGCGGCTGTACGAGGTGCGGGGCGTGGAACCCGAGGAAGCGCGCGGCAATCTGGGCGCCGACCCGCTGGGCCATGCCGCCCGTACGGGGGTGTCCGATCCTTCGCTGGCGCGGTCGGCGGTGGCGCTCGCCGGACTGACCTCCCGCCAGTTCCCGCACGTGCGCGCTCTGGTGGTGGATGCGCTGCCGTACCACGAGGCGGGCGCGTCGGCCGCCCAGGAGCTGGGCTGCTCGCTGGCCACCGGCGTCGCGTATCTGCGCGACCTCACCTCCTCGGGCATGGACGTCGACGCGGCCTGCGGGCAGCTGGAATTCCGGTACGCGGCCACCGCCGACCAGTTCCTCACCATCGCCAAACTGCGCGCGGCCCGCCGGCTGTGGGCCCGTGTCGGCGAGGTGTGCGGGGCGGCCGGAGCCGCCGGGCAGCGGCAGCACGCGGTGACGTCGTCGGTGATGATGACGCGCCGCGATCCATGGGTCAACATGCTGCGCACGACGATCGCCTGCATGGCGGCGGGGGTGGGCGGCGCGGACGCCGTCACGGTCCTGCCGTTCGACCGGGCCGTCGGGCTGCCGGACGCGTTCGCGCGGCGTATCGCCCGCAACACCTCCACCATCCTCGTCGAGGAGTCGCACCTGTCGCGGGTCGTCGACCCGGCAGGCGGCTCCTGGTACGTCGAGCAGCTCACGGACGAGCTCGCGGCGGCGGCCTGGGCGTGGTTCCAGGAGATCGAGCAGGCGGGCGGCCAGGCCGACGCTCTGGCGTCCGGGCTGGTCGGCGAGCGGATCGCCGCGGCCTGGGAGAAGCGCAGGAAGTCGCTCGCCACCCGCCGCGAGCCCATCACCGGCGTCAGCGAGTTCCCGTTGCTCGCCGAGCGCATCGTCGACCGTGACCCGGCACCCGCAGCGCCCTCCGGCGGGCTCCCGCGGGTCCGCAGGGACGAGGACTTCGAGGCCCTGCGTGCCCGCTCGGACGCGCACCTGGCGGCGACCGGGGCCCGGCCCCGCGTGTTCCTCGCCGCACTGGGGCCGGCGGCGGCGCACACCGGCCGGTCGGCCTTCGCCGCGAACCTCTTCCAGGCCGGCGGTGTCGAGCCGGTGCACGACCCGGTGACGGTCGACGCCTCGTCCGCGGCGGCGGCGTTCGCCGCGAGCGGTGCGCGCGTCGCCTGCATCTGCTCCAGTGACGCCCTGTACGCCGAGCAGGCGGCCGACGTCGCCGCCGCGCTCAAGGAGGCGGGGGCGCGGACGGTCTACCTGGCGGGCCGCCCGGGGGAAGCCGAAGAGACGTACCGGAGCGCCGGCGTCGACGAGTTCGTCTTCGCGGGCTCGGACGCGGTGGCCACGCTCACCGCCGTCCTCGACCGTATGGAAGTGAAGTGATGGGCAGCATCCCCGACTTCTCACAGATTCCCCTCGCGGCGGACTCCTCCCCTGCCGCCTCCGAGGAGCAGTGGCGTGCGGCCGTCAAGGAGTCGACCGGACGCAGCGCAGAGGACCTGGTGTGGGACACCCCCGAGGGCATCCCGGTGAAGCCGCTGTACACCGGCAAGGACACCGAGGGCCTGGACTTCCTGCACACCTACCCGGGTGTGGCCCCGTACCTGCGCGGCCCTTACCCCACCATGTACGTCAACCAGCCGTGGACGATCCGCCAGTACGCGGGCTTCTCCACGGCCGAGGAGTCCAACGCCTTCTACCGGCGCAACCTGGCCGCCGGGCAGAAGGGCCTCTCGGTCGCCTTCGACCTGCCCACCCACCGCGGGTACGACAGCGACCACCCGCGGGTGACGGGCGACGTCGGCATGGCGGGCGTGGCCATCGACTCGATCCTCGACATGCGGCAGCTCTTCGACGGCATCCCGCTGGACAGGATGTCGGTGTCGATGACGATGAACGGCGCCGTGCTTCCGGTGCTGGCGCTCTACATCGTGGCGGCCGAGGAGCAGGGGGTGCCGCCGGAGAAGCTGGCGGGGACCATCCAGAACGACATCCTCAAGGAGTTCATGGTCCGCAACACCTACATCTATCCGCCGAAGCCCTCGATGCGGATCATCTCGGACATCTTCGCCTACACCTCGCAGAAGATGCCGCGCTACAACTCCATCTCGATCTCCGGCTACCACATCCAGGAGGCGGGCGCGACGGCCGACCTGGAGCTGGCGTACACCCTCGCCGACGGTGTGGAGTACCTGCGTGCGGGTCTTGAAGTGGGCCTGGACGTGGACGCGTTCGCGCCTCGCCTGTCGTTCTTCTGGGCGATCGGCATGAACTTCTTCATGGAGGTCGCCAAGCTGCGGGCGGCCCGTCTGCTGTGGGCGAAGCTGGTGAAGCAGTTCGATCCCAAGAACCCCAAGTCGCTGTCCCTGCGCACCCATTCGCAGACCTCGGGCTGGTCACTGACCGCGCAGGACGTCTTCAACAACGTGCCGCGCACCTGCATCGAGGCGATGGCCGCGACCCAGGGCCACACCCAGTCCCTGCACACCAACGCCCTCGACGAGGCCCTCGCGCTCCCCACCGACTTCTCCGCCCGCATCGCCCGCAACACACAGCTCCTCCTCCAGCAGGAGTCGGGCACCGGCCGGGTCATCGACCCGTGGGGCGGCAGCGCCTACGTCGAGAAGCTGACGTACGACCTGGCGCGGCGGGCCTGGCAGCACATCGAGGAGGTCGAGGCGGCCGGCGGCATGGCGAAGGCCATCGACGCGGGCATCCCGAAGCTGCGCATCGAGGAGGCGGCGGCGCGCACCCAGGCCCGGATCGACTCCGGCCGCCAGCCCGTCGTCGGCGTCAACAAGTACCGGGTCGAGACGGACGAGCAGATCGACGTCCTGAAGGTCGACAACTCGTCGGTCCGCACGCAGCAGCTCGCGAAGCTGAAGCGGCTGCGCGAGGAACGCGACGAGGCTGCCTGCCAGGGCGCGCTGCGGGCGCTGACGGCGTCCGCCGAGCGCGGTGCGTCCCGGTCCCTCGACGACAACCTGCTCGCGCTCGCCGTGCACGCGGCCCGGGCGAAGGCGACCGTCGGCGAGATCTCGGACGCGCTGGAGAAGGTGTACGGGCGGCACGCGGGCCAGATCCGTACGATCGCCGGTGTGTACCGCAACGAGGCAGGAGAGTCCCCTTCCGTGGAGCGCACCCGCGCGCTGGTCGACGCGTTCGAGGAGGCGGAGGGACGGCGTCCGCGCATCCTGGTCGCCAAGATGGGCCAGGACGGGCACGACCGCGGCCAGAAGGTGATCGCCACCGCCTTCGCCGACCTGGGCTTCGACGTGGACGTCGGCCCGCTGTTCCAGACCCCGGCGGAGGTGGCGCGGCAGGCCGTCGAGGCGGACGTGCACATCGTCGGCGTCTCCTCGCTGGCCGCGGGTCACCTCACGCTCGTACCGGCGCTCCGCGAGGAGCTGGCGGCGGAGGGCCGGGAGGACGTGATGATCGTCGTCGGCGGCGTCATCCCGCCGCAGGACGTTCCGGCGCTGCACGAGGCGGGCGCGACGGCCGTCTTCCCGCCCGGCACGGTGATCCCGGACGCGGCGTACGACCTGGTGGAACGGCTGGCGGCGGACCTCGGGCACGAGCTGCCCGTACCGCCGGCCGTCACGGGCGAGGGCTGAGGCCGGATGCCGCCGAGGATCGACATCGAGGCGTACGTCAAGGGCGTCCTCGACGGGAAGCGGGCCTTCGTGGCCCGCGCGATCACCCTCGTCGAGTCGTCCCGGGCCGACCATCGCGCTCTGGCCCAGAAGCTGCTGAGGGAGCTGCTGCCGCACTCGGGGTCCGCGCGCCGGATCGGCATCAGCGGGGTTCCCGGTGTCGGCAAGTCGACGTTCATCGACGCCTTCGGGACGATGCTGACCGGGCTCGGGCACCGGGTGGCGGTGCTCGCCGTCGACCCGTCGTCGAGCAGGACGGGAGGCTCCATCCTGGGCGACAAGACCCGGATGGAACGGCTGGCGGTCGATCCCGCCGCTTTCGTACGGCCGTCGCCCTCGGCGGGCACGCTGGGCGGGGTGGCGCGGGCGACACGCGAGGCGATGGTCGTGGTGGAGGCCGCCGGGTACGACGTGGTGCTGGTGGAGACGGTGGGCGTCGGGCAGTCGGAGACGGCCGTGGCCGCGATGGTGGACTCCTTCCTGCTGCTGACGCTGGCCCGCACCGGTGACCAGCTGCAGGGGATCAAGAAGGGGGTCCTCGAACTCGCGGACGTCGTCGCCGTCAACAAGGCCGACGGACCGCACGAGCGGGACGCCAGGTCCGCCGCCCGGGAGCTCTCGGGGGCGTTGCGGCTGATGCACCCGGTCGACGCGGCGTGGACTCCCCCGGTGCTGAGTTGCAGTGCGCGCGAGTCCGCGGGACTGGACGCCGTGTGGGACCGGCTGGAGCAGCACCGCACGCTGCTGGACACGTCCGGCAGGCTGGCCGCCAAGCGGGCGGGGCAGCAGGTGGACTGGGCGTGGGCGATGGTCCGCGACGAGCTGCTGGGGCGGCTGTACGCGCACCCGGAGGTGCGGCGGATCACCCCGGATGTCGAACGGGCCTTGCGGGAGGGCGGGTTGACGGCGACGATGGCCGCTGAACGAATCCTGGGGGCGTTCGAGGGGTAGCTGTCCCCCTCGCGGGGCCTGGGCGCTCACCGCGGGCGGCGGGTCCCGGGGCATCGGGGTCCGCCCCGTTGCGCACGCGCACGGGGAAGGGAGCGGAACGTCCCGCCCCGGGTCCCGCGTCCGCCGTACGCCCGCACCTGCGACAGGAGTCCCGTGCACACCAGGATCGACACCACCCGCGCGCACACCGCGCGCATCTGGAACTACTGGCTCGGCGGCAAGGACAACTACCCGGTCGACCGCGCCGCCGGCGATCAGATCCGGCGACTGCACCCCGGTATCGGAGACTACGCGCGGGCCGACCGGGAGTTCCTCGGCCGTTCGGTGCGCCACCTCACCGCGGACTGCGGCATCCGCCAGTTCCTGGACGTGGGCACCGGGCTCCCCAGCGCCGGCAACACCCACGAGGTCGCCCAGCGCATCGCCCCGGACGTCCGCGTCGCCTACGTCGACAACGACCCCATCGTGCTGACCCACGCCCAGGCCCTGCTCACCAGCACCCCCGAGGGGCACACCGCCTACGCGGACGCGGACCTGCGCGACGTCGACGCCGTCCTCGCCCACGCCGCGAAGACCCTGGACCTGTCGCGGCCCGTCGCCCTGATGCTCCTGGGCGTGGTCATCTTCATCGAGGACGAGGAGGAGTCGTACGGCATCGTCCGGCGCCTCATGGACGCCCTGCCCGCCGGCAGTCACCTCGTCCTCTCGCACACCATCACCAGTGCGGCCATGCCGGACGTGGACGCCGCCGTGGCGTTCTGGAACGAGAACGGCACCCCGAGGCTCACCCAGCGCACCCCGCAGCAGGTGGCCCGCTACTTCGACGGGCTGGAACTCCTGGCGCCGGGTGTGGTGTCGTGCTCGCGCTGGCGCGCGGAGGGCGGGCCGGGGGACGGGCCGCCCGCCGAGGTGGCGATGTTCGGGGGCGTGGGGCGCAAACCGTAGCCCCCGAACACGACGGGCTCAGTCGTCCAGCGCGTCGAGCACGCGGCCCAGGTCGACGAACTTGAACCCGGTGGCCTCGCGCCCGCCGGCCTGCGGGGTGTCGTCGCCGTCCTGGACGACGAGCAGGCCCCGCGGGTACTGCGGGCCGAGCGGGGCGTTCAGCGCCGCGGCGCCGTCGCACTCCTCGGAGCCGTCGAGGGTGGCGGAGGCCGCCGTGACGCGGAAGCCGCCCTCGTACTCGTTGTCGTCGCTCTTCTCGCGGTCGTACGCGGCGAAGGTGTTGTCGCCCTGGCTGGAGGCGAGGAGGTAGCCGTCCCCGTCGGCCTCGGTGATCAGGGCGAGGCCCTCGACGTCGGCGGTGAGGCGGCTGCCGCCGTAGCCCGGGTCGGCGCCGGGCACGCACTCCTCGGTTCCCTCGTCGTAGGTGCCGGGCACCCCGTACTCCCGCACTCTGTCGATGAGTTCGGGCTTCGAGGTGAGGTCGGCGCGCAGCCGCCAGATGCCGACGTCCTCCTGGCCCGCGTACAGGGTGCCGTCGGCGGGGTCGACGACCATGCCCTCGACCTGGGGCAGCTCGCCGGGCTCGCCGCACGGGGTCCAGGTCCTGCCGTTCGGCAGCCGGAAGGCGGAGGGCAGGTCAAGGGTGCGGACCTTGCGGTAGCCGACGGTGCCGTTCGCCGCGGGGAGGAGTTCGAGGAGCGCGACGCGGGTCGTCTCGCGCCGGCTGACCAGGGCGTACGAGCGCTTGGTGGTGCGGTCGGTCCAGGTGGCGAGCCCGTATGCGGTGCGCTGGTCGTTGATCTCCTGTTGCGAGGCGGAGAAGACGGGGGGCGCGGCCGGGTCCGTGACGTCCGTGAGCGGGGCGTTCGCCCGGCGGGCCTTCGCGCTGCCGTCGATGCGGTAGAAGCGCAACCGGTCGTTGCCGCGGTCGCTGGTGACGGCGAGGTCGGCGGGTCCGGAGGGCAGCGCGAGGCCCTGCACGAGGTCGACGTTGTTGAAGCGGCCCGGCGCGTCGCCCGGGGCCGGGCCCGACGGTGCGGCGACGGACTGGACCTGGCGGGCGTCCAGGTCGTACACCCGCAGTCCGCCCTCCTTGGCGGTGGCCACCACCAGGCTGCGGCCCGGGTCGGCGGCGTTGCGCCAGATCGCCGGGTCGTCGGCGTCCGCGTTGCCGCCCGCCTCGTCGTCGTACAGCGGGGGCGTCTCGGCGCGCGGTGTCAGCGCGGGAAGTGCCTGGTGGGCGTGCGGCGCCGGTCGCGTGGCCCCGGCCTGCGCGGGGGCGGCGGTCGCGAGCGCGGCCAGTGCGACGGCGAGGGCGACGGCCGCCGTGCGCGCACGGCGGCGGGGTCCGGCGGGCGGTTGGGCCGGCTGCTCGGCGGAGGAGGTGATCACCGTACGGGCTCCTTCGGGGTCGGGAACTGTGACGGGAGCACACTGCGCGCCGGCCGTGAAGAGTTACCGGCGGATATACGGCCTCTCTCGTGGACCCGGCGTGAACATTGCGTTCCGGTGTTCGACCGGCCGAAAACGGGCACCGGAACCAGACCGCGGCCCAGAGCGGCGGCAGGCCTAGGGGGCGTGAACAGGCAAGCACTCCGACGGAACGGCAAGGTAGTAGGCATGGGAAAGACCGCTCTCATCGTCATCGACATGATCAACACCTACACGCACGAGGATGCCCACCTCCTGATCCCCTCCGTGGAGAAGGCCCTCCCCAGCGTCGTGGAGCTCATCGACCGCGCCCGCGGTCACGAGATCCCCGTCATCTACGCCAACGACAACTTCGGCGAGTGGCGCTCGCACCACGGCGAGATCCTGGAGACCGCGCTCGCAGGACCACATGCCTCGCTCGTACGCCCCCTCGCCCCGGACAAGTCGTCCCTGTTCGTCGTCAAGGCCCGGCATTCGATCTTCTACGAGACGCCGCTCGGCTACCTCCTCTCCCAGCAGGGCATCGACCACGTGATCATGTGCGGGCAGGTGACCGAACAGTGCGTCCTGTACTCGGCGCTGGACGCCCACATCCGCCATCTGCGGGTCACCGTTCCGCACGATGCCGTCGCCCACATCCACGAGGACCTCGCGGACGCGGCGCTGCGCATGATGGAGCGCAACATGGGCGCCCGGATCGTCGCCTCGGCGGAGATCGACTTCGGGGACTCCTGAGTCACCGGCCCGCCCGCGGGACGTGCGGCTCCGGGGGACGTGTCCGCCCGGAGCCGCTTCGGCGGCTCCCCCGGTCCCTGTGCGCGCCGGGGAGCGCGTCAGCGGGTGCCGAGGAGCGCCTTGAGGGCGACGTTGAGCCAGAGCACGTTCACCGTGGGCTCGCCCACGAAACCGAGGATGCGGCCGTCGGTGTGCGCTTCGACCAGTGCGCGGACCTCGGCGACGGCGAGGTGGTTGCGTTCCGCGACCCGGTGGACCTGGAGGGCGGCGTACGCGGGAGGGATGTGCGGGTCCAGTCCGGAGCCGGAGGAGGTGACGGCTTCGGCGGGGACGTCGGCGGCCGTGGGCCGGTACCCGGCGGCCGTGTTGTCCTCGATCACCGCGGCCTTGGCGTCCCGGACGGCCCGCAGCAGCACCTCGTTGTCGCCCGACAGGTGGGTTGCGCCGGACACGAGCAGCGCGTACCGGGGATCGGCGCCGTGGGTCGTGAGGCCCGCCGAGGGGCGGGGCTGGAACCACCGCAGGTCCGGGACCGGTGTCTCCTCGGGGTCGTCCGGGTTCTTCTTCGGCAGGTCGAAGCGCTGGCCGATCAACTCGGAGCCGACGACCCTGCCGCCGGCGTCCGTGAGCTGCGAGCCGTTGGCCCGGCCCGGGAAGGCGGCCTGGGCGATGCCGGTGACGGCGAGCGGATAGAGCACGCCGCACAGGACGGTCAGGGCGATCAGGGCGCGGAGTCCGGCGCCGAGCTGCCGGGCGGTGCGCGCGGCCACGTGGTGGGAGTGGGTCATCGGGAATCAGCCGTTTCCGGGGATGAGGGAGAGCAGGAGGTCGATGGCCTTGATGCCGAGGAAGGGGGCGATGAGCCCGCCGAGCCCGTAGAGCCCGAGGTTGCGCCGCAGCATCCGGTCCGCGCTCATCGGCCGGTAGCGGACGCCCCTGAGGGCGAGCGGGACCAGCGCGACGATGACCAGCGCGTTGAAGATCACCGCGGCGAGGATCGCCGACTGCGGGGAGTGCAGGTCCATGATGTTGAGCTTGTCGAGTCCGGGGTGTGCCACCGCGAACATGGCCGGGATGATCGCGAAGTACTTCGCGACGTCGTTGGCGATCGAGAAGGTGGTCAGCGCGCCTCGGGTGATGAGGAGTTGCTTGCCGATCCCGACGATCTCGATCAGCTTGGTGGGGTCGGAGTCGAGGTCGACCATGTTCCCGGCCTCCTTGGCGGCGGAGGTGCCGGTGTTCATGGCGACGCCGACGTCCGCCTGGGCGAGGGCGGGCGCGTCGTTCGTGCCGTCGCCGGTCATCGCGACCAGTGTGCCGTCGGCCTGTTCCCTTCGGATCAGCGCCATCTTGTCCTCGGGCGTGGCCTCGGCGAGGAAGTCGTCCACGCCCGCCTCGTCGGCGATGGCCTTCGCGGTCAGCGGGTTGTCCCCCGTGATCATGACCGTTCTGATGCCCATCCTGCGCAGTTCCTCGAACCGCTCGCGCATGCCCTCCTTGACGACGTCCTTGAGGTGGATGACGCCGAGGACGCGGGCTGTGCCCCGGTTCTCCTCGGCGACCAGCAGTGGGGTGCCGCCGGCTGCGGAGATCCGGTCGGTGAGCGTCCGGACGTCCTCGCAGACGCTGCCGCCCCGCTCGTGCACCCAGGCGGCGACGGATCCGGTCGCGCCCTTGCGCACCTTGTGCCCGTCCGTCGTGTCCACGCCCGACATCCGGGTCTGCGCGGTGAACGCCACCCACTCGGCGTGCGTCAACTCGCCCTGGTGGCGTTCGCGCAGCCCGTACCGCTCCTTCGCCAGGACGACGACGGAGCGGCCTTCGGGGGTCTCGTCGGCGAGTGATGACAGCTGGGCGGCGTCGGCCAGTTCGTTCTCCGCCACCCCTCGTACCGGGAGGAACTCCACCGCCTGCCGGTTGCCCAGCGTGATCGTGCCGGTCTTGTCGAGCAGCAGCGTCGACACGTCGCCCGCGGCCTCCACCGCCCGGCCGGACACGGCGAGCACATTGCGCTGGACGAGGCGGTCCATGCCCGCGATGCCTATCGCGGAGAGCAGCGCGCCGATGGTGGTGGGGATCAGGCAGACGAGCAGGGCGACCAGCACCACCATCGACTGCGGGGCGCCCGCGTACGTCGCGAACGGCTGGAGGGTGACGACGGCCAGCAGGAAGACGACGGTGAGGGAGGCGAGAAGGATGTTCAGCGCGATCTCGTTGGGCGTCCTCTGCCGGGCCGCACCCTCGACCAGGCTGATCATCCGGTCGATGAAGGTGGCGCCCGGCTCGGCCGTGATCCTGACGACGATGCGGTCGGAGAGCACCTTCGTACCGCCGGTGACCGCGCTCCGGTCGCCGCCCGACTCCCGTATCACCGGCGCCGATTCGCCCGTGATCGCCGACTCGTCGACCGAGGCGACGCCGTCCACGACGTCGCCGTCGCCGGGGACGACGTCCCCCGCCTCGCACACCACGAGGTCGCCGACGCGCAGCTCCGTACCCGCGATGCGTTCCTCGTCCGGGCCGGTGATCCGGCGCGCGACCGTGTCCGTCCTGGTCCTGCGCAGCGTGGCGGCCTGCGCCTTGCCGCGGCCCTCGGCGACGGCCTCCGCCAGGTTGGCGAAGAGCGTCGTCAGCCACAGCCAGGCGGCGATCGCCCAGCCGAACCAGTCGCCGGGGTTCAGGACGGCGAGCACCGTGGTCAGTACGGATCCGATCTCGACGACGAACATCACCGGCGACTTGGCCATCACCCGGGGGTCGAGCTTGCGCACCGCGTCGGGGAACGACGTGAGGAGCTGCCGGGGGTCGAACAGACCCCCGCCGATCCGGCCCGTTCCGCCGCCGGGCCGGTGACCGGCGGGTGCGTCGGAGTGCGAGGCCCCGGTCTCCGTGCGCGGAGGGGTCACGGTGGGAGTGCTCATGAGGCGAGCCCTTCGGCAAGCGGTCCCAGCGCGAGCGCGGGGAAGTAGGTGAGACCGGTGACGATCATGACGGTGCCGACCAGGAGGCCGGTGAACAGCGGCTTGTGCGTACGGAGCGTGCCCGCCGTCTGCGGTACGGGGCCCTGCCCGGCCAGGGAGCCGGCCAGGGCGAGGACGAACACCATCGGCAGGAAGCGGCCCAGCATCATCGCGATGCCGAGGGTGGTGTTGAACCATTCGGTGTCCGCGCTCAGCCCGCCGAACGCGCTGCCGTTGTTGTTGGCGCCCGAGGTGTAGGCGTACAGGATCTCGGAGAAGCCGTGCGGGCCCGGGTTCAGCGTCGAGCCGCCGGGCGTCGGCAGCGCCACGGCCGCTGCCGTGAACCCGAGCACCAGCGCCGGAGTGATCAGGAAGTAGCAGGCGGCGAACTTGATCTGCCGGGTACCGATCTTTTTGCCCAGGTACTCGGGGGTGCGGCCGACCATCAGTCCGGCGAGGAACACCGCCACGATCGCCATGACCAGCATTCCGTACAGTCCGGAACCGACGCCGCCGGGGGCCACCTCGCCGAGCTGCATGCCCAGCAGATCGAGGCCGCCGCCGAGACCGGTGTAGGAGGAGTGGAAGGAGTTCACGGCCCCGGTGGAGGTGAGCGTGGTGGCCACCGAGAAGATCGCCGATCCGGCGATCCCGAAGCGGGTCTCCTTGCCCTCCGTCGCACCGCCGGCCGCCTCGAACGCCGGTCCGTGGTGGGCGAACTCGGTCCACATCATCAGGGCGGTGAAGACGGTCCAGATCGTCGCCATGGCGGCGAGGATCGCGTAGCCCTGTCGGACCGAGCCGGTCATCCTCCCGAAGGTGCGGGTCAGCGCGAAGGGGATGAGGAGGATCAGGAAGATTTCGAAGAGGTTGGACAGGCCGTTGGGGTTCTCGTAGGGGTGGGCGGAGTTGGCGTTGTAGTAGCCGCCGCCGTTGGTGCCCAGTTCCTTGATGGCCTCCTGGGAGGCCACGGCGCCGCCGTGCCACTGCTGGACGCCGCCGCCGAACTGGCCGACCTCGTGGAGACCCGAGAAGTTCTGGAGGGCTCCGCAGGCGACCAGGACGAGCGCGCCGAGGACCGAGAGCGGGATCAGGATGCGGACGACGCCGCGCACCAGGTCGGCCCAGAAGTTTCCGAGTGGGCCGGTGTGCGACGGGGCCTCCCCGGTACGGGCGCAACCGCGTGTCCCCGGACGGGCGGCGAAGCCGCGTACGAGCGCGACCGCGACGGCCATGCCCACGGCGGCGGACACGAAGTTCTGCACCGCCAGCCCGCAGGTCTGCACGAGCCGGCCCATGGCCTGTTCGCCCGCGTACGACTGCCAGTTGGTGTTCGTCACGAAGGACGCGGCGGTGTTGAAGGCCTGGTCCGGGTCGATCGGGGCGAAGCCCGGCGAGCCGGGCAACACCCCCTGCACCCGCTGGAGCAGGTAGAGGAACAGCACGCCGGCCAGAGAGAAGGCGAGGACGCCGCGCAGGTAGGCGGGCCAGCGCATTTCCGCAGACGGGTCGGCGCCCACCGCCCGGTAGATCCACTTCTCGACCCACAGGTGCCGGGACGAGCAGTAGACGCGGGCCATGTAATCGCCGAGGGGACGGTACGCCAGGGCCAGGGCGGCCAGCAGCGCCAGGAACTGGAGCACTCCGGCGAGGACGGGAGACATGTCGGGCTCAGAACCTCTCCGGGTACACGAGGGCGAGGATCAGATATCCCACCAGGGCGACGGCCACGACGAGGCCGACGACGTTCTCGGCGGTCACAGCTTCGTCACCCCCTTGGCGATGAGAGCCACCAGCGCGAAGACCGCGATCGTGGTGGCGACGAAGGCCAGGTCGGCCATCGCGAACTCCTGTGTGCAGTGACGGATGGGAGCGGTCTGACGACCGGGGGCGGGCGGCGGCTGCCGTACGTCCCGGGACGAGGAAAGCGCGTTGCGGTGGCCCTGCGGCTCGCGTTGACGCCCCTCTGACGTGCGCGGGCGCGCTCTTGACGGGTCCCGTACGGAGCGCCCGCGATCTTGGCCACCGCCGGCCCCCGGCTCCGGAGCCGGGGAACGCTGCGGTACTCTCCGCGACCGCTCCCGGTCCGATCCCGGTCCTTCCGGCAGCTCTCCCCTTGACCGCATACCCCTGGGGGGTATGCTGGTCTCAGGCTGGCCGCACCGGGCGGGCCGACCCCACCCCCTTTCGGAGGAGCGCCATGCGTACCGGGCTCAAGATCACCGCCTTCGCCGCAGGCGTCACCGTGACGTTCGGTGCGGCCTACGGCGTCGGCGCGGCCGTCGGCCCCGGCGAGTCCCGGGCCCACGCCGCGAGGGACAGCGCCGCGCACGCGGCGCAAGCACCGGGCGCGAAGCAGCCGGGCCACGGCACGACCGGGGCGGCGCCGGCCGCCGGTGGACTGCAGGTCTCCGAAAGGGGTTACAGCCTCGTCCTCGACACACCCCGGGTCGCCGCCGGCGACCGCGTCCCGCTCCGTTTCTCGATCCGCGACGCCGGCGGACGCAAGGTCACCGCGTACACCCGCCAGCACGATAGGGAGATGCATCTCATCGTCGCGTCACGGGACCTGAGCGTGTACCGCCACCTGCACCCCAGCCGCGCCGCCGACGGCACCTGGAGCACCACGGCCGACCTGCCGGACGCGGGCGGCTACCGCGCCTTCGCCGACTTCAGGCCCGCAGGGAAGGGAGCCGAAGCCCTGACACTCGGCGCCGATCTCGCCGTCTCCGGCGACTACGCCCCCGCTCCCCTCCCCGCCCCCTCCCGCACGGCCGTGGTCGACGGATACGAGGTCACCCTCACCGGCGGCCTGACACCCGGCAGGAGCGCCGGACTCCTCCTGAACGTCGCCAGGAACGGCAGGCCCGTCACCGACCTCCAGCCCTACCTCGGCGCGTACGGGCACCTCGTCGTCCTGCGCTCCGGCGACCTCGCCCACCTGCACGTTCACCCGAACGGCGGGCCCGGCGACGGCAGCACCCGGCCCGGACCCCAGGTCTCCTTCACCGCCACCGCCCCGAGCACCGGCACCTACCGCGTCTTCCTCGACTTCCAGCACGACGGCAAGGTGCGCACGGCCGCGTTCACCGTCGAGGCCGCGCGGCCGGACGAGGCGGGCCGGACCGCGCCCCCGCCCGGCGGCCACGCGGAACAGGAAGCCCCGGGACACGCACACTAGAACGGTTCCTCTTGGATACTGGGGCGCGGTCGGCGCACGAAGGCCGACGTCCCGCCCGTCGTTCCCTGCCGGAGGTACCCATGAGGATGCTCATCAACGTCCCCGAGACCGTCGTCGCCGACGCACTGCGCGGGATGGCCGCCGCGCACCCGGAGTTGACCGTCGACGTGGAGAACCGGGTGGTGCTGCGGCGGGACGCCCCGGTTGCCGGGAAGGTGGGGCTGGTCTCGGGCGGCGGGAGCGGGCACGAGCCCCTGCATGCGGGGTTCGTGGGGCACGGGATGCTGTCGGCGGCGTGTCCTGGAGAGGTGTTCACCTCCCCCGTGCCGGATCAGATGGTGCGTGCCGCCGCTGCGGTGGACTCCGGGCAGGGAGTGCTGTTCGTCGTCAAGAACTACACCGGGGACGTCCTCAACTTCGACATGGCCGCCGAACTCGCCGAGGAGGAGGGCATCAGGGTCGACAAGGTCCTGGTCGACGACGACGTAGCGGTGACGGACAGCCTGTTCACGGCCGGGCGGCGCGGCACCGGAGCCACCCTGTTCGTGGAGAAGATCGCGGGCGCGGCGGCCGAGGAGGGCGCCCCGCTGGAGCGGGTGGCCGAGGTGGCGCGGCGGGTGAACGGGGCGACGCGGAGCTTCGGGGTGGCACTGAGCGCGTGCTCGACGCCAGCGAAGGGCAGTCCCACCTTCGATCTCCCCCCGGGGGAGCTGGAGTTGGGGGTCGGCATCCACGGCGAGCCGGGCCGGGAGCGGCGGGCCATGATGACCGCGCGGGAGATCGCCGACTACGCGGTGGACGTGGTGCTGGAGGACCTGCGGCCCACGGGTCCCGTACTGGCGCTGGTGAACGGGATGGGAGCGACGCCGCTGCTGGAGCTGTACGGGTTCAACGCGGAGGTCCAGCGCGTCCTTTCGGAGCGTGGCGTGCCGGTGGCTCGTACGCTGGTCGGCAACTACGTCACGTCCCTCGACATGGCGGGCTGCTCGGTGACGCTCTGTCAGGTCGACGAGGAGCTGCTGCGGTGGTGGGACGCGCCGGTGGAGACCGCGGCGCTGCGCTGGGGGCGTTGAGGTGACCGGCGCGGCAGCCGGTGGCGGTTCCGCCGCGGGTTCGGAAAGCGGGCAACACGAGCGCGGGGAGAGGGAAGTGACATTGGACGCGGAGTTCTTCCGGCGGTGGATGGCTGGCACGGCCGCCGCGGTGGAAGCCGATGCCGACCGGCTGACCGAGCTGGACTCCCCCATCGGGGACGCCGACCACGGCAGCAACCTGCGGCGCGGCTTCGCGGCTGTGGCCGCCGCGCTGGAGAAGGAGCCACCGGACACGCCGGGGGGTGTCCTGGCGCTGGCGTCCCGGCAATTGATCTCCACTGTGGGCGGTGCCTCGGGGCCGTTGTACGGGATGCTGCTGCGGCGTACCGGCAAGACCTTCGGGGACGCGGCGCAGGTGTCGGTCGCCGAGTTCGCGCAGGCGCTGCGGGTCGGGGCCGACGCGGTGGCGCAGCTCGGCGGCGCGGCGGCCGGGGACAAGACGATGCTGGACGCGCTGCTGCCGGGAGTGGAGGCGCTCGACGCCGCGCGCGGGGAAGAACCGCGGGTGGCCTTCGCCGCTGCCCGGGACGCCGCCGAGAGCGGCGCGCTGGCGACAGTGCCGCTCCGGGCGCGCAAGGGGCGGGCCAGCTATCTCGGCGAGCGCAGCGTCGGGCACCAGGACCCGGGTGCCACGTCGTCGGCGCTCCTGCTCCGTGCGCTCGCCGAGGCGGCCGCCGGATGAGCGGGAGCGGTGCGCAGCCGGCGGCGGGGCTCGTGGGGGTCGTGCTGGTGTCGCACAGTGCGGCGGTGGCCGCTTCCGTGGCGGCGCTCGCACAGGGGCTCGCGGGCGGCGGACGGAGCGCCCCGGTCGCCGCTGCGGGCGGCGACGCGGACGGCGGCCTCGGTACGAGCGCGGACCTCGTCGCCGAGGCCGCCCGTTCGGTGGACCGGGGGGCGGGGGTGGCCGTGCTGGCCGACCTGGGCAGTGCGGTGCTGACCGTGAAGGCGCTGCTGGCCGACGAGGACGAACTCCCTCCGGGGACACGGCTGCTGGACGCCCCGTTCGTCGAGGGCGCGGTCGCCGCCGTCGTCACCGCGTCGGCGGGCGCCCCGCTGGCCGACGTCGCGGCTGCGGCCTCCGAGGCGTACACCTACCGCAAGCTCTGAGGACACCGGAACACCGACGATCCCGGGCGCACGACGGTCCGGGCGCACCGCGGACGTAGCGGATGCGCCCGGGCCCGCCGTGCCACGCCGCCGCCCAGGCCCCCGGTCAGCGCCCCTGCGGAATGACGCCCAGGCCCGCGTCGCCGAGCGTCGCGTCCTCGGCCGGGGCGAACCAGGCCGGTTCGTTCGCGAGGGCCTGCATGATCCGGAAGGTGGAGAACTCCCGCATCTCCGGCAGTGCGTCGACCGGGAACCAGCCGACCTCCAGGGACTCCTCGTCGTTCACCCGGGCTTCGCCACCGGTCGCGCGGCAGGCCACCGTGACGTCCATGAACTGGCAGATGTCGCCGTTCTCGTACTGCACCGGCCGGAGGGTCTGGACCAGGACGATCCGCTCGACCTCGCACTCCACGGCCGTCTCCTCGAACACCTCGCGAACCGCCGCCCGGGCGGGCTGCTCGCCCGGCTCGGGGATGCCGCCGACGACCGACCACTCACCGTTGTCGGAGCGGCGGCCGAGCAGCACCCGGCCCGCGTCGTCGAAGACGACGGCCGTCACACCGGGGAGGTAGAGCAGCTGGTGACCCGCGGTGGAGCGGAGGTTCTTGATGAAGTCGGGAGTTGCCATGACAAGAGCCTAAGGGACCCTCGAACGGTGCTGTTCGCCGCGCCGGGCGCGCAGCGCGAGGGCCGTCGACCAGGCCAGTGAGGCCGCGCCGAGCAGTCCGAGCGCGATCTCCGGGCCGATGCCCATCCGGGTGGCCGGGGTGAGCGAGGACCTCAGCGGGACCTTGGCGACGAGGGCGTCGGGGGTGAACAGCTTCGTCTGCTGGACGACCTCGCCGTCGGGCCTGATGACCGCGCTGACACCGCTGGTGACGGGCACCAGGACGGCCCGGCCGTGTTCGGCGGCGCGCACCCGGCTCATGGCGAGCTGCTGGTACGTCATCTCGCTGCGGCCGAAGGTGGCGTTGTTGCTGGGTACGGCGATGAGCTGACCGCCGTGCAGCACGGTGTCCCGTACGGCGTCGTCGAAGGCGGCCTCGTAACAGGTGACCAGGCCGACCTTGGTGCCGGCCATGTCGAAGACGCCGACCTTCGTCCCGGGGCCGAAGTCGCGCCGGACCCGGTCCACGT
Organism: Streptomyces candidus; assembly: GCF_014207445.1. GTDB lineage: Bacteria > Actinomycetota > Actinomycetes > Streptomycetales > Streptomycetaceae > Streptomyces > Streptomyces candidus. The sequence goes on along the minus strand of NZ_JACHEM010000011.1, from coordinate 206,060 downwards.
CGGAGCTGAAGATGCGGGCGAAGTCGCGCATCGGCATGTACTCGCCGAAGGGCTGGATGTGCCGCTTGTCGTAGGTGTCGACGGGGCCGCGCTCGGGGTCCCACTGGATGAGGGTGTTGCGCAGCGGGCCGGTCTCGGGGGTGAGGACGGCGCCGACCGCGACGGGGACGCCGATCTTCTTCACGGCCCGGTCGATGACGTCGCGGGCGTCGTCGTTGCGGTAGGGGTCGAGGTCGGAGGAGTTCTCCGGCCACACGACGAAGTCGGGCCCGGGCTTCTTCCCGGCCTTCACCTCGTCGGCGAGCTGCTCGGTGCGGCGGGCGTGGTTGTCCAGGACCGCGCGCCGCTGGTCGTTGAAGTCGAGGCCCAGGCGCGGCACGTTGCCCTGGATGAGGGCGGCGGTGGCCGTGCCGTCCTCGGCGGAGTCGTCGAGGAGGGGGCGGACGGCGAGAGAGGCGACGAGCGGAACGAGGACCGCCAGGACCGCTGCGGCGACGCCCGCGCGGCGGACCGTGCGGGTGGCGTGGTAGGAACGGAACTGCCGTGCGCCCTCGTACAGGCCGAAGCCGCACAGGGCGACCGCGAAGCTCAGCAGGGGCGTGCCGCCGAGCGCGGCGAGCGGCAGGAAGACGCCGTCGGCCTGCCCGAACGCGATCTTCCCCCAGGAGAAGCCCTCGAACGGGACGCGGGCACGCAATCCCTCCCCCGCGATCCACAGGGCCGCCGCCCACACCGGCCAGGCGGGAAGCCGGGACGTCGCGGCGATGCCCATGCCGACGAAGGCGAGGAAGAGCGCCTCGATGAGGGTGAGCGCCAGCCACGGCACGGGCCCGACCTCCTCGCCCGTCCACGACAGCAGCGGCAGCAGGAAGCCGAGCCCGGACAGCAGCCCGAGGCCGAAGCCCGCGCGCAGCCGGCGCCCGCGCAGGCACCAGCCGAGCAGTGCGAAGCCGGGCAGCGCCAGCCACCACAGCAGGCGGGGCGGGAAGCTCGCGTAGAGGAGCAGTCCCGAGGCGGCGGCAGCGGCGGGCCGCAGCAGCACGGCAAGCAGTCGCGGCAGCCCCTTGCGGGAGGTGTCGGGGGCCGGTACCGGCTGGTCCGTGGGGGTGATGGTGGTGCTCACCCGGCGGAGTCTACGGTGGCCGCGCCCCACCGGAGGAGGGCGGTCCGGTCCGGGCCGGGGACCTGGCCGGAGCGGGCCCGTCGGCTCATCTCTCCGGCTGCCCGGCTGCCGGGTGGGGGAGGAGCCGGTCGCGGATCGCGCGTACCGCTCCGGCCGCGTCGTCGACCGTGACGGTGAAGGTGCGTCCGTCGCCCAGTCGCAGCACCACGCCTTCGCCACGCCGCACAACCACCGCCGTGCCCTGTTCGGGCCGCCAGCGGTAGCCCCAGCCGCCCCAGTGACGCGGGGTGACGCGGGGCGCGAACTCGACGCTTTTCACGTGCGAGAGCGGAATGCGGCGGCGCGGCAGCCCCAGGTGGCCGCAGCGCACCTCCAGTGCCTCGTCGTCGACCGTGACGGTGACGTGCACGAAGGCGAGTGTCCCGAAGATCACCATCAAGCCGACGAGCAGACAGCCGACGACCGCCATCAGGAGCGGAATGATGCCGGAGACCCAGGGGGAGCCGACGGCGAGTTCGATGCCCAGTGCCAGGACTCCCGCCCCGGCGGCCGAGAGCAGCCACTGCGCACGGTTCGTGGCGCGGCCGGTCCAGCGGGTGGTGGGGGGCGCAGCGGCGGACTCGTCGGAACGGTCGTCAGCGCCGGGGAAGTCCCTCATGCACAGCAGCGTACTCAGGTTCCGGGCGCATGGCAGCGAGCAGCCGGCCCTCGGCATAGGCGAGGGCCGGGGCGGTGAGGGTCGCCGAGCGGCGTCCGCTGAGCAGAACGGTGAGGTGGGAGACGGGGTCGGCGGCCGGGGCGGGAGCGGCGCCTGCCCGTCGAAGTGCTTGTGCGGCGACTGCCTCCGCCGAGCCCAGAAGGGAAAGCGGGCGGGGATCGGCCGGCTGCCGCAGGGCGGTGCGGATGCGTTCGGCGACCAGTTCGTAATGGGTGCAGCCCAGGACGACGGTCCTTGCCTCGGGCGGGGTGAGGGCGGCTGCCGCGGCCACCGCCGCGTCGATCGCCGCGTCGTCGGCGCTTTCCAGGGCGTCCGCGAGTCCGGGGCAGGGCACCTCGGTGACGGCGACGCCACCGGCGAAGTCGCGGATCAGGCCGCGCTGGTAGGGGCTGCCGGTGGTGGCCGGGGTCGCCCAGATCGCGAAGGGCCCGCCGGCCGCGGCGGCCGGCTTGATCGCGGGGACGGTGCCGATGACCGGGATCCCGGGCTCCAGTTCGGCGCGGATCGCGTCCAGGGCGTGCACGGTGGCGGTGTTGCAGCCGATGATCAGGGCGTCGGGGCGGTACGCCGCCGCGGCCCTGGCGACGGCGAGCGCGTGCTCCGTGATGTCCTCGGGGGTACGGGGGCCCCAGGGCATCCCGTCGGGGTCGGAGGCGACGACCAGGTCCGCGTCGGGCCGCAGCCGGTGCACCGCGGCCGCCGCCGCGAGCAGGCCGATTCCGGAGTCCATGAGCGCGATCTTCACCAGGTCACCCTAGTCGAAGCCCTCGAACACCCGGGCAGGCGACCGGGCCGTGCGCCCCGGCGTCCTCCCGCCGGGGCGGCCGCTGCGGCAGACTTCGACGGGTGAGCGTCGTCGCGTGGATCGCTGTGGGATCGCTGTCCGTCTGGCTGTGGCTGCTGGTGGGCCACGGCTTCTTCTGGCGCACCGATCAGCGCCTGCCGCCGCGCACCGCGCCGCCCGCGGGGCGCTGGCCGCACGTCGCCGTGGTCGTGCCCGCGCGCGACGAGGCCGCGGTGCTGGCCAAGAGCCTGCCGTCGCTGCTGGCCCAGGACTATCCGGGCGGCGCCGAGGTGATCCTGGTGGACGACGGGAGCAGCGACGGCACGGGGAAGCTGGCGCGGGAACTGTCGGTGAAGTACGGCGGGCTGCCGCTGGCGGTGGTCTCACCCGGCGAGCCCGCACCCGGCTGGACGGGAAAGCTGTGGGCGCTGCGGTACGGGGTGGAAGTGGCCCGTGCGGGCAACCCCGCGTACCTGCTGCTGACCGACGCCGACATCGCGCACGAGCCCGACAGCCTCCGGGAACTGGTTTCGGCCGCGCGAGGCGACGGCCGGGCGGAGGGCGACGGTTCCGGCGGCGGGTTCGACATGGTGTCGCAGATGGCGAGGCTGCGCGTGACGAGCACCTGGGAGCGGCTCGTCGTCCCGGCCTTCGTGTACTTCTTCGCGCAGCTCTATCCGTTCCGGTGGGTGAACCGCGCGGGGGCGCGGACCGCCGCGGCGGCCGGCGGCTGTGTGCTGCTGCGTACGGAGGTGGCGCTCCGCGCGCGGGTGCCCGAGTCGATCCGGGGTGCGGTGATCGACGACGTGGCGCTGGCGCGGGCCGTGCAGCGGGCGGGCGGGCGGATCTGGCTGGGCCTGGCGGAACGGGTCGACAGTGTGCGCCCGTACCCCGGGCTCGGGGATCTGTGGCGGATGGTGTCGCGCAGCGCGTACGCCCAGCTCAGGCACAGTCCGCTGCTGCTCCTGGGGACGGTCGCGGGCCTGGTGCTGGTCTACCTGGTGCCGCCGTACGCCGTGGCCGCCGGCCTGTTCACCGGGGACGTGGCGGCGGGCTGGGCGGGGCTGGCCGCCTGGGCGGTGATGACGGGCACGTACCTGCCCATGCTGGCCTACTACCGGCAGACGGCGGCGCTGGCCCCGCTGCTGCCGTTCACGGCGCTGCTGTACGTGCTGATGACGGTGGACTCGGCCGTGCAGCACCACCGGGGCCGGGGCGCGGCCTGGAAGGGGCGTACGTACTCCCGTCCGGAGACCGCTCCGGACCGCTGAATCCCGGACGGGCGGGGGGGCCGTCCGCCCGTCCGGGAACGCGGAACCGTTACTTCCGGCCGGGCGTCCAGTCCATGCCCCAGCCGTACGTCTGGTCGACGGTGCGCTGCGGGCTGACGCCGCGCTGCGGCACCAGGTACTGGGCCTCCCGGCGGACTGTCAGCTCCCCGTTCTCGTCACTGATCAGCGCGAGCGCCGCGACGGTGGAGGGGACGGTGCACTCGTCGAGGGAGAAGTCGATGGGGGCGCCGTTCTGCGGGGTGAGCGTCACCGTGGCGTGCAGGTCGGCGAAGGAGCGTGCGCCCTCGTAGATCGTCACGAAGATCAGGACGCGCCGCAGCCGGTCCTTGTGGTCGAGGTTGATGGTGAGGTTCTCACCGGTGGAGACGGCGCCGGTGCGGTCGTCGCCGTCGAGCAGGATGTACGGCGGCTGGTGCAGCGCGCCGAAGGCGTTCCCCAGGGCCTGCACCACGCCCTTGCGGCCGTCGGTGAGTTCGTACAGCGCGCAGAGGTCGAGGTCGAGGTCGGCGTGCACCGCCATCGCCCGGCCGAGCTTGCTGCCCCACCCCTTGAACTGCTTGCGGGACTCCCAGTTGAGGTTGACGCGCATGGCGCCGCCGGTGCCGCCCTGCTTGGCCAGGGAGACGGTCGGCGACGCCTTGGTGAGCGTGACCTTGGAAAGCCGTACGGGGGCGGGAGCGGGCGCGGGCGGGGGCGTGGCGTACGAGGGGGACGGCGCGGAGGGCGTCGCGGGCGCCGCCCGAGGTACCGGAGTTGACGGGGCCGCCGTGGGCCGCACGTACGCCGGGGCCGCCGGTGCGGGTGGGGCCGCGGGGGCCTGCGCCGCCTGCTGGGGTTCGTCGACGCTGATCCCGAAGTTCGTCGCCAGTCCCGCCAGACCGCTGCTGTACCCCTGGCCCACCGCACGGAATTTCCAGGCGCCCTGCCGCCGGTACAGCTCACCGAGGACGAACGCGGTCTCGACGGTGGCGTCCTGGCTGTCGAAGCGGGCGATCTCCGTGCCGTTCGCCGCGTCCAGTACGCGTACGTACAGTCCGGGCACCCGCCCGAAGTCGCCGCCGTCCGCCGAGGCGGCCAGCACCACGGTCTCCACGGCGGGCTCCACGCGCGCGAGGTCCACGGAGAGCGTGTCCGTGACCACGCCGCCCGCACCCGGCTGCTTCCCCTCGTAACGCACGGCGCCCGAGGCGTGCGCGGGCTGGTTGTAGAACACGAAGTCGGCGTCGGAGCGCACCCGTCCGCCGGTGAGCAACAGCGCGGAGGCGTCGACCTCCGGCACTCCGGGGCCGGACCCGCGGCCGACTTCGACACGTACGGACTGCGCCGGCACCGGCACATTGGTTCCCTTGAGCATGAACGTGCTCGCCCCCATCACGAGTCGAAATAGACCGTTCCTTACACGATCCGAACGTTACAAGACGACCGATTTTCCCAAGTTAGCTCTGATTAGTGACCCATGGCCGCACACAACGCGCAAAACAACACTCTTACCGGGCTCCCCAACCAGAACATCTTGGGCTTAACTTATGTGCCATGACCTCCCCCCGCTCCACCTATGGCGGCGGCTACTATTCCGCCCCCTCCTTCGCGGACACTCCGATCTACGACTCACTGGTCGCAGAGCGGGGCACCCCCCAGATCGCACCGATCCGGGTGCCCGCCATGTACGACGCCGGCAACAGCTACCTGCCGGCCCTGCCGACCGCGCTCCCCGCGCTGCCGGCCGCACCCTCCCACCCGCAGCCGGCGTACGGCTACCCCCAGACCGCCGCGCCGCAACCCGCACCGGTGCAGCAGTACCAGCAGGCACCGCACCTCCAGCAGGCACCGATGCCGCAGCTGCAGCAGGCGCCCGCGCCCTACATCCCGCAGCAGACCGGCCAGCCGCGCGGCTACCCGGGACCTCAGGCCCCGCAGATGCAGCGGCCGCAGCCGCAGCGTCCCGTCGCTCCGACGGGACCGCACGGCCACCAGCCGCAGCGGCAGGCCCAGCCGGCCGGGTACGAGGCGATGCGCCCCGTGGCTCCGCGCCCCGCACCCGCCGCGCAGCAGTACGAGGACCCGTACAACCGCCAGTACCAGCAGGGCGGTGGCGGCTACTAGGGCGACGGGGCGAGGCAGCGCGCCGGGGCACCGCACCACGGCACGAGGTGGGCTCGGACGGATGTCCGGGCCCACTGGCAGGATGAACGCATGACGAATTCTGTTCCCGCGTCGGTGCACGCCCTGCACGTCTATCCGGTGAAGGCGACGGGAGGTTGCGCGCCGCGTGAGATGACGGTCGAGCCCTGGGGTCCGGCGGGGGACCGCAGATGGCTGCTGACCGACGCGGCGGGCAAGGCGCTCACCCAGCGCGAGCACGCACGCCTGGCACTGACCTCCTCCGAGCCGTTGCCCGGCGGGGCCGTCCGGGTGTCCGCTCCGGGCCACGACCCGCTGGAGGTCGCGGTCCCCGACCCCGTACGGACCGTTTCGGTGACGTTGTTCGGGGACAAGTACGAGGCGGTGCCCGCCGGTTCGGCCGCCGACGCGTGGTGGAGCGCCTACCTGGGTGCCGGGACCCGGCTGGTGCACATGGACGATCCGGCACGCCGGCGCCCCGTGGACCCGGACTTCGCGAAGGAGGGCGAGACCGTCTCCTTCGCCGACGGCTACCCCCTCCTGGTCACCACGCTGTCGTCACTGGACGCCCTCAACTCCCTGATCGCCCAGGGCGACCGGCCCGAGGAGGGCCCCCTTCCGATGAACCGGTTCCGGCCGAATCTGGTGCTCGACGGCACCGCCCCGTGGGCCGAGGACGGCTGGCGGCGGATCACCGTCGGCGAGGTGTCCTTCCGGGTCGTGAAGCCGTGCGGGCGCTGCGTGGTCACCACCACGGACCAGCGGACCGCCGAGCGCGGCAAGGAACCGCTGCGCTCGCTGGCCCGCCACCGCAGGTTCGGCAGCCAGTTGGTCTTCGGCCAGAACCTCGTTCCCGAGGGCACCGGGGTGGTGCGGATCGGAGACCCGGTGAGGGTCGAGGGCGCATAGAGTTCTGTCCCGAATCCGCCGAATGAGCGCATCTCCCCCGGGAACTCGCCGAGTGGCGGGGCGCGTTGACCGGCGGGCGCGGAAGGGGCGGACAGTGGGCGAAGCGGAACGGCCGGCACGGCGGAGGGAGCGGCTGCCGGCCCGCAGGGGGACGGCTTCGGGGGTGTGGCGGTGGCGCGGCAGTCCGCTGTGCCGGCCGACCGACCGCGTGGAGGCCTGGGTTGCGCTCGCGGCCGTCGTGCTCATCGCGTTCGTCGCCCCGGTGGCCGGCCTCACGGCCGGGGTGCGGACGGACGCGTCGCTCCAGCGGGAGGTGCGCCTCCAGCACGCGCAGCGGCACGGGACGACGGCCGTGGTGCTCAAGTCGGCGCGCGAGCTGCGCACGGGCGGCGAGGAAGCCGGCTCCGGATATCCGGGCCCGGCCACAGTGCTGGCGAGCTGGACGGCGTACGACGGAAGCAGGCACACCGGGCGCACGACGACGCTCCGCAGGGTGGCCGAGCCCGGTGACACGTTCCCGCTGTGGACCGACGACCGCGGCCGGATCGTCAACCGGCCCGTGGACGCCGCGGCGGCGCGCGCCCGGGCGGCGCTGACCGGCTTCGGTGCGGCCGTCCTGGTGGCGGCCCTCGCGCACTCCGGCAGGCGGCTGGTCGTACGCCGCCTCACTCGGCAGCGGTACGAGCTCCTGGACCGGACGTGGGCGAAGGTGGGCCCGGAGTGGGGACGCACGGGCGCGGGCGGCTGACGTCGTGTCCCGTGCGGCGCCCGGTGCGCCGGACGCGGCCGGACGGCGCTGCCGGGACCGGTCAACTCCCCCTCCCCCCGCGCGCTACGGTGGTGCAGCGAGATCGACGCGACATGCGGGACGCACGAGGTGGGGGCACGGCAACGCCATGGCACAGGGCACGGTCCAGGTGACGCACTCCGGCACGTCCAGGTGGCGGCGCCGCACGGGTGAGTACGACTCCCTCGCCGCCGCCCTGGAGGCCGCGGGGGACGGCGACGTCCTCACCATCGCTCCCGGTACGTACCGGGAGAACCTTGTCCTCCGGCGCGCGGTGACGCTGCGGGGGCCGGAGGGTTCCGCCGGTTCGGTGCGCATCGCGCCGGTGGACGGTGTGGCCCTGACGGTGCGCGCCTCCGCCGTCGTGCAGGAACTGTCCCTGGAGGGGCAGGACTCGGCCGCGCCCGCCCTGCTGATCGAGGACGGCACCCCGGAGCTGGAGGGCCTGCGGATCGTGACACGGTCCGCCGTCGGGATCGAGGTGCGCGGGGCGGCCAGGCCGACCGTGCGGCGCTGCACCATCGACAATCCGGGGGGCGTCGGCATCGGCGTGCTGGACGGGGCGGGCGGCCTCTTCGAGGACTGCGAGGTCCTCGCGGCGGGCCAGAGCGGCGTCTCGGTGAGCGGCGGCGCGCATCCGCGCCTGGAACGGTGCCGGATCCACCACACGTCGGGTTCGGGCCTGTCGGTGACCGGCGAGGGCAGCGGGGTCGAGGCGGTCGGCTGCGAGGTGTACGAGGTGAAGGGCACCGGTGTGCAGGTCACCGCGCGCGGTACTGGGCACCTCAAGGAGTGCGCGGTGCACCGCACTTCGGGAGACGGCGTGACCCTCGACACGGACGCGGTACTGACGCTGTCGGACTGCGACATCCACGACATCCCGGAGAACGCGCTCGACCTGCGCGGACGTGCGGTGCTCACGCTGTCCCGCTCGACGGTGCGCCGCTTCGGACGCAACGGCCTGTCCGTGTGGGACCCGGGCACCCGCGTGGACGCCAGCGGCTGCGAGATCCACGACAGCACCGGCGACTACCCGGCGGTGTGGGTGAGCGACGGGGCGAGCGTCGTGCTGGAGTCGTGCCGGGTGCACGACGTACCGGACGCGGTCTTCGTCCTCGACCGGGGCTCGCGCGCCGACCTCGTCGACAGTGATCTCACCCAGGTGCGCAACACCGCCGTCTCGGTGAGCGACGGGGCGGTCGCCCAGCTGGACGACTGCCGCATCAAGGAGGCGTCCACCGGCGCGTGGTTCCGCGACCACGGCAGCGGCGGCACCCTGTCCGGCTGCACCATCGACGAAGTGCAGACCGGTGTGATCGTCACCAAGGGGGCGGACCCGCGCATCGAGCGCTGCACCGTCACCTCCCCCGCCGAGTCGGGCTTCTACGTGTCCGCCGAGGGACGCGGCACCTTCCACAACTGCCGGGTGAGCGGCAGCACCGGCTACGGCTTCCACGTGATGGACGGCTGCCGTACGACGCTGACGCGCTGCCGCACCGAGCGGTGCGCGCGCGGCGGCTACGAGTTCCCCGAGGACGGGCCGGTGGTGGAGGACTGCGTCAGCGACGAGAGCGCGGTGAAGACCTCGGCCGTTGGGCCGCCACCGGCGGTGCTGACCGCCACCCAGTCCCCCGGCCTGCTCTCGGCCCTTCCCGGCCAGCGGCCGACGGCCGGCGCCGCCGCGGAGGTCACGGACGTCGCGGATCCGGCGCGCTCATCGCAGGACGTGCTGGGCGAACTCGACGCGCTGGTGGGCCTGGAGAGCGTCAAGCGGGAGGTGCGCGCCCTCACCGACATGATCGAGATCGGCCGGCGGCGCCAGGAGGCCGGACTCAAGGCGGCCTCGGTCCGCCGCCATCTGGTCTTCACCGGCTCCCCCGGCACCGGCAAGACGACGGTAGCCCGGCTGTACGGGGAGATCCTCGCTTCCCTCGGTGTGCTGGAACGCGGCCATCTCGTGGAGGTGTCCCGGGTCGATCTGGTCGGCGAGCACATCGGCTCGACGGCGATCCGCACCCAGGAGGCGTTCGACAGGGCGCGCGGCGGGGTGCTGTTCATCGACGAGGCGTACGCCCTCTCCCCGGAGGACTCCGGCCGGGACTTCGGCAAGGAGGCCATCGACACCCTGGTGAAGCTGATGGAGGACCACCGGGAGGCGGTCGTGGTGATCGTCGCGGGTTACACGGTGGAGATGGAACGCTTCCTCTCCGTCAACCCCGGTGTGGCTTCCCGGTTCTCACGGACCATCACTTTCTCCGACTACGAGCCGGACGAGCTTCTGCGGATCGTGGAGCAGCAGGCGGACGACCACGAGTACCGGCTGGGCACGGGCACCCCGGAAGCGCTGCTCAAGTACTTCACGGCGCTTCCCAAAGGGCCGGCGTTCGGCAACGGCCGTACCGCCAGGCAGACGTTCGAGTCGATGGTGGAGCGGCACGCGGGCCGGGTCGCCCAGTTCACCGAGGTGTCCACGGACGACCTGACGCTGCTCTATCCGGACGATCTGCCCGAACTGCCCGTGCACTGAGGTGCCGCGCGCACGTCACCCGCCCGCCCTCCGTCCCGCCCTGTCCTGGCGCGGCAGGGCGGTCTCCGGCAGCCGGTCCAGGAGCTTGTCCCGTTCGACGGCGAAGGCGGGGTCGGCCTGGTAGTCGGAGTGGCCCAGGACCGGTGCGGGCAGCGGGTGGGCGCGGGTGCGGCCGTGGGCGAGCGGGTCGAGCAGGGCGTCATGGTCCACCGGCTGTCGTCCTGCGCCGGGGTCGACGCGGACGGGGCCTCCTATCGGGTCGGTGTGCCGCCACAGGTTGCGCCAGCAGGCGACCTCGTCGTGCAGGTGGCGCAGGCAGTCGGGGCCGAAGTGGGCGGGGAACCAGCGGCCGTACAGGCGCTCCAGCGGCGCACCGTACGTCAGCAGGGCGACCCGTCGGCGGGTGCGCCGCGGGAGCTGCCAGAGCGCGGCGGCGGACAGGACGCTGCCCTGCGAGTGGCCGGAGATGACGAGGCGGCCCCCGGTGCGTTCGGTCCAGGTGGCCATCCGCCAGGTCAGGTCCGGCACGGCCCGTTCGGCGTAGCAGGGCGGGGCGAAGGGATGGGCGGCGCGCGGCCAGAACGTGCCGACGTCCCACAGGATCCCGATGGTGCGGCGGGCCTTGGGGTCGCGGTAGGCGCGTCGGCCCCAGGTGACGAACAGCAGGAATCCGAAGCCGACGAGCCATGAGCCGAGGGCCTGGGAGGTGTGCGCGAAGGCCTCCACCGCGGAGGGGGTGCCCTTGGCGGCGCGGCCCGGCACCTCGTCGTAGAGGTGCGCGCCGAGCAGTGCGACACCGCCCAGGGCCAGCGTCGCACCGGACAGGACGGCCAGCATGCGCGGGGCCAGGTCGGTGAGGGAGGCGGCGGCGCGGGCCAGGGCGATGCGCCGGGTGCGCACCGGGTCCGGGTTCTCGCCGGGGTAGTCGGCCTCGACGCGCGCGGCGAGGGAGCCGCGGGTGTGCCAGGTGCGTACTCCGTAGCGGAGAGCCAGCAGGAGCAGGACGCACAACAGCGGCGGGATGACGGACGCCTGCCAGGTCAGCAGGACGGGCGGGCCGGCGACACCTTCGGCGGGGCGTGTGCTCATGCCCGGGGTGGCGGAGCCGTCGAGCCAGTCGGCGACGCGCTGGGCGACGCCGCCGGTCATGACGCCGCCGAGCGCGCAGGCCAGCATGGCGACGGCAGGGCCGCCGAGTCCGCGCATGGCGCTGCGTGCGACGGGCGCCCCGCGGTGCAGAAAGAACGCGACCGCGCCGAGCGTCAGGATCAGCACGAGCTGGGCGAGGGTGAGCAGACCGAAGGCCCGGTCGGCGCCGCCGAGGCGGCCCGCCGACGTCCAGCCCGGCCGGGACCAGCCCGCGTACAGCACGGACAGCAGCAGTGCGGCGAGCGCGGTGGCGGGCAGCAGGGTGACCAGTGCGCGGTCCAGCGCCGCATCGAAGCGCGACTCCGTGCGTCCGCGCCGGCACACCACCCACACGACGACGATCCCGCCGGCCGCGAGCGCGCCCTGGAGGGCCCAGCCGAGCACGTCCGGCACCGTGTGGGCGGCCGACCTGTCGTAACGGGCGGTGGTGACGGCGAGGGCGGCGGCGACGGTGAGAAACCCGGCCGCGGTGTGCGCGGCGCGCAGCCGGGCGACGAGCCTGCGTCCGTACCAGAATCCCGGGCGGCCGAGGGCCGGGCCGGATGCCGCGCCCTCGGTGTCGTCGGGGGCGGCGGGCAGCGGCTGCTGGGACTCGTACGCGCTCCAGGTGCGGTGCGAGAGGTACCAGAGCAGTCCGGTGAGGGCGGCGGGAACAAGGGCGGCCAGGGCGATCCGCCGGCCGGGCTGACTCCACCAGCCGCCGTGCGCGGTGGACAGGAAGCCCAGCCAGGACTTCCTGCCCGCACAGGTGGTGGAGCCGCCGCACTGCCAGGCGGTCAGGTCGAGGGCGACCTCGCAGGCGGCCCCGACGAGGAGGAAGGTGAGGCTGAGGGCGACGAGGCGGACCAGGACGCCGTAGAGGCGGAGGATGCGGGGGTGCCCGTCGGAGGCGGGGCGCATCCAGTGCGCGAGATTGACGACCATGAAGGGCAGCAGCAGGAGCCACAGGGCGCGGATGCCGTTGCCCGAGGTGAGGTTGCACCAGACGTACGCCTCGGGGATCGGCTTGTCCCGGTAGTCGGTGGGCCGGTCCTCGGCGTCGACGTCCTCGCTGCGGCGGAACACCGCGGCGGTGCCGTCGCCGGTGACGCGCACGGTGCGGGGGTCGTCGAGCATCTCCTCGGGGGTGGCGCCGCCCACGCCGTGGACGAGCAGTTCGAGTTCGAGCGCGGGCGGGGTGCCGGGCGTGGCACCGGCCGGGACGAGAACCTCCGGAGCGGCGGCTCGCGGGGTGAGAATCTCCGGAACACGGATGCCCGGAGCGGCGGCTTGCGGGACGCGGGCATCCGGAGCCACGGCTTCCGGAGCGGGGCCGTCCGGGACGGCGGGGGCAGGGGGCACTTCGGGACTCGCTCTCGCGGACGTACGACGGGCCGAGGCCGACGGCAAGCTGCTGCTTCTACGCAGGCCTTACGCGGAATTCCAGCATCCCGGACGCGGCCCTCCCTGCCCACCCCGCCGCACATTCTTCGCAAGTCGCGCCCGCACGCCGCACCTCACCCGTCCCTCGCGTGGCGTACCGCACCATCCGTGGAGGCGCGTTGCACCCCGTGCGAGGATGAGCAGCCCTTACGGCGACGTGGAAAGGACCGGGGCCCGCAGTGACCGAGAATCAGAACCTGCTCGCGGAACAACGGCGCGCCCTCATCCTCGACGAGGTCAGGCGGCGCGGCGGGGTGCGGGTCAACGAGCTGACCCGGCGGCTGAACGTGTCCGACATGACGGTACGCCGCGACCTCGACGCCCTCGCCCGCCAGGGCGTTGTCGAGAAGGTGCACGGTGGTGCGGTGCCGGTCGTCGAGGCGAGCGCCCACGAGCCCGGCTTCGAGGCGAAGTCGGCGCTGGAGCTGTCCGCGAAGGAGGACATCGCGCGCACCGCAGCCGCGATGGCCGTCCCCGGCAGCGCGGTCGCCCTGTCCGGCGGCACCACGACGTACGCCCTGGCCCGGCATCTGCTGGACGTGCCGGACCTGACGGTGGTGACCAACTCGGTACGGGTGGCGGACGTCTTCCATGCGGCTCGCCAGCCGGGCGGCGACAACACGGGGGCGGCGACGGTGGTACTGACCGGCGGGGTGCGCACCCCCTCGGACTCCCTGGTGGGGCCGGTCGCGGACCAGGCGATCGGCTCGCTCCACTTCGACCTGCTGTTCCTCGGGGTGCACGGCATATCGGTGGAGGCGGGGCTGTCCACACCGAACCTCGCCGAGGCCGAGACCAACCGAAGACTGGTCGACTCGGCCCGCCGGGTGGTGGTGGTCGCGGACCACACCAAGTGGGGGACGGTGGGCCTGAGTTCGTTCGCGGCGCTGGACCGGGTGGACGTCCTCGTCACGGACAGCGGACTGTCGGACGCGGCACGCGAGGAGATGGCGGAGCACCTGCCGGGGTTCGTGGTGGCCGGAGAGCCGGCGGATCCCGCAGACAGCTGATACCCCGTCAACTGCCTTCTGCCTGTGCCTCGTATCCGTGACGCGTGAGGTCAGCCCCGTGGGGTCCGCCACTGAGGGATGTGGGGCTCGACTTCGTCGAGTCCGCCCCGTGCGCCTGGTGTTCGCCGCCGACGTCCGTGCGCCGCCAGAGGACGTGTACCGGGCGTCGGCCCGGGAGACCGCCCCATTGGCCCGCTGGTTTCCGGCGGTGACGTTCGCCAGGCCCACGGCCCGCGGCCGGGAGACGCACCTCCTGGGCGGCATCAGGTTCATGGAGACGGTGCTGGCCGCCGAGCCGTCGACGCGCTACGCGTACCGGATCGACCTGACCAACGCGCCGCGTGAGGCGCGCACGGGCCGGCTCTTCGGGACTACGGCCAGACGCCGGTCGCCAGGAACTTGTCGATGGCCGCCGAGTAGGGGGCGATGTCCAGGCCCTGTTCGGCCAGCCAGGCGTCCGAGTAGTACTTGTCCAGGTAGCGGTCGCCCGGGTCGCAGATCAGGGTGACCACGCTGCCCGTGCGGCCCTGCTCCACCATCTCCGCGACGATCTTCAGCGCGCTCCACAGGCCGGTGCCCGTGGAGCCGCCGGCCTTGCGGCCGAGCACCGCCTCCAGCGCCCGTACGGCGGCCACGCTCGCAGCGTCGGGAACCTTCATCATCCGGTCGACGGCGCCCGTCACGAACGACGGCTCCATGCGGGGGCGTCCGATGCCCTCGATGCGGGAGCCGCAGTCGCTGCCGGCGAGCGGGTCGCCGTTCGTCCAACCGTCGAAGAAGCAGGAGTTCTCCGGGTCGGGGACGCAGATGAAGGTGTCGTACTGCATGTAGTGCACGTAGCGGGCGATGGTGGCGGAGGTGCCGCCGGTGCCTGCCGTGGCGACGATCCAGCTCGGCTCGGGGTAGCGCTCCAGCCGCAGCTGCTGGTAGATCGACTCGGCGATGTTGTTGTTGCCGCGCCAGTCGGTGGCCCGCTCGGCGTAGGTGAACTGGTCCATGTAGTGGCCGCCGGTCTCGGCCGCGAGTGCGGCGGACTCCTCGTACATCTTGCGCGAGTCGTCCACGAAGTGGCACCGGCCGCCGTGGAACTCGATGAGGCGGATCTTCTCCGCGCTCGTCGTGCGCGGCATCACCGCGATGAACGGCACCCCGACCAGCTTCGCGAAGTACGCCTCGGAGACGGCGGTGGAACCGCTGGACGCCTCGATGACGGGGCGCCCCGGCCGGATCCATCCGTTGCACAGCCCGTACAGGAACAGCGAACGGGCGAGCCGGTGCTTGAGGCTGCCCGTGGGGTGGGTCGACTCGTCCTTGAGGTACAGGTCGATGCCCCACTGCTCGGGCAGCGGGAAGCGCAGCAGGTGGGTGTCGGCGGAACGGTTCGCGTCGGCCTGCACCTTGCGCACGGCCTCTTTGAGCCAGGCCCGGTACTCGGGGTCGCTGCGGTCGACGTCGCCGGTGGGAACGGCGACGGCCGGCCCGCCCCCGGGGCCCGCAACACCGGCCGGGCGTACGGGACCTGCGGGTGCGTCGGGACCTGCCGGGCCGTCGGGGCCCGTCGGATCCGCGGGACCCGCCGGTTCGCTGGTGCTCATCCGCGCCACTCCTCCTCCTGCTCGCATCGGTTGCCCGAGGGGACTGCGCCTGCGGCACGTGCACCCGGCACAGCGATCCTCGCATTCGCCATTTTATCCCTCCTACCTGCACAAACGTTCACTTTGGGCAGCCATAGCACTCCCTTGTGCCACGGGCACCGGGTGGCGGGGGCGCAAAAAACGGAGTGCTCCTTTCCGCGCGCCGTCCCTCTGGTGCACGCGCCCGGCCGGGGGCAGACTGCCGAGCAGTGCACGGGGGTACGAACCGGGGGTCAGTGAGCGAAACTCGACCGGAAGGGGGCGAACAGGCAATGCCGGAGCCCGAATTCAGTGTCCTGGGCGTACGGATAGAGCGCTGGACGCGCTCGCTCACCAGGGCGGGACAGGTCATCGTCCGCGACGGCACGCTCAGCCTGCTGAGGAGCGACGGCGCACTCATCGACAGCGCCCCGCTGGACGCGGTCACGACGGGCAGGCCCTGGTTCGCCGGGGACGGCCGACTGGTGGCCCGGCTGAACGGCACCCGCTATTCGCTGACCGCCCCGGAGCCCGGCGACGGCCTCCTCGAAACGCTGCGTGGCGCGCATGGCTGAAGCGACGCGAGTTGCGAGGCGGTTTCCGCTGGGCCACCCTTGCGATACCTCACCAAGGGTGTGCGGACGGTGACGCTGAGATCCGGCCCCGTTCGACACGCACCCGGAGAATCAGATCGTCTCCGACCGCCTTCCGACCTCAATCGGGGAGTCGCAGCCGTGATCAGCAAGCCCAGCAGGCACTGCACGGTGGAGCTCCAAGCCCTGCCGTCGCGGATCGGCCAAGTCCGCAGAATCGTTTCAGCGCAGTTGCGCTATTGGCATCTGGACCCTTTGATCGACCCGGCGGCACTCGGCGTGACCGAGCTGCTGACCAACGTGCACCAGCACGCGCAACCGGACAAGACATGCACCGTGGAGATGGAGCTGCTCTTCGACCGGCTCACGGTGTCCGTCCGCGACCACGACCCACGGCTTCCCACCGTGTGTGACGCCGAACCCTTCGACACGGGCGGACGCGGTCTGTCCCTGATCGAGGCGGTCAGCGAAAGCTGGGGCGTGCGCCCACTGGGGGACGCGGGGAAGACCGTCTGGTTCGCCCTGCCCACCCCCTCGGTCACCCTGAAGTCGGCCCCGCTCACGGGGCACGAACGCAAGAAACGCACCGCGCAGGTCCAGTCGGCCCCCGTGGGCTGACCGGGCCCGCGCCCGGTTCTCCGCCGGGCGGTCCGGCAGCGTCACGCCGGCCGCCCGGCCGAGGCATCAGCGGGGTTCGCCGTACCAGCGCCAGGTGTCGCGCCGGGCGACCCCGGAAAGTTCGCCGCGGCCGGTGGCCCACAGCAGAGCGGGCCAGGGCGGCGGGCCGGCGGCGACGTCGGGGAAGAGGCGGGCGAGCGCGCGGGCACACAGCTCGGCGGGAGGCTGCCATGCCTCCCCGATGCCCAGCCCGGTCGCCAGGTCGTGCGTGTGCACGAGCGTCTCGACGACGCCCATCGCGACGAATCCCTCGGGGTCGGACACCCCGAAGACGTGGTGTGCCCGTACCCGCGGCGGCGCGGCGGCGGCCACCGCGTACAGCAGTCCGCCCGCCGATTCGAGCACCGTCAGCAAGCCCTCCACGCCCGCCTTGCGTGCGACGCGGACCGCGTTGCACGGCGAGCCCGGAGCCTCCTGCGTGTACCGGAGCGGCACATCGGCGTCGGTACGCCCCGAGGCGAGCTGGGCGGCGTACGAGAAGAGATCGTCGACGAGGTGCTCGGCGGTCTCCCAGCAGTCCCAGTCGAGCCCCCCGGCCTTGACGCCCCAGTCGTTCCCCGCGGTCTGCCGCAGGACGGCGGAGGCGAGGCCGACGCTCCGCCGTATGTCATCAGGGGTAACGGTCATCCCCGGAAGGTAGCAAGCCGTCTCGCCCACCCCGGTGACGCCCCGGCCCGGCCGGACTCCTGCCCACGCACCCGGCGGCGCGTCCGGGATCCGCCCGCCCGAGGGCCTGCGTCGCGGGTGACGGCGAGCACCGCCCGGCCCGCAGCACGCCTCGGCCGTTGCGGCTACGCTCCCGCCGCCAGCCCCCGCAGCGGATCGTCCAGCACCGGTTGCCACGCCACCTCCGCCGCCCCCACCAGCGAGTTGTACTCCAGCGTGCACGGCAGGATCGGCACTCCCCCGCTGCGTCCCCACAGACTGCGGTCCGCCACCACCGCCCGCAGCCGGTCGGGCTCGGCGGCCAGCAGGGCCTGGTGCAGGCCGCCCAGGATGATCCGGTCCGGGTTGAGGATGTTCACCAACCCCGCGAGCCCCAGTCCCAGCCGGTCCACGAGCGCCCTGGCCGCGCCTCGCACGACCGGGTCCCCGTACTCCTCCCGGAGCAGTTCCTTCGCCTGGTGGAGCAGCGACGTCTCGGGGCCCGGCGTCCGTCCCGCCTCGGCGAGGAAGGCGAGCGGGTCGGTCTCCACGTCGAGACATCCCCTGCTCCCGCAGAAGCACGGCCGCCCCTCGGGGTTCACCGTGAGGTGCCCCACCTCCAGCGCCAGCCCCGAACTCCCGCTGTGCAGACGCCCGTCGAGCACCAGCGCTCCGCCCACCCCGCGGTGTCCCGTCGCCACGCAGAGCAGGTGGTGGGCGCCGCGGCCCGCCCCGTGCCGGTGTTCGGCCAGCGCGGCGAGGTTGACGTCGTTGCCGGTGAAGGCGGGTCCCTCGATCCCGGCGGCGGCGACCCGTTCGGCGAAGATGTCCCGGACCGGGGAACCGGCGGGCCAGGCCACGTGGATGGGATTGAGCGCGGTGCCCTCGGGTTCGGCGACGGCCGACGGCACGGCGAGCCCCGCCCCCGCGCACCGTCGTCCGCTCTGCCGCAGCAGTGCGGCGCCCGTGTCGACCACCGCGCCGATGACCTGTGCGGGGTCCGGGTCGACGACCTCGCAGCCCGGCGCGGTCGCGACGATCCGTCCGCCCAGGCCCACCAGGGCGGCGCGGAAGCCGTCGGAGTGCACCTGGGCGGCGAGCACCACCGGGCCCGCGTCGTCGACGGTGAGCCGGTGCGAGGGGCGGCCCTGCGAACCGACGGCGACGGGCCGCGAGTCGACCGTGATGAGGCCAAGCGCTTCGAGTTCGGCGGCGACCGCGCCTGCGGTGGCGCGAGTGACGCCGAGTTCGGCGGTGAGCACGGCGCGGGTGGGCGCGCGGCCGGTGTGCACGAGTTCCAGCGCGGGCCCGAGCGCTCCCCGGCCCCTTTCCAGCTTCGTTCTGGTGCTGCTCACCCGTGTCCCCTTGCCGTTCATGACGTGGAGTCTGCCATGCCGTCCGGGCGCCTTGCCCCGTTCGGTGGCTTCCCCTACGCTGAGTTTGTGCCGAACCTAAACAAAGTCCGGACGGCCGCATCAGGGGGACCGGGCGGAACCACCGTCGCAGCGCCCTCGCCGGCCCGCCTCCGTCTCGCCCTGACCCTCTTTTTCGCCCTCGACGGTTTCGTCTTCGCCGGGTGGGTGGTGCGGATCCCGGCCATCAAGGCCCAGACCGAGGCCTCGGCCGCCGCGCTGGGACTCGCCCTGCTCGGAGTGTCGGCGGGCGCGGTGATCACCATGACCCTGACCGGACGGCTCTGCGAACGCTTCGGCAGCTGCCGGGTCACGGTCGTCTGCGGCGTGCTGCTCTCGCTGAGCATCGCGCTGCCGCCGCTGACGCACTCGCCGCTCGCGCTCGGTCTCGTCCTGCTGGTGTTCGGCGCGACGTACGGCGCCATCAACGTGGCGATGAACAGTGCGGCCGTCGACCTGGTCGCGGCGCTGCGCCGACCGGTCATGCCGAGCTTCCACGCGGCGTTCAGCCTGGGCGGCATGGTCGGCGCGGGGCTGGGCGGACTCGTCGCAGGCGGCCTCTCCCCGCTCGTCCACCTGACGGCCCTGACCGCACTGGGCCTGCTGCTCACGGCGGCCGCCGGGCCGATGCTGCTGCGGGAGTCCCGGCATCTCGCGCCGGTACGGCCCACCGCGTCGGCGGGCAGCCCCCCGGCGCCGCGGTCCTCGAACCGTACGGAGACGGGCCCGCCCTCCCGTACGGGAGCAACCGCCCATGGCCCGGCGGCCGACGCAGCACCCACCGGCGCCGACGCCGCGCGCCGCGGCAGGCCGCGCACCTCGCCCGCCACGCGTCGTACCGTCGCGCTCTTCGGCGTGATCGCCCTGTGCACGGCTTACGGGGAGGGCGCGCTCGCGGACTGGGGTCCGCTGCACCTCCAGCAGGACCTCGGCGCGCACCCGGGCGCGGCGGCAGCCGGCTACGCACTGTTCGCGCTCGCCATGACCGTCGGCCGGCTGACCGGCACCACCCTGCTGGAGCGGCTCGGCCAGACCAGGACGCTGGTCGCGGGCGGGGCGACCGCCGCCGTCGGTATGCTCCTCGGCTCCCTCGCGCCGACGCTGTGGCTCGCCCTGCTCGGTTTTGCCGTGACGGGTCTCGGCCTGGCGAACATCTTCCCCGTCGCGATCGTGCGGGCGGGCGAGCTGGCGGGCCCGAGCGGGGTCGCCACCGCGTCGACCCTCGGCTACAGCGGCATGCTTCTCGGCCCGCCCGCCATCGGTTTCCTGGCCGAATGGTTCTCACTGCCCTTCGCGCTGACGACGGTGGCGGTACTGGCCGCCACGGCCGCGGTCCTGGGCCTGGTGGCCGGCCGGGCCCGTCCGGGGCCCTCCTGCGCGCACTGAACGGCACACGCTCGGAAAACGGCCACGACCACACCGCGCGGACATGCCATGATCGGCCTCATGACCCTCGACGAGACCCACATCAACTGCCTCGCTGCGGAAGGGGAGTTGCTGGCGTCCGCCGCCGAGAGTGCGGGCACCGACGCCACCGTCCCCGGCTGTCCCGGCTGGCGGGTGCGCGACCTGTTGCGGCACACGGGCAAGGTCCACCGCTGGGCGACGGCCTTCGTCACGCAGGGGCACCGGGAGTACCGCCCCGGCGGCGCCGAGCCCGACCTCGACGGGGCCCCGCTGCTCGACTGGTACCGGGAGGGGCACGCCGCCCTGGTCGCGGCGCTGCGCTCGGCCCCCGACGACCTGGAGTGCTGGACGTTCCTGCCCGCTCCGTCGCCGCGCGCCTTCTGGGCCCGTCGGCAGGCGCACGAGACGGCGGTGCACCGGATCGACGCCGAGTCGGCGACCGGCCGTCGGCCCGGCCCCGTGGAGCGCGACTTCGCACTCGACGGCATCGACGAGCTGCTCACGGGATTCCACGCGCGCGACCGGAGCCGGGTCAGGACCGATTCCCCGCGCACGCTGCGGATCAGGGCCACGGACGCGCCCTCGGGCACGGACGCCGTGTGGACGATGCACCTGACGAAGGACGCACCGCCGCGCGTCGTACGCACCGATGACGGTCCGGCCGACACCGAGCTGAGCGGGTCCGCGGGGCTGCTCTACGCGGTGCTGTGGAACCGGCTTCCCGCGGAGTCGGCCGAGCTGTCGGGGGACCCCCGGCTCGCGGCGGCGTGGCGGGAGTTGTCGGGCATCTGAGGTCCGGCGTCCGGCGCGGGACACCCGGGACACCGGGCGTGCGGCGGCAACCTCGCGGACAAGCCTGTACCGGAGGCGCCGCCGCACCCGCAGCAGTTCGGGATCGCCGGGCACCCACCGTACGGCCGGGAAGCGGGCCTCTTCCCTACGGCCGTACGGCTTGTCACGCTTCCCCCATGGAAACGGGGGCCCGGCCACGCCGGACGCAGGCACAGCGCGACGCCATGACCATCGAGACCGGATACGCGCTGGTCAGTCCGCTGTGCTGGCCGTGATCACGCTCTGCGCGCTGCTGTCCCCCGTCTACTTCCTCGACCTCTCCCCCGCCGTGACGAGGATCCTCCGCCTCGCGGCGGGCACACTGGCCGCCGTGGCCTTCCTGGTACGCCTCGTGCACGTCCTGCGGCGTTACCGGGGTGCGCCCGGCACCCAGCCGGGCCACCCGGGCCGCACCCGCGCCGACTCGTAGCCGCATCGGGCCGGCCGTGCCCACGGCCACCTGCCCGTACAAAAGGGAAACGGCCGCCCCGCGACGGCCCGCCGGACCAGGGCGGACCGACGGACGAGGACGGACCGACGGACCGTATCCGGCGGCCGTCGTGTGCGGCGGTGCTACTTCACGTCGCGCTCGGGCGCCGTGTCCGGCTTGTGCGTCGCGCTCAGCATCCGGTGCGCCACCGGGTGCATCCGCACCAGCTCGGCCAGGGTCGTCGCTCCGCTGGTCACCCGGGCGAACGCCCTCCAGGCCGGCCGGAAACCGGTGAGCGCGGTGTGCATCACTGCCGGGTGACGTGCGAACTGGGTGAGCAGGCGCTTGCCGACGCCCATCTCCACGCCCAGCCCGGCCTTGACCGCGAAGGCGTAGTTGAGGGCCTGCCGCCGGGCGTCGACCGCGTCCTGCGCCTCGGCGATCCGTACCGCCCACTCCCCCGCCAGCCGTCCCGACCGCAGTGCGAAGGAGATCCCCTCACGGGTCCACGGCTCCAGCAGGCCCGCCGCGTCGCCGCACACCAGCACACGGCCCCGCGACAACGGTGATCCGGCGGCGCGGCAGCGGGTCAGGTGCCCGGAGGAGATCGAGGGCTCGAAGCCGGAGAGGCCGAGACGGGCGATGTAGTCCGTCAAGTACTGCTTGGTGGCGGCCCCTTCGCCCTTGGCCGCGATCACGCCGACGGTCAGCGTGTCGCCCTTGGGGAAGACCCAGCCGTAACTGCCGGGAAGGGGGCCCCAATCGAGGTGCACCCGGCCGGCCCAGTCCTCGGCGACGGTCGCGGGCACGGGGATCTCCGCCTCCAGGCCGAGGTCGACCTGGTCGAGTTCCACACCGACGTGTGTCCCTATCCGGCTGGCGCTGCCGTCGGCGCCCACGACGGCCCGCGCGAGTACGGTCTCCCCGTCCGAGAGGATCACGGCCGCGGTCCGCCGGTCGGGGACCGCCGCGCCGTGCTGTTCCACGCGGGCGACGGTGGCGCCGGTGCGCAGGACCGCGCCCGCCTTCGTCGCCGTGTCCACCAGCGCCTGGTCGAACTCGGCCCGGTTGACGAGGCCGAACAGCATCTTGCGGGACTTCCTGGTACGCGTCAGTTTCCCGTCGAGCGAGAAGGTCACCGCGTGGATCCGGTCCCGCAGCGGCAGGACGAACCCGGGCGGAAGGCTGTCGCGGGCCGGGCCGATGATGCCGCCGCCGCACGTCTTGTAACGGGGCAGTTCCGCCTTCTCCAGCAGGAGTACGCGCCGCCCGGCGCTCGCCGCCGCGTACGCCGCGGAGGCCCCGGCGGGCCCTGCCCCGACCACCACGACGTCCCACACGGGCCCGCCGTCCTCGCCCCGCTCGTGTCCGGCGTCTGCTGTGGCGTCTGCGTTCTCGCTGCTCACGATGTGCTTCTGCTCCTGATCCGACCCGTGCCCCATGCTTTCCTGCGGCATCCTACGGCGCGGCCGACGCGGGCTCCCCTGTGGGAGGATCGGTCACGTCTTCCCCGTACGCACAAACGTCCCGGAAGCACGGTCGGAACCCGCGTCGCCGATGCGGCTGCCCCGCACCGCACACCGCCTCACCCAGCCGTTTCCCCGTCGCACCCACGAGGAGTTGCGCCCATGACCGCCACCCACCCGATCGCCGCGTCCGTCGCCGCGCTGATGCCCCGTGCCAGGACGGAGCTGGCCGAGCTGGTCGCCTTCCAGTCGGTGGCGGACCCCGCCCGGTTCCCCAGGAGCGAGTGCGAGGCCGCGGCGAACTGGTGCGCCGACGCGCTGCGCGCCGAGGGCTTCGAGGACGTCGCCCTGCTCGACACCCCCGACGGGACGCAGTCGGTGTACGGCTTCCTGCCGGGACCCGAGGGCGCGCCGACCGTACTGCTGTATGCGCACTACGACGTACAGCCGCCGCTCGGCGTGGACGAGTGGGTCTCGCCGCCGTTCGAGCTGACCGAGCGCGACGGCCGCTGGTACGGGCGCGGGGCCGCCGACTGCAAGGGCGGCTTCCTCATGCACCTGCTCGCGCTGCGCGCGCTGAAGGAGAACGGCGGCGTCCCGGTCTCCGTGAAGGTCGTCGTCGAGGGATCCGAGGAGCAGGCCACCGGGGGCCTGGAGCGGTACGCGGAGGCGCACCCGGACCTGCTGGCCGCCGACACCGTCGTGATCGGCGACACCGGCAACTTCCGCGTCGGCCTGCCGACCGTGACGGCCACCCTGCGCGGCATGACGATGCTGCGGGTCACCCTGGACACCCTCGAAGGCAACCTGCACTCGGGGCAGTTCGGCGGCGCCGCCCCCGACGCCCTCGCCGCGATGATCCATCTGCTGGCGTCGCTGCGGGACGCGGACGGCTCGACGACCGTCGACGGTCTCACCGCGGACGGCACCTGGGACGGCCTGCAGTACCCGGAGGAGGAGTTCCGCGGCGACGCGAAGGTGCGCGACGGCGTCGGCCTGATCGGCGACGGCACCGTGGCCGACCGGATCTGGGCGCGCCCGGCCGTCACCGTGGTCGGCATCGACTGCCCGCCGGTCGTCGGCGCCACGCCGTCCCTCCAGGCGAGTGCCCGTGCGCAGATCAGCCTGCGGGTGCCGCCGGGCCAGGACGCGGCCGGGGCGACGAAGCTGCTGACCGCGCACCTTCACGCGCACGCCCCGTGGGGTGCCCGGGTCACCGTCGAGCAGGTCGGCCAGGGCCAGCCGTTCAAGGCGGACACCAGCAGTCCGGCGTACACCTCGATGGCGGACGCCATGCGCGTGGCCTACCCCGGCGAGGAGATGCAGGTCTCCGGCATGGGCGGCTCCATCCCGCTGTGCAACACGCTCGCCTCGCTCCACCCGCGGGCGGAGATCCTCCTCATCGGACTGAGCGAGCCGGAGGCACAGATCCACGCGGTGAACGAGAGCGTGTCGCCCGAGGAACTGGAGCGCCTGTCGGTCGCCGAGGCCCTGTTCCTCCTCAACTACGCGTCCGCCAAGACGGTCTGACGCGCCGCCCGGGACGGCTGCTCAGCGCTGGGCGAACTCAGCGCTGAGCGTAGATTCCTGCGGCGGGCGTACGGCGTCTCGTACGTTCGCCGCATGGACCTCGTAGAGATACTGCCGCACCTCCACATGCTGCGTTTCCCCATCGGCCAGGCCTACCTGTGGCGTGAACAGGGCGCCTCGGGAACCGAGTTGACCCTGATCGACGCCGGGCACCGGGATGCCGCCGCCGACATCGAGCGGGCGATCCGCAGCCTCGGCCGCGATCCACGGGACCTGCGCCGCATCGTGCTCACCCACTGTCATCGCGACCACGTGGGCGCCGCCGAGGAGCTGGCAGCCCGGTACGGGGCCCAGGTGCTGGCACACCGCCTGGACGCGCCGGTGGTGCGGGGCGACGCGCCCACCCCGGAGCCCGACCTGCTGGACTGGGAGGTGCCGCTGTACCGGCACGGGCTGACGGTTCCACCCGCCCCGCCCACCCGGGTGGACCGTGAACTGGAGGACGGCGACCTCCTCGGCTTCGGCGGCGGGGCGCGCGTCGTGCACGCCCCGGGCCACACGGACGGCTCGATCGGCGTCCATCTCCCGCACCACGGCGTCCTGTTCACCGGGGACTGCGTCGCCGCCGTCGGCGAGGTGATGCTCGGTGTCTTCAACGTGGACCGCCCGCAGGCGCTGGCCACCATGCGCCGGCTGGCTTCGCTCGCCCCGTCCGTCGCCTGCTTCGGGCACGGCGACCCGCTCACGGAGGACGCCGCGACCCGGCTGCTCACCGCGGCGGAACAAGCCTCGTCCGCCGGGTAGCAACCTCGGCTCACCGGACGCCCCGTGCGCTCAGCCGACCGGCACCCCCGCCTCCAGGTTGAGCACCGTGCCCCGTTCCCGGGCCCGCAGCGCCCACCGCAGACGCTCGTACCGTTCCGGCGGCAGCAGCCGGGCCGCGTCCTCCTCTCTCACAAACCGCCACTCCCGCAGCTCTGGCCCCGGCAGCAGCACCCGTTCCACCGATTCCCCGTCCAGCCGCCCGCCGTCGAACAGCAGCCTAAGCCCGCCGAATCCGGGTGGGCGGGGCGGTTCCCAGTCCACGACCAGGAGCCGGGGCACCCGTTCCAGTCGTATCCCGGTCTCCTCGGCGACCTCCCGCACCCCCGCACGCGCGGGTGCCTCCCCCCGCTCGACCACCCCACCGGGGAACTCCCAACCGGGCTTGTACGTCGGGTCGACGAGCAGCACCCTGTCCGCCTCGTCGAAGAGCAGCACTCCCGCGGCGAGGGTCTCGGCGGTCGGCGGCGGCGTCTGCACGATGTCGCAGGGTCGGGCCGCCCCGGACCGCACCGCCTCGGCGACGGCCACGGCCGCCTCGTACGGGGTGAGCCGGCTGCCGTCGACGACGTGCGCGTCGGAAACGATCCACTCCAGTGCGGCCAGGTAGGGCTCGATGTGGTCGTACGCCCGCTGCCGCACCCGCAGCCCGGCGTCCGCCGCGCTCCCTCCGGGCTCCGCACGGGCCGCGATCCGCTCCCGCAGGATCGTTTCCTCCACCTGGAGCAGCACGTGCCGCACCGGGATGCGGCGTGACGCGAGCCCGCCGAAGATCTCGTCCCGGTACTCCTGCCTGAGCAGCGTCATGGGCACCACGAGCACCCCGCCCATCTCCGCGAGCAGGGCGGCCGCCGTGTCCACGACCATGCGCCGCCACATGGGGAGGTCCTGGAAGTCGCCCACCTCGGCGAGGCGTTTGGGCGGCAGCAGGTGTTCGAGCGCGGCGCCGGTCACCTCCGGGTCGTAGAAGGTGCTGTTCGGGATCAGATCGATCAGTTCGCGCGCGGTAGTCGTCTTGCCCGCCCCGAACGCACCGTTGACCCAAACAATCACGGTTCCCCCTCTGCCGTTGCCCCCAGTGGACTGCCCGCAACACCCTGCCACGAACAGCCGGTCCCGCGGCATGGTGCCCGCGACGGGCCGCGGACACAACCGTGGCAGTGCTGTGTCCCGCCGCGGGCAACGCCGCACCCGTCGAACGGCGTCGATGCAGATAATGGGGGCGCCCCGGGACGGCTGCGGCCGTGACCCGTCGTCACGGAGTCTCGTTGGGCGCACAGAGGTACAGCAGGAGCACGGATGAGAGGGGTGCGGCATGAACCGCACGGTTTTGCGTCGTTTTCCGGCCGGTGGCCCGCGGGGAAGCTGGCCCGCCGAGGAGTACGCCCACGCGCGGCGCACGGAGGGCTGCCCGGCCGAAGTGGTGATGGACCTGGACGCGGACGCGTTCCTGGTGGTCGTGGCGCAGGCGGCGGCGCCCGCGGAGGTCGCCGCCCTCTGACGGCGTGTCGGCGCCGGGTCACCAGGTGGGCCGCGCGCTGATCCCTCCGTCCACCACGAGGTCCGTACCGGAGATCCAGGCGGCGGCGTCGGAGGCGAGGAAGACGCACGCGTTGCCGACGTCCTCGGGCGTGCCGAGCCGCTGCAGCGGGGCGGCCGCGCCCCAGCGGCGCACCCCCTCGGGCCATTCGCCGGCGAGGCCGGGGTGGTCGATCAGGCCCGGCGAGACGCTGTTGACGCGGATGCCGTCCCGACCGTACTCCAGGGCGGCGGAGCGGGCGAACATGACCAGTGCGGCCTTGGACGCGCAGTAGTGCGCATGCCCCGGCGCGGCCTGACCGGCCTCGATCGAGGCCACGTGGACGACGCTGCCGCCGCCCCTCGCGGCCAGGAGCGGCGCGGCGGCGCGGGTGCAGCAGAAGGCGCTGGTGGTGTTGGCGTCGTACATCTCCCGCCAGTCGTCGGCGGTCATGTCCGCCAGGTCGAGGGTGGGCTGGATCCCCGCGTTGTTGACCAGCACGTCCAGCCCGCCCCGCCAGTCCGCCGCCGTCTCGACCAGCCGTCGGCATTCGGACTCGCGCGTCAGGTCCGCCTGTACGGACAGGGCGCGGCCGCCGGCGTCCACGATCCGCGTGACGAGCGCCATGGCCGACTTCTCGTCCTGCCGGTAGTGGATGACGACGTCGGCCCCGGCGGCGGCGAACCTCTCCGCGATTCCCCGGCCGACCCGACCGCTGGCGCCGGTCACCAGGGCGACGCGTCCGCTCAGGTCCCACGGGTCCGCCTCACGCATTTCCGTCACCTTCGTTGCCTTCCTTGCCGTAGATCATGCTGAGCGGTGCTCCGTCGCGGCACAGTTCCCGGATGAGGGCGGCCTGTTGCGGATAGCGGGCACCGAGCTGTCGCGCGTCCCCGCCCTCGTAGTCCGCGGGCAGGAATCCGGGAGCCATCGTCGTACCGAACAACGACCAGGCGCCGCCGGGCGCCACGCGCGCCCCCATCCACGTTCCCGCCCGTACGACGTACTGCACGGGACCGCCCCGGGCGAAGTCTCCGAGCGGTACGAGGCGGTCGGTGCCGTCCGGGGCCAGGAGCAGCAGCTCCAGCGGATCACCGCGGTAGAAGTGCCACATCTCGTCGACGGGCAGCCGGTGCAGCGCCGAGAAGTCGCCGGGGGCCGAGGTCAGCAGGACGAGTATCGCCGTGCCGGCGGGCCGCCCCGTTCCGTCGGCCGGCCCCGCCCAGGTCTGCCGGAACAACCCGCCCTCCACGGGCAGGGGTTGCAGCCCGAGGCGCTGCGCGAGGAGACGGGCTTCGGTGAGGGGTGCGTCGTCGACGGTCACCGGGATCAACGTACCCGTGCCCGGGGCACGCCACCCCTGACCGTCCGTCCGGTCTTCGCGGCGTGAACACGCCGGTCGCCTGCGGGCACCGCCGCGGCGTCCGTGTTTTGCTGAGCCGGTCGTGTTCATCCGCCGTTACGGAGGAACTCTCCATGCACCCCTCGTCCGGTCGCCCGGTCCCGCCCCGCCGCTCGCGTCGTGCGCCCCGCCCGGGGGTGGCCGCTGCCCTCGCCGCCGGACTGCTGTGGGCGGTGTGCGTCACGGCGCCGTCCTCCGCCGCACAGCCCTCCGCCGGAGCGGAGCCCTCCGCCCCTGCCCAACGCTCCCTCCCCGGAGCGCTGGCGCTCACCCCGCCCATGGGTTTCAACAACTGGAACTCCACCCACTGCCGTGCCGAGTTCAACGAGGCCATGATCAAGGGCATCGCCGACCTCTTCGTCTCGAAGGGGCTCAAGGACGCCGGCTACGAGTACGTCAATCTCGACGACTGCTGGGCGAAGCCGCAGCGCGACGCCGCGGGCAAGCTGGTGCCGGATCCCGTCCGCTTCCCCCACGGGATCAAGGCGGTCGCCGACTACGTCCACTCCAAAGGGCTGAAGTTCGGCCTGTACAGCAGCGCGGGCACCCGGACCTGCGACAGTGTCGGCATGCCCGGCGCACTGAACCACGAGTACAGCGACGCACAGCAGTTCGCCGAGTGGGGCATCGACTTCCTCAAGTACGACAACTGCAACAACGAGGGCGTCGACCACATGCTCCGGTACACCACCATGCGCGACGCGTTGCAGGCCGCGTCCGCCCGGACCGGTCGCCCCATCCTCTACAGCCTCTGCGAGTGGGGCTCGTACCGGCCGTGGGAGTGGGGCCGGGACGTCGGCCACATGTGGCGCACCACCCGGGACATCAAGGACAAGTGGCCCATCATGCTGGGGATCATGAAGGAGAACCTGCGGCTGGCCGACCACGCGGGTCCCGGCGGCTGGAACGACCCGGACCTGCTGGAGGTGGGCAACGGCGGCATGACCGACACGGAGTACCGCACGCACTTCTCCATGTGGTCCATCATGGCTGCCCCGCTGTTCATCAGCACAGACCTGCGCAAGGCCTCCCCCGCGACCTTCGCCATCCTCTCCAACCGGGAGGTCGTCGCCGTCGACCAGGACCCGCTCGGCAGGCAGGGATCGGTGGTCTCCTCGGAGGGCGGCCGCTGGGTCGTCGCCAAGGAGCTGGCAGACGGCAGCCGTGCCGTCGCCCTGTTCAACGAGAGCGACAAGCCGCAGCGCATCACGACCGCCGCGACCGCCGCCGGTCTGCCCGACGCCCCCGGCTACCGGGTGCGCGACCTGTGGCGCAAGACGGAGGTCCGGTCCGCGGGCACGCTCTCCGCGACGGTGCCCGCACACGGCACGACGCTGCTGCGGGTGGGAGCCGACGACCGGTAGGCAGCGCGTCCCGGCGCGCTCACCGCGGCCCGCCGCCACCGCTCCGCGCACTCCCGTCGAGCAGCGCGGCGGCCGCCGCACCCACCAGACCGGCGTCCGTGCCCATGCGGGCGGGCACGGCCTTGAGCCCCCGTACGAAGGACAGCGCGGCATACTGCGCGAGCGCGGCCCGCAGCGGCTCGAAGAGGACGTCGCCGGCGCCCGCCACTCCCCCGCCGATCACCGCGATGTCCACCTCGACGAGCGTGGCGGTGGCGGCGATTCCGGCGGCCAGGGCCTGCGCCGCGCGGGCGAACGACGCGAGTGCGACGGGGTCGCCCGCGCGGGCCGCGGCGGCCACGGCGGCGGCCGAGGCATCGCCGTCGGGGCCGGGCCGCCAGCCCTGATCGGCGGCCCGCCGGGCGATGTTGGGGCCGCTGGCGATGCGCTCGACGCAACCGCGTGAGCCGCACGGGCAGGGGTCGCCCTCCAGGTCGACGCTGATGTGCCCGATGTGGCCCGCGTTGCCGGTGGGGCCGGGGTGGGGGCGGCCGTTCAGGATCAAACCGCCGCCGACGCCGGTGGAGACGACCAGGCAGAGCGCGTTGTCGTGGCCCTGGGCGGCGCCCTTCCAGTGCTCGGCGGCGGTCATCGCGACACCGTCGCCGACCAGCCGCACCGGGAGCTCGCCGACGGTCGTCCGTACCCGCGCGACCAGCGGGAAGCCCCGCCAGCCGGGGACGTTGACCGGGCTGACCGTACCGGCGGCGGCGTCGACGGGGCCGGCGCTGCCGATGCCGACGGCGGACACCGCGGTCCACAGCGGAGAGGCCGTCAGTTCGGCGAGCACCGCGTCGACCGCGGCCATCACGCTCTCCCCGTCCTCCTGCGCGGGCGTCGGCCGCTGGGTCCTGAGGTGAATCCGGCCGGTGTCGTCCACCAGTGCACCCGCGATCTTGGTACCGCCGATGTCGAGCGCGGCGACGAGGTCGGTGAACTCGGTGTGCATCGGCGTACCACTCCAGGGAGGAAAAGGGATGGGAAAGATCCAGGGCCAGGCCAGTCTCCCTACACCTGACAACGTTGTCCAGGTGCGGGAGCCCTATGCTCGGTGCCGTGAGCCGACGCGACGTCCGCGACACCCCGCGACCCGCCCCCACGCCGACGACCGAAGGACAGCGCACCGTGGCCGACACCACCGCTCCTCCCCCGTCCGTCTCAGGAGGGTCCCGGCGCCCCGTGCCGCCGCAGAGCCGCTACGGCAACCGGCCCACCATGAAGGACGTCGCCGCCCGCGCGGGCGTCGGCCTCAAGACGGTCTCCCGGGTCGTCAACGCCGAGTCCGGTGTCACCCCGGACACCGAACGCCGCGTCAGGGAGGCCATCGACGCGCTGGGTTTCCGCCGCAACGACAGCGCCCGGGTGCTCCGCAAGGGCCGCACCGCCAGCATCGGACTCGTCCTCGAAGACCTCGCCGACCCGTTCTACGGGCCGCTGAACCGGGCCGTCGAGGAGGTCGCCCGTGCCCACGGCGCACTCCTCATCAACGGCTCTAGCGCCGAGGACCCGGACCGGGAACAGGAGTTGGTGCTCGCCCTGTGCGCCCGCCGGGTGGACGGTCTGATCGTGATCCCGGCCGGCGACGACCACCGCTACCTGGAGCCGGAGATGGCGGCGGGGGTCGCCACCGTGTTCGTGGACCGTCCGGCGGGGCGCATCGAGGCCGATGTCGTGCGGTCCGACAGCTTCGGCGGGGCGCGCGCGGGCGTGGCGCACCTCATCGCACACGGGCACCGCCGGATCGGCTTCATCGGCGACCAGCCCCGCATCCACACCGCCACCGAGCGGCTGCGCGGCTACCACGCCGCGATGGCGGACGCCGGGCTTCCGGTCGCCGAGGGGTGGGTGGCACTGGGCAGCACCGCACCGGAGCGGGTACGGGCCGCCGCCGAGGCGATGCTGGAGGGCACGGCGGACGAGGCGGTGACGGCCGTCTTCACCGGCAACAACCGGGTGACGGTCACGGTCGTGCGGGTGCTGGCGGGGCGCGAACACCCCGTCGCCCTGGTCGGGTTCGACGACTTCGAACTTGCCGATCTGCTGCATCCCGGGGTCACCGTCGTCGCGCAGGACGCGGCGACGCTCGGCCGCACCGCCGCCGACCTGTTGTTCAGCCGGCTGGACGGGGCGGGAGGCGCCCCGGTGCAGGTGGTGCTGGAGACGCGCCTGGTGCCGCGCGGCTCGGGCGAGATCCCGCCGGAGCGCGGGCGGGAGTGACCGCCGGGACGGCTCAGCAGGTGGGCAGGCCAGGCAGCGGCCGGTCGTTGTCACCGCCCTTGAGGTAGACGACGCTGACGTACACACCGGTGTTGCCGTTGTCGTCGTCGGTCCTGGCCCACCAGACGTTCGTCCAGTTGCCGTAGGTGACGCGGCGGCCCAGGTCGGCCTGGCAGTAGAAGTAGTTGGTGCCGGCGTTGAGGGTGCCTGCCCGGTCGCCGTTCGCGCGGATCGAGTCGGAGGTCCGCCAGACGTCGCAGTTGTACTTCCCGGCGCCGATGCCGTGGCAGACCGGAGCCGCGGGGGGCGGTTGCGGGGGCGGGTTGCCGCCGCCGGCCGCGGCGCCTCCCGCGACGCTGCCGCCCGCCGCCGTACCCCGGCCGCCCGAGCCGGCCGCCCCGCCCGCGGAGCCGGCGCCCGCGGAGCCGTTGTCGGACGTCTTGGCGCCCTTGCCACCCACGCCTCCCGCGGCGTCGGTGCCGCTGGACGGAGAGCCGGGCTTCGTGCCGCCCGGGGTGGCCGTGGGCGTCTTCCGGTCTGCCTGCTTGCCCTTGTCCTTCCCGGGGGGCGTGGGCGCGGCGGTCTTCTGCGCGGCGTCGGTCGGCAGCGAGCCGATGGCCGGCAGGCCGTCCGGGTCCGGTGCGTCGGCCGCCTGCGAGCTCTTCGCCGCGGGGCCGCCCGCCGTCCGCTCGGCGTTGCTCCCGTCGCCCAGGGCGTACGTCACTCCCGCGCCGGCCAGCAGCACCGCGGCGACGCCCGAGGCCACGAGCGCCTTGCGCCGGCCGCCGGAGGCCGTGTCTGCGGGCGCCGCCCGGCCGCGCCGCCCGCCGCCCCCGGGCGCCGCGACGGCGGAGGCCGCGAGGGATGCCGGGTCCTGCGGCCCGGCCGACGGCGTCGGGCCGGTCGGGTGGCCCCCCTGCTCGGCGGGGTGCGTCGGCCCGGTGGCGTACGAGGGGTGCGCGGCCGGGTTCGCTCCCGTGCCGTAGCCGCCGCTCGTGCCGTATCCGCCCGGCCCCGTGCCGAAGTCGCCAGGGGCGGGCGGCGTGTGCGGTCCGAAGCCCGGTGCCGGCTGGGCGTACGGAGCCGCGGCGGGCGTTCCGGCCGCGGCGGCCGGGGGCACGGCGGGCCCGAACGCGCCCTGGGGCTGTTGTGCGTGCGCGCCGGTCGCTCGGTGCGCGGGGCGCGGTGCGGGCCCGGCCGGGTTCCCCTCGGCGACCGCGGTGAGCAGTCGCGCCGCCTCGGCCGCGTCGGGCCGCTGGGCGGGGTCCTTGCTCATGAGCCGTTGCAGTACGGGGCCGAGCGGCCCGGAGCGCACGGGTTCCGGGAGCGGGTCGACGACGATGGCGGTCAGCGTCGACCAGGTCGACGTACGGCGGAAGGGCGAGCCGCCCTCGACGGCCGTGTACAGCGTGGCGCCGAGTGCCCAGATGTCCGAGGCGGGGCCCGGTTCCTGGCCCTGGGCGCGCTCGGGTGCCAGGTAGTCGAGGGAGCCGACCAGTTCGCCGCTGCGGGTGAGGCGGGTGGTGGAGCCGTCGCCCGGGTCGTCCATGGCGGCGATGCCGAAGTCGGTGAGGACGATCCGGCCGCTTCCGTCGAGCAGGATGTTGCCCGGCTTCACGTCGCGGTGCAGGACGCCGACGCGGTGGGCGGCGCCGAGCGCCTCCAGCACCCTGGCTCCCAGAGCGGCGGCCTCGCGCGGGTCCAGGAGACCTTTCTCGGTCAGCACGGCGTCCAGGGACGGGCCGTCCACGAGCTCCATCACGATGACGGGGCGGCCCTCGTGGTCGGCGACGTCGTGGACGGCGACGACTCCGGGGTGGCGGACCCGGGCGGCAGCCCTGGCCTCGCGCTGCATCCGTACGCGCAGATCGGCCAGTTCGGGCGCCGAGGCGTCGTTGTACGCGCGCAGTTCCTTGACGGCGACCTCGCGGCCGAGCACCTCATCGACGGCGCGCCAGACGACGCCCATGCCGCCGCGGCCGAGCTGTTCGATGACGCGGTAGCGGCCGGCCAGCCGCTCGTTCTCCCCCGTAGCCACCACTGCCCCGATCCGTTACGCCAAATGTGGTTGCGAACAGAGTACGGGGCAGCAGTGACAGCCGGGCGCGGGGCTGAGCAGGGTTACGAAGCCGTTGCCGTGAGGTCCCCGCGGCGCGGTGAGGCGAAGGAGTCCAGGTCGGCGCGGGTGAGGCCGGTGAGCCGGGCGACCTCGGCGGTGTCGAGGGCGCCGCAGTCGATACCGCGCAGCAGGTAGCCGGCGAGCGCCTTGGCGGTGGCGGGCTCGTCGGCGATGTCGCCGCCGAGCTGGTTCGCGTACGCGGCGAGGCGGGCGGCGGCCTGCTCGAAGCCCTCGCGATAGAAGGCGAAGACGGCCGCGTAGCGGGTCGGCAGGTGACCGGGGTGCATGTCCCAGCCCTGGTAGTACGCGCGGGCCAGGGCACGGCGGGTGAGGCCGAAGTGCAGGCGCCAGGCGTCGTGGACCTTCTCGGTGGAGCCGACCGGCAGGACGTTCGTGGAGCCGTCGGAGACCCGGACCCCGGTGCCCGCCGCGGCGACCTGCATGACCGCCTTGGCGTGGTCCGCGGCCGGGTGGTCGCTGGCCTGGTAGGCGGCGCTGACGCCGACGCAGGCGCTGTAGTCGAAGGTGCCGTAGTGCAGTCCGGTGGCGCGGTCCTCGGCGGCGTCGATCATGCGGGCGACGGTGGCGGTGCCGTCGGCGCCCAGGATGGACTGGCTGGTCTCGATCTGGATCTCGAACCCGATCCGGCCGGCGTCCAGTGCGTGCGCCTTCTCGAACGCCTCGACGAGCCGCACCATGGCGGTGACCTGCTCGGGGTACGTCACCTTGGGGAGGGTGAGGACCAGGCCCTCGGGGAGCCCGCCGGCCGCCATCAGTTCACTCAGGAAGACGTCGAGGGTGCGGATGCCGCGGTCGCGGACGGCTGCCTCGAAGCACTTCATGCGGATACCCATGTACGGGGCGGCCGTGCCGTTCGCGTACGCCTCGGCCACCAGCCGGGCCGTACGGGCGACGTCGGCGTCCTCGTCGGCGGGCGTGCCGCCGTAGCCGTCCTCGAAGTCGATGCGCAGGTCCTCGATCGGCTCGCGCTCCAGCTTGGCCCGCACCCTGTCGTACACGGCGTCCGCGAGGGAGGCGTCCAGGCCGAGCACGGCGGCGAACGAGGCGGCGTCGGGGGCGTGCTCGTCGAGCATCGCGAGCGCCTGCTCGCCCCAGGAACGGAGGGTGCCCGCCTCGTAGAGGTTGCCGGGTACGTAGACGGTGTGGACGGGCTGCCGGGTGCCGGGGTCTCCGGGGTAGCGGCGGGCCAGCTCCGCGTCGACCGGTGCGAGGGAGGCGCTGATGCCCTCGCTGACCGCGCCGGTGAGGCTCGTCGCCACCTTCTCCTGCTGACCCATCTCAACCCTCCAGTTTTCCGCTTCACGGAATCAACAATCCGCATAGCGAAGTTAATGGCCCACCGTGATCCACGTCAATGGTTCCCCGCCACCGGCCCCGGATACGGCTCGGGGCCGCCCGGTGAGAACACCGTGCGGCCCCGAGTCGTACGAGAAGTGCAGGTCAGCCCTTGCGCGACTCGACCTCTGCGGTGAGCTGCGGGACGACCTCGAAGAGGTCGCCGACCACGCCGTAGTCGACCAGGTCGAAGATCGGAGCCTCGGCGTCCTTGTTGACGGCGACGATCGTCTTGGAGGTCTGCATGCCGGCCCGGTGCTGGATCGCGCCGGAGATGCCGGAGGCGATGTACAGCTGCGGCGAGACCGACTTGCCGGTCTGGCCGACCTGGTTGGAGTGCGGGTACCAGCCGGCGTCGACGGCGGCGCGGGAGGCGCCGACCGCGGCACCGAGCGAGTCGGCGAGCTTCTCGATGACCGCGAAGTTCTCGGCGCCGTTGACGCCGCGTCCGCCGGAGACCACGATCGCGGCCTCGGTCAGCTCGGGACGGCCGGTGGACTCGCGCGGGGTGCGCGAGACGACCCTGGTGCCCTTGGCGGCGTCGGAGAAGGTGACCGGCAGGGCCTCGACGGCACCGGCGGCCGGGGCGGCCTCGACCGGGGCCGAGTTCGGCTTCACGGTGATGACCGGGACGCCCTTGGAGACACGGGACTTGGTGGTGTACGAGGCGGCGAACGCGGCCTGCGTGGCCACCGGACCCTCGTCACCGGCCTCCAGGTCGACGGCGTCGGTGATGATGCCGGAGCCGATGCGGACCGCGAGACGGGCCGCGATCTCCTTGCCCTCGGCGGAGGACGGGACCAGCACGGCGGCCGGGGAGACGGCGTCGTACGCGGCCTGGAGGGCGTCGACCTTCGGGACGACGAGGTAGTCGCCGAACTCGGCGGCCTCGGCGGTCAGGACGCGGGTCGCGCCGTGCTCGCCGAGCACGGCGGCGGCGGCGTCGCCACCGGCCCCGAGGAAGACCGCGACGGGCTCGCCGATACGGCGGGCGAGCGTCAGCAGCTCCAGGGTGGGCTTGCGGACGGCACCGTCCACGTGGTCGACGTAGACGAGAACTTCAGCCATGGGAATGCTCTCCTGCGAGTGCGAAGAAACGGGGAAGGGGACGGGCGCTCAGGTGCTGTGCCGGTCCGGGGTCTGGCCCCGGACCCCGGCCGCTAGATGAACTTCTGGCCCGCGAGGAACTCGGCCAGCTGCTTGCCGCCCTCGCCCTCGTCCTTGACGATCGTGCCCGCGGTGCGCTCGGGACGCTTGTCCGCGGAGTCGACCGCGGTCCAGGACCCTTCGAGGCCGACCTCTTCGGCGTCCAGGTCCAGGTCGCTGAGGTCCAGGGACTCCACCGGCTTCTTCTTGGCGGCCATGATGCCCTTGAACGACGGGTAGCGGGCCTCGCCCGACTGGTCCGTCACCGAGACGAGCGCCGGGAGGGAGGCCTCCAGCTGCTCGCTCGCGGCGTCGCCGTCGCGGCGGCCCTTGACGACACCGTCCTCGACCTTGACCTCGGAGAGCAGGGTGACCTGCGGAACGCCCAGACGCTCGGCCAGGATCGCCGGGAGGACGCCCATGACGCCGTCGGTGGACGCCATGCCGGTGATGACCAGGTCGTAACCGGTCTTCTCGACGGCCTTGGCGAGCACCAGCGAGGTCGCCATGACGTCACTGCCGTGCACGTCGTCGTCCTCGACGTGGACGGCCTTGTCGGCACCCATGGACAGCGCCTTGCGCAGCGCGTCCTTGGCGTCCTCGGGGCCCACCGTCACCACGGTGATCTCCGCGTCGTCGGCCTCGTCGGCGATCTGGAGCGCCTGCTCGACCGCGTACTCGTCGAGCTCCGACAGCAGACCGTCGACATCGTCGCGGTCGACCGTCAGGTCATCGGCGAAGTGCCGGTCGCCGGTGGCGTCGGGCACGTACTTCACACAGACAACGATCCTCAAGCTCACGCCGGCTCTCCTACTGCATCGTCTATTTGTCGGCTGCCTCGTTGCAGGCAGCATAGGCGCCTGAAGGGGCGGTTTCCGGTCGGGGCTGGTTGCGCTCCAACTCGAATATTACTCGTCAGTACATCCACAGCGTTCCCGTTAAGCAAGCGCTTTGAACTGTGACCTTGCCGACGCTGTGCAATCGCCGGCAAACATCTGTTTCGGGGAACTCTCAGTCGCGCAGGGCGTTGAAGCGCCCCTGGTGGTAGAGCAGTGGCCGCCCCCGCCCGGAGGGGTCCGCCGAGGGATTCCCCGCCACGGCTTGGGCGAGCACGATGCGATGGTCTCCCGCCGGTACCCGGGCCACCACCCGGCACACCAGCCACGCCAGCACCCCGTCGAGGACGGGCACCCCCTCGGGCCCCGTCCGCCACCGGGTCGGCGCGCCGAACCGGTCGGCGCCGCTGCGCGCGAACGTCGCGGCGAGCGCCTCCTGGTCCTCTCCGAGCACGTGTACGCCGATGTGCTCGGCCTCCGCGAGGACGGGCCAGCTGGAGGAGCCGGTGCCCACCCCGAAGGAGATCAGCGGGGGTTCCGCGGCGACGGAGTTGAGTGAGGTGGCGGTGAATCCGACGGGTCGCAGGTCGCGGCCCGCGGCGGTGATCACGGCGACCCCCGCGGCGTGCTGCCGGAAGACCGAGCGGAGCAGCTCGGGTCCCGCCTGGGGGGCGGGTCCCGTCGGCCGCGGCACGGCGACGTCGGGCACGAGAGCGGACTGGGGCGTCACGGAGTTGTCCTTCGGCGGGTACGGGTGGTGCGGTCGTCCAGTCCGTCGCTGCTCAGACACCGGGACAGCGCGCGCTCGCGTTGCGGGCCAGGTCGACGCGGGCCCGCCCGTACAGAAGGGGTTCCGGGGGCATGACGTCACCCTGACGATCGGGGGCGTGCACCGTCAAGTGCACGGGGGGCGGCACCCACTGGGAGATTGATCACGTTGCGTCACCTGTGTGCCGTCGGGGGCCGGGGCGTGCGGCATCGACGGCCCGGCCGAGCGCCGCGACGACATCCGCGCGACGGGGCTGCCCCGCCGCGCGTTGCACGATCCGGCCGTTCCGGTCGAGTACGAGCACGGTCGGGGTCTGCCGCACGTCCAGTTCCCGCACGAGGGCGAGCCGTTCCTCCGCGTCGATCTCGACATGGGTGACGCCGTCGACCATCGCGGCGACGTCGGCGAGGATCCTGCGGGTGGCCCGGCAGGGCTGGCAGAACGCGCTGGAGAACTGGACGAGGGTCGCCCGCTCCCCCGGCTCGACGCCCAGTTCGGCACTGCCGAGCTGTTTGACGGCATCCCGTTCCGGCATATTTCACCCTCCCCTTACTCATGGCTTGTCACAGTGTGCAGCGTGCGGCGCCCGTGCCGCCATTCCCGGTCGCCGTCCCGCTTTCGAACAGCCCGCAGCAGGTCAGGGCACGCGCCGGGGCGCGCGGGACGTGATGAGAATCTCGCAGATTGGGTACACGGGGACTGGCTACTGGGCCGCTCATGGGGCACGATCTGCCCAACGCCGAAAACCTACGGCAGCGTAACTTTCGTACCGGGCGAGCCCTCCCCGGTCAGAGAAGGGTCCCGTCATGGCAGAACTCGTCTATCGGCCGGTCGTCGGCGCCGCGCGCACACTGTTCAAGGCGCTCGACCTGAAGATCGACACCCAGGGTTCTGAGAACATCCCCCGCTCGGGCGGGGCAGTGCTGGTCAGCAACCACATCAGTTACCTCGACTTCGTGTTCAACGGCCTCGCCGCGCTGCCGCAGAAGCGCCTGGTGCGCTTCATGGCAAAGGAGTCGGTCTTCCGGCACAAGGTGTCGGGGCCGCTGATGCGCGGCATGAAGCACATCCCGGTGGACCGCAAGCAGGGTGAGAACGCGTACAAGCACGCACTGGACTCGCTGCGCTCCGGCGAGATCATCGGCGTCTTCCCGGAGGCGACGATCTCCGAGTCCTTCACGCTGAAGAGCTTCAAGTCCGGTGCCGCCCGCCTGGCGCAGGAGGCCGGAGTGCCGCTGATCCCGATGGCCGTCTGGGGCACCCAGCGGATCTGGACCAAGGGCAGGCCGCGTAACTTCGGCCGCAACCACATCCCGGTCACCATCCGCGTGGGCAAGCCCGTGGAGGCCCCCCCGGAGGAGTACGCCGGCGCCATCACGCGGCGGCTGCGGGAGCGCGTCCAGGAACTCCTGGAGGCCGCACAGCGCGCCTACCCGGTGCGCCCCAAGGACGAGAAGGACACCTGGTGGATCCCTGCCCACCTGGGCGGCAGCGCGCCGACCCCGGCACAGGTGCGCGAGGCGAGCTGAGGCTCCCGGCCCGGCGCGCTCCGAGGCCCGGCGTCCGCCGCCGGGCCTCAGAGCGCGCCGGGCAGCGCCTCCCACAGGTGCGAGCGGTCCGGCGCCTCCTGGAGGACGCGGAGCACACCCGCGTGGGGTGCGGCGTACAGGGTCGGATAGTCCCGCTCGCCGCGTTCCTCGTCCGGCAGGAACGCCAGCCGCTCCCCGTCGAGCGAGAACCGCGCGTCGACGCCCTCCTTGTTCCCGCGGCAGTCCTGCCGGTGCCAGGCTCCGCCGAACCGTACGGCGACCAGTCCGTGCAGACAGCTGCCGCCCGCCCCGTCGTACTCCAGCCGCTGGTAGCACAGCGCGGTGGGGATGTCCTCGGCGCGCAGCAGCGCGGTCAGGGCGTGGGCCTTGGCGTGACAGATGCCGGTGCCCTTCGCCAGGACGTCCGAGGCGCGCCAGGTGACGCGCGGGTCCCCGGAGTCGGCGGAGTGCGCAATCCCGTCCCGCACGAACTCGAAGGCCGCGTGGGCGTAGGCATACGAATCCGCGACCTGCCCCGCGAGGCGGGCGGCCGTGTCGCGTACGAGCGGGTGGTGGTGGTCGATGGCCTCGTCGGACGCCAAGTAGGCGGACAGGTCAGGGACTTCCTGGATCAGTTCCATGCGCGGGAGCATAGGAATGCGACCGACCGCGGGTCAATATATTTTCGGTCGATCGCATACCTATGCAATATGTGAGGTGGGCGCTCAGCGCCCGGCCTCCTCCTTGAGGGCCTGAATGAACGCGTCCACGTCCTGCTCCGTCGTGTCGTACGCGCACATCCAGCGCACGTCGCCCGCGGCCTCGTCCCAGAAGTAGAACCGGAAGCGCTTCAGCAGCCGCTCGCTCACCTCGTGCGGCAGCCGGGCGAACACGGCGTTCGCCTGCACCTCGTGGAGGATCTCGACGCCGTCGACGCCGCGGACACCCGCGGCGAGCCGCTGGGCCATCGCGTTGGCGTGCCGCGCGTTGCGCAGCCACAGGTCCTTGGCGAGCAGCGCCTCCAGCTGCACCGACACGAAGCGCATCTTCGAGGCGAGCTGCATCGAGGACTTCCGCAGCCGCTTCATCGCCGTCGGGCGCACGGCGTCCGGGTCCAGCACGATCACGGCCTCGCCGAAGAGCATGCCGTTCTTGGTGCCGCCGTACGACAGCATGTCGACGCCGACGGCGTTGGTGAAGGCGCGCATGGGCACGTCGAGGGAAGCGGCGGCGTTGGCGATCCGCGCGCCGTCGAGGTGGACCTTCATGCCGTGCTGGTGCGCGTGGTCGCAGATCGCCCGTATCTCGTCCGGCGTGTAGACCGTGCCGAGCTCGGTGTTCTGGGTGATCGAGACGACCTGCGGCATGGCGCGGTGCTCGTCGTCGAAGCCCCAGGCCTGCCGGTCGATGAGTTCGGGGGTGAGCTTGCCGTCCGGGGTGGCGACGGTCAGCAGCTTGAGCCCGCCCATCCGCTCCGGTGCCGCGCCCTCGTCGACGTTGATGTGCGCGCTCTCGGCGGCGATCACCGCACCCCAGCGGTCGGTGAGCGCCTGGAGGCACACCACGTTCGCGCCGGTACCGTTGAAGACCGGGAAGGCCTCCGCCGACGGGCCGAAGTGGCCGCGCACCACCTGCTGGAGGTGCGCGGTGTAGTCGTCCTCGCCGTACGCGACCTGGTGGCCGCCGTTGGCGAGGGCGAGGGCCGCCAGCACCTCGGGGTGCGCGCCCGCGTAGTTGTCGCTGGCGAAGCCCCGTACGGACGGGTCGTGGTGGCGGCGGGCATCGGTCCTGGGCGGGGTCGCCGGGCCGGTCACGGAGGTGGTGGTCGTGGTCGTCACCGTGGTGGTCGTTGTGGTCACGGCATCCGTGTCCGTCACGGTCACGGCTTGGGGGTCAGCCACAGGCGCTGTCCATTCACTTCG
The DNA here is from genome assembly GCF_014207445.1 of Streptomyces candidus. Taxonomy (GTDB): domain Bacteria; phylum Actinomycetota; class Actinomycetes; order Streptomycetales; family Streptomycetaceae; genus Streptomyces; species Streptomyces candidus. The sequence continues at coordinate 164,573 of NZ_JACHEM010000011.1, read as the reverse complement.
GCGGCGGGCCGCATCCAGACGCCGGCGACGGCCTCGGCCAGTTCCGTGACGTCCGTGAAGCCCGCGAACTTCGCATTCGGGCGCTCGGCGCGCATCGCGTCGTGCACCAGTGCCTTGATCACCAGGATGGCAGCCGCACTGTGCGGCCCGTCCTCGCCCCCCGCCTTGCGGAAGGCGTCCGCCATGGCGAGCGTCCACGCCTCGGCGGCGGCCTTGGACGCCGCGTAGGCGGCGTTGCCCGCGGTCGGCTTGGACGCGCCGGCGGCACTGATCAGCAGGTAGCGGCCGCGGTCGCTGCGCTGGAGTCCGTCCTGGAACGCGAGCGAGGTGTGCTGCACGGTGCGGATCAGCAGCTTCTCCAGGAGGTCCCAGTCGGCGAGGTCGGTCTCCGCGAAGGTGGCGGAGCCGCGCCAGCCGCCGACGAGGTGGACCATGCCGTCGATCCGGCCGAACTCCTTCTCCGTCTTCGCCGCCCACGCGCGGGTGGCGTCCAGGTCGAGCAGGTCGACGGTCTCGCCGATGACCGTGGCACCGCCGTGCGCGTACCGCGCGGCGTCCACGGCCTCCGCGAGGCGTGCCACGTCGGCGTCCGCGCCGACGACGGTGGCACCGGCCTCCGCGAGCCGCAGCAGCGTGGCGCGCCCGGCCGGTCCGGCCGCTCCGGCGACCGCGATGACGGCTCCGTCCAGGGCGCCCTCGGGGGTGTCGATCGGGGTCATGACAGTCGCCTCCTCGGCGCGGGGGCTCATGCGGCCACCCGCTCGGCGCTTGCCGCGCGAATCCCCTTGGTCGAGGCGATCACGGACTTGAGCTTCTTGGAAAGCGCCTCATAGAACATGCTCAGCGGAAACTCGTCAGGAAGCACGTCGTCGACCAGTTTCCGCGGCGGCAGCGACAGGTCCAGCGCGTCCGGGCCCTTGGCCCAGCGCGATCCCGGGTGCGGTGCGAGGTAGGTGGAGACCAGGTCGTACGCGGCGAACCAGTGCACCAGCTTCGGGCGGTCGATGCCTGCCCGGTACAGGTCCTCGATCTCGCCGCAGAGCTGGTTGGTGACCTGCGGGGCCCGCTCCCAGTCGATCTTGAGGGTGTTGTCGGTCCAGCGCAGCACGTCGTGCTTGTGCAGATACGCGAAGAGGAGCTGGCCGCCGAGTCCGTCGTAGTTGCGGACGCGCTCGCCGGTGACCGGGAAGCGGAACATCCGGTCGAAGAGCACCGCGTACTGCACGTCGCGGCCCTGGGAGACACCGTCGGCCTCCAGCTTGACGGCCTCCTTGAAGGCGGTGAGGTCGCAGCGCAGCTCTTCGAGCCCGTACATCCAGAACGGCTGCCGCTGCTTGATCATGAAGGGGTCGAAGGGCAGGTCGCCGTGGCTGTGCGTGCGGTCGTGCACCATGTCCCACAGGACGAACGCCTGCTGGCAGCGGTCCTGGTCGGCGACCATCTCGCGGATGTCGCCGGGCAGTTCGAGACCCAGGACGCGCACGGCCTCCTCGGTCACCCTGCGGAAGCGGGCCGCCTCGCGGTCGCAGAAGATGCCGCCCCAGGTGAAACGTTCCGGCGCTTCGCGCACGGCGATCGTCTCGGGGAAGAGCACGGCCGAGTTGGTGTCGTATCCCGAGGTGAAGTCCTCGAAGGTGATGCCGCAGAAGAGCGGGTTGTCGTAGCGGGTGCGCTCCAGCTCCGCCAGCCACTCCGGCCACACCATGCGCAGCACGACGGCTTCGAGGTTGCGGTCCGGGTTGCCGTTCTGCGTGTACATGGGGAAGACCACGAGGTGCTGGCGGCCGTCGGCACGCGAGCGGGCGGGCTGGAAGGCGAGCAGCGAGTCCAGGAAGTCGGGGACGACGAAGCCGGCGTCCGCCCATGCACGCAGGTCGGCGACGAGGGCCCGGTGGTAGGCGGCGTCGTGCGGCAGCAGCGGCGACAGCTCCTCGACGGCGTCGGTCACCCGGCCGAGCACGGCCTCGGCGGTGGCGCGGGCCGGGGCGCCCTCGGCGTCGAAGTCGACGGATCCGTCGGCGGACTGCCAGGGCCGGAACTCCTCGACCGCACCCTTGAGCACGCTCCAGGCCGGGTGGTCGATCACCCGCGAGGCCTCCGCTATGCCTCCACCAGCAATGTCCTGCATCAGATTTTGCGTCATGTCACTTCCTTCACGGGAGAACCTCGCGTCAAGAAACCGTATCCGTGCGTGGTTCTTCCACACAAGAGGGCCCGGGACAAATTATCCTGCGCCACCCCCCAGATCGCAGTAAGTTTTCCTGCGGGACGTCGCGGGCGCGGCGATGACTGCGGTGTCGTCACCGCGCGGCACATCCTCGGTTCTGCTTCCCCGCGCAGCGGCGGCATACGCCTCACGCCCCGCGCACCTCCGGTCGCAGGGCGTCAACGCCCGTCGGATCCGCGCCCACGGACGGGTGAGGGAGAGCCGTCCCGGCGCCGGGCAGGGGTAGGACGGTCGCACGCTGTTGCGTGTACGCCCGCCCCCTGCGCCTGGAGCTGTTCCCGTGAGTATGCGTGCCGTCCTGTTCGCCGCCCTCGCCACCGGCCTCATCCTGGGAATCGCGGGCACCCAGTTCGACGACTCCGGTTCCGTCCGCCGCACGGGTTCCGTTGCGGAGGCGGGCCGCTAATCTCGCTGTGAGCCGCCAGCCGCCGTCGACGGAAGCGAGATCGCCGTGCAGTTCCTCACCATCGGTCATCGCGGAGTCATGGGTGTCGAGCCGGAGAACACCCTCAGCTCCTTCGTCCGTGCCCAGCAGGCGGGCATGGACGTCATCGAACTCGATCTGCATCTGAGCAAGGACGGCGCTCTCGTCGTCATGCACGACGCCGACGTGGACCGGACCACGGACGGGCACGGTGCGATCGCCGGGCTCACCCTCGCCGAGCTGCGCGCCCTCGATGCGGGCGGCGGCCAGCGCGTTCCCCTCTTCGAGGAGGTCCTGGACGCCGTCTCCGCGCCGCTCCAGGCGGAGATCAAGGATGTGGCCGCCGCCCGGGTGCTGGCGGAGGTGATGCACCGGCGCGCCCTGGTGGAGCGCGTCGAGGTCCTGTCGTTCCACGACGAGGCGCTGACGCACATATCGTCGCTGGTGCCCGGGGTGCGGACCGGGCTGGTCGCCGAGTTCTACGGTCCCGAGGTGATCGACCGGGCGCTGACGGCAGGCGCGGGCGCCGTCGTCCTGGACATCCGGCGGCTCACCCTGGAGACAGTGCGACGGGCCCGCACCGAGAAGCTCGCGGTGATCGGCTGGGTGGTGAACACCTTGGACGAGCTGCGCCTCGCACACGCACTGGAGCTGGACGGGGTGACCACGGACTTCCCGGAGATCCGCAGCACCGGCCGCTTCATGGCCTGATCCCCGCGGGGCCCAGGGGTTCCACGGCCGGGAGCCGGAGCCGTGGGGCGTCTCAGAGGTCCTTGAGCAGCAGCTCGAACGCGAGGTCGTCGCGCTGCGGCACACCGAAACGCTCGTCGCCGTACGGGAAGGGCGTCATCCTTCCCGTACGGCGGTAGCCGCGGCGCTCGTACCAGGCGATGAGGTCCTCGCGCACCGAGATCACCGTCATGTGCATCTCGCGCACGCCCCAGGTCCGCACGGCGAGACGTTCGGCCTCCGCGATGACGGCCTTGCCGACGCCACCGCCCTGGAGGCCGGGCCGTACGGCGAACATCCCGAAGTAGGCCGCCTCGCCCCGGTGTTCGAGCTGGCAGCAGGCGATGAGCTCACCGTGGCGCGCGACGGTGAGCAGCCGGCTGCGCGGGTCCTCGACGACTGCGCGGACACTCTCGGGGTCGGTGCGCCGGCCTTTCAGGAGGTCGGCCTCGGTGGTCCATCCCGCACGGCTGCTGTCCCCGCGGTAGGCCGACTCGATGAGCGCGACGAGCGCGGTGACGTCGGCCTCCACGGCGTCGCGGAAGAGAAGTTCCCCGGCGGCCGGGCGCGAAGTGGTGTCCATGGCGGAGGTGCCCCTCTGTCTGTGCCTGTGCTGCGGCTCTGCGGCCGGCCGCGCGGGGCGGCCGGTGGATCCGTCCGACCCTAGCGCGGTCCCGTGCTCCCCCTGTGTGCCGTTGCGCGTGCGTGCGCCCCCGGCCATCGCGGGCATCGACTCCTCGACCTGTCGACATGTCGTGGTGGAAGTGAACGGGGAGGTACGCCGTGCACGGACCGGCGATGTCCGGCTGGCTGCTGGTGGCACTGTGCGGGGTGACGAGTGCGTACTGCCTGCTCTGGATGCGCAGTGGGCCCGTGGAAGAGCGCGGGACGGCCCGCGGCGAGGCTCTGATGGGGTTCGGGATGGCGGTGATGGCGGTGCCCGCCGCCGTGTTCGCGCCGCCCGCCTGGAGCTGGGCGGTGTACGCCGCGGTGTTCGGGGCCGCGGCGCTGCGGGCCGTGTGGCGGACGCGCGGCGGGCTGCGGCACACCCCTCACCTGCACCATCTGATCGGTTCTGCGGCGATGGTCTACATGGCGCTCGCCATGGCCCCGGGCGTGACCGGCTCCCCGGGCCACGCGGGGCACGGAGCCACGTCGGCCGGCGGCGTCCCCCTGCTCACGGGGGCTCTGCTGGCGTACTACGCGGTGTACGTGCTGCGGGTGGGCGCGCGGCTGGTCCCGGTGGTCACGGTGACGAGCGCGACGGGCAGCGGACCGGCCGCGTCCGCCGGAGCCCTGTACTGGGGCGCCCGCCCCGAACTGGCGCTCGCCTGCCGTCTGTCCATGGCCCTGGCGATGCTGACCATGCTGCTGTCCCTGTAGGGCCGACGCCCCGGATGAGTCGTACGTCACTTACCCGGCCGGGGCCATACCCGTGGGCCACGGGCTCCTCATAGGCTGAGCCCATGATGGTCTCCCTGGCGCTGTTGCTGCTCGGTCTGCTGACCGCCGTCACGGCTCCGCGCCTGCTCGCGGCGACCGACTGGCGGGAGCGGGAGCCCGTGGTCGCGCTGTGGATGTGGCAGTGCGTGGTGGGCGCGGTGCTCCTGTGCTTCGCGCTCGCGATGACGTTCAGCGCGGCGGCCGCCTGGCAGCTGGTGCGGGGCCACGTCTTCGCGTCGGCGCCGCACGGGGTGGTCGAGGCGTACGCGCTCGGTGCCTACGGCCCGTGGTCGGCCGTACTGGCCGTCGTGCTGGCGGGCTGCGGTGCGTGGACGGGCGCGATGCTGACCCGGGAGATCCACCGGGCGCGCGTACGGCGCAGGCAGCACCGTGCGGAGCTCCTGGTCCGTGCGCCCGCTCTGCCCGGTGAGAACCCGGGCGGGGACCGTCTGGTGGTCCTGGAGGGCGAGCGGCCCGACGTCCGGTGGCTGCCCGGCCCGAAGCCGAGGCTGGTCATCACCACGGCGGCACTGCGCAGGCTCAAGGGTCGTCAGCTGGACGCGGTGGTGGCGCACGAGCAGGGCCACGCCCGGGCCCGGCACGACTGGCTGCTGCACTGTGCGGGCGCGCTGGCGGGCGGCTTCCCGCAGATCCCGGTGTTCGCCGTCTTCCGCGACGAGATGCACCGGCTGGTCGAGCTGGCCGCCGACGACATGGCGTCCAAGCGTTTCGGCCGGCTGACGACGGCGCTGGCGCTGGTCGAACTCAACGAGGACCGGGGGGTGTTCGGGCCGTGCGCGACCTCGGACAACGGGCTGCCGCAGCGGGTGAACCGGCTGCTGGCCCCCGTGCCCAGGCTGAGCCCGGCCCGGCGGCTGCGGCTCACGGCGGCCTGGGCGCTGGTGCCTGTCGTTCCGCTGGTGGTGGCCTTCGTGCCAGGGCTCAGCGCCCTCGAGTAAGGGGCTCGGGCACGGCTCGGCCCTTGCCCTCAGGGCTCGGCGCGTTCGAAGGGCTTGACCGGCCGCGGGTCGGCAAGGATCACCCCATGCCCTCCCACGGACCCCTGCCGCCCGCCCGCTCACCGGTGCTCCTCGCGGGCGCCCTGCTCGCCGCTCTGTCCGCCGTGCTGCTCACCCTGGTGGCCCTCGACTGGGGTCCGCTCCTCGCTCTCGACGGCCGGATCGCCGACGGTCTGCATCGCGTCGCGGTGGAGGCGCCGGGAGCGACCCGCGCCAACCGGCTCCTCTCCGACTGGGTGTGGGACCCGTGGGCGATGCGCGCGGTGGTGGCGGGGGTCTTCGTGTGGCTTCTGCGGCATGGCGAACGGGTGCTCGCTCTGTGGCTGGCGGGGACGAGCCTGGTCGCCGCGTGTGTCCAGCAGCTCCTCAAGTTCGTGGTCGGGCGCGAGCGTCCCCAGTGGCCGGATCCGGTCGATTCCGCTCATTACGCTGCCTTCCCTTCCGGTCACGCGATGACAGCGGCGGTCACTTTCGGTCTGCTGCTGTGGCTCCTGCGGCTGTACGGGGCGGGACGCGGGACGCGTGCCTGGCTGCTGACCGCGGGGGTGGTGTCGGTGGTGGGCGTCGGCTTCACCCGGGTGTTCCTGGGCGTGCACTGGCTCACCGACGTACTCGCGGGCTGGCTGATGGGGGCTGCCCTGGTGCTGTTCTCGGTGGCTCTCCACGCGTACCGGACCGCACCGCGGGCATGATCGACGCCATGACGACGAAAGCGGTGCTGTTCGACTTCTCCGGCACGCTGCTGCGCATCGAGTCCACTCGCGCCTGGGTGGGTGCGGTGCTGGGCGACCGCCTGCCGTCCGCCCCCGCGGAGGAACTGGACCGGTACGCGACCCTCCTGGATAGTGCGGGCGCGCTGCCCGGCGGCGCCCCACCGCTGCGGGTGCCGCCCGCACTGACCGGGCTGTGGGCGACCCGCGACGTGAGCGCGGCGCGGCACCGGGCCGCGTACACGGGTCTCTCACGGCAGGTGGACCTCCCGGACGACGCCCTGCACGACGCGCTGTACGAGCGCCACATGTCCCCGGCCGCCTGGCAGCCGTACCCGGACGCCGAGCGGGTGCTGCGGGAACTGCGCGCGCGTGGTGTCGGCGTCGCCGTGGTGAGCAACATCGGCTGGGATCTGCGGCCGGTGCTGCGCCAGCACGGCCTGGACCCGTACGTCGACGCCTACGTCCTGTCGTACGAGCACGGCGTCCAGAAGCCGGACCCCCGGCTGTTCCGCACGGCGTGCGAGGCGTTGGGCCAGGAGCCCGCGCACACCCTGATGGTGGGCGACGACCGGCACGCCGACGGCGGGGCGGCGGCACTGGGGTGCGCGGTCCACTTCGTCGATGCGCTCCCGGCGGCGGACCGCCCGGACGGGCTGCTGCCGGTGCTCGGCCTTCTCCACTGACCGTGCCGCCGCCCCGATGCGTACCGCCGCACCACGTACGAAGGCCCCCGGAAGGAAACCTTCCGGGGGCCTTCACCCGCTGTCCGCCCTGGACGATCCCCCGCGTCGCCCAAGGCGGACAGCCGTCCCCTCGCCCCCCTTCGCAGAGGGGGTGCGGAACGCGCGCTGAGTATATTGGCTCAGAGCCAGTCAACGCAGGAGTTACAGGATGTCCCCGCGCAGCCCGTCGGTCAATGAGGAATTGCGTCGGCGTTCGCGCGAGCGGATTCTCCAGGCGACCGTCGACGTGGTCGACGAGCGCGGTTACGAGGCGACGACGCTGGGCCACATCGCCGACCGGGCCGGTACGGCACGCGGGCTGGTCTCGTACTACTTCCCCGGCAAGCGGCAGCTGCTCCAGTCCGCCGTGCACCGGCTGATGCACCGCACCATCCGCGAGGCGCTGGAGCGCGCGCCGCAGCCCGCTCAGCCGCCGGGCCGGGAGTTGCTCGCCAGGGCGGTGGACGCCGTACTCGGACTGGCGCACGAGCGGCCGGTGCTGATGCGCACGCACATGGCGGGCATTCTCCAGGCCGAGGGCTTCGTTCAGTGCCCGGAGCAGCAGTTGCTGGCGCAGGTACTGCGAGGCGCGGTGGAGCAGTACGGCGCCGGCGACCCGGCGCAGGACCCGGAGGCCGACTACCGCCTGCTGCGTGCGCTGCTGATGGGCGCGGTCTTCGCGCTGCTGCTGCCGGGCGCGCCGATGCCCCTCGTACGGCTGCGGGCGGAGCTGTTCCAGCGGTACGGACTGGACTGGGAGATGGGAGTGCCGCCGGGCGGGGAGCCGCCCGGCGGCACGGAGGTGCGTGGAGGGCCGGCTACCGGCCCGGCCGCACGCTGATCAGCGACTCGGCGGTCGTGGCCCCGGCAGGCCCGGCGAGCCGGCCAGGACCCTCCCCCCGTTCCTGGAGCTGATGATCACGCACCCAAGGGGGCACTGACCATGGCCGGCGACGCGCTGTCCGACGGCAACCACGTGACGATCGAGGAGCGGGCCACGGAACTGGTCGCCCAGCGGTCCGCCGAGATCCACCGCACGGCGCGGATGCTCAGGGCCGGGTAGCTCCCGGGCGCCGCCCCGGTCCCGGCGCTCCCGCGTTCCCTCCGCGTCCGTCTGCCGTTCCGTCCTCCGGGCGCTTCGGTGCACGCAGCCCCCTGCCGCTGCCCGCTCTCCGGTGCGATGCTGGAGGGACCCCGTGGGAGGGAGCTGAGCCGTGTTCCGCGTCGCAGTCGTCGGGTCGGGCCCCAGCGGGGTCTACACGGCCCAGGCCCTCGTTCAGCAGACCGCCGTGCCCGATGTCCGCGTACACGTCCTGGACCGGCTGCCCTGCCCGTACGGACTTGTCCGGTACGGCGTCGCGCCGGACCACGAGAAGATCAAGTCCCTCCAGGGCACGCTGCGTACGGTGCTGGAGCACGAGCGGGTCGCCTTCGTCGGCAATGTCGAGGCGGGGACTCCGGAACTGCCCGCCCGGCGCCTCCTGGAGCTCTACCACGCGGTGGTCTACTGCACCGGCGCGGCGGCCGACCGCAGACTGGGTGTCCCCGGCGAGGACCTGCCGGGCAGCTTCTCCGCCACCGAGTTCGTGTCCTGGTACAGCGCCCACCCCGATGCCGCTCCCGACGGCTTCGCGCTGGGCGTGCGGTCGGCGGTGGTGATCGGCGTCGGCAACGTGGCGGTCGACGTGGCGCGGATCCTGGCACGCGGGGCCGCCGAGCTGCTCCCCACGGACGTACCGCAGGGTGCGCTGGACCTCCTGTCGGGGTCCACGCTGCGCGAGGTGCACATGGTGGGGCGGCGCGGCCCCTCGCAGGCCAAGTTCACCACCAAGGAGCTGCGGGAACTGGGTTCCCTGCCGGACGCCCGGGTTTCGGTCGACCCCGCCGAACTGGCGCTGGATCCGGCGTACGAGGACCCGTCGGAGCTGCCGACGGCCCTGCGCCGCAACGTGGAGGTGGTGCGCGGCTGGGCCTCGGCGCCACCGTCCGCACGGGGCCGGGTGATCCGGCTGCGCTTCCATCTGCGTCCGGTGGAACTGCTCGCCGAGGCGGGGCGGGTGGCGGCCGTACGGTTCGAGCGGACGGTGCCGGACGGGGCCGGCGGGGTGCGCGGGACGGGCTCGTACGAGGACATCGAGGCGCAGTTGGTGCTGCGCTCGGTCGGCTATCGGGGGACCCCCGTCCCCGGGCTGCCGTTCGACCCTGCGCGCGGTACGGTGCCGCACGCGGGCGGGCGGGTGCTGCGGGACGGCCGCCCGTCGCACGGCGAGTACGTCGCCGGGTGGATCAAGCGCGGGCCCACAGGGGTGATCGGCACGAACCGGCCGTGCGCGAAGGAGACGGTGGCGTCCCTGCTGGCGGACGCCGGTGCGCTGGCGCGGCGGGAGGTGGCGGGCGAACCTCTGGACGTACTGCGGCAGTCGGGGCTGCGCCCTGTTCAGTGGCCGGGCTGGCTGGCGATCGAGGCGGCGGAGACGGCGCTCGGTGCTTCGCTGGGACGCCGGTCGGTGAAGATCGCGGACTGGGCGGGGCTGCTGGACGCGGCAGGGGACGGCCGGGTCTGAGTCCTGCCGTCCGGGCGTTCGCGGGCCAAGTGCCGCACTGGGAGCGGGACGGCGGAGCCCCCAGGCCCCTCACGGTACGTCGAAGGGCTCGGTCGTCCCCGTGAAGGGACCCGTCACGGTGCTGCGACCGTGGTACCGGATCCGGTGCACACCTGGTGCGGTGTCCTTCGGAAGGGTCCACGTCACGGTGGCCGTCGAGGTGCTCGGGCCGGTGCGGGCCCAGCGGAAGGTGGTGGACCAGTCGTTGTCGTCGGCTACGCGGGTCCAGGTCCCGCCGGTCCCGGTGGTCCCGGTCCCGCGGCGTTCGACGGAGAGGTGGGTCGCGCCGCGCTTCAGGTCGTTGTTCGGGTGGGCGGCGACGAAGGCGGCGGTGACCTTGTCGCCGATGCGCGCGAAGGAGAGCACGTCGCCGAAGGCCCGGCCCGGGGGCGGGGTGTCGGTGGGCGGGGTGTGCCGCCGGGGGCGCACGGCGGGCAGCGGTTCGGGGACGCCGCGGCGGACGGGGCGGCCGTCGCGCAGGGCGGTGGCGAGGTCGGCGGCGGTCTGGCACAGCGCGGCCAGCTGCCACCGGCCGAAGAGGGTGCTGCCGCCCTCGTACTCCTGGGCGTCGTACTCCTCGGGCGTGGTGACGTAGTGGAAGTAGCCGTTGCTGTAGCTCGCGACGAGTACGTCGCCAAGGTCCGCGCCGATGATGTCCGCGACGGTACGGCGCAGTCGCAGGCCGGCGACGACGGTGACCTCGCCGGGGATGCCGAGGAGGTGCAGGCGGCCGATGCGCAGGAGCTGGACGGGCACGCGCTCCTGGACCATGGGGCGCAGGGTGTTGAGCGGGCCCGCGGGGAGGACCAGCGCCTTGGGTGCGTGGGCGTCGCGCAGGGCCGGCGAGAGGGCGTAGACGACGCGCTGGGAAAGGGTGTCCCAGAGGGGGTTGCGGCCTTCGCGGAAGCCTCGGAAACCCTTGCCGTCGGCCCAGGCACCGGCGAGGGCCGCGGCCCCGCCGACGGGCGTGCCGGTGCGGTGGGCGCGGCCGTCGCCGGTGAACTCGGGGCGCACCTCGGTACGGGAGAGGCACAGATGGGTGATGCGGTGGTCGAGGGGGCCGGTGAGCGGGGTGGCGGCGGCGAGGAGCGCGCCGGCCGACTGCTGCTGGCGGGTGCCGGCGAGGCGGGTGTTCTCGTACTCGTTCTCGGTGGGGCCGCTGCCGGGGCGCAGGTTGAGGTTCGGGGACATGTCGCCGGCGTTGGTCTGCGCGAACGCGGTGACGAGGGAGGGGGGTTCGGGGTCCAGGTAGTCGGTGCCGCCCTCCAGGCGCTCCCAGGTGTAGGCGGCGTACCCCTTGTTGTCGCTGCTGATGAGGGTGTTGGTGTTGGTCATGCTGGTGTTGTGCACGGGGAACCAGTGCACGGCACCGGTCAGCCGGCCGTCCCGGTGGATGCTCAGCAGGGTGGTGTGCGGGTCGACCGCCGCGGGGAAGTGCGCGCGGTCCCGTTCGGGGTTGCGGTCGAAGGCGCGGCGGGAGCGGTTGGCGCTGACGTCGTGCAGTTCGCCGTGGGCAAGGGCGAGTTCGGCGGGGGCCAGGTCTGCGAGGGCGGCGAGGGCGGCCTCGGTGATGCCGTCGACTATGGCCGCGTACGTCTGCGGGCGGAAGCCGCCGGTGTTGCTGTTGTAGAGCGCGTGGTGGAAGTAGCCGCCGGGGCCGCAGTGGGTGTGCGTCGCGGTGATCATGACGTTGGACTCGGTCCAGCCGTCGGGGAGGCGGCGCAGGACCTCCGCGACGAGACCGCCGGAGATCAGCGGCAGGTCGCAGACCACCAGCAGCACGCGGCGGTCGTCCTCCGCGGTGTCCTGAGCAAAGGCGAAGGCACGGGCGTGCAGGCGGGTGTGGATGCCGGTGGTCTGCTGCTCGGCCTTGCCGTAGCCGAGCATGCCGCACTCGGCGGCCTCCCCGGTGATGTCGGCGATGCCTCGGCCGGCCAACCGGGTCATGCGTTCTCGCTCCCGGTGGTGGTGGCGGGGCTCGTGGTACGCGCGTGGCCGCGGCGCAGCAGCCAGCCAGCCCCTGCGGCGGCGAAGTACATCAGCACCCCGTACGTCGCTCCAGGAACGGCCATCTCGGTGCTGCCGACGATGCTCAGGGCGATGGTGATGGCCAGGGTGGTGTTGTGCAGGCCGACCTCCATGCAGCAGGCGATGGCCTGTCGTCGGCCGACCCTCAGGAGGCGGGGGATCCAGTATCCGACGCCGAGGCTGACGACGAGCAGCGCGAGCGAGACCGGGCCGGTGGCGGCGAGGTACTCGGCGAGGTTCTCGCGTTCCTGGACGAGGGCTCCGACGATGATCAGCGCCAGCACGACCACCGAGAAGATCCGCACCGGCCGGTCCGTGCGCAGCGCGAACTGCGGTGCACGGGAGCGGACGTACATACCGGCGAGCACCGGGATCAGCACGATCGCGAACACCTGGAGCGTTTTGGTGAACTGGAGGCCGAGTTCCGCGTTCTCCGACCCCGAGGCGAAGAAGTGCGCCGCGGAGAGGTTGAAGACCAGGGGGAGGGTGACGACGGAGATCATCGAATTGACGGCGGTGAGCGTCACATTGAGGGCTACGTCCCCGCCGTAGAGGTGGCTGAAGAGATTCGCCGTGGTGCCTCCCGGGGAGGCGACGAGCAGCATCATGCCGACGGCGAGGACGGGCGGCAGCCCGAAGGCGAGCACCAGGCCGAAGCAGATCACCGGCAGGAGCACGACCTGGCAGGACAGGGCGACGAGGGTGACCTTCGGGTGGGACAGCACCCGGCGGAAGTCCGCCGGGACGAGGCCCAGTCCGAGGCCGAACATGATGATGCCGAGGGCGAAGGGGAGCAGAACTCCGGCTATTCCCAAGGGAGTTGTCCGTCCGTTCCGTCCACCCGCCCCTCAGCCGGACAGGCCGGGCCGGGGGGAGGCGGCGGTGACCTGTTCCGTGGTGGGGGACGTCATGGTGACTCTCCTCGTCGGGCGGCCGGTGATCGTCGTGCCGACTGGATGGTTTCCGAGGGGGTCCGGCCTGTCAAGGAATTCGGTCGGGATCGCTTCGGCCACGCAGGCCCCCGCCGGGGCACGGGCCGCCGGAGCGGTCCCGGCTTACCGCCCTGACCTGGGCGAACAGCTCATCTCAGGGCCATTGTCAGTGCCGGGGTGCAGACTGGCCGATACCTGGAGACAACGAGGTCTGGGAGGTGTCGGCGATGTCCGACGTACTGCTCGCTGTAGGCACACGCAAGGGACTCTTTCTCGGCCGCAGGCGCGGCGGCGGTGAGTGGGAGTTCGACGGCCCGCACTTCAACGCGCAGGCCGTGTACGCGGTGGGGATCGACCGGAGCGCGTCCTCGCCCCGGCTGCTGGTGGGCGGGGACAGCGCGCACTGGGGCCCGTCGGTGTTCCACTCCGACGACCTGGGGGCGACCTGGACCGAGCCGGAGAAACCGTCCGTGAAGTTCCCCAAGGACACCGGGGCTTCACTGGAACGGGTCTGGCAGCTCCATCCGGCGGGGCCGGCCGCGCCGGGCGTGGTGTACGCGGGAACGGAGCCCGCCGCGCTGTACCGCTCCGAGGACCGGGGGGAGACCTTCACGCTCGTACGGCCGCTGTGGGAGCACCCGACACGCTCGCAGTGGCAGCCTGGCGGGGGCGGCGAGGCCGTGCACACCGTCGTCACGGATCCGCGCGACGCGGACGCGGTGACGGTGGCGGTGTCGACGGCCGGGGTGTTCCGCACGAAGGACGGCGGGACGAGCTGGGCGCCGTCCAACAAGGGGGTCTCGGCGGTCTTTTTGCCGGACCCCGACCCGGAGTTCGGCCAGTGCGTGCACAAGGTCGCGCAGGACTCCGCCGATCCCGACCGGCTGTACCTGCAGAACCACTGGGGGGTCTTCCGCAGCGACGACGCCGGCGCGAACTGGACGGACATCGGTGAAGGGCTGCCGTCCACCTTCGGTTTCGCTGTGGCGGCGCACCCGCACCGCGGGGACACGGCCTACGTCTTTCCCATCACGGCGGACTCCGACCGGGTGCCCGCTGACCGCAGGTGCCGGGTCTACCGGACCTCGGACGCGGGCAAGAGCTGGGAGCCGCTGACGGCCGGACTGCCGCAGGAGGAGCATTACGGGACGGTGCTGCGCGACGGGCTGTGCACGGACGACGCCGGCCCGGCGGCCGGGGTGTACTTCGGCAACCGCAACGGTGAGGTGTTCGCCAGCGCCGACGACGGCGACAGCTGGCAGCAGCTCGCCTCGCACCTGCCGGACGTGCTGTGCGTACGGGCGGCGGTGATCGGCTGAGGGGGACCGGAGGCGGCCGGGCGGTTTTCCTGCCGCGCGGGCACAGCACACGGGGGTCCGGGCCCCGGCGGACGCCCGGACCCGGTCCCCGGTTGTGCGCTAAGGCAGTCGCCAGTCCACGGGCTGGACCCCTTGCCTGGCCAGCAGGTCGTTGATCCGGCTGAAGGGGCGGGAGCCGAAGAAGCCGCGGTCGGCCGACATGGGCGAGGGATGTGCCGATTCGATCGCCGGTACGTCGCCGAGGACGGGCCGCAGGTTGCGGGCGTCCCTCCCCCACAGCACGGCGACGAGCGGCTTGCGGCGCGCGACCAGCGCCCGGATGGCCTGCTCGGTCACCTCCTCCCAGCCCTTGCCCCGGTGGGCGGCGGGCTTGCGCGGGGCGGTGGTGAGCGCCCTGTTGAGCAGCAGTACGCCCTGTCGCGTCCACGGGGTGAGGTCACCGTTGGAGGGCCGGGGCAGGCCGAGGTCGGCGTGCAGTTCCCGGAAGATGTTCTCCAGGCTGCCCGGCAGGGGGCGCACCTCGGGGGCCACCGCGAAGCTGAGCCCGATGGCCATCCCCGGTGTCGGATACGGGTCCTGACCCACGATCAGGACCCGTACGTCCTCGAAGGGCTGCTGGAAGGCACGCAGCACATTCGCCCCGGAGGGGAGATAGGTGCGGCCGGCCGCGACCTCCGCGCGCAGGAAGTCGCCCATCGCGGCGATCCGTTCCGCCACGGGCTCCAGTGCTTGCGCCCAGCCGGGCTCTACGACTTCGTTCAATGGTTTCGCTGCCACGGAGCGTCACTCTACTGGCGTAGTCCGTCCCGCCCCGCCCCTCCCCCGCGGGACCGCGGTAATCTGCCGCCGTCCCGCGGGTACGGACCCGTTCGCCTTCCGTTCTTCTCGTCCCCGGAGCCGTCCATGCCGTTGGAGCAGTACGTACTGGGCGTGGACTCCGGCGGTTCCGGGGTCCGCTTCGGTCTCGCCGGTGCCACCAGTGGTACACCGGTGACTTCCCCGGTGGTGTCCACTTCTCCGGTGCGCACCGGTCCCGGCGGCATCGACGCCGGGCATCTGCTGGAGCAGCTGCTGCCCGCCGCCGCCGAGTTGACGGGCCGGGTCGGGGGTGGTGCTCCGGTCGCCGTGTGCGTGGGCGCCGCGGGGATGGCCACGCTGGGCGTTGGTCTGCGGGCCAGGCTGCCGCGGGCGCTGGCCGACGCCCTGGGGGTACGGCGCCTGGCGCTGGCCACCGACGCTGTCACCGCGTATGCGGGCGCGCTGGGGCCGCGGGCCGGGGCGGTGGTCGCCGCGGGCACCGGGCTGATCGCGCTGGGCACGGATCTGCGGGCGTGGCGGCGGGCGGACGGCTGGGGCCATCTCCTCGGGGACTGCGGCGGCGGTGCGTGGATCGGCAGGGCGGGGCTGGAGGCGGCTCTGCGCGCCCACGACGGCCGCCCCGGGGGTTCGCCCGCGCTGCTGGAGAGGCTGGAGGCGGTGTTCGGACCCGCGGCGGGACTGCCGGGGCTGCTCTATCCGCGGTCCGACCGCCCTGCGGTGCTCGCCTCGTTCGCACCCGAGGTGGCCGCGTGCGCCCCGGCGGACCCGGTGGCGGACGGCATCCTGCGCGAGGCCGCCCGGCACATCGCCCAGACGGCGCTCGCGGCGTGTCCACCGCCGGACGGCACCGAGGCCCTGGTCGCCCTCACCGGCGGACTGCTGAAGCTGGGCGAACCGCTGCTCGGCCCGCTTCGCGCGGAAGTGTCCCGGCAGGTGCCGCACGCCCGGCTGGTGCCCGCCGCCGGGGATCCGCTGGCCGGGGCCCTGTCGATCGCCGCCGCGCTCGCCTCGGACACTCTGGCATTTCCCGACGATGCGCATATGTTGCACGTATCGGGTTGTCAAGCCCGTTGATTTGAAGGGCATTCACCGGATAAAACAGGACAGATACCTCTCGAATACACCCTCCCCGAACAGCCGGACCTGCAAAGCCAGTAGCATGCGGCGCCATGAGCTCCCCCACTGGGCCCGCTTCCGGCCTGCCTGTACGAATGCCACGCCCCCGCCAGCCCGGACGCCACCGCCGTCCGGAGCCCGTGGCCGCTCCCGAGGGTGCGCCCGCCCTTGTTCTCGCCGTTCCCGGCGAGCCGTCCACCGTCACGCGCAGCCTGGCGGAAGAACTTCTCAGCATCGCCCGCTCCGAGCTGCCCGGACTCGACGCCCGCATCGGCTACCTCGACGGTGACGGCCAGGGCGAGTACCCGACGCTGGACGCCGTGCTCGCGCACACCGCCGCCGAGCGCACCGCCCGTTACGAGCTGGCCGTGGCCGCCGGCCGCGAGGTGGCGGCCCCGGCGGGTCCGGTCGCCGTCGTCGTGCCGTTGCTGGCCGGGCCCGAGGGTTCCACGATGCGCCGGATACGGCAGGCACTGGTGGACAGCCACGCCGCCGCCGAACTGACCGACGTCCTGGGCCCGCACCCGTTGCTCGCCGAAGCACTGCACGTGCGTCTGTCGGAGGCCGGTCTGTCGCGCGCGGACCGTGCCCGGCTGTTCACGGTCACCACGGCGGCCGACGGCATCGTGCTGGCCACCGTCGGCGGCGAGGAGGCCGTCCGGGCCGCCGGGATCACCGGCATGCTGCTGGCCGCGCGTCTCGCCGTCCCGGTGATGGCCGCCGCCCTCGACGAGGAGGGCTCGATCGCCTCCATCGCCGAGCAGCTGCGCGGTTCCGGTTCGGCGAACCTGGCGCTCGCGCCGTACCTGATCGGCCCGGAGGTCGCCCCCGACCTGCTGGAGACCGCGGCGAAGGAGGCGGGCTGCGCGTTCGCCGAGCCGCTCGGCGCGTACCCGGCGATCGGCAAGCTCGTGCTGTCGCAGTACGCGGCGGCGCTCGGGCTCACGCCGCAGCAGGCGCAGGGCGCCCCGGTCCACTGACCATGGGATCGCCCGCACGCGGAAGGGCCCGCCCGCCGGATCACCGGGGTGCGGGCCCTTCCGCGTACGGAACCGTCTGCGTGCCGCGTACAGCTCAGCCGAAGACCACGCAGGACGCCGCCGGTGCCGCCACCGAGCCCGTGAGGCGCGGAACCCCGGTCTCCGGGTCCACGTCGAACCAGCTGACGTCGCCCGAGCGCTCGTTGGCCGCGTACAGGCGGCGGCCCGTCGGGTCCAGCGCGAGGTCGCGCGGCCAGTGCCCGCCGCACGGCACGGTGGTGCGCAGCACGGCGCTCGCACCGTCCGGGGAGAGCGTGAACACCGAGATGCTGTCGTGGCCGCGGTTGGCGACCCACAGGAAGCGTCCGTCGGGAGCGACGACGGCCTCCGAGCCGTAGCTGGGGCCCTGGGCGCCCTCCGGGAGCAGGGCGACCTCGTCCAGCGGCGTGAGGGCTCCCGTGACGGCGTCCCAGCCGCACACGGTGAGAGTCGGCGCCAACTCGTTCACGACGTACACGTGCGAGCCGCGCGGGTGGAAGGCGAGGTGGCGCGGGCCGCTGCCGGGGCGCAGCGCCGTTTCCTCGTGGACGCTCAGGGCCCCGGTGCCGATGAGCGTGCAGATCCGGACCGAGTCGCTGCCGAGGTCGACACTGAGCACCCAGCGCCCGGTGGGGTCGGGCTGCACCTGGTGGGCGTGCGGGCTCTCCTGCCGGTCCTTGTCGGGGCCGCCGCCCCGGTGTTCCAGCACGCAGGACAGCGTCTGCGGGCTGCCGTCCCGCGGGTGCAGCGGCAGTACGGAGACGCTGCCGGAGCCGTAGTTGGCGGTGACCGCGTACCCCGATGCGAGCGCGAGGTGGGTGGGCGAGGCGCCGCCGACCTGCACCGGCTCCCCCAGCAGCCGCGGCACCGCGTCCGAGGTGTCGAACGCGGCGACCGCGCCCGCGTCCGTCTCGCTCACCGCGTAGAGAAGCCGCCCGCCGGATGCGAGTGCCAGGTACGAGGGGTCGACGACGGCGTCGGTCGCGCCGAGCACGGTGAGCGCACCGGTCCCCGGATCGACGGCCGCGGCCGTGATGCCGCGCCCGCCGGCCGAGGTGAACGAGCCGATATAGGCCCTCGTCCGCTCCCGCTGCGGCTCTTCGTCGAGCCCCTGTCCGGTGCTGCTCTCTGCTGCCGTGTCACCGCTCATGTGCAGTCCCTTTCCGCCTGTCCGTGCCTGTCCTGCCTGTCCGTGTCCGTGCCCGGCGACCGTAGCAGGGCGGTCTAGACCAACCGCTTGGGCGTTCTCGATCCGCCCGGCCGGGACTGTGCCCCGCCCCGCACGCCAAACAGCGCGTCCTCGTGGTGCGGAAACAAGGGCCGCAGCCCGGTGTTGTCGTACGTCCGCGTGCCGGGCGGCGTCGCGTCCGCCCCGGATGCCGTGCCCGCAGCGGTTGTTCCGGACGCTGAGGCCAACGGGACTCCGGCAGCGGGCGGGCCACCGGGTCCGGATATCGGCCCGGCGGCTCGCCGAAGATCGTTGCGCATGCTGCTCGCTTCCCCCCGCATCGGAGAATCACGCGGCCGAACGGCCGGCAGTTCGGTGCACGGCCGGCGCCCGCGTGGCCCGGACCGGAACCGCCGGGCCCTGGAAGCTCGCACTCCGCGAGGCTCTGGTGCACGGTGGAGGAGTGACTGCCGTCGACGAGTGGCGACGCTGCCCCGCCCAGCGGGCCCCGGGGCGTTCCCGGACGTCTTCCGACACCCGCCGGGAGCAGACCGGGCGCCCCATGGCCGCGGCGGCCGTCCGTCCCGGCCCCAGCACCGTGACCGTACGCGGCCGGGCGGCGCGAGGTTCCGTACCGTCCGCGTCGGCGGACGCCGCCCCCGCCACGCGCCTCCCGGCCGGGACGAGGCACCGCGAGAGACCGGCCGGGGCCCGGCCCGGCCCCGTACGCCCCCGCAGCGCACCACGCGGCGCCGGTCCCGGAGCCGCCGTCCCCCGGCCCTGAGCACATCCGCGCCCCTTCCTCCTCGCGCACGCACGCCCGCGCACCCTCTGCACCGATACGGAGAAGCACACGTGGCACGCGACGAATTCGCCGAACTGAACGCCCACTGGCGGGCCGCCAACTACCTGGCCGTCGGCCAGATCTACCTCCTGGACAACCCCCTCCTCACCGAACCGCTGCGCCCCGAGCACATCAAGCCCCGTCTGCTCGGCCACTGGGGCACCTCGCCCGGCCTCAACCTCGTCCACACCCACCTCAACCGCGTCATCGCGCAGCACGGACGGGACGCCCTGTGCATCTGGGGTCCCGGTCACGGCGGCCCGGCCGTCCTCGCCAACTCCTGGCTGGAGGGCACCTACAGCGAGATCTACCCCGACGTCACACGGGACGCGGAAGGCATGGCGAAGCTGTTCCGGCAGTTCTCGTTCCCCGGCGGCGTGCCCAGCCACGTGGCGCCCGAGACGCCCGGTTCGATCCACGAGGGCGGTGAGCTCGGCTACTCCCTCTCCCACGCCTACGGCGCCGCCCTCGACAACCCGGACCTGTTGGTCGCCTGCGTGATCGGGGACGGCGAGGCCGAGACAGGACCTCTCGCCGCGTCCTGGCACTCCAACAAGTTCCTCGACCCCGTCCACGACGGCGCCGTCCTTCCGATCCTGCACCTCAACGGCTACAAGATCGCCAACCCGGCCGTTCTCGCCCGCATCCCCGAGGCCGAACTCGACTCCCTGCTCAGGGGCTACGGACACGACCCGCTGTACGTCACGGGCGACGACCCGGCCACCGTCCACCGCGCGATGGCCACGGCCATGGACCAGGCGCTGGAGCGCATCACCGCCGTTCAGCGGGCGGCCCGTACGGCAGGGGGCGCACCGGACCGCCCCCGGTGGCCGATGATCGTGCTCCGTACGCCCAAGGGCTGGACCGGCCCCGCGACCGTCGACGGCGAACCGGTGGAGAACACCTGGCGCTCGCACCAGGTACCGCTGTCCTCCGTACGCGAGAATCCGGAGCATCTGCGGCAGTTGGAGGCGTGGCTGCGCTCGTACCGTCCCGAGGAGCTCTTCGACGCGGACGGCCGTCCCACTGCCCAGGTCCTGTCCTGCGTGCCGGAGGGAACCCGTCGTCTGGGCGCGACCCCGCACGCCAATGGCGGCCTGCTCACCCGCGACCTGCCGGTGCCACCGCTGGAGGAGTTCGCCGTCGCCGTCGACAAACCGGGCGCGTCCGTGCACGAACCGACCCGGGTCCTCGGCGGGCTGCTCGCCAGGATCATGCGGGACACCGCCGAGTCCAGGAACTTCCGAGTGGTGGGCCCCGACGAGACGCACTCCAACCGGCTCGGCGCACTCTTCGACGCCACCGCGAAGGCCTGGCAGGCGGGGGTCCTGCCGACCGACGAGCACCTCTCCGGGAACGGCCGGGTGATGGAGATCCTCTCCGAGCACACCTGCCAGGGCTGGCTGGAGGGCTACCACCTCACCGGCAGGCACGGCCTGTTCTCCTGCTACGAGGCGTTCGTGCACATCGTCGACTCCATGGTCAACCAGCACATCAAGTGGCTGAAGACCTCGCGCGCACTGTCCTGGCGGGTCCCCGTGCCGTCCCTCAACTACCTCCTCACGTCGCACGTGTGGCAGCAGGACCACAACGGTTTCAGCCACCAGGACCCCGGCTTCGTGGACCACGTCCTCAACAAGAGTCCCGAGGCGGTCCGCGTCTACCTGCCGCCGGACACCAACACCCTGCTGTCCGTCGCCGACCACGTCCTGCGCAGCCGGGACTACGTCAACGTCGTCGTGGCGGGCAAGCAGCCCGGCTTCGACTGGCTCTCGCTGGACGAGGCCCGTGCCCACTGCGCGCGCGGTGCGGGCGTCTGGGAATGGGCGGGTACGGAGGGCCCGGCCGGCGAGCCGGACGTCGTCCTCGCGTGCGCGGGCGACGTGCCCACCCTGGAAGTCCTGGTGGCGGCCCAGCTGCTGCGCCGCCACCTGCCCACACTCGCCGTCCGGGTGGTCAACGTGGTCGACATGACGCGACTGCTGCCGCACGAGGAGCACCCGCACGGCATGCCGGATTCCGAGTACGACGCCCTGTTCACCACCGACAAACCGGTGATCTTCGCGTACCACGGCTACCCCTGGCTGGTGCATCGCCTGGCCTACCGCCGCACCGGCCACCCGCACCTGCACGTCCGCGGGTACAAGGAGTCGGGCAGCACGACGACGCCCTTCGACATGGTCGTACGCAACGACCTCGACCGCTACCGGCTCGTCATGGACGTCATCGACCGCGTGCCGGGACTCGCCGTGCGGGCGGCCGCCCTCCGGCAGACCATGGCGGACACCCGTACCCGCCACCGCTCCTGGGTCCGGGCACACGGGGTGGATCTCCCCGAGGTCGCCGACTGGACCTGGGCGGGCTGAGTCCGAGGCGGCGCCGGGCCTGCACGGGGCCCGGCGCACCCGGGTGCGGACGCTCGCGGGGCCCTGCGCAGTCGGGGGGCCGGGTGCCCGTCGTCCGTCGGGTCAGCAGTTCCCGGCCGAGGAGGATTCCGGTCGCGCGCCCAGAGGCGCGGCCAGTTGTTCCAGTGCGCGCACGATCGCGTGGACGTGGACCAGGGCCGTCACCTCGGCGGCGTGCTCCTCGCCGGTGACCGGCTCGTCCTTCTCGTACGTGCGCCCCGGGGTCGTCAGGGCTTCCACCGCGCGTTCCACCCGCCAGCACGCGGCGGTGAGGCGTGCGTCGTGGGACGCTTCCGCGTCCGCGGCGATCCGGGCGAGCGCACGTACGTCCCGTACGCAGTCGTCCAGCAGGGCCAGCACCTGGCGTGCCCGGTCCTTCCTGCCGCGCAGCGGGCTCAGGGGGTGGACGAGCGGGGCGAGCGAGAGCCGGACGCGTCCCAGCAGGAGTTCGAGTTCGGCCACGCTCCGGGCGGGGTCCGCGACGGGGTCCCCCGCGAGCCGGGCCGCGGCGTCGGCGGTGCAGGTGTGCACGCACTGCACGGCACGATGGACCCACGCGTGGGTCGTCGCATGGGTGGAGACGGGCAGCACGATCAGCACCGCCAGCGCCACCCCGAGGGCGCCGACCCCCGTCTCCGCGAGGCGCAGGACCAGGAGGTCGTGGTCCAGGACGCCGAGCAGCCCGTACAGCAGGCCGGCCATCAGGGTCACCGCGAGCATCATCCAGGTGTACGAGACTGCGGCGGTGTAGAAGATCCCGAAGACGCAGACCGCCACCAGGACGGCGGTGGGCACCGGCGCCCCGTCCAGTTCCACCGCCACGACCAGGCCGATGGCGATGCCGGTGAGCGTGCCGGCCACCCGGCGGAAGCCCCGGACGAGGGTCTCTCCGCGCGAGGTGGTGTTCACGAAGATCCACCAGACGGTGCCGACGGCCCAGTACCAGCGCTCCTCGGACAGGAACTGGCCCGCTCCAAGGGCGAACGCGGAGGCCACGGTCGCCTGGACAGCCTGCCGGGTGGTGACCCGGGCCAGGCCGCGGGCGGGTTCGGCGGCGGGAACGACCGGCGGGGGTACACGCTTCTCGTAGCACCAGAATCCGAACCGCACCGTCGAGGAAGCGGCCAGGGCGAGGAGGACGGCCGCGTACAGCTCGGGCAGCTGAGCCGGTACGGCATGCAGGAACTGCGTCATGAAGAAGGACATGAACGCGAAGATTCCCAGGGCGTGTCCGCGCGGACCCCAGCGCCTGGCGTAGACACCCGCGCACACCACGGCGAGGAACGCTCCGTCACGCAGCCACGAGTAGTCGTGCAGCATCGTCGCCAGCGCCAGGACCGGGAAGCCGACGACGGGCAGCAGCGCGGTGGTGACCGCCTGCTTGCGGACGGTGGAGTCGGTGACCGTGAAGAGCGCCAGCAGCGCGGCCAGCCCGGCCGTGATCGCCGCGGCCAGCGAATGGCCGACCAGGCCGGAGAGCGACACCGCCAGCCCGATGCCCAGAACGGCCCGGAGCCCGCTGCGCAAGCGCATCAGGCCCGGATCCGGTGCGTGGAAGATCCTCTTCACAGCGGCAGCCCCGCCCCCTCGTGTCGACTTCGCCCGTGGTTTCCCCGTGCAGAGCACATGGAAAAGGCGCCGCTGGTCCGGTGCGGCGTCGTCGCCGGTCCGGCCGCTGTGCGGCGCCATCAGTAGAGAGAGATAAGCATCAAGTGGGACACTGGCTCAACTCGACCTTTGAACACTGTGCCAATGGACCAGTGCCGCGGCGTACTGGTGGGCCAGGAGGGAGCCAACGGACCATGGAGGTGGCACATGCCTGTGGATGAGCTGGACACCCGCATTCTGCGACTGCTGATCGAGCAGCCGCGTACAAGCGTCCGTGAGTACGCCCGGCTCCTGGGCGTGGCGCGCGGCACGCTCCAGGCCAGGCTGGACCGGCTGGAGCGGGACGGGGTGATCACCGGCACGGGGCCCACCCTCTCCCCCGCCGCGCTCGGGCACCCGGTGCTGGCGTTCGTCCACGTGGAGGTGACGCAAGGACATCTGGACGAGGTCGGGGAGGCGCTGGCGCGGGTGCCGGAAATCGTGGAGGCGTTCTCGATCACCGGCGGCGGGGACATGATGACGCGGGTGGTGGCGCGGGACGCCATGCATCTGGAGGACGTGATCCAGCGGCTGATCCAGGTGCCGGGGGTGGTCAGGACGCGGACGGAGGTGGCCCTGCGGGAGCGGGTGCCGCATCGGATGCTGCCGCTCGTGGAGGCGGTGGGGAGGGCCGCGCGCGCCCGGTGAGTGACCCATGCTGGAGCCATGAGCACTCCGCGGCCCCTTTCGGTCATCTTCGATCTCGACGGCACCCTGGTGGACAGCGAGCCGAACTACTACGCGGCGGAGCGCAGGCTCCTCGCGCGGCACGGCGTACCGGACTTCGGCTGGGAGGAGCACGCCCGCTTCATCGGGATCGGGACCCGCGAGACGCTGGAGGCCCTGCGGGGGAGGTACGGAATCGCCGCGGGCGTCGACGAGTTGCTGGCCGAGAACAACCGGCTCTACCTGGAGTCGGCACGCGCCTCCACCGAGGTCTTCCCCGAGATGCGCAAGCTGGTGGAACGGCTGCACGCCGGCGACGTGGCGATGGCGGTGGCGTCCGGCTCGTCGCGGGAGGCGATCGAGGCGGTGCTGGCGGGAACGGGGCTCGACGCATACCTGGGCCGGGTCGTCGTCTCGGCCGAGGAGGTTGCGCGGGGCAAGCCCGCCCCCGACGTCTTCCTCGCCGCCGCTGCCGCTCTCGCGGCGGAGCCCGGACACTGCGTGGTCTTCGAGGACGCGGCACCGGGGGTGGCGGCCGCCTTTGCGGCGGGGATGCGGTGCGTGGCGATTCCGTACGTACGGGGCAGCGAGAACGATCCGGCGTTCGGCACGGCGGAGTTGCTGTTCCCGGGCGGCCAGGTCGAGTTCACGGCGGACGGGGCGTGCGCCTGGCTGGGACTGTGAGGGCGCCGGCGGGAGGGACGGGCGGCGCACCATCTCCACCGGCCGTGGCAACTCGGCTCCTCGGAACGGGAGTTGTCGTTGATGTGACTGGCGCCACACCCGCAGCGTCATTTAGTTAGGCAAGCCTAAGCTAAGTTGAATCCTGACCGCCTCCCCCAGGAGGCACTTCCGTCCAGGAGGCCTACCCGGCATGCCCACACTCACCCGCCGCATCCGCCGCACGGCGGCCACCGCCGTCGCCGTCGCCGTCGCCGCAGGCAGCGCCCTGACCCTCACCGGGACCGCTCCGGCCCACGCACACACCGGCCCCCGCGCCGCCACTTCCTCCACGGTCACCTCCGCCCAACTCACCGCCGGGCTCTACCAGTCCGCGTACTCCGAGCGGAACCGCGTCCTGTGGGCGACGTCCGCCGTGGGCCGGCCGCCGGTCACCAGGTCGTCGCTGCTGAAGGTCGACCCGGGCACGCTGCAGGTGCAGGCGGCGTACACCCCGCCGGTCACCGATGCCGCCACGGGCGCCGTCGAGGCGGTCTACGGCATCGCCGTCGACGACGAGCACAACACGGTCTGGACGACGAACACCCGCAACGACACCGTGGCCGTCTACAGCCAGCGGGACGGCCGGCACCTGGCGACCCTGCCCGGCGTCGCGCACGCCCGCGAGATCGTGGTCGACGAGCGGCGGAACCTGGCCTGGGCGAGCAGCTTCGGCGACGGCACCGTGGTCGCCTTCGACACCCGTACCTACAAGGAGAAGAAGCGCGTGACCGTCGCGGGCACCCAGCCCGCCGGACTCGCGCTCAACGAGCGCACCGGCACCGTCTACGCCGCCGACCTGGGCGGCGACCGGATCGTCGAGGTCTCCCCGTACGCGAAGGAACCGCGCCTCATCCCGACCGGTGACGGCCCGATCTCGGTCGCGCTGTCCGCCGACGGGCGCACCGCGTACACCGCGGACCAGGCGGCGGGCGCGCTTTCCGTCGTCGACCTGCGGAAGGGCGCCGTCACCAGGACCGTCCCGACCGGCGCGGGCGCCCTGTCCGTCGCCGCCGACCGGCGCTCGGGCAACGTTCTGGTCGCCAACCGGGCGGCCGGCCACGTCACGGTCGTCGACCCGCGCAAGGGCGCGGTCGTCGAGACTCTGGCCACCGGTGCCAACCCGAACCACGTCACGATCGTGCGCGGCACCGCGTTCGTCATGGACAAGTCGGCCGTCGGCCCGGAGCGCCAGGACCAGGCGCACCGCATCCGCGTCGGGCGCTGACCGGGGCGCAGCCCGGTCCGCAAGGCCGGTCCCGGACTCAAGCCTCCCCGCCCGGGCCCCGGAACCGGCCTTTCATGCTGCCCTCATGACGCCGCATCAGCACCGCCACCGGCCCGCCTGGGGAGGGCTCGGAGGTGTGCTGCGAAGGGGCCCGACGCATGATCGCGTCGGGCCCCTTCGCAGCACACCGCATCCGCCAGGGGTCAGGCGCCGCTCTCCCGCAGCATGTCCTCGCGTTCGACGAGCTTCACCCGGGCGCGGCCCTGCGGTTCACCGAGCGCCTTCTCCGCGGCGTCCAGCTTGTACCAGCCCTGCCAGGTGGTGAAGCGGACGTTCCGCTCGCCGAGGAAGGCTTCGACGCTCTCCGGGGCGGGCGAGGCGGGCTCGTGCAGACGGCCGTTCTGGAAGTCGTCGAGCAGGTTGGCGACGGTCTCGTTGGCATCGCCCTTGGTGTGACCGATGAGGCCGACCGGACCGCGCCGGATCCAGCCCGTGACGTACGTCGACCGGAGGTGCTCGCCGGTCTCCTCGATGACCCGGCCGCCCTCGTCGGGAACGGTGCCCGACGCGACGTCCCAGGGCAGCTTGGGCAGCTCGTCGGAGAGGTAGCCCACCGCGCGGTAGACGGCGCCGAGGTCCCAGTCCTTGAACTCGCCGGTGCCCTTGACGTTGCCGGTGCCGTCGAGGGCGGTGCGTTCGGTACGCAGCCCGACGACCTTGCCGTCGTGGCCGAGGATCTCGGTCGGGTTCTCGAAGAAGTGCAGGAACAGCTTGTGCGGGCGGTCGCCGACGTCGCGGATCGCCCAGTTCTCCAGGGTCTTGGCGACCATGTCGGCCTGCTTGTTGCCACGCCGGGTGGCGATCGAACCCTCGTCGTAGTCGATGTCCTCGGGGTCGACGATGACCTCGATGTTCGGCGAGTGGTCGAGCTCGCGCAGCTCCATCGGGCTGAACTTGGCCTGCGCGGGGCCGCGACGCCCGAAGACGTGCACCTCCAGGGCCTTGTTCGCCTTGAGGCCCTCGTGGACGTTCGGCGGGATCTCGGTCGGCAGGAGTTCCTCCGCCGTCTTGGCGAGGATGCGGGCCACGTCGAGGGCGACGTTGCCGACGCCGAGGACGGCGACCTTCTCCGCGTCCAGCGGCCAGGTGCGCGGCACGTCGGGGTGACCGTCGTACCAGGAGACGAAGTCGGCCGCGCCGTACGAGCCGTCGAGGTCGATGCCGGGGATGTCGAGCGCCCGGTCGGCGGTCGCGCCGGTCGAGAAGACGACCGCGTCGTAGAAGGCGCGGAGGTCGTCGAGGCTGATGTCCGTCGGGTAGTCGACGTTGCCGAAGAGCCGGACCTGCGGCTTGTCGAGCACCTGGTGGAGGGCGGTGATGATGCCCTTGATCCGCGGGTGGTCGGGGGCGACCCCGTAGCGGATCAGGCCGAAGGGGGCGGGCATCCGCTCGAAGAGGTCGATGGAGACGCCGGGCTCGGCCGCCACCGCGGATTTCAGCAGCGCGTCGGCAGCATAGATACCGGCCGGACCGGCGCCGACAATTGCTACCCGCAGGGGGCGAGGCATGTTCAGGTTCCCTTCGAGGGGCGGCAAATGAATCAACCCGAAGCGTAAACTAAGGCAGCCCTAAGTCAGTAGCCGGGTCCGCTCTATGAGGTCATAAGGCTGCCTTATGGGAACCGTCAGGACTGCTTTGGGATCGCGTTCTGTCCGCGGGCCCCGCCGAGTGCTGCCGGGCCGCTCCCGGTAGCTGTGCTGCGTCGGCGGGCCGGCCGGCACGGCAAGGACGGGTGCCGTACCGGCCAACTCCCGGCTCCCGGGGATGCGTTCCCGTACCGGCAGCCCCTCGTACCGCCGGGGGTCGTTGACAACGGGGGACGCCGGGCATTGACTGGCGGCACGGCGTCAGCAGCACGGCCCCAAGGACCGGGCGGACAATTCCGCTTTCCCGCTTCGCCCGGGCCCCGTGGAAACAAGACCCCTGCGAAGGCTCCCTCCGCGCACGGAGGGGCCGGCGGCGAGGCGGCTTCTCCCCTGCGCCGCTCCCCCTTTCCGTCACCGGACGGCGCGGAACCGCACCGACGGACACGCACCACCCACGGAAGGCGACATCTGATGCACTACGACCAGCAGCGCGCCCAGCAGCCCCCGTCCGGCCCTCCCGGCGCCGTGCAGCAGCGCACCCAGCGCACCCCGACCGCCCGAGCCGGCACCCCTCCCCGCTCAGACGGCGGCCAGACCCCCGTACTGCTCCCGCAGGGCGACCGGGACGACCTCACGGCGCGGCTCCAGCAGGCCCTGAACCTCTTCATCGCGGAACCGGGCAAGGCCGTGTCGGAGATCGACCGCGTCCACGACGAGGCCGTCACCCGGGTGACGGAGATCCTCGCGGAGCAGCGCCGCACACTGCGCGCGGTCTGGCAGAACGAGAAGACCGGAACCCCCGGCGAGGACACCGTGCCGACGGAGGACCTGCGCCGCGCCCTGCGCCAGTACCAGGAGGCCACGGAACAGCTCCTGCGCATGTGAGGGGTCCCGGCGGGCACGCCCGCTTCGGCCGAGGGAGCGCAGCCGGGCTCCGGGGGCGGTTCAGGCGAGGAAGCTCAGCCGGACCTTCCGCTCCGGGTTGTCGACGTTGGTGTCGACCAGGCAGACCGACTGCCAGGTGCCCAGTTCCAGACGGCCCCCGACGACCGGCAGCGTGGCGTGCGGGGGGACGAGGGCGGGCAGGACGTGGTCGCGGCCGTGGCCGGGGGTTCCATGGCGGTGCTGCCAGCGGTCGTCGGAGGGCAGCAGGGTGCGGAGGGCGGCCAGTAGGTCGTCGTCGCTGCCCGCGCCGGTTTCGAGGACGGCGACGCCCGCGGTGGCGTGCGGAACGAAGATGTTGAGGAGTCCGTCGCGGCCCCGGGCTGCTTGGGCGAGGAAGTCTTCACAGGCTGAGGTGAGGTCGGTGACGGTCTCCCGCGAACCGGTCGTGACGTTCAGGACATGGGTGCTGAAGGTGTCGGCCATATGTCCATGTTCGCGCACCGCGGGACCGTTCCGGGAAGATCCACGGGCCACGCCCTGTTAGTAGAACCATGAACAACAACCCGGCGGGGAAGCCGCCCGGCACGGACGTGGACGTCGTCGTCATCGGCGCAGGACAGGCCGGGCTCTCCGCCGCCTACCATCTGCGCAGGTCGGGGCTGATTCCGGACCGGGACTTCGTCCTGCTCGACCGGGCCCCGCGGCCGGGCGGCGCCTGGCAGTTCCGGTGGCCGTCGCTGACGTACGGAAAAGTGCACGGCATGCACGCGCTTCCCGGCATGGAGCTGACGGGCGCCGACCCCGACCGGCCCTCCGCCGAGGTCATCGGGGAGTACTTCACCGCCTACGAGGCCGCGTTCGGCCTGCGCGTGCACCGGCCGGTGGAGGTGTCCGCCGTACGGGAGGGCCAGGCGGGCCGACTGCGGATCGAGACGTCGGAGAGGGTGTGGAACGCGCGGGCACTGATCAGCGCGACCGGCACCTGGGACCGGCCGTTCTGGCCCCGCTACCCCGGGCAGGAGACCTTCCGCGGACGCCAACTGCACACCGCGAACTATCCGGGACCCGAGGAGTTCGCGGGTCAACGCGTTGTGGTGGTGGGCGGTGGGGCGTCCGGCACCCAGCACCTGATGGAGATCGCCCGGGTCGCGGCGCAGACGACGTGGGTGACACGGCGTCCACCGGTCTTCCGCGAGGGCGAGTTCACCGAGGACTGGGGGCGCGCCGCCGTCGCCCGGGTGGAGGAACGGGTGCGGCGCGGGCTGCCGCCGGAGAGCGTCGTGTCGGTGACGGCTCTGCCGGTGAACGACGCGATCCGGGAGGCACGGGAGAGCGGCGTACTGGACAGACTGCCGATGTTCGACCGGGTCACGCCGGACGGAGTGGCCTGGAACGACGGACGGCCCCCGGTGCCCGCGGACGTGATCCTCTGGGCGACCGGCTTCCGGCCGGCGATCGAGCACCTGGCGCCGTTGCGGCTGCGGGAGCCCGGCGGGGGAATCCGGCTGGACGGGACGCGGGTGACACAAGACGCGCGCATCCACCTGGTGGGGTACGGCCCGTCCGCCAGCACGATCGGCGCGAACCGGGCGGGGAGAACCGCGGTACGGGAGGTGCTGCGGGTGCTGGCGAGGGGACGGAGCGCGGGTACCGAGGCCACGGAGGCACGTGCGGCGGCGCGGACGACGGCGGCGGCCCCCGCCTGACGCGCGGGAACGGTCCGTCCCTGCGGCACCGTCGGCTGACGCCGCCCGGACTCTCTCACGGGCGGCGGCCGGGAAGTACCCCATGCCCAGCGGATCCCCGCGCGCCCCGTACCCCGCGCCCCGGCAGACTCCCCGGCTATCCGCCCGCGCTCCGCCGGTTCGCGTTGAATTCCTTGACGTTCCGTTTCTGGACCTCGTAGTCGTCCGTGAACCTGGTGTCCCCCGGCTTCACCGTCACGAAATACAGCCAGTTCCCCGGCGTCGGATTGCGGACCGCCCGCATCGCGTCCAGGCCGGGGTTGCCGATGGGGGTCGGCGGGAGACCCTTGCGCGCGTACGTGTTGTACGGGCTGTCCAGCCGGGTGTCCTCGTTCGTGGTGTCCAGGGTGCTGCGGTTCAGCGCGTAGTTGAGGGTGGAGTCCATCTGGAGGCGCATCCCCCGGGCCAGCCGGTTCTCGATGACCCGGGCGACCTTGCCCATGTCGGCCGTGGTGTCGGCCTCCGCCTGGACGATGCTCGCGACGACCACGTCACGGTGGACCTCGGGGCCGGTGCCGAAGCGCTCGTTCGCGGTCCTGACCATGTAGGTGAGCAGGCTCGACGCCGTTGTGGTGTCCTTCACCGGATACGTCGCCGGGAAGAGGAAGCCCTCCGGGTTGCCCTCGGAGGCGGCGGGCAGGGCCAGCTCCGTCGTGGCGGCGGCCTTCATCGCCGTGCCGGAGGAAGCACCGAGCGCCTTGTCGATCGCGTCGTACACCTGCGAGGCACGCCGCCCCTCGGGGACGGTGAGGGACTTGGGCTGGGGACTCTTCTCCTCCCGCCACAGCAGCAGGAGCGCCACTACCGCCCCGAGCAGGGCGAGGAGGGTGCACACCAGGAGAACGCGGCGGACGCGGCGCTTCTGCCGGGGCGATGACTGCGAGGGCTCGACCATGCGGAAACGCTAACCGTCCGGGAGTGCGGTTTCCCGTACCGCGCGGCGGTTGCCCGTACCGCAAATCGGCGGCCACAGCTCCGCGAACAGACGAACACGGGATCGGGTGTTCGCTGGAACGCGTGATCGCACCGGATTTCGTTGCTCAACCCCGTTGCGACACCTGAGACTTGAGGTGCGCAAGCGACGGGCTGCAGACCTCGGATGCGCGGTCCCGAACGTGCAGGTGGTCCCACACGTGCACGTTGATGCACCAGGCACAAGGAGAACCCAAGATCATGAACCTCATCACCGACCTTCTCGCCGGCGCCTTCCACTTCCTGGGCTGGCTGGTCTGACCGAGGTCTCTGCGCGGCGCCGTTCCTCCCCCGTCCCAGGGGAGGGGCGGCGCTGCCGCGTGCGGTGTCCCACGACGCTCAGGACACGGCCGTCGGCGCGAGTTCGGAGTCCCGGCGCACGAGCGCGGCGTACCGGCCGTTCAGGGCGAGCAGTTCGGTGTGCGTGCCGCGCTCCGCGACGCGGCCCGCGTCCAGCACCACGATCTGGTCGGCGTCGCGGACCGTGGAGAGGCGGTGGGCGATGGTGATCGTCGTACGTCCGGCCGACAGGCTGTCGATGGCCTGTTGCACGGCGTGCTCGGTGCGGGTGTCCAGGGCGCTGGTGGCCTCGTCCAGGATGAGGACGGGCGGGTCCCGCAGGATGGTGCGGGCGAGGGCGAGGCGCTGCTTCTCGCCACCGGAGAAGCGGTAGCCGCGTTCGCCGACGAGCGTGTCGTAGCCGTCGGGCAGCGAGGCGATGTGGTCGTGGATCTGGGCGGCTTCGGCCGCCGCGCGCAGCTCGTCGTCGGTGGCGTCGGGCTTGGCGAAGCGCAGGTTGTCGGCGACGGAGGCGTGGAAGAGGTACGTCTCCTGGGAGACGACGCCGACCGTGCGGGCGAGGGAGTCGAAGTCCAGGTCCCGGACGTCGACGCCGTCGAGGGTGACACAGCCGCCCGTGACGTCGTACAGCCGGGGAACCAGGTAGCTCAGCGTGCTCTTTCCTGAGCCGGTCGCGCCGACGACCGCGAGGCTGGTGCCCGCGGGGACGGTGAGGTCGATGCCGGAGAGGGTGGGGGCGCCCGGTTCGCCGGACCCGTTCTTGACGCCCTGCCGGGCCGGGTCGGCCGTCCCTTCGTAGCTGAAGTCGACGCCCTCGAAGCGGACTTCGCCCTTGGCAGCGGTGAGGCGCACCGGCTCGTCGGGTTCGTCGATGTCGACGGTGAGGTCGAGGTACTCGAAGATCCGCTGGAAGAGGGCGAGCGAGGTCTGCATCTGGACACCGGTGGACAGCAGGCTCACGGCGGGGCGCAGCAGACCCTGCTGGAGGGAGACGAAGGCGACGAGCGTGCCGAGGGATACCGCGGCGGCTCCGGCGTTCATGGTGAGGCCGGCCGCCCAGTAGATCACGGCGGGCATGGCAGCCATGACGATGCCGATGGTCGACATCCGCCAGCGGCCCGCCATGTTGGACCGTACTTCGAGGTCGACGAGGCGCTCGGACTCCTCGGCGAAGTTCTTGGTGAGCGATGCTGAGCGGCCCATGGTGCGGCCCAGCAGGATGCCGCTGACCGAGAGGGACTCGGTGACGGTGGCGGACATGGCGGCCATCTGCCGCTGCCGCTGTGTGGTGATCTTCTTGCGCTCGTTGCCGACCCGGCGGCTGATCCACACGAAGACCGGCAGCAGCAGCAGCGAGACCACCGTGAGCCGCCAGTCGAGTGCGAGCATGGCGACGACGGTGGCGACGACGGCGGTCAGGTTGGAGACCAGGGACGTCGCGGTGGAGGTGACGGTGGCCTGCATGCCGCCGATGTCGTTGGCTATCCGCGACTGGACCTCGCCGGTGCGGGTGCGGGTGAAGAAGGCGAGCGGCATCCGCTGGAGCTGGGTGTAGACGGCAGTGCGCAGGTCGTGCATGACGCGCTGGCCGACGGTGGTGGAGATGAGGGTCTGCAGGACACCGAAGACGCTGGTGACGACGGCGGTGGCGATCATGCCGAGCGCGAGCAGCGTCAGCAGGCCCGTACGGCCCTGCGGGATGGCCACGTCGAGGATCTCGCGCAGCAGGAAGGGCGAGGCGACACCGACGAGCGAGGAGGCGCCGACGAGCAGTCCGACCAGGGCGAGGCGGGCCCGGTAGGGGTGGAACAGGCGCAGGATGCGGCGGACCTCCGCGGGCGGCTGTTTCTTCCCCGGTTCGAGCGCCGGGGGCGTCCACTGGTCCGTGGTTCGGTCGGGGTGCATGGGCTCCTTCGGAGAGGTCGGGGGAAGCGCGGCTTCCAGAGCTTAGATCATTGTTACCTGTACTCACAATGCACAAGGTCCTGTTATTGTTCCCGGCATGAGCAACCTTCCGGATTCCCGCGCAGAGGCCGACACCGCCGACGGAGTCCTGGCCGAACAGCTGCTGCGGCTCACCCGTCGTCTGCACCGCAGCCAGAAGCGCCAGATGGAGCCGATCGGCATCACCCCGGGCCAGGCCCGGCTGCTGCGGGTCCTCGCCCGCCTGTCCCTGCACCCCGGGCCGGCCCCCCGGATGGCCGACCTGGCGCACGGCCTGGAGGTCGTCCCCCGCGCGGTCACCACCCTGGTCGACGCCCTGGAGGAGCAGGGACGGGTCCGCCGGGTGCCCGATCCGGCCAACCGCCGTGTGATGCGCATCGAACTCACCGAGGACGGCCGCACCACCCTGCGCGCGTTGCGCAACGCGCGCCGCGACGCCGCAGAGGACATCCTGGCTCCATTGTCCGCCGCGGACCGCCAGGTACTCGGCGGGCTGCTGTCCACCCTGGTCGACGGGGGCACCCGCCCCTGCTGAGCGGGACCGAGCCGGTGGGAGGAACGCCGTCATGCCGCTTCTGGAACCGAAACCCCGGGCCCTGGCCCCGCTCATCGCGCAGGAGCCCGCTCCCGACCGGGTTCCCGCCGCCCTGGCCGAGGGCACGCCGGGACCGCTGCGCCGCGAGCTGTCCGCACTGCTCGGCGCGGAGAAGGTGCTGTGGCGGATTTCGGACCTGGTGCGGTACGCGGCGGACGCAAGTCCGTACCGGTTCGTGCCGCAGGTCGTGG
The DNA here is from genome assembly GCF_014207445.1 of Streptomyces candidus. Classification (GTDB taxonomy): domain Bacteria; phylum Actinomycetota; class Actinomycetes; order Streptomycetales; family Streptomycetaceae; genus Streptomyces; species Streptomyces candidus. The sequence goes on along the minus strand of NZ_JACHEM010000011.1, from coordinate 130,504 downwards.
TGGTGGCCGAGGACATCGACGACGTCTCGGCCGTTCTCTCGTACGCGCACGGCCGGGGCCGCGAGGTGGTGTTCCGGGCCGCGGGCACCTCGCTGAACGGACAGGCGCAGGGCGAGGACATCCTGGTGGACGTGCGCCGCCACTGGTCCGGCGTGACGGTGCTGGACGGCGGGGCCCGCGCCCGCATCCGGCCCGGCACCACCGTCGTACGGGCCAACGCCGCGCTCGCGCCGTACGGCCGGGTGCTGGGCCCCGACCCGGCCAGCGCCATCGCCTGCACGCTCGGCGGCGTCGTCGCCAACAACGCTTCCGGGATGGCGGCGGGCACCACCCGCAACAGTTACCGCACCCTCGCCTCCCTCACCTTCGTCCTGCCGACCGGCACCGTCGTCGACACCGCGGACCCGCGCGCCGACGAAGAACTCCGGCACGCCGAACCCGCACTCTGCGAGGGCCTGCTGGCGCTCAAGGCGGAGATCGAGGCGGATCCCGCCCTCGTGGCCCGCATCCGGGACAAGTACGAGATCAAGAACACCAACGGTTACCGCCTGGACGCCTTCCTCGACGGTGCGACGCCGGTGGAGATCCTGCGCGGCCTGATGGTCGGCTCCCAAGGCACTTTCGGATTCATCTCGGAGGTCGTCTTCGACACCCTCCCGCTCGACCGCCGGCTGTCCAGCGCCCTGCTGTTCTTCCCGTCCCTGTCCGCCGCCGCGGCGGCGGTGCCGCTGTTCAACGAGGCGGGTGCGCGCGCCGTGGAGCTGATGGACGGCAACACCCTGCGCGCCTCGGTCAGCGTCGAGGGCGTGCCGCAGGACTGGGCGGGCCTGCCCCGGGAGACGACGGCGCTGCTGGTGGAGTTCCGGGCCCCCGACGAGGCAGGGCAGGAGGCCTTCGAGCGGGCGGCTGCCGAGGCCCTCAAGGACCTGGAACTGGTCCAGCCGGTCCCCTCCGTCACCAACGAGTTCACCCGCGACGCGAGGACGATCGGCGGGTACTGGAAGGCCCGCAAGGCGTTCGTCACCGCCGTCGGCGGAGCGCGCCCGCCCGGCACGACGCTGATCACCGAGGACTTCGCGGTACCCCCTGCCCGGCTGGCCGAGGCCTGCGAGGCGCTGCTCGAACTCCAGAAGGCACACGGGTTCGACGCCGCCGTCGCCGGGCACGCCGCGCACGGCAATCTGCACTTCCTGCTGGCCTTCGACGCAGCCGAGCGGGCCGACGTCCGGCGGTACGCCGCGTTCATGGACGACTTCTGCCGGATGACCGTCGACCGCTTCGACGGCTCGCTCAAGGCCGAGCACGCGACAGGCCGCAACATCACGCCGTTCCTGGAGATGGAGTGGGGCCCGAAGGCGACCGAACTGATGTGGCGGACCAAGCAGTTGATCGATCCGGACGGCGTGCTCGCCCCGCGCGTCGTCCTCAACCGGGACCCCGAGGCGCATCTGCACGGCCTGAAGACCATCCCGCGAGTGGAGGCGGAGGCGGACCCGTGCATCGAGTGCGGATTCTGCGAACCGACGTGCCCCAGCGGCGACTTGACCACTACGCCCCGCCAACGCATCGCGCTGCGCCGGGAGATGACGCGTCAGCCGACGGGCTCGCTCGTCGGCGAGAACCTCCTCGCCGCGTACGGGTACGACGCCGTCGACACCTGCGCGGGCGACTCCACCTGCAAGATCGCCTGCCCGGTCGGCATCGACACCGGGGCGCTGATGAAGGGCCTCCGCCACCGCAGGCACTCCGCCCGGGAGGAACGCGTCGCCGCCCTGACCGCACGCAACTTCGCGGCGGTCGAGGTCTCGGCCCGGCTCGCGGTGGCAGCCGCCGACAGGGTCGGCGGCCGGCCGACGGCCTCCCTGACGGGGCTCGTCCGCAAGGCGGTGCGGCCCGACCTCGTACCGCAGTGGCTGCCGGAGATGCCGGGCCCGGCGGCGCGGCGGCTGCCGGCCACCTCGCGCGCGGGCGCCACCGCCGTCTACTACCCGGCCTGCGTCAACAGGATCTTCGGCGGACCGGACGGGGACCGCGGCCCGACCCTCCCGGAGGCCGTCGTCACCCTCGGCGCACGCGCCGGAAGGCCGGTGTGGATCCCGGACGACGTGACCGGAACCTGTTGCGCCACCATCTGGCACTCCAAGGGGTACGTGGCGGGCAACACGGTCATGGCGAACCGCGTCGTCGAGGCCGCCTGGACCTGGACCGCCGGTGGCCTCCTGCCCCTGGTCGTCGACGCGTCGTCGTGCACGCTGGGCATCGCGCGCGAGGTGGTGCCGTACCTCACCGACGACAACCGGCGACTGCACGCGGAGCTGACCGTCGTCGACTCGATCGTGTGGGCGGCGGACGAGCTGCTGGCGGACCTCGTCGTGCTGCGCCGGGCCGGTTCCGCCGTCCTGCACCCCACCTGTTCCATGGAGCACCTGGGCGACGCCGGCCACTTGCGTAGGGTCGCCGAGGCGTGCGCGGAGGAGGTGGACGTGCCGGACGACGTGCGGTGCTGCGCGTTCGCCGGGGACCGCGGGATGCTCCACAAGGAACTGACGGAGTCCGCGACGGCGCGCGAGGCCGCCGAGGTGACCCGTCGCGAGTACGACCTCCATCTGTCGGCGAACCGGATGTGCGAGGTCGGCATGGACCACGCCACGGGCCGCTCCTACCGCTCCGTGCTGCTGGAACTGGAACGGGCGACCAGGCCGTGAGGGGACGCTCGCGCGCCTCCGCGCCTGTTGTCCCAACTCGCCCTGCCCCTGGCCCTCTTGCGCCACAGCAGCACCTCCGTGAAGGGTGATCGGTCGGTACCCGATCACCCTTCACGGAGGTTCGATGTACGACGACGACAAGGCGACTCCCGGCACGGACGAAACCCTCGACGGCGTCTCCCGCCGTTCCGCCCTGTGGGCCGCGGGCGCGGCGGGCGCCGGGCTCGGTCTCGGTGGCGCGCTGGGCGCGGCGGGGCCCGCGGCCGCCGCCGGGAACGCCGCGCGGCCCTCCGTCGCGGAGGCCGACGCGTGGCCCGCACGCCAGGGCAGGACCATGGCGGGCGTTCCCTTCGAACGGCGCTCCACCGTCCGTGTCGGCATGATCGGCCTCGGCAATCGCGGCGACGCCATGATCGACCTGTTCCTCGCCCTCCCCGGCGTCAAGGTCGTCGCCGTCTGCGACCCGGTACGGGCCAAGGCGGAGAAGGCCGCCGCCAAGGTCGTCAAGGCTGGTCAGGCGGCCCCCGCGCTCTACGCCAAGGACGAGGACGACTACCGCCGGCTCTGCGCACGCGGCGACATCGACTTCGTGTACGTCGCCACCCCGTGGGACGCCCACCACGAGATGTGCAAGGCCGCCATGCTGAACGGCAAGCACGTCGGCGTGGAGTGCCCGCTGGCCATGCGGATGGACGAGATCTGGGACCTGGTCAACATCTCGGAACGCACCAGACGCCACTGCATGCAGCTGGAGAACTGCTGTTACGGCAGGAACGAGATGCGCGTCCTGCGGATGGCGCACGCGGGCCTGTTCGGCGACCTGCTGCACGGCGCGGGCGCCTACAACCACGACCTGCGCGAGCTGATGTTCGACCCCGACTACTACGAGGGGCCGTGGCGCCGCCTGTGGCACACCCGGCTGCGCGGCGACCTGTACCCCAATCACGGCTTCGGTCCGGTCGGCAACTACATGGACGTCAACCGCGGCGACCGCGCGGTGAGCGTCGTCAGCCTCGGTTCCCCCGCCCTCGGCCTCGCCGAGTACCGCGCGAAGCACATGCCGCCGGGCGACCCGAGCTGGAAGGAGTCGTACGTCGGCAGCGACCGTACGATCAGCCTCGTGCAGACCGCCAGGGGGCGCGTCATCCGCCTCGAACACGACGTGTCCACCCCGCACCCGTACAGCAGGATCAACAGCCTCGGCGGCACCCTCGGCGTCTTCGAGGACTACCCGCCGCGCATCTACCTGGAGCCCGGCAACACCGACCACAGGTGGGACGACTTCGGCAAGTACGCCGAGTGGGACCACTGGCTGTGGAAGGAGCACGCCAACCCGCCCGGCGGCCACGGCGGGATGGACTACCTCATGCTCTTCCGGCTGATGCAGTGCATGCAGCTGGGCCTGGTCCCCGACTTCGACGTGTACGACGCGGCGACCTGGACGGCGCCGGTGCCGCTGAGCCATGTGTCGATACGGGCGAAGGGCGCACCGCAGCCGATCCCGGACTTCACCCGGGGCGAGTGGAAGAAGGCCCGCCCGGGAGTCGACTCGAAGAAGCCGGCCGCCTGACGGACGGGCGTGGCGGAGAGCCGGGGCCCGCCCGGGGCCCGGCCCTCCGCCGACTCCGTACCGGCCCCCTTCCGCGGCCGGCGCAGGGCTGCGGAGAACGGTCGTCGGGATTGGCGCGTTCCGGACACCCGCGGGCATAAATCGATTGCCCCGGCGGGGTCCGGGGCGCGAACCTTGCACGGTTTGCGCCATCGACTCAGCCCGACTCCCGAACCGACACCGAGCCGTGGGGCCTTATGCACATCCAAGATCTTCCGTACAAAGACCCCGGCGAACCCGATGTCCGTTCCGGGGGCCGTTTCCTGTACTGGCTGGGCCGCAACCAGCTCGGCGGCCAGCTCAAGTCCCTGAGCTGGGGACTGCTGCACCAGATCGGCGTGGCCGGGCTGCCGCTGGGCGTGGGCCTGGCCGTTCAGGCGGTGGTGGACCGTTCCGGCGGACGGCTCGCGCTGGCCGGCGCGGTACTGGCCGTGTTCGGCGTGGCCGTCACCGTCGGTGACACCATGCTGCACCGCACCGCAGTCACCAACTGGATCACCGCCGCCGCCCGTGTCCAGCAGCTGCTCGCCCGGCGGACGGCCGAGCTGGGCTCGGCGCTGACCCGCCGGGTGGCGGCCGGCGAGGTGGTCGCGGTATCGACGGGCGACGTGGAGAAGATCGGCTGGTTCGTCGAGGCGCTGTCGCGGTTCGCGGCGGCCGTGGCGGCGCTGGTGATCGTCTGCGTCGGCCTGGTGGTCTACCAGCCCGCGCTCGGCGTCGTCGTCGCGATCGGCGTGCCCGCCCTGGCGCTCGCCGTGCTGCCGCTGCTCCCGAAGGCGACCGGACGCGCCGACGTCCAGCGCGAGAAGGCGGGCAGGGCGACGGAGCTGGCGTCCGACACCGTCGCGGGCCTGCGGGTGCTGCGGGGCATCGGCGGCGAGGAACTCTTCCTGGGCCGCTACCGCGAGGCGTCGCAGGAGGTGCGGAAGGCGGCCGTCCGCAGTGCCCGCATGTGGGCCGTGATCGCGGCCGTCCAGGTGCTGCTGCCGGGCCTGCTCCTGGTGGGCGTGGTCTGGTACGGGGCGACCCTGGCCCGCGCGGGCACCGTGTCCGTCGGCGAGCTGGTCACCGTGTACAGCGCGGTGACCCTGCTGATGTACCCGCTGCGGCACTTCGAGGAGATCGCCATGGCGTACTCCTTCTCGAAGCCGTCCGCGAAGCGCGCCGCCCGTGTCCTGGGCCTGCGCCGTATCGCGCCCGGCGACGGACTCGGTGCGTCGCAGGCTCCGACGGGCGACCTGTACGACCCGGTGACGGGGCTGCTGGCCCCGGCGGGCCGGTTCACGGCCGTGGTGTGCGGCGACCCGGACGTGGCGGGACGGCTGGCGGACCGTCTCGGCGGGCACGCGGCGGAGGAGGACCGCGAGGAGGGCGCGGGGACCGGTGCCTCCGCGAAGCCCGCCTCCGTCCTGCTCGGCGGCGTGGCCCTCGACGATCTCCCCCTGGAGGCCGCGCGCGCCTCGGTCCTCGTTCAGGACAAGGACCCGGTGCTGCTGTCGGGAACGCTGAGCGAGCTGCTCGACGTACCGGCGTCCGGACAGGTGTCCGCCGAGGACGCGCTGGCCGCCGCGCAGTGCGCCGACGTGCTTGCCGCGCTCGCCCAGGCGTCGGTCGACCCGGACGGCGACCCGATGAACACCAGGATCACCGAGCGCGGACGGTCGCTCTCCGGCGGTCAGCGGCAACGCCTGGCGCTGGCACGGTCGTTGGTCACCGACCCCGAGGTACTGGTACTCGACGAGCCGACGTCCGCCGTCGACTCGCACACCGAAGCCCGGGTGGCAGCGGGTGTCAAACGGCTCAGGTCCGGTCGTACGACCGTGGTCCTGGCCTCCTCCCCGCTGCTGCTCGACCAGGCGGATCGCGTGGTCCTCGTCCACCAGGGGGAGGTGGTGGCGGTCGGCGAACACCGCGAACTGCTGCACACCGAGCCGCGCTACCGGGCGGTCGTCACCCGCGAGACGGACGAGGAGGGCGCCGGGGACGAACGCGCCGCGGAGGTACGTGAGTTGCAGGTACGCGAGGAAGTCGAGGAAACGGCATGAGCGCCACCGCCACCAAGGGCGCACCCCGGGCCCCCCGCATCGGGGTGCCGCCCCCCGAGTACGACCCGGCGGCCCCCGAGTCGGCCACCACCCTGCCCGTGGGCAGCACGGCCACCGTACGGTCGTACGTGGGCGGACTGCTGCGCCGCCACCGTGGGGCGTTCGTCGCGCTCATCACCCTGAACACCCTCGCGGTGGTCGCCTCGATGGTCGGGCCGTACCTGCTGGGCGGCGTGATCGAGGACCTGACGGCAGGCACGGAGGACGTACGGCTCGGCCTCACCGCGGGCCTGTTCGCCGCCGCCCTGCTCGTCCAGGCCCTCTTCGTCGGGCAGACCCGGCTGCGCGGCGCGATGCTCGGCGAGGAGATGCTCGCCGACCTGCGCGAGGACTTCCTGGTCCGCTCGGTGGGTCTGCCCCCGGGCGTGCTGGAGCGGGCCGGCACCGGCGACCTGCTCTCCCGCATCACCACGGACATCGACCGCCTCGCCAACGCGATGCGCGAGGCGGTGCCGCAGCTCGCGATCGGCGTGGTGTGGGCGGCGCTGCTGCTCGCCGGCCTGACCGCGGTCGCTCCTCCGCTCGCCCTCGCGGTCCTGGTTGCCCTCCCCGTGCTGATCGTCGGCTGTCGCTGGTACTTCAGGCGGGCGGCGTCGGCGTACCGCTCGGAGTCGGCCGGGTACGCGGCGGTCGCGGCGATGCTCGCCGAGACGGTCGACGCGGGCCGCACCATCGAGGCGCACCGGCTGGGCGCCCGACGGGTGGCGCTGTCGGACCGGCGGGTCAAGGAGTGGACCGCGTGGGAGAACTACACGCTGTGGCTGCGTACCGTGCTCTTCCCCGTCGTCAGCATCACCCACATCACCATCCTCGGCGCCTCGGTCGTCATCGGAGGCGTCTTCGTGCTTCAGGGCTGGCTGGGCGTGGGCCAGTTGACGACGGGCGCACTGCTCGCGCAGATGCTGGTCGACCCGGTGAACCTGATCCTGCGGTGGTACGACGAACTGCAGGTCGCACAGGTGTCGCTGGCCCGTCTGGTGGGCGTACGGGAGATCGAGCCGGACGCCGGGGACGGGACGGTCGTCCCCGACGGACGCCGACTCCGTTCGGACGACGTGCACTTCGGGTACCGGGAGGGCGTCGACGTCCTGCACCAGGTGTCGCTGGACGTGGCACCCGGAACCCGGGTGGCCCTGGTCGGCCCCTCCGGCGCGGGAAAGTCGACGCTGGGCCGCCTGATGGCGGGGATCTACGCGCCTCGCACGGGCGAACTCACGCTGGGCAGAGCCGAGTTGTCCCGCATGCCTGCCGAGCGGGTGCGCTCGCACGTCGCTCTGGTCAACCAGGAGCACCACGTCTTCGTGGGTTCGCTCCGGGACAACCTGCGACTCGCCCGCACGGAAGCCGGCGACGCCGAGCTCTGGGCGGCGCTGGGCGCGGTCGACGCGGACGGCTGGGCGCGGGCTCTGGACGACGGCCTCGACACCGAGGTCGGCTCCGGCTCGCTCGCCCTGACCCCGGCGCAGGCGCAGCAGGTGGCACTGGCCCGCCTGGTCCTGGCGGACCCGCACACACTGGTCCTGGACGAGGCGACGTCCCTGCTCGACCCGCGGGCGGCCCGGCACCTGGAGCGCTCGCTCGCCCGCGTCCTGGAGGGCCGCACGGTCATCGCCATCGCGCACCGGCTGCACACGGCGCACGACGCGGACGTCATCGCCGTGGTGGAGGAGGGACGCATCACCGAGCTGGGCAGTCACGCGGAGCTGGTGGCCGCGGACGGCGCCTATGCGGCGCTGTGGAGGTCCTGGCACGGATAGCGGGAGGTGGGTGCGGGGGCGGCCGAGGCGCGCCGGGCCGGGTGCACCCCGCGGTCGCCCCGCCCCGACGGCCGGGCTGCCCTCACTCTCCGGCTCCGGCCGCCGGTCCCGCAAAGCCTTCGAGCGCCGCCGCGATCGCCTCCCCCATCTCCCCGCTCCCCCGGTGGCCCGTCCCCTCGAAGATCCGCAACTCCGCGTCCGGCCACGCCCTCGCCAGCTCCCAGGCGGTGTGCGGTGGTCCCGCCATGTCGTCGCGCCCCTGCAACAGGACCCCGGGAATTCCCGCCAGCCGGTGCGCGTCCCGCAACAGCGCGCCCTCCTCCAGCCACGCCCCGTGCGCGAAGAAGTGCGAGGCGATCCGCACGAGCGAGATCCGGCCGGCCGACGGGCGGCTCCGGTACGGGTTCGCCGCCCCGTACGTCTCCAGGGACAGCACCGCGTCCTCCCAGGCGCACCAGTCGGCGACGGCCTTGTCCCGTACCGCCAGGTCGGCGCTGGAGGCCCGCCGCGCGTAGGCCGCCACGAGGTCCTCCCGCTCCTCCTGCGGCACTCCGGAACGGAACCTCTCGTACGCCTCGGGGAAGAAGCGTCCCGCTCCCCCGTACAGCCAGTCGGTCTCGGACCGTCGCGTCGTCGTGACCCCGGCCAGGACGATCTCGCTCACCCTCTGCGGGTACTGCTGCGCATACGCGAGGATCAGCGTCGAGCCCCACGACCCGCCGAACATCAACCAGCTTTCCACGCCGAGGTGTTGGCGCAGTTTCTCAAGGTCGGCGACCAGGTGACCGGTCGTGTTGTGTTCCAGGCTCGTCGTCGGGTCCGCGACGTGCGGGACGCTGCGTCCGCAACCGCGCTGGTCGGAGAGGACGAGACGGTAGCGGTCGGGGTCGAAGAACGTGCGGCTGCCGGGCGAACTCCCGGATCCCGGGCCCCCGTGCACGACGACCGCGGGCTTGCCGTCGGGATTTCCGGAGACCTCCCAGTGGATGCGGTTGCCGTCGCCCACGTCGAGAAGGCCTTCGTCGTACGGCGGGAGCGTCGGGTACGGAGCGGGCATGGGTCTGGACCTCCTGGGAGCGCGCAGAGCTGCGGTCCGGAATCGGGACCGGGACCGGGACCGGGACCGGCCCACCGTAGACCTCGCGCTGCTCCCCTGTCGTCGGGTCGTACGCAAGGTCCGGCCCGGCCCCGGCACGGTCTTCAGATGAACCCCAGGGCCGCCGCTCCGCCCACTCCTCCGGCCAGCATGAACACCGGCATCAGGACCTTCATCTCCACCCAGCTCCCGGCCCGGAACCGCATGAACTTCGGCGGTCCGATCGGGTACCAGCGCTTGCGCCCGATCGGGATGGGCCACAGGATCGGGCAGCCGGAGATGGTGAGCGCGTCCCCGATGTCGTGCACGAGCGCGCCCAGCACGATCGGCAGCCCGAGCCACAGGTACTCCTGGCCCGGTTCCGTGAAGAGCCAGTTCGATCCGTTGCCCGGCTGGTCGAGCACCCCGGCGAGGATCCACGCGCTGGTCGCGCCCAGCAGCCACACCAGGACGTCGCTGGAGACGCGGGCCGCCCGCCACAGGAGACCCTCCACCGCCAGCACCAGGTGCACGAAGAGGATGGCGAGCACCGCCCAGCGGCCGCCCCATATCGCCGCGGCCGAGCAGCCGGCGCCCACGAGGACCGCCCACACCCAGGTGTGCGTGAGGGTGCGGTGGCCTCCCGAACGCCGGGGGTCGCCGGCCGAGCGGGTCGCTTGGTAGACGGCGTACGACAGTTTGTCGACGATCTCGCAGAGCAGTCGCGAGACCGGTCCGAAGGCGCGCGAGATGGTCGCCGACTTGTGGTCGAGATCGGGGGCGAGTGCCGCGCCCGCGCAGATCAGCGCGCCGACGACGAGCACCGGCCAGGGCATGGAGTAGCCCCATGCGGCGGCCGCGGCGCCCACCCCCAGCCAGGCCGCTGCCCCCGACAGAGAGTGCGCCGGTCCCATCATGGTTGTTCCGCCCCAATGCTGTGGTGCCCCCATCTCTTCCGTGGCGCGGCCGAGTTGTGAGCGGACCGCCGATGGGCTGACCCGTCACCCTATCCAGGATGATCTTCACTGCGCCCTCCGGTTCCCCGATCCGGGGGTGGGCCAGGCAAGATGGGGGGCGTGACCCTTATTGATCAGCTCCCGCCGAACGCCGACCCCGACGCCCTCTTCGAGGCCTTCCAGTCCTGGGCCGAGGGCCGGGGCATCGCCCTGTATCCGGCGCAGGAGGAAGCGCTGATGGAGGTGGTCACCGGCGCGAACGTGATCTTGTCCACGCCGACCGGTTCCGGAAAGAGCCTGGTCGCGGCAGGTGCGCACTTCACGGCGCTGGCCCAGGACAAGGTCACCTTCTACACGGCTCCGATCAAGGCGCTGGTGTCGGAGAAGTTCTTCGAGCTGGCCAAGCTCTTCGGTCATGAGAACGTGGGCATGCTCACCGGCGACGCGTCCGTGAACTCCGACGCCCCGGTCATCGCCTGCACCGCCGAGGTCCTCGCCTCGATCGCGCTGCGCGACGGCAAGCACGCGGACATCGGCCAGGTCGTGATGGACGAGTTCCACTTCTACGCGGAGGCGGACCGCGGGTGGGCATGGCAGATCCCGATCCTGGAGCTGCCGCAGGCGCAGTTCATCCTGATGTCGGCGACGCTCGGGGACGTCTCGATGTTCGAGAAGGACCTGACGCGCAGGACGGGCCGTCCGACGGCGGTCGTGCGGTCCGCGACACGACCGGTTCCGCTGTCGTACGAGTACCGGCTGACGCCCATCACGGAGACCCTGACGGAGCTCCTGGAGACCAGGCAGTCGCCGGTCTACATCGTGCACTTCACCCAGGCGGCGGCCGTCGAGCGGGCGCAGTCGCTGATGAGCATCAACATGTGCTCCAAGGAGGAGAAGGAGAAGATCGCCGAGCTGATCGGCAACTTCCGCTTCACCACGAAGTTCGGCCAGAACCTCTCCCGGTACGTCCGGCACGGCATCGGCGTCCACCACGCCGGCATGCTGCCGAAGTACCGGCGGCTGGTGGAGAAGCTGGCGCAGGCCGGTCTGCTGAAGGTCATCTGCGGTACGGACACCCTGGGCGTCGGCGTGAACGTGCCGATCCGCACGGTGCTGTTCACGGCGCTGACGAAGTACGACGGGACACGGGTGCGGACCCTGCGCGCGCGGGAGTTCCACCAGATCGCGGGCCGTGCCGGGCGGGCCGGTTTCGACACGGCCGGTTTCGTGGTGGCGCAGGCCCCCGAGCACGTCGTGGAGAACGAGAAGGCGCTCGCCAAGGCGGGCGACGACCCGAAGAAGCGCCGCAAGGTGGTCAGGAAGAAGGCCCCGGAGGGCTTCGTCGCCTGGTCGGAGTCCACCTTCGACAAGCTGATCGGTTCCGACCCCGAGCCGCTGTCCAGCCGTTTCAGGGTCACGCACACCATGCTGCTGTCCGTGATCGCGCGTCCCGGAAACGCCTTCGAGGCGATGCGCCATCTGCTGGAGGACAACCACGAGCCGCGCAAGGCGCAGCTGCGGCACATCCGCCGCGCCATCGCCATCTACCGTTCACTGCTCGACGGCGGTGTGGTCGAGCAGCTGGCCACTCCCGACGCAGAGGGCCGGGTCGTACGGCTGACGGTCGACCTGCAGCAGGACTTCGCGCTGAACCAGCCGCTGTCGACGTTCGCCCTGGCCGCCTTCGACCTGCTGGACCCCGACTCGCCGTCGTACGCGCTGGACATGGTGTCCGTCGTGGAGTCGACGCTGGACGACCCCCGGCAGATCCTGGGCGCGCAGCAGAACAAGGCCCGCGGCGAGGCCATCGGGCAGATGAAGGCCGACGGCATGGAGTACGAGGAGCGGATGGAGCGGCTCCAGGAGGTGTCGTACCCCAAGCCGCTGGAGGAGCTGCTGTGGCACGCGTACAACGTGTACCGCAAGAGCCACCCGTGGGTGGGCGACCACCCGGTCTCGCCGAAGTCCGTCGTGCGGGACATGTACGAGCGGGCCATGAACTTCGCGGAGTTCACCTCGCACTACGAGCTGGCGCGCACCGAGGGCATCGTGCTGCGGTACCTGGCGGGCGCGTACAAGGCGCTGGAGCACACCATCCCCGACGACCTCAAGTCGGAGGACCTCGAAGACCTGATCGCCTGGCTCGGCGAGCTGGTCCGCCAGGTGGACTCCTCGCTCCTCGACGAGTGGGAGCAGCTGGCGAACCCCGAGGTGGAGACGGCCGAGCAGGCACAGGAGAAGGCCGACCAGGTCAAGCCGGTGACGGCCAACGCGAGGGCCTTCCGGGTGCTGGTGCGCAACGCCATGTTCCGCCGGGTCGAGCTGGCCGCCCTGGACAACGTCCGCGCCCTCGGCGAGCTGGACGCCGACAGCGGCTGGGACGAGGACAAGTGGGGCGAGGCCATGGACGCCTACTGGGACGAGCACGACGACCTCGGCACCGGACCGGACGCGCGCGGCCCCAAGCTGCTGCTCATCGAGGAGGACGCACCGCACGGTCTGTGGCGGGTGCGGCAGATCTTCGACGACCCGAACGACGACCACGACTGGGGCATCAGCGCCGAGGTCGACCTTGCGGCCTCGGACGAGGAGGCGCGGGCGGTCGTCCGCGTCACGTCCGTCGGTCAGCTCTAGCCCCGCCCCGCACACTCATGGAAGAGGACGAAAACCGATGACGAATCCGGCCGAGAGACTCGTCGATCTGCTCGACCTGGAGCAGATCGAGCTCAACATCTTCCGCGGCGTCAGCCCGCAGGAGCACCTTCAGCGGGTCTTCGGCGGTCAGGTCGCGGGACAGGCGCTGGTCGCGGCGGGACGCACGACGGACGGCGAGCGTCCCGTGCACTCGCTGCACGCCTACTTCCTGCGGCCGGGGCGGCCCGGCGTCCCGATCGTCTACCAGGTGGAGCGGGTGCGGGACGGGAGGTCCTTCACCACCCGGCGGGTCACCGCCGTGCAGCAGGGCCGCACGATCTTCAACCTGACGGCCTCCTTCCACAAGCCTGAGGAGGGCGGCATCGAGCACCAGCTGCCGCCGCGCCGGGAGGTCCCGGACCCGGAGTCGCTGCCGACGGTCGCCGAGGAGATCCGCGAACACCTCGGTGCTCTGCCGGAGGAGCTGGAGCGGATGGCACGCCGGCAGCCCTTTGACATCCGGTACGTGGACGGGCTGCGCTGGACGCGGGAACAGATCGAGGGCGCGGAGCCGCGCAGCGCGGTGTGGATGCGCGCGGTCGGCCCGCTCGGCGACGACCAGCTCGTGCACACCTGCGCGCTCGCCTACGCCAGTGACATGACGCTGCTGGACGCGGTGCGACTGCCGGTGGAGCCGCTGTGGGGCTCGTGGAACTTCGACATCGCGTCGCTCGACCACGCGATGTGGTTCCACCGCCCCTTCCGCGCGGACGAGTGGTTCCTCTACGACCAGGAGTCCCCGATCGCGACCGGCGGACGGGGCCTGGCACGCGGCCGGATCTACGACCGTGACGGGCGACTGCTGGTGTCGGTGGTGCAGGAGGGGCTGTTCCGGAAGCTGGGCGACGAGGGATGACCGGGCGGCGTTCCCAGGTCAAGTACACGGTCGAGGCGAAGGCCGTCCACGACAGCCTGACCGCGGACCGGCGGGCGACCGTGGACCACGCGGTGCGGGTGCTGTCCCGGGACCCGTTCCACAAGCTGGCCACGGCACAGATCGGTCCCAACGAGACGTACCGCAAGGCCTACGTCGCGCCGGGGATCGTGCTGGAGTACGTGGTGGTGCGTGAGGCGTTCGTCGTGGTCCTCCTCGAACTCTTCGACGAGTCGTCGTACCTGATCGACGAGTCCGAGACCGCGGAGTGAGGCGGGTACGGATCCACTTACTGGCAGCGGCGGCGGTCACGACCGCCGCCGCGCTCGGCATCCGGACCACGGGGGACGGGGCATTCGCGAAGTACGCGGGGGTCGCGCTGTACACGGTGCTGCTGTACGCACTCGTCGTCGCCGTACGGCCCCTGGTGCGGCCCATGGTCGCGGGAGCGGTCGCCCTGGGGCTGAGCTGGGCCGTGGAGTTCGCGCAACTGTCCCGCTTGCCGGGTGAATTGAGCGCCCGTAACGGCCTGTTGCGGCTGGTGTTCGGTTCTACCTTCCACGCGCCGGACCTCTTCTGGTACGTCGTGGGCGCGGCCTGCGCGTACGGGGTGCACCGCGCGTACGGCCGGACCGCCGGGCGCGTGCCGGCGGGGCGGTAGGGGCCGACCGCCGGGCGCGTCCCCGGGCCGGTGGGCGACGACCGAGGCAGCCCTGGCACCACTCCGTCGCACGACGAGGCCTCGGCTCCGGCTTTCCGGCTGCGGGGTTCAGGCTGCGGGGTTCCGGCGCCCTGCTTACACTGCCCCGCATGATCACTTCCTGGCCGGCCCACCTCGACGTGGGCGCCGTGCGCTTCGCTCGGCCCACCGCACGCTATGACGAGGTCCTGGCCTTCTACCGCGACGACTTGGGGCTGCCCGTGCTGGCCGCCTGGCGCGGCGAGGACGGCCACAAGGGGTACGACGGTGTGGTGCTCGGGCTGCCGGGCGCCCCTGTGCACATGGAGATCACCCAGCACGGCAATCCGCCGCGGATACCGGAGCCGCACCCGGAGAACCTGCTCGTTCTGTACCTGCGCGGGCCCGCGGCCGTCGAGACCGCGGCGGCCCGGCTGCGCGAGCGCGGGCACGAGCCCGTGGCGGCGGCCAACGCGTACTGGCCGGAGCGGGGGGCGGTGCTCTTCGCCGACCCGGACGGCTGGCTCGTCGTCCTGGCGCCGTGGGTGTTCGGCGAGGACCCGGTGCCGCAGCCCGGGTAGCACCCGGATTGCCAGACGCCCCCCGGCGCGATGCTCGTTGACGTTGCGCCGGCCCCCGCGAGGCCGCCTCTCCCCCGCCCCGCTGCCGCTCGCGTACCGTCCCCCGCGCCTCCGCCAGCGTCCGCGCGACCCGCCGGTGGGTGACCCGGTCGGCCAGGGCTGCGAGTTCCGCCTCTGCGGTCTCGTCCCCGCGTCGTGCCAAGGCTTCGACCGATGCCTCCGCCACCTCCGGCGCGACCGATCGGCATCGGGGAGCGTGCGCAGCAGCTCCGTGTTCCTCCCGCCGGGGCCGATCACCGGGCCATCGCGGCAGGCCGCCATCATCACCGCGCGGGCCAGCCCGGACAGGTCGCCGCGCGCGGCGAGATCCCGGTACTCGGCGGCCTGCACCGCCAGCACCCTCGGGTCCCTGAGCCATCTGCTCACCGTCATCGCGTCGCTGCTCATGGTCACGAGCGTAGGAGGCGCCACTGACAACGCCCCGCGGCCGGTACGGAGAAACGCTCCCGCGACCTGGCACCCGCCGCCCCCAGCTCGACCGTCCCGCCCGGGGCGGACGGTCCGCGGACCACTGCCCGGGCCGGCGGACGGCGTATCCGCAACGCTGACGCGGCCTGGATGCCGGTGCCAGCGGCTAGCCTGCGTCTTTCGGACTAAACAGCGCAGAGCTGACTGACGAGGAGACGGCAGATGAGCCTGTACGACATCCCGCTGAACACCCTGGACGGCGCCCCCACGAGCCTGGCCGCCCACAAGGGCAAGGCCGTCCTGGTGGTCAACGTCGCGTCGAAGTGCGGCCTGACGCCGCAGTACGCGGGCCTGGAGGAACTCCAGAAGTCGTACGCGGACCGCGGCTTCACGGTCCTGGGTGTGCCGTGCAACCAGTTCGCGGGCCAGGAACCGGGAAGCGCGGAGGAGATCGCCACCTTCTGCTCGGCGAGCTACGGCGTGACCTTCCCCCTCCTCGAAAAGATCGAGGTCAACGGCGAGCACCGGCACCCGCTCTACAAGGAACTGACGAAGGTCGCGGACGCCGACGGCAAGGCCGGGGACGTCCAGTGGAACTTCGAGAAGTTCCTCATCTCCCCCACCGGCGACATCGTGGGCCGCTTCCGCCCGCGTACCGAGCCGAACGACGCCGCGCTCGTCGCGGCCGTGGATTCCCACCTGCCCGCCTGACGTCCGGCGGATCGCGGCCGCGGCCGGCGCAGGGGCCGGGGCCCGGCGGCAGCGGGGCGTTCCGTGACAGCGGGTACGGCTGTCATCGCCGCGGGGGCGCGGAGGCCGGTGTCCTGGTGGGGAGCCGGGTCGTGGAGGTGTGGTGGGCCGAGCCACATCTCCACGACCGGGGCGGCGAGGACGCCGCCGCCCGGCGTCCGCGGCGCCTGCTAGCGGATCGGCATGCCGGAGAGCGTCCTGGCGATCACCAGGCGCTGGATCTCGCTCGTCCCCTCGAAGATCGTGTAGATGGCTGCGTCCCGGTGCATCCGTTCCACCGGGTACTCCCGGGTGTAGCCGTTCCCGCCGAGTATCTGGATCGCCTGGGCCGTCACCTTCTTCGAGACCTCGCTGGCGTACAGCTTCGACATGGAGCCCTCCGCCGCTGTGAACGGCTTGCCCGAGACCGCCATCCAGGACGCCCGCCACACCAGCAGCCGGGCCGCGTCGATCTGGGTGCGCATGTCGGCGAGCTGGAAGGCGATGCCCTGGTTGTCGATGATGGGGCGGCCGAACTGTTCCCGGGTCATCGCGTAGTCGAGGGCGACCTCGTACGCGGCCCGTGCGGTGCCGACGGCCATCGCGCCGACGGCCGGCCGGGACGCCTCGAAGGTGGCCATCGCCGCGTTCTTCACGCGCTCGCCGCCGCTCTTCGCGGCCCGTTCCCGGGCGCGGGCGAGGCGCTCGTCGAGTTTCTCCTTGCCGCCGAGCAGGCAGCTGCCGGGGATCCGCACGTTCTCCAGGACGACTTCGGCGGTGTGCGAGGCGCGGATGCCGTGCTTCTTGAACTTCTGGCCCTGGGTCAGACCGGGGGTGCTCGGCGGCACGATGAAGGAGGCGTGGCCCTTGGATCCCAGTGCGGGGTCCACACAGGCGACGACCACGTGCACGTTGGCGATGCCGCCGTTGGTCGCCCACGTCTTCGTGCCGTCGAGGACCCACTCGTCCTTCGCTTCGTCGTACACGGCGCGCGTGCGCATGGACGCGACGTCCGATCCGGCGTCCGGTTCGGAGGAGCAGAAGGCGGCGACCTTCACGTCGTCGGCGTCGCCGTACATCTGGGGTATCCAGGTGCCGATCTGTTCCTCGGTGCCGTTCGCGAGGACTCCCACCGCGGCCAGACCGGTCCCCACGATCGACAGGCCGATGCCCGCATCACCCCAGAACAGCTCTTCCATAGCCATGGGGATGCCCAGCCCCGTAGGGTCGAAGTACTGCTGGGCGTAGAAGTCGAGCGAGTAGATGCCGATCTTGGCCGCCTCCTGGATCACCGGCCAGGGCGTCTCCTCACGCTCGTCCCACTCCGCGGCGGCCGGGCGCATCACATCCGCGGCGAACCCGTGGATCCAGTCGCGAACCTGCTTCTGGTCGTCGTTGAGATCGAGTGTGAACTCGGCCATGTCCCCTCCAGCGCCTGCACGTTACTTGCGGTAACCAGAGTGTGTTACCCACGAGTAGCCCCTGTCAACAGTCCAAGCCGGCGGGCAGTGTTACGTTGCGCGGGGGTCACGGAACGCAACCACCTGGGCGGGGAGAGCACACGATGGAGACCACACAGCAGGCCACCACGCAACGGTCGTCGGCCGAGGCGCGACGCCGCGAACTGCTCGAAGCCGCGGACCGCGTGGTCCTGCGGGACGGCCCGCAGGCGTCCATGAACGCCATCGCCGCCGAGGCGGGCATCACCAAGCCGATCCTCTACCGGCACTTCGGCGACAAGGGGGGCCTCTACCGCGCCCTGGCCAAGCGTCACACCGACGCCCTCCTGGCCGCCCTGCGCGCGGCTCTGGACGCCCCCGCCGAGCGTCGCGAACGCGTGGAACGCACATTGGACACCTATCTCGCGGCGATCGAGGCGCGCCCGCAGGTGTACCGCTTCCTGATGCACCCGGCGGACGACGCCGCGGCGGCCACCGCTCCCGCCGCCGCACAGTCCGAGCGAGGATTCGACGTCGGCCGGCACTCGGCGCCGCTGCTGCGCAGGATGGGCGAGGAGCTGGCCGAGGTGATCGCCGAGCGCGTCGACCTCGGCCCGAACTCCGAGCAGCTGGCCCGCGTCTGGGGGCACGGCATCGTCGGCATGATGCACGCGGCCGGCGACTGGTGGCTGGGCGAACGCCCCTGCTCCCGCGCCGAGTTGGTGGGCAGTCTCGCCGACCTGCTGTGGGGGCGGCTCGCCGCCGCGGGCGACCGTCCGGGCGGGCCGGGGTTCTAGCGGGAGCCGGGGTTCTAGCGGGAAGGGCGGCGGGTGAGTGGCGGAGTGCGTACGAACCCTCCGTGCCGCACGCACGGCTGCCCGCACGCCAGGCACACTCCGCCCGCACCGCCCGCGCGCCGGGAAGTCTCGGGCAGCGTCAGGAAGTACGCCCCCACGGCGCGCGGCGTGCGTCCCGCTGTGCCTTCGCCTTGCGCCAGCCGGTGAGCCGGTCGGTGTAGACCAGCCCGTCGAGGTGGTCGCACTCGTGCTGGAGGCAGCGGGCGAAGAAGCCGGTGCCGGAGACGGTGACCGGCTCGCCCGTCGCCGTGAAGCCCTCCACGACCGCGTGGTCGAAGCGCGGCGTGCCGGCTTCCAGACCGGGCAGCGACAGACAGCCCTCGGGGCCCCGGACGGCCGGGCCGTCGGCCTCGACGAGACGCGGGTTGACGACGTGCCCGAGGTGGCGGACGTCCTCGTCGTCGGGGCAGTCGTAGACGAAGACCCGTACGCCCTCGCCGATCTGATTGGCGGCGAGACCGACGCCCTCGGCGGCGTACATCGTCGCGAACAGGTCCTCGACGAGGCGCGCGAGCTCAGGCCCGAACTCGGTGACGGGCTCGCACGGGGCGTGCAGGACCTTCTCGCCGAGGAGAGTCATCGCTCGTACGGTGCCGGAACTGCCGGGAATGGGGCGGTGGCGCATGACCGCAAGCCTACGTTCCCGCACGCCGGAGCCGCCCCGCCGCCGGGCCCCGGCCGGCGGCGTCACCGCGGCGGGAGCCGACGCCTGCACGCTTTTCGCAGCGCGTCCCGTACCGTCGACCCTGGTCCGCGCCCTTCCCCACGGGTGCCGCGGTTCGGGCACCCGGCGGGACCTCGATAGGCTGAGCCCGGACTGTTGACCGGTGGACCTGGGGCAAGTGCGGCGCCGGATGCAAGGAGGACAAGTGACGATGGCAGGCAACACGGAGCCGTTGTCGCCGCGGGCCAAGCTGGCCGTGACGGCAGGCAAGGCCGCGGCGGCGGTGTCCCGTGCCGCGGGACGCGGAAGCGGTTCGGTGATCGGCGGAAAGGTCGCGCTCAGGCTCGACCCGGACCTGCTGGGACGGCTCGCACAGCATCTGGACGTGGTGCTTGTCTCGGCGACCAACGGCAAGACGACGACGACCCGGCTGATCGCCGAGGCCCTGCGGGCCAGCGGTCCGGTCGTCTCCAACGCGCTCGGCGCCAACATGCCGGCGGGCATCACGTCCGCGTTGGCGGGCGGTTCGGACGCGAAGTACGGCGTGATCGAGGTCGACGAGAAGTACCTGGCGGGCGTGGCCCGCGACGTGACGCCGAAGGCGATCGCGCTCCTCAACCTCTCCCGCGACCAGCTCGACCGGGCCGCCGAGACGCGGATGCTGGCCGAGAAGTGGCGCGAGGGGCTGGCCGGTTCGAAGGCCGTCGTCATCGCGAACGCCGACGACCCGCTGATCGTGTGGGCGGCGTCCTCGTCGCCCAACGTGGTGTGGGTGGCGGCCGGTCAGGAGTGGAAGGACGACGCCTGGTCGTGCCCCTCCTGCGGCGGTGTGATGCAGCGTCCGGGGGACGACTGGTTCTGCGGCGACTGCGGCTTCCGGCGTCCGACGCCGAGCTGGGTGCTCTCCGGGGACCACGTGCTGGACCCGCACGGCTCAGCGTGGCCCATCCACCTCCAGCTGCCGGGCCGCGCCAACAAGGCCAACGCGGCCACCTCGGCGGCCGTCGCGGCCACCTTCGGCGTGCCGCCGCAGGTCGCGCTGGAGCGGATGTACCAGGTGCAGGCGGTGGCGGGACGCTATGACGTCGTCCAGTTCCACAACCGTGAGCTGCGCCTGCTGCTGGCGAAGAACCCGGCCGGCTGGCTGGAGACCTTCTCGCTGATCAACCCGCCGCCGACGCCGGTGATCCTGGCCGTCAACGCCCGTGGCGCCGACGGCACCGACACCTCCTGGCTGTGGGACGTCGACTACACCCGGCTCGCCGGTCACCCGATCTTCGTCCTCGGCGACCGCAAGCTGGACCTGGCCGTACGACTCGAAGTCGCGAACCTGGAGTTCCGGGTCTGCGAGAACCTCGACGAGGCCGTGCAGCTCGCGCCGCCCGGACTGATCGAGACGATCGCCAACTACACCGCGTTCCAGGACCTCCGCCGCCGCGTCGGCAACTGACAGAAACCGCAGGGACCATGACTCGAATGAACGACAGCAGTCTGCGGCTGGTCTGGATCTACCCGGACCTCCTCAGCACGTACGGCGACCAGGGCAACGCCCTGGTCGTCGAGCGGCGGGCCCGCCAGCGCGGCCTCGACGTGCAGCGTGTCGACGTACGCAGCGACCAGCCCGTCCCCACTTCGGGCGACATCTACCTGATCGGCGGCGGTGAGGACCGCCCGCAGCGGCTGGCGGCCGAACGGCTGCGCAAGGACGGCGGGTTGAGCCGGGCCGTGTCCAACGGCGCGATCGTCTTCTCCGTCTGCGCCGGGTACCAGATCCTCGGCCACGAGTTCATCAACGACCTCGGCCAGCGCGAGCAGGGCCTGGGCCTGCTCGACGTGATCTCCACCCGCGGCGAGGGCGAGCGCTGCGTCGGCGACGTCCTCGGCGACATCGACGCCCCGTTGAACCTCCCGCAGCTCACCGGCTTCGAAAACCACCAGGGCATCACCCACCTCGGCCCCACCGCCCGCCCTTTCGCCCGGATCCGCCTCGGCAAGGGCAACGGCACCGGCGACGGCACGGAGGGCGCGTACAACGACACCGTCTTCGGTACGTACATGCACGGTCCGGTCCTGGCCCGCAATCCGCAGATCGCGGATCTGCTGCTGAAGCTGGCCCTCGACGTGAACGCGCTGCCGCCGACCGACGACCGGTGGTACGAGGCGCTGCGCTCCGAGCGCATCGCGAGCGCCACGCAGCCCGCCTGACGCCGTCTCACCCCACACGTCGCACGGCTTCGCGGCCCCCGGCGTTGCGTCACGAGGAACGTCCACCCGTTGGACGCCCGGTTCGGCCCCGTCACCCGGCGCTTGTAGGGTGACGGGGACCCCACCGGACGACGTGGTCCGGTCCCCCGGCCCACGTTGCAAAGGTCTTCGCGCCATGCGTATTGGTGTCCTCACCTCCGGCGGCGACTGCCCCGGCCTGAACGCCGTCATCCGCTCCGTCGTCCACCGTGCCGTCGTCGACCACGGCGACGAGGTCATCGGCTTCCACGACGGCTGGCGGGGTCTCCTGGAGTGCGACTACCGCCCTCTCGACCTGGACGCCGTCAGCGGCATCCTGGCCCGCGGCGGCACCATCCTCGGATCCTCCCGCGTCCAGCCGGCGCACCTGCGCGGCGGCGTCGAGACCGCTCGCGGTCACGTCGCCGACCTCGGCCTCGACGCGATCATCCCGATCGGCGGGGAAGGCACCCTGAAGGCGGCCCACCTCCTGTCCGAGGCGGGTCTGCCCATCGTCGGCGTGCCCAAGACCATCGACAACGACATCGCCTCGACCGACGTCACCTTCGGGTTCGACACGGCGGTGGGCGTCGCCACCGAAGCCCTCGACCGCCTGAAGACGACCGCGGAGTCCCACCAGCGCGTGCTGATCGTCGAGGTCATGGGCCGGCACACCGGCTGGATCGCGCTGCACTCGGGGATGGCGGCGGGCGCGCACGCCATCGTGGTGCCCGAGCGGCCCTTCGACATCGGTGAGCTCACCGAGCTGGTCGGCAAGCGTTTCTCGGCGGGCAAGAAGTTCGCCATCGTCGTCGTGGCGGAGGGCGCCAAGCCGCGCGAGGGGTCGATGGAGTTCAACGTCGGCAAGAAGGACCAGTACGGGCACGAGCGCTTCGCGGGCGTCGCCAACCAGCTCGCCATCGAGCTGGAGGAACGCCTGGGCAAGGAGGCCCGCCCGGTGATCCTGGGCCATGTGCAGCGCGGCGGCACCCCGACCGCCTACGACCGCGTGCTCGCGACCCGCTTCGGATGGCACGCGGTGGAAGCGGCGCATCACGGCCGGTTCGGCATGCTGACGGCGCTGCGCGGCACGGACATCGTGATGGTGCCGCTCGCCGACGCGGTCGCGGAGCTGAAGACGGTTCCGGCCCAGCGCTACGAGGAAGCGGAATGCGTCCTGTGAGGACCCGGTTGCGGGCCTGACGAACTGCCCCCGGTCGCATCGGCGACCGGGGGCAGTTCTACTCTGGACCGGACAACCGGCACGAAACAGGAGTCAGTGGATGGATCACAGCGGGCACGGCATGAACATGGACCTGCCGCCGTTCACGCTGGGACGGGGTCTGGAGCTTTCCCCCGATCCCTTTTTCCTGATCGCGTGTCTGGCCGCTCTCGCCCTGTACGGGTGGGGTGTGGTGCGGCTGCGGCGGCGCGGCGACTCCTGGCCGGTCGGCCGGACGGTCTTCTTCGTCGTCGGTGTGCTGACGGTGCTCCTCGTGATGTGCACCATGCTCAACGACTACGGCATGGTCATGTTCAGCGTGCACATGGTGCAGCACATGATCGTCTCCATGCTGTCGCCCATCCTGATCCTGCTCGGCGCGCCGGTGACGCTCACCCTGCGCGCGCTGCCCGTCTCGGGACGCGGGCGCAAGGGCCGCAAGGGGCCGCGTGAGCTGCTGCTCGCCCTGCTGCACAGCCGGTACATCAAGATCGTCACGCATCCGGCGTTCACGATCCCGCTGTTCATCGCAAGCCTGTACGGCTTCTACTTCACGCCGCTGTTCGACTTCCTCATGGGCAGCAGGGTCGGGCACATCACGATGATGGTGCACTTCCTCGCCGTCGGCCTGGTCTTCTTCTGGCCGATCATGGGCGTCGACCCGGGGCCGCACCGCCCCGGTTACGTGATGCGGATGCTGGAGCTTTTCGCGGGGATGCCCTTCCACGCGTTCTTCGGCATCGCGCTGATGATGGCGTCGCAGCCGATGGTCGAGGCGTACAAGAACCCGCCCGCCTCGCTGGGCATCGACGCGCTCGCCGATCAGAACGCGGCGGGCGGCATCGCCTGGGCGTTCAGCGAGATCCCGTCCGTCCTGGTGCTGATCGCACTCGTCTTCCAGTGGTACCGGTCCGAGCAGCGGGTGGCCCGCCGCTCGGACCGGGCCGCGGACCGGGACGGCGACAAGCAGCTGGAGGACTACAACGCGTACCTGGCCTCGCTGCGTGCGCGCAGCGGTGCCTAGGAGGTGTGGCCGTGCGGGACCGCAGGCCGCGGGTAACGGGACCGCACACAGGTAGCGGTGGGGCGGTCCGCCGGGTGACGATGTCACTCCACGCGAAGGAGGTGGCGCGGATGACCGGTTCACCGAGGTCGATGGGAGTGCTGACCGTCGGGATGCTGGTGCTCGTCACGGCGTACACGGCGGCGCTGGGCAGCAGCGGCTGGCTGTGGTTCGGCTGGGTGGTGCTGTTGCTGGCGACGGCGGGTGCGGCGACCACGTCGGGCGGCCGCTGACCGGCCGCGCGTCGCGCCCCCCGCCGACGGGGGCCGGGCCCTGCGGGCGGGGTCAGAAGCGGAAGAGCGCTCCGGTTCCCGCGTCGAGCATGCACGCGTTGCCGTAGGTCTTCTTCCAGTGGATCGTGCGGCCGCGCCAGATGCCGTGGGCGGTCGCCGTCACCGGGTCGTACTGCTTGGTACAGGCGTGCCGGTTGCCGACCAGCGCGTCGAAGTCGCCGCGCGCCCGTACGAGGGTGTCGCAGGCGTCCAAGGCGCTCGGGTGACCGCCGCCGGGCTCCGGCCGGCACGTCAGGCCCACGACCCGCACCGAGGAGTCCTCGGCGCCGGAGACGGTGAGCAGCAGCCCGTGCCGCAGGACGGGATGGTCGGTTGCCGCGGTCGTGTCCGTCGCGGCAGGATGACCGTCGGCCGGCGTGGTGTCCGTGGGGACGGGGTGGCTTACGGCCGTTGCCGCGGAGGTGAGGGCGAGCAGGGCGGTCGCCGCGACGGCGGCACGACGGAGCGGGAGTCGCATGGGGGTCCTCCGGGACGGAATGTGCGTACGGGCCCGTACGGCGCGGTCGGGGTGGGGCCAGGGCATCCGGCGCCGTCGCGTCCGGCAACCGGCCACACCGTACGGGGCCGCGGGGTCGTCCGTTCGGGTCGGCCCGACTGGTCCGTTCGGCCCTGACCGAACCCCGGCGACGCCGCACGGAAGTGACGTAACGTACCCGCATGATCGTTTTTGTGCCGGCCGGTCTCTGCTTCCTGGCCCTCGTCATCAGCATGCTGCGGGACCGCAGACGCCTGCGGAACGGCGTCTTCCTGGTCCTCGCCCTGTTCTTCACGGTCCTGGGGCTGCTCGTGACCGCGGCCCGGCTGACGGCGACGGCGAACCAGACGGGCCGCACCCTGGTCGGAGGTCTCGCCGTCGCCGTCTTCGTGGCCGCGGCCCTGGCCCCCTTCACCCTCGCCTTCTTCCTGATCCGCAACGGTCTGCAGATGGTCCGCAAGGAGGGCAGGAGTCCGGCCAACCTGCTGTCGCTGCTCGCGGGCCTGGGCATCGTCGGACTCGCGGTGATGGTCGCGACGACGCTGCAGACGGGCTCGCGGGCGCTCGGCACGGTCACCGTGGTCGCGGTCCTGGTCGTCGGCTACGTCTCGTTCCTCTTCACCTGCTTCCTCCTCTATGCGGCGCTGTACGGCCGGTTCAGGCCGCGCGGCGGTCTCGACTTCGTGGTGGTCCTCGGCGCGGGCCTGATCCGCAACCAGGTCCCGCCGTTGCTGGCCGGCCGCCTGCACAAGGGCCGTGAGCTGTACGAGGCACAGATCGCCGCCGGCGGGAACCCGATGATGGTCACCTCCGGCGGGCAGGGACCCGACGAGGACCGTCCGGAGGCCGTGGCGATGGCCGAGTACCTGATCGGCACGGGCGTGCCCGCGGACCGGATCCTGACCGAGAACGCGTCGCGGACCACCGAGGAGAACCTCACCTTCAGCGGCACGCTCATGAGCGAGCACATGCCGGGCTACCGCTGCGCGATCGTCACGAACAACTATCACGCGTTCCGTGCCGCACTGATGGCCCGCAAGACGGGCGTCAACGGCCAGGTGATCGGCTCCCCCACGGCCCGCTACTTCTGGCCGAGCGCCGTGATCCGCGAGTTCGCCGCGATCTTCATGGAGCACAAGGCTGTCAACTTCTCCGTGTGCGCGCTGCTCGTCCTGCTGGGCTCGCTGTCCGGGCTGGCCTGACCGGCCCGTGCACGGCAGTCCCACACCGCACACACTGGAGCGGCCTCGCCGCCGGACGGCAGGCATCCCGGCTCCCCGTGCGGGTAAAGCCTTCCCAGGTGCTCGCGCCGTGCACGGGCACCTGCGAGCGCGTCGGCTGCGATCAGCGTCGGTACGGACCGAGGTGGTTACACGAGGGCACACCCGCACCTACACTGAGCGCCCCCGAAACAAGCCCTGACCAGCAAAAAGTCCGTCCCCACAGCATTCCGTCACATAGGGAGCAACCGGGTGTTCTATTACGTGCTCAAGTACGTCGTTCTCGGGCCGTTGCTGAAGCTGCTCTTCCGGCCGAGGATCGAGGGGCTGGCGTACGTTCCCGAGGACGGGGCGGCGATCGTCGCGGGAAACCACCTGTCGTTCTCCGACCACTTCCTGATGCCCGCGGTGCTGAAGCGGCGGATCACGTTCCTGGCGAAGGCGGAGTACTTCACCGGGCCGGGGCTCAAGGGGCGGCTGACGGCGGCGTTCTTCCGCAGCGCGGGGCAGATCCCGGTGGACCGGTCGGGCAAGGAGGCCGGGAAGGCCGCCGTCCGGGAGGGGCTGGGGGTCCTCGCGAAGGACGAGTTGCTCGGGATCTATCCGGAGGGGACCCGGTCGCACGACGGGCGGCTGTACAAGGGGAAGGTCGGCGTCGCCGTGATGGCGATCACGGCCGGGGTGCCGGTGGTGCCGTGCGCCATGGTGGGGACGTTCGAGATCCAGCCGCCCGGACGGAAGATCCCCAGGATCAAGCGGGTCACCATTCGGTTCAGCACGCCCCTGGACTTCTCCCGGTTCGCGGGAATGGAGAAGGAGAAGGCGGTGCTGCGCGCGGTCACCGACGAGATCATGTCCGCGATCCTCGCCCTGTCCGGGCAGGAGTACGTCGACCGGTACGCGGCCGACGTGAAGGCCGAACAGGCGACGGAGGGACGCAAGTTCCCGCGGCTGCGGCACTGAGTCCCCGCGTCGCTGCGCGGCGACGTGCAGGAAGGGCCGGCCGGTGGGAGAGCACCGACCGGCCCTTCGTTCACAGCGCCGGAGCGGCCCCGGCTTCTGCCCCAGCCGCTCCGGCCTCGCTCGCCGGAACTGTTCCGGCCCGGGCCGTTGGCACTGTTCCGGCCCGAGCCGTTCGAGCGGTTCCGGCCTCGGTCGCCGGGGCTATTGCGGCTTCGGTGCGGCGTGCGGCGCGCACGTCACGTCGCGGCCGTCCAGCGTGCCGTTCACCAGGTAGTTCCGGACCCGATCGTCGATGCACGGGTTGCCCAGGTTGGTAATGCCGTGCGAGCCGGCGTCGCGTTCGGTGATCAGGCGCGAGCCCTTCAGCCGCTTGTGCAGTTCCACAGCGCCCGTGTACGGCGTCGCCGCGTCCCGGGCCGCCTGGGTGATCAGGACCGGCGGCAGGCGCTTGCCGGTCCTCACCTCCATGGCGTGCTGCTGCTCGACTCCCCAGGTGGCACAGGGCAGGTTCATCCACGCGTTGGACCACGTCAGGAAGGGGTACTTCGCGTGCAGCCGGGTGTTGTCCCGGTTCCACCTCTGCCAGCTGGTCGGCCACTTGGCGTCCGTGCACTCCACCGCCGTGTAGACGGCGTTGCCGTTCTCGGCGGCGATGTTGCCCGCGGTGTCCTTCACGTCCGGGCCCGCTTCCTCGATCAGCGGCTTCGGGTCTCCGGCCACGTACTTGCTCCAGACCTCGGCGACCGGCGCCCAGGAACTGTCGTAGTACGGCGCGCTCTGGAAGAAGCCGATCAGTTCGGCCGGGCCGACGACCCCGCCGATGGGCTTCTTCTTGGCGGTGGCGCGCAGCTTCTGCCACTGCTGGTGGACCTTCTCGGCGGTGTTGCCGAGGTGGTAGGCCGCGTCGTGCCGGGCGACCCACGTCATCCAGTCCTTCAACCGGCCCTCAAAGGCGATGTCCTGATCGAGATTGGCCTCGTACCAGATCTTCTTCGTGGACGGGTTGACGACGCTGTCGAGCACCATCCGGCGCACGTGTGCCGGGAAGAGGGTGCTGTAGACGGCGCCCAGGTAGGTGCCGTACGAGACACCCACGTAGTTGAGCTTCTTGTCGCCGAGTGCGGCCCGGATGACGTCCAGGTCGCGAGCGGTGTTCGGGGTGGTCATGTGCGGCAGCATCCAGCCGCTGCGCTCCTTGCAGCCCGCCGCGTACTCCGCGGCCAGCTTGCGCTGGGCCCGCTTGTCGGCCTCGCTGTCGGGCACCGGGTCGAGCTTGGGCGCCTTGACGAACTCCTGCGGGTCGACGCAGGAAATGGGTGTCGACTTGCCGACTCCGCGGGGGTCGAAGCCGACCAGGTCGTACGCCTTGGCGGCACCCGCCCAGATCGGGTTCTTCGTGACCACCCGACGCGGGAACCCGAGACCCGAACCTCCGGGTCCCCCCGGGTTGTAGACGAGAGAGCCCTGCCGGTCCTCCTTGGAACCGGTGTTGCCGATTCTGTCGACGGCGAGCTCGATCTGCTTCCCGTAGGGCTTGCGGTAGTCCAGCGGGACCCAGACGTAGCCGCACTTGATGGGCTTCTCCAGGCCCCAGTCGGCCGGGCAGTCCTGCCAGTCGACGCCCTTCCGGGACGCACGCTCCGCGGCGATCCGCACACCGTGGGCCTCGGCGCCGCCCTGCGTCCCGGCGGTGGACAGGACCGAACGGCTGTCGGCGGCGTTCTGGCTGCCTGCGGTGTTGTCGGCCGCCGCGGTGGGCGCTGACATCGCGCCCGCTATGAGCGTGCCCGCGAGCAAGGTGCCGGCCGAGCCGAGCACTGCGGTGCGTCGCAAGTGGGACCTCCCCCTGTGAATGCCGGAGCCCCTGAGTCGGGGGCCCGACGGAATCCTTGCGGCAGGAGGGGCGCGGGGGCCAGACCGCACTGATGTTTCTTTACCGAACCAATAACCGGTCACGAAGTCCCGATGAGCGGTGCGCCGAGATGCCGGGGCGCATGAACCCGGCCGACCGGGATACCCGAGAATCCCCAAGGAGCCCTAGGACAAAGGGAGTTCAGAGAGGTCGAGTTTCGGATCGAGCAGTCGCACGCACAGCCCCACCCGGTCGGGGACGAACGGCCTGGCAGTCGCCGGTCTCGTCTGCGGCATCGTGGGGCTCCTCTTCTTCCAGTTCCTTTTCGGCCCGCTGGCGATCATCTTCGGTATCGTCGCCTACCGGCAGACGGGCGGTTCGGGCATGTCGAAGGCCGCCATCGGTCTGGGCATCGCCGACCTGATCGTCTTCGCTCTCCTGATGACGCTCATGGCGTCCTCCGGCGGCTTCACCTGGTACGTGGGCGGCTGACCGCCCCCCGACTCATCCGGCCGGTACGGTGACGCGGCCCCGCGCCTCTTCCCGTACGAGGGCCAGCGCATCGTCCAGCACTCTCCGCAGTCCCCGCGCATCCGGCGCCACCGCCGTGACGAGTACGCCGGGACCCGCGAGCGGAGTGAGCACCGCGGTCTCGCCGAGCAGGCGGGGCCGCGGTGGTGCGTTCGCCGAACCCTCGTGGACGACGAGGAGCTGCCCGACGGCGCGGTGGCCGCCGAGGACCGCGCCGCCGTCCCAGCCACCGGGTGCGCCGGGGCCGTACGACAGCTCCTGGTCGAACAGCGGACGGCCGCCCCGGCGGACGGTCAGGCGGGTGACGAGGGTGCCGGTGGGCTCCTGGTGACGGCCGAGCACCTGCTCCTCACGGAGCACCAGACGGGCGGTCGGGGCAAGTTCGACGTGTGTCCGCATGCGCAGGTCGCTGCCCCGGGCGGAGATGAGCTGTTCCGGCAGCCAGTGCAGCGCCGCGTGCTGCCCCACCGTCAAACGGACGTCGTAGTGCGCGGGTTCCGCGGCGCGTCCCGGCAGGGCGACGGTGGCTGCCGCCGCGTCGACGGTCAGGTGGGCACCGTCCTGGACCTCCGCCTCGATCGCGAGGCGGTCACCGCCCAGCGGTGCGCTCATCGCGCCGACGACGGTGACCCGGCTGTCACCGGGTCCACCACCGGAGGCTCGGGTGCGGCGCAGGGCGAGCGGCCCGTCGCTCTCCAGGACGGGCAGCCGGCCGCCGGGGGCCGCGACGATCCGGGCGGTGGCGCGCAGGCTCATGCGGCGGCGTCGCGCGCGGAACCGGTACCGGCGACCGTGCCGGTTGCGGGGCGGGTCCAGTCGGCGAGTTGTGCGCGTACCCAGGCCGCTACCGGTGTGACGCCCTCCCCCGAGGTCAACGAGGTGAACAGAACGGGGAGTTCGCCGCGCTGCTCCTTGGCGTCGCGGGCCATCCGGTCGAGGTCGGAACCGACGTACGGCGCCAGGTCGGTCTTGTTGATCACAAGGAGGTCGGCCGTGGTGACGCCGGGGCCGCCCTTGCGCGGAATGTCGTCACCGCCCGCCACGTCGATGACGAAGACCTGTGCGTCGACGAGGCCCTTGGAGAAGGTGGCGGTGAGGTTGTCGCCGCCGGACTCGACGAGGATCAGGTCGAGCGGGCCGACCGTGTCCTCCAGTTCCTCCACCGCTTCGAGGTTGGCCGAGATGTCGTCGCGGATGGCGGTGTGCGGGCAGGCGCCCGTCTCGACGGCCTGGATCCGCTCGGGCGGCAACACCGCGTTGCGGAGCAGGAATTCGGCGTCCTCGCGGGTGTAGATGTCGTTGGTGACGACGGCGAGGGAAAGGGTGTCGCGGAGCTCGCGGCAGAGGGCGGCGACGGTCGCGGTCTTGCCGGAGCCGACCGGTCCGCCGAGCCCGACGCGCAGGGCGCGACGGGCGCCGTCGGGGCGGGCGGCGTCGGCGCTGACGGCGGTGGCGTGCGAGTGGTCGTGGTCGAGGTGCATGGCGGACTCCCGGGTCTTCGGTGCTCGTGGGTGGTGCGGGACGACAGGTGCGTGCGGGAACGAGGAGTGCATGAGGGGCGGGTCGGCGTTACGAGGCGAAGAGACGTACGGGCCAGGCCGCGTGCGCTTCCGCCGTGATGTCGAGCAGCGGTGCCGAGGCGGCGGGCAGGGTGCCGATGCCCTCGCACGCCGCTTCGGCCGCACGCTGCGCGACCTGGTCCAGCTCGGGCGTGAGCCGCGCGAGGACGGCCGTCGCCAGGTACGGGTCGAGACCGAGCAGCCGTACGACGGCGGTGGCCGGGCCGCTGACGCTCTCGTACGCGGCACAGTGCGCCGCGTCCTCGGCGCCGAGTCCGGCCGAACGCGCCGCGAGCCCGAGCACGACGGGCTGGTGCGCCCCGCGGGGCCGGGCGGCGGCGAGCGCGTCCAGCTCCGGCGACGGCCAGGTGGCGCGAGCGGCCCGCATCATCTGGCGGCCGAGCTTGCGTGCGGTGGCACGCAGCGCGGGCGATGGGGTACGCGCGTCGGCGGCCTCGTCCAGCT
The DNA here is from genome assembly GCF_014207445.1 of Streptomyces candidus. Classification (GTDB taxonomy): domain Bacteria; phylum Actinomycetota; class Actinomycetes; order Streptomycetales; family Streptomycetaceae; genus Streptomyces; species Streptomyces candidus. The sequence continues at coordinate 99,446 of NZ_JACHEM010000011.1, read as the reverse complement.
CCAGCACGTGGAGCCCGTACGCGGCCCCGGCGGCGAGCCCCGCGGCGGTGAGGCCACTCGTGTGCAACCGGCCCCGGCAGAACTCGGCGAGATCGTGGTGGTCGCGGATGCGCCCGGCCTTGACGGCAGCCTCGGCACCGCCGGAGTGCGCATGTCCGCCGGCCGGGAACCGCCCGTCGGCGAGCACGAGGAGAGCAGCACGGGCACCCGGGAGCGGGCGGGGACGGCGTACGGCGTCTTCCGGGGCGGTGGGCGGGCATGTGGGGTCGGTGGCCGGGTCGGAGCGGACGCCGGGGAGACCGGGGGTCACGGAGTCGGCGGGTGCCGTCCCGGGGGCGGCCGGGTCACGCCGCGGGGCCTCGGGCACTCCTGCCCGCGGTGTCGGTGCGTCCGTCGTCCTGCCCGCACGCGTATCGCCTTCGACACTGCCTCGCGCCACTTCGACACTGCCTCGCACCACGCTCACGGCCTCCGCGACCGCTCCTGCCGTGCCGCCCGGACGGCCGGGCCCCGGGCCTCCGGACGGTGGCCGACCCGACGAGGGCCGGGACGGCTCCGGTCCGGGAGCCACGTCCGCGGCGGACCGCGAGGTTTCCTTGTTCGCCGTGCCCATCGTCCCCTCCGTGCCCCGCATGCCCCGCATGCCCCGCATGCCCCGCATGCCCCCAGTGACGTCGTCCATCGCCCGTCTCGCCCCGTCAGAAGAGGAAGTAGCGCTGGGCCATGGGCAGTTCCGCCGCCGGGGCCGGGTCGACCGGATCGCCGTCGATGGTCACGGTGAAGGTGTCGGCGTCCACCTCGACCCGTGGCATCGCGTTGTTCTCGCGCATGTCGGCCTTGGTCACGCCCCGGGTGCTCGTGATCGGGACGAACTCCTTGCCCAGGGAGAGGCGTTCGGCGAGGTGGTCCTCGATGGCGGCCTCGGCGACGAAGTTGAAGGAATTCGCGGCCGGGGCGCGGCCGATCGCTCCGAACATCGGGCGGGGCAGCACGGGCTGGGGCGTGGGAATGGACGCGTTCGCGTCGCCCATCTGCGCATACGCGATCTGACCGGCCTTGAGGACGAGCAGCGGCTTCACTCCGAAGAAGGCGGGTTCCCAGAGGACGAGGTCGGCGAGCTTTCCGCTCTCGACCGAACCGATTTCGCGGTCCAGTCCCTGCGCGACGGCCGGGTTGATCGTGTACTTGGCGACGTAGCGACGCACCCGGTGGTTGTCGGCGCGGCCGTCTCCTGGCAGGGAGCCGCGGCGCTTCTTCATCACATGGGCGGTCTGCCAGGTGCGCAGGATCACTTCGCCGACCCGGCCCATCGCCTGGGAGTCCGAGGAGATGATCGAGATCGCCCCGAGGTCGTGCAGGATGTCCTCGGCCGCGATGGTGGAGGGCCTGATGCGGGATTCGGCGAACGCCAGGTCCTCCGGTACCGCCGGGTTGAGGTGGTGGCAGACCATCAGCATGTCGAGGTGTTCGTCGAGCGTGTTGAGGGTGTGCGGGCGGGTGGGGTTGGTGGAGCTGGGCAGGACGTACGGCTCGGAGACCACCGTGATGATGTCGGGTGCGTGCCCGCCGCCGGCGCCCTCCGTGTGGTACGCGTGGATGGTGCGGCCCGCGATGGCGGCGAGGGTGTCGCCGACGAACCCGGCCTCGTTCAAGGTGTCGGTGTGGATGGCGAGTTGGGCGCCGGTCTCCTCGCACACACTGAGGCAGGCATCGATGACGGCGGGGGTGGCGCCCCAGTCCTCGTGGATCTTGAACCCGAGTGCTCCGCCGCGGAGTTGGGCGTGCATGGCCTCGCGCGACATGGTGTTGCCCTTGCCGAGCAGCCCGATGTTGACGGGGTAGTGCTCCAGGGCGGCGAACATCCGGGCGAGGTGCCAGCCGCCGGGCGTGACCGTGGTCGCCTTCGAGCCCTCGGCGGGGCCGGTGCCGCCGCCGACGAGCGTGGTGATGCCGGAGGCGAGGGCCGCCTCGACGACGGTCGGCGAGATGAAGTGGACGTGCGCGTCGATGGCGCCCGCCGTGACGATGCGGCCGTTGCCCGCGATGATCTCGGTTTCGGGGCCGATGACGAGGTCGGGGTGGACGCCGTCCATGGTGTCGGGGTTGCCGGCCTTGCCGATGCCGGTGATGCGGCCGTCGCGGATGCCGAGGTCGGCCTTGACGATGCCCCAGTGGTCGAGGACGACGACGCCGGTGATGACGGTGTCCGGCGCGCCCTCGGCACGGGTGGTACGGGCCTGGCCCATCGACTCGCGGATGACCTTGCCGCCGCCGAACACCGCCTCGTCGCCCGCGCGACCGGGCCCGCCGGAGCGGTCCTCCTCGATCTCCACGAGCAGGTCGGTGTCGGCGAGGCGGATGCGGTCGCCGGTGGTGGGGCCGAAGAGGTCGGCGTACACGGCGCGGGAGATCCCCGGGTGCGACGCGGCTTCCGTACGGGGGGACTCAGGCATCGAGGGGGCCTCCGGTCTCCCCGCGCAGGCCGATGACCACGCGGCGGCCTGGGAGGGGGACGAGTTCGACGTCGACGGGGACACCGGGCTCGAAGCGCACGGCGGTTCCGGCGGCGATGTTCAGGCGCAGGCCGCGGGCGGCGGCGCGGTCGAAGTCGAGGCCCGGGTTGGCCTCGGCGAAGTGGTAGTGGGAACCGACCTGGACGGGCCGGTCGGCGGCGTTGAGCACGGTGAGCCGGGTGACGGGACGGCCCTCGTTGAGGAGGACCGGCGCGTCGGCGTGGAGGATTTCGCCGGGGACAACCGCCGTGCGGGTCCCGGCCCGCGGTGCGGCGCTCACTGGATGGGCTCGTGGACGGTGACGAGCTTGGTGCCGTCGGGGAAGGTGGCTTCGACCTGCACGTCGTGGATCATCTCCGGGATGCCTTCCATGACGTCGTCGCGGTGCAGCACCTTGCGGCCCGAGGACATGAGCTGGGCGACGGTGTTGCCGTCCCGGGCGCCTTCGAGGACGTGCGCGGTGATGAGGGCGACGGCCTCGGGGTGATTGAGCCTCACCCCGCGTGCCCTGCGCTTCTCGGCCACGTCGGCGGCCACATGGATGAGCAGTCGTTCCTGCTCGTGCGGGGTCAGCTGCACGGGTCACACCTCACAGTCCTCGCGCCGGACCACCCGGCCCGGCTGCCGCGGCCACCACGACGGACATAGGTGTATCACCCACGTAGCAAAGCGGATGCAAAGACACGGCAGGGTCGTCACCAGGGCTTTCCGTCAGGCGCCCTCATGGCGAGGCTAGTTGCGCGGAGTTTCCGTTGCGTTAACTCGCGGAGCGGCCCCGAAACGGCCTCCGGCACTCAGCTTCCGGGCCGCTCGTCCCCGCGCTCGGCCCCCTGTTCCCCGCGGTACTCGGCGGCGAATCCGTACCGGCCGCGTTCGCCCGGAGCGGACGTCAAGGAGCCGATCGACGAGACGGAGCTGACCACCTCGTCCTCGACGACCTCCGGCACCCGCTCCAGACGTTCCAGGTCAGCGGCGGAGACCAGGGCGACGAGCGGCTTCCCGTGACGGGTCACGACCACGCGCTCCCCGCCGTACACGACGCGGTTGATCAGGTCGGCGAGCTCAGCGCGGGCTTGCGTCACCGGAATCTCGTAGGTCATGCTCCTCATCGTACTTAACGTACGTCCTGTACATTTTTGACAGAGGCAGCAGTACGCGCCGCGCATCCGACGCCGCCGTGCCGCACACAAGGGAGCACGCCATGATCCAGCCGTACGCCCGCCACGTCCTGCCCCAGTTCCACGAGCGCACCAGCACCGGCACCCGCACACTCGATCCGTACTCGAAGATGCTCGGCGAGCGGATCGTCTTTTTGGGGACACCCGTCGACGACACCGCCGCCAACGACATCGCGGCGCAGTTCATGTACCTCGAACACGACGCCCCGGACCGTGACATCTCGCTCTACATCAACTCCCCCGGCGGCTCGTACACGGCGATGGCCGCGATCTACGACACTCTCCAGTTCGTCACCTGCGACGTGGAGACGATCTGCCTCGGGCAGGCCCTCGACGCCGCCGCAGTACTGCTGGCCTGCGGCACCGCCGGCAAGCGGCTCGCACTGCCCGGCGCACGGATCGCGCTCAGCCAGCCCGCCCTGGACGAGCCGGCCCAGGGGCAGCCCTCGGACCTGGAGATCCACGCCCGGGAGCTCGTACGGCTGCGCTCGATGACGGCGCGGATGCTGGCCCGGCACACGGGTCGGTCCGCCGAGCAGGTCGAGGCGGACTTCGACCGTACGAAGGTGCTCGACGCCGGGGAAGCACTTGGCTACGGGCTGGTGGACCGCATCGTCGCGAACCGCCGCGGCGCCCTGCCCTCCTCCGCGCGGTGAGCGGCCGTATGCTGCCGGAGCTGCCGCCGTTGCCCGCGCTGACCCGCGCCGAGTGCGACCTGGTGGACAGCTACTTGGCGGCCGTCGACCTCCTGGGCCGGATCAACCCGTCCCGCGCGACGGACACCTACGGGGCCCTGCGTGCCGCACAGGCCCTCGTCGGCGGGGCCGCCGCGCTGCGCGACGCACTGACGCTGATGCACGAACGGGGTGAAACCGGGATGTGTCCGGCAACGCTGTCGCGGGCATTGCGCGTGCTGGACGGCGAGCGGCGCACGGGGCGTCTCGCCGTGTCCCCGGAGCAGCCGAGCTGATCATCCGGAGGCGCGCTCCGGCCCGGCAGCGTCTCCCCCGTTCGGACCATTCACGTCTCCGTCATCCATACCGGTCGAGTTGCGCACCGCGACCGGAGCACATGCGGAATCACACGCTCCGTTGCTGGTGCGGGCGTCGTCAGCGCGCGACGCGGAAGTGCGGAACGACCTTTGTCCACCCGAACGGGTCAGGGGTGATGAGCCTCACAAACCCCACTTTCCGCTCGGAAACCAGTCGTCGTCCGGGCAAGGATCCGTGAACGACAAGCCCCCGTCGTCGTGGCGGGGCGGTCCCGGCGAGCGCCGTACAGACGCTGCCGGGACGTCTGGTCGACGAAGGGTTGCGCATGACTGCGCACGTAAACCGCCGTGTTCCGTCGCTGATCGCCAGGGCCGGTACGGCATCGGCCCTCACGCTCGCCGTCGTGGGCGGCAGCGTGCTGGTACCGGGTGCCGCCTCCGAGGCCGATGCGGCGACGCAGGCGGCGAAGGCGCTGAACGTCGCGGCGTCCAAGCGGGGCGCGCCGTACAAGCGCGGGGCCGCCGGCCCCTACCGCTTCGACTGCTCGGGGTTGACGCTCTACTCGTACAAGAGGGTCGGAAAGAGCCTGCCGCGTTCCGCGCAGGCGCAGTACAACAAGACCCGGCACATCCGCGCGTCCCAGCTGCAACGGGGCGACCTGGTGTTCTTCCATCGTGGCCGCAGCGTCTACCACGTCGGCATCTATGCGGGCGGGAACAAGATCTGGCACTCGCCGAAGCAGGGCGCCGTGGTGCGACTGGAGCGGATCTGGTCGAAGAGCGTGTGGTACGGCCGGGTGCGGTGAGCACCGGCTGATCAACCGGACCGCTCGGGCGGCGCGTTGCGTTGCGCCTGCGACGCGCCGCTGCCGGCCGTGCCCTGCCGCCGCACCGTCCTCACCGCCGGGGTCTTCCGCACGGTCGTCTCCGTGCGGCCGTCCCCCGCGGTCCGTCATCTCTGCACGGGGGCGTTCCACGGGAGCGCGACCCACACCGTCTTGCCGCCCTCCGGCGTGGAGGTGACCGACAGTCGGCCGCCGCATTCCGCGGCCAGCGACCGGACGATCACCATGCCGCGGCCGTTGTCCTGCTGCACCGCGGCGGGCAGGCGCTGGGGCCAGCGCGGGTGGCTGTCGGTGACGCCGATGCACAGCCGCTCGTCGCGCTCCAGCTGGACGTCCACCGTGAAGGTCGGTGACTGCCCGAAGGTGTGCTGCACGGCGTTGGTGGTGAGTTCCGAGACCATCAGGCGGATGGCGTCCGCCGTGTCGGAACCGGCCGGAAGCCCCCAGCCCACGAGGGCTTCGGCCACGAACTTCCTGGCCGTGGGGACCGAGGCGGGATCGCTCGGCAGGGTGACGGTTACTTCCTGATGGTCTGCCATGGCGACGTTGTCCCTTTCCCGCCGGGGCTGGACTCGGACTCGTACGCGGTACGTGCGGGGCGGCCCCGGACTTTTCATTTCCGCCTGGTTCCGCCGTCATTCCGCGCCAGAGTGTCACTCATGGTGCAGTCGCCGCGGCCGTGCACCCCAGACATACATATATCTGCCACTCAAAGTGATGAACTCTGCTACGAGAGACCGGATTCGCCCGGCACACTGGCCCCGGCGGGGGCGGATGCTGCGCCGAAAGGAGTCGGGGATGCGGCACGGTCCCGCGGTACGACGTCGCAAGCTGGGAGAGGAACTGCGCAGACTGCGCGACAGGGCCGGTCTCACCAGCCCTCAAGCGGCTCGCCTCGTCGGCTGGCACCAGTCGAAGGTGAGCCGGATCGAGACGGGACGCAGCGGGGTCAAGCCGTCCGACGTGACGCTGCTGCTCGCCGCCTACGACGTGCGCGATGCGCAACACCGGTCACTGCTGGAGGCGTTGGCGGAGGACTCCGGCGAGTCGGGCACGCAGTGGTGGCACGCCTACCGGGGGCTGCTGCCGCCCCAGTACCGGGACTTCATCAGTCTGGAGTCCCGGGCATGCGCGGCGCGCACGCTGGAGACCTCGGTGGTGCCGGGGCTGTTGCAGACGCCGCACTACGCGCGGGCGGTGACCGGGGCGACGCTGTCGGCCATGCCGGAGGAGCAGCTCGACACGCTGGTGGAGGTGCGTCTGGCGCGGCAGAAGGTGCTGCGGGAAGACTGCCCGCTGGCTCTGAGCGTGGTGCTCGACGAGGCCGTGCTGCGAAGGACGGTGTGCAGCGAGCGGGTCATGCAGGAGCAGTTGCGCCACCTGCTGGACATGACGGAGTTGCCCCATGTCCGGTTACAGGTGTTGCCTTTTGCGGCGGGTGCGCATGCTGGACTGACTGGTGCTTTCGTTATTTTCTCCTTTCCGAACATGGCTGATCTGGATGTGGTTGTTATCGACCACTTGGCGAGTAGCCTCTATCTGGAACGGAAAGAAGACCTCACGGCATACGCCGCCGCGTTCCAGCGGATCCAGGAACAGGCGATGTCGCACCAGGACTCCCGGGATCTGATCGCCGGCCTCCGCTGACGCCGGCACAGCCCCACTGATCACGGCCCCGGCATTCCCGGTTCCACCGGCCCACGGCTTACGGACCGTGGCGTCGCAGACCGTCGCCCCACCACCTCCTATCGGTGACGACGCGCAGGGAGGCACCATGACCCCACACCTCGCGAACGTACCTTCCCGCCCTCTCCCGCCCGGCGCAGCGTGGCGCCGCAGCAGCCGCAGCACAGGCATGAACAACTGCGTGGAGACGGCGTCGGCCCGCGGCGGCCTGCTGGCCGTCCGCGACTCGAAGCATGTGAGCCGTCCCGCCCTCCTCTTCTCCCCCGAGGCGTGGTCGCGCTTCCTCGGCGCCCTGCGCGAGGAAGCGGTATGAGTCGGCGATATGAGTGACGGAGCGTCAGCATGGGGGTGCGGTACGGACAATGGCGTCCACCGCACCTTCGATCTGTGCGTCGGTGAGGTCGGCGCGGGCGGTCAGCCGCAGCCGGGAGATGCCGTCCGGTACGGACGGCGGCCGGAAGCAACCGACCGCGAGCCCCTCCGTACGGCAGTCCGCCGCCCAGCGCAGAGCCGCCTCCGCGGAGGGCGCCCGCACCGAGACCACCGCCGCGTCCGGGCGCACCGCGGCGAGGTGCGCGTCGGTCAAGCGCCGGTGCAGGGTGGCCGATACGTCGCGTACACGGTCGGCCAGCGCCGGTTCGCGGCGCAGCAGCCGCAGGCTCGCCAGGGCGGCGCCGGCGGCGGCCGGGGCGAGACCGGTGTCGAAGATGAACGTACGGGCCGCGTTGACCAGGTGGTCGATGACATGTGCCGGGCCGAGGACCGCACCACCCTGGCTGCCCAACGACTTGGACAGGGTGACAGTGGCGACCGCATCCGGCGCACCGGCGAGTCCGGCGGCATGCAGCGCGCCGCGGCCTCCGGGGCCGAGGACTCCGAGTCCATGGGCATCGTCGACGATGAGCGCCGCACCGAACTCCCTTGCCACTGAAGCCAGTTCGCGCAAGGGCGCCGCGTCGCCGTCCACCGAGAAGACCGAGTCGGAGACGACGAGCGCACGCCCTCGATGCCCGTCGAGCGACTTCCGTACGGCAGCGGGGTCCGCGTGCGGGGTGACGGCGGTCTCGGCGCGGGAGAGACGGCAACCGTCCACGATCGAGGCATGGTTGCCCGCGTCGGAGACGATCAGGGAACCGCCGGCGGTGAGCGCCGTGAGTACGGCCAGGTTCGCCGCATACCCGGAGGAGAGGACGAGCGCGGACTCGAAGCCGGTGAACTCCGCGAGTTCACGCTCCAGCTGTGTGTGCAGCTCGGTCGTGCCGGAGACGAGGCGGGAGCCGGTGGCGCCCGCCCCCCACCTGCGCGCTGCGTCGGCCGCCGCGGCGGTGACCTCCGGGTGACGGGTCAGCCCGAGGTAGTCGTTGCTCGCGAGGTCGAGCAGCGGGCTGTCCGCGGCGCGGGGGCGCAGGGTCCGTACGAGTCCGGCGCGGGCGCGTCGTGCGGCCTCCTCCTCGATCCACTCGAAGGGGTGCGCGAAAGCGGAGCGCTGGAGCATGGCGGGGGCCCTTCGACGTGGGGAGGGAGCGAGGGGTTTTGTAGGCAGCCCACAGACACTAGCCGGACGGATCCCGCGCCAGGGTGTGGCAATACCCACACCTCGAACGGGCGCCGTTGTCCGAATCCTCCTTGGCCGGGGGCGGTCCTGTGCGTCAGGATCATGCGCATGGACCTGCTGAACACACTGGTGGAGAAGGGGCTGCGGCGCGAGCTGCCGACCCGCGAAGAAGCGCTCGCCGTTCTGGCGACGACCGACGAGGAACTGCTCGACGTGGTGGCCGCGGCCGGCAAGGTGCGCCGCCAGTGGTTCGGCCGGCGGGTGAAGCTCAACTACCTCGTCAACCTGAAGTCCGGACTGTGCCCGGAGGACTGCTCGTACTGCTCGCAGCGGCTCGGCTCGAAGGCCGGGATCCTCAAGTACACCTGGCTCAAGGCCGACGAGGCGTCGAAGGCGGCCGCGGCGGGCGTCGCGGGCGGGGCCAAGCGGGTCTGCCTGGTGGCGAGCGGGCGCGGCCCCACGGACAAGGACGTGGACCGGGTCACGAAGACCATCGAAGCGATCAAGGAAAACAACGAGGGCGTTGAGGTCTGCGCCTGCCTCGGGCTTCTGACGGACGGCCAGGCTGAGCGGCTGAAGGCCGCGGGGGCCGACGCCTACAACCACAACCTCAACACGTCCGAGGCGACATACGGGAACATCACGACCACCCACACCTACGCGGACCGGGTCGAAACGGTGCAGCAGGCACAGGCGGCCGGTCTGTCCGCGTGCTCGGGGCTGATCGCGGGCATGGGCGAATCCGACGAGGACCTGGTGGACGTGGTCTTCTCGCTGCGCGCACTCGATCCGGACTCGGTGCCGGTCAACTTCCTCATCCCGTTCGAGGGGACGCCGCTGGCCAAGGAATGGCACCTCACCCCGCAGAAGGCGCTGCGCATCCTGGCGATGGTGCGGTTCGTCTGTCCGGACGTGGAGGTCCGGCTCGCGGGCGGTCGCGAGGTGCACCTGAGGACGATGCAGCCGCTCGCGCTGCACCTGGTCAATTCCATCTTCCTGGGCGACTACCTGACCAGCGAGGGCCAGGCAGGTCAGGCGGACCTGGAGATGATCGCGGACGCCGGTTTCGAGGTGGAGGGGACGGACACGACGACGCTGCCGGAGCACCGGAGCACGGGCGTGTGCGGGTCCGCGGGCGGCTGCGGATCCGAGGGCGCTTCCGCAGGCGGGTGCCACGACGACGCACCGGCGGCCGAGGAGGCCTCCGACGTCCCGGCGGTTCCCGGCGCCCGGCAGGACCTGGTGACCGTACGGCGGCGGGGCGCCGGGACGGAGCTGGCGCCCAATGCCTGACGGCCTCTCCCCCGCCGAGCTGCTGCGCCTGGACCGGGAGCACGTCTGGCATCCGTACGGGCCCATGCCGGGGCGTGACGAGCCGCTGATCGTGGAGTCCGCGTCCGGTGTACGGCTGCGGCTCGCCGAGCCCGTCCACGGGCAGCACGAGCTGATCGACGGCATGTCGTCGTGGTGGTCGGCGGTGCACGGTTACCGCCACCCCGTTCTCGACGACGCGGCGCGCGGCCAGCTGGAGAAGATGAGCCACGTGATGTTCGGCGGGCTCACCCACGAGCCCGCCGTACGACTGGCCGCGAAGCTGGTGGAGATCACCCCGGAGCCGCTGCGGCACGTCTTCCTGTGCGACTCCGGGTCGGTTTCCGTCGAGGTCGCCGTGAAGATGTGCCTCCAGTACTGGCGCTCGGTGGGACGCCCGGCCAAGCAGCGGATGATGACCTGGCGGGGCGGCTACCACGGGGACACCTGGCAGCCGATGTCGGTGTGCGACCCCGAGGGCGGCATGCACGGCCTGTGGCAGGGCGTCCTGCCCCGGCAGGTCTTCGTGGACGCACCGCCCGCCGAGTACGAGGAGGCGTACGCGGAGCAGCTGCGGGCCGCCGTCGCGCGGCACGCGGACGAGCTCGCCGCGGTGATCGTGGAGCCGGTGGTGCAGGGTGCGGGCGGTATGCGGTTCCACTCGCCGGAATACCTGCGGGTGCTGCGGGAGGCGTGCGACGCGCACGACGTGCTGCTCGTCTTCGACGAGATCGCGACCGGGTTCGGCCGTACGGGAACGCTCTTCGCGGCGGACCTGGCAGGGGTGTCGCCGGACGTGATGTGCCTCGGGAAGGCGCTCACCGGCGGCTATCTGTCGATGGCGGCGACGCTGTGCACGGCGAGGGTGGCGGACGGCATCTCGCAGGGCGAGGTCCCCGTGCTGGCGCACGGACCGACCTTCATGGGCAACCCCCTCGCGGCGGCCGTCGCCTGTGCCTCCATCGACCTGCTGCTCGGCCAGGACTGGGCGGGCGAGGTCAAGCGGCTGGAGGCCGGGCTGCGGGACGGGCTGGCCGAGGTCGCGGAGCTGCCCGGGGTCCGGGAGGTACGGGTGCTGGGCGGCATCGGCGTCGTCCAGCTGGACCGGCCGGTGGACATGGCCGCGGCGACGGAGGCAGCGGTGCGCGCGGGCGTGTGGGTGCGACCGTTCAGGGACCTCATCTACACGATGCCGCCCTACGTCACGGGGGACGAGGATCTGGGCCGTATCTGTGCGGCGGTCGGAGCGGCGGCGAGGGCGGCGGGGGGCTGAGGGGGGGCGGAGGCAGGCAGGCCAGCGGGAACTGAAAGGGCGGCAGCGGGGACGGTCCCGAACGCAGCGTCCCCTGCCGGCCAGTACGCCTCACCGCCGGCACCCCCCAGCCCTCGCACGCACACTCCTCCCCGCCCCCGGCGCCCGCACCGCACATCCGCATCCGCATCCGCATCCGCATCCAGGAGATTCATGCACTCCCCCCTCTTCGTCACCGGCACCAACACCGACATCGGCAAGACCGTCGTCACCGCGGCCGTCGCATCCCTGGCCCGCGCCCACGGCAAGCGCGTCTGTGTGCTGAAGCCCGCGCAGACCGGCGTCGCCCCCGGTGAGGACGGCGACGCGCACGTCGCCGTCCGCCTCGCCGGGCCCGGCGTCGCCGCCGTCGAGCTCGCCCGCTTCCCCGAACCGCTGGCCCCCGCGACGGCGGCCCGCCGCGCCGGACTCACTCCCGTCACGCCCCGCGGGGTGGCCGACGCCGCCGCCGAGCTGGCGACCGAGTACGACCTCGTGCTCGTCGAGGGCGCGGGCGGCCTGCTCGTGCGGCTGGACGACGAGGGCGGCACCCTCGCCGACGCCGCCCGGCTGCTGGACGCTCCCGTCCTCGTCGTGGCCGCGCCCTCGCTCGGCACCCTCAACTGCGTACAGCTGACCGGAGAGGCTCTGCGGGCGCGGGAGTTGCGCACGCTCGGCGTGGTCATCGGCAGCTGGCCCCGCGAACCCGGTCTGGCCGAGCGGTGCAACGTGGACGAGCTGGCCGAGATGGCGGGGGCTCCGCTGCTGGGCGCCGTGCCGGAGGGCGCGGGCGGTCTGGCGCCCGCGCGGTTCCAGGCACAGGCGGGCGAGTGGCTCGCGCCGGAACTGGGCGGGGCGTGGGAGGTGGCGGCGTTCGCCGCGTCCTGGCGCTGACCGCCGGAGCGGGACGCAACGCCGCCCGGTTCACCCCCTCCGGGGGCGGCGGATCCGCCCGCTCCGGGGGCACAATCGCGGTACCCGTCCGTTTCACGGAGGAGTTCCGCGATGACAGCACCTTCCGGTCCGCTTCCGGGCCCCGGCCCGCGTCCCCGCCGGCCTCTGCGGTCCCGACTGCGTCCGCGTCCCCGTGCGCGCCGGGGCAGGATGGCGCGCGACGCTGTGAGTCACCCGTTGTTCGCCCGTGCCTACGCCCGGCTCAGCGTGTCGGCGGACCTGCACGGCGGGGTCGCCGCGCACCGGAAGGACCTGCTGTCGGGGCTGTCCGGCCGGGTTTTGGAGGTCGGCGCGGGCAACGGCCTGAACTTCGCGCACTACCCGTCGGCCGTCTCCGAGGTCGTCGCCATCGAACCGGAACGTCTGCTGCGGGAGTCGGCGCTGCGTGCCGCCGTCAGGGCCGGTGTCCCGGTGGACGTGGTGCCGGGTGCGGCGGAAGCACTGCCGGTGAAGAGCGAGGCGTACGACGCGGTGGTGTTCTCGCTGGTGCTGTGCAGCGTGCGGAACGTGGAACGGGCGCTGGCTGAAGCGAGGCGGGTCCTGCGCCCCGGCGGTGAGCTGCGGTTCTTTGAACACGGTCGGGATGAGCGGCGCTCCATGGCGACCCTCCAGCGGGGTCTCGACCGTACGGTGTGGCCGCTGCTGTTCGGCAACTGTCACACCTCGCGGGATCCGGTGGACGAGATCCGGCAGGCCGGATTCACGGCCGTGTCGTTCCGGCGGGTGACCGTGCCCGAGAAGGGGCTCCGGCTGCCGACGTCGGCGTGCGTGCTGGGAGTGGCACAGCGGCCCGGGAACGTGACCGAGCGGCCGTGACCGGCGAGGGCGGTTCCCGTGCCCCTTACAGGGACCGCGCCGGACCGGCCTTCCGGGGGGTTTGCGCCGTACGGGATGGGCCCTAACCTCTTGTCCGGCAAGGGAGTTGGGTACGTCCCACCAGGAGGCCGCCGTGTCCGCACCCGTCGCTCCAGCCGTCGCCGCCGCCCGCGCCCGCAACCTCACCAAGGCGTACGGCAGCGGTGAGACCACCGTGCTCGCTCTGGACGTCGTGGACGTCGACATCGCGCGCGGCCGGTTCACGGCGGTGATGGGCCCGTCCGGGTCGGGCAAGTCGACTCGGTCGACTCACTCGGCCAGACGGTGGTGATGGTGAGCCACGACCCGGGCGCCGCCGTCCCGGCCGCCCGTCTCTTTTTCCGTGAACCACCAATGCAGAAAGGCCACTTGGCGGCTACATCGAACCAGGAGACCTCAGGTGTGCGCGAGCTCGACGCCGCGGGAGAACGCCGACTGACCGCATGGCGGAATCCTCTCGACACCGCCGCCGGGCGGTGGTGGGATGCACTCATGAGCGATCTTGCAAACATGCAGCTCAGGAGTGCGGTCGCGGCCGACCTCGACGCCGTCCTCGCCTTCTGGAAGACGGCGGCCGAGGGCACAAGCATCAGCGACGACCGCGACGGCGTCGAACGGCTGCTCGCGCGCGATCCCGAAGCCCTGATCCTGGCCGAGCGGGGCGGAGAGCTGGTCGGCACGGTGATCGCCGGGTTCGACGGCTGGCGTTGCTCGCTCTACCGGCTCGCGGTCCACCCCGGGCACCGGCGGCAGGGTGTCTCCGGCGCGCTGCTCGCCGCCGCCGAGGACCGGTTCGTCCGGTTGGGCGGGCGGCGTGGGGACGCCATGGTGCTGGACGGAAACACCCTCGCGCACCCCGCCTGGCGGTCGGCGGGGTACACGCCGGAGCCGCAGTGGAGCCGTTGGGTCAAGCCGCTCGGACAGTGATCCGCAGCGTGCGCGGGCCCGTCCCGCTCGAACGGTTTTGCCGGTCCTTTACCATGGGTGCTTCATTCTGGTACTTCCAGGATTTTCCGTCCCTCTCTTGAAAGGTGTGAGCGTCCGCCCATGGGCGAGCCTCCCAGTACCCGACATCGCGCGATCCTTCTGCCCCTGCCCGACCATGGGACGGAGGTGAACCGATGATTGAAGTGCTTCTGCTCCTCGTGGCGCTGCTGCTCTCGCTGATGTGCGGCGCCTTCGTCGCGGCGGAGTTCTCGCTCACGACCATCGAGCGCGGCGAGCTGGAACGGGCGGTCGAGCGAGGCGAACGGGGCGCGGACAGCGCCCTGAAAGCCGTCCGCGGACTCACCTTCCAGCTGTCGGGCGCGCAGCTCGGCATCACCGTCACCAATCTCCTCGTCGGCATGCTCTCCGAGCCGTCGATCGCCAAGCTGCTCAAGGGCCCGGTCGAGGCGGTCGGTCTGCCGTCCGCCGTGGCCTCCTCGGTGGCCCTGGCGCTCGGCACGGCACTGTCGACCGTCGTCCTGATGGTCGTCGGCGAGCTTGTCCCCAAGAACTGGGCGATCTCCTCACCGCTGGCCGTCGCCAAGGTCGTCGCGACCCCGCAGCGCGTCTTCACCGCCGCGTTCAAGCCCCTGATCAGCCACCTCAACAACACGGCCAACCGCATCCTGCGGCGCTTCGGCATGGAGCCGACCGAGGAGCTGGCCTCCGCGCGCAGCCCTCAGGAGCTGGTCGCCCTGGCCCGCCACTCCGCGAAGGCGGGCGCGCTGGAGGCCGACACGGCGGAGCTGTTCGTCCGTACGCTCAACCTGGCCGAGCTGACCGCGGAGAACGTGATGACCCCGCGCGTGCAGGTCACCGCGCTGGACGTACAGGCAACCGCCGAGGACGTCGCGAACGCCACCCGGGCGACCGGCCTGTCCCGGTTCCCCGTGTACCGGGGCAGCCTGGACTCGGTCGTCGGCCTGGTCCACATCAAGGACGTACTGGCCGTACCGGCCGCCCGCAGGCCCCGGCATCCGGTGACCGAACTGATCCGCGAACCGCTGCTCGTCCCCGAGACGCTCACCGTGGACCGGCTGCTGGACCGCCTGTCCGGCAAGCGGACCATGGCGGTCGTCATCGACGAGTACGGCGGCACGGCCGGTGTCGTCACGCTGGAGGACATCGTCGAGGAGGTCGTCGGCGAGGTGCGCGACGAGCACGACCCGCACGAGACCCCCGACCTCGCCCGGTCCGGCGAGGACACCGACGGCCGCGACCTGTGGTCGGCGGACGGCGCTGCCCGTACCGACCAGCTGGAGCGGATCGGGCTGCGGGTCGCCGAAGGCCCGTACGAGACCCTGGCCGGGCTGATCGCCACCGAGCTGGGCCGGATCCCCGAGGTGGGTGACTGCGTGGAGCTGTCGGGCTGGAAGCTGGACGTCGTGGACGCGAGCGGACGCCGGGCGGCGCGGGTGCTCATGCACGCGCCCCTGCAGTCCGAGAGCGCGACCGCCGAAGCGGTGCTGTCCCACGATGCGAAGGCTGGACGATGATCGCCGTACAACTCCTCATCGGCCTGCTCACCCTGGTCGTCAACGCCTTCTTCGTCGGTGCGGAATTCGCGCTGATCTCGGTGCGGCGCAGTCAGATCGAACCCGAGGCCGAAGCCGGCAACCGCAGGGCGCGCAGCGTCATCTGGGGCCTGGAACACGTCTCGGCGCTGCTGGCCGCCGCCCAGCTGGGTATCACCCTGTGCACCCTGGTGCTCGGCGTGGTCGCCGAGCCGGCCATCGCACACCTGCTGGAGCCGCTGTTCCACGCGGTGGGCGTGCCCGACGCGCTGACGCACCCGATCTCGTTCGTCATCGCGCTGTCGCTGGCGACGTACCTGCACATGCTGCTGGGCGAGATGGTGCCGAAGAACATCGCCCTGGCGGAGCCGACCAGGACCGCGCTGCTCCTCGGCCCGCCGCTGGTGGCCCTGGCCCGGGCGCTGCGCCCGGTGATCTTCGCGATCAACTCCTTCGCCAACCTGCTGCTGAAGCTGCTGAAGGTGGAGACCAAGGACGAGGTGTCGGCGACCTTCTCCGACGACGAACTGGCGCGGCTCGTGAAGGACGCGGGGGACGCCGGCCTCATCGACGACCGGGCCGCCGAGCGGCTCCGGGACGCCCTGGAGCTGGGCCGCCGCCCGGTCGGGGACGTGGTGATGCCGGTCGAGCGGGTCGTGTACGCGGCGGTCGGCACCACTCCGGAGGAGCTGGAACAACTCTCCGCCGAGTCCGGGTTCTCCCGCTTCCCCGTCCTGGACTCCACCCGTCGCATCCTGGGCTACCTGCACGTCAAGGACGCTCTGGACGCGACGCCGCGGGATCTGCCGTTCCCGGTGTCGGCGATGCGGCCGATCGCCCGGGTCCGTGCGGAGACCCCGCTGGACGACGTGCTCACCGCGATGCGCCGCAGCCGTACCCACCTGGCGGCGGTCGCGGACGCGGGCGGCAGGCCCGCGGGTCTGGTGACCATGGAGGACGTGCTGCGGGAGCTGGTGGGACCGCCGCAGCAGGCCTGATGCCGTAGCCCGCCACTGGCACGCGCACTGCCGGGTCGCTCTCGAAGGGGAGCGGCCCGGCGGTCGTCGTTTCCCGGCCGGGCACGTCGTGCGGCGACCGGGTACGATCGCTCCGCCATGGAGATGAATGTCACCTACACCAGTCTTGTCGCGGTCGGCGACTCCTTCACCGAGGGAATGTCCGACCTCCTGCCCGACGGTTCCTACCGCGGCTGGGCCGATCTGCTCGCCGCCCGGATGGCCACGCGCACACCCGGTTTCCGGTACGCGAACCTCGCCGTGCGCGGCAAGCTCATCGCCCAGATCGCCGACGAGCAGGCACCGCTCGCCGCGGCGATGCGGGCGGACGTGGTGACCCTGGTGGGCGGCCTCAACGACACGCTGCGTCCCAAGGTCGACATGGGCCACGTACGCGCGAAGCTCACCGAGGCGGTCGAGCACATCGCCCCGTCCTGCAAGCGGCTGGTGCTGATGCGCAGTCCCGGGCGCAGCGGCCCGGTCATGGAACGGTTCCGGCCCCGCATGGAGGAGCTGTTCACGATCGTCGACGACCTGGCGGCGAAGCACGACGCGCTGGTCGTGGACCTGTACGGGGCGGCCGTGCTGAGCGACCGTCGGATGTGGGACGTGGACCGGCTGCACCTGACCGCAGAGGGGCACCGCAGGGTCGCCGAGGCCGTCTGGCAGGCACTCGGACTGGAGGCCGAGGAAGACTGGCTGTCCCCGCTGCCGGCCGCGTTGCCGCCGAGGTGGGTCGCGCGCCGGGTGCACGACGCACGGTTCGCACGCGAGCACCTGGTGCCATGGATCGGACGCAGGCTCACGGGACGCTCCTCCGGCGACGGCCGCCCGGCGAAGCGGCCCGAGCTGCTCCCGTACGAGAGCATGCGGGAGGTCACCCGCGACGGCCCGGTCACGTAGTACGGAAGGCCACTCCCCATGCGGCACCCGCGGCCGCCGCCTCGTAGCAACCTACGAACCGCCCCGCGGCTCTGGCCTGCACGAACCGCCAGTAGAATCCGTTTACGTGACTGCCAAGCCCCGCATCCCCAATGTCCTGGCCGGCCGCTACGCCTCCGCGGAGCTCGCCGACCTGTGGTCCCCCGAGCAGAAGGTCAAGCTGGAGCGCCGGCTGTGGCTGGCCGTGCTGCGTGCGCAGAAGGACCTCGGGATCGAGGTGCCGGAAGCCGCACTCGCCGACTACGAGCGCGTGCTCGACCAGGTCGACCTGGCCTCCATCGCCGAGCGCGAGAAGGTCACCCGCCACGACGTGAAGGCGCGGATCGAGGAGTTCAACGCCCTCGCCGGGCACGAGCAGGTCCACAAGGGCATGACGTCCCGCGACCTCACCGAGAACGTCGAGCAGCTGCAGATCAGGCTCTCCCTGGAGCTGATGCGCGACCGCACCGTCTCGGTGCTCGCGCGCCTGGGCAAGCTGTCGGCGCAGTACGCCGAACTGGTCATGGCGGGCCGGTCGCACAACGTGGCCGCGCAGGCCACCACCCTCGGCAAGCGCTTCGCGACCGCCGCCGACGAGCTGCTCGTCGCGTACGGCCGTCTGGAGGAGCTGCTCGGCCGCTACCCGCTGCGCGGCATCAAGGGCCCGGTCGGCACCGCTCAGGACATGCTGGACCTGCTCGGGGGCGACGCCGGGAAGCTGGCCGAGCTGGAGCAGCGCGTGGCGGGCCACCTGGGCTTCGCGCACGCCTTCACCTCGGTCGGCCAGGTCTACCCCCGCTCCCTCGACTACGAGGTGGTGACCGCGCTCGTGCAGCTCGCGGGCGCCCCCTCCTCCGTCGCGAAGACGATCCGCCTGATGGCGGGTCACGAGCTGGTCACCGAGGGCTTCAAGCCCGGCCAGGTCGGCTCCTCCGCGATGCCGCACAAGATGAACACCCGTTCCTGCGAGCGTGTGAACGGTCTGATGGTCATCCTGCGCGGCTACGCGTCGATGACCGGCGAGCTGGCGGGCGACCAGTGGAACGAGGGCGACGTGTCCTGCTCCGTGGTCCGCCGCGTGGCCCTGCCGGACGCCTTCTTCGCCTTCGACGGTTTGCTGGAGACCTTCCTGACCGTCCTCGACGAGTTCGGCGCGTTCCCGGCCGTCGTCGCCCGCGAGCTGGACCGCTACCTGCCGTTCCTCGCCACGACGAAGGTCCTGATGGCGGCCGTACGGGCGGGTGTCGGCCGGGAGGCCGCGCACGAGGTCATCAAGGAGCACGCCGTCGCCGCCGCCCTCGCCATGCGCGAGCAGGGTGCCGAGCGCAACGAACTCCTCGACAAGCTCGCCGCCGACGACCGGATGCCGCTGGACCGCGCGCAGCTGGACGCACTGATGGCGGACAAGCTGTCGTTCACCGGTGCGGCCGGCCGGCAGGTGGCCGCGCTCGTCGCCCGTATCGAGGAGATCGCCAAGCAGCACCCCGAGGCGGCGGGCTACACACCGGGCTCCATTCTCTGAATCCTTGGAGGAGGAGTGCGGCGGGTCGTACGAAAAGCCGTGGGGGTACGGTTTTCGGATGACTCCCGAGGAACTTCTGGCCGCCCGTGACCGCGTCGTCCCCGACGTGGTCGCGGGCGGTCTGCGCGTCCTGTTCTGCGGCATCAACCCGGGCCTGATGTCCGCTGCCAAAGGCCTCCACTTCGCCCGGCCCGGCAACCGGTTCTGGCCCGTGCTGCACCGCTCGGGCTTCACCCCCCGGCAGTTGCGCCCCGAGGAGCAGGACGAACTGCTCACGTACGGGCTCGGCATCACCAACGTGGTGACCCGGGCCAGCGCCCGCGCCGACGAACTGACGGCGGAGGAGTACGAGGAGGGCGGGCGGCAGCTGACCGCCAGAGTCGAGCGGCTGCGCCCGCAGTGGCTCGCGGTGGCCGGTGTGACGGCGTACCGCGCGGCCTTCGGCGAGAAGAAGGCGCGGATCGGCCCGCAGGAGCGAAGGATCGGCGACACCCGGATCTGGGCGCTGCCCAGCCCCAGCGGCCTCAACGCGCACTGGACGCTGGAGACGATGGCGCAGGAGTACGGGCGCTTGCGGTCGTCCGTCGAGCTGCCGTGACGCCCTTGGTCCACCGCCTCGCGCACGGCGGTGGACCGACCGGGGCCGCACGTGCGCACACCCCGGGCCGGCGCGCGGAGCGGACGGAAGCGGGCCGCGTTCGGTGCGGCTCGCTCCGGCGTGTCGGCACCGAGTACGATCCGCAGACACGCGTACGAGCTGGGAGGACACGTTGGGGCGACTGACCGGCGGGGACCCCTCTCTGTTGCGGCGGATCAACTCCTCGGTGGTCCTGCACGCGCTGCGCGGGGCGGGCACCTCCTTCTCCTCGGACACGACGGACTGCCCCACGCTGACCGACCTCACCCGGGTCACCGGGCTGTCCCGGCCCACCGTCGAAGGCGTGGTCGAGGGGCTCATCGAAGCCGGCCTGGTGGTCGTCGAGAGCGCGGCCGAAGAGGGCGGCGCGAAGCGGCAGGGACGGCCGGCGCGACGGTTCCGGTTCCGGGCCGAGGCGGGCCACCTGCTCGGTGTCGAGATCAGTCCGCACCGGATCGCGGCACTCCTGTCCGGGCTCGACGGCCGCATCGTCGGGGCCGGGTCGCGCGAGGTCGACGAGAGCCTGGGTGCGGACGACCGCCTGGAGCGGGTGCGCCAGGTGGTCGCCGACGTGCTGCGCAGGACCGGCGTGCCGCGCAGTTCGCTGCGGGCGGTCGGCGTCGGCACCCCCGGCATCGTGGAGGCCGGCGGGACCGTACGGCTCGGTACGGCGCTGCCCGGCTGGACGGGGCTGCCGCTCGGCGAGCGTCTGCGCCGTTCGTTCCGGTGCCCGGTGCTGGTCGAGAACGACGCCAACGCGGCGGCCGTGGCCGAACACTGGAAGGGCGTGGGTCAGGACACCGACGACCTGGTGTTCGTCCTGGCGGGACTGAGCCCCGGAGCCGGTTCGCTGATCGGCGGGCGACTGCACCGGGGATACGGCGGTGCGGCGGGCGAGATCGGTGCGCTGCACCTGCTGGGCCGCGAGGCCACGCCCGAGAAGCTGCTGTCCACCACGGGCGAACCGCTGCACCCGCTGGACGAGCAGGCGGTGGCCGTGGTGTTCGCGGAGGCCAGGCGGGGCGACGCGCAGGCGCAGGCCGCGGTCGAGAGATTCCTGCAGCGGCTGGTGCACGACGTGGCGGCGCTGGTGCTCGCGCTCGACCCGGAACTGGTGGTGATCGGCGGGTGGGCGGCCGGGATCGACGGCGTACTGGAGCCGCTGCGGAGCGAGTTGGAGCGTTACTGCCTGCGGCCGCCGCGGGTGGCGCTGTCGCTGCTGGGCGAGGCTTCGGTGGCGACGGGGGCGCTGAGGCTGGCGCTGGACCACGTGGAGGAGCAGATGTTCGCGGTGGAGACCACGGTGACGGCGCGGCGGTGAGGGACTGCTCGGCCGGGCGTGGGGCACGGGGCGGGGCGGGAGGCAGCGGCCACGGGTGCGCGTCCCGTGCGGCCGTTCCCTTGCCCGCCCTCCCCCGAGCACTCCACTTCGCTCTTGCAGGGGATCAAACGGGGATGCCTCGCCGGGTCAGGCGGGGGCGGGGTGGGTGATTTCGAGGTCGCCGGAGTCGCCGAAGGTCAGGCGACAGGTGTCCGCCCGGTACGTGGCGACGGAGACGGCGGCCGTTCGGCCCGCCGCGAAGTAGCGGGTGGTGACGACCAGGACGGGTGCGCCGGGCAGCCGGTCGAGTTCCCTGGCGTCGTCCGCGCGCGCGGAGCCCAGCTCGACGGCGCGGTCCTGACCCTCCAGGCCGAGCCGCTGGAGTTCGCGCAGCACGATACGGGCGCGGGCGGGTCCGGACGGGGCTTCCGCGGCCGGGAGTTGGGGCACCGAGGCGGCCGGTACGTACAGCAGCTCGGCGGCGACCGGCTGGCCGTGCGTCGTGCGGATGCGCCGTACCGTGTGCAGCTCGTCCCGGGGGTCGGTGCCGAGCATGCGGCCCACCGCGACCGGAGCGACGGCGCTCGTGCAGTCGACCGGCTGCCAGGTGTCGCCGGACGTACCGGGCCAGGCGTACTGCGCGGTGGAGACGTCGACCCGGGGCGGGGCGACCGTGGTGCCCACCCCTCGGCGGCGCTGGAGACGGCCTTCCAGCTCCAGTTGTTCGAGCGCCTGACGGAGCGTGGCGCGGGCGACGCCGAAACGGGCGGCCAGGTCGCGCTCGTTGGGCAGGACCTCGCCCACCGAGAAATCGGAGTCGAGTGCCTGGCTGAGCACGGTCTTGAGGTGCCAGTACTTCGGCTCCGGCACCGTTTCGAGCTGCGTGGTCCCCACCCTGATCCTCCGCATCGCCGCGTGGCCCGCGGCATCCCGTGTTCCGCGCCTTTGTTTATTAAAGGTTCTTTCACTAACCCTGCGACCATAGGACGGCACATCTGGTTGGTCAAGACCAATCCGCCACGAGACAGCAGAACGCCCCGCGTTCGGGATCGAATGCGGGGCGGTTCGCGGTACTCGCGGGTTGATTCGTGCTATGAGCGTGAGATTCCTGCGAGTTTGTCCGGGTTGCGCATGATATAGACGCACTGGATGCGGCCGTCGGCGACGTCCAGCTGGAAGGCGCTGTCCGGCTTTCCGTCCACCAGGGTGAGCAGGGCGGGCCCGCCGTTGAGCTCGGTGAGGCGCAGCTCCGTGCCCGGGACGGCCTTCTTCGCCACGCCCAGCAGGAAGCGCGCCACCTTGTCCGCACCCTCCACCACCCGCAGCGCCAGCCGCACCTTGCCGCCGCCGTCGCCGACCAGGCGCACTCCGGGGGCCAGCAGCGAGAGCAGTTCGGCGAGGTCCCCGCCGGCGGCCGCGGCGAGGAACCGTTCGGTGAGGTCGCGCTGCTGCGCCGGGTCCACCTCGTAACGCGGTTTGCGCTCCTCCACGTGCCGGCGCGCCCGCCCGGCGAGCTGGCGGACCGCCGGCTCGGCCCTGTCGAGGACCGTGGCGATCTCCCCGTACGGGAAGCCGAACGCCTCCCGCAGGACGAACACCGCACGCTCCAGCGGCGACAGCGATTCGAGGACGACCAGGACGGCGAGCGAGACCGAGTCCGCGAGCACCGCACGCTCGGCGGTGTCGGGGACGCCGGCGCCGAAGTCCGTCTCGTACGGCTCGGGCAGCCAGGGTCCGACGTACGCCTCGCGGCGCGACTGCACGTGCCGCAGCCGGTCGATGGCGAGCCGGGTGGTGATCCGCACGAGGAAGGCGCGCGGCGTCCGGACGTCCTCGCGGCTCTCGGCGGACCAGCGCAGCCAGGCCTCCTGCACGACGTCCTCCGCGTCGGCGACCCGGCCGAGCATGCGGTAGGCGACACCGGTGAGCACGGGGCGGTGCTCCTCGAAGACGGCGGCCAGGTCGTTGCGGGTGTCTGCGGTGTCGGCTTTCACCGGTCCATCCCAGCCCACGGTCCCGACGATGTCCACCCCCGACGGGCTCCGCGCGCGCACTCCTGTCCGCGCCCTTGAACACTGCGCTACTGACGGGTAGTGATGACCGACCGACCGTTCACGACCCCGAGGAGCAGCCCCATGAGCACCACCGTCGAGTTCACCGTCCCGTCCCGGCGCGGACCGCGCACCGTCTCCGCCGTGTACGAGCGGGCGGGGCGCGGCGAGCCGTTGCTCCTGCTGCACGGCATAGGCCACCACTGGCAGGCCTGGGAGCCCGTGCTGTCGGCGCTTTCGGCCGAACGCGACGTGATCGCCGTGGACCTGCCCGGTTTCGGGGCCTCACCCGCTCTGCCCGAGGGGATGTCGTACGACATGGACGCGATGGTGCCCGTCCTGGGGGCACTGTGCGAGACGCTGGGCGTCGAGCGGCCGCACGTGGCGGGGAACTCGCTGGGCGGGCTGTTCGCCCTGGGGATGGCCCGCGAGAAGCTGGCACGGTCGGTAACGGCGCTGTCGCCGGCCGGGTTCTGGACGCAGTCCGAACGGCGTTACGCCTACGCGACGTTGCGCGGACTGCGGGCGGTGGCCAAGGGGATGCCGCTGCCGTTGGTCGAACGGCTGGCCCGGAGCGGGGCCGGGCGGTCCGCGCTGACCAGCGCGATCTACGCGAAGCCGGGGCGGCGTTCCCCCGAGGCCGTCGTCGCGGAGACCCTCGCCCTGCGGGGGGCCGCCGGGTTCGAGCCGACGCTGCGCGCCGGGCTGACCGTCCAGTACCGGGACGACATCACCGACATTCCCGTGACGATCGCCTGGGGAACCCGCGACAGGCTGCTGCTGCGTCGGCAGGGGGTCAGGGCGAAGGGCGTCATACCGGGCGCCCGGCTGGTCAGGCTGCCCGGCTGCGGGCACGTTCCGATGAGCGACGATCCGGCACTGGTGGCCCGGGTCATTCTGAACACCGGTCGCTGACGCCACCTCCGGAGTGGGGCCGCCGACGGCGGCGACAGCACCCTGACGCGGGTACGGCCCTGGCCGTCGGGGTCAACACCGTGGTCATCGCCGCACTGAGCGTCTGCATGGCACGCCAGCGCACGCTCCGCCGGGGCTTCGGGATTCTGCACGGGGCGGTGATCGGCAATCGCGGGTACCTGAACCAGGCGCACTGCCCGCGCCGCGCACTGCCCGCGCCGCGCACTGCACCGCGCCGGCAGACGGAAGCAACGGCCGGCAACGGCCGGCAACGGTTCCTGCGGACGGGAAATCGCAGCGAATCGACCGGAAGCACGCTTAACCCGTCAGTCACAAACCGTTCGTGATCGCGCAACACCGCTCAGCCACAGTGGGGTCATGACCCACACGAATGACCTCGCCGCCGCCACCAAGAAGCCGGCTCGTCCCCGCCACCACCGGCATCACTGGCGCCGCGATCTCGTCGAACTCGCCGCCCTGTTCACGGCGGTGGCGGTCGCCGACTCGGTCGCGAACATGATCGTGCATGGTCCGGAGGGCCCCGTGCTGCTCATCGTGTCGGCGGTGGCCCTGGCCGCCACCGCCGGCTTCCACACCTGGTGGGCACGCAGGCACAGCCACGCACCTCCCCCGCCGCCTTCCGCCGCGGATACCGGGGCGTCCGCAACGGACCTGGCGGACGACGAACTCCGGGAGACCTCCCTGTGGCGGATGCGCACGACCGTCAAGGACGAGCCGGGGTCGCTCGCCGCGCTGTGCACCGTCCTGGCCGGGCTGCGGGTCGACATCCTGACCCTCCAGACGCACCCGCTGGGCGACGGCACGGTGGACGAGCTCCTGCTCCGCGCGCCGGCCGCCCTCCAGGCACGGGACCTCTCGCGGGAGATCGCGGGCGTCGGCGCGCGGGACACCTGGCTGGAGCGGGCCGACGCGCACGACCTCGTCGACGCGCCGACCAGGGTGCTCGGACTTGCCACCCGCACGGCGCTCGACGCAGCCGAACTCCCTCTCGCATTGCGCCAGTTGCTCGGTCGCTGCACCATTCACTCGCTGCCCGCGACCACCCTCACCGGACGGCCGACCGGGCAGGACGCACCCGTGGAAGGCGTACTGGAGGGGACGGTGATGCGGCTGCGCGACCCGTCCGGCGGGGCGATCACCGTGGACCGCCCCTACCTCCCGTTCACACCGACGGAGTTCGCGCGGGCACGGGCTCTCGTGGAGCTGGACGCCCGGCTCGGGCCCCGGCTCCCCCGCAGCCAGGACGTGCTGACGCTGCCCGAGGGCAATGCGATCACGATCCGCCGGGCCGGCCCCGACGACGTCGAGGCGGCGCTCGCCATGCACGAGCGCTGCTCCGAGCGGACCCTCAACCTCCGCTACCACGGCCCGGTCGGCGACGCGGACCGCTACCTCAACCACCTTCTCAGCCCCCGCTACGGGCGCACCCTCGCCGTGCAGACCGCCTCCGGCCGTCTCGTCGCCCTGGGCCACCTGCTGTGGGACGGCGACGAGACGGAGGTGGCGCTGATCGTGGAGGACGACTGGCAGCGGCGCGGCATCGGCGCCGAACTGCTGTCCCGGCTGGTGGCGCTCGCCGTCGAGGCGCACTGCGGCAGCGTGTACGCCGTCACCCAGGCCTCCAACACCGGGATGGTCGCCGCGATGCGCGGGCTCGGGCTGCCCCTGGACTACCAGGTGGAGGAGGGGACGCTCGTCGTCACGGCCCGGCTCAGCCCGCAGCCGGCACCGGTAGGGGCGCAGGTGCCGCCGCTTCCGTACGGGCAGCGGACGACGGCGACCGGTCAGCACCGGTCCGGCCGGAGCTGACGGCGGCCGTCGCACCCGCGGTGCACGTGTTCGCGGCGGTCACGCTTCCGGTCGCCGCCCCGCCGGCCGCCGCGAGCGCCTCGCACAGGTCCCGCCACAGGTCCTCGACGTCCTCCAGGCCGACCGACATCCGCAGCAACCGGTCGCTGACGCCCGCCGACCGCCGGTCTCCCTCGGCCACGATCCGGTGGCTGATGGAGGCCGGGTGCTGGATGAGGGTGTCCACGCTGCCGAGACTGACCGCCGGGGTGATCAGCCGGACGCCGGCGATCACCTCGTGCGGGTCGCCGTACACCTCGAAGGCGATCATCGCCCCGCCGAGTTCGGGATAGTGCACGCGGGACACGCGAGGGTCGGCCGCCAGGCGGCGGACGAGTTCGGCGGCGGTCGCCGAGGCGGCCCGCATCCGTACCGGCAGGGTGGAAAGGCCCCGCAGCAGCAGGTATCCGGCCAGCGGATGCAGTACACCGCCGGTGGCGAACCGCACCTGGCGCAGCTGCCCCGCGGACTCCTCGTCGCAGGCCACCACGCCGCCGAGCACGTCGCCGTGACCGCCCAGGTACTTGGTCGCGCTGTGCAGCACCAGCCGTGCCCCGTCCTCCGCGGGCCGCTGGAGCACGGGCGTGGCGAAGGTGCTGTCGACGAGCAGCGGCACCGGTCCGCAGGCGTCCGCGACGGCGGCGATGTCGATCTCGGCGAGGGTGGGGTTGGCCGGGGTCTCGACCATGACGAGTCCGGTGTCGGGGCGTATCGCCTCGGCGACGGCGGCCGGATCGCCGCGGTCCACCCAGGTCACCTCGGTGCCCAGCAGCCCGCCCGTCAGCAGGTGGTCGCTGCATCCGTACAGCGGCCGGACCGCCACCACGTGCCGCAGGCCCTGGGAGGACCGTACGAGCAGGACGGCGGTCAGCGCCGCCATTCCACTGGCGAAGGCGACCGCGCTCTCGGTCCCTTCGAGGCGGGCGAGGGCGTCCTCGAAGCGGGCGGTGGTCGGATTGTCGAGCCGGGCGTACACCGGCGGACCGTCCGGCCGGGCGCCGGTGGTGGCGAACTCGTCGATGCGCGCGGCCTCGGCCCGGCTGTCGTACGAGGGGTAGGTCGTCGACAGGTCGAGCGGCACCGCGTGCACGCCCAGCGCGGCGAGGTCCTCACGGCCGGCGTGCACCGCCCGAGTGGCCAGGGCGTGCGGGACGGTGTGCGGGGCGGCCGGGATGCGGGGCGAGGACTGCGGGGCGCGGGCCTGGGGTGCGGCCTGCGAGCGGGGGGCCCGGGGTGTGGGCGCGGAAGCGTCTCTCATGGTTCGCAGTCTGAACATCCATCGGGGTGCGGTGGAGGATACCCGTGCTACGTTCGACAAATGGCTGATTCCGTCGCGCTGGACACGGTCGACCTGCACATTCTGCGGCTGTTGCAGAACGACGCCCGGACGACGTACCGGGAGCTTGCCGCCGAGGTCGGCATCGCGCCCTCCACCTGCCTGGACCGGGTGGGCAGACTGCGCCGCTCCGGGGTGATCCTCGGACACCAGCTGAGGCTCGACCCGGCGAAGCTCGGACGCGGACTCGAAGCGCTGCTGTCCGTACAGGTGCGCCCGCACCGGCGTGAGTTGATCGGCCCGTTCGTGGAGCGGATCCGGGCACTGCCGGAGTCGCGGGCCCTGTTCCACCTCACCGGCCCCGACGACTACCTGGTGCAGGTGGCGGTGGCGGACACCGCCGACCTCCAGCGCCTCGTGCTGGACGAGTTCACCTCGCAGCGCGAGGTCGCCCGGGTGGAGACCCGGCTGATCTTCCAGCAGTGGGACTGCGGGCCGCTGCTGCCGCCGGAGCCGGGAAACTGAACAGCGTCCGCCCCTCCGGTCCCGGATCCCCGGATCCCCGGGCCGCCGTGCCCGCGGCGACCGCGGTTCCGGCCAGGAACGCCAGTGACGCGGAGGCCCCTCCCGTACGAGGATGTCCGCATGTCAGACATCAGCAAGCCCTTGCCCCGCCAGGTCGCCGACGCGTACGTCGACGACCTCATCGCCCTCGACCCCGTCCTCGGTACCTATCTGGGGGTGAAGGAGAGCGCCCGGGCCCTCCCCGACTACTCCCCCGAGGGCCGGCAGGCCGTCGCCGACCTGGCCCGCCGCACGCTGGGCGCCCTGGCCGACGCGGAGCAGCTGCCCGGCGCCGACAGCGACGCCGAGCGTCGGTGCGGGCGGCTGCTGCGCGAGCGGCTGACCGCGGAACTCGCGGTGCACGCGGCCCAGGAGGACCTGCGGACCGTGAGCAACCTCAGCGGACCCGCGCACAGCGTCCGCGAGGTCTTCGCGCTGTCCCCGACCGAGACCGAGGAGGACTGGGCGGACCTGGCGGAGCGGCTCCGCGGCGTCCCGAAGGCGTTCGAGGGCTATCGCGCGTCGCTGGAACTCGGCCTGGCGAAGGGCCTGCTGGGCAGCCCGCGGCCGACCGCCACCTTCGTCGAGCAGCTCACCGAATGGGCGGGTGACGGGGTGGGCTGGTTCGAGGAACTGGTGGCGCCGGGCCCCGAGGCCCTGCGCGGGGAGCTGGACGCAGCGGGCCGGGCGGCGACCGCGGCGGTCGCCGCGCTGCGCGACTGGATGCGCGACGTGTACGCACCCGCCGTCGAGGGCGCGCCGGACGCGGTGGGCCGGGAGCGGTACGCGCTGTGGTCGCGCGCCTACAACGGCACCGACCTGGACCTGGACGAGGCGTACGCGTACGGCTGGTCCGAGTACCACCGCCTGCTCGCCGAGATGAAGGAGGAGGCGCAGAAGGTACTGCCGGGGGCCGCCACCCCGTGGAAGGCGCTCGCCTGGCTCGATGAACACGGCACCCACGTCGAGGGCGTCGAGGAGGTCCGCGACTGGCTCCAGTCCGTGATGGACGAGGCGGTCGACGCGCTGGACGGCACCCACTTCGAACTCGCCGAGCGCGTGCGCAAGGTGGAGTCCCGCATCGCCCCTCCGGGCGGCGCGGCGGCCCCGTACTACACGGCACCCTCCGAGGACTTCTCCCGTCCCGGCATCACCTGGCTGCCCACCATGGGCGAGACCCGCTTCCCGGTGTACGACCTGGTGACCACCTGGTACCACGAGGGCGTTCCCGGCCATCACCTCCAGCTCGCGCAGTGGACGCACGTGGCCGACCGGCTCTCCCGGTACCAGGCGTCGGTGGGCCAGGTCAGCGCCAACTGCGAGGGCTGGGCGCTGTACGCCGAGCGTCTGATGGACGAACTGGGTTTCCTCCCGGACGCCGAGCGCAGGCTCGGCTACCTGGACGCGCAGATGATGCGGTCGACGCGCGTCATCGTCGACATCGGCATGCACCTGGGGCTGGAGATCCCGGCGGATTCGCCGTTCCACCCGGGCGAGCGGTGGACGGTGGAACTGGCGCAGGAGTTCTTCGGCATGCACAGCGGGCGTCCGGCGGACTTCGTGGACAGTGAGATCACCCGCTATCTGTCCATTCCGGGCCAGGCCATCGGCTACAAGCTCGGTGAGCGTGCCTGGCTGCTGGGCCGGGACAACGCCCGCAAGGCGCACGGCGCGTCCTTCGACCTGAAGGCGTGGCACATGGCGGCGCTGTCACAGGGGTCGTTGGGCCTGGACGACCTGGTGGACGAGCTGTCGCGGCTCTGATCGCGTTTCGGGGGGATGCGGGTTCCGGGTCCGGACGCGCTTCGGCCGGGCCCGGTGTCCGCTCCTGACCGGCGGCTCGCACCGCTCCTCCACCGCGGTTCGCGCAGCTGTCAGCCCCGGCGGAAGCCGCCTTCCGAGTCAATGACCTGTCCCGTCACCCACTGCGCCTCGTCCGTGGCGAGCCAGCTGAGCAGCCGGGCCGGGTCGTCGGGCGTTCCCCACCGCCCGGACGGAAACCTCGCGGCGACGGCGTCGTGCGCCTCGCCGTCGAGGTAACCGGTGTCCACCGGACCCGGGTTGACGGTGTTGACGGTCACCGCGAGGTCGGCCAGGGCGGTGGCCAGGGTGCGGGTCGCGGAGGCGAGCGCACCCTTGGCCAGGGCGTACGCGACCTCCCCCGGCATGCCGCCCGCGAGGTCCTGCCCCGAGGTCATCATCAGGATCCGGCCGCCCGGGGGGCGGTCCGCAAGGGCGGCCCGCAGGCGTGCGTACGCCTGGACGAGGAGGATCACCGAGCGGGTGTCGGTCGCCCAGTGGGCGTCGAGCATCGCCGCGTCGATGTGGTCGAGGGGTCCGTCGTGCCCGCTCAGGGCGTGATTGGCGACGAGGATGTCGAGGCGGCCGGTCCCGAGTGCTCCGGTCGCGGTGGCGATCAGCTCGGCGGGGGCCGTGGGGCCGGTCAGGTCGCCGGGGCCGTGCGCGACGACGGCCTCCGGGTCGGCGCGTGCTTCGCGGACGCCCGCGGCCACTCCTTCGGCGCCTTCGGGGTCCGCGCCCCACGGCTGTGCGACGTCGTGCGGGACGTGGTGGTGGAGGTAGACACCGGCACCGTACGCGGCGAGGCGGCGGGCCACCGCGTATCCGATGCCGTCGCGGCGGCTCGCGCCGGTGACCAGTGCGGTACGGCCGAGGAGGGGCCGCGAATCGCGGCGCAGGTCCTCGGGGGCGGGTTGCGGAAACCTGGGCACGGTCCGCCATCCTGGCAGGCGCGGCGCTCCGGCGCCGCGGAATTTCGCTCCGGTGCGCGGGGCGTGCACCGTTCCCGGTGGGGTCTCAGCAGCCGCAGTCGTCCGCGCCGACCGGTGCGGTCAGCGGGTCCGCCGCACGCTGCTCGCGGCCCTGCCACGTCTCGACCTCGAAGCCCTCGCGGATCCAGTACTCGATGCCGCCGAGCATCTCCTTCACCTGGTAACCGAATTGCGCGAGGGCGAGGGCCGCGCGGGTGGCGCCGTTGCAGCCGGGGCCCCAGCAGTAGGTGACGACGGGGACGTCCCTGTCGAGAAGACGCCCGGCCTGCTCGGGGATCAGGGCGGTGGACAGGTGGAGGGCGCCGGGGATGTGTCCCTGGTCCCAGGACTCCGGGGACCGGGAGTCGATGAGCACGAAGCCGGGGTCGGTGCCCGGGGCGAGTGCGGCGGCGACGTCCGAAACGTCGGCGTAGAAGGCGAGGCTTGCCCCGAAGTACGCGGCGGCGGCAGCGGGAGACGCCGGCGGGACACGGAGAACGGGGTGGGAAGCGGAAGCCGCAGGCTGTGCCGTGGTGTGGGTCATGGCTGAAAATCTACGAGCGATGAGCGCAGGGCTGAAGTGGATTGCCCCGGAACATCTCTTGATCTGCCGTGGATTCCCCTGTTGTCTGTGCGCATGACCGGATATTCACCTGACGCCACGGACTGGCGCATTCTTGAAGCGCTGCAACGGGAGGGGCGTGCCACTTTCGCCGAGTTGGCGCGTACCGTCTCGATGTCGTCGAGCGCCGTGACCGAGCGGGTGCGCCGGCTGGAGGAGGCGGGTGTGATCTCCGGGTACTCGGCCGTGGTCGAGCCCGAGCGGCTCGGGATGCCGATCCTGGCATTCGTCCGGCTCCGCTATCCGCACGGGAACTACAAGCCCTTCCACGATCTCCTGGACGCGACCACCGAGGTACTGGAGGCGCACCACGTCACGGGCGACGACTGCTTCGTGCTGAAGGTCGCGGCCCGCTCCATGCAGCACCTGGAGGAGGTGTCGGGCCGGATCGGCGCGCTCGGCTCGGTGACGACGAGCGTCGTATACTCCTCGCCGCTGCCGCGGCGCGCGATAAGCCCCTGACGCGGGTCGGCCCCTGCTCGCCACGGAGCTGCGCGTGGTCTTCGCTGCACCGCTCCGGTGGACGCGTACGCGTCCGGCCGTCCGGTGTGCTCACACAGTCGGCACGACGCGGCTGGGTCTCCCTGCGAGAGGGGGGCCACATATCGTCAGAGGTGGTGACGCACCGCCGAGCCGTTGCGCTCTTTGACGATCTCCAGCCGGGTGCCGATGCGTTGCCGCAGGTCTGCCACGTGGCTGACGATGCCCACACTGCGGTTGCGTTCACGCAGGGCGTCGAGGACGTCGATGACCTCGTCCAGGGTCGCCTCGTCGAGGCTGCCGAACCCTTCGTCGATGAAGAGGGTGTCCAGGCGCACCCCGCCCGCCTCGTCGGTGACCACGTCCGCGAGGCCCAGCGCGAGTGCCAGCGAGGCGAAGAAGGTCTCGCCGCCGGACAGGGTGGAGGTGTCGCGCTCGCGGCCTGTCCAGGAGTCGACGACGTGCAGTCCGAGTCCGGCCCTGCGGGTGCCGCTGCCGGCCGTCCGCTCGTCGGAGTGGACGAGGGTGTAGCGGCC
The DNA here is from genome assembly GCF_014207445.1 of Streptomyces candidus. Lineage (GTDB taxonomy): Bacteria > Actinomycetota > Actinomycetes > Streptomycetales > Streptomycetaceae > Streptomyces > Streptomyces candidus. Next base: position 67,265 of record NZ_JACHEM010000011.1, on the reverse strand, counting down.
GTCGGACATGCGGTGCAGGCGGGCGGTCGCGGCAGCGGCGACCTGTTCGAGGCGGGCCGCGAGGACGTAGGACTCCAGGCGCATCCTGCGTTCGTTGTCGGCGGAGGTGCCGGCGGTGAGTCCGGCGAGGCGGGCCACGCGTTCGTACTCCTCGCGCAGCGGGCCGAGCCGGTGTGCCTCCGCTTCGGCCTGCCGGGCCAGGCGGGTCAGAGCCGCGCAGCGTTCGCGGGCCGAGTCGTACGCGGAGGTGGCGTCGCGCTGGGCGCGTTCGGCGGCGTCGAGTGCGACCCGTGCCTCCTGCGGGTCGGCGGCCGGCCGTGCGGCGGCTTCGGCGGCGTCGCTCTCCCGCAGCCGTTCGGCGACGGCCGCCCGTTCGGACTGCCAGGCGTCGATGCGGTGCTGGAGGTCGCGGTGCCCGACGTCGTCCAGGAGGGCGTCCGCGGCGTCCTGGGGGGTGACGAAGCCGGCCTTGAACGCGGCGTCCGCGAGTACGCCGTCGGCCTCCTTGAGCCGTTGTGCCGTCGCCTCGTAGGCCCGTACCGTCTCCGCGGCCCCGGCGAGCAGTTCGGCCCGGTGGCGCAGCAGCCCGAAGCGCTCCTCCACGCTGCCGGCTTCGCCGCGGACCCGGGTCAGCTCCTGGGCGAGGGCGGCCAGTTCGCGGTCGAGGGCTTCGCGGTGCGAGGTCCGTGCGGCGCTGCGGCGTGCTGCCTGTTCGCGGTCTTCGAGCCGACGGGTGTACTCCCCCTCCGCCCGGTCGAGTGCTTCCCGCGCGGCGTGCATGTCGCCCGCGCGCGCGTGCGCCGTCGCGTAATCGCGCTGCAACTCCTGTGCGTGCGCGGCGAGTTCGGCGACGCTCGCGTCACCGGCCGCGGCCTGCGCGGCGGCGAGGTTCTCCCGCAGCCGGGACAGGTCGCTCTCCGCGCGGGCCCTGGACTCGTCGGCTCGGCCGTACTCCGCCTCGGCCTCCTGTTCGGCGGTGCGGTCGACGTGACCGGCCCCGGCGCGGGCGGGCGCGGGGTGTTCGGTGGCGCCGCAGACCTTGCAGGCTTCGCCGTCGGCCAGTTGGGCGGCGAGTTCGGCGGCGATGCCGCTCAGCCGGCGTTCGCGCAGGTCGAGCCAGCGTTCGCGGGCGTCGCCCGCCGCGGTTCCGGCGGCCTGCAGCTCCTGTGCCGCCAGGTCGGCCTGCTCGGCGAGGCCGTCGCGGCGGCGGGCCGCGTCGAGCCGGGCGCGGGCGGGCTCCAGCTGCGACTCCAGGTGGCCGGCCCGGGTGGCCGCCTCCTGCGCGGCCTCGATGCGCTCCTGGTGACGCTGCCGTACGGAGTCCCACTCGGCGAGCCAGTCGTCGGCGTCCTGGCGGAGTTCGTCGTCGGCGCGGGCCTCCCGGTCCAGGGCGGCGCGTTCGGCGGCGATGTCGGCGCTGCGGCGCTCGGCCCGGCGGGCGGCGTCGAGGCCGCCCAGTTCCTGCCGTATCCGCCGTTCCCGTTCGGCCAGTTGGTCGGCTCCGGCGTCCATGAGGGCGGGCGGCAACTGGGCGCGGGAGTCTTCGTACGCCCGTGCCGCGGCGCGGTGTTCCCGGTCGGCGGCATCCCGCACGGCCAGGGCGGGGGCGACCCGGTCGGCGGCGCGGGCCTGCTTTTGCCGGGCGCACCACCGTTCGTACTCCTCCCGGCGGGAGTCCAGGGCGTCGGCGCGGCGCCGGGTGTCGGCGTACCGCTCCTGGAGCCGGAGCAGTTCGCGCTGCTCCTCCAGGGCGCGGCGGGCGGCGGCCTGCCTGCTTTCGGCGGCGGCGACCGCCCAGGCGGCGATGTCGCGGCGCTCGACCGCGCCGCTGCGGGCGACGGCCGCCCAGGTCAGCACGGAGGCGGCCAGCCCGGGGTCACCGGGCCGCTCCTCGGGGCGTGGCCAGTCGGCGGCGGCCGGTCCGGCTGCCTCCGCGGTCCGTTCGGCGAGCGCGAGCAGCCTGTCGTCGCCCGCCTTGACCTGCTGTTCCGCGGTGCGCCGCAGGTCCGCGAGGCGCTCCTCCACGGCGGCGAAGCGGCGGGTGTCGAAGAGTTTGCCGAGGAGCTTGCCGCGGGCTTCGGCGTCCGCGCGCAGGAAGCGCGCGAAGTCCCCCTGCGGAAGCAGCACGACCTGGCAGAACTGTTCCCGGTTCATCCCGACGAGCTGGGTGATCTCCTCGCCGATCTCCTGGTGGGAACGGCTGAGCGCCTGCCACTGCCCCGTCTGCGCGTCGTACTCGCTGAGCCAGCTCTGCGCCTTCTCGGTGACGAACCCGGTGCGCCGGCCCTTCTTGGGACGGAGCTGCGCGGGACGCCGGGTGACCGCCAACCGCCGTCCGCCGACGGTCAGTTCGAGGACGACCTCGGTGAGCACGCCGGGCGGGGCGTGGTCGCTGCGCAGGGTGAGGCCGCGTCCCTCGCGGGCACCCGGCACCGAGCCGTACAGGGCGAAGCAGACGGCGTCCAGAACGGAGGTCTTGCCCGCACCGGTCGGCCCGTGCAGCAGGAACAGACCGCCGGAGGACAGTGCGTCGAAATCGACCTTCTGGGTCGCGCCGAAGGGCCCGAAGGCGGTGAGGAGCAGGGAGTGCAGTCTCATCGGGCGACCTCGCGCACGTCCTGGTCGACGCGCACGTCGTCGAACGCGCCCCGCAGCACGGCCCGTTCCGGGCCGTCGGGCCCGCTGCCGCCGCGTACGTGCGCCACGAAGTCCTCCGCGATCTGCCGGTCGTCGCGCCCCTTGAGGCGCTGGGCGTACGAGAGGTGCTCGCTCTCGGGGGCACGTTCGGGTGCGAAGACCAGACTGACCGTGTGGGGGAAGCGCGCGCAGAGCCGGGCCATCGGGTCGTCGGGCCGCACCGGGTCGGTGAGCGTCGCCTCCACCCAGGAGCCCTCGTGCCTGGCCAGCGCGGGGTCGTCGAGCAGTTCCGCCAGCGTGCCGCGGAGCCGGGCGAGCGGACGGGGAACGGGGCAGTCGAGGCGCTCGGCGGCGATCTCGCCCGCCGGGCCGAGGTCGATCAGCCACATCGTCTTGCGATGGGTGGCCTCGGAGAAGGAGTACGCGAGGGGCGAGCCGGAGTAGCGGACCCGTTCGGTGACGGTCTGTGCGCCGTGCAGGTGGCCGAGGGCGACGTAGTCGACGCCGGCGAAGACCCCGGCGGGAACGGCGGCGACGCCTCCCACCGTGATGTCGCGCTCGCTGTCACTGGGTTCGCCACCGGCGACGAAGGCGTGCGCGAGGACGACGGAGCGGGTGCCGGCGGGCCGGGTGGCGAGGTCGGCGCGGACCTGGTCCATGGCGGCGGCCAGCACCTGCTCGTGCCGCGCTCGGCTCGCGCCGAGCAGGTCCCGTACGAGGGCGGGCTCCAGGTAGGGCAGCCCGTAGAAGGCGACCTCGCCGTGCGCGTCGGACAGCACGACGGGGGTGGCGCAGTTCGCCGGGTCGGTGCGCAGGTGGATCCCCGCGCGTTCGATGAGGCCCGCGCCGACGCCCAGCCGGCGGGCCGAGTCGTGGTTGCCGGAGATCATCACCGTGGGCACCTTCTCCGCGGCGAGCCGGTGCAGGGCCCGGTCGAAGAGTTCCACGGCGGAGAGCGGCGGCACCGCCCGGTCGTACACGTCCCCGGCGACCAGCACGGCGTCCACCTCGTGCGCGCGGACCGTCGCCACCAAGTGGTCGAGGTACGCGGCCTGGGCGTCGAGCAGTCCCACGCGGTGGAAGGACCGGCCCAGGTGCCAGTCGGACGTGTGCAGAAGCCTCATGGTTCACGAGAGTAAAGGCAGGGTCCGACAACCAGGGCGGCAACGGAGGAATCCGCTCCCCCTCAGATCCCGCGCACCCCTGCTGACGCGGTTCCTCAGGCGTCGCCGTACGCTTCCCCGCCCAGCTCGAACGCCGCCGTCCCCGCCGTCGCATCCGCGAGCCAGCCGCGGAACGCCGCCACATCGGCGTCGGGCAGCCCGATCCCGATGGTCACAACCTCCCCGTACGACACCTCGCGCACCGACCGCCCCGTCGCCCTCAGATCGTTCTCCAGCTTTCCCGCCCGCTGGTGGTCCACGGTCACGGTCGCCAGCCGGAAGCGCTGCCGGGTGATCGTCCCCAGCTCGTCCAGGGCCTCGCCGACCACACCCCCGTACGCTCTGATCAGTCCGCCCGCGCCGAGCTTGACCCCGCCGTAGTAGCGGGTGACGACGGCGACCACGTAGCGCATCTCGCGGCGCATCAGCATCTGGAGCATCGGCGCTCCCGCGGTGCCGCCGGGCTCGCCGTCGTCACTGGCCCTCTGGATCCCGGCGTCGGCCCCGACCACGTACGCGTAGCAGTGGTGGGAGGCGGCCGGGTGTTCCTTGCGCACGCGGGCGAGGAAGTCCTGCGCCTCCTGCTCGGTCGCGGCGGGCGCGAGGGCGCACAGGAAACGGGATCTGTTGATCTCGGCCTCGTGCACGCCCTCCTGGGCGACGGTCCGGTACTGCTCTGCCATTTCACCCACCCTAAGCGGAAGGGGGAATCCCCCGCCCCACCGGTACGTTCTCCCCAGCACACGCACCCATGGGAGGCACCGCATGTACGGCGACAGCGCGACCGTCGGCAAGATTCTCACCGAGAGCGGCGACACCTGGGCGGTGGTCGGCCTCTCCGCCAACCAGGCGCGGGCGGCCTACGGCGTCGCGGCCGTCCTCCAGCGCTTCGGCAAGCGGATCGTCCCCGTCCACCCCAAGGCGGAGACGGTGCACGGCGAGGGCGGGTACGCCTCGCTGGCGGAGATCCCCTTCCCGGTGGACGTCGTGGACGTCTTCGTGAACAGCGACCTCGCGGGCCAGGTCGCCGACGAGGCCGTCGCCGTCGGCGCGAAGGCGGTCTGGTTCCAGCTCGGGGTGATCGACACGGCGGCGTACGAACGGACGCGGGAGGCGGGCCTGGAGATGGTGATGGACCGCTGCCCGGCGATCGAGATCCCGCGGCTGGGCTGAGGGCGGGGGCGGCCTCGGCCGTACGCGCGGGGCCCGCCGTCAGCGTACGGAACGGGCCGTCACCGCACCGACGGGCAGGGCCTGCCGTATGCCGCCGCGCGGGCTTCGAAGCCCGGTGGCAGCCAGCCGTGCGTGAGCAGCCGGGGGTGGGCGGGGAAGGCCGCGTGGGCGGCGAGGACGAAGATCAGGGACGCCCAGAGGCTGTGCAGGCGGACCGTGGTGTAGCCCTTGCCGTTGATGTCGTGGAAGGCGCACTCGATGGTGTCGGGTCCGGCCAGGTCCATCGTCGCCAGGCCGTTCCAGGGCAGATCGAGCCAGGACTGCGGGTGCGAGAAGATCGCCCGCTGGTCGGTGACGGTGACCTCGCCCTGCCCCTCCACGACCCAGCGGGGCTGGGCGGCGGCCATCGCCTGGTTCCTGCGGGAGGCGTTGCCCATCGCGTTCACGGCGAGGGCGCCGACGACGAAGCCGGTGGACCCCATGGCCATGGTGCTGGACCGGTTGTACGAGCCGTCGCCCAGGGCCCGCCAGGTGGAGCGGGCGGCCGGGCCCGAGGCGAGGGACAGCTCACCGGGGTGCAGCCGGGCGGTGGTGGGCAGCGGCGGCCGGTGGTGGAGGCGGCCCTGGGTGAGGTCGTGCACGACGCCGCAGGTGTAGAGCAGATGGTCGTCCAGCGGGCCCCACGGCGGTCCGGCCTGGGCCTGGGCCATCGCCTGGGCCTGAGCCGGTGTCAGGGCCCGGCCCTGCACCTGTGCCGGGAGCGCCGGCGCTCCCGGCCGCACCGGGTGGGTGTTCTCGTCCATGGGTCCCCCGTTCAAGTTCCGCGACCACTGACGGCCATCGTAGGGATGGGGAGCGTCCGGGTCACCTTTGGGAGCGGCGAAGGTCACCGTCGCGGGGGGTGTGGGGCAGTTGGCGGCCGGTGGCGGTCACCTCGCGGGCGGGATGGCCGTGGCGACCGTCATCTCGACCGGTTCCGGGCCGTCGTTGCGGTAGGCGTGCGGGACGTCGGCCTCGAAGGTCGCCGACGTCCCGGCGGGCATCGGGTGGGAGGTGCCGTCGACGACGAGGGTGAGTTCGCCCGCGGTGACGTGCAGAAGTTCCGTGGTGCCGGTGGGGTGCGGGTCCGAGGTGGAGGCGTCGCCGGGCATCAGAAGCCAGGACCACAGTTCGAGGGGGCCGCGGCTCTGGGTGCCGACGAGGAGCGTGGCACGGCTGCCCGCCGGGGTGGACCACATCGTCACGGTCTGAGCGGGCGTCACCAGGCGTACCCGGGCGCCCTGTTCCTGGTCCAGGAAGGTGGCGATGCTGATGCCGAGGGCGTCGGCGAGTTTCACCGTGGTGCCGACACTGGGGTTGGTGCGGGCCTGCTCGACCTGGATGATCATGCCCCGGCTGACGCCCGCGCGGGCGGCCAGGGCGTCGAGGGTGAACCCGCGCTCCGACCGCCACCTCTTGAGGTTGCGGGCGAGCGACTGGGTGAGCTGGTCGAGGTCCGACACGTTCCGTCCGTCCGCTGTGCGAGGTGGCCCACTCCGTCCAGCAGGGTGGACGGAAGGTTCAGTTTACTGGGCCGTGCCAGCGGGGTCGGCTCGCTCAGGACGCTTCCTTGTCCAACTCCGCCAGCGCGACGAGCTGTTCCGGAGTGACGTCCGCGGGGATCGGCACCGGGGCGGGCGTGCGCAGCGGTGGCTGCCAGCCGTCCTCCCCCTCCCAGCGGCGTACGATCCGCGCGGGAGCGCCCGCCACCACCGCATGGTCGGGCACGTCGCCCCGTACGACCGCGCCCGCCGCGACGACGACGTTGCGGCCGAGCCGGGCGCCCGGCAGGATCACCGCGTTGGTGCCGACCCAGCAGCCCGGACCGATCTCCACGGGCTCCATGCGCGGCCACTGCTTGCCGACGGGCTGGTCGGGGTCGTCGTAACTGTGGTTGGTGGTCGTGACGTAGACGTACGGACCGAAGTAGCAGTCGTCGCCGATGGTGACGGTGGTGTCGGCGATGACATGGCTGCCGCGGCCGAGGACGACGCCGTTGCCGAGGGTGAGGATCGGGTCGGGGCCGAGGTCCAGGTCGGGCATCATCCCGGCGGTGAGGGTGACGTTCTCGCCGATGATGCAGTAGTCACCGAGGCGGATCCAGGGTTCGCCGAAGACGGTGCCCTGAGGGAAGGCGAGCTTGGTGCCGTGCCCGATCGACCCGAACCGCAGCTTCCCCGGGCGTTGCGCGCTCACCGCTCCGGCCTGCTGGATCAGCCGCCAGCCGTCGTGCACGGCGCGGGTCGTCGTCCGGCGCCGCCAGGCGGTGAGGGCGGCGCGGGAGGCGGAGAAGGAGAACGTGTTTCTGTTCTTCGGCACGCGCACACGGTAGTCGTCGGGGCGGAGCGGATCACGGGGACGACCTGTGATCTGCCCCACCGGTGCGGCACAGGCCGAGGGCCGTAGGGCGCACTGGGACGGTGCGCCCTACGGCCCTCGGCTGTTTCCGGTCGTGCTGCGCACGAGGGGTGGAGTCCCTGCGGTGGCACGCGGGTCAGCGGTGAGGACCCGGACCGAGGCCGGGAACCCGTGGTCCGGGGCTACGGACGGTCCTCGCAGCACCGGGGGCCGTGGTCGTTCCGGCAATGTCCCAGCACTGCCGTCGATGGGGCCTTCTGCTGCACCGTGCTCGCCGAAGCCGTCCCGGCGAGGGGCGTGATCGCGATGACAGCCAAGGCCGAAGCCGCCACCGCACGTCCGACTATGGTGCGCATTTGCTCTCCTGTCGAGGAGTGATAGGACGCAAGTAGGCATACCGTGCGCCGCCCGCCCCATGACGGAGCCGTCCTCGTTACGTCCCTTCGGATCCGCGGCGCGGCCGTACGCAGCAGTCCCGGTTGCGGGCGTACGAAAGTCGTGCGGTGCTCCCCGCGGCTCCGTTCATCGTCGTGGGCGCGGCCCAGCGTCTCAACCCTGTTCCCGGACCGCCTGTGCGTGCTGCTGTGCCAGGTCGCGGTACATGAGCGCGTTGACCTTGAGGCCCTCGCGCTCCTCCTCCGTGAGCTCCCGTCGCACCTTCGCGGGCACCCCGGCCACCAGCGAGCCCGGCGGGACCCGCATGCCCTGCGGGACCAGCGCCTGGGCGGCCACCAGTGAACCGGCGCCGATGTGGGCCCCGTTGAGAACCGTCGCCCCCATGCCGATCAGGACGTCGTCCTCGACGGTGCAGCCGTGCAGGACAGCGTTGTGGCCGACGGACACGCGCTCGCCGACGGTGACCGGGAAGCCCGGGTCGACGTGGACGGTGCAGTTGTCCTGGATGTTGGAGTCGGCACCGAGGACGATCGGGCCGCAGTCGGCGCGCAGTACCGCGTGGTACCAGAGGCTCGCCCCCTCGGCCATGGTGACTTCGCCGACCACGACAGAGGTGGGGGCGGCGAAGGCGCCGGGCGCCAGGCGGGGCTGCTTGCCGCCGACACCCATGACCAGGGGGCGGTCCGAGCGGTCTGCTGGTGCTGTCATTGCGTACTCCCTCGTGCGTACTCGTACCGCCGACCCGGGGTGGCCGGGCAGGCTGCCCGGCCCGCGGCGCGCCCGGCAGCCTACCCCGCTGGTCAGGGCCGTCACGGCGGCGTCCCGGAAGGGCGCGCTGCGGTCGGATCCGACCTCGGCGTCGGGAGCGTTGGGCCGGCGAACGCCCGCAGACGCGGGGCGCACACGGCACGGGGCCGGCGCCCCGCCTCCGCCGAGGCGGGACGCCGGCCCCGTGCAGAAATCCCGCTGCTGCCTACTTGTTGGGCCGCAGCGTCCAGACGACCGTCATCTCGCCGGTCACCGCGCCGTCGTCGCGGGTGATCGCGATCTCGACGGGGAACTCCGGACGCTCGCCCGCGTCGAGTTCGGCGACGACGTCGGCGATCGGGCGGCCGAGGGTCGCGGTGGCCGTGACGACGCCCATGGCGAGTTTCTTGTAGCCGATCTCGGCCTTGACTGCGAGCGGCACGGCGCGCGTCAGCTGGTCGCCGAAGGCAGCGATCACGATCGCACCGCTCGCCGACTCGGCAAGGGTGAACATCGCTCCGGCGTGGGGTCCGCCGACGTGGTTGTGGTAGGCGGGCCGGTCCGGCAGCCGGACGACGGCCCGCTCAGGGGTGGTCTCCAGGAACTCAAGGCCCAGCGTGGCGGCCATGGGAACCGTGGCGGCGAGCATCTCGCCGACGGACATCTGATCTGCGCTCATGGACAGGGATGTTACCCACGGGTAGCAGTTCTTGGCCATCCCTCCCCGAGGTCCCCCCGGTCTGCGCCGGGGGCGGCGGTGGCCCTGCCGCCCCCTCCCCTCTATGGTTACTCGCCATGTGGCCAGGACAGCAGCCGCCCGGGGGCGAGCAGAACCCGCAGGACCAGAATCCGTACCAGCAGCCGGGGTACCAGACACCGCACCCGCCCGGTCAGCCGCCGGCCGGTGGCCCGCAGCCGACCCCTCCGCCGGGTCAGCCGCCGACGATGCCCGGCAGTTACCAGCAGCCCGCTCCGGCACCCGGTTACGGATACCCCGCGCCGGGCTCCGTGCCGACGCCGCCGCCCGGGGCCAACCCGTACGCGGACCACTACACGGTCCCGATGCAGCCCGGCCCCGTCGGCCCGGGCGGGCCCGGCGGCCCGCCGGACGACAAGAAGAAGAACATGATCACCGCGGTGGTGGCGGGCGTCGTGGTGGTGGCGGCCCTCGCCGCCACCGGCATCTTCGTCCTCGGGGACAAGGACGATACGCAGGACCGGGCCGACGGCAGGGGCCCGTCGCAGTCGCCCACCGCCGCCGCCTCGCAGCAGCCGGGCGCGGGCGCCTCCGACCCGGCGGCGCCCGCCCCCGGCGGCAGCGTGGCCAACCCGCGCGCGGGTGCCGACGTCAAACCGACCGTTCCGGGCTGGAAGGTCGTCGTCAACCCCAAGCACGGCTCCGTGTTCGAGGTTCCGCCGGAGTGGAAGGTGGGATCGACGGACACGATGATGGGCTTCGAGGACAAGGCGGGCAAGACGCTCGCCATCATGTCCTCGGTCGCGGAGCTCAAGGACAAGTGGTGCACCGACGACGGCGACAAGGACGGGAAGCAGGATGACACCACCCTGTCCCAGTCCGGCACCACCGGCACCATCACGGGCGCCAAGACCACCGCCGATGTGGCCCAGGGCCAGGCGGGCAACTGGGTGTTCGGCGGGTACGCACAGGAGGCCAGGGACAAGGTCAAGGTGGGCAAGGGCGAGCCCTACACCACGGCCTCGGGCCTTGAGGGAAGCCTCTCACTGGCGACCGCGACCGGCGTGAAGAAGACCTCCAAGTGCGTCACCGACGGCAAGGCGTACGCCTTCAGCTTCAAGAACGCCAAGGGCGACTTCCGGACGTGGATCCTGCACAGCGCCAAGGGAGTCCCGGACGAGGTGCCCGACGCGACGGTCAAGAAGATCCTCAGCACCGTCCGTCTGGCCGCCGGATAGCCGCCCCTCGGAGGCTTTCCTCCGGCCCACGGGGGCCCCGCCGCGGTCGCGGCGGGCCCCCGTGCGATCCGTTCGCGGCCGGTTTCCGGTCTCAGCCCACGCCGAAGGTCCCGTCGGGCGGCACCGGTGACGCCACCGCGTCCGCGTCGGACAGCGCTGTCGCGCCCTTGACGAACCGGCCGAGCGCCGCCCCGTGTTCGACACGCGCGGGAAAGGCGTCCGCTGCGGTGCGCCGGGCGAGCGCGCCGGTGTCGATGGGTTCCTGCGAGGCGACCAGGATCGCGTTCCCGAACCGCCGCCCGCGCAGCACCCCGGGCTCCGCGATCAGCGCGAGCTCCGCGAACTCGTCACGGAACGTCGCGAGTTGGGAACGCAGGAAGTCGAAGGGCGCGCCGTCCGCGAGGTTTGCCGCGTAGATCCCGCCCGGCCGCACCACCCGTGCCGCCTCCCGGGCGTACCCGACCGAGGTGAAGGCCGCGGGCACCCTCGACCCGCCGAAGACGTCCGTGATCAGCACGTCGGCGCAGGCATCGCCCGCCTGCTCCAGCCAGACCCGCCCGTCCTGCCCGTACACGGAGATCCCGGCGCCGTCCCCGGGCAGCGGCAGATGCTCGGTCACCAGCGCGAGCAGCCCCCGGTCGGCCTCCACCACGTCCTGCCGGGAGCCGGGGCGGGTGGCGGCGACGTACCGGGGCAGCGAGAGTCCGCCGCCGCCCAGGTGCACCACGTCGAGCGGGGTGCCGGGCTCCGCCGCGCAGTCGACGACATGGGCGAGCCTACGCGCGTACTCGAACTCCAGGTACGCCGGCTCGTCCAGGTCGACGTACGCCTGGGGCGCCCCGTCGACCGTGAGCAGCCAGGCGCGGGCCCGGTCGACGTCGGGCATGAGTCTGGCGGTTCCGCCGTCGACTTCCCGGACGACGGGTACGGATTCGTTCATCCGCCCAGTGTCCCCCGCGGCGTGCGGGCGCCTTTCACGGCTGCCACACCGCCGCCACCGTCCGGGCCTCGTCGGCGGCCTGATCGCGTCCCGCACGGGCCGCCGCCGCGCGGGCGGCCGGATCGAGCGAGTTGCGGCCGAACGCCTTGCGCGCCGCGGCGGACGGGGTGACGACGCAGGTCCTCGCCCCGCCCGCGGACAGTTCCGCGGCCTGCGCGGCCGGGGAGACGACGACCCTGTTGCCGAGCGTGCTGGGCGCGAGGACGACGACGCGGCGGTATCCGGTGGCGAGGTGGGCGTTGGCGGCCGAGTGCACTCCGCCATCGATCCAGGCCCGTCCCCCGATGGTGACCGGAGGCCAGTGCCCGGGCACGGCGCAGCTCGCGGCGACGGCGTCCACCACCGGCGCCCCGCTCGCCCGGTCGAAGGCGCGCAGCGCGCCGGTGAGCGCGTCGACGGCGGTGACGAGCAGGGGCCGCGCGGGCCACTCGTCCGACAGCAGTCTCTCCGCGATCACCGCGCGCCGTTCCCCGGGCGTCGGGGTCCGGCCCTTCTCCAGTGCGTCGAGGGCGATCCGGCCGAGCCTGCGCCCGTACTCCTCAGGGCTGTGCGAGCCGAGCACGGCCCGTGCGTACCGGATGAAGAGCCCGGGGGTGATGCCTGCGGCGGTCCCGCCGCCCGGTGGGGCCGCGAGCTGGCGCTCGTACAGCTCGCCGAACGACAGGCGCCCGGACAGCAGTTGCGCGCCGACCATCGCCCCCGCCGAACTTCCGACGACCAGGTCCGCCGTGCTCAGGTCCACGCCGGACTCGGCGAGGCCGTACAGCATGCCGATCTCCCAGCCGACGCCGGTGAGCCCGCCCGCTCCGAGGACCAGTGCGGTGTCCGCGCCCGGCGGCCGGCCCGTCGTGTCTGCCGTGTCTGCCATGGGCGGAAGTCTCGCGCACGCGAGGAGGCGCCCCGCCCCCGGGGGCCTCCTCGCGTCACGCCGGGGAGAACGGGTCGGCCGCCGGGCATTCCGTACGGTGCGGAAGCTCTTCCCCCGGGCCACGGCCTCCCGGGCGGCGGTACGGTTCCGCCCAGGTCGGCCGCGCGCCCGGCTTACGCCGGTGCCGCGGCCCCGCCGGACGGCTCGTGGGCGTCCGGTGCGCCGGCCGGCTGCTCCTCCTGCTCCGCCGGTTCTTCGAGCTGGGCGCGCAAATAGTTCCAGGTCACCGCGGTCAGCGCGGCCGCCGGTACGGCGAGGAGGCTGCCGACCACCCCGGCCAGGTTCCCGCCCAGCACCACCACCAGCAGTACTACCGTCGCGTGCAGGCCCAGGCCACGGCTCTGGATCATGGGCTGGAAGACGTTGCCCTCCAGTTGCTGCACCACCACGATGATCGCCAGGACGATCAGTGCGTCCGTCAGACCGTTCGACACCAGGGCGATGAGCACCGCGACGAAGCCGGCGAAGAAGGCGCCCACGATCGGCACGAACGCGGAGACGAAGGTCAGTACCGCCAGCGGCAGCACCAGTGGAACGCCCAGGATCCACAGGCCCACGCCGATGAACACGGCGTCGATGAGTCCGACGAGCGCCTGGGAGCGGACGAAGGTGCCCAGCGTCTGCCAGCAGCGCGTGGCCACGGCCGGTACGTCGGTGGCGAGACGGCCGGGAAGCTGGCGGGTGAGCCACGGCAGGAAGCGCGTGCCGTCCTTCAGGAAGAAGAACATCAGGAACAGCGCCAGCACGGCGGTGACCACGCCGTTGGCCACCGCGCCCACGCCCGTGCCGAAGGCGGTGACCACGCTGCCCGCGCTGTCCTGCACGCGTTCGACTGCGGCGTCGAGGCCCTGGGTGATCTGGGCGTCGTCGATGTTCAGCGGAGGCCCCGCCGCCCACTCGCGCAGCTGCTGGATGCCCGCGACCACTCCCTTGGTCAGCTCACCGGACTGGGAGGCCACCGGAACCGCGATCAGAGCCACGATGCCGGCGAACAGGGCCAGGAAGAGCACCGTCACCAGGGACGCGGCGAGCGCGGGCCGCCATCCGTGCCTGCGCAGGAATCTGGTGGCGGGCCAGGTGAGCGTGGTGAGCAGGAGGCCCACGACCAGCGGCCAGACCACCGACCACATCTTGCCCACCAGCCACAGGGCGACGGTGGTCATCGCGAGCACCAGAAGCAGATCTACGGATATGCGTGCCGTGCGCCGGAGCATGGCAGCGGTTTTCTCGGAGCTCAACATGGGGGCCATTCTGCTCGGTGGGGCCTGGGCGGTGAGCACCGGCAGGAGTGTGTTCCTTTCCGGCGTACAGCCTCTCTTGCCCGCCGCGGCGGCGGTGTCGCGCTACCCGGCGCCCGGATTTCCGCGACCGACGTCACGTCCCGCGGCCCGTTTTCCCACCGTTTCCTCCCGTACGCTCGCTGGGTGACGTCCTGTGTCCTTACCAAGGTCTGCGCCGACTTCGAGCGGCGCTTCGCCGAATTCGCCTTCGAGCCGGGCTTCGCCGCCGCGGTCGACCAGCATGTGGCCGAGATCCGCGAGCGGCTCGGCGCGCACAGTGCCGGGCTGGAGCCGCCCGCGCCCGACCGGACCGCGCTCGCCGACTACGCGCTGGGGTTTGTGGACGCGCTGACGGAGACCGGGTGGCACGAGCCGGTCGCCTACGACTACGCCGTGTGCCGGCTGACCGCGCTGAGCTATCTCGTGCGCCGCCACCGCCTGGTCGCACCACGCACCTGACCCGGCCGCGCACGAGGGTGCGGGACCGGGCCGGGAGTCGTGCGGGGTGCGTACGTCACGCTGCGGACGGCGTCACATGGGGTCCACGCGTTCGGTGTCCGTGACGGGCTGGTTCCGCAGCGCGTCCTCGCGGCCCGACTGGTAGGCGTCGTCGCGGGGCGTGTCGGAGGAGGCCCGCTGGGCCCGCATCCGGCCGGTCTCCTCCTCGGCCGTGTCCATCCAGCGTTCGATGCGACCGCGCATCGGCTGGATCATGGCGCCGCCGACGCCGACGACGAGGATGCCCGCGACCGCGGCCAGCGCGGCGATGAGCACCGGCTCGGTGACGGTCGTGGCGATGCCGACCTGGCCGAGGGCCGCGATCACGCCGAGGGCGACGATGACCGCCCACACGATCCGGGCCACCATCGGCCCGTACGAGGCGGCCGACAGCACGCCGGACACCACGCCGCGCACGGCGTTGGCGATCGCCATGGCGACCACCACCAGGACCAGGGCGACCAGGGCCCGCGGCAGCCAGGCCACGATCCCGTCGATCATGCCGCTGACCGGGTTGGGTCCGAACACGCCGAACGCGAGCTGGAGGGTGACCAGCAGCAGGGCGTAGTAGACGACCTTGCAGACCAGTGAGGTCGCGTCGTACTGGGAGTCGTTGAAGATTTTGGCGGAGCCCGCCCGTTCGCTGAGCCGTTCGAAGCCGACCTTGCGCAGGACCCGGTCGAGCACCTTGGCGATCATCTTCGAGACGATCCAGCCGACCACGAGGATCACCAGGAACGCGGCGAGCTTCGGGACGAACTGGGCCACCTTGGACCAGGCATCGGAGATGCCCTGCTGGAACTCGACCGCGAGCACGCTGTCCGCGGGAAGCCGTATCTGGTGAGTGGGCAGGATCTGGGGTGAGAGCACGATCAGACCTTTCGTCGACGCGTCACGTCTCTGCGTCGTGCCTATCAGCGCCGTGCTCCGGGCGCCTTCCGGCACCGCTCCCTGGCCCGCCGAACGGGTGAGGAAACGGGGCGAGGGCGGACGCCGTGCGGCGTCCGCCCTCTGTGGGGTGACAGGCCCCGGTGCGGTGTCGGGCCGGTGCGCTGTCAGGCCCGGGTGTGCTCGTGGGTACCGGCCGGCTCCGGGGCCGGAACCGGAGCGCCCGGGGTCAGAACTGGAGCGCCCAGAGGTCGATCATGCCGACGTCCTGGGCCGCGTTGTCGCTCACCCTCAGCTTCCAGGTGCCGTTGGCGACCTCCGAGGAGGCGTTCACGGTGTACGTCTGGTTGATGTTGTCGCTGCTGCCTCCCGTGCCGTACCCCTTCAGGGTGTAGACGCTGCCGTCGGGGGCGACGAGGTCGACCTTGAGGTCACCGATGTAGGTGTGCTTGATGTCGACCGGGACGCTCAGGGCGGACGGTGCGTTGCCCGCGACGCCGGTCACGGCGACCGGGGACTCGACGGTGGCGTTGTCGCGGATGGCCACGTCGGTGGCGTTCTCGAAGCGCTTGCCGGGGGGCGGCGTGGTGGAGCTGCCCACGTTCAGGAGCTTGTTCGGCGAGCCGGTGCCCGGGTTGGTGACCACGTTCGGGGTGGCCGCGGCGGACAGTGCCGAGGAGACCTGGGCCGGGGTGGCGGACCTGTTGCCCGCCAGGTAGAGCGCCGCGGCGCCCGCCGCGTGCGGGGCGGCCATCGACGTGCCGGAGATCGTGTTGGTGGCGGTGTCACCGGTGTGCCACGCCGAGGTGATGGAGGAGCCCGGGGCGAAGAGGTCCAGGACGCTGCCGTAGTTGGAGAAGCTGGAGCGGGCGTCGGTGTTGGTGGTGGAGCCGACGGTGATCGCTTCCGCGACGCGCGCCGGGGAGTAGTTCTGGGCGTTGGCATTGCTGTTGCCGGCCGCGACGGCGTAGCTGATGCCGCTGGCTATGGAGTTGCGTACGGCGGTGTCCAGTGCGCTGTCCACGCCGCCGCCGAGGCTCATGTTGGCGACGGCGGGCTTGACGGCGTTCTTCGTCACCCAGTCGATGCCCGCGACGACCTGGGCGGTGGTGCCGGAGCCCTGGTTGTTGAGTACGCGTACGCCGACGATCCTCGCCTTCTTGGCGACGCCGTACGCGCCGCCCCCGACGGTGCCGGCGACGTGCGTGCCGTGGCCGTTGCCGTCCTGGGCGGTGTTGTCGTTGTCGATCGCGTCGTAGCCGTAGCTCGCCCGGCCTCCGAAGTCGCTGTGGGAGATGCGTACGCCGGTGTCGATGACGTACGCGGTCACGCCCTCGCCCGCGGAGTCGGGGTAGGTGTAGCTCCGGTCGAGCGGCAGTGCCCGCTGGTCGATGCGGTCCAGGCCCCAGGACGGCGGGTTGGGCTGGGTGGCGTCGATGGTGAACACGCGGTTCTGGGCGACCGAGGCGACCGAGGGGTCGGCGGCGAACTTCTTGGCCTGTGCCTCGGACAGCTCGACCGCGTAGCCGTTGAGGGCCCGCTCGTAGGTGTCCTTGATCTTCGCTCCGTACCGTTTGGCCAGCGCCTGGCCCTGCGCGGACTCCGCGTCGACGGCGGACTCCTTGAGGGTGACGATGTAGCTGCCCGGGACGGCGTCGGCCGCTCCCGCGTTCTCGATCAGCCCTTCGGCGGCGGTGGGGGCCGCGGCGGCGGGCAGGACGGAGACGGCGCCGAGCGCGAGGGCGGCGACCGCGGTCGCGCCGGCCAGAGCGAGTCTTCGGGACGTGCTGCGGGCGGATGCAGGACGCATCGACATCGGAGGGGTCCTCCTCATGGGGGTGCACCGGTGGTGCATCAGTGGGGGAATGTGCGGCAGGGGCATGACAAGCCAACGTGCGGTGAAGTCCGGCTTGCCGCCGACCGACCGACACCGAAAGATTGGCCCATCCTCCTGAACCCCACAAGAGGTCCTGCACTCCCGGAACACGTCGGCCGCACAATTGACATGACGTGTCGTCATATGCCGTCATCCCGCCCCCGCCGCGCCGCCGCCGACCGCGGCATCGGTGCGGCGGGCATGTACGGCCGGCCGGCGGGCATGCGGAGGACGTTCCCGCGTTCCCGCGTTCCCGGGGGTCCGCTCCGAACCGAACGGAGGTGTGTCGTGGTCGTGCCTGCCCTCTGCGTAGCTCTGCCGGCCCCGGCCCTTCTGCTGCCCGGCGCCCGTGGCGCCCCCGGCCGCACACGGGGCCGCATGCCGATCTGAGCGGTACCGGCCAGGATGGAACCGAGCACCGCATCCGATGCACCGGCCGCGTCCCGCCGCGCATGTCCGGCCCCGGCCCGCCCCGGGCCCCCTCCCGCCCCCTTCCGCCGACCACGCGCCCCGACGACGCAAGGAAGCCCCGTGTCCCACGACCAGAAACCGGCGACACCCATCCAGGGCCGGAACGACACCACCGCCGCCGAGGCGGAGCTGCTCGACGGCCTGCTGGTGGACGAAGAGCGCCCCGAGCAGCCCATCCTCCTGGACGGCGACGGCCGCCCCCTGGGCACCTGGCGCGAGAACTACCCGTACGACAAGAAGCTCGGCCGTGCCGCGTACGAACGCCAGAAGCGGATCCTCCAGATCGAGCTGCTCAAGCTCCAGAAGTGGGTGAAGGAGACCGGCCAGCGCGTCGTCGTGGTGTGCGAGGGCCGGGACGCGGCGGGCAAGGGCGGCACCATCAAGCGCTTCACCGAACGCCTGAACCCGCGCGGGGCCCGCGTCGTGGCGCTCGACAAGCCCACCGAGCGCGAGAGCGGCCAGTGGTACTTCCAGCGGTACATCACGCACCTCCCCTCGGCCGGGGAGATCGTCTTCTTCGACCGGTCCTGGTACAACCGGGCGGGCGTGGAGCGGGTCATGGGCTTCTGCACCCCGGCCCAGTACCGGCACTTCTACGAGCAGGCCCCGGCGTTCGAGCAGATGCTCACGGACGACGGGATCGTACTGGTCAAGTTCTGGTTCTCGGTCTCGCGCGGCGAGCAGCGCACCCGGTTCGCGATCCGCCAGGTCGACCCGGTACGGCAGTGGAAGCTCTCCCCCACCGACCTGGCGTCGCTGGACCTGTGGGACGCGTACACCGAGGCGAAGGTCGAGATGTTCCGCGCGACGGACACCCCGCACGCGCCCTGGACGGTGGTCAAGAGCAACGACAAGCGGCGCGGACGTCTGGAGGCGATGCGCCACCTGCTGCTGCGCTGCGACTACGCGGCGAAGGACGAGAGCGCGGTCGGAAAGGCCGACCCGCGCATCATCGGTTCCGCCGACACCCTGCTGGAGAGCGGCGAGGAACCCACCGACCTCTCCCCCACTCCGCTGCTGGGCGACGGCGACGGTCCGGGCCGTCACCCCGAGGAGGGCTGACGGCCCGACGCGGCATGCGTGCGGACGGTGCGGGCCGACGAACGGGGCCCGGCCCGCACGCACGCTGCGCCGCGCGGACCGGGCCCTGACCGGACCGTCGGCCCGTTCCCTCAGCCGAGGACCTCGGTCACCGTTCCCGCGCCGACCGTCCGTCCGCCCTCGCGGATCGCGAAGCCGAGGCCCGTCTCCAGCGGAACCGCACGCCCGAGCTCGACCGTCATGGTGACGGTCTCGCCCGGCCGCGCGACGGCGGCCTGGCCGAGGTCCACGTCGCCGACCACGTCCGCGGTACGGAGGTAGAACTGCGGCCGGTAGCCGGAGGCGACCGGCGTCGACCGGCCGCCGTCCTTCGCCGACAGGACGTACACCTGGGCGGTGAAGTGCCGCGCGGGCGTGGCGCTTCCGGGTGCCGCCACGACGTGCCCGCGGCGAACCCCGTCACGGGGCACCCCGCGCAGCAGCAGCGCGACGTTGTCGCCCGCCTGCGCGCTGTCCATCGGCTTGCCGAAGGTCTCCAGCCCGGTGACCACCGTCTCGACGTCGGCGCCGATCACCTCCACCCGGTCGCCGACCGCGACGGTGCCGCGCTCGATGGCACCGGTGACGACCGTGCCGCGCCCGGTGATGGTGAGGACGTTCTCCACCGGCAGCAGGAAGGGTGCGTCCACGTACCGCTCCGGCATCGGCACGTAGGTGTCGACGGCGTCGAGCAGCGCCTCGATGGAACCGGTCCACCGTGGGTCGCCCTCCAGCGCCCTGAGCCCCGACACCCGCACGACCGGTACGGCGTCGCCGCCGTAGCCGTGGGAGGTGAGCAGTTCGCGGACCTCCAGCTCGACCAGGTCGGTGAGCTCGTCGTCGCCCGCGTCGGCCTTGTTGAGGGCGACGACGATGTGGTCGACGCCGACCTGACGGGCGAGCAGGACGTGCTCGGCGGTCTGCGGCATGATGCCGTCGAGCGCGGAGACGACGAGGATCGCGCCGTCGAGCTGGGCGGCGCCGGTGACCATGTTCTTGACGTAGTCGGCGTGGCCGGGCATGTCGACGTGGGCGTAGTGGCGGGTGTCGGTCTCGTACTCGACGTGGCTGATGTTGATGGTGATGCCGCGCAGCGCCTCCTCGGGGGCCCGGTCGATCCGGTCGAACGGGACGAAGGTGCCGGTGCCGCGCTCGGCGAGGACCTTGGTGATGGCGGCGGTAAGGGTGGTCTTGCCGTGGTCGACGTGCCCCATGGTGCCGATGTTGAGGTGGGGCTTGGTGCGGACGTATGCCGTCTTGGGCATGACTCTTCCTTCGGGGTGACACGAAGCTGAGGTCTCGGCGCCGGGCCGATGGGCCGTGCGGCGGGAGACGGGGACCCCTGGATCCGACCGACCCTCCCCCTGCGGGGTCCGCCGGAGTGTCCGGGGAGGGTCAGCTTCGGGCGCCGCCGAAGGCGTCGGGGCCGACTGCGGCCGGGACGGCTGCTGCGGAGCCGAGTGCGGCCGGGACGGCTGCGGCGGGGCCGAGTGCGGCGAGCGGGAAACCGGCAGCCCGAACAGCGCCCGCGGCTGCGGGCGTTGCTGCGAGGAAGGCGTACCGGAACATGGGCCGATCATCGCCGATCGGGCCGCTCGGGTCGAACGGTTTTCCTGGCGGCGGGGAGCAGCGCCGGCCGGCGCGACCCGAACAGCGGTCAGAGGTTCTTCAGCGCCTCCCGCACGGACAGCGGCGACAGTTCGGCGCGGTGCGCCGCGACGAAGGCCCGTACCGCCGCCGGGTCCGTCTTCGCGTACTCGCGCAGGCACCAGCCGATGGCCTTGCGGACGAAGAAGTCCGGGTGGGCGGCCCGGCGCAGGCAGTGGGCGAAGAGCCGGCCGGTGTCGGTGGCGTCCCTGCGGCGGAGCTGGTGCAGCAGCGCGGCCCTGACGAGCCACCTGTCCTCGTCGTCGATCCACTCGTCCATGACGGAGCCGAGTTCCGGGTCTGCGGCGACGAGCGGGCCGACGACGTGCACGGCGAGCAGGTCGACGGTGTCCCACCAGGGGAGGGTGACGATCAGCCGGCGGGCCACGGGCAAAAAGCCGGAGGACAGCCGTCCCACGTGCCGTCGCAGGTGGTCGACGGCGAAGTACTGGTACTCGCGGCCCTCCAGTTCCCAGCAACGCAGCGCGATCGCCGTGCAGTCCGCCTCCTGGGGTTGCGCAGTGCCGTCGAGCACCACTCGGGAGAGTGCGCGGCGCTCGGGAGTGCGGATACCGAGGAAGGGAGTGATGTTTCGCATGTACGCGGCCGCTCGACCGGCCTGCTCGGGGTCCGCCGCCGTCGGGTACACGCTGGTCAGGCGTGCCAGGACGGTGTCGGCGAGCGCGCTTGACGGACCGCTGTCAGCCGTACGGGTCAAGCGGTTCATGCGGTGCACATTACGGCGATCACACCCGTATGTCAGTTAGTCTCCCCGGATGTTCGACCAAGCCCCCCGGGCCCCGGCCCGCACGGACCGACCGCGCTCGGTTCGCCTCGCCAAGGCGCTGATGTCGCCCTGGGCGAGGCTCGCCCTGCTCGCGGTCGTGCTGGCTTCGGCGGCCACCGCGGTCCTGCTGTACGAGCCGCAGAAGATGCTGGCGGACGGATGGCCGCCACAGCTGGGCGGGGCCATGGCAGCGGTGCTGTTCGGGGTGGCGTACGGGCTGTGCACGGTGGCGTTCGTGCCGCGCCCGATCCTCAACCTGGCGGCGGGCGCGCTCTTCGGGACCGCCCTCGGCCTCACCACGTCCATCGGCGGAACGGTGCTGGGGGCGGGGATCTCGTTCGGTCTGGGCCGACTGCTCGGGCAGGACGCGCTGCGTCCGATGCTGCGGGGGCGGGTGCTGCTCGCGGCGGACGGGGTGCTCAGCCGGCACGGTTTCCGTTCGATGCTGGCGATCCGGCTGTTCCCCGGGGTGCCGTTCGCCGCCGCCAACTACTGCGCGGCGGTCTCGCGGATGCGGTACTTCTCGTTCCTGACGGCGACCGGGCTCGGTTCGGTCCCGAACACCCTGGCGTACGTCATAGCGGGCAGCGAGGCCTCGTCGCCGCGGTCGCCCGCCTTCCTGATCTCGACGGGATTCATCGTGGTGTCGAGCATCGCGGGTGTGGTGGTGGCGTGGCGCAAGCGTCACTCGATCGGCCGGTCGGCCGGGACGGGCGTACTCGTCGCGAGTTCCGAGGACATGCGGGGCGACGGGACGCAGTCCGCGGAGGCCGGGAAGGTTCCCGTACTCCCGCTCCCGAAGGGCTGAGGGCGCGGTGTGGGGCCGCGCGGCCGGGCAGGCACGGTGATCCCGAGAAGCCGGCGGGGCCGGCGGGTGCGCGGCACCCCGACCGGCAGGACCCGCGGCAGGTGAACTCCCGGGTGCGACACCGGGCCACGCCCGTTGCCCGCTGATCACCGTTCGGCCACCTTCCCTGGGTACGCTGCGCACCACTCACCCCACCCCTCGCGCAGTGCTCTCCCGCATCACCGCACCGCTGCGCCTCGATCCGGGACGGCGCCACCCTCATGAGCTGGTTCGAATCCTTCATCCTCGGGCTGGTCCAGGGCCTGACCGAATTCCTGCCCATCTCGTCGAGCGCCCATCTGCGCCTGACGGCCGCCTTCGCGGGCTGGCAGGACCCGGGCGCGGCGTTCACCGCCATCACCCAGATCGGCACCGAGACGGCCGTCCTCATCTACTTCCGCAAGGACATCGCGACGATTCTCGGCGCGTGGTTCCGTTCGCTGCGTGACAAGTCGATGCGCGGCGACCACGATGCGCAGATGGGCTGGCTCGTGATCGTGGGCTCGATCCCGATCGGGGTGCTCGGCGTCACCCTCAAGGACCAGATCGAGGGCCCGTTCCGCGATCTGCGGCTGATCGCGACCACTCTGATCGTGATGGGCCTGGTACTGGGCTTCGCGGACCGGCTGGCCGCGCGGGCGGAGGCGAACGCGGGCACCGGCCGGCACCAGGCCGGGAACCACCGCAAGACGCTGCGGGACCTCGGGATCAAGGACGGTCTGATCTTCGGCTGCTGCCAGGCACTCGCCCTGATCCCGGGCGTCTCCCGCTCCGGCGCGACCATCAGCGGCGGCCTCCTGATGGGCTACACGCGTGAGTCGGCGGCGCGGTACTCGTTCCTGCTGGCCATCCCGGCGGTGCTGGCATCGGGGGTGTACGAGCTGAAGGACGTCGGCGGGCACGTGTCGTGGGGTCCGACGGTCTTCGCGACGGTGATCGCT
Organism: Streptomyces candidus; assembly: GCF_014207445.1. Classification (GTDB taxonomy): domain Bacteria; phylum Actinomycetota; class Actinomycetes; order Streptomycetales; family Streptomycetaceae; genus Streptomyces; species Streptomyces candidus. The sequence goes on along the minus strand of NZ_JACHEM010000011.1, from coordinate 44,574 downwards.
TTCGTGGTGGGGTACGCGGTGATCGCATGGTTCATGCGGTTCATCTCCACGCGGAGCTTCATGCCGTTCGTCTACTACCGGGTGGCGTTGGGCGTCCTGCTGTTCGTCCTGGTCGGCACGGGTGTGCTGAGTCCGCACGCCGGGGAGTCGGCGGGCTGAGGCGGGCCGGACGCCCGCGCTGCGCCGCCGGGCCGCGAGGCTGTCCTGGGCGGAACGGCGGGGGCACGTGGTGCGGGGCGTCGCGCGGGGCCCTTGGCCCCACGCCCCCTCTGCCGGAGACTGTTCCGATGACACAGCGTGTGGAGCTCGCGACCGTAATGGACCGGCTGGCCGTCGACGCGGTGGTCACCGCCTACGCGGTCGCCGTCGACGACGGCGACTGGTCCGCCTACGAAGCCCTGTTCACACCGGACGGCCGCGCCGACTACCGGTCGGCGGGCGGCATCGAGGGCCCGGCCCGCGAGGTCTGCGGCTGGCTGGCCGAAATGCTGACGCTGTTCCCCGTGCGCCAGCACCTGATCGTCAACCGCCGTCTCCGTCTGGAGGAACTCGACGGGAACAGCGGGGACGGCGCGGAACTCCGGGCGGACTATCTCAGTCCGATGCGGCTGGAACGCACGCCGGACGACCGTACGGGAGAGGAACCCGCCGGCTCGTTCGCGCCGAACTTCGTCACCGGCGGGCGCTACACCTTCCGCTTGCTCCGTTCCGCCGAAGCGGACGACGACAGTTTCGGCTCCTGGCGGGTGCACCGGGTCACCGTCCATGAGAAGTGGCGGCGCACCGGGGCGGGCATCGTCTGACGCCCGCAGGCTCCGGCCTGCGCGTCGTCCGGCGCCGGCCGGGACCGGCCGGCGCGGCCAACGAGGCCACCGAGGCCACCGAGGCCACCGAGGCCCACTGTCCCCGGTGGCCACCCTCCCCCACACTGGGGGCATTACGTGGGTGCTGGTGAGGAGGCGCGGGATGCCGAAGCGCTGGACGCCCGGCCGCGGTCCCCGGCAGGGGCCGCCCGCCGCCCGCGCGCAGCGCGTCCTCGCCTCGCGCGGTGGGCGGGGCGCGGCGGCCGTCGGGGCCGGGGCGCTGCCCGCGCTGGCCTTCCCCGCCCCGGGGCTGTGGTGGGTCGCGTACGTCGCCCTGGTGCCGTGGATGCTGCTGGCCCGGTCGGCTCCGTCCGGGCGGCGGGCCGCGCTGGACGGGTGGCTGGGCGGGGCCGGGTTCGTCGTCGCCGTGCACCACTGGCTGCTGCCGAGTCTGCACGTGTTCACTTTCGCACTGGCGGCTCTGGTGGGGCTGTTGTGGTTGCCGTGGGGGTGGCTGGTACGGCTGATGCTCGGCGGCAGGCCGGCCGTGCCCCGCGCCCTCGCCGCGGTCGTCCTGCTCCCGTCCGGCTGGCTGATGGTGGAACTCGCCCGTTCCTGGGAGGGGCTGGGCGGCCCGTGGGGGCTGCTCGGCTCGTCGCAGTGGGAGGTCACCGCCGGGTTGCGGCTCGCCTCGCTCGGCGGGGTCTGGCTGGTCGGTCTGCTGGTGGTGGCCGTCAACACCGCTCTGGTGGTGCTGCTGACGCTGCCGTACGCCCGTACCGCCGCCGGGTCCGCTCTGGTGGCCTGCGTCCTCCTGGTGGGTGCTAGCTGGCTCTGGGCCCCGCGGCCGGCGCACGTCCGCACGGCCCGGGTCGCCGTCGTGCAGCCGGGGGTGTTCGACGGCGCCGGCTCCGCCGAGCGGCGGCTGGCACGCGGCGAAGAGCTGACCCGAACGCTCGCCGGACAACGGGTCGACCTGGTCGTGTGGGGCGAGAGCAGCGTCGGCGAGGACCTGACGGCCCGCCCCGACGTGGCGGAACGGCTCGCCGCGCTGTCCCGGCTGGTCGGTGCGGACGTCCTCGTCAATGTCGACGCCCGGCGCTCCGACCGGTCCGGGATCTACAAGTCGTCGATCCTGGTGGGCCCGGAGGGTCCGGCAAAAGCGCGCTACGACAAGATGCGGCTCGTCCCGTTCGGCGAGTACGTCCCGGCCCGCGCCGTGCTCGGCTGGGCGACCTCCGTCGGCAGGGCGGCGGGCGAGGACCGGCTGCGCGGCACGCGCCAGGTGGTGATGCCGCTGCGGAACGGGCTGCGGCTGGGTCCGCTCGTCTGTTTCGAGTCCGCCTTCCCCGACATGAGCCGGCGGCTGGTGCGGGACGGCGCGCAGGTGCTGGTCGCCCAGTCCGCAACGTCCACCTTCCAGGGGAGCTGGGCCCCGCGGCAGCACGCCTCGCTGGCGGCGCTGCGGGCCGCGGAGACCGGGCGGCCGATGGTGCACGCCACGCTGACCGGGGTCAGCACGGTGTACGGGCCGGGCGGCTCCCGGGTGGGCGAGCCGCTGGGCACGGACCGCAGCGCGGCCGCCGTGTACGACGTACCGCTCTCGCGCGGCCTCACCCCGTATGCGCGGTACGGCAACTGGGCCGTCCCGCTCGCGATGTGCGCGCTGGCGCTGCTGCTCGCGACGGAGGGGGTGCGCAGCCTCAGGAAGCCTGCTCCACGGCCGTCCGTACGATCCGCTCGCACAGCTCGTGGGTCGCCAGCGCGTCCCGTGCGCTGAGCGGCTTTCCGGCGCGGACGGCGTCGAGGAAGCCGGTGACGGCCTGCTCGATGCCGCGCTGGCGGGCGACCGGCACCCAGTCGCCGCGCCGGCGGACGCTCGGCTGGCCCTTGTGGTCGACGACCTCGGCGAGGTTGAGGACCTGTCGCTTGGTGTCGCGGCCGGAGACTTCGAGGATCTCCTCGGTGGAGCCGCTCATCCGGTTCATGGTGCCGATGGCGGTGAAGCCGTCGCCGGAAAGCTGGAGGACCACGTGGTGCAGGAGGCCCTCGGCCGACCGGGTCCGCACGTCGACGTGGTCGATCTCGCCGGGGGCCAGGAAGCGCAGGGTGTCCACGACGTGGATGAAGTCGTCGAGGACGAAGGTGCGCGGGTCCTCGGGCAGTCCCACCCGGTTCTTCTGCATGAGGATCAGGTCGCGCGGGTGCTCGGCGCACTGGGCGTAGCCGGGGGCGAGGCGCCGGTTGAAGCCGACGGCGAGGCTGACGCCGCGCTGCTCGGCGAGCTGCACCAGGCGTACGGAGTCGTGGAGTTCGTACGCGAGGGGCTTGTCGACGTACGTGGGGACGCCCGCCTCCAGGAGCCGGGTGACGATCTCCGGGTGGGCGCTGGTCGACGCGTGCACGAACGCGGCGTCCGGCTTGTGGGCCAGCAGTCCTTCGAGGTCGGTGTGCGTGCGCTCGGCGGGGATCCGGTGCGCCTCGGCGACCCGGGCCAGGGTTGCGGGGGTACGGGTCTGGAGGTGCAGTTCCGTGTCCGGCAGGGTGGCGAAGACCGGCAGGTACGCCTTCTGCGCGATGTCTCCGAGCCCGATGACGCCGACCTTCACGGGTGTCCCTCTTCCTGTCGTCGTGCCTGGTGAACGGGTGTGGGGGCAGCATACGTGCGCTGCGGCGGGCGCCAGTCGGCGATCCCGTCGAAGGTGCGCAGCGCGAGGCCGGGAGCGAAGCGGGCGAGGGTCGTCATGCCGTCCCGCAGGCCGACGGCGGTCGTGCCGCTGAGCATCGTCAGCCGGGCGACCCGGGCGGACTTGCGGACGATGCCGGTGGTGCGGGGCAGCCGGTCGGCGGTGTACGCGGCGAGGGCCGCGCCGAGATCGCCGGCCGGCCCCACGTGGTGGGCGAGGACGATGCCGTCCTCGACGGCCTGGTTGCCGCCCTGCCCCAGCGCCGGGCACATCGCGTGCGCGGCGTCGCCGATCAGGACGGTGCGGCCCCGGTGGTGCGCGGGGAGCGGGATGTTCATGTGGTGCACGTCGCCGCGCAGCAGCGTCGCGTCGGTGGCGGCGTCGAGGATCTGCGGGACGGGGTGGTGCCAGGGGGCGTACCTGCGCAGCAGCTCGGCCTTCTCGCCGTCGGGGCTGCGTTCCCCGGCGGGGGCGGCTGCCGCGGCGTACGCGTAGATCCGGCCGTCCTTGAGCGGCTGGGTGCCCCAGATCTGTCCGCGGCCCCAGGTCTCGTGCGGCGCGAAGGGCTCCGCGGGGGCGGGCACGACGACGCGCCAGGCGGTGAACCCCGCGTACGTGATGCCGGGGTGCTCGGGGAAGAGGGCGCCGCGCACGCCGGACCGGATGCCGTCGGCTCCGACGACGAGGTCGGCCTCCAGGTCGCCGTCGGGGGTGCGGACGACCGCGGGCCTGCCGTCGACCGCTCCTCTGTCGACCAGCTCGGCGGGGGTCCCGGTACGGATCGTGCGGTCGGGCAGCCGGGCGGCGAGCGCCTCGACGAGGGTGGCCCGGTGGACGAGGACCAGCGGGTCGCCGAACCGCCGGACGGCCGCCGAGCTGTCCGTACGGGCGAGCCAACGGCCGCCCGGTGTGCGTACGCCGCCGGGGCCCTGCCAGGCGGCGAGGCGGCGGACGGTGTCGCCGAGGCCGACGACGTCGAGTGCGCGCAGTGCGTTGGGGGCCAGCCCGATCCCGGCGCCGACCGGCTCCAGGGAGGCGGCCCGCTCCAGGACGGTGACCCGCAGACCGCGCTGGTGGAGGGCGAGGGCGGCGGTGAGGCCGCCGATTCCGCTACCGATGACCACCGCGTGGCCGGGACGCTGTGGGGACATGACTCCTCCTGGGCGACTACATCCGTAGTGACGGCCCAGACGCTACTACACCCGTAGTAAGCGCGGTAGGTTTGCCCCATGACCGCTCGCACCTCCTCCGCCACCTCGTCGCGGGCCTCCGGCGCCCCCTCCGCCGCCGCTTCCCCGCGCGCGGACCTGATCGCCGACGCCGCGCTGAAAATCCTGGTCGAGCGGGGGATGCGCGGGCTCACCCACCGTGCCGTCGACGAGGCCGCCGGGCTGCCCCAGGGCTCCACGTCCAACCACGCACGCACCCGGCAGGCACTGCTGGAGGCGGCGACGCAGCGCCTCGCCGTGCTGGAGGCACGCGTGCTCGGCCTCGCCGCCCTGCCGGGCGGCCCCGGCGCGAGCACCGCGGACCTGCCCGAAACGCTCGCAGCGGTGCTGCACCGGCACCTGAGCGGGCACCGCGACATGCTCGTGGCCCGCTACGAACTGGCCCTCGAAGCCACCCGGCGGCCCGAACTGCGGGAGTTCTACGACACGGCGGGGAAGGCCCGGTTCCGGGAGCCGATGGAGGCGATGATGACCGCGGCCGGATCAAGGGAACCGCAACGGCATGCGCTGTCCCTGATCGCCTGGGTCGAAGGGCTGATGTTCTCGTGCGCGGCGGGCTCCTACCACTCGGCCGTACCCACCGAGGAGGAACTCCGCACGGGCTTCGCGGAGCTGTTGCGCGGGATGCTCGGCACGTGAACGACTGGGGCGCGGGATGCCCGGCACGTCCATCGTGACCGATTCGTCACTCGTGCGGGCCAATATCGGCCTTCCGGCTTCCCCAACCGGGTCCGCGATCAGCAGAGTTGCGCGCGTGCATCGAACAAGAACCGTGACGAGAACCGCAGCGACGTTCCTGGTGGGGGTGGCCGTGACCGCCGCTTCGGGCTGCATGGCCGCCGGAACAGGACCCAACGGTTCCCCCGCCGCCCCGCAGCAGCCCCCCGCCTCCCAGCCGTCGGCGCCGCGCCCGCAGCAGCCCGCCGGCCAGGGCGGGCAGCCCGAGCGGCTCGTGGAGGCCCCGGTACGCGAAGTACTCGAAGCGGCCCTGCTGCCGACAGAACAGCTGCCCGAGCCCCGGCGGCCCACCGCACGGCGGGCGGATCAGGGGGCGGTGCCCGGGGCCGTCGGCCGTTCGGAGCCGAAGCGTGCCGAACCGCCCGCACGCGGGGCCACCGCCGACCGGCCCGATCCGGGCCACCCGTCCGCGCGCAAGTCCGGGAAGGAAACCGGGCACAAGTCCCGCGACGACCCCGGACGCGGATCGGCGAAACGCAAGCGGAAGGCGAATCCCGCACCGGAGCTGCCGAAGGTCCCGGTCACGGGTGCCGGCGTCTGCGCCCTCGGCACCGGTTACGGCGGTTGGAAGGCGAACAGCCCCGAGGCACGCATCTGCCGGGAGACGTACGGGGGGTGACCTTCGGGGCGGCGTACGGCGGGTGATCTTCGTGGCCGCGTACGGAGAGACCGGGGCACGCGGGGCCGAGGCGGCAGGGCCCACGTACCGGAGGTGAGGCACGAGGGCCTGGGCGCGTGGCTGCGGCACGCCACGGCCGGGGGCGGGGGGGCCGGGGTCAGTCCCCCGCCAGCCGCGCGTCCAGCCGTCCGATCGCCGCGCGGACACCCTGCCCGTAAACGTCGTCGGCGAGGGCGTCGCACAGGATCCTCGCCGAGCGCAGGTGGCTGCGGGCCGCCTCCCGGCGGCCGAGCTTCGCATAGGCCGTCGCGAGGTTGAGGTGCAGCGACGGATAGAAGCCGCGCAGTTCCGTCGCGCCGGTGCCCACGGGGTCCGCCGCGTCGTCGGCGGCTGCCAGCGCCCGCAGGTCCCACAGCAGTTCGTCCCGCGGGTCGTCCTGCGCGTCCGCCATGTAGTGCGCGAGCAGGCAGCGGTGGCGGGCATCACCGGAGGCGCCGATCTCCGCCCAGAGGGCACCGAACCTGCTGCGCGCCTCCTGCCGGTCTCCGGCGTGGAGCAGGATCGCCGTCTGCCCGATCCGTGTCGTCACGGCGTCAGGGGACGCCTCCCGCTGCTCCATCGTCGGCCTCCGCTGCCCGCTGCTGCTCCGGTACGCCCTGTACGGCGTACCGGAAAAGTTAGCCGCCCGCGGCGGTGATCCGGCTCAGGCTCCGCCCAGGTCCGGGATGGTCCAGTCGATCGCCTCGTGGCCCTGTCCGGCGACGGCCTCGTTGATCTGGGTGAAGGGGCGCGAGCCGAACCACTTCTTCGCCGACAGCGGCGAGGGGTGCGCCCCCTTCACCACCGCGTGCCGCTCCGTGTCTATCAGCGGCAGCTTCTTCTGCGCGTAGTTGCCCCAGAGCACGAAGACCGCCGGGTCCGGACGGTCGGCGACCGCGCGGATCACCGCGTCGGTGAACTTCTCCCACCCCTTGCCCTTGTGCGAGTTGGCCTCGCCCTTGCGGACGGTGAGCACGGCGTTGAGCAGCAGCACGCCCTGCTCGGCCCAGGGCATCAGGTAACCGTTGTCCGGGACCGGCGTGCCGAGCTCCTCGTGCATCTCCTTATAGATGTTGCGCAGGGACGGCGGCGTCCTGACGCCCGGCCGCACCGAGAAGCACAGCCCGTGGCCCTGCCCCTCGCCGTGGTACGGGTCCTGGCCGAGGACCAGGACCTTCACCTTGTCGTACGGGGTGGCGTCGAGCGCGGCGAAGACCTCCTCGCGCGGCGGGTAGACCGGACCCTTCGCCCGCTCGTCCTCGACGAACTCCACGAGCTCCTTGAAGTAGGGCTTCTGGAGTTCCCCGCCGAGGACGCCGCGCCAGGACTCGGGCAGCATGTGGGCATCGGTCACGTCAACAACCTCCGGTGTCTCGGTCTCTCGTCTGTTCAGAGAACCTACCGGCCACCACTGACAACGCCCGCCCCGCCGGCCGCCGCTGCACCGGCGTACGCGTCTACCAGCTGGTCTTGCGGTACAGCTCCCACACCTGCATCACGGTCTGCGGGTCCAGGGCGCGCTCCGTGCCGCCGATCTCCTGGGAGGCGGCGACGTACATCTTGCCCTGCCACAGCGGCAGCAGCCGGACGTCCTCCATGAGGATCTTCTGGGCCCGCACGAAGAACTGCGTGGACCGCTTCCGGTCGACCTCGACGCGCGACTTGGGGAGCAGGTCGTTGGTGATCTCGGGCACCTTGTACGGCGTGGAGATCGCGTTGCGCTCACCGACGAAGGGCGCCACGAAGCTGTCCGCGTCGGGGTAGTCCGGCGCCCAGCCACGCCCGAAGACCGGGTAGGTGCCCTTCTGCACGCCGAGCTGGAACTGCTGCCAGGGAAGTCCTTCGAGGGTGATGGAGAACAGCCCGGACGCCTCCAGCTGGCGCTTCAGTTCGGCGAATTCCAGCGCGGTGGACGACCCGTACCGGTCGGTGGTGTACCAGAAGGTCATCTTCACGGGGGAGGTGATGCCCGCCTCGCGCAGGACGTTCCTGGCCGCCTTCGTGTCCGGCTCCCCGTACCTGTCGAAGAAGTCCGTGGTGTGTCCGGCGATGCCTCGCGGCACCATCGAGTACAGCGGCTCGGCCGTGCCCTTGAAGACCTTCTCGACGAGGGCCGGCCGGTCCACGAGGTGCGCGATCGCCTTCCGGACGGCCGGCTTGGCGGAGTTCGGGTCCCTCGGGTTGAAGACCAGGTAGTGGATCTCCGAGCCGGGTGTCTCGATCACCGTCACCGGCCCGGACGACCGCTCCTCCAGATCGACGATCTGCTCGGCGGTCAGACCGCGGAACGTCGCGTCGATCTCCTTGTTCTCCAGCGCCTTGACCATCTTCGCGGAGTCGTCGAAGTAGCGGATGGTGACGGCGTTGTTGCGCCGGTCGGCAAAGCCTTTGTACGTCTCGTTGCGCACCAGCTCCGCCGCGGCGTCCGCTCCCTTGGGACGGTAGGCCTGGAGGGTGTACGGGCCCGACCCGGTCAGCGCGTTGTCGGTGCGCAGCCTGTCGGGCGGGTACGCCTTCGGGCTGACCAGCGACATGCCGGGCGTGGCCAGCACGAACGGGAACGTCGCGTCGGGTTTGTTCAGGTGGAAGACGACCTTGCCGCTGCCCTGTGCCTCGACCTTACGCAGACTGGAGAGCAGCTCGCCCGGACCGCCCTGGGCCTTGATCCCGACGATCCGGTCGATCGAGTGCTTGACCGCTGCGGCGTCCAGCTTCGCGCCGTCGGAGAAGCTCAGTCCGGGCTTGAGCTCGCACTGGAAGACCCGGTGCGTCTTGTCGGTGAAGTCGCATGTTCTGGCCGCGTCGGGGGCGGGCGCCGAGCTTCCCGTCGGGTAGCTCAGCAGGGTCTGGAACACGTTGCGGTACAGCTCCCACGACCCGTCCCAGGCCCCGGCCGGATCGAGCGTGCTGGGCTTGCTGGTCGTGCCGACGGTGATGATGCTTCCCGCCTCCGCACTGTCCTCGGTCAGTACCCCGCATCCAGCCAGCAGGGCTATGGACGTGAGGGCTGCGGAGGCCCGCAGACTCCTGGTCCGGTCAAACACGTGCACGCTCCTCGATCAGCCATGGGTCGGCAGACCATACCGCAACGGCCTGTCGGCGCAACTACAGTGCTCCAACAGGCCGTTCGGATATCGGAATGCCCGATTCCGTCAGCGGTCGGCGGGGGGTCCGCCGGCCGTTGACGGCAGCTTCGTCAGGCGACTCCGGCGTTGAGGAAGATGCCTCCGTCGACGACGAGTGTCTGCCCGGTGACCCAGTCCGACTGCGCGGAGGTGAGGAACGCCGCCGCCCCGCCGATGTCCGCCGGGACGCCGAGCCTGCCCAGCGGGTACGCCGCCGCCGCCTCCGCCTCCCGGCCCTCGTACAGCGCCTGGGCGAACTTGGTCTTCACCACCGCGGGGGCGATGGCGTTCACCCGTACCCTCGGCGCGAACTCGTGCGCCAGCTGGAGCGTGAGGTTGACCATGGCGGCCTTGCTCATGCCGTACGCGCCGATGAAGGGCGAGGCCGAGACCGCCGCCACGGAGGCGATGTTGACGATCGCGCCGCCGTTCTCGCCCTGCCACGCCTTCCAGGTGCGCTGGGCGAAGCCGAGCGCCGAGATCACGTTCGTCTCGAAGACCTTGCGGGCGACGTTCAGGTCCATGTCGGCCATGGGCCCGAACACCGGGTTGGTGCCCGCGTTGTTGACGAGGAAGTCGACCCTGCCGAACGCCTCCATCGTCCGCTCGACGGCGATGCCCTGGTGGCTCTCGTCGTGCGCCTTGCCGGCGACGCCGATCACCCGGTCCGCACCGAGCCTGTCGACCGCCTCCTTGAGGGCGTCCTCGTTGCGGCCGGTGATGCACACCCGGTCGCCGCGCGCGACGAACGCCTCCGCGATGCCGTAGCCGATGCCCCGGCTGGCGCCGGTGACCAGTGCGACCCTGCCGCTGTCCCGCACACCGCTGTCCTGCACTGTTTCCGTCATGTGTTCCAGTTCCCCAGTCCGCCGGTTCCTGTGCTTCCTCGCCGCGGCCGTCAGTTGAGCGGGCCGCCGGCGACGTACATGACCTGGCCGGAGACGAAGCCCGCGTCCTCACCGGTGAAGAAGGCGATGGCATGGGCGATGTCCTCGGGCCGGCCGACGCGCTGCACGGGGATCTGGGTGGCGGCGGCCGCCTGGAAGTCCTCGAAGTCCATGCCCACGCGTGCGGCGGTCTGCGCGGTCATCTCGGTGACGATGAAGCCGGGGGCCACTGAGTTGGCGGTGACGCCGAACTTGCCGAGCTCCTTGGCGAGGGTCTTGGTGAAGCCCTGCAGGCCCGCCTTGGCGGCGGCGTAGTTGGCCTGCCCCCGGTTGCCCAGCGCGGAGGAGGAGGACAGGTTGACGATCCGGCCGAACTTGGCGTCCACCATGTGCTTCTGGCAGGCCCGGGACATCAGGAAGGCGCCCTTGAGGTGCACGCCCATGACGGTGTCCCAGTCGGACTCGCTCATCTTGAACAGCAGGTTGTCACGCAGCACGCCCGCGTTGTTCACGAGGATCGTGGGCGCCCCCAGCTCGGCGGCGACACGGTCCACGGCGGCGGCGACCTGGGCCTCGTTCGACACGTCGCAGCCGACGGCGAGCGCCTTGCCGCCCGCCGCGGTGATCTTCTCGACGACGTCCTTGCAAGCCGCCTCGTCGAGGTCGAGCACGGCGACGGCACGGCCCTCGGCCGCCAGCCGCACTGCGGTGGCGGCGCCGATGCCGCGCGCCGCCCCGGTCACGATCGCTACGCGCTGCTCAGTGGTGGACATTGCGGGTTCTCCTCGTCCTCGGGAACTGCTCCATCGCTGAGCAACCGCTTAGTACCTCAGCAGTCGTGACGCTAGAAGCCGCGGCACCCGGTGTCAACGGCCGTTCCCCACCCGGACGAAGGTCACACTCCTACCGGAGCCCCTCAGCGCACCAGCACGTCGAGCAGCCGCTCCAGTTCCGCGTGCGGATCGGCCGTCAGCCCGGTGTGCACGGGGCCGGGCTGCACCACGGCGGAACGGGGCGCACTCAGCCAGCGGAACCGCCGCCCCGGATCGTCGCCCGCCGCCTGCCCGGCACCCTCGCCACCCCCGCACAGGCCCTCCACGGCGTGCAGCGCGGCCCGTACCCCGGCCACGTCGGCCCCCGGATCGAGGGTGAGGAGCTTCGCCTCGTCGAGGTGGGTGAGGGCCGCCGCGAACGACTTGGCCCGGCAGTAGACCATCACGCCGGCGTTGAACATCTCGCCGCGTTCGACCCGGGGCACCACGCGCACCAGCGCGTACTCGAAGACGTGCCGCTGCGGCTTGTCCCCGCCGCGCTGCGGCGTGCCCGCGCCCTGTGCCCCCGCACCCTGCGTCCGCCCGCTCACTTGGCGCCGCCGTCCTGCTGCATCTGCTGGTCCTTCTTCGTCGGATGCGGCCACGGCCTGACGTGGTCGGTGAGCCAGCCCGGTGCCTGCGAGGGGCGGTCCTTGGTGGGTGCTTCGAGCGTGATGCGCTCGTGAATGGTGGCGGCGCGCGGCAGCAGCGCCTCCACGTACGCGCGGCGCAGTCCGTCCGGGCTGTCGAAGCCGGGCTCGTCCGTCAGCCAGACGTCGGGCACCTGCGCGGCGACCTCGGTGAGCAGGTCCTCGGTGACTTGTGGAGCCAGCTCGCGCGCGGCGGCGCCGATGTCCGGTTGGAAGCGGGCCAGGACGTGGTCCGAGGCGTTGTACGGCTTGGCGGCGGCGGCCTGCGCGGTGGGCCAGTTGTGCTGCCAGATCATGGTGGCACCGTGATCGATGAGCCACAGGTCGCCGTGCCAGACCATCATGTTGGGGTTGCGCCAGGACCGGTCGACGTTGTTGATCAGCGCGTCGAACCAGACCACCTGCCCCGCCTCGGCCGGGCCCACCTCGTAGGCGAGCGGGTCGAAGCCGATCGACCCCGGCAGGAAGTCCATCCCGAGGTTCAGCCCGCCGCTCGCCTTGAGCAGCTCCTGCACCTCCTGGTCGGGCTCCCCCAGCCCGATGACGGGGTCCAGGTCCATCGCCACCAGGCGCGGCACCCGCAGCCCGAGCCGTCGGCCCAGCTCGCCGCAGATCACCTCGGCGACGAGCGTCTTGCGCCCCTGCCCGGCGCCGGTGAATTTCATGACGTACGTGCCGAGGTCGTCGGCCTCGACGATCCCCGGGAGCGAGCCGCCCTCACGCAGGGGCGTGACGTAGCGGGTCGCGATGACTTCGGTCAGCATTTCGCCAGGCTATACGGCACGCGGTGCCGTCCCGCCACGTCACCGGGGCGGCCCCGGGGACCGTCGACGCCGTCCGTCGCACCCCCGGGCGTGCGCGACTCCCGGCGGTGCCGGGCGGCTTCGCCGGGGCCCGTCCACCGGGAGTCCCGCCGTTGTACGGCAGCCGTCAGCCCAGGCCGCGTGGACTGGGTGTTGAGTGTCACCCCGCCGGTGCGGGCGCGCTCGGCGAGCCGCGTCAGGAGGTCGTCGGGGACGAGCCGGGTGACCTGTTCCTGCGGTACGGGAGGCAGGTCGGCGGCGGGCGGGGACGCCGTCCCAGATGATGTGGTGGGTGGTCATCAGTAGCCGGTACGTCCCCCGCCCCAGCTTGATCAGTGCGAGGCGCAGCATCGGTGGCCGGGCCAGGTCGAAGCCCCGGCCCCCGCGAGAGTGCGGTTGCCGGGGCGAGCGCTGCGGGGCCGGGCCGGACGGTGCCGTGGCTGCGACCACCGTCCGGCCCGGAGTTCTCATGCGTGGGCGACTCCGGCGGCCACCGGCCCGGGGTCGTGTGCGCAGGCGTCGTCGATGCCGTGGGTCTCCCAGGCGGGGAACGCGTCCTCGGCCGGCACCTGTTCGCCGTCGGCCAGCAGGCAGGCGGTCAGGTCGGCCCGCAGCACCTCGGTGCGCAGCCCGGTGCCGATGAAGACCAGTTCCTGGCCCTGCCAGTGGGCGTCGTCCCGGGCGCCCGAGGGCTCGAAGCGCGCGACGGAACCCGCCTGCGACCACAGCCCCGTCACCCGTGGCCGGGTGGCCAGCCAGAAGAACCCCTTCGACCGCAGGACCTGTCCGTAGCGCCCACTGTCGAGCTGTTCGGTCACCAGGGTCCACAATCGCCCGGGGTGGAACGGCCGGTCGGCGCGGAAGACGGTGGAGGAGATGCCGTACTCCTCGGTCTCCGGGACGTGGTCGCCGTTGAGTTCCCTGACCCAGCCGGGCGCTTGCTGGGCACGCTCGACGTCGAAGAGTCCGGTGCCCAGCACCTCGTGCAGCGCCACCGCGCCGTGGGTGGCGGGGACGATGCGGGCGAGGGGGTTGAGCCGTACGAGAGCGGCCCTGAGCCGGTCGGCTTCCGCGGCGGGGACGAGGTCGAGCTTGTTGAGCACGAGCACGTCGGCGAACTCGACCTGGTCCATGAGGAGGTCGCTGACAGTCCGTTCGTCGTCCTCGTACTGGTCCAGTCCGCGCTCGGCAAGTCCGTCGCCACCGGTCAGTTCGGGCAGGAAGTTGGCCGCGTCGACGACGGTGACCATGGTGTCGAGGCGGGCGAGTTCGCCGAGAGTGCTGCCGTCGTCGCGGGCGAAGGAGAAGGTGGCCGCCACCGGCATCGGTTCGGAGATGCCGCTGGACTCGATGAGCAGGTGGTCGAAGCGGCCCTCGCGGGCCAGCCGGCCGACCTCTTCCAGCAGGTCGTCGCGGAGGGTGCAGCAGATGCAGCCATTCGTCATCTCGACGAGGCGTTCCTCGGTGCGCGAGAGGGAGGCCTCGCCGCCGCGGACGAGGGCCGCGTCGATGTTGACCTCGCTCATGTCGTTGACGATCACCGCGACCCGGAGACCCTCACGGTTGCCCAGGACATGGTTGAGCAGGGTGGTCTTCCCCGCACCGAGGAACCCGGACAGCACGGTGACGGGCAGACGGTGTCGGCTCACTTCGGCTCAGTCCTCCGGGCGCAGCAGGCCGCGCTCGTACGCCTTGACCAGCCGCTGAGGCACCAGGTAGCTGGTGCCGTCCACCGTGATCGGTACCAGCCGGGGGGTGCTGGCCTTCCACTGGGCGCGACGGTGACGGGTGTTGCTGCGGGACATCTTCCGCTTGGGAACAGCCATGGGGGCCTCCTCGATCCTTTGACGCGGGACACGCTACATGAAAATGGGATCCATTACCAAGAGAGAATCGGAGATCCCGGTGGAGACCACCCCCGCGCACGCCCTGCGGTTGCCCCCGCCCACGCTCCACCCGCTCGGCCCCTTCCAGCAGGCTTGTCGCCCCGTCACCGGGTACGCAAGTGACATGACGCGCCTCAGCAGGATCGACCACCGCTGGTTCGACAAGGTCGCCGCCGCCCACCTCCCCGGCGCGGACCGGGTCCTGCCTGCCCTGTCCACCGCCGCGAACCACGGCCGCCTGTGGCTCGGCACGGCGGCGGTCCTGGCCGCGGTCGGCGGTCCGGCCGCACGGCGTGCGGCCCGTCGCGGCGCGGGCTCGCTCGCCCTGGCGTCGCTGACCACCAACGCGGTCGCCAAGTACGCGGTACGCCGCAACCGGCCCGCCTTCGAGGCCGTCCCGTTCGTCCGGCGCCCGTCGAGGGCTCCTTGGACGTCCTCCTTCCCCTCCGGCCACTCCGCCTCGGCGGCCGCCTTCGTCGCCGGGGTGGCTCTGGAGGCACCCCGCTACGGTGCGCTGCTCGCGCCGGTCGCCGCCGCAGTGGCCTTCTCCCGGGTGTACGTCGGCGTGCACTACCCGGGTGACGTGCTCGCCGGATGTGCGCTGGGCGTGGCCGCCGCAGCCGTCACCTGTCACTGGTGGCCGCCGCGCCCCGCGTACGTACGCGACGGCCGCACCCGGGTGGAAGCGCCCGCGCTGCCCCGCGGCGAGGGGCTGGTCGTGGCGGTCAACTCGGGCTCGGGCAAGGGCGTTCCGGGCCGGCTGCCCGCCCGCGAGCACCTGCGGCTGCTCCTCCCCGAGGCCGAGATCATGGCCTGCGGCGCGGGCGACGACCTCATGGCCGTCCTGGACAAGGCGGTGGCACGGGCGGGTGAGCGGGCCGGAGTCCTGGGCGTGTGCGGCGGCGACGGCACGGTGAGCGCGGCGGCGGCGCGAGCCGCGCGGGCCGGTCTCCCGCTGGCGGTCTTCCCCGGCGGCACCCTCAACCACTTCGCCCTGGACGCGGGCGCCACCACGTTCGAGGACACGGCGCACGCGGTCCACTACGGCGAGGCGGTACGGGTAGACCTGGCCCGCGTCACCGACGGGGACGGCGCACGCGTCACAGACTTCGTGAACACCTTCAGCATCGGTCTCTACCCCGAGCTGGTGCGCAGGCGGGAGCAGTGGGAGGGGCGTCTCGGGAAGTGGCCCGCCGCTGCCCTCTCCCTCTTCGGCGTCCTGCGCGACGCCACCCCGCTCGACATCACACTCGACGGCGAACGGCGTTCGCTGTGGCTGCTGTTCGCGGGCAACGGCCGCTATCTTCCGGACGGTCTCGCGCCCACGCACCGCCCCCGGCTCGACGACGGCCTGCTGGACGTCCGTACCGTCGACGCCGAGGCCCGGCTGGCCCGCACCCGCCTGGTGATCTCCGCCCTGGCCGGAGCCCTCGGCCGGTCCCACGTCTTCCGCGCCGAACGCGTCGAGCGTCTCTCCCTGACCGGCCTCGCGCACGTGGACCTCCTCGCCCACGACGGCGAGACCACCCCCGCACCCGACACGCTCCACCTCGCCAAGTCCCCCGCGGCCCTCACGGTCTACGCCCCGTTCAAACCCCTCGACGAGATCCGCGAGTCGCTCCGCACCGCCACCGCCGCCGCCACCGCCACTCAGCCGCCCCTCCGCTGACCCCCGGCCCCGGATCCGTCAGCGGATCCGGAGCCGGAGGCATCCTCGGGGCCATGCCTCCGTCCCCGCTACCAGCACGCCATCACGTCCTCCGCCGACACCTCCTCCGCCACCAGCGCCGGGGAATACCGCATCACCGCCTGCGCGTACTCCCTGGGCACCCCCGCCACGGCATCGCGCGCCACCACGACCGCGAACCCTGTGTTGACCAGGTCGAACACTGCGTTCGGCACCGCTGCGTGCACCGCGGCCCCCGCCGCCGCCACCGATCGGCAGCCGAGGTTGCGCAGCACCCCACGCGCCGGACTCCCTTTCCTCCAGCGCCAGTTCGGGCAGTGCGCCGGGCTCGCCCACGACCCCTTCCTGACACAGCGCGCGAGGGTAACGGCCATTGCGTACGGGAGGAAGAGCCCGCATGATTCCTGACGCCACATCGACTTCCTTGCCGAGGGGCCCGTATGACACAGACCGGCACGCAGCGCCGCGGACGCCGCATCATGATGAGCGACGCCGAACGCGACACCTACCTCACGGAGCAGCGCACCTGCCGGGTGGCCACCGTCTCGTCGGACGGCGCCCCGCACATCGGCGCCCTGTGGTTCGTCTGGGACGGTACGTCGCTGTGGCTGTACTCGATCACCCGCAGCCGCCGCTGGGCACAGCTGCGCAAGGACCCGCGCATCGCCGTCGTGGTGGACGACGGAACGGAGTACGCGGAGCTGCGCGGCGTCGAGCTCACCGGCACCGCCGCCTTCGTCGGCGAGGTTCCCCGTACGGGCGAGGCATGCCCCGAACTCGACCGCCCCGAGGCCCTGTTCGCCGCCAAGTACTTCCACCTCGACGAGATGCCGCACGACGGCCGGCACGCCTGGCTGCGCCTGACGCCGGACTCGGTCGTCTCCTGGGACTTCCGTAAACTGGCCGCTCTCTGAGCGTCCCCGGGGCCGGCGCCGCCCACCGGTACCGCCGCCCCGAGGGCGTCAGCTCGACATGCGCGCTCCCGCCTCGGCAAGCGCGTCCACGGCCGCGCGAACCGACGGCCGCCGGTCGGCGTCCGCCCGCCACACGGCGTACACGTGCCGCCGCATCGCATGCCGTACGGGGACGACCCGCACGCCGTCCGGTACCGGACCGCGTCCGAGCCTGGGCGCGACGCACACACCCAGACCCGCTTCCACCAAAGCGAGTTGGGTTGCGTGTTCGCCCGCCACGTGCGCGAGCCTCGGCTCCACGCCCTCCCCCCGCAACGTCAGCAGCAGCCACTCGTGACAGAACTCGCCCTCCGCCCACGTCACCCAGTCGTCCTCGGCGAACTCGGCGAGCTCCACCTCCTCGCGCTCGGCGAGCGGATGCCCGGCGGGCATTGCCACGTCCGCCGGGTCCTCCAGCAGCGCCCGCTTGGCGAGCCCGGCCGGCATGGACAGCGGCTTGTTGTACCAGTCGAGTACGACGGCGAGGTCGAAGTCCCCGCGCACCACCCCGCGCACCGCGGCGTCGGGTTCCACCTCCCGCATCAGCACGCGGAGTTGCGGGTGCGACATGCGCAGGGCGGCCAGCGCGGACGGCACCAGCCCACGGGCCGCGGTCGGGAACGCCGCCATCGCGAGGTCGCCCACCACCCGCCCCCGCTGCGCCTCGATGTCCGACTGCGCGCGCTCGACCTGCGAGAGGATCCGCGCCGCGTGCCCGGCGAGCAGTCGCCCCGCTTCGGTGAGCCGGACGCCCCTGCCGTTCTTGGCGAGCAGCGGCTCGCCGACCTCTCGTTCCAGTTTGGCCAGCTGCTGCGACACCGCGGACGTGGTGACATGCAGCCCCTCGGCCGCCCCGCTCACCGAGCCGTGCCGGGCGAGGGCGTCCAGGGTGCGCAACCGCTCCAGGTTCAACATGTAAGCAATGCTACGCGGTCCTCCCATCAGAACTTGCTTGTGCTACGAGATCACTCCCGTCATCGTTGCTGCCATGACCTCCTTGACCGCCGTTCCGCACGGCCGACGCACCCTGCGGGCAAACCGCCCGGGCGCCTTCCGAGCCCTCGACTGGCGCGTCCGCTTCGCGGCACTCGCTCTCGTATGGGGCTTCAGTTTCCTCTTCATCAAGGTCGGCACCGGCGCGTTCGCACCTTTCCAGGTCACCTTCGGCCGTCTCCTGTTCGGCAGCGTCGTCCTTCTCGCAGCGATGGCGGTCAAGCGCACGCGTCTCCCCCGCTCGACCCGGACCTGGGCGCACCTCATGGTCGCCGCGTTCTTCCTCAACGCCCTCCCGTTCTCGCTCTTCGCCTACTCCGAGCTGACGATCCCTTCGACCCTCGCGGGCATCTGCAACGCCACGCCCCCGCTCTGGGGCATGGCGCTGTCCCTCATCGCGCTGTCCGAAGACCGCCCCACCCGCCGCCGCGTCGCAGGTCTCGGCCTGGGCTTCCTCGGGGTACTCACCGTCCTGGGCGCCTGGCAGGGCTTCTCCGGCCTGGACCCGAGCGGCACGGCGATGGCCCTTCTCGCCTCCCTCAGCTACCCGGTCGGCTGGATCTACCTGCGTCGCACCCTCGGCGGCAGCACCGACTCCGCGCTCTCCATGACGGGCACCCAGGTACTGCTGGCCACCGCACAACTCGCGGTCGTCACGCCCCTGTTCACCACCGTTCCGACGAGCTACCCACTCCTGCCCGTACTGTCCGTCGTCGCCCTGGGCGCACTGGGAACGGGGTTTGCGATGCTCCTGCAGTACACACTGGTGACGGAGGTGGGCCCGACGACCGCCCAGATGGTCACGTACTTCATCCCAGTCATCGCCACCCTCGCAGGCGTCACCCTCCTCGGCGAGTCCCTCGCCTGGACGACGCCGGTGGGCGCCCTCATCGTCCTCGCCGGCGCCGCCCTCACCCAAACCCACCCCCGCCCCCGGTAGCCCCCCTGGACACCGGACCCGCCCTTTCTGCCGGTAGCCCTCTTGGGCGGCGCCGCCTGTGATGCGCCCCTTGCCCCCACGTACGCCCCGGACCGCACCACCACCCCCACCGGACGGCCCCCTCACTCGTACCGCCGCCCCCCGACCCCCGGCCCCACCGCCGCCTCCACCGCACCCGCGACCCGCACGATGTCGCCCGCGTCCGCACCCAGCCCCGACACCGTCACCCGGACACCCTGCCGCCCCGCCCCCACCCGGAACCTCGCCCCCGGCGCCACCGCCCACCCCGCGTGCAGCATCCGCGCCACCACCCCCGTCTCGTCCCCCACCGGCACCCACACGTTCATCCCGCTCCGCCCGTGCGCCGTGATTCCACGCTCCGCCAACGCCGCGATCAACGCGTCCCGGCGCTTCCCGTACGACCGCGCCACAGCCTCCGTGTCGACGGCCCCCGTCCGCCACAGACGGACCACCGCCCGCTGCAGCAGCAGACTCACCCACCCGGGCCCGAGCCGCTGCCTCCCCCGCACCCGGTCCACCGTCTCCGCGTCCCCGGTCATGACCGCGACCCGCAGATCCGGCCCGTACCCCTTGGACACCGACCGCACGAACACCCACGGGCCGCCGCGCGCCCGGCCGCCCACCACGGGATGCACCGGCAGATCCACGATTCCGTGCCCGTGGTCGTCCTCGACCACCAGCACGGTCGGGTACGCCGCCAGCACAGCCCGCAGCTCACGCGCCCGATCAGAACCCACCGCAGCCCCCGTGGGGTTCTGCGCCCTGGCCGTCACCACGAGCGCCCGCGCCCCGTCCCGCAGCGCCCGCTCCACCTCGTGAGGCAGCGGTCCGTCGTCGTCCACGGCCACTGGCACGGTCCGCAGCCCGAGCGCGGGCACCAGGTCGAGCATCGCGCCCCATCCCGGGTCCTCCACGGCGACCGGGTCCCCCGGCTTCAGGTGCACGGCGAGCACCCGCTCAATCGCGTCCAGAGAGCCGGAAGCCACCGCCACCGGCCCCCCGGGAACGCCGCCCGCGTCGAACTCCGCGCGGGCCAGTCGCGCCAGCTCCGGGTCGACGGCGTCCTCCCCGTACAGTCCAGGCCGTTCATCGGCGCGTTCGGCGGCCCACACCAGGGCGTCCCGCAGCGACGGCAGCAGAGAGACGTCCGGATTGCCCAGGGACAGATCGCGCACCCCCGCCGGGACATCCACGCGGATCGAGTCCCGCGCCGTACTGACCGGCCGGGCTCGGACGCGGCTTCCCCGACGGCCGGCCGTCTCGATCACTCCGCGCTCCCGCAGCGTCCGGTACGCGGACGCCACGGTGTTGGGATTGACCCCCAGTTCGGCCGCCAACTCCCGCATTGCGGGCAGCAGTTGACCCGGCTCCAGCGCACCGGCAGCCACCCCCCGCTCCACGCTCGCCGAAATCTCTGCTGCACGTCGACCACTGATCCGATACTCTCCTAGCACAAAAGAGAGTATGCACTAGTGCAATAGGGAGCGCAATGCAGGACAGCAGCACCGCCACCGCCCAGGAAGCCTCCCGCGGGTCCGTCCCCGTGGCCGCCCCTTCCGACGCCTACACACCCACCGGCCGCACGGTCCCGACCCGTTCCCCCGAACGCGCCTCCTACGACCGCGAGCTGGTGCACTCCATCCTCGACGAGGCCTATGTCTGTCACCTCGGTTTCGTCCGCGACGGCGCACCGGTCGTCCTGCCGACCCTGTACGCCCGCCGGGGCGACAGCCTGTATGTGCACGGTTCGACGGGCTCGCGCCCGCTGCGTGCGGCCGGGCGCACCGGGGAGGCTCCGGGGATCGAGGTCTGCCTGACCGTCACCCATGTCGACGGCCTGGTCCTGGCCCGCTCCGCCTTCCACCACTCGATCAACTACCGCTCCGTGGTGGTCCTCGGCACCGCGCGCCCGGTCGTGGACGCGGACGAGCGACGCATCGCCCTCGACGCCCTCGTCGACCATGTGGTCCCCGGCCGCTCGAAGGACTCGCGCCCCGCGAACGCGAAGGAGCTGGCCGCCACCGCCGTGCTGCGTCTGGATCTCGGCGAAGTGTCGGCGAAGGTCCGCACCGGCGGCCCCAACGACGAGCCGGAGGACGCGGCCCTTCCGTACTGGACCGGCGTCCTCCCGCTCACCCGCGGTCACGGTACGCCGGTCCCCGCCGACGACCTCGACCCCTCCGTCCCGCTTCCCGCCTACCTCGCCGCCCTCTGAACAGCTCTCCGGCCGAGGCGCACGGCGGTGGCCGGGACGAGCGCCGAAGGCCGGGGCACCGCTGCCGACCGGTCAGACCGCCAGGGCCGCCCTGCGCACCCGGGAGGCCGCCCTGGCCTCGCCGTACGCCAGGCCCGCCACCGCCGCGAGCAGCAGCAGCGTCCCCAGGACGGTGGCCGCCGTCAGGTGCTCGCCGAGCAGGGCGACAGCGATGACGGCGGCGCTCACCGGCTCCAGAAGCATGATCACGGACACGGTCGCGGACCGCACGACGGCCGCCCCGGCGAAGTAGAGCACGTAGGCCAGGGCCGTGGGCAGGGCGGCGATGTACACCAGCATCCCGACGAGGGAACCGAGTTGCGCGGTGTGCGGCAGCAGCCCTTCGCCCACCGCCAGCGGCAGCAGGCACACCGACCCGACGGCGAGCGACCAGGCGGTGGTCACAACCGGGTCGGCTCCGTCGCCGTTGCGTCCCAGCCACCGGGTCAGCAGCGTCATGACCGCGTACGCCGCCGCGGACAGCAGGGCCAGCAGCACGCCGGAGGGCCGTACCGTTCCGCTGTCGCCTCCCACCGTCAGCACACCGAGCCCGCCCAGTGCCCCGGCCACCGCGAGGATCCCACCGACGCCGAGCCGCTCGGCGAGCAGCACCCGCGCGCCGAGCGCGATGAACACCGGCCCGGCGCCCAGGGTGATCACAGTGGCAACGGCGAGGCCGGTGTCCTGGACGGCCGCGAAGTAGGCGCTCTGGAAGACGGTGAACGCGATGCCGGTGGACAGCACCCGCACCGCCCGCCGACGCCTCGGCCCGCGGGCCCCGGCCCGCTCCCTGCCGGAACCGCCGCGCAGCAGCCCCCGGGCGGCGAGCAGCAACAGCAACCCGCCCGCACAACGCCAGAACGACAACGACAGGGGCCCGAGGTCACTGACGCCGTAGACCAGCGAGGCCGCGGCCCCCGCCGTGCCCCAGGCGAATCCGGCGACGATCAGATACGTCAGGCCACGCCCGACGGACAACACAGAAGCAGACACGCACGTCTCCACGTGAAGAAGAAAGACAGGAAGGTCCTCGCTGGGCCGCGCGCGGGCAGCGACGAACCGCTCGGGGACTGCCCGAGCCCGGTCTTCGTCCTCAGTGGGCCGGCCGCGCGCTAGAGAGCGGCGGGGGGCGGGAGTACGTTCCTGCGCATCATGATCGTCACCCTACGGTGTGGTCCGGCCTGCCGACAACGTCCCTTCCGCATCCTGGACCCCGTCCCCGCCCGGACCTGCACCCGAAGCGTCGGCAGGACTCCCGGGCCCCCCTGCCACCGGACCGCCGCCCACCGCTTTCGGCGTCGACGACTGCGCGATGAACGCACCGATCAGCACCACGGCTCCGCCCACGACCTGCGGCAGGGACAGGTGCTCCCGCAGCAGCACCCAGGCCGCCACCGTCGCGACGACCGCCTCCAGACACGCGACCACCCCCGCCACCTGCGGCGACAGCTTCCGTACGGAGACGACTCCGGTGACATACGCGAGCACGGTCGCCACCAGGACGATCCAGCCGAGCAGCAGCCACGCCTGCACCCCGCTGCCGCCCATGTCGACGGAACCGGCCAGCAGCTCCCACTTCATCCCCCACGGCCGCGCCACGACGGTCAGCACCACCGCGCCCACCAGCAGCCCGTACGCGATGACGCCCAACGGGTCGGCGGAGTCGTCGCCCTCCCCACTCTGGTCGGACAGGACGAAGTAGCCCACCTGGCAGCAGGCTGCGCCCAGCGCGAGCAGGAGTCCCAGCACGTCGAAGCCGAGCCCCGCCCAGACCTCGACCACGCAGGCGAGTCCGCCCACCGCGAGCACCACGCCCAGGGCAGCCGCCCGCGTCACCGGCCGACGCTGTACGAACCGCACCCAGCCCAGCACCAGCGCGGGCGCCAAGTACTCGACGAGCAGGGCCACTCCGACCGGGATGCGGGACAGCGAGGCGAAATAGAAGGCCTGCACACCGGCCACGGCGAGCAGCCCGAAGCCCGCGAGCAGGGCGGGCTTGCGACGTACCAGATCGCGGTGGCGCCAGGCGACGGGCAGCATCACGAGCGCCGCACCCGCCACCCGCAGCCACACCACGTGCAACGGGTCGAGCCCCGCCTCGATCAGCGGCTTGGCCGCGACCCCTGATCCACCGAATGCGAGCGCCGACGTCAGGGCAAGCCCCAGGCCGACGCTTCTCCCCTGAACGTGCATCGGCACATCATGCCAGCTGAAGTCAGGACCTTCACCCGAGTGACGCCTGTCGAGACGGCGGCCCGTCGTGCCCGCCCTCATCCCCCTCCGGGTGCCTTGCGGCGCGGGCGCACAACCGGCTCGCCAGCGACGAGGCGTCGACTCCCGCCCGGCGCAGCACCTCCACGGCCCGGCAGTCCGCATCGGCGGCTAGCGCGGCCAGCAGGTCGGTGCCCGCGGCGTTCGGGGCGTCGCGGTCCGCCGCCCGCTGCTGGGCCGACTCCATCGCCGTCACGGCGGCCGGCGACCAGCCTGCCACCCCCGTCGCGCCCCTGCCGTCGCCCTCGGACCCGGTCTGCCAGCGCAGTCCGTATCCGATACTGCGCTGCACCAGGTAGCCGAGCACCCGCGCCACCTGGGGTCCGCCCTCGAAGGCGTCCCGCACCTCGGGGTCCGTCTCCATCAGGGAGTGCAGCAGATGAGCGGTGTCGATCTGCCGGTCCCCGTCCCGCTGCGCCCGTCGGCGCGCACCGGCGACCACCGTGGCCATCTCGGCGGTGAGCTGGGCCTGGTCGACTGCGCGCGGAGGGGCGGCCCCCGGGGAGCCGGAGGCCCTTCGGGCGTGGCTGTGGTGCACCCCTCCACCCCATCAGCAGGGGCTCGCCGGAACATCCGCGCGGGGAAGCATTCGCACATCCCGCGGAAGGTGGGCACCGCGTCCCGGCCTCTCATCCTTCCGGAGGAGGCCGGCACTCCTGGCGGTCCGTCAGTCCCGCATGCCGACGGCGCGCAGGCTCCGTGGGACGACGCCGGGACGCGCTGGGCGGCTGGGGTGCGCGACGGCCGGAACTCCGAGCCTGCGACGCCGCCCGCTGGTCAACATCCCACGGGCGGGGCGGCTCAGTAGCGGGGAGACCGCAGCCGCGCACATCTCACCGGCGCGAGGGACCCCGTGCCCCTTCCCGACCGGCCCACGACCGGCCCGCCCCGGCGCACACGCCCCCTACGTCGCCACGCGCAGGAGTCGCACTCGCACTCGCACTCACGCCGCACGCCGCACGCCGCACGCCGGTGGTGCGCTGTCCCGGTCAACGGCCGCATCCCTTCGCGCAGTCGCCCTAGTAGCACCACCAAGTCCCGCTGGCCGGCTGCGGGATCCATCCGTAGCTTCCCGAGTCCCCGGGCCCCCGACGGAAGACCGCGGTCACGGCCTCGGGCCGGTAAGTCCGGATTCGCACCGGATTCCCTCGCTCGTCGGCCGACTCCAGCACGATCTCCCCGGACTTGGTGCGACCGGCGGCCTGCGCCTCCACCACATCGTCCACACCCTCGGCCAACTGCAACATGAATACGGCCACAACGCCTCCTCAGCCCCAACAACGACCGAAGCACCCTAACGCCCCAAAACCCAACACTCCTCCCCCAACCACCCATTGGGGCGTACTTTCCCCCCTACGGAACGACTTCTCCGCTCGGCCGGGCAACTCCCCGGCTCCCCGCTCCGGCCCACCCACCGCGGATCGGCCCTGCCGCGCCCCCTGCTCCCCCGCCCTAGGCTCCCCCCATGCGCATCCGCACCGTTGACGCCTTCACTGCCACCCCTTTCCACGGCAACCCGGCCGCCGTTCTCCTCCTGGAGGACTCCCGCGCCTTTCCGGACGACGCGTGGCTCCAGCACGTGGCCGCCGAACTCAACCTCTCGGAAACGGCGTTCGCCCACCCCGTCGCGTCGGGCAGCGACACGGACGCCGACTGGGCCCTCCGCTGGTTCACCCCCACCACGGAGGTGAACATGTGCGGCCACGCCACCCTCGCCACGGCCCACGTCCTGCACACCACCCGTGCGGCCGGCGGCCCCGCCGCGCCCGCCCCCGTCCGTTTCGCCACCCGCAGCGGCATCCTCACCGCCACCGCCCGCCCCGACGGAGCCCTCACCCTCGACTTCCCGACCGCCCCACTGCTGCCGGCCGAGGAGCCCGAGTCCCTCGCCGAAGCCCTCGGGACGATCCCCTTGTCGGTCCACTACACGGGCGACAACGTCGGCGACTACCTCGTGGAGCTCCGTTCCGAGCGGGAGGTACGCGCTCTCGCGCCCGACTTGAAGGCGCTGGCCGCCCTCTCCCGCCGGGGCGTCATCGCGACGGCCGCCGCCGAAGACCCGGCGCGGGGTTACGACTTCGTCTCCCGCTGCTTCTTCCCGGCCGTCGGTATCGACGAGGACCCGGTGACGGGCAGTGCCCACACCGCCCTCGCCCCGTTCTGGTCAGCCCGCCTGGGCCGCGCCGAACTCACCGGCCTTCAGGGCGGTGTCCGCACCGGCTTGGTCCACACGGCCGTGCACGGCGACCGCACGCACCTCACGGGCCACGCGGTCACCGTCCTCGACAGCGAACTCCTGATCTGCCCCTGACGGGCCCGAACCCGGAGGGCTCACCCCCCGGACACCCCTCGGCCGGAGCCGTCGGCCCGCGCTGCCAGGGATACCCGCCCCACCGTTACGGCCATGCGCGGGCCCCGGGCCCCCGTACCCAGCCCCCGGTGCCTCAGAGGGTGGGCAGCCACCCCACCTTCCCTGCCAGCACCGCGTATCCCACGAAGGCCCCGATGTCGAGCAGCGCGTGGGCCACCACCAAGGGCCCCACGCGACCCCACTTCCGGTACAGCAGGACGAAGACGACGCCCATCACCACGTTCCCGATGAAGCCGCCCACCCCCTGATAGAGGTGGTACGAGCCCCTCAGCACCGAACTGGCCACGAGTGCCGCCATCGGAGTCCAGCCCAACTGCCCCAGCCTGCGCAGCAGATAGCCGACGACAAGGACTTCCTCCAGTACGGAGTTCTGCACCGCCGACAGAATCAGCACCGGGTACTTCCACCACACCTCCGGCAGTGACTCCGGCACCACCGTCAGGTTGAACCCGCTCGCGTTGGCGGCCAGGTAGAAGGCCAGGCCCGCGCTCCCGATACCCGCGGCGACCAGCGTCCCCCGGCCGAGGTCGGACCACGGCCGCGTCCCGTCGAACCCCAGCGCACGCAGGCCGCTCCCTTCCCGGAGCAGGAAGTGCGCCACCAGCGCCACCGGCACCAGTGCGGCCGAAATGCCGAACAGCTGCCAGGCGAGATCCAGCCACGGCCGCCCGGGGGCGGCCGAGCTGTTCAGGTTCGCCGCCTGGTCCTTCAGCCCGCCCGGCTTCGTCAGCGCGCCGATGAAGCTGATCAGGGCGGACACCGCGCTCGCGCCCAGCGAGAGCGCCAGCACGAGGACCACCTCGGTCCCCCACACCCGCCTGGTCAGCGGCTGTTCAGGCTGCGGAACCGGCCCCTCGCGCGTTCCACCGGCCGCACGCCCCGCATCCGCCTGCACTCCAACCTCCAACTGTGTGGTCCCGCCTCATACCGGCCTCGCACCGCACCGCAAGGATGACGACCGGGGGTACAAGGATGACGACCGGGGGGTACGAAGGACGCACGTGACAGGCCGGACGTCGCGCGCAGCAACACCCCAGCTTGCCCCAAGCCACCCACGCACCCGACCACGCCCTACCCCCACAGCCCCTCGGGCCCAACGCCCCTTGGCAGCAGGGCCGCTCGGGGGGTGGTGGGCGAGGGGCAGCCCCCGCCGGACGCCGCCCCCCGTACGCTACGGTCCAACCCCCCTCCGTATGCCCCTCACCGCACGGCCGAGCCCCTCCGAACGCCCAACCCCTTCAGCGCCCCGAAGCCCCGCCCCGCACGCCGAGGCCCCTCACCGCGAGCGGCAGCCTCACCCCTGCCCCGGAAACCCCACCGGCCACAAATGCACCGGCTCCCCCTCCCGCATCAGCTCCCCGTACCGCCGCGTCATCGCCGCGAGAGCCGCTTCCCGCTCCAGCCCCGCCTCCACCGCCCGGTGGTACGTGTCCACCTGCCAGGAAGCCCCGTTCACCTTCCGCCGGCACCGCTCCTCGATCACTCCCAGGTACCGGTCCCGGTCCGCCGCCTCCACCCCCCACGCGTCCAGCCCCGCCGCCGCCAGCGGCAACAGCTCGTCGCGTACCAGCTTCACCGCCGCCACCTTCTGCGTCCCCGCACCGCGCCCTGCCCGCGGCCACACCAGCTCCGCGTCGATCCCGTGTCGGCAGGCCGCGTCGAAGTTCGCCTCCGCGTCCTCGAACGCCATCCGCCGCCACACCGGTTTGGCGTCCTCGGCCAGGGCCCGCACCAGCCCGTAGTAGAAGGCGGCGTTCGCGATCACGTCGGTCACCGTCGGGCCGGCCGGCAGCACCCGGTTCTCCACCCGCAGGTGCGGCACCCCGTCGGCCACCCCGTACACCGGACGGTTCCACCGGTAGACGGTCCCGTTGTGCAGCACCAGCTCCTGGAGGGACGGCACCCCACCGTCGTCGAGCACCCGCAGGGGCTCCTCCTCGTCGCAGATCGGCAGCAGCGCGGGGAAGTAGCGCAGGTTCTCCTCGAAGAGTTCGTAGGCCGAGTCCACCCACCTCTCGCCGAACCAGGTACGCGGCCGTACGCCTTGCGCGACGAGCTCGGGCGGCCGGGTGTCGGTGGCCTGGAGGAACAGCGGCGGGCGCGATTCCCGCCACAGTTCCTGTCCGAACAGGAACGGGGCGTTGGCCCCCACCGCGATCTGTACGCCCGCGATCGCCTGCGCCGCGTTCCACACGTCGGCGAACCGCCCCGGTGTCACCTGAAGGTGCAACTGCACGGACGTGCACGCCGATTCCGGTGCGATCGAGGCGGACGTGCAGTTCAGGCGCTCGACGCCTTCGATGTCCAGTTGGAAGTGCTCGCCCCGGGCCGCCACGATCTGATCGTTCAGCAGGGCGTAACGGTCCACGTCCGAGAGGTTCGCGTGCACCAGATCGTCCCGCCCGAGTGTGGGCAGGATGCCGATCATCACGATTCCCGCATCGACCTCGGCTGCCTTGCGGTGCGCATAGCCGAGCCCCGTCCGCAGTTCCTCCGCCAATTGGTCGAGAACCCGGCCGCCGAGCCGGTGCGGAACAATGTTCACCTCCAGGTTGAACATCCCCAGCTCGGTCTGGAAATCACGGCTCGCGATGCGTTCCAGCACCTCCGCATTCATCATCTTCGGCATCCCGTCGACCCCGGCGAGATTCAGCTCGATCTCCAGCCCCATGAGGTTTTTCGGCCGGTCGAACCTCTTCTCGTCCAAGAGCCTCCCAAGTCCCTCCAGGCACTCGTGGAGCTTTCGCCGGTACCTCTGCCGGTCCGACAGATCGAATCCGTCTGCCACGACCTTCTCGCCCATCGGAGCGTCCTTCCTAGACCTGGGGGAGCCCGCGGCAACGGCCGCTGCGTCCTGTGGTTCACGGTCGATGATGCCCCGGGCGACAGATCCATAACGCCCCGCCCGCGCCCGGTACGCAGTACTCTCGACGCAGATTACGTCGGGCACATTCCCCGGGCATGCCGCAAACCGCAGGTACCACCTTCGCGAGGGTGGTGACAAACGCCGACGAGTTCCAGCCGACCGGCCTTGCGGAAAACGTCCGTGAATGGACGTAGATTTCCCTACCCAAACGGCTCATTTCCCTCACGGCGCCCCTTCCCTACAGGGCCGAATACCGCCTTGTCGGCAATATCCGCGGCAGCTAGCGGAAACACCGTGTGAACACGTGTCGTATAAACTCCGCAAAACGAGGCAGAGAGTTGACGCCAGGCCATCGCCCAAGGCCCTCCAGCCCCGCAACGCTGACAGCGACGTCCGCACCGCCCATGCATCACCGTGTCTCCCCGAGCGAGAGGCGACCCATCATGCCGCTGCACGTACCCCCGGCTCCCGCGCCTGCCCTGCGCAGCGTCCTCGCAGCACTCGGCTCCCCCACCGCCGTGCGCGACGCCCGCACCCCGGCCCTCCGTTCCCTGTCGGGTCCCCTGACCCCCGAACTCCCACTGCCCGTCCACGTGTGGGACCAGATCGCCACCGGTGACCGGCCGCCGCGCACCCGCCTGACCGGCTGGCGCTTCCTGATCCGCAGCGGTGACCTCGCGGTTGCCGCCGCCGACACCGTGCTCACCCCTGACGGCTGGACCTTCTCCCATTTCTTCGAGGGCCCCTATCTGAGCTCCACCGAACGTGCGCTGCGCCAGGCCGAGACCATGACGGCCGGCTACCAGCCCCGCCTGCTGTCCATCCCCGCCCTGTACATGCTGACGCTGTGGCTTCACGGCGACCCCACGTCCGACACCGACACCGACGGGCCCGCCCCCTCGGACGTCCTGATCCCACTTGCCCCGGCACCGCCCGGCATCGCCGCGCACCGACCCTGCACGGTCGCCGACCTGTTGCCCGTACTGACCCTGCGGGTCCGTCCGGCCCCCGCGGCTCCGCTCCTCGGCCAGCCCGCCTGACACACCCGGCACAGGTTCCCGGCGCCCCGCTTCCGTCCACCCGGCCGCGGGGCGCCGCCGTGCCACCTGACCCATCCGGACTAGTCCCCCTGGGTCACCTCGAACCACCCGAAGAGAGGGGGCAGTTGAGCTGAACCGCTCGCACGGGTGACGCGTCCTCAACCAATGAGAAGTGCTGCCGTGAAATCCCTGCGGAAAGACGCCCGTGGGGCAACACTGGGACCGGACCAACTGATACGGGGGCGGCCGTGAACACCGATTCAAGCCGCAGGACCACATTCACCACCACGCAGCGAAAGAACCCTGCCATGTGCCAGCACCAACCACCCTGCCCGTCCGCCGAATCCGCCGACCGGGAGGCCGCCCATCCGATGGCGCACCACCCGGAGCAGGGCTGGAGCCTGCTGTGCAACGGCGTCCTCCTCTTCGAGGACACCGGCGAACTGCTCCCCAACGGGCAGATCATCGCCCCGCACCGCCCGCTCGACGTGGCCCAGGCCGCGTAGGAGCACCACTTCGCACACGCACCGCACGACACCCTACGTACGACAAGGGGCCGGCCCGGAGCTTCCACTCCGAACCGGCCCCCACGCATGCCGACCGTCAGCTGTCGTACTCGTCCATCGGCGGGCACGAGCAGACCAGGTTGCGGTCGCCGAAGGCACCGTCGATCCGGCGCACCGGCGGCCAGTACTTGTCGGCCGCCGAGACCCCGGCCGGGAAGACCGCTTCCTCACGGGTGTACGCATGCGTCCACTCGCCGCCCAGTGCGGCGGCCGTGTGCGGTGCGTTCCGCAGCGGGTTGTCCTCCGCGGGCCACTCGCCGCCCGCCACCTTCTCGATCTCCCCGCGGATCGCGATCATCGTGTCGCAGAACCGGTCCAGCTCGGCCAGGTTCTCGCTCTCCGTCGGTTCGATCATCAGCGTGCCGGCGACCGGGAACGACATGGTGGGCGCGTGGAAGCCGTAGTCGATGAGCCGCTTCGCGATGTCGTCGACGCTGACGCCCGTCGCCTTGGCCAGCGGCCGCAGGTCCACGATGCACTCGTGCGCGACCAGGCCGTGGGGGCCCGTGTAGAGCACCGGGTAGTGCGGCTCCAGGCGCTTGGCGATGTAGTTCGCGGCCAGCACCGCGACCTGCGTCGCCCGCTTCAGGCCCTCGCCGCCCATGAGCCGTACGTAGGCCCAGGAGATCGGCAGGATGCCCGCCGAGCCCCACGGCGCCGCCGAGATCGGTCCGACGCCGGTCTCGGGCCCGGCCGTCGGCTGGAGCGGGTGGTTGGGCAGGTACGGGGCGAGGTGCGCGCGCACGCCGACCGGGCCGACGCCCGGACCGCCGCCGCCGTGCGGGATGCAGAAGGTCTTGTGCAGGTTCAGGTGGCTGACGTCGCCGCCGAACTTGCCGGGCTTGGCGAGGCCCACCAGCGCGTTGAGGTTGGCGCCGTCGACGTACACCTGGCCGCCGGCCTCGTGCACGGTCGCGCAGATGTCGGCGACGTGCTCCTCGAAGACGCCGTGCGTGGACGGGTAGGTGATCATCAGGACCGACAGCTCGTCCCGGTACTGCTCGATCTTCGCCCGCAGGTCCTCGACGTCGACCTCGCCGTCGTCGGCGGTCTTCACCACGACGACCTTCATCCCGGCCATGACCGCGCTCGCCGCGTTCGTGCCGTGCGCGGAGGACGGGATCAGGCAGACGGTGCGCTGCTCGTCACCGTTGGCGCGGTGGTACGCCCGTACCGCCAGCAGCCCGGCGAGCTCACCCTGCGATCCGGCGTTGGGCTGGATGGACACCGCGTCATAGCCGGTGACCTCCGCCAGACGCTCCTCCAGCTCGCGGATGAGGGTCAGGTAGCCGGCGGCCTGCTCGACCGGCGCGAAGGGGTGCATCTGCCCGAACTCGGGCCAGGTCACCGGCTCCATCTCGGTCGTCGCGTTCAGCTTCATGGTGCAGGAACCGAGCGGGATCATGCCCCGGTCCAGCGCGTAGTCGCGGTCGGCGAGCTTGCGCAGGTAGCGCAGCATGGCCGTCTCGGAGCGGTGCTGGTGGAAGACCGGGTGGGCCATGAACTCGTCGGTCCGCAGCAGGCCCTCGGGCAGCGCCTCGCCGACGGTGCCGTCCAGCGCCTCGATGTCCCCTTCGACACCGAACGCGGCCCAGACCGCCGCCACTTGAGCGCGTGCGGTGGTCTCGTCGCATGCCACGGACACCAGGTCCTGGTCCACGAGCCGTACGTTCACGCCGTGGTCGCGCGCGGCGGCCACCACGTCGGCGGCCCGGCCGGGCACCCGTACGGTCAGCGTGTCGAAGAACTGTCCGTGCACGACGTCCACGCCGCCCGCGCGCAGACCCGCAGCCAGGATCGACGCGTAGCGGTGCGTCCGGCGCGCGATCCCCTTGAGCCCTTCCGGACCGTGATAGACGGCGTACATTCCCGCCATCACGGCGAGCAGCACCTGTGCCGTACAGATGTTGCTCGTCGCCTTCTCGCGGCGGATGTGCTGCTCACGGGTCTGCAGTGCCAGCCGGTACGCCTTGTTGCCGTCCGCGTCCACGGACACGCCCACGAGCCGGCCCGGCAGGCTGCGTGCGAACTTCTCCCGTACGGCCATGAACCCCGCGTGCGGACCGCCGAAGCCCATCGGGACGCCGAACCGCTGTGTCGTACCGACGGCGATGTCCGCGCCCAGCTCACCCGGCGACGTCAGCAGGGTGAGCGCGAGCAGGTCGGCGGCAACGGTCACGACGGCACCCAGCTCGTGCGCCCGCTCGATCACCGGCTTGATGTCGCGGACGGCCCCGGAAGCGCCCGGGTACTGGAGCAGCACACCGAACACGCCGCGCTCGGCCACCTCGGCCGGGATCCCGTCCGTCAGATCGGCGACGACGACCTCCACGCCCGTCGGCTCGGCCCGGGTCCGGAGTACGGCAATGGTCTGCGGAAGCGTTTCCGCATCCACCAGGAACGCACCGTTCTTGACCTTGCCCACGCGCCGCGCGAGGGACATGGCCTCGGCGGCCGCCGTGCCCTCGTCGAGCAGCGAAGCGCCGGAGGTCGGCAGCCCGGTCAGGTCGGCGACCATGGTCTGGAAGTTGAGCAGCGCCTCCAGCCTGCCCTGCGAGATCTCCGGCTGGTAGGGCGTGTACGCCGTGTACCAGGCCGGGTTCTCCATGACGTTGCGCAGGATCACCGGCGGGGTGAAGGTGCCGTAGTACCCGAGCCCGATCATCGGGGCGAGGACCTGGTTCCGGTCGGCGAGGGTGCGCAGCTCCGCCAGTACCTCGGCTTCGGTGCGCGCGCCGGGCAGTCCCAGCGCGTCGGCGTTCTTGATGGCGTCCGGCACCGCGGCGTCGGTCAGCTCGTCCAGCGATCCGTAGCCGACCTGCGCAAGCATCTTGGCCTGCGCCTCGCCGTCGGGTCCGATGTGACGCTGCTCGAAGGGGATGCCACGTTCGAGCTCTTCGAGCGAAATACGGTTGGCGGTCATCTGCGGAAGGCCTCCTGGTCTGACACGACCTGCGAGGGGTACCACGGCACGGGTACCCGGACGGCCTCCCCCTCTGTCATCTCAACCTGAGAGCTTCACCGGAACGTCACGGTCGACGCCCCGATTTTCACCGTCGGTGAGGCCGGATCACGCACCGGCATACGCCGTGTCCGTCACCCGTCCTGCTTTCCAGAGTGACCTCGTCCGTGCGGTACAGGGGCCTGAGAGATTCCGGGGAGGAGTTGCTCCTTCGGCGCCTCCGGGCATCGCACCGGAGGACTCTCCCGCACGGGGTCAGCAGCCGTCGCCAGCCTACCAGCGCGCTCTCTTCCCGGTCCCTCGAGTGGCCAGGCTCTCAAAACTGCTCTTTCGTAGTGCTTTACGGGGGTTCGAGCAGGAGTGGCGACCAGTTGGAGGGACCGTGCAGACCGACATCGATCCGCGCAGCCTGATCGGCCGCAAGGCACTCGACCGCAACGGCGCCAAGATCGGAACAGTGGACGAGGTCTACCTGGACGATGCCACCGGCGTCCCGGAGTGGGCCGCCGTCCGCACCGGCCTCTTCAGCAGGGACGCCTTCGTGCCCTTGGAACCGAGCGACCTGGTGGACAACACCCTTCGCGTCCCGTTCGACAAGGCCCTGATCAAGGACGCCCCCGACTTCGGCGTGGGCCGCCACCTCTCCCCCGAACAGGAGCTTCAGCTCTACCGCCACTACGGCCTGCACACGAGCGCCGCTCCCGCGCCCCCCG
This sequence comes from Streptomyces candidus, assembly GCF_014207445.1. Classification (GTDB taxonomy): domain Bacteria; phylum Actinomycetota; class Actinomycetes; order Streptomycetales; family Streptomycetaceae; genus Streptomyces; species Streptomyces candidus. Next base: position 10,659 of record NZ_JACHEM010000011.1, on the reverse strand, counting down.
ACCAGGACTTCGGCACCCTGGCCAACGAAACCCCCTGACCCCTGGCCGACAACCCGCCGCCCCACAGGAGCCGCCGTGGGCAACGGGGCCGCCCCCAGGGGCGGAACGGGCGGGCAAGGGGGCGGCCCCACCCAGAACGTTCCGCCCCACCCCCGCGCGCCACCACCCACCCTCGTCGCACCGGCCGCTCGTCCCCGGAGCCCCCGCGGAGCCCCCTCACCCCTCTTCCCCGACCAACGGCAACGGCTCCCCCACCTCCAACTCCACATCGTCCACCCGAAAGGTCCGCACCCGCCCCGGCCCCACCGACCCCGGTTCCTCGAACCGCACCGTCACCCGCCCCACTCCGCTCCCCTGCACCCAACCCGCCCCGTACACCGCGTGCCGCACGTCCTGCCCCGCATACCACCGGCGCTCGGGCACCTCCTCCTGGGCCGCATCCCTCCGAGCGGCCACCGGCACAGGGGGACCAGGGCCCGCCCCGTCCCCGCCGGAACGCCCCCGGGTGCCCGCCGCTTCCTCCCGCTCCGCACCCTCCGGTCCCACGGGACCCCACGTTCCTTCCCGCGAGGGCTCCCCTTCGGCATCGTTCCCCGGTTCCCCCTCCACCCCCCGTACGGCCCCCACCGACCGCCCCGTCCGCGTCTCTGTCTCCGTCGCCCGCTCACCGTCCGCCGCCTCGCGCGCCGCCTGCGCGAAGAGGTCCTCCTGGGTGAAGTCCGCCAGTCCTGTCACGCCGACCCCCAGCAGCCGCACCCCGCCCGTGGTGTCCACGCCCTCCAGGAGCCGCGCCGCGGCCTCCCGTACCACCCCGGGGTCGTCCGTGGGCCCCCGCAGGGTCTCCGACCGCGTCAGCGTCGAGAAGTCGAACCGCCGCACTTTGAGCACCACGGTCCGCCCCGACCGGCCCGCCTCCCGCAGCCGCTGCACGCACCGCTCGGCCAGGCGCTCCACCTCGCTCCGCACCCGCACCCGGTCGTGCAGGTCCACGTCGAAGGTGTCCTCGACCGACACCGATTTCGCGTCCCGCTCCGCCACCACCGGCCGGTCGTCGATCCCTCGCGCCATCCGGTACAGCGACACGCCGTGCGCCTTCCCCAGCAGCCGTACCAGCTCGTCCTCTCCGGCCGACGCCAGGTCCGCCACTGTCGTCATCCCGGCCCGCCGCAGATGGTCCGCGGTGGCCGGCCCGACCCCCGGCAGAATCCGTACGGGCTCGGGCGCCAGCAGTTCTCTCTCCGTGCCCGGCTCGATGAGGACCAGCCCGTCCGGTTTCGCACGCTCGGAAGCGATCTTCGCCAGCATCTTGGAACCGGCGAGCCCGACCGACGCGCTCAGTCCCGTGACCGCGCGAATGTCCTTGCGAAGGCGTTCCCCCACGGCGCGCGCAGACGCCGCGTCGTCTGCCGACCCGCCCGCCTCCAGGTCCACGAAGGCCTCATCCAGACTCAGCGGCTCGACCAGCGGGGACAGTCGTCCCAGCAGTTCCATGACCTGGTCGCTGACGGCCCGGTACAGGGCGAAGCGCGGCATCAGATAGGCCGCGTTGGGCGCCAGCCTCCGCGCCTGCGCCATCGGCATCGCCGAGTGCACCCCGAAGCGCCTCGCCTCGTACGAGGCGGTGGCGACCACTCCGCGAGGCCCGAGACCGCCCACCACGACCGGCTTCCCGCGCAGGCTGGGCTTCGCCGCCTGCTCCGCCGCGGCGTAGAAGGCATCCATGTCGAGATGCAGAACGGTCGGCACACTTCTCACACCGACGATGCTGCCCTACGGCACTGACAATCGCCCGGAACGGCCGCCCACTCCGGCAACCGCGGCCACAGGCCGGCCGGGTAGGTTGCCCTGTCCAGCCCTCGCACGGGCCGCCCGGCGCCCCGGCCGAGCAGCCGCCACCGGTCTCATCCGGCCTTGTTGCGCCGCCGGGCCAGCTCGTCCCCCGGGTTGTTGCCGATCAGCGTCTCGCCGGTGTCGACCCGCTCACCGTGCAGTTGCGACAACGCCGTCTCGACGTCCCGCCACACCACGCCCACGGCGATCCCGAAGATTCCCTGACCACCCTGGAGCAGCTTGACGACCTCGTCCGGCGACAGGCACTCGTAGACCGTCGCCCCGTCGCTCATGAGCGTCATCCGCTCCAGGTCCTGGAACCCCCGCGCCCGGAGGTGCTGCACCGCGGCCCGGATGTTCTGCAGTGCGACCCCGGTGTCCAGGAACCGCTTGACGATCTTGAGCACGACCACGTCGCGGAAGCTGTAGAGCCGCTGGGTCCCAGACCCGTATGCGGGCCGCACGCTCGGCTCGACGAGCCCGGTGCGCGCCCAGTAGTCCAGTTGGCGGTAGGTGATGCCCGCAGCCGCGCACGCGGTGGGCCCCCGGTAGCCGACCGTATCGGCCGCTTCGGCCGCACGAGACGCCGTGACGGGGTGCTGACTTGCTGTGGGGTCGGCCGAACTGCCGAGCGGATACGGCCCGCCCGTCGCCGTACCGTCGCCGCTGATTCTCACGCCGACCTCCGTCCTTGACCTGCCTTGTCGACGGTAGGCAGTCGCCCGGGGTGCGTCAACGATCGCCACACTCGGCACGCCGGGTGATAATCACCCTGAGAGTGGTTTCCCCTGCCTCTCTTCGGGGAAAGGCTACTTGAATGCCCTGAGAACGCCCGGTTGAAACCTCCGGAAGCATCCTTCCGCGCCGAGCACCGCCGGATCGACCGGACGAGCGATTCCGGAAAGCACTGAGCCCGGTCGGGTGACCCGACCGGGCTGCGAGCTCACTGGCTGTTGGTACCGAAGTCCTCCGGCGAGATCTGATCGAGGAACTCGCGGAACTTCTCCACCTCGTCCTCCTGCTCGTCGGGAATCGCGATCCCCGCGTCGTCCAGCACACCGTCACTGCCGTAGATCGGCGTTCCGGTCCGCAGGGCCAGCGCTATCGCGTCGGACGGCCGCGCGCTGACCTCCACTCCGCTGGCGAAGACCAGCTCGGCGTAGAAGACGCCGTCCCGCAGATCAGTGATCCGCACCTCGGTGAGCTCCTGGCCCACGGCTTCGAGCACGTCCTTGAACAGGTCGTGCGTCAGCGGCCTGGCGGGCGCGAGCCCCTGTTGGGCGAAGGCGATGGCCGTGGCCTCGCCCGGTCCGATCCAGATGGGAAGGTACCGATCGCCTCCCACTTCACGCAGGAGCACGATCGGCTGGTTGTTGGGCATTTCCACCCTGACACCTACGACGTCGAGCTCGTTCACACAGCAACCCTAGGACGTGCCCGACCGGTTTGGGTAGTCGGGCTCCTGTTCACTCCGTTCCGGCTCAGTTCGAGCCGGACCTCAGCGCCGTCTGTACTAGCGCCGCATGCAGTCGTACGGTGAGGCCCGAGAGCTCCTTGGTGGTCGCTTCGGCGTGCGCCCTGGTCTGCGGATTGCGGTGGCGGCGCAGCGGCGCGACCATGTTGTCGATCAGTCCCGCCTCGCGGTCCGCCGCGGCCTTCATGGCCCGCAGGTGACGCGGTTCCAGACCGAAACGGCCCAGATCCGCCACGATCTTGGCAACGGTGACGGCCTCGGCGTCGTAGCCGCCGCACGGCAGCGGTGAGATCAGCCCGTACGACTCCCACTCGCCGAGGTCGCTCGCCGCCACCTGCGCGGCCGCCAGCAGCTCCTCGCGCCCCATCCGGCCCACCGTCGGCGACTCGGCGGCCACCTCGGGTGCGCCGTCGAGCAGCTCACGAGGTCCGCCCGGGGACGGCAGCTGGACCTGCTCGCCGCGCTCCAGCGCGTCCAGGTGTTCCTTGATGACCTTGAGCGGGAGGTAGTGGTCGCGCTGCATGCGCAGTACCTGGGCAAGCCGCTCCACGTCCGTGGGGCTGAACTTCCGGTACCCCGACGGCGTGCGCTCCGGCTCGACCAGCCCTTCCGCCTCAAGAAAGCGGATCTTCGAGATCGTTACTTCGGGAAATTCCTCACGCAGCAGGCTGAGCACCGAACCGATGCTCATCAGCCGGCTGCCGGCTGAGGCGGTACCGCGTACGGCACCGCCTGTCGGGATTCGCAGCATGGACCTTCCCTGAAGGGATCAGACGTCCTGCCGGCTCGCGTAGAAGACCAGCCGGTACTTACCGATCTGCACCTCGTCGCCGTTCGCCAGCCGGACCGCGTCGATGCGCTCCCGGTTGACGTACGTGCCGTTGAGGCTGCCGACGTCGGAGACGGTGAACCCGCCGTCCGCACCCCGGCGGAACTCCACGTGCCGTCGGGAGACGGTCACGTCGTCGAGGAAGATGTCGCTCTGCGGGTGGCGGCCGGCCGTGGTCAGCTCACCGTCCAGCAAGAAGCGGCTCCCCGAGTTCGGTCCGCGGCGCACCACCAGGAGCGCCGCACCCTGCGGGAGGGCGTCGACCGCCGCCTGGGCCTCGGGCGACAGCGACGGGAGAGCGGTCTGGCCCGTCTTCTCCGCCTCGTACGCCTCCAGCCCCGAGATCGAGATGGTCGACGTGGTCTCCGAGGGGCGCTCGGCGGCAACCCCGCCCCGCAGCGGCGCTCCGCAGTTGGAGCAGAAACGGCTGGCCTCGGCATTGCGGTGACCGCACCTCGTACAAACCGGCAAGGCCGACATGGACGGATCCTCCTGCCGCGGCTGCCCCGCGTGGTGGGCGCTGGTTGCGTACGGGTCGGGAGGAAACTCTCCACCCCTACCTGAGGTTGATGGTTCTCCGGAACCTATGCGGCCGGGACCGGCCGGGTCAACAGACGACGCGCCGGTACCGCCGACCTCGTCCCGGAAGAGCGGACGCTCTCCGCTCTGCTCCTCGGCCTCTCCCGGGCGCGGGGCACGGTGACGCGCGGTGTGGGAGCCGCTGTCGTCACGTGCACTCTTGCCGAACAATTTCGCAAACAACTTCACGGGCGATTCCCCTTGACCGAAACAGACCCGCCCGTGGGGCAGGACGAACCCTGCATCAACAAACCCTGCATCTACCGACAACCTGCTGACGTGGACACTTGTACAACGTCCGGAGCCTTCAGACAGTTTCCACCACGCACCGTGTCCTTGATGCGTCGACCCCCCGCAACCTCATGCCCGTGTCGGGCTGCGCTCACTCGCCCCCGCGTCACTGGGATGACGACCGAGCGTAGTCAGGCCGCTTCGCCGGTCGCAAGGCATTCACGACGATCTTCTCAAGTCGCTGCACCACAGCCGTGGCCTGCTCCTTCTCCAGCGTCTGCACCACCCCGCCGGGAATGTTCAGGGCGGGCTCCAGGTCCTGCGGCTTCCCGATCACTTTGAAGCTGTACGGCGCGGCGATCTTCTTCCCGTCGATCTGGATGCCGCCGTCCACTTCGGAGAAATAGGTATTGGCCACGACACGTACGTCGTTGATCTGGATCGCTTCCGCACCGGCCGCCCGCAGTTCCTGGATGGTGTCGAGCAGCCGGTCCGCCTCGACCGCACCCTGCGGGTCGTTGATGGTCAGCGTGATGCCCGGCCCCTGCGCGCCCACGGTGCCGGCGAGCACCCCGAGCTGACGCTCCTTCTCCAGCGTCTGCTTGCGTGCCTCTTCGGCCTGGTCGGAGCTGCTCTCCAGTTCGCTCCGCTGAGCCACCAGCCGCTGCTTCTCCTCCTCCAGCCGCTGCGTCCGGTCGTCCAGCTCGTCCAGGATCCGTACCAGGTCCTCCTGCCGCGCTCCGCGCAGGGCGCCCTTGTCGCTGGTCGAATTGACCTGGATGGCAAGGCCGAGCCCGAGCCCGAAGAGCAGCAGGGCGACGATCAGTTGAGCCCGGCTGATGCGCGGCGGCCACAGCCCCGCCAACAGTCGCTGCCGGCCCGTCGTCTCCTTGTGCGTGTGGTGCGCCGCTTCCCGCTGCTCGTCCTTCTCCTCCGCGCTCATCGGCGTCACGCCCGGAAGACGTGCCGCCGGATGGCGGCAGCGTTGGAGAAGATGCGGATGCCGAGGACGACCACCACACCGGTCGACAGCTGCGCGCCGACGCCCAGCTTGTCACCGAGGAAGACGATCAGGGCGGCCACGACCACGTTGGACAGGAAGGAGACGACGAAGACCTTGTCCACGAAGATCCCGTCGAGCATGGCCCGCAGACCGCCGAAGACCGCGTCCAGCGCGGCGACTACGGCGATCGGCAGATAGGGCTCGACCACCGCCGGCACTTCGGGCCGGACCAGCAATCCGACCACGACTCCCACGACGAGGCCCAGTACGGCGATCACGATGTGCCCTTCTCCGTCTTCTCTGTCTTCCCCGTGCCGTCCGCGCCCTTCGGCGCGTCCGGAGTCTGCGGCTGCGCGACCCGTACGATCAGACTCGGCGCGGCCGGCAGGTGCACCACGTCCTGGCCGGACATGCTGGTGCGGATTCCGTAGCTCTCCTGCAGTACGTGCAGGTACTGGCCGTCGGCACTGTCGTTGAACGCCGTGTTGAGATTCTTGCCGCCGACCGCCAGCACCGTGTAGGGCGGCACCAGGGGCTTGTTGTCGACCAGTATCGCGTCGCCCGCCGCCCGGATCGCCGACAGCATGGTCAGGCGCTGCCCGTTGATCGACACGGCCTCGGCGCCGGACTGCCAGAGCCCGTTGACGACCCGCTGCATGTCGCGGTCCCGCACCCGGCCAGTGTCGGAGAAACCGCTGTTCCCGCGCGGCCCCGTGTCCCCCGACCCGGTCTCCTTCGCGTCGTCCACGACCAGCTTGATCCCCGGCCCCTCCACGGGAGTGGCCCCGGACAGCAGCGCCACCAGCCCGCCCTGGTCGCCGCCGTGCTGCTCAAGTGCTTTGCGCTGGCGCTCCCCCACGTCGGTACGCAGTACCTCGACGTCCTTCTCCAGCTTGTCCGCCCCCGCGGTCTCCGCCTCGACCCGCTCGACGAGACCTTCGCGCTCCTTCGCCACGACGGGCGCCGCTATCCGCGCGTTCGCCGCCCCGAGTGTGACGACGGCGGCAGCGACCACGAGCCCCGCCGCCAGGGCGAGTTTCGTCCGCACCGAGCGGGGCATTCCGGCGGTGCCATCGGCCTTCTGACGGGCCGCCGCCTCGGCGTAGCCCTCGTCGAGGCTGTGCTCCATCACGTTCGTCAGCAGCGACATGGACGCATCGGGACGCCGGGGTGGCGAGGAGGTGCTCCGAACGGGGGGCGGCTGCGACATGCCGCACATCGTCGCACGTCGCAGCCGCTACCACCCAATGGCCCCACCGGCGTACCGGAAGCCTCGATCAGGAGACTTCCGGCACGCCGGCCCGACCTCAGTGACCTGCGCCGTCGACGATCGCCGACCACTCGTCGAGGAGCGCCTGGGCGGACTCGTCGTCCGGACCCTCGGCCCACAGGTGCGTGACGGCCTCCGCCGGGTCGGGCAGGACCATTACCCAACGCCCGTCGGCCTCGACCACGCGCACACCGTCGGTGGTGTCGACCGAGCGGTCCCCGGCCGCCTCGACCACGCGGCGCATCACGAGCCCCTTGACCGCCCACGGAGTGGCGAGGTCGCGTCGCAGCACGTGCGCCCGCGGTATGCGCGCGTCGATCTGGCTCAGCGTCAGCTGCGTCCGGGCCACCAGTCCGATCAACCGTACGAAGGCCGCAGCGCCGTCGAAGACGCTGCTGAACTCCGGCACGATGAATCCGCCACGTCCGTCTCCACCGAAGATGGTGGTGTCCTCGCGGCCGACCCGCGTCAGGTCGTCGGGCGACGTGGTCGTCCACTCGACCTGGGTCCCGTGGTACGCCGCCACCTGCTCGGCGACCCGCGTCGTCGTCACCGGAAGCGCCACCCGGCCGCTGCGCCGTTCGGCGGCCACCAGGTCGAGCATGACCAGCAACGCTCGGTCGTCCTCGATGATCCGTCCTCGCTCGTCGACCAGCGAGAGACGCTCGCCCACCGGGTCGAACCGCACGCCGAAGTCGGCCCGCGCCGACGCGACGATCTCACCGAGCCGCACCAGCCCTGCCCGCCGCGAGTCGGCCGTCTCCGTGGGCCGTGCTTCGTCGAGCCCCGGATTGATCGTCAGGGAGTCCACCCCGAGCCGGCCGAGCAGGCTAGGGAGCACGAGCCCCGCGCTGCCGTTCGACGCGTCGACGACGACCTTCAGGCCCGATTCCGCGATGCCGGTCGCATCCAGGTTCCGGAGCAGGGATCCGGTGTACGAGTCGAAGACGCTCGCCGGGAAGTGCAGGTCCCCGATCTCCCCGGGGAACGCCCGCCGGTACTCCTGGCGCGCGAACACGCGGTCCAGCTTCCGCTGGCCGCCCTGCGAGAGGTCGGCACCGCGCTCGTCGAAGAACATGATGTCGACCGAGTCCGGCACACCGGGCGTCGTCCGGATCATGATGCCGCCGGCACTTCCCCGAGCCGTCTGCTGCCGGGCCACCGGCAGCGGTACGTTCTCCAGGTCGCGTACGTCGATGGCACTGGCCTGGAGTGCGGAGATCACCGCCCGCTTCAGGGCACGGGCACCGCGGGAGTGGTCCCGGGCGGTGGTAACCGTGGACCCCTTCTTCAGGGTGGTCGCGTACGCTCCCGCCAGCCGTACCGCCAGCTCGGGCGTGATCTCCACGTTCAGGATTCCGGACACACCGCGCGCTCCGAAAAGGTGCGCCTGCCCCCGGGACTCCCAGATCACCGACGTGTTGACGAAGGCGCCGGCCTCGATCGTCTTGAACGGGTAGACCCGCACATTGCCCTGAATGATCGATTCTTCGCCGACGAGGCACTCGTCTCCGATGACCGCACCGTCCTCGATGCGGGCGGCCCGCATGATGTCGGTGTTCTTGCCGATGACGCATCCGCGCAGGTTGCTGTGCTGGCCGATGTACACGTTGTCGTGCACGACGGCCTTGTGCAGGAATGCCCCGCTCTTCACGACCACGTTCGATCCGATGACGCTGTGCTCCCGGATCTCCGCCCCGGCCTCGACCTTGGCGTAGTCACCGATGTACAGCGGTCCTCGGAGCACGGCGTCGGGGTGCACTTCCGCACCCTCGGCGACCCACACACCGGGCGCGATCTCGAACCCGTCGAGTTCGACGTCGACCTTGCCCTCCAGGACGTCCGCCTGGGCCTTCACGTAGCTCTCGTGCGTGCCGACGTCTTCCCAGTAGCCTTCGGCCACGTAGCCGTAGACCGGCTTGCCTTCCTTCATGAGCTGCGGGAAGACGTCACCGGACCAGTCCACCGACACGTCGGCGTCCACGTAGTCGAAGACCTCGGGCTCCATCACGTAGATGCCCGTGTTCACGGTGTCGGAGAAGACCTGACCCCAGGTCGGCTTCTCCAGGAAACGCTCGACCTTCCCTTCGTCATCCACGATGGTGATACCGAATTCAAGCGGATTTGGCACCCGGGTCAGGCACACCGTTACCAGCGCGCCCTTCTCCTTGTGAAAACGGATGAGGTCGGTCAGGTCGAAGTCGGTGAGGGCGTCACCGGAAATCACGAGGAACGCGTCGTCCTTCAGCGCTTCCTCGGCGTTCTTCACGCTGCCCGCAGTGCCGAGTGGCTTCTCCTCGTTGGCATAGGTGAGCTCCATTCCGAGCTCTTCCCCGTCGCCGAAGTAGTTCTTGACGAGCGAGGCCAGAAACTGAACGGTTACGACGGTCTCATTGAGCCCATGCCGCTTGAGCAGCCGCAGCACGTGCTCCATGATCGGTCGGTTGGCGACCGGCAGAAGCGGCTTGGGCATGCTCGAGGTCATGGGGCGAAGGCGTGTGCCTTCACCACCGGCCATCACGACGGCCTTCATGTCGGAAGCGTCCTCCTTTGAAGAAACGATCTGACCGACCTCGTCCGCCGGGACCCTCCCGCAGTCGTCAGGACCACGAAGAGCCGGCGCCGCACTGCGCCACTTCGGCGGACTCAATCGGCTGTGGCGTCCGCCCTGACCAGCCGGCGAACCTGAACCACATAGAGAATCCCTGCCCACCAATACAGGGTTGTACCCCATCCGGCGAACGCCCATCCGAAAATAGCACCGAAAGTCCCGGGCCACCCGTCCTGGACGCTGAGCAGCAGCAACGGGAAGGCGTACATCAGATTGAACGTGGCCGCCTTGCCCAGGAAGTTCACCTGCGGCGGCGGATAGCCGTGGCGCCGGAGGATGCCCACCATCACCAGCAGCATGAGCTCCCGGGCCAGGAGGGCGGCGGTGATCCACCAGGGCAGGATTTCGCGCCACGTCAGCCCGATCAGGGTGGACAGAATGTAGAGCCGGTCAGCAGCGGGGTCGAGCAGCCGCCCCAGACGGCTGATCTGATTCCATTTGCGCGCGAGCTTGCCGTCCAGGTAGTCGCTGACGCCGCTGAGCATCAGCACCAGCAGCGCCCACCAGTCGCTATTGGGCCCACCGAACACCGGGCGGAGGATCAGCCACAGGAACAAGGGCACACCAACAAGACGAGCCATGCTCAGAATGTTGGGGATGGTGAGGACTCGGTCGGTCTGAACGCGAGTCTCCTGGACCTCCACCCGGGGGCCTCCTGTGGGAACGTGCCAACGATTTCCCCCTGACCCTACCCGCAGCAACAGCAGGCAGGGGCACAGGGGTGACTTGAACGTCCCGTGAACGCAGAAAAGCCCCGTACCGGTATCCCCGGCACGGGGCTCTTCGCAATGATTGTTCGGCGGCGTCCTACTCTCCCACAGGGTCCCCCCTG
>NZ_JACHEM010000010.1 GCF_014207445.1 Streptomyces candidus | reverse complement strand
ACTCTATCAGACCGTTTCCAGTGCCGATTTTCTCGGTGCTTTCCAGGTTTTCCGCTCTCGCGTTTTCCCTTTCCGGCGGTTCCGACTCTATCAGATCCTTTCGGGCCTGATTCCCGGTCGAACTCGGGTTGCCTTCCCGGCTGTTGGGCCGTTCCGACGAGTGAGACATTAGCGGATTCCTGTACCCCGATGCCAATCGGGGTGCGTCCTCTCGAACGCGGATTCCTCATTTCGCAAAAGCGCATGGAAATGGAGAAGACAGGCGTCGACTCGTTGCTCATGGATGCTGCGGAATGGCTGCCCCGGGCCGGTGGGAACCGGTGCTCACATAGGACAACCCGCAGAACCTTACGGATGGGGTCGTCCGTCGTCAAACCGAGGGCCGCACCGGGCCTTCCAGTCAGTCCGACCAGTCGGTATGTTGCCGTTCAGTCGTGTGCTGTCGCCGTTCCGAGGAGGGCTCCATGTCCCAGTCCCCGCCAGTCGTACCGCGCGTGGAGGGCCGCTGCGACGAGCGGTTCGCCGCAGTGCGCAAGGCCTTTGAGGAGAACTTCCGGCAGCGCGACGAGTTGGGCGCTGCCGTCAGCGTGCGTGTGGGAGGGGAGGCCGTGGTCGATCTCTGGGGCGGCTGGGCCGACGCGCAGCAGGAACGCCCGTGGGAGCGGAACACGCTCGTCAACGTCTGGTCCACGACCAAGGGGGCCACCGCGCTCTGCGCACACATACTGGCCGATCGGGGCGCGCTGGACCTGGACGCGCCGGTTGCCGCGTATTGGCCGGAGTTCGCCGCGGCGGGCAAGGAAGGGGTGCTCGTACGTCATCTGCTGTCGCACCGCGCGGGGCTGGCGGGGCTGCGGGTTCCACACTCCGTGCGGGAGCTGTACGACTGGGACCTGACCTGTGGACGGCTCGCGGCGACCGAGCCGTGGTGGGAGCCGGGGTCGCGGTCCGGGTATCACGCGCTGACCTACGGGTTCCTCGTCGGCGAGGTGGTGCGCCGGGTGAGCGGGATGCGGCCCGCCGAGTTCTTGGAGCGTGAGGTGACCGAGCCGTTGGACATCGACTTCGCGATCGGACTGCCGGAGAAGGAGGCAGGACGCGCCGCCGAGCTTGTCCATGCGCCGGTGGGGTCTTCGAGCGAACAGCCGGCCGAACAGGCGGCCTTGTTCGCACAGCTGGAGCCGGTCGCCCTGGCCGCGTTGGTCAATCCCGGGACGGGCGCTCGCGAGGGCAATTCCCCGGAGTGGCGCGCTGCGGAGATCCCGGCGGCCAACGGGCACGGGACAGCTCGCGGCGTGGCTGCGCTGTACGAGGTCTTCGCGCGGCAGGGGCGGTGCGGTGACCGGCGGCTGCTGTCGGCCGACGCCGCCGAGCGGGTGCGCGAGGGACAGGGCGCGTGCCGGGACCTCGTGCTGGGGATGGGGTTCGCGCACGAGACGGAAATGGGGCTCGGGTTGTGGCTGAGCGGGGCGAACGCCTCGTACGGGCCCAACCCCCGGGCGGTCGGGCACGACGGGTTCGGCGGTTCGTGCGGGCTCGCGGACCCGGAGGCGGAGGTGAGCCTCGGTTACGTCATGAACCGCATGGGGCCGCACATCGCCGACGACCCCCGGAAGATGGCCCTGGTGGAAGCGGTGTACGCGTCGCTCTGAGGTGAGGCTTTCCGGCCGTCCGGTCCGTTGGTCCGGGGATCAGCCGGTGAGGGGCGAAGGGATGGGTCGGGTTCCCGGGGCGAGCGGGGATGCATGCCAGGTCGCGGGCTCGTGGACTGCGTTCGTTCGATGGGCGGGCCACTCCGGCCCGTGAAGTACCGGGCCTCTGCCCTTGTCGGGAGTGCGGCCCGACCGCGCGGCCCGACCGCGCCCGGGGCGAGTGCGGTGGGTGGGGGATGTGGTGGAGGCGCGTGTGACTCACGGCTCATGGGCCGGCCCGCCGTGGCGGCCTATTATGCAACTAGTTGCAGAAGAGTCGTCGCGTGAGCGCATGGAGGCGTCGGATGAGCCCGTCGAGTCGAGTTCCGTCGAACCCGTCGAACCAGTACCCCCACCTGTTGGCCCCGTTGGACCTGGGATTCACCACTCTTCCCAACCGCGTGATCATGGGCTCCATGCACGTCGGTCTCGAAGAGGCCGAGGGCGGGTTCGAGCGGATGGCCGCGTTCTACGCGGAGCGGGCGCGGGGCGGCGTCGGGCTCATGGTCACCGGTGGCATCTCGCCGAACGAGGCCGGTCGGCCGTATCCCGGCGGGGCCATGCTGACGACGGCCGAGGAGGCGGCACGGCACCGTGTGGTGACGGACGCCGTGCACGAGGCCGGGGGGCGGATCGCGATGCAGATCCTGCACTTCGGCCGGTACGCGTACCACCCGGAGCTCGTCGCGCCGAGTGCGCTCCAGGCGCCGATAAGCCCGTACGTACCCAAGGAGCTGAACGCGGAGGAGATCGAGGGGACCGTCGAGGACTTCGTACGGGCGGCCGGGCTGGCGCGGGAGGCCGGGTACGACGGCGTCGAGATCATGGGGTCCGAGGGGTACCTGATCAACGAGTTCATCGCCGCGCACACCAACAAGCGGACCGACCGGTGGGGCGGGTCGTACGAGAACCGGGTGCGGTTCCCGCTGGAGATCGTGCGCCGGGTACGGGAACGGGTCGGGCCGGACTTCATCCTGATCTACCGGCTGTCAATGCTGGACCTGGTGCCGGGCGGTTCGACGTTCGAGGAGGTCGTGGAGCTGGCGAAGGCCGTCGAGGCGGCCGGGGCGACGATCATCAACACGGGGATCGGCTGGCACGAGGCACGCATCCCGACCATTGCGACGTCCGTGCCGCGCGGGGCGTACGCGTGGGTGACCAAGCGGGTGATGGGGTCGGTGGGCATACCGCTGGTGACGACGAACCGGATCAACACCCCTGAGCTGGCCGAGGAGCTGCTGGCGGGCGGGTTCGCGGACCTGGTGTCGCTGGCGCGGCCGTTCCTGGCGGATCCCGAATTCGTGGCGAAGGCCGCGGACGGGCGGGCCGGGTCGATCAATACGTGCATCGGGTGCAACCAGGCGTGTCTGGATCACACCTTCAGCGGAAAGATCACCTCCTGCCTGGTGAATCCGCGGGCCTGTCACGAGACGGAACTGGTGCTGTCACCGACCCGGCTGCGCAAGCGGGTCGCGGTGGTCGGCGCAGGCGCGGCCGGGTTGGCGTGCGCGGTGACCGCGGCCGAGCGGGGGCACGCGGTCACGCTGTTCGACGCCGCGGACGCGGTGGGCGGGCAGTTGAACGTGGCACGTCAGGTGCCGGGCAAGGAGGAGTTCAACGAGACGCTGCGGTACTTCCGTAACCGGCTGGTGGAGTACGGGGTGGAGGTCAGGCTCTCCACCGCCGTGACGCCCGCGGTGCTTGAGGCGGGGGCGTACGACGAAGTGGTGCTGGCCACCGGGGTCACACCACGCGTCCCCGAGATCGAGGGGATCGGGCATCCGAGCGTCGTGCGGTACCTGGAGGTGCTGCGGGGCGAGGTGCGGGTCGGCGAGCGGGTGGCGATCCTCGGCGCCGGCGGCATCGGCTTCGACGTCGCGGAGTTCCTGACTGACGAGGGGGAAGAGGCGAGCCTGTCGCCGGAGGTCTTCTTCCGGCAGTGGGGCGTGGACATGGCGTACGAGGCGCGGGGCGGGCTGCGGGCGCCGGACCGGCCCAGGTCGACCCGGACGGTGCACCTGCTCCAGCGCAAGGAGACCAAGGTCGGCGCGGGGCTCGGCAAGACCACGGGGTGGATCCACCGCACCGAACTGGCACAGCGCGGCGTGACGATGGTCCCCGGTGCGACGTACGAGCGGATCGACGACGACGGCCTGCACGTGATCGTGGGCGGTGAGCGCCGGGTGCTGGCCGTGGACACGGTGGTGCTGTGCACGGGGCAGGAGCCGCGGCGGGACCTGTACGAGGAACTGGTGGCCGGGGGCATGCCGGTGCACCTGATCGGGGGTGCCGACGTGGCAGCCGAGCTGGACGCGAAGCGCGCGATCCGGCAGGGGACGGAACTGGCGGCCGGGCTGTAGGAGTGTGCCGGGTGCTGTGTGTGGGGTGCCGTGTGCGCGGGTCGGTTGGTCGGCCGGCGTTGGGGCGGGGCCTTCCGGATCCGGTCCGTCCGTTCTTTCACCCGCTGCCTAGGATGCGCTCATGTCACTCCCCCACGCGATCCTGACCGCCCTGCTGGAGAAGCCCTCCTCGGGGTTGGAGTTGACCCGCAGGTTCGACATGTCCATCGGGTACTTCTGGTCTGCCACGCACCAGCAGATCTACCGCGAGCTGGGGAAACTGGAGCAGGCCGGATTCATCCGGGCACTCCCCCAGGACGTGCCGACGCGGGGGCAGAAGCGCGAGTACGAGGTTCTGCCCGCCGGGCGCGAGGAGCTGGTCGCGTGGGTCGCCAAGAGCGAGGATCCCAAACCGCTGCGGGACGCTTTCGGGCTGCGGCTGCGGGCGGCGGCGATGGTGGGGACCGGGGAGTTGCTGGCCGAGGTGGGGCGTCATCTCGGCCTGCACCGGGTGCAGTTGGCGACGTACCAGGAGATCGAGAAGCGGGACTTCGGGCACCTGGCCGGGGGGCCGGACGGCCGGGCTGCGGAACGGACGGACGGCCGGACCGGGGAGCGGGCCGGGGGGCGGTCCGGCGGTCGTGCCGACGAGCGCGTGGGTGGACGGGAGGAGCGGTTGCAGCATCTGGTGCTGCGGGCCGGAATCCAGATGGAGCGCTTCTGGGTGGAGTGGCTCGAGGAAGCCGCGGCCGAGCTGCGGGAGTTGGACGGGTAGGGGCCGGACTCGGGCGGAAGGCCGGTCCGGCACGGCGCGGCACGAGTGACGGTGGGGCCGGGTCCCTTCGGGGCGCGGAGGACGGAAGGGCCGGGTGCTCTCCGGGTACGGGTGACGAAGGGCCGGGTCCTCTGGGGCCCGGCCCTTCGTTCGTGCTCAGACCCGGTTGCGGGACGCCCAGAACTCGTCGAAGTCGAGCCGGCCGTCGCCGTCACCGTCGTGGGCCTTGATGATGGCCTGGGCCACCGTCTCGGTCACGTGGAAGTCGCCGAGCTGTGCCATCAGGCTCTTGTACTCGGCGGCCGTGATGACCCCGTCCTGGTTCTTGTCGAACTGGTCGAACGCCTTGCGCGCCGACTCGATGTCGATGTCCGCCACGTGGTCCACCCCTTGGTGCAGTCAGGCCGGACGATCTCGGCCGTGCCAATCAATACGGCGTCAGGTTAGCGGCCCCGCGGAAGGCCGGATGGGGCGGGTTTGGGATCCGGTTTTCGGGGTCGTCGCGGGCGGCTGTGGTGGGTCGCGGGGGAAGGTGTCTGCGGCGGGGGGAGGGCTCGTTGCGTGAGGCCACGCGTTTCGGCGACGTCCGGAAGTCGGGGACGGCGGGGGCAGCGGTGTGGGCGGGTACGGGCGGTGCTTGGATCTCGTCATGACGGAGACGAGCGGAACGACTGGAACCACGAAAGCGCCGGGCGTCGGCAACTCCCTCGTGGGATTTCTCGACTCGGCGTCCCGAGGTGTGTTCCCGCCGCCGGACGGCGGCGTGACGGTGGTGCCGCAGGCGGAGGAGCGGGTGGCCGGGGTGCTGTCGTTCACCGCGCACTCGGTGATCTTCACGGACGCCGATCCTGAGTGGGTGCGGACGACACTGGCGGCGACGCCGTGCGATCCGCTGGCGGCGTCGATGAACCCCGTGTTCCTGGTCGCGCTGGCCGAACGGACCGGGCGGCGGATGAACGACACGATCGACATGCTGTCGATGGCTCCGGCACTGCCGGGACCGCCTGACCCGGAGCTGGGGCTGCGGGAGATCGACAACCCGGCTCACTCGCGGGTCGCACGGGCGAGGGCGTTCCGGGAGGGGGTACGGGTGTGGACGGCTGCGGAGGGTGGTGTCCTGGTGCTTGGGCGGGGCGTGGCGGGACGCTGGGAGGCGGCGATCGAAGTCGACGAGGCGGCTCGCGGGCGGGGCCTCGGACGTCGGCTGGCGCTCGCCGCGCGGCAGTTGGTGCCGGGGGCGGTGGTGTGGGCGCAGCAGCCGCCGGGGAATGCGCGGAGTGTGCGGGCGTTTCAGGGGGCGGGGTATCGGGCGGTGGGGTCGGAGGTGCTGATGGTGCGGGGGGATTTTGAGGGGTGAGAGGTGCCCCGGGGTGGGGCTGAGTGCGAGGCCGGGCTGAGGTCCGGGGCGGGACGCGGCAGGGGACGTGTGGGCGCGGGGCGTGTGGGCGCAGGGCGTGTGGGCGCAGGGGCGGGCGTAGGGGCGGGGGTTGCACCGTCCGGTGGGGCCGCCCCCTTGCCCGCCCGTTCCGCCCCCGGGGGGCGGCCCCGCCGCCCAAGGGGGTTACCGAAGGACGGTGGGGGCGGGAGGGGGTGCTCCTGGGGGGTTAGCGGAAGATGCCGGTGTGGCCGAGGGAGTAGCGGCCCGGTTGCGGGTAGACCGCGAGGCCGTGGGGGCCGTCGCCGACCGGGATGCGGGCCAGCTGGCGGCCCGAGGTGGTGTCGATGGCGTACACCTCGGAGTCGTATCGGCCCGCCAGCCACAGGACCTTCCCGTCGGCGGACACGCCGCCCATGTCCGGGCTGCCTCCGTCGGGGAGGCGCCACTTCTTGGTGAGCTTGTTCTTCGCGAAGTCGAACACGGAGATGGACCCCTCGCCCCGGTTGGGAACGTACATCTCCTTGGAGTCGCGGGAGATGTAGAGCCCGTGGCAGCCCTTGCCGGTGGGCAGGAGCTTGGGCGTCGTGAACTTCTCGCCGTCCAGTACCCACATGCCGTGGGCCATCATGTCGGCGATGTAGAAGGTTTTGCCGTCCGGGGAGATCTTGACGTCCTGCGGCATGGCTCCCTGGAACGGGAGCTTCTGCTGACCGACGACCTTCATCTTCTCCGTGTCGACCTTGAGCAGTTCGCCGGAGAACTCGCAGGAGACGATGAAGTAACGGCCGTCGGCGGAGAAATCGGCGTGGTTGACGCCCGCGCACGTGACCGGGACGGTCTTGACGCGGTTCATGGTGTGCGGGTCGCGGAAGACGAGTTCGCGGTCCATGGACGCCATCACGACGGCGTGCTTGCCGTTCGGGGTGAAGTAGAGGTTGTACGGGTCGTGCACCTCGACCGGCTTGCCCGCCTTGCCGTTGGCCGGGTTGATCGGGGTGAGGGAGTGACCGCGGTTGTTGTTGACCCAGAGGGTCTTCATGTCCCAGGACGGGACGACGTGCTGCGGCTGGATGCCCACCGGGATCGTCTCGATGACCTTGTACGTCTTGGGGTCGATGACCGAGACGGTGTTGGAGTTGGTGTTGGGTACGTACACGCGGGACGGGAAGTTGCGGGCGACCGGGGCGATGTTGCCGGGGCGGTTGGCCGCGTAGATGTCCTTGGGGTCCTGCACCGGGGGCATGCCGGGCAGGCCGGCCGGAGCGGCCTTCTTCGGCTGGTCGGGCGAAGTGGCGGCCTTGGAGCCGAGCGCTTCGACGCCGGTCCTGCCGGAGGAGGGTTCCGCGCCGCAGCCCGCGAGAGCGGTGACGGCGGCGAGCAGGACGGTGGCCGCACACCAGGGGCGGGTACGGGTGCGAGGACGGGCCGAGCCGTCCGCGGCGGGGGTGCCGGAGGCAAACGTGCGGGAGGCGGGGGTCGGGCGGGTCATGGCGTCAGCAGCTCCGTGGTGGTCACCGCGCGCAGCTTGCGGCGGTCGAGATCGTCGAGGAGGGCGGGCAGCGCGGCGACCGTGTCCGCGTACCCGAAGTGCAGGCTCACCACGGATCCGTTGCGGATCTCTCCGGCGACCTTGCGGGTGACGGCCGTCGCGCCGGGCGAGGTGAAGTCGAGGGAGTCCACGTCGTACGACAGGACATGGGGGTAGCCGGCCCGGCGCGCGAGGCGCTGGACGAGCGGGGTCGCGTACCGGGTGCGCGAGGGACGGAACCAGGTGCCGATCGACCCGGTGAGGCGTTTCAGCCGACGTGCGCAGTCGGTGATCTCGCGGTACGCCTCCCCCTCGTCCATCTCGGAGACGGTGAGGTGCCGTTGGGTGTGGTTGCCGAGGTCGTGGCCGCCGTCGAGGATGCGGCGCGCGAGTGCGGGGTGCTCGTCGAGCCAGCTGCCGACGGCGAGGACGGTGACGCGGGCTCCGGCCCGTTCGGCCTCGGCGAGGAGGGACTTGGCGATGGCGGGGTCGCCCTGGCCGTGGAAGGTCAGGGCGACCCGGGCGCGGTTCCGGGGACCGTGTTCGATCTGGACGGGGTGACCGGGGAAGCGGCGGGGGGCGGGTGCGGCGGCGGAACGGGGAGCGGGGCTGCGTCCGGTGCGACCGGCGGGAACGGCTTCCTCCCCGGAGCCGGAGCCCGGCCCGGAGCCAGTGTCCGAACCCGAACCCGAACCCGAACCCGAACCCGAACCCGAACCCGGACCCGAACCCGAACCCGAACCTGAACCCGCGCCCGGCCCGGAACCCGGCCCCGCCCCGGAGTCGGTCCCCCTCTCCCACCCGGAGCCATCAGTTCCGTTCGTGCCCCGGCCCCCGCACCCCACGGCGAACGTCCCCGTCAGGGCTGCTCCCGCCCCGGCGCGCAGCCAGGTACGGCGGGCGGTACCCGGTGCCGTGGCCGGTGGAGGGGGCGAGTGCGGCGGTGTGCGGGGTGCGGTCGGTCGTGCGATGGGGCTCACCTCGCCGGGCGGGGGGCGGAAGCTGCCCCGGGTGAGCACCATAAATGCGAAGAGGGATGAATCGAGCCATTGCCCTATTAAGGGCGTTTCGGGCTCATCGCCGCCGTGAAGGCGGAGTGCCACCGAAGCGTCGCAGCCAGGCGTCACGGATCAAGGAATCACGCAGCGAATCCCATACTTATGCAGTAAATGCGAGGTCAGTGGCCCACCTCACCAACGATTCACTTCTAAAGTGTGCTGTTACGCGGCGGTTTGCCCGAGTAGGTGCTTTTGGCTTGAAGCCTCCTGTCTGCCATAGTCGGACACACGAACTCCCCTTGACCCGAGCGTTCGTACTTCAGGCCCTGGAGCACACCCCCTTCGCTCCATGGCCCCCTTGGAAGCCCCCGTAGCGCGCCCCACCCCGGCGCCTGGGGGCTTCTGGCGTTCCACGGGCAGGCCTGCGGCCTCATCGGTCGCGGTCGACGACCCGCATTTCGAACCATGTGGTCTTGCCGCGCGGCAGCAGATCCACGCCCCATCGGTCGGACAGCTTGTCCACCAGGAACAGTCCCCGGCCGCTCACGTCGAGTACGTCCACGGGCATCAGGCACGGCAGGCCGCGCGAGGGGTCGCGGACCTCGATGCGGATCCAGCCCCGGCGGCGCAGTATCCGCAGCCCGAAGACCCGGGCGCCCGTGTGCCGCACCGCGTTCCCGACGAGTTCGGAGACGAGCAGGACGGCGAATTCGGAGACCTGCGGGGAGAGCCCCCACTGACGCTGCACGACGCACTGCGTCAGGCGGCGGGCCGTACCCGCCGATTCCGGCCGCGACGGCAGACGCACTTCCGCGTCCGCCGGACTCCCGAACTCCTCCAGTGCCGGATGAGTCCGTTCGTCCTCGTCGCTCGGCACCCACCGCGCAGCGGTCGCCTGCCCCTGCTGCCGCGGCTCCTCCACACCTTCCAGGCCCGCCATGCCCCCCATCATGGCGGGAGCCCTCGCGGTCCGGGGGCGTTCCGGGGGAATCCACCCCCCGGAACCCGCCCCCTCCACCGGGGCTTCCGGCATATGACGCGAGCACAAACTCGCCGGTAGCCCGGACCTGACCTGCGACTACCGGGCGCTTGCGAGTGATCACCCGCGGTGCGCGGGGAAGTCCGTCTTAACCCTCCCTTAAGCCTGCGCTAAGTGGAGCGCGCCGAATCGCACCGTGGACCGTGGGTCAACTCAGCTCCGTTCAGAGGAACTTGGCCTTGCCGGGGCCCTCGTCCACGAAGCTGCGCATCCCACGCTCCCGGTCCTCGGTCGCGAACAGGCCCGCGAACCAGGTGCGCTCCACGGCCAGCCCGGTCTCCAGGTCCGTCTCCAGGCCCGCGTCGACGCATTCCTTCGCGGCGCGCAGCGCGAGCGCCGGGCCCTGGGCGAGCTTCGCGGCCCAGGCGTGTGCCTGCTCGTACACCTCGGCGGCCGGTACGACACGGTCGACGAGACCGATCGCGGCGGCCTCCTCCGCCTTGACCATGCGGCCGGTGAAGATGAGGTCCTTGGCCTTGGCGGGGCCGACCAGGCGGGCCAGGCGCTGGGTGCCGCCCGCGCCGGGGATCAGGCCGAGCAGGATCTCCGGCTGGCCGAGCTTGGCGTTGTCGGCGGCGATGCGGAAGTCCGCGCAGAGCGCCAACTCGCAGCCGCCGCCCAGCGCGTAGCCGGTGATAGCGGCGACGACGGGCTTGGGGATGCGGGCGACGGCGGTGAAGGCCTCCTGCAGGCCTCGGGAGCGCAGGACCATCGCCGTGTGGTCCATGGCCTGCATTTCCTTGATGTCCGCACCTGCCGCGAACACCTTCTCGCCGCCGTGGATGACCACCGCGCGTACGTCCTCGCGGCGTGTCGCCTCCTCGGCGAGCTCGCGCAGGCGGTCCTGGGTGGCGACGTCGAGGGCGTTCATCGGGGGGCGCTGGAGGAGGATCGTGCCGACGCCTGAGGTGACTTCGAGGGTGACTGTCATACCGGCGAGGTTAGTCGGCACCGGCCCGGGAGTGACCCCCCGGACGGCCGCGTACGCGGAAGGGCCCGGTGCACGTGGTTCGGTGCGCCGGGCCCGGCCTTCTCCGCGTATCGGGAGTTACTTGGTCCACTCCGCCCAGGACATGTTCCAGCCGTTCAGGCCGTTGTCCGGGGCGATCTGCTTGTCCTGGGAGTTGGTGACGACGACGACGTCACCGATCAGCGAACTGTTCCAGAACCAGGCCGCCGGGGTGCCGCTGTCGCCCGCGCCGCGCCGGTCGCGCAGGCCGACGCAGCCGTGGCTGACGTTGGCGGAGCCGAACGTGCCGGAGGAGGCCCAGTAATTGCCGTGGATGAAGGTGCCGGAGTTGGACAGGCGCATCGCGTGCGGTACGTCCTTGATGTCGTACTCGCCGCCGAAGCCGACGGTGGCGCCGTTCATCCGGGTCACCTTGAGCTTCTCGCTGATGACCATCTGGCCGTTGTACGTCGTGGTGGCCGGAGCGCCCGCGGTGATCGGGATGGTCCGGACGAGCTTGCCGTCGCGGACGACCTTCATCGTGTGGGCCTTGGCGTCGACGGTGGAGACCTGGCTGCGGCCGACGGTGAACTTCACGGTCCTGGACTGCTTGCCGTAGACACCGGGGCGGCCCTCGACGCCGTCCAGGTTCACCTTGACGGTGACCTTGGTGCCCGCCGCCCAGTACTTCTCGGGACGGAAGTCGAGGCGGTCGTTGCCGAACCAGTGGCCCTCGACCGGCACGGACGGCTCGGCCGTCACCTTGATCGCCCGCTCGACGGCGTCGGGGTGGGTGATGCCCCGGGTGAAGCGGAAGGACACCGGCATGCCGACGCCGACGGTGCTGCCGTCCTCCGGCAGGAACTCGCCGATGAAGGTGTTCTTCGGGACGAGCGTGGTGAAGGTGGTGTCCTGCGCGGACACCCGGCCCTCCGCGTCCTTGGCGAGGGCGTGCACCTTGTACGTCGTGCTGGCGGCGAGGTGGTGGGACGGCTCCCAAGCGGCGCCGTCGGGGGTGATCCGGCCGTCGATCTCGTTGCCCTTGGAGTCGGTGACCTCGACCTGGGACAGCTTGCCCTTGTCAGCGGTGATCTTCAGGGCGCCGCTGGTGGCGACGTCCTTGGCGCCGTTCTTCGGGGCGACGGTGACGACCGCCCGGGAAGCCCTGGTGTCGGCCTGCCCGGCGGCCGGCTGCCGGTTGTCGGTTCTGCTGGTCTTGTCCGCGCCGCCGCCGCAGGCGGTGACCAGCAGCAGCAGTGCGCCGAGTACGAGCGCGAGCAGCCCCGTTCCGCTGCCGCGCCGACCTATTGCCCCGTGCCCGGTCCGAACCGGGATCGGCTGCCTGTTCAATGTGGAATTCTCCCCTCGCGCACCGGCCCTGACCAGGCCCGCACCCCCGCACGCAACTACCGCGCACTGTGCGCTAGATAATCACACCGGGTGCGGTGGGAGTCCCCTCACGTATGTCACCGTTCCGTCCCAAGTGCGCAGGGCAGGGCGGTCGGCGGCGGGTGCGGAGGGTCAGCGCAGGGCGGAGCCCGCCGTCCACTGCTCCCATCCCATGTTCCAGCCGCCGAGGCCGTTGTGGGGAGCCACTTTCGCGTCGGAGGAGTCGACGACCTCGACGACGTCACCGATCAGGGTGCGGTCGAAGAACCAGCCGGCCGGGGTGCTGCCGCTGCCCCCCTTCACGTCGCGCAGACCGATGCAGCCGTGGCTGGCGTTGGTCGAGCCGAAGACGCCCCTGGACCAGTAGTTGCCGTGCAGGAAGGTCCCGGAGGTGGTGAGGCGGACGGCGTGCGGGACGTCCTCGATGTCGTACTCGCCGCCGAAGCCGACGGTGCGGCCGTTCATGCGGGTCACGTCGTGCATCTCGCTGACCACCATCTTCCCGTTGTACGTGGGGTTCTTGGCGCTGCCGGCGCTGATCGGCAGGATGGACAGGACCTCGCCGTCGCGGGTGACGGTCATGGTGTGGTCGTCGGCGTCGACGAGGGAGGTCTGGTGGCGGCCGACGGTGAAGCCGACGCTCTTGTTCTGGATGCCGTAGACGCCGGGGGCGCCCTGGACGTCGCGGAGCCGGATGTCGGTGGTGACGCGGGTGCCGGGCTGCCAGTACGTGCGCGGCCGGAAGTCGAGGCGTTCCTTGCCGAACCAGTGGCCGACGACCGGCACCGCGGGCTGCGAGGTGACGCGGATGGCGCGCTCGACGGCGGCCCGGTCCTCGACCGGCCGGTTGAAGGAGAAGGAGACGATCATTCCGGTCCCGACGGTGGAGCGGTTCTCCGGCTTGAAGTAGCCGATGAACCGCTCGTCGGGGACGTGGGTGGTGAAGGAGGTCGTACGGGCGTGCCGCTTGCCGTCCTCGTCGAGGGCGACCGCGTGGACGCGGTACTTGGCCGCGAGGACGAGTTTCCCGGTGGCGGCGTCGGGCTGCCAGGTGCTGCCGTCGGCGCTGATGCTGCCCCGCACCTCCTGCCGCTCGGCGTCCTCGACGCGTTCCACCCGTACCCGCTCCAGCGTGCCGTCGGGGGCGCTGATCTCGATGCGGTCGTCGGCCCGGACGTCCTTGGCGTGGTCGGCGGGGCTGATCCGGACGGCCTCCTCCGGGGTGGGCGGTGCCCCGTCGAACCAGGTGGTGAGGGAGCCCGAGGAGCAGCCGGTGAGGGCGGCGAGGGCCGCCAGCAGCGCGGCGGCCGCGATCGGGCGGCGGGGGAGACGTGAGTGCGAGCGCCACTGTGGGCATGACAGCAGGGAGGACCTCATGTGGAGAGCCTGGCGGCCGGGACGCCGCTGTGCCTCTCGACTCGCCGGTCCCGACGAGCCGCGGGAGGCTGACAGGTGTCGAGCGCACCGGAGTACAACCTGGAAGTGGTACGGGCCGGCAGGGCCCCCACGGGTCCTGCGACCGGGACCGGGACGAGAGCCCTGGGCAACGGCCGGGCGTCGCAGCCCGCTCCGAGCCCCCGGCCACCCGTGTGGCCGGGGGCTCCCAATCCCCTGGGGGCCCGGTTCCGGGTCGGTCCTGACGGGGTGGCGGGCACCAATTTCGCGCTGTGGGCGGGAGGTGCGGAGGCCGTCGAGCTGTGTCTGTTCGACTTCGGCGAGGAGGGCGTCGAGGTCCGGTGCCCGTTGACCGAACTGACGCACGAGGTGTGGCACGGATTCGTGCCGGGGGTGCGACCGGGGCAGCGGTACGGGTTCCGGGTGCACGGGCGGTGGGACCCGTGGACGGGTGCCCGCTGGAACCCGGCGAAGCTGCTGCTCGATCCGTACGCGAGGGCGGTGGACGGCGACTTCGCCGCGCTGCCGCCCCAGGTGTACGGACACGTGCGGGACTGGCCGCAGCAGCATGTGGCCGACACGGTCCGCGACGAGCGGGACTCGGCCCCCTACGTGCCCAAGGGCGTGGTCGTCCATGACGACGACGACTGGGTGGACGACCGGCGGCCGAAGACGCCGTGGGCGGACTCGGTGATCTACGAGTTGCACGTGCGGGGCTTCACGATGCGGCACCCGGACATTCCTCCGGAGCTGCGCGGCACGTACGCGGGTCTCGCCCACCCGGCGGCGATCGAGCACCTCGTACGGCTCGGGGTGACGGCGGTGGAGCTGCTGCCGGTGCACCAGTTCGCGCACGAGGACCATCTGCTGCGGCGGGGGCTCAGGAACTACTGGGGCTACAACTCCATCGGCTACTTCGCCCCGCACGCGGGCTATGCGGCGTCGGGTACGGCGGGGCAACAGGTCGGCGAGTTCAAACGCATGGTGCAGGCGCTGCACGCGGCCGGGATCGAGGTGATCCTCGACGTGGTCTACAACCACACCGCTGAGGCCGGCGAGCTGGGGCCGACGCTGTCGCTGCGGGGCGTGGACAACCGGGGCTACTACCGGTTGCAGGCCGACCCGCGGCGGTACGCGGACTACACGGGCTGCGGGAACACGCTGCACGTCGTGCAGCCGCACGTGCTGAGGCTGATCACCGACTCGCTCAGGTACTGGGTGAACGAGATGGGGGTGGACGGCTTCCGCTTCGACCTCGCGGCGGCGCTGGCCAGGTCGATGCACGACGTGGACATGCTGTCGCCGTTCCTGGCGGTGATCGCGCAGGACCCGACGCTGCGCAGGGTGAAGCTGATCGCGGAACCGTGGGACGTGGGCAGCGGGGGCTACCAGGTCGGCGCGTTCCCTCCGCTGTGGACGGAGTGGAACGACCGCTACCGGGACGCGGTACGGGACTTCTGGCGGGGCGCGCTGCCGGACGTGCGGGACCTGGGGTACCGGCTGTCGGGGTCGAGCGACCTGTACGCGTGGGGCGGCCGGCGGCCGTACGCCTCGGTCAACTTCGTCACCGCGCACGACGGTTACACGCTGCGGGACCTCGTCACCTACGAGCAGAAGCACAACTCGGCGAACGGGGAGGGCAACCGGGACGGCACGAACGACAACCGCTCGTGGAACTGCGGGGTGGAGGGCGAGACGGACGACGCGGGCATCGCCGCCCTGCGGCGGCGGCAGCTGCGGAACATGGTGACGACTCTGCTGCTCTCCACCGGGGTGCCGATGCTGGTCGCGGGCGACGAGATGGGACGCACGCAGCGGGGCAACAACAACGCGTACTGCCAGGACAACGGGACGAGCTGGGTGGACTGGTCGCTGCTGGACGACCCGCAGTGGCGTGCCCTGTTCGACCTGACGTCCCGGCTGCTTGCCCTGCGGCACGCCCACCCGGTGCTGCGGCGGCGGGCGTTCTTCTCGGGCCGGCCCCAAGGAGTGGACGGGCTACGGGACTTGGCGTGGTTCACCGTACGGGGCGAGGAGATGACGCCGGCCGACTGGTACGCACCGGCGGCCACGATCGGCATGTACCTGTCCGGAACGGACATCCCGGGCCGCGACGAGCAGGGCAGGCCGGTGACCGACGACAGCTTCCTGGCGGTGCTGCACGCCGGGGAGGACGCGGTGGACGTCGTACTGCCGGGCCCGCCGTGGGCGGTCGCGTACGAAGTGGTGGTGGACACGTCCAGTGAGGAACAGGGGGACGCGGAGGGCGCCCGGCACGAGGGCGGCGCGGTGCTGACGGTGCCGGGGCGGGCGGTGCTGCTGCTGCGGGCGGAGAGGTAGGAGCGGCGCGGGCGGGGCTGCGGCCGGAACGGCGGATCAGGCGGTCGGACGCCTGCCGGTGCGGGTCATCCGAGGATGCCGCGTTCGTAGCCGGCGGCGACGGCTGCGGCGCGGTCGTTGACGCCTAGTTTGGCGTACAGGTGGGTGAGGTGCGTCTTCACGGTGGCCTCGCTGATGAAGAGGATGCGGGCGATCTCGCGGTTGGAGGTGCCCCTGGCCACCAGGGCGAGGACTTCGCGTTCGCGGGCGGAGAGGGGGGACGGCGAAGTGGCTGACGCGGGGCGGGGGTTGCGGACCCGGGTGACCAGACGGGCCGCGACGGCCGGGGAGAGCACCGTGCGGCCGGCGGCGGCCGCCCGTACCGCTGAGAAGAGTTCGTCGCGCGGGGCGTCCTTGAGGAGGTAGCCGGTGGCGCCCGCCTCGATCGCGGGAAGGGTGTCGGTGTCCGTGTCGTACGTGGTGAGGACGAGGACCTGGGAGGGAAGGCCGCGGCGCTTGAGTTCGGCGATGGCGGCCACTCCCCCGCCGCCCGGCATGCGGAGGTCCATGAGGATGACGTCGGGGGTCAGCGAGGCGGCCAGTTCGACCGCCCGGGGGCCGCTCTCGGCTTCGGCGAGCACCTCGAAGCCGGGGGCCGCCTCGAACATGCCGCGCAGACCGTCCCGTACGACGGGGTGGTCGTCGACCAGCAGGAGGGTGATCGGGACGGCGTCGGCGGCTCGGTTCTCAGGCATGGTTCACCAACGGTACGCGGGCGGAGATCGCCGTCCCGTAGCCGGGTTCGGACTCGATGCCGACGGTTCCGGCGAGACGCTCGGCGCGGGCGCGCATGCCGGAGAGGCCGAATCCGATCGTGCCGTCCAGGGCGGGGTCGAAGCCGCGGCCGTCGTCACGGACGTCCAGGGTGATCTCGTCGTCCATGTAGGACAGGGTGACGCCGACCCGGGTGGCGTGGGCGTGCTTCGCGGTGTTGGTGAGGGCTTCCTGAGCGATGCGCAGGAGGGTCGCCTGGATCTCGTCGTGGAGGGGCGAGACGGTGCCGGTGAGGGTGAACTCGGCACGCGCGGTGGCCTGCCGCGACCAGTCGTCGACGGTCTTCTTGAGCGCCTCGGGCAGGTCGTCGTGGACCAGCGCGGCGGGACTGAGGTTGCGCACCGAGCGGCGGGCCTCGCCGAGTCCGGTGCGGGCGAGGGCGGTCGCCCGGTCGATGTGGGTCTGCGCGGCGGGACGGTCCTCGGTGTCGGACGCGGCCTGCAGCTGGGTGACGACGCCGGTGAGGGCCTGGGCGATGGTGTCGTGGATCTCGGCGGCCAGGCGGCGGCGCTCGTCGGAGACGCCGGCCTCCCTCGCCTGGACGACGAGCTGTTCGTGCAGGGCGGCGTTCTCGGCGAGGGCCTGCTCCAGACGGGCGTTGGCGTCCTCCAGGGCGAGGATGGTGGCGGTCTTGGCCTCCCGGTCCTCCTCGGCCTTCTTGCCCATGTGCTCGAAGACCAGGGTGAGCGAGGCGTGCAGGACGAACAGGGCGGCGAAGAGGGGCAGGTGGCCGGCGGACTGCCCGTACGCCATGGTCACCGCCGTGGCGAGGAGGCTCATCCGGCCCCAGCGGATGCCCAGTTGGTAGTGGCCGGTGTCGAAGTAGCCGAGCACCGCGTAGATCGAGTAGAAGGGGTTGAGGTGGGTGAGGACGAGGGCGAGCGGGGTGCGGATGAGGTAGTACGCACGTGCCTGGGAGGGCTTGCCGTCCGGCAGGCACGCCCCGGTGCGCCAGGCCCACAGCTGAAGGACGACCGCCGCCGCGACCGCGGGGCCGGTGGCGTACAGCTCCGCACGGGTCATCAGTTCCTCGACCGTGAACAGGGCGATGCCGGTGGCGAGGACCAGCAGCGCGTACGGCCCCCACAGCAGGAACCGCTTCTGCAACTCGCCCTCGACGTTCATGTCCTGCGACCCCGTGTCCACGCGCCTATTCCCAGCGGAACCAGCGCGACGCGGCCCCGGTGAGCCCCGCCGCCCACAGGGCCATGATCCCCAGGTACGACCAGTTCGGCCAGGTTCCCAGCATGGCCTGGTCGAGCGCCTGTGCCGCGGCACCGAACGGCGTGAGGCCGACGACGGTCCGGAGCAGGTCCGGCATCGCCTGGACCGGCAGCCAGACGCCCGAGGTGAACATCATCAGGATGAAGGCGACGGAACCGATTGCGGTCGCTGCCTTGGTGGTGGCGGCGATGGCGGCCAGGGTCGCGCCGAGGGCGAGGGCGCAGCCGGTCATGAGCAGCATCGTCAGGACGTAACCGGGGCGGGAGAACGGCAGCGCGACGCCGAACGCCAGGCGCCCCGTCGTGATCGCGATCAGCGCGGAGACGATCATCGCCGCTCCGTGCAGGGCGATCTGCGCGCCGAGGATGGCGAGCGGACGTACCGGGGTGGTGGACATGCGGCGCAGGATGCCGCGTTCGCGGTAGCTGGAGAGTACGGGCGGCATCGCCTGGATGGACGCCATGATCATGCCGAGGAGAACGGCGACGGGCACGTACAGGTCGATCACCCGGCGACCGCCGAGGTCGGGGTTGCTCTCCCGGAAGGACGGGATCAGGCCCAGGATCACCAGGAGCGCCGTCGGGAAGCCGAGTATCCAGAAGAGCGAGCCCGGCTCGCGCAGGAAGAGACGGCCCTCGGCCTTGAGCACGGCGGCGAGTGCGGGGCCGCCCGGGACGGGGCGGGCGGTACGGGGGGTGCGCGGGGTACGGGGGGTGCGCGGGGTACGGGCGGGGGTGGCGGTGGTCATGGTTCAGGCGGCCCTTCCGGGTGTGGCGGACTCGTGCTCTTCGGTGAGGTCGAGGAAGGCGTCGTCCAACGTGGCGTCCACGACGCGCAGTTGGCGTGCGGTCACGCGCTTCTGGGCGAGGAGGGTGATGACGGCGTTGACGGTGGCGTCGGTGCCGGTGAGGGTCACCTGGTCGCCCTTGTGGTCGACGGTCGCGACCTCGGGCAGGGCCACCAGGTCCGCGTTGTCGAGCGGGCGGGACGGGACGAAGGTGATGACCGTCGAACCGGCGGAGCGGCGGATCAGGCCGGCCGGTGAGTCCATGGCCGCGACCCGTCCCTTGTCGATGACGGCGATGCGGTCGCAGAGGCGCTGGGCCTCCTCCATGAAGTGGGTGACCAGCAGGACGGTGACGCCGGAGTCCCGTACGTCCTCGATGAGCTTCCAGGTGTCACGCCGGGCGCGCGGGTCCAGGCCGGTGGTGAGCTCGTCGAGGACGACGGCCCTGGGGTTGCCGATGAGGGCGAGGGCGATGGACAGCCGCTGCTTCTGGCCGCCGGAGAGCTTGGCGAAGCGGGTGGCCAACTTGTCGACGAGACCCAGGCGTTCGGCGAGCGCACGCCAGTCGGCGGGGTTCGGGTAGAGAGCCGCGTACAGTTCCAGGGCCTCGCGGACGAGGATCTTGGGCTGGAGTTCGCTCTCCTGGAGCTGGCTGCCCAGAAGACGGGTGACCTCCTCGCGGTCGGTGACCGGGTCGAGCCCGGCGACGCGGACGGTGCCGGAGTCGGGGACGCGCAGGCCCTCCACGCACTCGACGGTGGTGGTCTTGCCCGCGCCGTTGGGGCCGAGGATGCCGAAGATCTCGCCCTCCTCGACGGTGAAGGAGACACCGTCGACGGCGGGGCGCCCGGCATAGGCCTTGCGGAGGTCGGTGACTTCGATGAGCGGCGTGGTCCGTTGCATGACAGGAGCGTCGCGCGGATCGGGGCGCGGCGGCATCGGCCATCGCGCTCGTCCCGGGCATCAACCGATCGGTTGACGGGAGGGCCGGTCGGGGGATGGGACCCGTACGACACCCTGAGATCCGTACGGCGCCGGGCCGGCTCGCACGGGTCGCGCGAGGCCCTCCCGTACGGCGCGGGCCGGGCGGTTCCTACGGCGCGGAGCGAGGCGTACGACGGCATGGGATGCGTGCGGCGCCGAGCGATGCGTACAGCACCCTCCGACGAGCAGGGACACCAGGGGATGCGTACGGCGCCCTGATCCCCTAGGGTTCGGCGGCAATCCGTACGACTCGCCGGAGCCCCTCGGCCCGGGTGGCACTGGCCGTCAAGTGTCCTTCGGGGCGCACACGGAGAGGGGTCCTACGCCTGAATACTCACTGGGCGTGGCGGGCTGCGGGCTCTTAGGCTCACCCCCGATGACTGATACGCATGCCTCCCCCGAGTCCGGCCCCCCGGGCGGCGATCCCGCTGCGAAGGCCGGACCGGCCCCGCCGCCTCCCCCGGCCCCGGCTCCCGCTCCGCCCGCGCGATCCGCGGTGCGCAGCCTGCTGCGGCTGTGGCCGTACGTCCGCCCTGTCCGGGCCCGCTGGGGCAGTGCGGCGGTGGTCGCGATCGTGGCCTCCTCCCTGGGCCTGGTGTTTCCGCTGGTACTGAAGTGGATGGTGGACGGCCCGATCGCCGACCGCGACCCGGCCGGGGTGTGGCTCGGCGCGGCGGCCCTGCTCGGGCTGGGCATCGTCGAGGCGGTGCTTTTCGGGTTCCGCCGCTGGCTGGTCGCCCGGCCACTGGCGGGTGTGGAGGCGGCGCTGCGGGCGGATCTGTACCGGCACGTGCAGCGGCTGCCGGTGGCGTTCCACGACAAGTGGGCGTCCGGGCAGTTGCTGTCGCGCGGCACGACGGACCTGATGCTGATCCGGATGTTCCTCGCGTTCCCGCTGACGTTCCTGATCGTCAACGGAACGACGATCCTGGTGGGCTTCGTGATCCTGCTGATGCAGGACTGGTCACTGGGTCTGGTGCTGACGGTGCCGGTGATTCCGTTGATGGTGCTGTGCGCGGTGTTCGAGACGAAGTACGCGCTGGTGTCGCGCAAGGCGCAGGACCAGGTGGGCGACCTGACGACGGTCGTCGAGGAGAGCGTGCTGGGCATCCGGATCATCAAGGGTTTCGGCCGGCACCGGACGCAGGCTGCGGCGTTCCGCGACTTGTCGCAACGGCTGCGCGGCACCGAGTTGGTCAAGGCGCGGCTGCTGGCCGGGATCCTCGGGCTGATCACGGTCATCCCGGAACTGGCCATCGGTGCCGCGCTGGTACTCGGCACGGTCCAGGTCGCGGACGGCCAATTGTCGGCGGGCACGCTGGTGGCGTTCCTGTCGACGGCCCTGGCGCTGCACTGGCCGGTGGTCTCGATGGGCTTCCTGCTGGCGATGAGCCAGGAGGCGGCGACGGCGGCGGACAGGTACTTCGAGGTGATGGACGCGCCGGAGGAAGGGGACTGGGCGGGCGAACGGGGCTCGGCGGGGAAAGAGGGCTCGGCGCGGGCGGAGGGCACCCGGCCCCGCAGCCCCGCCCCCCCACCGGACTCGGCTTCCCCGACCGCGAAGGTGCCCGCGCACGGCGGGCAACCGGCCTCCGGCGGGTTGCGCTTCGAGGGTGTGGAGTTCCGGTATCCCGACGCGCCCGCCGGTTCCGTACCGCTGCTGCGCTGTGTCGACCTGCACGTACGGCCCGGTGAGACCCTCGCGCTGGTCGGTGCGACGGGCAGTGGCAAGACGACGCTGACCGCGCTCGTGCCCCGCCTGCACGAGGTGACCGGCGGGCGGATCACGCTCGACGGGCGGGACGTCACCGCCATGTCGCGCGCGGAGCTGCGCGAGCTGGTGTCGGTGGCGTTCGAGGAGCCGACGCTCTTCTCGGCGACGGTCGGCGAGAACGTACTGATGGGAGCGGGTGAAGGGGCCCCGGACGACGGGGAGTTGAGTCGCGCGCTGGGCATCGCGCAGGCCGACTTCGTGCACCGGCTGCCCGACGGGGCCCACACCCAGGTCGGCGAGCAGGGGCTCAGCCTGTCGGGCGGTCAGCGGCAGCGGCTCGCACTCGCGCGGGCGGTGGCGGGCAGGCCGCGCTTCCTGGTGCTGGACGATCCGCTGTCCGCGCTGGACGTGCACACGGAGGCGTTGGTGGAGGCGGCGCTGCGGCGGGTGCTCGCGGACACGACCGCGCTCGTCGTGGCGCACCGGCCGTCCACGGTGATGCTCGCCGACCGGGTGGCCCTGCTGTCCGGCGGTCGGATAGCCGCCGTCGGTACGCATCAGCAACTGCTGCGGGACAACGCCGAGTACGCGTGGCTGATGTCGGGTGCGGGCGCGGATCCGGCGGCTGCGCGCGCGGCCGGGACCGCGGCGTCGGCCGACGGGAACGTACGACAGGGAGTGGACGCGTGAAGGCCGTCGACCAACAGGGCAAGCCTCCGGCCGCCGCGGCGCAGGACACGACCGGGACGAGCGCCACATCCGGGGCGCCCGAAGCGAACGGTACGTGCGGAGCCACCGGGGCATCCGGTGCCGACGCCACCCACCTCACGACCAAGGCCCCCGCCGCGCCCTGCATCCCTGACGTCCCCCTGGCCGCGTCCGGTCCCCCGGAGGGCCACGCTCCGGCCGTCGGCGATCCCTTCGACCGGGACGAGCTGCCCTCGCCGCCCGGCGCGACCATGCGCCTGCTCGGGTCTCTGCTGCGGCCACGGCGGGCGTACGTCGTCGTGTCCGTGCTGCTCCTGCTGCTCCAGCAGGCCGCCGTGCAGGCCGGGCCGCTGCTCGTCGCGTACGCGATCGACCGTGGCGTGCCCGCCTTCCGGCAGCAGAACTACGGGCCGCTCGTGGCCGTCGCGGTCGGCTACCTGCTGTGCGCGGTGGCTTCCGGCGCCCTCCAGTACGCCTTCTTCCGGATGTCCGCGCGCGTCAGCCAGGACGTGCTGCTCGACCTGCGCGGGCGCATCTTCCGGCACGGGCAGGCGCTCAGTGTCGACTTCCACGAGCGGTACACCTCGGGGCGGCTCATCTCGCGGGCCACGACGGACGTCGAGTCGCTGCGCGAGCTGCTGTCCGAGGGGCTTCAGGAGCTGATCGCGGTCGTCCTGGCCTTCGTGTACATCTCGGCGCTGCTCCTGTGGCTGGACCTGGGCCTCGGCGCGGTCGCCGTCGCGTCCTTCGTACCGCTGTACCTGCTGATCCGGCTGTACCGGCGGCGGGTCGGCGTGGTGTTCGCCCGCCGGTCGTCGGCGGTCGCCGCGGTGATCGTGAAGTTCACGGAGACGCTCAACGGCATCCGCCCGGTTCGCGCCTTCCGCCGGGAACGCGCGAACGACGAGGTCTTCGCGCGCCTGAACCGTACGCACGAACTCTCCAACGGCGACTCGCTGCTGGAGATGGCGCGTTACGTCACGGGATCCCGGCTCGTCGCGAACACGGCGGTGGCGGCGATCGTGCTGTGGGGTGCCCACCGGGTCGCCTCGGGTTCGCTGGCGCTCGGTGTGCTCGCCGCGGCCGCGCTGTACCTGCGGCGACTGTACGACCCGATCGACCGGCTGGGGATGTTCCTCAACTCCTTCCAGTCGGCGTCCGCGTCGCTGGAGAAGATCGCCGGCCTGCTGGCGCAGACGCCGGCCGTCCCGGAACCGTCCGAGCCGCGCTCGCTGCCCGTGCACGACTCCGAACACCCGGGCCGCGAGGCCCGGTTCGAGGGTGTGCGGTTCGCCTACCGCACCGGCGGCGAGGTGCTGCCGCGTTTCGACCTGACGCTGGCCGCCGGGGAGACGGTCGCGGTCGTCGGGTCGACGGGCGCGGGCAAGTCGACGCTGGCAAAGCTGCTGGCCCGGTTCTACGACCCGACCGAGGGTCGCGTACTCCTCGACGGAACCGATCTGCGGGACCTGGCGACACCCGAACTGAGGCGGGGCGTCGTCATGGTCACGCAGGAGGCGTTCCTGTTCTCCGGGACCGTTACGGAGAACATCGCGATCGGCCGCTCGGACGCCTCCCGCGAGGACATCGAGCGGGCCGCGAAGGCGATCGGCGCGCACGACTTCATCGTCGGGCTGCCGGACGGCTACGACACGGACGTGCGCAAGCGGGGCGGACGGATCTCGGCGGGGCAGCGGCAGTTGGTGGCGTTCGCACGGGCGCTGCTGGCGGACCCGGCGGTGCTCATCCTCGACGAGGCGACCAGCTCGCTCGACATTCCGGGCGAGCGCGCGGTTCAGCGGGCGATGCACACGGTGCTGCGCGGCCGCACCGCGGTCGTCATCGCGCACCGGCTGTCGACGGTGGAGGTCGCGGACCGGGTGCTGGTGATGGAGCACGGGCGGATCGTGGAGGACGGTCCGCCCGCCCAACTCATCGGCCGTGAGGGCCGGTTCGCGGACCTTCACCGGGCCTGGCGGGACAGTCTGGTCTGAGGTTTCCGTACGGACCGCAGCAGACGGCGTCCGCGGCCCCGGGCCAACCAAACGCTGGTCGACGCCTGTTCGTCCTGGTTGACCGGCTGTGGATCACTAACGTGTGGCGCATGAACGATTCGCACACGGATCCGGGGACCCCGGACTGCCGGAGCCCGCTGCGGTACCTGTGGTGGCTGGTCACCCGCCAGCCCCGTCGGATCACCGCCGGTGCCCTGTTGGGTTCCGCCTGGATGGTCTGCCTGACGCTGCCGCCGTACCTGCTGTCCCGGGCCATCGACGACGGGCTGGAACCCGGCCGGTGGCCCGTGCTCGTCGGCTGGGTCGCGGCGCTGTTCGGCGTCGGGGTGCTGAACGCCTGGCTGGCCATCATGCGGCACCGCACGATGACCCGGGTGCGCCTGGACGCCGTCTTCCGTTCCGTGCAGGTGGTGATCAGGCAGGCGACCCGGCTCGGCGGGTCACTGGCGGGTCGCGTGACGGCCGGGGAGGTCGTCACGATCGGCTTCGGCGACGTCGCCGGGATCGCCAACACGCTGACCATCACCGGGCCCGGCGTCGGCGCCGTCCTCGCCTACGTCGTGGTGGCCGTGCTGCTGCTGACCGTCTCGCCGCTGCTCGCCGTCGTGGTGCTGCTCGGCGTGCCGCTGCTCGTCGTGCTGGTCGGCCCGCTGCTGGGTCGCCTCCAGGGGGCCGAGGCGACGTACCGCGAGCAACAGGGCGCACTGGCTTCCCACTTCGAGGACATCGTCGGCGGGCTGCGCGTCCTCAACGGCATCGGCGGCAAGGACGTGTACGCCGAGCGGTACCGGCGCGGCTCGCGCAGGCTGCAGGAAGAGGGGTACCGCGTCGGGTCGGTGACCAGCTGGGTCCAGGCCCTGGGGGTCGGTCTTCCCACCCTGTTCCTCGGGGTCGTGACGTGGCTGGCGGCGCGGATGGCCGCGCAAGGGGACATCACGGTAGGCGAGTTGGTCGCGGTCTACGGGTACGCGGCGGTCCTCGTCGTGCCGGTCTCGTTCTTCGTCGAGGGCGGCCACGATCTCAGCCGTGGACTGGTCGCCGCGCGCAGAGTCATACGCTTCCTGTCGCTGGAGCCCGCTTCGGCGACCAGGGAAGCCACGCGCGACGCGCCCGCCTCGCCGTCCACGCTCCGCGACCCGGAGTCCGGCGTCGAGGTGGCTCCCGGACGGCTGACCGCGCTGGTGGGTGCGCGGCCGTCGGAGTCCGCGGCGGTGGTCGACCGTCTCGGCCGGTTCTCCGGGTCGGACGCGACCTGGGGTGCGATACGCCTGGACGACATCGACCTGACGCAGGTGCGCCGGCGGATCCTGGTCGCGGACAACGAGGCCGACCTGTTCGCCGGTCCGCTGCGCGACGTGATCGGCGGAGGGGACCGCGACGAGGAGGCCATCGGCCGAGCCGTCGCTGCGGCCATGGCGCGTGACATCGTCCGGGGTCTGCCGGACGGACTCGACTCCGCCGTCGACGCGCAGGCCCGCAACCTCTCCGGCGGCCAGCGACAGCGCGTCCGCCTGGCCCGAGCCCTGCTGGCGGACCCCGAGGTGCTGCTGGCGGTCGAGCCCACGTCGGCGGTCGACGCGCACACGGAGGCGGCCGTCGCGGCCCGGCTGCGCACCGCGCGGGCGGGCCGCACCACGCTCGTCACCAGCACGTCGCCGCTCCTCCTTGCCCAGGCGGACGTCGTGCATTACTTGGTCGACGGGTCGGTCACCGCCAGCGGCAGCCACCGCGAACTCCTGCAACTCCGTTCCGATTACCGCCGCCTGGTGTCCCGCGGCGCGGAGGACGAGGACGGCACGGGCGGGGGTCGCGCTCGTACGGCCGGCCCCGCCGAAGCTCCCGGCCCCACCGCAGGCCCCGCCGAAGCCCCCTGCCGCAGCGCCGACCGCACCGAGAACCCCGACGCCACGGCCGATCGCGCCGACCCCGTCGGCCGTGCCGGTGAAGACCCCCTCCCGCCGCTCCGGAAGGCCGTGCGATGACCGTGGAATCCCCGCCGGACGACCGGGTCCTGCCCGTTGCCGGGCCCGTCCGCGTGCGCCGGGCCGCGCTCCGGCTGATCCGGCTGGACGGCCGCGCCTTCGCCGTCGTCCTGGCCCTCAACGCGCTGGCCGCCGGAGCCGGCCTCGTCGGCCCCTGGCTGCTCGGCCGCATCATCGACGAGGTCAGGGCCGGAGCCGCGGTGTCCACGGTGGACCGCCTGGCCCTGGCCATCCTCGTCTTCGCCCTGGCCCAACTCCTTCTGGCCCGTTACGCGGCTCACCTGGGGCACCGCTTCGGCGAGCGGACCCTGGCGCGCATCCGCGAGGAGTTCACCGACCGGGCGCTCGCCCTGCCTGCCGCGGTGGTCGAGCGGGCCGGAACGGGCGACCTGACGACCCGCGGCACCACCGATGTCGCCGCGGTCGGCGCCACCCTCCGGGACGCCGGACCCCAGGTCCTCATCGCCGGGGTCCAGGCGTTGTTCATCCTCGGGGCGGTCTTCGCGCTCGATCCGTTGCTCGGCGCGTGCGGGGTGCTGGGCCTGCTCGGTATCTGGTTCGCCGCCCGCTGGTACCTGCGCCGGGCGCTCACCGCCTACCTTGCCGAGGGGGCCGCGAACTCGGCCCTGGCGGAACAGCTCGCGACCACCGCGGCCGGGGCGCGCACGATCGAGGCGCTCGGGCTGCAGCAGCGCCGCATCGCCGCCTGCGAGCGGGAGATCGACAGGTGCAGGAGGACGCGGGCGCGCACCCTGTTCCTGCGCAGTGTGCTCTTCCCCGCGGTGGACATCTCGTACGTCGTGCCCGTGGTGGGCGTGCTGCTGGCCGGCGGGGTGCTGCACGCGCAGGGCGCGATGAGTCTGGGCGCGGTGGTGGCTTCGGCGCTGTACCTGCGTCAGCTCTCGCAGCCGCTGGACGTCATCCTCCAGCAGATGGAGCAACTGCAGAGCAGCAGTGCGTCGTTCGCCAGGGTCGAGGGGCTCGGTGCGGCGGTGCGGGCCGCACCGGTCGCGGCTTCCGCTCCGGCCGACGACCGCATCGAGGTGGCCGGTGTGCGCTACGCCTACGAGGGCGGCGGCGATGTCCTGCACGGCGTGGACCTCACGGTCCGGCCCGGCGAGCGGCTGGTGGTCGTCGGCCCGTCCGGCGCGGGCAAGACCACCCTGGGCAGGCTGCTCGCAGGCATGGACAGGCCGCACACCGGCTCGGTGACGGTGGGGCGGGTACCGGTCACGGACCTGGATCCCGGCCAACTGCGGCGGCACGTCGTCCTCGTCACCCAGGAGCACCACGTCTTCCTGGGAACGCTACGGGACAACCTGCGGATCGCCTCCGCCCACGCCTCCGACGCCGCACTGCGCGAAGCGCTCGCCGCCGTCGGCGCGGACTGGGCCGCCGAACTGCCGGACGGGCTGGACACCGATCTGGGCAGCCCGGAACACCGGCCGGACGGCGCTCGGGCACAGCAACTCGCCCTGGCACGCGTGGTCCTGGCCGACCCGCACACGCTGATACTCGACGAGGCCACCGCACTCCTGGACCCGACGACGGCCCGGCACACGGAGCGGGCACTGGCCGCCGTACTCGAAGGCCGGACCGTCATCGCCATCGCGCACCGGCTGCAGACGGCTCACGACGCCGACCGGGTGGCCGTGCTGGAGGAGGGCCGGCTCACGGAACTGGGCACCCACGACGACCTGGTGGCGGCCGACGGCGCGTACGCGGCGCTCTGGCGCTCATGGCACGGCGAGCGGTCCCCGGCCTCCTGAACGGGTCACGCGCTGCGTGGGGACTTCGCCGCCTCGGCCGCCTCCGCCTTGGCGCCCCGCACCGCGGCGTCGGCCTGCTTCGCGGCTTCGTCGGCGACCGCGGCGGCGCCGAGCGCACCCGGCGGGCCGGCCGCGCCCGTGGCGCCCGTCGGACTCGGTGACCGCGCCTCCAGTTCCGGAGTGCGTCCCTCGTCGGGCACGGGGTCGCCGGTGGCCGCCTGCTCGGGCCGTACGGAGGGGGCCGGCGGTGAGGGGGCGCTCGCCGTCTGGTCGCCGAACGCTCCGGTGACGGTGCGGATCGCTTCGGTGAGCTCGCCGGGAATCACCCAGAACGTGTTGTTGTCGCTGCTCGCCAGGTGCGGGAGCGTCTCCAGGTACTTGTAGGCCAGGACCTTCGGGTCGGCGTTGTTGCGGTGGACCGACTGGAAGACCAGTTCCACCGCCTTCGCCTCGCCGTCCGCGCGCAGGACCATGGCCTGCTGGGTGCCCTGTGCCTCCAGGATGTCCTTCTGCTTGGTGCCCTCCGCCGTGAGGATTTTGGCCTGCCGTTCGCCCTCCGCGTGCAGGATGGCCGCGCGCTTGTCACGCTCCGCCCGCATCTGCTTCTCCATCGCCTCCTTGATGCTCTGCGGCGGGTCGATGGCCTTGATCTCGACACGGTTGACGCGGATGCCCCACTTGCCGGTGGCGTCGTCCAGCACCGCTCTGAGGCGGGCGTTGATCTCCTCGCGCGAGGTGAGGGTGCCTTCGAGGTCCAGGCTGCCGATGACGTTCCGGAGGGTGGTCACGGTGAGCTGGTCGATGGCCTGGAGGTAGTCGGCGACCTCGTAGGCCGCCGCGCGCGGATCGGTGATCTGGTAATAGAGCACGGTGTCGATGTTCACGACGAGGTTGTCCTCGGTGATCACCGGTTTGGGGGCGGAGGAGTAGACCTGCTCCCGGACGTCGAGCTTGGTGTTGACGCGGTCCGCCACCGGCAGGACGAGGTTGAGGCCGGGCTGCAGGGTCCGGTGGTACCGACCGAACCGCTCCATGTTGTAGCGGCGCGCCTGCGGCACGATCCGCACGGAGGAGGCCACGAGGAAGACGACGACGAGGGCCGCCACGATGAGGGGAATGACCACGGGATCCACTGCGTCCTCCGTTGCTACGGGCTTGCTGCGGGACTACGGGGGGTCTGCGGGTCTACGAGAGCTGCAGGGGTTGAGGTGTACGGCTCCACGGGTCGCGGTCCGCGGCGGCTCGACGGTGCACGGTCCCGGCGCCGGTGCTGCGGGCCCGGGTCAGGGCAGGAGTTCTCGTGGATAGACGATGGCCGTCGCCCCTTCGATCTCCATCACGTCCACGAGGGCTCCGACCGGGATCACCAGACTCTCGTCGAGAGCACGGGCGGACCAGTCCTCGCCGGACAGCTTGATCAGGCCATGCGATCCGGTCACCTCCTGCACCACCTCGGCCCGCCTGCCGATCAGCGCGTCGCTGCCGTCCCGGGCGAGGGGCTGCGTCGCCACGTACCGCATCGCCACCGGGCGCAGGACGACCAGTCCCACACCCGCAGCGACGAGGAACGCCACGATCTGGCCGAGCAGGCCAATGCCGATCCCGGCGACCACGGCCGCCACCAGAGCCGCCCCCGCGAGCAGCCCGAAGACCAGCGTCAGCGTGAAGAACTCGACGGCACCCAGTGCCGAGGCCGCGAGCAGCCAGAGGTACCACGGCATCGAATCGCCCTTTCCTGGGGGTCTTCTCCTCCAATCTACTCCCGACCCGCCCGGCGCGGCAGGTTGCGTGCCCCCGTACAGCCCCGGCCCCGCCGTCCTCGGGGGGCGGGACTGCTCGCCGCGGCCGGGACGTGATACGTACCCTCCGCCGACCCCGCGACCGGACCGAACAAATCCAGCCACTTGACCCTTCGTCGGCCACTCTCGCAGCACACGCCTTGCCGGTCCCCGCGCTCCCCCTCTGCCGATCGCCCCTTTGCGAAGGCGCGCCGCAATCCCCGGCCCCGGGCACGGCCATCACCCCTCCGCCCCCGGCGGACCTCCTTTGTCTTACGCACGGGCAAACGGTCCGCATACCGAACACGACCATCCGGTGAAGGAGACGAAACCGGCCAACTTATTGACGCGGTCCTGACAGCACCCGCTGCCACCTGCCACTCTTCCGACCATCCCGCGGACGTGCCTCTCCGCGGGAGACCGCGGATCGAGATGCCGCGACCCGGTGCACCACGCGCACCAACTGCTCTGCCTGCTCTGCAAGTTCAGCCCTGCCGACCTCACCCAGCCGGCCGGTACCCCCCTCGCAGAAGGAGTCCGCGTGAGATCCACGCTTCACAAGCGCGCCACCGCTACCGGCGCTCTTGTCGCCGCCGCAGCGATGCTCGCCGTAGGCGTCCAGACGGGTTCGGCCACCGCCGACACCGGCCGGGCCGCCGCCCCTCAGGGCTCGGCCGCGGCGGCCAACCCCGGGGCCGCTCCCGCCAAGCTCTCCCCCGCGCAGCGCGCGGCCCTGCTCGCCAAGGCGAACGAGACCAAGGCGGCCACCGCCAAGGAGCTCGGCCTCGGCGCGAAGGAAGCGCTCGTCGTCCGTGACGTCACCCAGGACGTGGACGGCACCACGCACACCCGCTACGAGCGCACCTACGACGGGCTCCCCGTCCTCGGTGGCGACCTGATCGTGGCGAAGAGCAAGGCCGACAGGACCCAGGGCGTCTCGCGCTCGACGACCGCGAAGCTCCAGGGCATAGCCGCCGCTCCGAAGGTGGCCGCCGTCGCCGCCGAGAAGCAGGCTCTCGGCCGGGCGAAGGAGGAGGGCTCGAAGGCGACCAAGCCGTCGATGGCCCCGCGCCAGGTGGTGTGGCTGGGCTCGGGCACCCCGGTCCTGGCCTACGAGACGGTCGTCGGCGGGCTGCAGCACGACGGCACCCCCAACGAGCTGCACGTGGTCACCGACGCCGCCACCGGCGAGAAGCTGCACGAGTGGCAGGCCGTCCACAACGGTGTCGGCAACACCCAGTACAGCGGTCAGGTCACGCTCGGCTCGACGCTGTCGGGCTCGACGTACACCCTCACCGACGCGGGACGCGGCAACCACAGGACGTACGACCTGAAGGGCGGCACGTCGGGCACCGGCACGCTGTTCTCCGGCCCGGACGACACCTGGGGCGACGGCACCCCGTCGAACCGGGAGACCGCGGGCGCGGACGCCGCCTACGGCGCGGGTCTGACGTGGGACTACCTGAAGAACGTGCACGGCCGCAGCGGCATCCGCGGTGACGGAGTCGGCGCGTACTCCCGCGTCCACTACGGCAACGCGTACGTCAACGCCTTCTGGCAGGACTCGTGCTTCTGCATGACGTACGGCGACGGCGCGAACAACCAGAAGCCGCTCACCTCGATCGACGTCGCCGCGCACGAGATGACGCACGGCCTCACCTCGGTGACCGCCAAGCTGGTCTACAGCGGTGAGTCCGGCGGCCTGAACGAGGCGACCTCCGACATCTTCGCGGCGGCCGTCGAGTTCAACGCCAACAACACCAAGGACGTCGGCGACTACCTGGTCGGCGAGAAGATCGACATCCGGGGCAACGGCACTCCGCTGCGCTACATGGACAAGCCGAGCAAGGACGGCTCGTCGAAGGACTACTGGTACGCGGGCATCGGCAACGTCGACGTCCACTACTCGTCGGGGCCGGCGAACCACTGGTTCTACCTGGCTTCCGAGGGCAGCGGCGCCAAGACCATCAACGGGGTCTCGTACGACTCCCCGACCTCGGACGGTCAGCCGGTCGTGGGCATCGGCCGCGAGAAGGCCGCGAAGATCTGGTTCAGGGCGCTGACCACCAAGTTCACCGCCAACACCAACTACGCCAACGCCCGCGTCGGCACGGTGGCCGCGGCGACCGAGCTGTACGGCGCGGGCAGCGCCGAGGTCAAGGGCATCGAGCACGCCTGGGCCGCGGTCAACGTCGGCTCCCGCCCCGGCGGCGGCGACCCGGACCCGGGCGGCAACGTCTTCGAGAACCAGACCGACGTGGCGATCCCGGACGCCGGTGCCGCCGTGACCTCCTCGATCGCGGTCAACAGGGCGGGCAACGCTCCTGCCACCCTCAAGGTGGACGTGGACATCGTCCACACCTGGCGCGGTGACCTGGTCGTCGACCTGCTCGCCCCGGACGGCACCGCGTACCGCCTGAAGAACTCCAGCTCGGGCGACTCCGCGGACAACGTGAAGGCGCAGTACACGGTCAACGCCTCCGCGAAGCCCGCGGCCGGCACCTGGAAGCTGAAGGTGCAGGACGTGGCGCGGCAGGACACCGGCTACGTCAACGGGTGGAAGCTGACCTTCTGATCCTGCCGGTCGCTTCTCGTACGACGCACGACCGACAGTGGTGCCCGGGACCGACGGCGGCCCCGGGCACCACCGCGTCGGGCTCACCGCATCAGCACGCCCGCGCCCTCGCCCGTCGCCTCGGTCGGCAGCACGACCAGCCCCGTCTCGGCCCCGCTCGCCAGCAGCCGGTGCGCGGGCAGCACCCGCACCGTGTACCCGTACGAACCGGTCCGGTCCAGGGCGAGCGGACCCTCGTACGTCCACCGGCCCTCCAGATCGGGACCGGCGGCAGGCTTCAGCGGGAAGCCCTGGGCGCCGGTGATCCGGTCCTGGGAGTCCACCCGGCCCGCGACGGCCTGCACCTCCACGTCGTCCGGTCCCAGGTCCCCCAGCCCGACGCGTACCCGCAGGGACAGCGTGGAGCCGAGCTCCGCCGTCCCGTTGACGGCGGTGGCCGCGACGGCCTCCACGTGGTCGACGGCGACGCCGGCCCAGGCGGCCCGCACCCGTGCCTTCCAGCCGGCCAGTTCCCGGGCCGCCTCCGGGTTCAGCGCCCGGTGGGCGCGGGCGGCCGGCGCGTACAGGCGCTCCACGTACTCGCGCACCATCCGCCCCGCGAGCAGCTTGGGTCCCAGGGTGGTGAGGGTCTGGCGGACCATTTCGATCCAGCGGTCGGGAAGCTGTTCGCGGCCCTTCTCGTAGAAGCGGGGGGCGACGCGCTGTTCGATGAGGTCGTACAGGGCGTTGGCCTCCAGGTCGTCACGGCGGTCCTCGTCCGTCGCGAGGCCGTCGGCGGTCGGGATGGCCCAGCCGAAGTCGGGCTCGAACCACTCGTCCCACCAGCCGTCCAGCACGGACAGGTTGAGGCAGCCGTTGAGCGCGGCCTTCATCCCGCTGGTGCCGCAGGCCTCCAGCGGGCGCAACGGGTTGTTCAGCCACACGTCGCAGCCGGGGTAGAGCTTCTGCGCCATCCGCATCCCGTAGTCGGGGAGGAAGACGATGCGGTGGCGGACGCGCGGATCGTCGGCGAACCGCACCAGCTCCTGCACGAGCCGTTTGCCGCCGTCGTCCGCCGGGTGCGCCTTGCCCGCCACCACGATCTGGATGGGCCGCTCCGGGTGCAGCAGCAGCTCCATCAGCCGGTCGCGGTCGCGCAGCATGAGAGTGAGGCGCTTGTACGAGGGGACGCGGCGCGCGAAGCCGATGGTGAGGACGTCGGGGTCCAGCACCCCGTCGATCCAGCCGAGTTCGGCGTCGACGGCGCCCCGCT
This sequence comes from Streptomyces candidus, assembly GCF_014207445.1. Lineage (GTDB taxonomy): Bacteria > Actinomycetota > Actinomycetes > Streptomycetales > Streptomycetaceae > Streptomyces > Streptomyces candidus. The sequence continues at coordinate 294,515 of NZ_JACHEM010000010.1, read as the reverse complement.
GGAGCCAGGAGGCGCGCAACCTGCTGCGCACCTCCCCGACCAGGTTCTCGCGCAGCGCGCGGCGCAGCTCCCACACCTCGGCGTCGGGGATGTCGGCGACGGCGTCCCAGCGGGAGGAACCGCCGACGGACAGCGCGTCCTCGGTGCGGCGCGCACCGATCTGCCGGGCCCCGAGCCGGACGACCTCGGGAGCCACCCAGGTGGGGGCGTGCACCCCGTTGGTCACGGAGGTGATGGGCACTTCGTCGGGGTCGAAGCCCGGCCACAGGCCCGAGAACATCTGGCGGCTGACCGAACCGTGCAGCGTGGAGACCCCGTTGGCGCGCTGGGCCAGCCGCATGCCCATCACCGCCATGTTGAAGAGGTTCGGTTCGCCGCCGGGGTACGTCTCCATCCCCAGCCGCAGCACGCGCTCGACGTCGACACCCGGCAACTCCCCGTCGTGGCCGAAGTGGTGGGCGACGAGCTCGCGGTCGAAGCGGTCGATGCCGGCCGGGACGGGGGTGTGCGTGGTGAAGACGGTGCCGGCCCGCACGGACTCCAGCGCGGAGTCGAAGTCCAGCCCCTGCTCGCCGAGTTCACGGATGCGTTCCAGGCCGAGGAAGCCGGCGTGGCCCTCGTTGGTGTGGAACACCTCCGGCTCGGGGTGCCCGGTGCGCCGGCAGTACGCCCGTACCGCACGCACCCCGCCGATGCCCAGCAGCATCTCCTGCAGCAGCCGGTGTTCGCTGCCGCCCCCGTACAGCCGGTCGGTGACGTCCCGCTCCCCCGGTCCGTTCTCCTCGACGTCGGAGTCCAGCATGAGCAGCGGGACCCGGCCCACCCTGGCGATCCACACGTGTGCCCGCAGCGCGCGTCCGCCGGGCAGCGCGAGGGAGATCTGGCAGGGCGTCCCGTCGTCCTCGCGCAGCAGACTCACCGGCAGCTCGTTGGGGTCGAGCACCGGATAGTGCTCCTGCTGCCAGCCGTCCCGGGACAGGGACTGCCGGAAGTACCCGTGCCGGTAGAGCAGGCCGACCCCGATGAGCGGCACCCCGAGGTCGCTGGCCGCCTTGAGGTGGTCCCCGGCGAGGATGCCGAGGCCTCCCGAGTACTGCGGCAGGGCCGCCGTCACGCCGAACTCGGGCGAGAAGTAGGCGAGGGCGCGCGGGAGTTCGCCGCCTGCGTGCTCTCCCTGGGTCTGGTACCAGCGGCTGCCGTGCAGATATTCGGCCAGGTCGTCGGCGGCGGTCTGCAGCTGCCGCAGGAACCGCGGGTCCTCGGCCAGCTCGGCCAGCCGGGCGGCGGAGACGCTCCCCAGCAGCCGTACCGGGTCCTCGCCCGAGGCCTGCCAGCCCGCGGGGTCGATGGACTGGAACAGCTCCCGGGTCTCGGTGTGCCAGGACCAGCGCAGGTTCCGGGCGAGGTCGCTGAGCGGGCGGAGCGGATCGGGGAGGACGGGACGGACGGTGAACCGACGAATTGCCTTCACGTGACGTGACCACCTTCGCAGGAGCAGCAGGGTCAGTGGGTTCCGGGCAGCACAGGGGCACGGATGCGCCGTGCGGCGCGGCCGTGGTTCCCCCTCCGAAGGTAATGCCGTTCTCCGTCCACGATCCACGGCGCACGACCGGCGGGCGGGGGCGACGGGTTCCCCGCCCGGCGCCGGACGCACCCCCTTCGTGAACGCGGTGGCCGGTTCCGCCGCCGCGGCGGCCGGCCCGCGCGGGCCGCATTTCCCGGGGGTGGGAGCGGTCGGGGGGCGCACGAGGGGCGGCGGCGCGGGGCGCGGGATCCCGCCGTCCGGGAGGGGCTCGATCGGTTCGACCGGGCCGGCTTGTCCCTCGGCGCGTCGTGCACCTGGCCCGCGGGCGTCGGTGCGGGCGTCCAGGTCCGTGTCACCGGCACCGGGACCCGCGCCGACCGGGTCCGTTCGGGCGGGCGGAGTGCGCGGCCGGGCCCGTTCGGGCCCCGGGCGGCAGCACCTGCGGGCGCGCACACGGGCGACACCGCGCGGGTGACGTTCCCCCGCCCTTCGGCGGCGTCCGCGCACGCCGCGGACGGTGCGGCGCGCCCCGGCCGTCCACGGATGGGCCGCGCCCGCCGAGGTGAGCGGTGCGCCCACCGACCGGGTGACGGGGACGGGGCGAAGGGCTCCGGCGACGGATTTCCCCGCCTCTCCTTCGAGCCAATAACTGGCTGACCGAAAAAGGCAGTTGAGTGAACGTCTCGCGTCGCTTTCGGCGTGGTCGCGCCGTTTTCGAGGCGCCGTCCGGGGCACGCGCCGTTACGCGTCAGTAGTTGACACCGCACCGGATTGATCCCCCGATGTGTAGGGGAAGTCTCCCCCCGGTACTCATGAAAAGAACGTCTGAACGGGTGCCCCGCCCCACCCCGTCAGCACCCCCGTCAGCCCAGTGAACGCGGACAGGTGAGCCCATGATCGGTCGTATCCCCGTCCTGGACGTCCTTCCCGCCGTGGACGGCGGCAGAAGGCCGGCCAAGGCCGTGGCAGGAGAAACGTTCCAGGTCTCCGCCACCGTCTTCCGTGAAGGTCACGACGCCGTGGCCGCCAACGTGGTTCTGCTCGATCCACGGGGCCGGCCGGGCCCCTGGACCCCGATGCGGGAACTGGCCCCGGGCACCGACCGGTGGGGTGCGGACGTGACCCCGGACGCCGAGGGCATGTGGTCGTACGTCGTGGAGGCCTGGGGGGACCCCGTCTCGACGTGGCGCCGGCACGCCCGGATCAAGATCCCGGCCGGGCAGGACACCGAAACGGTCCTCGCCGAGGGCGCCGAGCTGTACGAGCGGGCCGCGCTCGGCGTGCCGAAGCGGGACGGCCGCGAGGCGGTGCTCGCCGCCGTGGACGCCCTGCGCGACGCCGACCGCCCGGTCGCCGCCCGGCTCGCCGCCGCCCTCACCCCCGAGGTGGACGCCGCGCTGAGCCGCCACCCGCTGCGCGAGCCCCTGTCCGCCTCCGAGCCGCTGCCGCTGCTCGTCGAGCGCAGGCGGGCGCTCTTCGGTTCCTGGTACGAGCTGTTTCCGCGCTCCGAGGGCGCGCACGTGCCCGAGGCGGGTGTCGCGGGCCGGGGGACGGCCGCGCAGGCCGCCCCGGGGCCGGTCGTCAGCGGAACCTTCCGTACGGCCGCCGAGAGGCTTCCCGCGGTCGCCGCCATGGGCTTCGACGTGGTGTACCTGCCGCCCGTCCACCCGATCGGGAAGACCTTCCGCAAGGGGCCCAACAACACTCTCTCCGCGAGCCCTTCGGACCCGGGGGTGCCCTGGGCGATCGGTTCCGAGGACGGCGGGCACGACGCCGTCCACCCCGACCTCGGCACCTTCGACGACTTCGACCACTTCGTGTCCGTCGCACGCGGCCTGGGCATGGAGGTCGCCCTGGACTTCGCCCTCCAGTGCTCCCCCGACCACCCGTGGGTGGCCGAGCATCCGGAGTGGTTCCACCACCGGCCCGACGGCACCATCGCCTACGCCGAGAACCCGCCGAAGAAGTACCAGGACATCTACCCGATCGCCTTCGACCACGACATGGACGGGCTGGTCGCCGAGACGCTGCGGATCCTGCGGCTGTGGATGGGCCACGGCGTGCGGATCTTCCGTGCCGACAATCCGCACACCAAGCCGGTCGTCTTCTGGGAACGGGTGATCGGCGAGATCAACCGCACCGACCCCGACGTGATCTTCCTGGCCGAGGCGTTCACCCGGCCCGCGATGATGCGCACACTCGCCGCCGTCGGCTTCCAGCAGTCGTACACCTACTTCACCTGGCGCAACAGCAAACAGGAACTGACCGACTACATGCTGGAGTTGGCGCACGAGACGGCCTCGTACATGCGCCCCAACTTCTTCGTGAACACCCCCGACATCCTGCACGCCTATCTCCAGCGCGGCGGCCGTCCGGCGTTCGAGGTGCGGGCGGTGCTGGCCGCGACCATGTCCCCCTCCTGGGGCGTGTACGCGGGTTACGAACTGTGCGAGAACGCCCCGGCCAAGGAGGGCAGCGAGGAGTACCTCGACTCCGAGAAGTACCAGCTCAGGCCGCGGGACTGGGAGTCCGCCGAACGCCAGGGCCGCACGATCACGCCGCTGATCACCAAGCTGAACCGGCTGCGGCGCAAGAACCCCGCCCTCCAGCAGCTGCGGAACGTCCACTTCCACCACACGGACAACGAGCACGTCCTCGCCTATTCGAAGAGCGGCACCAGAGGCGACGGGGAATCGAACACCGTTTTGGTGGTCGTGAACCTCGACCCTCACCACACCCAGGAGGCCACGGTCTCGTTGGACATGCCGGCGCTCGGCCACGACCGGCACGAGACCGTCCCGGTGCGCGACGAGCTCACCGGCGAGACCTACCACTGGGGCAGGGCCACGTACGTGCGCCTGGAGCCGGGCAGGACGCCCGGGCACCTCGTCACCCTGCGACCGTCCCCGCTGACCGGAGGGTCACCCACATGATCGTCAACGAGCCCGTCCACGACACGTTCGAGGACACCCCCGCCAAGGACCGCGATCCCGAGTGGTTCAAGCGCGCGGTCTTCTACGAAGTCCTCGTCCGGTCCTTCCAGGACAGCAACGGGGACGGAGTCGGCGACCTCAAGGGCATCACCGCCAAACTGGACTACCTCCAGTGGCTGGGCGTCGACTGCCTCTGGCTGCCGCCGTTCTTCATGTCGCCGCTGCGCGACGGCGGCTACGACGTCTCCAACTACACCGCCGTGCTGCCGGAGTTCGGCGACCTCGCCGACTTCGTGGAGTTCGTCGACGCCACGCACCAGCGCGGCATGCGCGTGATCATCGACTTCGTCATGAACCACACGAGCGACCAGCACGAGTGGTTCCAGCAGTCCAGGAGCGACCCGGACGGGCCCTACGGCGACTACTACGTCTGGGCCGACGACGACAAGCAGTACCAGGACGCGCGGATCATCTTCGTCGACACCGAGACGTCCAACTGGACCTTCGACCCGGTCCGCAAGCAGTACTACTGGCACCGCTTCTTCTCCCACCAGCCGGACCTCAACTACGAGAACCCCCGGGTGCAGGAGGAGATCATCTCCGCGCTGCGCTTCTGGCTGGACCTCGGCATCGACGGCTTCCGGCTCGACGCGGTGCCCTACCTCTACCAGGAGGAGGGCACCAACTGCGAGAACCTGCCCCGCACCCACGACTTCCTCAAGCGGGTACGGGCGGAGATCGACGCCTCGTACCCGGACACCGTGCTGCTGGCCGAGGCGAACCAGTGGCCGGAGGACGTCGTCGACTACTTCGGCGACTTCTCCAAGGGCGGCGACGAATGCCACATGGCGTTCCACTTCCCGGTGATGCCGCGGATCTTCATGGCGGTGCGGCGCGAGTCGCGGTACCCGGTCTCGGAGATCCTCGCCAAGACCCCGGCGATCCCGCACAACGCCCAGTGGGGCATCTTCCTGCGCAACCACGACGAGCTGACCCTGGAGATGGTCACCGACGAGGAGCGCGACTACATGTACGCGGAGTACGCGAAGGATCCGCGGATGCGCGCCAACATCGGCATCCGTCGACGCCTCGCACCGCTGCTGGAGAACGACCGCAACCAGATCGAACTGTTCACCGCCCTGCTGCTGTCGCTCCCGGGCTCCCCGATCCTGTACTACGGCGACGAGATCGGCATGGGCGACAACATCTGGCTCGGCGACCGTGACGCGGTGCGCACGCCGATGCAGTGGACGCCCGACCGCAACGCCGGGTTCTCCTCCTGCGACCCGGGCCGGCTGTCGCTGCCGACGATCATGGACCCGGTGTACGGGTACCAGGTGACCAACGTCGAGGCGTCCATGACCTCGCCGTCGTCGCTGCTGCACTGGACCCGGCGGATGATCGAGATCCGCAAGCAGAACCCGGCCTTCGGACTGGGGTCCTACACCGAACTGCCCTCGTCGAACCCGGCCGTGCTCGCCTTCCTCCGCGAGGCTCCCTCCACGAGGGACGGCGAGGACGACCTCGTGCTGTGCGTGCACAACTTCTCGCGGTTCGCGCAGCCGACGGAGCTCGACCTCCAGGCCTTCAACGGCCGCCATCCGGTCGAGCTGATCGGTGGGGTCCGCTTCCCGGCGATCGGTGAGCTGCCGTATCTGCTGACCCTGGCGGGACACGGCTTCTACTGGTTCCGGCTGCGGAAGGCCACGACCTCGCTGGTCCGGCCGCCGAAGCGGAAGCTCTGAGGGGCAGCGGCGAGCCGCTACGGAAAGTCAGCTCCCCGGCGGTACCGTTTTCCCCGTCCCGCCGGGGGCACCCTCACTTTCGTACGTCGCACACATGACGTCACCCGCGTACCCGTCAAGTCCCGTACAGCCGGACAGCTTTGCCGCGATCCGGGACACTCCGCACATTCCCAGGTGTGCCCGGGGAAAGGACGCGATGCCATGTCCGAGGCACCCTCCGCCTCGCCGCACACCCCCCTGCCCGCAGCCGTCCCTCCGCTCACCGCTCCCTCGGTCCCCCCGCACGCCTCGTCCGCCCTGCTCGCCTCGCTGGCCCCCCTGCTCCACGAGTGGCTGCCCAGGCAGCGGTGGTTCGCGGGCAAGGGGCGCCCGGTCGACCGGTTCACCCTGGTGTCGGCGACCGAGCTGATGCCGCTGACCGGCTCTCCCGGGCTGCTGCATCTCCTCGTACGAGCACATCAGCCGCAGACGGCGCCGCCGTCGGGCTCCCGCGGTGCGCCACCGCCGGCCGACTGCTACCAGCTCCTGCTCGGAGTGCGCCGGTCGCTGCCGACCTCCCTCGCTTCCTCGCTCATCGGCCAGGTGCAGGACGGGCCGCTGTCCGGGCACAGCGTGTACGAGGCCATGGAGGATCCGCGGCTCGCCACCCTGCTGCTCGAACGGCTGCGGGTGCCGGGTCCGCTCGGTTCGCTCCGCTTCGAGAAGGAGCCGAAGGCCGACGTGCAGACCGGGCTCGCCCCGCGCGTGCTGGGGCTCGAACAGTCCAACTCCTCGCTGGTCTACGGAGATACGTTCATCCTCAAGATTTTCCGGCGACTGCACCCCGGCGCCAACCCCGATCTGGAGCTGCCGCTCGCCCTCGCTCAGGAGGGCTGCGCGCGGGTCCCCGAGCCGGTCGCCTGGTTCGAGGGCGCGAATCCGGACGACCCGTACGAGCCGTACACCCTGGGCCTGCTGCAGCCCTTCCTGCGCGAGGCCCAGGACGGCTGGCAGCTCGCCCTGCGCCACCTGGCCGACGGGCGGGACTTCACCGACGAGGCCCACGCGCTGGGCCGGGCCACCGCCGAGGTGCACACCGCGCTCGCCGCCGCGCTGCCGACGCTCTCCCTGGGCCGTCCGCAGACCGAACTGCTCGCCGACCAAATGACCGACCGCCTGGACACGGCCGTCCAGGCGGTGCCCGCACTCCTCCCGTACGCGCCGGGCCTGCGCCGGGCGTTCGACGCCTTACGCAGGCTGAGCAGCGCCGGTCCCGCGGTCTCCGCCCAGCGGGTGCACGGCGACCTGCACCTCGGGCAGGCACTGCGCAACGGCGACGGCGAGTGGTCGGTGATCGACTTCGAGGGCGAGCCGGCGAAGTCGATCACCGAGCGTCGCCGCCCGCAGCCGGTCGTCCGGGACGTGGCGGGAATGCTGCGCTCCTTCGACTACGCGGCCCGCACGAACCAGCCGTGGAACCCCGAGTGGGCCCAGCGCTGCCGCGCCGCCTACTGCGAGGGGTACGCGGCCGTCTCCGGCACCGACCCGCGCACCATGCCCGAACTGCTGCGGGCCTACGAGACCGACAAGGCGGTGTACGAGGTGCTCTACGAGGCCCGGCACCGGCCCGACTGGCTCGCGGTACCTATGGCGGCGGTCCAGCGCCTGGCGACGACCTGACCCCCCGGCACGACCTCTCTGCTGAGCTCCTGAGGAGGATGCACCCGTGACCCCCCGTTCCACCCCGCCCTCCGGCGAGGACACCCCCCGGCCGACACGCCGCACCACTCCCGCGGCGACCACGCCCGCGGCCGCCGCACCCAAGGCACCGAAGGCCCCGAAGGTGCCCAAGGCCGCGAAGACGCCGAAGGCCCCGAAGCCGAGGTCGGCGAAGGCCGGGACGGGCAAGGCCGCCAAGCCGGGCCCCGCCGGGACCGCCACCGGGCCCGCGGCCACCGACGCCCCCGCCACGGACCCCGCACCAGCCGCCTCGGACCTCGCGCCCGCAGCACCCGCACCCGCACCCGTCGAGCGCGCTTCCGCCACCACCGCGCCCGCCGAGCCCGGCCCCGTCGCCGTCGCGCCCGCCAAGCCCGGTCCCGCCGACGCGCCCGTCCCCCTTCCCGGCCGGAGCGCACCCCCCGCGCCCCTGCCCGAGCAGGGCGGGCAGGCGCCCGTCCCCGGTCAGGGCGTGCAGCCCGCGCCTCCGCTCGGCGCCGACGACCGGGGCCGGCTGCTGTCCGGAAGCCACCACGAGCCGCACGGTGTCCTGGGCGCGCGTCCCGAGGCGGGCGGCGGCGTCGTGTTCCGGGTGCTGCGGCCGTACGCGAAGGGCGTCACCGTCCTGGCCGAGGGGATGCGCGCCCAGCTTCTCGACGAGGGCGACGGGTTCTTCGCCGGGGTGGTGCCGCTGGACGCCGTACCGGAGTACCGGTTGCTGATCACCTACGACGACAACGAGATCGAGGTCGACGACCCGTACCGCTTCCTGCCCGCGCTGGGCGATCTCGACCTGCACCTGATCGGCGAGGGCCGGCACGAGGAGCTGTGGAAGGCCCTCGGTGCGCAGCCGCTCGTCCACCAGTCCTGCACCGGCACCCGCTTCACCGTGTGGGCGCCCAACGCCCGCGGGGTGCGCGTCGTCGGCGACTTCAACTACTGGGACGGCACCGGGTATCCGATGCGTTCGCTCGGCGGGACCGGGGTGTGGGAGCTGTTCCTGCCCGGGGTCGGCGAGGGCGCGCTGTACAAGTTCCAGATCACCCGGCCGGACGGCTCGTTCACGATGCGCGCCGACCCGATGGCCCGGCGCACCGAAGTGCCCCCCGCGAACGCGTCCGTCGTCACCGACTCGGACTACCAGTGGCAGGACGCCGAGTGGATGGCGACCCGGGCCGCGCGTCCGGTGCACGAGGCGCCGTTCTCCGTCTACGAGGTCCATCTGGCCTCCTGGCGACCCGGCCTGACGTATCGTCAGCTCGCCGAGCAGCTTCCGGCCTACGTCGCCGACCTCGGCTTCACGCACGTCGAGATGATGCCGGTCGCCGAGCATCCCTTCGGCGGGTCCTGGGGCTATCAGGTCACCGGGTTCTACGCACCGACCTCCCGGATGGGCGGCCCCGACGACTTCCGCTTCCTCGTCGACGCCCTGCACCGGGCCGGAGTCGGCGTGATCGTCGACTGGGTGCCCGCGCACTTCCCGCGCGACGACTGGGCACTCGCCGAGTTCGACGGCCGTCCGCTGTACGAGCACGAGGATCCGCTGAAGTCCGCGCACCCCGACTGGGGCACGCTCGAATTCGACTACGGCCGCAAGGAGGTGCGCAACTTCCTCGTCGCGAACGCCACGTACTGGTGCGAGGAGTTCCACATCGACGGCCTGCGGGTGGACGCGGTCGCCTCGATGCTCTACCTCGACTACTCGCGCGAGGAGGGGCAGTGGGTGCCCAACCAGCACGGGGGTCGCGAGAACCTCGACGCGGTGGCCTTCCTCCAGGAGATGAACGCGACGGTCTACCGCCGCAATCCCGGCGTCGTCACCATCGCCGAGGAGTCCACCGCCTGGGACGGCGTCACCCGCGCCACCCACCACACCGGCCCCGGCGGCTTCGGGGGCCTGGGCTTCGGCCTGAAGTGGAACATGGGCTGGATGCACGACTCCCTCGGCTACGTCGCCAAGGAGCCGGTGCACCGCAAGTACCACCACCACGAGATGACCTTCTCGATGGTCTACGCGTACAGCGAGAACTACTGCCTGCCCATCTCGCACGACGAGGTGGTGCACGGCAAGCGTTCCCTGGTGAGCAAGATGCCCGGCGACTGGTGGCAGCAGCGCGCCACCCACCGCGCGTACCTCGGTTTCATGTGGTCCCACCCCGGCAAGCAACTCCTCTTCATGGGACAGGAGTTCGCGCAGGGCGCCGAGTGGTCGGAGGCCTATGGGCCCGACTGGTGGCTGCTGGACCCGTCGTACGGGGCGGAGGCCGAGCACCGTGGCGTGCGCGACCTGGTCCGCGACCTCAACCGGACGTACTCCGCCACCCCGGCCCTGTGGGAACGGGACACCGTGCCCGAGGGCTTCGCCTGGGTGGCCGGCGACGCCGCCGAGGACAACGTGTTCGCGTTCCTGCGGTACGACGCCGACGGCAGCCCGCTGCTCGCGGTGTCCCACTTCTCGCCGGTCGTCCGGCACGACTACCCCATCGGCGTGCCGGACGACGTGGTCGCCTGGGCGGAGGTCCTCAACACGGACGCCGCCCGTTACGGGGGCAGCGGCATCCACCACACGGAACCGCTGAAGCCGGAGGCGACCGGGCACCACGGCCGGCCGGCCTCCCTGCGCGTCACGCTGCCTCCGCTGGCGACGGTCTGGTTCAGGCCGGCGTGACGGACCGCGCGAAGGAGAGCGGCTCGGTGTGCACCAGGCCGAGCCGCTGCGTGGCCCGGGTGAGCGCCACGTAGAGGTCGCCCGTGCCGCGCGGGGAGCCGGACCCGATCAGGTCCGGCTCCGCCACGATCACCGTGTCGAACTCCAGGCCCTTGGCCTGGTGCGGGGCGAGCAGGACGACCGGGGCGGTGAGATCGGGCTCCGTACCGCACGAGGCCTGTGGCAGCGCTTCGGCGAGGGCGGGGAGCAGGGCGGCCGGGGCGACGACGGCCAGTCGTCCGCCCGCCTCCACGGACGCCCGCGCCTGTGCGACCGCGTCCGCGACCGCGCGGGGCAGGTCCTCGGCGGTGGTCTGCCGGGTCCACGGGGGCACGCCGGTGGAACGTACCGAACTCGGCGGCTCGAAGGACGGGTCACTGGCGCGCATGACCTGCGCGGCGAGTTCCATGATCTCGGCGGGGGTGCGGTAGTTGACGCCGAGCCGGGTGTGTTCGTAGCGGTCCCCGACGTACGGGTCGAGGATCTCCTGCCAGGAGCCGCAGCCCGCCGCGTCGCCGGTCTGCGCGGGGTCGCCGACCAGGGTCATCGAGTGGGTGGGGCAGCGGCGCATCAGCAGCCGCCACGCCATCGCGGACAGTTCCTGCGCCTCGTCGACGATGATGTGGCCGAACGCCCAGGTGCGGTCTGCGGCGGCGCGCTGGGCGGCGCTGCGGTGGTCGGCCTCGTCGTGGCGTTCGGCGAACCGTTCGGCGTCGATCAGGTCGTGTGCCGAGAGCACTTCGGACTCCTCGTCGTCGAGGTCCTCGAACTCGTAGGTGCGCGAGCCGTACGACACGTCCAGCACGCCCTGTGCGTACGCGACCCGCTCCTCGTACTCGCGGACGGCGGCCGCGCGGGCCGCGTGGTCGTCCTGGCCGAGCAGTGCGGCGGCTTCGTCGAGGAGAGGCACGTCGGCGGGGGTCCACGCGCCGTCCTCCCGGCGGACCGCCGCGGCGTCCTCGGCGGAGAGCCGGGTGCCGGGGTCGGCGAGGAAGTCGGAGACGAGCTGCTGCGGGGTGAGTTCCGGCCACAGGCCGTCGATCGCCGCGGTCACGTCCGGGTTGGCGGCGATCTCCTTGCCGAGCTGCTCGATGTCGGCGGCGCTGAGGATGTTGCCCTCGGGGATCTCCTCGCCCAGCTCCTCGGCGATGGCCTCGTACGGTTCCCGGCCGATGCGGTCGGCGAGCTGCGCGGTGAGCGCGTCCAGGACGTACCGGCCGAAGTGCGGACGGGCCAGGTTGTGCGGGAGTTTGGTGGTACGGGCCTGGTGGCGGGCGTCCTCGGCGATGGCGCGCTCCAGGTGCAGCGTCCACTGCTCGTGCGGGATCTCCAGCCCGTCGTCCGGGACGGTCTGCTGTTCGCGTACGACGCGGGCCAGCACGTCCGCCATGCCGGCGCGGCCCTTGACCACTGCCGCCTCGGGGGTGTCGGTGCCGGTGGCGGTGACGCCGGGGAAGAGTTCGCCGGTGGTGGCGAGGAGGACGCCGGTTTCACCGAGGGAGGGCAGGACGTCGCCGATGTAGCCGAGGAAGGCCGGGTTGGGGCCGACGATCAGTACGGCGCGGCGGGCGAGCTGCTCGCGGTGGGCATACAGGAGGTAGGCGGCGCGGTGCAGGGCGACGGCGGTCTTGCCGGTGCCGGGGCCGCCCTCGACGACGAGGACGCCGCGGTGCGGGGCGCGGATGATGCGGTCCTGCTCGGCCTGGATGGTCTGCACGATGTCGGCCATCCGGCCGGTGCGGGCGGAGTTCAGGGCGGCGAGCAGCACGGCGTCGCCGCTGGGGTCCTCGTGCCCGGTGCGGGTGGTGTCGCCGAGGTCGAGGATCTCGTCGTGCAGGGCGGTGACGGTGCGGCCCCGGGTGGTGAGGTGGCGGCGGCGGCGCAGGCCCATCGGGGTGTGGCCGGTGGCGAGGTAGAAGGGGCGGGCCACCGGTGCGCGCCAGTCGACGAGCAGCGGGGTGCGCTCCGCGTCGTCGCGGCGGATGCCCGTACGGCCGATGTGGTGGGTGGCGCCGCCTTCCGCGCTGCCGAAGTCGAGGCGGCCGAAGCACAGGCCCGATTCGACCGAGTTCAGCGCGGCCAGCTCGCCGGAGCGTTCCGCCACGGTCACCTCGCGCTCGACACGTGCCTGGAGGCCGTTGCCCCTCTGCGCGAACGACCCCTGCACCAGCTCCTCGGCCTCGCCGCGGAGCTGGTCGAGGCGTGCGTAGAGGCCGTCGATGAACTGCTGTTCCTGCCGCAGTTCCCCGGTTGACAATTCCTCGGTTGACAAGGCTTCCCCCACTGGGCTAGTCTGTGGTCATGGCGCTTCTCCATGGCCTTTTTTGGATGCAGTCATGGAAACGCCCAATATACGCACAGAAATACCCCGGCTGTCAACGCGCCGGGGTATTTCCTTTTCGCCCGGGACACCTCCGGGGCGGCGTTCTCGGGGTCCGGGTCAGGACAGCGACGGCTCCGGGAGCTGCTCGACAAAATCCAGCGGCGGCCCGACGTCCACGTACCGCAGGATCCTGAGTGCCTTGCGGTTCGGGCAGTACACCGTGAACTCCCCTCCCCAGCGGGCCACTTGACGCCGCACCCGGATCAGCAGGGAAAGGCCGCTGCAGTCCAGGAAGGTGACCCCGTGCAGATCGGCCACCGTGCGCGGCGGGCGCGCCACCAGGGCCCGGTCGATGCGGGGCCCGTGGTGGAGGGCGGCGTGGAGGTCCAGTTCGCCGGCGATCCTGAGGACGAGGGAATCGTCCGTCCGCAGCGCTTTCAGTGACGGTCGGGCAATGAGTTCGGGCATGCGTTCCACCCCAGGTGATCGGAGACTGCTGCGCTCTCTGGCGGACTCACCGGGGTCTGGGATGGCCCCCACGAACGTATGCGGTCGGCACTGAGCAGAATCGGTTACCCATGCAGGGTCGGCCCGTACGAGTGAATACCCCTCGGTTCGCTTGACCCGCGGCGCCGGTGGGGGCAGGTGACCCCGAATCCTGCCGGTGCGGCCGGCCCGGCGCTAGGCGCCGGGCCGGCCGCACCCTTGCGGAGGTGCCGCTACTTCCGGCCCGCGCGGCCCGGCAGCAGCAGCGCCACCAGCACCGTGCCCGCACCGAGCACCACCGCCCCGACGAGGCTGGTGTGGGCCACCGCGTCGGAGAAGGCCGAGCCGACCGCGTCGGCCATGTCCCGTGCCCCCTCGGCCAGTTGGCCGGCCTGCGCCTTGAGCTGGGCGGCCCGCTCGGGGGAGGTCGCCTTCGCGGCCTGCCCGGCGAGTGCGTGCGCCTTCTCGCCGATGCCCTGCGCGACCGCGTACCCGGCCCCGACGGAGTCCTGCGCGGTGTCGAGCGCGGAGGCGGGCAGCTTCGTACCGCTCACTCCGTCCGACAGGTGCGAGGAGTACGAACCGGCCAGTACCGAGCCGAGGACCGCGATGCCGAGCGAGCCGCCCAGCTCCAGCGACGTGTCGTTGACCGCGCCGCCCACGCCGAGCTCCGACTCCGGGAAGGCGCCCATGATCGCGTCCGTGCACGGCGAGAGCGCCAGCCCGATGGCCAGGCCGAGGACGACCAGGGACGGGACGAACTCGCCGTACGAGGAAGCGGCGTCGACGCGGGTGAGCAGGGCGAGCGCGACCGTGCCGCCCACCATTCCGGCCGTGACGGTGACCTTCATGCCCAGGCGCGGGGTGAGGAGGCCGGTGAGCGCGGAGCCCACGAAGACCGCTCCGGCCAGCGGCAGCATCCGTACGCCCGTCTCCAGCGCGTTGAAGCCGAGCACGAACTGGAGGTGCTGGGTCAGGAAGTAGAACGCGCCGAAGACCGCCAGGAAGAAGAGCGCGACGGCGAGGTTGGAGCCCGCGAAGCCGCGGTCGAGGAAGCGGCGGACGTCGAGCACGGGACGCGGGTGCCGCAGCTCCCACAGGACGAACAGGAGCAGACCGACGCCCGCGGCGACGGCCGCGCCGATGGCCTTGGCGCCCCAGCCGAAGTGCGGTCCCTCGATGATCGCGTAGATCAGCGCGGCAACCCAGACGACGGACAGCAGCCCGCCGACGTAGTCGATCCGGCCGTGCACGGACGCCTTGGACGGCGGCACGAGGGTGAAGGCGCCGACGATCGCGAGGGCGGCGACGGGCACGTTGATCAAAAAGGTGGACGCCCAGCCATGGTTCTCCAGCAGCGCGCCCGCGACCAGCGGTCCGGCGGCGATGGCGAGCCCGGCGGTGGCGGTCCAGATGACGATCGCCTTGGCGCGTTCGCCGTGCGGGAAGGTCGCGGCGAGGAGGGACAGCGTCGCAGGCATGATCATCGCCGCGCCGACGCCCATCACCGCGCGGGCGGCTATGACACCGTCCGCGCTGCCGACGAGCGACCCGGCCACCGCACCGCCGCCGAAGACGAGCAGCCCCAGGACGAGCGCGCCGCGTCGGCTGTACTTGTCCCCGATCGCACCGAGCAGCAGCATCAGCGCGGCGTACGGGACGGTGTAGCCGTCGACGACCCACTGGAGGTCCGCGCTGTCCAGCCCGAGGTCCTTGGTCATGTCCGGAGCCGCCACGGTGAGGGCGGTGTTCGCCATCACGATGATCAACAGGCTGAGACAGAGGACGAGCAGGGCCCACCAGCGTTTCGGATAGGGCCGGTCCATCTCCTCGACCGGCTGGGTCGCGAACAGACGACGCACGCTTTTCCACCTCTTTGTTCCCACATGGCTTTTCTTTTGCACACCATTGTGCAATTACACAGTTGTGTGCAAGTTACGTGACTGCACAGCTTTGTGCAAAATGGAGGCATGACCACGGGTAGCTCAGGCAACGGCGCCGGCTCAAGCAGGGCGGACGCGAACCGCCGCCGCATCATGGACGTCGCGCTGATGGAACTGCTGCGCGATCCGGACGCGAGCATGGACCAGATCGCACGGGCGGCGGGCGTCGTACGGCGCACGGTGTACGGGCACTTCCCCAGCCGGGAGGCACTGATCGCCGCACTCACCGACGGAGCGGCCGAAGCGGTGATCGCCGCCCACACCGCGGGGCGGGCCGGGGTCGACGACCCGGCGGAGGCGCTGGCCAGGGCGATGCTCGCGGTCTGGGAGATCGCCGACCGCTACCGGCTGCTGGTCGCGATGGCGCAGCGGAGCGTCACGATGGAAGGCATCAAGCAGCGCCTGACGCCGGTGCGGGAGGACTGCGTGGCCCTGCTGCGGCGCGGCCAGCAGGAGGGCGTCTTCGCGTCCCGGGTGCCGGCGGCGGCGCTGGCGTACGTCCACGAACAGTCCCTTTTCGGGCTGATGGAGGCCGTCAACGAAGGCCTCCTCCCGGCGGAGGACGCGGGGCGCGCGGCGGCGGAGACGGCGCTGCGGGCGGCGGGGGTCCGGGAGGAGAGGGTGGGGGAGCTTCTGGGTCTGGTGTTGGGGGGCGGGGGGTAGGGCGGGGGCTGCCCGCGGGGAGCGGGGTTGTGATGCGGGCGCGGGGCAGCCGAGGGGCCGTGGTGCGGGGCAGGTGGGCGCGGGCGCGGGGTGCACGTGGGGGTGGCGGGCGTGGGGTGAGGGGACACCGCCCGGTGGGGGCCGCCCCCTTGCCCGCCCGGTTCCGCCCCCGGGGGGCGGCCCCGCCGCCCAGGGGGCTGACGGGGGGGGTGGAGGGCGGCCCCGCCGCCCAAAAGGGCTACCGGACGTGGGAGCGGGGCCTTCGGCCATGGGGGCCGGCGGCGGGCCGGGGTCAGCTCGTTGACTTGGCGGGGTGCGGTACCGGGTGTTCGGTGGGGTGGTCGTCCGGGTCGGGTCCTTCCTCCGTCAGCGTCTGTTCGTCGAACGGCAGTCTGCCGCCCAGCACCAGTCCCACCCGTTCGCGGTCGATCTCCTTCGTCCACGTCCCCACGAGGACCGTCGCCACCGCGTTCCCCGCGAAGTTCGTCAGCGCCCTGGCCTCGCTCATGAACCGGTCGACGCCGACGATCAGTCCGACCCCGTCCACCAATTCGGGCCGGTGCGACTGGAGGCCGCCGGCCAGCGTGGCCAGCCCGGCACCCGTCACCCCCGCCGCGCCCTTCGAAGCGATGATCATGAAGCCGAGGAGTGCGACCTGCTCGCCGAGGTTGAGCGGGTCCCCCATCGCGTTCGCGATGAACAGCGACGCCATCGTCAGGTAGATCGCCGTGCCGTCCAGGTTGAACGAGTACCCCGTCGGCACCGTGATGCCGACCACCGGCTTGCTGACCCCCAGGTGCTCCATCTTCGCGATCAGCCTCGGCAGGGCCGTCTCCGACGACGAGGTGGACAGGATCAGCAGGAACTCCCGGCCCAGGTACTTGAGGAGCTTGAAGATGTTCATGCCCGTGCACAGCTTCAGGATCGCCCCGAGCACCACGAAGACGAACAGCACGCACGTCACGTAGAAGGCGATCATGATGACGGCGAGGGCCTGCAACGCCTTCGCGCCCGTCTCGCCGACGACCGCCGCGATCGCGCCGAACGCACCCACCGGCGCCGCCCACATCACCATCGCGAGGATCCGGAACACCAGCCGCTGCAGGTGCCCGATGCCGCGCAGCACCGGCTCACCGGACCTGCCCATCGCCTGGAGCGCGAAGCCCACCAGCAGCGCGACGAACAGGGTCTGGAGCACCGAGCCCTCGGTGAACGCGGACACCAGCGTCTTGGGGATGATGCCGAGCAGGAAGTCGGCCGTCCCCTCGCTCGCGCCCTCGGCCTGCTTGGCGCCCGCGCCCTTGTGCGCCTCCAGGTCGAGGTCGGTGCCCGGATGGATCATGTTGCCGACCAGCAGACCGATACCGAGCGCGACCGTGGACATGACCATGAAGTAGCCGAGTGCGAGACCGCCGACAGCACCGACCTTGGCGGCCTTGCGGACCGAGCCGATGCCCAGCACGATCGTGCAGAAGATGATCGGTGAGATCAGCATCTTGATCAGGTTCACGAAGCCGGTGCCGATCGGCTTCAGATCCTTGGCCACGCCCGGGAACGCGAAGCCGACGGCGATGCCGAGGACGACGGCGAGGATGACCGCCAGGTAGAGGTAGTGCGACCGGTCCCGCTTCGTGCGGGCCGACGACGGAGGCCGGGCCGCCCGCTCCGCTTTCGATCCTGTATCCGCTGCGGCCACTGGGAGCCCTCCTCGTCGTCATCGCTGCGCGCACGTCGGCGCACGTCCCGGCGACTATGCACCAGCGCACCTTCCGGCGTTCGCTTTTGGTCGTTGAGTTCACAAAAGGGCCCATGTTGGCGCTCTGGACGTTCCCACGACGGGTGATCTCGTGGGAACGCACCGTAGCCAGGGTCCGCCGCGGGCCCTACCGTGGGCCCGGTGCCCCTGCCCTCTGCCACTCCCGCCCCGGACGCCCCGCCGCCCTTCGACGCCCTCGCCGCACGCCGGCTGCGGGAGGCGCTGGGGATGACGCACGGCCATGTCGCGTACGGGCTGCAGTCGCAGTACGGACTCGACATCGGCCCGGACCTGGTCGCCGCGTGGGAACGCGGACTGCGCACGCCCACCAGTCGCGAGGTGAGCGCGATGGCCGGGGTGCTGTGGTGCTCCCCCGCCGAACTCCTGCTCGCCGCGCGCACATTGCGTGAGCACCGCACGGCGCACGGGCTCGGTGCCGACGACATGGCGCGTCGGGTCGGACTCGGGCTGGACGCCTACCTGAGGATGGAGGAGGCCGGCCGGTGGCGGGGCAACGACCGCCAGACCGCCGCGCTCGTCGCCGAACTCGGTCTGTCCCCCGCCCAGTTCATCACCGCGGCCGGCCGGGAGGAGGAACTCGCCGAACTTCTGCGGAGCGCGGTGACGACACGCTGGCAGGCGTATGTACGCCCCCTCGTCAAGCTGCTTCCGGGGGGCCGGGCCGCGCTCCCGAACCCGCCGGAGGACGTCCTGCTGCGGCTGCACGCCGACTACCAGTCACGGATGGTGGCGACGCTGGGGTGGGGCGGCGGCGTGGGGGACGCGGGCGACGGCGCTGCCGGGCGGGAGTTCCTGAAGAGCATCGTGGAGCGTTTCTGGGAGCGCGCGGAGGCGACTCGCCAGATGTGAGACCGCCGGGCGGACGCGGCACCGTCCCGGTCGTCCGCGGGAAGAGACGACCGCGACTCCTCTCGGGGCGCTAGAAGACCGACTCCGCCTCGTCCATCCGTTCGGCCGGGACCGTCTTCAGCTCGTGGACGCCCTCCGCGAGCGGCACCATCTCGATGTTCGTGCCACGGAGCGCCGTCATCTTGCCGAACTGCCCGGAGTGCGCCGCCTCCACCGCCTGCCAGCCGAACCGGGTCGCGAGGACGCGGTCGTACGCGGTGGGGGTGCCGCCGCGCTGGACGTGGCCGAGGATGACCGGGCGGGCCTCCTTGCCGAGCCGGGCCTCCAGCTCGACGGCGAGCCGGGTGCCGATGCCGGTGAAGCGCTCGTGTCCGAACTGGTCGATGACGCCCTTCTCGTACGGCATGGTGCCCTCGACCGGACGCGCGCCCTCCGCGACGCAGACGACGGCGAACTTCTTGCCGCGCGCGAACCGCTCCTCGACCATCTTGACCAGTGAGTCGACCTCGAAGGGCCGCTCGGGCAGGCAGATGCCGTGGGCTCCGCCGGCCATGCCGGACTCCAGGGCGATCCAGCCCGCGTGCCGGCCCATGACCTCGACGACCATGACGCGCTGGTGCGACTCGGCGGTCGTCTTCAGACGGTCTATGGCCTCGGTCGCGACACCGACGGCGGTGTCGAAGCCGAAGGTGCGGTCGGTGCCGTTGATGTCGTTGTCGATGGTCTTCGGTACGCCCACCACCGGCATGCCCGCCTCGGACAGCATCCGGGCGGCGGTCAGCGTGCCCTCGCCGCCGATCGGGATGAGGACGTCGATGCCGTACTTGGTGGCCAGTTCGGCGCAGTTCTCGGCGGCCTCGCGGAGTCGGTCGCGCTCCAGCCGGGCCGAGCCGAGAATCGTGCCGCCGCGCGCCAGGATGCCGCTGACCGCGTTGAGGTCCAGGGGGCGGTAGTAACCGTCGAGGAGGCCCTTGAAGCCGTCCTCGAACCCGATGACCTCGTCGTTGTGTCCGGCGACGGCGCGATGCACGACCGACCGGATCACTGCGTTCAGCCCGGGACAGTCGCCGCCTGCCGTGAGAACTCCGATACGCATCGTGCTGTGTCTCCTGCTCTTGGTGGTACTTGTGAGCCCGATTTCGATTGTTCCACGATCCGCATGTCACCCGCGCTCACGGATACTCGCAGGTGTCTCGCCCGGGCGGGCGCTCTAACCATGCCCAAAGGTATTGTCAAGGGTGCAAGATCACCCTATCCGTACAAACTCAGCAAATTCACTGCTCACTGCGGCAGGGAGCGGCAGACCGGGTACGAGTCCCGCACGAGCCGCAGTGGTGGACCGACGACGAGACGGAGAGCACGCGTGACACGCAGCGTGTACGTGACCGGCATCGACCGGGGGGACGGCCGCCAGGTCGTCGAGCTGGGAGTCATGGAACTCCTGACCCGCCAGGTGGACCGAGTGGGTGTGTTCCGCCCCCTCGTGCACGACGGCCCCGACCGCCTCTTCGAGTTGCTGCGGGCCCGGTACCGGCTGTCCCAGGATCCGGGGACGGTCTACGGGATGGAGTACGGACCGGCCTCCGCCCTCCAGGCGGAGCGGGGCACCGACGAACTGGTCTCCCAGCTCGTCGACCGCTTCCACCAGGTGGCCCGGGACTACGAGGTGGTGCTCGTCCTCGGCACGGACTTCGCGGACACCCAGCTCCCGGACGAGCTGGCGCTGAACGCGCGGCTGGCCAACGAGTTCGGCGCGTCCGTCATACCCGTGGTCGGCGGCCGGAAGCAGCCGGCCGAGTCGGTGCGCGCCGAGGCGCGCAACGCGTTCCGCGCCTACGCCGGCCTGGGCTGCGACGTACTGACGCTGGTCGTGAACCGGGTCGCCCCCGCCGACCGCGCCGAGATCGCCGAGCGCCTCAACGACAGCCGGCTGCCGGTTCCCGCGTACGTGCTCCCGGACGAGCCCGCGCTGGCGGCGCCGACGGTCGCCCAGATCACCCAGTCGCTGGGCGGAACGGTTCTGCTCGGCGACGACGCGGGTCTCGCGCGCGATGCGCTCGACTTCGTCTTCGGCGGCGCGATGCTGCCGAACTTCCTCAACGCACTGACCCCGGGCTGCCTGGTCGTCACCCCCGGCGACCGCTCGGACCTGGTGGTCGGCTCGCTGGCCGCGCACAGCGCCGGTACGCCGCCCATCGCGGGCGTCCTGCTGACGCTGGACGAGCGGCCCGGCAAGGAGATCCTCACCCTGGCCTCGCGGCTCGCGCCCGGCACGCCGGTGATCTCCGTCCCGGGCAGGTCCTTCCCGACGGCGGGCGAGCTGTTCGCGCTGGAGGGCAAGCTCAACGCCGCGACCCCGCGCAAGGCCGAGACCGCTCTGGGCCTCTTCGAGCGACATGTCGACACGTCGGATCTGCTGGACCGGATGTCGGTGGCCCGCAGCGGACGCGTCACGCCGATGATGTTCGAGCACGAACTGCTGGAACAGGCCCGCTCGGACCGCCGTCGCGTCGTCCTGCCCGAGGGCACCGAGGAACGCGTACTGCGCGCCGCCGAC
The DNA here is from genome assembly GCF_014207445.1 of Streptomyces candidus. Taxonomy (GTDB): domain Bacteria; phylum Actinomycetota; class Actinomycetes; order Streptomycetales; family Streptomycetaceae; genus Streptomyces; species Streptomyces candidus. The sequence continues at coordinate 273,309 of NZ_JACHEM010000010.1, read as the reverse complement.
GTGCTCGTGCGCCGCGACGTCTGCGACCTGACCCTCCTCGGCGACGTCGACGTCATCCGCAAGAAGGCAGCCGACCTGGGCGTCGACCTCTCGTCGGCCGAACTCATCGACCCGACCAACTCCGAGCTGCGGCAGCGGTTCGCCGAGCGGTACGCCGGACTGCGCGCGCACAAGGGCGTCACGGTGGAGCTGGCGTACGACGTGGTCGCCGACGTGAACTACTTCGGCACCCTGATGGTCCAGGAGGGCCTGGCGGACGGCATGGTCTCCGGCTCGGTGCACTCCACGGCCGCCACCATCCGCCCCGCCTTCGAGATCATCAAGACCAAACCGGACGCCAAGATCGTCTCCTCGGTCTTCTTCATGTGCCTGGCGGACAAGGTCCTGGTGTACGGCGACTGCGCGGTCAACCCGGACCCGAACGCCGTGCAGCTCGCGGACATCGCGATCCAGTCGGCGGGCACCGCGGCGCAGTTCGGCGTGGACCCGCGGATGGCGATGCTGTCGTACTCCACGGGCACCTCGGGTGCGGGCGCGGACGTCGACAAGGTGCGGGAGGCGACGGAGCTCGTCCGGTCCTCGCGCCCCGACCTGCTGGTCGAGGGGCCGATCCAGTACGACGCGGCGGTGGAGCCCTCGGTGGCCGCGACCAAACTGCCCGGCTCCGCGGTCGCGGGCCAGGCGAGCGTACTGATCTTCCCGGACCTCAACACCGGCAACAACACCTACAAGGCGGTACAGCGCTCGGCGGGTGCGGTCGCCGTCGGCCCGGTCCTCCAGGGCCTGCGCAAACCGGTCAACGACCTGTCCCGCGGCGCGCTCGTCCAGGACATCGTCAACACGGTCGCCATCACCGCCATCCAGGCCCAGTCCCAGAACTCCTGACCGACCCGTGGCACCCCCGCAGCCCCCTCGGGCGGCGGGGCCGCCCCCGGGGCGGAACGGGCCGGCAAGGGGGCGGCCCCCACGCGGAGCGTCCCGCCCCCGCCCCTACGCCCGCCCACCCCGCGACCTCCGCACCCCACCCCGACATCCACCCCCGCACGAGAAGGCCCCCCGTGACCCCCACCCGCATCCTCGTCCTCAACTCCGGCTCCTCCTCCCTCAAGTACCAGCTCCTGGACATGCGCGACCACTCCCGCCTCGCCCTCGGCCTCGTGGAGAAGATCGGCGAGCAGACCTCCGCGCTCACGCACACCCCCCTCCTCGGCGAGGACGCCGGCAAGAAGCGCGTGCACGAGACCCGGTTCGCCGACCACGACGAGGCCCTCCAGGCGGTCGCCCTCGAACTCGCCGCCGACGGTCTCGGCCTGGACTCCCCGGAGCTGGCGGCGATCGGTCACCGGGTCGTGCACGGCGGGCTGAGGTTCAGCGCCCCGACCGTGGTCACGGACGAGGTGCTGGCGGAGATCGAGCGCCTGGTCCCCGTCGCACCGCTGCACAACCCCGCCAACATCACCGGCATCAAGACCGCGCAGGCCCTGCGCCCGGACCTCCCCCAGGTCGCCGTCTTCGACACGGCCTTCCACACGACGATGCCGGAGTACGCCGCCCGCTACGCCATCGACGTCGAGACCGCCGACGCGCACCGCATCCGCCGCTACGGCTTCCACGGCACCTCGCACGCCTTCGTCTCCCGCAGGACGGCCGCGCTGCTCGGCAAGGACCCCTCCGAGGTCAACGTCATCGTCCTGCACCTGGGCAACGGCGCCTCCGCGTCCGCCGTCGCGGGCGGTCGCTGCGTCGACACCTCGATGGGCCTCACCCCGCTCGAAGGCCTCGTCATGGGCACCCGCTCGGGCGACCTCGACCCGGCGGTGATCTTCCACCTGGAGCGGGTGGCCGGAATGTCGAGCGAGGAAATCGACACGCTCCTCAACAAGAAGAGCGGCCTGGTCGGTCTCTGCGGCGAGAACGACATGCGGGAAATCCGCCGCCGTATCGACGAGGGCGACAAGCAGGCCGAACTCGCCTTCGAGATCTACATCCACCGGCTGAAGAAGTACATCGGCGCGTACTCCGCCGTCCTGGGCAAGGTGGACGCGGTGGCCTTCACCGCGGGCGTCGGCGAGAACGCGGCCCCGGTGCGTGAGGCGGCCGTGACAGGCCTGGAGGAGCTGGGTCTGGCGGTGGACGCCACCCTCAATTCCGTACGTTCCGACGAACCCCGGATCATTTCTCCGGAGTACGCGCGGGTTGCCGTGGCCGTTGTACCGACGGATGAGGAACTGGAAATCGCCCACCAGGCGTATGACCTGGTGCGCGAGAGCGACTGAGCGCGTCTGAGCACCCGCGCGCCCATTTGTACATTCCACCAGACGGAATATTCCGCAGCGAAACAAACCGATAGGATCCGCCTTATGCGCCGTTCCAAAATCGTCTGCACCCTTGGCCCCGCCGTCGACTCCCACGAGCAGCTCGTCGCTCTGATCGAAGCCGGCATGAGCGTGGCCCGATTCAACTTCAGCCACGGCACCCACGAGGAGCACCAGGGCCGGTACGACCGCGTCCGCCGGGCCGCCGCCGAGACGGGCCGTGCGGTGGGCGTGCTCGCCGACCTCCAGGGCCCGAAGATCCGCCTGGCGAAGTTCGCCGAGGGCCCCGTCGAGCTCGTCCGCGGCGACGAGTTCACCATCACGGCCGAGGACGTCCCCGGCGACAAGTCCATCTGCGGCACCACGTACAAGGGCCTGCCGGGCGACGTCCAGAAGGGCGACCCGATCCTCATCAACGACGGCAACGTCGAGCTGAAGGTCGTGGCGGTCGAGGGCCCGCGGGTCAGGACGATCGTCATCGAGGGCGGCGTCATCTCCGACCACAAGGGCATCAACCTGCCCGGCGCGGCGGTCAACGTCCCGGCCCTTTCGGAGAAGGACGTCGAGGACCTCCGCTTCGCGCTGCGCATGGGATGCGACCTGGTCGCGCTGTCCTTCGTACGGGACGCGGACGACGTCAAGGACGTGCACAAGGTGATGGACGAGGAGGGCCGCCGGGTCCCCGTCGTCGCCAAGGTGGAGAAGCCGCAGGCCGTCGAGCACATGGAGGGCATCGTCGCGGCCTTCGACGGCGTCATGGTGGCCCGAGGCGACCTGGCCGTGGAGTACCCGCTCGAAAAGGTCCCGATGGTGCAGAAGCGCCTCATCGAGCTGTGCCGCCGCAACGCCAAGCCGGTGATCGTGGCGACCCAGATGATGGAGTCGATGATCACCAACTCGCGCCCGACCCGCGCGGAGGCCTCGGACGTCGCCAACGCGATCCTCGACGGCGCGGACGCGGTCATGCTCTCCGCCGAATCCTCGGTCGGCGCGTACCCCATCGAGACCGTCAAGACGATGTCCAAGATCGTCGTCGCGGCCGAGGAGGAACTCCTCTCCAAGGGCCTCCAGCCCCTGGTGCCCGGCAAGAAGCCGCGCACCCAGGGCGGTTCCGTCGCCCGCGCGGCCTGCGAGATCGCGGACTTCCTGGACGGCAAGGCGCTGGTCGCCTTCACTCAGTCCGGTGACACGGCCCGCCGCCTCTCCCGCTACCGCGCGGCCCAGCCGATCCTCGCCTTCACCACCGACGAGGCCACCCGCAACCAGCTCGCGCTGAGCTGGGGCATCGAGTCCTTCGTGGTTCCGCACGTCGACAACACGGACGCCATGGTCGACCTCGTCGACGCCGAGCTGCTCAAGCTCCAGCGCTACAACAACGGCGACACCATGGTCATCACCGCCGGTTCGCCCCCCGGCATCCCCGGCACCACGAACATGGTCCGGGTCCACCACCTGGGCGGCGAAGAGGCCTCCGCCTGACGGCAGTCGGCGTTCGCGTGCGTACCGGAGCAACACGTACGTGAGCGGCTCGTACGTGAGCACGCGAGGGAAGGGCGGGCCCCGGGTTTCTCCCCGGCGCCCGCCCTTCCCGCATGGTGCGTACGGAACTCAGCCGGCCGCCCGGCCCGTACCCGGGCCCGTGAAGTAGTTGTGCAGGCCGGGGACCGTCAGCGTGCCGCCGAACTGGCCGGCCTGGGTGACCTTGACGTCGGTGAACATGGCGATCGGCACGTTCAGCGGCGGCGGGGTCCGAGGGCTGAAGGTCACCGGGATGAGGCCGAAGAGGTTGCCCTTCAGCTCCTCCGTGTACATCGTCACGGTGCCCCGACGCAGGGTGGAGGTGGAGCCCTTGCGCGCCTGGACGTGCCCCGTGGTGCCCGCCGGGCCGACGGTCATCTGGTGCAGGTCCTTGATGTCCGTCTCCTTCGCGGTGAACTTCAGGACCTTCTTGATCCTGCCGCTCGCCGTGCGGACCTCCACGACGCCCGCGTAGTCCAGACCGCGCAGGGTGAGCATCGAGGTCTCCAGGACCCACGGGTCGTCCGGCAGGTCCGGGATACCCGGCTCCAGCTCGGCTTCCGCGAGCGCCCGGGGGTCGGCGGTGGGGCAGGGGAAGGGGATCGTGCCGTCGGCGTTGGGGGCGAGGTCGGGCTTGCCGTCACCGTCCTGGTCGAAGTCCGCGACCTCGATGCCGAGCTTCGCGGCCGCGTCGCGGATGGCCTTCTCGGTCCTGGCCGCCGCGGCTTCCGCCTCCTGCTTCGCCTTTCCGGCCGCCTCGTCCGCCTTTTCCTCTGCGTCCCTGGCGTCCTTGCCCTTCTTTGCCTCCTCGGCTGCCCCGGCTGCCTCGGGGGTTGCCGCGCCGGACTTGGGGCCGGCGTCCTTAGCGCCCTTCGCCGCGTCCTTGCCGGGGACGGTGCCGCCCGCGTCGGCCGGGGCGCTCGTCGTCGCAGGCGTGGGCACGGCATCGCCGGCCGTGCCGCCCTCGGGGGCAGTCGGTTTCGCGGTGCCCGTCGGGGCGGGAGGCGACGGGCGGGCCGGGGGCTCGTCCTTCTTGGCGCCGAGGCCGTCGAAGAAGTCCTTGATCTTGGGGCCCACGCCGAGCGGGTCGAGGGGGTTGTGGGTCTCCTTCTCGGCGGGGGCCGGCGTGGGGGTGGAGGCGGGTGGGGCGGCCGGGGGCTTGGCCCCTGTGGTGGGACCACCCGACGGAGTCCTGGCGTCCGTGCCGGCGGGGGGCTCGGTGGCGCCCGGAGCCGGAGCGCCCTTGTCCATGCCGGGTTCCCCGTCCGCGCCTGCCTCGGCGCCCTTGTCCGCGCCCGCGTCCTTTCCGGCCTCCGCGTCCGCCTTGCCCCGGGAGTCCGCGCCCTCCGCTTCGGCGCCCCTGTCCGGCGTGCCGTCGCCGTTCTTGTCCGGCTCGTCCGGCTGCGTCACGCACGGGCCCGGGGCGAACGGGTTGGCCGGCTCACCGGCGGCCATCGCCGGCTTCGGTGTCAGGCTCATCCCGACGAACACCGCGGTCGGCATCGCCGCGAGGGCCAGGGCCTTGCCCGCGGGCAGCTGGAACCTGGTCAGCAGCGACTTCTTGGGGGCCGCGTGACGCGGCCCCCCTCTGCGACGGGGCGCCACTCCCCCACCCGCGGCCCCCTGGGCCTCTTCACCCCGCACTGTTCCTCCTGCCATCGGCGTCGACAGACGTATCGGTCGTGTCCGTCCCGCGGGACGGGGGCGGAGCGGGGAGGTGCGTATCGGCCGCGGTTCCCTCGGGCTTCGAGAGGTCGAGCGCCGTCGTCCGCCCGGTTGCCGGAGCGACCGCGGCGGGGTCCGCGGCCGGAGCAGCGGCCGGGGCGGAAGACGCGCCGCCGTATCCGCCCGGCTCCGTACCCGGCGCGACGGCGTAGGGGTGGGCGTCCGTCCTCGCCGGGGCCCACGCGATCGACATCGCGCCTCCCACCATGGAGAGCAGGAAGCCGAACAGGAAGCCGCCGAGGTTCGACACCGGTATGGAGACGAGGGCGAGCAGGATCGAGGCGACGCCCGCGAAGATCCGCACGATGGAGTGGAACCACATCGTGAGGCCCAGCGTGACCAGCAGGACGCCGATGATCAGCGAGCCCGCGCCCGCCGTGGTCGCCATGGTGATCGTGAGCGCGCCCATTTTCACGTCGTTGTAAGGGAAATACATGATTGGGACGCCACCGACGAGGGTGAGGAGTCCCGCCCAGAACGGCCGGACGCCTCGCCAGGCGCGGAAGCGCAGCCGCCAGTAGTGGACATCGCGGCCCTGGCTCGGAACCGTGGTCTCGGCGCTCATGAAAACAGCTCCCTGGAACCGGTGTTGCTGTACAGAAGAGGAGGGAGGAAGGGGAGCGGGCGGGACGCCGCGGCGACGCGCGACGGCATCCCGGCCCGCAACGGGGTGCCTAGTAGCACTCCTTGACGCCCTTGTGCAGACGCAGGTTGAGGCCGCTGAGCTTGAAGGTGCCCGCCGACGTCGCCCAGGCGCGCTGCTTCACCTTGGTCAGCACGGCCGTGTCCGCCTGCTGGGCGAACCCGAACTTGTTCGCCTCGGTCTTGGGCTGGATGCCCGGACCCTTGTCGGCGCTGCCGGCCGCGACGCCGATGTCGATGTTGCTGAACTCGGCGTCGGCGTCGAGCTCGGCGACGTCCAGGTAGATGTTCTCGGCATGCACCGGTGTGCCGCCGGTACCGGCCCTGAGCATCAGGCTGACACTGCCGAAGACCGGGACGTTGGGCGTGACGACCGACTGGCACATGTTCGTGATGTCGGCCGTCTTGAAGCCGGAGACCGCGACCGGGTGCAGGGTCGGCTTGCCGTCGAGGTCGTTGCCCTTGGCGAGGCTGCCGTACTGCACGAAGCCCGTGGCGTCCAGCTTGTCGGCCGTGACCTTGAAGTCCTGGCCGGAGACGCTGAACGAAGCCGCCAGCGCGCCCTGGGCCATGGCGACGCCTATCGCGGCGGTCGCGGCGACGGTCGGCACCATGACGACCGCGAAGCGACGCCATCTGGTTCCACCGCGTACTTGGGAGCTCATGTACTTTCCTCCTTCTCGGACGTACGTCTCCGGTACGGGCAGGGCCCGTTCCGGGAGGGGAGAAGTGCTACGTCCTCGGAGTACGAGAGCCCGCGTCGGCCGTCAGGCGTGAGCCACGTCCGAACCACCGGCGCCCACCCCCGAGCGACAACCACTGGGCCACGCGTTCGCGCAACCTGCTGGACAGGCCCCGCCGCGCGGCGGAGACCCCCCTGTCCGGAGCCGGCACCACTGCTGCCGGCCCACCCGGTGGGGACCCTCGGAACCGTCGCCCCGACTGGCTTCCGGGACGCGTTCGAAGGACCGGGCGTCGCCGATCGTGGTGCATGCACGGGCGTGGGCACAAGGGGTTCGTTACTCACTGGTAACGCCTTGATCACCAGGTCGCTGCCGAGCGGTCTCGCAGGGTGGCGGACGGGTGCGGCCGGTGACCCGGAAAACCGGGTGATTGCCGCAACAAGGCGGACAGAAGGCCGAGTTCCTGTTACTTCAAGTAACAGCGACCGCGATTGCCAAGTTCGGCAAAGCGCGGCCGCGTTTTATCACTGTGTCGCCAAATCACCGCGATGCGGAGGGACATCGCGGATGCGGGAGCGGCGGTACGGGTTCTGTCCCGCCACCGGCCCGGAAGGAGGGCCGGCGGGCGGGCTGCTAGAAGAGCACCCGCGCCAGCGCGGTACGGGCGGCGCTCACCCGCGGGTCGTCGGCGCCGACGACCTCGAAGAGCTCCAGCAGCCGGACCCGCGCCGCGTCCCGGTCGTCCCCTGCCGTCACGCGCACCGTGTCGACGAGGCGGGAGAACGCGTCTTCGACGTGGCCGCCCGCCAGGTCCAGCTCGGCCGCGGCGATCTGCGCGGCCGGATCGGCGGGCCGGTCGGCGGCGTCCTTGCGGGTCTGCTGCGGGTCCAGCTTCGTGACCCGCGCGAGGAGTTCGGCCTGGACGAGACCGGCCTTGGCGTCCGGGTTCGCCGGGTCGTCCGCGAGGACGTTCTTGTACGCCTGGACGGCACCCGCGAAGTCGTTGGCGTTCAGCGCGTCCATGGCCGCGTCGAGCAGCGCGTCGTACGGGCCGACCGGGGCCGGCGTCTCCGCCACGGGACCGTCGGCGACCTGGATACCGGTCAGCCCGAAACGCTCCTCGCCGACCTGGATGAGCTGGTCGAGGGTGGCCCGGACCTGCTCCTCGGGCGCGACGCCCTGGAAGAGCGGCAGGGCCTGGCCCGCCACGACCGCGAACACGGCCGGAACGCCCTGGACGGCGAACTGCTGCCAACAGCATCGGGTTCGTCTCGCCCTCGACCTTGGCGAGGACGAACCGTCCCCGGTACTCCTCGGTGAGACGGGCCAGCTGCTGCGTGAGCTGCTCGCTCTGTTCGGAGCGCCGCGACCAGAAGGCCACGACGACCGGGACCTCGGAGGCGAGCTGGAGTACTTGGGTCTCAAACCGGCTTCGTCGACGTCGAAGACGAGGTGCGAGGCGGGCGCGGCGGGCGCTCCGCCCTGCCGGGCGGCCTCGGCACGCGCCTGCTCCGCCTTCTGCCGGGCCTCGTTGGCCGCTTTCACCGCGGCGAGGTCTACGACGCCGCTCATGGACATGTTCCTAGGCTGCATGCGTACATCCTCCCCCCTCGGCGGCCCGTTCGGAAAAGCGCCCGGAAAGCACCCCGGTTGCCTTCGGGAAGTGCCCGAAAGCAACCGGGAAGTGCCCGAAAGGGCCCTCTGCCCGCACGCGGGTTCTTACGAGGGCCCGAGGGCGGTACTGCTTGGCTGGTGCCGGGTCCCCACCTGGCACCGGTGGTTGTCGCTCGGCCCATGTCCGGGTGACCGGCGCGGGCTTTCGCTACAGGCCGTAGCGTAACTCGACCGGCCGGGCGGACGACAGTGATCCGCCTCACGACCTGCTGCCAGACCCTGCGTACCGGCCGGTATGGTCTCGGTCATGCCGCCTCCCGCCACCCCGCCGCACCCCCGCACCGGACGGCCCCGCAGCGCCGCTGCGGACGCCGCGATCCTGGTCGCGACCCGGGAGGCGCTGGTGGAGCTGGGCTGGCCGAAGCTGACCATGGGCGACGTGGCGCGGCGCGCCGGGGTCGCCAAGACGACCCTGTACCGGCGGTGGGCGCACAAGAGCGAGCTGGTCGTGGACGCGGTCGCGGTCCTCTTCGACGAGCTGGAACTCCCGGACCGGGGAAGCCTGCTGGAGGACGTACAGGGTGTCGTCCTGCAGTTCGCCGCACTCCTGGAGCGCCCCGAGACGAAGACCGCGCTGATGGCGGTGGTCGCCGAGTCCACCCGCGACCCCGCCCTGCGCGAGCGCATCCGCTCGGCGATCGTCGAGCGTCAGAAGCGCCTCGTGCTCCTGGGCCGGGAGCGCGCGCAGGCCCGCGGCGAGCTGCCGTACGAGGAGTCCCCGGTGCAGGCCGCCCGCGACGCGGACCTGATCTTCGACGTGATCGCGGGGGCCGTCGTCCACCGGGCGCTGGTGAGCGCGGAACCGGTGGACGAGGCGTGGGCGCGCAGCTTCACGTCGCTGCTGGTGAGCGGTCTGGGCGGGGGCCGGGGCCGGTAGGCGTCGGACCTGGCAGCGGTCCGGCGCGAAGAGGTGGACGTTCTCCGCTCCTCGCTCGCTGGTCCGCCTCAGCCCGTCCTCCGGGGACGTCTGCGGCTCCCGGCCCGCCCACGCGCGCGCCCTCGTGTTGTCGGACAGCAGCCGCTCCACCTCGCTGCCCGGGGGCCCCAGCCGCGCCGGGCCGACGACGACCTCGGCCTCCCGGCCGGACACGGCGATGAGCGCGGCGGCCAGCCCACCGATCGCGATCTCGCGCCCGGCGCCCAGGTTGACCGTCTCGCCGAACGCCCGGCCGCACGCGGCCATGGCGAGGATGCCGCGCGCGGTGTCGGTGACGTTCTCCATACCGACGGCGTCGGTCTGCACGTACGCACCGGGCGAGGCGTAGCTGCAGGGGACGCCGATCAGGGCGGCGAGGCGGAAGACGGCGTCCGACACCCGGCCCGCGTCGCGCACGTCGCCCGCGAACATCTCGACCTGTGCTTGAGGAAGGCCTTCTCGGCGTGCGGCTTGCAGTGCACGAAGGCCCGGATCCGGCACCCGTCGCCCTCGCGGACACCAGTGTCAACTCCCCCTGCCCGTCTCCGCATTCCCCATTGCGATGTGACTCTTCACCAGCTGCTCCCACCTTCTCCCGCGCCCCGCCATGGCCCCATACTCCGAGTCGGCATCCGCCAGGACGCCCCCGTCGACGACCCGGAGGACTTGCATGCCCGACCGCCCCACCCTCGCCGCAGCCGCCGCCGGGACCTGGAAGCTCGGTGGCGAGCTGTCCGTCCGCCGTCTCGGTTACGGCACCATGCGCCTGCCGCAGATCGGGCCGGCGCTCGACACCGCCTCCGCGCCGCGCGACCGCGACCAGGCCGTCGCCCTGCTGCGCCGTGCCGTCGACCTCGGCGTCAACCACTTCGACACCGCGGCCTTCTACTTCTCCTCCGCGCACTCCGCCAACGAACTGCTCCGCGCGGCCTTCTCGCCGTACGCCGAGGACCTCGTCATCACCACGAAGGTGTGGCCGGCCCGCACCCCCGCCGGGGACTGGCGGTACGCCGAGCCCCATCAGCTCCGTGACCAGGTCGAGGAGAACCTCCGCCAACTCGGCCGCGACCACCTCGACGTCGTCAACCTGCGCGTCCCGCGCAGCAGGTCGACCGGCTCCATCGCCGAGCACTTCGGCGCCCTCGCCGAGCTGCGCGAGGCCGGGCTCGTCCGGCACCTCGGCGTCTCCAACGTCACTTCGGCCCACCTCGCGGAGGCCCGGAGCATCGCGCCGGTGGTCTGCGTGCAGAACCCGTACGGCCCGGGGGCCGCGGCCGAGGACACGGCGCTGCTGCGCAGCTGCGGCGAACAGGGCATCGCGTTCGTCCCCTTCTACGCCATCGCCGGCACGGGCCGCGAGACCGGTGCGACGGGCATCGAGGAGGAGCGGGTCCTGGCGGTCGCCCGCGCCCACGACGCCTCGCCCGCGCAGGTACGTCTGGCCTGGACCCTGCAGCAGGGGCCGCACGTGCTGGCCATCCCGGGGACGGGCGACCCCGCCCACCTGGCGGCGAACGTCGCCGCCGCCTCGCTGCGGCTCACCGCGGAGGAAAGGGCGCTGCTGGAATCGTCCGACGCCGTCCCGGCCTAGCGGGTCCCGCCGCGCCCCGGCCGGTGGTGCGGCTCGGGGCGGGCGGCGAGAACGGCCGACGGGGGTGCGGGCCGCCGGGACGGCCGACAGCGGGGCGGGGGCCGACGGGACGGCCGACCGGGGATACGGCGGCCTCCTGCCAGGTCTGTGTGCTCTGCTTCGCGTTGGCCGTCATACGGCGCAGCGACGCCACGGCCTCAGGAGCGGTTGAGGTCGTGGCGTCGCCCGTGGACCCAACTCCGGTCAGAAGCCCGGGGGTTCGACGTAGACGCCCCACTCGTCCCGCAGCACTCCGCAGATCTCGCCCAGCGTGGCCTCGGCCCGCACCGCCTCCAGCATCGGCTCGATCATGTTGGAGCCGTCGCGGGCCGCGGCCAGCATGGCGTCCAGTGAGGCCCGTACCTTGGCGTCGTCGCGGCGGGCCCTGCGCTCGGCGAGCACCCGCACCTGCTCGGTCTCGACCTCGTGGCTGACCCGCAGGATCTCCAGGTCGCCGGTGACCGAGCCGGTCGCGGTGTTCACGCCGACGACCTTCTTGTCGCCCTTCTCCAGCGCGCGCTGGTACTGGAAGGCGGACTCGGCGATCTCGCCGGTGAACCAGCCGTCCTCGATGCCGCGCAGGATGCCCGAGGTGATCGGACCGATGGGGTGCTGGTTGTCGGGGTGGGCGCGCAGGCCGCGTTCCCGGATCTGGTCGAAGATCTTCTCTGCTTCGGCCTCGATGCGGTCGGTGAGCTGCTCGACGTACCAGGAGCCGCCGAGGGGGTCGGCGACGTTGGCGACGCCGGTCTCCTCCATGAGGACCTGCTGGGTGCGCAGCGCGATCTCGGCCGCCTGCTCGCTCGGCAGGGCGAGGGTCTCGTCGAGGGCGTTGGTGTGCAGGGAGTTCGTGCCGCCGAGGACGGCGGACAGTGCCTCCACGGCCGTGCGGACGACGTTGTTGTACGGCTGCTGCGCGGTGAGCGAGACACCGGCGGTCTGGGTGTGGAAGCGGAGCCACTGCGCCTTGTCCGTCCTGGCGCCGTACACCTCCTTCATCCACCGGGCCCAGATCCGGCGCGCGGCGCGGAACTTGGCGATCTCCTCGAAGAAGTCCAGGTGCGCGTCGAAGAAGAAGGAGAGGCCGGGGGCGAAGACGTCCACGTCCAGGCCGCGGCTCAGGCCCAGCTCCACGTAGCCGAAGCCGTCGGCGAGGGTGTAGGCCAGCTCCTGTGCGGCCGTCGCCCCGGCCTCGCGGATGTGGTAGCCGGAGACGGAGAGCGGCTTGTACGCGGGGATGCCCGCCGCGCAGTGCTCCATCAGGTCGCCGATCAGACGCAGGTGCGGCTCGGGCTGGAAGAGCCACTCCTTCTGGGCGATGTACTCCTTGAAGATGTCCGTCTGGAGCGTGCCGTTGAGGAGGCCGGGGTCGACGCCCTGGCGCTCGGCGGCGACCAGGTACATGCAGAAGACGGGGACGGCCGGGCCGCTGATGGTCATGGAGGTCGTGACGTCGCCCAGGGGGATGTCCCCGAAGAGGACCTCCATGTCCGCGGCCGAGTCGATGGCGACGCCGCAGTGCCCGACCTCGCCGAGAGAGCGGGGGTCGTCGGAGTCGCGGCCCATGAGGGTGGGCATGTCGAAGGCGACGGAGAGGCCGCCGCCGCCGGCGGCGAGGATCATCTTGTAGCGCTCGTTGGTCTGCTCGGCGTTGCCGAAGCCGGCGAACTGGCGGATGGTCCAGGTCCGGCCCCGGTAGCCGGTGGCGTGCAGGCCGCGGGTGAAGGGGTACTCGCCGGGCCAGCCGATCCGCTCGAAGCCCTCGTACGTGTCGCCGGGGCGCGGCCCGTAGACCGGCTCGACCTCGTCGCCGGAGAGGGTGGTGAAGTCGGCGTCTCGCTTGCGGGCCTTGTCGTACCGGGCCTGCCAGCGCTGGCGGCCCTGTTCAATCGCGTCGGCATCCATACGGTCAATTTACTAGGACGTCCTAGTAAAAGTCGATGGACAACCGCCGTACGGTTCGGATCCGTACGGCGGCGGAGTGGGACGCGTTACGGCTTGCTCATGACCGGGCCCTCGTCCTTGACGAGCAGCTTGGCCTCGCGGGTGATCTTGGGCTCGACGAAGAAGCTGGCCACCGGGATGCAGCCGGCCGCGAGCACCCACAGGAGCTTGCCGAAGGGCCACTTCGCCTTGGTGCCGAGATCGAAGGCGAAGATCACGTAGATGATGAAGAGCACACCGTGGATCTGGGAGATCAGCATGGTGTCGCCGGTGTCGAAGCCGTACTTCAGGACGATGGCGACGGTGAACACCAGAAGCCACACGGCGGTGACGTAGGCCATCACCCGATAACGGGTCAGCACGCTCTGTTTCATGCCGTCGAGCGTAACCGGGCAGGCTGGGCGATCTTCCGGCGGGCCAGGCGTGCGCGACGGCCTGCGCGAGGCGCCCGGAAAGGGGACGGGGCCGGGTACGGGACGGGCGCTCAGGCCTCGTCGAAGTCCTTCGCCGCCACCCGCAGCGGCCTCAGCATCGCGAAGATCTCCGCACACTCCTCCGCGTCGTACACCCCGAGCCCGAACTCCATCGCCATCAGGTCCCGGGTCGCCGCCTCGACGACCTCGCGGCCCTTGTCCGTGATGGACGCGAGGGTTCCGCGCCCGTCGTTGGGGTTCGGGCGCTTGTCGACCAGGCCCGACCTGACCAGCCGGTCGACGGTGTTGGTGACCGACGTCGGGTGGACCATCAGCCGCTCCCCGATCTTCGACATCGGCAGCTCGCCCGCCTTGGAGAAGGTCAGCAGGACCAGCGCCTCGTACCGCGCGAAGGTCAGCCCGTACGGCTTGACGACGGCGTCGACCTCGGCGAGCAGGATCTGCTGGGCCCGCATGATCGAGGTGATGGCGGCCATCGACGGCACGGGGCCCCAGCGCTGCTGCCAGAGTTCGTCGGCGCGCGAGATGGGATCGAAGGGGAGGCTGAGCGGCTTCGGCACAGACCGACCCTACCGGTCGGTCACATGCTGGTCAGCTGCGTCTCGCGGTTCGGTACGCGGACTTCCGTGCGTCCCGGGCGGTCGGACATGTCGCTCACCGCCGGGTCGTAGCCCTGTGCGAACTGTGCGTTATGTCAGGATTGGGCGGTTCCGTGTCTGCGCGGCACCAGGGTCCGTTTCCGCCGTGAGCAGTCGTCACTCGTCCCGAGGAGGCTGGATGTCCGGCCGAAGGTTGTCCCGTAAGGCCCACTGCGCGGTGGCCGCGCTCCTGGTGGCCGGCGTCGCCGCGTGCTCGTCGCCGGACACCCCGGCCCCCGCCGAGGAGACCGTCTCCGCACCGTCGGCCCCGGCCCCGGCCCCGGCCTCGCCGTTCTGGGTGGATCCCGACTCCAGCGCAGCCCGGCAGGTCAGGGCGTGGACCGCCCAGGGGCGTACCGAGGACGCGAACACGCTCCGGAAGATCGCCGACCGGCCCGTCGCCAACTGGCCCGCCGGGGACGATCCCGTGCCGGACGTACGGCGCGTCACGGCGGAGGCGGCGAAGGAGGGGCGCACGGTCGTCCTCGTCGCGTACAACATCCCGCACCGCGATTGCGGGCAGCACAGCGCGGGCGGGGCACCGGACGGGAACGCGTACCGGGCGTGGCTGGACTCCTTCGCGCAGGCGATCGGGAACGCCTCCGCCACCGTCGTCCTCGAACCGGACGCCGTCCCGCACATCGTCGACGGCTGCACCCCGCCCGAGCACCACGACGAGCGGACCCAGCTGCTCGCGCAGGCAGTCGAGCGACTGAAGCGGCAGCCGAGGACGAAGGTGTACATCGACGCGGGGAATCCGGCGTGGATCGACGACCCGGGCAAGCTGGTCGGCCCGCTGACGCGGTCCGGCATCGCGCGGGCCGACGGATTCTCGCTGAACGTGTCGAACTTCCAGCGGAACGACGTGGTGAAGGCGTACGGGGCGCAGCTGTCCGGGCTGCTCGGAGGCGCGCACTACCTCGTCGACACGAGCCGGAACGGAGCGGGCCCGCTGCCCGGGGCCCGCGCGGACGCCTGGTGCAATCCGACCGGACGGGCGCTGGGGACCCCGCCCACCGACAGGACCGGCGACCCGCTGCTCGACGCCTACCTGTGGATCAAGCGCCCCGGCGACTCGGACGGCGAGTGCCGGGGCGGCCCCACGGCCGGAACGTGGTGGCCGGACTACGCGCTGGGGCTGGCGCGCAGGTCCTCCTGACGGGTGGCCAGCCGACCCGGGTCTGCCGGGTCCCGCTGTCCGCGAGCCACCGGGGCCAGACCGGTCCCGGTGGCCTGCGATCCCGCGACCGGGCCCCTCGGGCCCGCTGGGCGGCGGCTACTTGACCTGGATCCACTTGGCCTCGGACGGGACTCCGTCCCTGTCCGTGACGAAAAGCATGTACCAGCCGGCCGGGACCAGCGTCCGGTCGGCGGGCACGGTGACCGTCACGCCGTTCCTGTCCTTCTTCAGGACCAGTTCGACCGAGCGCTGCTCGACGTCGGTGGTGTGGGTGACGGCGCTGGGACGCATGAGGCGCGCCTTGACGATGCGGTCGGCGTCCTTGGTCCGGTACGAGGCCCGGGAGGACTGGAACGCGTCGGGGCCCTTCTCCAGGACCGGACGGGCCCTGCCCTTCTCCAGGTAGGGCGGGGTGAAGATCTCCACGCGCTGCTCGAAGGCGCCGAGCTTGGTGTTGTCCTCGTCGCCGTAGAGCGGGTCGGAGCCGAAGGTGGCGATCCGGCCGTCGGGCAGCAGGAGCGCCTCGGAGTGGTAGTTGCGGCCGACGGTGGGTTCGGCCGCGTCCCGGAACGCGTTCGCCTTCGGGTCGTAGAACTGGGCCGTCAGGATGTCGCTGCCGCTCCGGCCCCGGTAGTCGCGGGAGCCGCCGCTGGTGAAGACGGTGTCGTCGGGCAGCAGGACGGAGGACAGGTAGCGGGTCCCCTGGGTGAGCGGCGGGCCGGACGTGAAGGCGGGGTTGTCGGCCTTCAGGTCGGCGATGGCGGTGCGGGCCGTGGCCTTCTCGGACTCGCCGACCCCGCCGCCGCCGAGCACCATCACCTTCTGGTCCTGGGCGGGCGGCAGCAGGACGGACGCGGAGGTCTCCAGCTGGTCGGGGTCGGCCAGGCCGCCGACCTTGGTGAAGGCGTTGGTCTTCACGTCCCACAGGCCGGGGACGCGGCCCTTCTCGGCCGGTCCGTAGCCCGCGTTGGAGCCGGAGTAGAAGAGTTTGCCGCCCTTGGTGAGGAAGAGCGCCGGGTAGGTGGGGAAGTAACGGAAGGGGCCCTTGCTCCACTTCTTGGTCTTCGGGTCGTAGATCTCGTTGTCGCCGGGGACGACGTCGCCGACGTCGTTGAGGCCCGATGCGGCGAGCACCCTGCCGTCTTCGAGGGTGGCGAGCGTCGGATACCAGCGGGCGTCCTTCATGGGTTGTACGGGGACGTACTTCTCGGCCACGGGGTCGAACTCGTACGCCGCCTTGATGCCCTGGAAGTCCTGCTTCTCGGTGGTGATCCGCTGCGCGAGGCCGTAGACGTTGTCGGCGTCCTTCTCCGGCAGGCCCACGATCTCGTACTGGGCCGCCTGGGTGGTGAGCGCCCCCGGGCCCTCCTTCACGGCCTCGACGAACACGCGCGACTCCGCGGCCGTGACCTTGGTCTCCCAGGGCTTCATCTGGCCGGACGAGAAGTAACCGACCTTGAACTCGCGCTTGGCGCGGGGGACGGTGACGTCGAACTTGGACACGTACTCCACCCCGGAGGGCGACCGGAAGCGGGTGCCCTTCTTCAGGGTGACGGCCCTGTCGGGGTTCTCGTTCTTGACCCGCATGCCGCCGCCCGCCCGCGACACCTTGCCGTCCAGCACCTCGTACCGGGCGGTGCCGCCGGCCACCAGGAGCTGCCCGTCGGGGAGCTGGGCGTGCCCGGCGCAGAAGAAGTCCTCCGGGGTGGGGATCTTCTTGAAGGTGTTCTTCTTCGGGTCCCACAGGACGGTGTCGAAGGTGCCGGAGTCGAACTTCTTCTGGTCGTTGCCGGAGCCCGCGATGAGGAGCACCTTGCCGGTGCGGAGGAGGGCGGCGTGGATCGCGTTCACCTTGTACTCGCCGGGGACGTCGAGTTCGGTCCAGGAACCGAACTCCGCCTTGTAGCCGGGCTGGGCGATCTTGTAGGCGTGGTACTTCTCCTCCGCGAAGTCCAGGGCGGCCGGGGCGTTGAGACCCACGAGGAGGACGACGGCGCCGCCGCCGAGGAGGCTGTTCTTCAGCTTCTTGGGCTTCTTCGCGCTGCTCGCCGCCGCGCCGTTCGGGGCGGCGGGGCCGGCCGGCCCGTTCTGCCCCTTCTTCGGCCTGCTGGTCGGGCGGTCTGCCATGTCACTTCCCTCCGGTGGTGGTGGCTCCGACGGCGGCCGGTGAGCCGGTGGCGGTCGGCGCGGTGGTGGCGGCCGGTGCTGTAGTGGCGGCCGGTGCGGTGGAAGCAGCCCGTGCTGTGGTGGCGGCCGTGCCCTCCTGCTCGACCGTCGCGCAGGCCCGCGCGGGCCTCCTGTCGCGCTCGCGTCGGCGGACGGCTCCCGCTGCCGCGTCCTTCCTGCTGTCGCGCTCGGCGTACCTGCTGCACAGCCAGACCGTCACCGGGGCGAGCGTGATGACCAGCGCCAGTACGGCCCAGGTGCGCATCGCGGCGTGCGTGTTCCCGTACTGGACGGACGCCCACAGGGACGCGACCAGGATCGCCGCCCAGAAGAAGTGGATGCGGAACGTCAGCAGCCGGTCGGGGCTGACCTCGCCGCCCTTGGGGGTCACCACGAACTTGCCTCGGCTGCCGACGACCGCCGCGCCCAGCGACTTCAGGTAGATCGGTGCGCAGATCGCGGACATCGCCATGCCGGCCAGGCCGCCGGAGCCCTCGGGCTCGTGCGGCGAGACGTTGTGGCGGCGGTTCCACAGGTAGAGGCCGATCTGCAGGGCGACGGCGTCGCTGTAGAGCATCAGCCAGACCGAGGTGGAGACCTGGGTGCCGGACGCGCCGAACCACAGGAACAGCACGCAGCTCAGAATGCCCAGAAGCCAGTTGACGGCGGTCATGGGGTAGTAGAGGAGCATCAGGCCGTAGTTGAGGAGCCGCCCCGGCGGAACCCGGAAGGGCGCCTTCCACAACTGCTTGAACACCGTCTCGTAGGTGCCCCTGGACCAGCGCATCTGCTGGGTGAAGAAGTCCGTCCAGGACGACGGCCCCTCCCCCACCGCGAGGACGTCGGGGGTGTAGACGGAGCGCCAGAAGTGGCCCGTGCGCGGGTTCTTGCGGCGGTGGATCTCGAAGCCGGTCGCCATGTCCTCGGTGATCGAGTCGTACAGTCCGCCGACCTGGGTCAGCGCGCTGACCCGCACCACGTTGTTCGTACCGACGAACATGGGCGCGCGGTAGCGGTTCCCGGCGCGCTGGATCAGGGCGTGGAAGAGGTACTGCTGCGACTCGGCGGCCTTGGTGACGGCGGCCCGGTAGTTGCCGTACACCTGCGGCCCGACCACGAACGCGATGTCCGGGTCACGGAAGTAACCCAGCATCCGCTCCAGGTAGTTGGGCAGCGGGACGTGATCGGTGTCGACGGACGCGAAGTAGTCGTAGTCCTTGCCGTGCATGGCCAGCCAGGCGTTGTAGTTGCCGTGCTTGGTCTTCGCGCGGTGCGGGCCCTTCTGCTGGTTCCAGTCGGGGACGCCCTTGCGGGTGAAGTGCTTCACCCCCAGTTCGGCGCAGAGTGCCTTCGCCTGGGCGTCGTCGCCCTCGTCGAGGAGCCAGACGTCGAACCGCCCGCGGTGACGGACCTTGACCGCGCCTTCGAGCGTGGCGCGGACCATGGCGAGGGGTTCCTTGCCGGGGACGTACGTCGTCAGGAACGCGACGCGGGTTCCCTTGCGGGCGCGCACCGGGACCGGGTCGCGGGCGACCATCGTGGCGTGCGCGATGGACGCCACGTTCATGAACATGAAGAACATGATCAGAGCGATGGAGCCCAGCATCACGTGGTCGGCGCGGACCAGCCAGGGGTCGGCGTTCTCCCGCTCGGTCCAGTGGGACGGCCACACCAGGTACGCCAGCAGGACCAGCGAGAGGAGCGGCGCGAGCGTCATGAGAAGGACGGCCCGTATTCGGTGGGGCTCCTTCGAGAGCAGACTCGTGTACTGGACCGTGTAGGCACCCTTCCCCGGGTCCGTCAGCGGCCCGGCGAGACGGCTGTGCTTCTCGTAGTCGTAGCCCTCCGGCAACACGCGGCCTCCAAGCTGATCTTGTGAGGCCCATACCCCACGAAAGCCACGAAACGTCAGATATGAGGTCGTGTCGACTCGGGGCGTCCGATGGAGCTACCGCGCCGGGTCGCGTGACGGGATGCGCCGGTCCGACGGGGTGTGGCCGCGTTTCGCCTTGCGCAGCCCCAGCCTGACGGCGTGCTGGGCCACCGGGCCCAGGTCCTCCAGTACGCCGACGAGCCCGGCGAGCTGCTCCAGCGCGTCCAAGGCGCTCGCGGCGCCGACCTCGTCCACGCCCTCGTACAGTTCCAGGCCGATGAAGGCGGCGGCCACCGCGCGGGCGAGGCCCGCCGGGTCGGTGAACTCGGCGATCGGGCTGTGCTCCAGGACCCGGCCGAGCACCTTCTCGATCTCCTCGATCCACAGGTCGAGGCCGGCCGCGGTCGCCGGGGCCAGCCGGGGCTGGGTCTGCGCGCCGGCGAGGAGCTGGCCGAGGAAGGCGACGTGGCCGCCGCGCTTCTCCTCCTCGTGCATGACCCGGCCGAATTCGAGGAGTTCGGCGAGGGTGGTGATCGCGGCGAGGCGCAGCCGGTAGTGGGCGACGCGCTGCTCGGCGCCGTACCGGCAGGCGGCGGCGAGAAGTTCGTCGACCGATCCGAAGTGGTAGAAGACGAGCGCCTGATTGACGCCGGCGGCGGTCGCGATGCTGCGCGCCGACGTCTTGGCGATGCCCTGCTCGGAGAGCGTCCGCAACGCTCCTGCCAGCAGTTTCTCCCTGGTCTCCGTCGCGCTCATGCGCGGGCCTCCTCGCGGATCGGGCGCAGCCCCGGCCGGATGCCGTGCGCTGTCGCGTCCCGGAAGGCGGCCCGGAAGGACCCTTCGTAGCCGAAGAGCGGGCCGAACCGCCGGTTGGTCACCCTGACACGGATCCGGAAGCGCCCTGTCCACTCGTCGTAGGACTCCCTGACCTCGGCGTCGCCGCCGATCAGGTGCGGGACGCGGACGTCGACGGGGCCCTCGCGGAAGCGGTGCTCACCGGAGCGGATCACCAGGCCGCCGTGCGGGTCGGCGGCGAAGTGGAGGTCGCTGGCGAGGTGCTGGTGGGTGCCGAGGTAGTCGAGGACGCAGTCGCGCTCCGGGCTGTGGATCATGGTGGCGTCGAAGCGGCGGGGCCCGCCGCGGAAGTGGAAGGTCCGCACGAAGGTGACGGTCTCGCGGCCGTAGGAGTCGGTGTACGGGACGTTCTCGATGACGAAGGGCACGTGCCGTCCGGCCTCCGGCACCAGGATGTGGCGCTTCGCCCCGAGCCGGAGGAACGGCCGCACGAACCCGGGCCCGTGCCATATCCGGTCCATCACCCCCCGCCCCACGCACGCCTCCCCGCTGTCCAGGCCGACGGAGAAGCGGCGCTGGAGCATGGGGTGCAGCCGGCCGAAGGCGTCGTCGCCCATGGCGGTGCGGAAGACGGAGGCGTGACGGGCGGGACTCATCGGGGCTCCAGGGTGGCGAGGATCGAGGGCGTACGGGGCGGGGCGGACGTGGTGCGCAGACAGCGGCGCGCGGCCGGCGTGCCGGGCAGCGGCGGCAGCAGGACGGCCGCCGCGAGGAGCACCGCCGCGAGGACGGGGGCGCCACCGGCGAGCGCGTCCACGTGGACGGCGAGCGCGGGCCCGCTGCCCGCCAGTACGACCGCGAGGACGGCGACCGCGGTACGCGCGGCCAGCTCGCCCACCGCCCGCCCCAGCAGTCGCGCCGGGCTCGTCCCCCGCTCCAGCCACAGCCGCAGCCGGTCGAAGGACCAGGCGGTCGCCCACCCCATGAGCGGCCGGAACACGAACCGGTCGGCGACCGCCCCGAAGCGGCCCCAGCGCGTCCGGTAGTCGTATCCGGTGGCGAAGCGGATCCCGTCGGCCGTCGGCACGTACCGCCAGTAGCCGCTGCCCTGCGCGAGGAGGGAGAGCGGGTGCGCGGAGGCGAACCGCAGGGCGGAGGTGCGGGTGCCGTCGGGCCGGTGGCGCTCGCCCGCACTGATCCCGGTGCCGGAGACGGTGACGAACGGCAGTACCCGGGTCGCGTACCGGAAGTGCTGCGGCTCGTCGGGCGAGGGGCGCGGCAGGAAGTCGATCTCGGTGAACCGCAGGTCCCAGCGCTGGTGCTGGGCGGGCTCCTGGGTGCGTTGCCAGAGGAGTTCCTGGTCGGCGCGGATCAGCACCTCCACGTACAGCGGCTTCGCCTGCTTCATGGCCACACCCCGGATATCGGCTTCTTTGAGCGACTGCTCAAATGGAAGGTACGCGTTTTTGAGCGACTGCTCAACCCCGGGTACGAGAAAACCCCTGGCCCGCTGACCAGGGGTTGTTCGGCAGACGGCGCGTCAGGAGGACAAATACCGCTCCACCGTCTCGACCTTGGACGTCAGCCCGTCGGTGACGGACGGCCTGATGTCCGCCTTCATCACGACGGACACCCGCGGCGCCCGCGCCTCGACGGCGGCCACGGCGCGCTTGACGACGGCCATGACGTCGTCCCACTCACCCTCGACGGAGGTGAACATGGCGTCCGTACGGTGCGGCAGCCCCGACTCGCGCACCACGCGGACCGCGTCCGCCACGTACTCGCCGACGTCCTCGCCCACGCCCAGCGGTGTCACGGAGAAGGCGAGGATCATGCGGTGACCGTGCCTTCCTTGCGGGCGCGGGCGGCGATCACGGCGTTCTCGGCCTCGTCCTTGAGCCGGCGCTCCGCGAAGAAGCCGCCGGTGGGCAGCACCGACATCACGAAGTAGAAGGCGGCCGTCTTCAGTGACCACTTGGTGCGGTTCCAGGCGTCCGCCCAGAAGAGCACGTACAGCACGAAGAGCAGGCCGTGGACCGCGCCCATCACCGGCACCGCGTTGAAGTCCGTGGTGCGCTTGAGGACCGAGCAGACGAGCAGCAGCAGGAAGGAGACCGCCTCGGGGGCGGAGACCAGGCGGAGTCGGCGGAGGGCGGAAGCGGTCTTGAGATCCACGGAAGGGCAACCTTCGTCGTCGGGAGCGAACAGCAGCGGCGGCGATCTTGTGAACGTATGCACAAGCGTCCCGGACATTGTGGCATCCGGCTTTGCCAACCCTTGGCTCAGGGTCCGGTCGGGGTCGGGCTCCTCCCGAAGGCCCTGGCAGCCGTGGCGCGCGCCCGATACCGTCGGGCCTGTGGCTCAGTTCCGACTCCAAGGCAGCAAGGTGCTCGCCGTCGACATGACCGGGGACGCCGTCAAGGCGAAAAACGGCTCCATGGTGGCGTACGACGGCGAGATCGCCTTCAAGAAGATGTCCGGCGGCGGTGACGGCGTGCGGGGCATGGTGACCCGCCGGCTCACCGGCGAACAGATGACGGTGATGGAGGCGAAGGGGCACGGCACGTGCTTCTTCGCCGACCGCGCCAGCGAGATCAACCTGGTGAACCTCACCGGTGACAAGCTCTACGTCGAGTCCAGCAACCTGCTGTGCACCGACGCCGGGCTGCGCACCGGCACGTCGTTCACCGGGCTGCGCGGCGGGGCGACCGGCAACGGTCTGTTCACCACCACCGTGGAGGGGCACGGCCAGGCCGCCATCCTCTCCGACGGCCAGGCCGTCGTGCTGCGGGTGACTCCGCAGTACCCGCTCCAGGTGGACCCGGGCGCGTACATCGCGCACCTCGGCAACCTCAACCAGTCCTTCCAGTCCGGGGTGAACTTCCGCACCCTCATGGGCGAGGGCTCCGGGGAGGCCTTCCAGATCCGCTTCGAGGGCGACGGTCTGGTGTACGTCCAGCCCAGCGAGCGCAACACCGTCGGGGGCGACGTCTGATGCCGTTCCGCGAGATCAACTCCCGGATGGTCGAGGCGCGGATCGCACCCGGCCAGAAGATGTACAGCCAGCGCGGCGCGATGCTCGCGTACCGGGGCGAGGTGTCCTTCACCCCGAACATCAGCGGCGGTCAGGGCGGCGTCATGTCGATGATCGGCCGCCGGGTGGCCAACGAGTCCACCCCCCTCATGACGGTCGAGGGCAGCGGCACGGTGATGTTCGGGCACGGCGGCCACCACATCCAGGTGATCAACCTCGCCGGGGACACCCTGTACGTGGAGGCCGACCGCCTCCTCGCCTTCGACGGCACCCTCCAGCAGGGCACGATGTTCATGGGCTCGCAGGGCGGGGTGATGGGCATGGTGCGCGGCCAGGTCACCGGGCAGGGCCTCTTCACGACGACCCTGAAGGGTCAGGGCGCGGTCGCGGTCATGGCGCACGGCGGCGTGATCGAGCTGCCGATCACCCCGCAGCGCCCGGTCCACGTGGACCCGCAGGCGTACGTGGCCCACCACGGCGACGTGCGCAACAAGCTGTCGACGGCACTGGGCTGGCGCGACATGGTGGGACGCGGCTCGGGCGAGGCGTTCCAGCTGGAGCTGTCCGGCAGCGGCACGGTGTTCGTACAGGCCTCGGAGGAGAAGCTGTGAGTACCCCTACGGCCGGCGGGCCCACCGTGTTCGACCCGCACACGCTGCCCGCGGACGACAACGTCAACGCGTACACCTTCTGCGTGGAGCTCAAGGGGAGCCAGTGGTTCCTCCAGAAGGGCAAGATGATCGCCTATTACGGGCAGATCGAGTTCAACGGCATCGGGCACGGCCGTTTCGACCGGCTGATGCGCACGTCCTTCCACTCGCCGCTGCACGCGAGCGACTGGGTGGTGGCCGAGGGCAGCGGCAAGATGCTGCTCGCGGACCGCGCCTTCGACGTGAACTCCTTCGACCTGGAGGAGGGGAACCTGACCATCCGGGCGGGCAACCTCCTCGCGTACCAGCCGACCCTCGCACTCAAGCAGTCGATCGTGCCGGGCTTCCTGACCCTGATCGGCACGGGCAAGTTCGTGGCCGCCTCCAACGGGCCGGTCGTCTTCATGGAACCGCCGATCCGCGTCGACCCGCAGGCACTGGTGGGCTGGGCCGACTGCCCCTCCCCCTGCCACCACTACGACCACGGGTACATGGCAGGGGTCCTGGGCGGGCTGCGCGCGATGACCGGCGTCGGCGGGGCCTCCGGCGAGGAGCACCAGTTCGAGTTCGTCGGGGCCGGTACGGTACTGCTCCAGTCGACCGAGCGGCTGATGGCCGAGCAGGCGGTCGGTGCGGTCGGCGGCGGCGCCGGGCAGAACGCCGGGGTGCCGGGCGGCGGCGGGCACGGCGGCTCCCAGGGGTCCGTACCCCGCATGCCGGGCCAACTCGGGGACCTCCAGCGGCGCTTCGGACTGTGAGCGGTAGTCTGCGGAGTGTGATGCGACGGCCGGGCTGTTGCGAGTGCCTCGCATCACACTCCCGGACTCCCCCTTTTGTCCAGCATTCAACTTCTTAGGTAGAATCCCACCATGCCCTCCATGGACAGCTCCTCCGATGAGAATGCCGCCACCCCCTGGCTCAGCGACGCCGAGCAGTGCGCCTGGCGCACCTACCTGGACGCCAGCAAGCTGCTGATGCACCAGCTGGAGAAGGACCTCCAACCGTTCGGGCTGACGAACAACGACTACGAGATCCTCGTCAACCTCTCCGAGTCCGCCGAGAAGCGGATGCGGATGAGCGACCTGGCCTCCGCCACCCTCCAGTCCAAGAGCCGCCTCTCGCACCAGATCACCCGGATGGAGACCGCGGGCCTGGTCCGCCGCGAGAACTGCGAGTCGGACCGTCGCGGCCTGTACGCCGTCCTCACCGACCAGGGCTGCGAGGTGATGCAGAAGGTCGCCCCGCACCACGTGACCTCCGTGCGGCGGCACTTCATCGACATGATGTCGGCGGACGAACTCCTGCACCTGCGCACCGTGCTGGGCCCCATCACCGACGAACTGCGCGGCCGCCGCGGCAAGGCCTAGGCCGAAACGGCTCCGTGGCCGAAACGGCTCCGTCGCGGCAGGACGCGACGGACGCGGCGGTGGTGCCGTGCCGCGGGCGGTCTTCGGAGCCGCCGGACGGGCTGGAGGCAGCTCGGTGCGGCAGGGCGCGGGCGTCAGGCGAGCGGCAGCACGAGGGTGAACACCGCTCCCCCGCCCGCCGCCCGGCCCGCCGTGAGGGTGCCCCCGTGCCGGTGCGCCACGTCCCGGGCGATGGCGAGGCCCAGCCCCGCCCCGCCGTCGTCCCGGCTGCGCGCGTCGTCGAGCCGGACGAACCTCTCGAAGATCCGCTCCCGTTGGGCCTGCGGGACCCCCGCCCCGTCGTCGGCGACCTCCAGGACTGCCCGGCCGCCCTCCTCGCGCAGCGCCACCGTGACCGAACTCTCCGCATGGCGTTGTGCGTTGTCGAGCAGGTTGCCCAGCAGCCGGGCCAGCTGACCGCGCGATCCGGTGACGTGCACCGCCTCCGCGGGCTCCGCCACCACGGGCACCCCTCCGGCACCCTCCCGCCGGCCGGCTTCCGACCGGACGAGGGCGGCCAGGTCCACCCGCGCGGTTCCGGGCTTCTCCCCCGCGTCCAGCCGGGCCAGCAACAGCAGATCGGCCGCGAGGTCCTGGAGCCGCACGGTGTCCTGCACGGCGCCCTCCAGGTCCAGCAACTCCGGGTGCGCGGAGGCCACTTCGAGCTGGGTGCGGAGCGACGCGATGGGGCTGCGCAGCTCGTGCGAGGCGTCCGCGACGAAGCGCCGCTGGCGCTCGACGGAGGCCTCCAGGGCGGCCAGGGTCTCGTTGGTGGTGACGGCGAGCCGGTCCACCTCGTCACGGGTGCCGGGAACGGGAACCCGGCGGGACAGGTCCTCGGAAGCGGTGATCGTCGCCATCTGCCGCCGGATGCCCTCCACGGGAAGCAGCGCGCGCCGGGTGACCAGCCACGTCACCCCGCCCACGACCACCAGGAGCACCGGCAGCCCCAGCAGCATCGCGGACCGGACGGTGCCCACGGCGTCCTTCTCGTCGGTGAGCGGCACCCCCGCGTACACGGTGACCGTGGCCCCGGAGCTGGTGGTGGCCTCGACCGCGGCGAACCGGTAGTCGGCGGTGTCGCCGTCGACGGTGGCGGTACCGGTGGTGAAGCGCGGTTCGTCGCGGGAGACCTCGCCGCGGCCGGAGTCGGCGCGCTCGCCCAGGTCGTCGCCGTCCTCGCCCGGCGGCTGTTCCCCGGGCCGCCGGTCCGGTCGCAGCTGGGTGCTCCCGGTGCCCGAGATCGCCTCCAGCTTGTCGCTCGCGACCACCAACTGCCCTTCTTCCGTCAGGACTTGCACCGGCGTGTCCTCCGGGTCGGGCAGGTCCACGCTGCCGTACGGCACACCCAGCGCGAGCTGCGAGGCGACCTCCTGGGCGGCGACCTCGGCCTGGAGATCGGTCTGGTCGGTGAGCTTCGCGCCGAGTACGAGCAGCACGGCGAGCCCCGCCGCGATCAGCGCGACGGCGACGACGGCGGTGGCCCCGAGGGCGGCCCTGGCCCGTACCGAACGCATCAGA
The DNA here is from genome assembly GCF_014207445.1 of Streptomyces candidus. GTDB lineage: Bacteria > Actinomycetota > Actinomycetes > Streptomycetales > Streptomycetaceae > Streptomyces > Streptomyces candidus. The sequence continues at coordinate 246,565 of NZ_JACHEM010000010.1, read as the reverse complement.
CCGCCACCAGCCGGTATCCCGCGCCCCGCACGGTCTGGATGCGTTCGGCGCCCAGCTTGCGGCGCAGTGTGGAGATGTAGACCTCGACGATGTTCGGGTCGCCGTCGTACGCGAAGTCCCAGACGTGCTCCAGCATCTCCGCCTTGCTGACGACGGCCCCGGGCCGCAGCGCGAGCTGTTCCAGCACCGCGAACTCCTTGGCGGTCAGCGGCACTTCCACCTCTCCGCGGTGGACGCGGCGGGCGGCGGTGTCGAGGGTGAGTGCGCCGACGACGAGCAGCGGGGAGGACGCCGCCGCGCTGCCCCGCCGGCGCAGCAGCGCGCGGATGCGGGCGACCAGGACGACGTACGAGAAGGGCTTGGTGAGGTAGTCGTCCGCGCCCGTGTCCAGTCCCTCCGCCTCGTCGTACTCGCCGTCCTTGGCGGTGAGCATCAGGATCGGTACGTCGTTGCCGGCGGCGCGCAGGGCCGAGCACACCCGGTAGCCGTTCATCCCCGGCAGCATGATGTCGAGGATCATCAGGTCGTACGCGTGCTCGCCCGCCAGGTGCAGCCCTTCCAGGCCGTCGTGGACCACGTCCACGGCGAAGCCCTCGGCGGTGAGCCCCTTGGCCAGGGACACCGCGAGCCGCTTCTCGTCCTCCACGATCAACAGGCGCATGGGGACAAGGGTCGCAGGGCGAACCTGAAACGGCCTTCAGGCGCTTTCAGCCGCCGTTCAGCTTCGTGGGTCCACGTTGGTGGACGTACCGAGCAGCGCACGACCTCTGGGAGGAACCCATGAAGCGCAAGACCGTCATCGCCGCCGCTGTCGCCGCCGCACTGGTCACAGGGGGTACGGCGACGGCACTCGGCCTGCCGTCCGACGACAGCGCCTCCGGGCCCGCCGCCACCGCTGTCACCGCCGCCGACGCGACCAGGGCCGCCGAGAAGGCCGCCTCGGCCGTCCCCGGCACCGTGACCGGCCTGGATCTGGAGGACGACGGCCACGAGTGGGACGTCGACGTGTTCGGCAAGGACGGCAAGTGGCACGAGGTCACCCTCGACCCGGCGGGCACGAAGGTGCTCCGGGACCACGTCGAAACCGGCCCGGACACCGACGACCGCGACCGGCACGCGCCGAAGAACGCCCCCGTCACCGTCCAGAGGGCCATGGAGGCCGCTCTCGGGGCGACGCCGGGCCGCGTCACCGAAGCCGGCCTCGAACAGGGCCGCTGGGAGATCGAGATCCAGGACGCCAGGGGTGCCGGGCACGACGTCACCGTGGACGCGAAGACGGGCCGGGCGGCCGTCGTCCCGCAGCAGCAGGACGGCGACGCGTCGGACGAGCGGGCGGACGACGCGTCGGACGAGCGGGCGGCGGACACCGCGGACGCGTCGGACGGCCGGGCGGCGGACAGCACGGACGCATCGGACACCGCGGACGCGCAGGACTCGCCCGGCGCGGACGACTGACGTCAGCCCTCCGTGACCCCCGCCACCAGCTCGTCCGCCGCCGCGTAGGGGTCCAGTTCCCCCGCCACGATCCGGGCGGCAAGAGCGTCCAGCCGCCGGTCCCCGCGCAGGTCCCCGATCCGCTCCCGCAGCGCGGTGACCGCGATCGTCTCCACCTCGTGGGAGGCGCGGGCCACCCGCCGCTCGGCCAGCACCCCCCGTTCCTCCATCCACGCCCGGTGCTTCTCCAGCGCCTCGACGACCTCGTCGACGCCCTCGCCCCGGGCGGCGACCGTCTTGACGATCGGCGGACGCCAGTCGCCGGGGCCCCGGGACTCGCCGAGCCCCAGCATGTGGTTCAGCTCGCGGACCGTGGCGTCCGCCCCGTCCCGGTCCGCCTTGTTGACGACGTACACGTCGCCGATCTCCAGGATTCCGGCCTTCGCCGCCTGGATGCCGTCGCCCATGCCGGGCGCGAGGAGGACCACCGACGTGTCCGCCTGCGAGGCGATCTCGACCTCCGACTGGCCGACGCCGACCGTCTCGACGAGGACCACGTCGAAGCCGGCCGCGTCCAGGACACGGATGGCCTGCGGGGCGGCCCAGGCGAGGCCGCCGAGATGGCCGCGGGTGGCCATCGAGCGGATGTAGACGCCCGGGTCGGACGCGTGGTCGGCCATCCGGATGCGGTCGCCGAGGAGTGCGCCGCCGGAGAAGGGCGAGGACGGGTCGACGGCGAGGACCGCGACCCGTTTGCCCGCCCGCCGGTAGGAGGCGACCAGCGCGGAGGTGGACGTCGACTTGCCGACTCCCGGGGAGCCGGTCAGGCCGACCACGTACGCGTTGCCCGCCAGCGGCGCCAGTGCCGCCATCACCTCGCGGAGCTGCGGGGACGCCCCCTCGACCAGCGAGATCAGCCGGGCCACGGCCCTGGGCCGCCCCTCCCGGGCCTGTTCCACCAGCGTGGGGACGTCCTGCATCGCTCAGCTCCGCTCGATCAACCAGACGGGAAAGGCGTACGGGGGTTACTTCCCCGGTACGCGGACGATCAGCGCGTCGCCCTGACCGCCGCCGCCGCACAGCGCCGCCGCGCCGACGCCGCCGCCGCGCCGCTTCAGCTCAAGGGCGAGGTGCAGCACGACGCGCGCGCCGGACATGCCGATGGGGTGGCCCAGGGCGATGGCGCCACCGTTGACGTTCACCTTTTCCGGGGACACGCCGAGGTCCTTCATTGACTGGACGGCGACCGCCGCGAAGGCCTCGTTGATCTCGATGAGGTCGAGGTCGTCGACGTCCATGCCCTCCTTCTTCAGGGCGTGCCGGATCGCGTTCGACGGCTGCGACTGGAGGGAGTTGTCGGGGCCCGCGACGTTGCCGTGCGCGCCGATCTCGGCGAGCCACTCCAGGCCCAGCTCCTCCGCCTTGGCCTTGCTCATGACGACCACGGCGGCCGCGCCGTCGGAGATCTGGGAGGAGGTGCCGGCCGTGATCGTGCCGTCCTTGGCGAAGGCGGGGCGCAGCTTGCCGAGGGACTCCGCGGTGGTCTCCGGGCGTACGCCCTCGTCCTTGGAGACCAGCACCGGGTCGCCCTTGCGCTGCGGGACCTCGACCGGGGTGATCTCGGCCTCGAAGATCCCGTTCTTGGCGGCGGCGGCCGCGCGCTGGTGGGAGTGGGCGGCGAACTCGTCCTGCGGGGCGCGCTCGATGCCCAGGCGGGTGTTGTGCTTCTCGGTCGACTCGCCCATCGGGATGTTGTCGAAGGAGTCGGTGAGGCCGTCGTACGCCATGGCGTCGAGCATCTCGATGGCGCCGTACTTGTGGCCCTCGCGGGACTTCGGCAGCAGGTGCGGGGCGTTGGTCATGGACTCCTGGCCGCCGGCCACCACGATGTCGAACTCGCCGGCGCGGATCAGCTGGTCGGCGAGGGCGATGGCGTCCAGCCCGGAGAGGCACACCTTGTTGACGGTGAGCGCGGGCACGTTCATCGGGATGCCGGCCTTGACGGCGGCCTGGCGGGCGGGAATCTGGCCCGCTCCGGCCGTGAGCACCTGGCCCATGATCACGTACTGGACCTGGTCGCCGCCGATGCCCGCACGCTCGACGGCCGCCTTGATCGCGAAGCCGCCGAGGTCGGCTCCGGAGAAGGACTTCAGGGATCCGAGCAGGCGGCCCATGGGAGTACGGGCGCCCGCGACGATGACGGAGGTGGTTCCGGGAGTTCCAGGCATGAAGCTCGGCCCCTAGGAGGTTGGGAGTGAACGAGGGTTTACCTGAATGTACTGACGCGGTACGCGCACGTCATCGGCCATCGGGTGTGACGGCGCGCACGTTGCGTAACCGCCCTCCCGCACGCTGCACTTGACCCATGCTGACGCGAATCGACCACATCGGAATTGCCTGCCACGACCTCGACAGGACCGTCGAGTTCTACCGCGCCACCTACGGATTCGAGGTCCACCACACCGAGGTCAACGAGGAGCAGGGTGTCCGCGAGGCCATGATCAGGGTCAACGGGGCCTCCGACGGCGGCGCCACCTACCTCCAGCTCCTGGAGCCCACCCGCCCCGACTCCGCCGTCGGCAAGTGGCTCGCGAAGAACGGCGAGGGCGTCCACCACATCGCCTTCGGAACCGCGGACGTCGACGGGGACGCGGACGACATCCGCGGAAAGGGTGTGCGAGTGCTGTACGACGAGCCCCGGATCGGCTCCATGGGTTCGCGCATCACGTTCCTGCACCCGAAGGACTGCCACGGCGTACTGACCGAACTGGTCACGTCCGCCCCGGCGCCCGCGGAGGCCTCCGAGTAGGAGCACTGACCCATCCCCGACCCGGCCGGTAGAGTGGGCCGTTCCGGGCCGGGGCCGGGATCGGGGCCTGCGAGTTGTGGCCCGCTGTTGATCTGACACCATTCCCCCGGGGGCCCGCCTGCTGACAGGGTGGGGCCGGACGGCAAGACGTACGACGGCGTACGGCGAAAAGACGTACGACGACAGTGACGTACGACAAGAGAGTCACGACGAAAACGTTGCGACCAGGGGACGGATGGGACCGCGCAGTGCGGGGCTACGAAAGCCAGGAGAGCCCTCAGCGGGCTGAATCCGACCATCTCTCGCGGTTCGAGGCCGAGATGGACCGGCTGAAGACCGAGCGGGAGAAGGCGGTCCAGCATGCCGAGGACCTCGGCTACCAGGTCGAGGTGTTGCGCGCCAAGCTCCACGAGGCGCGCCGCAACCTCGCGTCCCGTCCCGCCTACGACGCGGCGGACATCGGGTACCAGGCCGAGCAGTTGCTCCGCAACGCCCAGATCCAGGCGGACCAGCTCCGCACCGACGCCGAACGCGAGCTGCGGGACGCCCGCGCCCAGACGCAGCGCATTCTCCAGGAGCACGCCGAGCACCAGGCGCGCCTGCAGGCCGAGTTGCACCAGGAGGCGGTCACCCGCCGCCAGCGGCTCGACCAGGAACTCGCCGAACGCCGGCAGACCGTCGAGTCGCACGTCAACGAGAACGTGGCGTGGGCCGAGCAGCTCCGGGCCCGTACCGAGGCACAGGCCCGCCGGCTGATCGAGGAGTCCCGCGCCGAGGCCGAGCAGGCCCTGTCCGCCGCCCGCGCGGAGGCCACCCGGGTCGCCGAGGAGGCCCGCCAGCGGCTGGGCGCCGACGCGGAGGCCGCCCGCAGCGAGGCCGAGTCGATCCTGCTGCGCGCCCGCAAGGACGCCGAGCGCCTGCTGAACGCCGCGTCCACGCAGGCGCAGGAGGCCACCAGCCACGCCGAGCAGCTCCGGACGACCACGACCACCGAGTCCGACCGGGCCCGTAAGCAGGCCGCCGAACTGTCCCGGGCCGCCGAGGCGCGGATGCAGGAGGCGGAGACGGCGCTGCGCGAGGCGCGGCTGGAGTCGGAGAAGGTCCTCGCCGACGCGAAGGAGGCCGCCGCCAAGCAGCTGGCCGGCGCCGAGTCCGTCAACGAGCAGCGCACCCGTACGGCCAGGACGGAGATCGCCCGCCTGGTCGGCGAGGCGACGAAGGACTCCGAGGCGCTGAGGGCGGAGGCCGAGCAGGCGCTCGCCGACGCCCGCGCGGAGGCCGAGCGGATGGTCACCGAGGCCGCCGACAAGGCCCGTACCGCCGCCGCCGAGGACTCCGCCGCGCAGCTCGCCAAGGCCGCCCGGACGGCGGAGGAGGTCCTGACCAAGGCGTCCGAGGACGCCCGGGAGACCACCCGCAAGGCCGCCGAGGAGGCGGAGCGGATCCGCCGCGAGGCGGAGGCCGAGGCCGAGCGGCTGCGCGGGGACGCCGCCGAGCAGGCCGACGAGCTCAAGGGCGCCGCCAAGGACGACACCAAGGAGTACCGGGCCAAGACGGTCGAGCTCCAGGAGGAGGCCAGGCGGCTGCGCGGCGAGGCCGAACAGCTGCGCTCGGAGGCCGTCGCCGAGGGCGAGCGGATCCGTGGCGAGGCCCGGCGGGAGGCCGTCCAGCAGATCGAGGAGGCGGCCCGTACCGCCGAGGAACTGCTGACCAAGGCGCGCACGGACGCCGAGGAGCTGCGGGCGGCCGCCGGTACGGACGGCGAGCGGGTCCGCACCGAGGCCACCGAGCGGGCGAACGCCCTGCGCAGGCAGGCCGAGGAGACCCTGGAGCGCACCCGCGCCGAGGCCGAGCAGCTGCGGGCGGAGGCCGAGGAGCAGTCGGAACGTACGAAGGCGGAGGCCGAGCAGTCCGTACGGACGCTGCGCGAGGACGCCGACCGTGCCATCGCCGCGCGTCGGGCGGAGGCGGACGGGGAACTGGAGCGGCTGCGCGCCGAGGCCGAGCAGCGGCTCGCGTCGTCCGAGGAGGCGCTGGCCGGCGCCCGGGACGAGGCCGGGCGGATCCGGCGCGAGGCGGGCGAGGAGTCCGAGCGGCTGCGCGCCGAGGCCGCCGAGCGGGCCAGGCTCCTTCAGGCGCAGGCCGAGGAGGAGGCGGAGCGGGTACGCGCCGAGGCCGCGTCGGACGCCTCGCAGTCCCGTGCGGAGGGCGAAGCGGTCGCGGCGCGGCTGCGCGACGAGGCGTCCGCGGAGGCCGAGCGGCTCAAGGCGGAGGCGCAGGAGAAGGCCGACCGGGTGCGCGCGGAGGCGGCTGCCGCCGCCGAGCGGGTGTCGTCGGAGGCCGCGGAGACGCTGGCCGCCGCGCAGGAGGAGGCGGTACGGCGGCGGCGCGAGGCGTCCGAGACGCTGGAGGGTGCCCGCGCAGAGGCCGAGCAGGAGCGCGCCCAGGCACGTGAGCAGAGCGAGGAGCTGCTGGCGTCCGCGCGCAAGCGGGTCGAGGACGCGCAGGCCGAGGCGCAGCGCCTGGTGGAGGACGCGGACCGGCGGGCCTCGGAGCTGGTGTCGACGGCCGAGCAGACCGCCCAGCAGGTGCGGGACGCGGTGGCCGGGCTCCAGGAGCAGACCGAGGAGGAGATCGCGGGGCTGCGCAGTGCCGCCGAGCACGCGGCGCAGCGCACCACGGCGGAGGCCCAGGAAGAGGCGGACCGGGTCCGCGCCGACGCGCACGCCGAGCGGGAACGGGCGAGCGAGGACGCGAGCCGGCTGCGCGCCCGTACCCAGGAGGAGACGGAGGCGGCGAAGGCCCTCGCCGACCGCACGGTGGGCGACGCCATCGCCGAGGCGGAGCGGCTCAGGGCGGACTCCCAGGAACGCGCCCAGCAGCTCCGTACCGAGGCGTCCGACGCGCTGGCGGCGGCCGAGGAGGCGGCGGCGAAGTCGCGTGCGGAGGCCCGCGAGGACGCCAACCGCATCCGCAACGAGGCGGCCGCGCAGGCGGACCTGCTGATCGGCGAGGCCCGTACGGAGGCCGAGCGCATCGGTACGGAGGCCGCGGAGGTACGGACGAAGGCCGGCGAGGACGCCGCGCGCGCCCTCGCCGAGGCGACCGCCGAGGCCGAGCGCATCGCCGCGCAGGCGAACGCCACCCTCGGCACCGCCGAGCAGGACGCCCGGCGGCTGCGGACCGAGGCCGAGCAGGTCAGGGCGGACGGCGAGGCGGAGGCGGAGCGGCTGCGGGCGGCTGCCCGCGCGGACGGCGAGCAGGTGCTCGACGAGGCGCGCAAGGCGGCCGACAAACGGCGCAGTCACGCCGCGGAGCAGGCCGACAAGCTCATCCGGGAGGCGTCCGGCGAGGCGGAGAAGCTGGTGGCGGACGCCACCGCCAAGTCCGAGGAACTGCTGTCCGCGGCGACGGACGAGGCCGAGCGGCTGCGCGCGGAGGCCGCCGACACGGTGGGCTCCGCCCAGCAGGCCGCCGAGCGCATCCGCAGCGAGGCCGCCAGGCATCGCGAGGAGTCCGACGCGGCGGCCGAGCAGGTGCGCAACGAGGCGCGCGCCGAGGCGGACCGGCTGCTGGACGAGGCCCGCTCGGCCGCAGCCAAGCGGCGCGCGGACGCGGCCGAGCAGGCGGACACGCTCGTCGCGAAGGCCCAGGAGGAGGCGCTGCTGGCGGCGACCCGGGCCGAGGAGCAGGCCGACACGATGGTCGGCGCGGCCCGCAAGGAGGCCGAGCGGCTGGTCGCGGAGTCGAAGGTCGAGGGCAACTCCCTGGTGGAGCGGGCCCGTACGGACGCCGACGAACTGCTGGTCGGGGCGCGCCGGGACGCCACCGCCATAAGGGAGCGGGCGGAGGAGCTGCGGACCCGTCTGGAGAGCGAGATCGAGGAGCTGCACGAGCGTGCGCGCCGCGAGACCGCCGAGCAGATGAAGACCGCGGGCGAGCGCGTCGACAAGCTGATGAAGGCGGCCACCGACCAGCAGGCGGAGGCCGAGGCGAAGGCCAAGGCGATGGTGTCCGAGGCGAGTTCGGAGGCCGGCAAGGTCCGGATCGCGGCGGTCAAGAAGGCCGAGCAGCTGCTCAAGGAGGCCGAGCAGAAGAAGGCCGAACTCGTCCGCGAGGCGACGAAGTTGCGGGACGAGGCGAAGGCCGAGGCGGAGCGCACGGTCGCCGAGGGCAAGCGCGAGCTGGACGTCCTGGTGCGCAGGCGCGAGGACATTCAGACAGAGATCTCCCGTGTCCAGGACGTACTTGAGGCGTTGGAATCATTCGAGGCACCGTCCGGGGGCGGCAAGCCGGCCGGCGGCTCGGGTGCGGGCGGTGTCAAGGCCGGTGCGGCGGCGGGCGGAACCCGGTCGGGTGGCAAGTCTTCGGACGGGTAGGAACCGGTCGGCGATGGTCACAAGTGATCACCGTTGGTAAGGACGCGGTGGTGATTGAACTGTGATTACCGGCCATGTTTCAACCGAGTTTGACGAGGTGTTCATCCGTGCGAGTGGCAAGCGGTCTGCTGGTTAGCCACTCAAAAGAGGTGTCATTCTCCAGATCAAAACCGCATTGGCTCGATGACACGCCCATTGGGCCCCTAGGATTCCCCCTATCACCTCACCGGTCTCATTCGACAGGAACCCCATGAGCGACACTTCCGCCTCCCCCTACGGCTTCGAGCAGGTGCGACGTGGTTACGACCGCGGTCAGGTGGACGACCGCATCGCCAAGCTGCTCGCCGACCGTGACAGTGCCCTCGCCCGCATCACCTCACTGGAGAAGCGCATCGAGGAGCTCCACCTCGAAACGCAGAACGCCCAGGCGCAGGTCAACGATGCCGAGCCGTCGTACGCGGGCCTCGGCGCCCGTGTGGAGAAGATCCTCCGTCTCGCCGAGGAGGAGGCGAAGGACCTGCGTGAGGAGGCCCGTCGCGCCGCCGAGCAGCACCGCGAGCTGGCCGAGTCGGCCGCCCAGCAGGTGCGCAACGACGCCGAGTCGTTCGCCGCCGAGCGCAAGTCGAAGGCGGAGGACGAGGGCGTCCGCATCGTCGAGAAGGCCAAGGGCGACGCCAGCACGCTCCGCTCCGAGGCGCAGAAGGACGCGCAGTCGAAGCGCGAGGAGGCCGACGCGCTCTTCGAGGAGACCCGCGCCAAGGCCGCCCAGGCCGCGGCCGACTTCGAGACCAACCTGGCCAAGCGCCGCGAGCAGTCCGAGCGTGACCTGGCCTCGCGGCAGGCGAAGGCGGAGAAGCGTCTCGCGGAGATCGAGCACCGGGCGGAGCAGCTGCGCCTGGAGGCCGAGAAGCTGCGTACGGACGCGGAGCGCCGGGCACGTCAGACGGTGGAGACCGCGCAGCGCCAGGCCGAGGACATCGTGGCCGACGCCAACGCCAAGGCCGACCGGATCCGCAGCGAGTCCGAGCGCGAGCTGGCGGCGCTCACCAACCGCCGCGACTCCATCAACGCACAGCTCACCAACGTCCGCGAGATGCTGGCGACGCTGACCGGTGCGGCCGTGGCCGCCGCGGGCGCCCCGGCGGACGACGAGCCGATCTCCCGCGGGGTCCCGGCCCAGCAGTCCCGCTAGCACCACCGCCCCGTACGTCCCGTGCGGCACCGAAGCCCCTCGCCACTCCCCAGTGGCGGGGGGCTTTGTCCGCATCTAGCGTGGCGGGCATGATCGAGGTATCGGGCCTGACGAAGCGGTACGGCGAGAAGGTCGCCGTGCACGGCCTCAGCTTCCACGTGAGTCCGGGCATCGTGACCGGCTTCCTCGGTCCCAACGGGGCGGGCAAGTCCACGACGATGCGGATGATGCTGGACCTGGACCACCCGACCACGGGCCGGGTACGGATCGACGGCAAGCGCTACGCGGAGCTGAGAGAGCCCCTGAAGTACGTGGGGGCACTGCTGGACGCGAAGGCCCTGCACGGCGGCAGGAGCGCGTACCACCACCTTCTGTGCCTGGCCCAGAGCAACGGCATCCCGGCCTCCCGGGTCGGCGAGGTGCTGGACGTCGTCGGACTGACCGCGGTCGCCAACAAGCGGTCCAAGAACTTCTCGCTCGGCATGGGCCAGCGGCTCGGCATCGCGGCGGCGCTGCTCGGTGACCCCGAGATCCTGATGTTCGACGAGCCGGTCAACGGGCTCGACCCCGAGGGCATCCACTGGATCCGCAATCTCATGAAGTCCCTCGCCGCGCAGGGGCGTACGGTCTTCGTCTCCTCGCACCTGATGAGCGAGATGGCGCTGACCGCCGACCACCTGGTGGTGATCGGGCAGGGGCGGCTGCTGGCGGACACGTCCATGGCGGAGTTCATCCGCACCAACTCGCGGTCGTACGTGCGCCTGCGCAGCCCGCAGCAGGAGCAGTTGCTCGACGTGCTGCACCGGGCCGGGATCACCGCGGTGACCGCCGGCCACGGTGCCCTCGAAGTGGACGGCGTCGGCGCCGAGGAGCTCGGCGAGCTGGCCGCGCGGCACCAGATCGTCCTGCACGAGCTGAGTCCGCAGCAGGCGTCCCTGGAGGAGGCGTTCATGCAGCTCACCGCGGAGTCGGTCGAGTACCACGCACACGCGCAGCCGACGGAATGGCGGACCTGAGATGCACGCCGGATACGTATGGAAGTCCGAATGGACCAAGATCAGATCGGTCCGGTCCACCGGGACGACGCTCGCACTCGCCGCGGTGTTCACCATCGGTCTCGGATTCCTTATCAGCGCGCTGTCCAAGAACGAGTTCGCCAAGATGGACGCGCACGAACTCCGGTTCGCCGATCCGACGTTCATCAGTTTCGTGGGGACGAGCCTCGGCCAGCTCGCAATGATCGTTTTCGGTGTGATGGTGGTCGGCGGCGAATACAGCACCGGGATGATCCGCACTTCACTGGCGGCCGTGCCGCGCCGCGGTCTTTTCCTCTTCAGCAAGATCGCCGTGGCGACGCTGCTCGCGTTCGTGGTCGCCCTCGTCACCAGCTTCGTAACGTTCTTCGTGGGACAGGCGGCGCTCGGCCCGTACAAGGCCTCGCTCGGCGACCCGGGCGTACTGCGCGCGGTGATCGGCGCGGCGCTCTACATGACGCTGATCGCGGTGTTCGCGATGGGGGTCACGACGGTCCTGCGCTCGCCGATGCTCTCGCTCGGCATCCTGATGCCGCTCTTCTTCCTGCTGACGCCGATCCTGGGCAACGTTCCGGCAACCCGCAAGGTCGCCCAGTACCTCCCCGACCAGGCCGGCGGCAAGGTCATGCAGGTCGTCGCCCCCGAGGGGGACATCGCCCCGTACGGACCCTGGGGCGGGTTCGGAATCATGGTGCTGTGGGTGCTGGCCGCACTGTGCTGCGGCTGGCTGGTGCTGAAGAAGCGGGACGCCTGAGACCGCACCCCGCATATCCGAACCTGTGTTCTTGGCCGGAACCCCCTTCCCCTGGTTAAGCTCTGACTGCTTACGGGGGCTCACAGGATCACCGCACGTGACCGTGCCCCGACGATCTGTCGATGGGGCTGCAGAATGATCGAGGCAGTCGGCCTGACCAAGCGCTACGGCGCCAAAACGGCCGTGTACAACCTTTCCTTCCAGGTACGACCGGGGACCGTGACCGGGTTCCTGGGGCCCAACGGCTCCGGGAAGTCGACCACCATGCGCATGATCCTCGGACTCGACCGGCCGACCGCCGGCCACGTCACGATCGGCGGCCACCCGTTCCGGGAGCTGCCCAACGCTCCGCGTCAGGTCGGTGCCCTGCTCGACGCCAAGGCCGTGCACGGCGGCCGCAGCGCCCGCAACCATCTCCTGTCGCTGGCCCAGCTCTCCGGCATCCCGGCCTCCCGGGTCGACGAGGTGCTCGGTGTCGTCGGTCTCCAGGACGTCGCGAAGCGGCGCTCCAGCGGCTTCTCGCTGGGCATGGGGCAGCGGCTGGGGATCGCCGCCGCCCTGCTGGGCGACCCGCAGGTGCTGCTCTTCGACGAGCCGGTCAACGGGCTCGACCCCGAAGGCATCCTCTGGGTCCGCAACCTGATGAAGATGCTCGCCTCCGAAGGGCGCACCGTCTTCGTCTCCTCGCACCTGATGAGCGAGATGGCACTCACCGCCGAACACCTGATCGTGATCGGTCGCGGGCAGTTGCTGTCCGACATGAGCGTCCGCGACTTCATCGCCGCGAACTCGGCCGGTTTCGCCCGGGTCCGCACCCCGCAGACCGAGCCGCAGCAGCGGGAGAAGCTGACCACCGTACTCACCGAGGCGGGCGGCCGGGTCATGTCCGAGCCCGACGGCGCCCTGCGCGTCACCGGGCTCGCGCTGCCGCAGATCTCCGACCTCGCCCACGAGGCGGACGTACGGCTGTGGGAACTGGCCCCGCACCAGGCGTCACTGGAGGAGGCGTACATGCAGATGACGCAGGCCGCCGTCGACTACCGCTCCACCGACGACCAGCTCGCGGGCTTCCAGCAGGGCCCGCAGGGCGCCCTGCCGGGACAGCTGCCGCCCGGGAGCGCCCCCGGCGCGCCCGGCGTCCCCCAGGGGCCGCCGCAGCTCGGCTGGTACGCCCCGCCGCCGCCCCAGCCGGGGCAGCCGCACCCCGGAGTGCGCGGTTCCGTACCGGCCCCGCCCGCCCCCGTACCGGCGGACCAGAACCCGTACGCGCAGCAGGCCCCGGAAGCCGCACCGGCCGCGCCCCCGGCACCGGCTCCCGCCGGGCCGGCCGGCCCCGGCCTCACCAAGAACGACGACTCCACCCCCGGCAGCGACACCCCCGAGGACGCCCGATGACGACACCCTCGACCCCGGCCCCGTACCAGCAGCACCCCGGTGTCCCGGGCTATGTCTCGCCGGTTCCGCTGCGCCGCGCGACGCTCCTGGACGCCCTCGCCTCCGAGTGGACCAAGATCCGGTCCGTCCGGTCCACGATCTGGACGCTCGGGGTGATGGTCGTGCTCGTCGTCGGTTTCGGCGCGCTGATCGCCCTCGCCCTGCGCAGCGTCGACCTCCCGGAGGGGGAGTCGCCGGTCTCGCTCGGCTTCGTCGGCGTCCTGCTCGGCATCATTCCGGTGATCACCCTCGGCGTGATGACCATCGCCTCCGAGTACGGCACCGGCATGATCCGCACGACGCTGACCGCGTGCCCCAGCCGGGCACGCGTGCTGGCGGCGAAGGGGATCGTCTTCTTCCTGCTCACCTTCGCGATCACCCTGGTCGCCACCGCGCTGGTCTCCGCCGCGATCTCCGGCATCCTGGGCGGCAGCACCGCGGGGAGCGTCTGGCTGGGCGCGACCGTCGGTGTCAGCGCGTACGTCGCGCTGCTCGGGCTGCTCGCACTGGGCGTCGGCTCGCTCGTCCGGCACTCGGCGGGCGCGATCACCATCATGATCGGCGTCGTGCTGCTGCCGCTGGTGATGGCGCTGTTCATGATGTCCGAGGGGCTGCGCGACGTGCAGCAGTTCCTGCTGGAGTACTCGATCCCCAGCCAGCTCGCCATCTTCTACGGGACCCCGATGGGGGAGGACGGCCCGACCGGCTGGGAGTCCCTGGGCCTCATGGGGGCGCTGGTCGCCCTCGTTCTGGGCCTGGCCTTCCTCGTCCAGCACAAGCGGGACGTCTAGGCCGGCCGGTTCCGCTAGTAGCGGGGCGCGTTGCGGGACCGCTGCACCTTCGTGGTGCGGCGGTCCTTCGCGTTCCAGCAGGCCTTGTGCCAGTGCCGGCGGTCGTCGACGCCGCCGTAGTCGGGCCAGGCCACCACGTGCGGGACGCCGGAGGGGATCTCCTGGTCGCAGCCGGGACAGCGGTAGCGCTTGCCCTGCGCACTCGCCCCGCTCACCTGTCGTACGAGCCACTCCTCGCCCTGCCACGACTCGGAACGCTGGAGTCCGTACCGGTCCGGGAACTCCGCGGAGCCACCGCCGCCCCCGGTGTTCGTGGTCGGACTCGTCCCGCCTCTGGGGCGGTTGCGGCGCGGGGACACGTAGCACCTCATGGGGCCGTACGGACTGTTTTCCCACAGCCTAGGGCCATCCGGCAGGGGTACACGTACCACTGAGGGAGTCCCTGCGGTACTCCTGGTGCACGAGTAGCCGGAAAATCACAAGAACTTGGCCCGGGCCCGTGCCTTTGGCACTTGTCAGCCGTTATTGCCAGTGGGGGATCGCCGATTCACGAAGCCTAAGGAGGCAGAGGGCGATGCACATTGGAGCTTTTGTACTGGCAGCGCAGTTCCCGGGTCAGGGACAGGCGGAAGCCCTGCACCGGGCGCTCCGGACGGCGGACGTCGCCGAGGAGGCGGGTCTCGACTCGGTCTGGCTGGCCGAGCACCACTTCGTGCCGTACGGGGTCTGCCCGTCGGCCGTGACGCTGGCCGCCGTGATGCTGGGCCGCACGCGCCGGATCCGGGTGGGCACGGCGGTGACCGTGCTGCCGACCGCGCACCCGGTGAACGTGGCGGAGCAGGCGGCCCTGTTGCACCTCACCTCCGGCGGGCGTTTCTCGCTCGGGGTGGGGCGCGGCGGGCCGTGGGTGGACCTGGAGGTCTTCGGCAGCTCGCTGAAGGCGTACGAGGAGGGCTTCCCCGAATCGCTCGACCTGCTGCTGCGCTGGCTGCGCGAGCCGCGGGTGGGCGCGGACGGCGAGCGGTACCGGTTCCGTGAAGTGGCCGTCGTTCCGCGGCCGGACGAGCAGTGGGAGGGCGTGCCGGGGCCCGAGGTCGTCGTCGCGTGCACGTCACCCAGGAGTGTGAAGCTCGCCGCCGAGCGGGGGCTGCCCATGCTGCTCGGGATGCACTGCGGGGACGAGGACAAGGCGGAGATGACCGCCCTGTGGCGCCGGCACGCACGCGCCTCCGGCCGCAGCACCGAGGAGATCGCGACCGTCGCGCACGTGTCGGCCGGGGTCGCGCAGATCGCCGACACCGTCGAGGACGCCTGCGAGACGCTCGGCAAGGCCATGCCGGGCTGGCTGAAGCAGGGCCTGGACGCCCACGTCACGGTCGACGGACGGCGCCGCGCGATGCGCGATCCGGTGGCGTACACGGAGAAGCTGTGCGGCCTGCACCCGGTGGGCACGGCGCAGTTGGCGGCGGACCGGCTGGCGGCGACCTCGGAGCGGACCGGCATCACCCGCTTCGCGCTGCTCACCGAGGGGTCGGGCGACCTCGCCTGCACGGAGGAGAACGTACGGCGGCTGGGCTCGGAGGTCCGGGAACTGCTGTCCTGAGCGCGCTGCGTCGGGAGCGGTGCGGAGGGCTGCCGCCCCTGCATCTGTCACACCTCCCGCGATACGGGAGCGGCAGCCTCGGACGTCAGCAGTCCCGCAGTCCCGGCGACTGGTTGAGCAGCTGGCCGCGGATCGAAGTGAAGCGGGCGAGCCGCTCGTCGACCGAGGAGTCCAGCGGGAACACCGCGACACGGTGGCAGTTCTGGAATGCGAGACGTACTCCGAAGTGACGCTCCAACGAACCGCGGATGGCGTCACTCGCCAGGGCGCGCAGCAGCTGGCCACGGGCCTGCTCGTCCGGCGGCGGCGTCTGGTTGTCGGCGAACTGTCCACCGTCGACCTTCAGCTGTGCCACCAGAGAGCTGATCATCTCCCATGCGAAGGGCAGGGAGGTCCGGACGCAGTCGACGAATTCCGCTTCGTCGACCTCGCCTCGCTCGGCCTGTTCCAACAGAGCCGGTGAGACGTCGAGCGACATGGGTTCTCCTCTCGCGACCCCGCACCGAGACGGGGTCTTCCGGGCAGGGCAGGAGAGCCGCGACGCAGCGTGCACGCACGGCGACCTCCTGCATCCACGTTAAGGGCGGCACCCCTGCCGCAACAGGGGATTGCGCATACAACCGGCCATTGACGGATGGTCCCGCGGACCCTGCGAACGGGGTCTTACAGGGCGAATCGCGCCCACCCCGCCTCGTCGAGTAGCGTTGCGCCCCATGCGTCTCGTCATCGCCCGCTGCTCCGTCGACTACGCGGGCAGGCTCACCGCCCATCTGCCCTCCGCCCCCCGTCTGATCCTGGTGAAGGCGGACGGCAGCGTCTCCATTCACGCGGACGACAGGGCGTACAAGCCGCTCAACTGGATGTCCCCGCCGTGCACGCTCAAGGAGGGCACGGGCGACGACGCCGGTGTCTGGACCGTGATCAACAAGGCGGGCGAGAAACTGATCATCACGATGGAGGAAGTCCTGCACGATTCGTCCTACGAGCTGGGCATTGATCCCGGTCTCATCAAGGACGGCGTGGAAGCACACCTTCAGGAGCTGCTCGCGGACCGCATCGACACCCTCGGCGAGGGCTACACCCTGATCCGCCGCGAGTACATGACGGCGATCGGCCCGGTCGACATCCTGTGCCGCGACAAGGACGGGGCGACGGTGGCCGTCGAACTGAAGCGGCGCGGTGACATCGACGGCGTCGAGCAGCTCACCCGCTACCTCGAACTCCTCAACCGTGACCCGCATCTGGCCCCGGTGACCGGTGTCTTCGCCGCGCAGGAGATCAAGCCGCAGGCCCGCGTGCTGGCGACCGACCGGGGCATCCGCTGCCTGGTCCTGGACTACAACGCGATGCGCGGCATCGAGGACGACAAACTGCGGCTGTTCTAGCCCCCGCCGGGGGGCGTCGCGACACCCCACCCACAACCGCCTGTGGCGGCCCACCTGTTGCTCAGGGGGGCCGCCACAGTCATGTGCGGGTGGTGCGAGCTGTGCGGGCCGTACGAGGCGTGCGGGCCGTACGAGGGCGTGCGGGGCCCGGCGGTCGCGCGGACCGTGCCGGGTCCCGGTGCGCGGCGGGCCAAAACCCTAGGCGGGTTCGGTGTCCGTCGGCGCGGGTGCGCTGACCGTGAAGCCCGGGGAGGAGGGCGGCGGCTGGTCGTCCGCCGGCGGGGGCCTGTCCGGCGAGGTCGGCGGAGGTTTGTCGTCGGCCGGCGGGGGCTTGTCCGGGGACGTCGGCGGGTCCGGCTTCGGGGGCGTCGGGTCCGGGTCCGGAGACGTCGGCGGCTTCGTCGGCGGGTCGGTGGGCGGCTGCGGGGTGGGGTCGGGCGGCGTCGTGGGCGGCTTGGTCGTCGGCGGCTTGCTGCCCGGCGGCGTACCCCCCGGCGGCTTGCTCCCCGGGTCGGTCGGCGTGGTGGTCGCTCCGCCACCGCCCGGCTCGCCGGACCCGGTGGCGTCCGGATCCGGGGTCCCGGTGTTCTTCCCGCGGCTGGTGGAGGCGGCGTCCGGCAGGCCCGGCAGCCCGGGGTCACCGGCACCGCTGTCCGTGGCTCCGCCGCCGCCGGAGCGGCTGCCCTCGGAGCCCTCCGCCTTGTCGGCGTCCAGGCCGCCCTTGCCGGAATCCAGGTTGGCGGACTGCTCCGGGGTGACCTTGCCGCTCTCGCCGCCCAGCCCGTTGCCGGTGGCGCCGAGGGTGACCACGGTGCCCAGTACGGCCACCAGCAGGGCGCCGGCCCCGGCCGCGACCACGTTGCGCCGGGCCCCGTGGAGCATGGCGCGCCGCGACGGGGGCCGTCCCCGGTTCGCCGGCCCGGTCCTGGTCACCAACGGCTCGCGGGAGTCCGGGAATTCGTTGAGCACCGCCGGCGTGGGCACCCCGGCGGGGGGTGAGGCCGACTCCTCGTACCGTGCGGCCGGTATCTCCTCGCCGGCCGACGCCCGCTCGGTGAAGGGGTCGTACGGCGTGTCGAAGGGCGACCTCGGCAACGCGACCGCACCGGCGCCCGCCAGGCCCCCGCCGGACATCAGCACGGGCCCGGGAGCGTCCCCGCTGCGGTCCGTGACCAGGGCGAGCGCACGCCGGGCGGCGACGGCGCCCCGCTTGTCGGCGAGCGCACCCCGCAGCCCGATCGACGTCTCCAACTCGGCGCGCGCACGGTCGAGCCGGTCGCCGCAGAGCGCGAGGACCCCCAGCTCGTGGTGGAAGTACGCCTCCTCCGCGACCTCTCCGGCGAGCCGGGACGCCTCCGCGCCGGTGCGCAGGGCCCGCTCCCAGGCCCCCCACTGCATGCCCGCCGCAAAGGCGGGGGCGGCGGTACGGGCGAGCACCACGGCGGCGCCCGGATGCCGGTCCTCCGTCCCCGGTACGAGGGCCGAGAGCGCGGCGAGCACCGCGTCCGCCTCGGCGGAGATCCGCTCCGAGCCGACCGAGGGGTGCCCGGCCCACCAGGTGTAGTGCTGGGCCGCGTTGAGCGCGTGCTCCTCCGCGTCCTCGGCGTATCCGGCGCCCTCCAGCTGGGCGGCGACCCCGGGGGCCAGCCGGTGGCGCGCACCGGCCGCGGAGAGCAGCCCGCAGCCGAGGAGTTCACCGAGCGCGGCGTCCGCGTGAGTGTCACCGACCAGGGCGGGCAGATGCGCCTGGTGCGGCACTTCCCCGCCGAGCGCCAGCGCGATCCGCAGGGTGTCCCTGGCGGGCCCGCTCAGCCGGGCGGCGAGCGAGGCGACCGGGGCCATGCCCTCCGCGAGGGTGGGCAGCGGTACGTAGTGCCCGTTCTCGGCATCGGAGGGGGCGTCGTGCGGCGCCTCGCTGAAGCACTCGAAGTCCTCGAAGGCGCCCGGGTCGGCACGCAGGGCGTCGCGCTGCCGCAGCAGCGCGCCGGCCTGCACGAACCGCAGCGGCAACCCCTCCGACTCGAACCAGAGGTCCCCCGCCCAGTTCGCCTCGTCCTCGGTGAGCGGGCGGTCCACCGCGCGCTCCAGGAGTTCCAGCGAGGCCTCCCGGCCGAGCCCGCCGACCAGTACTTCCTCCATGAGTCCGGCCGGTGACGCGGCGGCGACCTCGGAGGTGGTGGAGACGAGGAACGCGCACTCGGGCGTCGCGTCGAACAGCTCCTCCAGGGCCGTCCCGCCGAACTCCAGGTCGTCGACGACGACGACCGCGCCGATCTCGTGGACGCAGCGCAGAAGTTGTTCCCGGTCGGGGCGGTACAGCGGCGCGCGGTAGACGGCCGAGAACAGGTCGTGCAGCAGTTCCGTCGTGGTGCGACGGTGGCCGGAGAGCCGTACGACGCCGTCCGGCGCGAGGTCCGCACAGTCCTCGGCGACGGCGCCGAGCAGCGCACTGCGCCCGGAGCCCTCCGCCCCCACCAGCCGCACGGAACGGCCGCGCGAGAGCAGGTCGACAAGTCGCTCGCGTTCCTCCTGCCGCTCCAGGAGCGGCAGTTCGGGCCCGGCCGGGCCCGGCGGCAGCGGCGGCTTCGCGGCGCGTGCGAGTTCCGCGCGGTCGGCGGCCGGGTGCCGGACGGGCGCCGCGGGGCGCTCGCCGGGCGGGCAGGGTTCGATCTCGCTGCCGTCCACCGGATTGATGGTCAGCAGGAAGTCGCCGGATGTGAACTGGACGGTGCGTGCCGGTGCGGGCGCGGTGCCCGGACCGAGGTCGCGGGTCGTCTGCTCGCGCTCGCGCGCGCCGTCCCGACTGCTCTGCTCGTTGTGGTTGCCGTTGTTGTCCTGGCCGTACTCAACAGGTCCCCGGTGTATCGGGTCCATGGTCAAAGCCCCCCAGATGCGTTGCGTGCTGACTGCCCCTCCCGGCCTTTCGCACGCTCGCTGTCGCTTCTGGTCCGGTGCCCGCCGACGTGGGTGCATCCATTGCGTGGGTTCGTCAAGCGGCAGGCGACCGAACCCTAGACCTTCGCACATTATCTCTGAGGGCCGGGGGCTTGGGTGCCCCGGGAAGTCACAGTCGTGTGAGGATTGCGCGCCCGCGTCGTACCCGCGTCACGCCCTTTCCGGGGACGTCCTGGGCGGTCACACCCGCGGCAGCGCGTCCACCGCGAGCCCGCCCTCGATCGCCAGGATCCGGTGCAGCCTGGTCGCCACCAGCAGCCGCTGCATCTGCGGCGGTACGCCGCGCAGCACGAGCCGTCGTCCGCAGCGGCCGGCCCGCCGGTGCGCGCCCATGATGACGCCGAGTCCGGTGGCGTCCCACGAGTCCAGTTCGGTCAGGTCGAGCACCAGGTCGCCGATGCCGTCGTCGACCGCCGAGTGCAGGACCGTACGGGCGTCCGCCGCGCTGCGCACGTCGAGGCGGCCCCCGACGACCAGCTCGACGTGATCGCCCCTGATGTGCATGTGCGCTCCCCACGAGTGCGTGCTGACGGCTTCTCTTCCGCGTTCTCTCAACTGACTGCCGAACAGGCCAAGAAGTTGCCGCCTGTCAGTAAATCGGCACGTAATTCACCCCATGGGGTGACGGCGGTTCGGACATTCCCGCAGCACTCGATCAGTGCTTGTAGAAACCCTGGCCGCTCTTGCGCCCGATGTCCCCCGCGTCGACCATGCGGCGCATCAGCTCCGGCGGCGCGAACTTCTCGTCCTGGGACTCGGTGTAGATGTTGCTCGTGGCGTGCAGCAGGATGTCGACACCGGTCAGGTCCGCGGTGGCGAGCGGTCCCATGGCGTGGCCGAAGCCGAGCTTGCACGCGATGTCGATGTCCTCGGCGCTGGCGACGCCCGACTCGTACAGCTTCGCCGCCTCGACGACGAGGGCCGAGATGAGCCGCGTCGTCACGAAGCCGGCGACGTCCCGGTTGACGACGATGCAGGTCTTGCCGACCGACTCGGCGAACTCACGTGCGGTGGCGAGGGTTTCGTCGCTCGTCTTGTAGCCGCGTACGAGTTCGCAGAGCTGCATCATCGGCACCGGCGAGAAGAAGTGCGCCCCCACAACCCGCTCGGGGCGCTCGGTCACGGCCGCGATCTTCGTGATCGGGATCGCGGAGGTGTTGGACGCCAGCACGGTGTCCTCCCGCACGATCTTGTCCAGGGCGCGGAAGATCTCGTGCTTGACCTCAAGCTTCTCGAAGACGGCCTCGACCACGATGTCCGCGTCGGCGACGGCGTCCAGTTCGGTCGAGGTCGTGATCCGCGCGAGCGCCGCCTCGGCGTCCTCGGCAGACAGCTTCCCCTTGCTCACGAACTTGTCGTACGAGGCCTTGATGCCGTCGGTACCGCGCGTCAGCGCCGCGTCCGTCACGTCGCGCAGGACCACGTCCCAGCCCGCCTGCGCCGAGACCTGGGCGATGCCCGATCCCATGAGTCCGGCACCGATGACGGCAAGCTTCCTGGCCACTGCACACTCTCCCTGATCACTGCGCGCTACCGCGTATTCGTTGTCCTGTGGCGGAGGCTATCGCCGGATGGGGCCGCTGTGGCGGCGAAGAGATGCGCGTCACGTCTCAAATGACGGACGTCACACCGGTACGGCCCCGGACTCGACCGGAGTGCGAGTCACCTCGTGTCCCCCTGGGCCCTGTTGAGCACGTTCGTCACCACCGCACCTGCGAGCGGTCCGCGCGCTTTCCGTGCCCGCGCTCCTGCTCTCCGGCCGGATGCGGGCGAGGGCGCTCGCCCGGTCCCCCCGACGCGGCCGGACGTACTCTTCCGGCGGGCCGGGGCCTGGTTAGGCTCGACCCCATGGTCAATCTGACGCGCATCTACACCCGTACCGGCGACAAGGGCACCACGGCGCTGGGCGACATGAGCCGCACCGCCAAGACCGATCTGCGGATCGCGGCGTACGCGGACGCCAACGAGGCGAACGCGGTGATCGGCACCGCGATCGCCCTCGGCGACCTCGACGAGGACGTGGTCAAGGTCCTCACCCGCATCCAGAACGACCTCTTCGACGTGGGCGCCGACCTGTCCACGCCGGTCGTCCAGGACCCGGCGTATCCGCCGCTGCGCGTGGAGCAGCCGTACATCGACAAGCTCGAAGCCGACTGCGACACCTATCTGGAGGGACTGGAGAAGCTCCGCTCCTTCATTCTTCCGGCGGGGACCCCGGGGGCCGCGCTCCTGCACCAGGCCTGCACGGTCGTCCGCCGGGCGGAACGCTCCACATGGGCGGCGTACGAGGTCCACGGCGACACCATGAACCCGCTCACCGCCACCTACCTCAACCGTCTCTCCGACCTGCTGTTCATCCTGGCCCGGACGGCGAACAAGTCGGTGGGCGACGTCCTCTGGCTCCCCGGCGGCGAAAGGTAACCCCACCCCCGCCCGCCCCGGCCGACGGGGCCGCGCCCCCTCCCCGGTAGCCCCCTTGCACGGCGCGTCGCGTCGCCCCCCGCGCCCCCCGTAGCCCCCTTGGGCGGCGGGGCGCCGCGCGGCCCGTAGCCCCCGGGACGGCGGGGCCGCCCCCGGGGGCGGAACGGGCGGGCAAGGGGGCGGCCCCCACCGGACGGTGCCCCCTCACCCCACGCCCGCCACCCCGACGTACGCCCCCACTCACCCCACCCTCACCGCTTCGTCAACGACTCCCCCACCGCTCCCCCGAACCCGCCTGCGCACCGGCCCCCGCCTCCGGACTCGCCGTCGGAACAGCCGTCGCCCCCTCCTCGACCCCCCGCTTCGGAAACAGCGTGTAACTCCCCGCGATCACCACGTTGATCACCGCCACCACCCCCATCTTGAACTGCCAGGACCGCAAGGACGTGACGTCCCCGCTCTCCCCCACGAACCACACCGCTCCCTGCAGCAGCCCCGCCGCGATCCCGCACGCGAGGATCCACCGCGCCGCCGTCTTCCACTCGTGCACCGCCCGTGCCATCCCGTACTTCGGCGGCCGCACCGGCGGCGGCCCGTCCGCGTACCGGTGCGCGAAGCGCACGTCCATGTACGTGATCACCCGGTGCCCCATCGCGACCGTGAACCCGATGTAGACCGCCGCGAGCCCGTGCTTCCAGTCCGGTGCGGCCCCGTTCCGCAGGTCGATCACGGTGACCACCAGCAGCACCACCTCCAGCAGCGGCTCGCACAGCAGCACGGCCGCTCCCGTGCGCGGCATCCTGGCCAGGTACCGCAGCGACAGGCCGCCCAGCAGCAGGATCCAGAATGCGACTTCACAGGCGATGATCAACGCGACGATCACGAAGCGGCTCCTTCCGTAAGCACTCCTCATCCTCGCCCGCGCCCGTTCCCGGGGCATCGTCACCAGGGGCGAACCCGCACTGCATCCTTCGGTGTAGTGCGGGTTCCGCCCGCACGCGGAGGACGCGCGCGCCGAGCCCGTGTTGGATGGGAACGTGCCCTGCTTCCGCCACCCGATCCTCCAGCCGCACCGGGACGACGTGCTCCTCGCGGTGACCGGCCTGCTCGCCGGACTGCTGCTGTGGTCCCTGGGCCTGCACACCCAGGGCAACCGGCTGCTCCTGCCCGGCTGGGCGACCCTGGTGCCCCTGTGCACGGTCTCCGCCCTGGAACTGGTCCGCCGCAGCGCCCCTCAGTCCGCCCTCGCCGGCGGCGTCCTCGCCGTGATCGGCGACCAGTTCACCCAGGGCAGCCTCGCCACGGTGGTCATCTTCGCGGACCTGGTGTACGCGGCCGTCGTCTACGGCACTCCCCGGGCCGCCCGCCGCATCCCGATCACCACCGGTCTCGTCAGCCTGGCGCTCACCGTCGGTTTCCTGGCCTGGTTCCGCGAGCCGGAGGCGTTGCTGATCGGCATGGTCGCCGGCCTGATCAGCTTCGCGCCCGCCCTCACCGGTTCCATCCTGCGCAACCACCGGGAGGCGGCCGTCGCCGCCCGGCTGCGCGCCGAACAGACCGCACTGCTCGCCGAGATGGACCGCGCTCAGGCCGTGACGGCCGAACGCGCTCGGATGGCACGGGAGTTGCACGACATGGTGGCCAACCACCTCTCCGCCATCGCCATCCACTCAACGGCCGCGCTGTCCCTCGACACCCCCGACGCGTCCACCCGGGCCCTGTCCGTCATCCGCGAGAACAGCGTGCAGGGCCTGGCCGAAATGCGCCGTCTGATCGGGCTGCTCCGGGAGAGCGAGGGCAGCGGGGAGCCCTCGGCCGCCCCCTCCCTGGACGGCCTCGACGCCCTGCTGGAGACCTCCCGCGCCTCCGGCGCCGGCTCCGGGCTCACTTTCACGCTCGCCGACGACCGCCCCGCGGGCCTGGGGCTTCCGGCGCCGGTGGAGCTGGCGGCGTACCGGATCGTCCAGGAGTCCCTGACGAATGCGCTCAAGCACGCCTCCCCGGGGCCCGTCGCCGTCCGCCTCTCGTATGCGGACAGCACCCTGCACGTGGCCGTGACCAGCGCGTTCGGCGGCGGACGTGCGGGGCCGCGGGCTCCCGGTTCCGGGGCGGGGCTGGTGGGCATGCGCGAGCGCGTGACGCTGCTGGACGGCGAGCTGGAGGCGGGCCCGGTCACCCTCGACGACGGCACCAAGACATGGCAGGTGCGGGCCCTGCTGCCCGCCGAGGACGAGAACGAGGAGCTTCCCACGTGAGTGCGGACCCCGCAGGGGCCATCCGGGTACTGATCGCCGAGGACCAGTCGGCGGTACGGGCCGGGCTGGTCCTCATCCTGGACAGCGCCCCCGACATCACCGTCGTCGGCGAGGCGGCGGACGGCGAGGAGGCGGTGCGTCTCGCCCGCGAACTGCGCCCGGACCTCGTGCTGATGGACATACAGATGCCGCGGCTCGACGGGGTGGCGGCCACCGGGCAGGTGGTCGCCGAGCAGCTCGCCGACGTCCTGGTCCTGACCACCTTCGACCTGGACGAGTACGTGTTCGGGGCGCTGCGCGCGGGCGCCTCGGGCTTCCTCCTGAAGAACACCGAGGCCAGGGACCTTCTGGAAGCGGTACGGACGGTGGCGCGCGGCGAGGGGCTGATCTCCCCCGCCGTGACCCGGCGGCTGATCGCCGAGTTCGCGGCACCGGCGGCCGGGCGGCGCGAGGACGCCGCCGCTCTTTCCGTGCTGGATCCGCTCACCCGGCGGGAGCGGGAGGTGCTGTCCCGGCTGGGCGAGGGGCTCTCGAACGCGGAGATCGCGGTGCGGCTCGACATGGCGGAGGCCACCGTCAAGACGCATGTCAGCCGTCTTCTGGGCAAGCTCGGCCTGCGGAGCCGGGTGCAAGCGGCGGTTCTCGCGCAGGAGTTGGGGGTCTGAGCGCGGGGGCCCGAGGTCCAGGGGCGGGCGGGAAGGGGGCCCGTACACCTACCTCGCAACTTTGGTCCAGACCTCTTGACGATTGGTCCAGACCTTGGCACGCTCGCCGCACTGCAGTGGTGAGCACGCCATGACAACCCCACCTCCCCGTAGTACGGCGTGCTCACCTGGCGGCGCAGGTCCCACCACCGTCATGTCGGACCTCTCTCACGGGAGCACCCCTTGAGCACTACCACCCCCCAACGATCCCGTCGCAGAACACGCTTCGCGGCGACCCTGACCGCCCTCGTCGTCCCGCTCGCCGCGATGGTCGGTCTGGCATCCCCCGCCCAGGCCGCCCCCGCGGCGACCGCGACGTACACCAAGAAGTCGGACTGGGGCTCGGGCTTCGAAGGCTCGTGGACCATCAAGAACACCGGCACCACCACGCTGAGCTCGTGGACCGTGGAGTGGGACTTCCCCACCGGCACCAAGGCCGGCTCGGCCTGGGACGCCACGCTCAGCTCCGCCGGCAACCACTACACCGCCAAGAACCTCTCCTGGAACGGCACTCTGGCCCCCGGCGCCTCCGCCACCTTCGGCTTCAACGGCACCGGCTCCGGCAACCCCACCGGCTGCAAGCTCAACGGCGGCTCCTGCGACGGTGACACCCAGCCCGGCGACGCCGCCCCCAGCGCGCCCGGCACCCCCGTCGCGAGCAACGTCACCGACACCTCGGCCAGGCTGACCTGGAGCGCCGCCACCGACGACAAGGGCATCAAGAACTACGACGTCCTGCGCGACGGAGCCAAGGTGGCCACCGTCACCGGTCTCACGTACACCGACAGCTCCCTGACCAAGGGGACCAGTTACTCGTACGCGATCCAGGCCCGCGACACCGCCGACCAGACGGGTCCGGCCAGCGGCTCCGTCGCGGTCAAGACCACTGGCGGCGGCACCGACCCGGGCCCCGGGCCCGGTGACCAGGTGAAGCTCGGCTACTTCACCAACTGGGGCGTCTACGGACGCAACTACCACGTCAAGAACCTGGTGACGTCCGGCTCCGCGGCGAAAATCACGCACATCAACTACGCCTTCGGCAACGTCCAGGGCGGCAAGTGCACCATCGGCGACGCCTTCGCCGACTACGACAAGGCCTACACCGCCGACCAGGCCGTGGACGGCGTCGCCGACACCTGGGACCAGCCCCTGCGCGGCAACTTCAACCAGCTGCGCAAGCTCAAGGCCAAGTACCCGCACATCAAGGTGATCTGGTCGTTCGGCGGCTGGACCTGGTCCGGCGGCTTCGGTGACGCGTCCAAGAACCCGGCCGCCTTCGCGGACTCCTGCTACCAGCTCGTCGAGGACCCGCGCTGGGCCGATGTCTTCGACGGCATCGACATCGACTGGGAGTACCCGAACGCCTGCGGTCTGACCTGCGACACCAGCGGCCCGGCCGCCCTCGGCAACCTGGCCTCCGCGCTGCGCACCAAGTTCGGCGCGAACAACCTGGTCACCGCGGCCATCACCGCCGACGCCTCGGACGGCGGCAAGATCGACTCCGCCGACTACGCCACCGCGGCCAAGTCCTTCGACTGGTACAACGTGATGACGTACGACTTCTTCGGCGCCTGGGCGGCGAAGGGCCCGACGGCTCCGCACTCCCCGCTCACCTCCTACCCGGGCATCCCGCAGGCGGGCTTCAACTCCGCCGAGGCGATCGCCAAGCTGAAGGCCAAGGGCGTCCCGGCCAAGAAGCTCCTGCTCGGCATCGGCTTCTACGGCCGCGGCTGGACCGGCGTCACCCAGAAGGAGCCGGGCGGCACCGCCACCGGCCCGGCGGCCGGAACGTACGAGCAGGGCATCGAGGACTACAAGGTCCTCAAGGCCAAGTGCCCGGCCAACGGAACCGTCGCCGGCACCGCCTACGCGCACTGCGGCACGGACTGGTGGAGCTACGACACCCCGGCCACCATCAACTCCAAGATGGCCTGGTCCAAGGCACAGGGCCTGGGCGGCGCGTTCTTCTGGGAGTTCAGCGGTGACACCGCCAACGGCGAGCTGGTCACGGCGATCGACTCCGGCCTGAAGTAACACCCGCCGACAGCACGCGCCCGCTCCGCGGGCCGTGCGAGGCACCACCGGCCCCCACGGGAAAAGGCCGGGAGACGGGTCCGCCCCCGTCTCCCGGCCTCTTGTGCGTCCGGCTTCCCGCACGTCCCGCGAACTGTGCGTCCGACCCCGCGCACATCCGGCACGTTGTGCGTCCGGCAGCGTTCGGGGGCGGGTTCGGCAACCGCTACGCGACGTTCACCCGTTGTCCCGGCGGCGCCGCCTCCAGCCAGGCGAGGAACCCGGTCAGCGCGTCCTCGCTCATCGCCAGCTCCAGCCGGGTACCCCGGTGGACACAGCCCAGGATGTGCGCGTCGGACAGGAGAGCCAGCTCCTCCTCGCCCTCCGGCGAGCGGCGCGTGACCACCTCGATGGCCGAGCGCTCCAGGACACGGCGCGGCTTGGGCGCGTACGAGAAGACCCTGAACCAGGCGATCCGGTCGCCGCTGTACCTGGCCACCCCGTACACCCAGCCCTTGCCGGAGGTGTCCAGCTCCTCCGCGGTGCCCCAGCGCAGGGAGCAGTCGAAGGTGCCGCCGGAACGCTGGATCAGCCTCCGGCGCAGTCCGAAGACGAACAGTCCCACGAGCACCAGCAGGACTACCGAGCCGCACACAAGCAGAGCGAGGATCATCTCCTACGACCTCCTCGCCTCATCCAGTACCACCAGGACAACAGAAACCGCGAAACAACAGAAAAGCATCCGCATCGCCTCAGCCGCGACCCGTCCTGGAAGTATCCAGTACGAGCCGCGGCTGAGGGTGGTTCACGTGGCGTGAGGCGGGACTCAGTGTCCGGCCACCGCACGCAGCCGGACGGCGGCGCGGCGCTCGGCGGCCGCGTCGGCCTCCGACTTCGCACGCTCCAGCGCCCGCTCCGCACGAGCCTGGTCGATCTCGTCGGCCAGCTCGGCGATCTCCGCGAGCAGAGACAGCTTGTTGTCGGCGAACGAGATGAAACCGCCGTGCACGGCGGCGACGACGGTGCCGCCGTCACTCGTACGGATGTTCACGGGGCCCGATTCCAGCACACCCAGAAGCGGCTGGTGACCGGGCATGACGCCGATGTCGCCGGACGTGGTGCGCGCGACGACCAGGGTGGCCTCGCCGGACCAGACGTTACGGTCCGCAGCGACCAGCTCGACGTGCAGCTCAGCAGCCAAGGGTGGCTCCTCGGGTCACCACCCGGCACTGCTGCCGGGTGTCAGGTCAAAGTCTAGGGGGTGTACGGGAGAGGGGCGGGCCTGCCCGCCCCTCTCACACGTACGGCACTGCAGGGGATGCCTGGCGTCAGCTGACGCCGAGCTCCTTGGCGTTGGCCTTGAGGTCCTCAATGCCACCGCACAGGAAGAACGCCTGCTCGGGGAAGTGGTCGTAGTCCCCGTCGCAGATCGCGTTGAACGCACGGATCGACTCTTCGAGCGGAACGTCCGAACCGTCCACGCCGGTGAACTGCTTGGCGACGTGGGTGTTCTGCGACAGGAAGCGCTCGACGCGACGGGCGCGGTGGACGACGAGCTTGTCCTCTTCGCCCAGCTCGTCGATACCGAGGATCGCGATGATGTCCTGGAGGTCCTTGTACTTCTGGAGGATTCCCTTGACACGCATCGCCGTCGCGTAGTGGTCCGCCGCGATGTAGCGGGGGTCCAGGATGCGCGACGTGGAGTCGAGCGGGTCCACCGCGGGGTAGATGCCCTTCTCCGAGATCGGGCGCGACAGAACGGTCGTCGCGTCCAGGTGGGCGAAGGTGGTGGCCGGCGCCGGGTCGGTCAGGTCGTCCGCGGGGACGTAGATCGCCTGCATCGAGGTGATCGAGTGACCACGGGTCGACGTGATGCGCTCCTGGAGGAGACCCATCTCGTCGGCCAGGTTCGGCTGGTAACCCACCGCGGACGGCATGCGGCCGAGGAGCGTGGAGACCTCGGAACCCGCCTGCGTGTAGCGGAAGATGTTGTCGATGAAGAAGAGCACGTCCTGCTTCTGCACATCGCGGAAGTACTCCGCCATGGTCAGACCCGAGAGCGCGACGCGAAGACGCGTGCCCGGCGGCTCGTCCATCTGACCGAAGACAAGCGCCGTCTTGTCGATGACGCCGGACTCGGCCATTTCCTCGATGAGGTCGTTGCCCTCACGGGTGCGCTCACCGACACCGGCGAACACCGACACACCGTCGTGGTTGTTGGCCACGCGGTAGATCATTTCCTGGATCAGCACGGTCTTGCCGACACCGGCACCACCGAACAGACCGATCTTTCCGCCCTTGACGTACGGGGTGAGAAGGTCGATGACCTTGACGCCGGTCTCGAACATCTCGGTCTTCGACTCGAGCTGGTCGAACGACGGGGCCTTGCGGTGGATGGGCCACCGCTCGGTCACCTCGGCGTTGGCCTCCGGCTTGTTCAGGATCTCGCCGAGGGTGTTGAACACCTTGCCCTTGGTGATCTCGCCGACGGGGACGGTGATGCCCTCGCCGGTGTCGGTCACCGGGGCCTGGCGGACCAGACCGTCGGTGGGCTGCATCGAGATCGCGCGGACCAGGCCGTCACCCAGGTGCAGGGCGACTTCCAGGGTCAGCGTCTTGAGCTGGCCGTCCTCGGCCGGGTCTGCGACCTGGACCTTGAGGGCGTTGTAGATCTCCGGCATGGCGTCGACGGGGAACTCCACGTCGACGACAGGGCCGATGACACGGGCAACACGGCCCGTGGCGGCGGCCGTCTCCACAGTGGTCGTCATTACTTGTCACTCCCCGCGTTCGCGTCGGCGAGGGCGCTGGAGCCACCGACGATCTCGCTGATTTCCTGGGTGATTTCGGCCTGGCGGGCCGCGTTGGCAAGCCGGGAGAGGTTCTTGATCAGATCCCCGGCGTTGTCGGTCGCCGACTTCATCGCACGACGACGGGCGGCGTGCTCGGAAGCGGCGGCCTGAAGCAGTGCGTTGTAGATACGGCTCTCGACGTATCGCGGCAGCAGGGCGTCGAGGACGTCCTCCGCCGAGGGCTCGAATTCGAAGAGCGGAAGGATTTCGGCCTTCGCGCCCTCCTCCTTCTCGACCTTGTCGAGGCTGAGCGGCAGCATCCGGTTCTCGACCGGGTTCTGCGTCATCATCGACACGAATTCCGTGAAGACGATGTGCAGTTCGTCGACACCGCCCTCGGCCGTCTCCGTAATGACGGCCTCGATGAGGGGCGCTGCGACGCGCTTGGCGTCCGCGTAGGTGGGGCTGTCGGTGAAGCCGGTCCACGAGTCCGCGATCTTGCGCTCACGGAACCCGTAGTAGGCGACACCCTTGCGGCCGACGATGTAGGTGTCGACCTCCTTGCCCTCGCCGCGAAGCCGCTCGGTGAGCCGCTCCGCCGCCTTGAGGACGTTGGAGGAGTAGCCGCCGGCCAGACCGCGGTCGCTCGTGACGAGCAGGATCGCGGCCCGGGTCGGGGTCTCGGCCTCGGTCGTCAGCGGGTGGTCGGTGTCGGATCCGGTCGCCACCGCCGTCACCGCGCGGTTCAGCTCATTGGCGTACGGCATGGAAGCCGCGACCTTGCGCTGGGCCTTGACGATGCGAGCGGCGGCGATCATCTCCATCGCCTTGGTGATCTTCTTGGTCGCGGTGACGGCGCGGATGCGACGCTTGTAGACCCGGAGCTGCGCTCCCATGAGTCAGGTCCCTTCCGTCGTCACTTGGAGACGTTGACGGCCGGTGCGTCCTCGCCCAGGGACTGGCCGTCCGAGGTCTCGAACCGCCCCTTGAACGTGGTGATCGCGTCGGCGATGGACTGGAGCGTGTCGTCGTTCATCTTGGCGCCCTCGGCGATCGAGGTGAGGAGCTCCTTGCGCTCGCGGCGCATGTAGTCCAGCAGCTCGCTCTCGAAGCGGCGGATGTCCTCGACCGGGACCTCGTCCATCTTGCCGGTGGTGCCGGCCCAGACGGAGACGACCTGCTCCTCGACCGGCATCGGCTGGTACTGGCCCTGCTTCAGCAGCTCGACGAGGCGCTTGCCGCGCTCCAGCGACGCCTTGGAGGCCGCGTCCAGGTCGGAACCGAAGGCGGCGAACGCCTCCAGCTCGCGGTACTGGGCGAGGTCCAGACGCAGTCGGCCGGACACCTGGCGCATGGCCTTGTGCTGGGCCGAACCACCGACGCGGGAGACCGAGATACCGACGTTCAGCGCCGGGCGCTGGCCCGCGTTGAACAGGTCGGACTCCAGGAAGCACTGGCCGTCGGTGATGGAGATGACGTTGGTCGGAATGAACGCCGACACGTCGTTCGCCTTGGTCTCGACGATCGGCAGGCCGGTCATCGAACCGGCGCCCATGTCGTCCGACAGCTTCGCGCAGCGCTCAAGGAGACGCGAGTGCAGGTAGAAGACGTCGCCCGGGTAGGCCTCGCGGCCCGGCGGACGGCGCAGCAGCAGCGACACGGCGCGGTAGGCGTCGGCCTGCTTCGACAGGTCGTCGAAGATGATCAAAACGTGCTTGCCGGCGTACATCCAGTGCTGGCCGATGGCCGAACCGGTGTACGGCGCCAGGTACTTGAAGCCGGCCGGGTCGGACGCGGGGGCGGCGACGATCGTCGTGTACTCGAGCGCGCCGGCCTCCTGGAGCGCACCACGCACGGAGGCGATGGTGGAGCCCTTCTGACCGATGGCGACGTAGATGCAGCGCACCTGCTTGTTCACGTCGCCCGAGCGCCAGTTGTCACGCTGGTTGATGATCGTGTCGACGGCCAGCGCGGTCTTGCCGGTCTGACGGTCGCCGATGACCAGCTGACGCTGACCACGGCCGATCGGCACCATCGAGTCGATGGCCTTGTAGCCGGTCTGCATGGGCTCGTGCACGGACTTGCGGACCATGACGCCCGGAGCCTGGAGCTCCAGGGCGCGGCGGCCTTCGGTCTCGATCTCGCCGAGGCCGTCGATCGGGTTGCCGAGCGGGTCGACGACGCGGCCGAGGTAACCCTCGCCGACGCCGACGGAGAGCACCTCACCGGTGCGCTGCACCGGCTGGCCCTCTTCGATTCCGCTGAACTCGCCGAGGACGACCGCACCGATCTCGCGCTCTTCGAGGTTGAGGGCGAGACCGAGGGTTCCGTCCTCGAACTTCAGCAGTTCGTTCGCCATGGCCGAGGGAAGACCCTCGATCTTCGCGATGCCGTCGCCGGCAACGCTGACAGTTCCGACCTCCTCGCGCGAGGCCGCGTCCGGCTGGTACGACTGGACGAAGTTCTCCAGTGCGTCCCGGATCTCCTCCGGCCGGATCGTGAGCTCCGCCATCTGGGTTCCCTGCTCTCCTTGTTGGGCCCGAAGTTTTCTAGGGGTCTGGGGTCGGCCCCCAGGAATCCTCTGCGGCCCAACCGGGCCGCTGGCAATGCGTATTGCTGGCAATGCTTGGTGCTGCGCTGCGTGACTGACGTCAGCCCGCCATACGCCGGGAGACCTCGTCGAGGCGCTCCGCGACCGTCCCGTTGATCAACTCGTCGCCGACGCGGACCTGGATACCGCCGAGGACCGAGGGGTCCACGTCGATGTTCAGGTGCATCTCACGACCGTAGATCTTCGCGAGGGCAGCGCCGAGGCGCTGCTTCTGCTGATCGGTGAGGGGCACCGCGGTGGTGACCTCCGCGACCCTCCGGTTACGGCGTTCCGCGGCGAGCTTGGACAGGGACTCGAGTCCCGATTCCAGGCTACGTCCACGGGGCTGCGTCACCAGACGGACGATCAGTCGCTCGGTGACCTGCTCGGCCCGACCCCCGAGCAGGCTGCGGAGCAGCGAGCTCTTGGCGGCGGTGGTGGCCGCCTTGTCGGTGAGCGCGGACCGGAGCGCGGCGTTCGCCGCGACGATCCGGCCGAAGCGGAACAGTTCGTCCTCGACGGTGTCGAGCCTGCCGGCCTGCTGGGCGGCGGTGAGGTCGGCGGTGTTCGCCAGCTCCTCCACCGTGTCCACCAGGTCGCGGGACTGCGACCAGCGGGACCGGACCATGCCCTTGACCAGGTCGACGGCGGAGCCGTCCACCTGACCTGCGAGCAGCCGTCCGACCAGCTCGGCCTTGGCCTCGCCGGGCTGCGACGGGTCGGTGAGGACCCGGCGCAGCGAAACCTCGCGGTGCAGCAGCGCGGTGACGGCGGCCAGGTCGCCGGCCAGCTTCGTCGCGTCGACGGACGGGGTGTCCGTCAGCGCGTCGAGGCTGTTCCGGGCGGTGCCCAGTGCGTCGCGGCTCGCGCCGTTCATCGGGCTGCCTCGGCCTTCTCCTCAAGCTCGCTGAGGAAACGGTCGATGGTGCGGCTCTGTCGTGCGTGGTCCTCAAGGGACTCACCGACGAGCTTGCCCGCCAGGTCGGTGGCGAGCTTGCCCACGTCCTGTCGCAGCGTCAGTGCAGCCTGCTTGCGGTCGGCCTCGATCTGGGCGTGCCCGGCAGCGATGATCTCCTCACGCTGCCGCTGGCCCTCTGCGCGCAGGTCTTCCTTGAGCGCAGTGCCCTGCTCCAGTGCTTCCTGGCGCAGTCGTGCGGCCTCGTGGCGGGCCTCGGCGAGCTGAGCCTTGTACTGCTCCAGGACGCTTTCGGCTTCGATCCGGGCCTCGTCGGCCTTCTCGATGCCGCCTTCGATGGCCTCGCGCCGCTCTTCCAGAACCTTGTTGATGGCCGGGAGGAGCTTCTTGGAGAAGACGAAGAAGACGATGCCGAACGCGATCAGACCGATGAGAATCTCGGGCCAGACCGGCAACAGCGGCGACTGCGGCTCCTCAGCTGCAAGATGCAACATGATGGACCTTTCGTCTTAAAGAAACTGTCAGGCCTTCGGGAAGATGAAGGGGGCGACGAAGCCGATCAGCGCCAGGGCCTCGATGACCGCGAAGCCGAGCAGCATGTTCTGGCGGATGAGGCCGGAAGCCTCGGGCTGGCGGGCGATGGCCTGCACACCGTTACCGAAGATGATGCCGATGCCGACGCCGGGGCCGATCGCGGCGAGGCCGTAGCCGATGGTGCCGATGTTGCCCGTGACAGCAGCGAGAGTCTCAGACATTGCTCTGTGGTTCCTTCTCTTGAATGGCCGGTGGAATTGTGTCCGCCGGACGTCTGTGGGGTGACCGGGGATGGTCCGGGTGTCTCTCAGTGCGCTTCTTCGAGCGCCTGGGACAGGTACGTGGCGGTCAGCACGGTGAAGACGTATGCCTGCAGCGCCTGGATGAACAGCTCGAAGACGGTGAGTACGACCGTCACTACGAAGGACCCGGTGGCGTAGACCGTGCCGAGTACGGTACCGAGCATGTACCAGGTGGCGATCGTGAAGACCAGGATCAGGATGTGCCCCGCGAACATGTTCGCGAAGAGTCGGACCGCCAGCGTAAACGGCCGCACGAAGACGTTCGAGACGAACTCGATCGGCGTGAGGATGACGTAGATCGGCTTCGGCAGACCGCTCGGTACGCACAGGTTGCGGATGCCACCGACGAAACCGTTGGTCCGGAAGGTCACCGTCATGTAGATGACCCACACGAGGAGTGCCAGTCCGACCGGGTAGCCGATGAGCGCGCTGACCGGGAACTGCGCCAGCGGAATCAGCGCCCAGAGGTTCAGCATCCAGACGAAGAAGAACAGCGACACCAGCAGCGGGACGAAGGGCTCGCCCTTCTTGCCGATGACCTCTTTGGCGATGCCTCGGTGCACGAAGTCGTACAGGGCCTCGGCGACCATCTGGAGCTTGCCTGGCACTACCTGGGGCTTGGAGAAGCCGGCCCAGAAAAAGGCAAGGATGGCGAACGTACCGATGATCGCCAACAGCATCGGCTTGTTGAACTCGACAGGCCCGATGGTGAAGATCGGGTCGAAGATGAATGACCACGCACTCGGGGCGGGGAAACCGCAGCCCTGGAAGAGATGGCAGTCAACCTCGAAGGCGAGCGTCTGGGCGTCAGCAGTCACCAGGAGCTCCTTCTGCATGGCGCATGGATACGGCAACCTCGTTGAGTCTGAGCGGCAGGGCAGCCGCAGTACGGCACCGGTCTGGTCTTACAGGGTGGTGGCGGCGGACAGGCGCAGAGCCTCGCGAAGGACAGGCGTCAGCTCTGGTGCCCGCGCCCGCAGTGCCGCAGTTTGGATCGGACCATAGCAGTCCGTCGAACGTGAACTTATACCGGCCCTACTTGTCATGGGACGTCCCTGCCCCGGAGGCGGTGACGTCTTCCTGGGAGGGGTCGACATAGAGCGTCTTCGACTTCACGTGCGACCAGGTCTGCGCGACGATCCACATGATCGTGGCAGCCACGAGGCTGATCGCGAAGGCCTGGAGATGGAAGAGCGTGGTGTTCCTGAACGCCATGATGAACAACAGCAGGAGCACGAGCTGGACGGAGTAGACCACCAGCCCCATCCCCGAGAAGAGCTGCGGCATGGCCTTCGCCACGTACTGCAGCGCGAGCTGGCCCAGCCCCATGAAGAGGATCACCACCAGCACCCCGACCGCCGCACCGACAGCCCCCTTGCCGCCGACGACCACCCCGCCGACCACAGCGGCGACTACGCCGAGGGCAGCGGTGGGGACGGCGGTCTGGAGGAGACTCCGGACGTCGTGGGACGGCATGGCGGCAGCTCCGCTTTGCTTGGTGGGGCAGTGGGTGTCGTCATGGACGAGCGTAAGCCCGGATCGAGAAGGGCTCTCGGGCCGCCGGACCGGCGTATCGCGGTCCTGCGGCTCTGTCGCCGGGTCTCGTGAACGGTATCACAAACTATTTGATGCAGTCTTTACCCGGAAAGTGTGGTTGGTGTCACACATGAGAGTGACCCTGCCCGTGTGTGCAGTGCGCTGCGGCGGTTTGTCTGGTATTGGTCCGCACTGGGGCAAACGTCAACGCGGGTACCTCAGTTGAAACGCGAACGGGAACCCAGGGCGGTGGCGCCGTTGACGCCCGCCGCCACCCGCGCGCGGTCCGCTTCGCCGCTTCCGTCTCCGGCGCCGTCCGGCTCCCGGTCCGCCGACCCGGCGGCCGGCCCGGTCTCCGTCCCGGCTGCCGTCCTTGCCGCTGTCCCTGTCGTCTCCTGAGCCGTCGCTCCGGCCGTCGCTCCGCTCGGCCCGGACGTTTCCGCAGCGGCCGGCTCCGCCGCCCGCGTCCGGCGGCGCCGGTAGCGCGGCGGCACGAAGGCCTCCATCCAGCGCGGGGCGCGGGGCGTGAAGCGCGGCAGGAGCAGCAGTACGAGTCCCAGGGCGCTCAGCACGACGATGAGCAGCACGATCCACATGCTCTCCCGGGACACCGAGTAGGCGACCATCCCGAACGCGATCAGCGCGGACCAGAAGTACATGATCAGCACCGCCCTGCTGTGCGAGTGCCCGATCTCCAGCAGCCGGTGGTGCAGGTGCCCCCGGTCCGCCGCGAACGGCGACTTGCCCTGCCAGGTCCTCCGTACGATCGCCAGCACCAGGTCCGCGAACGGGATCGCGATGATCGTCAGCGGCAGCAGCAGCGGGATGAAGACCGGCAGCATCGCGTGGGTGGCGTTGCGTTCGCCGCCGGCGAAGAGGCGCAGGGCGTCACCGTCGACCTGGCCGGTGATGGAGATGGCGCCGGCCGCGAGGACCAGGCCGATGAGCATCGACCCCGAGTCGCCCATGAAGATCCTGGCCGGATGCATGTTGTGCGGCAGGAAGCCCAGGCACATGCCGACCAGGATCGCGGCGAAGAGGGTGGCGGGGGCGGCCGACTCGATGCCGTACCGGAACCAGATGCGGTAGGCGTACAGGAAGAACGCGCAGGTCGCGATGAGCACCATGCCGGCCGCGAGGCCGTCGAGGCCGTCGACGAAGTTGACCGCGTTGATGGTGATGACGACCAGGGCGACCGCCAGGAGGTTGCCCTGCCAGGGGGTCAGCGAGACGCCGCCGACACCCGGGATGGGCAGGTAGAGGACCGTGAGGCCCTGCATGACCATGACGCCCGCCGCGATGAACTGGCCGCCCAGCTTGATCAGGGCGTCGATCTCGAACTTGTCGTCCAGGACACCGATCAGCCAGATCACGGCGGCCCCGGAGAGCAGGGCGCGCGGCTCGTTCGAGAGTTCGAAGACGCCGTTGAGGCTCTCCAGGTGGTCCGCCACCAGCAGCCCGGCGCACAGACCGCCGAACATGGCGATGCCGCCGAGCCGAGGCGTCGGCTCCCGGTGGACGTCACGGGCACGGATCTCCGGCATCGCCCCGGCCGCGATGGCGAACTTCCGCACCGGGCCCGTCAGCAGATACGTCACCGCGGCCGTGACGCAGAGCGTCAACAGGTATTCACGCACGGGCTGCCCCACAGTTGTCTCTGGCCATCTCAGCCCCACACCCTAGCTTCGCGGCCACGGGGTTGAGGACACTCGGGTCCCTGTGGATGGTTCCGCACGGCCCGTTCATCCCCGGTAAGGGGGAAACCTCCGCGCGAGCTCCCGTACCTCGGTCGGCGCGTTCCGTTCACCCCGCAGGGCCAGCGCGAACAGTGCGACGATGCGCGCCATTTCGGCCTCGCCCATGCCCTGCGTGGTCACCGCCGCGGTGCCGAGCCGCAGGCCACGGCCCTCTCCGTACGGAAGCGCGCACGTATCGAGCACCACGCCCGCCGCCGCCAGCAGCGCCCTCGCCTCGCGCCCGTCCATGCCCAGCGGAGCCGGATCGGCGGTGATCAGATGGGTGTCCGTACCGCCGGTCGTGACGGCGAAGCCCTCGCCCGCCAGTCCTTCGGCGAGCACCCGCGCGTTGGAGACCACCTGATGGGCGTACGTCGCGAAGGCCGGTCCTGCCGCTTCGCCGAACGCGACCGCCTTCGCCGCGATCGTGTGCATCTGCGCGCCGCCCTGGGTGAACGGGAAGACAGCCCGGTCGATCCGCTCCGCCAGCTCCTCGCCGCACAGCAGCATGCCGCCGCGCGGCCCGCGCAGCACCTTGTGCGTGGTCGCGCACACGACGTCGGCGTACGGCACGGGGCTGGGCGCCGCCCCTCCGGCCACGAGTCCGATCGGATGCGCGGCGTCCGCCACCAGATAGGCCCCGACGTCGTCGGCGATGGCCCGGAAGGCCGCGTAGTCGGGATGGCGCGGGTAGGAGATGGAACCCACGACGATCGCCCGGGGCCGCCGGGTACGCGCCAGGGCGGCCACCTGCTCGTAGTCGATCAGCCCGCTCTCCGCGTCGACCCCGTACCCCACCACGTCGAACCAGCGCCCGGAGAAGTTGACCGGCGACCCGTGCGTGAGGTGACCGCCCGACGGCAGCCCCATGGCCAGCAGGGTGTCCCCGGGCTTGAGCAGCGCGGCGTACGCGGCGAGGACGGCCGCCGACCCCGAATGCGGCTGCACATTGGCGTGCGCGGCGCCGAACAGGCCCTTGGCCCGGTCGATGGCGATCCGTTCGGCGGCGTCCACCACCTCGCACCCGCCGTGGTGCCGGGCGCCGGGGTACCCCTCCGCGTACTTGTTCGCCAGCGGCGACCCGAGCGCGGCGAGCACGGCGGGCGAGGTGAAGTTCTCGGCGGCGATCAGCTGGAGACCCTGCGCCTCCCGGCGCACCTCGGCGCGGACGACGTCGGCGATCTCGGGATCCTGGCGGGCGAGCGCCTCGAAGTCCGCCCCGGGGGTCACGGGGGCGGCGGGTGCGGATACGGATGCGGGTGCAGCGATGGCGGGCATCTCGGGCTCCGGGCCTGGGGGGAGGGGGACTTCAGTGCCGTGTCCCCCAATGTAGGCCCGCCATGCCGGCCCCGCCCGGTCTGCGCCGCCCTCCGGGGCCCCTCCCGCGCGCGCCCCTCGCACCGCTCCGCCCCCAGGGACCTCCCGGGCTTCGGGCCGCCGCGCCGGACCCCGTCCGCCGGGGGCCCGCGACCGCCGCGACTCAGTGTCTGGCCGGAGCCCCCGTCAGCGCCGTGACCACCGGGTCCAGCGCCGCGTTGATCTCCTCACCGACCGAACGGAA
This sequence comes from Streptomyces candidus, assembly GCF_014207445.1. GTDB lineage: Bacteria > Actinomycetota > Actinomycetes > Streptomycetales > Streptomycetaceae > Streptomyces > Streptomyces candidus. The sequence continues at coordinate 207,435 of NZ_JACHEM010000010.1, read as the reverse complement.
GAACGTGATCGGAGCCCCGTACGGGTCGTAGACCTCGTCCGCCTCCTCCGTGGGCGCCAGCAGCCAGCCGCGCAGGGCGGCGGCAGCCCGCACCAGGGCACGGGCGCGCTCGACGACGCCTTCCTCCAGGGGGTCCGGAAGGGTAAGCGGGTCTATGGCCCTGACGAGACGGTTGAACTCCTTCAGGGTGAAGGTGCGCAGACCCGCGCTGTGGCCCATCGAGATGACCTGGGCTCGGTGGTCGCGGGTCGCGGTGAGGACGAGGTCGGCGCGGATGACGTGCTCGTCGAGGAGTTCGCGTCCGGTGAAGCCTGCCGCGTCGGCGCCGAAGTCGGCGAGGACGGCGGCGGCGTTGGCCTCCATGGGGGCGCCCTCGTGGCCCCAGGTACCGGCGCTCTCCACGATCAGGCCGCCGTAGGAGGGGTCACCGAGACGTTCCGCCAGGGCATGGCGGGTCAGCCGCTCGGTGATCGGCGAGCGGCAGACGTTGCCGGTGCTGACGTGGAGGATACGGAAGGTGGTTCCCGATATGCCTTCTGCTGTGCCACGCCCGTCAAGGGCGGTCAACTCGCCACCTCAAGATCGGGTACGACCTTGCGCAGCTCCTCCGCGCTCAGCACTCCGGCCCGCAGCAGGACCGGTGCCGTGCCGGTGACGTCGACGATGGAGGACGGCAGGTTGCCCGGCGTGGGCCCGCCGTCCAGGTAGACGGAGACGGAGTCGCCCAGCATCGCCAGGGCGGCGTCGCAGTCCTCGGGGGACGGGTGGCCCGTGAGGTTGCCGGAGGAGACGGCCATCGGGCCGACCTCGGTGAGCAGTTCGATGGCGACCGGGTGCAGCGGCATGCGGACGGCGACGGTGCCGCGGGTGTCGCCGAGGTCCCACTGGAGGGACGGCTGGTGGCGGGCGACGAGGGTCAGCCCGCCCGGCCAGAACGCGTCGACGAGCTCCCACGCCTGCTCGGAGAAGTCCGTGACCAGGCCGTGCAGGGTGTTCGGGGAGCCGATGAGGACGGGGCTGGGCATGTTACGGCCGCGGCCCTTGGCTTCGAGGAGGTCACCGACCGCCTCGCTGCTGAACGCGTCCGCGCCGATCCCGTAGACGGTGTCGGTGGGCAGGACGACCAGCTCGCCCCGGCGGACGGCCGAGGCGGCCTCGCGCAGACCGGCCTTGCGGTCGGTCGCGTCGTTGCAGTCGTATCGCCGTGCCATTTAACGGTCCCCCTCGGGCAGGAACATCGGGTTGTACGAGAGATACGGGTCGTACGAGCGGTACGGGCCGTACCGGGGATGCGGTGTGCCGGTCACGGCATCGCCTTGCGTGCGGTGGCGAAGCGCGGCCTGTTGTTGAGGTCGGGGTGGTCGGCGGCATCCGCCCAGCCCCGCTCCTCGGTGAAGATCCACGGGACCTGGCCGCCCTGGGTGTCGGCGTGCTCGATGACGACGACGCCGCCGGGCCGCAGCAGGCGGTGCGCGGTGCGTTCGATGCCGCGGATCAGGTCGAGGCCGTCCTCGCCGGAGAACAGCGCCATCTCGGGGTCGTGGTCGCGGGCCTCGGGCGCCACGTACTCCCACTCGGTGAGCGGGATGTACGGCGGGTTGGAGATCACCAGGTCGACCTGGCCGTCCAGCTCGGGGAGCGCGGTCAGGGCGTCCCCGTGGTGCAGGACGACCCGGGAGCCGTCGACGTTCTTGCGGGTCCACTTGAGCGCGCCCTCGTCCAGCTCCACGGCGTGCACGCGCGAGCGCGGCACCTCCTGGGCCAGGGCGAGCGCGATGGCGCCGGAGCCCGTGCACAGGTCGACGATCAGCGGTTCGACGACGTCCATGGCGCGTACGGCGTCTATGGCCCAGCTGACGACCGACTCGGTCTCCGGCCGGGGCACGAAGACGCCGGCCCCCACCTGGAGCTCCAGGTAGCGGAAGAAGGCGCGGCCGGTGATGTGCTGGAGGGGCTCGCGGGCCTCGCGGCGGGCGATGGCCTCCCAGTAGCGGGCGTCGAAGTCGCTGTCGGGGACCCGGTGCAGCTCTCCCCGCTTGACACCGTGGACGAACGAGGCGAGCTCCTCCGCGTCGAAGCGCGGTGAGGGCACGCCGGCGTCGGCCAGCCGCTGGGTGGCCTGCGCCACCTCGGCGAGCAGCAGATTCATCCGGATCCTCCGGCTTGCAGGGACAGCTGGACGTGGAACGGTCGCGGCCTACTGCGCAGCAGCGAGCTTCGCCGCGGAGTCCGCGTCGACGAGGGCCTGGATGACGGCGGTGAGGTCACCGTCGAGCACCTGGTCCAAGTTGTACGCCTTGAAGTTCACGCGGTGGTCGGAGATCCGGTTCTCCGGGAAGTTGTACGTCCGGATCTTCTCGGAGCGGTCGACCGTACGGACCTGGCTGCGACGTACGTCCGAGGCCTCGCGCTCGGCGGCCTCCTGCGCGGCGGCCAGCAGACGGGAGCGCAGGATGCGCATGGCCTGCTCCTTGTTCTGGAGCTGGCTCTTCTCGTTCTGGCAGGAGGCGACGACCCCGGTCGGCAGGTGCGTGATGCGCACCGCGGAGTCGGTGGTGTTGACGGACTGCCCGCCGGGGCCCGAGGAGCGGTAGACGTCGATGCGCAGGTCGTTCATGTTGACCTCGACCTCGACCTCCTCGGCCTCGGGCGTGACGAGCACGCCGGCGGCGGAGGTGTGGATGCGGCCCTGCGACTCGGTGGAGGGCACGCGCTGCACGCGGTGCACGCCGCCCTCGTACTTGAGGCGGGCCCAGACGCCCTGGCCGGGCTCGGTGGCACCGTTGCCGCCCTTGGTCTTGACGGCGACCTGGACGTCCTTGTAGCCGCCGAGCTCGGACTCGGTGGCGTCGATGATCTCGGTCTTCCAGCCGACACGCTCCGCGTACCGCAGGTACATGCGCAGCAGGTCGCCGGCGAACAGGGCGGACTCGTCGCCGCCCGCGCCCGCCTTGACCTCCAGGATGACGTCCTTGTCGTCGTTGGGGTCCCGGGGGACGAGGAGGAGCCGCAGCTTCTCCGTGACGTCCTCGCGCTGCCGCTCCAGGTCCTTGACCTCGGCGGCGAAGTCGGGGTCGTCCGCGATGAACCCGCGGGCCGTCTCGATGTCCTCGCCGAGCTGCTTCCAGGTCCGGTAGGTGCCGATGATCGGGGTCAGCTCGGCATAGCGCTTGTTGAGCTTGCGCGCGTTCGCCTGGTCCGCGTGGACAGACGGGTCGGCCAGCTTCTTCTCAAGATCGGCGTGCTCGCCGATCAAGTCCTCGACCGCCTCGAACATCTTCGGGCTCCTGGGGTGCGTAAGTTACGAAATGAGCAGCCTGCGTCACGACAAAGCGCCGGTCCTCCCCCACTCCGGTACGGAGCGGTCGAGGACCGGCGCGATGACTCGCTACTTCGCGGCGGAGCCGGCCTTGCCGAAGCGGGCCTCGAAGCGGGCCACGCGGCCACCGGTGTCGAGGATCTTCTGCTTGCCCGTGTAGAACGGGTGGCACTCGGAGCAGACCTCGGCGCGGATGCGGCCTTCGGTCAGGGTGCTACGGGTGGTGAACGCCGCGCCACAGGTGCAGCTGACCTGGGTCTCGACGTACTCGGGGTGAACATCGCGCTTCAAGGTGACTCCTAGAGTTTCGGGAGGGCACCGGGTCGCATCCGCGGATTTGCGGGTACGTGAACCGGGGCCGACGGACCAGTCTGCCAGGGCGGGCCCGTGCTTCAAAATTCGAAGGTAATCGTCTCAACGGGGGCGGGCCCGGATGTATTCCACGGCCCACCGCGAAGCCGGCGGGAGGCCGGTCCGGCCGGTGCTCAGTCGCCCTTGACTATCGTGCCGGCGTCGCCCTTGTCGCCCGCCGAGCCCTCGGTGACGGACGCCGGGATGGGTGCGTCGCTCCGGAGGGCCTGCCAGAGCTGCTGGGACTGCGTGTCCAGGGGCACGACGCGGTTGGGGTCCCGCGGGTCGTACCGGACGGGCAGCGTGACCATCTCCATGTCCTGTGCGCCGATGCCCTTGAGGCCGTTCGCGAAGGACATGAGCTGGTTGACCGAGGCGAGGTCGGAGTCGGTGGTGATGGCCTTGGTGGCGGCGTCGGCGAGGTCGTACAGCTTCTTCGGGTTGGTGAAGACGCCGACGTTCTTGACCTGGCCGATGAGGGCCTTCATGAACGCCTGCTGGAGCTGGATGCGGCCGAGGTCGCTGCCGTCGCCGACGCTCTTGCGGGTGCGGACGAGGGCCAGGGACTGCTCGCCGTTGAGCTGGTGGGTGCCGGGCGGCAGGTCCAGGTGGCTCTTGGTGTCCTTGATCGCCTTCTTGGTGGTGACCGGGACGCCGCCGAGTTCGTCGATGAGCTTCTTGAAGCCGGTGAAGTCGACCTCGACGTAGTGGTCCATGCGGATGCCGGACATGTGCTCCACGGTCTTCACCGCGCAGGCGGGTCCGCCGACCTCGTACGCGGTGTTGAACATCTGCCGCTGGGCGGCGGGCACGGTCGTCCTGCCGTCGTTGTCGGACACGCACTCCGGGCGGGAGACGAGGGTGTCGCGCGGGATGGAGACGATGCTGGCCTTGGTGTGGCCCTCGTTCACGTGCAGGATCATCGCGGTGTCCGAGCGGGCGCCGCCTTCGTCGGTGCCGTACTCGGCGTTGTCGCCGTCCCGGGAGTCGGAGCCCAGGACCAGGATGTCCTGCGAGCCGTTGTCGACCTCGTCGGGGCGGTCCGTGCCGAGGGCGCTGTTGATGTCGACGCCCTTGAGGTTGCCGTCGAGCTTGAAGTACACGTAACCGAGTCCGCTGCCGCCGGCCAGGACCACTCCCGCGGCGACCCACGACAGCGTCGTGGTGGCGCGGCGGCCCTTGGCCGGTGACTTGCGGCGTTTGCCGGTGGCCCGTATTCGGCCGCTCCTGCCCGTATCGCTCATGTGCTCCTCAGTCCCTCGTGGATTCCCGCGTACCCCCTGCCGTGGTGGATCAGGCACGGTATGTCGACACTTGTCAGACGTTGAATCACCCAGAAGGGTTGCACAGCACCCTTGCGTGCCCGGCGAGAAGTCGTCCGGTGCGCATGCTGCCGCACGACCTCAAGAGCCCCTCTTGTCCGGGCTGAGCTGCTGCTTTACGGAGCCCACGGCGCTGCGGAGCGGAGAGCGTCCCCTGGGGCGGGTGTGGCGCAAGTCTCGAAAAGATCACGGCGTCGGCCCGCCGACCGCACCTCGGCGCCCCCGTTGCCGCCCCTCAATCCGCTTCTCCGGTACGCCTGCGCGGTCCGACGCCGCGCCGTGCTGCGGCGCGGACGACGCGAGCCCGGGTGCGGGTCACGATCTCTCGTGACCCGCACCCGGGCTCGTCGCGCTGTTCCTGGCGGAAGCGGCTAGTCGTTGCTGTTGCCGTTGCCGGACGGAGTCGTCTTGGCGATCTGCATCAGGAACTCGGCGTTCGACTTCGTCTGCTTCATCTTGTCGAGAAGCAGTTCGATGGCCTGCTGCGAGTCGAGCGCGTGCAGCACCCGGCGCAGCTTCCAGACGATCGCGAGCTCTTCGGCGTTGAGCAGGATCTCTTCCTTGCGGGTGCCGGACGGGTCGACGTCCACCGCGGGGAAGATGCGCTTGTCGGCGAGCTTGCGGTCGAGCTTGAGCTCCATGTTGCCGGTGCCCTTGAACTCCTCGAAGATCACCTCGTCCATGCGCGAGCCGGTGTCGACCAGCGCGGTGGCCAGGATGGTCAGCGAGCCGCCGTCCTCGATGTTGCGTGCCGCGCCGAAGAAGCGCTTCGGCGGGTAGAGGGCGGTCGAGTCGACACCACCGGAGAGGATGCGTCCGGAGGCCGGGGCCGCCAGGTTGTACGCACGGCCCAGACGGGTGATCGAGTCGAGCAGGACGACCACGTCGTGGCCCAGCTCCACGAGGCGCTTGGCGCGCTCGATGGCCAGTTCGGCGACGGTGGTGTGGTCCTCGGCGGGACGGTCGAAGGTGGAGGAGATGACCTCGCCCTTCACCGACCGCTGCATGTCGGTGACCTCTTCCGGACGCTCGTCGACCAGGACGACCATCAGGTGGCACTCGGGGTTGTTGACCGTGATCGCGTTGGCGACGGCCTGCATGATCATGGTCTTGCCGGTCTTCGGCGGGGCCACGATCAGACCGCGCTGGCCCTTGCCGATCGGCGCGACGAGGTCGATGATCCGGGTCGTCAGGACGCCCGGGTCGGTCTCCAGGCGCAGCCGGTCCTGCGGGTACAGCGGGGTCAGCTTCTGGAACTCGGGACGGCCGCGGCCACTCTCCGGCGCCATGCCGTTGACGGAGTCCAGACGCACCAGCGCGTTGAACTTCTCGCGGCGCTCGCCGTCCTTGGGCTGGCGGACCGCACCGGTGGTGTGGTCGCCCTTGCGCAGGCCGTTCTTGCGGACCTGGGCGAGGGAGACGTACACGTCGTTGGGGCCCGGCAGGTAGCCGGACGTCCGGATGAACGCGTAGTTGTCGAGGATGTCCAGGATGCCCGCGACGGGGATCAGTACGTCGTCGTCGTTGACCTGCGGCGGAGCCTCGCTGCCGAACTCGTCGCGGCCACGACGGCCACGGCGGTCGCGGTAGCGGCCACGACGGCCGCGGCGGCCGCCCTCGAAGTCGTCGTCGTCCTGGGGACCGTTGTCACGGTCACGGTCACGGTCGCGGCCCTGGCTCTGGCCCTGGCTCTGGTTGCCCTGGTTGCCGCCGCCCTGGTTGCCCTGACTCCCCTGGTTGCCGCCCTGGCGCTGCTGGCGCCCCTGGTCGTCGGCACCCTTGCCACCGCGGTCACGATCCCGGCGGCTCTGGCGGTCGCCCCGGTCACCGCGGTCGCCCCGGTCGCGGCCCTGGCGGTCCCCGCGGTCGCGGCCCCGGCGGCCCTCGGCGTTGTCCGCCGACTGCTCCGCCTTGGCGTCGCTGCTGTTCCTGGTGTCGGTCTGCGCCTCCGCCGTGACGTCGGTCCTGGCCTCGGCCCGGACCTCGGTCTTGACGTCGGACTTCTGACTGGACGACACGTCGCTTGCGGCGGCGCCCTGTTCGGGGCTGCCGGCCGCTGCGGTGGCGCGCCGGCGGCGACGCTCGCCGACCGGCTGCTCGTCGCCGGAGGCGCCCGTCTGCGCGGGCGGAGACGACAGCTTGGGGGCCGGCTGGCCCGGGATGTCGATCTGCTGCTGGCTGACGGCCTTCTCGGCCTTCGCCTCGGCCGGGGCGGCGGCCTCGGCGTTGTCCGTGCGCGCCTTGGAGGTGGCACGGCGCTTCGGCTTGCTCTCGGCGTCGCCCGAGTCGGCGCTCTTGGCGGGGGCGGACTTGCCGCCACCGGCCTGCGTCTCCTTGATGACCTCGATCAGCTGGCCCTTGCGCATGCGCGCGGTGCCCTTGATCCCGAGGCCGGACGCGACCTGCTGCAGCTCGGCCAGGACCATGCCGTCCAGGCCGGTGCCGGAGCGGCGGCGCCGCGGGGCACTGCCGGTGGCAGCACCTGCGTCGGACGCATTGTCGACATTCTTGTCGGCAGTCACGCCCATCAGATCGGTGGTGTCGCTCACGAAGGGTCCTTCCCTGGAGCGGACGTCGGCCTGTCTGGCTCGGCGACCGGTTGTGCTGTGCCGGCGGCTTCCTTGGGGAGAGCCGTGCCGGGGCGGTGGTCCGCCGGATGTGGCGGAGAGACAAAAGTGCGTGGGATTCCGACCCGAAGTCCCCAGTGCCCCCTCTGGGAAGAACGCGGGGTGTCGTGCCGGTTCCGGAGCGTGCTCAAAACGGCTCAGGCAGGCTGCTCTGGCAGTTTGGGGAGGCTCCCGGAAGAAGACGGTCCCGAAGGGGACACGATGCACCGCGCCGCAAGGGCGTCGGATGCAGACTTGAGATTAACACTACCGGCTCCAACAAACATTCCCCCTCTCTTCCACCGGCAATCGTGTGAGGTCCTGCCGGCTGTCCTAGCCGGACGCGTCCTGCGGTGCGAGCGGCAGCACGCTCGCGCCCGCGGCGTCGAGGGAGAGCCGCTCCGCGGCCCATCCGTCGCCCGCCGCCCGTACGACCTTGTCGGCCGCGGGCTCGTCGACCAGCGCGAGGACAGTGGGGCCCGCACCGGAGACGACCGCGGGGACGCCGTCCGCGCGCAGCCGGTTGACGAGCGCGACGCTCTCGGGCATCGCGGGAGTGCGGTATTCCTGGTGCAGCCGGTCCTCGGTCGCGGGCAGCAGCAGCTCGGGGCGCCTGGTCAGGGCTTCCACGAGCAGGGCCGCACGACCGGCGTTGGCGCTTGCGTCCACATGGGGGACGGTACGGGGAAGCAGCCCGCGGGCGGCCTCGGTGAGGACGGGCCTGGACGGGACGAAGACCACCGGAACGATGGAATCCGAGGGGTCCAGACGGATCGCGCGGGCCGCACCGCCGTCCATCCAGGCGAGGGTGAAACCGCCGAGGAGACAGGCGGCGACGTTGTCGGGGTGGCCCTCGATCTCGGTGGCGAGCTCCAGCAGGGCCTCGTCGTCCAGTTTGGCGTCGCCGCCCGTGGTCACCGCGCGGGCGGCCATGATGCCGGCGCAGATGGCGGCGGACGAGGAGCCCAGGCCGCGGCCGTGCGGGATGCGGTTGGCGCACACGATCTCCAGGCCGCGCGGCTGTCCGCCGAGGGCGTCGAAGGCGGTGCGCAGGGACCGTACGAGCAGATGACGCTCGTCGCGGGGCAGTGTGTCGGCGCCCTCGCCCGCGATGTCGATGTGCAGCCCGGAGTCGGCGACCCGCACCACCACGTCGTCGTACAGCCCCAGGGACAGGCCGAAGGCGTCGAAGCCGGGCCCGAGGTTGGCGCTCGTGGCGGGGACACGCACGCGCACGGGGGCGGCTCGGAACGCGGGACCGGCCATCGCTCGACGATCTCCTTGAGTGGCGGGGGGTGGTGGGTACGGCGACACGTGCGGCCTGACGGCGGAGGCACCGCGGCATATGCGGCGCGGGAGTGTCGGTACAGCCTATCGAAGGAAGGTTCCCCGGGGACATAGGGCGCACGTGTCGCGCGTTGCCACTCCGGAGTGCCGGGAGGGCCCACCGGGGCGCGGGGTGCTCGCGGGACCGCTGCGGCTGGTCACGCGAGCACCCCGCTTCCTCGGGGGCGGGTCCGGCGTGGCGCTCAGGCCAGGCCGAGCTTTTCGGCGGCGATGCCGGCGTCGACGGGGACGGCGGTCGCCGGCGGCGCTCCGGCGGTGGCCCACTCCGGGTCCTTGAGGCCGTTGCCGGTGACCGTGCAGACGATGCGCTGGCCGCCGTCGACCTTGCCCTCTTCGACGGCCTTCAGCAGACCGGCGACCGACGCGGCGGACGCGGGCTCCACGAAAACGCCCTCCTGGGACGCCAACAGCCGGTACGCGGCGAGGATCTGACGGTCCGTCACCTCGTCGATGTGCCCGCCGGACTCGTCGCGCGCCGCGAGCGCGAAGTCCCAGGAGGCCGGGTTGCCGATACGGATGGCGGTGGCGACCGTGGAGGGGTCCTTCACGACCTCGCCGCGCACGATGGGCGCGGCGCCGGACGCCTGGTAGCCCCACATCCGGGGGGTGTGCGTGGCGAGTTCGTCGGCGGCGTACTCCTTGTACCCCTTCCAGTACGCGGTGATGTTGCCCGCGTTGCCGACCGGAAGGACGTGGATGTCCGGGGCGTCGCCGAGCGCGTCGGCGATCTCGAAGGCGGCGGTCTTCTGGCCCTCGATGCGCACCGGATTGACCGAATTGACCAGCGCCACCGGGTAGTTGTCGGACAGCGAGCGGGCCAGGGTGAGGCAGTCGTCGAAGTTCCCGTCGACCTGGAGGATCTTGGCGCCGTGCACGAGGGCCTGGCCCATCTTGCCGAGGGCGATCTTCCCCTGGGGCACGAGGACGGCGCAGACCATGCCGGCCCGTACGGCGTAGGCGGCTGCGGACGCCGACGTGTTGCCGGTGGAGGCGCAGATGACGGCCTTCGCGCCTTCCTCCTTGGCCCGCGTGATCGCCATGGTCATGCCGCGGTCCTTGAAGGACCCGGTCGGGTTGGCGCCCTCGACCTTGAGGTACACCTCGCAGCCGGTGCGCTCGGAGAGGACCTGTGCGCGGACGAGCGGCGTGCCGCCCTCGCCGAGCGAGACGACGGGCGTCGTGGCCGTGACCGGGAGCCGGTCCCGGTACTCCTCGATGATGCCGCGCCACTGATGGGTGCCCTGGATGGTCATGGGTCCTTACTCCCCTTCAACACGCATGATGCTGGCGACACCTCTGACGGTGTCGAGCTTGCGCAGCGCTTCGACGGTCCCGGAAAGGGCGGCGTCGGGCGCGCGGTGGGTGACGACGACGAGGGAGGCCTCGCCGTCCTTCCCCGACTGACGGACGGTGTCGATGGACACGTCGTGTTCGGCGAAGACTGTGGCGACCTGGGCGAGCACACCGGGCTTGTCGGCCACGTCCAGGCTGATGTGGTACCGGGTGACGACCTCGCCCATCGGGCTGACCGGCAGCCGGGTGTACGCGGATTCGCCGGGTCCGGTGGAGCCGCCGAGCTTGTTGCGGCAGACCGCCACGAGGTCGCCGAGCACGGCGGACGCGGTGGGCGGGCCGCCCGCGCCGGGGCCGTAGAACATGAGCTGACCGGCGGCCTCCGCTTCCACGAAGACCGCGTTGTACGCCTCGCGGACGGAGGCCAGCGGGTGGATCAGCGGGATCATCGCCGGGTGCACGCGCGCGGTGACGGAGTTGCCGTCGGCGGCCCGCTCGCAGATGGCGAGGAGCTTCACGGTGCAGCCCATCCGCTTTGCGGAAGCGATGTCCGCGGCGGTGACCTCGGTCAGTCCCTCGCGGTGTACGTCGCCGATCTTCACCCGGGTGTGGAAGGCGATCCCGGCGAGAATCGCGGCCTTCGCGGCGGCGTCGAAGCCCTCGACGTCGGCGGTCGGGTCGGCCTCCGCGTACCCGAGGGCGGTGGCCTCGTCGAGCGCCTCGGAGTAACCGGCTCCGGACGAGTCCATCTTGTCGAGGATGAAGTTCGTCGTGCCGTTGACGATGCCCAGCACCCGGTTGACCTTGTCGCCGGCGAGGGACTCGCGCAGCGGCCGGACGAGCGGAATGGCCCCCGCCACAGCCGCCTCGTAGTACAGGTCGCGCCCGTGCTGCTCAGCGGCGGCGTGCAGTGCCGCGCCGTTCTCGGCGAGCAGCGCCTTGTTCGCCGAGACGACGGAGGCGCCGTGCTCGAAGGCGGTGGTGATGAGGGTGCGGGCGGGCTCGATGCCGCCGATGACCTCGATGACGACGTCGATGTCGCCCCGTTTGACCAGGGCGGTCGCATCGGTGGTGACGAGCGCGGGGTCGATGCCGGCGCGGACCTTGGAGGGCTGCCGCACGGCGACCCCGACGAGCTCGACGGGGGCGCCGATGCGGGCCGCGAGGTCGTCGGCGTGCGTCGTCATGATGCGCGCCACCTCTGAGCCGACCACACCACAGCCCAGCAGCGCCACCTTCAGCGGACGCGTACGCATCATCCGACCTCACTCCTCATACTTCTTACGGTTTGACCAGTCTCACGCACCGGACGGGAGTTTCTATCCCCCGTCCAGTGCGTGAGACGAGGATTCCACTAGCCGACATCGAGCCGCAGGAGATCTTCCTCGGTCTCGCGCCGTACGATCACCCGTGCCGCGCCGTCCTTGACGGCGACGACGGGCGGGCGGCACGCGTGGTTGTAGTTGCTCGCCATGGACCGGCAGTACGCGCCGGTCGCCGGCACCGCGAGCAGGTCGCCGGGGGCGGTGTCCGCGGGCAGGAACGCGTCCCGCACCAGGATGTCACCGCTCTCGCAGTGCTTGCCGACGACCCGTACCAGCATGGGCTCGGCGTCCGAGCGGCGCGAGACGAGCGCGACGCTGTACTCGGCGTCGTACAGCGCGGTGCGGATGTTGTCCGACATGCCGCCGTCGACGCTGACGTACGTGCGCAGGCCCTCCAGCGGCTTGACGGTGCCGACCTCGTACAGCGTGAAGGCGGTCGGGCCGACGATCGCGCGGCCCGGCTCGACGGAGATCCGCGGGGTCCTGAGGTTCGCCGATTCGCATTCGCGAGTGACGATCTCGGTCAGCGACTTGGCGATGTGGTGCGGTTCACGGGGGTCGTCCTCGGAGGTGTACGCGATGCCGAGGCCGCCGCCGAGGTCGATCTCTGGCAGCTCGACGCCGTGCTCGTCGCGCACCTCCGCGAGCAGCTGCACGACGCGCCGCGCGGACACCTCGAAACCGGCCATGTCGAAGATCTGCGACCCGATGTGCGAGTGGATCCCGATCAGCTCGATCCCGTCCAGCTTCAGCGCCCGGCGCACTGCCTCCGCCGCCTGTCCCCCGGCAAGCGCGATGCCGAACTTCTGGTCCTCGTGGGCGGTGGCGATGAACTCGTGGGTGTGCGCCTCGACGCCGACCGTCACCCGGATCTGCACCCGCTGACGCCTGCCTCGCTCGTGCGCGATGTGCGCGACCCGCACGATCTCCTGGAAGGAGTCGAGGACGATCCGCCCGACCCCCGCCTCGACGGCGCGGACGATTTCCTCGGTGGACTTGTTGTTGCCGTGGAAGGCGATCCGCTCGGCGGGCATCCCGGCGTCGAGGGCGGTGGTCAGCTCCCCGCCGGAGCACACGTCCAGGTTCAGCCCCTCCTCCTTGAGCCAGCGCACGACGGCCCGCGAGAGGAACGCCTTGCCGGCGTAGAACACGTCGGCCTCGGTGCCGAAGGCGTCGGCCCAGGCCCGGCACCTGGCACGGAAGTCGGCCTCGTCGAGGAGGTAGGCGGGAGTCCCGAACTCCTCGGCCAGCCGGGTGACTTCGATGCCGCCGACGCTGACCACACCCTCCTCGTTCCGGCGCACGGTACGGGCCCAGACCTTCTCGTCGAGGGCGTTGAGGTCGTCGGCCGGGGCGGTGTAGTGGCCCTCCGGGTAGACGTCGGCGTGACGGGGTCCGGCGGGGTGGGCGGAACGGCTCATGCTTCTTCTCTCACTTCTCCGCGTACGCGTTGGCGCACGTCACAAACGGTCCGGTGCACTGACGCCGAGCTGGGACAGGCCACCGGCCAGCACCGTCCCGGCGGCTTCGGCGACTGCCAGCCGGGAGCGGTGGGCGGCCGAGGGTTTCTCGTCGCCGAGCGGCAGGACGTACCGCGCGTCCTCGGAGTGCGTGCCGGGAAAGCGGGTGTCGTGGAAGCGGAGGAAGGCGTCGGCGACGGCGACCAGGTGCCGGGCGAGACGTTCGGGCGCACGCAGCCGGACGGCGGCGTCCAGCTCGACGGGGTAACCGCCGAGGAGGCCGATCAGTTCCGGGGCGGCCACGGACGTCTCGTACGCCGCGCGGTAGCCGAGGTCGGCGGCGTTCCTCCGCAGTGCCCTCGTACGGGAGTACGCGTACCGCACCCTGAAGAGGGGGTTCCGCTCGTGCTGGGCGAGGAGTTCGGCGTCCGGGGCGGGCAGCAGCGCCCCCCACACGGCGGCGTCGTGCCCGAGCCTGGCGAGGGCCTCGGGTTCGGGCGCGGGGAGCGGCAGCGCGTCGGTGCGCACCGGCCCCCGGCGCAGCAGCTCCCGTACGGTCTCGTCCGCCGAGTCCGCGGCGAGGCGGAAGTTCAGGAAGCCGGGCCCGGTGACCTCGACGGCGGCGATCCCGGGAGTGCCGGTCAGCCGTGCCCGCAGCATCTCGGCGACCTCGCGCGGCGGCATCCGGGCGTCCCGGGCGAGACGCAGCGCGACGTTGCTGGCGTAGTCCCCCGTACCTCCGGGGCGGGTGCGCTCGACGGCGACCCGCTCGGGCACCGGAGCGGGCAGTACGTCCTCCTCGACGGCGCGGCGCACGGCGCGCAGCACGGTACGGGAGAGCTCTGCGGGGGTCACGCGCCAAGCCTAGGCGAGAAGGGGGGCCCTCCCGCGAACCGGTTTCAGCATCTGGGCGGCGCGGGCGGCGTTCCCGCGCGTCCGTCAGGAGGCGGGCGGCCTTCCGGGCACCGGGTGCAGACGTGGATCGGCCCGGCCGCACCGGGCGTGCCCGGCGTCGTACCTGCCGCTGCGCCCCGCCTCGTACCCGCCCCTGAACACCGTGCCGTGTCCGGCGCCGTACCCGCCGTCGTCGGACGGCGGATCATCCTCCTGACCCGCCAGCCTGCGCACCAGCCGTACCAGTTCGGCGGGCTCGAAGGGCTTGGAGAGGAAGGCGTCCACCCCGGCGGCCAGGCCGCTCTCGACTTCTCCCTGCGTGCACGCGCTGACGATGGCCACCGGCAGCCGGCAGGTCCGCGGATCGTCCCGGAGCCGGGCGACGGCACTGAGTCCGTCGAGCCGGGGCATCACCACGTCCAGCGTGATCACGTCCGGGCGGACCCGGTGCACGACCTCCAGGCATTCGGCACCGTCGGAGGCGGTCACGACCTCGAAGCCCTCCAGTTCGAGGTTGACCTTGATCAGTTGCCGGATGACCTTGTTGTCGTCGACGACGAGGACCCGGCCGAACGCTCCCGACACCCTTCGAGAGTAGGTCGGACTCCCTTGCCGCGTCCGGCTTTTCCGCACTTCCGCCCCGTGCGGGGGAAATGCCGACGGACGGCCGGGGCGACTCCGACGTGCGTGGCGTGCGGATATCCGTTCACGGGCACCGGCGGGAAGCTGGTAAGGTTCACCACGTCGCCGACACACCGCGCGACATGCCCCCGTAGCTCAGGGGATAGAGCATCGGCCTCCGGAGCCGGGTGCGCAGGTTCGAATCCTGCCGGGGGCACTTACCTGTGTGGTGTTATCGCAGGTCAGTGCACTTATAGGGCAAAAGTGAGCTGAGGGCCGGTCAGATTCTTCTGACCGGCCCTCAGCTTTTTGCGCTCGGCGCTTTGCATGTGGTCCGGACCGTCGTCCCTCCGAGTGTCCGCCGGACGGGGACGGTCCAGCCGCTCGTGGCTCCTGCTCACAGACCGTGTTGATCGAGGACCTTCATCAGGTTGCGCTTGCGTTTCTGCTCGGCCCGCAGCGCGGTCACGCAGCGGGCGAACTCCCCCGCCGTCCCCAGACGCTGATGGCACTCACGGGCGCCGAGCAACAGGCGGGCGATCTGCTGGTAGTTGGCGTCGCCGGTGATCTTCTTGAGGGGTTCGATCAGACGCCAGTACACCGGGAGCGCCTCGGCGGGGCGGTCTTTGCGTACCAGGTCGGCGAGGGTCTGCCACTGGCGTGGGGTTGCTGTGGCTTCGGTGGCGGCCTGCCAGGCGGTTTCCAGGTCGCCGTCGTCGGTCAGGGCGTCGATCAGCACGGGGCCGCCGGACCAGGTGGGACGGGAACGGGCTGCGTCCTCGCGGAGAAGTTCCAGGGCTTCCGGGCGCTCGCGCTCCCACGTGCCCTCGGCTCGCGCGCACTCGCGCAGCAGCCGGTAGGCGGCGATGGTGCGGCGGGCGCGGAAGCCGTCCCGGCGCACGGCGGTCGCGCGGGCGGGACGGCCGGCGGCGGTGTGGCGCTCGCAGAGGTAGTCCTCAAGCGCACTGCCGCCGCGATGCGGCTCGGCCAGCTCGCGCAGTCCGCGTTCGGCCCACTCCAGCGCCTCGTCGGGGCGGCCCGCGGCTTCGAGCTCGCGGGCGATCGTGAGGTGAGTGTCGCCCGTGGGGGACAGGTCTGCCGCGTGGACGGCGATCAGTTCGTCCACGTTGCCGGAGGACTTCACCAGCCGCTCCATCAGGTACTTCTCGGCCCAGCCGGACGGCTTGCGTCGCCAGGCCCGGTCCGCCAGTTGCCGCAGCCGCGCCAGGCCGTCCGTACCGAGAACCTCGCGGTAGTCGTACGGGTCGGTGTCGAAAGCGTCGTAGTCGCTGCCCAGCAGGTGCCGTGCCAGCCACTCGGCTGTCTCCAGCGGGTCGGGGCGTGCCGCCCGACAGGCCTCCAGATGGGCCGCGGCGAGATCTTCGGCGACGGAGCCCACGCTCCCGGAGGAGTCGTCGATGTCCTCGTACGTACGGTGCAGCGCCGCCATCGCCTCGCGCGCCAGGGTGACGGCCGACGCGGCCCGGCCGTCGGCGGTCAGGGTGCGCAGTGCGGTGACGGCTTCGGCCGCCTGCCGGGCGTAGGCGTGGGCGTCGGCGTACTCGACGTATCCGTAGCTCGCGAAGGGCGCCGGATCGAGGAGGGCGAGGACTCGCTCCCGTACGACGGGGTCGTCGCGGCGAGCGGTTGCCGCGCGCAGTTCCAGGCGGCGGCGCAACTCGCGGTCCCGCTCGATCTGTTCGCGTACCAGCGCCAGTAGCTCCTCCCGGGACAGGGACTCCAGCCACTGCGCGAGGCCTCGGGTGCGGGAAGCGGCGGCCGACCGCTGGCGCGGCACGTGCGACGCCCGGTGGAGGACCGCCAGTCCCACCGCGACACAGTGCTTGCAGAAGTTCCCCTCCTGCCCGTACGGGCAGTCGCACGCGCCGGCCAGGGCTCCCGCGCCGTCCGCGGTGATCTCGACCTCGTAGACCTCCGTGCCCTGCACGCGTGCGCAGAATCGGCCCTCCTCCACCTCCAGGCTGCTGACGGCGTCCCGATAGCCCTGGCCGCGTTCGTAGGAGCGGGGCCCGGACAGGCGCCGCAGATCGTCCTCGCTGAAGCCCACGGAGATTTTCACGCGGACCATTCAAGCGGATGGACGGCTGCGACCGCCCGGCCTCGCCCTTGCGAAGCGAAGGGTTCCGCACTGCATCACCTCAAGGTGTCCCGGCGGCAGCCAGTTGCTTAGGTGAGGCTTACCGAACGTATCGTACGGGGCAGCACCATGGCCTCGGCCGATCGCCGGACGACCGGCGTCCGGGCACATGGCCGTCACAGTGGGAGATCCGCATGCGCGACGCAGGACCGGCGGGGAGTCATGTCCTCCGGAGGGCGATCGGAGGACGGCGGCGGCAGGTCGCGGCGGCCTCGCTGCTCGCCGTGGGCCATCAGGGGTCGGAGGCGATGGTGCCCGTCGTCATCGGCGTCGTCATCGACGACGCGGTGGCCACCGGGGCCTCCGGGGCCCTGCTCCGCTGGCTGTTGGTGCTGGCCGCGCTCTTCTTCGTCCTCTCGACGTGCTACCGCACCTCCGCCAGGATCGCCGAGCAGGCCGGTGAACAGGCCGCCCACCAGTTGCGGCTCGACCTCGGCGCGCGGGTGCTCGACCCGCGCGGCGGGGCGGACAAGGGGCGGCTGCCGGGCGAGCTGACCGCCGTCGCCACCGGGGACGCGAAGCGGGTGGGCGGGGTGGTGGGCGTACTGCCGTACTTCGTGTCCGCGGTCGCCGGGCTGATCGTCAGCGCGGTGGCGCTGTTGCGCATCTCGGTGCCGCTGGGCCTGCTGGTCCTGGTCGGGATACCGCCCCTGATGTGGCTCGGGCACCGGATCAGCCGGCCTCTGGAACGGCGCAGCGAGGACGAGCAGGAACGGGCCGCGCACGCTTCGGGCGTGGCCGCGGACCTGGTCGCCGGGCTGCGGGTGCTCAAGGGGATCGGTGCGGAATCGGCCGCGGTGGCCCGGTACCGGCGGACCAGCCGGGACTCGCTCGCGGCGGCGCTCCGGGCCGCAGGGAGCAGGGCGTGGCACGACGGTGCGATCCTCGCGCTGACCGGGATCTTCATCGCGGCCATCGGTCTGGTCGGCGCGCACCTCGCGATGCGCGGGACGATCAGCGTGGGCGAACTGGTGGCGGCTGTGGGGCTCGCCCAGTTCCTGCTCGGGCCGTTCCAGCTGCTCACGTACGTGAACGGGGAGTTCGCCCAGGGGCGTGCGTCGGCCGGGCGGATCGCGGAGGTACTGGGGTCGCCGGCGGCGGTGGGGGACTCCGGGACCGGGGGCGCGGCAGGGGCGCGACGGGTGGACGCGGCCGGTGGTGCGACCGTGGGGAGGCTGCGCTTGCACGGGGTGGCGCAGGGGGCGTTGCGCGGGGTCGATTTCGACGTCGCGGCCGGCAGCCTCGTCGGCGTCGTCGCCAGGGACCCGGCGGCTGCGGAGGATCTGCTGCGGTGCCTCGGGCGGGAACGCGATCCCGAAGCGGGCACGGTGGAACTCGACGGAACGCCGCTGACCGCGCTCGGTCCCGACGTCGTACGGCAGTCCATCCTCGTCGCACACCACGACGCGGACCTCTTCGAGCGCAGCCTGCTCGACAACGTACGGGCCGGAACGTCCGTCGGCGCGGACGCCGTCGGCGAGGCCATGGGCGCCGCCGCCGCGGACGAGGTCGCCGCCGCCCTGCCAGACGGCGTCGACAGCGTCTTCACCGAACGCGGGCGGTCGCTCTCCGGTGGGCAGCGGCAGCGGGTGGCGCTCGCCAGGGCGTTCGCCGCGGACCGTCCCGTACTGGTACTGCACGACCCGACCACGGCCGTGGACACGGTCACCGAGTCCAGGATCGCCGCCCGGCTGCGGGAGTTCCGGCGCGGGCGCACCACCCTCCTGGTCACCACCAGCCCCGCCCTGCTGGCCGTCACCGACCGGGTGGTGGTCCTCGACGGGGGCGTCGTCGTCGCGGAGGGCCGCCACCCGGACCTGGTCGCGGCGAACGAGTCGTACCGCTCGGCGGTGCTGGCATGACGAACGGACGCGAACGCGGGGACGCGGCGGCGGGTGCGGGCGGGAGCGCCACGCCCCCGGGTGCGGCGGCAGGTACGGGCACGAGCAGGGCGAAGGGTACGGGCATGACGGAGGAGAAGGGCGCGGGCACGGCGCAGGACAACGGCCGCGCCGGGCCGGACGCCGAGCGCTGCGGAAGCGGCGACGTGACGCCCGGGCGGCGTGGCGCACAGCCGGGCGCCGGTCCGGGCGACGCATGCGCGGACTCGGGTGACGCGCCCGGGGGCGAGGAACTCCACGCTCCTGCGCGGGAGTTGCTGCCCGTTGCCTCCGGTGCGCAGACCCGGGCCGCCGTCGGTGTGCTGCTGCGGCGGCATCGTCTCGCGGCGGTGGGTGCGCTGGCCGTGCTGGTCGTCGGCACGGCCATCGGCCTGCTGACCGCTCCCCTGCTGGGCCGCATCGTCGACCTGGTCGTGGAGCGGCGGGGCGCGGGTTCGCTGGTGCTGCCGATGGTGTTGCTGCTCGTCGTCGCGGTGACGCGGGGCATCGCCACCGCGGTCGGCACCTCGCTGGTGGCGCGGCTCGGCGAGACCGTACTGGCCGGGCTGCGGGAACGTTTCGTCGAGCGCGCGCTGCACCTTCCGCTCGAACGCGTGGAGAAGGCCGGTTCGGGCGATCTGACGTCCCGGGTGACCGGGGACGTGGCGCTGATGGCGAAGGCGGTGCGGCAGGCTCTGCCGGAGTTCGGCACCGCCGCCCTCACCATCGTTCTGACGCTGGTCGGGCTGGCGGTGCTGGACTGGCGGTTCCTGCTCGCCGTGCTGGTGGTGGTCCCGATCCATGTGCTGACGGTGCGGTGGTACCTGCCGCGCTCCACGCCCGTGTACGCCGCGCACCGGGTGGCGGCGGGCGCCCTGCAGCACCAGCTCCTGGACAGCGTGGGCGGGGTGCGGACCGTGCGGGCGTTCCGGCTGAACTCCGTACACACGCGGGAGCTGGAGCAGCGCTCGCAGGAGTCGGTGGACATCGCGGTACGCGGCATCCGGCTCGTCTCCGGTTTCTTCTCGCGGCTCAACATCGCCGAGTACGTCGGTCTGGCCGCCGTCCTGGCCACCGGTTTCGTGCTCGTCGAGGACGGGGCCGTGAGCATCGGCACGGCGACCGCGGCTGCCCTCTACTTCCACAGCCTGTTCAACCCCGTCAACGCGGCACTGTTCCTGATCGACGAGGCGCAGTCGGCGGGGGCGAGCCTGGCGCGCCTGGTGGGAGTGACGGAACTGGCGGACGAGCGCGAGGCGCGGCACGGCCGTGCCGCCGCGCGGCCGGGGGACGGTTCCGTACGGGTCTCCGCGCTCGGCCACGCGTACGCACCCGGGCATCCGGTGCTGCACGACGTCGACCTGGAGATACGCAGCGGTGAGCGGGTCGCCCTGGTCGGTGCGAGCGGCGCCGGCAAGACCACCCTGGCGAAGCTGATCGCGGGCGTGCACCGGCCGACCTCCGGGACGGTGGCCCTCGGCGGCGTCGATGCCCGGGACCTGGGGCCCGAGGGCGTACGGCGGGCGGTAACGCTGATCAGCCAGGAGGTCCACGTGTTCGCCGGGCCGCTGGCCGAGGACCTGCGGCTGGCCCGGCCGGGCGCCACCGACGAGGAGTTGCGCGCCGCGCTCGACCGGGTCGGCGCCCTGGAATGGGCGAACGCGCTGCCCGACGGGACGGCGACGACGGTCGGCGAGGGGGGCCACCGGCTCACCGTGACCCAGGCCCAGCAGATGGCGCTGGCCCGCCTCGTGCTCGCCGATCCGCCGATCGCGATCCTCGACGAGGCCACCGCGGACGCGGGCAGCGCGGGCGCGCGCGTCCTGGAGACGGCCGCGACGCGGGCGCTGGAGGGTCGTACCGGAATACTGGTCGCGCACCGGCTGCCGCAGGCCGCGACGGCGGACCGGGTCGTGGTGCTCGACGACGGCCGCGTCGTCGAGACGGGGACGCACGAGGAGTTGGTGGCCGCGGGCGGGCGGTACGCCACGCTCTGGTCGGCCTGGTCGGACAGCAGGAGGCCGGCCGGGAACGGGGCGAGCGGGGGCGGGTCGGCGAAGGACGGGACGTATGAGAGCCGCTCGTCGGAGGACGGGGTGCGCCGGAGCGGCTCGTCCGAGGACGGTGCACAGGGAAGCGGGACGTCCGGGGCACTGCCCGCCGATGGCGCGGGGAACCGGCCGCCCGGGGATGGACCGCGTGGAGGCGCGCTGCCCGGGAGTGCGTCGTCCGAGGCTCCGTCGGTCGGCGACTCGGGCGGCCGACGGCCGGGGGGCGATCAGGTGCCGCGATCGGCCGTGGAGGCCTGACCGCGAGGCGAGGGGGTGCGTGCGGGACGCGCGACAGGCGTGCGAGGTGCGCGACGGGCGTGCGGGACGCCGTCCCGCCGATCAGGCGGACGCCCGCTTCCTTGCGGAGGTCTTCGCGGCCGGGGCCTTCTTCGTCGCCGTACTCTTCGCCGCCGTCGACTTCTTCGTCGCGGTCGACTTCTTCGCCGCCGTCGGCTTCTTGGCCGTCGCCTTGGCAGCCGTCCCCGTCGTCTTGGATCCCGTCGCCTTGGTACTGGTCGTCTTGGTACCGGTCGTCTTGGGACCGGTCGTCTTCTTGGCTGCCGTCTTCTTCGTTCCGGAGGCCGTGGTCCTCTTCCGCGTCGTCGCGCCGGCCGTCTTGTCCGGCGCCGGCTTCCGGGCCGAGGTCTTCTTGCGGGACTTGAGGTCGGTCACCTTCGCGTTCTGTCCGTCCTCGCCCTCCGCACCGTCCGAGTGTTCGCCCCGGGAGGTCCTGGCCGCGCGGACGCTGTTCTCCAGAGCGGCCATCAGATCGATGACCTTGGCTCCGCCTGTTCCCGAGTCCGGCTCGGCGGGCGTAACGGCCCCGCCGCTCTCGGCCTTCGCCGCGATGAGTTCTTCGACGGCTTCGCGGTAGTCGTCGTGGAGTGTGTCGAGGTCGATCTCGCCGAGGGTGTCCATCAGGGCGTCCGCCAGATCGAGTTCGGCGTCGCGGACGGTGACGTCGGTCTCCGGTGCGACACCCTCCGGGCGGCGGATCTCGTCCGGCCACAGCAGCCCGTGCATGGCGATGACGTCGTCGACGACGCGGAGCATGCCGAGGCGCTCGCGCCCGCGCAGGGCGAACTTCGCGATGGCCACCTTGCGGCTGCGGGACAGCGCCTCGCGCAGGAGGGAGTACGGCTTGGCGGCCGGGACCCCGTTGGCGGAGAGGTAGTACGCCTGGCCCATCTGGAGGGGGTCGATGGAGGCCAGCGGAACGAAGGCGACGATTTCGATCGTGCGGGCAGTGGGCAGTGGGAGGGCGGCCAGGTCCTCGTCCGTGATCGGGATGACCGAGCCGTCGGCGTCCTCGTACCCCTTGGCGATCTCGGCGGACTCGACCTCCTCGTTGTCCAGTTCGCACACCTTGCGGTAGCGGATGCGTCCGCCGTCGGCGGTGTGGATCTGGCGGAACGAGACGGCGTGGCTCTCGGTCGCGTTGAAGAGCTTGATCGGGATGCTCACCAGCCCGAAGGAGATGCTGCCGTTCCAGATCGACCTCATGCCCGTGATCCCTTTCGGTGGGATTCTTATGCTATGTCCCCTATGACGGAGGTGGAGGGTCGGCGGCTGGCCCTCAGCAATCTGGAGAAGGTGCTCTATCCGGCCACCGGCACGACGAAGGGCGAGGTGCTGCACTACGTCGCCACCACGGCCGGGGCACTGCTGGCCCATGTGCACGACCGGCCGATGTCCTTCCTGCGCTACCCGGACGGGGTGGAGGGCGAGACGTTCTTCGCGAAGAATCCACCGCCGGGCAAACCCTCGTGGGTCCGGACGGTGGAGGTCACCCGTTCGGAGGGGGTGCTGTCGCGGCAGGTGCTGGTGGCGGACCTCCCGACGCTGATGTGGGCGGCGAACCTGGTGGTGGAGTTCCATGTTCCGCAGTGGCGGGCGGAGAGCCCCGCGATCGCCGACCGGATGGTGTTCGATCTGGACCCCGGGGCTCCCGCGACGGTGGCGGAGTGCTGCGAGGTGGCGCTGTGGCTGCGGGAGCGGCTGGGCGCCGACGGGCTGGGGGCGTGGGTGAAGACGTCGGGGTCCAAGGGGCTGCACATGCTGGTGCCGGTGGAGCCCACGCCGTCGGAGCAGGTGAGCGCGTACGCGAAGGCGCTCGCGGTCGAGGCGGAGGCGTCCCTGCCGGGGCTGGTGGTGCACCGGATGACGCGGGCACTGCGCAAGGGGCGGGTGTTCGTGGACTTCAGTCAGAACTCCGCGGCGAAGACGACCGCCGCGCCCTACACCCTCCGGGCGAGGGCCGAGCCGACCGTGTCCACGCCGGTGACGTGGGAGGAGGTGGAGGCGGGGCGGACGGCCCCGGCGTCGCTGACCTTCCGGGCGCCGGACGTCCCCGTACGGCTGCAGAGGCACGGCGATCTCCTCGGACCACTGCTCGACCCCAACCGGGCGCGGGCCCTGCCGGCCCCGTGAGGCATCGCGCGGGCTCCCCGCCGTTTGGACACCGGGACCGGGCGCGGGCGCTGTGGCCTTCGCGAAGCCGCAGGCACCCCGCGGACGAGGTGCTATGCCCGCAGCCAGGTGTGCCGGTCGCGGGCCGACGCGTACAGGGACTCGATGTCGGCCGGCTTCAGTACGCCGCCCAGGCGGGCCAGGGCGGTCCGGGCCTCCCTCTCGGACAGCAGGAGTACGTCGCCGGACGGTGGCCCGGCGTCGACGCGGGAGGTCCCGGCCACGGCCAGCACCGGGCGGACGGCCGCCGCGAGCACGAAGGAGGCGCGTTCGGCGTCGCGGGCCGCGCGGCGCAGATGGGTCGCGCCGGCGGGGGTGTCGGCGTGGAAGCGGCGGCGGCCGGGAACGGTGTGGACGGAGAAGGGACCGGCAGGGCCGATCAGGAGGTGGTCGAGGTGAGCCTGCCCGGGGAGCGGAACGCTGTGCAGGACGCGCCAGCCCGCCCCCTCCAGGGTGTCGAGTTCGTCGCCGACGGCTTGCAGGGCGGCGAGGCGCTCGCGGCGCGGATCGGAGCGGAAGCGGCGGGCGGGCGGAACGTCGGCGAGCGCGGTGTGCAGGGCCTCGCCGGGACGGTTGGGAGCCAGGTCGTCGTCCGGGTGCAGGGCGAGGCGCACCAGGTCGGCAGGGGTGGGGACGGGCGGCGGGCCGACGGTGACGGGGCCGGTGACGTACGGCGCGAGCGCGGCCAGCACGTCGTCGCGCCGCCCGTCCGCGAGCAGGCTCACCCGGCCGGTGTCCCGGTCGTACCAGGCGAGGCTGCGGCCGTCGGCGAGACCGACGTACAGCCGGGCGCCGACCGGACCGCGGCCGGGTACGACGCGCAGTGGCTTCATCGTCCATCACCCCCTGACATGGGAACAGGAGGAAGGGCTTCGGGGCAACAACTGAACAATTACGGAAGGGAGTTGACCGGGAGTCGACCGAGCCGGGCCGCCGCACGGCCGTTTCCGGTGACCGGCGGGAACTCGACGGGCACGCGGGGCGTTCTCCGGGTACGGCCGGAGCGGTACCGGCCGAGGCGCGGGCAACGCGTCCGGGGATCGGGGGCGCGATGATCATCTTTGGCACCAAGGGGTACGTCCACCAGATGGCGATGCTGATGCTGCTGTGCGGGCAGTGCGGCAACCCGGCGGCGCACGCGCTGCGCAAGCGGGTCACGAAGTTCACGCTGTTCTTCGTCCCGTTGTTCACGGTCTCGTCGAAGTACACCACCCAGTGCACGTTCTGCGGGGCCGAGCGGCGGGTGGAGCGCGACGAGGCCGAGCGCCTCCGGACGCAGGCCGTCCAGGGGGAGCCGGGCATGCAGGGACCACCGGGAGTCCACGGCGGGAATCAGGCGCACGGCCAGGGACCCGGCGAAACGCCCCGGCAGCAGAATCCCTACCAGTAGTAGCCCCTGAGAACCCCGGGGGCGGGGTGCACTCCGCGGCGACGAGCACCGTCGGTCGGCCGTGACAAGAGGGGTGAGCTTCCACGTCGCTTGCACCGGGAGTGGCAGGCCGACCGTCCCGGTGCCGGACGTGCACGTCAGGAACGTCACCGCCGACCCCGCCTCTTCCGGGCCCTCCGTCCCGGGCCAGGAACAACACCCGGACCAGGGGCAGGGCCAGAACAAGGCCGGGGACGCACTCAAGCCCTCCCGGCCGGGCTGTCCGTCCCCGCCGCGGGGGTACGCGCGAGCACCGTGCCCGGCCTGGACCTGGACGAGGACCAACCGCGGGAGGTTCCGCCGGTCGCCGACGCCGGGAGGCCCGGCTGGTACACCGGCTCGGTCACCCCCGGCGGGACGGGCGCCTCGATCCTGGTCGCGCACTACGACACCGCAAGGGGCCCGGCCGTGCCCCGCGATGTCGCCAGGGTGGCCGTCGGCGACCCGATCGACGTCGACCGGGCGGACGGCAGCACCGTCGGGTTCGGGATCCGCGAGATCCGACAAGTAGACAAAAAGGACTTACCTACGAAAAGGTCTATGGGAAGACCGACCGCCCCGAGCTACGGCTCATCACCTGCGAAGGCCCGATCAAGAACGGCCGTCGCTCCGACACCATCATCTTCTGAGCCGACCGCGTGCAGCAGTGCGCCGGCAGGGAGGGGAGTCCTTGATCGTCCAACCGCGTCGGCCCGGTCGGCGTCCGGGCCCGGCCCGAAGGGCGGGGCCCGTCTTTCGGGCCCGTCCCGCGGCGCACCCCGCCCCGGCCTCGCGCATGCTGCCGGCACGGGCCGTGCGGGCCGCCGCAGCTCTGGTGCTCCTGGCCGGGGCCGCCGTCGGCTGCGCGCAAGCGGGCGAGCTGAAGAGCGCGGGGGCCGTACCGACGGCCGTCGGGCCGGTGCGGCTGTGGCCGACCCTGCCGCCCGCCAAGGCTCCCGCCGAGGACTACGGGGTGGGAGAGACGGAGCGGGCCGAGGGCATCGAGGTGCCGGACGGCGATGTGCACAAGGTGGACCCGGTGGCGGTGGTGAAGGCGGAGACGGCCGCGCACCCCGATACGTACAGCGGCCCCACGGGCCTCTACAAGGACACGGTGACGAAGCTGGACGCCTGCCGCGAGAAGCCGCGGGAGTGTCCGGTGCTGCCCCCGTACTACCGCGACCTGACGGGCGACGGGCGCGACGAGCTGATCATCGGCGTCACCATGCCGCAGGGCCAGTTGGCGATACGGGCGTACCTCGCCGAGGAGGGCGGGCTGACCCGGATCCTGGGCACGTCGGACGCCGTGATCAGCGTGGCCTTCGCGGGCCGGGACCTGGTGCTGAGAGTGCCCGCCGGAATCTCCGGTTACGAGTACCGGACGGCCTGGACCTGGGACGCCCGCCAGCACGCGATGCTCGCCACCCAGGACCAGATCGTGCACAGCGGCTGGTCGCCCGGAACGGAGAGCGGAACGGCTCCGGAGACCGGAACGGAGAGCGGAACGGGCCATGGGACGGGGCCGGGCACCGGACCGGGCATGGGGCCGGAGCCGGAATCCGGATCGGAGCCGGCGCCAGGGGCAGGGCTCGGCCCCGGTGGCGGGAAGGGGCCGACGGCAGGGACGGTAACGGAGTCGGAGCGAGCCGGACGCGGCTCGGAGCGCGATGCGGGGCGGTGGGAGCGGTGAGACGGATGCGGTTGCGGTGGCCTGCCTGGACCGCGTCGCTGACCTGGAAGGCGCTCGCCTTCCTCACCGTCATCTGCTGCCTCCTCGCCTTCTTCCTGGGCGCGCTCGTTCACGTGTCGGTGACGCACCAGACCGTGGAACAGGCCCGCGAGAAGGTGCTGGACAAGCTGGAGCGGGCCAGTGAGGCGTACGAGGCGGGTGAGGCGCTGCCGCGCGGCGCCGGGCTCGACCTGCCGGGCCTGCCCTCCGCACTCCGCGATCTCGCCCTCCAGGGCAAGCAGGGCAGCCAGGTGGGGAACGACCTCGAAGGCCGTCCCCGGATGTGGGCGGCCCGGCCCGCGGACGGGCGCGCGCTCGCCGTGGCGATGGACTACCGGCAGAGCGTCGAGACCATCACCGGCCTGGACCGGGCCATCATCGGCTCGTCCGTGCTGGCCATCGGGGCGACGCTCCTGGTCGGCGCGTTCGCCGTCACCAGGGTCACCCGCAGACTGCACCAGACCGCCCGGGTCGCCCGGCGGATCGGCGCGGGCGACCTCGATGCCCGGGTGAACGACCCGCGCAACCGGGACCCCGCCCGCCACCAGGACGAGGTCTCCACGGTGTCCGGCGCCCTCGACACCATGGCCGGGACCCTCCAGGGCAAGCTGCTCAGCGAGCAGCGCTTCACCGCCGACGTGGCCCACGAACTCCGGACACCGCTGACCGGCCTGACGGCCGCCGCCGAGCTGTTGCCGCCGGGCCGGCCGTCCGAGCTGGTGCGGGACCGGGTGGCCACGCTGCGACGGCTGACCGAGGACCTGCTGGAGATCTCCCGGCTCGACTCGGGCAACGAGCGGCTCCAGCTGGACGTGCACCCGCTGGGACCGCTCGCCGAGCGGGCCGTACGGGGCACCGGCGCGACGGGTACGGCGGATCCTGCGTCCGCGCCGGGCACGGCGCCCGCCACCGAGGTCAGGATCGTGCGCGACGCGCATGTGGAGACCGACCGGCGACGCCTCGAACGCGTCCTGGGCAATCTCGTCGCCAACGCGCACAAGCACGGCCGCGCCCCGGTCCTGCTGACCGTGGAGGGGCCGGTGGTCACCGTGCGTGATCACGGTGACGGCTATCCGGCGTACCTGGTGGAGCACGGCCCCCAGCGCTTCCGCACCGAGGCGGGCGGCAGCAAGGGCGGACATGGCCTCGGGCTGACCATCGCGCTCGGTCAGGCGGAGGCGATCGGGGCCCGGCTGACGTTCCACAACGCGCCGGGCGGCGGGGCGGTGGCGACGCTCGCACTGCCCGAGTACGGCGGTTCCACCACCTGCCCCGTCGAGAGCAGGCCAGAAAAAAGCAACACAAAGTGACACTTTGCGATCAATAAGTGTCGATTCTAGGGTGGACGAAGCGAGTTGAGGGCTGCGTCCCGCACCGGGGCCCAGCCTCTCCTCCCAGGAGGCAACATGCTCATCCTCAAGAAGACCGCGCTGTTCCTCACCGCGGGCGCGATGGCCGCCACCGGCGCGTTCGCCGCGGCCCCCGCAGTCGCCGCCCCCGCTCCCCCGGCCACGGAAAACGCCCCTGCCGCCGAGCACCCCCGGCGCACCGAGGGCCGCGTCATCGCCAAGCCGGGCCTCAAGCTCCGCGACAAGCCCACCCGGAGCAGCCGCATCATCCGCACCGAGCCGTACGGGGCGATCGTCCACATCTTCTGCAAGACCCGCGGCGACCACGTCGGAGGCAACAACCAGTGGTACCAGCTGACCGACGGCACCTGGGCCTGGGGATCCGCCCGGTACATCGTCCCGAGGAAAGGCCACCACCCGCGTTGGTGCTGACCCGGCCCCCGGCCGACGCGCACAGCCCCGGGACTCCCGTACACCCTCGATGACATTTACGGACATTCAGCCCGAACGCTTGCTACGTTGCCGGGCATGAAGGTCACGCCGACGGACCGGCCGGGCAGCGACAGACCGGCCGGGCGCGAGCCGGGCGGGGCAGTGCCCCCGCCCGGCGTCCGCCTCGCCAAGCGTCGCGGAGTAGAGCTGTCGCTCCTCGTCGGCGCCGTCTTCATCGCCGTGCTCGGCTACTGCGCGACCGGCCTCGGCAAGACCGGCGCCGCACCTCCCGACGCCCTGCGGTACGGGGCGGGCCTCGGCGTCCTGGCGGTCCTCGCACACTTCGCGGTCCGCTTCCGCGCCCCGTACGCCGACCCGCTCCTGCTGCCCATCGCCGTCCTCCTCAACGGCATCGGCCTGGTCCTCATCTACCGCCTGGACCTGGAAACCCCCGAGGACCAGGCGGCCTTCACCCAGCTGACCTGGTCCACGCTCGGGGTGGCCCTGTTCATCGCCGTCGTGGTCCTGCTGCGCGACCATCGCGTCCTCCAGCGCTACGCCTACCTCTCCTGCGCCGCCGCCCTGGTGCTGATGGTGATCCCGATCTTCTTCCCGGCGGTCAACGGGGCGAAGATCTGGATCCGGCTGGCCGGATTCTCCTTCCAGCCGGGCGAGTTCGCGAAGATCCTGCTCGCCGTCTTCTTCGCCGCCTACCTCGCCGCGAACCGCCACGCGCTCGCGTACACCGGCCGCACCTTCCTCCTCAAAGGCCTTCAGCTGCCCACCGGCCGGGTACTGGGCCCGATCGTCGCGATCTGGCTGCTGAGCGTGGGGGTGCTGATCCTGGAGCGCGATCTCGGCACCTCGCTCCTCTTCTTCGGTCTGTTCGTGATCATGCTGTACGTGGCGACCGGCCGGACCGGGTGGATCGCGGTGGGTCTGCTGCTCGCGGCCGTGGGCGCGTACGCCGTCGGCTCGTTCGAGCCGCACGTGCACAGCCGGGTCGCCGACTGGCTCAACCCCTTCGCTTCCATCGAGGCGGGCCAGGGGCCGGGGCAACTCGCCCAGTCCCTCTTCGCGTTCGCGGCCGGCGGCATGCTCGGCACGGGCCTGGGTCTCGGCCACTCGATCCTCATCGGCTTCGCGGCCAAGTCCGACTTCATCCTCGCGACGGCCGGCGAGGAACTCGGCCTGACCGGCCTCACCGCCCTCTTCCTGCTGTACGCGCTCTTCGTCGCCCGCGGCTACCGGGCGGGCCTCGCGCTGCGCGATCCCTTCGGCCGCCTCCTGGCGATCGGCCTCGCCTCGATCGTGGCGCTCCAGGTCTTCGTCATCGCGGGCGGCGTGATGGGCCTGATCCCGCTGACCGGCATGGCCATGCCCTTCCTGGCGCAGGGCGGCTCCTCCGTCGTCACCAACTGGATCATCGTGGCGCTGCTGATCCGGGTCAGCGACTCGGCACGCAGCCCGCGGGCGGTGACGGCGGACACCGGCGAGGTCGCGGCGGTGCGGGTCCGTGATCTGGCCGAACTGAACCCCACACAGCGGAAGTTGCCGAAGCGGGAGGCCCCGAAGCCGTGATCCGCTACATCCGGCGGGCCGCCGCCTGCTGCCTGCTGCTCCTCATCGCCCTCCTCCTCAACGCCGCTCGCGTCCAGGTCCTCCAGGCGGACGTACTCGACGACAATCCGGCCAACCGGCGCAAGAACATCGTCCGTTACGAACAGCCCCGTGGGGACATCCTCGTCGAGGGGAAGTCCGTGACGGGTTCCAAGGACACCGGCGAGCAGCTGAGGTGGGAACGCACCTACCTCCAGGGCCCGCTGTACGCCCCGGTGACCGGCTACGCCTCGCAGACGTACGGCACCGCCTTCGTCGAGGCAGCCGAGGACGCCGTGCTCTCCGGCACCGACCCCATGCTCTCCCCGCTGCCGCTGTGGACCGAGATCACCCGCAAACGGCAGCCGGGCGGGCAGGTCGCCACCACGATCCGGGCGGCGGCGCAGCGGGCCGCGTTCACGGGCCTCGGCGGCCGACGGGGCGCGGTCGCGGCCATCGAACCCGCCACAGGACGCATCCTCGCCCTGGTCAGCAGCCCCTCGTACGATCCGGGCCTGCTGTCGGGCACGGACGCGTCCGTCGCGAACGCCTGGTCACGGCTGAACGCGTCGCGCAGCCAGCCCATGCTGAACCGGGCGATCCGGCAGACCTATCCGCCCGGTTCCACCTTCAAGATCGTGACGGCTGCGGCGGCCCTGGACACGGACGTGGTGACCGACGTGGACGCGCCGACGGACACACCGGACCCGTACGTCCTGCCCGGAACGCGCACGACGCTGCCCAACGAGTCGAGCGGCTGCGAGCGGGCGTCACTGGCGTACGCCATCCGCGTCTCGTGCAACACCGTGATGGCGAACCTGGGCGTGCGGGTCGGGCTGACCAGGATGCGGGACACCGCGGGACGGTTCGGCTTCAACGACCGGGGGATCCGGATTCCGTCGCCGGTGACCGTGAGCAACTTCGACAAGGAGATGACGGCCGACCAGCTCGCACTGTCGTCCATCGGTCAGTTCGACACCCGGGCGACACCACTGCAGATGGCCATGGTGGCCGCGGCGGTCGCCAATGGCGGCGACCTCAACCGCCCCTACCTGGTGGAGAGTACGAGCACGAGGTCCGGAAGCGTGGTCTCGCAGCGGGGGATCCGGACGTACCAGCAGGTGATGAGTCCTTCCACCGCCCTGCGGTTGCAGCGGATGATGGTCGACGTCGTGGAGAACGGTACCGGGCAGAACGCCGCGATTCCCGGGATGACCGTCGGCGGAAAGACGGGCACCGCGCAGCACGGGGTGGGGAACTCCGGTATCCCCTACGCATGGTTCATCTCCTGGGCGCAGAAGGCGGACGCGGGGCAGGCGGGGGTGGCGGTCGCGGTGGTGGTGGAGGATGCGACGGCGGTACGGGGGGAGATCACGGGTGGCGGCCTGGCGGCGCCGATCGCGCGCGGGGTGATGCGGGCCGCGTTGTCCTGACGAGGAGGGGGGTACGGGTGGACGTGGATGAGGCGTTGGATCGCGGAGGCGGATCCGTTCCTGTGTGCGTTCCTGGAGGTACGGGAGGACGCCGAGCCGGCCGTGGTCGACGGCCAACTGCCGCTTCTCGGCGTGCCGTTCGCGGCGAAGGGGCGGTCGGGCATCCGCTCGTACGCCGCCCGCCGCCTCTCCGCGGCCGGCGCCGTCGCGGTCGGGACGACCTCCGTCCCCGGCCCCGGCACGTACTGGCAGACCTGGGGTCTCGGCGCGCGGGGCCCGACCCGTAACCCCTACCGGCCCGACCGGACGCCCGGCGGTTCCTCCGCCGGGTCCGCGGTCGCCGTCGCGGCCGGCATGGTGCCCCTCGCCACCGGGAGCGACGGCGCCGGGTCGGTGCGGATACCGGCGGCCTGGTGCGGGGTGTTCGGGCTGAAGACCACGCGTGGGCTGTTGCCGTCCCCCGACCGGTCCGGCCTCGCGACGGCAGGGGTGCTGGGCCGCTCGGCGGCGGAGCTGGACGCGTACCTGCGGTGCGTCGTGGACGGGTACGTACCCGAACCCGAGGGGGAGGAACCCCTGCGTGCCGTGTGGTCACCGGACCTGGGATTCGCGGCGGGCCCCGACCTGGATCCCGAGGTGGTGGAGGTCGCTCGGCGGGCGGCGGCGCGGATCGTGCGCCTGGAGGACGCCCCGGGGTTCGGGCTGCTGGACCCGAAGGAGGAGTGGTTCGCCATACGGGGCGGTCGCCGGCCCGGTGCGACAGCGGCGGAGAACTCGGCCCGCCTCGGCCGGCTCTTCGCGCGGGCACCCCTGTTGGCCACCCCGACCACGCCCTTCCCGCCGCACGGCCACGACGGACCGGACGGGCGGTTCTCCACCTCGCTGACCTGGGCGTTCAACGTCAGTGGACATCCCGCGGTGAGCATCCCGGCCGGTTTCACCCCGGACGGCTGCCCGGTCGGGCTTCAGCTCGTCTCGGATTTCGGCTCGGAAGCGCTGCTGGTGCAGGCAGCGGCTGGCGTGCCGCCATGGCCAACACCGCCTTTCAACTCGCGCAGGTGAACATGTTTCGTCTGAGCCTGTCGGTATGGCGTGAGGAACGGCTGACGCGTCTGCGGGAGCACGGGTCCGGAAAGCGAGCATTCACCCTGGGAGTGTCCTTTGCGGCGCGGCAGGCGCGCGGAGCAGCGGCCGACGGGGCCGGTTGACCCTCGACCTGGTGGAGGGCACAGGGTTCCGGGTGTGGACAGCGAGATGCGCAGTATCGGCGAGATGGCCCGGGACAGTGGGCTCGGGGTGAGTGCCCTGCGGTTCTACGACCGGGCCGGGGTGCTCGTCCCGGCCTGGGTGGACCCGGTGAGCGGCTACCGCTGGTACCGGCCCGAGCAGCTCGGAGAGGCCCGGCTGCTGGCCGGGCTGCGCCGTACGGGCATGCCCCTGGCGGACGTCCGGCTGGTGCTGGCGGGTTGGTCCGGTGCCGACACCGAGCTGGTGCGGGGCCTGCTCACGGCGCATCTGCGCCGGCTGGAGCGGGGACTTTCGGATGCGCGCAGCGAGTTCTCCACGATCCGAGCGCTACTCGATCACAGGGAGAGCCCCATGACTTCGCCGATTGCCCCGCCCGTACGGCTGACCGTCTCCGCGCCCGAACTGGCCGCCGCGCTCGACGCGGTCCGGTTCGCGGCCGGGACCGACCCGGAACTGCCGATGCTGGGCGGTGTTCTGTTCGACGTCGAGGGCGGGGACCTCCGGGTGGTGGCGACCGACCGCTACCGGATGGCCGTCGCCCGGACCGACACCGAGGGGTACGACGGACCTCGTGTGCAGGCCGTCGTGCCGTCCCCGCTGGCGGACGCGGTGCGGGCGCTGCTGGACGACGACGCGAACGCGGCGCTGCTGACCGTGGACGGCGACCGCATCACTCTGGAGGCGGGTGACCGGCAAGCAGCCGGCCGACGTCTCGACCACGACTTCCCCGACTACCGCCGTCTCGTTCACCTGCCCGCCGGGCGACGTGCCCTGGTGGACGTCCCGGCGTTCCGCCGGGCGGTGGAAGCCGGCCCCGTCGTGAGGAGCGAGCCGCGGGAGCAGGCGGGTGAGTGCGCGCAAGACGGCGCGTCCCGTGTTCTCAGCGTGCTCAGGCCGTCCACCGACGGCGCGGTGGCCGTGTGCCGGGAGGACGACGACAGCCAGGACCGGGTCGCCGTCGACCGCGAGTACCTGTTGCAGGCCCTCCATGCGGGGGCCAGGGACAAGCTGATCCTGGAGTTCGGGGCCCCCAGGGCACCCCTGGCCGTCCGCAGGACCGACTCCGAGACAGACTTCTCGCTGCTGATGCCGGTCCACCTGGAGAACTGACCGGCACCCGTGCGGGGGCGCGACGAGGGGGAGGCGAGGAGGAAGCCGCACGCCGGGTTGATACAAGGGCGGGCGGGACCCGGGGGCCCGCGTACATCCATTGTGGGCCGGGGAACAGGCCGATTCCGTCCTTCGCGGGGACGATCTTCAACTCCTCCCGTCGCCCGTACGGTTGGGCCATGACCGATCTCCAGCTCCATGTACGCGATCACGGCGGTGAGGGCCCGCCGCTTCTCCTGCTCCACGGCGCCGGCCGCTCGCACGCCGACTGGGACGATGCCGTGCCGTCGTTCCTCCCCCACCACCGGGTCCTCGCGGCGGACCTTCCCGGACACGGTGCTTCGCCCGCCTGTCCGACCGGCGGCTGGTCCTTCGAGGCGACCGCCGAGGCCATCGACGCGGCACTGAGCGCTTACGGTGCGGCGGATGCGCTTCCCGTGGGCCATTCGCTGGGCGGCATGGTCGCGGCTCACCTCGCGGCACACCGGCCGGGCACCCCCGCTGCCGTCAACCTCGACGGCTTCTGGTGGGGCGGATCGGGGAGCGACGAGGACCGCGAGCGGATCGGCGAGATCGTCCGGGCATCGGCGGGGGCTGTCGCGCCCGCCGATTACCTGGCCCAGCAGAGCGCGCATGCCGGCCGGTTCGGAATCGCGGCCGAGCGCGCCGAGCGCGCCGCACGGGCCGCCGCACGGCAGCTCCCCGACGGGCGATGGCAGACGCTGCCCGAGCGGCACACCGCCCTCGCCCTGTACGACGCGTTGGACGCACTCGATCTCTTCGCCCTGTTCCGAAGGGCGGAGTGCCCGCTGCTCCTGGTACGGGCCGAGCGGGCGCAACCGGCGGGCCCACCCGGGATGGAGTGGTTCGACGCCTTCCTCGCCGAGTACCGGGAGGAGCTGACCCGCAGCCTCGCCGAACTGTGCGAGGACCGGCCGCGGACAGTCACCGTGACGGGCTTCGACGGCACGCACGCGATGCTGCTGGAGTCGCCGGAAAAGGTGGCGGGGGCGGTCAAGGAGTTCGCGGCCGGGATCAGGTAGGGGGCGCTGGAGAATCTCTCACTTATCCCCACCAATCGCCGGGGTGGCCTGTCCAAGGGCGGCAAGTGACCGACGGACACCCGCAAGGGTGATCGCGTGACGGGCCGCCCGGCACCGACGGAGGCGGCCCGTCTCCCCCGAGTCCGGTCCTACCGGGGGGTGTCGAGCCGGCCTGACTTGAGCCCGTCGAGAAAGGCGGCGAACGCGGCCGGGGCGACAGCCAGTTCGGGCCCTCCGGCCGCCTTGGAGTCCCGCACGCCGGTCACCTGCCCGGCGAGAGCGATCTCGACGCACTCGTTGCCCTCACCTCCGCTGTAGGTGCTCTTGAACCAGAGCGCGTCCGTCGGCTCGACGGAGCGGGAATTGCGGTCCTTCATCGGGGCAGCTCCTTTAGCGCGGTGGCCAGCAGCCGCTGCGAGGTGGACGTGTCGGCTGCCTGCGAACGAAGGTAGTCGAACGTCAACTTATAGCCACCTACGTCGTCGGCGTCATCCAGGTAGATGCCTTGACGGCGCATCTCGATGTAGACCACGGCCATGGAGTTGAGCGGATTCCGTTCGTCGTCCCGGCCCAGGATGATGAAATGCCCAGCCCCCGCGGCGTGCGCACCCGCACTGAATGGCAGGATCTGAAGGTCGACGGTGGGGCTTTCTGACACCTCGTGGAGGTGCTTCAGCTGAGCGGCCATGATGGCCGAATCGCCGATGGTACGCCGAAGCACCGCCTCGTCCAGAACGGCCCAAAGGTGCAGCGGAGGCGTGCGCATAAGGATCGTCTGGCGCTGCATGCGCGCCTCCACCATCTGCTCGATCACGTCATTCGGGCTACGTACCTCTCGCGCCTGATGGATGGCCAGTGCGTAGTCCCGCGTCTGCAGGAGGCCGGGGATGACGGTATTCGCGTAGAGGTGCTCGTACTGTGCCTCGGCCTCGAACGAAACCAGCGGGTCCATCCATTGCGGTACGGCACTGTTGCCCACCCACCAGCCGTCGGCCTGCGACTTGGCCACGGCGACCAGTGCGTCCTGCTCGGCCCGGGTCGCTCCGCAAGCGTCTGCGAGAGCCTTCACCGTGGCCCAGCGGATGCGCGCCCGGTCCTGCCACATCTCGTAGCGGCTCACCGTCGCTTTGCTCACCCCGGCACGCTCGGCCACCTGCCCCTGGGTAAGGCCGCAACGCCCTCGCAGCTCGGCGAGCCCGCGAGCGATCTGCATACGACCCGCAGGGCCTGTCAACGTGGCGGTCATCTGTGCGCCTCCGGCTCCGTTGCTCCAACGCATCGATGGTAAAGGCCTGTTCAGCGCCGCTACCTGCGTCCGAGACCACGTCACCCACACGGGTGGATTCCATCCAGACTCATTCCTGCCATTGAACTCCAATGGCAGGCTTTCCTCCACGAAACCTCACGGAGGCTCCCGATGAACCACCCCCACCGACTACTCCCCTGGACCGGCGAGGGCGGCCGTCCCTGCTATCTCTCCACCGACGGGGCCGGCCCCCTCACCCGGTACGCCGACCGGATCGAAGCACTTCAGCTCGGGCTCGCAGCCAAACTGCACCGCCGGGCGCGGGAGGCCCTCGACAGCGCACGGGCGGTCGGGGACGAAGACACGCACACGGTGCGCCAGTTGACCGACGCCCTCGGAGACGCGCTACGGATCGCCGAGTGCCGTCGGAAGCGCCTGGACCGGCCGGAAGGTCCTCTCCTCGCCGCCGTCCGCGCCACCCACCCGCACTCCCCCGACCGACTGGCCCTCCTCGGCCTGCCCGGCACGGTCCTCTCCTCCGCGCCGGCCGCCCGGCAGCACGTACGGGCGACCGCCCGCGCCTGGGGCGTACCTGGCGACGTCGTCGACACGCTGGAGACGGTGACGGGAGAGCTCGTTGCCAACGCCTTGGAGCATGGGGACAGCTGGGAGGTGGCGGTGACACTGACGGTCGCGGAGGACCGGGTCACGGTCGGCGTGACCGACGAAGGGCGGGACGCCGCCGCGTTCACCTTCGTACGGGCCGAACCCGGGCCCGAGCAGGAGCACGGCGGGGGCTGCTGATCACGGAGGCGCTCGCCGACCGGTGGGGCGAGCGCCTGATGCCCGGCGGCCGCACCGTCTGGGCGGAGTTCCGTACGGAGGGCCGGGGCCGGTCCGGCCGGCCCTAAGCCGTTCTGCCGTCCGCGATGGCGTTCCGTACCTCTGCCACCCGCTCCGCCTCCTCCACCGCGAACCGTTCACGGTCGAGCTGTTCGGCAATCTCCTCGTCCTGGGTCATCAGCAGGTCGAGGTTGGAGTCGCCGAGTTCGAAGACGCCCATGTCGACGTACGCCTTCTGCAGACGTTCGCCCCACAGGCCGATGTCCTTGACGCACGGGACGATGCGGGAGAAAAGCAACTTGCGGAACAGGTGCAGGAATTCGCTCTGCTCGGTCAGCTCGTACGCCTCCTGCCGGGGGACGCCGAAGTTTTCGAGGACTTCGACGCCGCGCAGGCGGTCGCGCATCAGGTAGCAGCCTTCGATGACGAAGTCCTCGCGTTCCTTGCGTTCGGCGTCGGTGAGCTGCTTGTAGTAGTCGCGCAGGGCCATCCGGCCGAAGGCGACGTGACGGGCCTCGTCCTGCATCACGTAGGCGAGGATCTGCTTGGGGAGCGGTTTGTTGGTGGTGTCGCGGATCATGCCGAAGGCGGCCAGTGCGAGGCCCTCGATGAGGACCTGCATGCCGAGGTAGGGCATGTCCCAGCGGGAGTCGCGCAGGGTGTCGCCGAGCAGTCCCTGGAGACTGTCGTTGACGGGGTAGAGCATGCCGATCTTCTCGTGCAGGAAGCGGGAGTAGATCTCGGCGTGCCGGGCCTCGTCCATGGTCTGGGTGGCGGAGTAGAACTTCGCGTCGAGGTCGGGGACGGATTCCACGATGCGGGCCGCACACACCATCGCGCCCTGTTCGCCGTGCAGGAACTGGCTGAACTGCCAAGCGGTGTAGTGGCGTCGCAGGTCGCCCTTGTCCTTGTCGGTCATCCGGTCCCAGTAGCGGGTGCCGTAGAGGTTGAGGGCCTCGTCGGGGGTGCCCAGGGGGTCCGTCGGATCGACTTCGAGGGACCAGTCGATGCGGGTGGCGCCGTCCCACTGCTTGTCCTTGCCCTTCTGATAGAGGGCCAGAAGGCGCTCGCGGCCCTCGTCGTACTCCCAGGAGAAGCGGGCCGCTCCGGTGGCCGGGACCTGCCAGATCGGTTCCGCCGGGCGTTTCGTGTAGAGCTCGTGCGTCGACATGTGCGACCCCTTCGCTTGCCCAACAGGCGCGCTCACCACGCTGCTTGGCAGGCTCACACGCAGGTGGACGCACGGTCAACAAGCGCGGTCGACGAGGACGTCAAGAAGTGCCGCACAAGGGATTGACTGCCTTGCTGACAAAGAGTCTTATAAGAAGTGACCCCCGGTAACCCGAATCACGAGGTGCTCCGACGATGACGACCGCGCCGAGCAGGACAACCGAGCCGAGCGAGACCGACTTCACCGCCCTCCGTGACGCACTCGGCATGCTCAAGGACCGGGAGCAGGTCGCAGAGCGGCTGCTGGAGTCCTCGGCGAGGCACTCCTTCGACCCGGACAGGGAACTCGACTGGGACGCACCGGCGGACGAGGGCAAGTGGTACTGGCCGCCGGAGCTGGTGTCGCTGTACGACACCCCGATGTGGAAGAAGATGTCCGAGGAGCAGCGGATGGAGCTGGCGCGGCACGAGGCCGCGTCCATCGCCTCGTTGGGCATCTGGTTCGAGATCATCCTGATGCAGCTGCTGGTACGGCACATCTACGACAAGTCCGTGACCAGCAACCACGTGCGGTACGCGCTCACCGAGATCGCGGACGAGTGCCGGCACTCGATGATGTTCGCGAAGATGATCCAGAAGGGCGGGGCGCCCGCCTACCCCGTACCGCGCGTCTACCACAACCTCGCCCGGGTGCTGAAGACCGTCTCGACCACCCCCGGCTCGTTCGCCGCCACCCTCCTCGGCGAGGAGATACTCGACTGGATGCAGCGGCTGACCTTTCCGGACGAGCGCATCCAGACGCTGGTGCGGGGTGTGACGCGCATCCACGTGATCGAGGAGGCCCGGCATGTTCGGTACGCGCGGGAG
Source organism: Streptomyces candidus (assembly GCF_014207445.1). Lineage (GTDB taxonomy): Bacteria > Actinomycetota > Actinomycetes > Streptomycetales > Streptomycetaceae > Streptomyces > Streptomyces candidus. The sequence goes on along the minus strand of NZ_JACHEM010000010.1, from coordinate 168,862 downwards.
GAGTTGCGCCGGCAGATGGTGACCGCGCCGCGCTGGGAGCAGGAGTTCACCCGGCTGAGCTGCGGCGAGGCGGCACGCGTCTTCTCCACCTGCTTCATCAACCCGCAGGTGTACGAGAACGTGGGCCTCGACCGGCGGGAGGCCGTCGCCCAGGTGAAGGCGAGCGGACACCGGACCGAGGTCATGCAGAACGGCGCGAGGCGGCTGACCGACTTCCTCGACGACATCGGGGTCCTGCGGGGACCGGGGCGCAGGCTGTGGGTCCGCTCGGGGCTGCTGGCCGGCTGACGGGCGACGCGGCGACGGACCGGGCGGCGGTGGCCACCGCCGCCCCCGCCAGTGGGCGGCGGGGCGGAAGCCGCCCGTGTGCTGTGACACTGGGCTGGTGAGAAGCGAGAAGACCCCCTTCGTCGGCGGCCCCCTGGACGGTCAGGCCCTGCCCGTACTGACCGGCCCGACCGGCAATCCGCCCAAGTGGTACGAAGTCCCGGTGCCGGACGCGGCGGGCGGGCCGCCGGCCGTCCACGCGTACGAGCGCCGGCCCGCCGGCCACAGCAAGCGGCTCGGGCTCCAGCGCGGCTGGAAGTACGTGTACGTACCGGAGGGCCGCGAGCCGTGGAGCCCGAAGTGGCCGTGGTCCAGTCGCCGCGCCGGGGACGGTACGACTTCGACCGGTACGGGTGACTGAGCTGCGCCACTTCGGCCACCGGCCGTGTCCCCGGTCGCGCAACGGCACACCATCGGGCTGAGCCGGGCCCTTCGCCCGGCCGGCAGCCGGAGGTGATGGAGTGTCGGGGAAGTTCGGGACTGCGGTGGGGCTGGTGGCGGCGGCGACGGTGCTGGCCGTCACGGGGAGCGCGTCGGCCGCACCCGACGACCCGGTGGACCATGGCACGGAGTCCGTGCAGGCCGGGGAGACGACGGACGCCGGGGAGACCCTGGATGCCGGGGGCACCCCCGTCGGCGCCGACCGCACCGAAGGCGTCGGCAAGCTGCTCGCCGACCTCCAGAAGCTCTACCGGGAGGCCGAGGAGGCCTCCGAGGCCTTCAACGCCACCGAGGAGAAACTGAAGGTCCAGCGGAAGGAAGTGACCCGGGTCGGAGCGGAGTTGGGCAAGGTGCGGACCGCCCTCGCGGAGAGCAGGCGGGCCGCCGGGCACCTCGCGCGGGAACAGTACAAGGGGCGGAGCGATTACGCGTACTCCTCGCTCGTCCGGCTGCTGACGGCCAGGGACCCGGAGCACGCGCTGATGCAGGGCCACACGCTGCGACGTGCCGCCGCCGCACGGGCGGTGAAGGTGGCACGGCTGGAGGGCCGCGAGAAGCGGGCCGACGAGCTGGCCACGAAGGCGCGGGGCGCCCTGGACGTGCAGCAGACCCTGGCGGCCAGGCAGAAGAAGCAGCGGGATGCGGTGCAGGGGCGGCTGAAGCGGGTGGAGGGGCTGCTGGCAAGCCTCAGCGACGAGGAGCTGACGGCGCTGGCGCGGCTGGAGGAACGCGCGGTGGGGCGGGCGCAGCAGGAGCTGGTCGGGTCGGGGGCGTTCGGGCCGGGCGGGGTACGGGCCGGGCGCACGCCGTCGCGGCAGGGCGCACAGGCGTTGGCATACGGGACCCGGCAGCTCGGGAAGCCCTATGTATGGGGCGCGGAGGGTCCCGGTGCCTTCGACTGTTCCGGGCTGACGCAGCAGGCGTGGGCGGCGGCCGGGCGGACGATCCCGCGCACCAGCCAGGAGCAGTGGCGGTACCTGCCGAGGGTGCCGCTGTCCCGGCTGCGCCCCGGCGACCTGGTGGTCTACTTCCCGAAGGCGACCCATGTGGCGATCTACCTGGGCAACGGGCAGGTGGTGCAGGCGCCGCGGCCCGGGGCGCGGGTCAAGGTCTCGCCGATCGCGTCGAACCCGGTCCTGGGCGCCGTCCGCCCCGACCCCGCGCTGCCCTCGCTCCCGTCGTACGTACCGCCGGACCTGCCGGTGGTGACGGACGACGCAGGGAACGAGTCGGACGCGGGGTACGGGTCGGAGGAGGCACCCGGGTAGGGCGGCGGATCAGGCCGGGCGGGCTGCCGCGCCGGCCTCCGCGAGGTACGCGTTCGTCTTCTCCGGGTCGTAGAAGAAGTTCTCGAAGTCGGCCGGGTCGTTGAAGCCGTTCGCGAACCGGTGGGCAACCGCGGGGAGTTGGCCGGCCGCGCCGATCAGGTTGAGGACGTGCTCCGGCGGGACGCCGAGCATGGCGTTGGTCCACTTGGTGACGTGCTGGGCGGTGTCCCAGTAGCGGTCGAAGGTCTGCTGCATCCAGGCCTCGTCGAACGCGGCCTCGCCGTGGGCGAGGATCGAGTCGAGGTAGGAGGCGGCGCACTTGGACGCGGAGTTGGAGCCCTGGCCGGTGATCGGGTCGTTGGCGACGACGACGTCCGCGACGCCGAGGACCGCGCCGCCGCCCGGGAGGCGGCCGATCGGGTTGCGGACGGTGGGGGCGTAGCGGCCGGACAGGGTGCCGTTCGCGTCGGTGAGTTCGACGTTGGTGGCGCGGGCGTACTCCCAGGGCAGGAACTTCTCCATCAGGGAGAGGGTGAGGGAGAGGTGCTCGGCCGGGTCCTTGACGCCCTGGAACGCGTCGACGGGCCCACCGGGGACGCCCTCCCAGAACAGGATGTCGGCGCGGCCGGACAGGGTGAGCGTCGGCATGACGAACAGCTCGCCGACGCCGGGCACCAGGTTGCAGCGCACCGCGTCGAACTCGGGGTGCTCGGGGCGCGGGCCCATGCCGTGCACGTAGGCGACCGCCAGGGCGCGCTGCGGGGCGTCGTAGGGGGAGCGCGAGGCGTCCCGGCCGAAGAGCTGGACCAGCTCGCCCTTGCCCGCGGAGACGAGGACCAGGTCGTACGTACGGGAGAAGAAGTCCAGGTCGGAGACGGCGGCGCCGTGGATGACGAGCTGCCCGCCGCGCTGCGCGAAGGTGTCCATCCAGCCGGCCATCTTCACGCGCTGGTCGACGGACTGCGCGTACCCGTCGAGCCTGCCGACCCAGTCGACGGCCCGAGAGCTGTCGGGGGCGGCGACGGAGACGCCGAGGCCCTCGATGCGAGGGGCCTGCGACTCCCAGAAGTTGAGCTGGAGGTCGCGCTCGTGCTGGAGGGCGGTGTGGAACATGCACTGCGTCGACATGACCTTGCCGGCCCGGATCTCGTCGGAGGTCCGGTTGGACATCAGGGTCACTTCGTAGCCCTTGGACTGGAGGCCGAGGGCGAGCTGGAGGCCGGACTGGCCGGCGCCGACTATCAGAATCTTGCGCATGGGATGGGCGGCTCTTTCGCGGGAAGGGGTTAGGCGGGGGTGACGTCCCAGGCGTGGGCGACCATGCCGAGGAGCGTTTCGACCACCGAGATCTTGCTGCGCGCGTCCATGATCGTCACGGGTACGTGCGGCGGTACGGACAGGGCCTCCCGTACGTCCTCGCTCTCGTAACGCTCGGTGCCCTCGAAGTGGTTGACGGCGACCACGTACGGTATGCCGCAGCTCTCGAAGTAGTCCAGGGCCGGGAAGCAGTCCGTGAGACGGCGGGTGTCGGCGAGCACGATCGCACCGATCGCCCCGCGCACCAGGTCGTCCCACATGAACCAGAACCGCTGCTGGCCCGGTGTGCCGAACACGTACAGGACGAGGTCGTCGTCGAGCGTGATGCGGCCGAAGTCCATGGCGACGGTGGTCGTCGTCTTCTCCGGGGTGGCGGCGAGGTCGTCCGTTTCCTCGCTGGCGGTGGTCATGACCGCTTCGGTCTTCAGCGGAGTGATCTCGGAGACCGCGCCGACGAACGTGGTCTTGCCGACGCCGAAGCCGCCCGCGACCACGATTTTGGTGGCGGTGGGGGCGCGCGTGGTGTCCAACTGCCGGGCGGGCACGGCCTGTTCCGGCTCGGCGGGTGGCGTGGCGGTCGGGTGGGGAGGGGCGGTTACGGGGGTTGCCTCAGAGGCGACGGAGCCCATTCAGGACCCTTTCCAGCAGTGCGCGATCGGGGCGTCCGGCGCCGTGGCCGGTTCCGTACACGCGGATCTTTCCCTGGTCGGCCAGGTCGCTGAGCAGGACGCGGACCACACCGAGCGGCATCTTCAGCAGGGCGGCGATCTCGGCGACCGTACGCATGCGGCGGCACAGCTCCACGATGGCCTGCATCTCGGGGCTCACCCGGTTGCCCGGAGTGCGCCCGGTCAGCTCCGGGCGCTCGGGCGCCGCCTCGATGGCCGGTGTGTCGAGGGCCGCCACGAACGTCTCCACGAGGAGCACGTGGGTGAAGCGCGTCCGGCCGCCGGTGAGGGCGTACGGGCGCACCCGGGCGGGGCGACGGCCCTCGCCGCGTATCGGAAGGCGGGTCGGCGTCGCGACCGCCCCGGCGGGCGCCTGGCCGGGCGCCTTCTTCGGGCGTTGCGGGCTCAACGGGCACTCTCCAACGACGTGCGCAGCTCGCTGCGGAGTTCGGGGGTGAGGACGTGGCCGGCCCGGCCCACGAAGAGCGCCATGTGGTAAGCGACGACGCTCATGTCGCAGTCGGGGGCGGCGTGCACGCCGAGCAGCGAGCCGTCGCTGATCGACATCACGAAAAGGCTGCCGTGCTCCATGGCGACCATCGTCTGCTTGACGCCGCCTCCGTCCATCAGCTGGGCTGCGCCGATGGTGAGGGAGCCGAGGCCGGAGACGATGGTGGCGAGGTCCGCGGCGGAGCCCTTGGGGCCCGCCAGGACGGGAGCGGTGCCCGGCAGCATGTGGTCCGGGTCCGAGGACAGCAGGAGCAGCCCGTCGGAGGACACGACGGCTACCGAGACGAGGCCGGGAACCTCCTCCACCAGGTTGGTCAACAGCCAGTGCAGGTTGCGGGCTTCGGTGCTGAGCCCGTATGTGATCGGCGCGGTCAACTGCGTGCCTCCTCGACTGTGTCCCCCTTGTTGTCGGTGCGGTCGGTGGTGCTCTGCGTCGTGGTCTTCGTCGTGGTGTGCGTGGTGCTTCCCCCGGCCGTGGCCGGGTCCCCGGATTCGGCGCTTACCCCGTGCAACCCGTTGTTACCACTACTTGTGATCTCGGCTTCGACGTCACGCCTGCCGTCCTTCGCCCCCTGATGGAACCCGCCCAGGCGGCGACGGAGAGCGTCGGCGTCCACCGCGCCGGAGCGCTGCGGCATGGCGTCGGAGGCGGGCTTGACGATGTTCGGGGTGCGTTTGGGGAGGCCCTTGGCGGTCACGGTCGGAGTGGTCGGCTCCGGTTCCGTTCCGCTCTCCGGCCCGCGCGCCGGTTCCGGAGCGGCCCCCGTCTCCGGTGCCGACGCCGTCGGTTGAGGGAATCGGATCGCTCGGGTGGGCTCGTCGACGGGGGGAAGTTCCGCCCGTACGGACGGCTGCTCGTCCGCCCGTACGGACGGCTCGCCGGTGTCGCGCGCGGGCGTCTCGTCGGGTGCGCGGACGTGCTCCCCCGCGTCCGCCGCCGTCTCCGTCAGCTCGGCCGCCTCGACCGCCTTCTCGGCGAGGGCGATCAGCGGATCGGCCTCGGGGACCGGGTCGGCCTCCGGGGCGGTGTCGGCCGCGCTCCTGCGGCCGGGAAGCGTGTTGGAATTGGCTTCGGCGACCGAGCCCGGGAGCTGGTGCGGGGTGCCGGACGCCGCGGCGGTGACGGGCAGTTCGTCCGGCAGGAGGGCCTTGGGCAGGACCACGACGGCGGTGATGCCGCCCTGCTTCTGCTCGCGCAGCTCGATGCGGACCCCGTGCCGGGCGGCGAGAAGCGCGGCGACCTGGAGGCCCAGGCCCTGGGTGCCGTCGTCGCCCTGCCCGCCGGGGGTGTAGGTCGCGGGGTCGGCGAGCCGGGCGTTGAGGTCGGCCAGCCGGTCGGGGGCCATGCCGATGCCGCTGTCCTGCACGGAGAGCATGACCTCGCCGCTCTCCAGCAGCCAGCCGGAGAACTGGACGTGCGCGTCCGGCGGCGAGAACGAGGTGGCGTTCTCCAGGATCTCGGCAAGGAGGTGGCTGAGGTCGTCGGCCGCGTATCCGGCCACCTGGACGTGCGGCGGAAGGGTCTGGAGGGTGACCCGTTCGTACCGTTCGATCTCGCTGATCGCGGCGCGTGTGACGTCGACGAGGGGAACGGGGCCGCTGTGCGCGACGCCGTGGTCCGTACCGGCGAGGACGAGGAGGTTCTCGCCGTGGCGGCGCATGACGGTCGCCATGTGGTCGAGCTTGAAGAGGGTCGCGAGCCGGTCGGGGTCCTGCTCGCGCTCCTCCAGGCTCTCGATGACGGCGAGTTGGCGTTCGACGATGCCGAGCGTGCGCAGGGAGAGCTTGACGAAGGAGGAGTGCACGGTGGTGCGCAGCTCCTCCAGCCTGACCGTGGTGTCCTGTGCGCGCGCCAGCAACTCGGCGCGTTCGGAGGAGAGTCGGTCGCGCTCGGCGGTGAGGGCGCGGCGCTGGGCGTCCAGGGTCTCGCGCTGGCCGACCAGGTGGGTGCGGTCCCCGGCAAGCTGTTCGGTGCGGGCGCCGAGGTCGCGCAGCTTGGCGTGCAGGCTGTTCAGGGACCGGACGACCTGGGCGAACTCGTCGTTGCGGCCGGTGTAGCGGACCGGCTCCTCGGCCTGCGGGTCGGCGGCGATCCTGGCGGCGCCCAGGCGCAGTACGGCGAGCGGTTGCGTGAGCGTGCGGGCCACGGCGGTGGAGATGCCGACGGCCAGCAGGAAGCAGGCGCCGAGCAGCGCGATGCGCAGTTCGAGGGCGGAGACGTCGTCGTCGCGCAGGGCGGCCAGGTTCTCGATCTGGGCGGTGGCCAGGGCGGCCTCGGCGCCGCGCATCCGGTCGATGCGGGCGGTGAGCGCGGAGCCGACCCGGTCCGCGTCGATGCGGCGCTCGTCGGAGCTGAGGGTGGGCTGGTCGGTGAGGACGCCTAGATAGCGCTCGGCGGTCTTGACCTCGGGCCCGCTGACGGTGGCGGCGAACGAGTCGCGTGCCTTCACCGGGGCCGCCAGGTCGAAGTCGGCGAGGGCGGCGACCTCCCGGAAGCGGGCCTGCTGGGCGGCGGCGCTGAGGGCGTTGCGGGCGCGGGTGGCGTTGCCGGAGCCCTCGCCCTCGACCCGCACGAGGAGGCCGGTGGCCGGGTCGACCCGGGTGGTGGTGCTCTTGCCGCCCGGCACGGCCAGTGCGGCGAGCAGCAGGCCGCGGGCGGCGGTGGCCTGGTCGACGGCGTTGCCGAGGGTGGCGGGCGCGGGGCCGGGGCCGCCCGCGCGGGGCGGGGTCCTGCGCGCCAGCTCGCGTGCGAGGGCGCGCAGCTGGTCGATGGCCTGGGAGTACGCCTTGTGGGTGTCGAGGGGGGTGGGGTCGGCGGTGGTGCCGGTCGTGGCGCCCGCGCCGGTGCCGGACCGGGCGTCGCCCTCGGCTGCGCGGCGGATCGCCGGGATCTGCGCGAGGGCGTCGCGCAGGGCGGCCGGCACCTCGGCGGCCCGGGTCGCGGGGTCGGTGAGTTCGGCGATCTGGCGGTCGACGCGGGAGGTGCGGTCGGTACGGGCGGCGCCCTTGTCGCGGGCGGCGGCGTTGCCGTCGTCGGTCCCGTCGCTGCCGCTGGTGCCGTCGCTGGTGCCGTTCGTGGTGCCGTCGCCCGTTGAGCCGCTCGCGGAGGTCGCGGCGGCGCGCGCGGTGGTGTCGTCGCGTTCGTCGGCGAGGGAGTGGGCGAGGGTGAGCGCCTGCCGGTTGAGTTCCGCGAGGTCCAGCAGGCGCTGGGAGCGCTTCAGTTCGTCCGAGGCGGTGACGAGGGAGGGCGCGCCTGCTGCCAGTACGACCACGCCGACTGCCGCGACGGAGGCGACGAGGCGGCTGCGTACCCGCTTGGGCCGCGTCCGGCCGCCCGGCGGCTCCTGCTGTGAGGTGGGCATCTGCTGCTCCGCGTCGCCGCGCGTGGAGCCTTCATTGCCGCTGCCGCCCCGAGGCCGCTTCTTCTGCACCGGTGCTCGCATCCTTGAGTTCGTCCGCCCAGCTGGCCGAGGTGACGACTGGTACTTCTGGTACGCACGGACCGAGTGCCCCCACCCCCACCCCTGATTCAGCCCTTGACCCTTCCAGCGCCCCGGGGAGGGAGTCGCGACTCAACGGACCCGCCACCCGAACGAGTGAACATCACTCGGGAGTTGGCGAACAACTCCTGTCACGGCCCGTCAGGTGCCTTCCCGGTGTGCCGGTTGGAAGTTCGGCGCGGGCTTTGGCAGGATGCACCCCCGCAGCTTCCCGGAGTGGATCATTCCGCCCCAAAGCAGGCGGCTGACCTGCTGGTATGGGCCAATTTCGCGCACCTGCGGGCAGCACCCGCGGCTCGGGCAGACTGGCTGCCATGCGCATCGAACTCGCCACAGCCCCCGGTGACCCCGAACGCCCCAACGAGGACTGGGCGTCCGCGGCCGTTCCCGCCGGGGGGTCCGCAGGGCAGAGCGGCACCCTCGTCGTACTGGACGGGGTGACTCCGCCACCGAACGAAACGGGATGTGTGCACTCGGTGCCCTGGTTCACGGCCCGCCTCGGCGGCGCGCTGATCGAATTGTCCGGATCACGGCAGGAATTGCCGCTCACCGAGGTACTGGCCACGGCGATCGAGCGGACCGCGGCAGCCCATGGCGGAGGTTGTGATCTTTCTCACGTGCGGACTCCTCAGGCGACGGTGGTCGTGGTGCGTTGGGGGGCGGCGTGGGTCGAACACCTGGTGCTGTCGGACTCCGCACTGCTGCTGGAGGGGACGGACGGAACGGTGCGCGCGGTACTGGACGACCGGCTGGACCGGATTCCGCGCGAGGCACTGCGCGCGCACGCGACGGCGGACGTGTACCGGAACGCACCGGACGGGTTCTTCACCGCCGCGGCGGATCCGGCGGTGGCCGGGCGGGCCGTCGTGGGAGCCACCCCCCGGGAGGAGGTCAGGGCAGTGGCGGCCATGACGGACGGGGTCACCCGGTGGGTGGACATGTTCGGGGAGGGGGACTGGGGGGACTGCGTGGCGGTGCTGCGCAAGGAGGGGGCGCAGGGGCTGATCGACCGGGTGCGGGAGTTGGAGTGCGGCGGGCGCGGGGCGGGGCGGTGGAAGCGGCATGACGATGCGGCGGTGGTTTATGCGGAGCTGTGAGGGGGCGGGGGGTGCGCGTGCGGTGCGGGTGCGGGTGCGGTGTGCGTCCGGGTGGGCCGGGCGTTGAGCGGGACGGTGCACCTCCGGTGGGGGCCGCCCCCTTGCCCGCCCGTTCCGCCCCCGGGGGCGGCCCCGCCGCCCAAGCGGGCTACGTAGGGGCGGCCCCGCTGCCCAAGGAGCTGCCGGGGGGACCGGGGGCGGGCTGCCGAGGGGGAGGGGGTCAGGACTCGGGTTGGGTGTTGAGCTGGTGGAGGAGGCGGGCCAGTTCCGCGACCTCGGCCCGGTCCCAGTTGGAGAGCTTGCGCACGTAGCGGGCCCGGCGGGCGTCCCGTACCCGGCGGAAGCGCGCCCGCCCCTCCTCGGTGAGCAGGATCAGCGACGCGCGCCCGTCCGCGGGGTCCGGTTCCCTGGCGACCAGGCCGAGGTCCTCCAGGGCGCGCAGCTGCCGGCTCATCGTCGCCTTGCCGACGCCGAACCAGGCCGCCAGTTCCGTCGCCCGCTGCCGGTCCACCTCGTCGAGCCGCACGAGCAGGCCGTACGCCGCGGGCTCCAGGTCGGGGTGGACCTCGCGGGCCATGTCGCCCGACGAGGCGCGCGCCCTGCGCAGGAAGAGCGCCAGTTCGCGCTCCAGCGCCAGGAATTCCTGATCCACCCGTACGTCCCCCTCGTCCGCCGTCCTTGTCGCGGCGCAGCCAGTATTCCGCAGCGGACGGGGAACCGGCGCGAAGGACCCCCGGCGCACGGGCGCCGGGGGTCCGGATCGGTGGGGTAGGTCACGCGGGAGGGGTCAGCAGCGGCCCGCCGGGCGGTCGCGGAGCACCAGGTCGGTGTTGCTGGTCGTGCCGTCGATCCACACGACGCGCCTGCCGGTGTCGGCGCCCGCGTACAACTGGTCGCCGCGGTTGCAGGAGACCCGCTCGCCCTCCCGGGTGCCCGCCACCTCGAACTGCCACAGCTTCGGCAGCGTCTCGTCGCGGTACTGGGTGTCCGGGAGCTGGGAGTTGACCGTCACGGCCTCCTCCGAGGCGGTGAGGTCGAAGGCGATGAGCGCCTTGTCGCCGGTTTCGGGGCTGAGGTCGAGCAGCTTGCTGCCGTCGTGGTTGGCGCGCCGTACGGCCATCTGACCGGCATCCTCGACCTCGTCGGCCAGCCAGGAGATGACGTGCGTCTTGGACAGCCCGGTCTGGCCGAGGCCGTTCACCGCCGCCTTCTGGGGCAGGATGTTGGTCTTCCCGGTCCTCGTGTCGAGGAGTTCGACGTCGAGTTTGTACTGGCCCTTGACCGGCCACAGCTTGGCGTAGGCGACCTTGCCGTCCTTCACGGAGGGCAGGGCGGTCAGGAGGTGGTAGCGGCCGCCGTCGACGTACGCCTGCTCGCCGGTCCCGTTGCTCCCGCCGTCCGAGGCCACCGACCCGAGTGCCACCGCGCTGGTGGTGGGCGACGCCCTCCTCCGCAACGCACTGCTGCCGCTGTTCGAGACGGTGTGGGACCGTTCTGTCCCGCTGGGCAGCGACAGCGCCGACGCGTGGGGAAATCCCGTCCCCGGACAACAGCGGGAACTGCTCGGCCTGTTGGCGGCCGGCCTCAAGGACGAGGTGATAGCGCGCCGCCTCGGCGTGCACGTCCACACGGCCCGCCGCCGGATCTCCAGGCTGCTGGAGGCGCTGGACGCGGAAACCCGCTTCCAGGCGGGAGCGCAGGCGGCGGTACGGGGGTGGCTGGGCTGAGACGACGCCCGGGACCGCGGAAGGGGCCGGGGGTACGGGCAGCAGGCCGGAAACCACAGGCTCCGGGCCGAAAACGATCTGGCCACCGCCGGCCCCGCTCCCCTACTCTCACCGGACGGCATCGCGCGTCGGCCACCGACCGGGTGGGGCGTGGAGGTAGCCCGTGAGTGTGCCCTCGGAGGCATTCCACAGTGTCAGTTCAGCTGAATCACACGATCGTCCTCTCCCGTGACAACCGGGAATCCGCAGAGTTCTTCGCGCACATTATGGGACTCGAAGTGGGCGCCGAATGGGGGCCGTTCATTCCGGTCGCCCTCGCGAACGGCGTCGCACTCGACTTCGCGTCGCTCCCGCCCTCGCAGGACGTCTTCCCGCAGCATTACGCCTTCCTCGTGACGGAACGGGAATTCGACGACGTCTTCGCCCGCATCAAGGCCAGGGGCGTGGACTACTGGGCGGACCCGCACGGCAAGCAGCCCGGCGAGATCAACCACCACGACGGGGGCCGGGGCGTCTACTTCCCGGACCCCTCCGGCCACGGCCTGGAGGTCATCACGGTGCCGTACGGCGGCTTCCAGCCGTAACGGCAGGGCCTCTACATAACGGCACCGGCCAAGCACGCCCCCCTCCCGTCAGCGCGAGGGGGGTCCGTCATGAGGAGGGCCCCGCGCGAACCGCCGCGCGGGGCCCTCCCCGTTCCGCACCGCCGGGTGGGATGCTCCGTACCGCTCCCTCGGACGGCGCGCCCCGTACCGCTCCCGGGGGCGGTACGCCTCCGCGCGGCTACGCGGCCACCGCCTCCGCCGCGATCCGGGCCGGGGCCAGGGCGATCTCCAGGACCTGGCGGACGTCCGTGACCGGGTGGACCTCCAGCTTCTCCAGGATCTCGGCGGGTACGTCGTCGAGGTCCGGCTCGTTCCGCTTGGGAATGATCACGGTGGTGGTGCCCGCCCGGTGGGCGGCGAGGAGCTTCTGCTTCAGGCCGCCGATGGGCAGGACGCGCCCGGTCAGCGACACCTCGCCGGTCATGGCCACGTCGGTGCGGACCAGCCGGCCGGACAGCAGGGAGGCGAGGGCGGTCGTCATGGTGATGCCCGCGCTCGGACCGTCCTTGGGGACGGCGCCCGCCGGGAAGTGGATGTGCACTCCCCGGTCCTTCAGGTCGGCCACCGGCAGCTCCAGTTCCGCCCCGTGCGAGCGGAGGAAGGAGAGCGCGATCTGCGCGGACTCCTTCATCACGTCGCCGAGCTGACCGGTCAGGGTCAGCCCCGCACCGCCGGTCTCCGCGTCGGCGAGGGAGGCCTCGACGAAGAGGACGTCGCCGCCCGCTCCGGTCACGGCGAGTCCGGTCGCCACGCCGGGCACCGCGGTGCGCCGTTCCGCCGGGTCCTGTGCGGACTCCGGCACGTGGTGCGGACGCCCGATGAGGTCGCGGAGTTCGGCTTCGGTGACGGTGAGCGGGAGTTCCCGGTCGCCGAGTTCGTGCTGGGCGGCGACCTTGCGGAGCAGCCTGGCGACGGCGCGCTCCAGGTTCCGTACACCTGCTTCCCGCGTGTACTCCCCCGCCAGCTTGCGCAGGGCGGACTCGTCGAGGGTGACCTCGCCGGGCTCCAGACCGGCCCGGTCCAGCTGGCGCGGCAGGAGGTGGTCGCGGGCGATGACGACCTTCTCGTCCTCGGTGTAACCGTCGAGCCGGACCAGTTCCATACGGTCGAGCAGGGCCTCGGGGATCGCTTCGAGGACGTTGGCGGTGGCCAGGAACACCACGTCGGACAGGTCCAGTTCGACCTCCAGGTAGTGGTCCCGGAAGGTGTGGTTCTGGGCCGGGTCCAGCACCTCCAGCAGAGCCGCCGCCGGGTCGCCGCGGAAGTCCGATCCGACCTTGTCGATCTCGTCGAGGAGGACGACGGGGTTCATGGATCCGGCCTCCTTGATGGCGCGCACGATACGGCCGGGCAGCGCGCCGACGTACGTGCGCCGGTGCCCCCGGATCTCCGCCTCGTCCCGCACGCCGCCGAGGGCGACCCGTACGAACTTGCGGCCCATGGCGTGCGCGACGGACTCGCCGAGCGAGGTCTTGCCCACGCCGGGCGGTCCGACGAGTGCCAGCACCGCGCCGCCGCGCCGCCCGCCGACGACGCCCAGCCCGCGGTCCGCGCGGCGCTTGCGCACCGCGAGGTACTCGGTGATGCGCTCCTTGACGTCGTCGAGGCCCGCGTGCTCGGCGTCGAGGATCTCCTTGGCGCCCTTGATGTCGTACTGGTCCTCGGTGTGCTCGTTCCACGGCAGTTCCAGCACCGTGTCGAGCCAGGTACGGATCCAGGAGCCCTCGGGTGACTGGTCGCTGGACCGTTCCAGCTTCTCGACCTCCTTGAGGGCGGCCTCGCGCACCTTCTCGGGCAGGTCGGCGGCCTCGACGCGGGCCCGGTAGTCGTCGGACTCCTCGCCCTCGCTCTCGCCGTTCAGGTCGCGGAGTTCCTTGCGCACGGCGTCGAGCTGCTTGCGCAGCAGGAACTCGCGCTGCTGCTTGTCCACACCCTCCTGGACGTCCTTGGCGATGGTCTCGGCGACGTCCTGTTCGGCCAGGTGCTCGCTGAGGGCGGTCAGTGCCAGGCGCAGCCGGGCCACCGGGTCGGCGGTCTCCAGGAGTTCCACCTTCTGGGCGGTGGTGAGGAAGGGCGAGTACCCGGAGTTGTCGGCCAGTGCCGAGACCCCTTCGATCTGCTGCACCCGGTCCACGACCTGCCAGGCCCCGCGCTTCTTGAGCCAGGTGGTGGCGAGCGCCTTGTACTCCCTGACCAGTTCGGCGACCGCGCCGGGGACCGGATCGGGGTCGGCCTCGTCGATACGGGTCCCCTCCACCCACAGGGCGGCGCCGGGGCCGGTCGTGCCCGCGCCGATCCGCACCCGGCCACGGGCCCGGATGAGGGCGCCGGGGTCGCCGTCGGACAGCCGTCCGACCTGCTCGACGGTGCCGAGGACGCCGGTGCTGGCGTACACGCCGTCGACGCGCGGAACAAGGAGCACTTGTGGCTTGCTGGTACTGGCGTGCGCGGCGGCCTGTGCGGCCTCGACCGCGGCACGTACGTCGGTGTCGGACAGGTCCAGCGGCACCACCATCCCGGGCAGCACGACCTCGTCGTCGAGCGGCAGCACGGGCAGGGTGAGCGGTGTGGACGTCGATGCCATGATCTCCCCTTGGGCAGTGAAGTTGAGCTGTATGGACTCAATGCATATGAGCTCCCCAGTGTTCCCCGATCCGTGTTCGCTCTGAGCGATCAGCGCTCGACGGCGCACCGATTTCCCGGATGTAATAACCCCAGACAGCATTCATCTATTACACGGGGAGATCCTGATGGCTTTCGCCACCGCCGACGACGCCGCCCGCGCCTGGACCGAGGGCTGGGCTCTCTCACGCGGAGCCGCGGAGCCCCTTCCGCAGCCGTGGGGCGTGACGATCGACATCGGGCTGCCGAACGCGGTCTCCCGGCACGTCCTCCTCGACGGCTCCGCGTCCGAGGAGGCCACCGTCCGCAAGCTTCTGCACGCGGACGCCGCCCCCGGCACCTGGATCAAGTTCCTGGAGCCGCCCGAGGTGGTGGCCCCGTGGATGACCGACGGCTGGGAGTACGACACCCCCGGCCACCTCATGACCCTGCCGCTGGTCCACCCCACCGCCGCCCCCGACGTCCCCACCGGATACCTCCGCCGCAGCTGGACCCGGGCCGGCCTGACCCGTGTCCTGGTCCTGGCCGCCGACGGCAGCCTGGGCGCCCGGGGCCAGGTCGCCGTCACCGGCACAACGGCGGTCGTCGACCAGGTGGAGACCGGCCGGGCCCATCGCCGACGGGGCCTCGGCACCCTGATGATGCGCACCCTGCAGGCTTATGCCGCCAAACAGGGCGCCCTGGACTGCGTACTGGGTGCCACGGACGACGGCCGCGCCCTCTACACCACCCTGGGCTGGGAAAAGGTCTCGCCGTTGACGGGCGTCTTCCGTACGGTCGCGGAAACCGACGGAAACTGAACGGGCGCGCCGGTGACGGCCGCCTCCCGGGGGAGCACCGCCTTGGCCACCACCGCGCGCCCGAGCGAGGTCACCGGCAGACCCGCGCCCGCCCGCCTCACCGGCGCCCAGCGCGCCGCCCTCCGGCACGTCCGGAGCGTGGCACGGGCCGGCGCCCCACCGCCCGGGGCCCTCCCCCCGGACGCGGCCGGGCTGCTGGCCACGGTCCGCGACCACGCCCGCATCACCCTCAACTTCCACCCCGACCGGCTCCTCGCCGACGGCCGCACCCTCGCCGAGTCCCTCGCCGAGGACGGGGTGTACCGCAGCCAGTACGAGACGGGCCTGTCCAACGGGAGCCGCACCGCGTTCCCCGGCGGGCTGCGCGACGGCTGGGAGGACGCCCTGTTCGGCGGGGCGTACCACGCGGCCGGGGTTCGCCCCGCCGAGCGCCCCAAGTACGGCGCGCTCAATCTGCGCCAGTACCCGGACGGCGCCGCCCCCCGCTTCGGCTCCTGCCACGTACGGCTGCGCCCGGCGGTGAATGCGCGCGCCACGTTCTGCCACAACGACAGCCACCTGGGCCCCGCGCACCTCGGCACCGCCGACTCCTTCGCGCCGGTCCTCGCCGCCCTGCTCGCGGAACAGCCCGACGCCGCCGCCCTCGTCCGCACGCTGCCGCACGCCCCCGCGCCCGCCTCCCCCGGCCGCTCGCTCGACGCGTACGTCGAGGCCCAGGTGCACGGACCGCTCTCCCTCGCGGAGGACGCCGAAGCCCTGGTACTGGACCCGTCCTTCGACGGTACGGAGACCGGTCGGCTGCTCGCGGAGGTCGCCGCACGGTCGGGGACCGAGGTGGAGTGGCACACCGGTTTCGCACTGCGGCCCCACGAGGTGGACGCGGAGTTCCGCGGCCCGGTGATGGTCCCGCTGGCCGCCCGGATCTGCTCCTCGTACGCACGCCGCGGCGTGCTCGACGCCGAGGTGCTGGGGCGGGCCGCGGCCTCGGTGGTACGGGAACCGGCCGCGTGGGCGCAGTGGGGCAGCCGGGACGAAGTGCTCCAGTACGTCAAGCAGTTGTGGCACGTTCTGGTGCGGTTCGGGCATCCGGCGAGCGGCGGCCGGGGGAACGCGTAGGGGTGGTCCGTACGTCGAAGCGAGGAGCGGACGAGACGGCGGACGACGGGAGCATCATGCGACGCGCGGGCACAACGGCGAGGACAGTGGTGGCGACGGTCCTGAGCGGGATGCTGATGGCGGGATGCGGGAGCGGAAACGGCCCGACGGGAACCAGCAGGCCGACCGGCGACGGCAGCTCGACGGGAGCCACTGGGTCGACAGAGCCCGGCGGAAACGAACCACCGCGGACGCCCACCGCGTCGCCCACCGCCCCCTCACCCGCCCCGCCCTCACCGCCCGGCACACCCCCGCCGTCCGGCACGACGCCGCCCTCCCCCTCCGCCCCCGCGAAGGGGCAGCTCCTCGTCACCGCCACCGTCACCGGCGGCATCGACGGACGGCACCGCAGCGTCCTGGTGCGCGCCGACGGGTCGTACACCACGCTCGACCGGAAGAAGGGCACCGACAAGGGCCGGATGAGCGCCGCCGCCCTGGCCGAACTCCGTGACGCCCTCGCCGCTTCCGACTTCGCCTCGCTCCCCCGGGTGTCCGTCGCCGACCCGCCGGTCGCGGACGGGATCATGACGGCCGTGGTGTACCGGGGCCGCGAGGTCGTCACGGACGGGATGCAGAAGGTCCCGGGGCTGGACCGGGTGATCGCGGCGCTGCCGGCACTCAGCTCGTAGTGGTCGCGGGGTGATTGCGGACGATGTGGGAGATGCGGGCCACCGTCGGGTCGTTCGCGCCGAGGACGTTCTTGGTGATCGCCCACGCGGTACCGGTCGCCGTGTCCGCACCCGCCCAGCTACCGCCCACACCGGCCATGCCGAAAACGGTCGGCTCGGTTGCGGCGGACCCGTGGGGCAGGCCGACGGCATAGCCGAGCGCCCAGGCGGACTCGTTGCCCATGAGCTGATCCGGACCGCTCATGGCGAGGGCGGTCGCCTCGCGGGTGCGCTCGGGGGAGAGCAGACGCACGCCGTCGACCTCACCCAGTACCGCCGCGTACATGCGGGCGACGGCACGCGCGGAGGTCTTCGCTCCGGCGGGTATGTCGGCGGCCAGGATGTCGGCCCTGTTGCCGAACGCGGCACTCGGGAAAAGGTGCTTGGGCGCGGCCCTGAACATCGGCAGGTCGTCGGGGAGCTGTGAGAGATCGAAGGCGGCGGCCCGCGCGGGGTCCTCCTCCAGCCGGGCAAGCCTGTGCTGCTGAGCCTCGGGCATCCCGAAGTACAGCTCGTCGGTGATGCCGAGCGGGTCGGTCAGCTCCTCGCGCAGGACGTCCGTGAGGCTGCGGCCCGTGGTGCGGCGGACGATCTCGCCGACGAGGTAGCCGAAGGTGTAGGCGTGATAGCCGACGGCTGCGCCCGGCTCCCACCAGGGCTGCACGTCGGCGAGGGCCGCGCACATGGCGTCCCAGTCGCAGAGCTCGGCGTGGGTGGTGGCGGCGGGGATTCCAGGGACGCCTGCCGAGTGGGTGAGGGCATGCCTGACCGTCACCGCCTGCTTGCCGTGCGCGGCGAACTCGGGCCAGAGGTCGGCGACGGGGGTGTCGTAACCCCGTTCGCCGAAGTACCCGCGCTCGGCACACACGTGGGCGAGCGTCGCGGTGACTCCCTTGCCCAGGGAGAAGTTGTAGAAGGGGGTGTCGGGCCGGACCTCACGGCCGGTGGCCGGATCGGCGATCCCGGCGACGATGTCCGCGACCAGCTCGCCGTGCCGGTGGACGGCGACCTGCATGCCGCGTTCCGCGCCGGACTCCACCAGCTCGTCGGCGGCTCGCTGAAGCTGCTTCGTCAGGTCGGTGCACACGCTCGCGTCGGTCATCGCGGCTCCCCCTCGGTCGTTCGACGGCCGGTCGTCGATGCAGACCGTACGGAGGTCGTCGACTCGTTGGCCAGCGGTTTTCGGTACGCGAGGCGGGGCCCGGCGATGTTCAGAGGTACGACGGCGCGGCGCGCTCCGCCTTCCACCGGCGTACGAGCGGCCAGGTCGCCAGCCCCAGGCACAGGGCCAGCGGGTGGCCGAGTGCGGTCAGCGGGTCGGCATAAGCGATGAGGTCCTGCAGCAGTACCAGACCGACGGCGCCAAGCAGCGCCCAGCGCAGCCACCGCAGCCGCAGCACCGCGGCCAGTGCGCCCACGCACGCCATCAGCCCGAAGCTGATGCCGAAGTCGAGCCGGTACAGCGAGGTCTCGGGCAGGTGCCCCACCGCGACCGCGAATCCCACCGGAAGCTCGGTGGCGAGGGACGCCACCACGTGCCCGAACGCGAACACCCCGGCGCTGCGGAGGCCACCGATGCGGCGCTCCAGCGCGGTGAGCACCACGAGGAACCCCAGGGCGTACGGAGAGGCCAGCCCGCCGGCGACCCACAGCGCACTGCCGACGAGCGCGACGAGCGGGGCCCGGGTCAGGTGGTCCACATCGGTACTGGAGGCCCGGAGCATCGCGGACACGGTGTCGGGGTCGCCGAACTGGGCGTAGAGGGAGGTGGCAACGAGGAGGAGGGCGTAACCGAAGGTGAAGGGGGTGCCGGTGGGGGTCGGAAGAAGATGCCAGAGGTGCCAGCGACGGGCGGGGGCAGGGCCGCCGGGGGCGGACGCCTCAGAAGCCGCCGGGGCGCAGTGGGAGTCGGGTGCGGCGGGAGCGGGGGCCGTACGAGCCGTGCTGGCCGTTCGGACCGCGCGGACCGTGCCCGGGGTGCGGGGGACACCGTCCGCGCGGACCGTGCCCGGGGTGCGGGGGACACCGTCCGCGCGGTCCGGACGGGGCGCGCCGGTGGCCAACCGCTGCTCCGGGACGGCCGACAGCACCACCGCTCCGCCGGACCCCGGCGCCCGGAGCTGTCCCCCCTCCGGTTCCGGCTCCTGCGGGTGAACCGACTCCTGGCCCGGCTCCCCGGCCGCGCGCTTCGGATGCGCGCTCGTCTTCCACTTCGGCTTCGTCGCTGCTCGGTGCACTGCGTGAGGCCCCATTCCCCCGGGCACCGCGCTCGGGGCGGGCGGCCGGAATCGTCAAGCCACGCCCGTGTCCCTCGGCCGCGTCTCTCGCGTTTCACTTGCTTCGTCTGCTGGTGTTGCACAGCACCGGATCAGCTGCTTCCGATACAGATAACGCCCACCTTTCTCGCGGATATCCCCACGCGGCTATGACTCACCTCACACCACGGCCCCCTGGGGCAACCTTCCTCTCGCCTCCCGCGTCGCGGGCGCACGGCCAAGCGGGAGTCAGGCGGGAGGCCCAGCGACGTGGGGACCTCGGGACACGACGGATACGCAACCACACTCATGCGACCTCCGGCCGATCGGCGGGCTGGCCGGCGGTACCGCCACGAGCGACCCCGTCCCGCGGGACCGCCGCACACCGCCACTCCACTGTCAGTCGGCTGCAGTATTCTCCCGCCACCGCACGCCGAGTCGAAGGACCGAGAGAATTGTCCGAGCTGTCTGCTTTCCCGCTGCCTTTCCACGCTGCCCGGTCCATATCCTTCGCGACGCCGCGGACTCTGCGCGAGTTGCAGATGATGCAGTGCAGCGCCCTCATCCGGTCGAAGCCGCGGTGGTTCGAGAAGATGAACGACACGGAGATCGTCGGCAGATGGACGCGGGAGGCCCTGGCTCAGGGGCTCACCGAGGCGCAGGTCCGCTATGTGCTCGACGAGCTGCGGCACTACGCCGCGCTACGGGACGGGCGGACGGGTGCCGAGGTGTCCGGCGTCGACGGAGTGTGGCAGTCGGACGTGCTGGTCGACGAAGGGCTCAGGTCCCGGCTGCGCGCGGCGGTCCGGGTGCTGGAGCAGGTTCCCGAGGAGGACCTGGACTGGCATCCCGGGTCCGGCGGGCAGGTGCTGGACCTGGTGCATCCTTCGCTGTTCTGCCTGGTGAGAGGGGTGAGTGGCGAGCCGGAGCGGGCCTGGCGGAACCCGACGAACCACTATGCGCGGTACGAGTTCTCGGAGAAGTTCCAGTGGCTGCCCACGGACGTCGACGTCAACGAGGACGGTGGTGTCGTCCTCCGCTCGTACGTCAACAACGTGCACCCCGAGGCCCATCGCGAACTCGCCGCCGTGCTGCCGGACTTGTTCGCGCGCATGCGCCCGTTGCTGGAGAACGTCCTGACCGACCTGCGCCATCCGCGGCCGCTTCGGATCGAGGCGGACCCCTACGGGTGGTACGACTCGGAGCCCCAGTACCCGGACAGCTCCGCGTACCCCGACAAGGAGGCCTTCGCGAAGGCTGTCGACGCGTACCAGCAGGCCCAGGACGACTGGTGGGACAACCGGTGCCCCGTCGTCCCGGATGCCCCGGTCTTCAGCCCGCCCGAGCTGCCCGGCGCGTCCGACCGCGTCGATCTGCGCGGCCGGAGCCTCCAGGTGATCGTCAAGCTCGCGACCATCCACCTCACCCCGGAGAAGCCGGAGTACTCCGGCGGTTCCTGGCACGTCGAGGGGATGCTGAACGAGCGGATCGTCTCTACCGGCATCTACTACTGGGGCAGCGAGAACATCACCGAAAGCCGGCTGAGTTTCCGGGCCGCGCTCGACGACCCCGAGTACGAGCAGAGCGACGACAACGGCGTGCGCGAGGTCTACGGCCTGGAGAACGAGGACGCGCTGAACCAGGTGCTGGGATCGGCCGCGACCCCGGCGGGCCGCTGCCTCGCCTTCCCGAACGTCCTGCAACACCGTGTCGGCTCGTTCCGGCTCGCGGACCCGACCCGTCCGGGACACCGTAAGATCCTGGCGTTCTTCCTGGTCGACCCGTCGGAAAGGATCGTCTCCACGTCCGACGTACCGCCGCAGCAACCCTGGTCCGACACGTCGACCATGACGCTCGCACAGGCCCGCGATTACCGCGAACAGCTCATGCGCGAACGCAAGTTCTTCGTCGACGAGCACAACGAGCAGCTCTACGAACGGGAATTCTCGCTCTGCGAGCACTGATCGCTCCGGCTCCGGGCACACTGACCGTCCGGGGCCTGCGCCCACACCGACGGCGCGGAACCCGGCGACCGTACGCGAGACAACATTCACAGCTCCCTCACGTTTGCGCGTACAACCATGACCCCGGTGGACAACGAGTCACCGTGGCGACACAGCGCGGCACTTCGCCTACGCAACGTCTACTTCACTGTGCACAGTGCGAGTTGTCCTGCGTCGAGTTTCGAAAAGTCCTTGCTTAATGTCGCTTTCAGCCAGGTTGGGAAGGAGAGGGGAGCAATGTCCGATCCCTGGGCTTTGGTCTCCTCCGGCGGTCGTCGCACCGCGTAGCCGTGGGCTGGTCAGTGCCCTTACGCTGCCATCTGACCGCGGGATCAGACGAACGCACTCCAGGGGCGGGGCGATGGAGCAGACACACACCAGCCACAACGGCCTCGCGGCCACTCCCGGTGCACAGCGCCGGGTACTGGTCGTCGAGGACGATGCCACGATCGTGGACAACATCGCGGCCCGCCTGAGGGCCGAGGGCTTCCAGGTGCAGACGGCGGGCGACGGCCCTGCGGCGGTGGACACCGCCGAGGCCTGGCAGCCGGACCTGATGGTCCTCGACATCATGCTCCCCGGCTTCGACGGACTCGAAGTCTGCCGCCGGGTCCAGGCACAGCGTCCGGTACCGGTACTGATGCTCACCGCGCGCGACGACGAGACCGACATGCTCGTCGGGCTCGGAGTCGGCGCCGACGACTACATGACGAAACCGTTCTCCATGCGGGAACTGGCCGCCCGGGTGCACGTCCTGCTGCGCCGGGTCGAGCGCGCCACCATCGCCGCGTCCACTCCCCGCAGCGGGATCCTGCGCCTCGGCGAACTGGAGATCGACCACGCCCAGCGCCGGGTACGGGTGAACAGCGAGGACGTGCACCTCACGCCCACCGAGTTCGACCTGCTGGTCTGCCTGGCGAACACACCGCGCGCCGTGCTCTCCCGGGAGCAGCTGCTCGCCGAGGTGTGGGACTGGGCGGACGCCTCCGGCACCCGGACCGTCGACAGTCACATCAAGGCGCTGCGCAGGAAGATCGGTGCGGAGCGCATCCGTACCGTGCACGGAGTGGGCTACGCGCTGGAGACCCCGGCGCCGTGAGCGGTACGGCCGGGGCGGGAGCGCGGGCGGTGGGCGGGAGACCGGGACGGAACGTGCCGGGCCCGCGGCAGCGGGCGGGCGCCGCCGTCCCCGGCTGTCCCACCTGCGGGCACCGCCCCCGGCGCTCCGCCGGCGGGCTCCGCCGGGTCCTGCGTCCGGGCGGCGGCTCCCCGCGGGACGGGACCTTCGCGAGGGGCCTGGTGCACAGGGTGGCGCGCGCGCTGCCCTTCTCCCTGCGCCCCTTCATGCTGCGGCCCTTCACGATCCGGGCGAAGCTGATCTCGCTCGTCGTCGTCTCGGTGGCGCTCACCACGGGGCTGGTGATGGTGGCACTGGCCACCAAGACCGAGCTGCGCTTCATCACCGTCTTCTCGATCATCGCGTCCATGCTGATCACCCAGTTCGTGGCGCACAACCTGACGAAGCCGCTCGACGAGATGCGGCAGGTCGCCGCCGCGATGGCGCACGGCGACTACACGCAGCGGGTCGGCGGCACGGACCGGCGCGACGAGCTGGGCGGGCTGGCGACCACGCTCAACCGCATGGCCGAGGACCTTCAGGCAGTCGACGAGAACCGCAAGGAACTGGTCGCCAACGTCTCGCACGAACTGCGCACCCCGATCGCCGCGCTGCGCGCCGTGCTGGAGAACGTGGTGGACGGCGTCGTCGCGGCCGATCCGGAGACCATGCGGACCGCGCTCAAGCAGACCGAGCGGCTCGGCGGGCTGGTGGAGACGCTGCTGGACCTGGCCAGGCTCGACAACGGTGTCGTACCTCTGAAGGCGCACCGGTTCGAGGTGTGGCCGTATTTGTCGGGCGTGCTGAAGGAGGCCAATCTGGCCGCCGCGCAGCGCGGCCTGGTCTCCGGGTCCGGACATCACACGCGCAAGGACGTACATCTGCACCTGGACGTGTCTCCGCCCGAGCTGACCGCGCACGCGGACCAGGAGCGGTTGCACCAGGTGGTCGCCAACCTGATCGACAACGCGGTCAAGCACAGCCCTCCGCACGGCCGGGTGACGGTCCGGGCGCGGGCCGGGGAGAGTCCCGGGGGCCTGGAGCTGGAGGTCCTGGACGAGGGTCCGGGGATACCGAAGTCGGAGTGGCACCGCGTTTTCGAACGGTTCAATCAGGGGAAGGCGCCTGCCCAGCACACCTCGGGCGGCGACGGCGGCACGGGTCTCGGCCTGGCCATCGCGCGGTGGGCGGTGGATCTGCACGGCGGCCGGATCGGCGTGGCCGAATCCGAGCGTGGTTGCCGGATCCAGGTCACCCTTCCGGGGACCGCCCGCCCTACGGCTTGACGTAGGGTTCGAACCAGATACGGACGTTCTGCGTCCGTCCTGCCAGGATGCGGAAGCATTGCTCGCATCCTCGGTCGGATGCACCCGGCTCGCACCCGGTTGACGCGCAGTCCACAGCGGAACCACGCTTGTTTCCCGCCAAAACGTGCGGCGAAACCGGCTCTCCGGTGTGACTTACGCGACGGATGCACCGCCCGGTCTGCATCTCCCGGCCGGGGAGGCGTAGCCTTTATTTCCGCTGTCCACCACCTTGCGAAGCGGAAGAGGGCGGTTAACGCCGTGTCGTCTCAGTCCCCCAGTAGCTCAAGTCTCTCGTCGACCGACCAGGACGGGCAGGGGAAGAACCCTGCCGCATCCTTCGGTCCCAATGAGTGGCTCGTCGACGAGATCTACCAGCAGTACCTCCAGGACCCCAGTTCCGTCGACCGCGCCTGGTGGGACTTCTTCGCCGACTACAAGCCGGGCGCCTCCGCCGGTACGGCAGAGAAGTCGGCCCCCGCCACACAGGCGGCACCCGCCGCCGCACCGGCACAGGCAGCACCCGCCGCCCCGGCACCGGCAGCCAAGGCCCCGGCGCAGCCCGCCGCCGCCCCGAAGGCGGCCCCTCCGGCCGCCGCACCGGCGCAGCCCGCCGCAGCCCCGGCAGCCAAGCCCGCCGCGAAGGCGTCCGCATCCGCACCCGCACAGAAGGCCGCACCCGTGAAGCCCGTCGCATCCGCCGAGGACTCCGCCCCGGTCGGCCCCGAGTACGTCACCCTGCGCGGCCCCGCCGCCGCCGTCGCGAAGAACATGAACGCCTCCGTGGAAGTACCCACGGCGACGTCCGTGCGCGCGGTCCCGGTGAAGCTGCTCTTCGACAACCGCATCGTCATCAACAACCATCTGAAGCGCGCCCGGGGCGGGAAGATCTCCTTCACCCACCTCATCGGCTTCGCGATGGTGCAGGCCATCAAGGCCATGCCGTCGATGAACTACTCCTTCACCCAGAAGGACGGCAAGCCGACCCTGGTGAAGCCGGAGCACATCAACTTCGGTCTGGCGATCGACCTGGTGAAGCCGAACGGCGACCGCCAGCTCGTCGTCGCCGGCATCAAGAAGGCCGAGACGCTCGACTTCTTCGAGTTCTGGCAGGCGTACGAGGACATCGTCCGCCGGGCCCGCGACAACAAGCTGACGATGGACGACTTCACGGGCGTGACGGTCTCCCTCACCAACCCGGGCGGCCTCGGCACCGTCCACTCCGTGCCGCGTCTGATGCCCGGTCAGTCGGTCATCATGGGCGTCGGCTCGATGGACTACCCGGCCGAGTTCCAGGGCACCAGCCAGGACACCCTGAACAAGCTGGGCATCTCGAAGGTCATGACGCTGACCTCGACGTACGACCACCGGGTCATCCAGGGCGCGGCCTCCGGCGAGTTCCTGCGCATCGTCGCGAACCTGCTGCTGGGCGAGAACGGCTTCTACGACGACGTCTTCAAGGCGCTGCGCATCCCCTACGAGCCCGTCCGCTGGCTCAAGGACATCGACACCAGCCACGACGACGACGTCACCAAGGCCGCCCGCGTCTTCGAGCTGATCCACTCCTACCGGGTGCGCGGCCACGTCATGGCCGACACCGACCCGCTGGAGTACAAGCAGCGCAAGCACCCCGACCTCGACATCAACGAGCACGGGCTGACGCTGTGGGACCTGGAGCGCGAGTTCGCCGTCGGCGGTTTCGCGTCGAAGTCGATGATGAAGCTCCGCGACATCCTCGGCGTGCTGCGCGACTCGTACTGCCGCACCACCGGCATCGAGTTCATGCACATCCAGGACCCGAAGCAGCGCAAGTGGATCCAGGACCGCGTCGAGCGCCCGCACTCCAAGCCGGAGCGCGAGGAGCAACTGCGCATCCTGCGCCGGCTGAACGCGGCCGAGGCGTTCGAGACGTTCCTGCAGACCAAGTACGTCGGCCAGAAGCGCTTCTCCCTGGAGGGCGGCGAGTCCGTCATCCCGCTGCTCGACGCGGTCCTCGACTCCGCCGCCGAGTCTCGCCTGGACGAGGTCGTCATCGGCATGGCCCACCGCGGCCGGCTGAACGTCCTGGCGAACATCGTGGGCAAGTCGTACGCGCAGATCTTCCGCGAGTTCGAGGGCAACCTCGACCCGAAGTCGATGCACGGCTCGGGCGACGTGAAGTACCACCTGGGCGCCGAGGGCACCTTCACCGGCCTGGACGGCGAGCAGATCAAGGTGTCGCTGGCCGCCAACCCCTCCCACCTGGAGACGGTCGACCCGGTCATCGAGGGCATCGCCCGCGCCAAGCAGGACATCATCAACAAGGGCGGCACGGACTTCACCGTCCTGCCCGTCGCCCTGCACGGCGACGCGGCCTTCGCGGGCCAGGGCGTGGTGGCCGAGACCCTGAACATGTCGCAGCTGCGCGGCTACCGCACCGGCGGCACGGTCCACATCGTCATCAACAACCAGGTCGGCTTCACGGCCTCGCCGGAGTCGGCGCGTTCCTCCATGTACGCCACCGACGTGGCCCGCATGATCGAGGCGCCGATCTTCCACGTGAACGGCGACGACCCGGAGGCCTGCGTCCGCGTGGCGCGCCTGGCGTTCGAGTTCCGTCAGGCGTTCAACAAGGACGTCGTCATCGACCTGATCTGCTACCGCCGTCGCGGGCACAACGAGACGGACAACCCGTCCTTCACCAACCCGCAGATGTACACGCTGATCGACAAGAAGCGCTCGGTGCGCAAGCTGTACACCGAGTCCCTCATCGGCCGCGGCGACATCACCATGGAAGAGGCGGAGCAGGCGCTCCAGGACTTCCAGGGCCAGTTGGAGAAGGTCTTCGTCGAGGTCCGCGAGGCCACCCAGGCCCCCGCCGAGGCGCACGTCCCGCAGCCGCAGCCGGCGTTCCCGGTGGCCGTGGAGACCGCGGTCTCCCAGGAGGTCGTCAAGCGGGTCGCCGAGTCGCAGGTCAACATCCCCGACAACGTCACGGTGCACCCGCGGCTCATGCCGCAGATCCAGCGCCGCGCGGCGATGATCGAGGACGGCACGATCGACTGGGGCATGGGCGAGACCCTCGCCTTCGGTTCGCTCCTCATGGAGGGCACCCCGGTCCGCCTGTCCGGCCAGGACTCGCGCCGCGGCACCTTCGGCCAGCGGCACGCGGTGCTCGTCGACCAGAACACCGGCGAGGACTACACCCCGCTGAACTACCTCTCCGACGAGCAGGCCCGCTACAACGTCTACGACTCGCTGCTCTCCGAGTACGCGGTCATGGGCTTCGAGTACGGCTACTCGCTGGCCCGCCCCGAGGCACTCGTCCTCTGGGAGGCGCAGTTCGGCGACTTCGTCAACGGCGCGCAGACCGTCGTCGACGAGTACATCTCGGCCGCCGAGCAGAAGTGGGGCCAGCACTCGGGCGTCACGCTGCTGCTGCCGCACGGTTACGAGGGCCAGGGCCCGGACCACTCGTCCGCCCGCATCGAGCGCTTCCTCCAGCTGTGCGCGCAGGACAACATGACGGTCGCGATGCCGACCCTCCCGTCGAACTACTTCCACCTGCTGCGCTGGCAGGTCCACAACCCGCACCACAAGCCGCTGGTCGTCTTCACCCCGAAGTCGATGCTGCGTCTGAAGGCGGCGGCGTCCAAGGCGGAGGAGTTCACCACGGGCGGCTTCCGCCCGGTCATCGGCGACGGGTCGGTCGACGCCGCGGCGGTCCGCAAGGTCGTCTTCTGCTCCGGCAAGGTCTACTACGACCTGGACGCCGAGCGGAAGAAGCGCGGCACCACGGACACCGCGATCATCCGCGTGGAGCGCCTGTACCCGCTGCCGGGTGCCGAGCTCCAGGCAGAGATCGCCAAGTACCCGAACGCCGAGAAGTACCTGTGGACGCAGGAGGAGCCCGCGAACCAGGGCGCCTGGCCGTTCATCGCGCTCAACCTGATCGACCACCTGGACCTGGCCGTCGGCGCGGACATCCCGCACGGCGAGCGGCTGCGCCGCATCTCCCGCCCGCACGGCTCCTCGCCGGCGGTCGGGTCGGCGAAGCGCCACCAGGCGGAGCAGCAGGCGCTGATGAACGAGGTCTTCGACGCCTGAGTTCCGGTAGCCGTCGTACGTGACACAAGGGCCCGTCCCCGTGAGTTCGCCTCGCGGGGACGGGCCCTCCCACGTGCGGCTTTATCCTGTGGGCATGTACTTCACCGACCGTGGCATCGAAGAGCTGGAGAAGCGCCGGGGCGAGGAGGAGGTCACCTTCGAGTGGCTCGCCGAGCAGCTCCGTACGTTCGTGGACCTCAACCCGGACTTCGAGGTCCCGGTGGAACGTTTGGCGACGTGGCTGGCGCGCATGGACGACGACGAGGAGTGACTCCCCGGGGGCGGTCGTACGGCATACCCAGCGCGCCGCCTCCTCCCCCGCTCACCCCCGCAGGCCGCGCCCTCAGCTCCTGTGCGCCCCGTCGAAGGCCAGTGCCGCCGTTCCCTGAGCCACCAGGAGTCCGCCCGCCACCGCCCACCCGGCGCCGCCACGCCGCAGGCCCCACAGCAACACCGGTACGCCGACGACCACTTGGACCGCTCCGGCGATCCGCACTCCGGCCCCCCACGGGCCGTGCGCTCCCAGTTCCGCCCGTAGCGCGTCGCGCCAGCCCGCCCACTCCACGGTCTCCGCGCCCGCTCCCACCCGGGCCACCTCGCGCAGCCGGTCGGCGCTCTCCCCCGGCGTCAGCCCCGTCGGCAGCTTCAGCCCTGCCCGCTGCACCACGGCGACCAGGCCCAGCAGCCTGGCCCGCCCGTCCGTGTCCCCGTCCTGTCTGGCCAGCGCTTCCAGCGCGGCGACGTCGTGCACGGGGTCCAGGGCGAGCCGTAGCGCGAACGTCCGCATGGCCTCGTCCTCGCCGAGCGGGGTGCCGTCGGCCAGCCACTCGTAGCCGACGGTGCGCCGGAACCCGGCGGCCAGGGTGTATCCGTACCGTTCTCCGTCCCACCACAGCGCCAGCACCGGCCAGCTCGTGCCGACGGCCAGGGCGGTCGCCCAGCCGGCGAGCACCCGGTCCACGGGGTCGTGCCCCTCCCCCGGCGCCAGCCAGGGTTTGCCCTCCGGCACCAGCACACTCCAGTCGTCACCCGCCGGAGCGAGCAGCATCCGCTCGCGGAGCAGGTGGGCTGCCGGGCGTACGTCATCGACAGGGGCCCGGCAGAGGAGCAGGGCTCCGACGGGCCGCGAGGCGGGCGGTCCGGGCGGCACGGGGTGCGCGGACGACGGATCCGAGAAGGACATAACGCTCACGCTAGGCCAATTCCCCCGGGCTCACCTCTCGCCGGACGCCGGGCCTTGTCTTGACTTCACTCAACCGCGATATATCGTGTTGAACAGAAGACGCGATATGTTGCGTTGAACTGGAGTCCTGACCGGGGAGATCGCCATGACCGAGTGGTCCGTCAAAGCACCGCAGAAACTCACCTTCGACGAGCCGGTGACCGCACTGAGCGTGCGCATCGTCAACGGCACGGTGAACGTGGTCGGCACCGACGACCCGTCCGTGCCCGCCGCCCGCCTGGAAGTGACCGAGCTCGACGGCCCACCGCTGGTCGTGTCGCACAAGGACGGCACGCTCACCGTCACGTACGAGGACCTGCCCTGGCAGGACTTCCTCAAGATGTTCGACCGGCGCAGCTGGAACCGCTCCGCGACCGTCACCCTGACCGTCCCGGCCGGGGCGAAGGTCGACGTGGGCGTGGTCGGCGCGAACGCGGTCGTCTCGGGCATCGGCGCGCGTACCGAGGTACGCGGGGTCACCGGCGAAACCACCCTGGTCGGCCTGTCCGGCCCGGTGAACGCCGAGACCGTCTCCGGCAACATCGAGACCCAGTCCCTCACCGGCGACCTCCGCTTCAAGTCGGTGACGGGCGACCTCACCGTCGTCGACGGCGCGGGGTCCTCCGTACGGGCTGAGTCCGTGGGCGGGGCGATGGTCATCGACGTGGACACCGTGCGCAACGGGCCCGCCGACATCGCCCTCACCACGGTCACCGGCGAGATCGCGATCCGCCTCCCGCACCCCGCCGACGCCCAGGTGGAGGCCAACACCACCAGCGGCTCCGTCTCCAACGCGTTCGAGGACCTGCGGGTCGCCGGCCAGTGGGGTCAGAAGAAGATCACCGGCACGCTCGGCACGGGCGCGGGCAAGCTGCGCGCGACGACGGTCTCCGGCGCTATCGCCCTGCTGCGCCGCCCGCCGCACGACGAAACCGCCGCCGGCGCGCCCGCCGACTCCCCCTCCGACGCCCCCGGCGGCTCCCCCTCCGACGCACCTTCCGGAAAGGTCCTCTGACATGCCTCCCGTCTTCGCCCACGGCCGACTCCGCCTCTACCTCCTCAAGCTGCTGGACGAGGCCCCGCGCCACGGCTACGAGGTGATCCGCCTGCTGGAGGAACGCTTCCAGGGCCTCTACGCCCCCTCCGCCGGCACCGTCTACCCGCGCCTCGCCAAGCTGGAGGCCGAGGGCCTGGTCACCCACGCCACCGAGGGCGGCCGCAAGGTCTACTCGATCACCGACGCGGGCCGTGCGGAACTCGCGGGCCGGGGCGGGGAGTTGGCCGATCTGGAACTGGAGATCCGCGAGTCGGTCTCCGAGCTGGCCGCCGAGATCCGCGACGACGTACGGGGAGCGGCCGGCGACCTGCGCCGCGAGATGCGCGCCCAGGCGGCGGGCTCGAAGGAGTCCCCGACCGCCGACGCGGCCGGTCCGGCCGGCTCCACCGGCGGCGGGGGCGACTGGGGCGGCCCCTGGGGCGACAAGGAGGCCTGGCGGCTGGCCAAGGAGGAGATGCGCAAGGCCCGCCACGAGTGGAAGGAGCAGGCCCGGCGCGCGAAGGACGAGAGCCGCCGCGCCCGCGAGGAAGCTCAGCAGGCCCGCCGCCAGGCCAAGGAGACGACCGACCGCGCACGCGAGCAGATGCAGCAGGCCGCCCGCCGGGTGGAGGAGCAGGTCCGCGAGCACGTGGCACGCGGCGACTGGCCCTCCGCCGTACGGGACGGACTCGCCGAGATCGAGAAGGAGTTCAGCCGCAGCTGGGGCAAGGACTTCGGCCGGTTCGGGCGGGGTCCCGAGGCACCGAAGGAAGCGCCGGACATCACAGTGGAGCGGGCGGACAAGGACACCTCCCGCTCATCGGCCCCGGAGGACGCGGTGCCCGCCGAGGGGCTGCCCGACTGGGCGTACGAGGACACGAAGCCCGGCTCGGACCCGGCCCGCGAACTCGACCGCCTCCTGGACCGCTTCCGCGACGACATCCGCGACGCGGCCCGCGACCACGGCGTCACCGCTGCCCAACTGAACGACGCGCGAGCCAAGTTGGCGGCTGCCGCGGCCCATATCGACCGCCTCTTGCGGGGTACGCAGAAGTAACGACCCGAGACACGTACCCGGCCCGAACCCCCGAGCACAGAGCCCGGAGCGCACCCGCTCCGGGCTCTGTGCCGTTAAGGAGTAGGACATCTCCCAGCAAGCTGCCCCACGTCTCTCTTACTTGCCTCCGCGCCCAAAAGGTTCTCGACAGCAAATTCCTCCCCCTCGCACGGCGAAAGGTATAAGCCAATCCCTGCCCGGCCTCCGCCTGCCCCTCTTCCTGGAACCCTCGCTTCCATCCCCTGATGTCCCGACATTCCCTTCGAAGAGGAGGGGCTGATTCTTGCGCGCATACGTTCGAGTCTTCGGGGCACGGCGCACACAACCGTGAGGGATGTGTGTGAACGTGTGCCCCTCCGGTGGCCGCTGGGGCCACCGGTATTTGACTTTCCGTGGGGGGAAGTTGATGCAGAAGCACACCCATGCCCGCACGCAGATACGGGCGAGACGCATACTGACGGTGGCTCTCGCCGTTCTGGCCCTGGGCGCCGGCGCGCTGCCGACCGCGATGGCCGGCCCGGTGGATCCGCCGCCGATGCCGGCGAGTTCCGTATGGGGCAAGGACGCACCCAAGCTCCCGATCCCGCCGGTCAAGGTGGGAACGAACAAGGCCGTCGCCCCGCAGCCGGAGGCGGCCCCGTCGAAGGACCGGGCGGCCTGGCGCGCCGCGCAGAAGCAGCGCGCGCAGTCGTCGCAGAAGGCCCGCCTCGCCGCCCCGGCAGCACCCCTGCTGGCGGAGGCCCCGAAGGGTCAGGGCGCGGTTCCCTGGCACAGGATCTCCGACTTCCGGATCACGGACTCCCTCGTGGCGAGGGTGAATTACTCGACCGGCAACCTGATGCTCGCTGGCACGGACTTCGACGTGCCGGGTGTCGGCCAGAGCCTGCAGCTCACCCGGACGTACAACTCGATGGACGCGCCGTGGGGCAAGGTCTCCCAGCGCTGGTGGCAGGGCTGGGAGCGGTACGCCCAGATCACCGACACCGAGTTCGTGTGGTTCGACTCCACGGGCGCCTCGGTAAGTTTCGTGAAGAAGGCGGACGGGACGTACACCACCCCGGCCGGGTACTCCAAGGACCTGACGAAGAACGCGGACGGCACCTACACGCTGACCGACCGCAAGTCGGGCTCGAAGGACACGTACAACGCGGGTGGCACCCTCACCAAGGTGACCGACCGCAACAACGCCACGATCACCGTCACCCAGCACGATGCCGGTACGGAACACAAGGGCTTCAAGCTGACCGAGACCCGCTCGGGCCGCTTCGTCGACCTGGTGAAAACGGACGCCTCGCAGTGGCAGGCCAAGGACCACACCGGCCGCACCGCCGTCTTCGACCTCAACCCCGCCGGCGACCTCGCCAGGACCACCGACACGGCCGGCAAGTCCACGGCCTTCGAGTACGACTCCTCGCGCCGCCTGACCCGGATCACCACCCCGGACGGCCGGGTCACCAACTTCGGCTACGACGCCCAGAACCGCGTCACCTCCATGCAGCGGGCCACCGCCTACAACGGCAACGCCCACACCGGCCCGACCCACACCTACGCGTACGAGGCCGGCAAGACAAAGGTCACCGACCCCGAACAGCACACCACCACCTACGAGCTGAACGCGGACGGCGGCGTCACCAAGACCACCGACGCCCTCGGCCACTCGCGTTCCTCCACGTACGACGCGAACCACAACGTCAAGACCGCCACGGATGCGATGGGTGTGGGCACCACGCCGGGCAACGAGACGGCGTACGGCTGGGACGCCCGCAACAACCCCACCTCCGCCAAGCTCCCCACCGGAGCGACCTCGGCGGTCGGCGGCTACGCGACGAGGGCGGGCCGGGACGTCCCCGGCACGATGGAGTCCGCGGACGGCGAGAAAACCTCCTTCACCTACGACGCGGCGGGCAACACCGAATCGGTGGCCGTCTCGGGCACGGGTGGCGGGACGGAGAAGTTCACGTACAACAAGGCCACCCCGACCTGCGGCGGGTTCGAGGGCCAGCGGTGCACAGTCACCGACGCCCGCGGCAAGGTCACCAAGTTCCAGTACGACGCCAAGGGCAACCTCATCGAGGTCACCCCGCCCGCCCCGCTCGGCAAGACCACCTACACCTACGACGCACTCGGCCGCGTCGAGACCTCGGTGGACGGCCGCGGCGTCAACTCCGTCTTCACCTACGACAACCGCGACCGGATCACGGAGGTCTCCTCCAGCACGACCACGGTGCGGTACGTGTACGACGGTGACGGCAACCTCTCCCAGCGCACGGACGACGCCGGTCTGATCAAGTACGCCTTCGACCCGCTGTCCCGCGAGACGATCCGCACCCTCCAGAACGGCTCCCAGACCGAGCTGACCTACACCCCGGCCGGAAACGTCGACACCTACAAGGACCCGGCGGGGCTGACCGACTACACGTACGACGCGGCCAACCGTCTGACCGCGCTGAAGGACCCGTCGGGCAAGACGACGACGTACACCTACAACGCCAACGACGTCCGCACGAAAACCACTTACCCCGGCGGCACGGTCCAGGAGGTCACCCCGGACAAGTCCGGCCGCCCCACGCTGATCAAGGCGACCTCGCCGAAGGGGACGCTGACGAACACCTCGTACACGTACTCCTACGTCTCCGGCACGGCGACGAAGGACGGCATGAAGGTCCGCACCGCCACCGATGGCGTGATGGGCCTGAAGAAGACCTACGAGTACGACAGTGCGGGCCGCTTCTCCTACTCCGAGGAGATGAAGGGGACCACCCTCGCCGGGTCCTACCAGTACTGTTACGACGCGGCGGGCAACCTCACCTCCCAGGGCTCGACGAAGGGCTGCCCCTCCGGCATCGCCCTCGCCTACAACGACGCCTCCCAGCTCATCTCCCGCGCCGGCTCCACCGCAGGGTGGGGCTACGACAAGGCGGGCAACGAGACCGACGGGGCCAGCGGCGCCGAACGCACCCGCACAGGCGGCATCTGGTCCGACCACTCCCAGCAGACGTCGGTCACCGTGGCCGGAAAGAAGTACACCGGCCTGTACGGCTCCACCGACCAATCGGAGCGCCTCTTCTACGGGGACACCACCCTGCACAACGGCCCGCTCGGCCTGGCCGGCAAGACCGACCCGACCGGCGACATGCGATTCAACCGGGAAGCTTCGGGCACCCTGAACTCCATGACGACCGGGGGCAAGTCGTACTACTACCTCACCGACGCACTGGGCTCCGTCCTGGCCATGGCCGACGAGACCGGCACCAAGGTGAACGAATACCGCTACAGCCCCCGCGGCGTCGACGGCACCTTCACCGAAAAGGTCCCCCAGCCCTACCGCTTCGCGGGCGGCTACCAGGACCCGACGGGCCTCTACCACCTCAAGGCCCGCTACTACGACCCCCGCATCGGCCGCTTCACCAGCCCCGACCCGTCGGGCCAGGAGAAGAACCCGTACCTGTACGCAGAGGGCGACCCCGTCAACCGCATCGATCCCAACGGGCTCGATTCATGGAGCATCGAAGCTGAAATTTGCTTCATAGGCTGCATCTCTGGTTCGTACACCAGGAATGACGACGGCAGCACCAAGGGCGGAATTGGTCTCGGCGTGGGCTCGCCGGGATCGGGGGTATCGGTCGGCAGGTCGAGTGGAGAAGCGGAGAGCGGGCTCTCCTCTGAGTACTCCTGCGGTATCGGGACCGTCGATTACTCTTGGTCTCCTGAAGATAATTCCTTTGGGGCGGCTACCGGGGGCAAGACTGGGTATTGTAGTGCCATGACGAAATGGCAGTACGGAGGGTAACTACGCATGGTAAACGCCCAAGAAACTGGACCTAGTTTTCTGACCCTGCTTCCTCTCGGCCTGGTCTTGCTGCTCATCGCAGCAGCCGCTTTCTTCGTGATCTATAAGGTTACGCACCGGAAGTAGCCCCAACACCCTGGTCCCCGAATCGAAATTCGGGGACCAGGGTCGTGGTCGACCACGGCGATCTCGCATCCGTAAGACATGACTGGCAGGAAATGCGTGAAGGTGAAGGGGTTCGGATGAATCTACTTATTGGCATCTTAGTGATTGCCTTCGGTACAACAATGGCGTACTCCGCAGAATTTCTTGCCCGGGGAAACGTAGCAGCACTGAGGCCTGTATTCGGGGAAACTAAACTAAAAACTCACGTATGGATGTACCGCCTCATTGGAGGCGTTTTCTGTGCGCTTGGGATTTTGACAGCTGTGGGGGTGATAGAGCAGTTTGGAGGCAAGTAGAAACTTGATTCACGCTACATCCTCCGCCCCGGGGGCACCCTGAGATCCCTGACGCCCGAAGGCAAGTCGTACTACTACCTCACCGACGCACCGGGCTCCGTCCTGGCCATGGCCGACGAGACCGGCACCAAGGTGAACGAATACCGCTACAGCCCCCGCGGCGTCGACGGCACCTTCACCGAAAAGGGGATGGAACCTCGAGGTCTGTGCCTTCGGAGGCTGCATCGGAGGCGGTTTGAGTAGGAATGACGACGGTGCGCTCCATGCCAGCATTTCGGGCGGAGCAGGAACCCCTGGAGTGAGTGGGGGATACGAGACCAGCGCCAGCGACGCTTCCGAGGGCTGGACCGGCGAAGTGGGGTGCTCCGCCGGTAACTACCGCGCGTCGGTGAGTTCTCAAGGTGAGGCCTCGGCGGGTGCCAGTACTTCGTACAGCGCGAAGCCGGGATGCTCGGCGAAGATAAAGAAGACCTTTTAATAGAGAGGATCACAGATGCGTGCCATAGAACTGGCAGCCCCTGGCGGCGGACCTGACGGCCCACCCTGGCTTGGAATCGTCTTCGGTGTGGTTGCGGCTGCCGTGGCCGTGTTCTTCGCGATCAGTCTCATGCGAGGTCGAGGCAAGTAAGAAACGGTGACGCGGATCGCCAGCGTCACCGGAAATCTGGGCCCCTTCTCACGAGCGCCCAAGTTTGCGGCCGGTCACTGGTTGCTCAGTGGCCGGCCGCATACCGCTGGGCGAGGATCGCGTCGTCGCACAGCGTGGGTCCCCGCGCGTCGACGGCGTCTTCACCCAAAAGCTCCCCAGCCCTACCGCTTCGCGGGCGGCTACCAGGACCCGACGGGCCTGTACCACTACGGTGCCCGCTACTACGACCCGCGCATCGGCCGCTTCATCAGCCCCGACCCGTCGGGCCAGGAGAAGAACCCGTACCTGTACGCGGAGGACGACCCCGTCAACCGCATCGACCCCGATGGGACGTCTAGCGTAGGGGAGTTCTCAAGGACGCCACGAAAGCTTTGGGCCTCTATGACGACGTGAAGTCTGGCGCAGAGGCTGTGGGTGCGCTCGCGAACGGTGAATACGGGAACGCCGCCGCCATCAGGGCAGGGATGGCAGATGGTGCACTTACGGAATCCGATTGTGGAACGGCTGCTGTTGCCGCTGGAGCGCCTACTTCGTCGTCGTCTCCATCGCCATGGCGATCGGTGCAATCCTGCGTAACAAACGCTAGCTTTCGCCGAAATAGGCGTCACTGGAAAGACATCCTTTTCCGCCGACGCGGCATACGTATCAGGAGACTATGCCGGCGGTGCAGGAGTTCACGATTGGGGCTGGACCTGGTCTCATACGACCCTCAGGGCGTCGCATTCAGCAATAAGCGTTCAGCGCGCGACTGGCTGCTTTTCTCGGGGGACTTGTCGTTCTCGCTCTGTTGAGGTGGCCGATCGTCATGTGAATGGAGGGGCAGTCCTATGCAGTGCGGTTGACTGTGGGCGTTGTTCTGTTGCTCCTTCCTTCGGGTACATGGTTGTCGGAGGTGTTCGGGCCAGAAAGGGAGTGCGGTCGGCCGCCTGAGCGACGAGGTGTCGGCCAGCCGTACCCGTCGTGAGGGTGTCGTGGGCGGGTTTGTCAGTGGACTCGGGGTGGGCGCTGATGGCGGCCCTGTCACCGGCACTGCCTGCCCGTGCGTTCGGCTCTACCCACGTCTGGGCACACGCTGTTCAAGGCCCGGCTGGCTGAGGGACTCGGTCAACCGCCGTACGGTCGACCGGGGCAGCGCTCCGCGACGCGGCGCGGGACGGCCAGGGTGGGGCGGCCGGCTAGGGCCTCACGCGGTGGCGGAGGTAGACGACTCCTGACTGGAAGGTGCGGGTCTCGATGAGTTCGAGATCCACTCGGCGCTCGTGCTGGGGGAAGAACGGAATGCCGCCGCCGACCAGCACCGGGTAGACCTTGGCCCGGTACTCGTCGGTCAGCCCCAACGCGGCCGCCTCGGAGGCGAGAGCCGCGCCGCCGATCGCGATGTTGCCGTCCCCCGGCTCAGCCCGCCACCGCTCGATTTCCTCCGCCAGCCCGCCAGAGGCCAGGCGCGCGTTTCCCTCTACCTCCGAAAGCGTGGTGGAGAACACCACCTTGGGAAGCGACCTCCAGATCGCGGCGAACTCGCGCGTGGAGAAGTCGAGCGCGGGGCTCTGATCGACGGTGTCCCAGTACCGCATCGCCTCGTACAGCCGTCGTCCTAGAAAGTGCACGCCGACCTCCCGCACCTGGTCGGTGGCGAAGCGAAAGATGTCCTCGCTCGGCGCCGTCCAGTTGAAGCCGCCATCCGGCCCGACGATATAGCCGTCCAGGGAGATGCCCATCGAGTAGGTCACGTCGCGCATCAGATGTACTCCTCGGTGACGATTTCGACTATGGGACCGTCGGACACGGTGGGATGCATTGTGGCTCGCGGGGCCGCTTGGCCGAGTCACCCG
The DNA here is from genome assembly GCF_014207445.1 of Streptomyces candidus. Taxonomy (GTDB): domain Bacteria; phylum Actinomycetota; class Actinomycetes; order Streptomycetales; family Streptomycetaceae; genus Streptomyces; species Streptomyces candidus. The sequence goes on along the minus strand of NZ_JACHEM010000010.1, from coordinate 131,345 downwards.
ACGAGACCATGCGTCCAGGAGGCACTGGCCGTCTCGATGCGGGGCATGGGTGGGTCTGGAAGTGGAGGCGGCTAGCGGAGGGTGTCCGTCTTCACTGCAGTGAGGAAGTCGCTCCAGGCGGCGAGGTGGTGGAACTGGGTGCCCCGGTTGCGGTCCTTGGTGTCCCGTACGGCACGACCGCCGTCGGCAGTGTGCGCGACCTCCACGCACTCGTTGGCAGAGCCTCCCCCTGAGTGGGTCGACTTCACGAAGGGGGTGACGATCTGCTGGTTGCTCACGCTTCCTCGTTCTCTATGGTGATGTCGCTCATCAGCTGCCGGATGAAGGTCAGCGTCCTGTCGGGCGTCAGGGCTGCCGACCGCAGTGCCTCGTAGGCGTGCAGGTAGCCGGCCATGTCTTCGTGGTCTTCGAGAATCACACTGTTGGCCATGGTGTCCTGAACGATGACCTCCGGTGATGCCTCTTTCCCGTAGGAGAGGGCGACGAAGGCCGGCGCCACGCGTGCCGCTGCCCATTCGCTGTGCGGCAGGACCTGAAGTGTCACGTTGGGCTGCTCAGCCATCTTCAGCAGGTGAGCGAGTTGGTCACGGTGGACTGCGGGATGCGGCATGGGTCCGGTCAGGGCGGGCTCCCAGATCACCGCTGCGAAGCGCGCACCCGATTCCTCGAACGCTTGTCGGCGCCCTTGACGCACCTTCACCAGTTCCACGGCTGCCTCGTCGCTCAGCACCTCGGGATTGGCTTTCGTCAGCGCGTGCGTGTAGTCGGGGGTTTGCAGAAGCCCGGGGATGAACACCGGCTGCCATGCCCGGATGTAGGTGGCGTCGGTCTCCAGCGAGAGGAAGTCGCCCAGGCGATCCAGAGCGGGGTACTGGGCCTGGAAGTTCATCCACCAGCCACGCTTGTTGCTGTCCCGCGCCAGCTTCTCCAGCCGTCGCCGCTCCTCCACGTCCTCGACGCCGTACAGGTCGAGGAGAATCCGCACATCGCCTACACGGGCACTGACCGATCCCGACTCGATCCGACTGATTTTGGCGGTCGAACAGTCGACCGCTTCAGCGGCGTGCTCCTGGTCGAGATGCGCGTTCAGCCGCAGCCTCTTGAGCGACGCGCCCAGTCGCCTACTGCGCACAGTGGGCTTCCCACCTGCGGGCATGCCGTCCCCCTTCTCCTCGGAATCAGTCTGCACGCCAACTGCACGCACACGCCAGCCACTTCAGGGTGACGGGTTGTTGCAAGCTTGCATCAGATGTCCACTTGCCGTCTGCCAGCTTGCAGCACTAGCGTGATTGTCGTCACTCACGGTGCTTTCTTGTGGACCTTAGGTGATCAACTCCGGCCTGCCCACCCCCTTGGAGACGCCATGTCCGGACGCACCAGCACCATCACCTTCCGTTCCCGCAAACCCTCCATCCCCGCCGCACGAGCGCACGTGAGGGCGGTCCTCGTGGAGTGGAGGCTCGGGCTGCTGATCGACGACGCCCTCCTCGTCACCAGTGAGTTGGCCACCAACGCCCTGGTTCACGCGGCCGGCATCGGCGACCACTTCACCCTCACCCTCCGTCGCCACGGCATGCTCGTCATCGAGGTGGCCGACTCCTACGAGTGGGCGATGCCCGAACTCCGCAAGATTGACGACCCTTTGGGGGCGAGCGGGAGGGGACTCGTCCTCGTTGACGCGCTCAGCGCCCACTGGGGCGTGCGTCCCCGCGACCCCGGCAAGACGGTCTGGGCGCACCTGCCCGCCCCCGGCGCCACTGCCACCTCATGATTCCGCCGCTCACGGCCCCCGCCTGGTGGTGCGAGTTCACCGCCACCGGCGCGAACGGAGTCGGCGTTCGGCAGGCCCGCAGCGTGGCCGCGCCCACCCACGCGGTGATCTGGATGCGCGACTCCCTGCGCACGCTCGTCTCCACTCTCGCCCGCGCCGAGCGCGAGGCCGCCCACGACTGGTTGGGCTTCGGCCAGTGGGAGGCCGTCACGCGGCTGCGCGCGGACGAGACGTACACCTTCCGTGCGTCCATGCACGGCGCGGAGCTGATCTGGACCGCCCGGCGCGTGACCGTACTCCGCATGGTTCCGGGCCCCGTCACGGCCTGTCAGTACGCAAGCGCCCCCGCAGACCGGTCCTGAGCGGCCCGCCGGGACTCAGCGAACATCCCTCAGAGCAAGTGAGTGAACGACGTATGCGCGACCTTGCCGCCCGCATCTGCCATCTCGTCCTGCGCATCCTGCTTCCCGCACAGGGCCGCCCCCGCCGTACCGTCCAACCGGCCTGCGTAGCGGCTCCCGAGCCCCTTCCCGTACCAGTGACGGTACGAAGGCGTCCCACCCCCGCCCGCGAGGAGCTGCACCGCTTCGCCGAGCAGCAGATCCAGCGGGCCATCGAGCAGCGCCGGCTCCAGCACGAGCGACGCTTCGCGCTGGGTGAGGCCGTCGCGGGGCGCGATCACCCGTACAGCTACCCGGGCGCTCCGTTTCCCTACGCCGCCTTCGTGTCCTCACCCCCGCACCAGCACCCGCGCTAGGTGCACTGCCAGAGGAAGCGCCCCTCGTCCCCCTCCGGCGAGAGGAACGCGTAGCCGATCCCGGCGTCCCCGAAGTTCACGGCGAAGGGCATCGCCGTCGAGTCGAGCTGGACGACCAGTTCCCACGGCTCGCCCTCCGCCTCGCCCGGGGTCTCCTCCCCCTGGAGCCACAGCGGCTCGACGTCGGGGCCGCCGAGGAACTGCCACACTTCGACGTCCTCGTCCAGCTCGGCGGTCCGGGGCAGATGGTCCTCGCCTGCCGTGGGGCCGTCGGTCAAGTCCTGTACCCCGGCGCAGAATGCGGGCACCCGCCCGCCCGGCTGCACGATCACCGCGTTCTCGCCGCCGTCCGGCGCGAAGGTTCCGGGTTCCTTCGACATGAAGAGGTACGCCAGCTTCCCGCCTCGTACCTCGAACTGTCCGATGAACTTCATCGGTTCGCCGGACTGCTTGGACAGCGGCCATTGCGCGCCGTCCCGCCACACCGGCCGGCCGCCCAGCTTGGTGACCGGCTCCGTCACCACCCGCCCGGCGGGCACGAACTCCACAGGAACCGGACCAGTCACCACTGACCTCCCGCGCACAGACGAAACGAGCGTTGTCGAACGACCCTAGCGCCAGGGCCCGACAACGCCCGTCCAGCGACTGCGCGCGCCCTACCGGGGTTCCCCGAACATCGCCCTCTCCGCGTCCCCGTAACCCGCGCCGAAGTCCTTCAGGACCTCGGAGACGACCCCGGGACGCACCGTGAGTGCCAGCAGCAGGTGTTCCTCGCCGATGTGCTTGTCGCCGCGGCCCAGAGCCACCTTGAGCGACTGTTCCAGCACCTTCTTCGCCTCCGGCGTGAACGGCCGGTGGTCGAGCAGTTTCCGCCTGAGCCGGCCACGGACGCGCGTGGCCTCCCGTGGGGGGAGGTCGTCACCGGCGTTCCGGCGGGCTCCGGCCATGGCTCCTTCGCCGTGCGTCTCCTCGACCTTGCGGACGATGGCGTCCACATCGATCCCGAGGTCGAAGAGGGCGTCCGTCTCGGCCTTCGAGAGGCCGCCCCGGCGCCGGGCGTCCGCCAGTGCCGCCTCGATCTCCTCGCGCCGGTCGCGCAGGCCCAGGGCGGTGAAGGCGAAGAGGGCGCGGGCCTCGGCCGTGTCCAGCAGGGAGAGGAGGAGGTGTTCCTCGGTGACTTCGGGGTGGTCGAGCCGTTCGGCCTGGGCGACCGCGCCGGTCACCGTCCGGCGCGCGCTCTCCGTGAACCGTTCGAACATCATCGACTCCCATGCTTCTTGTGCACGGCCTGCTTGCTGACGCCCAGCTCGGCCGCGATCTCCTGCCACGACCAGCCCTGGTTGCGAGCACCCCGTACCTGTACGGCTTCCAGCTGCTCCAGCAGTCGTCGCAGGGCGACCACCGCGCGCAGCCCGACCCGTGGGTCCTGGTCTCCCGCCCTCGCGGCGAGATCGGTTGCTTCGCTCATGGTGTCAATTTAGGTTGACGAGGGGTTCGCGTCAACCCCCGTTGACAAACGTGTCCGTCGCGAGCCGCGCGTGCCGCTCCACGTCGTGTCGCACGTCCCCGTACCGCAGCTTGTCCCGCTCCAGGCCCTCCACCGCGAAACCCGCGCGCAGCGCCACCGCGCACGACGCGGGGTTGTTCGTACGGTGTCCCAATTCCAGGCGGTGCAGGCCGAGTTCGGTGAAGCAGAAGTCCGCGAGACGGCGGGTGCCCGCCACTGCCACACCTCTCCCCCGGGCCGCCTCCACGGTCCAGTACGAGATCCAGCCGCCGTCGTGCGCCCGGTCGACCGCGGAGACGGCGACGTTGCCCAGCACCGGGCCCGCGCGTCCGTCCGTCACCGCGAAGGCGTACGCCGTCCCGGCCGCCACGTGCTCCGTGCGGCGCGCCACCCACTCGCGGGCATCGGACGCGTCCCGTACCCGGCCGATCTGCCGGGCCAGCTCCGGGGAGGAGGAGCACGCCTCCAGCAGTGCCGCGGCGTCCCCCTCCCGCCACTCCCGCAGCACGAATCCCTCGGGTGTGCTCAGCGTCCCCACAGCCGCCCCCTCATCGCCGTTGAATGATCACCGCGACCCTCTCACCAGGCACCCCGTACACGCGCACCTTTTCCGCCCGTCCGGGAGCGACCTCCCGCGTCCCGGTCCAGCCCCGGCCCGTCACGCGGACCCGCCAGCCCTTCGCGCCCGGCGGGACGGACACGACCGCAGCTGCCCCGCCACGCCAACTCGGCGTATATGCGAGGGAGTAGACGCCCTCGTCCGGGTCGTACGAGTCCTCGCGGACCTTTCCCGCGACGCTCGCCGCGTACGGCTGGGCGGTCTGCTGCTTGTGGCCCCGTAGCCTGCCCTCCGCGTCCACCGCGCAGTACCCGCCCCCGTAACACCACACGTAGCCCGCCCAGCCCGAGCTGTAGCGGGCGAAGGAGGCGAGGGCGTCCCGGTAGAAGGCGCCCATGTTCGGGCCGCCGTTGTTGAGCGGGCCCCACTCGCCGACGACCACCGGCTACTCCGTACCGCTTCGGGTACTGGGTGACGGCTGCCTCGTACGCCTCGATCCAGCCGCCCTGCGGGTCGTAGTCCGCGCCCGCCTCCATGGCGGTGTTGTAGAAGTGCGGCGCGTACACGACCTTCCGCTTCGGGTCCTTGATCCGGCCGAGTCCGGTCGGCACTCCCTCGCCGACGATCGGGGTCGGCTCGACGAACAGCCACTTCTTCGCGTCCACCGAACGCACGGCGGCGGCGAGCCGGTTGTGCATCGGGGTGATTTGGTCGCGTTCGATCCGGCGGGCGGCCGTGGGCAGGTCCTCGCCCTCCTTCAGCTCGCCCATGGGCTCGTTGAGGAAGTCGCAGCCGAGGACGGCCGGGTGGTCGCCGTATCGGTCGGCGAGCAGCCGCCACACCCTGGCCTGCGCCTGCTGGAGGTCGGCGTCCTCGTAAAGATGGGTGAAGGCGCGCTGCACGGCCGGCTGGAAGTACTCGGAGAACCAGTCGTCGGGGTGGGGGGTGAAGGGGAGACCGTCCGTGCGGGTGGCCCACTCGGGGATGCCCCGGTGGCCGAAGGCGGGGCCGAAGACGTCCTGGTGACCGTCGATGAGGACCTTCACCCCGTACCTGTGGGCCCAGCCGAGGATCCGGTCGATCTTGCGCAGGTACTTCTCGCTGTACTGGCCGCGCTCGGCCTCCAGATCGTCCCAGTAGACGAGCAGCCGCGCGAAGTTGAAGCCCTGTCCGCTCATGTCACGGAAGTGCTTCTCGGTGACGAGGGACAGGGCACGGTCGCCCCGGTGGGTCTTGTCCTCGACGTTCCAGCCGCGCAGGGTGAGGACCCGGCCGTGCTCGTCGGTGAGCTTGGGGATCCCGTACGGGGCGGGCGTGGGGGCGGGGGCCGCCGATGCGCCGGGGGACACCAGTCCCCCGGCCGCGAGCAGCACACCACAGACGACGGACACAACTGTTCTTCGGTACGCGCGCACGGCACTCCTCCGGCAGTCTCCGGTCGTTCGGTGCCGGAGAGCCAAACAGTGCCCCCTGCCACTCTCAAGACATCGTGAGCACAATCTTTCCGAACAGGTCCCCGCCCGCCATCCTCTCGAAGCCCTCACGGGCCCGGTCCAGCGGCAGCACCTGGTCGATCACGGGGCGGACCCCGGTCGCCGCGCAGAAGTTGAGCAGGTCCTCCAGCTCGTCCTTGGAGCCCATGGTGGAGCCGACGACCTTCAGCTCCAGGAAGAAGATCCGGTTCAGCTCGGCGGCGGGCGGGTTCGGTCCGCTGGTCGCCCCCGAGATCACCAGAGTGCCGCCGGGACGCAGGGACTTGACGGAGTGCGACCAGGTCGCCGCGCCGACCGTCTCGATCACCGCGTCCACCCGCTCCGGCAGCCGCGCGCCCGCCTCGAAGGCCTCCACGGCCCCCAACTCCACGGCCCGCTTGCGCTTCGCCTCGTCCCGGCTGGTGGCGTACACCCGCAGCCCCGCGGCCTTGCCGAGCACGATCGCGGCGGTCGCGACGCCGCCGCCCGCGCCCTGCACGAGGACCGAATCACCGGGGCGTACACCGGCGTTGGTGAACAGCATCCGGTACGCGGTCAGCCAGGCGGTGGGCAGGCAGGCCGCTTCCTCGAAGCTGATCCCGGCCGGCTTGGGCAGCACGTTCCAAATGGGCACGGTGACGCGCTCGGCGAAGGTCCCCTGGTACTTCTCGGTGAGGATCGACCGCTTCTCGTACGGTCCGACGCCGTGCCCGGTGTCCCCGATCACGGAGTGCAGGACGACCTCGTTGCCGTCGGCGTCAATGCCCGCCGCGTCGCAGCCCAGGATCATCGGCAGCGTCTCCTCGCCGATCCCCACCCCGCGCAGCGACCACAGGTCGTGGTGGTTGAGGCTGGCGGCTTTCACAGTCACGGTGGTCCACCCGGGGCGCACTTCGGGCTCCGGGCGCTCCCCCAGCTCAAGGCCGTTCAGCGGCTGGTCACGGTCGATACGGGCTGCGTATGCGGCGAACATGGCCCGACGATAGGCCGGACGCGGGGGGCTGCGGAACAGCAACGGGGTGTGACACGCGCCGCGTCCCGCCGGTCGCGGGCCTCACGGACCGCGGTCGGCTGCCGGGCCGGGGCGATCTCGGCGCGGGCCCCCTGCTCCCGTGAACGTGCGGCCACTGTCATCCGGCGGCCAACGTGCCCTACCGGGCAGGCAAGCGCATACGGGACGGGCCCGTGCCGCGGTTCGCACCGGCGGCACGGGCCCGTCCCGTACGACGTGGGGCGGCGATTACCGCCGTGCCACGCCCTCCGCGCGGGCGGCGGCGGCGACGGCCGCCGTGACCGCCGGGGCGACCCGCTCGTCGAACGGGGACGGGATGACGTAGTCCGCGGCGAGCGCGTCGCCGACGACGTCGGCCAGGGCGTTCGCGGCGGCGATCTTCATGCCCTCGGTGATGCGGGAGGCCCGCACCTGGAGGGCGCCCGCGAAGATGCCGGGGAAGGCGAGGACGTTGTTGATCTGGTTCGGGTAGTCCGAGCGGCCGGTGGCCACGACCGCCGCGTACTTGTGCGCAATGTCGGGGTGGACCTCCGGGTTGGGGTTGGCCATCGCGAAGACGCACGCGCCGGGGGCCATGGAGGCCACGGCCGGCTCGGGGACGGTACCGCCGGAGACGCCGATGAAGACGTCCGCGCCGGCGAGGGCGGACTCCAGGGAGCCGGAGAGGTTCGCCTTGTTCGTCAGCTCGGCCAGCTCGCGCTTCACCGGGGTCAGGTCGTCGCGGTCGCGGCTGACGATGCCCTTGCGGTCGGCGACGGCCACGTCGCCGAGACCGGCTTCGAGGAGGAACTTGGCGATGGCGACGCCTGCCGCGCCCGCGCCCGAGATGACGGCGCGCAGGTCGCCGAGCGAGCGGTCGGTGAGCCGGGCGGCGTTGCGCAGCGCGGCCAGGGTCACGACGGCCGTGCCGTGCTGGTCGTCGTGGAAGACGGGAATGTCGAGGGCCTCCTGCAGGCGCCGCTCGATCTCGAAGCAGCGCGGGGCCGAGATGTCCTCAAGGTTCACGCCGCCGAAGGAGGGCGCCATGCGGACGACCGTGTCGACGATCTCGTCCACGTTCTTCGTCGCGAGGGCGATCGGGACGGCGTCGACGCCGCCGAACTGCTTGAAGAGGATCGCCTTGCCCTCCATCACGGGGAGGGAGGCTTCCGGGCCGATGTCACCGAGGCCGAGCACGGCCGTACCGTCCGTGACGACGGCGACGACGTTCGACTTCCAGGTGTAGTCGTTGACCAGGTCCGGCTGCTCGGCGATGGCGGTGCACACCTTCGCGACGCCGGGTGTGTAAGCGAGGGACAGGTCGTCCCTGTTGCGCACGGGAACGGTGGACTCGACGGCCATCTTGCCGCCCCGGTGGAGCGCGAAGGCCGGGTCGAGGTCGAAGGACTCATCCAGTCCTGCGCCCGTGCCGGTTCCGGGATTGACGATCTCCGCTGCCATTGTCTTCTTACCCCTTAGGTCTTCATCAATTGAGGGTGGCCACTCCTGGTTGAGGAGGGGTGGGTGGGTCCGCGTCCGCGCCCTGTCGGTGATCGGGCGGTGGAACCGACCGGCCCCGCCAGGGGGAGGTGCGAACGCGCGGGCACGCCGCACACGTGCCCTGGGCCCCGGATGAGGGGTGTAAGGATCCTTCTTACCGGACGGGACACCGCTCGGACGAGCCCGTATCCGCTCAGTCGCCGTGCGTGAGCGGTTCGGCGGCCCGGTGTGGGATGACTCATGCCGTGATGTCGGAGAAGTTCCCGACAAGTCCTGGGCTTGTCCCGTTACGCGGCTTGCAAGGCATCCGCATCGCGAGACGGACGGCGAATTTTCCGGTCGCAGGGCGGTTGGCCCGCAGAAGGTCCGGCCCTGATGTACCGGCCTGTTGGGGTTCGGGGATCACCCGTTATCTGATTTTGACATGACTGGCCCCCGAAATGACCAGGTCCGAATGGCAAGATGCCGTCATCACACCTGGTCGTGAACGGACGTGCCACTCAGTGACGCGTGCACGAACCACCACGATCACCAAGATGCGCCGCTGTCCGGACAGTTCGGACAGTGCTCTGCGCACCCTCGTCTGCCGGAGGACCCCATGACCGCACGCACCCCCCGCCGCACGGCCGCCCGCTCCCGGATAGCCGCGGTGGGCGTACTCGCGGTCGCCGGAGCCCTGGTTCTGACCGGCTGCGGCGACCAGACCAATGCCGGCGAGAAAAAGAGCGGCGGTCCGTCCAAGAGCGGAAACGCGCTGTTCGCCAAGCTCCCCAAGGAAATCCAGGACAAGGGCACGCTGGAGGTCGGCACCAACGCCGAGTACGCCCCGATGGAGTCCAAGGAGGGCGACAAGATCGTCGGTATCGACCCGGACCTCGCCGCCGAGATCGGCAAGAAGCTGGGCGTCGAGGTGAAGTTCACCGACGCGAAGTTCGACACTCTCATCACCGGTGTCAACGCGGGCCGCTACGACCTGGCCATTTCCTCCATCACGGACACCAAGGCCCGCCAGGAGGGCCTGGACGACAAGGGCAAGAAGCTCGGCAAGGGCGTCGACTTCGTCGACTACTTCGTCGCGGGCACGGCCGTGTACGTCAAGAAGGGCAATTCGGCGGGCATCAAGTCCTTCGACGACCTCTGCGGCAAGCCGGTCGCGGTGCAGATGGGCACCACGTACGAGACGGCTCTGAAGGACCTGTCGAAGAAGTGCACCGACGGCGGCAAGAAGGCCGTCGACATCAAGTCCTTCGAGAACGACACGGAGGCGCAGACGCGGGTGCGGACCGGCGGTGTGGTCGCCGGTGTCAACGACTTCCCGGTGGCGGTCGACCTGGCCCGGAAGGCGGGTGGCGGCAACCAGTTCGAGGTCGTCGGCGAGCAGTTCGAGGCGGGCCCCTTCGGTATCGCCGTCGACAAGAAGAACACGCAGCTGCGCGACGCCGTCAAGGAGGCCGTCGACGCGATCATCAAGGACGGCTCCTACAAGAAGGTGCTGGAGAAGTGGGGCGCGACGACCGGCGCGATCGACGCCGCCGCGGTCAACAGCGGCAAGTGACCTCCCGTACGCCCCTTGAGCACATCGGGCGGCCCGCTCGTGTCCTGAGCACGTCGCCCACCTCTTGAGCACCTCCGAAGGGCAGTCGTCATGACTGAGAAGTTGAGCAAGGAGCCTGCGGACACACCTCCCGCAGAAGAGCCGTCGGGAACGACGACGGTGATCCCGGCGTCGCCCGTCGGCGAGGTCATCAAGGCCATTCCGGTACGGCACTACGGGCGCTGGGTCAGCGGTGTGATCGTGATCGCGCTGCTGCTCCTGATCGGGTACTCGTTCTCGCAGGGCGACATCCAGTGGAACGCGATCCCCGCCAAGATCTTCGACGACAGCGTCGTGGCGGGCGCCGGGCGCACTCTGCTGGTGAGCGTGCTTGCCATGGTGCTGGGCGTCGTGCTCGGCATCGTGCTGGCCGTGATGCGGCTCTCGAAGAACCCGGTGACCAGCGGCGTCGCCTGGCTCTACATCTGGTTCTTCCGCGGTACGCCGGTCTACCTCCAGCTGCTGCTGTGGTTCAACCTGGCGCTGATCTTCCCCTACCTCGATCTCGGTCCGCTGTACAAGGACGAGATGACGGACGTGATGACCCCGTTCCTGTGCGCTCTGCTGGGCCTCGGGCTCAACGAGGCCGCGTACATGGCGGAGATCTGCCGGGCGGGCCTGCTGGCCGTCGACGAGGGCCAGACCGAGGCGTCGCAGGCACTCGGCATGAGCCAGGGCAAGACGCTGCGGCGCATCGTGATCCCGCAGGCGATGCGGGTGATCGTGCCGCCGACCGGCAACGAGTTCATCAACATGCTGAAGACGTCGGCACTGGTGTACGCGGTGACGTACAACGAGCTGCTGCGCTCCACCTCGGCGATCGGTTCCACGTCGTACGCCGTGATGGAGATGCTGTTCGTCGCGGCGATCTGGTACCTGGTGATGACGAGCGTGTTCAGCGTCTTCCAGTTCTACCTGGAGCGGCGGTACGCGCGTGGCTCGCTGCGTTCCCTGCCGGACACCCCGTTGCAGAAGATCAAGGCGAACCTGCTGGGTCTCAGCGGTGACAGGAGTGTCCGATGAGCGTCATGGTGCAGGCCGAGAACGTCTACAAGTCGTTCGGTCACGTAGAGGTCCTCAAGGGAATCAACCTGGAGGTCGCCACCGGTGAGGTGTTCTGCCTCGTCGGCCCGTCCGGCTCCGGCAAGTCCACCTTCCTGCGGTGCATCAACCACCTGGAGAAGGTCAACGCGGGCCGCCTGTCGGTCGACGGGCAGCTGGTCGGCTACCGGCAGAAGGGCGACAAGCTGTACGAACTCAAGGACAGCGAGGTCGCACGCCAGCGCCGCGAAATCGGCATGGTCTTCCAGCGCTTCAACCTCTTTCCGCACATGACGGCGCTGGAGAACGTCATGGAGGCGCCCGTCCAGGTCAAGGGCGAGTCGAAGGCGACCGCGCGGGAGCGGGCCGTGAAGCTGCTCGACCGGGTCGGCCTCGGCGACAAGGCGGGCAACTACCCCACCCAGCTCTCCGGCGGCCAGCAGCAGCGCGTCGCCATCGCCCGCGCGCTGGCGATGGAGCCCAAGCTGATGCTCTTCGACGAGCCGACCTCCGCACTCGACCCGGAGCTGGTCGGCGACGTCCTGGACGTCATGCGCGGGCTCGCCGAGGACGGCATGACGATGATCGTCGTCACGCACGAGATGGGCTTCGCCCGGGAGGTCGGCGACTCGCTGGTCTTCATGGACGAGGGCGTGGTCGTCGAATCCGGCCACCCGCGCGACGTCCTGACGAACCCTCAGCACGACCGGACGAAGTCGTTCCTGTCCAAGGTGCTGTAAGTCGTCCACAGGCGTACGAGCGAGGGGGCGGTACGGATGACCCGTACCGCCCCCTTGTGCGTCCGCACACCAAAGTCCTTATACCGGCTGCTACTTGACGGCGAGCACCATCGCGTCCGAGGGCGAGGACCACACCGCCCGCGCCTCCGCGAACCCGGCCGCGCGGAGCGTCGACGCGTGCCACTCCAGGGACGGGGTCTCGCCGTCCGCGTGCTCGCCGAAGATCGCGAAACGTTCGGCGGTCGGGGCGGCCAACACCCGGTCGGCTGCGGCCACTTCCCACCACTGGGCCCAGTCCAGCACGCCCTCCTCAGCCCTCGCGCGCTCCATGCCCGCGTGCCGCAGAGCCCGCTCGGCCGCGTTGATGCGAGGCGTGGTGGGGTCCTTCATCCGGTCGGCGTTCATGAACACGCCGCCCTCGCGCACGAGTTCGCCGACCTGGCCGTAGAGCGTGGCCAGCGGGCCGAGCCGCAGCCAGTGCAGGGCGGTCGCGGTGAGTACGGCGTCGTAGCTGTCGTACGGGAGCTTGGCGCACCACTCGGGGTCGGTGAGGTCCGCCGTCACGAACCGGGCGCGTGCCTCCCCCTCGAAGTAGCCCCGGGCGATCGTCAGCAGCGCGGGGTCGAGGTCCACCCCCGTACTGGTCGCCTTCGGGAACCGCTTGAGCAGCCTGTCCGTGATACTTCCCGTACCGCACGCGAGGTCCAGCACCCGGGCCTCGGGCCCGACGACGGCTTCCACCATGTCGAGCATGACCCGGAACCGCTCCTCGCGGTCGGGCATGTACCACTCCTGCTGGCGGTCCCAGCCGGCCTGCCAGCCGCTCCAGTCCGCCCCGCCCGTCCCATCCGTACCGTCGACCATGGAAACCACCCGCTCCCGTAATACCCTAGTCCCAGAAACGCCTATTACCCAGACGCACGCATCAGACTAGATTGCCCCGGTAAGGACTACAAGTGGAACTGGCCTATTACGCAGATTACGCCGTGCGCCTGGTGAACACCGAGGAACCGGTCCGCAACAAGGACTCGCTCACCTCGGTCGAGGCGGTCCGCGACCTCTTCCGCGGCAGCCAGCAGGCCGCCCGCCGGGCGACCGACGCGGACGTGACCCGCTTCCGTTCCGTACGGACCCGGCTGCGCGCGATCTTCGAGGCAGCCGACTCCGGCGACGAGACCCTGGCCGTGGACCTGCTCAACTCCCTGCTCCTGGAATTCCCCGTCAGCCCGCAGATCTCCGGCCACGAGGCCCGCAAGGACGACGGCAGACCGGACTGGCACATGCACCTCGCCGAGCACCCGTCGAACGTGACCGCCGGTTACGCCGCCACCGCCTCCATGGGTCTCGCCTACCACCTCACCGAACACGGCGCCGACCGCCTGGGCCTGTGCCAGGCCCCCCCGTGCCGCAACGCCTACCTCGACACCTCCACCAACCGCTCCCGCCGCTACTGCTCCGACCGGTGCGCCACCCGCGCCAACGTCGCCGCCTACCGCGCCCGCAAACGCCTGGAGACCGAACGGTCCGCCGGCACCGGCCGCACCGCCGAGAACGCCCAGGACATCACCGCCCCCACCGACCGCTGACGCCCCGCCTGCAGGGGCCGGTAGCGCGCCCGCACGCGCCCCAGGACCATCGACGGCGGCACGGGCCCGAACGACCGCGAGTCGACGACCTCGTCGTCCGGGTTGTCGCCGAGCACCCACCAGCCTCCTTCCCGCCTGTCCACCACCCGCTTGATGATCAGCAGGTCCTGCTGCAGCGGGTGGCGCATCACCACCACGTCACCCGGCCGGACCTCCGCCCCGTAATGCACCAGCACCTGATCCCGGTGCAGCAGCGTCGGCACCATCGACAGCCCCGAGACCTCGGCGAGCCCCAACGGAGCCTGCACGTCCGGCCCACGCTCCCGCAGTTCCCGCTCCCGTTCCCGCTCGCGCCCTTCCTCCCGCTCGCTGCGCGAGGGCCCCTCCGGACCGCTCCGCGCACGCCCGTCGTCCCTCATTCCGACACCTCCCGGTTCCGCACCGCACCAGCCCCCGGGTCCCAGTCTCACCCCGGACTTTTGACGTAAGCCCCTGGGGGCACTCGCGAAAAGGCCTTCCTCAGGGAGTAATCTCGCCCTTGAGAAGACGATCACGAGGAAGGATGCGATTCCATGCTCTCCCGCCTGTTCGCCCCCAAGGTCAAGGTCAGCGCCCACTGCGACCTGCCCTGCGGCGTGTACGACCCCGCCCAGGCCCGTATCGAGGCCGAGTCGGTCAAGGCCGTCCAGGAGAAGATGCAGGCCAACGACGACGCGCACTTCCAGGCGCGCGCCGTGGTCATCAAGGAGCAGCGCGCGGAGCTCGCCAAGCACCACGTCTCGGTGCTGTGGAGCGACTACTTCAAGCCCCCGCACTTCGAGAAGTACCCGCAGCTGCACCAGCTCGTCAACGACGCCCTGAAGGCCCTCTCGGCCGCCAAGGCGTCGACGGACCCGAAGACCGGCGAGAAGGCCCTTGAGCTGATCGCCGAGATCGACCGCATCTTCTGGGAGACGAAGAAGGCCTGACGCCTTCGCCGTTCCAGCGATGCGTGAGGTGCGGCGTTTTCGCCGTCCAGCACGTATGCGGAAGGGGCTCGACCGGTTCGCCGGTCGGGCCCCTTGGTGTTTTTGCCGACCCGCTGCGAAGCTCCCGGCCAAGGTGCTTGGGCCGCGCCCCCGCGTCTGCCTGACCTGCGGCGACAGGGCCGGAACGGGGCCCGGACTTGGACCGTTCCGGCATGCGCCATAGGTTTGCCGACGACAGGAGCCCGGGACCCCGACAGCCGCCCGGCCGAACACAGCCGGATGCGCAGGTGGAAACCATGGTGGAGTCAGTCGTACGGAACGCGGGCCGCCGTACGGAGCGAATACCGTCGCCCCGCGGCCCGGAGAACCCCGGTGCTCGCCTGCGTACCGTGCTGCGGCAGCGGCTTCCCGGGCCGCGCGTCCTGGCCTGGTCGCTGACCGCACTCTTCTTCGTCCTCTATTCCACGGTGGCGGTCCTGCGCAACGGGCGCATGCTCAACGCGGGATTCGACCTGGGGATATTCGAGCAGGCCATTGCCGCCTACGCGCGGGGACAGGCCCCGATCGTCGAGCTGAAGGGGCCCGGGTTCAATCTTCTCGGGGACCACTTCCATCCGATTCTGGTGCTCGTCGCCCCCTTCTACCGTCTCTTTCCGAGCGGTGTCACGCTTCTCGTGGTGCAGTCCGCGTTGCTGGCGCTGGCGTGTTGGCCGGTGACCCGGTGGGCGCACCGTGCGGTCGGGCCGGTTGCCGCACTGGTGGCGGGGTGCGGGGTCGGGGCGTCGTGGGGCATTGTCTCGGCGGCGGCCAAGGACTTCCACGAAATAGCCTTTGCCGTACCGCTGCTGGCTTTCAGCGCGGTGGCGCTGGGACAGCGTCGGTGGTGGGCCGGGGCGTTGTGGGCGACGCCGTTGCTGCTGGTGAAGGAGGATCTGGGGCTGACGCTCGCCGCCGTCGGGGCGTACATCGCCTGGCAGGCGTGGCGGGAGCCCCGCGCGGCGGGGGGACGGGCGGATCCGGGACCGAGATCGCGTATGCGGCTCGGTGTTTCCGTCGTGCTGCTCGGTGTCGTCGGCACGGCGGTGGAAATCCTCGTACTGCTTCCCGCGATGAATCCCGACGGCGGATTCGCCTATTGGGGACAGATACCGGGCGACGAGGCTTCGCCGTCCGGGAATGTGATCGGCCTCGCGCTCGGGGTTTTCTGGCCGCCGATGAAATGGCTGCTGCTGTTGATGCTGGCGGCTCCGGTCGCCTTCGTCGGCGTACGGTCTCCGCTGCTGCTGCTCTGTCTGCCGACGCTGGGGTGGCGGTTCGTCGCCGGCAACGAGCATTACTGGACGCCTGGCTTCCACTACAGCGCGATTCTGATGCCGGTGCTGTTCGCGGGCTTCGTGGACGTGCTGAGCCGCCGGAGGGATCTGCTTCCGGGGGTCCGGCGGCGGCGCGCGCTCGGCTTCTCCGCGGCCTTCACGGCGGCCACGGCGGCGGTGTACCCGCTGCACGATCTGGTACTGCCGTCGGCCTGGCGCACACCCGAGCGGGTCGTGATCGCGCGGGAGATCCTCGACCGGATACCGGACGGCGACACCGTCGCGTCCTCCAACCGTCTCGCGCCGATGCTCACCTCCCGTACGACCGTGAGCCTGGTCTGTTACGGGACCGGGCCCGACCCCGCGGTCCCCACCGGCCTGCCGGCGAACCCGCCGCGCTGGGTGGTGTCCGACAGTGCCGACCCGACCGTCAAGGTTCCCTGCCCCAGGGAACGGACGGAACGCATGCTCCGGCTCTACCGCGAACACGGCTACGTGCAGGTGACGGAACGGGACGGGATCACGCTGCTGCGCAGGCCGTGAGGCGAGCGGGGGCACGGGGTCGCGTCGCGGGCCCTGCGGCACGCGGCGGCACCCAACGGCCCGACGTACGACGCCTTCCGCGTACGGCGACGACGCGGGTACGGACCCCGGGGCGCGTCCCGCCCGCTAGGACCCGTACCGTCCGGCTATCCGCGCCGCTGTCAGCCCCACCAGCGCGCACGACGCGGCGACCGTGAAGGCGTCCTGCCAGGCCATGCCCATCGCCTGGTGCTGGAACAGCGCCATCAGCTGCACCAGCACCGCCAGCACCATCAGCAACCTCAAACTGTTCGCGTTCATGCCACGCGGTTACCCCTGCGTCCGCAAGATCAACGAATGGAAAGTTTCTCCGCCCCGTACGCATGACCCGCGCACGCCCGGGCACTCGACCGTGCGAGGGCCCCGCCACGTTCCCCCGTCGTGGCGGGGCCCCTTTTGTGTGCGGCACCGCGGCGGGCCGGATCGGGGTCGGGCGGATCGGACCGGGGGGGGCGGACGTTGTGCCGGTCGGGCACCGGGCGGGGCGGGCGTCGGGCGGGTCAGGCGTCCACCAGCGGGCTCCCCGTCCGGGTCAGCCATTCCCGGTAGCCCGCCGAGCGCAGGGCCGCGTCCCGGTAGGCGGCCTCCAGATCGGCGTACAGGAGCGGGAGTTCGGCGAGACCGGGGCGGCCGGCGAGGAGCAGGCGAACGCCCAGGGGGTCGCCGCGGAGCGGACGGATGGCCATGTCGTCGCGGGGGCCCGAGGTGGGCTGGCAGGGGGCCACGGCTTCGCCGATGACGATGAGGGAGGACGCCGTGAGGTAGTCCCCGTAGAGGAGGGGCGGGTTGAGGCCCGCGGCCGCAAGCACCCGTCGCAGGCCGTCGCGTTCGCCGTCGACGCTGGGGTCGACCATCCAGCGGTCGGCGGCCAGGTCGGCGAGGTCGACGACGGGGGCGGAGGCCGCCGGATGGTCCACGGCCAGGGACACGAACTGGGGCTCCCGGTCGAGGAGTACGCGGACCTCAAGACCGGGCGGCACACGCAGCGGGAAGCCTTCCACCTCGTGCACGAACGCGACATCCAGCGTGCCCGAGGCCACCCGTCGCAGCAGGGCGTGGGCGGAGACGTCGACGTGGAGCGTGGTCTGCGCGTCCGGACTGCGTAGCCGGAGCCTGCGCAGCCAGCCCGCGACGACCCGGCTGGCGGTGGAACCGATGTGCAGGGCGGGTCCGCTGGAGGCGGCCAGGACGGCTTCGGCGCGGGTTTCACTGATGAGAGTGCTCATGCCGTCGACCAGCGGCCGGGCGCGGGCGAGGAGGGACTGGCCGAGGGGGGTGGGGCGGCAGCCGGTGCGGCGACGGGAGAAGAGTTCGGCGCCGAGCGAGTTCTCGATGCGGCGCAATTGCGTGGTGAGGGACGGCTGGCTCATCCCCAGCGTGCGGGCGGCCTTGTGCAGGCTGCCCGCGTCCGCGATCGCGCACAGTGCACGAAGGTGTCTCACTTCGAGCTCCATGGGGGTGAGGGTAGGGCTGGGCCCGGGAGCGCACCAGATGCGCCAAGTCGAGTGCGGGGGCAAGTGGCCGGAAAGCGGCGGCGGCAGGGAGCTGGACCGGGGGATGTCATGGCGCTATCACCGGGTGACATCATCCGCAGCGCGCCTCCGCTCCCCCACACTCTCCCCAGTCCCACTCACACTGTTCCATCCCCCGCCCGGCCACCCACCGGGTACACGGACCAGCAGGGAGACCCCCCACCATGCGTTTTTCCCGTACCCCTCGCGCCCTTCTCGCCACCGCTCTCGGGCTCGGCGTCGCCACCGTCGGCGCCGTTCCCGTGGCGAACGCCTCCTCGGCCAACGCCACTGCCCCTGCGGTGAGTTCGTACGTCTCGTACGAGCAGTCGAAGGAGAACGCCTCCGCCACCAAGGCCTTCCAGCAGGCCGTCTGGAAAGAGGTCGCCAAGCAGCGGGCCGCCAACCCGGGCATCCAGGTCGTCACCGTGCGCTACAACGCGTCCAGTGCGCCGAGCTTCCGCACCCAGATAGCCCGCTCCACGCAGATCTGGAACAGCTCGGTCAGCAACGTGAAGCTCCAGGAGAGCACTTCGGGCGCCAGCTTCAGTTACCGCGAGGGCAACGACTCGCGCGGCTCGTACGCCAGCACTGACGGGCACGGGCGCGGTTTCATCTTCCTCGACTACCGGCAGAACCAGATCTACAACTCCACCCGCGTCACCTCGCACGAGACCGGTCACGTGCTCGGCCTCCCGGACCGCTACTCCGGCCCGTGCAGTGAGCTGATGTCGGGCGGCGGGCCCGGCCCGTCCTGCACGAACGCCGTCCCGGACTCCCGGGAGCGCGCCCGCGTCAACCAGCTGTGGGCGAACGGCTTCAACGCGGCGGTGGCGGCCACCCGCTGATCCACGCCCCGTCCGCCTCACGGCCCTCCGTCGCGTCTCGTGCGACGGAGGGCCGCTGCCGTGGCGCGCATCGGTAGCCGTCGCGCAGGGACACGGCGTACGGGCGGGGCGCTTCAGGCCGTGGACGCCGGCGCCTGGGGTGGCCGAAAATCGCCCTGCACATGAATGAGTTCGGTCCGCGGCGGCGGAAACGCGCCGCGGTGGCCGAGCCCGGCGGCCGGGCGCAGCTCGAAGTCCGGACAGCGGTGCGTTTCCTGTACGGGGCCCGAGTTGAGGTCCCACACGCCGAGCACGTCGGCCCCGGCCGTACGGTACGACTCCTTGGCCTCGCGGAAACAGGCCAGCGAGCCGAAGAAGCCGACCGCCGTCGTCGGGGCGTAGTCGGAGAAGGCGCACGAGAGGCAGGACTTGAGATAGGCGCCGGGCGGGAGTTGCCGCTGGATCTCGGCGAGGGCGCCGGCGAAGTCGTTCTCCGCGTGCCCGGACGCGTACAGCGCCCCGTCGAAGTGCAGGGCGAGCCCGAGGTGGAGGCGGTCCAGACCCGGGCTTCCGGAGTCGGACACCGGTACCGGCCGCCCCAGGGTGAGCAGGCAGCGCAGGACCGCGCGGTGCACGACTCCCGCGTCGTACACCGGCATCGGTATGTCCCACTCCAGTACGCAGCCGCACAGCGCCCCCTGCGGCGCGAGCGTGAACCCGGGGCCTTCCGGCGGCACTTGGGAGTCCGGGTACAGACCGGTGAAGTCCTCGCCGGTGAAGTCGCATCCCCTGATGCGGGCGTGCAGCCGCTGCCCGTCCGTGCTGATGGTGAGGGCTTCGGTGCCCGCACGATCGCGGTACCACCCGACCCATGACTCTGCTGTCATGGGCGGGACTTTAGTGCGTCCGGGGGGCCCGTCGATCATCGAGCGGGGACGGCCGCCGGGTACGCCCGGCGGCCGTCCGGGAACGGGTCACCGGACCTTGCGGTACATCGTGACCACCGCACCGTTGTCGAAGCTCCGGCAGGAGGTCAACTCGTAGCCGCGCAGGGCGAATCCGGCGGAAGCCATGGGCAGTCCCGAGCCGAGCAGCACGGGGTACGTCTTGATGACCAGTTCGTCGATCTCGTCGATGAGCTGTCCGGCGACCTCGCTGCCGCCGCAGAGGTAGATGTCCAGCGGGCTGCCCTCCGCCTTCAGCTTCCGGACCTGCCCGACGACGTCGTCGCCGATCAGCTCGACCGCGGGGTCGGGGTATGCGGTCAGACTGCGGGAGACGACGTACTGCCGCAGGTGGGCGTAGGGGCTGGTGATGCCCATGTCGTACGCCACCTGGTTGCTCCTGCGGCCCTGGACGACGGTGTCGAAGCGGGTCAGCGGCGCGTCCGCAAGGCCGAGGGCCTCGCGGCCCGCGGTCGGCAGGGTGTCGGGGAACTGGTCGAGCATGAAGCTCTGGAACTCCCCGGACGACATCGGTATGAAGAACGCGCCGTCCCCGGTGTCCGGGTGGCCGATGAAGCCGTCGATGGAGGTGGCGATGTAGTAGATCAGCTTGCGCAAGCGGGTCAGCCCTTCGAACGGGAGTAGGTGAGTACGGCGGTGCCGTTGGCGAAGGTGCGGGTGGCGTCGAGCGAGAAGGTGCGCACGCCGAACTCCGTGGTGAAGACGGGGATGCCGTCGCCGAGCACGACCGGGTAGACCTTCAGGACGAGTTCGTCGATCTCGTCGAGGAGCTGACCGGCGAGCTTCCCACCGCCGGCGAGGTAGATGCCGAGTCCGCCGTCCTCCGCCTTGAGTTCCCGTACCTTCGCGACCACGTCGCCGGAGACCAGCTCGATGTCGGGGGACGGCGGGGGGCCCGCCTCGGCGAGGCTGCGGGAGACCACGTACTGGCGCAGGTGGGCGTACGGGCTGGTGATGCCGAGGTCGAGGGCGGGCTGGTAGGTGGTACGGCCCTGGAGCACGGTGTCGAAGTGCGTGTTCGGCGCGTCGTCGATGCCGAAGTGGCGCCGCAGGTGGGTCGGCACGCAGTCCGGGTAGTCGGCGAGCAGGAAGTCCTTCAGGAACTCCTCGCTGACCGGGTAGTGATCGGCCGAGTGGTCCGGGGCGGCGATGAAGCCGTCGAGGGACATTCCGACGTAGTACGTGAGCTTGCGCAAGCGCGGTCCTCTTCCGTAGGGGTGGGTGGCAGGCCCGGGCGGCACAACCACGACGGCTATAGTGCTTCAGATGTAGTGGTTGGGCAACCCCGGCCGGAAGAAAGTGCGAGAAAGAAGAGATCCCCATGGCCAGGAACCCCGAACGCCGTACCGCCCTGCTCGACGCCGCCATCGAAGTCCTCGCCGCAGAAGGGGCACGCGGGCTCACCTTCCGGGCCGTCGACGCCCGCGCGGGGGTGCCCACCGGCACCGCCTCCAACTACTTCGCCGACCGGGACGCCCTGCTCGCCCAGACGGCGGTCCGCGTCCACGAGCGGATGACCCCGGACATCACGGCGATCACCGGCCTGCTGACCCAGGAGCCGTCCCGGGCCGTGGTCACCGGCCTGATGCACGATCTCGTACGCCGCATGGTCGCCGAGCGCTCCGGCTACCTGGCGATGCTGGAGCTCAAGCTCGAAGCGACCCGCCGTCCGGCCCTGCGCGAGTCGCTGAGCCGGACCGTACGGGACGACCTCGACGCGAACGTCCGCTTCCACCTGGCGACCGGCCTGCCGGGCGACGAGGACACCGTGCGCGTCCTCTACCTGGGCCTGACCGGGCTGCTGATCGAGCACTTCACGCTGCCCGACGTGCTGACCGGAACGCCCGAGGCGCTGGACGCCCTGGTGGAGACGGTGGTGGAGCGCGCCCTGCCGTCCGGCTGACCGGCCCGCCGGCCGACCGACCGGGGCGGAGGACCGAGGTCGGAGGACCGGGGGCGGGAGGACCGGGGGCGGGAGGACCGGGGGCGGAGGACCGGGGGCGGAGGACCGGGGGCGCTGTTCAGCTCTGGGGTTCGCGCCACATCGGGTACATGGCAGGCCCGCCGTACGGGAGGTGCAGCGGCTCCCCGTGGTCGGCGAAGCCGAGCCGCCGGTACAGCTCGCGGCTGCGCGCGCTGCTCGCCTCCAGGTACGCGGCCTTCCCCTCCCGGTCGCAGCGCTCCAGGACCGGCGCCATCAGGGCGCTGCCCAGTCCCTCGCCCTGCCGCTGCGGGTCGACCGCGATCATCCACAGGTACAGGTGCGCGGCGTGGTGCGGGTGGTGCGCGGCGGTCAGGGCCCCGATCAGCTCCACCCGCTCGTTGTCCGGGTCCACGGCCTCCCGCAGCCGCGCGGGCCCGTCGTCCGGATCGGGCTTCCCGGCTGGGGTGGGCAGCCACAGGGCGACGGCCGTACTGTCCTCCGCCAGGTCCACCCAGCCGTGCTCCTGGACGAGGTCGACGAAGGTCGCCATCAGCACCGGGTGCACGCGCCGGCGGTGCTCCTCCCCCGGGAGGATCCAGCAGCTCACCGGATCGTCGTGGAACGCCGCGTCGAGCAGCCGCACCACCAGGTCCCGGTCGTCCTTGGTCGCCCGTCGTACCCGCACGCCCATGTCCGTCTCCGTATCGCCGCGGTACCGCACAACTGTCCTGCGCGATCTTAAAGTTGGCGATGCGGGAACGGCGGTACGGGGGCGGGGCCCGGCGGGGTCCGCCGGGCCCCGCCCCCGCCCTCCGCGCTCAGCGCGTGCGTCGCGTGACGAACTCCGCCAGCGCCAGCAGTTCGTCCGCCGCACCCAGCTCGGGCACCGCGCGCGACAGGTGGTCCACGGCGCGGGCCATCCGGTCGGCGGCCTGGCTCTGGGCCCAGTCCCGGCCGCCCGCTCTCTCCACGGCGTCGGCTGCCCGACGCACCGCGGCAGCGTCCATCGCGGGCGCCCGGTACAGCTCGGCCAGTTCCTCGGCCGCCGGGGTCCCGGAGGCCATCGCCGCCACCACCGGCAGCGACTTCTTGTGCGCGACCAGGTCGGCGCCCACCGGCTTGCCCGTCCGCGCGGGGTCGCCCCAGATGCCGATCAGGTCGTCGATCAGCTGGAAGGCGAGGCCCGCCTCCCGGCCGAACGCGTCCATCGCCTCGACCTCCTCGTCCCCGGCCCCGGCGTACAGCGCGCCCAGTGCGCACGCGCACCCCAGCAGTGCCCCCGTCTTGGCCTCGGCCATGGTGAGGCACTCCTCGATGGTGACGTCCTGCGGCGCCCGGTTCTCGAACGCGCAGTCCGCCTGCTGGCCCGCGCACAGCTCGATCACGCAGGCCGCGAGCCGGGCGGAGGCCTTCGCCGAAGCCGGGTGCGGGTCCTCGGCGAGCACCCGCAGCGCGAGCGCGCACATCGCGTCGCCGGTGATGATCGCGTCGGGGACGCCGAACACCGTCCAGGCCGTGGGCCGGTTCCGGCGGGTCGGGTCCTCGTCGATCACGTCGTCGTGCAGCAGTGAGAAGTTGTGCGCCAACTCGATTGCCGTGGCTGCCCGTTCGGCCTGCCGGGGATCGCCGCCCAGAGCCTGGGTGGCGGCCAGGACGAGCGCGGGACGGATCGCCTTGCCCGCGTTGCCCTCGGCGGATGTGCCGTCAGCCTGCTCCCAGCCGAAGTGGTACCGGGCGATCCTGCGGACCTGCCCCGGCAACGACTCGACCGTTGTCCGGAGCCTGGGGTCGACGGCGGCCCTGGTGCGCGCGAGGAGCCCGGCGGCGCCCTCCATGCCGTCGCCCTTCGGGTCGCCCGTCGTGTGGGTCGTGGTCATGGTCAATGCCAAATCCCTCCGTAGCGGAAGGCGCTGGGCGGGATACGCAGCACGCCGCCCACCGCCCCCTTGCCCCCTACCCCCTCGGGCCGTCCCCTCCTGGTCACCCCGCCCCGGACCCGCGGCCCCCGGCTAGCTCCACCGCCCGATCTCGACGTTCTCCAGCACGCCGAGGGCGTCCGGCACCAGGACCGCGGCCGAGTAGTACGCCGTCACCAGGTAGGAGATGAGAGCCTGTTCGTCGATGCCCATGAAACGGACCGAGAGACTGGGCTCGATCTCGTCCGGCAGTCCGGTCTGGTGCAGGCCGATGACGCCCTGTTCGGCCTCGCCGGTACGCATGCAGATGATCGATGTCGTCCGGGCATCGCTGATCGGAATCTTGTTGCACGGGAAGATCGGCACGCCGCGCCAGGCCGGGATCTTGTTGCCCGCGATGTCGACGCTGTCGGGGACGAGCCCGCGCTTGTTGAACTCCCGGCCGATAGCGGAGATGGCGCGCGGGTGGGCGAGGAAGAACTTGTTACCGCGCCGCCGCGAGAGCAGCTCGTCCAGGTCGTCGGGGCTGGGCACGCCGTCGTGCGGCTGGAGGCGCTGCCCGTAGTCGCAGTTGGCGAGCAGGCCGAACTCCCGGTTGTTGACCAGCTCGTCCTCCTGGCGCTCGCGCAGCGCCTCGACGGTCAGCCTGAGCTGCTGCTCGGTCTGGTTCATCGGCTTGTTGTAGAGGTCGGCGACCCGGGTGTGGACCTTCAGCACCGTCTGCGCGACGGAGAGTTCGTATTCGCGCGGCGCGGCTTCGTAGTCCACGAACGTGTGCGGTACGAGGGCTTCGCCGACGTGGCCGGCGGAGAGGTCGATGGGCGCCTCGCCGTACCTGTTGGTGCGCTGGCGGGGCAGCTCGGCGGCGTGCCTGAGGTGGTCGCGCAGCGAGTCCGACCGGTCGGCGAGCGTGAGCACATCGTTCCTGGCCAGGGTCAGGACGGTGCACGCGGTCGCCGCCTTCGCCGTGTAGCTCCAGTCGGCGTCGTCCTCGACGAGTGCCTGGTCGCCGAAGTACGAGCCGTCCGCGAGGGTGCCGAGCACCTGCTCCTCGCCGTACGGGCCGGCGCTGAGCTTCTCGACCCGGCCGTGCGCCAGCAGGTGGACGGTGTCCGCGCTGTCGCCCTGGCTGACGATGACGTCCCCGGCGGCGAACTCGCGCTGCTGGCAGCGCTGCGCCAGTTCCCGGAGGGCGTCGTCGTCCTCGTACGTCCGCAGCGCGGGCAGTTCGCGCAGCTCGCCCGGGATGACGGTGACCTCGCCGCCGGTCTGCACGAAGGTGATGCGGCCGTCACCGACGGAGTAGCTCAGCCTCCGGTTGACCCGGTACGTACCGCCCTGGACCTGCACCCAGGGGAGCATGCGCAGCAGCCACCGGGAGGTGATCTCCTGCATCTGCGGGGCGGACTTGGTGGTGGTCGCCAGGTTCCGCGCGGCGGCCGTACCGAGACTCTGCTGCGGCGGCGCCTGCTGTTCGCGGACCTCGGGACCTGCCTCGACCGACATCTGTCTCCCTCTTCGGTTCTTCTTGATATCGCGCTCGTGGAGCACTGCTTCAGGCTGTGCCTGACCTGCAGAGGAAGCCTTTCAGCACGGGGAGTCGCGGCGCCATTACACAAAAGAGTGTGACTAGATCACCGCGGAGGGGGGAACCCCGCGCGACCGCATTGACAGACCGTGCATGTGCGGCTCGCTGCGAGTCGGCTCCGCCACGACGACCGCCCCGCAGGGACTGTTTCCGGTCACATCGCGTTCCCGGGCCTGACGCCCCGAGCGCTCCCCTCACACGTCGTGACGTACGACTCGCCCCGGCGCCGGGCCCTTGGGGTCTTTGCCCGTACTTGCGGCCGGCCACCGCCCGAGGGCGTCGGTGGCTGTCCGGATCGGCTCGCACGGCGTGCGAGAGAGGTATCGGCGGAAGTCCTGGTTCCGGTACAAGCGGTACACGCAGTTCCGGACGAGGAGACAGCAGCCATGGCCAATCCGCTCTCCGCCGACACCTTCCTGAGAGCCCTCCGCAACGAAGGGGTGTCCGTCGTGGAAGTGGGCAACTGGCGCACCCACAACCGCCACGGCCACGGGCCCTGGGGTCCCGTGCACGGCGTGATGATCCATCACACCGTCACCAGGGGCACCAGCAGTACCGTCCGCATCTGCCGCGACGGCTACTCCACCCTCCCCGGGCCGCTCTGCCACGGCGTCGTCGCCAAGGACGGCAAGGTCCACCTCGTCGGCTACGGGCGGGCCAACCACGCCGGTCGCGGCGACGACGACGTCCTGCGCGCCGTCATCGCCGAGAAGCGTCTCCCGCCCGACAACGAGGCGAACACGGACGGCAACCGGTACTTCTACGGCTTCGAGTGCGAGAACCTCGGCGACGGCCGCGACCCCTGGCCGCACGTCCAGCTCGCGGCCATCGAGCGGGTCTCCGCCGCCCTCTGCCGCGCCCACTCCTGGACCGAGCGCTCCGTCATCGGCCACCTCGAATGGCAGCCGGGCAAGGTGGACCCGCGCGGCTTCACGATGGACTGGATGCGGGGCAGGGTGCGCGACAGGCTGAAGTAGGGACGGGAAGGGCCGGGAACCCGCGACGCACCGCGATTTTCGCAACGCCCGGGACCGGACGCCCGGCGCCCCGGCGCCCGCGACGGGCCCCGGCGCGACTCCAGGGCCGGACGCCACGTACCCGCGACGTGCCGCCGGGCGCGACAATTGCCGGATGCCCCCCGCGTCCCACGACCCGCGCGACCCCCATGGCCCGCACGGCCCGCACGGCCCGCACGATGCAGGCGACGTGCACGAGGTGCGCGACCTGCGCCCGCAGTTGCCGTCTCCCCTGGTCCCCGTCCGGGACGACCGCTTCGAGCGGCACGGGGTGCGGCTCCTCGTCAAACGGGACGACCTGATCCACCCCGACCTCTCCGGCAACAAGTGGCGCAAGCTCGCACCCAACCTCCGCGCCGCCGCCGGCCGCCCCGTGCTCACCTTCGGCGGGGCCTACTCCAACCACCTGCGCGCCACCGCCGCCGCGGGCCGCCTGCTCGGCTTCCCGACCGTCGGCGTCGTCCGCGGCGACGAACTGGCCGGCCACCCGCTCAACCCCTCCCTCGCGCAGTGCGCGGCCGACGGCATGCACCTGCACTTCGTGTCCCGCACGGACTACCGCCGCCGCGCCGACCCCGACCACCTGGCCGCGCTGCTCCCCACCACGCCCTTCCCCGATGCGTACGTCGTCCCCGAGGGCGGCAGCAACGCGCTCGCCGCCCAGGGCTGCGCGGAACTCGGCCGGGAGCTGCGGGGCGCGGCGGACGTGGTGGGCGTGGCCTGCGGCACGGGCGGCACGCTGGCCGGACTGGCGGCGGGCCTCGGCCCCGGGCAGCGCGCGCTCGGCGTGCCGGTCCTGAAGGGCGGCTTCCTGGAGGCGGAGGTCCGGGCCCTCCAGACGTCGGCCTTCGGCGCCCCGACCAATTCCTGGACACTCGCGGACGGCTTCCACTTCGGGGGTTACGCCCGTACCCCACCCGAACTCCACACCTTCGCCCAGGACTTCGAGGAGCGGCACGGGATGGAGGTGGAGCGGCTGTACGTGGCGAAGCTGCTGTACGGGCTGCTGACGCTGACGCAACGGGGAGAGTTCGCGCCGGGGACGCGGCTGGTGGCGGTGGTCACGGGGCGCCCGTGAGGTAGCGCAGCCCAAGCGGGGAGCCGGTGGCCCGGAGTGACGGAACAGTGGGCAAGGGGACGGCACGGCACCAGCAGCACGGCTCCGTCCATTCCGTACCCGCCGGCCCGAGCAGTACAGCGCCGGCTACTCCGCCTCCCGCCACCCCGCCGCCTCCTCCAGATCCAGGCGTCGCAGGAGCACCCTCATCAGTTCGTCGTCGATGCGGCGCGCGTCGCGCAGTTCCACGAAGACCGCGCGTTCCACGTCGATGACCTCGCGCGCCATCCGGCGGTACGTCGCGTCCGCCGACTCGCCGGTGGTCTCGTTGACCGTTCCCAGCCGCTCCCACACCGCGTTCCGCCGCCGCTCCAGTACGGCGCGCAGCCGGTCGGCCAGGGGGCCGGGCAGGGCGTTCCGTTCGTCCGCCAGTAGTTCCGCCAGCCGTGCCTCCGCCGCCGCGGACGCCTCGCTCTGGGCCTGCGCCTCCTGGAGCGTGGCCCGGTGGGTGTCCCGCTTCGGCAGTTCGAGCGCGCGGATCAGCGGGGCCAGCGTCAGGCCCTGGACGCCCAGGGTGCCGATCACGGTCGTGAAGGTGAGGAAGAGGATCAGGTCGCGTCCCGGGAACGGTTTCCCGTCCGCCACCACCGGAATCGAGAAGGCGATGGCGAGCGACACCACGCCGCGCATCCCCGCCCACCCGACGATCAACGGGCTCTTCCAGTCGACGTCCGCCTCCCGGGTCCTGATCCGCCGCGAGAGCCGGCGCGGCACACTCGTCGCCGGGAACACCCACACGAACCGCACCGCGACCACCAGGACGAACACCACGACCGCGTACCGGACCAGTTCGCCGCCGCCGTACTCCCCCAGCCCGCGCAGCACCACCGGGAGCTGCAGCCCGATCAGCGTGAAGACGACCGACTCCAGCACGAAGGAGACCATCTTCCAGACGGCTTCCTCCTGGAGCCGCGTCGCGAAGTCCACCTTCCACGAACGGTGCCCGAGGAACAGCGCCACGACGACCACGGCCAGCACACCGGACGCGTGCACGTGTTCGGCCGTCGCATACGCAACAAACGGAATGAGCAGCGACAGGGTGTTCTGCAGGATCGGTTCCCGCAGCCGCGTCCGCAGCCAGTGCAGCGGCAGCGTCAGCAGCAGCCCGACGCCCACGCCGCCCACGGCTGCGACCAGGAACTCCCGTACCCCCGTGCCCCAGCTCGCGCCGATCCCGACGGCCGCGCCGAGGGCCACCTTGTAGGCGGTGATCGCCGTGGCGTCGTTGACCAGCGACTCCCCCTGGAGGATCGCGGTGATACGCGGCGGCAGCCCGAGCTTGCGAGCGATGGCGGTCGCCGCCACCGCGTCCGGCGGCGCGATCACCGCGCCGAGCACCAGTGCCGAGGCCAACGGCAGCGCCGGCACCAGCAGGCTCACCAGCCAGCCGACCGTCACGGTCGCGAACAGCACGTAACCCACGGAGAGGAGGGCCACCGGCCGCAGGTTCGCCCTCAGGTCCAGGTACGAGCTCTCCAGCGCGGCGGTGTGCAGCAGGGGCGGCAGCAGCAGCGGCAGCACGATGTGCGGGTCGAGCGTGAAGTCCGGCACCCCGGGCACGAACGACGCCGCGATGCCCACCGCGACGAGCAGCAGCGGCGCCGGCACCGGGGTCCGCCGGGCCAGGCCGGCCACGGCGGCGCTCACGGCGACCAGGGCCAGCAGAGGTGTCGCGTCCATCGGTTCTCGTCCCGTCCGGTCGGCGGCCACGCACGCGGGCCGGCTGCGCGCGTACGCTGGCAATCATGAAGGACTGTCCGCACGTCGAGGAACTGCCGCACCCGCAGCCCGACCCGCTGAGCGACACCTGCCTCGAATGCCTGGCCGCCGGCACGCACCCCGTCCAGCTGCGCATCTGTCTCGGCTGCGGGCACGTCGGCTGCTGCGACTCGTCGCCCGGCCGGCACGCGACCCGGCACTTCGGCGACACCGGACACCCGGTGATGCGCAGCTTCGAGCCGGGCGAGAGCTGGCGCTGGTGCTTCGCCGACGGCGCGATCGTCTGAACGGGCGGGAGCGCGCGGGGTACGGGGGCCGGTTCCGGCTCCGCGGCGAAGCGGTTCGGACGGGCGGCCCCGGGGTACGTCAACCCCTCACCGGTACCGCCCAATTGGGCTCCGCACACCTCTAGCCACTTTCCGTGCCCACATGCCTACCATGAGTGACAATTCGCCGGACAGGGGGTCTGGCGACACGGAACGGCGGATCGCGATAGCGTCACCGGCGATAGACGTATCAGACGTACCGCTTGTGCCACCTTGGAGGTGAGGGTGTCCCCTATCGCAGGCGAGCCCGGGAACCAGGACTTCGTGGAGGTCCGGCTGCCCGCTGCGGGTGCCTACCTGTCGGTGCTGCGTACGGCCACGGCCGGCCTCGCAGCGCGTTTGGACTTCACCCTCGACGAGATCGAGGACTTGCGCATCGCGGTGGACGAGGCCTGCGCGATCCTGCTCCAGCAGGCCGTGCCCGGCTCCGTCCTCAGCTGTGTGTTCCGGCTCGTGGACGACTCACTGGAAGTGACCGTCACGGCCCCCACCACGGACGGCCGCGCCCCCGAGCGCGACACGTTCGCGTGGACGGTGCTCTCCGCACTCGCCGGCAAGGTCGACGCGACCGTGGCCGACGACCGTACGGTCAGCATCAGCCTCTACAAACAGCGCGGCGCGGGACCCGGTCCGGCGTGAGCGGGGACGGGCCGGTGCGGGGCGACGAGCGCAGCTCGCGGGCGCTGGACGGGATTCCTGAACAGCAGGCCCGTCCGTACCCGGTGGACGGGCGTGCCGTGGCGTACGAGGCTGCGCAGAGGGCCGGTGCGGTCGCGTCCGCCCCGGCGAAAGCCGCGGCGGGCACGGGCGCGGCGGGCAGGGCTCAGGTGCAGCAGGCAGCGGAGCGGGCGGCGGACCAGATGAGCGACGAGAAGGATGTGCGCCCCGAGGCGCACGAGGTGCAGGGGGCGCTTGAGACGCCCGAGGCGCACGAGAAGCACGAGGTGCCCCAGACGCCGGAAGCACACGAGGTGCACAAGGAGCGCGACGAACAGGAGCTCCCGCCCAATCCGCGGGACCGCAGCGGTGCGCGGGCGCTGTTCATCCAGCTCCGCGAGCTGCCCGACGGCTCGACCGAGAAGGCCGAGCTGCGCAACCGGCTCGTGCGGATGCACCTCCCGCTGGTCGAGCACCTGGCGCGGCGCTTCCGCAACCGCGGGGAGCCGCTGGACGACCTGACCCAGGTCGCCACGATCGGCCTGATCAAGTCGGTGGACCGGTTCGACCCCGAGCGCGGCGTCGAGTTCTCCACGTACGCGACCCCCACCGTCGTGGGCGAGATCAAACGGCACTTCCGCGACAAGGGCTGGGCGGTACGGGTCCCGCGCCGCCTCCAGGAACTGCGGCTGTCCCTGACCTCGGCGACCGCCGAGCTCTCCCAGCAGCACGGACGGTCGCCGACCGTGCACGAGCTGGCGGAGCGGCTGGCGATCTCCGAGGAGGAGGTGCTGGAGGGCCTGGAGTCCGCCAACGCGTACTCCACGCTCTCCCTGGACGTCCCCGACACGGACGACGAGTCCCCGGCGGTCGCGGACACCCTCGGCTCCGAGGACGTGGCGCTGGAGGGCGTCGAGTACCGCGAGTCCCTCAAGCCGCTGCTGGAGGACCTTCCGCCGCGGGAGAAGCGGATCCTGCTCCTGCGCTTCTTCGGGAACATGACCCAGTCGCAGATCGCGCAGGAGGTCGGCATCTCGCAGATGCACGTCTCCCGCCTGCTGGCCCGCACGCTGGCCCAGCTCCGGGAGAAGCTGCTGGTGGAGGAGTAACCCGTACCGGCTGCGGCCGTACAGGACGGGGCTCGCGTCGGGCGCTCAGACGCCGCGCGGGCCCCTCTTGATGCCCAGCGCGTCCACCACCGCCGGGTTCAGCAGCAGCACCATCGAGACGACGGCCACGGCGGCGAGCGCGATGCCGCCGGGGATCGAGAAGCCGCCGTCGGTGGTCAGCAGGGTGTACGCCACGGGCAGCGCCATCAGCTGCGTGATCACCGCGGGCCCCCGGCTCCAGCTCCGCCGCAGCCGCAGCCCGTTCGCCGCCACCAGCGGCAGCACGCCCAGCGCGATCAGGGTGACCCCGCCCATCTCCGCCTGCTCCGGCCGGTCGGGGCTGCCCAGCAACCCCATCACCAGCAGGTAGAGCCCCAGGGCGACGAGCGCCGCGCCCTCCGCCGCCACCAGGGCGGCGGCGACTCCCAGCCGCGCGGGCCGCGGCTTCGCGGGATGCGGCACCGCTGGCACCTCGTCCAGCGGATCAGGCTTGGATTGCGGCTTCCGGCCACGCTTCTCACTCACCCCCGCACCCTAACCTCCCACCCACTCAAGCCCCCCGGACGACCCAGCCCCCAGTAGCCCCCTTGGGCGGCGGGGCCGCCCCCGCCCCCGGGGGCGGAACGGGCGGGCAAGGGGGCGGCCCCCACCGGACGGTGCCCCACGCCCCGCCCCGCCGCGCCACCCCACGTACGCCCACCCCGCAAGGCCCCGCCACCACCCACCCCCCGCCTCCCCCCCGGAGGGACCCGCACCTGCCCCCGTCCACAAACCCCCACCCAGGTAACCTTCCCCGCATGCGCGCACTCCTCGTGGTCAACCCAGCCGCCACCACCACCAGTGCCCGCACCAGGGACGTCCTCCTGCACGCCCTCGCCAGCGAGATGAAGCTGGAGACGGTCACCACCGAGTACCGCGGCCACGCCCGCGACCTCGGCCGGCGCGCCGCCGACAACTCCGACACCCTCGACCTCGTCGTCGCCCTGGGCGGCGACGGCACCGTGAACGAGGTCGTGAACGGCCTCCTGCACTACGGCCCCGATCTCGACCGCCTCCCGCGCCTCGCCGTCGTTCCCGGCGGCTCCACCAACGTCTTCGCCCGCGCCCTCGGTCTGCCCAACGACGCCGTCGAGGCGACCGGCGCCCTTCTGGACGCTCTGCGTACCGGAAGCGAACGTACGGTGAGCCTCGGCCGCACAAAGGGCGTACCCGGTACGGAGGACGAAGCCGTTCCGGAGCGCTGGTTCACCTTCTGCGCCGGCCTCGGATTCGACGCGGGTGTCATCGGCCGGGTCGAACAGCAGCGGGAGCGCGGGAAGCGGTCGACGCACGCCCTGTACCTGCGCCAGGTGGTACGCCAGTTCCTGGACGAGCCGCACCGCAGACGCGGCGTGATCAGTCTGGAGCGCGCCGGCGAGGACCCGGTGACCGACCTCGTCCTGTCGATAGTCTGCAACACCTCTCCGTGGACCTACCTGGGCAATCGCCCCTTGTACGCGTCCCCCGAGGCGTCCTTCGACACCGCGCTCGACGTGCTCGGCCTGAGCCGGCTCTCCACCCCCGCGGTGACCCGGTACGCCACCCAGCTCCTCACCTCGTCACCGGAGCGCGGGCCACACGGTAAGCACGCAGTCACCCTGCACGACCTCACGGACTTCACCTTGCATTCCAAGGTTCCACTGCCCCTTCAAATGGACGGTGACCACCTGGGGCTGCGTACCAGCGTGGCGTTCACAGGCGTTCGCCGTGCACTGCGTGTGATTGTGTGAGTGGAAGGGCCCAAAGTCCTTTATCTCGAACGTACGGACTGGACTCCACCCCTTAGAAGTACGGCTGTGAGCTAGCCGACACCGAGGAATCAAAAAAAACTTCTCGGAAGGGGTTGTATCCGCCGTCGAGGTTTGCGAGTCTCTTCATGGCGATCGGGACGGCCCGCAACACCGGCCTCCCTGAAAACCGGAATCCCTCCTCACACACAGGACCACAACCAGTCTCGACTGGAAGTCGGCCCTTCCCTCGTGAGGGGATTCGTGAAAGCGTTCACATTCACAAGCAATGTGTGTGACATCGAGATCATTCAAGGAGAGGTAGCAGCCATGGACTGGCGTCACAACGCCGTTTGTCGTGAGGAAGACCCGGAGCTGTTCTTCCCCATCGGCAACACCGGTCCTGCGCTGCTGCAGATCGAGGAAGCCAAGGCCGTCTGCCGCCGCTGCCCCGTCATGGAGCAGTGCCTGCAGTGGGCGCTCGAGTCCGGCCAGGACTCGGGTGTCTGGGGTGGCCTCAGCGAGGACGAGCGCCGCGCAATGAAGCGCCGCGCCGCCCGCAACCGGGCGCGCAACGCGACCGCCTGACCCACCCCTGCTTCGAGCCTCGGCTCGGCGGCGCATACAGCGCGTATGCAGTCACCGCCCCCGAAACGCAGCGCGCAGTACCCCCGGATGCGCAACAGAGCGTGAGCAGTTGAGCCCCGGACCGTCACCTCGGTCCGGGGCTCGGTGCTGTCCCGCGCGAGGGCGGGCGGGTGACTCCTGCGTACGGCGACTACTTCTGCGGCCGTACGGGAATGTCCAGCACCACCCGCGTACCGCGCTCGCGTCCGGGAACCATGTCGAAGGTCCCGCCCAACTCGCCCTCCACCAGGGTCCGCACGATCTGCAGCCCCAGATTGCCGGTCCGCTGGGCGTCGAAGCCCTCGGGCAGACCGCATCCGTCGTCGAGCACGGTGATCAGCAGCCGCGCCTCCGCCGGCGTACCGCCACGCAGTGCGGAGACCTCGACGGTGCCCTGCTCGCCCTGGGTGAAGGCGTGCTCCAGGGCGTTCTGCAGGATCTCCGTCAGCACCATCGAGAGCGGTGTCGCGACCTCGGCGTCCAGGATCCCGAACCGTCCGGTCCGCCGGCAGGTGACCTTTCCCGGCGAGATCTCCGCCACCATCGCGAGGACCCGGTCGGCGATCTCGTCGAACTCGACGCGCTCGTCCAGGTTCTGCGACAGCGTCTCGTGGACGATCGCGATCGAACCGACGCGCCGCACGGCCTCGTTGAGGGCTTCGCGCCCCTGGTCGGAGTCCATCCTGCGGGACTGCAGCCGCAAGAGGGCGGCCACGGTCTGGAGGTTGTTCTTCACCCGGTGGTGGATCTCCCGGATGGTGGCGTCCTTGGTGATCAACTCCCGCTCGCGGCGGCGCAGTTCCGTCACGTCCCGGCACAGCACCAGGGAGCCGATCCGGGTGCCCTTGGGCTTGAGCGGAATGGCCCGCAGCTGGATCACTCCCCCGCTGCCCTCGACCTCGGTCTCCCTCGGCGCGTAACCGCTGGCCAGTTTGACCAGGGCCTCGTCCACCGGACCGCGGGACGGTGCGAGTTCGGCGGTGGCCCGGCCGAGGTGGTGGCCGACCAGGTCGGAGGCGAGGCCGAGCCGGTGGTAGGCGGACAGTGCGTTGGGGCTCGCGTACTGGACGAGGCCGTCCGCGTCGAGCCGCATCAGCCCGTCACCCACCCGCGGGGACGCGTCCATGTCGACCTGCTGGCCGGGGAAGGGGAACGAACCGGCGGCGATCATCTGGGCCAGGTCGGAAGCGCTCTGGAGGTACGTCAGTTCCAGCCGGCTCGGCGTACGAACGGTCAGCAGGTTGGTGTTGCGCCCGATGACCCCCAGGACGCGGCCCTCCCGCCGTACCGGAATCGACTCGACCCGCACCGGCACCTCCTCGCGCCACTCCGGGTCGCCCTCGCGCACGATGCGGCCCTCGTCGAGCGCCGCGTCGAGCAGCGGGCGGCGGCCCCGCGGGACGAGGTGCCCCACCATGTCGTCGTGGTAGGAGGTCGGCCCGGTGTTCGGCCGCATCTGCGCCACCGAGACGTACCGGGTGCCGTCGCGGGTCGGAACCCACAGCACGAGGTCGGCGAAGGACAGGTCGGAGAGCAGCTGCCACTCCGAGACCAGCAGGTGGAGCCACTCGAGGTCGGTGTCGCTGAGAGCGGTGTGCTGGCGTACGAGATCGTTCATGGAGGGCACACCGTCGAACATACCCGTAACCTCCACGACAACCGGCGTGCGCATCCCGTAGACAGGCATTACTGGTCTAGTCCACAATGACCGGGCAAAGCTTCATCCTCCCCGCACAGGAGGATGAAATCGGAGGACGGCGCTCTCTGCCCTGACTGCGCCCGCCCCTCCACACGGCCGGAGGCACCGCACGCCGCCGGCCGAGCAACTCCGGGCTGCGGTGCCGGGTGGGCCGAGGGTCCCACCGGGCGCCGTGGCCCGCGGGTCTTTCCGGGGCCGGACACCGTGGCCCCCGCACGGGCCGCTCAAGGCCCCACCCCGCTGCACCCGTCGGCGCACGCCGCCCCCTCCCCACCCCTGCTGCTGCGGCGCCCCCGGGGCACCGCACCCGTGCACCCGTTTCCGCCCCGTCGCGAAGTCGGGCGCCGCGGCGCCCGGCGTGGCCGCGCGCGCGTCCGGCGGGGCTCCACGAGGGTCGCCGAAGTGCCGGAGCGGGCGACGCGGTCGACCATGGGAGGGACCGCTCACCTCTGCTAGATTGGTCTATACCACAGATCGTTTTCGGCCCCTCCCCCCTCATCCCCCTTCTTCCAGATAGGCAGGCATCAGCGTGGAAGTTGTCATCGTTCCGGACGCGAAGGCGGGCGGCGAGCTCATCGCGCAGAGCATCGTGGACCTGCTGGGCCGCAAGCCCGACGCCCTGCTCGGTGTGGCCACCGGCTCCTCCCCGCTGCCCATCTACCAGGCACTGACGGCCAAGGTGAAGGGCAGCGGCATGGACGTGTCGCGGGCCCGGATCTGCCAGCTCGACGAGTACGTGGGGCTGCCCGCCGGGCACCCCGAGTCGTACCGGGCGACCGTGCTGCGCGAGGTCGTGGAGCCGCTGGGGCTGACGGAGGCGTCGTTCTTCGGCCCCGACGGTTCCGCCGAGGACGTCCAGGGTGCCTGCGAGGCGTACGACAAGGCGCTCGCCGAGGCGGGCGGTGTCGACCTCCAGATCCTGGGCATCGGCACCGACGGGCACATCGGCTTCAACGAGCCCTGCTCCTCGCTGGCTTCCCGGACCCGGATCAAGACGCTCACCCAGCAGACCATCGACGACAACGCGCGCTTCTTCGACGGCGACACCGCCCAGGTCCCGCGCCACGTCATCACCCAGGGCATCGGCACCATCCTGGACGCCCGCCACCTCGTGCTGCTGGCGACCGGCGAGGGCAAGGCGGAGGCCGTCGCGCAGACCGTCGAGGGCCCGCTGTCCGCCCTGGTGCCCGCCTCCGCGCTGCAACTGCACCCGCACGCGACCATGGTCGTGGACGAGGCGGCCGCGTCCAAGCTGAAGCTCGCGGACTACTTCCGCCACACGTACGCCAACAAGCCGGTGTGGCAGGGGAT
Organism: Streptomyces candidus; assembly: GCF_014207445.1. Taxonomy (GTDB): domain Bacteria; phylum Actinomycetota; class Actinomycetes; order Streptomycetales; family Streptomycetaceae; genus Streptomyces; species Streptomyces candidus. The sequence continues at coordinate 94,886 of NZ_JACHEM010000010.1, read as the reverse complement.
TTGAGCCCCTCGGAGCAGACGCGTCACACAGAAGGCCGGGCGTCCCCCCAGCGGGCGCCCGGCCTTCAGCGTACTCCCGGGTCGCCTATCGCCCAGTGAGCGCTTCGGCGGCGGCCGTGCCGCAGACGCGGGCCGCACCGTGCGTCGCCACGTGCAGGGCGCCGCGCGGGGTCGACTGCGGGACGCCCATCTCGACCACGGCGGTGTCCGGGCGGGCCGCCAGAAGGCCGTCGAGGACGGCTGCCATCCACGGGTGGCGGTGTTCGTCCCGTACGACCACGACGACCCGGCGGCCCCCGGCGGCGGCGAGGATCGCCTCGGCGGAGCCGGTCTCGGCGGTGAACGCGCCGGTCCCGGTGCCGGGGAGAAGGCGGGCGAGGTCGGCGGCAACGCCCCAGGGGGTCTCGTCGCCGACGGCGATGTTCGCGACCGGGGTGAGGGCCGCCACGTACGGAGCGGACGACAGCGGGGCGGCACCCGGGGCGCGGGTGACGCGCACGGCCCGGCGGGCGGCGTCCAGGCCCACCTCGCGCACGGCGGGACGGCCGGTCTCGTTGCCGGGCGCGGTCCCCTCCTGCACTGCCGCGCCCGGCCCCGAAGTCCGGGCCCGCTGGGTCCACGTGGCGAGGGATCGCACCCGCGCCGCCGCGTCGGCCAGCCGCTCCTCCGGCAGTTCGCCGGAGCGGACCGCCGCCACCAGCGCGTCGCGCAGCAGCAGGACGGTCCCCTCGTCGGCGAGGCCGCCACCGACGCAGATCGCGTCGGCACCCGCGGCGATCGCCAGGACGGAGCCGCGCTCGATTCCGTACGTCGCGGAGATGGCCTGCATCTCCATGCCGTCCGTGATGATCAGCCCCTGGTAGCCCAGCTCCTCCCGGAGCAGACCGGTGAGGATCTGCGGGCTGAGAGTCGCGGGACGGGTGGGGTCGAGCGCAGGGAGAAGGATATGCGCACTCATGACCGTTTTGGAACCCGCGGCGATGGCCGCCCGGAAAGGCACCAGTTCACGGGCGTGCAGTGTGTCCAGTCCCACATCGATGCGGGGCAGGTCGTGGTGCGAATCGACGTTGGTGTCGCCGTGCCCGGGGAAGTGCTTGGTGCAGGCGGCGACGCCGGAGGCCTGCAGCCCCTCGACGTACGCGGCGGTGTGCCGGGCGGCCAGGTGCGGGTCGGCGCCGAAGGACCGTACGCCGATGACGGGGTTGCCGGGGTCGGAGTTGACGTCCGCGGACGGCGCCCAGTTGAGGTTGACGCCGCACTCGGCGAGCCGGCGGCCCAGTTCGCGGGCAACCTCGCGGGTCAGGTCGGTGTCGTCGACCGCGCCGAGGGCGAGGTTGCCGGGGAAGGACGATCCGCCGCGCACCTCGAGGCGGGTGACGTCGCCGCCCTCCTCGTCGATGGCGACCAGCACGTCGTCCCGCTCGGCCCGCAACTGGGCGGTGAGGGCGGCCAGTTGTCCGGGCGAGGCGATGTTGCGTCCGAACAGGCCGACCGAGGACAGCCCTTCGCCGACGCTGCGCAGCAGCCAGTCGGGGGCGGTGGTCCCGGTGAAGCCGGGCTGGAGGACGGCGAGGGCGTCCCGGGTCAGGGTGTCGGTGGAGCGCGTGGCAGTCGCCATGGGTGAGGTCATCCCTTCACTGCGCCGGCGGTCATACCGCCGACGGCCTTGCGCTGGAGGAAGAGGAACACGATGAGCACGGGCACGGTGAACATCGAGGCGGCGGCCATCGTCGCGCCCCAGTCGTTGCCGAACGCGGTGTTGAACTGGGTCAGCCACAGCGGCAGCGTCTGCGCGTAGTCCTCCTTGTTGAGGATCAGCACCATGGCGAACTCGTTCCAGGCCGTGATGAAGCCGAAGAGCGAGGTCGACATGAGGCCCGGCGCGAGCAGCGGGAAGATCACCTTGAAGAAGGCCTGGGTGCGCGAGCAGCCGTCGATCATCGCCGCCTCCTCCAGTTCCACCGGGACGGCGGCGATGAAGCCACGCAGCGTCCAGATGGTGAAGGGCAGCACCATGACGAAGTAGACGAGGGTGAGCGTCGCGATGCTGTTCAGCATGTCGGAGTCGCGGGCGATCATGTACATCACGATCACCATGACCTCCCAGGGCGCCATCTGGGCCATCATCACGCCGAGGACGAGCCCCTTGCGGCCACGGAACCTCATCCGCGCGATGGCGAAGCTCGCCGCGAGCGCGACGATCAGCGCGAGGAGGACCGCGCCGACGGTGACCATGAAACTGTTCTGCACGTACGTCCAGAACATGTCGACGCCGGACGCCTTGACGTAGTTCTCCGTCGTCGGGGAGAAGACGAACACCGGGTCCTTGGTGAGGATCTCCGCCTTCGGCTTCAGGGACGAGGAGAACATCCAGTAGACGGGGAAGACGAAGACCGCCGCCACCAGGAGGGCCAGGACGTTCTTGCCGGCCTTCCCGACGACCTTGGCGCGCTTGCCCACGGGCCGCTTGCCTGCGGGGACGCGGGGCGCCGCGGCGGAACCCTTGGCCACTGCTGACGCTGTGCTCACTGCGCTCACTGCTCCTCCTCCTGCTTCAGGATCAGGCGGAAGTAGAAGGACATGACGGCGATCAGCATGACGATCGTGAGGACGGAGATCGCCGCGGCCATGCCGTAGTGCTGCTGGCCGCTGCCCTCGACGAAGGCGAAGACCGGGAGGGTCTCGGAGCCCCGGTCGGGGCCGCCCGCGTTCATGGCGTACACCTGGGCGAACGCCTTGAAGACCCAGATAACTTCGAGGAACGTCGTCACCAGGAAGAACGGCTTCATGATCGGGAAGACGACGGCCCAGAAGATGCGCCAGCCGGAGGCGCCGTCCATCCGGGCGGCCTCGTACAGCTCGGTGCCTACGGTGGTCAGGCCCGCGTACATGTTGAGCGCCACGAAGGGGATCGAGCCCCAGGCGATCAGCACGGTGATGATGACGAGCGTCGAGGTGCCGGTCTCGAACCAGTTGTGCTGTTCGTAGCCCGCGAACCCGAGGGAGCGCATGACCCAGTTGGCGACGCCGAACTGCTCGTCGAACAGCCACTTGAAGACGGTGACGGAGGCGACGATCGGCATGGCCCAGGCCATCACCAGCGCCAGCGAGAGCACCAGCCGCATCTTCTTGCCGAGATTGTTGAGCAGGATGCCGATCAGGGTGCCGATCAGCATGATGACCAGCACGTTGACGGCGGTGAACACGAAGCTGCGGACCACGACGGTCCAGAAGTCCGAGGACCCCAGCAGCTCCTTGTAGTTGTCGACGCCGATCCACTCGGGCTTGCGGGTGATCAGCTCGCGCTTGTTCACCTGCTGGAACGAGAGGATCACGTTCCTGATCAGCGGGTAGCCCAGCAGCACGACCAAGGAGATCACCGCAGGGGCGACCAGCAGGTACGGAAGCAGGCCGGTGGGCAGGCCGCGCCTGCCGCGAGGCCGCTGGAGGACTTCCTTGGAACCGGAGGGCGGCGGGGTCTGCGACTCCCCTGCCGACTTCCGGGGCGCGTCCTCCGGAACGGAGGTCACGACTCCCTGGGAGTGCACGGTCATGATGATCTTCCTCGCGGTTGTGGGGCACCCGCGCCCACCGGGCCTGGCGGCCCACCCGGGGGCCACGTCAATGCGTGCTGCCGCACGAAGGGGCGTGCCGGCGCACCCGGGGGTGCGCCGCCGCACGTACGGGTGGTGCGGCAGGGGGACGACTCACCCCTGCCGCACCACTCGCGGTGGACTACTTCTTGTTGATGCGCTCGGTGATTTCCTTGTCGGCGGCCTCAGCGGCGGCCTTCGGGTCCTGACCCTTGAGCACCTTGGTCATGTACTCCTTGATCGGGTTCGGGTTCGTCTCGACGTTCGCCCAGCCCTCGGTGATCGGGGTGAGCTTGCCGACCGAGGCGGCCTGACCCATGGCCTCGGCGAAGGTGCCCGCCGGGGCCTTGAAAGCGGCGGAGTCGTGGTTCGGCAGCGCGGCACCCTCGGTGGCCTGGGCGTACTTGGCCATCTGGTCCTTGCCTGCGGCCAGGGCCAGCCACTCCTTGGCGAGGTCCTTGTTCTTGGAACGCTCGGCGATGGCGAGGTTGGAGCCGCCGAAGAAGACGCTGCCCGGCTTGTCGGCCGTCTTGCCCGGGATCGGGAAGTAGCCGAAGTCGGCCTTGCCCTTGGCGTCCTCGATCGCCTTGATCGCGCCGCCGGCCTCCCAGCCGAGACCGATCCACGAGGCGATGCCGCCCTTGGGAACGACGTCCGTGGACTGCTGCGGGGTGGCCTCGTCCTTGTCCTTGGGCGCCGTGGAGTAGGACTGCAGCTTCTTGTAGAAGTTCATCCCCTCGATGGACTTGGGGTCCGCGAGGGTGCCCTTCCAGTTGTCGCCGTCCTTGACCGCGAGGTCGCCGCCCTCGTCCCAGATGAACCCCGCGAGGACGTACCAGCTCTGGCCCGGCAGGTAGAGGGGCTGCGTCTTGCCCTTGGAGGTGGACTTGATCTTCTCCAGGCCGGCGATCCACTCGTCGCGGGTCTTGGGCGGGGTGACGCCGGCGTCCTTGAAGGCCTTCTTGTCGTAGACGACGACACGGTTGGCGGCCCACCACGGGGCGGCGTAGAGCTTGCCGTCCAGTTCTGCGGACGGGAGCATGCCCTTGTTCCAGCCGTCGGCGCCGAGCTTGGCCTTGTCCTCGGTCAGCTCGGCGAGACCTCCGGTGGCCGCGTAGCCCGCGGTCTGGGTGTTGCCGAGTTCGATGACGTCCGGCGGGGTGTCCTCGGAGAGGGCGGTGGTGACCTTCTCCTGGATCCCGTCCCACTTCTGGATCTTGACGTCCACCTTGACGTCCTTGTGCTTGGCCTCGAACTCCTTGTTCACGGCCTGGATCCAGGGCTCCGGAGCGGACCCGTCCATCACCCAGACAGTGACGGTCTTCGGGCCGTCGGTCTTGGTGTCGCCACCGGACTTGCTGTCCGACCCACATGCCGCGACGCTGACCATCATGCCGGCGACGCCAATCGCCGCGATGAGCTTGCGCTTCATTACGCCACTCTCCTGCTCAGGGATGCCTGCAACCCCCCGCCCACCGCGAGGACAACGCACGAAGTACGGCCTGTGGGACTGGGATCTGGTCTTTAATGGTTTAGACCAGTAGCTGGAGCTTGGCCTAGACCTTTTGGGGTGTCAAGGGTGTGTAAGACGCCGCGATGCGTCCGTTATCGGACCGACACCTCAGGCCGCACGGAAGTCCCCGGCAGCCTCTCCGGCCACCGCGAACACATGCGACGCGGTGTATAAGAAGGAATCGCGCGGAGCCCGAGCCCCGCGCGGCGGACCGTGCCACCATCCATGTGAGCCGCGACAGACGGAGGAGCCGGTGACGGCAGCAGCGCAGGAACCGGAAAGGCTGACCATGATCACCGACGGGGGCAGCACGGCGGGCACGGAGACCGAACTGGAACAGGGCGTCCCGCCGGGCACCGCGACCCCGGCCACCCGCACCGCCCGCGTCCCGAAGTACTACCGCCTCAAGCGGCACCTGCTCGACATGACCGAGACCCTCCCGCCCGGCACCCCGGTGCCCCCGGAGCGCACCCTCGCCGCCGAGTTCGACACCTCCCGCACCACCGTCCGCCAGGCCCTCCAGGAACTGGTCGTCGAGGGACGGCTGGAACGCATCCAGGGCAAGGGCACCTTCGTCGCCAAGCCCAAGGTCTCGCAGTCGCTCCAACTCACCTCCTACACCGAGGACATGAGGGCGCAGGGACTCGAACCCACCTCGCAGCTCCTGGACATCGGGTACGTCACCGCCGACGACACCCTCGCGGGACTGCTCAAGATCGCCACCGGCGGCCGCGTGCTGCGCATCGAACGCCTGCGCCTGGCCAGCGGCGAACCGATGGCCATCGAGACCACCCACCTGTCCGCCAAGCGCTTCCCCGCCCTGCGCCGCTCACTGGTGAAGTACACCTCGCTCTACACCGCGCTCGCCGAGGTCTACGACGTGCGCCTCTCGGAGGCCGAGGAGACCATCGAGACCTCCCTCGCCACCCCGCGCGAGGCCGGCCTTCTGGGCACGGACGTCGGGCTGCCGATGCTCATGCTGTCGCGGCATTCCCTCGACAAGGACGGCGAACCGGTGGAATGGGTACGGTCGGTCTACCGCGGCGACCGGTACAAGTTCGTGGCCAGGCTCCGGCGCCCGCAGGACTGACGCCCGGCGCCGGCAGCTTCCCAGCGCCTCGCACCCGCACGACAGTTGGCGCTGGTACGCCTGTGACCTGCGGTGGTCGCCCCGTGTCCGTACCGATATGCGGACAGGGGGTTACACAGCACGGTCGCACCCCCTAGATTTCGCGCACGTTACGAGGATGATCGCGCGAGGGGACGGACCGTCATGGCAGAGCCGAGATCGACAGCCGAGACCGAGCAGAGCGGGGCCTCCCCCGGACCGGGCGCCTCCCGCGGGCTGTCGCCGAAGTCGATCGTGATCTGGTCCCTGGTGGCGATCGTCGGCGCGGTCGGCTGGGCGGTGCTCGCCCTCTCGCGCGGCGAGGAGGTGTCGGCCGCCTGGATGCTCGCGGCGGCCCTCGGCTCGTACGCCATCGGCTACCGCTTCTACTCGAAGTTCATCGCGAACCGCGTCCTGAAGGTCGACCGTACGCGCGCCACCCCGGCCGAACGCCTCGACGACGGCGTGGACTTCCACCCCACCGACCGCCGGGTCCTGTTCGGCCACCACTTCGCGGCCGTCGCCGGCGCGGGCCCGCTCGTCGGACCGGTGCTGGCGGCCCAGATGGGCTACCTGCCGGGCACCATCTGGATCGTCGCGGGCGTCATCTTCGCGGGCGCCGTCCAGGACATGGTCGTGCTGTTCTTCTCCACCCGCCGCAACGGCCGCTCGCTGGGGCAGATCGCACGCGACGAGATCGGCCCGGTCGGCGGCGCCGCCGCACTGATCGCCGTCTTCGCCATCATGATCATCCTGCTCGCGGTGCTCGCCCTGGTCATCGTGAACGCGCTCGCCGAGTCCCCCTGGGGCGTCTTCTCCATCGGCATGACCATCCCGATCGCCCTGTTCATGGGCCTGTACCTGCGCATCCTGCGCCCCGGCCGGGTCAGCGAGGTCTCGCTCATCGGCGTCGCGCTGCTGCTGCTGGCGATCGTCGCGGGCGGCTGGGTCGCCGAGTCGTCGTGGGCGAGCACCTTCACCCTGGAACCGGGCACGCTGGTCATCTGGATGGTCGTCTACGGCTTCCTGGCGTCCGTCCTGCCCGTATGGCTGCTGCTCGCCCCGCGCGACTACCTGTCGACGTTCATGAAGATCGGAACCGTCACCCTCCTGGCCGTCGGCGTCCTCATCGCGCTGCCGAACCTCAAGATGGACGGCATCACCGAGTTCGCCTCCAGCGGCACCGGTCCCGTGTTCGCCGGATCGCTCTTCCCGTTCGTCTTCATCACCATCGCCTGCGGCGCGCTCTCCGGCTTCCACGCGCTGATCTCCTCGGGCACCACCCCGAAGATGATCCAGAAGGAGACGCAGATCCGGACGATCGGCTACGGCTCCATGCTGGTCGAGTCGTTCGTGGCGATCATGGCGCTGATCGCGGCCTGCATCATCGAGCCCGGCCTGTACTTCGCGGTCAACTCCCCGATGGGCGTCGTCGGCGACACCGTCCAGGCGGCCTCCACCGCCGTCGGCAACCTCGGATTCTCCATCACCCCCGAGCAGTTGGCGCAGGCCGCCAAGGACGTCGAGGAACAGAGCCTGCTGCACCGCACCGGCGGCGCGCCGACGTTCGCACTGGGCATGGCGGAGATCTTCTCCGCGGCCTTCGGCGGGGCGGCGATGAAGGCCTTCTGGTACCACTTCGCGATCATGTTCGAGGCGCTGTTCATCCTGACGACGCTCGACGCGGGCACGCGCGTGGGCCGCTTCATGCTCCAGGACATGCTCGGCAACGTCTACAAGCCCTTCAAGAACGTCAGCTGGAAGCCCGGCGTCTGGATCGCCAGCGCCATCGTCGTCCTGGCCTGGGGCTACTTCCTGTGGGTCGGCGTGCACGACCCGCTCGGCGGCATCAACCAGCTCTTCCCCCTGTTCGGCATCGCCAACCAGCTCCTCGCCGCCGTCGCCCTCGCGGTCTGCACCACGCTGCTGATCAAGTCCGGACGCCTCAAGTGGGCCTGGGTGACAGGCGTTCCGCTCCTGTGGGACGTCGCGGTCACCCTCACCGCGAGCTGGCAGAAGATCTTCTCCGCCGACCCGAGGGTGGGCTTCTTCACCCAGCGCGCCGAGTACCAGGACGCCCTCGACAAGGGACTCCCGTCGTTCAAACTGGCCAAGAACCGCGAGCAGATGGAGACCATCGTCACCAACTCCACCGTGGACGGCGTCCTGTCCGTCCTGTTCGCCGTCCTCATCGTGGTGGTCCTCTTCGAGTCCGGCCGCGCCTGCGTCAAGGCGATCCGCCACCCGGAGACCATCAAGGTCAGCGAAACCCCGTACGTCGAGTCCAAGTTCGTCGCCCCCGCCTCCCTCATCGCCACCAAGGAGGAGAAGGCCGAGCTCGTGGCGGCCGGCGTCGGCCCGGAGGGCGGGGCCCGCAAGACCGAGGAGCGGGTGTGAGCACCGCGGCGGTCCGCCACCGGCTCGCCCGGCTCCGCTGGTACGTACGGGAGCTGACCGGCGAGGCGGCGTACGACCGCTACGTCGCACACACCCGGACCCACTCCCCGGACGCACCGGTGATGACCCGCCGAGCCTTCGAACGCAGCCGTACCGACGCCCGTGAGGGCGACCCCCGGCAGGGCTTCCGCTGCTGCTGAGCACAGTGCGCAAGCATCCCTGCGGCCCGGTGTTCCGCCCCTCGAAACGGGGTGGGGCGCCGGGCCGTCGCCGTTGCACACTGCCCCCCATGAATGTGTTCACCGCGAAGGACCTCACCATCAGGCCCGCCGAACCCCACGAGTACGACGAGGTCGGCGAGATCACCGCCCGCGCCTACCTCGACGACGGCCTCCTCGGCGGCGGTGAGCGGGACCCGTACCTGGCCGTCCTGCGCGACGCCGCCTCCCGCGCCGCCCATGCGCAGCTCCTGGTGGCCGCCGACGCCGACGGCAAGCCCCTCGGCACGGTCACCTACGCCCCCCAGGGCAGCCCCCTCCAGGACATCGGCGTCCCCGGCGAGGCCGAGTTCCGCATGCTCGCCGTCGCGCACCAGGGCCGCGGCCGGGGCGCGGGCGAGGCCCTCGTACGCTCCTGCATCGCCCGAGCCACAGCCGAGGCCGGCGTCGTACGACTGGTGATGTCCACCCAGCCGACGATGCTCGGAGCACACCGCATCTACGAGCGGCTCGGCTTCCTGCGCACCCCGGCAAGGGACTGGGACCCCGTGCCCGGACTGACCCTGCTGACCTACGAACGACCCCTTTAGCCCCCTCCCGGACCGCTTCCACCGGTGCTGTGCCCTTTCCGGGGGGCAACCCCCGGAACCCGGCCGAAACGACACGCGACACTAGATGTGGGGGGTTCTTCAACGAGGACCCACCACATGTATGCTCGTGCTCGCTGTCGCCGCAGGGGAATCCGGTGCGAATCCGGAACTGTCCCGCAACGGTGTGTCATGTGCGCATTTGCGTACCGCCAAGTCCGACGACCTGCCGACAGCTCATCCGGCTCGACCGAACCGGATACCGATACGTCCGGGCCTCGCGGTTGGGCCGGTGGACGCCAGGCGGCGCGTGCCCTCCTTCCGGGGTGCCGTGTGCCCGCGCGCCCCCGCTCCCCCCTGCCGCAGGCCCCGCGCCGAGCGAGGGAGAGCCCCCACGTGACCATCGCGCCAGTCGACCCGGCCAGCACCGAGGTACAGGACGCCGTTCAGGACGCCCCCGGGACCGCGCTCCTGCGCACCCTCACCGACCTGACCGCCGACCTTCCCGACACCGACCCCGGCCGGGTCGCCGCCGCCGCCCTGCGGGGCCGCAACGCGCGCTCGGACGCCGCCGAGCTGCGGGAGCTCGCCACCGAGGGCGCGGCGGGGCTCATCTCCGAGGACCCCGCGTACTCGCGCCTCGCAGCCCGCCTCCTCACCCGCACGATCCGGGACGAGGCCGCCACCCAGGGCGTACGCACCTTCTCCGAGTCCGTCGCCGTCGGCCACCGCGAAGGGCTCATCGCGGACCGCACGGCCGGCTTCGCCGCCAAGCACTCGGCGGCCCTGGACGCGCTGATCGACCCGGCGGCCGACGACCGCTTCGAGTACTTCGGCCTGCGTACGGTCTACAGCCGCTACCTGCTGCGCCACCCGATCACCCGCCAGGTCATCGAGACCCCGCAGCACTTCATGCTGCGCGTGGCCGCCGGCCTCGCCGCGGACGACAGCGACCGCGCGGTCGCCGAAGTCGCTTCCCTCTACCGCCTGATGAGCCGCCTGGACTACCTGCCGTCCTCGCCGACGCTCTTCAACTCCGGCACCCGCCACCCGCAGATGTCCTCCTGCTACCTCCTCGATTCCCCGCTGGACGAGCTGGACTCGATCTACGACCGCTACCACCAGGTCGCACGCCTCTCCAAGCACGCCGGCGGCATCGGTCTCTCGTACTCCCGCATCCGCGCCCGCGGTTCGCTGATCCGCGGCACCAACGGGCACTCCAACGGCATCGTGCCGTTCCTGAAGACCCTGGACGCCTCGGTCGCGGCCGTGAACCAGGGCGGCCGGCGCAAGGGCGCCGCGGCCGTCTACCTGGAGACCTGGCACGCGGACATCGAGGAGTTCCTGGAGCTCCGCGACAACACCGGCGAGGACGCCCGCCGCACCCACAACCTGAACCTCGCGCACTGGATCCCGGACGAGTTCATGCGCCGCGTGGACCAGGACGGCCAGTGGTCCCTGTTCTCCCCCTCCGACGTCCCCGAGCTGGTGGACCTGTGGGGCGCGGAGTTCGACGCCGCGTACCGCAGGGCCGAGGCCGCGGGACTCGCCAAGAAGTCGATGTCCGCCCGCGAGCTGTACGGCCGCATGATGCGTACCCTCGCGCAGACCGGCAACGGCTGGATGACCTTCAAGGACGCCTCCAACCGCACCGCCAACCAGACGGCGGAGCCCGGCCACACGGTCCACTCCTCCAACCTCTGCACCGAGATCCTCGAAGTCACCAACGACGGCGAGACCGCCGTCTGCAACCTCGGCTCGGTCAACATGGGCGCCTTCGTCCTGGACAGCGGCGACATCGACTGGGACCGCCTGGACGAGACCGTCCGCACCGCCGTCACCTTCCTCGACCGCGTCGTGGACATCAACTTCTACCCCACCGAGCAGGCCGGGAACTCCAACTCCCGCTGGCGTCCTGTCGGCCTGGGCGCGATGGGCCTCCAAGACGTCTTCTTCAAGCTGAAGCTCCCCTTCGACTCCCCCGAGGCCGCCGCGCTGTCCACCCGTATCGCCGAGCGCATCATGCTCGCCGCGTACGAGGCGTCCTGCGACCTCGCCGAACGCTCCGGCCCGCTGCCCGCCTGGGAGAAGACCCGCACCGCCCGCGGCGTCCTGCACCCCGACCACTACGGCGTCGAGTTCACCTGGCCGGAGCGCTGGGAGGCGCTGCGCGCCCGTATCGCCAAGACCGGCATGCGCAACTCGCTCCTCCTCGCGATCGCCCCGACCGCGACGATCGCCTCGATCGCCGGCGTGTACGAGTGCATCGAGCCGCAGGTCTCCAACCTCTTCAAGCGCGAGACGCTCTCCGGCGAGTTCCTCCAGGTCAACTCCTACCTGGTGCGCGACCTCAAGGCGCTCGGCGTATGGGACGCGCAGAGCCGCGAGGCCCTTCGCGAGTCCTCCGGCTCCGTCCAGGGCTTCAGCTGGATCCCGGCCGAGGTCCGCGCCCTGTACCGCACCGCCTGGGAGATCCCGCAGCGCGGCCTGATCGACATGGCCGCCGCCCGCACCCCGTACCTGGACCAGTCCCAGTCCCTGAACCTCTTCCTGGAAACGCCCACCATCGGCAAGCTCAGCTCGATGTACGCGTACGCCTGGAAGAAGGGCCTGAAGACGACGTACTACCTGCGCTCGCGCCCCGCCACCCGCATCGCGCGCGCGGCCGGCTCCCAGGCCGCCGCCGAGGCCCCGGCCCCCACCTCCACCCCCATCCCCGTACAGCAGGCGACGGACGCCGAAGCGCTCGCCTGCTCCCTCGAAAACCCCGAGTCCTGCGAGGCCTGCCAGTAATGTCCAGCAATTCCGAAAAGAACCTTCTCGACCCGGGCTTCGAACTCACCCTCCGTCCCATGCGCTACCCGGACTTCTACGAGCGCTACCGGGACGCGATCAAGAACACCTGGACCGTCGAGGAGGTCGACCTCCACTCGGATGTCGCCGACCTCGCGAAGCTGACGCCGGGCGAGCAGCACATGATCGGCCGCCTCGTCGCGTTCTTCGCGACCGGTGACTCGATCGTCTCCAACAACCTGGTGCTCACCCTCTACAAGCACATCAACTCCCCGGAGGCGCGGCTCTACCTCTCGCGCCAGCTCTTCGAGGAGGCAGTGCACGTCCAGTTCTACCTGACCCTCCTGGACACCTACCTCCCCAACCCGGAGGACCGCGCGGCGGCCTTCGACGCGGTCGAGGAGATCCCCTCGATCCGCGAGAAGGCGCAGTTCTGCTTCAAGTGGATGGACTCGGTCGAGAAGATCGACCGCCTGGAGTCGAAGGCCGACCGCCGCCGCTTCCTGCTGAACCTGATCTGCTTCGCGGCGTGCATCGAGGGCCTGTTCTTCTACGGCGCCTTCGCGTACGTGTACTGGTTCCGCTCGCGGGGCCTGCTGCACGGGCTGGCGACGGGGACGAACTGGGTCTTCCGGGACGAGACCATGCACATGAACTTCGCGTTCGAGGTCGTGGACACCGTCCGCAAGGAGGAGCCGGACCTCTTCGACGACGAGCTTCAGCAGCAGGTCACCGACATGATCAAGGAGGCCGTCGAGGCGGAACTCCAGTTCGGCCGTGACCTGTGCGGCGAGGGCCTGCCGGGCATGAACACCGAGTCCATGCGCCAGTACCTGGAGTGCGTCGCCGACCAGCGCCTGGCCCGTCTGGGGCTCGCCCCGGTGTACGGCTCCTCCAACCCGTTCTCCTTCATGGAGCTCCAGGGTGTCCAGGAACTGACGAACTTCTTCGAGCGCCGCCCGTCGGCGTACCAGGTGGCGGTGGAAGGCACCGTCGGGTTCGACGACGACTTCTAGGCCGTACGCACACTTGGGGGCCTCCTCACCGGATGGGGTGGAATGCAGTCATTCCACCCACGGCGCGGGGGCCCTTCGGCGTACCTTGTGGCGCAACCGGCTGGATCCACATGGGAGTTGAGGTGCGCGCCATGTCCGGAACGCAGGCCCGCAAGAACGGCACCCCCTACGGCGACGAACTGAAGGCCCGCCGCGAGCAGGCGGGGCTGACCCAGGCGGAGCTTGCCGCGCTGGCCTTCATGACCCACACGCACATCGCGCACATTGAGGCGGGGCGGCGCATCCCCTCGCTGAGCGACGCACGGCGACTGGACGACGCCCTGCAAACGGGCGGGGTGTTCGTACGCTTCCTGCCGGACGCGAAGCGGCGGAAGGTGGCCAAGCACTTCGAAGCGGCACGGGAGTTGGAGTCCCAGGCCAGCATGATCCGGGAGTTCGGCCTCACGCTGATTCCGGGCCTCTTGCAGACGGAGGCGTACATGCGGGCGGTGTTCCGCGCCTACTTCCCCGTCAAGAGCAAGCAGAAGCTCGAAGAGGCGGTCACCACGCGGCTGGAGCGGGCCCACATCCTGGAAGACCCTCTGTCACCCCACCTCACCGCGCTGCTGGACGAGGCCGCACTACGTCGCCCGCACGGTGGGCTGGTCGCCATGGCGGAGCAGTTGAGGCACATCGTCGCGTTGGGCGAGCGGGACCGCGTACGCGTACATGTCCTCCCGTACGGGGTGGGCTGCCACGCACTGATCGAGAGCAACCTCAGGCTCATGTGGTTCGAGGACATGCCTCCCGTCGCATACACCGACGGCTTGCACTCGGGAAACCTCATCGACGAGGAGGCGGTGGTACTCCAGTGCCAGACGTCCTACGATCTTGCCCTGGGCGACGCCCTGTCGCACGAGAAGTCCCTGGCGCTGCTCAGGGAGATCGCAGAGGAATACGAGCATGAGCACCGAAGCACCGGCATGGCGTAAGTCGAGCTACAGCGGCGGCAGCGAAGGCGACTGCCTCGAATTCGCGTCCAACTTCCCCGACATCGTCGCCGTCCGCGACACCAAGACCCCCACCGGCCCCACCCTCACCTTCAGCAGCGCGGCTTGGAGCGCCTTCCTCCCGCTGCCCAAGCGCGAGGCCCCCAAGGGCTGAACGCCGCCTCCCCTCACACGCGAAGAGGCCCGTCCGTGCCCGGACGGGCCTCTTCGGCTCTACGCCGCACGGCCGAAAACGTTCTGCGCAGAGGCCAAGGTCGCCTCGGCGGCCCGCGCCTCCTGCGCCCGGCGGATCTGTCGGTCGATCCTGAGGTCTCGTGCATGCCCGATGAGCGAGGGAAGCGCGAGAAGGGCGAAAAGGAACGCTACAGCCAGAAGGTTCACGAATGTGTTCATGGCTCTACTGTCGGTCGGCGGGCGAAGATTTGTGAGTGGCAGGACTGTCACCGTTCGTCGAATTACTGCCACACTGGCGGCATGCTGAAAAACGTGGCCGTCGCGCTCGTCGACGGAGTGAACCCCTTCGAACTCGGCGTGCTCTGTGAGGTCTTCGGCATTGACCGCAGCGATCAGGGGCTGCCTGTCTACGACTTCGCGGTCTGCGGCATCGAGCAGCGCGAACTCTCGTCCCGTTCGGGTGCGTTCACCATCAACGTCCCGCACGGCCTCGATCGGCTGGAGGAGGCGGACCTGATCTGCGTGCCCGCTGATCAGCACTGCGAGTCCCGTACGTACCCGGAGCCGCTGCTGGCAGCCTTGCGCAGGGGCGTCGAGCGCGGGGCGCGGGTACTGAGTGTCTGCTCGGGGGCCTTCGTGCTGGGTGCGGCGGGGCTGCTGGACGGACGGCGGTGCACCACCCACTGGCGGCACGTGGACGAGCTGGCCCGGCGGTTTCCGCTGGCCAGGCTGGAACCCGACGTGCTGTACGTCGACGAGGGCCCCGTCATCACCTCGGCGGGCACCGCCGCCGGCATCGATGCCTGTCTGCACGTGGTGCGCCAGGAGGACGGGCCCGAGGTCGCCAACGCCATCGCGCGGCGCATGGTGGTGCCGCCGCACCGGGACGGCGGGCAGGCCCAGTACATCGAGCGGCCGGTGACGACGGGGGGCTGCGACACCGTCGGCGAGGTGCTGGCCTGGATGGAGCGCAACCTCGAACAGGAGCTGACCGTCGAGCAGTTGGCGGCACGCGCCCATATGTCACCGCGCACCTTCGCCCGCCGCTTCCAGCAGGAGACCGGCACCACTCCGTACCGCTGGGTGCTGCGGCAACGCGTGCTCCTGGCCCAGCAGTTGCTGGAGGCGACGGACGAGACGGTCGACGCGGTCGCGGGCCGGTCCGGGTTCGGTACGGCGGCGGGGCTGCGCCACCACTTCCTGCGCACCCTGGGGACCACCCCGCACGCGTACCGCCGGACCTTCAGAGGCCCGGCGCGCGCGGCGTGATCGGCGTAACTGGGGGGGCGAGTACTAGTCGTTGGGGACGGTCTCGTAGCGGGGGGTGCCCTCTTCCATCTGCTTGAGGGCGGCCTTGCGCTCCCGCTTGGAGAGGCGGTCGATGTAGAGACGGCCGTAGAGGTGGTCCGTCTCGTGCTGGAGGCAGCGGGCGAAGTAGCCGGTGCCCTGGACGGCGATCGCTTTGCCCTGGGCGTCCTGGCCGCGTACCACCGCGTAGTCGGGGCGGGCCAGCTCGGCGTAGGCGGTGGGCACGGAGAGGCAGCCCTCGTTGGAGTCGTCCAGGACACGGCGGTCGGCGGGCAGCTCGTCGAGGACCGGGTTGATCACGACGCCGGTGTGGCGGACACCGTCGTCGTCGGGGCAGTCGTAGACGAAGACCTTGAGGTCGACGCCGATCTGGTTGGCGGCGAGGCCGACGCCCTCGGCGGCCTTCTGGCTGGCGAACATGTCGTCGATGAGGGAGGCGAGCGCGTCGTCGAACTCGGTGACGTCCTTGCACTCGCGGTGCAGGACGGGGTTGCCGACGACCGTGATCGGGCGGGCCGTACCTCGCTCCCGGTACGCCAGCTCACGCGCCTCGCAGTCCTCTGTATCGACCACGAACTCCGTGCTGACCTGCTCGTCGACCTGCTGCTGCTGCGCCATGTCCGCCGTACGCCTTCCTCAAAACCCGTGTCGCTTGCCCGTACAGCGTACGTGCCCCGGCTCAGCACACCTCTTCGAGATCCCGCCACTCCCGGCTGTCCGGACTGTCCGCGACCCATCCGTCGAGCAGGCCGCGCACCAGCCCGGGCGGGGCGGCGAGGCCGCACTCGCGCTCGGGAACCCACAGGTCGCCGTTGGTGCGGTGGCCGAGCGGTCCGGGATGTCCGGGCTCGCTGTGGTCGTGCGGGTCGAGGTGCTGTTCGCCGTCGCCCTCGTCGGAGGGCATCTGAGACTCCGAGCAGGACCTGCACAGCAGGCGTACGGACGACGACCAGTCCTCTGCGGCGAAGCCGGCGTCGGCCGCCAGCCGCTCCAGGGCGTCCCGGTCGGCCTCGGTGGCCGCTTCGAGCAGCACCACCCAGGTCGGCACCGGGGAGGGCGCCCAGAGCTCGATCTCGTCGAAGACCGGGAAGGACGGGCCCGCGGCCGTCACCCGCTCGCCGTGCGGGACGCCGTCGTGCAGCACGACCTCGCCCCAGCGCCGTCCCGAGGAGGGCAGCGGAATGGAGAGCACCTCGATGCGTGCGGGGTCCAGCCTGCGGCCCCACACCACCTCCGCCTCGCCCTCGGGGGACAGCCGTACGGCCGCGCTCCCCAGCTCCATGCCGAGCGGTTCCCCGTTCTCCGTCGGTGCGCCGGGCACCTTCAGCCCGTACGCCTGCCAGGCCCGCCGCGCGAGCGGCCAGTCCTGGAGGGCAGTGGCGGCGATGCCGACGTTCCACCAGTCGGGGGCGCCCGTCTCGCGGTCGAGCAGCGCGACGGCGCGCAGGCCCGCGGCGCGCGCCTGGTCCCAGTCGTGCCGGAACTTGTGCAGCAGCGCCAGATTGAACCAGGACTCCGAGAGCCAGGGTTCGAGATCCGCCGCACGTGTCAGCAGCGCCCCCGCGTCCTCGTACCGACCGTCGCCGATCAGCGTGAACGCGCGGTCGGTGGCCTGCCGCCACGAGGCGGAGGGCCGATGCCGTACCTTCCCGAAGATCCTCACGATTCCCGCCTGCCGGTTGGCTCACTTCCCCTGCGCGGCCGTGCCGTCAGGGGCTCTCTTCGCATCCAACCATGCCCGGTCGGAGGCCCGCTCATTACCCACTGGTTACCCCGGCGGGGGCAGGGCGACTCCGCGGGCGAGGACGCGTGCGAGAGACTCGACGACCTCGCTCTGATAGTCGTGCCCGGTGCCCGACCTGAGGCGCTCCAGAGCGCCCAGTGGACCGCCCGGCCCTCCTCCGCATTCCCCCGACAGGTCGACGTACGCATTGACGGTGCGGACGATTCTGGCGGTGAGCGGCTGCTCGCGGTACGGGTCGGCCTGCCGTTCCACGACGTCGGCGACCTCCGTCGGGACCCCGGTCTGCCGTACGACGGCTCCGCCGAGCAGCGCGATGCGGCGCTGGTCGGCCACGGGGAGGGAGGCGGTGGCCCCGGCGGGGACGGGATCGACGAGCGAGAGCTGTCCGATGTCGTGCATCAGGGCCGCGTACTCCAGGAGCGTCAACTGTTCTCCGGAGAGCCCGAGTTCACGGCCGACGGCCTCGGCGAGGGCGGCCACCCTACGGGCATGGCCGGGGAGGGTGTAGCCGGCGATCTCGGTGCTGCGGGCCAGCGAGGCGATGGTCTGCCGGTAGGTGGCTCTGACCTCGGCGTACCGCCGGAACGACAGCTGGGTCAGCAGCAGCGGAACGCAGATCACCGGCAGCGCCCACAGCCCGGCCACGGCGACCGCCAGCGCGATCACGACGCCCGAGGCGCACACGGCCGCGCCGACGCCGCGCAGCGCACGCACCTCGTCGCGGAGCAGCGGGCCGTACGGGTGGCCGGTGCGGGCCTTGGTGAGGGCGGCGGCGAGGACGGCCTCGCAGAGCCCGGTCAGGGCGAGCAGCACCAGCAGGAGCAGGGCAAGGCCGGGGCCCTGGCCCACCCTGTTCTCCACCACGCCGGAGTTGTAGAGCGGCTGGAAACACGCGGCGGCGAACGCGACGGTGAGCACGCGCCGGACCGGCTGGTCGAGCCGGGGGCCGGAGGTGTGGAGGCGGTGGCGGAGGGGGGTGCGGTTGCGGGGGTGGATAGGGGTGCGGGTGCGGGCGTGCAGCAGCTGGGGCGCGGAACCGACCGCCAGCGCGCCCGCGCTCACCGCGACGACCTGCAGTACGCCGTGAGTGGTGGGGATGCCGGCGCAGTGCCCGAGCAGTGCGTACGCGAGCGCGCCTGCGGTGCTGAGGGGGGCGTGGGCGTGGCCCGCGGTGTCGCTCCCTGTCCGGTGGGTCAGTTCGCCCGTGCAGATCAGGGCGGCGAAGGCGAGCGCGATGCCGGGTTGCTGGGGGCCGTGGCGGAGCGTACTGCCGACGGCGACGAGGACGAGCAGAAGAGCGGCACCCCGCACGACCGCCGCAAGCCCGAGCCCCCGTAAGCGCGCCCGCTCAGACCACCCCCACGCCACCGCACACCCCCCGCACATCAGCCCCCACCCGCACCCGAGCGGCCTGCCACACCAGCCCCCTCGGGCGGCGGGGCCACTGCCACGCCGGCCCCCACGCCAGCTCTCTTGGGCGGCGGGGTCGCCCCTCGGGGGCGGAACGGCCGGGCAAGGGGGCGGCCCCCGCCGGAGGTACATCCCCGGCCGTACGCCCCGCCACTGCCCACGGACGCAGCCCCGCACCCGGACGCGGCCCCGGTCCCGGCCCGTGCCCCGCACACTGACGCGCAACGCGATCCCCCCTCACGGCCTCCACCCCCGCCGTCCCACCCAAGGCGGCACGTTTCCCCGCTGTCCCACCAGCAACGACGCCCGCACACCCCGCGGCGCCGCATCCCCGCCGCCCACCTCGGCACCCGCACCCGCACTTTCCGTCTCCGCGCCGCCATCCGCACTGCCCACACCCGCCCCCGCACCGGTGATCCCAGCCCCCCACTCGTCCGCCGTGACCACCGGATTCCACCCCTCCTTCTCCAGGGCCGCCACCAGCGCCGCCACCATCCGCCCGTCGAACTGCGCCCCCGCACACTTCTGCAGCTCCGCCACCGCCGCCGCCACCGGCCGGGCCCGCCGGTACGACCTGGTCGACGTCATCGCGTCGAAGGCGTCGGCGACCGCGACCACCCGCGCGAACTCCGGGATCCGGTCACCGGCCAGCCCGTACGGGTAGCCGCGGCCGTCGACC
The DNA here is from genome assembly GCF_014207445.1 of Streptomyces candidus. Lineage (GTDB taxonomy): Bacteria > Actinomycetota > Actinomycetes > Streptomycetales > Streptomycetaceae > Streptomyces > Streptomyces candidus. Next base: position 75,357 of record NZ_JACHEM010000010.1, on the reverse strand, counting down.
CGCTCGTGGTGGTGCAGGATCGCCGCCCGCGCCTCGCCGAGGAATCCGATCCCGCGCACCATTTCGTGCCCGTACTCGGGGTGGAGTTCGATGACCCGTCGTTCCTCGGGCGTCAGCGGCCCGTCCTTGCGCAGGACGCGCGTGGGTACGCCGATCTTGCCCACGTCGTGCAGGATTCCGGCGATGCGGAGCACCTCCCGCCGCTCTTCGTCCATGCCCAGTTCGGCGGCCATCATGGCGGCGGCCCGCCCCACCCGTTCGCTGTGACCGCGTGTGTAGCGGTCCTTGAGGTCGACTGCCTGGACGAGGGCCCTGATCGTCGTCTGGTGGGCCTCGTGCTCCCGTTGGTACTGGGCGAAGACCCAGCAGGACAGGTACATCGGGAGGAGTACGAAAAGGGCGGCCGGCGGCCCGTAGGGACTGCGCCACAGCACCGCCGTCATCAGTCCGGCCAGCCCGTGCACACAGTGCGGGGCGAGTGCCCGCAGGAAGAGTCCCCGCCAGGCCGTCCGTACGCCGATCCGCTCGGCGGTGACCAGGATCGCGCCGTCGAGGAGGGCCAGTACGCCGCAGAACGCGAGCACCGCGGCTCCGGCGGGCAGCAGCACGTACGGAAGTGCGGAGGCCTGTCCGAGCCCGGAGGGCGCGCCCGGGGCCGGGGACCGCCCGTCCAGCACCGTGAACATCCATGACCCCGCCCACACCGCGACCGCGAGTTCCGCGGCCCGCCACAGGCGCCGCACGCCCTCCGGCCGACGGCCCACTCGCCCGAGGAGCGCTCCGGGCACGGCGACGAGGGCGGCGGCGGACGGCGGCAGCAGGAAGACGGCGGCGAGCGGTACGGGGAAGAAGGCTCCGGCCGGACCCATGTGCGCGAGGAGGCGGCACCGGGTCAGCAGCTCGCAGGCCGCGTACAGGACCGCCAGCAGCACGACCGCGTCCCAGGGGGTGCGGCGATCAAGGCCGGTCAGGACGCACAGCCCCGCGACGAGGACAACGCACAGGACGCAGGCCCGTGCTCCCGCCGGTAAGGCTCGCACCTGTTCCCCCGCACCCCTTCGGTTCGCCGCCAAATCGTGCGCCACGCTAGCGATTCGGGTGCCGCACAACGCGCGAAGGCCGCCGGTTCCCCCCATCGAGTGACGACGATCGGGAACCAGCGGCCTACGACCGCACGTTGTGTGAGCACACGCGCGGACATGCCGTTCGCATGCGAGTGCACGAGGCGCGCGGACGCGCGGGGATCAAGGGGAGTTCGTACGACGTGCCCCTACGGCGTGTGCGCACGGACACGCTCGCACGGCGGGGCGTGAAGACCCGCTCGTACGGCCTGTACGGATGACGTGCTCGTACGGGTGTTACTGCTTGGCCTGCTCCGTGGCGGCGGCCGACACGGCGTCGGGGGCCGGTCCCGTTCCGGACGACAGGTCCGCGGGCACCTCCGGTGCGAGGAGGTCGGGGGAGGTCACGTCCTGCTCGGGCACGGCCTGACCGGCCCGGATCAGATCAATGCGTCCCAGCACCTTCGACCGCAGGTCCGTGGGCACGTCGTCCGACCCGCAGCACCGCTTGACCAGCTTCTTCACGGCCTGTTCGAGGCCGTACTTCTCCAGGCACGGCGAGCACTCCTCGAAGTGCTCCTCGAACTTGGTGCACTCACCGTCCGGCATCTCTTTGTCGAGAAACTCGTAGAGATGGTCGAGGACCTCAGAGCAGTCCGTCTCGTGCGGATCTCCGCAGCTCATGAGCCCGAGCCTTTCACGTCGTTCGACTCCCCGGACGCGGACGCGGCGCCGGCCGGCACCAGTCCCCGGTCCCGGGCGTAGTCCTCCAGCATGCCGCGCAGCTGGCGGCGTCCCCGGTGCAGCCGGGACATGACCGTACCGATCGGTGTCCCCATGATGTCCGCGATTTCCTTGTAGGCAAACCCCTCGACATCGGCGAGATACACCGCGATCCGGAACTCCTCCGGGATGGCCTGGAGCGCCGACTTCACGTCCGAGTCGGGCAGGTGGTCCAGCGCCTGCGACTCGGCGGAACGCAGTCCGGTCGACATGTGCGACTCGGCGCGGGCCAGCTGCCAGTCCTCGATCTCCTCGGAACCGCTGCGCAGCGGTTCGCGCTGCTTCTTCCGGTAGGAGTTGATGAACGTGTTGGTGAGGATCCGGTAGAGCCAGGCCTTGAGGTTGGTGCCCTCACGGAACTGGTGGAAGGACCCGTACGCCTTCGCATACGTCTCCTGCACCAGGTCCTCCGCGTCCGCGGGATTGCGCGTCATGCGCAGCGCGGCGGAGTACATCTGGTCGAGGAAGCCCAGCGCATCCCGCTCGAAGCGCGCATTGCGCTCGGCGGTGGTCTCCTCCGCGTGGCCGGCTTCGGTCCCTGCGTCGGTCCCAGTGACCGGACCCACCTCCTTCAGCGCCGTGGCGAGCCCGAATGCGGACCCACTCGACTCGGAGGATAGACGACTACCCTGCTTGCCCGCCGCCTGAGCGGGAACGGTCTTCGCCGCCGAAAGCACCGTCCACTCCAGGTCAGAGGCTTGCGGGCGACGTGGGCAGATGGTGGAACCCATGCGGCGAACTCCCTCTCGTTTCTACGTCCGACGCAGGTGACAACAGGGTGACGCCGCACAACATTCCCGACCCTTACGACAGAGGGGGCCCGGTGGCTCCTCTCACTTCCCGATGCGTGCCGTCCACTCCCGTACGCCGGCCGTGAGAACGGCGAGCGCCTCGTCCTGGGTGAGGTCGGCCCGCTTGGGCACCGCGAAGCCGTGGTCGCCGTGCTCCACCTGGACGAGCTCGAAGCCCCCGTCCCGCGGAAACTCCTCCGGGCGCCCGAACGGGTCCCTGGCGCCCTGTACGACCAGGGTGGGCACTCCGGCCCCGGTCAGCTCCGCCTCGCGGGACTTCTCGGGCCTGCCCGGAGGGTGCAGGGGGAAGCTCAGGGCGAGCACGGCCAGGGCGCCCAGTTCGGTCGCGGTCCGGCAGGCGACCCGGGCTCCGGCGCTCCGCCCGCCGGCGACGACGGGTACTCCGGCGCCGGCCAGTTCCGGCCACACACCACGCCATCCGACGTCGAGCGTCTTCGGCGCGGGGGCGACCTTCTTGCCTGCCACCCGCCAGGGCTGCTCGACCAGGGCGACACTCACGCCGTCGGCGGGGAGGGCGGCGGCGAGCGCCTGGAGGTCCCGGGCCTCGACGCCGCCGCCTGCGCCGTGCCCCAGCGCCAGCACGGTCCGCGGGGCATGCCCGCCCTGGGCCTCGTACCAGTGCACCCGCGCCCCACCGGCCCCGGTCTCCACGTCCACCACTCGCACCATCCCCCCATCCTGCCGCCCCCCGCCCCAGCCCACGCACAACGCCGCACCGTCCTGGCCCGCAGCCCCGACCTCACGTCAGCCCCCTTGGGCGGCGGGGGCGCCCCCGGGGGCGCGTGGGCACCTCCCTGCACGAGCGAAGCCGAGTGCTCGGGAGAGGGCGGGCAAGGGGGCGGGCGCCCCCACCGGACGTGCCCCCGCCCTACGCCCGCCCCGTCAGTTGGGCCCCGCCGGACGCCCTCGCAGCCCCCTCAGAACAACGTCCCCACCTCCGCCCCCTCCAGCTCCCCCAAAAGCTCCGGCCCGTTGTTCCGCACATTGCTCACCGCCGTCCCCACCGGATAGGCCCGCACCGACCCCGCCGAAGGCGGCACCAGCAGTTCCCGGGCCTCCTCCACCGCGGTGAGCGACGGGTCCAGCCACGCGGCCCACTTGTCCGGCGTCAGCATCAGCGGCATCCGGGGGTGGATCTCCGCCAGCGAGGACGGTCCGCCCTCCCCCGCCGGCCCCCCGGACAGCGGCGTGGTCTCGGCCTCCGTCGTCACCACCGAGCACGTCGTCCACCAGGCCATCGGGTGCTCGTCGGGCAGGGTCCGGTCCCGCCAGAACTCGTAGATCCCGGCCATCGCCATGACGGACCCCTCCGCCGGGGTCACGAAGTACGGCTGCTTGCGTGCCCGCTTCTTCTTGCCCTCCTCCTCCAGGCCCCGCTCGGCGGCCCCCGTCACCCACTCGTAATAGCCGTCCGCCGGCACGATGCACCGCCGCGCGGAGAACGCCTTGCGGAACGACGGCTTCTCGTGAATCGTCTCGGCCCGCGCGTTGATCATCCGTGCCGCGCCGTCGGGCGACTTCGACCACGAGGGCACCAGCCCCCACCTGAGCATCCGCAGCTGCCGAACCGGGCGCGGGTCCTCCGCGTCTTTCACCGGACGTTCCAGAACCACCGGCACCGTCTTCGTCGGCGCCACGTTCCAGTCCGGCACGAAGCTCTCGGCCGGATCCCACTTCTCCACCTGGAAGAGTCCTGCGAGGTCTTCGGCCCCGCGGCTCACCGCATACCGTCCACACATACTTGTCACACTGCCACGCCCGTACAGCCCTCAAGGAGCCGCCCGAAAAATGGACACCCACAATCTCGGCGCCTCCGACCTCGGATCCCTCTGGGACCGTCTGACCGGCACCCAGCCCGACCCGCAGAACTGGCTGTTGTACGCGACGGCCGCGCTCGCACTGATCGCCGTCGTTCCGCACCCCCTGTGGCGGCTGACGCGCAACGCGATCACCATCGCCCACGAGGGCGGCCACGGGCTGATCGCGCTGCTCACCGGCCGCACGCTGACCGGCATCCGGCTGCATTCGGACACCAGCGGGCTCACCGTGAGCCGTGGCAAGCCGACCGGCATCGGCATGATCCTGACCGCCGCCGCGGGCTACACCGCGCCACCGCTGCTGGGGCTCGGCGGGGCGTGGCTGCTGGCCGCCGACCACATCACGCTGTTCCTGTGGGTCGCGACGGCACTGCTCCTGGCGATGCTGGTGATGATCCGCAACGCGTACGGGGTACTCACGGTCGTCGTCACGGGTGCGGCGTTCGTCCTGGTGTCCTGGCTGGCCGGCCCGGACGTGCAGGCGGGCTTCGCGTACACGGCCGTGTGGTTCCTGCTCCTGGGTGGTGTGCGCCCCGCCTTCGAACTCCAGTCGAAGCGGCGGCACGGCGGTGCGCCCGACTCCGACGCCGACCAGCTGGCCCGCCTCACCCACGTACCGCCGCTGCTGTGGCTCGCCATGTTCCACGTCGTGTCGCTGTGCGCGCTGCTCGGCGGCGGCCGGTGGCTGCTGGGGCTCTGACGGTCCGGGAGCCCGGCGGCGCCCGGAGCCGGGTGATGCTGTGCGTTGCAGGGTGCAGAGCGGGCGCCGGCTCGTGTTCGCTCGGATTGCGTCCCGGTATCCGCACATTTGATCAAAATCCGCGCCCGCCGAGAGCCACTAAAGTGAAGGCCATGACCGAAAGCGCCGTGCACCCTGCCCTCTGGCCCGCCCCCTACGCGAGCGGGGCCGTCGACGCGACGGTCACCGTGCCCGGCTCCAAGTCGGTCACCAACCGTGCGCTCGTGCTGGCCGCCCTCGCTGCCGAGCCGGGCTGGCTGCGGCGCCCGCTGCGTTCCCGCGACACCCTGCTGATGGCTGAGGCGCTGCGCGCGATGGGCGTCGGTATCGAGGAGGGGGTGGGTCCCGACGGCTCCGGCGAGGCGTGGCGGATCATTCCGTCGGGGCTGCACGGGCCCGCCACCGTCGACGTCGGCAACGCGGGCACGGTCATGCGTTTCCTGCCGCCGGTCGCCGCCCTCGCGAACGGCCCCATCCGCTTCGACGGCGACCCGCGTTCGTACGAGCGCCCGCTGGGGGCGGTCATCACCGCGCTGCGCACCCTCGGCGCCCGCATCGACGACGACGGCCGGGGGGCGCTGCCCCTGACCGTGTTCGGCGGCGGTGCCCTGGACGGCGGTGTGGTCGAGATCGACGCGTCGTCGTCGTCCCAGTTCGTGAGCGCGCTGCTGCTGTCCGCACCGCGCTTCAACCTGGGCGTGGAAGTACGGCACACCGGGCCCACCCTTCCCTCGCTCCCGCACATCCGGATGACCGTCGACATGCTGCGCTCGATCGGTGCGCAGGTCGACACTCCCGAGTCCGGGGGCGAGGCGAACGTCTGGCGGGTGGCCCCCGGCGCACTCCTCGGCCGCGACCTCACGGTCGAGCCCGATCTGTCCAACGCGCAGCCGTTCCTCGCCGCGGCCCTGATCACCGGCGGCCGGGTCACAGTGCCGAACTGGCCGACGCACACCACGCAGCCCGGCGACGCGCTGCGGGAGATCTTCACGGCGATGGGCGGCACGTACGAGCTGACCGACGGCGGGCTGACGTTCACCGGCACCGGCACCGTCCACGGCATCGACTGGGACCTGAGTGAGGTCGGTGAGCTGACGCCGGGCATCGCCGCGGTGGCCGCCCTGGCCGACTCCCCGTCCACGCTGCGGGGCGTGGCGCACCTGCGTCTGCACGAGACGGATCGCCTCGCCGCGCTGACGCAGGAGATCAACGGCCTCGGCGGTGACGTCACCGAGACCGCCGACGGCCTGCACATCCGCCCCCGCGCCCTGCACGGCGGCACCTTCCACACGTACGACGACCACCGCATGGCGACCGCGGGGTCGATCCTGGGCCTGGTCGTGCGGGACGTGCGGATCGAGAACGTGGGGACGACCGCCAAGACGCTGCCGGACTTCCCGCAGATGTGGTCCGACATGCTCGCGGGCAACTGACGGCCGGACGGGAACACCATGCGTCGTTACGGCAAGAACCCCGACGAGGACGACATCCGCGTCCGCCCCAACCGCAAGGGCAACCGCCCGCGCACCCACATCCGGCCCAAGCACGAGGACGCCCAGGAGGGCATGGTTCTCACCGTGGACCGGGGGCGCCTGACCTGCCTCGTCGAGGGCCGTACGGTCATGGCGATGAAGGCCCGTGAGCTGGGCCGCAAGGCGGCGGTCGTGGGCGACAGGGTGATGATCGTCGGGGATCTGTCGGGCACCAAGGACACCCTCGCCCGCATCGTCCGTATCGAACCGCGCAGCTCCGTCCTGCGCCGCACCGCCGACGACGACGATCCGTTCGAGCGGGTCGTCGTCGCCAATGCCGACCAGCTCGCCGTCGTGACCGCCCTGGCCGATCCGGAGCCGCGCCCCCGCATGATCGACCGCTGCCTGGTGGCAGCGTACGACGGGGGTCTGACACCGCTGCTTGTCCTCACCAAGTCGGACCTCGCCTCCGCCGATGAGCTCCTGGAGATGTACGTGCCGCTGGGCGTGCCGTACATCGTCACGAGCCGTGCGGAGCTGGAGAACGGGGCGGCGAGCGACGTCGTGCGCGAGCACCTCGACGGGAAGATCACCGCCTTCGTCGGACACTCCGGCGTCGGCAAGACGACGCTGGTCAACACCCTCGTCCCGGCGGACCGCAGGCGCACCACCGGGCACGTCAACGCGGTCACCGGCCGCGGTCGGCACACCACCACCTCGGCGCTCGCACTGCCCCTGGCGGGAGACGCCGGCTGGGTGATCGACACTCCGGGCGTGCGGTCCTTCGGCCTGCACCACGTGGACCCCTCGCGCGTCCTCAACGCGTTCCCGGACCTGGAGCCGGGCACGGAGCAGTGCCCGCGCGGCTGCACGCACGACGACAGCGCGCCCGAGTGCGCCCTGGACAAGTGGGTCGCGGACGGGCACGCGGACCCGGCCCGGCTGTATTCGCTGCGCCGGCTGCTCGCCACCCGGGAGCGGCGCGAGGGCGACTGAACCCTCGGCATTCGCCCCTGCGTCCCTTTGGTTGAAGGCATAATCGCACCGAGCGAGACCAAGCAGTCACCGACTCGGGCCGACAAGGGAGACACTCACATGGCGTGGCTGCTGGTGGTGGTCGCCGGAATCCTGGAAACCGGCTTCGCCGTCTGCCTGAAGCTGTCCCACGGCTTCACGAGACTCTGGCCGACGATCGCCTTCGGGGCCTTCGCCCTGGGCAGCTTCGGCCTCCTCACGCTGGCCCTGAAGAAGCTGGACGTGGGTCCGGCGTACGCGGTCTGGACGGGCATCGGCGCGGCGGGCACGGCGATCTACGGGATGGTCTTCCTCGACGACGTCGTCTCCACCCTGAAGTTGGTGTCGATCTCCTTCGTCATCATCGGCGTCATCGGCCTGCAGCTCTCCGGCTCCGCGCACTAGTCCCCGCGTCAGTCCCTCCGGGTGGCGGCCACCAGACCGCGCACCAACTCCGCCACCGGGCCGTCCTCCGGGCGGCCGGGAGCCACCACCCAGGACACCGCCACCCGGAGGACCGCCTCACAGGGCAGCCCGTCCCCCAACACCTCCCGTGTCCGGTCCCGTACGAGCGTCAATAGCGCCGCCGCGTCGGGTGCCCCGCCGTCCGCCCGCTGCTGTGCCGGTCCGGCCGCGGCGGCGGGGATCCCGCGTGCGGCCCGCCCCGAGGGCAGCCGTTCCGACCAGCAGCCACTGAGCAGGGCCCGGACCAGGGGATTGGCGCGGGCCGCCCGTACGATCCACTCGGCCACTCCCGTGAGCCGGTCCGCGTCGGAACCGGTGCGGTCGGCGAGGATGCGGTCCACTTCGGCCAGGAAGGCGTCCGCCTCCCGCCGCACCAGGGCCCGCGCCAGCCCGTCCTTGCTGCCGAACTCGTTGTAGAGGGTCTGCCGGGACACCCCTGCCGCCGCGGCCACGTCGACCATCCGTATCGCCGTCCAGGGCCGCACCGCGAGCGTGGTGCGGGCGGCGTCCAACAGGGCTTCTCGGGCAGTGGGCACAGCATCGCCTCCCGGCTGCCAGCGTTGACGGCACCTCACGAACTGTCAAGGGTGCCTGCGCGCGACGGCACGCCCGGCCCGGCACCGGCCTGCCGCTGCGGTCCCGTAGGGGCCCTGCCCGATTCCGCTCGATACTGTGGTGCCCATGCCCGACTATCACGATGACCTGCGCCTCGCCCATGTCCTCGCCGACGCCGCCGACGCCCAGACCATGGACCGGTTCAAGGCCCTGGACCTCAAGGTCGAGACGAAGCCGGACATGACGCCGGTGACCGAGGCCGACAAGGCGGCCGAGGAGCTGATCCGGGGCCAGCTGCACCGCGCCCGTCCGCGCGACGCGATCCTCGGCGAGGAGTACGGCCTCCAGGGCACAGGACCGCGCCGCTGGGTGATCGACCCCATCGACGGGACGAAGAACTACGTGCGCGGCGTTCCCGTGTGGGCCACGCTGATCTCGCTCATGGAGGCGGGCGAGGGCGGTTACCACCCGGTCGTCGGAGTGGTGTCGGCGCCCGCGCTGGGCCGTCGCTGGTGGGCGGCGAAGGGCGGCGGCGCGTACACCGGCCGCAGCCTGACCTCCGCGACCCGGCTGCAGGTGTCGAAGGTCCCGCAGATCGCCGACGCGTCCTTCGCGTTCTCCTCGCTCGCCGGCTGGGAGGAGCAGGGCCGCCTGGACGGCTTCCTGGACCTGACCCGGGCCTGCTGGCGCACCCGCGGGTACGGCGATTTCTGGCCGTACATGATGGTCGCGGAGGGTTCCGTGGACATCTGCGCGGAACCGGAACTCTCCCTCTGGGACATGGCCGCGAACGCGATCATCGTCGAGGAGGCGGGCGGCCGTTTCACCAGCCTGGACGGCGTCCGCGGCGTCGAGGGCGGCAACGCGGCGGCGTCCAACGGACTGCTCCACGACGAGCTGCTGGGGTACCTCAACCAGCGGTACTGAGTTCACCGAGGGGCGCGTGGCGTTTCGTCGCGCGCCCCTCAACTTGCCTCTGACTGCCTCTTGTTGACCCCTCGCGGGGCTGCCACTCTGAAAGTTCACTCACTTGTGAACTTGTGAATCCGTTCTCGTGCGGACTCACTCCCAGGAGGTGGCTGTTCTCCATGCTCGTCCGCGACGCCATGAGCACCATGGTCCTCACCATCGGCCCCGCCCACACCCTCCGTCAGGCCGCCCGACTGATGTCCGTCCGTCACGTCGGCGCCGCCATCGTCCTCGACCACGACACCAGCGGCCTCGGCATCCTCACCGAGCGCGACGTGCTCAACTGCATCGGCGCCGACCAGGATCCCGACCTGGAGACCGCCGGCTCCCACACCACCACCGACGTCGTCTTCGCCTCCCCGTCCTGGACCCTGGAGGAGGCCGCCGCCGCCATGTCGCACGGGGGCTTCCGCCACCTGATCGTGCTGGACGACGACCACGGCGAGCCGATAGGCGTCGTCTCGGTCCGCGACATCATCCGCTGCTGGGCCCCGAGCCACCGCCATCCGGCGTCCCTGGCGGGCTGAGCGGCTCCTGACCCTACGGAGAGCGGCTCCTGCCCGTACGGAGAGTCGGAGTGGACCCACGCACAGGCCGGTGGGCCGGGCCCCCAGGGGAACCCGGCCCACCGGCCGCACCACTCGTACTTCGCGCCGAACTACTTGCTGCGCAGCTCCTGGACAGCGGCGTCCAGCCGCTTGCCGAAGTCGCCGTCCGCCTGGCGGAAGTTGTTGACCGCGCGCTCGGCGATGTCGTCGCGCGACACCTTCGAGATGAACCCGGCGAGGTTCTCGATCAGGCGGCCCTTCTCGTCCTCCGACATGAGGCGGTAGAGGTTGCCCGCCTGCACGAAGTCGTCGTCCTCGGCGTGGGACGGGGCCTCGTGGTTGCCCGTCGCACCTGCCACCTGGACCGGCTGCCACAGCGGCACGCCCGTCTGGGCGGGGCCGCCGAAGCTGTTCGGCTCGTAGTTCTTGGCGCCGTTGTGGCGGCCGTCGTACAGGTAGCCGTCACGGGAGTTCGTGCGCGCCTCGGTGGCGTGCGGGCGGTTCACCGGCAGGTGGTCGGCGTTGATGCCGACGCGGTAGCGGTGGGCGTCGCCGTACGCGAAGAGACGGCCCTGGAGCATCTTGTCCGGGGACGGGCCGATGCCCGGCACGAAGTGCGCGGGGCTGAAGATCGACTGCTCGACCTCGGCGAAGATGTTCTGCGGGTTGCGGTTGAGCTCCAGCTTGCCGATGTCGATCGGCGGGTAGTCCGCGTGCGGCCACACCTTGGTGAGGTCGAACGGGTTGAAGCGGTACGTGGCCGCGTCGGCCGCCGGCATGATCTGCACCTGCACGGTCCAGGACGGGAACTCGCCGCGTTCGATGGCCTCGCGCAGGTCGCGCTGGTGGCTGTCGGGGTCCATGCCGGAGAGCTGGTTGGCCTCGTCGGTGGTGAGGTTCTTGATGCCCTGGTCGGTCTTGAAGTGGTACTTGACCCAGAAGACCTCACCCTGGGCGTTGTTCCACTGGTACGTGTGCGAGCCGTACCCGTTCATGTGGCGCAGCGTCGCCGGGATGCCGCGGTCGCCGAAGAGCCAGGTCACCTGGTGGGTCGACTCCGGGCTCAGACCCCAGAAGTCCCACACGTTGTCGGCTTCCTGCGAGCCCGTGTACGGGTCGCGCTTCTGCGTGTGGATGAAGTCCGGGAACTTGATGGCGTCCTTGATGAAGAAGACGGGCGTGTTGTTGCCGACGAGGTCGTAGTTCCCCTCCTCCGTGTAGAACTTCAGCGCGAAGCCGCGCGGGTCACGGACGGCGTCCGCGGAGCCCAGGTTCCCGGCGACCGTGGAGAAGCGCAGGAAGGTCTCGGTCTGCTTGCCGACCTCGGAGAGGAACTTGGCGCGCGTCCACTGCGAGACGTCGCGGGTGAGCGTGAAGGTGCCGTACGCACCGGCGCCGCGGGCGTGCACGACACGCTCCGGGATGCGCTCGCGGTTGAAGTGCGCGAGCTTCTCCAGCAGCGCCTGGTCCTGGACGAGTACGGGCCCGCCGACACCGGCCGTCTCGCTGTTCTGGTTGTCGGCGACCGGCGCGCCGGCCTCGGTGGTGAGCGGTCCCTGCGACGTCACGTGCGCCTCCTGCGTCATTACTGACAGTTCCTGTCCTCGGTCTATCGCTTTTCCTGATCCTACAATGGACACTGTCTAAGTCAAGCGGGCATCCAGATTCACATCCGTTCGGGACTGAGTCCCCTCCCTGTTAGGCTGGAAGACATGAGCGACCTTCTTGAACGACTGCGCGGGCGGGGCTGGCGCATGACCGCGCAACGCCGCGTCGTGGCCGAGGTCCTCGACGGGGACCACATGCATCTGACCGCCGACGAGGTGCACGCACGCGCCGTCGACAAGCTGCCGGAGATCTCCCGCGCCACGGTGTACAACACCCTCGGCGAGATGGTCTCCCTGGGCGAGGTCATCGAGGTCTCCACGGACCACCGCGCCAAGCGCTACGACCCCAACGCCCACCGCCCCCACCAGCACCTGGTGTGCGCGAGGTGCGGCGCCATCCGTGACGTGCACCCCGCGGGCAACCTGCTCGGCGACCTGCCGGACACGGAGCGCTTCGGCTTCACCATCTCCGACGTGGAAGTCACGTACCGGGGCATCTGCCCGAACTGCGCGTAGCCGCCGGGCGCGGGCTCTCGCCCGGCTCGGCTCGCACCACGAAAACGACCTGAGGCCCGGAACTCTTTCGAGTTCCGGGCCTCAGGTCTGCACTGCTTCTTCAGTAGCGGGGACAGGATTTGAACCTGCGACCTCTGGGTTATGAGCCCAGCGAGCTACCGAGCTGCTCCACCCCGCGTCGGTAGACCCAACCCTACGTCGCACCCCCGACCAGCGCAAATCGTTTCCGCGCCACCGCCCGGAGCCGGACGCCCGCGCCGCCGGCCGAGCCGGATGCCCGACCGCCGGCCCGTTCCGAGCAGGCTGTCCCCGCCGCCCTCCGGAGCCGGTGCCGGCAGCGGGTCCTACGCGGTCAGCTCCTGGTGCAGCGCGTCGCGCAGCCTCGCCGCCCGCTCCGCCACCTCCGCGGGCCCCAGCTCCACCGCCCGTACGCACCACCGCTCGCCCTCGCCCAGCTCGCCCCGCCGGGCCGCCAGCAGCGCCAGCCGCAGCGCCGCCCGGCCGTGCCCGGCGTGCGCGGCCCTGGTCCACCACAGCTGCGCCTCCGACTCGCGTCCTTCGCGCGCCAGCAGCAGCCCCAGGTTGAAGGCGCCGCCCAGGCTCCCCGCCTCGGCCGCCTCCCGGTACCACTTCGCCGCGCCCGCCATGTCGCCGCGCCCGGCCGCGAGCATCCCCACCCGCACCTGCGCGCGCCGGTGCCCCTGCTCGGCGGCCCGCTCGTACCACTCCTCGCACTCGGACTTCTCGTCGACGGACTCACCGAGGACGGGGGGCCCGGACGGCGGCTGACGGGCGTCCAGGAGCATCCCCAGCCGGAAGGCGCCCTCCGCGCTGCCGCCGCCCGCCGCGCGCCGCAGGTGCGCCTCGGCCTCGCGTTCGTCGCCGTCCCTGAGCAGGGCGATGCCGACCTGGAGGGCCGCTTCCGTGTGCCCGGCCGCGGCGGCCCGCTCGTACCACTCCAGGGCGGCCCGCTCCTCGCCGCGGCCGGCGTGCAGGATGCCCAGGTTGAAGGCGGCGTCCACACTGCCGGCCTCGGCGGCCTTGGAGAACCAGGGCTCGGCACCGGACGCGTCACCGCCCTGCAGCAGCAGGATGGCCAGCGCGTTGGCGGCCTCCCGGTGGCCCGCGTACGCGGCACGCCGGTACCACTGCTCCGCCTGCGCCGTACGCCCCTGGGCCGCGCACAGCAGCCCCAGGTTGTACGCGCCGTTGATGTCGCCGGCGTCCAGGGCGGCCCGGTACCAGCGCTCGGCGGTCTGCTGCTCGCCCCGCGCGGCATGCCGGGCCCCCAGGGCGTTGGCGGCGTTCCCGTCGCCCTCCTGGGCCGCTCGCAGCCACCACACGGCGGCGCTCTCCTCGTCACCGGCGTCGCGCAGCAGGAAGCCCAGCGCGCACGCGGCGCGCGGCTCGCCGTCCTTGGCGGAGGTCAGGTACCAGCGCCCGGCCTCCTTGAGCTCGCCCCGGGCCTCCAGGATGACGCCGAGGTGCAGGGCTGCCCTGCGGTGCCCGCGTGCGGCGGCCTGCCGGTACCACTGCTCGGCCTCCAGCGCGGGCGGCTTCTCGCCGGGGGCGGTGGAGGAAGTGCGCAGCATGCGGGGGTCGGTGTCCCAGGTGATGCCGCGCCGGTTGGCGACGTCGGCGGCGGGTCCGCCGCCGGTGGGGGTGCCCGCGCGGCGGTCGAGAAGCCGGGCCAGCCGGTACGCGGCCTCGCGGTGCCCCTGCTCGGCGGCGGCCCGCAGCCAGCGCTCCGCCCCGACGTCGCCCCGGTGTTCGAGGAGGTCGGCGAGGGCGTAGGCGCCCAGGGCGTGGCCGTGTTCGGCGGACTGGCGCAGCCAGTACTCGGCGGCGGGTTCGTCGCCGCGTTCGCGGAAGTGGCGGCCCAGGGCGTGGGCGGCGGCCGCGGAGCCGGCCACGGCGGCGATCCGCCACCATCCCGCGGCCTCCTCGGCGTATCCGCGCTGGTGCAGCAGAACGCCGAGGTTGTTGGCGGCGGCCCGGTCGCCCTCGGCGGTGGCCGCGCGCAGGTAGGGCTCCGCGCCGTCCAGGTCGCCGCGGCGCAGCAGAAGGGCGCCGAGGACGCTCATGGACTCGGTGTCGCCCTCCTCGGCAGCGTGCCGGTGGCGTGCCTCGTCCTCCGCCGTGGCGGTGTCGGTGCCTTCGTCGGCCCGCCGCAGCTCCACACGGTCTGTGTCAACCCGCCCTGTCTCCAACAGAGTTGCCCTGTCCCCCATAGTTTTCATCGTCGCACCACCCGCAACCCGGGTACACCTGGTATACCGCAGCCATTGAGGTCACTTCAGCGTTTTGTCGACATGCCCACAGGGCGACAAGTCAAACACATACGGTGTACGGACATACGACGAGGGCCCGGATCCTCAATGGATCCGGGCCCTCGTCTGTTCAGTAGCGGGGACAGGATTTGAACCTGCGACCTCTGGGTTATGAGCCCAGCGAGCTACCGAGCTGCTCCACCCCGCGTCGTTGTTTTCCCACCGTACCACGGTGCGGGGTGGAGCCCTTTTCCGGCCGGCTACTGCTCGTTCCCGGCGATCAGTCGCTCTTCGGTGGATCCTTCGGGTCCGCCGGAACCTTGGGGTCGGCGGGAGCCTTGGGGTCCTGCTTCGCCGGCGGCGCCGCCTTCTGGGCGTCGGCCGCCCGCACCAGCGCCTCCTGGAGCTTCTCCTGGGCCTTGCCGTAGGCCACCCAGTCCTGCGGCGTCTTCTGGAGGGCCTTCTGGCCCTCCTCGTACGCGGCGGTGGCGTCCGTGATGGCCTTCTGGAGGTCGGTGCCGGCGGCGGGCGGCCTGGTCGTGCCGTCGCCCTTGTCCGGCGGCGTCTCCGCGCCCTGCTCACCGAAGACCGCGTTCAGCGCCTCGGCGAGACTGTCCTTGAAGACGGTCTCCTTGCCGTACGAGACGCCGACCTTCTTCAGCAGCGGGTACTGGGCGTTGTTGCCCTGCGCGTACACCGGAGTGACGTACAGGAACCCGTCGTTGAGCGGGATCGTCAGCAGGTTGCCGTACTCGATGTCCGAGTTGGCGCCCTTGGTGTTGCGGACGAACTCCGTGACGTCGGGGTTGGTGCTCAGCCGGTTCTGCACCTGCTGCGGACCCAGTACGTCACCGGTGACCCGCAGAAGCCTTATGGTGCCGTAACTCGGGCTGGCCGCATCGGCGTCGACCGCCATGAACCCGCCGAGGTTGGGGCGTCCGTTGGGCGTGAAGGTCGTCGTCAAGGAGAAGTTCTGCTCCGTGTCGCCGGGCATCTTCAGGCTCAGGTAGTACGGCGGCACGGCACCCTTGGCGGTGGTCGTCGGGTCGTCCGGGACCTGCCAGGCGTCGGAACCGCTGTAGAACTGCTTCGGCTCCGTGACGTGGTAACGGGTGAGCAGCTCGCGCTGGACCTTGAACATGTCCTGCGGGTAGCGCAGGTGCTCCTTGAGCACGGCCGGGATCTTGCTCTTGTCCTCGACCGTGCCGGGGAAGGCCTTCTGCCAGGTCTTGAGGACCGGGTCCTTCTCGTCCCACTCGTAGAGCTTGACCGAGCCGTCGTAGGCGTCGACGGTGGCCTTCACCGAGTTGCGGATGTAGTTGACCTGGTTCTGCTGGGCGACGACGGCGCGCTGGTTGGTGGTCAGCGAGTCCGTCGTGGTGTCACCGAGCACGGTGCGCGACGCGTACGGGTAGCCGTTCGTCGTCGTATAGGCGTCGACGATCCACTGGATGCGGTCGCCGATGATCGCCGGGTAGGCGTCGCCGTCGATGGTCAGCCACGGGGCGACGGCCTCGACGCGCTGCTTGGGCGTGCGGTTGTACAGGATCCGCGAGCCGTCGCCGATGGCACCGGAGTACAGGATCTGCGGTTCGCTCATGGTGACGGCGTAGGCCGCACGGTTGAACGGGTTCGAGAGGCTGACGCCGCTGTTGCCCTTGTAGCTGGTGGTTTTGGTGGGCTCGCCGTTCTTCTCGTAGTCGAGCTCCCGCTGCGGGCCACCGACGATCGAGTACTGCTCGGTCTTCTCGCCGTAGTAGATCCGCTGCTCGTACTTGGCCTTCTCGCTGAGCACGCCACTGGACGGCAGGCCCGACTCGGTGAACTCGGGGCCGCCCTCGTTGTCCGCGTTGACGGAGGTGCCCTTGGCGCTCACCGCGCCGTAGCCGTGCGTGTAGTAGAAGTGGTCGTTGATCCAGTTCCGCTTCGGGATGCCCTTGAGGTCGAGCTCGCGCAGGCCGATGACGGTGTCCTGGCCGTTGTAGCGGTCGACGTCGAGGGTCTGCGGGAACTGGTAGTACTTCCGCTCCTGCTGGAGCTGGCGGAAGGTCGGCGACACCACGTTCGGGTCGAGCAGGCGGTAGCTGGCCGCCGTGTCGGCGTCCTTGCGCAGCTTCGCGTTGTCGCCGTTGTCGCCCGCGCCCTTGTAGTCGGTGACCTTGGCGCCGTCGATGTCGTAGGCCTTGCGGGTCGCCTCGATGTTCTTCTTGATGTACGGGGCTTCCTTGGCCTGCTCGTTCGGCTGGACCTGGAACTTCTGCACGATCGCCGGGTAGAGCCCGCCGATCAGGATCGCCGAGAGCACCATCAGGCCGAAGCCGATCACCGGCAGCTGCCAGGTGCGGCGCCACAGCGTCGCGAAGAACAGCACGGCGCAGATGACGGCGATGCAGAACAGGATCGTCTTCGCCGGAAGGTAGGCGTTGGCGTCGACGAAGCGCAGGCCGGTCCAGTTGCCGGTGGCCTTGAAGTCACTGGACTTCACGGCCAGCCCGTACCGGTCGAGCCAGTAGGCGACGGCCTTCAGCGTGACGAACACGCCGAGCAGGACCGAGAGGTGGCCGGTGGCGGCGGCGGTCGCGCGGGCACCGGGGCTGGTCAGGCGCAGCCCGCCGTACAGGTAGTGCACCAGGGC
Organism: Streptomyces candidus; assembly: GCF_014207445.1. Lineage (GTDB taxonomy): Bacteria > Actinomycetota > Actinomycetes > Streptomycetales > Streptomycetaceae > Streptomyces > Streptomyces candidus. The sequence continues at coordinate 58,094 of NZ_JACHEM010000010.1, read as the reverse complement.
GGCGGCGATCAGCGAGACCACCACGGCGGCGAAGCCGAAGCCGAGCAGGAAGCGGTACCAGGGCAGGTCGAACGCGTAGAACGCGACGTCCAGACCGAACTCCGGGTCCTTCTGCCCGAACATCGTTCCGTTGACCCACAGCAGCCAGGTGCGCCACTGTCCGGCGGCGGACGCGCCCGCGATCAGCCCGACGAGGGCGGTGACCGCGATCAGCACCCACTTCTTGTACGGTGCCAGGCCCATCCGGTAGCGGTCGAGGCTCTGCTGCTCCATCGACATGGCGCTCAGCGGCGGCCGCAGCCGGTGCGCCAGCCAGATGTTCACACCGACGGCTGCGGCCATGAGGAGACCGAAGACGGCGAACAGGCCGATCTTGGTCCACAGAGTGGTGGTGAAGACGGACGAGTACTTGACCGATCGGTACCAGAGCCAGTCCGTCCAGAACCCCGCGAACATGACGAACGCCATGGCCAGCACGGCCAGTACGCCCAGTGTCATGAGCAGGGTCCGGGCACGCCGGGAAGGCCGGCCCACTCTGATCCGTGGCCCGGTCGGGCCTCCGCCGCGGTCCGGCATCTGGAAAGCCAACGTGCGCACCTCGAAGTTCGCTGTTTTGTACGGAGCGTATGGGTGAAGCGGTCGTGTGGAGCGGTCGTACCGGCCCCGCGGTCGCAGGGCCGTACCTATGCAACTTACTGAAGCTTTACTCAGTTCCCGCTTTGGGGGCCGAAGGAGGCAGGATATTCACCATGTCCAACTCCTCCCCCTCAGACCACACCCCTCCGATGCCCGCGCCGGGTACGCCGATGGCGGCGAGCCCACTGACGCGCGCCGCGCTGGAAATCGACGAGTACGCGTCCGGCCTCGGCTGGGACAAGCCCGCACGGCTGTTCGCCCTGGTCGACACGGCGAAGCTGCGCAAGCAGGAACCGGGGCTCGCCTCGCAGCTCGGCATCGACGCGGCGAGTGCCGCCGGGTACACGCCGATCGAGCAGGAGGAGATTCCCCGCGGCAAGGCGCTGGACGAGTTCCTCGGCACGATCGCCTGGCCCGACGCGGTCGTCGGCTGTGCGCTGACCGTGGAGCGTCTGATGCTGCCCCCGTCGGCGGAGGCGTCCGTGCCGGAGGGGATGAAGGGCAAGCAGCTCACCCAGTGGGTGGCCGCGCACCCGGACCGGCAGGAGGTGCGGATGACGGTGGCCGTGCTGCGCGGCGGGGCCCGCGAGTCGGCGATCCGGCTGCGCGAGAAGGACTCGCCCAACGAGGTGCTGACGGGCCCCGACCTGGTGCCGGGACTCGCCGAGGCGCTGGCGGCGACCTTCGAGTCGTAGCGCGGTGGCCGGTCGGCCCGTTCCTCGTGCGGACTTCGCCGGGACACGCATGTCCTGACATGCAGGGGCGGCCGGTCAGCCCGTCGAGCACTTCGGCAGGCCGGCCGTGTCGCCCTTCTTGATGCCTTCCATCGACTTGACCGCGTCGTCGAGGGTGTCCACCCGCACGAGGGTGAGGCCGTCGGGGACGTCGGCGGCGGCCGTCGCGCAGTTCTCCTTCGGCGTCAGGAAGTACTGGGCGCCGGCCTTGCGCGCGCCGACCGTCTTCATCTGGATGCCGCCGATCGGGCCGACCTTGCCCTTCTCGTCGATCGTGCCGGTGCCGGCGACGAACTTCCCGCCCGTCATGTCGCCCTCGGTGAGCTTGTCGACGATGCCGAGCGAGAACATCAGGCCCGCACTAGGACCGCCCACGTCGGCCAGCTTGATGTCGATCGTGAACGGGAAGGTGTGATCGGTCCCGGCCTGGATGCCGACGATGGCCCGTCCGTTGTCGTCTGCCTTCTTCGTCGTCACGGTGATCTTCTCGGTGGCCGTGGGCTGCGCCCTGTGCGCCTTCTCCGCGGCGGCCGCCTCCTTGGCAGGCACGACGGTGAAGACCACCTTCTCCCCGGGCTTGCGCTGCGTGACGATCTTGGCGACGTCGCCCGGCTCCTCGACCTTCCGGCCGTCCACCTCACGGATCACGTCGCCCGCGTGCAGCTTGCCCTGGGCGGGGCTGTCCTTGACGACGCTCGCGACGACCACGCGCGTGGCGACCGGGAGCTTCAGCGCCTTGAGGGCGGCGACCTTCGCGGTCTCCTGGGACTGGGTGAACTCCTCGGCGTTCTCCTGGGTGGACTGCTCCTCGGTCTTGCCGTCCGGGTAGAGCGTGCTGTGCGGGACGACGATGCTGTCGTGCGCCAGCCAGCCGTAGACCGTCTCCATCAGGTTCATCCGGTAGTCGGCACCGGTGACGCGGACTGTCGTCATGTTGAGGTGACCGGACGTCGGGTACGTCTTGCGCCCGGAGATCTGCAGCACGGGCTCGCCACCCGCGTCGCCCAGGGTGTTCACCGTCGGCCCCGGGGACATCTCCGAGTACGGGACTTTGATGAGGACGCCCGCGCAGAGAAGCGCGATCAGGACGAGGGTGGAGGCGAGCATCGTCGCTGTGCGGCGTGGCATGGAACGACAGTACGGGACGGGTCCGGACGTGCACCGCTGGGGCCGGTCCGTACGGGGCTGGGGCCGGTCCGTACGGGGCGCGGGCGCTTGCCTCGGCTCTCTCGTACGGAACGGGACACATCGACCGGTACGCCTCAGGCGGCGTCGGAACCGGGATGCGACTTCTGCATGGCGTCGCGGAATTTCTCGTAGCCCGCGAGTTCGGCGACATCGCCGGTGGTGCGGTTTCGAGCAGCCCAGCTTCCCCATATCGCAGCACCGACAGCTGCGAAAAGCGGAATCAGCAACCAGGCGAGAGCAGCCATTCCGACCTCCTGACCCAGTGAGCGACCGCTGAACAACCCGAGCGATCGCAGCCAGCCGATCAGCAGATTAACCATCCGCTGCCTCAACGCTCGGGCCAGGGGTCGGGTTACGCAAATCGGGGCGCTTGCCGGCGGGGGGGTTTATGCGGGTTCCGCCCGCGACGGCACCTCACAGGACAGGATCCACCCGCCCTCCCGCCGCCACTCGACGACGGCGACGCGCCGACCCGCCCTCCCGTCGCCCGACCGCCACCCCTCGACGACGGCGCTACGCGCCGACCCATTCCTCTGCCCCGTCGGAGAACTTCTGGTGCTTCCAGATCGGCACCTCGTGCTTCAGGTCGTCGATCAGCATGCGGCAGGCGTCGAAGGCCTCCCCGCGGTGCGGGCAGGAGACGGCCACCACGACCGCGAGGTCGCCCACCGCGAGGTCGCCGACGCGGTGGACGGCCGCCAGGGCCCGTACCGGGAACTTCGCGACGACCCGCTCGGCGACGCGGCGCAGCTCGGCGTCCGCCGTCGGGTGGCAGGAGTAACCGAGCGCGTCGACGTCGGCGCCGCCGTCGTGGTTGCGCACGGTGCCGACGAACAGGGCCGTGCCGCCCGCCGCGTCCTCGCCGACGGCCCGGAACACCTCGTCCAGGGAGAGCGCGGTGTCGCGGATCGCGAGCAGCCGGATCGGGTCCGGCGCCGCCTGTTCGCCCGGGTGGGCGGCGGAGTCGGGAGTGGAGCCGTCGACGGGGGTGCTGGGGGTGCCTGCCATAGGGCCATCGTGCCGTACCGCGCCGTCGGCGCGGTAGAGCGGTTTCGACCGGCGGGCGCCCCTGCCGTCTGGAGCCTCCTACAAGCGGTACGGGCCGCCGGGATACGGCGGCCCGTACCCGGCCTCAGATGCGGCGCCGTGCCTTGCGGGCCCGCCGCACCAGCGCGGCCGTGCCGAGCAGGGCGACCGTGGCGCCCGCCGCGCCCGCCGCGGTGGCGTCCTTGCGGCCGAGACGGCGACCGGCCAGGGTGTGCCGCCCCTCGACCTCCTTGAGGAGTTCCGCGAGGACCTCCTCGTTGGTCCACTGCGGCCGCCAGCCCGCGTCGTGCAGCCGCGACACGCTCACCACCCAGGGGTGCATCGTGTACGCGAGGTCGCCGGCCGGGGACGGGGTGAGGCCGATGCGGTGCAGTCTCGCCGCGGCGCCCAGGGCGACGGCGGAGGGCAGTTCCATGCGGCGGATGCCGCTGATCTCCTCCACCTCCTCCTGTTCGAGCCAGCCGTCGCAGCCGACCGCGAGCTCCCCCTCGACCTTCTCCAGGACGGCGTACTCCAGGGCGCTGACCAGGTCGTCCACGTGGCAGAACTGCCAGGTGGGACGGGATCCGGCGGCGACCAGGAGGCGCGGCGACTCGAAGTAGCGGGTGAGGGCGGTGTCCGTACCGCCGACGAGGACGGCGGGGCGCACGACAGTGACGTTGAGGCCGGGATGGGCACGCGGGGCACGGCGGCCCAGCCGCTCCACCTCGAGCAGGTCCCCGACGCCGGTGGCCTCGGCGGTGGCGCGCAGCTCGGCGTCCTCGGAGAGCGGGACGTCGTTGTCGGGGAGCGCGCCGTAGACCATGGCGGAGGTGCACAGCACGACCCGGTGCACCCCGGCCGCGGCGGCCGCCGTCAGCACCGTCTGCGTGCCGCGCACGTTGAACGCCGTACGGGCGGCGGGGTCGGACTCCAGGTCGAGGTCGAGCGCGAGGTGCACGACGACGTCCGCGCCGCGCAGTTTCTCGGCGATGGCGGGGTCCCGGACGTCGAGGATGTGCCACTGCGCGCCGTCGGTGTCGCCGCGCCGTTCGTCGATGGCGACGACCTCTTTGACGTGCTCGGACTCGGCGAGCCGCCGGGTCAGCAGGGCGCCGACACCGGATGCGGCACCGGTGACCGCGACGACCGGGCCCCGGGCCGCGGGGGTTGATCGGTTTCGCGTTGCGCGAACCTTTGAATCTGTTGCACGAACCTTGGGATCTGGGGAACTCACCGGGCGTCTCCAGCGGTTGTCTTCAGTACGTACGCGAGTTGGCGCGTACGGACCAGGTGTCGTCCATCCTGCCGCAGGCCAAGGGTCCTCGGAGCACCGAGCCCCGAACCCGCTGCGGTGTCTACCCTGGGTGCAGATGCCGGGCAGCCGCCGCCGGCCAACTCCGGCGGCCCTACGAGCCGAGGAAACCCGTGAGCGACACCCCATTCGGATTCGGCGTTCCGCCGGAGGAGCCGGAGGACGGCGACGGCAAGAAGAAGGACCCTGCCGGTGGCGGGCAGGGTTCCGGCGGCGGTCCGTCGAACCCCTTCGGGGGCTTCGGCGCGCTGCCGGGCATGGGCGGGGCGGGCGGTGACAATCCCTTCGCCGCGATGTTCGGTGCGATGAACCCGAACGACCTGGGCGCCGCCTTCCAGCAGCTCGGCCAGATGCTGAGCTACGAGGGCGGTCCCGTGAACTGGGACATGGCCAAGGACATCGCCCGCCAGACCGTGGCACAGGGCACCTCCGACGGCACCAAGGACTCCAGTGTCGGCGCGGCCGAGCGGTCCGCGGTGGAGGAGGCCGTGCGCCTGGCCGACCACTGGCTGGACGGCGTGACCTCGCTGCCGTCCGGCGCGACCACGTCGGTGGCGTGGAGCCGCGCCGAGTGGGTCGAGGCGACGCTGCCCGCGTGGCAGCAGCTGGTCGACCCGGTCGCGGAGCGGGTCGGCACGGCCATGGGCGATGTGCTGCCCGAGGAGATGCAGGCCATGGCGGGCCCGCTGATCGGCATGATGCGCTCCATGGGCGGCGCCATGTTCGGCCAGCAGATCGGGCAGGCCATCGGTGTGCTGGCGGGCGAGGTGGTGGGTTCGACCGACATCGGTCTGCCGCTGGGGCCGGTCGGCAAGGCGGCGCTGCTGCCGGTGAACATCGAGGCGTTCGGCAAGGACCTGGGCGTCGACGCGAACGAGGTACGGCTGTACCTGGCGCTGCGCGAGGCCGCCCACCAGCGGCTCTTCGCGCACGTGCCGTGGCTGCGCTCGCACCTGTTCGGCGCGGTCGAGGGCTACGCCCGCGGGATCACCGTGGACACCTCCAAGCTGGAGGAGGCGGTCGGCGGGCTCGACCCCTCCAACCCCGAGCAGCTGCAGGAAGCGCTCCAGCAGGGCATGTTCCAGCCGGAGGACACGCCGGCACAGAAGGCGGCTCTGGCGCGTCTGGAGACGGCACTGGCGCTCGTCGAGGGCTGGGTGGACGCGGTGGTGCACGAGGCCGCGAAGCCGCGCCTGACGTCGGCGGACGCGCTCCGCGAGACGCTGCGCAGGCGGCGTGCCTCGGGCGGCCCCGCGGAGCAGACGTTCGCGACGCTGGTCGGCATGCACATGCGTCCGCGCCGGCTGCGGGACGCCTCCCGGCTGTGGGCCTCGCTCACGGACGCGCGGGGCCACGAGGGCCGTGACGGGCTGTGGGAACACCCGGACATGCTGCCCACGGCACAGGACCTGGACGACCCGGACGGGTTCGTGCACCGCGAGCACATGGACTTCTCCGAGCTGGACAAGATGCTCGGCGAGGCGGCGGGCAAGCCGGACCTGAAGAAGAAGGACGAGCAGGGCGACACGGACGCCGACGGCACGGACTCCGACGGCACCGACTCCGAGGGCGGCAAGTGACCCTGCACGACGACGCCGTCCTCGTACTCAAGGGGTACGAGGACCAGCCCGAGCTGCGGCAGCAGTACCTGGACCATCTCTCGGCGCATCCGGACGGCATGTGGAAGGCCTGCAGCGCCGGGCATCTGACGGCCAGTGCGCTGGTGGTGGACGCGCGGCAGGGCCGGGTGCTGCTGACCCTGCACAGGAAGCTGAAGATGTGGCTGCAGATGGGCGGGCACTGCGAGAGCGGTGACGCGACGCTGGCGGACGCCGCGCTGCGGGAGGCCACCGAGGAGTCCGGCATCGCGGGGCTGACGCTGCTCCCGGTGGGCCCGGTGCGCCTGGACCGGCATCCGATTCCGGCTCCCTGCCACTGGCATCTCGACGTGCAGTACGGGGCGCTCGCCCCGGCGGGTGCGGTCGAGGCGATCAGCGACGAGTCGGACGATCTGCGCTGGTTCGGCTACGACGAGGTCGCGGGGGTGGCCGACGAGTCGGTCGTACGGCTGGTGGAACGCGTACGCGCGGCACTGTAGGCCGACGGCACACGAGGTAAGGGGCGGCCTCATGGAGGTCGCCCCTTACCTGTCTTACGTGAGCGCGGCTCGTGCCCGGGTGCCGGGCCGATTTCCGGACGCTGTCGCGGTAAGCCCGGTTCGCGCCTGGAGGCCGACTAGCTCCAGGCGTTGTTCTGGTTCTGCCCGTGGGCGCCCTGCTGGCCCACGCCGTACTGCGCTGCCATGCCCTGGCCGATGACCGCGTTCTGCGGCGGCATGACCTCGCTGGGCTGGACCAGCACGATGCCCTGGCCGAGGAAGCTGAGCTCCCAGCCCTCGCCGGTGTTGCCGCGCCTGCGCCGTATCCCCGAGGAGTACGTCTGAGCCTGCATCTGCACCCGCAGCGACGCCGACCATGCGACGACCGCGTCCGCGTCGGCACTGACGTACCGGTCGGGGGTGACCTGCAGCACCAGCGGCTGCCCCGAGGTCATCAGGGCGATCTTGCCGCGGCCGGAGACGTTGGTCTGGTACTTGCCGGAGCCGGAGATTCCGTACTGGCTGTCGACGGCGACGACCTCGGTGTGCAGTGCCGAGTCGAGAGCCAGCACATAGCTGCTGTCGACGGTCAGGCCGTCCTGGTCGACGTCGACCACGTGGATGTACTGGGCGAGGTTGGCGAAGAAGACGGTGCCCTGCCCCGAGCAGCGCATCAGGTCCAGGCCCTCCCCGGTGTGGGCGCGGGCGCGCTGCTGCGGGTTCGACTGGTACTCGCCGTCGAACTCCAGCAGCCCCTGGTAGGCGACCATGCTGCCCTTGCGGGCGAGGACGTCGTCGTGTCCGGTCAGGGCGACCCGCAGGAGCTGCGGGTTCTGCGCGGTGTAGCGCTCGGCCGACTGCTGTTCCGTGTAGCCGAAAAGCGGACTCTGCATGGTGTTCCCCATCCCCCTCAGTGCCTGGCCCGCAGGCGGTCCGAGCTGTCCTCGCTGGGCTGCACGACGACGATCCCCTCGCCGGAGAAGGCCATCTGGTAGGCCTCACCGCTGCCGCGTCCGATCAGTGCGGACGCCTTGAAGCTGCGCTTGCCCTTCACCTTGAGGTTCGGCGACCAGGCGACGAGCGCGTCCGGGTCGACGTACGTCTCGTCCTCGCCCCGTCCGCAGTCCACCACGATCGGGGTGCCGCGCGAGGTGAGCGCGACCCAGCCGCTGCCGGTGACCTTGACGTTCCACAGGCCCTGGCCGGCGAACTTGGCGAGGCCCTTGACGCGTTCGACACCCCACTGGAGGGAGACGTCGAAGGCGAGGAGGTTGCTGCCGTTGACGGAGAGGGCGTCGTTGGCGAGGTTGATGACGACGACGTCCGCGCCGTAGTCGGCGAGGTAGAGCAGGCCGTCGCCCGAGCACTTCATGACCGGGGCACCCTCGCCGGTGATCCACTGCGAGGCGATCTGGCGCACGGCGGGCGGGTTGGGCTCGTACTGTACGAAGCCCTCGTAGGCGACCATCGAGCCGGTGCGCGCGTACAGGTCCTGGCCGGTGGCCATGGCGACCTTGACCATGGAGCGGCCGTGGTTCTCCATGCGGGCCGCGACCGGTGTCGGGGCGAAGCCCGCGAGCTGCTGGTTCATTCTTCGGGCTCCCTCAGACCTCGTACGGCTGGACGACGATGAAGTTCCCGGGGGCTCCCCGGAACTGGAGGTTGACGGTCTCTCCGCTGTGCCCGGGGAACGCCTGGCGGCGCAGCCGGACCTGGCTGGAGAGGATCACCTGGGACGCCGCCGACCAGGCGACGACGGCGTTGCTGTCGGCGAAGGTGGTGGGCGTGACCGGCAGCACAACGGGGATGCCCTGGGTCTTCACCACGACCGTGCCGGTGCCGTGGAACATCATCGTGAAGAGCGCGCCGCCGGGGATGCCGTGACCCTCGATACGGCGGACCTCGTGCTGGAGGGTCTCGTCGAACGCGAGGACGTTCTCTGCGGAGACGCAGATTCCGTCCCCCTGGAGCTCGATGGGGTGCAGGTGCGCGGCGTTCTCCGCGAAGAAGACCTGGCCCGCTCCGGAGCAGCGCATCAGCTGCATTTCCTGGCCCGTGGCGTTGCCGACGACCCGCCCCTTGAATCCGGCGCCCTTGTAGCTGAAGTCGACCTTGCCCTGGTACATCACCATGCTGCCCTGGCGGGCGAGGACGGGTGTGCCGTTGTTGCCGAGGTCGACCCGCATGAGCTGCTCGTTCTGCGGGGCCCAGCGCTGGCCGGTGGGCGTCTCGCGGTACTTCTGGAGGGCGGCCTGGAGGCCGGGGCCGGTCTGCGGCACACCGGGCTGGGGCATCCCTTGCGGAGGTACGCCCGGCTGGGGCATCCCTTGCGGAGGTACGCCCGGCTGGGGCATCCCTTGCGGGGGCAGCCCCTGCGGCATGCCTGGTGGCGGGCCGTACGGCTGCTGCTGTGCGGGCGGCCGGCCGTACGGGCCGGGGGCGGCCGGCGGGTAGCCGTACTGACCGCCCTGGCTCTGGGCCTGGCCGGGCGCCTGGGGCGCCGCCTGCCCGTACTGCTGGGGCGCGTGGGGCGGCTGCCCGTGCGGCGGGGGGCCCTGCGGGTGAAGCGGTGCCGTGATCGTCTGTGCGGCGTGCACGGGCGGGACGGCGGGCGCGGGGGCCTGCGGTGCCGACGTCTGGGGCGCGGGCGGCTGCGGTGCGGGGGCCGGCGGCGCGGGTGGCTGCGGTGCCGGGGCGCCGAAGGAGGGCGCGGGCGGTGCGGCCTGGGGTGCCGGGGCGCCGAAGGACGGAGCCGGCTGCTGCGTAGGCGCCGCCGCCTGCGCGGGCGGGCCGAACCCGGGGGCGCCCTGCTGGGGCGCCGGGGCGGGCTCCTCCTCGGCGACCTCGCCGCCGAAGTTCTTCAGCAGCGCGTCAAGACCTCCGTCGAAGCCCTGCCCGACGGCGGCGAAGCGCCACACGTCCTTGAGGTAGAAGTCCCCCAGCATCACGGCTCGCTCGGTGGTGAACTCAGAGCCGTTGAAGGAGTACCGGGCGACCTCTTCGCCGCCCGCCACGATCCGGACGTACCCGGGAGAGACCTGCGACATCTGGCCCGGGCCGTCGATGGTCGCGGTGAAGGACAGCTTGTGGATGTGGGACGGAAGGCGGTCGAGGGTGACGCGGAACGATTCCGTGTCACCGGCCTGCGCGCCCAGCAGCTGGAGGGACTCCTCGGGCGACTTGGGCTGGTTGAAGAAGATGAAGTACCGGTCGTCGCTCAGCTGCTCGTTCGCGTCGAGCCCGAAACAGCTGATGTCGAAGGTCAGTCCGGGAGCACCGATCTGTACACCTACGTACAGATCCGTCCCGGCTGTGAGGTCACTGATCCTGGCCTTGTGGCCGCGCTGGAATTCCCTGGCCATACGTAACGACCGTCCCCCGTCCCGAAAGTGGATACGTCGCGTCAGGCTAACGGCAAATGCCGACAGGGCGACAAGCCGGTACAGGGTCGGTACAGAGCACCGCGCCCGGGTCGGCCCGACGCCGCTCGATGCGTACGCGCGGTTACTCTCCGCGATCCTTGAGGAGGTGCGGGAGACGGTCGGCGGCGACCACCCCTTCGAGATAGCCACGGGCCCGCTCGGTGCGTGGATACGCCTCCAGGAGCCGCCAGAAGGACGCACCGTGTCCGGGCACGAGGAGGTGGGCCAGCTCGTGGAGGAGCACGTAGTCGACGACGTACTCCGGCATGCCCTGGAGCCGGTGGGAGAGCCGGATGCTGCCTTCGGAGGGGGTGCAGGAGCCCCAGCGCGCGTTCTGGTTGGTCACCCAGCGCACCGAGGACGGCTTGGCGCGGCCCTCGAAGTACTGGGCGGAGAGCCGGTCGGCCCGCTCGGACAGATCGTCGTCGCCGAGGGTGCGCCTGCTCTCCTGGGCGGCGAGCTTGTCGAGCATCACGCCGACCCAGCGCTGCTCCTCCGCCTCCGACATCCGGGCGGGGATGAGCACGATCGTGCGGTCGCCCTCGCGGTAGGCCGAGACGGTGCGGCTGCGTCGGGCGCTCCTGCGGACTTCGACGGCGAGGCGGGGGGACGGGTCGGCTGGCACGCCACGACGTTACCCGCAGTGTGCGACGGAAGTCCTGCCTCCGCGCTGGTACGACTAACTTCCGGCCCTGTGGACAACTTTCCGCGCTGTTTCCGGCCGCCCGGCATTCTGAGAGCGCGACGCAAGAAGCACGGCGAGCGCGCTGGGCAGGGCGGGTACGGCTGGAGCACGGGGAGAGGAGCACGGCCATGGTGATGCATCCGAGGATGAAGCCCGCGCTGCGAAGGGCCTGGCGGGACCGGCAGAGCGTGCAGTTCGGGGTGACGGCGGCGCACGCGGTGGTGGTGGGACCGGTGGACACGGCGACGGGAAGTCTGCTGGCGCTGCTGGACGGGACGCGCGGCATGCCGCTGCTCCGGGAGGAGGCGCGGGCGCTGGGACTGCCGGAGGGCCGGGTGGACACCGTGGTCGCCCGGCTGGCCGGGGCGGGGCTGATCGACGACGTGACGGCGGGCGGGGCGGCGGCGGACGCCCTGCGGAGGCGCACCGGGGAGGCGGACCGGCTGCGGCCCGACCTGGCTTCGCTGAGCGTGGTGAACCCGGAGCCGGGCGGCGCGGCGCGGCGGCTCGCCGCGCGCCGGGCCGCCCGGGTCCAGGTGCGCGGTGCGGGCCGGGTCGGCGCGACGGTCGCCTCGGTGCTCGCCGCCTCGGGAGTGGGGCACGTCGACGTACTGGACGGCGGATGTGTGGAGCCGTGGGACGTGGCGCCGGGCGGGGTCCCGGCCGAATCCGTCGGCACCCGGCGGGCGATCGCGGTCCGGCAGACGGTACGGAGGTGGGCGCATGGAAGGACCCCGGGGAGAGCGCCGCGGACGGGCTCCGGGGCGGGGCCGACGCGGGAGGTGACCGGGTCCGGGGCGGTGGCCGGGACGGGGCGGGAGGTGTCCGGGGCGGGGTTGCTCGCCGGGGGCGGGGCGGCGTCCGGGGCGGAGGGTCGGGACGGGGAGGGATGCGGGGGCGAGGGCGCGTTGAGTCTGGTGGTGGTGGTGCCACGGGACGGGCTGGAGGCGTACGCGCCGGACCCGGCGGTGGCCGAGGGCTGGCTGGCGTCGCGCATCCCGCACCTGTACGCGGGGGTGCTGGAGGCCACGGGGGTGGTCGGGCCACTGGTGCTGCCGGGCGGGAGCGCGTGCGCCGGGTGCATGGCGCGGGCCAGGGCGGAGGCCGACCCGCAGTGGCCGAGGATGCTGGCACAGTGGCGTTCCGGGCGGCGGGCGGACGTGGGGGCCTGCGACGTCGCGCTGGCCACCGCGGTGGCGGCGCTGGCGGCCGCGCATGCGCTGGCCTTCCTGGACGGGGAGCTGCCGTCGAGCACGGGGACCCGGTGGGAGGCCGCGCTGCCGCTCCTCGACTGGCGCGCGGAGCGGGTCGCCGCCCACCGCGAGTGCTACTGCGGTGCTGGTGGGGAGGCACCTGGGGGTGTGGAACGGGACGTGCCATCGGGCGGCTCGAAGCCGCACGTCACAATGGCCGGGTAGGCGCCGTCGAAGGGCACTGGTCCCGGGGCCCGTGCGGCGCGGCTGTCTGGGATTTGGAGGGGCTCATGTCTGATCTTCCCCGGAAGGCGGTCACTCGTACCGCCAAGCTGGCCGCGTTGCCACTGGGCTTCGCCGGCCGGACCGCCTGGGGTCTCGGCAAACGGATCGGCGGGAAGTCCGCCGAGATCGTCGGGCGGGAGCTGCAGCAGCGCACGGCGGAACAGCTCTTCAAGGTCCTGGGTGAGCTGAAGGGCGGCGCGATGAAGTTCGGGCAGGCGCTGTCCGTCTTCGAGTCCGCTCTGCCGGAGGAGATGGCCGGTCCGTACCGGGCAGCTCTGACGAAGCTTCAGGAGGCGGCGCCGCCGATGCCGACCTCCACGGTGCACGGAGTGCTCGCGGAACGACTGGGCGCGGACTGGCGGGAGTTGTTCCTGGAGTTCGCGGACAAGCCGTCGGCCGCCGCGTCCATCGGCCAGGTGCACCGGGCGGTGTGGCACGACGGGCGCGCGGTGGCCGTCAAGGTGCAGTACCCGGGCGCCGGCGAGGCGTTGCTCTCGGATCTGAATCAACTGGGCAGGTTCGCGCGTCTGCTGGGCCCGTTGATTCCGGGTATGGACATCAAACCTCTGATCACGGAGCTCCGGGACCGGGTGTCGGAGGAACTGGACTACGAGTTGGAGGCCAGGGCCCAGCGGGAGCACGCGGCGGAGTTCGCGGACGACCCCGACGTGGTGGTGCCCGATGTGGTTCACCAGAGCGACCAGGTGCTGGTGACCGAGTGGATGGACGGCACCCCGCTGGCCGACATCATCGCGGACGGTACGCAGGAACAACGGGACCGGGCGGGGCAGTTGCTGGCCCGGTTCCTGTTCTCGGGCCCGGCGCGCACGGGGCTTCTGCACGCCGATCCGCACCCGGGCAACTTCCGTCTGCTGCCGGCGGACCCGGAAGCGGGCCCGGACACGGACGCGGGGCCGGACACGGACGCGGGGCCGGACACGGATCCGGAAGCTGGCCCGGACGCGGAAGCGGACGGCGCGGGGGGCTGGCGGCTCGGGGTGCTGGACTTCGGGACGGTGGACCGGCTGCCCGGCGGGCTGCCGGACACGATCGGCGACGCGCTGCGGCTGACGCTGGAGGGCGATGCCGTCGCGGTGTACGAGATGCTCCGCCGGGAGGGGTTCGTCAAGGAGGACATCGACCTGGACCCGGGGGCGGTGCTCGACTACCTGGTGCCGATCATCGAGCCGGCGCTCGCCGAGGAGTTCACGTTCACCCGTGGCTGGCTGCGGCAGCAGGCGGGCCGGATAGCCGACGTCCGCTCCCCCGCGCACCAGCTGGGCAAGCAGCTCAACCTGCCGCCCGCCTATCTGCTGATCCACCGGGTAACGCTGAGCACCATCGGCGTGCTCTGCCAGCTGGGGGCGACGGTGCGGCTGCGGGACGAGCTGGAGGAGTGGCTGCCGGGGTTCGTCGCGGAGGAATTCAAGGCGCAGGAAACCGTGACGGAGCAGGCCGGGGCCGAGTAGATCGGTGGTGTACGGGAGAGCCCCGTGGGGCCGGACCTCCTGGTCCGGCCCCACGGGGCTCTTCAGTACGGCGTGCCCGTGGCGGTCGGTTACTGCATGACCGCCATGGCCAGCGCGCGGCGGGCGCGGAGCGATACGCGCTCCGCGCGGCGCTGCATGCGCCGGGCGGCGACCAGGCGCACGGCCTGGCGTTCCGCGTCGGCTTCCAGCCGACGCTCCTGCATATGGGCACGGGCCATGGCTTCTGGGATGAGTTGCATTTCGCGGGTCCTGTTCTGACGCGAGGCGTTCGCGCCGATGGTGCTTGCGGTGGAGGTTGCGGAGCCGGACGGCTCGTACGTCGTGGGGGTCATCGGGTCCTGCTTCTGCGGATCGTGCGTGTGGGGGCGGTCGATGGGTCCTGTGCCGGTGATGTTCATGCTGCGACCGGGTTCTTGCGCGGACGGCCGCGCGGCCGCTTCCGAGCGACGACCACACCCTGGACGAACAGCTCGCCGCCCCAGACGCCCCACGGCTCACGGCGCTCCTTGGCACCGGCGAGGCAGGCCTCGACCAGCGGGCAGGTGCGGCAGAGGGACTTCGCGTACTCGACATCGGCCGGGGACTCGGCGAAGAAGACCTCCGGGTCGTACGAGCGGCAGGGGACGGGTACGCCGAGGTTCTCGATGGCGTCGTCAAGCGCGGTGAGCGCGGTGAGGGGAGTCAAGGTCGGGTCCTCCGTGAGACCGGGCGGGAGCGGTTGAGAAGTCGGTACGGACGGGGCGTGCGTGTCGAGTGGCACGGTGGTGGGTTCCTCGTCTTGTGGTGTCCGGCCTGTTGGCCGAGTGCTGGCTGGTACCGGGTGGTGCTTGGCCCCGAGGCCCCTTCGCTCCGTCCTCCCCGTTCGGGCAAAACAGAAGGGCCGCGGATCCCTGGTGGGGTTCCGCGGCCCTGAAGGTGCCGGTCCGATCATCGATCAGACTGGATCACTCCAGGGTTCGAGCCCACGGAAGGCCCACATCAGGTGGTGCTGCGTCGTCTGCGTCTTCTTCGATCCGGCACCGGCCGCCGCAAACGCATAGGCCTTGGCCTGGGCATTCGCTACTGCTGCTTCCGGTGCCACGGTCGGTCGCTCATTGCCCTCCCGGACGGGAAGGCTCGCCAGGGACGCCGGACGGACGGCAGAGATGCCGGACAGACCGGTGCCACGCAGCGCAGAGCCGAGAGTGCAGGCGGCGACGACCGAGCGATCGGTCATTTTGATGGTGGAAATGATGTTCGTCACTGGAAGTCGCCTCCTCTCGGCGTCTAGGGGTCCCGGCCGGAGCCGAGACGCACGTTATTCGGATAAGTACAGCACAAAAACAGGGCTTCAGAGAAGTGCCGCTGTTCCCGTGGTTAAGAACCTATGGGGCTCCCCAGGAGAAGCGCAAACTATTTTTTCGACGAGTTTCCCGCGGCTCCGCGCGGGCCCCCGCCGGGTCAGTACCCCGTCCGCGCCCGGCCCGTCCTCAGACGTCTTCCTGCGGCTGCCCCGGCTCCTGACCTGCGCAGAGGGCCAGGACGTCGGTCCCGTAGAGCTTGGTCTTGCGGGTGCCGACGCCCGCGATCCTGGTCAGCTCGCCCTCCGCCTCCGGCCTGGCCTCGGCGATCGCCATCAGCGTCTTGTCGGTGAACACGCAGTACCCGGGGAGCCCTACCCGCCCGGCCTGCCGTTCGCGCCAGTCGTGCAGCCGCTCGTACAGGCCCTCGTCCATGTCGGAGGGGCACTCCTCGCAGCGCATCAGCTTCATCTCACCGCCGTCGATGAGGGTCTTCCCGCACACCCGGCAGCGGATCGGCCCCCGGAAGGTCCGCTTGGTCCGGCCGGGACCGGTCGCCGGCGCGACGGTCCCGGCCGGGGACGGCGTACGTCCGCCCTGGCCGGCGGAGCCGGGGCGCAGGCCCTTGAGGAAGCGGCTGGGGATCCGGGAGGCGCGCCCGCCGGGCGAGCGTGCCAGACCCCAGGACAGGCTCAGGTGCACACGGGCCCGGGTGACACCGACGTACAGCAGTCGACGCTCCTCCTCGATCTGCTCGTCGGTCCTGGCGTACGTGATCGGCATCATCCCCTCGGTGAGGCCGACCAGGAACACGGCGTCCCACTCCAGGCCCTTGGCGGCGTGCAGCGAGGCCAGGGTGACGCCCTGCACGGTGGGCGCGTGCTGGGCCGCTTCCCGTTCCTTCAGTTCCGCGGCGAGTTCGGCGAGGGTGGCCTGCGGGCGGGCCGCGGCGAAGTCCTCGGCGAGGCGTACGAGGGCGGCGAGGGACTCCCAGCGGTCGCGGACGACTCCGGACCCCGCCGGGGGGGTCGGTTTCCAGCCGCTGCCGCTGAGGATGGCCCGCACCTGGGCGGGCAGGCCCTCGACTCCGTCGAGCAGGGCGTCGTTCCCCCCGAAGCTGGCGCTGCTGCGCAGTCCGTGGATCGCCTCGCGCACCTCGGGGCGTTCGAAGAACCGCTCGGCGCCGCGCAGCTGATAGGGAACCCCCGCGTCGGCGAGGGCCTGCTCGTACACCTCGGACTGGGCGTTGATGCGGTAGAGGACGGCGATCTCACCGGCCGGGACGCCCGCGGCGATCAGGTCGCGGATGCGGCGGGCGGTGCCCTCGGCCTCGGCGGGCTCGTCGCCGTACTCGCGGAAGACCGGTGCGGGTCCCGTCTCGCGCTGGGAGATCAGCTCCAGGCGGTGTTCGGCGGCGCGTCCGGTGGCCGGGGCGAGGACGCCGTTGGCGAGGTGTACGACCTGGGGCGTGGAGCGGTAGTCCCGGACCAGTTTGACGACGGTCGCCCCGGGGTGGCGGGTGCGGAAGTTGAGGAGGTGGTCGGGGGTGGCCCCGGTGAAGGAGTAGATCGTCTGGTTGGCGTCGCCGACCACGCACAGGCTGTCGCGGTCGCCGACCCAGAGGTCGAGCAGGCGCTGCTGGAGCGGGCTGACGTCCTGGTACTCGTCGACGACGAAGTGCTGGTACTGGCGGCGGAACTCGTCGGCGATGAGGTGCTGGTCCTGGAGGATGCCGACGGTGAGCAGCAGCACGTCCTCGAAGTCGATGACCGAGCGCGCGCTCTTGAGCTGCTCGTAGCGGGCGTAGATCTGGCTGATTTCCGATGTGCTGCGGGGGGCCTCGCGGTGGGTCTTGGCGATCGCGGCCGGGTAGTCGTCGGGGACGGTCTGGGTGACCTTGGCCCATTCGATCTCCGAGGTCACGTCCCGCAGCTCGCCGCGGTCCAGGCGGATGCCGAGCAGGCCGGCGGCCTCGGAGACCAGCTGCACCTTGCGTTCGATGAGGCGGGGCAGGTCGCCGCCGACGGCCTTGGGCCAGAAGTAGCGGAGCTGGCGCAGCGCGGCGGCGTGGAAGGTGCGGACCTGGACGCCGCCCGCGCCGAGCTGGCGGAGCCGGCCGCGCATCTCGCCCGCGGCGCGGACGGTGAAGGTCACCGCGAGGACGCTGTTCGGTTCGTAGGTGCCGAGCCGCACTCCGTAGGCGATCCGGTGGGTGATCGCGCGGGTCTTGCCCGTACCGGCTCCGGCGAGAACGCACACCGGACCGTGCAGGGCGGTGGCGACTTCGCGCTGCTCGGGGTCGAGCCCGTCGAGCACCGCGTCGGCCGTCTCCGGGACCTGCGGGAAAAGGGAGGAGTGCGTTGCTGCTGTCACCCTGCCATGCTGCCAGGTCGGCTGGGACTGCTGCGCCGGTTGTCCACAGGGGGCGGGTACTCGTCGTACCAATGCGGGAATGCCGTCCCGGTCGCGTACGTTCGAGTGACTGGTGAGTGCGGACAGGTACGGCCTCACCCCAGCGAAGCAGAGGAGCAAGAGGGACATGTCGGGCACCGTGACGATGTACAGCACCACGTGGTGCGGCTACTGCCGCCGGCTCAAGAGCCAGATGGACCGAGAGGGCATCGCGTACAACGAGGTCAACATCGAGCACGACGCAGACTCGGCCGCGTTCGTGGAGAAGGCGAACGGCGGCAACCAGACCGTCCCGACGCTGCTGGTCGTGTCCGAGTCGGGCACCGAGTCGGTCATGACCAACCCCTCGCTCGCCCAGGTCAAGCAGGCGCTGGCCGCCGCCTGACCCGTTCGTCGCGCAACAGAAGACCGCCGCCCCGGATGTCCGGGGACGGCGGTCTTCTGTTGCGTACGGCAGCCGTCAGACGGCGCGGTTCGGCTTCGGGAGAGGCTTGCCGTACCAGAGCTCTATCAGGCGCGCCGCGATGGAGATGCCGTACGGCGGCAGCACCTCGCCGGACGCGAACGCGGCGGTGAGGTCCTCGCGGGAGAACCAGCGGGCCTCCTCGATCTCCTCGCCGTCCACGTTGATCTCGGAGCTGGTGGCGCGGGCCATGAAACCGAGCATCAGGCTGGACGGGAAGGGCCAGGGCTGGCTGGCGACGTACTCGACGTCGCCCACGACGACGCCCGCTTCCTCGAAGACCTCCCGGGCCACCGACTGCTCGATGGACTCGCCTGGCTCGACGAAGCCCGCGAGGGTGGAGAAGCGGCCCTCGGGCCAGTGCACCTGACGGCCGAGCAGCGCCCGGTCCTGCTCGTCGGTGACCAGCATGATCACGGCCGGGTCGGTCCGCGGGTAGTGCTCCGCGCCGCAGGCCTGGCAGCGGCGGATGTGACCGGCGGCGGCGATGACGGTGCGCTCGCCGCAGCGGGAACAGAAGCGGTGCAGCCTCTGCCAGTTCTCCAGGGCGACCGCGTGCACCATGAGGCCGGCGTCCCGGGGGGACAGCAGGAGGCCCGCCTCGCGCAGCCCGGCGGGGCGCGCGGACTGGTCCATGCGGCCGGGGAGGGTGTCCTTCTGGAGGGCGAAGTAGCTGACGCCGTCGTCGTCCCGGCCCAGGAAGTAGCGGTGGGTCTCGGTGAGGGGGGCTTCGAAGGACGGCGTCATGACCAGCTCGGTGCGGCCGTCGGGGGTGTCGTCGACCAGCGCCTGGCCGCCGGAGACGACGAACACGCGGGTCGTCGGGTGGCTCCAGGCGGCGGCGAGCCAGGCCTCGTCCATGCGGTGGTGCGCGGCACGGTCGATGCCGCTGGCAGCGGCGAGGGCGAGGGGGCGGTCGGCGCTCAGGGCGGTGCCGTCGGCACCCGTGGTGCTGCCGGGGCTGCCGCTGCTCGCGGTGCTCGTGGTGACGCCGTTGTCGGTGCTGGTGCTCACAGGTGCTTCCAACTCCCCCGGGTGGATCGGGATTCTGTTCTGCTCAGCGGTTCGGTCGGCCGGGCCGGCCCGCTCGGCCCGCTCAGCGGATCGGCTGCGCGGCGAGGTCGCCCCACAGGTACGCGGTGGTTTCGACGCCCTTGAACAGCAGGTCCAGCTCGACCTTCTCGTTGGGCGCGTGCCAGCCGTCGGACGGTACGGAGATGCCCAGGAAGAGAACGGGCGCGCCGAGCACGTCCTGGAGGTCGGCGGCCGGACCCGAACCGCCCTCGCGGGTGAAGCGGACCGGCTGTTCGAAGGCGCGGCCCATGGCGCGTACGACGGACTGCAGCGCCGGGTGGTCGAGCGGGGTCAGGCAGGGCCGGGTGGCGGCGCCGAAGGTGATCTCGTACCGGATACCGGCCGGGACGCGAGTGGCGATCCAGTCCCGTACCGCCAGTTCGATCTTGTCGGGGTCCTGGCCGGCGACGAGGCGGAACGACAGCTTCAGTTCGGCGGAGGCGGGGACGATCGTCTTGCCGCCCGGCCCTTGGTAGCCGCCGCCGATGCCGTTGACCTCGGCGGTGGGGCGGGCCCAGATGCGCTCCAGGGTGGAGTATCCGGCTTCGCCGCCGGTGGCGTACGACTTGGCCGTGCGCAGCCACCCCTCCTCGTCGAAGGGCAGCTCGGCGAAGAGCGCGCGCTCCTGGTCGGTGAGGGGGACGATGCCGTCGTAGAAGCCGGGGACGGTGACGCGGCCGTCCTCGTCGTGCAGGGCGGCGACCACGCGGGCGGCGACGGTGGCGGGGTTGGGGACCGCTCCACCGAAGGAGCCGGAGTGGATGTCCTGGTCGGGTCCGCGGAAGGTTATCCCGCAGTCGGCGAGGCCTCGCATGCCGGTGCAGACGGTGGGGGTGTCCTCGGACCACATGCCGGTGTCGGAGACGATCACGGCGTCGGCGGCGAGGCGCTCGCGCTGCTGCTCGACGAGCGCGCGGAAGTGCGGCGAGCTGGACTCCTCCTCGCCCTCGACCAGCAGTTTGAGGTTGACGGCGGGGGCGTTGCGGCCGGCGGCGCCCCTCGCGTACATCCGGCCGTCGATCGTCGTCGGCTCGAAGGGGTCCGTGTGCCAGCCGTCCTCGCGGGCGGCGGGCTGCACGTCGTGATGGCCGTAGACCAGGACCGTGGGAGCGTCCTGGTCACCGGAGGGCCACTCCGCGAAGACTGCCGGGGCGCCGTCCGTGGGCCAGACCTCGGCGACCGGGAACCCGGTCTCCCGGAGCTTGGCGGCCAGCCATTCGGCGCTGCGCCGTACGTCCTGCGCGTGCTCGGGCTGGGCCGAGACGGAAGGGATGCGCAGCCACTCGGCCAGGTCGGCGAGGAATGCGGTGCGGTGCTCCTCCATGTACGTACGGACGGCGCTGTCCGGGGTGTCGCTCATGGCCCTGAGCCTAACTCTCCGGTGGGGGTGCGGCGTCCTGCGCCCGGTTCGGGCGCTGGTCGGAGGGGGTGCGGCCGGGGCCGGGGGCGGGGTCGCCGGAGAGGATGCGCTCCAGTTCCCGGCGGCCGGGAAGGTCTGCGGGGCGGACGGTCTCCCCGCTGCGTACGTACAGGAATGTGGCGAGGACCTCTTCGGGACGCAGCCCGTGCAGCTCGGCCCAGGCCAGCCGGTAGATGGCGAGCTGGAGGGGATCGGCGGCGCGGGTACGGCTGGTCTTCCAGTCGACGATCTCGTACGTGCCGGTGGCCTCGTCGCGGTAGACCGCGTCGATCCGGCCGCGGATCACCCGGCCCGCGAGGGTGAGGTGGAACCCGGCTTCCGTGCGGTACGGGGTGCGGCGGGCGTACTCGGTGCGCTCGAACGCCTCCTTGAGGGCGGCGAGGTCGCGCTCGTCGGCGATCTCGGCGTCGTCCTCGTCCCCGCCGGGAAGCTCGTCGGGGCCGAGCATGGGCAGCGGCAGCTCCTCGAAGCGGGACTCCACCCAGGCGTGGAAGCGGGTGCCGCGGCGGGCGGCGGGCTGCGGCGGCCTGGGCATCGGGCGGGCGAGTTCCTGCGCGAAGCCGTCGGGGTCGGCGGCGAGGCGCATCAGCTGGGTGGCGGAGAGGGCCGGGGGGACGGGCACGTCGCGGGTGCCGGCGCGGGCCCGGCGCAGCTCGCTGGTGAGCGCGTCGAGGTCCCGGTCCCAGGAATCGACGGCGCGGGCTTCCTCGGGGGTGAGGGGGGCGGGGACGGGGGGCGGGTCCTGGGGCGGGTACGAGGTGGGGTGCGGGTCCTGGGTCTGGTGCGCGGCGGGGGACAGTTCTCCGGCGGGGTGCGGGGCGGGGTGGGCGCCGGTGGACGGGGACGGAGCCGGGGGCGGGTCAAGGTCCCGGGGCGCGGACGGAGACGGCGGTGGTGACGGGTCCGGGTGCCGGCGTGCGGCATGGGATGCGTCGTCGGGTGCGGCGGCGTGCAGTGCCTCGTGCTCCACCGCGTCGGAATGCGGGCGGCGGGTCGCCAGGGCGTCCCAGTCGTCGAGTTCCTCGTGGGCGGGCCAGTCCTCCGGGCCGGCCCAGGTCTCCGGAGGTACGTCGTCCGACGCTTCCTCCGGGAGCCAGTCGTCCCACGGTGCCGGTGCCGGCTCCGGGGGCGGTTCCGGCATTCCGCGCAGGGCGTCCAGGTGGGTGCGTACCAGGGTGGCCGCGCGGCGGCGGGCGGCCAGGGCGGCGTCGTCGAGGGGGAGCGGCCAGGCGCGGTCGGTGGCGGGTTCCTGGAGGGCGGGGTTGCCCTCGTCCTCCGGCGGGCGGTCCGCCCAGACCTCGATCTCGCCGAAGCCCGCCGCGCAGTGTGCGTACAGCGCTTCAAGGAATTCGGACGGGCCGCGCGGCTTTTTCTGGGACGGGCCCCACCAGTGGCCGGAGCCGAGCAGCAGCGAGCGGGGGCGGGTGAACGTGACGTAGCCGAGGCGGAGTTCCTCGGTGTGCTGGTGGGCCTTCATCCGCTCCTTGAAGAGCTTCATGCCCTTGGCGTCCCACTCCTCCACGTCGGGGAGGGTCTGTGCGTCGCCGCGCAGGGCGTGGGGCAGGACCTTGCCCTGGGAGGTCCAGGAGTCGCGGTTCTGCTCGCTGGGGAAGGTGCCCTTGACCAGTCCGGGTACGGCGACGACGTCCCATTCCAGGCCCTTGGACTTGTGCGCGGTGAGGATCTTGACCGTGTTCTCGCCGCCGGGAAGCGCGTGGTCGAGGCCCTTCTCGTACTGCGCGGCGGTGCGCAGGAAGCCGAGGAAGGCGAGCAGGGTGGCCTCGCCGTCGAGGGAGGCGAATCCGGCGGCCGTGTCGAGGAAGCTGTTGAGGGTCTCGCGGCGGCGGGCGGCCAGCGCCTGCGGGGAGGCGGAGAGTTCGACTTCGAGGCCGGTGGCGTTCAGGACGCGGTGCAGTACGTCCATCAGCGGGTCGGCGAGCGAGCGGCGCAGCTCGCGCAGTTCGCGGGCCAGGTGGGCGAACCGCACCCGCGCCTCCGTCGAGAACGGCAGCCCGTCGTCCGCCTGCCCCGCCGAGTCCAGGAACGTGTCCAGGGCGTCCGCGAGCGATATCACCTCGGACGGGTCGACTCCCTCCACGGCTTCCGCGAGCCTGCGGTCCGGATCGTCGTCGGCGCCGCCGGTCCGGTGCACGAGGAGGCGGGCGCGGCGGCCGAGGAGGGCCAGGTCGCGGGGGCCGATGCGCCAGCGGGGCCCGGTGAGCAGCCGTACGAGGGAGGCGTTGGCGCCGGGGTCCTGGAGCACTTCGCAGACGGCGACGAGGTCGGCGACCTCGGGCAGGTGCAGCAGCCCGGACAGGCCGACGACCTCGACGGGGACGCCGCGGGCGACCAGGGCCCCCTGGAGGGCGGGGAAGTCGCCCGCGGTGCGGCACAGGACGGCGATCTCGCCGGGCGCGGTGCCGGTGCGTACCAGGTGGGCGAGGGAGTCGGCGATCCAGTCGATCTCCTCGGTGTGGGTGCGCAGGAGTGCGCAGCGGACGAGGCCGTCGCGTTCGGCGCCCGGGGCGGGGCGCAGCGCTTCGACTCCGTGGTGCATGGCGCGCAGGGGTGCGGCGAGGTCGTTGGCGAGGTCGAGCAGACGGCCGCCGCTGCGGCGGTTCTCGCTGAGCGAGTAGCGGTCGGCGGGGCGGCCGTCGCTGTGCGGGAAGTGCTCGGGGAAGTCGTCGAGGTTGGCGACGGACGCGCCGCGCCACCCGTAGATCGCCTGGCAGGGGTCGCCGACCGCGGTCACCGCGTGCCCGGTGCCGCCGCCGAAGAGTCCGGACAGCAGCAGGCGTTGGGCGACGGAGGTGTCCTGGTACTCGTCGAGCAGGACGACGCGGAACTCGCCCCGCAGTGCCTCGCCCACCTCGGGCAGGGCGGCGAGCCGGGCGGAGAGCGCGATCTGGTCGCCGAAGTCGAGGAGGTCCCGGCTGCGCTTCTGCTCGCGGTAACGGGTGGTCAGCTCCAGGAGTTCCCGGCGGGCCTCGGCGGCTTCGGGGACCTTGCGCAGGTCGGGGTTGCTGAGCTTGGCCCCTTCCAGGGTGCGCAGCAGTTCCGTGTCGTAGGAGCGGAGGGTCTGCGGCCGTACGAGGTGCTCGGAGAGTTCCCCGTCGAGAGCCAGGAGGTCGCTGACCAGGGCGGCGAAGGACCTGGTGAGGGCGGGGTACGGGCCGGGGGCCTCGCGCAGGACGCGGGCGGCGAGCTGGTAGCGGGTGGCGTCGGCGAGGAGCCGGGCGGAGGGTTCCAGGCCGATGCGCAGCCCGTGGTCGGTGAGGAGCCGGCCGGCGAAGGCGTGGTAGGTGGAGATGCGGGGCTCGCCCATGGGGTCCCCGCTGTGGGCACGCCGGGACGAGCCGGGGGGCGGGGTGGAGGGGGCGATGGCGTCCGGATCGGTGATCCCGGCGGCGACCAGGGCCTTGCGTACCCGCTCGGCGAGTTCTCCGGCGGCCTTGTTGGTGAAGGTCAGGCCGAGGACCTCGTCGGGGGCGACCTGGCCGGTGCCCACCAGCCACACGACGCGGGCGGCCATCACCGTCGTCTTGCCCGATCCGGCCCCGGCCACGATGACCTGCGGGGCGGTGGGTGCCGTGATGCACGCCAGCTGCTCCGGGGTGAACGGGATGCCGAGGAGCCGCTTGAGCTGCTCGGGGCCGGTGAGAGTGGTGGTCACCTCGAAAAGGCTATCCGTCCCCACTGACAACGCCGGCCGCAGCATCTCTCACCAGGCACGACGTCGGCCGTGGTGGTCATTCGACGATGTGCTTGCCCTCGGGCTGGGCGCTGCAGGAGGCACGGAACGTGCAGTGCGTGCACTGCTGGCCGGTACTCGGTGCGAACCGTTCGTCCAGTACCCGCCCGGCGGCCGTGGCCAGCAGGTCGCCGACCCACTCCCCCGCCAGCGGTTCCTGGGCCTGGATCTTGGGCACGGCCTCGCCGCCGTCCTTCTTGGCGGCGGCCTGGCGCAGCTGCACGAGTTCGGCGCCGCCGGGCTCGGGGCGCGCGCCGCCGAACACCTCGTCCACGGCACCTTCGCGGACCGCCAGCTGGTAGACGGCGAGCTGGGGGTGGTGGGCGACCTCGTCGCGGGTGGGGGCGGACTTGCCGGTCTTGAAGTCGACGACGTACGCCCGGCCCTGTGCGTCCGTTTCGACGCGGTCCATGGAGCCGCGGATGCGTACCTGGTACTCGCCGCCCGCCTCCAGGGTCACGTCGAAGCCGTGTTCGGTGGCGACGACGGTGCGTCCGCCACGGTCGGTGACGTGCCACTGGAGGAAGCGTTCCAGCGCCACGCGCGCGTGCTCCTTCTCCTGCCGGGACTTCCAGGGGGCGTCGAAGGCCAGCGCGTCCCACACCGAGTCGAGGCGTTCCATGAGGACGGCCAGGTCGGCGGGGGTACGGCCGGAGGCGACCTCGTCGGCCAGTACGTGCACGACGTTGCCGAAGCCCTGGGCGGCGGTGGCGGGCGCGTCCGCCTTGACCTCGCGGCCCAGGAACCACTGGAGGGAGCAGGTGTTGGCGAGCTGGTCGAGGGCGCTGCCGGAGAGGGCGACGGGCTGGTCGCGGTCGCGCAGCGGAACCGCGCTGTGCGTCGCCTCGTTCAGGCCCCACCAGTTGTCCGGGTGGGCGTACGGCACCATCGGCTGCCCGTTGTCGTCACTGAGGGCGGCCAGCCTGGCGAGGCGGCGGGCGGCGGCCTCCCGGAGCGCTTCGGAGGCGTCCGGGTCGACGGTGGTGGCACGCAGTTCGGCGACGAGTGCGGAGACGGCGAGGGGACGGCGCGGGCGGCCGGTGACGTCACGCGGCTCGACGCCGAGTTCGTTGAGGAAACGGGAGGGCATGTCGCCGTCGTCGGCGGGGGCCTTCACGGCGGTGACGACGAGACGTTCACGCGCGCGCGTGGCGGCGACGTAGAAGAGTCTGCGTTCCTCGGCGAGGAGGGCACCGGGGGTGAGCGGTTCGGCGAGTCCGTCACGGCCGATGCGGTCCGCCTCCAGGAGGGAACCGCGGCGCCGCAGGTCGGGCCACAGGCCCTCCTGGACGCCGGTGACGACGACGAGGCGCCACTCCAGCCCCTTGGAGCGGTGTGCGGTCATCAGCCGTACCGCTCCGGGCCGTACCACGCGCTTGCTGAGGGTGTCGGCGGCGATGTCCTGGGCGTCCAGCTCCCCCAGGAAGTTGAGCGCGCCGCGCCCCCCGGAGCGTTCCTCGGCGCGGGCGGCGGTGTCGAACAGCGCGCACACGGCGTCCAGGTCGCGGTCGGCGTTGCGTCCGGCGGGACCGCCGCGCAGGGCGGACCGCTCCAGCCGGTCGGGCCAGGCGGTGCCGTCCCACAGCGCCCAGAGGGCCTCTTCGGCGGTGCCGCCTCCTTCGAGGAGTTCGCGTGCCTTGCGCAGCAGGGTGCCGAGGGTCTGCGCGCCGCGGGCGTACGACGGGTCGTGGGCGACGAGCCGCTCGGGTTCGGCGAGGGCGCGGGCGAGGAGTACGTCGGAGGGCGGCGGCACCTGGTTTCCGGCGGTGCGCTCCTCGTCGCGCAGGGCGCGGCCCAGGCGGCGCAGGTCGGCGGCGTCCATGCCGCCCAGGGGTGAGGAGAGCAGTTCGACGGCGGTCTCCGTGCCGAGCCAGGGCGGCACCTGGACGTCACCGCGGCCGGGGTCGGGCGGCTCCGCGTCCGTTCCGGTTCCCGCTGCGGGGTCCGTCTCCGTGAAGGGCGTCCTCGGGGCGTTGGCCAGGGCCGCGCGGGCGACCGCCCGCAGTGCGGTCAGCAGCGGGGTCACCGCCGGTTCGTGGCGCAGCGGCAGGTCGTCGCCGTCGATCTCCAGGGGGACGCCGGCCGAGGTGAGGGCACGCCGTACGGAGGGGATCGTGCGCCCGCCCGCGCGCACGAGGACCGCCATGTCGCTCCACGGCACTCCGTCCTCCAGGTGCGCGCGGCGCAGGATGTCCGCCACGTTGTCGAGTTCGGCGCCGGCCGTCGGGTACGTGAAGACGTCGACGCGCCCTCCGTCGCGCAGGGCGTACAGCTCCCGGTGCGCCCGTACGGCCGCCGCGGGAAGCCTGGTGAGCGGCATCCGGCGGGTGAGCAGCCGGGTGGCGGCCAGCAGGTCCGCACCGGAGCGGCGGGAGGTGGTGAGGACCTCCACCCGGGCGGGGCCGCCGTCCGTGGTGCGGAAGGTCTGCGGGAAGTCGAGGATGCCGCCGACGTCGGCTCCACGGAAGGTGTAGATCGACTGGTCGGGGTCGCCGAAGGCCACCAGGGTGCGTCCCTGCCCGGCCAGCGCCTGCAGCAGCCGCACCTGGGCGGGGTCGGTGTCCTGGTACTCGTCGACGAACACGGCGTCGTAGGCGGAGGCGAGCCGTCCGGTCGCCGCCTCGCGTTCGGCGAGCAGCACCGCGCGGTGCACGAGTTCGGCGTAGTCGAGAACGCCCTGCATGTCGAGGACGTCGAGGTACTCGGCGAGGAAGGTCGCGGCGGCCTTCCAGTCGGGGCGGCCGGTGCGCCCTGCGAAGTCGCTCAGGGCGGCGGGGCCCAGGCCGAGTTCGCGGGTGCGGGCCAGGACGGCGCGGACCTCGTCGGCGAAGCCGCGGGTGGTGAGGCAGGCGCGGAGTTCGTCGGGCCAGCTGACGTGGGCCAGGCCGCTCTTCTCCAGGTCGATCTCGCCGGCGAGCAGCTCGCGTACCGCCACGTCCTGTTCGGGGCCCGACAGCAGCCGCAGCGGCTCGCTGAACAGGTCGCTGTCCTGGTGGGCGCGGACCAGGGCGTAGCAGAACGAATGGAAGGTGGTGGCCTGCGGGGCCTGCCGGGTGCCCAGGCGCAGCGCCATCCGGTCGCGGAGTTCCACGGCCGCCTTGCGGCTGAAGGTCAGGACGAGGATCCGTTCGGGGCGGCCCCCCGCGGCGATCCGGGACGCGACCGCCTCGACCAGAGTGGTCGTCTTGCCGGTGCCCGGTCCCGCGAGGACGAGCAGCGGTCCTCTGCCGTGGTCAACCACCGTGCGCTGGTGTGCGTCCAGCAGAGGGGGACCGGTCCGCTCCGGGGCCGTCCGGACCAGCCGGTACGCGCCCGGGGACCGCCGGGGCTGCCGGTACGGCCGGTGGGAGGTGCGCGGCTGGTTCCGGGAGGTCCCGGGAGGGCCCGAAGTGGAGGAGGTGCTCACGTGGATCGCCGGTCCTGGTGGGTGGTGTGCTGGCTGCCTTGCGGCCGTGGTGGACGACTGTGCTGTACGGATGATGCGGGGCCCGGTACGGGAGGTACGGGGTCCGGTACGGGGTGTGCGGGGCCGCTGGGGCGGGCGCGCCGGACGTACCGCGTGGTGCCGACGCTACGCCAGGAGAGGTACTGGACGCAGCGGCTCCGCGACGGCGGGGGCCGCGACGGCCGACGCGACGCGCGTCCCCGCCGGGGCGCCCGGGGGCGGCGGCGGGTACTCCGTACGGTCGCCGGACAGCCCCCGGGGGCGTGCCATGGCGGAAGCTGGACTGTGTGAGCCGTACGATCCGCCGCGCCGCGCGGCCCGTCTCAGGAGCCGTTCCCGCGACCGCATCCGGTGCCGTCGCCGGGGACCGCGCCGCCGTCCCACCTGGCCCGCCGCATGTCGAGGCGCGGCAGGTGCCCCTCGGCGGTGCGCGGGGCGGTGCGCAGGGGAGTCCTCTCGGCCCGGTAGTGCTCCAGTGCGCGCAGCTCGGAACCGGGCAGCAGCTGTCCGTCCGCGCGGACCACGCGCCACCAGGGCACGGCCCCGCCGTACAGCGCCATCACCCGGCCGACCTGCCGGGGGCCGCCCTCGGTGAGCCACTCGGCCACGTCCCCGTACGTCATGACGCGGCCGGACGGGATCTGTTCCGCGACGGCAAGGACCCGTTCCGCGTACTCGGGGAGCTCGTCGCTCACGGCAGGATCGTCGCTCATCCGGCCCATCCTGCACCACGGCACCGACAGTGCCGTCCGTCCTGCGGGCACACACCCCGCACTCGGGGCAAATCGGGGCACAACACCCTGAGGCCCCCCTTCCTCACCCGGTCATGCCACCATCGTCCGGGCGGTGACCGGTGAGACCAGAACACGAAGAGACGACGACGAAGGAGCAGGACGTGCAGCCACAGCAGGCGGCAGGCGCTCCTGACGCCGTCCCGCGGCCGGATTCCGGCGGCCCTCTCGCGGAGGAGGAACTCGCGGAGACCGCCGTCACGGACAGAGCGACCACCGCCACGAGCGGTGCGACGCTCGTGTCCTCCGGTGGAGCCGCATCCGGCTCCACCGAAACCGACCTCAGCGACGAGGGATACGTGGAGCGCGTCTCCGGCGACGAGCCGCTGCTCGCCGCCCGCGTGCACCGCCCCGCCGACCTCGTACGGCTGCTGACCGGGGTGCTCGGCATCGTCTGTGTGATCGCCCTGGCGGCGTTCGCGCACGGCACCGCCTCCGGGCTGGAGAAGGACATCCTGGAGGGCACCAAGCAGACCCCGGTCGTCCTGGTGCGGCTGGCCGGTCTCATCTCCAGCATCGCCGTCCTCATCCTTCCCGTCGGCTTCGCCATCGAGCGGCTGATCAAACGTGACGGACTGCGGATCGCCGACGGCGTCCTGGCCGCCGTACTGGCTCACGGTGTCGCTCTCGCCACCGACCTGTGGGTGTCGGGCCCCGCGCCCGACAGCGTCCGGGAGGCGCTCACCCGGCTCTCCCCCGACGGCGGCAACGTCCTCACCGACCCGGTGCACGGCTACCTCGCGCCCGTCATCGCCTACATGACGGCCGTCGGCATGGCACGCAGGCCGCGCTGGCGGGTCGCGCTGTGGGCGGTACTGCTCGTCAACGCGTTCACGGTGCTCGTCAGCGGCCAGACCACACCCCTGTCGATCGTCGTCACCGTCCTGATCGGCTGGACCGTCGCCTACGCCACCCTCTACGCGGTGGGCTCCCCCAACGTCCGTCCCACCGGGCAGACCCTGCTCGCCGGACTGCGGCACGTGGGCTTCCGCCCCGTGAGCGCCATGCGCGCCGAGGAGCCCCTGGACCTCACCGACCAGGGCGACCGGGGACGGCGCTACATCGTCACCCTGGAGGACGGCCCGCCCCTCGACATCACCGTCGTGGACCGCGAGCAGCAGGCGCACGGCTTCTTCTACCGGGTGTGGCGGCGCGTCACTCTGCGCGGCATCACCCAGCGGCGCTCCATCCAGTCGCTGCGGCAGGCCCTGGAGCAGGAGGCGCTGCTCGCCTACGCGGCCATCGCGGCCGGCGCGAACGCCCCCAAGCTGATCGCGACGTCCGAGCTCGGACCGGACGCCGTGATGCTCGTGTACGAGCACCTGGGCGGGCGGACGCTGGACTCGCTGCCGGACGAGGCGATCACCGACGAGCTGATGCGGGACGCCTGGCGCCAGGTGAAGGCCCTCCAGTCACGGCGCATCGCGCACCGGCGGCTCGCCGGTGACGCGATTCTGGTGGATCGTTCCGGCACGGTGATACTCACCGATCTGCGGGGCGGCGAGATCGCCGCGGGCGACGTCGTGCTGAGGATGGACGTGGCGCAGCTCCTGACGACCCTGGGGCTGCGGACGGGCGCCGAGCGGGCTGTCGCCGCCGCCGTGAAGGTGCTGGGGCCCGACACGGTCGCCGACAGCCTTCCCCTCCTCCAGCCGATCGCGCTGAGCCGCTCCACGCGCGCGACGTTGCGCCGGCTGAGCCGTGAACGGTCGCAGCGGCACCGCGAGGCGGTGCTCGAAGCGTCGCGGCTCGCAAAGGAGGCCCGCGTCCGCGAGAGGGACGAGAAGGCCGCGGCTCCCGGCGGGCGCAAGGCGGTACGGGCGGAGAAGAAGGCCGAGAAGGAGGCTCTCGACGAGGCCACGGAGGGAGCCCGCGAAGAGGACCTGCTTACGCAGATCCGCCACCAGGTGCTGCTCATCCGCCCACAGGCGCCGGTCGAGGCGGTCCGGTTGGAGCGCATCACGCCGCGCACGCTGATCAGCGTGCTGGCGGGCGCCTTCGCCGCGTACATCCTGATTTCGAGCCTGCTGAAGAATCCGGTCACGGACGCGTTCGCCACCATGAACTGGGGCTGGGTCCTGGTGGCGGCCCTGCTCTCCGCGCTCAGTTACGTGGCGGCGGCGATGAGCCTGCTGGGATTCGTCCCGGAGAAGGTGCCGTTCTGGCAGACCGTGAAGGCGCAGGTCGCCGGATCGTTCGTCAAGCTGGTGGCCCCGGCCGCGATCGGCGGTGTGGCGCTCAACACCCGCTTCCTGCAGAAGGCGGGAGTACGCCCGGGACTGGCCGTGGCGAGTGTGGGCGCGTCCCAGCTGTTCGGCCTGGCCAGCCACATCGGCCTGCTGATGATCTTCGGTTATGTGACCGGAACCGAGCAGACCTCCTGGGACAACCCGTCCCGGACGGTGATCGCCGGTCTGCTGACGGCGGCGGTCCTGGCGATGATCGTCACGGCGGTGCCGTTCCTGCGCAAGTTCATCGTCACCCGGCTGCGTTCGCTGTTCGCGGGTGTGGTCCCGCGCATGCTCGACGTGCTGCAGCGACCCAGGAAGCTGGCCACCGGCATCGGCGGCATGGTGATGCTCACCATTGTCTTCATCATGTGTCTGGACGCGTCGATCCGCGCCTTCGGGGGCAGCAGTGTCGACGACCTCAGCTACGCCCTCATCGCCGTGGTGTTCCTGACGGCCAACGCGGCCGGTTCAGCGGTGCCGACACCGGGCGGCGTCGGCGCGGTCGAACTGTCGCTGTTCACCGCGCTGACCGTGGTGGCGAAGGTGCCCCCGGACGTCGCGACCCCCGCCGTACTGCTGTACCGGCTGCTGACGTTCTGGCTGCCGGTGCTGCCGGGCTGGCTGTGCTTCAACAGCATGACCCGCAAGGGCGCGCTCTGACCGGCCCGTCCGCGCCGTACGCACGCGCGCGGCGGCACTCGCATGGACCCCGGCGCGCGCGGCCCGTAGGGCCACAGCGCACGATGGGGGGCATGCCTACCTCTTCCGTGCGGCGCGCCCCGGTGCTGGCCGCCTCCGCCGCCCTCCTGCTGTCCCTGTCCGCGTGTTCCGGCGGGAGCGGCGCAACGGGCGGCAACAAGGACTCCGGCGACAAGAAGCAGGACCTCTCCGCCCAGCAACTGAAGTGGGCGGACTGTCCGGCTCCGACGTCCGCCCAGGGCGAGGGTGACAAGCCGTCGCCGCTGCCCGGCGGCACCCCCTGGCAGTGCGCCACGATGAAGGTGCCGCGCGACTACGCGAAGCCGGACGGCGACCTGATCGACCTGGCCCTGATCCGGGCCGAGGCCGCCGACAAGAAGAAGCGCATCGGCTCGCTGATCTACAACTTCGGCGGCCCCGGCGGCTCCGGCATCACCACGCTGCCGAGCGCCGCCAAGGACTACGAGAAGTTGCGCTCCCGGTACGACCTGGTCAGCTTCGACCCGCGCGGGGTGGGCCGCAGCGCCCCCGTGGAGTGCGCGGACGCCAAGACGCTCGACACGTACTACGCCTCGGACATGACCCCGGACGACGCCGCCGAGGAGAAGCAGTTCGCCGACGGCCTCAAGAAGTACTCCGAGTCCTGCCGGCAGAACTCCGGCGGCATGCTGCCGCACGTCGGCACCGTCAACGCGGCGAGGGACCTGGACCTGATGCGACAGGTGCTGGGCGACGAGAAGCTGCACTACTTCGGCATCTCGTACGGCACCGAACTGGGCGGCGTCTACGCGCACCTGTTCGCGGCGAAGGTCGGCAGGGCCGTGTTCGACGCGGTGGTGGACCCCACGCAGAAGGCAGAGGAGAGCTCGCTGGGCCAGGCGAAGGGCTTCCAGCTGGCGCTGAACAACTTCGCCAAGGACTGCGTGGCGCGCGGCGACGACTGCAAGCTGGCGGGCAGCACCCCGGAGGAGATCGAGGACAACATCGTCGCGCTCCTCCAGCGCCTCGACAAGAAGCCGGTCCCGGCGGGCCACGGACGGCAACTGACGCAGAGTCAGGCAACCAACGGGATCGTCCAGACGCTCTACTCGAAGGACTTCTGGCAGTACCTGGAGCAGGGTCTCGACGAGGCGGAGGGCGGCAACGGCTCCCTGCTCCTCGTCCTCGCGGACGCCATGAACGGCCGCAACCAGGACGGTACGTACAGCAACATCGGTGCGGCCAACGCCGCCGTCAACTGCGTTGACTCCAAGGAGCGTTACGACCTCGCCTACGCCAAGTCGAAGGTCGCGGACTTCCGCGGGGCGTCCCCGGTCTTCGGCGACTTCCTCGCCTGGGGCCTGTCCGGCTGCTCGACGTGGCCGGTGCCCGGCCAGTGGGAGACGCCGAACGTGAGCGCTCCGGGGGCCGCACCGATCGTCGTGATCGGCACCACGGGGGACCCTGCGACGCCGTACGAGGGCGCCCGGAAGATGGCCGAGAAGCTGGGCAAGGGCGTCGGCGTCGAGCTGACGTACAAGGGCGAGGGGCACGGCGCGTACAACGGCAGCAGTGCGTGCGTGAAGTCGGCCGTGGACGGCTACCTGCTCGACGGCAAGGTCCCCGCCGCGGGAACGGTCTGCGAGTAGGCCCTCCTGCGGGCCTGCGAGGTGGCACGCAACGGGCCCCGCACGGGCTTTCCGTCACTGTCAGTGGTCGCGCCTAGGATGTGGGCACTTGCTTTCGAACTCGGAGCGGATACGGGGAGCAGTGCGACGGGGGGCCTGTCATGACGCGGCGCGGGGCGGTACGAGCACGGGCGAACGCGTGGGTGGCGGCGGTGGTCCTGACCGCTGTCGCCGCCACCGGGTGCAGTACGGACGGCGGGCCGCCGCGACCGGGGGCCACCGACGACGGGCGGCCCGCGTCCGAGCGTCCGACCGCGTCCGACCCGAAGGGCTCCGCGTCCTCCGAGTCGGCCCTGCCCGCCGCCGTCAGGAACCAGAAGCTCTCCTGGAAGGCGTGCGCCGCCCCGGTGAAGGCGCGCGGCGCCGAAGCAGTGGCCCCCGGCGGCGAGTGGCAGTGCGCCACCGCACAAGTCCCGCTGGACTACCGGAACCCGGCCGGCGAGACCCTGGGCATCGCCCTGATCCGGACGCGCGCGTCGGGCGGCGACGCCAAGCGGATCGGCTCGCTCCTGTTCAACTTCGGCGGGCCCGGCGGCTCAGGGGTCGCCACCCTGCCCGCCATGGGCGAACATTTCGGCACCCTGCGCGGGCGTTACGACCTGGTCGGCTTCGACCCCCGCGGGGTGGCGGACAGCTCCGAGGTGGTCTGCCGGGACGACCGTGCGACGGAGGCCTCGCTCGCCCTGGACTCCACCCCGGACACCCCCGCCGAGGAGAAGGCGTACTTCGCCGACGCGAAGGCGTTCGGCGCGGGCTGCGCAGAACGCTCCGGCAAAATTCTCCCGCACGTCGGCACCACCGGCGCCGCCCGTGACCTGGACGTGCTGCGCCAGGTCCTCGGCGACGAGCAGCTGCACTACCTCGGCTTCTCGTACGGTACCGAACTGGGAGGTGTGTACGCGCACTTGTTCCCGAAGCGGGTGGGGCGGCTGGTCCTGGACGCGGTCATCGACCCGTCCGCCGGCCTCGTGGGGCACTCCCGCAACCAGGCCCTCGGCTTCCAGCGGGCCCTCGACAACTACTTCCGCAGCGGCGGTACGACGCCCCGGGCGGGCACGGCACGCGTGGTGCGTTTGCTGGAGCGGCTCGACGCGGCTCCGCTGCCCGCCGGCCCGGGACGCCGGCTCACCCAGAGTCTGGCGCTGACCGGCATCATCGCCCCGCTCTACAGCAGGAGCAGCTGGCCCGCCCTGACCGAGGCCCTGTCGGCCGCCGAGCGGGGCGACGGGACACCGCTGCTGCGCCTGGCCGATTCCTACAACGACCGGGACGGGCAGGGGCACTACAGCACCGCGCACCACTCGCAGCGCGCCATCTCCTGCGCCGACACCAAGGGCCGGGTGAGCGCCGACGAGGTCCGGGCCAGGCAC
This sequence comes from Streptomyces candidus, assembly GCF_014207445.1. Classification (GTDB taxonomy): domain Bacteria; phylum Actinomycetota; class Actinomycetes; order Streptomycetales; family Streptomycetaceae; genus Streptomyces; species Streptomyces candidus. Next base: position 23,419 of record NZ_JACHEM010000010.1, on the reverse strand, counting down.
CTGGCGGACTTCCGTAAGGTGTCCCCCGTCTTCGGGCCCTACCTGGCCTGGGACCTGGCGGGCTGGTGCGCGTCCTGGCCCGTGCCGGGGGCGCACGAGACGCCGGAGGTGTCGGCCCCCGGTGCCGCACCGGTCCTGGTCGTCGGAGGGACGGGCGACCCGGCGACCCCGTTCGAGGGATCGCTGCGGATGGCGGAGGAACTGGGCCCGCAGGTCGGCGTGCACGTGACCTACAAGGGCGAGGGGCACGGCGCGTACCCGTCGGGGAACGCCTGCGTGCGGCAGGTCGTGGACGCGTACCTGCTGGACGGGAAAATACCGGCGGCGGGCACCGTCTGCTCGTAGTGCCCGCCGCCGCTGGTGCGAAGTGGTCCTAGTAGACCGGCTTCTCCGGCTCGATCTGGTGGACCCAGCCGATCACGCCGCCGCCGACGTGCACGGCGTCCGAGAAGCCCGCCGACTTTAGGACGGCGAGGACTTCCGCACTGCGGACACCCGTCTTGCAGTGCAAGACGATTTTCTTGTCCTGCGGGAGGTTCTCCAGGGCGGTGCCCATCAGGAACTCGCCCTTGGGGATCAGCTTCGCGCCGGGAATCGAGACGATCTCGTACTCGTTCGGCTCGCGGACGTCGATGATCTCGATCTTCTCGTCCGCGTCGATCCACTCCTTGAGCTGCTTGGGAGTGATCGTGGAGCCGGCCGCCGCCTCCTGGGCCTCCTCGGACACGACGCCGCAGAAGGCCTCGTAGTCGATGAGCTCGGTGACGGTCGGGTTCGCGCCGCAGACCGCGCAGTCGGGGTCCTTGCGGACCTTGACCTGGCGGTACTGCATCTCCAGGGCGTCGTAGATCATCAGGCGGCCGACCAGCGGGTCGCCGATGCCGGCGAGGAGCTTGATGGCCTCGGTGACCTGGATCGAGCCGATCGACGCGCAGAGCACACCCAGCACGCCGCCCTCGGCGCAGCTGGGGACCATGCCCGGCGGCGGGGGCTCCGGGTACAGGCAGCGGTAGCAGGGGCCGTGCTCCGACCAGAACACGGACGCCTGGCCGTCGAAGCGGTAGATCGAACCCCAGACGTACGGCTTGTTCAGCAGCACGCACGCGTCGTTGACCAGGTAGCGCGTCGCGAAGTTGTCCGTGCCGTCGACGATGAGGTCGTACTGGGAGAAGATCTCCATCACGTTCTCGGCTTCGAGCCGCTCTTCGTGCAGGACGACGTTCACGTAGGGGTTGATGCCGAGGACCGAGTCCTTCGCGGATTCGGCCTTCGAGCGGCCGATGTCGGCCTGACTGTGGATGATCTGGCGCTGGAGGTTCGATTCGTCGACCTCGTCGAACTCGACGATGCCGAGCGTGCCGACTCCGGCGGCGGCCAGGTACATCAGAGCGGGCGACCCGAGGCCGCCGGCACCCACGGCAAGCACCTTGGCGTTCTTCAGGCGCTTCTGCCCGTCCATCCCGACGTCCGGGATGATCAGGTGGCGGGAGTACCGACGGACCTCGTCAACGGTGAGCTCGGCAGCGGGCTCGACCAGGGGTGGCAGCGACACGGGAACTCCGTTGGTCGGTATATCAATACGGTTGTTCTCCCCGTAACACTGCCACGCCCCTTCTCATTCCGAGACACCCGGTCCGATCCGCGAGACGATTTCGTCCCAGTAGCCGGGCAGTGCCTCCCAAGGGCTGCCCACCTGCTCACCGGCCCTGTCCCGGTCCGTGCGGTCGGTGAACCAGATCGTCCCGGCACCCTGCCAGCGGGCGATGCGCAGCGCCTCCTCCAGATGCGTGCGCGGCACTCCGTGCACCAGGTGGCAGAACCGGGAGGCCGGGTAGGAGGCCGTCCATTCGGCCGCCTGCGACCACCGGTAGTCCGTCCACGGACCGGCGAACGTCACCAACTGGTCGGCGGTCTCGGCGAACCCGGCGTACGGATGGGTGCCGTGCCCGAGGACGAGCCGGCCGCCGTCGAGGGCATCCGTCCCCCGGAGCATCGTCCGCAGAATGCCGGTGAGCCGCCGGGTCGCGGGCAGTTCTGCCCGCTCGCCGGAACACCGGTCGAGGTAGAAGCCGTCGACCCGGTACCAGTCCAGGAAGCGCTGGGCGTCGGAGATCAACTCGCCGAAGTCCCTCGCTCCGTACGTCGCATCGAGGTGTCCGAGCACCCTGAGTCCCGCATTGCGCAGCCGCCCCACGGCTTCGAGGCAGTGCGGGTCGGGACGGGCGCCCGGCCCCTCGGCGACGTTGAGCACGGTCCAGTGCAGCGGGGCCGCGAGCCCCGGCCCCGCCGCGTACGGCCTGGAGAACCGCAGGAGTTCGGCCCATTCCACCGGCGCGAGGAGCGGGTGCGCGTATCCGGGGACGCCGATCCCGGGCCGGTCCGCCCCGATGGCGGGGCGGACGGCGCCGGGGGTACTCAGATGCGGCACGCCGCCTCCATCCAGATGTCCGCGAGCGATTCCTCCAGGTTGATCCGGGGCCGCCAGCCCAGCCGGTCGCGGGCCGTGCGCACGTCGGCCTGCTGCCAGCTGCCGCACCCGTCGGGGTACGGGTACGGGGCCGCCCCGAGGTGCTCGGTGAGCGCGTCCGAGGGCCGGGGCGCACCGATGGTCGGGACGCCGCCGTTGCGCATGGCGGCGCTGGCGGCGGCGGAGCTGGAGTACCCGTTGGGGGCGTCCAGTTCGTGCAGCGCCCCGCCGTACCCGGCGACCCGGGCGAGGACGGCGGCGGCGTCGCGCAGCCGCACCGCGCGGCCGGTGCCGATGTTGACGACGCCCTGGGCGGCGGACAGCGAGGCGGCGTGCACGGCGCGCGCCACGTCCCGTACGTCGACGAAGTCGCGCTGCACGCCGAGTCCGCTGAGCTTGAGCTCGCCGTCGCCGGACTGCATGGCGCGGCGCATGGCCTCGGCGAGCCGGCCGAGCGGGGAACCGGCCGGGGTGCCGGGGCCGACCGGTGAGAAGACCCGCAGGACGACGGCGTCCAGGCCCGAGCCGAGGACGAGTTCCGTGGCGGCGAGCTTGCTGACGCCGTACGGTCCGCCGGGGCGCGGCACCGCGTCCTCCGCGGTGGACGATCCCGGCTGGGAGGGCCCGTACTCGGCGGCACAGCCGAGCTGGACCAGCCGCGCCCCGCAGCCGCTGCGGCGCAGGGCCTCGCAGACGGTGGCGACGGCGACGGTGTTGTGCCGGGTCAGGTCGCGGGCGCCGCCCCGGGTGGCCCCGGCGCAGTTGACGACGACGCCGGGGTGCACGGCGTCCAGGAAGCGGGTGAGCGCTCCCGGGCTGCCGGTGGCGAGGTCGAACCGTACGTCGGCGTCGTCGCCCCGACCGAGGGCGGTGAGCTGGACGGCGGGGTCGGCGAGGAGGCGGTCCGCGACGAAGCGGCCGAGGTATCCGTTGGCGCCGAGCAGCAGAACCCTCATCGTGCGTCCCCTCGGTGCCGACGGACGCGCACGGGCTGCACGGGGAGAGGGGGTGGGGGGTTCATGTGTCGTTCTCCTTGGGGGTGTTGTACGGGGTGTGCGGTGGTGATCGGTGGTGCAGGAGCGAACAGGGACGGGTGGGGGTGGAGCGCCGGCTGTGGCGTCGTCGGCTTCGCGACAGCCGGAGTCTTTTGCCGGGCCGGGGCCCTTTGTCAGGACGAACGGTCCGGACTCCGCGGTGGGAGGAAGGGGGCTGCGAACCTTCTCGTGGAGGAGGTTTTGGAGCTCGTGGCGCGGTGGCGCCGGCCGCTCAGCCGCGCCGCCCCGCCCGTGCGGTGCCGCCCGTGGGCGCGGGGGCCGCCGCATGTGCGGAGGCCTGGGACAGGGCGACTGCCGCGTGCGCCAGGAGACCCAGTGCGGCGGCTCCGCAGGCGAAGGCGGGCACTGCTCCCGCGCCCCAAGCGCGCACCGCGTGCCGCACCGGCCCGGCCAGCGCCTCGCACCCGGGAAGCCGCGAGGCGAGCACGGAGCCGAGGAGGGTGATTTCGGCGGCGCAGGCGAAGGTGAGCCCCATGGAGCCCGCGTCCGGCAGGCCGTGCACGGCGAGCAGTCTGGCCAGGAAGAGCAGGGCCCCGACCGCGAGGGCCGAGACGGCGAGGCCTCCGCCGATGCCGAGCCGGGACGCGCCGTACAGCAGCAGCGTCAGCGCGGCCGCGTACAGCCCGAACACGCCGAACAGCAACGGCCGGACAGCCGACCCGAAGTCCTCGGTGCCGCGGCTCACGGTGAGTCTGCGACGCGCCTGTACGGTCAGCAGCCGGGCACACCAGGCGGCGGGCGCCAGAGCTGCCGCGAGCCCGAGGAGAGCGGCCGGTGCGGGCGTCCACAGGGGCCCGTCGCCGAGCAGACGCGTCAGCACGCCGTCGCCCAGCACCGCGTACAGCAGCAGCCAGCCGGTACGCGCCCACGAGGTGTGTCCGTCGGCGCGGAGCGGCCCGTGACGCAGGCACAGCAGGAGAGCGAGGGCGGTGGCCAGGGCCCCGGTGACGAGCAGGGCGACACGCAGCCCGCCGGCCGCCCGGCCCGCGCCGAGCAGGGTGAGGGCGCACAGCGCTCCCGGCAGGAGTGCGTACGCCGCCCACCCGGTCGGCAGCGAGCCGTCGCGCACGGGGGGTGCCGGAGCGTGTGCGGTGGCGTCCTCCTCGTCGGCACGGGGGACGCGCGCGTAGAGCTCCTCGGCGAGCGAGAAGACGTCCCGGTGGCGGAAGCGGGCGGCGGTGCGGTCGGTCACGCCGTGCGCTTCGAGCCCGGCGGCGATCTCCAGGGGGTCCACGGCGCGCTCGCACAGCTCGCGGTGCCGGTGCATGAGCACACGGACGGGGTCGGCGGGCGTCTGCGGGGCGACGGCGGACGGCACGCGTGCCGCGGTCCGCACCGACGCCGCGGCCTGCCCGGACACCTCACCGCGCCCGGCCACCGCGGCCCAGCGGGGCGTCCGTGTCCGCCCGTCGGTCTCCGTACGGCGGCCGGCCGGAGCCTGCACGGTGGCGACGGGCCGCCCGCTGCCCACCGGCGGCCTTCCGGCCCCCGCCTGCACGCCGGCCACGGACTGCACCACCGTTGTCGCCTGCGCAGCGGGCGCCGACTTCGAAGCGTCGGCGGGCTGCACCGGCAGGCGGGGGGCGACGGCCGTCGCGCCGGACAGGTCCAGCCCGTGTGCGGGGGTCTCCGCCATGCCCGTCGGATCTGCCGTCTGCGTGGTCATGGGCGTACCTCCCGTACGGAATCGGTGGTGTCGGCCGCGCCGGGGCGGGCGGCCGGGTCGGCAAGGCGGTCGCCCGGTCCGGGTGTCCGCTTTCCGGGTCCGGAGGGCCGGTCACCCGGCCCGGTGGTGCGCCGCTCCCGGTCGGACACGCGGTGCGCCGGGTCGTCTGCCGGGGCGTCGTCCGGCAGCGGGTCCTCGGTCGCGCGGTCGGTCAGGACCGCCAGCCCGCCCCGCGGCCCGGTCGCCCCGCTCCCGCCGGCGTGTGGGAACGCGGTGCTGCCGGGCCCGGTGCCGCGTGGCCCGGTGGCACCGTGCGCACCGCCCGTCCAGGCGCCCGGCACATACGCCTCGGCGGCCAGCGCGAACGGCAGCGGTTCCCCGTCCGCCGGTTCCCGCCGCACCGGGCAGTGCGAGACCAGCTCCAGATAGATGTCGCGAAAGGCGGCCAGGTTCTGCTCGACGGTGAACAGTTCGAGGGCCCGCGCCCGCCCCGCCGCGCCCAGGCGCGCCCGGCGCTCGGGGTCGCGCAACAGTGCCAGGCAGGCGTCCGCGAGGGCGCGCGGGTTGCGCGGCGGCACCACCAGCCCGGTACCGCCGACGACTTCCACGACGGCACCCACGTCGGTCGACACCGTCGCCCGGCCGCAGAACAACGCCTCGACGAGGCTGACCGGAAAGCCCTCGACCACGCTCGACAGCACGACCACCGAGCCGGACGCGTACGCGTCCGCCGGCTCGGCTGCGCCGGGCCCCCCGAGTTCCTCGAAGAGGACGGGGCTCTCCCCCTCCGTACGGGCGTCGACGGCCTCGTCGGGGAAGAGGTGCGCGGCGAGCGCCCGGCAGTGCGCGAGGTAGGCGGCGGAGGACGCGTCCACGACCGGCGCGGACACGATGCGCAGCCGGGCGCCGGGCTCGGCCGCGCGGACCTGCGCGAAGGCGTGCAGCAGGGCGACCAGGTCCTTGGCGGGTTCGATCCGGCCCACCCACACCAGCGTGCCGTCCGCCCCCGTCCCGTCGGTCTCGCCGACGGCGGCGAACCGCGCGGGATCCATGCCCGGGTAGACGGTGCGCAGCTTGCTGCGGTCGGCGCCGCAGCGTTCCTGCCAGCGCCGTGCGTGGGCGTTGCCGGGGGTGATCACGGCGGCCTGGGCGTACACCTCGGCGGCGAGCAGCCCGTGGAAGCCGGCCAGGAGCGTGCGCACCGGGGCGCTCAGCTCGGCCTCCTGCGCGGCGAGGTAGTGCGCCCGCAGCTGCACGCCGTACTCGGTGACCAGCAGCGGTACGCCGAAGAACCGCTTGGCCAGCAGTCCCGGCAGTGCCGCCGCGCCCGCAGATGCCGCGTGGCAGAGGTCGACCGCCCCGAGGCCGCCCTCGCCCTCGTCGCACCAGTCGAGGGAGAGCGGACGCAGGAGGCGTTCCAGGAGGTCGGCGAGGACGAGGTGGTCGGAGACCTTCGCGGTCTGCACGACGCGGGGTGCGCCCGGCGCGCGGCAGGCGCGTTCCAGGGCGCGCACGGCGCGCTCGGAGCGCAGGGCGGTGTGCACGCCGCCCTTCTCGCGGGCGAGTTCGGCAAGACCGTAGAGGCCCGCCGCGAACCGTTCCCCCGCGGACGCCGCAGCGGACGCACGGGCGGTCCCGGCCGGGCCCGGAGCGCGCGCACCCGCCGTCACCCCCGCGCAGACGGCCGACACCAGTGCCCCGAAGTGCTCGTCGAACCTCCGGCGTTCGCGCCGCCCGTGGGAGCGCGCCCCGAGCCGTCCGTACGACGTCCTGAAGTCCGCCTCGGAGGACCACAGCGGAGCCGTCCGCACGCGCTGGACCTGCGGAGGGAGCGCAACCCAGCCCTGCTCCTCCTGGTCCTCGCTGCGGCTCAGGGCGTAGACGTCGAACTCGTGCCGCGTGAGCCCGCGCACGAGCCGGTCGCACCAGAACCTGGACTCACCGGTGGCAAACGGATAACCACCCTCCGTGAGCAGTCCGATCCGCACGTGGACACCCCCGATCTCCCTTGTGGGCAGCCGCCGTTGGTATGGCGACTCGCAGCGGGACCGACCGTATGCGGACATGCCGGTGGTGCGACGGACGGTTGTCCATCGCACCACCGGAAGGGGTGAACAGTCGTAACTTTCGCGTACGACCGGCGTTCTCTCGCGCTAAAGAGGTACGGGAACCCCGCCGGGGCCCGGAAACGGGTCACCGTCGGCGCCGGGGGCCGCTCAGCTTTCCGGGTGCACCCAGGGGTTCGGCCTGCACTTCTTCGCGCCCGTGTCCAGCGTCTTGGTCTGCTGCATCATCACGGGAGCGAGCGCGCCGTCCTCGGTGCACGACTTGTGGCCGTATCCGAGCCGGTGCCCGACCTCGTGATTGATCAGCATCTGCCGGTACGCGAAGAGTCGTCCGTCTCCGAAGGTCGGCGAACCGGCGGCCCAGCGGAAACCGTTGATCATGATCCGTTCGGTGATGGCGGAATCGCAGGAGACGTTCTGCGAGAGCGTCTCAAGGCCCGACTTCAGGCACCAGGCGTTGGTGGTGACCGGGGTGGCGAGCGTCACCACGAAGTCCACTTTTCCGCCTGCCCTGCGGTCGAACGCCATGTCTCCGTCCCCTGCCCAGCTCCTTTTGTCGTTCAGGGTCCTCTGCACGGCTTCGGCGAAGAACTTTCCGTCGAGCCCGACGTCCTTCTCGACGTCCACGCGGTACGTCTTCCTGACGAGCGCCTTGCCGGGCCCCTGGTCCTCGCCGGGGACGGTGTCGAACGCGTTCGGCCCGGCCTGGTCCGGGGCCATCGGCAGCTTCTGCGCCATGCGGTGCTCGTACGTCGCCGGGACCGCCGGCGCGACCTCTCCGGTTCCGCCGTGCGGCGTCGGACGGTCCTGGTTGCGGGATGCGCCGCTCTCCGCGGCGAACTTCCGCTCGCCCGGGCTCGGGGCCGCCGCTTCCTGCGCGCCGCCGTCGGGCTGCTGTCCGGCCACCACCGCGGCGAGCGCCACGGTCATGGCGGCTGCGGTCAGCCCGGTGGCGACGCGGCCGCGGTGGCGCTCGGCGCGCGGGCGTGCGGCGCGGTCCGCTGAGGAGCCGGGTGCGGTGCGGCCGTCGTCGACGGCGGCCTCGTCGTCCGGGCCGGTGACGGCGTCGTGCGGTTTCCGGGCGTCCGGGTGGGGCGCGAGGGCTTCCTGGGGCTGCGTGTGCGGCCCGGTGCCGGGCTCCTCGAAGGCCTCCACGAAGTCCCGGCGCGGCCCGGCGTGGGGCGTACCCCCGACGCGCTGCCCGGGAACCCGCACCGCCCCACCGAGCCCCGTCGGGGGCTGCTGGGCCGGCGCGAACGCCGTCGCCGTACGGGGTGCGCCGACCCAGTCGCCGTAGCGCGCGCCGCCGGTGTCCGTAGCGGTGCCGGGCGGACCCTGGCGGCCCCAGCCGCCCCCGGCCTCACGCTGTTCGGGGTGCCCGCTCCGCACGGAGGGCTGTGTCTGCCCGAAGGACTGCGGCTGCGGAAAGGACCGCGGCCTCGGGTACGTCTCCCCGTGCGGGCAGGTCTCCTCCCGGGGGTACGTCTCCCCCGACGGGTACGCCTGTCCCTGCGGTTGTGCCTGCGGTCCGCCGGCCAGGTGGTGCGGCCGGAAGCGCGGCACGGCCCCCGTGTCGCCCTGACGGCGTCGTCCCTCCCCGGGCGCGGCACTCGCGCCTCCGGAGGGGTCGGCGCCCCCGGGTATGCCAGGGGTCTCCTCGGCACCCTGCGGTGCGGCACCTCGACGGCTGTGGCGTCCCACTCGGCGGATCAGCTCCTACGCGTTTTCACATCTGCGGCGGCAGTCTGCGGCGACTGCCTGTGTGCCTGCCCGTGCATCGTGCCGGTCTGCGGCGTCGGGCCGCGGTGTCAGCCCTCGGCGTCCGCGGCGGAGGCCTCTCCCGTCCCCATCAGCCCCAGGAACGCCTCCGCGACCGTCTCGGGGTACTCCATCATCGCCACATGCCCGGCATCCGGAAGGGTCAGGAGACGGGAATCGCGAAACGCCGCCGATGCCCTGCGGGCCATCCGGAAGCCGACGAGGCGGTCCCGCCCGCCGTACACCAGCAGGGTGGGTGCCAGCACCCGCTCCGCCTGCCGCCACAGTCCGTGCTGGCCACCGAGGGTGTACGCGTTGACGATGCCCCGCGCGGAACGCGTCATCGCGTCCCAGAAGTACGGCAGCTGCAGCCGGCGTTCCATCTCGTCGACGGCCGCCCGGAATCCCTCCGGCGTGACGCGGGTGGGGTCGCCGTAGCAGAGCCCGGTCACCCCGCGCGTGCGCATCTCCGCCGTCCAGTCCCGGCTGAGCTTCGCGAACAGTCCCGCCACCCCCGGCACCGCGAGCAGTGCGGTGGGCACGGCGCCGCGCTGCACCCGGATCTCCGGCAGCGCGGGCGAGACCAGCGTCAGGGTCCGCACCAGGTCGGGCCGCACGGCGGCGACGCGCGTGGCGACGGCCCCGCCCAGCGAGTTCCCGAACAGGTGCACGGGGCCGCGCCCGCTCGCGTCGAGGTAACGGATCACGGCGCGCGTGTGCGCGGTGATCGAGTAGTTGCCGTCGTCCGGTGGCGGCGAGTCCCCGAAGCCCGGCAGATCGAGTGCCTCGCTCTCGACGACGCCGTCCAGGAGGGACATCAGCGCGGACCAGTTCTGCGAGGACCCGCCGAGGCCGTGCACGTACAGCGCGGGCGGCAGACCCGTGCGGGACGGCGGCCTCGACCGCACGTTCAGCGTCAGCCCCGGCAGGGTGACGGAGCGCAGTTCCTCCCCCTCCGCGACCTTGACGGTACTGACCCGCGGCATCGGGGCGGCTGCTGCGGCATCGGTTTGCGGCAGCTCGGTCGAAGACATGCCGCAATGTTACGAGACGATCACGCGGGGGCTCATGTGTTCGCCGTCACAGACCGCGTCGCGCACGCCCCCTCCTGCTCCTACGCTCGAAACAGGGCGTGCGCCGCATGAGGCGCCGCACGCCGGAAAGGCGGAACACCATGACTGTGGACCCGACCGACCCGGACACCTTCGAGACGGACGAGACGATCGTCCTCGCCGACTCCCCGGAAGCTCCGGAGGCAGACGCCGCCGAGCAGCACACCGACGTACAGCCCGACGGAGACCCCCCTGTGACCAGCGCCGATTCCGATTCCGCGAACGAGGCGGACATCGCCGAACAGAATCTCGCCGTGCCCGTGGACGAGGACGAGTACCGCTGACAGTGCCGCCCGTTCCGCTCAGGGGGACGGCGCGCGCCCACCCGTCACTGCCCGGGAGCGCCCTTCCCGCGGTGTCCGCTCCGTGAAATTCTGCGTTCGCACCGCGCACGGCAGGGTTACTCAAAAGTACGATGGCGGTCGCGGCGCACACCACACGGAACAGCCGTGCGGTGAGAGGTTGCGTGAACTTGAAAGACATGGGAGGCGGCGTGACAGCCACCGAGCAAACAGAGGCGGCACGCCCACGAGGCACCCGTCTGCCGCGCCGGGCCCGACGCAACCAACTCCTGGGTGCCGCTCAGGAGGTGTTCGTCGCACAGGGTTACCACGCGGCCGCGATGGACGACATCGCCGAACGCGCGGGCGTGAGCAAGCCCGTGCTCTACCAGCACTTCCCCGGCAAGCTCGACCTCTACCTGGCCCTGCTCGACCAGCACTGCGAGTCGCTGCTGCAGGCGGTGCGCACCGCTCTGGCCTCGACCACCGAGAACAAGCAGCGGGTCGCCGCCACGATGGACGCCTACTTCGCGTACGTGCAGGACGAGGGCGGCGCGTTCCGCCTGGTGTTCGAGTCGGACCTGACGAACGAACCGGCCGTGCGCGAACGCGTGGACCGGGTCTCGCTCCAGTGCGCGGAGGCCATCAGCGAGGTGATCGCCGAGGACACCGGACTGTCCAAGGACGAGTCGATGATGCTGGCCGTGGGTCTGGGCGGGGTCTCGCAGGTGGTGGCCCGTTACTGGCTGTCCAGCGGCTCCACGATTCCGCGCGAGACGGCCGTGCAGCTCCTCACGTCGCTGGCCTGGCGCGGCATCGCGGGCTTCCCCCTGCACGGCACGGACCAGCATTAGAGGGCCGCGAACCGGCACCCGGGCGGCGCCGTCGGCCCGTGTTCGCTCCCGGCGTTGTCCCGCGACGCCGATCATGTCCCCGTACCGGGCTAATGTGTCTGAACGTACGGCGCGGCGACCGCGCCGCCCAGATCGTCGGAGGGACATAGCCGTGGAGGTCAAGATCGGCGTGCAGCACGCACCCCGGGAGATCGTTCTGGAGAGCGGGCAGTCTGCCGAGGAGGTCGAGCGCGCCGTGGCCGACGCGCTGGCCGGCAAGGCACAGCTGCTCAGCCTGAACGACGACAAGGGCCGCAAGGTCCTCGTACCGGCGGACCGGATCGCCTACGTGGAGATCGGCGAGCCGGCGCAGCGTCGGGTGGGCTTCGGCGCCCTCTAGAACGCGCAGTCAGCAGTACGCGAAAGGCCCGGCGGGATCCTCCCGCCGGGCCTTTCGCGTCTGCCCGCGCACGTCGCCGCTGCCGTTGTCCGGCCGTCCGTTCGTATGCCCGCGAGGCCGGGGAGGGTTGCATTCCGCACCCTCCGGGTAGGACGGGCTGTGACCCACTTGCCCGCGTCACAGTGCAGGAGGTAACCGCGTTGATCTGGGAAGCTCTCGGTTCCGTCGTCCTGGGACTCGCTCTGGCCTGGGCCGCCGACTCCCGGCTGTCCGACCGCCTGCCGTCCCGCTCGCGCGTGCTCACGGCGGGACTTGTCGGTGCCCTCTTCGGCGCCTATCTGACGCACATGGCGGTCGGCCCCGGCCATCCGCTCGCCACCCTGCTCGGTGCGGGCGCGGTGGGCGCCGTGACGCTCTCCCTGCTGCTGCGGCCCAGCGGTCCGCCGCGCCGCGTCCGCCGCAGGTCGGCGGCGGCGTAGCCCTCGGGCTGCGCCGCCGTCCCCGTACGGTCGGCTAGGCGGCCAGCCCCAGCGCCGCCATCCGCTTGGTGTGCGCCTCGGTGATACGGGAGAACATCCGGCCGACCTCGGCGAGGTCGAAGCCGTCGGCCACCCCGCCCACCAGCATCGTGGAGAGCGAGTCGCGTTCGGCGACCACGCGCTGCGCCTGCGACAGGGCCTCGCCCATCAGCCGCCGCGCCCACAGCGCGAGCCGTCCGCCGACGCGCGGGTCGGCCTCGATGGCGGCACGCACGTTCTCCACGGCGAAGTTTCCGTGGCCGGTGTCGTCGAGGACGGCCAGCACCAGCGAGCGGGTGTCGGTGTCCAGGCGGGCGGCGACCTCACGGTAGAAGTCGCTGGCGATCGAGTCGCCGACGTACGCCTTGACCAGGCCCTCCAGCCAGTCGGAGGGAGCGGTCAGGTGGTGGAAGTCGTCCAGTGCCTTCGCGAAGGGCTCCATGGCGGCGGTCGGCTCGACGTCGATGTCCGCGAGACGGTTGCGCAGTCGCTCGAAGTGGTGGAATTCGGCGGAGGCCATCTTCGCCAGCGCCGCCTTGTCGCCCAGGGTGGGGGCGAGCTTGGCGTCCTCGGCGAGCCGCTCGAAGGCCGCCAGCTCTCCGTACGCGAGGGCCCCGAGCAGGTCGACGACGGCGGCCCGGTAGGTGGGCTCGGCGGAGGCCGTGCCCCAGTCCTGGTCGGCGATCGAGAGGGGGGCGGGGGCGGTGTCGGCGGGGTTGTCCTTGGCGGTGTCAGGCGTCTCCATAAAACGCACAATAGCCCGCCAGGAAGAAGGAGTAAGGGGCTGGTCAGGGTGCACGCCCCCCACCACCGCCCCACCATTCCTACGAATTCACCCAACACACATGCGCGAATCCGGGGTACAGTGGTAATGCGCTTGCTGAGCATTCACGCCGTCCGCACTCAGGTTCGGCCGTACACACGAAGGTGTGTACGAACTCTCCGCAAGCCATCCTAATGAGGATGCCCGGTCGGTGGCCCGATCGGCTCCGACCCGACAGCCCTCCGGGCGGCACGGTGCACACGCACCACCGCGAGCGAGGGAACCCTCAGCGGCACGAGCGCTAGAGCAACGGCAGTGGTCCCGCGCCACCCGGTCCTCCCAAGGCCGGATGAAACCCCCAGGCACGGTACGACCCCCGTTGTTCGCCTTGAGTCGCGTCTCACAGAAGAGGCAGCACCCTGACTACGTTCCGAGACCTCGGCATTCTTTCCGAGACGGCCGAAGCCCTTGAGGCAGTCGGCATCACGTCCCCCTTCCCCATCCAGGAGATGACGCTCCCGGTCGCCCTCGCGGGCAGCGACGTCATCGGCCAGGCCAAGACCGGCACGGGCAAGACCCTCGGTTTCGGCCTCCCGCTCCTTGAGCGCGTCACCGTCCCCGCGGACGTCGAGGCCGGCCGGGCCGAGACCGGGAGGCTGACCGACGCCCCGCAGGCGCTCGTCGTCGTCCCCACCCGCGAGCTGTGCCAGCAGGTCACCAACGACCTCCTGACCGCGGGCAAGGTCCGCAACGTGCGCGTCCTGGCGATCTACGGCGGCCGCGCGTACGAGCCCCAGGTCGAAGCCCTCAAGAAGGGCGTCGACATCATCGTCGGCACCCCGGGGCGCCTGCTCGACCTCGCGGGACAGAAGAAGCTCGACCTGTCGCACATCCGCGCGCTCGTCCTCGACGAGGCCGACGAGATGCTCGACCTCGGCTTCCTGCCCGACGTCGAGAAGATCATGAAGATGCTGCCGCCGAAGCGTCAGACCATGCTCTTCTCCGCGACGATGCCCGGCGCCGTCATCGGCCTGGCCCGCAAGTACATGTCGCAGCCCACGCACATCAGCGCCACCTCGCCGGACGACGAGGGCGCGACCGTCAAGAACATCACGCAGCACGTCTTCCGCGCGCACAACATGGACAAGCCGGAGCTGGTCTCCCGCATCCTCCAGGCCGACGGCCGCGGACTCGCGATGATCTTCTGCCGTACGAAGCGCACCGCCGCCGACATCGCCGACCAGCTGGAGAAGCGCGGCTTCGCCTCCGGCGCGGTCCACGGCGACCTCGGTCAGGGCGCCCGCGAGCAGGCGCTCCGCGCCTTCCGCAACGGCAAGGTCGACGTACTGGTCTGCACCGACGTCGCCGCCCGCGGCATCGACGTCGAGGGCGTCACGCACGTCATCAACTACCAGACCCCTGAGGACGAGAAGACCTACCTCCACCGGGTCGGCCGCACCGGGCGCGCAGGCGCCAAGGGCATCGCCGTCACCCTCGTGGACTGGGACGACATCCCGCGCTGGAAGCTCATCAACAAGGCGCTGGACCTTCCCTTCGACGAGCCGGAGGAGACGTACTCCACGTCCCCCCATCTCTACGAGATCCTCTCCATCCCGACCGGCACCAAGGGCATACTGCCCCGGGCCGACCGCACCCGCGCCGGACTGCGCGCGGAAGAGGTCGAGGACCTGGGCGAGACGGGCGGCCGCGGACGCAAGCCCGCCGCCGCTCCGGCACCGGTCGAGGAACTCCCCGAGCGCACCCGTACGCCGCGCCAGCGCCGCCGCACCCGCAACGGCTCGGACCTCGGGGACGCCGCCGCCGTGACCCCCGCAGCCGAGTCGGCCCCGGAGCCGGCCGCCGAGGAGTCCGCTCCCCCCTCCGACGGTACGGAGCCGCGCACGCCGCGTCGCCGCCGCCGGACCCGGGCCACGACGGGCAGCGCCACGGCCGTCATCGAGACGCCCGCCGCCACGGAGGCTCCGGCAGCCGAGGCGACCGCTCCCCCGCTGGACGAGGCGCCGGCAGCCGCTCCCCGGACGCCGCGCACCCGTACGCGCAAGCCGGCGAAGGCCGACCCCGAGGCAGCATCGACCTCGACCTCGACCTCGGAGGCCTCCGCCTCCACGCCCGCACCGGCTCCGGCCGCCGCGGCCAGGCCGACCCGCTCGCGGGCCCCCCGGGGCAGGACCCCCTCGCCGGTCGTCGACGCGTCCGCCGAGGTCTACCAGGCCCCGGCCCGGCCGCGACTGAAGCGCCCCGTCCGGGCACGCGTCTCGGCCGAGCCCGAGGTCGACTTCCAGATGGCGCCGATGTCGGAGCCCGAGCCGGTCCAGCCGCGCCGCCGTCCCGCCACGCGCACGGCCTCCAAGCCGAAGACGGAGAAGTCCGCCGTCAAGAAGAGCGAGCCCGCCGCCTCCGCCGAGGGCGAGTCGAAGCCGCGTCGTCGGCGGACGGTGCGGCGGGGGGCTTCGCAGCCGGAGAGCTGACCGGGCTCTCGGCCTGCGGGCTCGCATCGCTTGCGTATCGCCGGATGGCCCCGGCCTCCCTCTGAGGGGAGGCCGGGGCCATCGGCGTGGCGGGGGAGGGATGGAGTACGGAAGGGCCCGCGTCGGGCGGCGCCCGCTGTCCAGGGAGCTGGCGCGGGCGCGTGGGGAGGGGCGGATGTAGCCTCGGCGCATGAGTAGGCCGCACACTTTCGTCCCGCCGCCCGGCACCCGTCCCCTCGCCCTGCGCACCGGGCGCGGCACCTTCGCCGCCCTCGAAGCCGAGCCCGTCGCCCGCCCGGCGACCGGCACCGCCCTCCTCCTCCCCGGCTTCACCGGCAGCAAGGAGGACTTCATCGCGATGCTGGTCCCCCTCGCCCGCGCCGGCTACCGCGTCGTCGCCGTGGACGGCCGCGGCCAGTACGAGTCCGAGGGCCCCCGGGACGACCAATCCCCGTACACGCAGGGCGAGTTGGCTCACGACGTGCTCGCCCAGGCGGCGTCGCTCTCGGGGTCGGGCGACCGCGGCCCCCTGCACCTCGTCGGTCACTCCCTCGGCGGCCAGATCGCCCGCGCGGCCGTCCTCCTGGACCCGTCGCCCTTCCGGTCGCTGACCCTCGTGTCGTCCGGCCCGGCCGAGGTGGACTCCGGTCAGCAGCAGAAGGTCGCGCTGCTTGCGCAGGCCCTCACCGTGCTGCCCATGGAAGAGGTCTGGGACGCGATGCAGGCCATGGAGCCTCCCGTGCCCGCGCCGGAGGAGACCGCCACCGAGGGCAGGAACCCGCAGCACGAGGAGGCGCTTCGACGGCGCTGGCTGCGGCACAGCCCCGCCCAGCTGATCGCGACCGGCCACCAGCTCACCACCGAGCCCGACCGCGTCGCCGCGCTCCGGGACACCGGGCTCCCCCTGCACGTCGTCTCCGGCACGGTCGACGACACCTGGCCGGTCCCGCTGCTCGACGACATGGCGGTACGCCTCGGCGCCCACCGCACGGTGATCAAAGGGGCGGGCCACTCGCCCAACACCGATCGCCCAGATGACACCGCACGGGCACTGGCCGAGTTCTGGGACCGGCACCCCGGCGCCTAGTGCCCGCTCCGGACGGTGCCGCCCGCCACGTACCGCGACCGCGGGCTAGTACTGCGACTGGAGGTGCTGCCAGAACCCGTCCCGCAGCGACCGGCGCAGGTCGGAGTGCCCGCGCAGGGAGCGCTGGAGCATGCGCTCGGCCTCGACCAGGAGTTCCTGGTCGACCGGTCCGGGCAGATACGGGCGGCCCGGCAGCAGTTCGCCGAGCTCCTGGCGTCCGCGTTCCCCGAGCCACTTCGCCGCGATCTGCGCGCCCAGGAAACGCACGTCCTCGCGCTTGGGCGTCGGGCCGTTCTCCTGCTCGTACGTGGTGACCGGGCGCCGGGTCACGTACGGCTTGCAGAAGTCCAGGTCGAAGGTGCGCTGGCTGTCGACCTCCCAGAGCAGCGGCTCGGCCTGGTTGCGTCCCTCACCCGCCTCGATGCCCCAGAGGTGGACGCGCGCCCCGTACCCCTGGGCAGCCTCGACCGCCGAGACGAGGTCCTCGTCGCCGCCGACGAGGGCCGCGTCGCTGATGGCGCGGTGCCGGGCGAGCGACTCCAGGTCGGTGCGGATCAGGGAGTCGACGCCCTTCTGCTGGTTGTTGGCGTTGAGGTTGCCCAGGCGGACCTTGACGTCGGGGAGTTCGGCGATGGACTGCTGCTCGGTGGTGTGAATACGGCGCCTGGCACCGTCGTACCAGTAGAGGCGCAGCAGCCGGCTGTCGGCGAAGATGATGCGGGCCTTGTCGATGAAGGCCTCGATCAGGCCGCCCGCGTCGAGGTCGAAGGAGCGCCGGTCCTCGGTCCCCGTGACCAGCAGGCCCGCCGCCGCGTACACGTATCCGGCGTCGACGAAGATCGCGTGGGTCGAAGGGGTCTTGGCGACCTCCGCGAGCATGCGGGTGAGCAGCTCGTTGGTGCGGTCCAGGCGGGCGGAGATCCTGGCGAGGTCAGTGGGGCCCGAAGGCTGTGCGTCGTCCATACGGGACCCATTGTCCGGGGCGCGGGACGCCCCGCACAACCGGCACCCGAGAGGTGCCCGGCCCCTGCCCGGCACGCCCTCGGCGCGTACCCGACCGGCCGGTAGTTAGCCTCGCGAAAATTTTCCTTAGCGTAGGGAATCTTTTTCGGGGGAGGCTCGTTGTACCCCTATGGAACGCGCGGGCTCCTCAGCCACGCGCGCCCCGTACATTCACCACAGTTCTCCAGCAGGAGGATCAGACGAAGGGAGAAGCGCGTGCGCTTCGAAATCATGCGCCTGGACGACGTCGACGGCACTGCCGTGGACAGCACCGTCGTGGACGCCGCCTCCGTCAACCGGATCGTGCAGCAGGCCGCTTCCATCGGCCAGCGCATCTACATCCGCCCGGCCGACTCCTCGGCCTCGTAACACCGACGATGCACCACCGATGATGCAGCGACGACGATGTAGTGATGGCGACTCAGTGACGACGACTCGGCGATGACGAGTCAGTGACGACGAAAGCGCCCCCGTGCAGATGTGCACGGGGGCGCTTTGCGTTGCGTCCGGGGCTCACGCGGTCCCGGGTCTGTCACGTTCCCTGGACGACCTGGGTGATGCCGTTGATGATCTGCTGCACGGCCAGGGCGGAGAGCATCATGCCCGCCAGCCTGGTCACCAGCACCACACCACCCTCCTTGATCACTCGGATGATCACCAGCGAGAAGCGCATCACCAGCCACAGCACCACGTGCATCGCGACGATCGCCGCCCAGACCGAGATCTGACCGCTCACGCCGTGGTTGTGCTGGACGGCGAGGATGACGGAGACGATCGCGCCCGGCCCGGCGAGCAGTGGCATGCCCAGCGGCACAAGAGCGACGTTGACGTCCTTGGTCTGGGTCGGCTCCTCGTTCTTGCCGGTGAGCAGGTCGAGCGCGATGAGCAGCAGGAGCAGCCCGCCCGCGATCATCAGCGCGGGGATGGAGACGTGCAGGTAGTCGAGGATCTGCTGGCCGACGACGCCGAAGACGGCGATCACGCCGAAGGCGACGGCCACCGCCTGCCAGGCCATCCGGCGCTGCACCTTGGCGGGACGGCCGGAGGTCAGACCGAGGAAGATCGGAGTGATCCCAGGGGGGTCCATAATCACGAAAAGCGTGAGAAAGAGGGATCCGAAAACGGCAAAGTCGAACACAGTGAGGCCTTGCAGGAGAGGGCCGTACCGGCGCGCGGCAGGGCGCGCGGGCACGACTCGTTGCGGAACAGGGGGGTGTTTTCCCGTACGGAACCGGAGAGCGCCGTGGGTGTACGGGGGTGGGGGGCCCGGTGGTTCAGGCGCGCGGGCGTCCACCCGCGCCGGGCACCGGGAAGGCGCCGGTCGCACGCCGGGTGATCTCGCCGTAGACGTCGGGGTGCGTGGTGTACTCCCCGAGGCGCACGGTCTTGCGGCTGCCGTGGTAGTCGCTGGACCCGGTGACGAGCAGGCCGTACTCCGCGGCGAAGGCACGCAGCCTCGCGCGGTCGGACGCGTCGTGGTCCATGTGGTCGACCTCGATGCCGTCGAGCCCGGCGGCCGCCAGTTCGGCTATCGCGGTGAGCGGGACGGTGTCGCCGCGCTTGGCGGCGCCGGGGTGCGCGAAGACGGTGACGCCACCGGCGGCCTTGACCAGCCGGATGGCGGTGAAGGGGTCCAGTTCGTGCTTGTCGACGTACGCCCGGCCGTCGTTGGCCAGCCACTCGGACGTGAAGGCGTCGGAGACGGTCTCCACGACGCCCAGCTCGACGAGGGCCTCGGCGATGTGCGGACGGCCGAGGGAGGCGTCGCCCGCGATGGCGGCGACCCTGGACCACTCGATCGGCACGCCGAGCTGCTGGAGTTTGGTGACCATGCCCTGGGCACGCGGCACCCGGTCGTCCCTGACCAGCTCCCGCTCGCGGGCGAACTCGGGCTCGTCGGGGTCGAAGAGGTACGCCAGCATGTGCATGCCGACGCCGTCGATTCGGCAGGACAGCTCGGCGCCGGTCACGAGGGTGAGGCCCTCGGGCAGCGCCTCCAGTGCCTCCGCGTGGCCGCGCACCGAGTCGTGGTCGGTGAGGGCGACGACGTCCAGACCGGCGGCGCGCGCGTTGCGGACCAGCTCGGCGGGGGTGTCCGTGCCGTCGGACGCCGTGGAGTGGGTGTGCAGGTCGATGCGCACGACGCGGACTCCAGGGGCGGGACGGGCAGAAGGGACGAGGTCAAGGGTAACGGGGATTCGAACGGGCTCTGTGCCGGGCGGCGGCCGGGGGGCGGGGGGGGACGGGGGCGGCGGGTGGGCCCGCTCGGCGGCGGGCTCGGGTACGCCCTTGGGACGGCGGGGCGGGCGGGGGGCGACGGCCGGGGGGCGGGACCGCGGAGGCAGGACTGAGGGCGGGGGCGGGGTCCGCCGAGGCAGGGCCGGCGCGGGGGCGGGGCCGGCAGAGTGCGGCGTTCGCAGGGGGCCGCACCTTGCCCACCCGTGCCGCCCCTCTGCCCAAGGGGGGCGTTGGGGAGACGCGCGCCTCTGCCCAGGGGGCTCAAGTTGGCGGAGGCCTGCCCGGAGGGCTTACGTCAGCAGGCGGGGGGAGAGGGCGCCGCAGGGGAGCAGTTCCACTTCTGCGCCCGCGTCGCGCAGGTCCGTCAGGACCAGTTCGTCGTACATCAGCAGCCCCGACTGTTCGGGCCACACGATCGCCCAGAGCCACAGTCCCCGGGCCTCCCCCGCGAAGACCGCGCGGTCCGCCGGCGTGTCGGCAACGTGCCAGAGCGGCGTGGGCCGGCCGGCCGCGAGAACCTTGGTGACCGGTGGCTTCTCCATCGCGATGTGCGGGCCGGGGTCGGGGCCGTCGATACCGGCGTACCTGGCTCCCAGCCCGACGCCCAGTTCCTCCGCCACGAGCAGGAGTTCGCCGAAACCGCCGAGCGGACCGGGGCCGGAGCACGCGACCGCCGTCGCCCGTCCACCGGTGCGGTCGTCACCCGCGTACGCGATCCCGCTGAACAGCCAGCCCACGGGCAGTGGCCACGGCATCCACACCGGCACCCGCGCCCGGTTCACGGCGACGGCGAGCGCCTCGACGCTCGGCGGCAGCACGGGTTGGAGCGGGTACACGTCCTGGTGCACGGAACATTGCCAGGTCTCGGCGAACAGACCGGGCGCCCTGACCCGGCCTCCGCACTTCGGGCAACTGGGTTCGCCCCTCATAGCGCCCAACAGTCCTCCCCGGTCGACGCCGCGTCAAGGACGATCACCCAGCCGGCGCACGCCGCTTCCCGACGCTCCTCCGATCTCTCCCCACCGCTCCCTCCGGCCAAAACCAGACGCGGCCCGCATTAACCGGTCGGCCGCGCGTCGCCGTGGCCGGTGCGCACCGGCGGCAGGCACACACAGGCGGTACGCACACACGGGCCGGGACGGGCGCACCACCGGCCGGGCCCCTTGCGGTACGTACGCACGGGGGCGAATTCCGGTCGGCTTTCCGTGCCGATTCCCGGCCCGCGAACCTCCCGCGGGCCCCGGGTCAGTCCAGCGGCACGCCCGCGCGCAACGGATCGCGCAGGTCCGTCCCGTACGACAGCCAGCGTTCCTGGAGTTCCTGCGCACCCTTGACCCGCTTCCACGCGGCCTCGTTGGCGGTCATCGGCAGCAGCGGCAGGAAGCGCACGGGGTCAAGGGGTTCGTCCAGTTCCAGGTCCTCGACCAGTCCCCCGCTCTCCGCCACCAGTACGGAGCTGAACGGCGCCCCCGGCCACAGCGGCCCGCCCACGTCCAGCGACGCGCCGGGAGCCACGATCAGACCCTCCACCTGCGGGGACGCCGCCAGGACCGCGAGCGGGCGGAGCACCTTGTCGGTGTCGGCGAGCCCGGCCCGCACGGAGAGCACCAGCTCGGCGCGCGGTCCCTTCACAGGGTCGGCGAGGGCGGCCGTCGGGTCGGTCATCGGGGCCGCGGACATGCCGAGGGTGGCGTAGCGGACGACGTCGCCGTCCACGAAACGCAGCACTTCGATGCGGTCCGTGCCGAGGAACGTGACCGCGGCGCGCGCGTCCGGTTCGCCGAGGGCCGACCGCAGTCGGGCTTCTACCAGCGCAAGTACATCTCCCATGGTCCGCGAGCATAGGCCGCGTATGGAAAGGGCAAAGGCGCGGCTCGGCGGGGCTTGACACCGGAGGCGGCTGGTAACCTGGGCCGCTGGTCGGGGCGAGCCCCAGGGCGCTGAGGCGTCGCTCGTCGGCCCCGACGACACGTCGTCCCTCACGGGGGACCGGCCGGAGGAGGTGGGACTGCGGTGGATCGAAGTCGACCCGGTAGTACCAACCGCTCTTCCGCAACGCCTCCGCCCCACGCGCTGCTCGCGCCACTCGCGGTCTGAGGCTTCGTACCCGGCCCTTTGTGCACCGAAACACTCGGTCCCCAGAGCGTCTCGCACGACGGAAGAGCACGTCACCGTTACCTGCTTTGCCTGATCCGTGTCCGAGCGAACGCCGTCACCGCGTGCTCGCGGTGCCGCCCGCTTTGCCGACGTGCACATCCGTCACCGCGCCGTGACGCCGCACGTCTCCATTCCGGGCTGTGCCACCTTCCGCCGACGGCTTCTCCGTGAAGGAGCCCGCCATGTCGATGATCCGTGACCTGCGCGCAGTGGTCCGCCCGTCGCTGCGCAAGAGCCCGACCGTCTATGCCAACTACGACGCCACTCGCGACCACTCGGCCTCCAGCGCCGTGGTCGACTGCGCCGTGTACCGCGACGGCCGCCGCATGAAGGAGTGCACCACTCCGCACGAGGCGATGGTCCGCGTGCGGGAGTCCGGCGGCTTCGCGTGGATCGGCCTGCACGAGCCCACGGAGGCTGAATTCGCCGGTATCGCCGCCGAGTTCGGGCTGCACCCGCTGGCCGTCGAGGACGCCGTGCACGCGCACCAGCGGCCGAAGCTGGAGCGCTACGACGACACCCTGTTCACCGTCTTCAAGACCATCCACTACGTGGAGCACACCGAACTGACCGCCACCAGCGAGGTCGTGGAGACCGGCGAGGTCATGTGCTTCACCGGCCGGGACTTCGTGATCACCGTCCGGCACGGCGGCAAGGGCTCGCTGCGCACCCTGCGCCACCGCCTCCAGGACGACCCGGAGCTGCTCGCCAAGGGGCCTTCGGCCGTCCTGCACTCCATCGCCGACCACGTCGTCGACGGGTACATCGCGGTCGCCTCGGCCGTCCAGGACGACATCGACGAGGTCGAGATCGACGTCTTCTCCGCTCCGGCGAAGGGCAGTTCGCGCGGCGCCGACGCGGGCCGCATCTACCAGCTGAAGCGCGAAGTCCTCGAATTCAAGCGGGCGGTGGCCCCGCTGCTGCGCCCGATGCAGCAGCTCAGCGAGCGGCCGATGCGCCTGATCGACCCCGACATCCAGAAGTACTTCCGCGACGTGGCCGACCACCTCGCCCGCGTCCACGAGCAGGTCGTCGGCTTCGACGAGCTCCTCAACTCCATCCTCCAGGCCAACCTGGCGCAGGCGACGGTCGCCCAGAACGAGGACATGCGCAAGATCACCTCGTGGGCGGCGATCATCGCCGTCCCCACGATGATCTGCGGCGTGTACGGCATGAACTTCGACCACATGCCGGAGACGCACTGGCGGTACGGATACCCCACGGTGATCGGCGGGATCGTGGTGGTCTGTCTGACCATCCACCGCCTGCTGAAGCGGAACGGGTGGCTCTAGAGGTACGGGGGCTGCGGGAGTACGGACGGCCGCGGGGAGTGCGTGCGGCCGCAGGGGTACGGGACGGGCCCGCCGCGGGGCCGGGGGCCTAGATGAATGAGTCCGATGTTTGTGCTGGTCGCGACCATGGCGAAGGGCGTCCGTTGGTCAGTGTGTGAAGACAGACCTGGACGCCCTTCTGGCGGCACTGTACGTGTTCATCGATGACCATGTGGCGCCTTGTCGCCGGATCGGG
>NZ_JACHEM010000009.1 GCF_014207445.1 Streptomyces candidus | reverse complement strand
CACCTCGACGGACGCGCCCGCGCCGTTGGCGCGCGGGCCGCGCGGCGCCCCGTTGTGGACGACCGGCGGGGGGGGGAACGGGGGGGTGGTGGGGCGCCGCCGCCGCCCCCCCCCACGCCCCGCTCGGCCGCGTCGCCGTACGGCGACGCGGCCCTCCCACTCGCTCAGACCCCGATGTCGCAGCCGTCCTTGCGCCAGACCGAGACGACCGACGGACGGACTATCCTGCCGGGGCCGTCCGGCCAGACCGAGGCGGGCTTCTCGACGGACGCGCCGTCCGTCTCGCCCGGGTGCTGGACCGCAACCAGCACGCGCTCGGACTGGATGACCGGACCGCAGGTCTCCGCGCCGATGGGGACGGTGAGGAACTGCTTGAGTTCGCCCCGGCGGTCACCGGAGACCGCGACGCCGAACAGGCCGTCGTGGGAGCCGAGCTTGTTGCCGTCGGTGGAGATCCACAGGTTGCCGTGCGGGTCGAAGGCGACGTTGTCGGGGCAGGAGATGGGGGAGACCCGGTCCTTGGGGAAGCCCGCGAAGTAGGTGGAGGGGTCGTCGGGGTCGCCCGCGACGAGGAAGAGCGACCAGGCGAAGCGGGTCGCGGAGGCGTCGTTGCGGTGCTCGGCGAGTTCGAGGATCTGCCCGTGCTTGTTGGCATTGCGCGGATTGGCCTCGTCGGCGCCCGCCTTGCCTGCCTTGCCGCGGTCGGTGTTGTTGGTGAGCGCGACGTAGACGCGGCCGGTACGGGGCGACGGCTCGACGTCCTCGGGACGGTCCATCTTCGTCGCGCCGACCTTGTCACCGGCGAGACGGGTGAAGACGTACACCTCCTCGGCGGTCATGCCCGGGACGTGGGACTTGTCGCCGGTGGCGAGCGGGATCCAGATGCCCGAGCCGTCGAACTCGCCGTCGGCGGGAAGCTTGCCCGTGCCGTCGATCTCCGTGGTGGGGGAGTCGCCGGTGAGCTTCGCGACGTACAGGGTGCCCTCGTCGAGGAGGGTCAGGTTGTGCTCGCGGGCGGCGCGCGAGTTGCCCTTCTTCATGCGGCGCGAGGAGACGAACTTGTAGAAGTAGTCGAAGCGTTCGTCGTCGCCCATGTAGACGACCGGACGCCCGTCGTCGGTCAGCCGGGGCTGGGCGGCCTCGTGCTTGAAGCGGCCCAGCGCGGTGCGCTTGCGCGGGGTCGAGTCGGGGTCGTACGGGTCGAGCTCGACGACCCAGCCGTGCCGGTGCGACTCGTTGGGCTCCTGCCTGGCGTCGAAGCGCTTGTCGAAGCGTTCCCACTTGCGCTCGGTGGGGCCGCTGCCGAGGCCGTAGCGCTTGTCGGTGGCGCTGGAGCCGTTGGCGAAGTACTGGTTGAAGTTCTCCTCGCCGTGGAGGGTGGTGCCCCACGGGGTGGTGCCGCCCGCGCAGTTGTTGAGGGTGCCGAGGACCTTCCGGCCGGTCGGGTCGGCGGAGGTACGGAGGTACTTGCTGCCGGCGGCGGGGCCGGTGAGCCGGAAGGTGCTGGTGGCGGTGAGGCGGCGGTTGAGGTGGTGGCGGGGGACGGCGGTCAGGCCGTTGCCGCGCCGCGTCTCCTCGACGACCACGACGCTCAGACCGTGCGCCGCCAGAGCGATCTCGAACTGCTCGCGGGTCGGGTTCTCCGGGTCGTACCGCCGGAACATCAGGTTCTCGTCGCTGTACTCGTGGTTGGCGACCATGAGCTGGCGACGGCGGCCGCCGAACTCGCCGTGCAGCGGCAGGAGGGAGAGGAAGTCGTTGTTGTAGCCGAACTGCCCGGCCTGGGCCTTCGCGGTCTGGTTCTCCGGGTCGAACGCGGGGGCGCCGCGCAGGATCGGGTCGCCCCAGCGGATCACGACGTTCTGGTCGTAACCGTCGGGGACGGTGACCTTGTCGTCGGTGTTGGGCGCGACGGGGGTGAAGCGCAGGCCGCGGGCGGCCTTGCCCTTCGAACCGTTGCCATTGCCGTTTCCGCGGCCCTTGCTCCCGGCGGCGGCCGCTTCGGGGGCCTGGCCCAGCGTCAGTGCGCTCCCGGCCGCCGTGGCGACCGTCACCACCGCCGCGGCCCGCATCATCGAGCGGCGCGAGAGGGCGCCCGCGATGACGTCGCCCGCGTACTCGTTGTCACTGGTGTTCGGGACTTCCTGGAAGCAGGCGTCCCCGCAGCGGTAACGGCACGTGAGCGCGGAACGTCCGCCGGCGTGCGGCGACGGGTTGAGCAGCGGCAGCAGATTGCGCACGTCGAGTCCCCTCCGAGGGGTGGTGTGTGACAGGCGGCCCGTGGCCGGTGACATGTGGTTTCGGCCGTGACACTAGGTGGTGTACGCGGAGCACGCGGGGCACGTCGGGTGAACGACGAGTGAAGTCCAGCCGACTGGAAGAACCGCGGGCGTCGAGCCCTGCGGTCAACGCGTCCGGCCCACGGGAAACGGGACCGGGCCTAGCGCCGCGCCGGCCTCGTCAACGCGTCCGGGGCGCATGACCGGTACGGGCGTACGCGTACGCGAACCGAGCAGCGCGCACAGCAGCCGGGAGCGGATCGTCGCCGAAGCGGTGCTCCTGCTGTACGCCGACGGCTTCGAGTCCTTGAGCATGCGAAGGCTCGGCACCCGTCTGGGCGCCGGCGCGACATCCCTACTACGGCATGCCGCCATCAAGGACGAG
This sequence comes from Streptomyces candidus, assembly GCF_014207445.1. Lineage (GTDB taxonomy): Bacteria > Actinomycetota > Actinomycetes > Streptomycetales > Streptomycetaceae > Streptomyces > Streptomyces candidus. Next base: position 336,581 of record NZ_JACHEM010000009.1, on the reverse strand, counting down.
CTCGTCGAGCTGGTCGTGAACGTGGACTACGGGAACTCGAAGTCCCCTACGGAGGCGGACTTCGGCGTCCGTTCCCCGGTGTCTGGCCACGCGGGCCCGGTCCGCCTCGGGGCGAACGTCATGCGGTGCGTGGCGGCCGGTTCGGCCGCGTACCTGTCGATGACCGCCGGTCAGCGGTCGGAGCGCAAATTTCGGATGGAGCGGAGGGGAATGCGGGGCACCAGGGGCGGGGCCCCGAACAGATCCGCTGGTGCGACTCGGTTCTTCGACTCCAACGCTGCTTTTACAAGCTGAAGTTCGGGCTGTGCTGTCCCACCGCCCGGAGGACTGGCGCCTGGCACAAGGCCGGGGCTCCACAACCATCGGTCGGCGTCCCACGGGCTACGTATCGGTATGTCAACGTCTCGGCGACCCATGTCCGGGAGCCGAACGCTGTGTCCTGCGTTCTGTGTCCTGCATCCTGCGTCCTGCGTCCTGCGTCCTGCGTCCTGCGTCCTGCGTACGGTGCCTTGTCGACGGCCCGTGTTGCATGGGCCTCTTCGTACAGACTTCCCCGTACGGCTCTTCTCGCAGGCCCCTTCGTGCGGGCCTCCACGTACGGACTCCGTACGCGTTTCCGTTCAGTCCTGTCGTACGGGCCCTGTCGTACGGGCCCGGTCGTACGCGGTGGGGCGGTCGTGCCGGTCAGGCGACCGCTTCGTAGTCGCCGCGTACACCGGTCTGCGTGCGGTCCATCGCGGGGATCTGTCGCACCCTCGGGGACCCGCCGTGTGCCTCGGCCCGGATGCGCTGCTTCATGGTGGGCGGCACGGAACGCGTCAGCCCTTCCAGCGACCAGCGCGCCGAAGGCGACACGTCGGCCATCTGTCCGTCAGCGGGCCTGTGTTGGCGTGCTCCGACCGGGGCCGGCGACGACTGGCGGGTGTCGGCGGCACCCCCGGCGGAGGAGTTGTTGTCGGTCTGGGCGGGCGCGGTGGCGGCCGACGCCGGGGCGGCGAAGCCCATCGCCGCGAGGAGCGCGACGATCGCGCCGATCAGTGCAGTCCACATCGTCTTCATGACACGACTCCATGAGGTGACCCGGAACGCTTCGGTTCCGGGATGTCCGGTTTTCGTACTGTCCTCATGATGCGGACGACGCACGGGAAGGCACGGACCGCCACTCCGATTCGCAGTTCTTCGGACAAACCCCACCCGGGCGGCCCAATCGGGGTCCAAAAACGTAGTCCAAAGCCTCGGAAGGCACTGCTCCGGGCGACCGAATGCGGCCGCTAACCTTACGTGTCACCCCTGGTCAGGGATCAATCGTGCCAGCCGTGGACATACCCGGTCATGGAAGTGCACCGCACCCCACTCACTCACATCACTCTCAGTCGAAAGGCCTCGCCCATGGGCATTCGGAGCTTGCTGCGCAAGGTGTTTGGCGGCCGGACGGAACAGACCGACGGTCCGAACGAGTCGAACGAGTCGAGCGGATCCAGCGAGTCGGCGCCGGCAGCGCCCTCGGTACCGGCCCAGGCCGAGCGCGAGAGGTCGGCGGACACCGGTCGGGCCAAGGAGGTAGCCGGAAGCGCGGACTCGGTCAACTCCGTTACGGGAAAGGCCGGTTCGACGACGGAGACGTCTGCGGCCCGTACGGACGCGGAGCGAAGCCTCGCTGCGGACCTGGTGGCCGAGGCCTTCGACAAGCCCAAGTCGAAGCCGTCCGCGGACGAACCCGCCGCGCGCGAGGTGAACGTACCGGCGCAGCAGACCCCCAGCGAGGAGCCCGCCGCCACACAGCCCACCGGTGCCGGGCCCGCATCCGCGAAGGGCCAGGTCCCGGCCCAGACGGACCGCGGCACAAGTCCGGAACAGGTCCCGGCCCCGGCCGAACCGGCCGCCGCCACCACGGAACCGCCCACGACCGAGGCGGCCACGACCAGCGCGGACACGTCGGCGACGGACCCCACCGGGGCGGACACGTCCGTGACGGACGCGGCCGCCCCGGACGCAGGGCCCGCAACGGAACCGACCGCCGAGCCCGCCGCAGCAGCGAGCCCGGAGCCGGTCGCGAAGACCCGGCCCGCCGTGGCCGACCCCGACCCCACCGCAGCCGAGGCCGACCCCGAGCTTGCCCCCGCTGCGAAGCCCACCGCAGAGGACAAGCCCAGCGCAGGGGCCGAGCCCTCCGCCGTACCCGGGCCGGAGACAGAGCCCGGGCCCGCCGCGACAGCCGAGCCCACCGGCGTACCCGGACCCACGAGCAAGGCCGAGCCCGTAAACAAGGCGAAGCCCGCGAGCAAGGCCGGGCCCAAGCCGCGAAGCAAGTCCAAGGCCGCGAACAAGCCGGAGCCGGCGACCGCGAACGAGCCCGAGCCCGAGGTCAGGCCCGCGACCGCGAGCAACTCCCAGCCGGACGACGAGCCCGAGGCCAGGCGCATCCCGGCCCAGGGCACCCCCGCCGAGGGCTCCGCATCCGACGGACCCGCCCTCAGTGCCGCTCACGTGAAGTCGCGGACGGCGAAGGTCGCCGGGGCGTACCGGGCCGCCGGGGCCGCGCTCACGAAGGCGGGCGTGGAGGGGGCGCGGGCGCGGGTGTACCTCGTGCTCGACCGGTCGGGTTCCATGCGTCCGTACTACAAGGACGGCAGCGCCCAGAAGCTCGGCGAGCAGGCCCTCGCGCTCTCCGCGCACCTCGACGAGAGCGGTGAGGTGCCCGTCGTCTTCTTCTCGTCGGACATCGACGGCACCGGAGCGATCACGCTCGACGACGCCCCGGGCAAGATCGACACCCTGCACGCCGGACTCGGGCACATGGGCCGCACCAGCTACCACCGCGCCATCGAGGAGGTCGTGGAGCACTACGAGAAGGACGGTGACCACGACGGCCCCGCCCTCGTGATCTTCCAGACGGATGGCGCACCCGAGGCCAAGGGGGCCGCGACCGCCGCGCTCGCCGAGGCCGCCCGGCTGCCCCTCTTCTGGCAGTTCGTGGCCTTCGGGGAGACGGAGGCGAAGGGCTTTGACTACCTGCGGAAGCTGGACGCCCCGAACGCCGCCTTCTTCCACGCGGGCCCGGCGCCCGCCGATCTCACCGACGCCGCCCTCTACAAGGGTCTGCTGGCCGGCTCGGCGGAGTGGCTGAAGGGCTGACCCCCGTACCCCCACCAGCACACCCCCGTACCCCCACCAGCACACATGAGGGGCCGCCCCGGGCTCGTACAGGCCGGGGCGGCCTTTTATGCGGGTGAGGGGGCCTCGTACCGGCGATTAAGATTTCCCGCATGGCGGCCACTGGAATCGAGAAGCAGGGGGCGGCGGCGTACTACGTCACGACCCCCATTTACTACGTCAACGACGCTCCTCACCTGGGCCACGCCTACACGACCGTCGCAGGCGACGTGCTCACGCGCTGGCACCGTCAGCGCGGCGAGAAGGTGTGGTACCTCACCGGCACGGACGAGCACGGTCAGAAGATCATGCGCACTGCCGAGGCGAACGGGGTCACGCCCCAGGAATGGTGCGACAAGCTCGTCGAAGAGGCCTGGAAGCCTCTCTGGGAGCACCTCAACATCGCGAACGACGACTTCATCCGGACGACGGAGAAGCGTCACACCGACCGCGTCCAGGAGTTCGTGCAGGACCTGTACGACAAGGGCGAGATCTACAAGGGCGGCTACGAGGGCCCGTACTGCGTGGGCTGCGAGGAGTACAAGCTCCCCGGCGACCTCATCGAGGCGGAGGACGGGACGAAGCTCTGTCCCGTGCACAAGAAGCCGGTGGAGATCCTCAAGGAGGAGAACTACTTCTTCAAGCTGAGCGAGTACGGCCCGAAGCTGCTGGAGTTCTACGAGGCCAACCCCGGCTTCATCCAGCCGGAGTCCGCGCGCAACGAGGTCGTGAACTTCGTCAAGCAGGGGCTTCAGGACCTGTCGATCTCGCGGTCGACGTTCGACTGGGGTGTCCCCGTGCCGTGGGACGACAAGCACGTCATCTACGTATGGGTCGACGCGCTGCTGAACTACGCGACGGCGGCGGGCTATGGGGCGGACGAGGAGAAGTTCAAGTCCGTCTTCCCCGCGGACGTGCACCTCATCGGCAAGGACATCCTCCGCTTCCACTCGGTGATCTGGCCCGCCATGCTGATGGCGCAGGGGCTGCCGGTGCCGGGCCGGGTCTCGGCCAACGGCTGGCTGATGGTCGGCGGCGAGAAGATGTCGAAGTCGAACCTGACCGGCATCAAGCCGCAGGACCTGACCTCGCACTTCGGCGTGGACGCCTACCGCTGGTACTTCCTGCGGGCGATCGCCTTCGGCAGCGACGGCTCGTTCTCGTGGGAGGACTTCACCGCCCGGTACACCTCCGAGCTGGCCAACGACTTCGGCAACCTCGCCTCGCGGGTGGCCGCCATGATCGGCAAGTACTTCGGCGGGACGCTGCCCGCGGCGTCCGCTTCCGGCGCGGCGGAGACCGCCGTGCAGGAGGGCCTCGCGAAGGCTGTCGCCGAGGCGGACCGGCTGATCGGCGAGGAGCTGGACTTCCAGGGCGGCATCCTGGCGATCTTCGACTTCGTGAAGCAGGTCAACGGGTACATCACGGAGCAGGAGCCGTGGAAGGTGGCCAAGGACGACTCGGAGGAGGGCCGGGCACGTCTCGCGACGATCCTCTACACCTCCGCCGAGTCGCTGCGCGCGATGGCCGTCCTGCTGAACGCGGTGATGCCGGACACGTCGCAGAAGCTGTGGGACTCGCTGGGCGCGGACGCGGCCGGTCTGGGCGCGCTCGCCGCACAGCCGGTGCAGGACGCGGCCGTCTGGGGTCAGCTGCCGGTGGGCGCGACGGTGACGAAGGGCGCGGTGCTGTTCCCGCGCCTGGAGGAGAAGCCGGCCGTGTAGGTCGGTGCTCCGTACGGCGAGAGGGCCCGGGATCGTGGAGATCCCGGGCCCTCTCGCCGTACGGACGGACATGTCGGCCGGACAGCGCCAAGTGGGCCGGCAACAAAGCACTGAGGTGGCGGCTGCCGTAGCCGCGCCGCGTCCGCCCCGGGTCAGTCCACCCAGCTCTTGAGCGGCTCGGTGTCGAGCTCGATGCCGACGGGGTCGGGGAGGGTGACGGTCTTCCCGAAGGGCACCTTCTGCGTCAACTCGTACTTCCATTGGCGGGCCCCCAGTGCACCCTGAGCTCGTGGTTGTCCCGGTCGACGAGGAGGTAGACGGGGATGCCGGTCTCGGCATAGGCGCGGGGCTTGTCGATGCGGTCGCGCTGGTTGGTGTCGGAGTCCCAAGAAGTCACTTCCACGACCATGAGAACCGCATCAGGCTCAGGCCAATCGCTCTGACCCTCGAACGCATCGTCCGGAGCGAGCACGGCGTCGGGGATGGCGTTGCCCGAGCGGTACGGCCCGACTCGCAGGCCCTGCCCCTGGTGCAGCCAGAGGCCCTGGGTCTGCTGCAAGCACTTCTGTGCCAGCCGGATGATCATTCGCCCATGATCGCCGTCCGGCAACTTCTTCACCCCGATCTTCCCGTTCACGAATTCAAGTCGGATTGCCTCGTGAATCCGGTAGCCCACACGGGCCAGTTCCTCGAAGTCGTCCTGCGTGATGACGCCCGTATGCTCCTCGGCAACACTCACGACGGCCTCCTCCGGGATCGGTGGTGCCTTCCACGGTACGGGCTTGCGCCGGGCACCGGCTCGTTTCTCCCTCACCTTCGCCATGGCTGGACCCTGGCATATGACGAGGGCCCGGAATCCGAGGATTCCGGGCCCTTCTGCCGAACGAGTGGTCCGTCGAACTACTTCTCGACCGGCTTGCGCAGCTGGATGTTCAGCTCGCGCAGACGGTTCTCCTCCAGGACCGTCGGGGCACCCATCATGAGGTCCTGGGCGTTGCCGTTGAGCGGGAACGCGATGGTCTCGCGGATGTTCGGCTCGTCGGCGAGGAGCATCACGATGCGGTCGACGCCCGGCGCGATGCCGCCGTGCGGCGGAGCGCCGAGGCGGAACGCGCGCAGCATGCCGGCGAACTCCCGCTCGACCGTCTCGGCCTCGTAGCCGGCGATCTCGAACGCCTTGAGCATCAGCTCGGGCTCGTGGTTGCGGATCGCGCCCGACGACAGCTCGATGCCGTTGCAGACGATGTCGTACTGGAAGGCCAGGATGTCGAGCGGGTCCTTCTCCTCCAGGTCCCGCATGCCGCCCTGGGGCATCGAGAAGGGGTTGTGCGAGAAGTCGATCCTGCCGGTCTCCTCGTCCTTCTCGTACATCGGGAAGTCGACGATCCAGCAGAACCGGAAGACGTTCTCCTCGAAATGCCCGGCCCGCTTCGCGGCCTCGACGCGAACCGCCGACATGATCTTGGAGACCTCGTCGAACTCGCCCGCGCCGAAGAACACCGCGTGCCCGGGGACGAGGGAGAGACGGTCGGTGAGCGCCTTGACGTCGTCCTCGGTGAGGAACTTGGCGATCGGGCCGGCCAGCTGGCCGTCCTCGCCGACGCGGACCCACGCCAGGCCCTTCGCGCCCTGCTCGACCGCGTAGTCGCCGAGGCCGTCGAAGAACTTGCGGGACTGCTTCGCGGTGTCCGGCACGGGCAGCGCGCGGACGTGCTTGCCGGCGAAGGCCTTGAAGCCCGAGTCGGCGAAGACGTCCGTGACGTCGACGAGCTCCAGCTTGGCGCGCAGGTCCGGCTTGTCGTTGCCGTACTTCAGCATCGACTCGCGGAACGGGATGCGCGGGAAGGGCGAGGTGACCTCGCGGCCGTTGCCGAACTCGGTGAAGAGCTCCGTCATCAGCTTCTCGATGGGCTGGAAGACGTCTTCCTGCTCGACGAAGCTCATCTCGACGTCGAGCTGGTAGAACTCGCCCGGCGAGCGGTCCGCGCGGGCGTCCTCGTCGCGGAAGCACGGCGCGATCTGGAAGTAGCGGTCGAAGCCCGAGATCATCAGCAGCTGCTTGAACTGCTGCGGCGCCTGCGGCAGCGCGTAGAACTTGCCGGGGTTCAGACGGGACGGAACGACGAAGTCACGGGCGCCCTCGGGAGAGGTCGCGGTGAGGATCGGCGTCGCCATCTCGTTGAAGCCCAGCGCCACCATCTTCGAGCGGATCGACGCGATGACGGACGAGCGCAGCATGATGTTGCGGTGCATGCGCTCGCGGCGCAGGTCGAGGAAGCGGTACTCCAGGCGCCGCTCCTCGTTCACGCCGTCGTCGGCGTTGATCGTGAAGGGCAGCGGGGCGGCGGCGCCCAGCACCTCGACCCCGCTCACCTCGATCTCGACCTCGCCGGTGGGCAGCTCGGCGTTGACGTTGTCCGCGCCACGGGCGGAGACCTTGCCGTCGATGCGGACGACCGTCTCCTTGGTGAGCTTCGCAAGGGCCTCGTTGCCGGGGGTGCCGGGACGGGCGACGAGCTGCGTGATGCCGTAGTGGTCGCGCAGATCGATGAAGAGGATGCCGCCCAGGTCGCGACGGTTGTGCAGCCAGCCGCTCAGCCGGACGTCTGCGCCGACGTCGGAGGCGCGGAGCTCGCCGCACGTGTGGGACCTGTACCGATGCTGCATCGTTCATCCAATTCTTCGCGAGATTCTTCGCGAGACAGGCGGGAATCAACTCCGGTCCAGGTTACCGGCCGCACGCATCCCGTTTTTCAGGCCACGTTTCACGTGAAACATCACCTGCCGGTGCCCCGAGCGGCCCATCTCCGCGCAACCTGGAAGTATGTCCCCATGCGCACCGAGGACGTGCTGGCCGCGATCGACACGGGCCTGTGGCGATGGGACAACGCCGCCGGGACCGTTGCCTTCGACGCCGAGGCGGCCCGCCTTGTCGGCCTGCCCGCCGAGGAAGTCACACTCACCGAGTCGGCCGCCCGCTCCCGTTTCCATCCGGTGGACTGGAACGAGATACACGGCATCGTGCAGCTCGCCGTCGCCGAGGGCACCCTCGCGGAAGCCCGGCTGCGGGTCATGTCCGAGGACGGACGGCAGGTTCTGCGTACGGTACGCAGCCGGTCACGGCCCTTCGGCGCCGACGGCGACTACCAGCTCATCGGCACCATCCAGGAGGTCGCCGAGTCCCCGCCGGGCACCGCGGCGCGCACCCCCGTGACCGGAGACTGGCGGCGCTCCCGGGAGGCGTTCCTGCTGGACGCGGGGCGTGCGCTGGCGGAGGCCCGGTCCACGGCGGAGGTGCTGCGGGTGGCGGCGTCGCTGTCGATGCCCGGGTTCTCTCCGGACGGCCTCGCGGTGTTCGGGGTGGCGGGCGACCGGCTGACGACGATCGGGCACCACGGGCACAAGCCGGGCGACGAGCAGCCGTTCAGCAACATGCCGCTGGACACCGACTACCCGGCGGCCGAGGTCGTACGGACAGGCCGGGCGATCTATCTGCCCACCCCGGAGGAGTACCGGAGGAGGTTCCCGGCGACCTGGCCGCTGGCCGAGAGGTTCGGCCGCAGGTCGTGGGCGTTCCTGCCGCTGATCGTGGCGGGGCGGACGATGGGCGCGTGGATGGCGGGCTTCGCGCATCCCGTCGCGTTCACCCCGGACGAGCGGTCGGTGCTGACGACGGTGGCGCGGATGCTCGCGCAGGCCCTCGCCAGGGCCGGGGTGGAGGAGTCGGAGCGGGAGCTCTCGGCGGGCCTTCAACGGTCCATGCTGCCGACGCTGGGGCCCGACATACCGGGCATGAAGGTCGCGGCGCGTTACGTGCCGACCGGTGGCGGTCTCCAGGTCGGCGGCGACTGGTACGACATGATCGCGCTGCCCGGGGGGCGGTTCGCGCTGGTCATCGGGGACGTGCAGGGGCACGACGTACGGGCGGCGGGGCTGATGGGCCAGCTACGGATCGCCCTGCGCGCGTACGCCTCCGAGGGCCACCGGCCGGATGCCGTGCTCTCCCGCGCGTCCCGCTTCCTGCACGGCATCACCGACTCCTACGCCCCCGAGGACCACTCCAGTCCGCGCTTCGCGACCTGCCTGTACCTGGAGGTCGACCCCGCGGACGGGACGGTCGAGCTGGCGCGGGCGGGCCATCCGGAGCCCGCGGTGCGCATGCCCGACGGGACCGTCCTCGTACGGACGACGGCCGGCGGACTGCCGCTGGGCATCGACCCGGACACCGACTACCCGACGACCCGGCTCGCCCTGGAGCCCGGCGAGACGCTCATGGTCTGCACGGACGGGCTGATCGAGACCGGTGGCCACGACCTGGACTCCGGCTGGTCGAGACTCCGTACGATCATGGAGAGCCACCGCGAACTCGACCTGGAGAAACTGGCCGACGAACTGGTGCAGGCGGTGCACGGCCCGCCGTCGCACCACACCACGGGCCCCCTGTCCGACCGGCGTGAGGACGACATCGCGGTGCTGCTGCTGAGCCGGGAGACCACTGCCACGGAGGTCGTCGCCGTACGTTCCACCGCGTTGACCGTCGCCCAGGCGGAACCCGAGCGCATCGCGGGCACCCGCCGTCAGCTCCGCGAGCTGCTGCACGACTGGGCCGACGCGGACCAGGTCGACTCGGCGGTGCTGATGGTCTCCGAGATGGTCACCAACGTCCTGGTGCACACGGACGGGGACGCCCTGCTGACGGCGCGGGCGACCGGGCCCGTCGGCAAGCGGCGACTGCGGGTGGAAGTGACGGACATCAGCGACGAGCTGCCGCACAAGCGGCGGCCCGGAGAAATGGCGTCCTCCGGACGCGGCCTGCTGCTGATGGAGATGCTGGCGCACGAGTGGGGCGTGGACCCGCGCGGTCAGGGCAAGTCGATCTGGTTCGAGCTCTGCGAGGACGCGCCGCCGGTGACGTACGAGGGCGTCTGAGCGGACCGCGTGCGGCGGCCTGCCGTCCACGGCACCACGAGGAGCAGGCCGGGGACGCCGGCCACGCGCGCCCCTGCGGAGGCGAGCGGCCTGTTGGCTTCGGGTCCGATGGGGGTCCGAAGGGCTGTGCGTGCGTCCGGCGAGGCGGAGGTGCCGTCCGTACACCTCCGCCGCCGCGCCCGCTACTTCATCCCGTGCACCGCCGGCACCTTGCCCAGCCGTCCCGCCTGGAAGTCCTCGAAGGCTTCGCGGAGCTCGGCCTGGCTGTTCATGACGAAGGGGCCGTAGTGCGCCATCGGTTCGCGGATCGGACGGCCGCCCAGCAGTACGACCTCGAGATCGGGCGTGTGGCCGTCCTGGCTCTCGTCCGCGCGGACCGTCAGCGAGCCTCCGTCGCCGAAGACGGCCGTCTGGCCGCTGTGCAGGGGGCGCCGCTCCGCGCCGACCGATCCCCGGCCGGCCAGGACGTAGGCCAGTCCGTTGAAGTCGGAGCGCCAGGGGAGGGTGACCTCGGCGCCCGGACGGAGGGTGGCGTGGATCATCGTGATGGGGGTGTGGGTGATGCCGGGGCCGTCGTGCCCGTCGAGTTCGCCCGCGATGACGCGCAGCAGCGCGCCGCCGTCGGGGGAGGTGAGCAGCTGTACCTGGCCGCCGCGGATGTCCTGGTAGCGGGGGTTCATCATCTTGTCGGCGGCGGGGAGGTTCACCCAGAGCTGGAGGCCGTGGAAGAGGCCGCCGGACTGGACGAGGGACTCCGGGGGCGCCTCGATGTGGAGGAGGCCGGAGCCGGCCGTCATCCACTGAGTGTCGCCGTTGCGGATGGTGCCGCCGCCACCGTTGCTGTCCTGGTGGACGAAGGTGCCGTCGATCAGGTACGTGACGGTCTCGAAGCCGCGGTGCGGGTGCCACGGGGTGCCCTTGGGCTCCCCGGCCGCGTACTCCACCTCACCCATCTGGTCCATCATGATGAACGGGTCGAGGTGCTGGTAGTTGATGCCCGCGAACGCGCGGCGCACGGGGAAGCCCTCTCCCTCGAAGCCGCTCGGAGCCGTGGTGACGGCGAGCACGGGGCGGGCGACGGCGTCGGCCGGAGCGGTCACCCTCGGAAGGGTCAGGGGGTTTTCGACGGTCACTGCGGGCATCTGAAGCCACCTCCTGGCGGAATGTTCAACATTCAACTTAGTTGAAAGCTGAACATCCCGCAAGAGGAGCCCTGCCGAGGAGAGAAGCCAGGTCAGCCGCGCACCAGGTCAGCCGCGCGATCGTCAGCCGTACATGCGGCGCATGGCGAAGTCCACCATCTGCTCGACCGCCTTGGCGTCGAACACCATCCGGTGCTCACCCTCCATGTCGAGCACGAAGCCGTATCCGGTCGGCAGGAGGTCGATGACCTCGGCACCCGTGATCACGAAGTACTTGGACTCCTTGCCCGCGTACCTGCGCAGTTCCTTGAGCGTGGTGAACATCGGGATGACCGGGTGCTGGGTGTTGTGCAGCGCCAGGAAGCCGGGGCCGTCGCCGCGCGGGCAGTAGACCTTCGAGGAGGCGAAGATCTGCTGGAAGTCCTCCGCGGAGAGCGTGCCGGTGGTGAAGGCGCGCACGGCGTCCCCGAGGGAGGGCGGCGAGGGCTCGGGGTAGAGCGGCTGCTCCCCGTAACCCTGCTGACGGCCGCCCTGGTGCGCGCCCGGGTGGCCGCCCTGATGTCCGGACTGGTGCCCACCCGGATGGCCCGCCTGGTGCGGCGGCGGCTGCGGCGGGGCGTAACCCTGCTGGGGACCGCCCGGCGGGGCGTAACCCTGCTGGGCGCCCGGATTCTGCTCGTAGCCATACATGCGGGAAAGAGTAGTGCGCCACATCCGACGGCATGGGGTTGCGGCTTATTACCGACGGGTAGCATCATCGTAGCTACTTGCTGGTATTTGTACGAGGAATCCGCCTCCCCGAGCTATACGGAGCCGTCGCCATGGGGCACTACAAGTCGAATCTCCGGGACATCGAGTTCAACCTCTTCGAGGTGCTCGGCCGCGACAAGCTGTACGGCACCGGCCCGTTCGCGGAGATGGACGTCGACACCGCCAAGAGCATCCTCGACGAACTGCGCCGCCTCGCCGAGAACGAGCTGGCCGCCTCCTTCGAGGACGCCGACCGCAACCCGCCGGTCTTCGACCCGACGACGAACACCGCGCCCGTCCCGGCCTCCTTCAAGAAGAGCTACCAGGCCTTCATGGACTCCGAGTACTGGCGGCTGGGCCTGCCCGAGGAGATCGGCGGCACGACCTCCCCGCGCTCCCTGATCTGGGCGTACGCGGAGCTGCTGCTCGGCGCGAACCCGGCCGTGTGGATGTACTCCTCCGGCCCGGCCTTCGCCGGCATCCTCTACACCGAGGGCAACGACGCGCAGAAGAAGGTCGCGCAGATCGCCGTGGAGAAGCAGTGGGGCTCCACGATGGTCCTCACCGAGCCGGACGCCGGTTCGGACGTCGGCGCGGGCCGCACGAAGGCCGTGCAGCAGGAGGACGGCTCCTGGCACATCGAGGGCGTGAAGCGCTTCATCACGTCCGGTGAGCACGACATGTCGGAGAACATCCTCCACTACGTGCTGGCGCGCCCCGAGGGCGCGGGACCGGGCACCAAGGGCCTGTCCCTCTTCCTCGTACCGAAGTACAACTTCGACTGGGAGACCGGCGAGCTGGGCGAGCGCAACGGCGTCTACGCGACGAACGTCGAGCACAAGATGGGCCTCAAGGCGTCCAACACGTGCGAGATGACCTTCGGCGACCAGCACCCCGCCAAGGGGTGGCTGATCGGCGACAAGCACGACGGCATCCGCCAGATGTTCATGATCATTGAGTTCGCGCGGATGATGGTCGGCACGAAGGCCATCGCGACGCTGTCGACCGGTTACCTGAACGCCCTGGAGTACGCCAAGGAGCGCGTGCAGGGTCCGGACCTGGCCCAGTTCATGGACAAGGCCGCACCCAAGGTCACCATCACCCACCACCCGGACGTCCGCCGCGCGCTCATGGAGCAGAAGGCGTACTCCGAGGGCATGCGCGCCCTGGTGCTGCACACCGCGTCCGTGCAGGACGAGATCGCGCTCAAGGAAGCGGCCGGCGAGGACGCCAAGGCGCTCGTCGCGATGAACGACCTGCTGCTCCCGATCGTGAAGGGCTACGGCTCGGAGAAGTCCTACGAGCAGCTCGCCCAGTCGCTCCAGACCTTCGGCGGCTCCGGGTACCTCCAGGAGTACCCGATCGAGCAGTACATCCGTGACGCCAAGATCGACACGCTCTACGAGGGCACCACGGCGATCCAGGGTCAGGACTTCTTCTTCCGGAAGATCGTCCGCAACCAGGGCGCGGCGCTGAACCAGCTCGCCGAGGAGATCAAGAAGTTCCTCGCGGTGGGCACCGGCGGCGACGAACTGTCGGGCGCCCGCGAGCAGCTCGCGAAGGCTGCCGTGGACCTGGAGGCCATCGTCGGCGCCATGCTGACGGACCTCGCGGGCACCGAGAAGGACGTCAAGTCCATCTACAAGGTGGGGCTGAACACGACCCGTCTGCTGATGGCGTCGGGTGACGTGGTGGTCGGCTACCTGCTGCTGCGCGGCGCCGCGGTGGCCGCCGAGAAGCTGGCGGAAGGCGCCTCCGCGAAGGACGTGCCGTTCTACACCGGCAAGATCGCCGCGGCCAAGTACTTCGCCGCGAACGTGCTGCCGGGCGTCGGCGTCGAGCGCGCCAAGGCCGAGGCCGTCGACAACTCGCTGATGGAGCTGGACGAAGCCGCGTTCTAGTCCCGGCCGGACACCGGCCCGGCCTGCGGACCGACCCCGGACGGCATGAGCGGGCGGATCGCACAGACCGTACGAGCGCACGGGCCGGACAGATCGGCGAACGGGCCGGAGACGTTTCACGTGAAACGTCTCCGGCCCGTTGTCGGTGGCGCGTGGCAGGCTTGGTGACATGGCAGGAATGGGTGGACAGGATCAGCAGGGCGGCGGCAAGGGCTACTCCGTCCCGACGGGGCTGCCGTACGCGCTCCAGGAACTGCGCAGCCGCCTCGGGTCGGCGAACGACCTGCTGAAGGACCTGTACGACGGTGCGTACCCCGCCGAGTACGAACCCGTCGCCGACTCGCTGTACGGGGCCTACCGCACCGCCGCCGATCTGGCGCCCGCGCGCAACGTCACCGGCTGCAAGGAGCACCCCGACGGGGCAGTGGACCCGACCGTGCCCGACGGCTGGGGCCGCTGCCTGATCTGCAACCACCGCCGCCGGCTCAACGAACGGTCGGCCCCCACCCCCGCCGAGGAGACGCCCCGGCTGCCCGAGGGGCCCGCCCGGCGCGCGACGCTGAGTTCGCTGACGGCACAGTTCGCGCTGGTCAACGAGCGGTCCTTCGACTTGGGGACGTCCTCGCGGCCGACGGAGTTCGCGGCGCTGGCCGAGGCTCTGCACCGAGCGTTCGTGCTCGCCCGCGAGCTGTCCCGGCCGCGCAACTCCTCCGGCTGTACCCAGCACCCGGGCGCCCCCGTGGACCCGGACGCGCCGCCCGGCGAGGAGTGCATCTTCTGTGCGGGACGGCGCCGCCAGGCGCAGCGCACGGCGGGCACCCCGCAGATGCTGCCTCGGGTGCCGCGCGGCGAGCGGCGGATGCCGTTGCGACGGCGCTTCGAACGGCCGCCGGGGCTGTAGTCCAGGACGGCCGGCGCCCGGCAGGGTGGCCCGGGGCGTCTGCCCGGTAGCGGGTCGCCCCGTGGGTCCGTTCCCCTTACCGCCCGCGACACGGCACCGCGGCCAGGGGGGCCCGTCCCCGCATCGCCGCTGGTTAGGCTGAACGCATGAGCAGCGCAGCCCGATTCGATCGCGGCCACACCGACGACCTGATGTCCTTCCTGGCGGCCGGCCCGTCGCCGTACCACGCCGTGGCCGAAGCGGCCGCGCGGCTGGAGAAGGTCGGCTTCCGCCAGGCCGCCGAGACCGACGCCTGGGACGGGACGACCGGCGGCAAGTTCGTACTGCGCGGCGGAGCCATCGTCGCCTGGTACGTGCCCGAGGGCGCCGAGCCGCACACGCCGTTCCGCATCGTCGGCGCGCACACCGACTCCCCCAACCTGCGCGTCAAGCCGCTTCCCGACGCGGGCAACGAGGGCTGGCGGCAGGTCGCCGTCGAGGTGTACGGCGGCACGCTGCTCAACACCTGGCTCGACCGGGACCTCGGTCTCGCCGGGCGGCTCACCCTGCGCGACGGCTCCCACCGGCTGGTCAACATCGACCGGGCACTGCTGCGCGTCCCGCAGCTCGCCGTCCACCTCGACCGCTCGGTCAACGAAGGCATGAAGCTCGACAAGCAGCGCCACATGCAGCCCATCTGGGGACTGGGCGAGGTGCACGAGGGCGACCTGATCGCGTACGTCGCGCAGGAGGCCGGCGTCGACGCCGAGGACGTGACGGGCTGGGACCTGATGCCGCACGCCATCGAACCCCCCTCGTACCTCGGCCGGGACGAGGAGCTGCTGGCAGGACCCAGAATGGACAACCTGATCTCCGTGCACGCGGGCGTGGCCGCGCTGGCGGCGGTGGCGAGCGGTGACGCGGAGCTGCCGTACATCCCCGTACTGGCCGCCTTCGACCACGAGGAGAGCGGATCGCAGTCCGACACCGGGGCCGACGGCCCGCTGCTCGGGAACGTGCTGGAGCGCTCGGTGTTCGCGCGCGGCGGCTCGTACGAGGACAAGGCACGCGCCGTCGCCGGAACGATCTGTCTGTCCTCCGACACCGGGCACGCCGTGCACCCCAACTACGCGGAGCGGCACGACCCCACGCACCACCCGCGTGCCAACGGCGGACCCATCCTCAAGGTCAACGTCAACCAGCGGTACGCGACCGACGGTGCGGGGCGTGCGGTGTTCGCGGCGGCCTGCGAGAAGGCGGGGGTGGCGTGGCAGACCTTCGTGTCGAACAACTCGATGCCGTGCGGCACGACGATCGGCCCGATCACGTCCGCCCGGCACGGCATCCAGACCGTGGACATCGGCGTCGCGATCCTCTCCATGCACAGTGCGCGCGAGCTGTGCGGAGCGGACGACCCGTACCTGCTGGCGAACGCGCTGACCGCTTTCCTGGAGGGCTGATCCCGCGGGGGACCATTCCTCTCCTGGAGGGGTGAACTCCGCCTCCGCGCATGGCCGTTCCGGGCCCGGGTACCCGCCTCTCAACAGAGGTTCGATTCCTTCGGAACCGGACCGGTCGTGCGCAATCACTTTCGGAGGCGAACTGACATGGGACTGGGCGGCTGCATCGTCCTCGTCGCGGTGGGGGCCATCCTGACCTTCGCCACGGACTGGAAAATGGATGGCGTCAACCTCGATCTGGTCGGGGTGATCATGATGCTCGTCGGCATCATCGGCATCGTCGTCTTCACCAGCATCCTCAAGCGGCGCAGGGGCGTGGGTGTCCCGCCCGCCGTCGGCGGCGTGGTCGAGGAACGCTACCGGCACTACGAGTGAGTCAGGAGTCACCAGCCCCCGGGCCACGCACGGGCCCCGGTGCCCCGCGTGACGCCTGAGGCGGAAACGGCCCCGGTAAACTGACTCGTTGCCCCTCCGTCGGGGTGCACAGGAGTGCACGGGGGCCGCAGGTCTTCGGGGAGGCGTCAGTGGAGTTCCGGCTGCTCGGAGCCGTGTCCGTCGCCACCGAGGCCGGAGAGCTGCCGCTCGGCCCGGCCAAGCGGCGCAGCGTACTGGCCGCACTGCTGCTGCGCCCCAACACCGCCGTCCCCGTCGACCAGCTCATCGACACCATCTGGGACGAGACGCCGCCCGCCCACGCGCGCACCGTCGTCCAGGGGCACGTCTCGCGACTGCGGGCGCTTCTGACCGACGGTGAAGCCGCCGCGTACGGCGTGGAACTCGCCACCCGTGGCAGTGCGTACGTCCTCCAGACGTCGGAGTCGCTGCTTGACGCCCACCGGTTCGAGGAGCTCGTG
Organism: Streptomyces candidus; assembly: GCF_014207445.1. GTDB lineage: Bacteria > Actinomycetota > Actinomycetes > Streptomycetales > Streptomycetaceae > Streptomyces > Streptomyces candidus. The sequence goes on along the minus strand of NZ_JACHEM010000009.1, from coordinate 319,788 downwards.
CACCTGGCGAGGCAGCAGCGGAAACCGGCGGACGCGGTGTTGATGCTGCGTGAGGCACTGGCCCTGTGGCGCGGTCCCGCACTCACCGGAACGGTGTCCTCCGAACCCCTCCAGGCAGCCGCACACGCGCTGGAGGAAACCCGTCTCGTCACCGTCGAGAACCTGGCCGAGGCATACGGGGACCTCGGCGAGCACGGGCGGGCGGCGGCCGTGCTGCGGACCGAGGCGGTCGCGCACCCGATGCGCGAATCCCTGGCGGCCGCCCTGCTGCAGTCGCTCTACCGGGCCGGCCGCCAGTCCGACGCTCTCGACTGGTACCACCGCACACGCCGCCTGCTCTCCGACGAACTGGGCGTGGACCCGGGACGCGCACTCCAGGACGCGTACCGGACGATTCTCCAGGGCGACGGACAGGGCAACGGGGGAAGGCAGACCGCCGGGACGGGCGGCGCGGGCCGCGCTGGCGGGACGGGCGTTACGCGCAGCACCGGACCCGGGGCCGACGGGACCGGTGCTGCCAGCGGGACCAGGCCCTCGGAAGGGGACGAGGCCGACGGCATCGCTCCCGGTGTGCCGTCCCACGCTCGTACGCCCACGAGAAGTTCCCGTACACCCGTCACGACCACATCGTCCCGAGCGTCCGACGCACCCCAGCCGTCCCACGTACCCCACGGTGCGTCCGGACGCCCTCGTCCGGCCGACGGGACCGTCTTCCGGGCGGAGGCGGGCGCGGACGACAATCCGGGCTCCCCTGCCGCCACCGGCCACGAAGGGACATCCGCAGACCCGTCCCGCCCCGCCCCTTCCCGGACCGGGTCGCTGCCCGTGCCCGGGGCCGGCCCGCCCGCCGGAACAGGGGCCGCGGCCGGTCCGGTGTCCGCGCCTGGGACCGCACCCGGCTCCGCATCCGGGCCCTCCTCGCCCGCACCCGAGCCCTCGTGGTCCGCGCCCCCGGCCCCGCCCGGGGACCGGCCGGCGTCCAGCCCCGTGCCCGCCTGCGCCGCCGAGCACCCCCCAGAGCCCGGCTTCCTCTCCCGCAGCCCGTACACCGTCCCGGAGTTGCTGCCCCGACGCCCGCGCGGGTTCCTCGGACGACGGGACGAGCTCGACGCCGTCGAGGACGCCGCCGGCTGGGGCGAAGCACCGATCGTGCTCGTCACCGGGCCCGCCGGGGTGGGCAAGACCGCGCTCGCGCTGCACTGGGCGTACCGCGCCGTCGCGGCCTTCCCCGACGGCCGTCTCTACGCCGACCTGCACGGGTTCGACACGCTCGCGAACCCCGAACCGGCGGATGTGGTGCGGGAGTTCCTCGTGTCCCTCGGCGTCACCGGACGCGCCGTACCCGAAACCCCGGCCGCCGCCGCGGCCCTGTACCGGCGGCTCACCGGGGGCCGACGACTGCTCGTCGTGCTCGACAACGCGCACAGCTCGGAGCAAGTGCGACCGCTACTGCCGTCGGGCGGCGACTGCGTCACCGTCGTGACCAGCAGGAACCGGCTCGACGGACTGATCGCCGCCGATCTCGCACGCCCGGTTCCGCTCTCCGTCCTCGGATCCGAGGACGCGACCGCGCTGCTCGCCGGGGTGATCGGCCCGCGCCGGGTGACCGCCGAACCGGAAGCGGCGCGCAGGCTGGCCGAGCTGTGCGACGGGCTGCCGCTGGCTCTGCGCATCACCGCCGCCCGCCTCGCCACCCACCCCGAACGGGCCCTGCACCAGCACGCCACCGAACTGGCCGACGAACAGCGCCGACTGGCATTGCTGGAGATCGAGGACCGGGGAGTGGAGGCGGAACTGCGCCTCAGCGTGCAGAAGTTGCGGGCCGAAGACCGCAGGACGTTCCTCAGCCTGGGCGCGCACACCGGGAAGACCTTCGACAGGTACGCCGCCGGGGCCCTCGCCCGGTCCACCCCGGACGAAGCGGGTGCCGTGCTCGACCGGCTGGCCGCCGCCCACCTGGTGCAGGAGGCGGGACCGGGCCGGTACGCCCTGCACGACCTGGTGCGCCTGTACGCACGCACACTCGCCGAAGCCGAAGCCGGTACCGGGGCCGGGAGCTGGGCGGACGCAGAGCCGGGCATCGGTGTCGGAGGAAACGCCGCCCTCCGGCTCGTCGACCACTATCTGCACACCGCACTCGCCGCCAACGCCGTCGCCGAACCCGGCAGCCGCCCCTGCTGCGCCATCCCCGACGACGCACAGAAGCCCCACGCCGTACAGAAGTTCGACAGCAGGGCGGAGGTCATCGAGTGGTACGCGGCCGAACGCGAAGCACTCGCCGGAGCGATGACGGCGGCGGAGGCGGCCGACCGCCCCGACCGGGTGTGGCGGCTGGGCGTACTCCAGTGGCCGTACGTGTTGTGGCGGGTACGGGACGGCTGGACGCCGATGCTGGAGCAGACGCTGCGGGCGGCCGTGGCGGTGGCCGACCCGGACGCCGAATCGCGGGTGCGCGCACTGCTCGGATGGGTCCTGCTGGAGGAAGGCAAGCCGGAAGCGGCCTACCCGCACCTGGAGCTGGCGCCCGAGTTGGCAGGGCGTGCGGGAAACCCGGTGGACGAGGCGATCGGCCGGATCAACCTGTCGCTGGCACAGCAGGCGCGCGGCGAAGCAGCCGAGGCGCGCCAGGCCTGCGTACGCGCCGCCGGGCTGGCCCGGCAGGCGGGCGACCGGCAGACGGAGATGCTCGCGCTGCAAACCCTCGCCGAACACTGCCTGCGCGCCGGCGAACCGGAGGCCGCACTCCGGCACTCCCTCGACGGTCTCGCCCTCGACCCGGCCGATCTCGGGCTGCTCCGCAGAGTGCTGCTCCAGACCGCGCACGGCGAATCGCTGGCACAGCTGGGGCGGATGGCGGAGGGCGTCGAGCTGCTCTCACTGGCGGCCGAGACAGCGGAGCAGGAGGGCTTCCACGAGGGCGCCTGCCGTGCGCTGTCGGCCTTGCTGCGGCTCACGGGCGACTCGGCCGCGTACGGCGATCGGCACGCACGGGCGTCGGCGGCGCTGGCGTCGGGGCGCTGAACGGACCCTCGCCGGCGGAAGGGCTGCCAGGGCCCGCCGCCGACCCGCGAAAGCCCCACGGCCGACCCGGCACGCTCCGTTCAGACCCCTTCGGCTCCGTCCCGTCCCCCTCTCCGCCCCTCCCCGCTCAACCCTCCGGGTCCATGCCCGCCAGGACCAGTGCCAGCCGGGAAGCGCCCATGTCCGTGACGCGGATCGGCACGCCCCAGTCCTGCTGGTGCATGTGGCAGGCCGGGTACTCGTTCTCCGGGTCGTCGTCGCAGGACGCGGCCATCGCGGACACGTGCAGCACCCCCTCCGTGACCTCGGGATTCAGCGTGATCTCCCGGACGAGGTCGGTGCCCGTGCCCTCTCCGGAGGCGATCAGGGCGGGCGGCGTGGCGGAGACCAGCAGACGGGTCGACGGGCCGTAACGGGTGTCGAGCTTCTGGCCCTGCGGGGCCTGGAAGACCACGTCCAGCTTCAGCGTTCCCGGGGCGGCCTCGGTCGCGGCCCGCTGCGTACGGTGCGCGACGGCCTCCACCCGCACCGCCTCCTCGGGCAGCCGGAGCCGGGTCAGCCGGTGGCGCGCCGACTCGACCACGACCAGCTCGTCCCCGTCGAGCACGGCGTCGCTCGGCTCGCGCAGGTCCGTCGCCAGAGTCGTCACCTCGGAGGTGGCGGGGTCGTAGCGGCGCAGGGCGTGGTTGTACGTGTCGCAGATCGCGACCGACCCGTCGGGGAGCGCGGTGACGCCCAACGGGTGCTGGAGCAGAGCCTGTCCGGCCGCCCCGTCGCGGTGCCCGAAGTCGAAGAGCCCGGTGCCGACGGCGGTGTGCACCACGTCCTCGCCGTCCACCCAGCGCACCGCGGAGGTCTCCGAGTCGGCGACCCAGAGGCGGTCCCCGGCAGCGGCGAGCCCGGACGGCTGGGCGAACCAGGCCTCGGCGGCGGGCCCGTCGACCAGGCCTTCGTTGGTGGTGCCCGCAGCGACCCGCACGCGTCCCGAGTCCGGGTCGTACGCCCAGAGCTGGTGCACTCCCGCCATCGCGATCCAGACCTCGCCGCGCCACCACGCCACGTCCCACGGGGACGACAGCGACACGTCGAGGGCGGGCCCGGCGGTGGGCTCGCCCTGCCACCACTGCGTTCCGGTGCCGGCGACGACGGTGACCTCGCCGCTGTCCGGGTCGTACGTCTTGAGCTGGTGGTTCACGGTGTCCGCGACAATGACGCGGCCGTCCGGGAGGAGGGCGAGCCCCTGCGGCTCGTTGAAGTCCCCGTCGACGCGGCGCAGCACCGCCTCGCCGTCGGGGGCGAGCTCGACGAGCTGGTCCCGGGTGGTGTCGGAGACGAGGAGGTTGCCGGAACCGGGAAGGCGGACCGCCTTGCCGGGGAAGCGGAGGTCGGTGGCGACGGGCTCCGGCTCGACGTACGGGCCGTCGCCGCGCCGCAGCGTGCCCTTCGCCTCGTGCTCGGCCTCCAGCTCGGTGACCAGGCGCTCGATGGCGTGTGCGTGACCCTCGCCCGCGTGCTGGGCGACGACGTAGCCCTCGGGGTCGATGACGACGAGGGTCGGCCAGGCGCGTACGGCGTACTGCTTCCAGGTGGCCAGCTCGGGATCATCGAGGACGGGGTGGTGCACCTGGTAACGCTCGACGGCGTCGACCACGGCCTGGTGCTCGGCCTCGTGCACGAACTTCGGCGAGTGCACACCGATGATCACTGTGGTGTCACTGTGCCGCTGCTCCAGTTCGCGGAGCTCGTCGATGACGTGCAGGCAGTTGATGCAGCAGAACGTCCAGAAATCGAGAACAACGGTCTTTCCTCGCAGGTCGGCGAGGGTCAGCTCCTTCCCGCCGGTGTTCAGCCAGCCCCCCTTGCCGATCAGCTCGGGGGCGCGGACACGGGCACGGCGGCGGGGCTCGGGCGCGGGCGTGGACACCGGGGCAGCATCGTTCATCCTTCAAGCTTGCCATCTGCCCACGAACTCGCGATGACACCGGTGCGAAACGTCGGCACAGGACGGATGTTTCACGTGAAACCAGAGCTCCCGCACCACGCGAAGCGCCTCCGCCGGCGGCGTGCCGCGGGAGGAGGCGTTCGGCGTACAGGCCCAGGGGCGTACATCGAGGGGGGCGTTCGCGCTCCGGCCCATTGGGGGCGGATTCTTCGCTACCTCGGGTCCTTGTTGAACTGCGCCATCGACCAGCGGTAGCCGAGCACCGAGAGGCCGACGCTCCAGGCGACCGCCATCCACCCGTTGTGGCCGATCTCGGTGCCGAGCAACAGGCCTCGCAGTGTCTCGATGGCGGGGGTGAACGGCTGGTACTCGGCGATCGGCTGGAACCAGCCCGGCATCGTCTCCGCCGGGATGAAGGCGCTGGAGATCAGTGGGAGCAGGATCAGCGGCATCGCCATGTTGCTTGCCGCCTCGGCGTTCGGGCTGGCCATACCCATGCCGACCGCGATCCAGGTGAGAGCCAGGGCGAAGAGGGCGACAAGCCCGAAGGCCGCCAGCCACTCCAGGACGGTGGCGTCCACGGAACGGAAGCCGATGGCCACCCCGACCGCGCCGACGAGGAGCAGGGCGGCGAGCACCTGGAGCACGCTGCCGACGACGTGCCCGATGATCAGTGAGCTGCGGTGGATCGCCATCGTCCGGAAGCGGGCGACGAGCCCCTCGGCCATGTCGGCGGAGACCGAGATCGCGGACCCGATCACGGTGGAGCCGATCGTCATCATCAGGATGCCGGGAACGATGTAGGCAATGTAAGCGGACCGGTCGGCATTGCCGCCGCCGATGCCCGCGCTCATCACGTCACCGAAGATGTAGACGAACAGCAGCAGCATCATGACCGGCGTGAGCAGCAGGTTCAGGGTGAGGGACGGGTAGCGCCGGGCGTGCAGCAGGTTGCGGCGCAGCATCGTGGACGAGTCGCGGACGGCGAGGGACAGGGCACTCATCGGACGTTCTCCTCGGTCTGGGCGGGGTGGGCGACGTCGCCGGTCAGGGCGAAGAAGACGTCGTCGAGGTCGGGGGTGTGCACGGTCAGCTCGTCGGCCTCGATGCCGGTCGAGGCCAGCTGGTCCAGCAGGGAGCGCAGCTCGCGCTGGCTGCCGTCGCTGGGGATATGGAGGGTCAGCGCCTCGTCGTTCCTGGCGACTTCGCGCAGGGCGGCGGCGGCCGAGCGGTACGCGGCGGGGTCGGTGAAGCGGAGTCTGACGTGCCCGCCCGGAACGAGGCGCTTCAGCTCCTCGGCGCTCCCCTCGGCGGCGATCTTCCCGTTGCTCAGCACCGCGATGCGGTCGGCGAGTTCGTCGGCCTCGTCCAGGTACTGGGTGGTGAGGAAGACGGTGACGCCGCCGGAGACGAGTTCACGGATGATGCCCCACATGTTGTGCCGGGAGCGGGGGTCGAGGCCGGTGGTCGGTTCGTCGAGAAAGATGATGCTCGGGTTCCCGATCAGGGTCGTCGCGATGTCCAGGCGCCGCTTCATGCCGCCGGAGTAGGTGGAGGCGGGCTTCTTCGCGGCCTCGACGAGGTCGAAGCGCTGGAGGAGTTCGGCCGCGATCCGGCGCCCCTCACGCTTGGAGAGGTGGTGCAGGCCGGCCATGAGGAGCATGTTCTCCTCGCCGGTGATCAGGCCGTCGACGGCGGAGAACTGGCCGGTCACACCGATCGCGGCGCGCACCTTCTGCGGCTCGGCGGCGATGTCGTGTCCGGCGACCTGGGCCTGCCCGCCGTCGGCGGTGATGAGCGTGGAGAGGATCTTCACGGCGGTGGTCTTGCCGGCTCCATTGGGCCCGAGCAGGGCGAAGACCGACCCGGCCGGGATGCTCAGGCCGATCCCGTCGAGAACGGTTTTGTCGCCGTACGACTTGCGCAGGCCGGTGGCGAAGATGGCGTCCGAGGAGGGGCGCGGGGATGCGGGGGCGGAACGGGACTTGAACGTGGACATGACACGAGGGGGCATGGGAGTCTCCGGTGAGGGGGTGGTTGGGTGGCGGGGCCGGGGTGGAGGCGGCAGCGCCAAGAACGGGGGGCGTGGCCGGTTCAAGCCGTTTGTGGCGCGGCGGGCAGGGTCCTTGTGCGGCGGTACGGGCTGAGTCCGCGCGCGGTGGGGCAGCGCCGGAGGCAGGAAAGGCCGGGCCGCGCGGTGCGGAGACGGGAGGGAGTCAGGGGCCGTGCGGTGCGGAGACGGAAGGGGTCCGAGGCCGTGCGGAGGCGGACGTTCCGGGCCGGCCGGGCGGTGCGGTGCGGTGCGGAGCGGAGCGGTGCGGTGCGGGGCGGGGCGGACGTTAAGGGCCGGGCGGGCGGCGCGGGGCCTGGCCGTGTGCGGTCGCGCAGCCGACCGGTAGGGGCCTCACCGTGTGCGGACTGCCGTCACTCGGCGTCCCGGCCCTGTCGGCCCTCCCTGACGTTCCCGGACGCGCATTTTCCGGTTCTCGGCACCCCGCGTCCTCAGGCCTTTGCGCGACGGACGTCGACGTTGCCCCAACGGGTGCGGGCACGGATCTTGACGGTTTCCTCGGCCCCGTCCGGCGCCTCGGAGGCGGCGAGCGTGTTGCGGGCCTGACCCTTCTCGGAGCTGACGTCGAGCCAGGCCGCCGTGCCTTCGCGGACGCCGATCTCGATGGCGCCGTAGCCGGTCTCCAATTGAACCGTGCCGCGCGCGACCTCGGCGACGCGCAGGGCGCCGTGGGACGTGGTCGCGGTGACCGAGCCCTCGGCGCGTGCGATGTCGATGTCACCATTGGCACCGCTCACCCGCAGGTCTCCGGTCGTCGCACCGACGTGTGTGCTGCCGTGCGAGTTCTTCAGGACGGCGGTGCCGTCGACGTGGCCGACGCGCAGGCTGCCCGAGCTGGTGGTGATCTGCGCGTTGCCCTCCACGCGGTCCACGGTGATCGAACCGTGGGAGGCGTTCAGGTCCAGCGACCCCGTGGTGTCGAGGCGGACGTCTCCGGCCGAGGTCTTCACTCGTACCGTTCCGAGCCGGCCCTCTGCCAGGACCTGGACCCAGGAGCCGGTCACGTCGACACGCGAGCCCGCGGGAAGGACGACCGTGACGTCGACGGCACCGGTGGGGCCGATCACGGCACGCTGCCTCGTCTTGACGGACAGGACGCCGCCCGCATACGAAACCTCCGTCTGTTCGGCGGCCCGCACGTTCTTCTTGTCCTGGTTCTGCGGCCGGACCTCGACGGCGGTGTCGCCACGGTCGCTCGCGGTGAACCGGATGGAACCGGCCCCGACGTGCGCGCTGACCGAGATCGGTTCGGGAGTGTCGTAAGAAGGCATGGCTGTCCCGTCCTCTTGAGTCGGTGATGCGTCTTCGCTGGTGGGAGGTAGTACAGGTGCGGAGGGGCGGGCGGGGCGCGGTCAGCGCACCCAGCCCGTGATGCTCTGTCCGACGGTCTGGGTCCGCTGCGGCGTACGAGGGTGGGCGGCGCCGTCGACTGCCGCGGACACCGCGCGTACCAGCCAGGCGTTGACCGACAGGCCCTCGCGGCTCGCGGCGCTCTCGGCCTGGGCCTTGAGGTGGGCGGGGAGACGGAAGTTGATCCGCGCCGTGGCCCCGTCGTCGGCCTCCACGGGCGGCAGGGGCGGAGCGGGGGGACCCGCGACCGGCTCCCGTGCCTCCTGGAACGGCTCGGCGGCCGGCGGCGGCGTCACGACGAACTCCGGGTCGAGTCCGCGCAGTCGTACATCGACCGATCCCGGCGCCAGCTCCAGGGTCACCTCGCCCATAGCCGCGGACAGTGCGCTGAGAAGGGTCAGCCGGGCGGCCGACTCCAGGGGGGCGGTGAGCCGTTCGGCGAGGGCGCGGGCGTCGTCGCCACCGGCGTCCGCAGCGACGGCCAGCTCGTGCCGGAGGTTGTCGACGTAGGGGGTCAGGTCCATGGCGCCATCATGGCACACCTGATGCGCCATGGCGAGCCACTCCGACTTTTTTCTGGCGCATGGGCTTTTGAGCTGCACTTCTTGCCCAGAACCAGCCGACTGCCAGGACCGCGCAGCGAGCAATTGACGCTCAAGCAGCACCACGAAGGCACCACCGTGGCACCACCTATGTCGACGGGCGGCACCCGGCGGACCCGCACGCAGGTCGCCGGTTACCGTCGCCCCGCCCTCGCACGAGACCGGACGCAACGACAAGCCGATCACAGGTGCCAGCCGGATTCCGTACGTCCCTGTCCCACCCCGACCGAGAAGGTTTCACGTGAAACGGTCACCCCTGGGCGTTTCACGTGAAACACGGCGAGCGCGCGTCCCGAGCCGGACGCGGCAATTCGTTGGCTTCGAGTTCCCTCTCACGCCTAGCCTCCTCGCATGCCTCGACTCCAGCCGTTGCGCGCCGAGCACGCCCCTGCCCTTCTGACCTTCGAGCGGGAGAACCGGGGCTTCTTCGTCGCCTCGGTGCCCGACCGCGGCGACACGTTCTTCGCCGAGTTCAGCGCCCGGCACGAAGCGCGGCTCGCCGAGCAGGCCACCGGCGCGATCGCCTTCCACGTGCTCGTGGACGAGAACGGCGAGGTGCTAGGCCGCTTCAACCTCGTCGACATCGCCGACGGCGAAGCCGAGATCGGCTACCGTCTGGCCGAGAAGGCCACCGGACGTGGCCTCGCGACGTCCGCCGTCCTGGAACTCTGCGCCCTCGCGGCCGATCGCTACGGCATCCACACCCTCCGCGCCGAGACCACCCTCGACAATGCGGCCTCCCGTGCGGTCCTGGCCCGTACCGGCTTCGTCCCGACGGGCACGGCGGACTTCGCCGGCAGCCCGGGCCTGACGTACGTACGCCACAGCTCGACGGCCGGGCCGTAGGAACAAGAGCGCGGTCATCAGGAGAGCGGAGGTCCGGCGGGGTACGGACAAAGGACCAATGCGCAGGGCCGCACGACCGATCCCCAGTCAGGTTGGGGGCGCCTACGTTTCCCGCATGCGAATCGGAATTCTCGGCACAAGAAACGTAGCAAGGGCAGTAGCAACCGGTCTGGTTCAACATCAGGGTCGTGCCGCCGCGGGCGTGACGCGGTCACAGGGGCGGGTATTCGTCAGAACATGAAATTCCTCGTACGCGACAAGATCTTCGGCATCGGCGACGACTACTGGATCGAGGACGAGCAAGGACGGCACGCCTTCCTGGTCGACGGGAAGGCGCTGCGGCTGCGCGACACCCTGGAGATCAAGGATCCGCACGGGCGCGTACTGATCACGCTCAGGGCGAAGATGGTCAGCCTGCGGGACTCGATGACCATCGAGCGGGACGGCGGGACGCTGGCGACGGTCCGCAAGAAGCGGCTGTCGCTGATCCGCAACCACTACCGGGTCACGCTCAACGAAGGCACCGAGCTGGACGTCAGCGGGCGGGTGCTGGACCGGGAGTTCGCCGTGGAGTACGACGGCGAACTCCTCGCCCACATTTCGAGGAAGTGGTTCCGGATGCGGGACACGTACGCGGTCAACGTCGTGCGGGAGGACGCGGACGCACCTCTGATGATCGCCGTCGCCGTGTGCGTCATCCGCATGGCCGAGAAGGAACGGGACGAGGACTGACCCCGCCGCCCCGCGCAGACGGGGCGGACAAGGGCGAGGCCTTGGCGGGGCGGCGGGAAAGAGCCCCGGCGGTGCGGCCCGGAAAGTCCGGACGCCCCGGCTGTGGGGCTCGGGAAGCGCTAGCGGCGCGGTGCCGGGAACCCGAGGAGGCGGTCCTTCAACACGGGGAACTTCTCACGGGTGTCGCCGGGCAGCGCCGGGTCCAGGTCCACGACCAGTACCTCCTCGCCCGTCCCCGCCTCCGCCAGTACCTCGCCCCACGGGTCGACGACGATGCTGTGCCCAGCCTGTTCGACGCCCGCGTGCGTGCCCGCGGTGCCGCAGGCCAGGACGTAGGCCTGGTTCTCGACGGCCCGTGCGCGGGCCAGCAGCGTCCAGTGCCCGCGCCGCCGTGCGGGCCAACCGGCGGGGAGGACGAAGGCGTCCGCTCCCGCGTCGACCAGTCCCCGGAACAGTTCCGGGAAGCGCAGGTCGTAACAGGTCGCCAGCCCCAGGCGCAGTCCGGGCATCGGCACGGTCACCAACTCCTGCCCCGCGCCCAGCAGTACGGCCTCACCACCGTCGAAACCGAAGCGGTGGATCTTCCGGTAGGCGGCGACCAGGGAGCCGTCGGGGGAGAAGACGAGGGAGGTGTTGTACAGCGGACCCTCCGGGTCCCGCTCCACGAAGGAGCCGGCGTGCAGCCAGACCCCGGCGTCTCGGGCCGCCTTCGCCATCACCTCGTACGTCGGACCCTCCAGGGGTTCCGCCTCGTCGGCGAAGCCCTCGTAGGCCCAGGCACCGGTGGGCCAGAGTTCGGGAAGCACCACGAGGTCGCTGTCCTGCTGCGCCCGTACCAGCGAAGCGACCCTCTCCCGGCGGGAATTGGCCGATTCGTCTTCATTTACATCGATCTGGAGCAGAGAGGCGCGCACACTACCACCGTCCTGGCATTCGAGCCGTCAACACAGGCCTACGATCGTCACACGAAAGCACTGCCGGGGTGCCTGTCGGCAGCGTAACTTAGCGTTCGAACCCGCCACCCGGTACGTACTGCCCGCACTCAGTCCGCACACACCGTCCGCACTGCCCGCGCCGCCGCCACTGAACCGCTCAAGGGGTCCCGTGACCGTCCACCATCCCGCTCTGCAGACCTACGCCGACGCCTGGTCCCACTCCATCGAGGCGATATCCGAGCTGGTCCAGCCGCTCGTCGAGGGCGAGTGGAACCGCCGCACGCCGTGCCCGGGCTGGTCGGTGCGCGACGTCGTCTCCCATGTGATCGGCATGGAGTGCGAGATGCTGGGCGACCCCCGCCCGATCCACACGCTGCCCAGCGACCTCTTTCACATCACGTCCGACCTCGCCCGCTACGTCGAGGTGCAGGTCGATGTACGACGCCACCACACCGCTCCCGAGATGACCTCGGAGCTGGAGTACACGATCATCCGCCGCAACCGGCAGCTGCGGAACGAGACCCGCTCCCCCGACACCCTGATCCGCTCCCCGCTCGGCGGGCAGCAGCAGTCCCTCGAACTGGCCACGCGACTGCGGGCGTTCGACGTATGGGTGCACGAGCAGGACCTCCGCACCACCTTCCACCAGCCGGGCGACCTGGACTCGCCGGGCGCCTACGTCGCACGCGACCTGCTGCTGTCCTCCCTGCCGAAGGTCGTCGCCAAGGACGCCGGCGCCCCGCCGAACTCCGCGGTCGTCTTCGACGTGCACGGTCCCGTCGAGTTCCTGCGCACCGTCCGTGTCGACGAGCAGGGCACCGGCACCATCGACGGCACCCCCTCGCTGGGCCCGCTGGTCACGATCGCGCTCGACTGGGAGACCTTCTACCGGCTGGCCTGCGGCCGGGTGCGGTACGGGTCCGTCGCCGACCTCGTCAAGATCGAGGGCGACGAGGAACTGGCGCGTGAGATCCTGCGGAACTTCGCCGTCACGCCGTAGCCTCCGGGGCACCGTCGCGGGTGGACCCGCTCACACCGGAACATGCACCGCCTCCACCCGGCTCGCCACCAGGTGGTCCCGCTCGCGCCTGGCAGTCCGGGTGCGCAGCCGCAGGATCTGCGTCAGCCCCAGGGCCTCCAGCACGAACACCGAGGCGAAGGCGATCCGGTAGTTGTCGCCGGTGGCGTCGAGCAGTACGCCCACCGCCAGCAGCGTCGTCATCGAGGCGACGAAACCGCCCATGTTGACGATGCCGGAGGCGGTGCCCTGCCGCTCGGGCGGGTTCGCGGGACGCGCGAAGTCGAAGCCGATCATGGAGGCGGGCCCGCAGGCCCCGAGCACCACGCACAGCGTGACGAGCAGCCACGCCGGTACGTGCGGTGCCGGGTAGGCGATCACGGTCCCCCACAGCACGGCCGTCGCCCCCACAGTGCCGAGCGCGAGCGGCACCCTGGCCGCGTGGTGCCGGGCGATCACCTGCCCGTACACCAGGCCGATCACCATGTTGGAGAGTACGACCAGAGTCAGCAGTTCACCGGCCGCCGCCCGCGTCATGCCCTGTGCCTGCACCAGGAACGGCATCCCCCACAGCAGCAGGAACACCATCGCCGGGAACTGAGTGGTGAAGTGCACCCACATCCCCAGACGCGTCCCCGGCTCCCGCCAGGCCGCCGCGATCTGCTCCCGCACGAAGGCGGGTCCGGCCTTTGGCGCCGGCGCACTCTCGTGCCCCTCGGGGTGGTCCTTCAGCAGGACGAGGGTCAGTACGAGAACGACGACGCCGGCCGCCGTGCTGCCCACGAAGGTGGTCGTCCACCCGTACCCGTTCAGCGAGCGTGCGATCACCAGCGTCGAGACCAGGTTTCCCGCCATCCCGAACAGGGCTGCGACCTGCGCGATCATGGGTCCGCGCCGGGCCGGGAACCAGCGGGTGCCCAGCCGCAGCACACTGATGAAGGTCATCGCGTCGCCGCAGCCGAGCAGGGCCCGGGAGGCGAGCGCCGTGCCGTAACTGGGCGACAGGGCGAAGCCGAGCTGTCCGACGGTGAACAGGATGATCCCGATGAGCAGGACCTTCTTCGTGCCCAGGCGGTCGACCAGCAGGCCGACGGGTATCTGCATGCCCGCGTACACGAGCAGTTGCAGGATCGAGAAGGTGGACAGGGCGGAGGCGTTGACCTGGAAGCGGTCGGCGGCATCCAGGCCGGCGACGCCCAGGCTGGTGCGGAAGGTGACGGCGACGAAGTAGACGGCGACGCCAACGCCCCACACGAGTATCGCCCTGAGCCCGCCGGGCGGGTCGCCGTGCAGTGCCTGGGGCGCACGCCCGGTCATCGGCCGTCCCCCCTGACGAGCACTTTGACCCGGCTGACGTGCCGGTGCACGCAGGCCGCGGCGGCGTCCGCGTCCCCCGCCCTGATCGCGTCCAGTATCTCGGCGTGCTCGGTGATGTTGAGCGCGATGCGGTCCGGATGGGCTTCCATCACGGCGACGCCCATCCGCAGCTGACGGTCGCGCATCTGGTCGTAGAGGCGGGAGAGGATCTGGTTCCCGGCGTTGCGGACGATCTCCGCGTGGAAGCGGCGATCGGTGTCGGCCACCTCCGCCAGGTCCCCCGCGAGGGCACGCCGCTGCTGCTCGGCCAAGAGCTCTTCGAGCCGGGCGATCAGCCGGGGCGACGCCGGTACGGCCTTGCGTACGGCGAACTCCTCGACCAGCAGCCGGGTCTCGACGACGTCCGCGATCTCCTGTGCGGAGACGGCCAGCACCAGGGCGCCCTTCTTCGGGTAGAGCTTGATCAGCCCTTCCACTTCGAGGCGCAGCAGCGCTTCCCTGACCGGGGTGCGCGAGACCCCCACGGCTTCGGCGAGATGGCCTTCGGTGAGGAGCGTTCCGCCCTCGTAGCTGCGGTCGAGAACGCCCCTCTTGATATGGGCGTAGACGCGTTCGGCGGCGGGGGGTGCGGCAGGCATGCGCACAGCATAGATACAACAGAGGTGCAAGAAGAAGACCCGTCCGCGATGCCGACGGGTCTTCTTCCTGCCGCTGTCTACGCCCAGGTGATGAGGCGCTTGGGGTGCTCCAGGACGGCCGCGGTGTCGGCCAGCACCTTGGAGCCGAGTTCGCCGTCGACCAGACGGTGGTCGAAGGACAGCGCCAGGGTGGTGACCTGGCGGGCCTTGACCTTGCCCTTGTGGACCCAGGGCTGGAGCTTGATCGCACCGACCGCGAGAATCGCGGACTCGCCCGGGTTGAGAATCGGCGTACCGGTGTCGACGCCGAAGACGCCGACGTTGGTGATGGTCACCGTGCCGCCCTGCATGGCTGCCGGCGAGGTCTTGCCCTCACGGGCGGTGGCGACCAGATCACCGAGGGCGGACGCCAGTTCGGGCAGGGTTTTGGCGTGGGCGTCCTTGATGTTCGGCACGATCAGACCGCGCGGGGTGGCCGCGGCGATGCCCAGGTTCACGTAGCTCTTCTGCACGATCTCCTGGTTCGCCTCGTCCCAGGCGGCGTTGACGCCCGGGTTGCGCTTGATGGCGACGAGGAGCGCCTTGGCGACGAGCAGCAGCGGGTTGACCCGCAGACCGGCCATGTCCGGGTCCTGTTTGAGGTCGGCGACCAGCTTCATCGTGCGCGTCACGTCGAGGGTGATGAACTCGGTGACGTGCGGGGCGGTGAAGGCGCTGTTCACCATGGCTGCGGCGGTGGCCTTGCGGACGCCCTTGATCGGGATGCGGATTTCCCGTGCCGTGTCCTCCCGAAGGGTGCTTCCCGGTCCGTCGGCCGCTGCCCGTGCGGCCGTCTCGCGCCCGGACTTCGCACGCCCGGCCGTTTCACGTGAAACATCGTCGGCGACGGGTGCGGTGGGCGCGGGCGTCGCCGCCGCGTGCACGTCCTCGCGGGTGACGACCCCGCCGGGGCCGGTCGGCGTGACCGACGCCAGGTCGATGCCGAGGTCCTTGGCCAGCTTGCGCACGGGAGGCTTGGCGAGCGGACGCGTGCGCTCCTCCACGGCTGCCGGGGCCCCGTTCAGCTCGGCCTGGACGGCGGCGGAGTAGGCCGCCTTCTCCGGTGCGGGCGCGTCCGACTTACGGGCGCGGCGCTTGGTGGAGGACTCGGAGACGCCGTACCCGACCAGGACCGGCTGACGGCCCGCCGGAGCGTCGTCGCCGGCAGCCAGCTCGGCCGCCACCGGGGACGCCACCGGTTCGGGTGCGGCCGGAGCCTCGGGGGCGGCGGTGCCCGGCGCCACGTCGACGGTGATGATCGGGGTGCCGACATCGACCGTCACACCCTCCTCGAAGCGCAGCTCGTGCACCACGCCGTCGTACGGGATGGGCAGTTCCACGGCCGCCTTGGCGGTCTCGATCTCGCACACGATCTGGCCGTCGGTGACGGTGTCACCGGGCTGGACGTACCACTTGAGGATCTCGGCCTCGGTGAGGCCCTCGCCCACGTCGGGCAGCTTGAACTCGCGGTACCGGGCGGAAGTGTCGGTAGTCGTCATGTGGTCGGCCCCTTCAGTACGCGAGCGAGCGGTCGACGGCGTCGAGCACCCGGTCCAGACCCGGCAGGTACTCCTCCTCCAGGCGCGCCGGCGGATACGGCGCGTGATACCCGCCGACCCTCAGCACCGGTGCCTCCAGGTGGTAGAAGCAGCGCTCGGTGATCCGGGCGGCGATCTCCGCGCCCGCTCCGTAGAAGACCGGCGCCTCGTGCACGACGACCAGGCGTCGCGTCTTCTCGACGGAGGCCTGGATGGTGTCGAAGTCGATCGGGGACATCGACCGCAGGTCCAGGACCTCGACCGACTTGCCCTCGTCGGCGGCGGCCGCCGCCGCCTCCTTGCAGACCTTGACCATCGGCCCGTACGCGACGAGCGTGAGGTCCGTGCCCGCGCGCTCCACGCGGGCGCTGTGCAGGGGGGCGGGGATCGCGTCGAAGTCGACCTCCCCCTTGTCCCAGTAGCGCCGTTTCGGCTCGAAGAAGATCACCGGGTCGTCGCCCTGGATGGCCTGCTGCAGCATCCAGTACGCGTCGGACGCGTCGGACGGCGAGACGATCTTCAGGCCCGCGACGTGGGCGAACAGCGCCTCGGGCGACTCGCTGTGGTGCTCCACCGCGCCGATGCCGCCGCCGTACGGGATGCGGATGACGACCGGCAGCTTGATCTTGCCGAGCGAGCGGGCGTGCATCTTTGCGAGCTGCGTGACGATCTGGTCGTACGCCGGGAACACGAACCCGTCGAACTGGATCTCCACCACCGGCCGGTAGCCGCGCAGCGCCAGTCCGATGGCCGTACCCACGATGCCGGACTCGGCGAGCGGGGTGTCGATGACCCGGCCCTCGCCGAAGTCCTTGAACAGGCCGTCGGTGACCCGGAAGACCCCGCCCAGCTGACCGACGTCCTCGCCCATGACGAGGACCTTGGGGTCGGTCTCCAGCGCCTTGCGCAGGGACTCGTTGATCGCCTTGGCGATCGGAAGCTTCTTCACGGCCATGGCTACTTGCCCTCCTCGGCGAACGACGCCCGGTAGGCGGCGAACTGGGCGCGCTCCTCGTCGACGAGCGCGTGCCCGTCCGCGTAGACGTTCTCGAAGATCGCCATGGTGTCGGGGTCGGGCATCGAACGCACCGCCTCACGGACCCGCTTCCCGAGGGCCTCGCTCTCGGCCTCCGTCTCCTCGAAGAAGGCGGCGTCGGCCAGACCCTGGTTCTCCAGGTAGGTGCGGACGCGCAGGATCGGGTCCTTGGCCTTCCACGCCTCGCGCTCCTCGTCGGCCCGGTACCGCGTCGGGTCGTCGGTGGTGGTGTGCGCGCCCATCCGGTAGGTGAACGCCTCCACCAGGGTGGGTCCCTCGCCGCGGCGGGCCCGCTCCAGGGCGGACTTGGTGACGGCCAGGCAGGCGAGGACGTCGTTGCCGTCGACGCGCACGCCGGGGAAGCCGAAGCCCTGGGCGCGCTGGTAGAGCGGCACGCGCATCTGCTTCTCGGTGGGCTCGGAGATCGCCCACTGGTTGTTCTGGCAGAAGAACACCACCGGCGCGTTGTAGACCGCCGAGAAGGTGAACGATTCAGCGACGTCGCCCTGGGAGGACGCGCCGTCGCCGAAGTACGCGATCACGGCCGAGTCCGCACCGTCCTTGGCGACACCCATGGCGTAGCCGGTGGCGTGCAGGGTCTGCGAGCCGATGACGATCGTGTACAGGTGGAAGTTGTTGCTGTTGGGGTCCCAGCCGCCGTGGTTGACCCCGCGGAACATGCCCAGCAGGTTCGTCGGGTCCACGCCGCGGCACCAAGCCACACCGTGCTCGCGGTACGTCGGGAAGACGTAGTCGTCGTCGCGCAGGGCGCGTCCCGAGCCGATCTGCGCGGCCTCCTGGCCGAGCAGCGAGGCCCACAGACCCAGCTCGCCCTGGCGCTGGAGCGAGGTCGCCTCGGCGTCGAAGCGGCGGGTGAGGACCATGTCCCGGTACAGCCCGCGCAGCTCGTCGGCGGTCAGGTCGATCTCGTAGTCCGGGTGCGTGACCCGCTCGCCCTCGGGCGTCAGCAGCTGAACCAGCTGCGGCTCGTCGGGGGCCTGCGGCGTCTTCTTGGCGCTGGCGCGCTTGGTGCCTGCTCCGCTGCTGCGGCGCGGTTTGCGCGCGGCAGTGCTCTCCACGGTCACGTGCGTGCTCCTCCGTCGGTCCGGCCCCCGGGGTCTGCCGGGATGACCAGTGCGGCTCGCCCTGTGCCCGTACCCGCGCACGGGGTGGGTGCGGCTCGGCCGGGACAGGGCGTGACAGGTGCCCCGGCGAGCGCCCTGTCAAAAGAACGTTACCCAGTGCTTCGCATAACTGCGAAACCCCGTTTGACCTGCGATTTTGCTTGGATTTCCAAGTAAATCGAGAAAAGGGGGAACAAGCACTGGTCAGAGCCTTGCGGGCCGCCGGAACAGGGGAACGTTATCCCGGTCACCTCGGGCACGGGAAGAGTTCGTATGTGAGGATGGCGCCGTGCGCGAAACAGGCAAAATCACCGTTTTCCTTCTTGATGACCACGAAGTCGTCAGGCGTGGCGTCCACGAATTGCTCTCCGTCGAGGACGACATCGAAGTCGTCGGAGAAGCCGGAACAGCAGCAGATGCCCTGGTCAGGATCCCTGCGACCCGTCCTGACGTAGCCGTGCTCGACGTGCGGCTGCCGGACGGCAGCGGTGTGGAGGTCTGCCGCGAAGTCCGTTCGCAGAACGAGGACATCAAATGTCTGATGCTCACTTCCTTCGCGGACGACGAGGCCCTTTTCGACGCGATCATGGCCGGTGCGTCCGGCTATGTCCTCAAGGCGATCCGCGGCAGTGAACTTCTCTCGGCCGTGCGGGACGTGGCGGCGGGCAAGTCCCTTCTCGACCCGGTGGCCACCGCCCGCGTCCTGGAGCGCCTGCGGGCCGGCAACAACGCCAAGGGTGACCAGCGGCTCGCCAACCTCACCGAGCAGGAACGCAAGATCCTCGACCTGATCGGCGAGGGTCTCACCAACCGGGTGATCGGCGAACGCCTGCACCTCGCCGAAAAGACGATCAAGAACTACGTCTCCAGCCTGCTCTCCAAGCTCGGCATGGAAAGGCGCTCGCAGGCTGCCGCCTACGTGGCCCGGATGCAGGCGGAAGAACGCCGCTGACCAGCCGGTTCACGCGCGTCGCCGTCCGCACCGCACTCCCCTGATCAGGCGTTTTTGTGACCCATCTCGGGACCTAGGTCTCTTTTGGGGCGCCCCGTGGATGGCGCAGAGTGAACGCATGCCCCACACCAACAGGCTCCGTGCCATCGAGCTGCTGACCTCCGTCCCGTACGGCAGGGTCGCCACCAGCATGCGCGCGCTGCCGTTCCTGGCCGTGGCACGCCATGTCGTCACCGACGGCACGCTCCTGCTGTGCATGCACGCCGGGTACGGGTACCACGAGGCGTGCAACGGCAGTGTGGTCGCCTACGAGGCCGACAACTTCAACTCCGGCGCGAGCGTGCTGTGGTCCGTCCAGGCCACCGGTGAGGCCCGGATCGTGGAGCCGACCGACGCCGAACTGGAACTCTTCGGGTCCGGCCCCGCGCTGATCGAAGGGCGGCCGTTCGAGCCCGTCCACATGCGGATCGACCCGCAGTTCTACCTGGTGCACTCCATGGAGGGCTCCGTGCCGCGGCAGCTCCAGCACACGGTGTGACACCGCACTGTCGCTGGTGATCTAACATCTGCCGGGTGCCGCGCCCCTCCGCACCCGCCCCCGCACCGGCCGAGCCCGCGAACGAAGCGACCACGCCCGTACGCACGGCACGCACCCCGACCGCGCACACGGCCGCCGCGCCCGCCCCGCCGGTCGGTGAACTGCTGCGCCGGTACGCCGCCCCGGGAAAGCCACTGTCCTGCGTGCGGGTCGCCCAGGGCCTGCTCAACCACGGGTTCCGGCTTGCCACCACCCGCGGCGACTACTTCCTCAAGCACCACCTCGACGGCGACCGGACCGCCATCGCCCGCCAGCACCGGGCCACCCAACGCCTGAAGGAACTGGGCGTGCCGGTCGCCCCGCCCGTCGCGGACACCCGCGGCGACACCGTCGCCGTGATCGGCGGGCGCTGCTACGCCCTGCACCCCTGGGTCGACGGCAGGCACCGCGACGGCGCCCAGCTCACCGCGATCGAGTCACTGCGTCTGGGCGCCCTCCTGGGCGTCGTGCACACCTGCCTGGACCAGGTCATGGAGTCCGAAGCGGGCCGCGACGGCGGGCTGATGAGCGCGGACCCCCTCGACACCTTCGAGACGATCGACGAGCTGCTCCTGCTGGCCCGTCGCCGGCACCCCCGTGACGCCTTCGACCTACTGGCCGAACACCGCCTCCTGGAGCGCCGCGTCCTTCTGGAGCGGCACGCGCACCGGCGACCGCCGACGGGCGCCGAGCCGGCCACTGGTTGGGTGCACGGCGACTTCCACCCGCTCAACCTGCTCTACCGGGACGCCGAGCCCGCGGCGATCGTCGACTGGGACCGGCTCGCGGTGCAGCCGCGTGCGGAGGAGGCGGTACGTGCGGCCGCCATCTTCTTCGTACGGCCGGACGGCCGCCTGGAGCTGGACAAGGCACGCGCGTACGCGCGCGCGTACCGCCGCACGGCGGGCGCGGGGGAGGACGAGCTGGCCGCCGCCGTGCACCGGGTGTGGTGGGAGCGGCTCAACGACTTCTGGATACTGCGCTGGCGCTACCAGCTGCACGACCGAAGGGCCGACCCGCAGTTTCCTGCGGTGTCGGCCCTGGCGGTCTGGTGGACCGCGGAGTACGAGGCAGTGCTGGACGCCTTCGCGGGGTGAGGCCCCGGCGACCGGGCACTCCGCTCGTCCGCGGCCCCCTCGGTCCGGTTGTCCGCGACCGCGTCCGTACGGCGACGGACCGGTCAGGGAGTAGCGCCCTCCACGGCGCCGCCCGGGGCCGCGCCGGCGTCACCGGCACCCGCGTCACCGGCACCGCCGGGAGCCGCACCGCCGTCCCCGGCACCGCCGGGAGCCGCACCACCAGGGGCAGCGCCGCCGTCCCCGGCACCACCGGGAGCCGCACCGCCGTCCCCGGCGCCACCGGGAGCCGCGCCGCCCGGAGCGGCACCGCCGGGAGCCGCGCCGCCGTCGGCGACGCCGCCGCCGGGGGTGCCGCCGGGAGTTCCGCCGGGGCCGGTGGGATCGCCCGTCGGCTCCTTGGTCGGCTCCGTGGTAGGGGTCTTCGAGGGCTTCTTGGCCGGCGGCGGGGGCACGGGGTTGCCGCCGGTCGAGCTGCTGCCGGTCGAGGACCCGTTGCCGGTGTCCTCGCCGCCCCCGCCGGGGGTCTCGTCCTCGCCGGTGGGCGAGGGGGTGCTGCCGTCGGTGGGGGACGGCGTGCTGGAGACAGTCGTCGGGTTCGGGTTCGGCCCGTCGTCCTCGGTGCCCCTCGTCGTCGCGTAGACCACGCCGGCCGCGATCGCCAGCAGGGCGAGGATCGCGAAGATCCACACCTTGCCGCGTCCCGGGCGGCGGTCGTCGTAGCTCTCGTCGTAGGAGGACCCGTCGTGCGGGTTGCCGGGCGGGAGCATGGCGCCGCCCGGCCGGAACTGCGAGGTGTCGCTGTGCTGCGGGTGGCCCATCGCGGCGGTGGCGGCGGTGCCGTGCGCCGGGGTGTAGCCGGACTCGTGCATCACGACGGGGCCGGTGTTCCAGGTGCCGGTGTGGCTGCCCTGCTGCTGGAGCATCTGGAGGCCGTACTGGACCAGCCCGCGCATCTCCTCCGCGCTCTGGAACCGGTCGTCCGGGTCCTTCGCGAGGGCGCGCATGGCCAGGCCGTCGAGCTCCGGCGGGGCCACGTCCGACATCTCGGAGGGCGGGACGGGGAGGTCCTGCACGTGCTGGTAGACCACCGAAAGCGGCGTCTCGCCCATGAAGGGGGGCCGCAGCGCGAGCAGCTCGTACAGCAGGCAGCCCGTGGCGTACAGGTCGGAGCGATGGTCGACGGCCTTGCCGAGCGCCTGCTCGGGGGAGAGGTACTGCGGGGTGCCCATGACCATGCCGGTCTGCGTCATCGTCGACTGCACGCCGTGCAGGGCGCGTGCGATGCCGAAGTCCATGACCTTGACGGCGCCGCTGTGCGTGATGATCACGTTCGCGGGCTTGATGTCGCGGTGCACGATGCCGTGCTGGTGGCTGTAGGCGAGCGCTTCGAGCACTCCGGAGACGATGATCAGCGCCTGCTCGGGGCCCGGGGCCTCGGCGTTGAGCAGCAGGTCGCGGATGGTGTTGCCCTCGACGAGCTCCATCACGATGTACGGCACGAGGTTGCCGCCGATACGGTCCTCGCCGGAGTCGTACACGGCGACCACGGCATGGTGGTTGAGGCCGGCGACCGACTGGGCCTCGCGCGTGAAGCGGGCCTTGGCGACCGGGTCCTCGGCCAGGTCGGAACGCAGCAGCTTCACCGCGACCGTGCGGCCGAGCCGTACGTCCTCCGCAGCGAAGACCTCCGCCATGCCGCCGCGACCGAGACGGTGGGTCAGCCGGTAGCGGCCGTCACCGACAAGTCCGCCCATACCGAACGATTCCGGCAGGTCAGACACTCCACCGCCGGTGTCCTCGGGTTCGGGTGCCATCAGTCCTCGCCGTCATCATCTGTCCGCGTCGGCGCACGCAGCGCGTCGCGGTCGTCCCATGGTTCTCCGCCACGTCACGCTACAGCCTCCTAGGAGGGGCCCCTGCTCCCCGAAGGACCTGCCATCAAAACCGTTGCGCCTGTACCCGTGCAAATTACCCACCCGTCGAGGCGCCGTGGGTAACGCTTCCGAGACTCTTCCTTGCGCGTACGGTCACGGATCGGGCACCTCGCTTGACGTGTCGGTGCCCTCGGGCAGACTTGGCCCGTAATGCGGGATGATCGCGGATTGTCTCCAGGGGCAAGCAGCGATGGACTGACGCGGAACCGCCGCGCCGAGGGGGATGCACAGTCATGAGCCAGGACGGCACACAGGGCCGGTACGCGGGCGGCTCGGTGGCAGGTGGTCGGTACCAGCTCCGCGATCTCCTCGGTGAGGGCGGCATGGCGTCCGTCTACCTCGCGTACGACTCGGCACTCGACCGCCAGGTCGCGATCAAGACATTGCATACGGAACTCGGCCGCGAGGCTGCCTTCCGCGAGCGGTTCCGGCGCGAGGCACAGGCTGTGGCCAAGCTCTCGCACCCCAACATCGTCTCGGTCTTCGACACCGGCGAGGACACGGTGCAGTACGCCGGCTCCGGCGCGGCCGGCGAGGCCCCCATGCCGTACATCGTCATGGAGTACGTCGAGGGCAGTCCGCTCGGTTCGGTCCTGGCCGCCGACATCCAGCGGCACGGCGCGATGCCCGCCGACAAGGCCCTGAAGATCACCTCGGACGTGCTGGCAGCGCTGGAGACCAGCCACGAGATGGGCCTGGTGCACCGCGACATCAAGCCCGGCAACGTGATGATGACCAAGCGCGGCGTCGTCAAGGTCATGGACTTCGGCATCGCCCGCGCGATGCAGTCCGGCGTCACGTCGATGACGCAGACCGGCATGGTCGTCGGCACCCCCCAGTACCTCTCGCCCGAGCAGGCGCTGGGGCGCGGTGTGGACGCCCGCTCCGACCTCTACTCGGTCGGCATCATGCTGTTCCAGCTGCTCACCGGGCGGCTCCCGTTCGAGGCGGACTCGCCACTGGCCATCGCGTACGCGCACGTCCAGGAGGAGCCGGTCGCTCCGTCCTCCATCAACCGGACGATCCCGCCCGCCGTCGACGCGCTCGTCGCCCGCGCGCTGAAGAAGAACCCGAACGAGCGCTTCCCGAGCGCCGCCGCGATGGCCGACGAGTGCGCGCGCGTGCTCACCACCGTCCAGCCCGGCGCCGCACCGGCCATCGTTCCGGGCAGCGGGCCGGCCCAGGGCAGCGGCTCCGGTGTCGGTTCGGCGGTGTTCCCGCCGGTCGACCAGAGCGGGCAGGTCCCTTCGGGCCACGTGCAGACGCCGTACCTGCCGCCGACGCCGGGCCCGTACGGGGCGGCGACCCCGGTGCCGACCGCGCATCCGACGCCCGCTCCGCAGGGTGCGTACGGGTACCCGCAGCAGCCGGGATACTCGACACCGCCGCCGACGCCCATGCCTTACGGACAGCACTCGGCGCAGGGCCCCCACACGCCCGTTCCCGCCCCCAGGAAGAACAGCATGCCGCTGATCATCGGGGCGATCGTGATCGCGCTGGTCGCGATCGGGGGCGTGGTCTACGCCCTCCAGCCGACGGACAAGCCCTCCGACAACGAGGGCGCAGGGCAGACTGCCGGGCAGAAGGCCGGCTTCAAGGGGCCCGACCGGTCAAAGACGATCAAGTCCACGGAATGCACCGTTCCGAAGGAGGACGAGCTCGACCCCACCAAGGTCCAGACGCCCGACTTCATCTACAAGAACGTCCGCTCCGTGAAGGAGTGCCTCCGGGAGGCCGGCTGGAAGGTCCGGGAGAAGCCGATCGACGAGAACCAGTGGGGCGAGGAGACGGTCATCGAGCAGTACCCGGGCGCGGGCTACGCGATCGACCCGGAGAAGACCACCATCGAGCTGACGGTCTCGACGGGCAACCCGCCGCAGTAGCCGTCCGCGGCGCGGTCACGGCGGTGCACCCGGCCGGCAGCCCGGTCCATCGGCGGCAGTCGGCCGCCGTACGCGCCGAGGAGTACCTCCGCTTCCGTTCGGACCGGTCCGAGTGCCCGTTTTGTCGCGGCGTGTGACGCTTGCTTCGGCAGGCTCGGCGGTACCGGACGGGAGGCGGTCGCCCCATGGCTCCAAGGTTCCGTACACACGTCGCGGCCGCGCTGGCGGCGGCCCTGTGCTGGTGCGGACTCCCGGCCCACGCGGCGGGCCCCACACCACCGGCGGGGTTCGCACCTCCGGCGGGGTTCAGCACCCCAGCGGGGTTCACCGCTCCGGCCGGTTCCGCGAAGGCGCACACCCCGCTCGGGCCGGTCACCCGCGCACCGGGCGTGCAAGGTTCGGTCAGCCGCGGCCGAACGGGTGCCCCCGGCTCGGTCGCCCCGCCCGTTTCGTCCGGCTCTCCTGGCCCGGCCGGTTTCCGCCACCTGATCAACCTGCCCGCCTTGACCGGCCTGGTCGCCTCGCCCGGCCCGCGCGGCGTGGGTCATCGCCTCGCGGATCCCTCTTCCGAGCAGCTCGCAGGGCGGCTCGCGGGAGTCGGAAGGACCAGGCCCGGCCGGGCACCCGACCCGGAAGAGGTACATCCGTTCCGGGTGTCCGTCCCGCAGGCCCCGCCCGTACGCCGCCTTCCGAAGACACGTCCGTCCGCGCCTGTCACCCCGCACACGACCCGCCCGACACGGCGGTCGCACCCGTCGGATGAGCCACAGGCGGTCCCGCCGCTTCGCACCTTCGACATCCGGCCGCTTCCGCTGGGTACCGGGATCGCCCTGGTGGGACTGGGGCTGGGCTTCCTCGCGCTGCGCCTTCGCCGCACGGGCTGAGGCCCACGCCCGGCGCTCTGCGCGTCCCACCGGAGCTACCCCGAAAGCCTCCCGCAGCACTGCTCGCACTTGCCACACCCCGCATACTGGGTATACATACTCAGTATGTCGATCCGCCACGGCCTTCTGGCCCTCCTGGAACAGGGCCCTCGCTACGGCTCCCAGTTGCGCACCGAGTTCGAGTCCCGTACCGGTGCCACCTGGCCGCTGAACGTCGGGCAGGTCTACACGACACTCAGCCGACTGGAACGTGACGGCATGGTCGCGCCCGACGGCGACGACGACGCGGGCCACCCGCTGTACGCGATCACCGACGCGGGCCGCGCGGAACTGCACCAGTGGTTCGAGCGTCCGGTCGACCGCACCAGCCCGCCCCGCGACGAGCTCGCCATCAAGCTCGCCATGGCGATCGGCGCACCGGGCGTCGACATCCGCGCCGTCATCCAGGCTCAGCGGCACGCGACCCTGAAGGCGATGCAGGACTACACCCGGCTCAAGGCGCAGGCGTTGATCGCCGTCGAGTCCGGAGTCGGGCAGGAGACCCACCGGGGCCGCGACGACATGGCCTGGCTGCTCGTGCTTGAGCAGCTGATCTTCCAGACCGAGGCCGAGGCCCGGTGGCTCGACCACTCCGAGTCCCGGCTGGTCCGGCTCTCCGCCTCGGCCGCGCGGGGAGCGACGCCGCCACAGGCCGGACCTTCCGAACCGTCCCCCGCCCCTGCCGCCGCGGCGGGCGGCCGGAAACCGAGGAGCGCGTCCGCCCGTTTCGGCCGGCACTGAGCCCTCTCGCCCTCACCGCGCCGGTACGGCACCGCCCCGACGCAGCCGCCTGCCGCTCGACCGCAGCGGTCCCACGACCAACCGCTGTCTCACAAGCACCGCCGCTTCATGACGACCGCTTTCCGTACGACCACCACTTCCGTACGACCGCTGCCCGGCGTCCCCTGCCGTGCGGCCTTCCCAGGGGGGACCCACGCTCATGCCCGACCAGTCACATCTGCCACAGCAGCCACAGCAGCCCCAGCAGCCATCGCGTATCCAGCCCGTGCTGCAACTGGAGCAGCTGACTCGCGTGCACGGCAGCGGCGCCACCGAGGTGCACGCGTTGCGCGGCGTGAACCTGTCCGTCCTGCCCGGTGAACTCGTCGCGGTCATGGGCCCCTCCGGCTCCGGCAAGTCGACCCTGCTCACCATCGCGGGCGGCCTCGACAGTCCCACCTCGGGGCGGGTAGTCGTGGAGGGCACCGACATCACCCGGGCCAGCCGCAAGCAACTCGCCACCCTGCGGCGCCGGAGCATCGGCTACGTCTTCCAGGACTACAACCTCATCCCGGCACTGACCGCCGCCGAGAACGTCTCCCTGCCCCGCGAGCTCGACGGCCTCTCCGCCCGCAAGGCCCGCGTCTCCGCACTCGCCGCCCTGGAAGAAATGGACCTCGGGCACCTCGCCGATCGCTTCCCGGACGAGATGTCCGGCGGCCAGCAGCAGCGCGTGGCGATCGCCCGCGCCCTGGTCGGCGACCGCAGGCTGGTGCTCGCGGACGAGCCGACCGGTGCTCTGGACTCCGAGACCGGCGAGTCCGTCCTCGCCCTGCTGCGGGCGCGTTGCGAGGCGGGCGCGGCCGGCATCCTCGTCACCCACGAGCCGCGCTTCGCAGCCTGGGCCGACCGGGTGGTCTTCCTGCGTGACGGCTCCGTCGTCGACGAGACGATGCGCTCCGGCGCCGAGTCGCTGCTCGCCGTCGGCGGCCCCGACGCTGCCGGTCAGGCGGGCCTCAAGTGACCGGTTGGTACCACTCCTGGCTCGCGGCCATCCGCATCGCCCGCCGCGACGCCTGGCGCTCCAAGGGCCGCAGCCTCCTGGTCCTCTCCATGATCGCGCTGCCCATCCTCGGCGTGAGCGCCGTCGACGTCACCCTGCGCAGTGCCGAGCTGAGCGTCGCCGACCGGATGGACCGCCGGCTCGGTGCTGCCGACGCCCTGCTGACCGACAGCGGGACGGGCGGCGCGCCCATCGAGCAGAACCCGCACCTCGGCACCCCGGGCGATGACAACTGGCACCCCGTCGGCGGCTGGGACGCCCACCACAGCAAGCCCACCTCCGAGGGCCGGGCGGACCTCTCGAAGGCGGTTCCGGCAGGAACGAAGACCCTCACCGACACCAAGGGCCACACCCCGCTCCGCACCCAGCACGGACTCCTCCAGACCGAGGTGCGCGAGCTGAAGGCCACCGACCCGCTGGCGAAGGGCCTGATGGTCCTCGGCGAAGGCCGCTTCCCCGAGAAGGCCGGCGAGATCGCCGCGACCCACCACTTCCTGGAAGCGGGCGGCCTTTCCCTCGGGGACAAGGTCAAGCCGCGGTCCCTGGACACCGAGTTCACCATCGTCGGTGCCTATGAGCTGCCCGACGAGCTGAAGCTCGACCAGATCAACGCACTGCCCGGCACGTTCCTCGGCCCACTGAACAAGTCCCTCGCCGACCAGGGCCTTTCGCCCACTGGTGGCGAGACGAACTACCTGGTGGGCTCGGGCGGCGGCGAAGGTTTCACGTGGAACATGGTCAAGGAGGCCAACTCCAAGGGCGTCGCCGTGCTCTCCCGCGCGGTGGCCCTGAACCCGCCGACCGACTCCGAGGTCCCGTACTACCGGCACAACGCATCGCCTGACAGCTCCAACGGAACGGCCGGTGCCCTCGCGGCAGCCGCCACCGTGGTCGGTCTCGCCCTGCTGGAGATCTGTCTGCTGGCCGGCCCCGCCTTCGCCGTGGGCGCCCGCCGCTCGCGGCGCCAGCTCGGCCTGGTCGGCGCCAACGGCGGCGACCGCCGCCACATCCGGGCCATCGTCCTGTCCGGCGGTCTGGTCATCGGCGTCGCCGCCGCCGTCGTCGGCACGGCGCTCGGGATCGCCCTGACGCTGGCGCTCCAGCCCGTCCTTGAGGGATACCTCGGCCAGCGGTTCGGTGCCTTCGAGCTACGACCGCTGGAACTGTTCGGCATCGCCCTGCTCGCCGTGTTCACCGGACTGATGGCGGCGATCGTGCCCGCCGTCACCGCCTCCCGCCAGCCCGTCCTGGCCTCTCTCACCGGGCGGCGCGGAGTCCGCAAGGCCAACCGGGTCCTGCCGGCCGTCGGTCTGGTCGCCGTCGCGATCGGCGCGGCCGTCGCCCTGTACGGGGCCGTGGCCAGCGACAGCTTCCTCCTCGTCGCGGCCGGCAGCGCCCTCGCCGAGCTGGGCGTAGTGGCCCTGACCCCGGTTCTGGTCGGCCTGTTCGGGCGGCTGGGCGGCTGGCTGCCGCTCTCGCCGCGGCTCGCCCTGCGCGACGCCGTACGCAACCGGGGACGCACGGCGCCCGCCGTCGCCGCGGTGCTGGCCGCCGTCGCGGGCACCGTCGCGGTCGCCACCTACACCGCCAGCACGGACGCCAAGCAGCGTGCCGAATACCAGGAGATGCTCCCGTACGGCGTCGGTTCGGCCACCACCGACGAGGCGGGCGGTCGCGATGTGAGCGCCATGCGGTCGGCCGTGCAGGCGAACCTGCCTCTCGACGTCCTCGCCGACGTCCAGCGCATCGTCGTGGGGGACAAGAAGTGCACCCCGTACAGCGACGACGCCAAGTGCGGCCAGTACGAGGTTTACATACCGAAGGCCAACCGCTGTCCGCTCCACGAGGGCGGTGTCGCGGGCAGCGACCCGAGCGAGCGGTTCTCCGTCGAGGAACGCCGCGCGCTGGCCAAGGACTGGCGCTGCACCGTGGAGTTCTCCGGCGACGCCCCCGGTACCGCCGGGGTGACCGTCGGTGACGAGAAGATCCTGAAGGTTCTCGGGATCACCGATCCCGGCGTCGTGAACGCCGTCAAGCAGGGCAGGGCGGTCTCCTTCGAACGCGCCCACTTCGACAAGAACAACACCGGCAAGGTCGGCATCAAGGTCGTCACCGACCACAAGAAGGCCGAAGAGGCATTGGCGGCAGGGAGGGAGGCTCCCGGCAGGGTCACCCACCTGCCGGCACACCTGGCACCGGAGGACGTCAAGGCGTACGGCATTCAGCTCCTCGTGCCGCCGGCCGCCGCCAAGGAGGCCGGCTTCACCACGGTGCCCTATGGTCTGGTCTTCTCGACGTCCGCGCTGCCCAGCACCGAACGGAGCCAGTCCCTGAACGGCGCGTTCGACAAGATCGGGCTCACCACGGCGCCGTACATCGAGTCCGGTTACTCCGGCAGCACCGGCATCGTGCTGCTCGCGCTGACGGTGTTCGCCGGACTGGTCACCATCGGCGCCGCCGGCATCGCCACCGGCCTCGCCCAGGCCGACGCCGAACCCGACCTGAAGACCCTGACCGCGGTCGGCGCACCGCCCCGGGTGCGCCGCGCCCTCAGCGGGTTCCAGTGCGGGACGGTCGCCCTGATGGGTGTGGTCCTCGGCTCGGCGGCAGGCGTCCTGCCCTCGATCGGGCTCCTGCTCAACCAGCGGCGGGCCGACGAGGCCTCCCTCCAGAGGAGCGTCGACGAGGGCTGGATCGGCGGCATGAGCACCACCGAGATCCCCATCGTGATCCCGTGGGAGACCCTGGGCTCGCTCGTGATCGCCGTACCGGTCGGCGCGGCACTCCTCGCGGCACTGGTCACCCGCTCCCGGGGCGCGGTCGCCCGGCGTGCGGAGGCCTGAGTCGGCACTTGGCGCAACCTGTGCCCCCGTATGAAGGTGGATCACCTTTGTACGGGGGCACACCCCGTGGTGAAGCAGGTGTACGAGACAATGGCGGCATGGAGATGCCGAGGAGTGAACGGTCGCAGGAGAGCCCCAAGATCCTGGTCGTCGGGCAGGACCAAATGGCGCTCGGCGGCGGTGACGACGAGTCGCGCGAGGTGCCCGTGACAGACATGGTCGAACAGCCCGCGAAGGTCATGCGGATCGGCAGCATGATCAAGCAACTCCTGGAGGAAGTCCGCGCGGCTCCTCTGGACGAGGCGAGCCGGGTGCGGCTCAAGGACATTCACGCCAGCTCCGTGAAGGAGCTGGAGGACGGGCTCGCCCCCGAGCTCGTCGAGGAACTGGAACGCCTCTCGCTGCCGTTCACCGAGGAGGCCATTCCCTCCGAGGCGGAGCTGCGGATCGCGCAGGCCCAGTTGGTGGGCTGGCTCGAAGGGCTCTTCCACGGTATCCAGACCGCGCTGTTCGCCCAGCAGATGGCGGCCCGCGCCCAGCTGGAGCAGATGCGCCGGGCCCTGCCGCCGGGCGCTTCCCACGAGGACGACGAGGACGGCGGGCACGGGCCCGCGGCCCGCACGGGCGGCCCGTACCTGTAGGGACCCGGGGCGGTCCCGTCGGTGAGCCGTGCGCAGGTGGCCCGGTACCTTCCGTACGTACGGAAGGAACCGGGCCACCTGCTTCTCCGCCGGGCCACCTGTTTCTCCGCCGCCTTCTCGGGGCGATCGGTGCACGGCCGTCGGCTTCTCGGTGCTCAGCCCACGGCGAGCAGGATCTTGCCGATGTGGCTGCCCTCGTCCAGCGCCTTGTGCGCCTCGGACGCCTGGTCCACGGGGAAGATCCGGTCGACCACCGGACGCACCCGGCCGGCGGCGATCAGCGGCCACACGTGCTCACGCACCGCCGCGACGATCGCCGCCTTCTCCCCCGCGGGCCGGGCCCGCAGCGACGTCGCAGTGATCGCGGCCCGCTTGCGCAGCAGCGCGTTGAGGTTCAGTTCGCCCTTGACGCCGCCCTGGAGACCGATGATCGCGAGGCGTCCGTTGGTGGCGAGCGCCTTCACGTTCTGGTCCAGATACTTGGCGCCGATGATGTCGAGGATGACGTCCGCGCCCTTGCCTTCGGTGGCCTTGCGCACCTCCTGCACGAAGTCCTGCTCGCGGTAGTCGATGAGGACGTCGGCGCCCAGTTCCGCGCAGCGCGCCAGCTTCTCCGGTCCGCCGGCCGTGACGGCGACGCGGGCCCCCACGGCCTTGGCGAGCTGGATGGCCATGGTGCCGATGCCGCTGGCGCCGCCGTGCACGAGCAGCGTCTCGCCCGGGCGCAGGTGGGCGATCATGAAGACGTTCGACCAGACTGTGGCGGTCACCTCGGGCAGTGCCGCCGCCGTCACCAGGTCCACGCCCTCGGGCACGGGCATCAGCTGCCCGGCCGGGACGGCGACCTTCTGCGCGTACCCGCCGCCCGCGAGCAGGGCGCACACCTCGTCGCCGACCGCCCAGCCGTGGACGCCGGCGCCCACGGCGACGATCCGCCCCGAGCACTCCAGGCCGGGGTAGCGGGACGCGCCCGGCGGCGGGTCGTAGAAGCCCTGTCGCTGGAGCAGGTCGGCACGGTTGACGGCGCTCGCGGCTACCTCGACGAGGACTTCTCCCTCGTGGGGAACGGGGTCGGGGACCTCCGCCCAGACGAGTGCCTCGGGGCCACCGGGTTCAGGGATCGTGATCGCATGCATGGGCTCGACGCTACCCCCGGTACCTGTGATCAGTCCGAAGACCCTTGCGAAGGACATCCCGAAAGGTCACGCAGCAGCCGACGCCGCGCTATTCCGCCGAGGTGACCCGTACGCTGTGGCCCCTCTCGGTGCCGCCTGTCGACACCCGGGCGATCGCGATCACACGGTCGGTGGACTGGAGCGGACTCGCCGCCGGATCGTCATAGCCGAGCAGGCGGTGCCCGCGCAGGACGTTGACCACCAGGTCTTCGGTCTCCCGCACGCTTTTGCCGACCTCGCTTTTTATGACCGGCCGCTCGATCAGGTCGAGGCCGCTGCCCTGCTGGATCAGGTCCTCCATCACGGTGCCCGCACTCGGGCTGAGCACCGAGAGGCCGAGCAGGCGGCCCGCCGCGCTCGCGCTGGTGATCACGGCGTCCGCTCCGGACTGCCGCAGCAGCGGCGCGTTCTCCTCCTCACGGACCGCTGCGACAATTTTCGCGCCGCGGTTGAGCTGACGGGCGGTGAGGGTAACCAGCACCGCCGTGTCGTCGCGCTGGGTGGCGATGACGATCTGCCGCGCCCGCTGCAGCTCCGCCCGCAGCAGTACGTCGCTGCGCGTCGCATCGCCGATCACGCCGGTCAGTCCCTCCGCGTTCGCGGTCTCGACGACCTTGGCGCTCGGGTCGACCACGACGATCTGTTCCTTCTTCAGCCCGGTCGCGAAGAGGGTCTGCATCGCGGACCGGCCCTTGGTGCCGTAACCGATGACGACGGTGTGGTCGCGCAACTGGGACCTCCAGCGGTTCAGTCGGAACTCTTCCCTCGTCCGCTCGGTGAGGACTTCGAGAGTGGTGCCGACCAGGATGATCAGGAAGAGGACGCGCAACGGCGTCACGAGCAGCACATTGCTGAGCCGTGCGCCGTCGCTGTAGGGGACGATGTCGCCGTAACCCGTGGTGGAGAGGGTGACGGTCGAGTAGTAGACGGCGTCGAGGAGGTCCACGCCGCCGTCGGAGTTGTCGTGGTAGCCGTCGCGGTCGAACCAGACGAGGAGCACCGTCGTCAGCAGCACCAGCATCGCCATCAGCAGACGCTTGCCGACCTGCCGCAGTGGGCGTTCGACCACCTGCTTGGGCAACTTCACCGGGGCGGCGGTCAGATGCTCCTCGGCGGCTCTGGCCATCGCGTCGTCGCCGGGCAGTTTCACGTGAAACATCCTTCCGTGCGGGTGGGTCGTTTCACGTGGAACGACGGGAGAGCGGGCTGTTTCACGTGAAACACCCTTCTGCCCAGGGCAGGTCGAGAATCTCCAGCTCGTCCCCGGCCCGTGCGCCGCCGGGCGGTACAACGGCCAGCCCGTCGGCCGCCGCGATGCCCCGCAGCATCGCGGGACCGTTGTAGTGCAGCGGTACGGAATGCTCGGCGCCGGTGCGGGGGTCGGTACGGTGGGTGACAGGCACGAGACGGGTGGAGACGGGGTGGCCGGGGATCCCGTCGCGGACCGGCGCCCGGTAGGGCTCCGGGGTGGGGCGGTGGGCGAGTCCGCGCAGCAGCGGCTCGGCCAGGGTCAGCAGGCCGGACACGGCAGCGAGCGGGTTGCCGGGCAGGCCCACGAGATGGGTGTCGGGGGCGAGACGGGCCAGCAGCATGGGGTGGCCGGGGCGCACGTCGACGCCGTCGACGAGGAGTTCGGCGCCTGCGGTCGCGAGGAACGGGTGGACGTGGTCGACCGGTCCGGCAGCGGTGCCCCCGGTGGTGACCACCACGTCGGCCTCGGTGCCGAGGACCGCCTTGCGCAGGGCCTGCGGGTCGTCGCCCAGACATCGGGTGTCGAGGACGTCGGCACCGAGCGCACGCAGCCAGGGTGCGAGCAGCGGGCCGAGCGCGTCGCGGACCATGCCGTCGCGCGGGAGGCCCTCGGTCAGCAACTCGTCGCCCAGGACCAGTACTTCCACCGTGGGGCGGGGAATCGTCGCCAGGACGTCGTACCCGGCGGCGGCGGCCAGCCCGAGCACGGCCGGGGTCACCACGGAACCCGCGGGCAGCAACCGGTCGCCGGTGCGGCATTCCTGGCCGCGCGGGCGGATGTCCTGGCCGGGGGTGACCTCGCGCCGGACGTGCAACCGCAGCTTCGCCTCGTCCGCGCGGGCGTGCTCGCTGCGGATCACGGCGGTCGTGTCGGCGGGCACCCGGGCCCCGGTGGCGATCCGTACCGCCTCGCCGTCGGAGAGAGGCTCGGGGGCGGCCCGCCCGGCGAGGATGCCCGTGCCCTGTCGGTACGCCCATGGGCCGGGGCCGGCGACGGCCCATCCGTCCATGGCGGAGGTGTCGAAGGACGGCAGGTCGGTGAGTGCGGTCAGAGGCTCGGCGAGGACCTGCCCGAGCGCCTGGGCCAGGGGCACTCGGCGAGGGCGGGCCGGCACGGCGCGCCCGGTGCGGGCGGCCACGGCGCGTGCCTCGGCCCAGGGGGTGGCCGTGGAGTGACCGCCGGGGGCGGGGCCGGGGTCGGCTTCCGTGTGTCCCGCCGGGGCGTCCGGCTGAGGCAGCGCGACGGTTTCGGCGGGACTGCGGGCAGGAGCGGGCGGGGCGGCCGGTGCCGTGCCCGGTGCGGGCACGGCGGGCTGCTCGCGGTTCACCAGGGCGAGGGCCTGCTCGATCCCGTCGATGTCGTGCTCGCGGTCGTTCATGCCTGCCCCTCCGGTGCGGGTGCCCGCGTAATCGCCGGTGATGCCGGCTGCGTACCCGGCACCGGCCCCGCCTGCTTTTCCGGCACCGGATCCGCCTGGTTGTCCGGCTGCGGTCCCGCCTGTGTTTCCGCCACCCAGCGCTCGGCGAGGGCAGTGGCCTTGCGGACGGCTTCGGCGACGGCCTGCGGGCCTTGGCCGGCTGCCCGTCCCGCCGCGTACCCGACCAGGAACGTAGTCAGAGGGGCGGCGGGCCGTGCGATGCCGTGCGCGGCGTCGCGGGCGAGGTCGAGGAGGAGGGTGGTGTCGACGTCGAGCTCGACACCGAGTTCGTCCTTGACTGCGGTGATCCATTCATCCAGCACATGCCCATGCTCCCTGATGCGGGCGCGGGCCGTTGCGATGTCTTCCCAGGTGTCGCAGTCGAAGGAGACCAGGGGGGCGGCCGTGGTGACCCGGGCGAGTGCGAGTTCGGCGGTGAGCAGCCGCAGGGGAAGCCCGTTCAGGGAGCCGTACTCAGTCGCGAGCAGGGCCAGTTCCCGGCGCAATGGTTCCGTCCGGTAGACGGCGACGAGCGGCTGGTCGCGCCCCTCGGCGTCGACGAGCAGCGCGCCTTCCGGACCGCGCGCGTCCTGCCCGCCGCCCCGCCTCTCGCCCGGAACGCGTTCCAGTGCCTGAAGGAGAGTGCTCACCGTCGCCGCGTCCACGAACGGCAGGTCCACCGAGAGGACCACGAGGCGGTCGGCGCGGGTCGCCCGCACCCCGGCGTCGAGTGCGGCCAGCGGTCCTCCGCCGGGCGGGTCCTCCCGCGCCCAGGTCACCGGCCGCACGGTGGCGTGCCGGCCGCCGACGACCACCGTGGTCGCGGCGGCGTCACAGGCCCCCAGGACCCGGTCGAGGAGAGTCCTCCCGCCGACCCGCACAGCGGCCTTGTCCACCCCGCCGAGCCGCCGCCCGGCCCCACCGGACAGCACGACGGCGTCATACGCGGCAGTACTCATGGCACTCATGGGGAAAGTATGTACGGCCCGCTCCGCCGGGCGGCGGGCCGTACCCACTCATCCGTCAGAGCGTGCGCAGCAGCAGCTCCGGATGTTCCACGCAGTCGGCGACGTACCGCAGGAAACCGCCCGCCGTACCCCCGTCGCAGACCCGGTGGTCGAAGGTCAACGAGAGCTGAACCACCTGTCGTACCGCCAACTCTCCCTCGACCACCCAGGGTTTGGGCACGATGCGGCCGACTCCGAGCATCGCCGCCTCCGGGTGGTTGATGATCGGCGTGGAGCCGTCGACGCCGAACACGCCGTAGTTGTTGAGCGTGAAGGTGCCGCCGGTGAGCTGGGCCGGGGTGAGTTTGCCCGTCCGGGCGGCCTCGGTCAGCTCGACCAGTGCCTCGCCCAGCGACTCCACGTTCCGGGTGTGTGCGTCGCGCACCACCGGGACGACCAGGCCGCGCTCGGTCTGTGCGGCGAAGCCGAGGTGCACCTCAGGCAGCCGCACCACTTCGCGGGCCTCGGTGTCGACGGTGGAGTTGAGCTCCGGGAAGCGGGCGAGAGCCGCCGTGCAGATCCGGGCGAGCAGCGCCAGCACGGACACCTTCGGTGCGCCGCCCACGCTGTTCATCGCGGCCCTGGCGGCCATCAGCGCGGTCGCGTCGGCGTCCACCCAGCAGGTGGCGTCGGGTATCTCGCGGCGGCTGCGGGACAGTTTGTCGGCGACGGCACCGCGTACGCCCTTGAGCGGGACGCGCGTGGCGGTCGGGGCCGGGACGGCTGCGGCAACGGCCCCGGTCGTCGGCTCCGGCGGCCGGAGTGCCTGCTCCACGTCGCAGCGGAGGATCAGCCCGTCCGGGCCCGACCCGTTCAGCTGCCGCAGATCGAGGCCGTTCTCGCGCGCCAGCCGCCGCACCAGGGGCGAGATGACCGGCACGGGCCCGACAGACGCGGACGCCCTGCCCTCGGGCACCGGCGCGGAGGCCGAGCCACGACCGTTGCGTGCGGACGCGGAGGCGCGATCAGCGGGCGCTGACGCAGGCGCGGAGACAGAACGAGCGGGCGTCGACGCCGGACCGGACGCGGGCACACGACCGTCGGGCGCGGGCAACCGGCCGGTGGGACCCGCGGAAGTGCTCACGTGGTCGACCCGTACCCGGCGGCGTCGTGCCGCCGGAGCGGTGGTGCCGTACCCGACCAGGACATTCCCCGACCCGGAGTCACCGTCGCCCTCGGCCCCGGCCGCGATCCCCTCCGCCGCGCCGCTGCTTCCCGGGCCCGCGGCACCGACGGCACCAGCCCCCACGGCCACCGTCAGCAGCGGTGCGCCGACGGGCAGTTCCGTACCTTCCTCGCCGAAGCGGGCCGTCACCACGCCTCCGTACGGGCACGGCACCTCGACCATCGCCTTCGCCGTCTCCACCTCCACCACCGGCTGGTCGACGGCGACGACGTCGCCCACCTCCACCAGCCAGCGCACAATCTCCGCCTCGGTCAGCCCTTCGCCGAGATCGGGGAGCTTGAACTCCAGCACCTGTGGCATCTCAGGCCTCCCACTGGAGCCGTGCGACCGCGTCGAGGACCCGGTCCACACCAGGAAGATGGTGGCGCTCCAGCATCGGCGGCGGGTACGGCACGTCCAGCCCTGCGACGCGCAGCACCGGCGCCTCCAGGTGGTGGAAGCAGCGCTCGGTGACACGGGCGGCGATCTCGCCGCCGGGTCCGCCGAAGCCGGTTGACTCGTGGACGACGACCGCGCGCCCGGTCCGCCGTACCGACGCGGCGACCGTCTCATCGTCGAACGGCACCAGGGACCGCAGATCGAGGACCTCCAGGTCCCAGCCCTCGGCCGTGGCCGCCTCGGCGGCCTCCAGGCACACCGGCAGGGAAGGGCCGTAGGTGATCAGGGTGGCGCTGCGGCCGGGACGGCGGACCACCGCCCGTCCTATCGGCTCGACGGCCGCCGGGGCGTCCGGCGACCAGTCGGCCTTCGACCAGTACAGCCGCTTGGGCTCCAGGAAGACGACCGGGTCGTCGGAGGCGATGGCTTCGCGCAGCAGTCCGTAGGCGTCCTGCACGGTCGCCGGGGTGACGACGTGCAGCCCCGGGGTCGCCATGTAGTACGCCTCGGAGGAGTCGCTGTGGTGCTCGACGCCGCCGATGCCGCCGCCGTAGGGGATGCGGATCGTCAGCGGCATCGCGAGTGCGCCGCGCGTGCGGTTGCGCATCTTGGCGACATGGCTGGCGAGCTGCTCGAACGCCGGGTAGGCGAACGCGTCGAACTGCATCTCCACGACCGGCCGCAGCCCGTACATCGCCATGCCGACGGCCGCCCCGAGTATCCCGGCCTCGGCGAGCGGGGTGTCCGTGCAGCGGTCCTCGCCGAACTCCTTGGCCAGCCCGTCGGTGATCCGGAAGACCCCGCCCAGCGCGCCGACGTCCTCGCCCATGACGTGCACCGTCGGGTCCTCGGCCATGGCGTCGCGCATGGCCCGCTGGAGGGCCTGCGCCATGCTCGCGGGCTTTGCCGCGGCCTTGCGCCCCGGGGCCGCGGTGGTGCTGCTCATCGCTCCGCCTCCGCTTCCAGCTCGGCCCTCAACTGGGCCTCTTGCTCACACAGTTGAGCGGTTTTCTCGGTGTACACCTGCGCGAAGAGATCCATCGGGTCGAGCACCGGGTCCGTGTTCATCCGCGCCCGCAGGTCCGCGGCCATGGCCTCGGCGGCCTCCCGCGCCTCGCGCACCCCGTCGTCGTCGAGCATGCCGCGCTCCGTCAGCTCCCGCTCCAGGAGGACAATCGGATCGTGGTCGCGCCAGGCTTCGACCTCGGCGTCGACCCGGTAGCGGGTCGCGTCGTCGGCGTTGGTGTGGGCCTCCATGCGGTACGTCACGGCTTCGACCAGCGTCGGGCCGCCGCCGCGCCGGGCGCGCTCCATCGCCTCGGTCAGCACCTCGTGCATCGCGGCCACGTCGTTCCCGTCGACCAGCCGGCCCGGCATGCCGTACCCGACGGCCTTGTGGGCGAGGGATGGGGCGGCGGTCTGCTTGGCGAGCGGCACGGAGATCGCGAAGCCGTTGTTCTGCACGAGGAAGACGACCGGGGCCCGCCAGACTGCGGCGAAGTTCAGCGCCTCGTGGAAGTCTCCCTCACTGGTGCCGCCGTCGCCGACCATGGCGAGCGCCACCACGTCGTCGCCCTTCAGCCGCGCGGCGTGCGCGAGGCCCACCGCGTGCGGGAGCTGCGTGGCGAGCGGCGTGCACAGCGGGGCTATCCGCACCTCGCGCGGGTCGTAGCCGGTGTGCCAGTCGCCACGCAGCAGCGTCAGCGCCTGCACGGGGTCCAGGCCACGCGCCACGGCGGCGAGGGTGTCGCGGTAGGAGGGAAACAGCCAGTCCTGCTCCTTCAGCACGGCCGCGGCCGCCACCTCGCAGGCCTCCTGGCCCGTGCTGGACGGGTAGACGGCGAGCCTGCCCTGCCGGGTGAGAGCGGTGGCCTGCGCGTTGTACCTGCGGCCGCGCACCAGCTCCGCGTACAGCGTGCGCATCAGGGCGGGGTCGACCCGGGCGGCCGCCCCGGTGCCCAGGACCCGGTACGGCTCGGGGTCGGGGAGCAGCGGAGCGGGGTCGGTGCGGGGCTTCCAGGCCGGGGGCGGGCTGGGCCGGTAGGCCGTGCTGCCCGGCATCTCTTGAATCGTCACGACGAACACCTCCTCGTGGGAGTGGTGCGGAGCGGTCACCAGCACGCCACGGTGTGGTGTGCCTCACCTACCGATTGTTCGGTCGTGGGTGCAGTTTGGCTACAGGCGGCGCCAGCCTGTGGACAAACGGTTCTGCGCAGCCTGGGATGGGAACAGGACGTCCATGGCGGGGAGGCGGGGGCACGTGGCAGCTGAACAAATGGCCGGATCGGGTGACGGTCTGCACGGG
The DNA here is from genome assembly GCF_014207445.1 of Streptomyces candidus. Classification (GTDB taxonomy): domain Bacteria; phylum Actinomycetota; class Actinomycetes; order Streptomycetales; family Streptomycetaceae; genus Streptomyces; species Streptomyces candidus. The sequence continues at coordinate 280,244 of NZ_JACHEM010000009.1, read as the reverse complement.
AACGACGGAGATATCCACAGGGGTTCGCCGGGGGAGCGCGCCCAGGACCCACCGAGAGAGCCTGCGCGCAACCTCTCCCAGGACCCACCGAGGGAGCCGCAGCGCAATCCCCCGCGGGACCCCTCTCCGGCACGCCCCCTGGACTCCGTCGACCGCGACATCCTGCGGATGCTCCAGACCGACGGCCGCGCCTCGATACGATCGGTGGCCGAGCGCGTCCACGTCTCGCGCGCCAACGCCTACGCCCGGATCAACCGCCTCATCGACGACGGTGTCATCCGCGGTTTCAGTGCCAGGGTCGACCACGAAAGGGCAGGCCAGGGCGCTTCCGCGTACATCACCCTCAAGATCGTCCAGAACTCGTGGCGCACGGTCCGCGAAGAGCTGGAGGCGCTCCCGGGGGCCGCTCACATCGCCCTGGTCAGCGGCGATTTCGACGTGCTGCTGCTGGTGCACACCCCGGACAACAGGACACTGCGCGAACTGGTCCTGACCCGGATCCAGAACATTCCTGAGGTGCTGAGCACCCGCACCCTCCTCGTCTTCGAGGAGACCGACCTGGATCCGCAGACCGGCCAGGACTCCTGACCGGGGATCCGGTACGACGACAGGGGACCGGACGGCAGAACAGCACGCCGACCGGACAGCGGAGCGGCAGGACGCCCGGTCCCCCTGCCCCCTAGCCCGTCCGCAGCCCGTCGAAGGCCAGTCGTACGACGGTGTCCGCGAGCTGTTCCCGGTCCACCCCATCGGGGTGCGGCCGGTACCACTCCACCAGCGAATTGATCATCCCGAAGAGCAGCCGGGTCGCCAGCCGGATGTCCATGTCCGCCCGCAGGTCGCCGTCCGCCGCCGCGGCCTTCAGCAGATCGGACACCCGCTGGTCGAACTCGCGGCGGCGCTCCAGCGCCCACCGCTCGGTCTGCGTGTTGCCCCGTACGCGCAGCAGCAGGGTGACGTACGGCAGTTCCGCCATCAGCACCTCGACGGTGCGTCGGGTGACGTGCTCGACGCGCTCGATGGCCCGCCCGTGCTGGGCCTGCGGCTCCTCCAGGGCGGCGAACAGGCCGTCCAGCGCCCGGCTGACCGCGCGCCGCAGCAGCTCCTCCTTGCCGGAGACGTGGTGATAGATCGACGACTTGGAGATCCCGGCGGCCTTCGACAAGTGCTCCATCGACGTGCCGTCGTACCCGCGCTCGTTGAAGACGCGCACCGCCACGGCGAGCAGCGTCTCGGGCGTGTACGTGTCCCTCTTCGCGGTGGGCGTGCGCTCTGCCGTCGTGCCGCGCTCCACCGCCGCGCGGTCGGCGAACGGACGGTCCGTGGCGCTCATTCGGCGGCCTGCTGCTCGGCGTAACCCTGCCGGTAGTGCGCCAGGGAGGGTGCGTAGCGCCCGGTCGGGCAGCGCTCGTGCATCGCGGTGAGCAGGTCGAAGGACCAGTCGCCGGTGAGGGCACGTCCCCACTCCAGGGGCCCGCGCGGGTAGTTGACTCCCAGTCGCATCGCGGTGTCGATGTCCTCGGGCGTCGCGACACCCTTGGCCACGGCGTCCAGCGCGAGATCGACCAGCATGGCGACGGTACGGCCGACGATCATGCCGGGGACGTCGCCGATCACGCTGACGTCCTTGCCGAGCGCCTGGAAGAGGCCGACCGCCTCCTTGAGGGTCTGTTCCGACACATCGGCGGAAGCTGCCAGGGCGATGCGGGTAGCGGCCCGGTAGTCGAGGGCGAGGTCGAAGTAGACGACGTCGTCGTACTCGACGGAGGTGTGTCCGTCGACGGGGGCGAGCTGGCCGCCGCCCGGCAGACCGATGTACGGGCCACCGGCAGTCAGCTGCCGCACTTCGATGCCCTCGGCCTCCTGGAGCATCGTGACCACCTCGGCGGCGGGCCCGAAGTCGCCGGTCACGCTCACGCGCGCGGGGGCGGCCTCGGGTGCGGCGGTGTGCGGCTCCGGCCCGGCCGTGCCCTCCCCGTACGGGAACCAACCCCGGCCGGACTTGCGCCCGAGCCGGCCCGACTCCACCAGTCGGCGCTGCGGCAGCGAGGGCACGAACTTGGGGCTCTGGTGGAACGCCTCCCACACCGACCGCGAGACGGCCTCGTTCACGTCCTGCCCGATCAGGTCGGTCAGCTCGAAGGGCCCCATCCGGAAACCGCCGGACTCGCGCAGTACCGCGTCGATCGTGGCCGGGTCGGCGGCCTGCTCCTCGTACACCGCGAACGCCTCGGCGTAGAAGGGGCGGGCGATCCGGTTCACCAGAAATCCGGGGGTGTCCGCGCAGCGCACCGGGGTCTTTCCCCAGGCCAGCGCCGTGTCGTACGCGCGCGTGGCGGCGGCGTCGTCCGTCGCGAAGCCGCTGACCACCTCCACGAGGGGGAGCAGCGGGGCGGGGTTGAAGAAGTGCATGCCGACGAAGCGGCCCGGATGCTTGAGTGCGCCGGCGATCGCCGTGACGGACAGCGAGGAGGTGTTCGTGGCGAGGAGGCAGTCCTCGGCGACGAGTGCCTCGAGCGAGACGAACAGTTCCTGTTTGACCGGCAGCTGTTCCACGATCGCCTCGACGACGAGCGCGGCCTCGGAGAGGTCCCGCAGGTCGCGGGCGGCGCGCAGGCGCAGGAGAGCCGCGTCGGCCTCCGCGCGCTCCAGGCGGCCCTTCTCCACCAGCCGCTCGATCCGTGACCGCACGGAAGCGTCCGCCGCGGAGGTGCGCGCGGCGTCCGCGTCGAAGAGAAGGACGGGGTGCCCGGCAAGTAGGGCCACCTGGGCGATGCCCTGACCCATGGTGCCGGTGCCGACGACGGCGACGGTGCGGGCGCGCTCGATTGCTGTCATGCGGGCAATCCTCCCGGACGGGTTGTCCACAGGTTCACGTCGGCCCCCTTGTCCCGACCGATCGTTCGGTTACTCTAGCCGTGTCCGCCCTTCGGAGCCCAGTCCGAGCCGGCCCGAGCACCGTCCGACCCCGGCCGGTCCCCTTTCGAACCGCATACCGAGCCCCATCCCGAGCCCACCTCGACGAGGAGTTGGTCGCGCAATGCAGTCGCCGCAGAAGCTGACGCAGCTGACCGAGACCCACCGGCCCACACTCGACCAGGCTCTCGAAGCGATCCGCACGCGCGCCTACTGGTCCCCGCACCCGGAGCACCCGAAGGCATACGGGGAGAGCGCGGCCGCCGACGGCCTCGCGGCGTTCGAGGCACTGAAGAACACCCGCTTCGACCTGTCGGACCAGCCCGGCACGGACGGCTGGGTGGGCGGCTCCGCCTCCGAGGGCGGCGAGGTCTCCCCGTACGGGCCGGAGCTGGGCGTCTCCTATCCGCACGCGGACGTGGAGGTCCTGCTGCCCGCCATGCGCGCGGGCATGGGCGCCTGGCGGGACGCGGGCCCCGAGGCGCGCGCGGTGGTCTGCCTGGAGATCCTGGCCCGGATCAGTGCCCGTACGCACGAGTTCGCGCACGCGGTGATGCACACCAGCGGACAGGCGTTCATGATGGCGCTCCAGGCGGGCGGGCCGCACGCCCAGGACCGCGGTCTGGAGGCGGTGGCGTACGCCTACGCCGAACAGACCCGGGTGCCCGAAGCCGCCGACTGGTCCAAGCCGCAGGGCAAGCGCGACCCGCTGAACCTGTCGAAGTCCTTCGTCGCCGTCCCGCGCGGCATCTCGCTCCTGGTGGGCTGCAACACCTTCCCCACCTGGAATGGTTACCCGGGCCTCTTCGCATCCCTGGCGACCGGCAACCCGGTCCTCGTCAAACCGCACCCGCGCGCGGTGCTGCCGCTCGCGATGACGGTGAAGGCCGCCCGCGAGGTCCTCGCCGAGGCAGGCTTCGACCCCAACCTGGTGGCGCTGGCCGCCGAACGTCCGGACGAGGGCATCGCCAAGTCGCTCGCCCTGCGCCCCGAAATCAAGATCATTGACTACACGGGGTCGACGTCCTTCGGCGACTGGCTGGAGGCGCACGCTCGTCAGGCACAGGTCTACACGGAGAAGGCCGGTGTCAACACGGTCGTCGTCGACTCCACCGACGACTACAAGGGCATGCTCTCCAACCTGGCGTTCTCGCTGTCCCTCTACAGCGGTCAGATGTGCACCACCCCGCAGAACCTGCTCATCCCGCGCGACGGCATCACCACCGACGCGGGCGCCAAGTCGTACGAGGAAGTCGTCGGCGACCTCGCGAAGTCGGTCGGCGGACTGCTCGGCGACGACGCCCGTGCGAACGCGCTGCTGGGCGCGCTGGTCAATCCGGACGTGAAGGCCCGCCTGGACGCGGCGGCCGGGCTGGGCGAAGTCGCCCTGCCCTCGCGTGAGGTCACCCACCCGGACTTCCCCGACGCGACCGTCCGCACCCCCGTCATCGTCAAGCTGGACGGGGCGAAGCCGGACGCGGAGGCGGCGTACATGTCGGAGTGCTTCGGTCCGGTGTCCTTCGCCGTCGCCGTCGACTCCACGACCGCCGCCCTGGACCTGCTGCGGCGCACGGTGCGCGAGAAGGGCGCCATGACGGTCGGCGCGTACACGACCTCGCCCGAGGTGGAGCGCGCGATCGAAGAGGTCTGCCTGGAGGAGTCCGCGCAGCTCTCGCTGAACCTCACGGGCGGGGTGTACGTGAACCAGACGGCCGCCTTCTCCGACTTCCACGGCTCCGGCGGCAACCCGGCCGCGAACGCCGCCCTGTGCGACGGTGCGTTCGTGTCCAACCGCTTCCGGACGGTGGAGGTACGCCGCCAGGCGTGACGTGACGGCGCACCAGCAGGAACGGATGCCGTGGCCCGCTCCCCCATGCGGGCCACGGCATCCCCGCACCGTGCTCCGGTCAGCGTCGCGGGTCGACCACTACGCCCGTCTCCCGGAGAACGGCGGTGCGCGGCTCCACCACTTCTGCCGCAACCAGGATCGACGCTCCGCTCGACGACGTGAACGACACACCCGTCCGAAAGTGACACTTACCGGGACGCGGACCTACGACGGATCCGCGATCTCCGCATACCGCTGCACCCACGCGTGCATCGCGATCGCCGCCGCCGCCCCCGCGTTGATCGACCGCGTCGACCCGAACTGGGCGATCGAGCACACCATCGACGCATGCGCCCGCGCTTCCTCCGTCAGCCCCGGCCCCTCCTGCCCGAACAGCAGCACGCACCGCTTCGGCAGCACCGTCCGCTCCAGCGGCACCGCACCCGGGAGATTGTCGATGCCGATGATCGGCACGCCCTCGGCCGCGGCCCAGGCGGTGAGCGACTCGGTGTCGGGGTGATGGCGGACATGCTGGTAGCGGTCGGTGACCATCGCCCCGCGCCGGTTCCAGCGCCGTCGCCCCACGATGTGGATCTCCTTGGCGAGGAAGGCGTTGGCGGTCCGTACGACCGATCCGATGTTGAAGTCGTGGCCCCAGTTCTCCACCGCCACGTGGAAATCGTGCCGCCGGGTGTCCAGGTCCGCGACGATCGCCTCACGCGTCCAGTACCGGTACGGGTCGACGACGTTGCGCCGGTCGCCGTGCGCGAGCAGCTCCGGGTCGTACCGCTCGTCCCCGGGCCACGGCTCGGGGTGCGGGCCGACGCCGATCTCGGCGCCGAAGCCGTCGTCGTACTGGGCGGGTTCGCACTGCTCGGCCGGTGCGGGGGCGGACTGCCCGCCCGGGGCTGGTTCGCACTGCTCGGGCCGAACGGGGACGGGCTGCTCGCTCGGGACGGGTTCGCGCTGCTCGGCCCGTGGGGTGTTCTCGCTGCTCACCCCACGAGCGTACGGGGCCGTTGCCCGTCGGCCGGCCGCTGCACCTCGGCCGTGGGCGACGGCCGCACACGGCCCCGCACCCGGTCTCGCAGCCGTCCCGCACGCCCGCCCAGCCACAGCAGGAACACCGTCGGCAGGAACACCGCGTCGGCGGCGATCATCGCCATCGAGAAGAACGGCAGCCCCAGCAGCACCGCGATGCTCGCGTGCTCCAAAATCATCAGCACCAGCAGGACGTTCTTCACGCGCCGGTTGAACAGGGTGAAGGGGAAGGCGACCTGCACCATCACCGTGCCGTACGTCACCAGCATGATCATCGTTCCGCTGGAGGCGAGCAGGGACGACAAGTCGGGCCAGGGCGTGAAGTAGTCCAGGTGCAGCGGGTAGTAGACGGCGGTGCCGTCCTGCCAGCGGGAACCCTGCACCTTGTACCAGCCGGCCGTCGCGTAGACGAAGCACACCTCGACCATGACGACGGCCAGCACCGCGTTGTGCACGAGGTTCGTCAGGACGTCCAGCAGGAGCCGCGGCTCACCGTCCGCGTACCGGCACGCCCCCCACCACAGTGCGTGGGCCAGCAGCAACGCCCAGAAGACCAGCAGCCAGCCCCATCGCACCACACCGGTGAACGTGACCACCGCGAGGGCGGCGCCGAGCACCCCCCACACCACGGGGCCCACCCGGTCACGCACGACGGCGGCCACCGTGCCGCCCGCGGCCCGCACCCGGCGGGCGTCCAGCGACCACACCTGGCCACAGCGGGTGAGCACCAGGTACATCGCCATCAGATGGATGACGTTGTCCCCGCCGTCACCCAGGAAGACGCTGCGGTTCTGGAGGGACAGCACGCCGATCATGAACAGGACGGACATCGTCCGGGTGCGCCAGCCGATCACCAGCAGGGCACTGGCCGCGATGGCCGCGACGTACACGAACTCGAACCACAGCGTGCTGTCCGTCCACATCAGCGCCGTGAAGGCCCCGTTGTCCTCCACGATCCGGCGCGCCATGTCCCAGTTCCACGGCCCCTCGGGTCCGTACATCTCCTGGCGGTGCGGAATCTCGCGCAGCAGGAAGAGCAGCCAGGTTCCGGCGAAACCGATGCGGATGACGGCGCTCTGGTACGGGCCGAGGGCGGCGGCGGTGACGTTCTGGACGCCTCGTCGGAGGAGGCGCGCCGACCTGCGCAGTTGGGCCGGAACGTGGGCACGCGCGCGCGTGCGTGGAGTACGCGGCGTGGGGGACGTGCCGGAGGGCGAGGAGGTGGGGCAGGTGGGGGGCGTACCGGTGCTCACTTGGTCACTCCTGCCTCGGCCGCGACCTTCGTGAGGTCGGCCGGTGTCACCGTCCACCAGGGCAGCACCCGGTACGCGGGTGTCGCGGTCACCTTCTCCTTGCTCCACGGGGGCGGCTTCACCCAGGTCGTGCGCGAGCGCACCTGGACGCGGTGCACGGCGCCCCCCATGTCCAGGGCGGACATGCGCTCCAGCACGAGGCGCCGGATGTAGCGCTCGGAGAGGTCGCCGCGCATGCCGAGCGACTCGTTCTTGTCGTTGTGCCAGCCGGTGTAGAAGTCCCAGCCGCGGCGCAGCTGGTTCTGAGCGGTGTGGCTGGGCAGCAGGCTGCCGCGGATCTCCTCGGCGTCCCTCTCCGTGAAGTCGATCCACTCGGTGACGCGCCACTGGCCGCTCTCGGTGCGGATCTGGGCGCGGGCCTGGACGGCGACGTTCTGCTGGAGCGGGTTGGGCGCGAAGAGCTTCCAGTTCTGTTCGAACTCGGGGTTGATCCAGGCGTCCACGGCGGCCGCGTGCTCCTTGCTCACCGTGTTCGACGGGCTGACGTGGAGAAAAACCATGCCGAGGTGAACGAGGGCGGTGACGCCGACCAGCGCGAGGGCGAGGGCGGCGACGATCCGGCAGCGGAAGGACAGCGCGGCCATGCCTGCCCTGTCCCGGGGCCGGGCCGGAGTGCCGACGTCGGCGGTCAGGGTCGGGCCGGGGTCGCTGCTGGGCCGGGTCGGGCCGGGGTCGCCGCCGGGCCGGGAAGGTTCGGCGTCCTGCGTCCCGCCGCTCCCGGCCTTGTCGTCGTACGAATCCATCCGCCCCGCTCCGCACGTGTCAGCCAGTTGTCCACAGAGGTTGACACCCTACGGGCCGCCGCCCCACCATTGAAGTCGATGAACCGAACGATCGGTCGGTAGGGTGATCTGGGGGTCAGGATGACGGCATTGACGCATGCGACGGCAGCACACACCCCGAACGGGGCAGGAGCGCAGGACGAAGCGGCGTACCAGGAGGCATTCGACGCCGCCGTCGCCGCCGACGAGCGCATCGAGCCGCGCGACTGGATGCCGGATGCCTACCGCGCCTCCCTGGTCCGCCAGATCGCGCAGCACGCGCACTCCGAGATCATCGGCATGCAGCCGGAGTCCAACTGGATCACTCGTGCCCCCTCGCTGCGCCGTAAGGCGATCCTGATGGCCAAGGTCCAGGACGAGGCCGGGCACGGGCTGTACCTCTACAGCGCCGCCGAAACGCTGGGCACCAGCCGCGAGGAGCTCCTCGACAAGCTGCACTCCGGTCGCCAAAAGTACTCGTCGATCTTCAACTACCCGACGCTGACCTGGGCCGACGTCGGCGCGATCGGCTGGCTGGTGGACGGCGCCGCGATCACGAACCAGGTCCCGATCTGCCGCTGTTCCTACGGCCCGTACGCCCGCGCCATGGTCCGCATCTGCAAGGAGGAGTCCTTCCACCAGCGCCAGGGGTACGAGTCGCTGCTCGCCCTCTCGCACGGTACGCCGGAGCAGCACGCGATGGCGCAGGACGCGGTGAACCGGTGGTGGTGGCCGTCGCTGATGATGTTCGGTCCTCCCGACGACGAGTCCGCGCACTCCGCGCAGTCCATGGCCTGGAAGATCAAGCGGCATTCCAACGACGAACTGCGCCAGCGCTTCGTCGACATCGCCGTCCCGCAGGCCGAGTCGCTGGGCCTCACCCTCCCGGACCCCGACCTGCGGTGGAACGAGGAGCGCGGGCACTACGACTTCGGCGCCATCGACTGGGCCGAGTTCCGGGACGTCCTGAAGGGCAACGGCCCCTGCAACGAACAGCGCCTCTCCCAGCGCCGCCGGGCCCACGAAGAGGGCGCCTGGGTACGGGACGCGGCGGCGGCGTACGCGAGCAAACACCACCCGGGCAGCAGCACCCGGGGCACCCACCCGGGCACTCCCTCGGACGCCCGCACGGGCCCGTCGGACACCCGTACGGACAGCAGCCGGGACGACCGCCACACCAGCACCACGGACAGCGACAGGGGGAGGACAGTATGACCGGCACGGCTTCGCACCAGGACTGGCCACTGTGGGAGGTGTTCGTGCGTTCGCGCCGCGGACTGTCCCACACCCACGCCGGCAGCCTGCACGCCCCGGACGCGGAGATGGCCCTGCGCAACGCCCGCGACCTCTACACCCGCAGGTCCGAAGGTGTCTCGATCTGGGTGGTGCCCTCCGCGGCGATCACCGCGTCCTCCCCCGACGAGAAGGACTCCTTCTTCGAACCGGCCGGTGACAAGCCCTACCGGCACCCCACCTTCTACGAGATCCCGGACGGGGTGAAGCACCTGTGAGCACGGTTCCCGCAACCCGTTCCGCCGCTCTCGCCCTGGGTGACGACGCGCTGATCCTGTCCCACCGGCTGGGGCAGTGGGCCGGCCACGCCCCCGTCCTGGAGGAGGAGGTGGCCCTCGCCAACATCGCGTTGGACCTGCTGGGCCAGGCCCGCATCCTGCTCTCCCTCGTCGGCGACGAGGACGAGCTGGCCTATCGCCGGGAAGAACGGGCGTTCCGCAACCTCCAGGTCGTCGAGCAGCCGAACGGCGACTTCGCCCACACCCTCGCCCGGCAGCTCTACTTCTCCACCTACCAGCACCTGCTGTACGCACGACTGGCCGCCGGTGGCGGCGCCTTCGCCCCCCTCGCGGCGAAGGCGGTCAAGGAGACCGCCTACCACCGCGACCACGCCGAGCAGTGGACGCTGCGGCTGGGCGACGGCACCACGGAGAGCCACGACCGGATGCAGCGCGCCGTCGACGCGCTGTGGCGGTTCACCGGCGAACCCTTCCAGCCCGTCGAAGGCCTGGACGCGGGACTGGGCACGGAAGCCGACGGGCAGGGGGTCGACTGGCAGCAGCTGGAGTCGGACTGGCTGGCCTCCGTCAGCGGTGTTCTGGAACGGGCCACCCTCGCCGTGCCCCAGGGGCCGCGCACCGGGGCGTGGGCGGCGGGCGCCGGACGGCAGGGCCTGCACACGGAACCGTTCGGGCTGATGCTCGCCGAGATGCAGCATCTGCACCGCAGCCACCCGGGAGCGACATGGTGACCGGCACGCCCCCGACCGGCACGCCGCTCGAAGAGGAGCTGCGCCGCCTCGCCGGCACCGTCCCCGACCCCGAACTGCCCGTGCTCACTCTGGGAGAACTGGGCGTTCTGCGTGCCGTCCACGTTTCGGCTCCCGGCCGGGTCGAGGTCGAACTGACCCCGACGTACACCGGCTGCCCCGCTGTCGAAGCGATGGCCGCCGACATCGAGCGGGTACTGCACGAAAGTGCCGGCATGACCGAGGTGACCGTGCGCACCGTGCTCGCCCCCGCCTGGTCGACGGACGACATCAGCGCCGAAGGGCGCCGCAAACTTACCGAGTTCGGCATCGCCCCGCCCCGCACCACCCGCGAGATCGACGCCGCGTCCGCCGCCCGGGAGCCGATACCCCTCTCGCTCGCCATCCGCTGCCCGCACTGCGGATCCATCGACACCGAATTGCTCAGCCGGTTCTCCTCCACCGCGTGCAAGGCGCTGCGGCGCTGCGTGTCCTGCCGCGAACCGTTCGACCACTTCAAGGAGTTGTAGATGCCGTTCCACCCGCTCCGGGTCCGGGGAATCGAGCGGCTCACGGACGATGCGGTGGCCGTCACCCTCGCCGTGCCGCCCGAGCTGCACGAAACCTTCCGGCACGTCCCGGGCCAGCACCTGGCGCTGCGGCGGATCGTGGACGGGCAGGAGATCCGGCGCACGTACTCGATCTGCGCGCCCGCGGCAGCAGCACCGGCCGAACCGGTGCTGCGCGTGGGGATCCGGCTTGTCGACGGCGGCTCGTACTCCACGTACGCACTCAAGGAACTGCTGGTCGGAGACGTGGTGGAGGCGATGCCTCCCATGGGCCGGTTCACCCTCGCGCCGCGGGACGGCTACTTCGCGGCGATCGTCGGAGGCAGCGGCATCACTCCGGTGCTGTCCATCGCGGCGACGCTTCTGGAGCGGCGGCCGGACGCCCGGTTCTGTCTGATCCGCAGCGACCGCACGGCGGCGTCCACGATGTTCCTGGAGGAGACCGCCGACCTCAAGGACCGATACCCCGACCGGTTCCAGCTGATCACGGCGCTTTCGCGGGAGGAGCAGCAGTCGGGGCTGCCGTCCGGGCGGCTGGACACGAACCGCCTCACGGCCCTGCTGCCCGCCCTGCTGCCGGTGGCGGACATCGACGGGTGGTACCTGTGCGGCCCGTACGGCCTGGTGCAGGGCGCCGAACAGGCCCTTCGCGGACTCGGGGTCGCCCGGGACCGCATCCACGAGGAGGTCTTCCACGTCGACGACGGGACGGCGGACCTCCTCGCTCCCGCGCCGGCGTCCGCCGCCGTGGACGGCACCCTCACCGCGACCCTCGACGGCCGTTCCGGCAGCTGGCCGGTGCAGGGCGGCGAGTCGCTCCTGGAGACGGTGCTGCGGGCCCGCGCGGACGCCCCGTACGCCTGCAAGGGCGGGGTGTGCGGCACCTGCCGGGCGTTTTTGGTGCGCGGCGAAGTGCGGATGGACCGCAACTACGCGCTGGAGGCGGAGGAGACCGAGGCAGGGTACGTGCTGGCCTGCCAGTCCCACCCGGCCACCGGCGAAGTGGAGTTGGACTTCGACCGCTGACATACCGCCCGGAACCTCGCTGCCATTCCCTTTCTGCAGAAGGTGTTCCGTCTTGACGACTCGTCAGGAGGCGGCGCGCGCACGGTCATCGGAGGGCAGGGCAGTGGAATTTGCCGTCACTGAGGAGCAGCAGGCGGCCACCGAGGCGGCGCGCGCGGGCGGCCTTCCCCAAGGACGGCGCCCGACGCGGTACCCAGCCCTGCGCTCGTCGAGGGGGCGGTCGCCGACGACTTCGACCGCCCCCTGTGGGCGAAGCTCGCGGACGCCGACCTGCTGAGCCTGCTGCTGGCCCCCGAGTACGGGGGTGCGGGGCTGGATCCGGTCGCCCACGAGCGGAGAGCGGCTCGCGGAAATCCGTCTCGCCGCCGGACGCATGCCGGCCGGCGAGGTGATCACCGAGACCGGGGCGGGGGAGTGGAGCTGCGGTCACGGCTCTCCGCCGGCACCTGCGTGCAGGCCCTCGGCCTCGGCGAACGGGTCTGGGCCATGACCGCCGACTACACCTCGCAGCGCGAGCAGTTCGGTTTCCCCGTCGCCACGTTCACGGGCTTGACCGGCCTCCGCGGCTGCGAGCCCGTCCGAGTCAGAGGACGAACGCGGGGGAGTCGCCCTCGGAGACCATGGGCCGGCCGGCACCGTCCCAGGCCAGCATTCCGCCCTCGATGTTCGCCGCGTCGATCCCCTGCTGCACCAGGTACTGGGTGACCTGGGCGGACCGCCCGCCGACCCGGCACATCACATGGGCACGGCGGCCGCCCGCCACGGCCTCGGTGACCTCGCCGAAGCGGGCGACGAAGTCGCTCATCGGCACGTGCAGGGCTCCCTCGACGTGCCCGGCCGCCCACTCGTCGGCCTCACGGACGTCCAGTACCAGGCCGTCAGCCGGTACCGACGCGACGTCCACGGAGGGCAAGGGGGCGAAGTTCATGTGACAGCCTTTCTCGTACATGCAAACGGTGCGCGTTCGCCCCGGAACGCTACTGCACCCACCGGGCGAGTTCGGCCTCGCGCTCGGAGACCTGCGCCAGCAGTTGCCCGGCGATCTCGTCGAGCAGTTGATCGGGGTCCTCCGGCGCCATCCGCAGCATCGACCCGATCGCGGACTCCTCCAGGTCGCGGGCGACGATCGTCAGGAGTTCCTTGCGCCGCGACAACCACTCCAGCCGCGCGTACAGCTCCTCGCTCTCGCTGAGCCGTGTCTCGGGCACCGGGCCGGCCGCCCACTCGTCGGACAGCTCGCGCAGCAGCTTCTCGTCGCCGCGCGAGTAGGCGGCGTTGACCCGGGTGATGAACTCCTCGCGCCGGTTGCGCTCCTTGTCCTCCCTGGCCAGGTCGGGGTGCGCCTTGCGCACCAGGTCGCGGTAGAGCTTGCGGGCCTCCTCGCTGGGCCGCACCCGCTCCGGGGGGCGCACCGGCTGCTCGGTCAGCATCGCGGCGGCCTCCGGCGACAAGCCGTCCGAGTCCATCCAGTCGTGGAAAAGCTCCTCCACGCCCGGCATGGGCATGACCAGCGCTCGCGCCTCCTGCGCCCTGGCCACATCCTCCGGGTCCCCGGTCTGCCGGGCCTTGGCCTCCGCGATCTGGGCGTCCAGCTCGTCCAGCCGCGCGTACATCGGGCCCAGCTTCTGGTGGTGCAGCCGGGAGAAGTTCTCGACCTCGATCCGGAAGGTGTCCACCGCGATCTCGAACTCGATCAACGCCTGCTCGGCGGCACCTACCGCCCGCTCCAGCCGAGCCTCGGGCCGCGCCCCGGCCGGGGCCTCACCGGGCTGTACGTCTTCATTGGGGGTAACCGGTCCCCCGGCGGCATCCTGAGTCACCCGACCAGCCTACGGTCCCGGCCGAGGGGGAGGGCCCCGCCCGCTACCGGCCCGGCATCGCGTGTCGACCGCGGAGGGCTGCGCCCCCTCCTGGGCCCGGCTCCGTCACACCCCCCTCTCCGCCGCTATCCGCCCGTCCTTGATCGCCGCCACCAATACCGCGTGGTCCGCCTCCGTACGGTCCGCGTAGGCGACCGCGAAATCGGCGACCGCCTCGTCGAACTCGTCGTTCTTGCCGCAGTACCCGGCCACCACCTCCGGGTCGGCGCTGTGCGCGTGCGCCCTGGCCAGGAGCGCGCCGGTCATCCGCCCGTAGTCGTCGACCTGGTTGGCGGGGAGCGCCGTCGGGTCCACGCTCCCCTTCCGGTTCCTGAACTGCCGCACCTGGAAGGGCAGGCCCTCGACTGTGCACCACCCGAGCAGGATGTCGCTGACGACCTGCATCCGTTTCTGGCCGAGGACCACCCGCCGCCCCTCGTGCGCCGGCTCCGGTATCGCGAACCCGGCTTTCGGGAGGTACGGGACCAGGGCCGACGCCCGTGCCTCCTTCACCTGCAGGACGAGCGGCTCCCCGCGGTGGTCGAGCAGCAGCACCACGTACGAGCGGGTTCCCACGCTCCCGGTGCCGACCACCCGGAACGCCACATCGTGGATCGCGTACCTGGCCAGCAGTGGCAGGCGGTCCTCCGCCACCGTCTCCAGGTAGCCGCCGAGCGCCGACGCCACTGCGGACGCCTCGGCGTCCGCCACCCGGCGCAGCACCGGAGGGGCGTCCACGAACCGGCGGCTGCCGCCCTCGGCGGGCTCCGTGGAACGGGCGGCGAAGCGTGCGCTGGTGTTCCTGCGGGCCTTCTCCGACACCCGCTCCAGCGTGCCCAGCAGATCCCGGGCGTCGGTGTGCGAGACGAGTTCCTCGTCGGCTATCGCGTTCCAGGCGTCGGCCACGGGCATCCGCGCGAGCAGCCGCATGGTCCGCCGGTAAGCCCCGACCGCGTCGCGGGCTCCCTGACGGCAGGTGTCCTCGTCGGCCCCGGTCTCGCGTGCGGCGAGCACCAGCGAGGTCGCGAGCCGCTTGACGTCCCACTCCCACGGCCCGACCACCGTCTCGTCGAAGTCGTTGAGGTCGATGACGAGCCGGCCGCCGGCGTCGCCGTACAGCCCGAAGTTCGCCGCGTGCGCATCGCCGCATATCTGGGCGCCGACCCCGGTCACGGGTGTGCCCGCCAGGTCGTACGCCATCAGTCCGGCCGCCCCTCGCAGGAAGGCGAACGGGCTGGCTGCCATACGTCCTACGCGTACCGGCGTGAGCGAGGCGACCCGTCCCCGGCTGGATTCCTCGACGGCGCGCACCGCGTCGGGGCGGTCCACGTCGAGCACCAGCGCGCGGTGCGCCTCCCGTGGCGTGCGGTCCCGCAGCGCCTTCCCCTCCTTCTTGCGTGAACGGGTCCGCCCGGCCTCCGGTCCGGCCGCCTTCGCACGCCGCGCGAATCCCTCCACCACCGGAATTCGCTCGGATTCTGTCCCTTGCCCGGCCTCGTTCGTCACGAGCCGCCTCCCCCGCTGCATACCGCCCGACAGCCGTTCGGTACGGCTGATTTTCAACTCCTCATGAAGGTAGCGCCGTTGTCCCGGCCGCGCCGCAGCCCCCTGTGGATAACCCGGCATTAGTACGACGAACGGTCCCGGACCAGGTCCGGGACCGTTCGTCGCGCGCCCTCTCACGCCCGGCTCACACGCCGACCGCTTCCTCCAGCTCCTCCTCCACCGAACGCTCTTCCACCACCGGTGCCGCGTGCGCCACCTTCCGCCTCCGTGCGTTCTCCGACGCCGCTGCCGCTCCCATGACCGCCGCACCGGCCGCGAACCAAAGCGCCAGCACCAGGACGTTCCGGCCGACGCCGGTCCCGTCGAAGTACACGTGGCCGCGCACCCCCTCGATGAAGCCGGCTCCGTTCCAGAAGGAGTGCAGCGAGGCGAAGAAGCCGGACTGGAGCTCAGGCTTGAAGATGCCGCCGGAGCTGGTGAAGTTCAGCATGACGAACAGCACCATCACGCCCAGCGTCGTCCACCTCTTGAGGAAGGTGTGCAGTCCGACGCCGACCAGCAGGATGCCCGCCGCGTACAGCCATGCCATCGCCCACAGGCCGGGCAGCCCCTGGTCCACCAGGTGGAACAGCGGCCCGGCGAAGACGGCGCCGATCGCGCTGACCACCAGCGACATGCCCAGTGCCAGCAACGCCCTGATCCGCAGCGGCAGCACCGCGCCGGCTCCGCCGATCACCGCGACCGAAGCGTACGAGCCGATACTCAGCGCGACGAGAAGGAAGAACAGCCCCTGCCCCGTCGGGTCGCCCTTCGACACCGGCACCACGTCCGTCACCCGGAGCGGCGCGCCCTGCTCAGCGGCGACTTGTGTGAAGACCTTCTGGACGACGGTCGCCGTCGTGTCGGACTCGGCGGTGGCGACCATCAGCTCGGGCTTCCCACCCGGCACGTACGCCCCGTAGGTCTCCCGGCCCTTGAGCCGCGCCTCGGCGGCCGAACGGTCGGCGACGGTACGCACGTCGAGTGCCCCCGCCCCCTTGTCGTGCAGCGTCTGCGCCAGCACCTGGGCGCTCGCACCGGACCCGACGACGTCGACCCGCAGGCCGTGCGGCTCGGGGGCGTGAAAAGCGCCGAGGTAGGCCAGGCCCATACCGACGCACATCAGCAGCGGCGTGAGGAGGTGGCCGAGAACGTGCCGCAGCGACGCTCCCGTACTGCTCGGACCGGTGGGGGACGCAGACATCAACGGGCTCCAGCACACATGACGGGGACGGCAGAGGAGGCAGTGGTTGGCTATTACAACCACCAATACAGATGTACTCTACAACCAGTCGACCGGAGGGCAAACCACCCCCATGACCACCCAGCACACCCCGGGCCAGCATCCCCCTGACCCGCAGCAGCATCAGGACCACCGGCGCCCCAACGGTCCCGCACGCCCACGGCGCACCCACGCCGTCGACACCATCGAGCGCGAACTGACCGCCTTCGCCCGCCGGGCCCGCGCCACCGCCGCCCGGCTCCACCCCGACCTGCCCCTGGTCTCGTACACGCTTCTCGCGCACATCCACGACCAGCGGGACTGCCGCGCCACCGACCTCGCAACCCACTACATGCTCGACAAGTCCACCGTCAGCCGGCAGCTGACCACCCTGGAGAAGCTCGGTCTGATGGAACGCCGCCCCGACCCCGACGACCACCGCGTCCAAGTCCTGCACACCACGGATGCGGGCGCCGCCGCCCTCACCGCCACCCACGCCAGCCGCCACGCGGCCTATCAGGAGCGCCTCGCCGACTGGTCCGAGGCCGACCTCGCCCGCTTCGCGGCCTACCTTCTGCGCTACAACAACAGCCCCTCGTAGCTGCGACGTCGACGTCGTACGCCCACGGATGTCGCACCTCTAGAACCGCACGCTCCACACCGTCGCCGCCCCCGCCGAGCCACCATCCGTTGCGGGCACGCGCAGCAGCGTCGCGTCCCGGCCGTCGATCAGCCGCCGCACCCCCGCCGCGTCCGGCTGCAGCCGCCCCTTCTCGAACCGTACGAAGCTCACGCGCGTCCCCCGCGGCACGCTCGCTTCCCCCACCCGCTCCCCGTACTGCCGGTACGTCACCGCGTCGCACCCGGAGTACCAGCCGAACTCCGGCTCGTACCCGGTGACGATCAGGCAGCCCTCCCCGCCCTGCGCCGCCAGCGCCCGCGCCACCGGCACCGTCGAGACGCCCAGCGCCGTCGGCCCCGGCATCGCCCCGTGCGCCACCACCTGCGCCGTCCCGAGCACCGTCACCCCGGCCAGCACCGCCAGGGACGCCAGGACCCGCGGCGCCCACGCGCGCGTGCACTCCGCCAAGGCCTGTACGCCCAGAATCGTCAGCAGCGTCACCGGAAGGTACACGAAGCGCGGTTCGCCGTCCGTGGCCACGCCCAGCACCACGAACACCAGCAGTGCCGCAGTCCCCAGGAACACCCGCCGCCGGTCGTCCTCCCGCACGCCGGGGCCCCCGGTGCCCCGGCCGCCCCGCACCCGCCGCCAGGCGGCGAACGCCGCGCACACACCGGCGGCCATCACCACCGCCCCCAGATCCCCGGCCAGCCGGTACGGGAAGACGCTCAGGTAGTACAACAGCCCGTCGCCCACGTACTCGCGGTTGGCCTGCGAGGTCGCCGACAGGATCATCCCCAGTGGCTTCCCGGTCCGCTCCACCGCGTAGAGCAGGTGCGGTACGAGCCCCAGCAGGAGCAGTCCG
The DNA here is from genome assembly GCF_014207445.1 of Streptomyces candidus. GTDB lineage: Bacteria > Actinomycetota > Actinomycetes > Streptomycetales > Streptomycetaceae > Streptomyces > Streptomyces candidus. The sequence goes on along the minus strand of NZ_JACHEM010000009.1, from coordinate 262,417 downwards.
GCCGCCGCCCACAGCCACCGCCCGAACGCCCACCAGGACCGCGGCCCGTACGCGAAGACGCCAGCAGCCGCGACGGCCAGCAGGTTGCCCACCACCCCGTACCGCAGATAGAAGGCGGCCAGCGCGACGACCGGCACGAACAGCAACGCGATCCGCCCCGCCCGGCTCCCGGCCCGCTCCTGCGCCGTGACCAGCAGGAACACCACGACGAGCAGCAGCGCGGTGGCCCCGATGTCGTTGAGGAACTCCGGCACGCGCCGCAGGAATCCCAGGCCGCTCAGCAGCACCAGGACCACCACCACGGCCCGCCGCGGCGTCGTCCACGCGCGTGCCACGAGGTACGTCGTGCACAACATCACCAGCGCGAGTACCAGGGTGACTGCCCGCAGGGCTCCCATGCCTCCACCGGAGGCGGGTCCCTCGTACCCCGTCAGCCACAGCGCGAGCGCGCCCAGGGCGGGCAGCCCGACCGGGCGGTAGACGCCCCAGCCCGCGTCCGGCGTCCCGTCGAACCAGAAGCGGGCCTTGTTCGCGTAGACCGCCTCCTCGTGGCCCAGGTAGGGCTCGAAGTCCTGCAGCCACACCCACGCCCCGGCCGCCGAGGCCAGCACGACGGCGACGTACACCCAGGCCGGAACCCGCCGCAGCCGCTCTTCGAAAGAGGTCCAGGGACCGGGAACTCCGTCGCGCCGCGGCCCGTTCTCCAGCCACCAGGGCTTCGCTGCCAGCCACAGCACCGCGGCGAGCAGCAGGTAGGGCCACGGCTGCCAGCCGGGCAGCCAGCCCCCGAGCCCCACGGCGAGCATCAGCTGCTGCGCGGCGGCGAGCACCGTCAGCACGAGCGCGCCGGCTCCGTAAACCCTCGCCCGCGCCACAACCGCCTCCGAAGCCCCACCGACAGAAAGGAACGAACGTAAAAGGACAAACAGGAAAAGGACATACAGAAACGGGCCTCACCGTTTTTCACGGTGAGACCCGAATCCCTGAAGTGCGCGAGGGGGGATTTGAACCCCCACGTCCCGAAGGACACTGGCACCTGAAGCCAGCGCGTCTGCCGTTCCGCCACTCGCGCATGAGTGATGTCGTTCGATTCGCCGCACTGGTTTGTGCGACTGGCTGGCGACAAGAAGAAGATTAGCACGGTGGCCGGGGTGGGTTCGCACGCATAGTTTGCGGGGACCCGCCAGTGGAACGACGGCCTCCACGACCCACTCCGCAAGGGAGGAAGACGCGTGCGGGACACTGTCAGGCAGCCACCTCTACGATCCCTTGTGAGGGGTGACACTCATGGACTGGGCGGACAAGGGGAACCAGCCGTTTTCCCGGCGCGTGGATACGATCAGTAAGCAGTACCAGGACGACATCGACGGAGGAGGTGCCCCATGGGAGTCCTGAAGCGTTTCGAACAAAAGCTCGAAGGCATGGTGAACGGCACCTTCGCCAAGGTCTTCAAGTCCGAGGTCCAGCCCGTCGAGATCGCCGGAGCCCTCCAGCGCGAGTGCGACAACAACGCGACGATCTGGAACCGGGATCGGACCGTCGTCCCCAACGACTTCATCGTCGAGCTCAGCACTCCCGACTACGAGCGTCTGAGCCCGTACTCAGGACAGCTGGGCGACGAGCTCTCCGGCCTGGTCCGCGACTACGCGAAGCAGCAGCGCTACACCTTCATGGGCCCCATCAAGGTCCACCTGGAGAAGGCCGACGACCTCGACACAGGTCTCTACCGGGTACGCAGCCGCACTCTCGCGTCCAGTACGTCGCAGGTCACCACCCCCGCCGACGCCGATCCCGCACCCCCCGCCGCCCCGCGCGGCGGCGGTTACGGCTACCCGCCCTCCTCCTCGGCGGGCGCACCACCCATGCCCCAGGCCCCGCCCGGCGGCCCCGCCCGTCCCGCCCCAGGCGCGGACCGGCGCGGACCGGCCGCGGCGCCCGCAGGCCCCGGACCCATGCCCGGCGCCCCGACGAGACGGTGGATCGAGATCAACGGCAACCGCCACCAGATCTCCCGTCCCACCCTCGTCATGGGCCGCAGCACCGAGGCCGACGTACGGATCGACGACCCCGGCGTCTCCCGCCGGCACTGCGAGATCCGCGTCGGCACACCCGCGACGATCCAGGACCTCGGGTCCACCAACGGCATCGTGGTGGACGGGCAGCACACCACCCGCGCTACGCTCCGCGACGGCTCGCGGATCGTCGTGGGCAGCACCACCATCGTTTACCGGCAAGCCGAAGGGTGAAGCGGGGGCAATGTCAGAGCTGACCCTGACGGTCATGCGGCTAGGTTTCCTAGCTGTCCTGTGGCTATTCGTAATCGTGGCCGTCCAGGTCATCCGCAGCGACCTGTTCGGCACTCGTGTCACGCAGCGCGGCTCACGCCGCGGCAATGCGCCCGACACGCGTGCCCCACAACAGAACACCGGCGGGGGGCGCCAGCAGGCCGCTCCCCCGCCACAACAACAGAGGCAGCGCCGCGGCGCCCCGACCAAGCTCGTCGTCTCCGAAGGCAGCCTCACCGGAACAACGGTGGCGCTCCAGGGGCAGACGATCACGCTGGGCCGGGCGCACGATTCGACGATCGTGCTGGACGACGACTACGCGTCCAGCAGGCATGCCAGGATCTACCCGGACCGCGACGGCAACTGGATCGTCGAGGACCTGGGATCCACCAACGGCACCTATCTCGACCGGAACCGGCTCACCACGCCGCAACCGATTCCGCTGGGCGCACCGATCCGCATCGGCAAGACCGTCATCGAGCTGCGGAAGTAGTACGACAATGAGCGAGCGGAGCGAGCGAGCCGCGTCGGCCCCCGCGCGGGGCCCCAGGGCCCTGTCCACGGGCCCTGGCGCGCTCCCGACCGGAGGGTGGGCAGTGTGGCTCGAAACCCGGTGTACCCGGAGCCGACGGGCGAGGTGCGTATGAGTCTGTCCCTGCGCTTCGCCGCCGGATCCCACAAGGGCATGATCCGGGAGGGCAACGAGGACTCCGGCTACGCCGGCCCCCGCCTTCTCGCGATCGCCGACGGCATGGGCGGCCAGGCCGCCGGCGAGGTCGCCTCCTCCGAGGTGATCTCGACGCTGGTCCAGCTCGACGACGACGTACCCGGGTCGGACATCCTGACCTCCCTGGGCACCGCCGTGCAGCGGGCCAACGACCAGCTCCGCATGATGGTCGAGGAGGACTCCCAGCTGGAGGGCATGGGCACCACGCTCACCGCCCTGCTGTGGACGGGCCAGCGCCTGGGTCTCGTCCACGTCGGCGACTCCCGCGCGTACCTGCTGCGCGACGGCGTCCTCACCCAGATCACGCAGGACCACACCTGGGTGCAGCGCCTCGTCGACGAGGGCCGCATCACCGAGGAGGAAGCCACCACCCACCCGCAGAGGTCCCTCCTCATGCGCGCCCTGGGCAGCGGCGACCACGTGGAACCCGACCTCTCCATCCGTGAGGTGCGGGTCGGCGACCGCTATCTGATCTGCTCCGACGGCCTGTCGGGCGTCGTCTCCCACCAGACGATGGAGGAGACGCTCGCCAGCTACCAGGGCCCGCAGGACACCGTCCAGCACCTGATCGAGCTGGCACTGCGCGGCGGCGGCCCCGACAACATCACCTGCATCGTGGCCGACGTCCTGGACGTCGACGGCAGCGACACCCTGGCCGGGCAGCTCAGCGACACCCCCGTCGTGGTCGGCGCGGTCGCCGAGAACCAGATGCCGCTCGGTGACACCCGCGGCATGCAGACCGCGGCCGGCCGCGCCGCGGGCCTCGGCCGCCCCGCCTCCCCGCAGTCCCAGTCCCCCTCGGGGAACTTCGGTCCGGCCGGCAGCGGCGGGTACGGCGGAAGCACGCCCGACGACACGTTCGACATGTACGACGGCGAGGACTTCGTGAAGTCCCCGGGCCGCAAGTGGTTCAAGAGATCCTTCTACGCCGTGCTCGCCCTCGCCGTCATCGGCGGCGGTCTGTACGCCGGTTACCGCTGGACCCAGACCCAGTACTACGTCGGCGCCAACAGCGAACACGTCGCGCTGTACCGGGGCGTGGATCAGGACCTGCCATGGGTCTCCCTCTCGAAGGTCGAGAAGGACCATCCCGAGATCGAACTCAAGTACCTCCCTGACTTCCAGGCCAAGGAGGTCAAGGACACGCTGCCCGCGAGGGACCTCGCCCAGGCACGCGAGAAGATCGAAAGGCTCTGGCTCCAGGCGACCGCCTGCAAGAAGAAGTCCGAACAGCGCACCGCACCGCCGCCGAAGCCGCCGGCCAAGCCCGAACCCGGCAAGACGCCGGCACCGGGCGACAAGACTCCGCCGAACACAGCCACGCCCACTTCCAGTGCTCCCGCACCCGGTCCCACGCTGTCCGAGGAAGAGCAGGAACTGGCCTCGCAGTGCGGTAAGCCGGCCACACCGTAGGGGGCCCCACACACCATGAGCGTTGTCACCAACACGACCACCATCGGCGCGATCGAAGCCCCGAGCAGGCGCAACACCGAACTGCTCATGCTCGCGTTCGCCGTCGCCATCCCGGTCTTCGCGTACGCCAATGTCGGCCTCGCCAAGGACGGCAGTCTGCCCGCGGGCATGCTCGGGTACGGAATCGGGCTCAGCCTCCTTGCCGGAGTCGCGCACCTGATGATGCGCAAGTTCGCCAAGTACGCGGACCCGCTGATGCTGCCCATCGCCACCCTGCTCAACGGGCTGGGGCTCGTACTGATCTGGCGGCTCGACCAGGAGCCGTCACTGGGCAAGGCCATGGCGCCCAACCAGCTGATGTGGTCGACCGTCGGTGTCGCACTCTTCCTGGGCGTGCTGCTGGTTCTCAAGGACCACCGTGTGCTCCAGCGCTACACGTACATCTCGATGGTGGTGGCCCTGGTCCTGCTGATCCTGCCGATGTTCTTCCCCGGCGTGAACGGCGCGAAGATCTGGATCACCATCCCCGGCGTCGGCTCGCTCCAGCCGGGCGAGTTCGCCAAGATCATCATCGCGATCTTCTTCGCGGGCTATCTCATGGTGAAACGCGACGCCCTCGCGCTGGCCAGCCGCCGGTTCATGGGGATGTACCTGCCGCGCGGCCGCGACCTCGGACCGATCCTCGCGATCTGGGCGCTCAGCCTGATGATCCTGATCTTCGAGACCGACCTCGGCACCTCGTTGCTGTTCTTCGGCCTCTTCGTGATCATGCTGTACGTCGCCACGGAACGCACCAGCTGGGTCGTCTTCGGCCTCACCCTGAGCGCGGCGGGCGCGGTCGGCGTGGCCGCCTTCGCCACGCACGTGCAGTCTCGCGTCAACGACTGGCTGAACCCGCTGGCCACGAAGTGTGTGAACGGCGAATGCGGCCTCGTCACCGAGACCGCCCAGGCCATGTTCTCCTTCGGCTCGGGTGGCCTCTTCGGCTCCGGACTCGGCCAGGGCTACTCACGCTTCATCGGCGGCATCGCCCCCAAGAGCGACTACATCCTCGCCACCGTCGGCGAAGAGCTCGGCCTCACCGGCCTGATGGCGATCATCCTGCTGTACGGCCTGCTCATCGAACGCGGCATCCGCACCGCCCTGGCCGCCCGCGACCCCTTCGGCAAGCTCCTCGCGATCGGCCTTTCCGGTGCCTTCGCCCTCCAGGTCTTCGTCGTCGCCGGCGGCGTCACCGGCCTGATTCCGCTCACCGGTATGACCATGCCGTTCCTGGCCCAGGGTGGTTCCTCCGTGATCGCCAACTGGGCGCTGGTTGCCATCCTGCTGCGCATCAGCGACACCGCGCGCAGGCCCGCGCCGGCCCCTGCCCCGTCCCCCGACGCCGAGATGACCCAGGTGGTCCGAACGTGAACAAGCCCCTGCGCCGGGTCGCGATCTTCTGCGGAATCCTGATCCTGGCTCTGCTCGTACGAGTCAACTGGGTCCAGTACGCCCAGGCGGACAAGCTCAAGACCCACAAGGACAACCGGCGCGTGCTCGTCGAGCGTTACGCCCACCCGCGGGGCGACATCGTCGTCGACGGCAAGGCGATCACCGGTTCCGTCGAGGCCAAGAGCGGCGACCTCAAGTACAAGCGCACGTACAAGGACGGCGCCATGTGGGCCCCCGTCACTGGCTTCGCCTCCCAGGTCTACGGCGCCACGCAGCTGGAGAGCATCCACGACGGCATCCTGACCGGCACCGACGACCGTCTCTTCTTCGACCGCACGCTCTCCCTGTTCACGGGCGAGCAGAAGAAGGGCGGCAACGTCGTCACGACCCTCAACGGTGACGCCCAGCGTGCCGCTTTCGACGGGTTGAAGGGCAAGAAGGGGGCCGTAGCGGCTCTCGACCCCAGGACCGGCAAGATTCTCGCGCTGGCCAGCGCTCCCTCGTACGACCCATCCAAGATCTCCGGTATGGGCGACGCCGAAGAGTGGAAGAAGCTCGACAAGAAGGTCAACCCGGACGATCCCTCGCTCAACCGGGCGCTGCGCCAGACGTACCCGCCGGGGTCGACGTTCAAGGTCGTGACGGCTGCCGCGGCACTGGAGCACGAGAAGTACCCGGACATCGACGCGGCCACCGATTCGCCGTTTCCGTGGAAGCTGCCCCAGTCTTCGACGCTCCTGCCCAACGACGGCAACCACCCCTGCGAGAACGCCAGCCTGCGGGTGGCCCTCCAGTGGTCCTGCAACACCGTCTTCGGCAAGATCGGCTCCGACCTCGGCCGGGAGAAGATGCAGGAGACGGCGGAGAAGTTCGGCTTCAACAGCGAACAGTTCACGCCCGTTCGTTCCAACGCGAGCGTGTGGCCCAAGGAGATGAACCCGCCGTCGACCGCCCTCTCCGCCATCGGCCAGTTCGAGACCGCCGCCACCCCTCTCCAGATGGCCATGGTCACCGCCGCCATCGCCAACGACGGCAAGCTGATGCAGCCGTACATGGTCGACAAGCTGACCGACCCCAACCTGGACGTCATCAAGCAGACCGACCCGGTCGAGATGAGCCGGCCGCTGTCTGCCGACAACGCCCAGAAGGTCCAGCAGATGATGGAAACCGTGGTCAAGGACGGCACCGGCAAGAACGCGCAGATCAACGGCGTCACGGTCGGCGGCAAGACCGGTACCGCCCAGCACGGCATCAACAACGACAAGAATCCGTACGCCTGGTTCATCTCCTACGCCAAGACCGACAAGGGCTCCCCCGTCGCCGTCGCCGTCGTGGTGGAGGACAGCGAGGCCGCTCGTGGCGACATCTCCGGTGGTGGCCTCGCCGCACCCATCGCGAAGAGCGTCATGGAGGCGGTTCTCGACCGCTCCAAGTAGCCACTCGCGGGCCGGTACGTGACAGAGGTCACGGAACCGGCCCGCTGTCATACGCGACGTACCGGTCAGGTATCAGGTGACGGTCGCAGGCCAACCCGGTGCGGGCCGCCCGGTACCGTATGCGCGAACAGCACACCGCCGGACCACGCACGGGTGCGGTCGGGACAGACGGAGAGGGCTGGATTACCTATGGAAGAGCCGCGTCGCCTCGGCGGCCGGTATGAGCTGGGCTCGGTGCTCGGTCGTGGTGGCATGGCCGAGGTCTACCTCGCCCAGGACACCCGGCTCGGCCGCACCGTCGCTGTGAAGACGCTGCGGGTGGACCTCGCCCGCGACCCGTCCTTCCAGGCCCGGTTCCGCCGTGAGGCCCAGTCGGCCGCCTCGCTCAACCACCCGGCGATCGTCGCCGTCTATGACACCGGCGAGGACTACGTCGACAACGTCTCCATCCCGTACATCGTGATGGAGTACGTCGACGGCTCGACCCTGCGCGAACTCCTGCACTCCGGGCGCAAGCTGCTCCCCGAGCGCACCCTGGAGATGACCGTCGGGATCCTCCAGGCCCTGGAGTACTCGCACCGCGCCCAGATCGTCCACCGCGACATCAAGCCCGCCAACGTCATGCTGACGCGCACCGGCCAGGTCAAGGTCATGGACTTCGGCATCGCCCGCGCCATGGGCGACTCCGGCATGACGATGACACAGACCGCCGCCGTCATCGGCACCGCCCAATACCTGTCCCCCGAGCAGGCCAAGGGCGAGCAGGTCGACGCCCGCTCCGACCTCTACTCCACCGGCTGCCTGCTGTACGAACTGCTGGCGGTCCGTCCCCCGTTCATCGGGGACTCACCGGTCGCCGTCGCCTACCAGCACGTCCGGGAAGAACCGCAGCCCCCGTCGAACTTCGACGCCGAGATCACGCCCGAGATGGACGCCATCGTCCTCAAGGCCCTGACCAAGGACCCCGACTACCGCTACCAGTCGGCCGACGAGATGCGCGCCGACATCGAAGCGTGCCTCGACGGACGGCCTGTCGCCGCGACCGCTGCCCTCGGCGCGGTGGGCTACGGCGGCTACGACTCCTACGGCGGCAGCGAACAGCCCACCACCGCCCTGCGGCAGGCCGGCCAGGGCGGCCAGACGGCGATGATGCCGCCCGTGAGCGGCAATGGGAACGGCGACTACGGCACCGGGGGCGGCGGCTACGACGACTCGCACGGCCGTCGTCGGCAACAGCCCAAGAAGAGCAACCTCTCGACGATCCTGCTGGTGGTCGCGGGCATCTGCGTCCTCATCGGCGCCGTTCTGATCGGCAACGAGGTGTTCGGCGACAAGAAGAAGCCTCCGGCCAAGGTCGACGTGCCGCAGCTGGTGGGCATGGAGTTCGCACGGGCTCAGGAAACCGCGACTAGGGCCGAACTCGAGCTCAAGCGCGTCGACCAGCCCTGCGAGGACAAGGAAAAGGGCCTCGTCTGCTCGCAGACCCCGCAGAGCGGCTCCGTCGACAAGAACACCGAGATCCAGGTCGTCGTCTCCACCGGCGCCCCCAAGGAATCGGTGCCCGACGTCATGGAGCAGACCGAGAACCGGGCCCGCAAGCGCCTGACCGACGCCGGCTTCGAGGTCCAGGTCAAGCAGGCCGAGTCCGAGAAGCCCGCGGGCACCGTCATCAGGCAGTCGCCTGACGGTGGGGAACAGGCCGCCAAGGGCTCCGAGGTCGTCATCACCCTCGCCAAGACGAAGCAGCTGGAGGTCCCGGCCCTGTCCGGCCAGACCTACGAGGCGGCCGAGAAGATCCTCAAGGACCTCGGCTTCCAGAACGTCGCCAAGAAGGAGGAGGAGTCCGCCGACAAACCGCCGAACACGGTCATCGGTCAGACCCCCAACGGCAATACCAAAGCCACTCCGGACACGGCCGTCATCCTGACCGTCGCCAAGGCCAAGGAGCCCGAGCCGCCGCCCGCGGACGAGCAGGTCCAGATCCCAGGAGATCTCCTGACCAAGACCTACGGCGAGGTAAAGGGAATCCTGGAGGGCATGGGCCTCAAGGTCGAACCCGCTCCGGGGTCGAAGGACAAGGACGACGCCAGGGTCATCGGCGTCAACCCGCCCGGCGGCAGCACGGTCCCCAAGGGCTCCACGGTCCAGCTGACCGCCTTCGGTGGAGGCGGCGGAGGAGACCACGACCGCGGAGGCGGCATCTTCGACTGACGGACTCCGCGCGGCGGGTGTTTCACGTGAAACATCCGCCGCGCCAATTGTCCGCAGACCGCTAGGACGATGTTTCACGTGAAACGGCGAGGACCGGCACAGTGGCTGTGCCGGTCCTCGCCGTTTCACGTCCCGATGCTTGCGCCCGTCTACCGCAGCTCCGCCGGTGGGGTCCGCTTCTCGTCGACCTTCTCGGTGCGCTCCAGCTCGCCCCACACCACGTAGCGGTACTTCGACGTGAGGACCGGCGTGCATGTGGTCAGCGTGATGTAGCGCCCTGGCTCGGACTTCCCCGACTCCTTGGGCACCGGGTCCAGCACCTTCACGTTGTACTTCGAGGTCTCGGGCAGTGTCGCGTACACCTTGTAGACGTACCAGGTGTCCTTCGTCTCGAAGACGATCGAGTCGCCGTCCTTCAGCTTGTCGATGTTGTGGAACTTGGCACCGTGCCCGTCCCGGTGCGCCGCGAGCGAGAAGTTTCCCTGCTTGTCCCACGGCAGAGCGGCCTTCACCGGCTCCGTGTAGTAGCCCGCGACGCCCGCGTTGAGCCGCTCGGTGTCGGTGCCCTCGGTGACCAGCACCTCACCGTTCTTCATCGCGGGAACATGCAGGAAACCGGCACCGCCTTTTATGTCCCGTGCGCCCGGCGCGCTGCTCTCCCACTGCTGCCGCACCTCGTCGCCCTGCTTGCCCGCCTCGCGGTCCGCCAGGACATTTGTCCACCACAGCGAGTACGCCACGAACAGGCCCAGGACCAGCCCCGCGGTGATCAACAGTTCGCCGAAGACACCGATCGCCGCCGCGATCCGCCCCCGCGGCTTCCACCGCGACGGCGCGGTCTCCGTGTCCGGCCGCTCAACGGCGTTCCGTTCGGTTCTCGCTGCCACCGCACCCGTCCTTCGTGTCCCGGTCCGCGGTCACGGAACCGCTGAGCTCAACCGCCGAGCGCCGCCGGTATGCCCTTGCTCCGAGGCCGCTCCTCGACCATCTTGCCCCAGACGATCAGCCGGTACGTGCTGGTGAATTCCGGCGTGCACGTGGTCAGGGTGAGATACCGGCCGGGCTTGCTGAAGCCGGACCCAGGCGGCACCGGCTGGATGACGCCGACGTTCGACGGGGAGGTCTGCGGCAGCATCGACGTCATCTCGTACGTGTAGAAGGCGTCCTGTGTCTCCACGACGATCTTGTCGCCCTTGACCAGACGGTTGACGTAACGGAACGGCTCCCCGTGCGTGTTGCGGTGGCCCGCGACAGCGAAGTTGCCCTGCTTGTCGGAGGGCATCGCCGTCTTGAGTTTGCCCTCCGCGTAGTGGCCGACCATGCCCCGGTCGAGCACTTTGTGCTTGTCGATGCCCTCCGCCACGGGCACCTTCACGTCCAGCTTCGGGATGTGCATGATGGCGAAGCCCTGGCCCGGTTCGAACGCCCCGGCCGCCCTCGGCTTCGCACCGTCCTTCGCCCAGTCGTTCTGCAGGCTGTGCGCGGCCCCGTCCGCATGCATCCCGGCGCGGACGTTGGTCCACCACAACTGGTACGTCACGAACAGGAGCATCACCACTCCGAAGGTGATGAACAGTTCCCCGATCAGCCGGCTGACGACAACCCCGGGGCTCTCCTTCTTCTCCGGCGACGAACCACCCTGCGCCGCCCTTCGGCGCTGGGCCCGACCGCCGCCACCGGGAGCTCCGGCCCTGGGCACGGAGGCGTCGCTCTGCTCGCCCTCCGGGGCGAACTGCGGTCCCCGTTCGGCTATTCGTTGCGGGGGGCGGGCCGGGGGCGAAGCCGGGTGTCCGGCGGGGGCCCCCGGGGGGACCGTCTGCGGAGACACCACCTGCAGCGCCATCGTCACGCTGTCGACGGGCGTCTCACGGACCGCGTGGCGTGGCTCCGTCCGCTGCCCATGAGTCTGCCGGCCGGGCGCGTACGCCTGCGGTGTCTGCTGCTGGCCGTACCAGTCGCGCCGGTATCCCTCGGGGTCGTACCACTCCTGCGGTTCCTGGTGCCGGGACGGGTCGGGGTACTGCTGATACGGGGACGGCTCCGGGTACTGCTGCGGCTGTACGGTTCCCGGCTGAGCTGCGTACGGGTCGTATTCCCCGGGCTGCTCCTGGTACTGCTGTGCCTGTGCGGCCCCCTGCTGTCCCATGTACGGGTCGTACGCCCCGGGCGGCTCCGGGTACTGCTGTGCCTGTGCAGGCCCCTGCTGTGCCACGTACGGGTCGTAGGCACCGGACGCTCCCGGCACCCACCCTGACCGCTGCAGGTCCGGCAGCGGGTCGCTCAGCGGGTCCGCGAGGTCGTCCACCGCCGCGCCGAGGGCATCCTGCGCCCCGTACGCCTGCTGGGGCTCGTATCCGTACTCGTACTCGCGGCCGCGCGCCGGGGACACACCGTAGGGATCGTGCTCGGGGCGCAGCGACGTCACGCGACGGCCTTGCCCACACCCACCACCGGAGCCAGCCCCGCCGAGCGGCCCACGGCCTCCGTGTCGCCGCATTGCGCGAGCCAGTTCGCGAGCATCAGGTGTCCCCACTCGGTCAGCACCGACTCCGGGTGGAACTGCACCCCCTCGACCGGCCGGTCGCGGTGCCGCAGCCCCATCACGATGCCGTCCTCGGTGCGGGCGGTCACTTCTAGCTCCGCCGGAACCGACTCCGGTTCGGCGGCGAGCGAGTGATAGCGGGTCGCGGTGAACGGCGAGGGCAGCCCCGCGAAGACGCCGGCACCCTCGTGCAGCACGGGCGACGTCTTGCCGTGCAGCAGTTCCGGCGCCCGTCCGACCACGCCTCCGTAGGCCACCGCCATCGACTGCATGCCCAGGCAGACCCCGAAGACCGGAATGCCGTTGTCCGCGCAGTGCCGGACCATGTCGACGCAGACGCCCGCCTGCTCGGGCGCGCCCGGCCCCGGTGACAGCAGCACACCGTCGAAGCCGTCCTGGGCGTGGGCGAGTTCCACCTCGTCGTTGCGCAGCACCTCGCACTCGGCGCCCAGTTGGTAGAGGTACTGAACGAGGTTGAAGACGAAGCTGTCGTAGTTGTCGACGACCAGGATGCGTGCGCTCATGATCCGTTCGATCCGTTCTGTCCATCGACCGTGACGTCACCGAACGGCAGCAGCGGCTCCGCCCACGGGAACACGTACTGGAAGAGCACGTACACCGCCGCCAGGATCAGGACGAACGAGATGAACGCCCGCACCCATGCGTTGCCCGGCAGATGCCGCCAGATCCAGCCGTACATGCTGTCCCTTCCCGTTCGGTGGTGACCAGAGTAAAGGGCCGGGGCAACCCATCGGGGTCAGCCGGGCAAAGCGCGCGGCACGCCCTTGCCCACGGGCTGCGTGGCCTCCAGGTGCGCCCACACGATCAGCCGGTGACTGCTGCCCCATTGGGGTCGCACGTGGTCAGGTCCAGATACCGGTCCGGTCCGCCGTATCCGGCCTTGCGGGGCGCCGGGTCGACGACCACGACATCGCCGGGCACGGTCCGGTAGGGCTCGGTGTCGACGCGGTACGTGAACCAGGTGGTGCCGTCGTCGATCACCACCGCGTCGCCGGGCCGCAGCGCGGGGAAGTCCTTGAAGGGGTCGCCGTAGGTCCTGCGGTGCCCGGCGACCGCGAAGTTCCCCGTCTCCCCGGACACGCGGTACCCGCGTAGTGGCCGAGGCCCGTACGTCGTCCCGTGGACTGGAGTGCGGGCGGCCAACGCCTCGGACGGGCAGATCGACTCGCTGCGCGACGAATGGGCGCAGCTGCGCCCGCGGTGATGCAGATCTCGCTGAAGGCCCGCACCCACGCCCGTACCGACACGGCGTGGTCACCCTCCGTGACGCGCGGCTACTGCTGGACGGGCTTCGCGTAGTGGAGATCCACTGTGCCCGAATAGCCGGAGAGAGTCAGCGACTCGTGCTCGTCGACTTTCCACCCGAGGCCGTAGGCCTTGACGTACAGCTGGTAGTTCTGCAGGGCGGGGGAGGCGGCGAGCGACCTCTTGAGGCGACCGCGGTCGCCCACTGCGGTGACGGTGTACGGCGGTGAGTAGACGCGTCCCTGGAGGATCAGGGTGTTGCCGACGCAGCGCACGGCGCTGGTGGAGATGAGGCGCTGGTCCATGACCCGGATGCCCTGGGCGCCGCCCTCCCACAGGGCGTTGACGACGGCCTGGAGGTCCTGCTGGTGGATGACCAGGTCGTTCGGGTGCGGTTTCGGGTAACCGGGGTTGGCCGTCGCGCCGGGCGGGGCGTCATTCAGGGTGACGGTGAGTGCCTGGCCGGCGATCTTCTTGGTTCCCGCGGCTTGCTCCAGGGCACCGAGCCGGGCGTCCTCGGCCTCGGTGCTCCCGTCGTCGCGGCGGGCGAGGGCATCGACTTCCTTGCGGGCGAGGCTGGTGGATTTCTCCAGTTCCTCGTTCTTCGCGCTGCGCTGTCGGGTGAGGTCGGAGAGCTTCAGCAGGGAGTCGTCGCTGCGGATATTGGTGCCCTTGGCGGTGCTGAAGCTGGTGACGAAGATGAGGCCGGCAAGAGCGAAGACTGCAGCGGTCAGCAGCCGCACCGGCCGCAGCGAGAACCGTCGCGAGTGCTTCGTCCCGGTCACCGGCGCATCCCGATCGTGCGTCGGGTTCCCCGCCGGGTCTGGGGCGTCGGCAGAATTGCTCATACCCTTATCTCCTTCGACGCCGCGGAAGCACTACGCTAACGGACGCCCGGGGGAGGCCGTGTGCGTCCCCGACGGCTCCAGCCCTGCCCCTTGGCATCACGCCACAGTTCCCTGCGCGGTCACGCAGCGCATCGACAGGAGAGTCCCTCGTGCCGAAGTCACGTATCCGCAAGAAGGCCGAATTCACGCCTCCGCCCGCCACGAAGCAGGCGACCGCCATCAAGCTGACGAGCCGCAGCTGGGTGGCGCCGGTGATGCTGGCGCTCTTCCTCATCGGTCTCGCCTGGATCGTGCTGTTCTACGTGACCGAGGGCGAGCTGCCCTTGAAGAGCCTCGCGAACTGGAACATCGTCGTCGGCTTCGGCTTCATCGCCGCCGGCTTCGGCGTCTCCACGCAGTGGAAGTAAGCGTTTGAGAGGCACTTCTCAGGTCGTTCCACAAGCACTGCCCAGAACTGTCCACAGCGTTATCCACACCTGAGGAAAAGTTACGACGATCTGTGGATAACTCTCAGGCTGTTGACGCCAGTGTGATCGCATCCTCACCCCGCGACCTACTGAAGCCCCTTGTCCTGGCCGGAAAGACCCAGCTCAGCGACAAGGGGCTCAGTTGTTCCCCGCCTTCCGCACAGCATGCACAGCTCTGGCCACGCGCTGTGGACAACGAGCAGGGGAGCAGTCCCACAGCCGCTCCCCATGCGTCTTCACAGAGTCAGCGAGGCCGTTCTGACCAGCACGGTCACCAACACCGCGGCGAAGACCAGGCCGAAAGCCCCGTACTGCACCAGCGCCCGCTTCTCCCGCGGGGCGTGCACCAGGGCGAGCGCGAGCAGCGCGCCCGCGACGAGCCCGCCGATGTGGGCTTCCCAGGCGATGTTGGAGCCGCCGAAAGTGAAGATCAGGTTGATCACCAGCAGGGCGATCACGGGCCGCATGTCGTAGTTCATGCGCTTCATCAGGACCGCGGTCGCTCCGAGCAGCCCGAAGATCGCACCGGAGGCACCGAGCGAAGGCTGGTTCGGCGCGGCGACGGCGTAGGTGAGCGCACTGCCCGCAAGACCCGACAGCAGGTACAGCGCGAGGAACCGGGCCCGCCCGAGCGCCGCCTCCAGCGGCCCGCCGAGCCACCACAGACCGAGCATGTTGAAGGCGATGTGCCAGATCTCCTCGTGCAGGAACATCGCCGTGAACAGCCGGTACCACTCGCCCGTGGCCACCCCGTCGAGGAGGACGTACGGCGGCGCGGCCACGCCCCCGATGAGGTAGAACTCCCGCAGGATCCGCTCACCCGCCGGCGCCAGGGACACGACGGCGAAGACCGCCAGGTTCAGCCCCACCAGGATCTTGGTGACGAGCCGGGGGTCCCCCGCGTGCACCACGCCGCCCACGACGTTTCGCGGCTGGCTGGCGCCGGGTGCGTGGCCGGTTCCCGACCCGCTGCGTACGCAGTCCGGACAGTGGAAACCCACTGACGCGTCGACCATGCAGTCGGTACAGATCGGCTTCTCGCACCGGGTGCACCGAATGCCGGTCTCCCGGTCGGGGTGCCGGTAGCAGTGCGGCAGCCCCCCGTCGGAATCAGCGGGCCGCTGCGAATCCGGGCTCTTCGGCGGCTGCTCCATGCCGTCCATTGTCACGACCTCGACTCAACGACGACTGTCTGAAGAACGATGTCCTGAACCGGGCGTTCCGTGCGCGCGTTGATGTCAGCCCGCGCGATGGCGTCGACGACTTTCTTACTCGCTTCGCCGACCACCTCGCCGAAAATGGTGTGCTTGCGGTTGAGCCACATCGTCGGCTCGACGGTGATGAAGAACTGCGAACCGTTGGTGCCGGGACCCGCGTTGGCCATCGCCAGCAGATACGGCTTGTTGAACGCGAGCTCGGGGTGGAACTCGTCCGCGAACTCGTAGCCGGGTCCGCCGAGACCGTTTCCGAGCGGGTCGCCGCCCTGGATCATGAAGCCACTGATCACCCGGTGGAAGATCGTTCCGTCGTACAGCTTGTCGGTGGTCCGCTCCCCGGTCGAAGGATTGGTCCACTCCCGTTCACCCGTGGCCAGTTCGACGAAGTTGCGGACCGTCTTGGGCGCGTGGTGCGGCAGCAGCCGGATGTCGATGTCGCCCTGGCTGGTCTTGAGTGTGGCGTAAAGCTGCTCGGCCACGGATCTGCCTCCCGCTGAAGTCCTCGTCACCCGCCGTCAGTAGTGCGTCAGGCGTCCGTCGATCCTCCCACGGGGCGTCGCGGAGCCGCCCGCAGCCGGCCCCCACGACAGGTTTTCTTCGCACGAGTCCGTGCGGAACCGACGCGTCCGGCCGCGAAGCGTGGCATTGTCGTCCGGAGTTCCCCTTGCACCGTATTTGCCCCACGGTCGTCGTTCATGGCCGTTCATGACCCGGATGCCCGCCCACACGTGCCGGGTGTGGTGCTGACGGGCATGATTTCGATTCGGGCGGACACACGCATAGCCGAAGCGCCACCGAGGAGGAGGATTTCCGTGACCCGTAAGGACAGCGTGCGCAACGCGACCAGTACGGCGAAGGACAGCGTGCGACACGCCGCCGAAGTGGTGGCGCCCTACGCGGGCACGGCCAAGGAAACGGCCGTGCAGTACGCGCACGAAGCCCGGACACGGCTCGCGCCGCGGGTTTCCCAAGCCACCGAGCAGGCCCGCGCCCAGTACGGGGCGCATCTCGCCCCTCGTATCGAGCAGGCCCGCACCCACGTACCGGCTCGCGTGGACGAGGCGGCCCACAAAGCGGCCGTCGTGACGAAGAAGGCCGCCCGGCAGGCCGCGGACTACACCGTTCCGCGCGTCGAGCACGCCGTGGCGGTGGCCACCCCCGTACGGGACGAGGCGACCGCGCGCAGTGCGGCGGCTCTCGCCGCCCTGCGCGGCCAGGTCTCCCCCAAGGAGGTCCAGAAGCTGGTGCGCAAGCACGAGCGCCGGGCCCGCACCGGCCGTCTCGCCAAGCGCCTGACGGTGCTGGGCCTGCTTGCGGGCGGTGCCTTCGCCGCATGGAAGTGGTGGGACAAGCAGGCCAACCCGGACTGGCTCGTGGAGCCCCCGGCCGCCACCGAGGTCCACGACCGCACCCCGTTGACCACGGTCGACGGCAGTGGTCAGGCCGCGCTCGACCCCGAGGTGCAGGCGAAGCAGGCGGAAGCCGAGGCGGCGGACCCCAAGGACCGCTGACACCGGACCCGCCCCGAGTGACGGCAAAGACCCCCCGAGCTGCGAAGTGCAGCCCGAGGGGTCTTTGTCATGCCATTGGATCCTCTGCGGATCCGCTGTGGAGCCTAGGAGATTCGAACTCCTGACATCTGCCTTGCAAAGGCAGCGCTCTACCAACTGAGCTAAGGCCCCGGAAAGGGTGTCGGGAAGCGAGCGGAACAGCACCCGGCGACCGACGGACACCAGAGTAGCGGGTGTCCCCGGTAATTTCGCAAACAGATTGGGGCTCCCCGCCGACGACCACTCTCCGTAAGATGCACCGCGAGGTTCGCAGCAGCGAAGGGGAGACGCAGATGGACGCAGCACAGCAGGAAGCCGCGGCGAGAGCCAGGGAGCTTCAGCGCAGTTGGTACGGGGAGCCGCTGGGGGCGCTCTTCCGCCGCCTCATAGACGACCTGGGCCTCAACCAAGCCAGGCTCGCCGCCGTACTCGGCCTGTCCGCGCCCATGCTGTCCCAGCTGATGAGCGGCCAGCGGGCCAAGATCGGCAACCCGGCGGTGGTCCAGCGCGTGCAGGCGCTGCAGGACCTCGCGGGCCAGGTCGCGGACGGCAGCGTCAGCGCGGGGGAGGCCACCGACCGAATGGAAGAGATCAGGAAGTCGCAGGGCGGATCGGTGCTGAGCACCACCAGCCAGACGACGTCCAGTTCGGGCGCGCCAACAGTGCGCCGCGTGGTCCGCGAGATCCAGTCGCTGCTGCGGTCGGTGGCGGGGGCGGGGGACATCATCCACGCAGCGGATTCCCTCTCCGCCGACCATCCGGAACTGGCAGAGTTCCTGCGGGTGTACGGGGCCGGGCGCACCGCCGAGGCGATCGCGCACTACGAGGCACACCAGAGCTGACGGCCGGCCGGAAGCGGACGGGCGAGCCGTACGGAAGCGGTACGAAGCGGATCGGGGAGCGGGCGCAGCGCAATGGGTGAAGTATTCGCGGGGCGGTACGAGCTGATCGACCCGATCGGCCGGGGCGGGGTGGGCGCGGTCTGGCGCGCCTGGGACCACCGGAGGCGGCGTTACGTCGCCGCGAAGGTCCTTCAGCAGAGCGACGCGCACACCCTGTTGCGCTTCGTCCGCGAACAGGCACTGCGCATCGACCATCCGCATGTCCTGGCGCCTGCCAGCTGGGCGGCGGACGACGACAAGGTGCTGTTCACGATGGACCTGGTGGCCGGCGGGTCGCTCGCCCACGTCATCGGGGACTACGGCCCGCTCCCGCCCCGGTTCGTCTGCACCCTCCTCGACCAGCTCCTCGCGGGACTGGCCGCCGTGCACGCGGAGGGCGTCGTGCACCGCGACATCAAGCCCGCGAACATCCTCATGGAGGCCACGGGCGCCAGCCGCCCGCACCTGCGGCTGTCCGACTTCGGCATCTCCATGCGCAAGGGCGAACCCCGCCTCACCGAGACGGATTACGTCTTCGGAACGCCGGGCTACTTCGCACCCGAACAGCTGCTGGGTGCCGAACCGGACTTCCCGGCCGACCTGTTCGCGGTCGGCCTGGTCGCCCTCTACCTACTCCAGGGCCGCAAACCGGACTCCAGGGCGCTGGTCGAACACTTCTCCACGTACGGAGTTCCCGCCGCCCCGCAAGGCATTGAGGAGCCGCTGTGGCAGGTCGTGGCGGGCCTGCTCCAGCCCGACCCGCAGGCCCGGTTCCGTACGGCCACAGGAGTCCGCAAGGCACTGACCACAGCGGTCGAGATGCTGCCGGACGCCCACCCCGACGAGGACCCCGTCGAGGTGTTCGACCAGATCGGCCCCCTCCCGGCGGGCTTCGGCCCGTCGGGCCCCGAACGTTCCCCGCACACCTCCGACCCCCGCCCGTCCCGAGCCGCCGCCTCCCATTCGTCGCGCGGCCGTGACTCCGCCACCCCGGCCCACCGCGCGCGGCCCCCCGTCACCCCGCCCCCCAGCGTGCCGCCCCACCACGGTCCGTCGCCCGAGTCCGCCCAGGCGCCGACCACCCCGGGCGGGCAAACGTACTCACCGCCCGGCCAGACGTACTCGCCCGGCCAGGCCCCCGCCTCTTCCGCGTCCTCGACGTCGCAGGCGGCCGGCGGCTCGATGTCGCAGACCGGCAGCTTTCACCTCGCGCCGCCACCGCAGGCCGCCCCGTCCCCCGCACCTGGCCACCCGGCCCCTCCCCACTACGGGACACCGCCTGACTCTTCCCAGGCCCTCACCGGTGCGGTCGCTCACCAGCAGCCCGCCACCCGTGGCTACACCTCTCCCGCTCCCGGGCCTGCGGCACCCTCGGCGCCGCAGGTCCGGCAGCACCCGCATGCCGCTCCCCACCCCGAGTTCGCACCGCACCCTCCGCTCGGACCGCACCCGCAGCCTGCGCCCGCCAGGGCGGCCTCGCGACGACGGCCGGGCCCGCCCCCGAAGGTGACGGTCCCGGTCCTGGTGCTCGCCCTGCTGTGTTTCGCCGTGGGCTTCTGGGCCCTGACACAGGCCTGAAGCGCCCTGTCGGCGCCCAGCCCGCCGACAGGCGGGCCCTGCACCCGGTCTAGAAGCCTGCGGGCGGCCCGTACCTCTGCTCCTGGTGCTGTGGCACGGCGGCCGACGCGGAGCCGGGGACCTCCGTGCCCGCCCGCCGACGAGCCAGCAGCGTCCACACTCCGAGCCCGAGGACGAGCACGGTCCCTGAGCCGATCCCGGCCGCCGCGACCACCCGCATCGTGCCGCTGCGCTCCTCCTGCGCTGCGCTCACCCCGTCGGCCGCCGCCTCCCGGTCTTCGTCCGAGACGCCGAAGTCGCCCGCAGCTCCCGCGTAGGCGGGTCCGGCCTTTCCCTCCTCGCCCTTGACGCCGACTCGCAGCGTCATCCCGTAGGACTGGTCACCGAAGACCTTGCCCACCTTGGGATTCAACGTGACCCGCAGGTAGTACCAGCCGGCCAGCTGCATGTTCTTGTCGCCGCTGCTGGAGGTGAAGCGATTCTCGTACGCCACGGGCGGGAGCGGGTCCATCGACGCCGACTTCTGCTTCCCGTCGTACAGAAGCGGGTTCGCTTGCTGCACGAAGCCGCGCGCCGGGTTGAACAGGGCGAAGGACAGCGCGCTGCCGACGGCACCCTTCTTCTCACCGACCGCGCTGTGCAGGTCGATGTCGGAGAAGATCTGCTGTCCCCAGTCGACCGGCACCCGGTAGAACAGCGACTCTCCGGGCCTGATCCCGTCGCTCCATTCACCAGTGGTCAGCCCGGTGGCATCGTTGAAGCCGGTGCCACCATGGCGCTTCTGCGGGCCGCCGGTGGGCGGGTCGGGAGAGGCACTGGGCCAGCTCTCCGCGGCCTTCGTCGGCCCTGCCGTCTTGAGGCCGGGTTCGGTCTGGTGGCGGATCTCCAGGTCCCAGTTCTCCGGCGCGGACGTCGCCGAACTGCCCCGCTCGACCAGTACGTAGTACGTGCCGGCGTCCTGGCAGCTCCTGGAGCCCTTTTCGATCAGCCTGCCCGCGTACGTGCTGAGCGGCCGCGCGTAGCCGTCCGAACCGCCGAAGGACACCCGGTCGCCCGGGTCGCAGGAACTGCTGTCGCGGTCCAGGACGGACACCTTCAGATCGTCGCCCGATCCGACCTTGGCGCCGAGCTTTGGCACGGCGACGGCCGATACGTACGCGTTCGTCCGTGCGTCGAGGTCCAGCCGGTAGAACCGTTTGCCCGTCGGTTCGATGCTGTCCCTGTACGTCCTCCCGGCCGCCAGGGCCGGAGCCTCCGCCGTACTCACCGCACCCCGGACCGGCTGGGCCGCCGTGGCGAAGACGTAGGGGGCGGGCTCATCCGCCCACGCCTGCCCGGGGAGCCCCGCCACCACGCACAGCGCCGCTGTCCCGGCAAGCACCCCCCGGAGCGCCCGGCGTCCCTCGTAGCTGCTGCGCTGTCCCTTCACACGCCACCCCTCTTCCGTGTCCCCGGTCGTCCGTCGCCGCACCGCCAGAAGCACGAGAGCGGCCACCTTCCCTATCGCTCCACCGGCTGCCACCGCGCTCGCGATGGACCATCCTGCCTCGCGCCCCATGGAACTGTCTGTCCGGGTGGGTGACTTCCCAGCCGACGCACGGCCGCGCGGACCTCCGCCCTCGCAAGCGGCTTTCTGCTCGCGGGTCCTGAGCGTTCGTCACCTCGACGGCAATCCATGTGCGGCACGTTGCCCGGGCAGCCTCTAAGCAGCCCCGAGAAGGCCCTGTGCGGCCCGTGGAGGAATCTACGACGGACGGAAGCGCGGAGGCGCCCCGGCGGGTCTTACGCCGCGCACGAACCGCATCACTGGCTGGGGGCCGAGTGCTTGTTCAGTCACGGCGTCGGACTGGCGACCGTTGGCCAGTCCACGTCGAGCCAGGCGTTTCACGTGAAACATCACCGATCGCAGCACACTGTGTTTCACGTGAAACAGCAACCGCTCCTGCTGCGAGCAAGCCCAGCGATGATTGGCGGCCATGGCAGTCCCCGCCCTCATCCCACACTCGCCGCTTCTTCCGGGTTTCCCTGCATTCGCTCCCGCAAGTCAGCGCTTTGCACAGCGGAACACGGGCGTGAATTCGCCCCGATCCCGGAACGGCAACATGCCCGCAGAGCACTCACATGGCCGTTCCGGCACAGCACAGGGCCCCGGCCGCTCGAAGCGGCCGGGGCCCTGTGGGTGACTACTGGGGCTCAGACACCCGAACCTGCGGGCACGGAGTCAGTCGCCTCCGTCCACAGATCCTGCTCGGCGCGATCCGCCTGGATCTGGCGGTACACGAGGAGCCCGCCAATGGCGGCCAGTGCGACCAGGAGAAGCTTCTTCACCGCGCGACCTCGTCTTTCCTTGACGTAGGAGACCTTTGGCGGCCGACTATACACACCGACCGATACCGATCGGTGACCTACGGGGTGCGCCAACTTTCCGACGCACAAAACCGGTTGGCCCGGACGAGGAATTCCTCGTCCGGGCCAACCGGTCACTGTGGGGCTAACAGGATTTGAACCTGTGGCCTCATCCTTATCAGGGATGCGCTCTAACCAACTGAGCTATAGCCCCGCCGCGCTCGCGCGCTGACTCCTGAAGATTAGCGCACGTGGGGGGAAGTCCCAAAATCGGTTCCCCACCCCCCACCACGAGGCCCTACTCGTCCTCGGCGAGCGTGAGCTCCACGCCGCCCACGAAACCGGCCGAGAGGTTGTAGATGAACGCCCCCAGCGTCGCAAGAGCCGTCGCCAGCACCACGTCGATCACCGCGATCACCGAGGTGAAGATCAGCACCCGAGGCAGCGACAGGAACGACTGGAGGTCGAACCCGACGCTCTCCACGGAGCCGGCCGTCGAACTCGTCGCCTCACTGATCGTGCCGCCGACGGTCTCGAAGACGCCCATGGCATCCATGACCATCCACAGCACGGCCGCCGCGATCACCGTGCAGATACCCAGCGCGATCGACAGCAGGAAGCTGACCTTCATCACCGACCATGGGTCGGCCTTCGCCACCCGCAGCCGCGCCTTGCGCGTACGAGGCGTCGTCCGTGCCCCCGTACGAGGACGACGCACCGCCGCCTCCGCCTGCTCGCCCTGCGTGCCTCCACCGGCCTGCTGGGGGCCACGCTGCCCGCCGTGCGTGCCGCCGCCACCCGCGGGGGCAGCTTGGTACGCCTGAGGCGGGTGGTACGGCTGGGAGTCCGGCCCCTGGGCCGGCTTGTCCCGCTCGCCGGGCAGCGGCCCCGCCGCATACCCGTCGTACCCCTGTGGGGGCTGCGGCCCCCGGGTATCTGTCACAGTTCCCCCCTGGGAGTCCGCGGCAGAGCCACGGGCACCGGGTGCTCCGGCCCCGGAAGCTTTTTTTCCGGTGCCCGTGGCTCCACTCACGACTTACTCCTCGCGCTCCCCAGCCGAGGACTCTGCGCCCTCGGCTACTTCGGCCGCGGTCATGGCAGTGACCGCACTGTCCACATCGGTCTCCGGCCCGTTCTCGGCACCGTCGACCTCCTCGGCCTCACGACCGGCCTCGGCGTTGCGGGCGATGCCGACGACGGCATCCCGCTTGCCCAGGTTGATCAGTTGGACGCCCATGGTGTCACGGCCCGTCTCCCTGACTTCGTTGACTCGCGTACGAATCACACCACCGCCGAGGGTGATGGCGAGGATCTCGTCCGTCGCCTCCACCACCAGCGCGCCCACGAGCGAGCCCCGGTCCTCCACGATCTTGGCGGCCTTGATGCCCAGACCACCGCGACCCTGGACGCGGTACTCGTCGACCGGGGTGCGCTTCGCGTACCCGCCGTCGGTCGCGGTGAAGACGAACGTACCGGGCCTGACCACATTCATCGAGAGCAGTTCGTCACCCTCACGGAAACTCATGCCCTTCACACCGGACGTCGCCCGGCCCATCGGGCGCAGCGCATCGTCCGTCGCCGTGAACCGGATCGACTGGGCCTTCCTGCTGACCAGCAGCAGATCGTCCTCCGCCGACACCAGCTCCGCACCGATCAGCTCGTCGTCGCTGCCGTCCGCGGTCTCCCGCAGGTTGATGGCGATGACACCACCCGAACGGGGCGAGTCGTAATCCTTCAGCGACGTCTTCTTCACCAGGCCGCCCTTGGTGGCCAGGATCAGGTACGGCGCCGCGTCGTAGTCCCGGATCGCCAGGATCTGGGCGATCTTCTCGTCCGGCTGGAACGCCAGCAGGTTCGCCACGTGCTGGCCTCGCGCGTCACGCCCGGCGTCGGGAAGCTCGTAGGCCTTCGCCCGGTACACCCGGCCCTTGTTCGTGAAGAACAGCAACCAGTGGTGAGTGGTCGACACGAAGAAGTGGTCGACGATGTCGTCCTGCTTCAGCTTCGTACCGCGCACACCCTTGCCGCCGCGCTTCTGCGACCGGTAGTCCTCGGTCTTGGTGCGCTTCACGTAGCCACCGTTGGTGATGGTGACGACGATGTCCTCTTCGGCGATCAGGTCCTCCATGGACATGTCGCCGTCGAAGGGCACCAGCTGCGAGCGCCGGTCGTCGCCGAACTTGTCGACGATGACGGCCAGTTCCTCGCTGACGATGGCACGCTGGCGCTCCGGTGAGGCCAGAATCTCGTTGTACTCGTTGATCTTGGTCTGGAGTTCGTCGTGCTCCGCCACGATCTTCTGGCGCTCCAGGGCGGCCAGCCGGCGCAGCTGCATCTCCAGGATCGCGTTCGCCTGGATCTCGTCGATCGACAGCAGGCCCATCAGTCCCTCACGGGCGATCTCGACCGTGTTGGAGCGGCGGATCAGCGCGATGACCTCGTCGATCGCATCCAGTGCCTTGAGCAGACCGCGCAGGATGTGCGCCCGCTCCTCCGCCTTGCGAAGGCGGAACTTCGTACGGCGGACGATGACTTCGATCTGGTGCGTCACCCAGTGCCTGATGAACGCGTCCAGCGACAGCGTGCGCGGCACCCCGTCGACCAGCGCCAGCATGTTCGCGCTGAAGTTCGACTGCAGGTCGGTGTGCTTGTAGAGGTTGTTCAGCACCACCTTGGCGACGGCGTCGCGCTTGAGCACGACGACCAGACGCTGACCGGTCCGCGAGGAGGTCTCGTCACGGACGTCGGCGATGCCGCCGACCTTGCCGTCCTTCACCAGGTCGGCGATCTTCTGCGCGAGGTTGTCCGGGTTGGTCTGGTACGGGAGCTCCGTCACGACCAGGCACTGACGGTTCTGGATCTCCTCGACCGCAACGACGGCGCGCATCGTGATCGAGCCGCGGCCCGTCCGGTACGCCTCCTCGATGCCCTTGCGGCCCACCACCAGGGCGCCGGTCGGGAAATCAGGGCCCTTGATGCGCTCCAGCAGCGCGTCCAAGACCTCCTCCTGGGAGGCCTCCGGGTTCTCCAGGCACCACTGCGCACCCGCGGCGACCTCGCGCAGGTTGTGCGGCGGAATGTTGGTCGCCATACCGACGGCGATGCCGGACGAGCCGTTGACCAGCAGGTTCGGAAAACGGGACGGCAGAACCGTGGGCTCCTGGTTACGGCCGTCGTAGTTGGCCGTGAAGTCGACGGTCTCCTCGTCGATGTCGCGGACCATCTCCATCGAGAGGTTCGCCATCTTGCACTCGGTGTAGCGCATAGCGGCCGCAGGGTCGTTGCCCGGCGAGCCGAAGTTGCCGTTGGACGCCACCAGCGGCATCCGCATCGACCACGGCTGCGCCAGCCGCACCAGGGCGTCGTAGATCGAGGAGTCGCCGTGGGGGTGGTACGTGCCCATGACGTCACCGACGACGCGGGCGCACTTGTAGAAGCCCTTCTCGGGCCGGTAGCCGCCGTCGTACATCGCGTACAGGACGCGGCGGTGCACGGGCTTCAGACCGTCCCGCACATCGGGCAGCGCACGCGCGACGATGACGGACATCGCGTAGTCGAGGTACGAACGCTGCATCTCGGTCTCGAGTCCGACGGGCTCGATCCGTACGGTCAGATCCTCGGGAGCAGGGGTCACAGGGGTGTTCTCGTCGGCCATTGCTGGTCAAAATCCTTTCGAAGCGGTCAGCGACGGACCGACTCAGATGTCGAGGAAGCGAACGTCCTTGGCGTTGCGCTGGATGAACGAGCGCCGCGCTTCGACGTCCTCGCCCATCAGCACCGAGAACAGGTCGTCGGCCTGGGCAGCGTCGTCCAGAGTGACCTGGCCGAGCACACGGTGGTCGACGTCCATCGTGGTGATGCGCAGCTCCTCGGCATCCATCTCACCGAGACCCTTGAAGCGCTGGAGGTCGCCCTCCTTGATGCGCTTGCCCTGCTGCTCGCCCGCCTCCCGCAGCGCGTCGCGCTCCCGGTCGGAGTAGGCGTACTCGACGTGGTCGCGGCTCCACTTGAGCTTGTACAGCGGCGGACGCGACAGGTACACGTGCCCCGCCTCGACCAGCGGCCGCATGAAGCGGAACAGGAACGTCAGGAGCAGCGTGTTGATGTGCTGACCGTCGACGTCGGCGTCCGCCATCAAAATGATTTTGTGGTAGCGGAGCTTCTCGATGTCGAAGTCCTCGTGCACCCCGGTACCGAAGGCACTGATCAGCGCCTGTACTTCGGTGTTCTGCAGGATCTTGTCGATCCGTGCCTTCTCGACGTTGAGGATCTTGCCTCGGATCGGCAGGATCGCCTGGTACATCGGGTTGCGGCCGGACTTCGCCGAACCGCCGGCGGAGTCACCCTCGACGATGAAGATCTCGCACTTCGTCGGGTCGTTCGACTGGCAGTCGGACAGCTTGCCCGGCAGCGAAGCCGACTCCAGCAGTCCCTTGCGGCGGGTCAGATCCCGGGCCTTGCGGGCCGCGACACGGGCCGTGGCGGCCTGGATCGACTTGCGGATGATGTCCGCGGCCTCGTTCGGATTGCGGTCGAACCAGTCGTTGAGGTGCTCGTGCACGACCTTCTGCACGAAGGTCTTCGCCTCCGTGTTGCCCAGCTTGGTCTTCGTCTGGCCCTCGAACTGCGGCTCGCCCAGCTTCACCGAGATGATCGCGGTCAGACCCTCGCGGATGTCCTCACCCGCGAGGTTGTCGTCCTTCTCGCGCAGGAACTTCTTCTCCCGTGCGTACCGGTTCACCAGACCCGTCAGCGCCGCACGGAAACCCTCCTCGTGCGTACCGCCCTCGTGGGTGTGGATCGTGTTCGCGAACGAGTACACGCCCTCGGTGTACTGCGAATTCCACTGCATCGCGATCTCGACCGAAAGGAGACGCTCCTTGTCCTCGGCCTCCACATCGATGACGGTCGGGTGGATCAGCTCACCCTTGCGCGAGTTCAGGTACTTCACGAAGTCGACGATGCCGCCCTCGTAGTGGTACGTGACCGTACGGACCTGCTCGTCGTCCGCAGTCTCGGGAGTGTCCGCGCCGGCGACGGCCTTCGCGGATTCCCGCTCGTCCGTCAGCTTGATGGTGAGTCCCTTGTTCAGGAACGCCATCTCCTGGAAACGCCGCGACAGTGTCTCGAACGAGTACTCGGTGGTCTCGAAGATGTCGGGGTCGGCCCAGAACGTGACCGAGGTGCCGGTCTCCTCGGTGGCCTCGTGCCGCTCCAGGGGCGCGGTCGGGGCGCCCGCCTTGTACTCCTGCGTCCAGCGGTAGCCCTCCGTCCTGATTTCGACGGCGAGCTTGTACGAAAGCGCGTTCACCACGGAGACACCGACACCGTGCAAACCACCGGAGACCGCGTAGCCCCCGCCGCCGAACTTGCCGCCCGCGTGCAGCACGGTGAGCACGACCTCGACGGCCGGCTTCTTCTCGACCGGGTGGATGCCCACCGGGATGCCTCGGCCGTTGTCGATGACGCGCACGGCGCCATCGGCGAGGATCGTGACGTCGATGGCGTCCGCGTGGCCGGCGAGGGCTTCGTCGACGGAGTTGTCGACAACCTCCTGCACCATGTGATGCAAGCCACGTTCACCGGTCGAGCCGATGTACATGCCGGGCCTCTTGCGGACCGCGTCCAGCCCCTCAAGGACTGTGATCGCGCTGGCGTCGTACGACGAAGTGACCCCGGAGGAAGTGCGCACCGGGGAGGCTGCCTTCACGTCGGTGACCTCGCCGGCTTCGCCGGCAGTGGACGGACTGATCTCGTTGGGGTTGCCGGAATCGGCCACGAAGCGCCCTTTCTGGCACAGCACAGGCCCATCCCCTGCCGTCGGCTGGGGGGATCCCCATCCCCAGGCAGGCAGGAGCGGCTGCGTCGTTCTGTGTGAGTCGACGTGCCCCGCGAAACAAAGCGAGGACTACTGACCAGTCTACCGGTAGCGCGGACATGAATGGGGGTTTGCTGGTGCCTGAGTCCGCATGTGCCGCCCCGAACCGGGGCCGACCTACTCCCCATATCCGGGGAGGGGCTCCAGGCGGCTCACACGGGCACCCAGCGCTTCGAGCTGTCAAGCTCCGAATACGGTGAGGGACGCCTCACTCCGGTCGTCCGGTTTCACGTGAAACTTCCTCGTCATGTTTCACGTGAAACACCGACACATCCGCCCTACCCGTACGTATCCCCAGGGCCCGTGCTCCCCGGCGCCCGCAACGGTCCGTACCGGCGTTGCGGTGCATTCGGCCCCTGAAGTTTGATCACTCGTACGGTGTCCCGCCCAAGCTCCCCGTTGAGACGGCGCAGAAGATCCGGCACCATCCACTTCAACTGGGTCGCCCACGCCGTGGAATCGCAGCGGACCACCAGGATCCGCTCGTCCTCGTCGTACTTCAGCGGCTCGGAATGCTGAGCCACGTCCGGCCCCACGATCTCCTTCCAGCGCCCCATCACCCCGCTGACCGCGATCGGCATCTCCCAGCCCCGTTCGGTCTTCAGCCGATCCAGCGCGGCCCCCAGTTTCAACGGGTCACGGCCGTCAGCCCCCGACCCGGAGCGCAGACCGCCCCCGCGACGCACCGTCTTCTTCTGCTGCGCGGCCGCACCCCGTGCCCGGGCCTGCTCCTTCGCCGCGGCCAGGGCCTGCCGTGCCAGATCCACCCCCGACGACTGAGGAACTCCCGGCGCAACGGTCCCGGTCTTGGAGTCGGCCGCCGTCGACCCGACGGTCTTCGCCGCCACCGGGTTCGACGCGCCTTGCTTCGACGCTCCGGCCCTCGGCCTGCTTTCGCCGCTCACAGGCGCGTCACCTCGCCACCGGCCACATCGAAGCGCGCACCGGCCAGAACGCCCGGCACATCGTCGTCCACCGCCGCGGTCACCAGCACCTGCTCGCCCGGTGCCACCAACTCCGCCAACCGCTCCCGGCGCCGCGCGTCCAGCTCCGCGAACACGTCGTCCAGCACCAGCACCGGCTCGTTCCCCTCTGCCCGCAGCAAGTCGTACGAAGCGAGCCGCAGAGCCAGGGCATACGACCAGGACTCGCCGTGACTCGCATAGCCCTTCGCAGGCAACTGGCCCAGCCTCAAAAGCAGTTCGTCCCGGTGCGGACCCACGAGAGTCACGCCGCGCTCGATCTCCTGCTTGCGCGCCTCGCCGAGCGCCCCCAGCAACTGCCCGTAGAGGTCCTCCCGGGACTGCGCCTCACCGGGCGCCGAGTTCCGGTACTCCAGCACCACCGGCCCACCACCGGGCGCCAGTTGTTCGTAGGCCTTGTCCGCCAGCGGCTGAAGCGTGGCGACCAGATCAAGCCGCTGGGCGAGGAGCTCAGCCCCCGCCTTCGCCAGGTGCTGGTCCCATACGTCGATGGTGGACATGTCCATGGACCGGCCGCCGTGCCTGCGCGCCATCGCGGCCGACTTCAGGAGGGTGTTGCGCTGCTTGAGCACCCGTTCGTAGTCCGATCGCACCCCGGCCATCCGCGGCGACCGGGCCGTGATCAGCTCGTCCAGGAACTTCCGGCGCTCGCCGGGGTCGCCCTTGACCAGGGCGAGATCCTCGGGCGCGAACAGGACGGTTCGTACTATCCCCAGCACGTCGCGCGGCCTGACCTGCGACGACCTGTTGATACGGGCACGGTTGGCCCGGCCGGGGTTGAGTTCCAGCTCGATCAGCTGGGACCGCTCGCCCTGCGTGACGGCCGCGCGGATCACGGCACGCTCGGCTCCTATCCGTACCAAAGGAGCGTCGGAGGAGACCCGGTGACTGCCGAGGGTCGCCAGATAACCGACAGCTTCGACGAGGTTCGTCTTGCCCTGTCCGTTCGCCCCCACGAACGCGGTGACGCCCGGGTCGAGCGGAACCTCGACCCGGGCGTACGAGCGGAAGTCGGCCAGCGACAGATGCGTGACGTGCATGGTGGTGCGCCGACCTTCCCCCGACTGTGCCTTGCTGCCCTTCCGGGCCTACTGCTGCGGTGCTTACTTCTTGTTGGACTCGACCGCGTGCCCGCCGAACTGGTTGCGCAGCGCGGCGATCATCTTCATCTGCGGGGAGTCGTCCTGACGCGACGCGAAGCGGGCGAACAGGGAGGCCGTGATCGCGGGCAGCGGCACGGCGTTGTCGATGGCGGCCTCGACGGTCCAGCGGCCCTCGCCGGAGTCCGCCGCGAACCCGCGCAGCCCCTCCAGGTGCTCGTCGTCGTCGAGCGCGTTGACCGCCAGGTCCAGCAGCCAGGAACGGATGACCGTGCCCTCCTGCCAGGAGCGGAAGACCTCGCGCACGTCCGTGACGGAGTCGACCTTCTCCAGCAGCTCCCAGCCCTCGGCGTACGCCTGCATCATGGCGTACTCGATGCCGTTGTGGACCATCTTCGCGAAGTGACCGGCGCCGACCTTGCCGGCGTGCACCGAGCCGAAATCACCCTCGGGCTTGAGGGCGTCGAAGACCGGCTGGACCTTCGCCACGTCGTCGGCGTCGCCGCCGTACATCAGCGCGTAGCCGTTCTCCAGGCCCCAGACGCCGCCGGAGACGCCGCAGTCGACGAAGCCGATGCCCTTGGCCTTCAGCTCCTCGGCGTGCTTCTCGTCGTCCGTCCAGCGCGAGTTTCCGCCGTCGACGACCACGTCGCCGGGCGACAACAGCTCACCGAGGGCGTCGATCGTGGTCTGGGTGGCGTCACCGGCCGGGACCATGACCCATACGACGCGCGGGCCCTTGAGCTTGCCCACAAGCTCTTCCAGGCTGTGGACGTCGGCGACGTCCTGGTTGCGGTCGTAACCGATGACGGTGTGGCCTGCGCGGCGAATGCGCTCGCGCATGTTGCCGCCCATCTTGCCGAGGCCGACGAGACCGAGCTCCATCAGAGATTCCTTAACATTCGAGGCGATTCGTACCCGGGTCCGAGCCTACGCCCGGGGTGGGCGGAGGGCCCGAGGGGCACGTGAGGCCCGGCGCCCCCTGGGCCCCGGGCCTGCACGGCAGTCCCCCGGGATCAGCCCGAGAGCCGCACCGGCATGATCAGGTACTTGTACGCGTCGTCCGCCTCGGCATCCACGGCCGGGCGGCCGCTGAGCAGCGCCGGCTTCGTGGATGTCGTGAAGGAGAGCTGCGCGACCGGCGAGTCGATGGCACTCAGACCGTCCAGCAGGAAGGTCGGGTTGAAGGCGATCGAGATGTCGTCGCCGTCCAGGCTGGCGTCGACACGCTCCACAGCCTGTGCATCGTCGCTGGAACCCGCTTCAAGGATCAGGACGCCCTGTTCGAAGGTCAGCCGGACCGGGGTGTTCCGCTCCGCAACCAGTGCCACGCGCTTCACCGCCTCGACGAACGGGGCGGTCTCGATGACGGCGACGGAGTTGAACTCGGTCGGGAACAGCGTCCGGTACTTCGGCAGGTCGCCTTCGAGGAGGCGGGTCGTCGTACGGCGACCGGCGCCTTCGAAACCGATCAGGCCCTCGCCTGCACCCGAGCCGGACAGCGCGATGGTCACCGTGTCGCCGCTGGTCAGCGACTTGGCGGTGTCCAGGAGCGTCTTGGCGGGCACCAGGGCGACCGCGGACGCGTCCGGGTCCTCCGGCTTCCACAGGAACTCGCGGACCGCGAAGCGGTAGCGGTCGGTGGACGCCAGCGTGACCGTCTCGCCCTCGATCTCGATGCGCACACCGGTCAGCACGGGCAGCGTGTCGTCACGACCGGCGGCGATTGCCACCTGAGCGGCGGCGGAGGCGAACACCTCGCCCGGGACGGTGCCGGTGGCGGACGGCATCTGCGGCAGCGCCGGGTACTCCTCCACAGGAAGCGTGTGGAGTGTGAACCGCGAGGAGCCGCAGGCCACGGTCGCCCGTACACCGTCTGTGGAAATCTCCACCGGCCGGTTGGGGAGGGCACGGCAGATGTCGGCGAGGAGCCGGCCGGACACCAGGACCGTGCCGTCCTCCTCGATCTCCGCGTCGACCGACACACGGGCCGAAACCTCGTAGTCGAAGCCGGAGAGGCTCAGTGCGCCCTCCTCGGCCTTCAGCAGAAGGCCCGCGAGGACGGGCACCGGCGGACGGGCCGGGAGGCTGCGGGCCGTCCAGGCCACCGCCTCCGCGAGTACATCGCGCTCCACCCGGATCTTCACCGGAACCGCCTCCTGCTGTTGCTGGCTCGCCCTGCTGGCTTTTCTTCGTCGGACTGGTGTCTCCCGGCCGTCGGCTGGGGAAGTTCACCGGGGACCAGTCTGACGTACGCCACCGACAGTCGGTGCTGCTGCGGGTCAAGTCGTGGCGAGAGGCGCGAGGAGCCGAGGGGCCGAGTTGTACACAGGGCCTTCTTCGATGCGGATTCCGGTCTCACTCTTAGTGGGAGTAGTAGTAGGGCCTGTGGAAACCGTGGATAACCTTGTTTCCGCAGCTCAGACCCACTTTTTTGTCCACCGCGCCTGTGGGCGGGACCGGTGGACAACTCGGCCGCTCTGTGGACGGTGCGATGTTGTGCACACCCGATACACAGGGGACCCCTACTTCCCCACAGCTGTGTCCCCAGCTTTACCCAGCTTCCCCACAGGGCAACCGGCCTCCTTGGTGTGACGGCTTTCACTCGACCCAGTGAGAGAGGGTGTTCCGTTGCCGAACAGTGGACAACGCTGGGGAAAAGCTGTGGGAAAGACCCCCGTCCCTGTGGGCCATCGGTGGACAACGCGTCGGGCGCCCTGTGGACGAATAACTGTCCACAGCCTGTGGATGACGGTTTGCCACAATTCCACAGCCACTTGACCTGGAGTGATGGAGCCTCAGCTCGCGTACCTGTGGACGCAATCTGGACAACTTCTCAGTCCCCAGGGTGTGGACGGGACATCGTCCCAGGATCTGTGGAGAACCGCAGCCCACAGGCCCTTATTCGAACAGGACCGGTCCTCCACAGCTCGGGGAAAACAGCGCGAACAGCCCGGCGGACGCGCGCATCACGTTCTCAAGGCGTCGGCAGGCAACGGAAAGGGCGCCTGGACAATGCTTCTCCAGGCGCCCTTCGGCGTCGTACGGACCGGGCCGTCAGACGTTCTTGATGCGGTTGGTGAGCTCGGTGACCTGGTTGTAGATGGACCGGCGCTCGGCCATCAGAGCGCGGATCTTGCGGTCCGCGTGCATCACCGTCGTGTGGTCCCGGCCGCCGAACTGCGCGCCGATCTTCGGCAGCGAGAGGTCGGTGAGCTCCCGGCACAGGTACATGGCGATCTGGCGTGCCGTCACCAGCACGCGGCTGCGCGAGGATCCGCACAGGTCGTCCACCGTCAGCCCGAAGTAGTCCGCCGTCGCCGACATGATGGCGGGCGCGGTGATCTCCGGCGAGGCGTCCTCGCCGCCGGGGATGAGGTCCTTCAGTACCTGCTCGGTGAGACCGAGGTCCACCGGCTGCCTGTTCAGGCTCGCGAAGGCCGTGACACGGATCAGCGCTCCCTCCAGCTCGCGGATGTTGCGCGAGATGCGGGAGGCGATGAACTCCAGTACCTCCGGAGGGGCGTTGAGCTGCTCCTGCACCGCTTTCTTGCGCAGGATAGCGATGCGCGTCTCCAGCTCAGGCGGCTGCACGTCGGTGGTCAGACCCCACTCGAAGCGATTGCGCAGCCGGTCCTCCAGCGTGACCAGCTGCTTGGGCGGCCGGTCGGAGGACAGCACGATCTGCTTGTTCGCGTTGTGCAGCGTGTTGAACGTGTGGAAGAACTCCTCCTGCGTCGACTCCTTGCTCGCGAGGAACTGGATGTCGTCGACGAGCAGGATGTCCACGTCGCGGTAACGCTTGCGGAACGCGTCGCCCTTGCCGTCGCGGATGGAGTTGATGAACTCGTTGGTGAACTCCTCGGAGCTCACGTACCGCACGCGCGTGCCGGGATAGAGGCTGCGGGCATAGTGGCCGATGGCGTGCAGCAGGTGCGTCTTGCCGAGCCCGGACTCCCCGTAGATGAACAGCGGGTTGTACGCCTTCGCCGGCGCCTCGGCGACAGCGACCGCGGCTGCGTGGGCGAAACGGTTCGAGGAGCCGATGACGAAGGTGTCGAAAAGGTACTTCGGGTTCAGCCGGGCCTGCGGCTCTCCTGGGCCCGGTGCGGGCGCGGGCTGAGCGGCGAGCGGGCCGGGGGCACCGCTGGGCGCAGGCAGGTTCGGACCGCCTCCGTGACGGGGGCCGTGGTCCTGCCGGTCGGGGCGGTCCTGACGCTGCTGCTCGTATGACTGCTGTTGCTGGTCGTACGAGGGCCGGTCGGGCAACTGCGACCGGTAGTCGTGCTGCGGCGGCCGGGAGTAGGAGTCGCGTTCCTGGAAGCCGCCGAGCCGGGGCTGCTGCCAGCCGCCGTGGTCGTCCTGCCCGCCGCCGGGCCAGGAGCCGGGGGCGGGGCGGGACTGCTGCCGGTACTCGGGGTAGGCGGGGCGGGCTGTCGGCAGCCCGTCGTCGTGCTGCGGACGGCGCCCGTAGGTGTTGTCGTAACCGTCGCGCGAGTCGCGGCTGTTGCGGACGTCGCGCTGCTGGTCGTCTCGCTGCCGGCTCTGCTGCTGGTCCTGGTGCTGAGCGCCCTGGTGCTGTCCCTGGTACGGGGACGGCTGCGAGGACTGCTGGCGGGGCGGAGGGGCGGGCGACTCGCCGACGGAGTCGTCGACGGTGACGGCGATCCGGATCGGCCTGCCGCACTCGTGGCTGAGTGCCTCGCTGATGAGGGGGGCGAGCCGGCCTTCCAGGACCTGCTTCCCGTATCCGTTGGGCACGGCGAGAAGTGCGGTGTCGGCGACCAGGGCGAGCGGCTGGCAGCGTTCGATCCACTGCTTGTCCTTGGCTTCGAGGCCCTGCTGGCCCTCACCGAGCAGATGCTCCAGCACGCGTGGCCACACTGCGGCA
This sequence comes from Streptomyces candidus, assembly GCF_014207445.1. Taxonomy (GTDB): domain Bacteria; phylum Actinomycetota; class Actinomycetes; order Streptomycetales; family Streptomycetaceae; genus Streptomyces; species Streptomyces candidus. Next base: position 227,364 of record NZ_JACHEM010000009.1, on the reverse strand, counting down.
AGATCGGCAGGTACGTCAGCCACAGGGCACGCTCTCTCACAGGTCCCACGAAGGTGTGGTTCTCGGGACGGGACGGGAAGTTCGGCCTGGACGGGCAGGGACACATGGGTTGCATGCCTACGAAAGCCAGAATCCAGGTTGGGCCACGGTAGTCGGGGCAGCTCACGCGGTTCAAGTTGTTGTCCACAGGCTGTGCACAGAGCGGCTCCGACAAGCCCTGGTTTGACCGGATGGCGTAGCCGCGCGTACCGTAACCAGGTCGAGTTGTCGATGGCTGCTGCCGCCTGCCTCCGATGGGCAAAGATCATGGTCAATGATCGTGAAGCGGTGCACTGAAGGCGTTGCGAGCTTCCTCGTGGGCGCACGGTGACAGCCAGGCGATGTCCCGCCATCCCCGATTCATTTCTGGAGCCCCCGAGTGAGCAAGCGCACCTTCCAGCCGAACAACCGTCGTCGTGCCAAGACCCACGGCTTCCGTCTGCGCATGCGTACCCGTGCCGGCCGCGCCATCCTGGCGAACCGCCGTGCCAAGGGCCGCAGCGAACTGTCCGCCTGATCCCGTTCGGGTCATGACGTGCTGCCTACCGAGAATCGGCTGAGGCGGCGCGAGGACTTCGCGACCGCGGTACGACGAGGGCGCCGTGCAGGCCGCCCGCTTCTCGTCGTCCATCTACGCAGTAGCGGTGCAACGGACCCGCACGCGGCAGGGGAGAGCACTCCCCCGACGCGTGCGGGTTTCGTCGTGAGCAAAGCCGTCGGAGTCGCTGTCGTACGCAACGCGGTGAAGCGCAGACTCCGCCATCTCATGCGCGAAAGGATTGCCGAGCTGCCCCCCGGTAGCCTGGTAGTCGTACGGGCGCTGCCCGGAGCGGGCGGGGCCGACTACGCACAGCTGGCCCAGGACCTGGACGCCGCGTTGCAGCGGCTGCTGGGCGGGGCTCCCCAAACCGAAGGTCGGGGGAGAGGCACGCGATGAAGTACCCGCTGCTGGCGCTCATCAAGCTGTACCAGTGGACCATCAGCCCCATGCTCGGGCCGGTCTGCCGGTACTACCCGTCGTGTTCCCACTACGGATTCACGTCCATCGACCGGCACGGCGCGGTGAAGGGCACAGCTCTCACCGCCTGGCGCATTCTGCGGTGCAATCCGTGGTCGCCGGGCGGTGTGGACCATGTTCCGCCGCGCACGCGCCGACGGTGGCACGAAGCGCTGCGCGACGCGTGGCGCGGCAGCAAGGGCGAGAAGTCCGCCGATGGCGTGTCTTCTCGGGGATCCGCCCCCGACACCCCGAGCCCGGCCGCAGAGACCTCGCCCAATGCTCAAGGAGCTTGATTAGTGGACACGATTGCCAGTCTGTTCAGCTTCATCACCTGGCCCGTTTCCTGGGTCATCGTCCAGTTCCACAAGGTGTACGGGTTCGTTTTCGGCCCTGACACGGGGTGGGCCTGGGGCCTGTCCATCGTGTCCCTCGTGATCCTGATCCGCATCTGCCTGATCCCGCTGTTCGTGAAGCAGATCAAGTCGACGCGGAACATGCAGGTGCTCCAGCCGAAGATGAAGGCGATCCAGGAGCGCTACAAGAGCGACAAGCAGCGTCAGTCCGAAGAGATGATGAAGCTGTACAAGGAGACGGGCACCAATCCGCTCTCCTCGTGCCTTCCCATCCTGGCGCAGTCGCCGTTCTTCTTCGCGCTCTACCACGTGCTCTCCAGCATCGCCGACGGCAAGAAGATCGGCGTCATCAACGACCAGCTCCTGGAGAGCGCACGTCAGGCGCACATCTTCGGCGCCCCACTGGCCGCGAAGTTCACGGACAGCGCGGACAAGATCGCCGGCCTGGACGCCTCGGCGACCTCGGTCAAGATCGTCACCGCGATCATGATCGTGATGATGTCGGCCTCGCAGTTCTTCACTCAGCGCCAGCTCATGACGAAGAACGTCGACCTCACGGTCAAGACGCCGTTCATGCAGCAGCAGAAGATGATGCTGTACATCTTCCCCGTGATGTTCATGGTGATGGGCATCAACTTCCCCGTCGGTGTCCTCGTCTACTGGCTGACCACCAACGTGTGGACCATGGGCCAGCAGATGTACGTCATCAACCAGAACCCCACCCCGGGCAGTAAGGCGCAGGACGCCTATCTGCAGCGGCTGCTGAAGAGCGTGGTGGCGTCGGGCGAGGTGAAGGCGCGGCGCAAGCGCAACGTCGTGAAGGTGATCGTCGCCAAGGGTCCCGACCGCAACGACGTCGAGCGCAAGTTCATCACCGGACTGGCCAAGGCGGGCTTCGTGGCAGAGCCCGATGGCACGGTTTCCCGTAGCGCCACGGCGGCCGCCGACGCCGAGGGCAGCGCCGCTGCGGCGAAGCGACAGCAGCCCAAGCGCCAGACCAAGGCCAAGCGCCAGTCGGCCACCGTGCAGCAGGGCACGGCCGCCAAGGCTTCTGAGGACTCCTCCTCCAAGACCTCGCTGGAGAAGAAGGACGAGGCGCAGGACGCCAAGCCCACAACGGCGGGCAAGCCTGCCCGTTCCCAAGCCAAGTCCGGGCAGCGCAAGGGCCCGCAGCGGCCCAAGCACCCGTCCAAGAAGTAAGAAGGAGTCCTCTCGTGACGGACGGCACCACCACCTCCTCCGCGCCCGCCGAAGGCACCGACACGCTGACGCGTCTGGAGCAGGAGGGCGAGATCGCGGCTGACTACCTCGAGGGCCTGCTCGACATCGCCGACCTCGACGGCGACATCGACATGGACGTAGAGGCGGATCGGGCCGCTGTTTCGATCATCAGTGACTCCAGCGGCCGCGACCTGCAAAAGCTCGTGGGCCGTGACGGCGAGGTGCTCGAAGCCCTTCAGGAGTTGACGCGGCTCGCCGTGCACCGCGAGACGGGCGACCGCAGCCGGCTGATGCTGGACATCGCGGGCTTCCGGGCCAAGAAGCGTGAGGAGCTCGCGGAGATCGGCGCCAGGGCCGCGGACGAGGCGAAGACCTCGGGTACCCCGGTGAAGCTCGACCCGATGACCCCGTTCGAGCGCAAGGTAGTGCACGACGCGATCGCTGCGGCGGGCCTGCGCAGCGAGTCCGAGGGCGAGGAGCCCCAGCGCTTCGTCGTTGTGCTCCCTGCCTGACCTGGATATTTGCCCTTCGGCCCCGTCTGTTCGCAGGCGGGGCCGAACTTTGTCAGCCTGATAGTCAGCCACCCCAGTGCGGTACGGAAGGACGGTCCCCGTGATGGAGGCAGCAGCGGAGCTTCCCCAGGCGCCGGAAGTAGCCAAGACGGTGTTCGGCGAGTTCCTCCCGCAGGCGGTTCGGTACGCCGAGCTGCTCGCGGACGCCGGTGTCGAGCGGGGCCTGATCGGCCCGCGCGAGGTGCCACGGCTGTGGGAGCGGCACCTGCTCAACTGTGCCGTGCTATCGGAGGTCGTCCCCGAGAACATCACCGTGTGCGACGTGGGCTCGGGGGCCGGCCTGCCGGGTATCCCGCTGGCTCTGGCACGGCCGGACCTGAAGATCACCCTCCTGGAGCCGCTGCTGCGGCGTACGAACTTCCTCCAGGAGGTCGTCGAGCTGCTGGGTCTGGATCACGTCACGGTCGTGCGGGGCCGTGCTGAGGAAGTGATGGGAAAGGTGGAACCGGTCCATGTGGTGACTGCTCGGGCGGTCGCTCCATTGGACCGGCTCGCGGGGTGGGGCGTCCCCCTGCTGCGTTCGTACGGCGAGATGCTCGCACTCAAGGGCGACACCGCCGAGGAGGAGCTCAAGGGTGCGCGTGCGGCGCTCAGCAAGCTCGGCGTGGTGAAGACCGAGGTTCTTCAGGTCGGCGAGGGAGTGGTGGAGCCGCTTTCGACCGTCGTGCGCGTCGAGGTCGGGGAGAGCCCTGGAGGTGTACGGTTCGCGGCGAAGCGGGCCAAGGCGGCACGAACGGGCCGTTCACGGCGTCGTCGCTGACGGGCTTCGGCCTACCGGACTGACGTGTCCCTGATGCTCCATACATGGAGCCCTGTGTAGGTGACGCGGAGTGTCGGGGTCTGCCGGTGATGCCGCGCGTGCATCGTGTTTCACGTGAAACGTCGCTCGCTGCTGCAGGGAATTATCAGCCGGGGTCGTGCGGCTTCCTCGTCGCACGAAGTAAGACCCGAAAGGACCATGGGGTTGTCCACAAGGGCGGGTTCTTCCACAGGAGAACGGGCCTCACTGGTTGGCGCCCCCCGAAGCGTGACAGGCTCTGAGCACTACGAGCCTGAAGTCGAGGAGAGTGAATCCTTGCGGTCCGACGCCAACATCGCGGGACCGATGACCGATCCGGTCCCCGGCCCCCGTTCCGAAGCGGCGGGAGACGATGTTTCACGTGAAACATCGCCCCTGCCCGACGACACCCCCATTGGTCGTGCCGCGCAACTGGCGGTAGATGCTCTCGGCCGAGCCGGCGAGGGACTGCCGAGGCCTGAGCAGACACGAGTGATGGTGGTCGCCAACCAGAAGGGCGGAGTGGGAAAGACCACGTCCACGGTCAACCTGGCTGCCTCGCTCGCGCTGCACGGCGCGAGGGTCCTGGTGATCGACCTCGATCCGCAGGGCAATGCCTCCACGGCGCTGGGAATCGACCATCACTCCGAGGTTCCCTCGATCTATGACGTGCTGATCGACAGCAAGCCGCTGTCGGACGTGGTGCAGCCCGTTCGGGACGTCGAAGGCCTCTTCTGTGCCCCGGCCACCATCGATCTCGCCGGTGCGGAGATCGAGCTGGTGTCCCTGGTGGCGAGGGAGAGCCGACTGCAGCGCGCGATCCAGGCGTACGAGCAGCCGCTGGACTACATCCTCATCGACTGCCCGCCGTCTCTGGGCCTCCTGACCGTCAACGCGATGGTCGCCGGCGAGGAAGTGCTGATCCCCATTCAGTGCGAGTACTACGCCCTGGAAGGGCTGGGGCAGCTCCTTCGGAACGTGGAGCTGGTACGCGGGCACCTCAACCCCGAGCTGCACGTATCGACGATCCTGCTGACGATGTACGACGGCCGTACCCGGCTCGCCTCGCAGGTCGCAGAGGAAGTGCGCAGCCACTTCGCCAAGGAAGTACTCAAGACCAGCATTCCCAGGTCCGTCCGGATCTCGGAAGCTCCCAGCTATGGGCAGACCGTGCTCACCTACGATCCGGGCTCCAGCGGCTCGCTGTCGTACCTTGAAGCGGCGCGCGAAATCGCGTTGCGGGGGGCCGGAGTCTTCTATGAGGCGCAGCACGCCCATGCTGCCGACCAGAACAATCAGCACAGCATGGCGGAGGGTGTCCAATGAGCAGCGATCGACGTAGAGGGCTGGGGCGCGGACTGAACGCGCTGATCCCGAATGCTTCCCGGGAGACCCAGGTGCCTGCGAGCGGGACCCTGACCTCGGAGCGCGGAGTGGCGGCCGCGAAGGTGGCCGCTTTGTCCGTCGGCAATGTTTCACGTGAAACATCCTCTGCGGTCCGGCAATCCGAGCCGGATGTGCTGAAGGCCCCCGAGGGGGCGTTCTTCGCGGAGCTGCCGCCGCAGTTCATCGAGCCCAATCCGCAGCAGCCGCGGACAGTGTTCGACGAGGACGCGCTCGCTGAGCTGGTCACCTCTATCAAAGAGGTGGGATTGCTCCAGCCTGTCGTCGTCCGGCAGGTGGGCCCGGAGCGTTTTCAGCTCATCATGGGCGAGCGCCGTCTGCGGGCCTCCAAGGAGGCCGGCCTGGAGAAGATTCCGGCGATCGTGCGTGCGACGGAGGACGAAAAGCTCCTGCTGGACGCGCTGCTGGAGAACCTCCACCGGGCGCAGCTCAACCCGGTGGAAGAGGCTCATGCCTACGATCAGTTGCTCAAGGACTTCAATTGCACCCATGACCAGTTGGCCGACCGGATCGGTCGCTCGCGGCCACAGGTCTCCAACACTCTGCGGTTGCTGAAGCTTTCCGCGTCTGTGCAGCGTAGGGTCGCAGCCGGGGTGTTGTCTGCAGGCCACGCCCGTGCGCTGCTGGCCGTGGAGGATTCCTCCGAGCAGGACCGACTGGCGCACCGCATCGTGGCGGAAGGGCTGTCGGTGCGGGCGATCGAGGAGATCGTTTCTCTGCTGGGTTCCGAGCCGAACAAGGAGCCCAGGCCCAAGGGCCCCCGGGCCGGTTCGCGGATGGCTCCTGCCCTGTCGGATCTCGCGTCCCGGCTTTCGGATCGCTTCGAAACGCGGGTGAAGGTCGACCTCGGGCAGAAGAAGGGCAAGATCACCGTCGAGTTCGCCTCGGTGGAGGACTTGGAGCGGATCCTAGGCACCCTTGCCCCGGGCGAGGGGCGTGTGCTGGAGAAGGGTTTGAGCGAGCAGGACGGGCAGAGCGACGGGAGCTGATCTCGACGCGAACTTCCGTGCCGGGGCGGTGGTGTTGCGGCAGTGGCCGGAACACCCCCGCCCTTCGCTCGTCGGCGGTACCGGTCCGATCGCGGGGTGGTTACGATGCTTCGTGGTACGGCGCACCCACTGCCATCCGCCAGGAGGAGGACGGAGCCATGCGAACGGTGAGCCGAGGCCAACTGGTGACTGCAGGGCTGGGGCTCGGGGCGGTCGGCGGGTTCGTCGGCAGTCTGATCCGGGAGCGGAGCGCGCTGAGCGCCGCTCGCGGTGCGGCAGGCGAGGAAAGTGGGGAACAGCCTTCATGGGGCGTCGGCTCGTACCGCTCACGCTGGACAACTTGGCGGACCTTCCCCACCGGTGTCGCGGCTGTGTCTTTTGGGAACTCGATCCCGTCCGTGGAGAGGCGGCAGTAGAGGCGGGCCGGGCCGAGCTGGAAAAAGAGGCCTGGATTTCGGCGGTTCTGCTGGAGTGGGGGTCCTGCGGCCGGGTGGTCTATGTGGACGACATCCCGGTGGGTTTCGTGATGTTCGCGCCCCCGGCGTATGTCGCGCGCGCGACGGCGTTTCCCACCAGCCCGGTGTCGCCGGACGCGGTGCAGTTGATGACGGCGGTGATCGTTCCCGGGTACCAGGGACAAGGGCTGGGGCGGGTGATGGTCCAGACCGTGGCCAAGGACCTCCTCATGCGGGGCTTCAAAGCGATCGAGGCGTTCGGTGAAGCCCGATGGAAGGAGCCGGGCTGTCTACTGCCCGCCGATCATCTGCTGGCTGTCGGCTTCAAGACGGTGCGCCCGCATCCCACGCATCCGCGTTTGCGGCTCGAGCTGCGTACCGCGCTGTCCTGGAAGGAGGACATGGAGCACGCGCTGGACAAACTGCTGGGTGTGGTGCAGAAGGATCCAGTGCTCCGACCGCTGTAAAGCGGTGAGGGCCCACCCCCTTTTTGGGGTGGGCCCTCACTGTTTCACGTGAAACAACAGCGGCGTACTGCTACTCGCCGATGAAGGGGTCCAGGTCGCGGACGATCGCGGCCTTCGGCTTGGCACCGACGATGGTCTTGGCGACCTCGCCGTTCTGGTAGACGTTCAGCGTCGGGATGGACATGACGCCGTACTTGGCCGCAGTGGCCGGGTTCTCGTCGATGTTGAGCTTGACGACCTGGATCTTGTCGCCGTGTTCCGCCGCGATGGCTTCGAGGGACGGCGCGATCTGACGGCACGGACCGCACCAGGCTGCCCAGAAGTCGACCAGGACGGGCTTGTCGCTCTTGAGGACGATCTCGTCGAAGGAGTCGTCGGTCACATTCTTCAGGTCGCCGGCCACGGCGGCCTCCTTCACTGCTGGTGGTGTGTGGGGTGGGGGATCAGACGGCGGGGGTCTTCTCCGGCTCGGCAACCTTCTCGGTGTCGGCGAGCGCGGCAAGGTAGCGCTCCGCGTCGAGCGCGGCGGAGCAGCCAGTACCGGCGGCGGTAATGGCCTGGCGGTAGGTGTGGTCCACGACATCACCCGCCGCGAAGACACCGGCGAGGTTGGTGCGGGTCGAGGGTGCCTCGACCTTCACATAGCCCTCGTCGTCCAGTTCGACCTGACCCTTGAAGAGCTCGCTGCGCGGGTCGTGGCCGACGGCGATGAACAGGCCGGTGACGTCGAGGGGAGCGGTCTCGCCGGTCTTGGTGCTGCGCAGCGTGATACCCGAGAGCTTCTGGTCGCCATCGAGGGAAGCCGTCTCGCTGTCCCAGGCGAATTTGATCTTCGGGTCGGCGAACGCGCGCTCCTGCATTGCCTTCGAGGCACGCAGGGTGTCCCGGCGGTGGACGATGGTGACGGACTTGGCGAAGCGGGAGAGGAACGTGGCCTCTTCCATGGCGGTGTCGCCGCCGCCGACCACGGCGATGTCGTGGTCCTTGAAGAAGAAGCCGTCGCAGGTGGCGCACCAGGAGACGCCGCGTCCGGAGAGGGCGTCCTCCTTGGGCAGGCCGAGCTTGCGGTGCTGTGAGCCGGTGGAGATGATCACGGTCTTGGCGCGGTGCACGGTACCGGCGGTGTCGGTGACCGTCTTGATGTCCCCGGTGAGGTCGACGGAGACGATGTCGTCGGGGATGAGCTCGGCACCGAAGCGCTCGGCCTGGGCGCGCATGCCGTCCATCAGGTCCGGACCCATGATGCCGTCGCGGAAGCCGGGGAAGTTCTCGACCTCGGTGGTGTTCATCAGCGCACCACCCGCGGTGACGGCACCTTCGAACACCAGCGGCTTCAGCGATGCGCGCGCGGTGTACAGCGCGGCGGTGTATCCGGCCGGCCCGGAGCCAATGATGATCACGTTACGGACGTCGCTCACGGGTTTCTTCCTCGTCTCTGCAGACTGCTTACTGCCAACCGGGGCCCGGTCTGAACCTTCCACCCCATCCAACGGATACTACGGGGCTGGCATTCCCGGGACGGCCCGGCACTTGGACGCGTCTGTCAGCGCCTGGGGTAGGTATCGCTGAGCAGCAGGTTGCCCCTGCCCGTGGGTTCGGCACCGATGCAGGACGCGTCGACGACGTACGCATGAACCAGTGTCGGTTTGGAGGCGTGGGGCAGGACGAGAAGATAGGCTGGCTTGCCCTCGTAACTTCCGCTCTCGAAGCCCAGGGGGGCGTCGGTGCGGCCCGTGCCCTTCTGGATGCAGGAGGGCACGCCGAGCATCGCCTTCGGGGAGTTCGGATTCTCTTGGCTGTCGAGCGACGGGGCGTTCTTGTCCTTGCTCAGCGGGTTGTTTGATTCCGGTGCGGCCGAGGCGAGCAGCGTTTCGACGTGTTCCTTGAGCGGTGCTCCCGAGAACTGCCGGGAGAGCGTTGCCGACGACGCGCTGTCCTTGGCCCCCGTCCCACTTGGGGTGGACAGGGACTGCACCAGCAGGACACCGAGCCCGACCGTGGCTGTCCCGAGGACGGCCCCCCACAAGGCTCGACGGCGGGGCTTGCGGGAGGTGGGCCGTCCGGGGCCGGTGGCTGCGCGGGCCTGGCCCGGCCGGTCGGCGCGTGGTGGAGCGGATGCCGCGGGAGCAGCCGAGGTTTCACGTGAAACATCGACGGGGGTGGCCGCGTCGGGCGCCGTGGAAGCCAGCAGGGCCTCGGCGGCCAGAGCCGCGTCGATTCTTCCGGCCACGTCGGAGGGCATGCGCGGTGGTCCGGGAAGGGTGCCGAGCATGCTGCGGATCTCGTCCAGGGACGCCCGGACGTCTGCGCACAGTGCGCACCCGTCGAGGTGCCGACGTACGTCCTCCGTGCGGTTCTGCGGCAAGACCCCTTCGGTGAGGTCGGAGATCTCCGCGACATCCGGGTGCTGAGTCGTGCCGGTCGTGGAGGTCACGCGCGCCCACCTCCGCCCTTCACAGCAGCAGGGCCGGGCCCTGCGTCTTTTGCATCCGATGCCGGTGGTGGGACGGATGTCCCCGGCCTCCGGTTCCTTCCCCCCTCGGAGTCCCCGCTATCCCCGGTTCCGACCCGCAGATGCGCGAGGAGTGGCAGGAGTCTGGCCCGGCCTCGTGCGCAGCGGCTTTTCACGGTTCCGGTCGGTACGCCAAGGACCTCGGCGGCCTCCGCCACCGGGTATCCCTGCATGTCGACGAGGACGAGCGCGGCCCGCTGGTCGGCAGGCAGAGTACGCAGTGCTGCCAGCAGCTCACGGTGCAGGTCCTGACGTTCGGCGGGAGCCTCCGCCGACTCATGGGGTTCGAGGAGTTGTTCCAGGCGTTCGTTGTCGTCCATGGGTGAGGTTCTGCGGGACGCGGCCTTGCGGACGCGGTCAAGGCAGGCGTTCACGGTTATCCGGTGCAACCAGGTGGTGACGGCCGACTGACCCCGGAAGGTGTGGGCGGCCCGGTAGGCGGACACCAGGGCATCCTGAACGGCGTCTGCTGCTTCCTCGCGGTCGCCGAGGGTGCGCAGCGCCACTGCCCAGAGCCGGTTGCGGTGCCGGCGTACGAGCTCGCCGAAGGCGTCGGGTTCTCCCTTGACGTGCCTGGCCAGGAGATCCTGGTCGTCGGCATCGCGAAGTGCGACGTCGTCGTCCAACGGTGACCCCTCCCCCTGGTGGCTTGAGTCAGCCTGTGAATTTCACATCGGTTATGGCCTGCTTGTGCCCCGCGCCGCTGAACTCGTCCTGTCCGGCCATGGGCATGGCTGTCATCCAGAGCAGTACGTAGCGCGTCTTCACCGGCTTCTTCGCCTTGATCGAGGCGTTCGAGGCGCTGGTGGTCGTCGTGGCGATCTTCTTCATCGAGTCGACGTCTCCCGAGGAGGACATCGAAGGCGCCGCGTACATGGAGATCGTTGTGCGGTCTCCCGCGTACTTGAACGCTATTGACGCCTCGGAGACGTCTCTCTCCTCGCCGAGGTCGTAGACGATGCCTACGCCCTTCTTGATGGAGGGTGCCAGTTCTGGGCCGTCGTTGTAGCTCTTGGTCCGCCAGTACGTGTTGCGATCGCCGTCGTAGGTCTGTGCCACGTCGGCGGCGGCCTGAGGGAGGCCGTCGGGGAAGAACTCGGCGGCGCCCTTGATGTCGAGCGGCTTGAGCGCCGGCGGACGTGCCACGTCGTTGTTCTTCGGTTCCGTTTGGGTCTGGGTGTCGTCGGTGGTGGTGCGTCGGTCAAGAAGCGTGTCGGCGAGCTGCCAGCTGCCGAGGCCGAGTGCGGCGATGAGGAGCGAGGCGACACCCCACTTGAGGGCCCGGCCGGTGCGGCTCTGCAGCGGGCGGGGCGGGACCGGCAGGGGCTGAGTGACGCCGGGGTGCGACTGCTGTCGCCCGTACGAGCCCTGCTGGTAGGTGGTGCGCTGGTAGTCCGGGCGGGCGGGATACGAGGGTTCCGGGGGGCGGATGCGGGGCATCGCCGCGACGGCCTTGGCCAGCTCATCGGGGGTCGTGCAGGGCGGTTCCTGGCGGGACGCGGTGGCGCCGTCGTTGGCCAGGGCCCGCATGGCGAGTTCGGACAGGCCGCGGTGGACGCCGGCGCGTACCTGGTCGGGGGAGATGAGGCCGATGTCCTTGGGCAGCCCGGTCAGGCCGTACGCGTCGCTCTCGTACGGCCAGCGCTGGGTCAGCGACGCGTACAGCAGGGCGCCGATCGCTTCGGTGTCGGCGCGCTGCGCCGTGTCGGAGCTGATGCCGCGCAGGGCGGCGTTCACCGCGAGACCGCGGATGCGGTACTGCCCCGTGGAGGTGCGCAGCACGGCGCTCGGCGTGAGCCGCAGGTGGGCCAGACCCTCGCGGTGAGCAGCCGTCATGGCCTGGGAGACCTGGCTGACGAGCTGGTACGCGTCGTGCGGCTCCAGCGGACCGCCGGCGAGAATCGAGGTCAGCTCGGTGGCGTCCGGCAGCCACTCGTGGACGACGTAGACGAGGTCGTTCTCCTCGACGGCGTCCAGGACCTGGACGAAGCGGGGGTCACCGAGCAGCGCGGAGGACCGCGCCGCCGCGAGCACGGTGCGTGCCCGGGGGTGGTCGGCGGGCAGCAGATGGACGCCCACGGCGCGCCGCAGCTTTTCGTCGACCGCACGCCAACTGCTGAAGCCGTCGAGACGGGTGACGCACTCCTCCAGCCGGTAACGTCTGGCGAGTTTGTGACCGCTGTGCAGCTCCGGTGCGACGATCGGAGTCTCGGTGCCCTTCTTCTCCGCCTCGTTCTGCGTGGTCGTCTCCGGTGTGTCCTGGCCTTCTGCCAGTCCGTCGGCCGTGGCCCTGTCGGCATCAGAGGCGGACGACTCCTTCCCGCCCGAGGCGGGGGGAGGAGTGTCACCGCTGTTGTCGGCCACGTCGACGGCAGCCGTGCTACGTTCCGCCACCGTCGTTCCTGCCTCCCCATCCGTTGCGCGCTGTCGAGCAGCCCTGCCAATTGTGCCCACAGTCCGCCGCTGTGCACGACACATGGCGGCGGGCGATGGTTGTGCGACCGTCGTCGAAGCTCAGCGGCCCAGACGTCCGCGGACCATGCCCACCAGGGCGTTGAGTTCCGCGATGTGCATCTTCTTCGCGGCGACGAAGAAGACTCCGAGCAGTGCGGCACCGCCGGCGACCAGTGCGGCGAGCGAGCCGAGGACTCCCTGGCCGAGAGCCTGGAGGAGCGCATACCCCACCGCGCCGGCGACCATGGCCGCGGGAATCGAGGCGATCGCGAGCCGCGCGTACGTACGCAGGACGTTCGCACCGTCCAGGTCGCCGCCGAGCCGCTTGCGCAGCCGCTGCCAGGCGATCCCGACGCCGATGGCGTAGGCGAGGCCGTACGAGGCGGCCATGCCGGTCACGGCCCACCGGTCGGGCAGCAGGAGGTAGCAGAGGGCCGAGGCGGCGGCGTTCACGGCGGCCACGATGACCGTGTTGTAGAAGGGGGTGCGGGTGTCCTCGTAGGCGTAGAAGGCACGGAGTACGACGTACTGCACGGAGTACGGGATCAGGCCGAGGCCGAAGGCCATCAGCATGTAGCCCATGTTCGTGGCCGGGGTGGTGCCGGAGGAACCGAAGATCAGTGTGCAGATCGGGACGCCGAGCGAAAGGAACGCGAACGCGATCGGGACGATGGCGACGGCCGTGGTACGCAGGCCCTGTGAGATGTCGTCGCGAACTGCTCCCGCGTCGCCCTCATTCGCCGAGCGCGCCAGTCGGGGCAGCAGAGCGGCCATCAGGGAGACGGTGATGATGGCCTGCGGCAGGCCCCAGATCAGCTGGGCGTTGGCGTAGGCGGCGAAGCCGATGCCCTCGCCGTGCTTGCCGACGGCCGCGGTGGCGAGCTGGATGACGACGATGGCGCCCGCCTGGTTGGCGAGGACGAACAGGACCGTCCACTTGGCGAGCTTCGCCGCCTTGCCGAGGCCCTGGCCCTTCCAGTCGAACCGCGGGCGCAGCTTGAAGCCGGTCTCGCGCAGGTACGGGATCATCGCCAGTGCCTGCACGACGAGGCCCAGCAGGACTCCGATGCCCAGGAGGCGCTCGCCCTCGGGCGGGATGGTGGCGACGGTCATCTGGGAGGTCGCCGACGTGCCGTACACCCAGATGAACGCGCCGAGGGTGGCGATGATGACGATGTTGTTGAGGACCGGCGTCCACATCATCGCGCCGAACTTTCCGCGCGTGTTGAGGATCTGGCCCATCACGACGTGGACACCCATGAAGAAGATCGTGGGGAGGAAGTAGCGCAGCAGGGTCACCGCGACGTCGTTGGAGGCCGGGTTGCCGGAGACCGACACCGAGAGGAAGCGGACCAGCAGCGGGGCGCAGACCATCGCGAGGGCGGTGAGCGCCCCCAGGGCCACCGTGACGAGGGTCAGAAGGCGGTTTGCGTAGGCCTCGCCGCCGTCGGCGTCCTCTTTCATGGCGCGCACGAGCTGGGGCACGAAGACGGAGTTGAGGCCGCCTCCGATGGTCAGGATGTAGATCATCGTGGGCAGCTGGTAGGCGACCTGGAAGGTGTCACCGAGCAGGCCCGCACCGAGCGCCGCGATGATCAGGGCCGAGCGGACGAAGCCGGTGAGGCGCGAGACCATGGTGCCCGCAGCCATCACGGCACTGGACTTCATCAGGCCTGCCGCGCGGCCCGTCGGCTTCTTCGGCGGTGCCGTGCTGGCGACGGCCTGCTCGGGGGCGGTGGCCGGAGCGGGTACGCCCGGGGCCTGCTGGTCGCGGTAGAGATGGGCGAACGCGTCCTTCTCCGGCGGCTCCTCCTCGCTCGCCCGGGTCACCAGGTCGTCGACGCCGGTGAACTGCACGGTGCGGGCGTCGTCCCCGTACGGCAGGTGACGGGAGGGCCCGTCGGGCTCCGGCGGCGGAGTCTGGGCCCACACCCGCGGGTCCGGGGAGTGCGGGGGTGCCGGTGGCTGCTGGTACAGCGGCGGAGTCTCCGGAAAGGTGCCGGGCGGCGGAGGGGGATGCGAGGCACGGTCGTAGAGCGCCTCGGTCACCGGATCCTGCGCGGAGAGGTCCTGCGCGCGGTAGGGGTCGTGGTCGTACGCGGACTGGAGGTACGGGTCGTCCGGGGAGGCGGGATGCCGGGGCGGGGGGGCGTGGCCCGCCGCTTCACCGCCCGCGTGCCGGACGTGGTCACCGTCGTACGGCGCGTTCATTGCAACCCCACCTCATCGTCCCCGGTCGACGGCCACGACATGGCTCGACGGTTATGGCTCAACGGTCCACTTTCTCACCCGCGGCCGTAGGCTCCCCGCTTTCCGGACCGGTGTCCGGCGTCGGGTCACTCGGCTGCTCGGAACCCTCACTGTCCGGTGCGTCACCGTCCGGCGCCTCGCCGCGGGCCGCCGCGCGTTTGCGCTGTGAGTACATCTTGATTCCGGCGAGCACGAGCAGCAGTACGCCGCCGGCGATCACCAGCATGATCGTCGGAGTGATCTCGTTGACGTTCACCATGAACCGCATTTCGGGTCCGTAGGGGGTGCCGTCCTCGGTGAAAAGCTGCGCGACGACGGGTACCTTGCCGTTCGCGTTGGCCGTCGTGGCGATCTTCACGGACTGGCTGTGCCCGCCCCGGATCTTGATGGGCTGCTCGGTGACCGGCCCGCCGTCGCCCTCGCCCACTTTGAGACGGGTGGGCTTGGTCGACTCGAGCCGCAGTACCAGGTGGTCGACGTCCTGCACCAGCTTGTTCTGGACGGTCACCGGGATGGTCGCGCTGCGCCCCGAAAGGGTCGCAGTGGACTTTTCGATCAGGTTGACCTCGTTGGTGAGGTCGTTCAGATAACGCTGTACGTCTTGCCGGTAGCGGCTCGCCGCGGTTTCGTTGCGGCGCCAGGAGGTCGACATCTCGCGGTTTATGGCGTTGCCGAACGGGGTGACCACCCGCTCCGGTTTGGTGAGGACCACTTTGAACCGGTCCAGCGTGTGCTGGGTCGCCTTGATGTTCTCGAAGGCGGCGGTCGGCAGCTCCCGCTTCCGCAATCCGTCCGGGTACGAGGACCGGTCGGGGACCTGGGTCATGGCCCCGGGGTCGGGCTTGGCCTTGGCCGCCCCCACCAGGTCGAGCGGCTGAGTCCAGCGCTGGACGTCCAGGGCGCGCAGGGCGGACGCCATCGACTGGGCCTGGGTGACGGACGGCATGCGCTGCGGGGCGACCACGATGCTGCGTTGCTTCTCCTCGTCCTGCTGGGTCAGTGCCAGCGTGTGGGCGAGGAAGCCCTGCGCGGCCAGGGCGGACTTCTCAGCGTTGGCCATGTCGCCCTGGAAGGCGGTCGAGAGCCGAGCGTCGGCGACGACGGCGGTACGGCCGCCGCCGATGGGGCGGGCCGCGGTGGGCGTGTAGAGCAGGCCGCCGTTCTCGCCGAAGCTGTCGCTGCGGGCGATCACGTGGTGCGCGCCGGCGGAAGTCGCGGTGTTGACGATCGCGGGGTCGACGGCGCCCTCGACAGGCCAGGCGAAGTCCGTGGAGGGCTTCACGTGCAGGGTCGACTCCACCGCGCCCTTGGCCGCCTCGGTGGCCCGTTGCAACTGGTTCAGGGAGCCGGGGACGTTCTTGCCGCGGTGGGCCAGCGATGCCAGGTCGGGGTCCGCGAACGGCAGCGCGATCACTTTCTGGTCCTGCACTGCCTTCTCCAGCGCGGCCAGCCATTGCTTGGCGACGGTTCGGCTCCTGCCCGGCACGTTGGTGCCGGTCGCCCTGTCCTTGACCGTGTACCCCTTCACCATCGCGTCCACGGTGGCGAGCAGGTCAGGGTCGATGACCCAGGTCACGGGCAGTTCGTCACCCAACGAGACCATTTGTTCGAGTCGGCCGCCCGGGGCGAGTTCCTTGGCGAGGTCGTCGTTCTCGAAGACCGGGGTCTGCTGCTCGTCCGAGCCCGTCTCGGCGGACAGCCGGGTCGTGGAGACCAGCGGCCACAGGTAGGTGAGCTGCGTCCGCTTCTTCGTGTTCTCGGGCTGCCACGGCAGGAAGGTCCGCTCGATGCCCAGTACCTGTTCGGAGCTGCGCCCTGACGTCTTCCCCGCCAGCGACACACTCAGCTGGTAGACGCCCGGGTCACCGAGCCCGAGCTTGTCGACCGGCACCGCGAGGGTGAAGTCCGTGCTGATCCCCACGGGCAGTCTCGGGAACTTGACCGCATACTCCGTCAGCTCGTTGGGCTCGCTGCCCTCCGAGTAGCCGGTGCGGGCCGCCGCTGTGTCGACCTGGGTGCGGCCGGAGAGCCTGTTGCCCACCCGCAGTCCGACGCGCGCCTCCGAGATGGGTTCCTTGCCCTTGTTGGTGACGGTGCCCGAGACGGTGACCGTGTCGCCCTTCCCCGGTGCGCCCGGGGTCAGCGAGTTCAGTGCCACGTCCACAGTGCGCCATCCCGTGGCGTCTTCGGCGGCGTACGCCGCGGGCGCGGCCGGGAGCTGTACCAGGCCGGCCAGGAGCGGGGCTCCGGCGATGAGGGATGCCGCACGCCGGACCCATCGGCGGGCAGGAGAAGGATTCATCCCCTGAAAGTCTGCCGCCTCGGCCACGCGCTCGCCCGTCCCTCGTCGTTGGCTGCCTTGGATGGTTGCCCGGTTGCTGCGTCCACGCATGGTAACGATGCGCACGGCGACGAAGTGCCGCGGACTGCGCCACATGATCGGAAGAGTCTCTCAGGGCCCGGCGAAAACGATGACACTCCGCCCGGCGGGGGCACGTACCCTTTTCTGTTGTGCCGAACGCCAATGAAGACAACTCCAGCGCCCTGACCCAGGTGCAGCACCGCGCAGTGAGTGAACTGCTGCGGGTCTCCCCTGTCGCCGATGACCTCGCCCGCCGGTTCCGGGCGGCAGGCTTCCACCTCGCGCTGGTCGGAGGCTCGGTCCGGGACGCGCTCCTGGGCCGGCTCGGCAACGACCTGGACTTCACCACCGATGCCCGCCCCGAGGACGTACTGAAGATCGTCCGACCGTGGGCGGACGCGGTGTGGGAGGTAGGGATCGCCTTCGGGACGGTGGGATGCCAGAAGGACGGCTACCTGGTGGAGGTCACCACGTATCGGTCCGAGGCGTACGACAGGACTTCCCGCAAGCCACAGGTGTCCTACGGCGACTCCATCGAGGAGGACCTGGTACGCCGCGACTTCTCGGTGAACGCCATGGCGGTCGCGCTCCCGGAGAAAGAGTTCATCGACCCGCACGGCGGGCGCGACGACCTGACGGCCAAGGTGTTGCGCACACCGGGCACGCCGGAAAACTCCTTCTCCGACGACCCCCTGCGCATGCTCCGCGCCGCCAGGTTCGCCGCTCAGCTCGACTTCGAGGTCGCCCCCGAGGTGGTCGCGGCGATGACGGCGATGTCCGAACGCATCGAGATCGTCTCGGCCGAGCGGGTGCGTGACGAGTTCAACAAACTGCTTCTTTCCGCCCACCCCGCCAAGGGCCTCTCCCTCCTTGTCGACACCGGTCTCGCCGCACACGTGCTGCCGGAGCTGCCCGCGCTGAGGCTCGAGAGCGACGAACACCACCGGCACAAGGACGTCTACGAGCACTCGCTTATCGTCCTTCAGCAGGCCATCGACCTGGAGGAGAACGGCCCGGATGTGGTGTTGCGGCTGGCCGCGCTGCTGCACGACATCGGCAAGCCGCGCACCCGGCGCTTCGAAAAGGACGGCCGCGTCTCCTTCCACCACCACGAGGTGGTCGGCGCGAAGATGACCAAGAAGCGCATGACCGCGCTGAAGTACTCCAACGACATGATCAAGGACGTGTCGAAACTCGTGGAGCTGCACCTGCGGTTCCACGGCTACGGAACCGGCGAGTGGACGGACTCGGCCGTGCGCCGGTACGTACGGGACGCCGGCCCTCTGCTGGACCGGCTGCACAAGCTGACCCGCTCGGACTGCACCACGCGCAACAAGCGCAAGGCAGCCGCGCTCTCCAGGGCCTATGACGGGCTGGAGGAACGCATCGCGCAGCTTGAGGAGCAGGAACAGCTGGATTCGATCCGGCCCGACCTGGACGGCAACCAGATCATGGAGGTGCTGGGCATCAGGCCCGGCCCCGAGATCGGCAAGGCGTACAAGTTTTTGCTCGAACTGCGCCTGGAGAATGGCCCGATGGAGCACGAAGCGGCCGTCGCGGCGCTCAAGGAATGGTGGACGGGGCAAAGCTGAGCCACTGTTTCACGTGAAACATCGGCGGTTTCACGAGTGACGCGGTGCGGAGGTGGGCGGGCGGTGTTTCACGTGAAACACCGCCCGCCATGTTTCACGTGAAACGTCGTCCGCCGCGTGTGGTCCGGCGCCAATGAGTCAGGGCGAACGCCACCACCCCGTAGAGCACGGCTACGCCGAGGACCAGGGTGACGGATCGGCCGTCGGCCGGCAGCAGCAGGGCCGCGACCGCTGCAGCGCCCACGAACGCCACGTTGAACAGCACGTCGTAGAGGGAAAAGATCCGACCGCGGAAGGCGTCGTCCACCGAGGACTGCACCACCGTGTCCGTGGAGATCTTCGAGCCCTGGGTGACAAGACCGAGGGTGAAGGCGGCGACAAGAACCGGCCCGGGAGCGAAGGACAGCCAGAGCACCGGTACGAGAAGGGCTGCGGACGCCGCGCACACCATCATCCAGCCGTACGGTCCCATACGTCCCGCGGCCCACGGGGTGACCAGGGCCGCGACGAAGAACCCGGCACCGGACGCCCCGAGCGCGAGGCCGAGCAGGGCCAATCCCTCGGAGCCTTCGGCCGGGCCTGCCGGGTCGCTCCAGGCGTACCGGCACAGCATCAGGAGCGTCACCGTCAGCGCGCCGTAGCAGAAGCGCATGGCCGTCACCGCGGCCAGCGCGCGGGCGGCGGAACGGCGCTCGGCCAGGTGGCGCAGCCCGTCGAGGAGTCCGCGCGCCGTGGAGGTGAGGGCCACTCCGAGCCGGGGCTGCACCAACCCGGGATCCGGCCCCAGGAGGTCTCGCCCCAGGCGAAGGGACGCCAGCGCGGAGCACAGGTAGAGCCCAGCGCCCAGGAGGACGACCGCCGCGTCCGAGTCCCAGCCGAGCAGCCGTACGGCGAACGCGAGAGACCCGCCCAGGGTGGCCGCGAGCGTACCGGCGGTCGGGGACAGGGAGTTCGCCACGACGAGGCGCTCCTCGTCCACGACGCGCGGCAGCGCGGCGGAGAGCCCGGACAGGACGAAGCGGTTGACAGCCGTGACCGACAACGCGGACGCGTAGAAGATCCAGTCCGGCGCAGCGCCCACGATGAGCAGCGCAGTGCTGGCGGCAAGGACGGCGCGCAGCAGACTTCCGTACAGGAAGACCTGACGGCGCTGCCAGCGGTCGAGGAGGACACCCGCGAACGGGCCCACGACCGAGTACGGCAGGAGCAGCACGGCCATGGCGGAGGCGATCGCGGTCGGCGAGGTCTGCTTCTCGGGGGAGAAGACGACGTATGTCGCCAGGGCCACTTGGTAGACACCGTCTGCGGACTGGGAGAGCAGCCGTACGCCCAGCAGGCGACGGAAGTCGGGCAGGCGCAGCAGCACCCGAAGATCACGCACGACGGACATGTGAGCAAGAGTCACACACGGGCGTACGAAGAGGGCCCCGGGGGCGTACGCCCCCGGGGCCCTCTTCACCGGCGCCGTGCTTCAGCGCGAGCGCGCGAAGGTCAGCGCTCGACCTCGCCCTTGATGAACCTCTCGACGTTCTCGTAGGCCTCGTCGTCGAAGTACTGCACCGGCGGGGACTTCATGAAGTACGAGGAGGCGGAGAGGATGGGGCCACCGATGCCGCGGTCCTTGGCGATCTTCGCAGCGCGCACCGCGTCGATGATGACGCCCGCGGAGTTCGGGGAGTCCCACACCTCGAGCTTGTACTCCAGGTTCAGGGGGACGTCGCCGAACGCCCGGCCCTCAAGCCGGACGTACGCCCACTTGCGGTCGTCCAGCCAGGCCACGTAGTCGGAGGGACCGATGTGGACGTTGTCGGCGCCCAGGTCGCGGTCACGGATCTGCGAGGTCACGGCCTGCGTCTTGGAGATCTTCTTGGACTCCAGACGGTCGCGCTCCAACATGTTCTTGAAGTCCATGTTGCCGCCGACGTTCAACTGCATGGTGCGCTCCAGGCGCACTCCGCGGTCCTCGAAGAGCTTGGCCATGACGCGGTGCGTGATGGTGGCGCCGACCTGCGACTTGATGTCGTCGCCGACGATCGGGACGCCCGCCTCGGTGAACTTGTCGGCCCACTCCTTGGTGCCGGCGATGAACACCGGGAGGGCGTTGACGAAGGCGACCTTGGCGTCGATGGCGCACTGGGCGTAGAACTTCGCCGCGTCCTCGGAACCGACCGGCAGGTAGCAGACAAGGACGTCGACCTGGGCGTCCTTCAGGGCCTGGACGACGTCGACCGGCTCCTGCTCCGACTCCTCGATGGTCTGGCGGTAGTACTTGCCCAGGCCGTCGAGGGTGTGGCCGCGCTGGACGGTGACGCCGGTGGGCGGGACGTCGCAGATCTTGATGGTGTTGTTCTCGCTGGCGCCAATGGCGTCCGCGAGGTCCAGGCCGACCTTCTTGGCATCGACGTCGAACGCGGCCACGAATTGCACGTCCTTGACGTGGTAGTCGCCGAACTGGACGTGCATCAGACCGGGCACGCGACTGGCCGGGTCAGCGTCCTTGTAGTACTCGACGCCCTGGACCAGCGACGCAGAGCAGTTGCCCACGCCGACGATGGCTACGCGAACCGAACCCATTGACGGTTGCTCCCTGTGTTCTCGACGAGGCCTGCGGGGTGCAGGACCTCACTTGGCGGTGTCGTCCGACTGATCCGGCGGGGTTGTCCCCCGGTGCCGGGGCAGGCCGTCCGTGTCACCTGATGTCCGGTCACCGGCTGAGCGGTGACCGGCTGTGCTGTTGTCCGTGCTGTTGCCGGACGTACTGTCCTGCGGCGGGCCGGACGCCGGGTCGTCACCGGGTCGGCGCTGATCCTGTCCCGCCCGTTCACTCTCGATCAGCTCGTTCAGCCAGCGCACTTCGCGCTCCACGGACTCCATACCGTGGCGCTGAAGTTCGAGCGTGTAGTCGTCCAGGCGCTCGCGGGTACGGGCCAGCGACGCCCGCATCTTCTCCAGGCGCTCCTCCAGCCGGCTGCGGCGCCCTTCCAGGACCCGCATCCGCACCTCGCGCTCCGTCTGCCCGAAGAAGGCGAAACGGGCCGCGAAGTGTTCGTCCTCCCAGGAGTCGGGGCCGGTGTGGGAGAGCAGTTCTTCGAAGTGCTCCTTACCTTCCGCCGTCAACCGGTAGACGATTTTGGCTCGGCGGCCCGCGAGGGAGGCGGCGAGCGCGTCCTCCGGTGCGCTGCCCGGTTCCTCGATCAGCCAGCCGTTGGCGAGCAGCGACTTGAGGCACGGATAGAGCGTCCCGTAGCTGAAGGCCCGGAAGACACCCAGTGAGGTGTTGAGCCGCTTACGCAGTTCGTACCCGTGCATCGGGGACTCGCGGAGCAGGCCGAGCACGGCGAATTCGAGGATGCCGGAGCGCCTGCTCATCCTTCGCCTCCCTGCCGTCCCGGTAAGTCCCGCCCGCTGTCCTGCACTTATGCCGAACTTATGCCGGGCTGATGTATCGACTCGATACATCCAGACGATAGAACGACTGTCCCCTGACAACAAGGGCAGCCAGGGTGAACGGCGTCACATCACCGCCACTTGACAGCCAACTTGCCTGATTTGAGGTGCCCATCGGCACAGAGGGGGTTTTGAGCGTGCGTAGTCTGTGCGGCATGCAAAACACCGGGAGCCGCGTGACGCAAGGGGGCGTCGTGTTCCCGGCAGTAGCAAGGGCGAGCCTGTGGGAGGGCTTGTCCGCATTTCGGGGGGACCGGAACTCAACTGCCGCTTCCAGGCGAACTCGCCTGCCCGAGGAGTAGTCGTTCGATGAGCGAGCACCGTCGCAAACCTCCGCAGCCGCAAGGTGGCGGACGTGCCGCGGCCAGGAAAGCCGCCCAGCAACCTTCGGGCCGCCGTGCGGCCCCGCCGTCCCGCGGCATCGCCGCGGGGCCGCAGTCTGGTTCGTACCACCAGGAGGGTTCGTACGGGCATGAACCGTCGTACGGAGGAAGGGCCGAGGCCCGTCGTGCCGCGCAGCGGGGTGGCGGTGGTGGCGGCCGCCGCGGCGGGGGCCGGGGCGGCCCGGAAGGCCCGGGGCGCGGCCGCGGAAGGGGCGACGGCCCGCAGAAGAAGCGACTCATCGACTACCCGCGGTCCACGAAGTACGGCTGGCAGCGCTTCCTGCCGTCGTGGAAGCAGGTGGCCGGGCTGTGCGTCGGCTTCATCGGCGCGGTCCTGGCCGCGAGCAGCATGGCCTACGCGTGGGTCGAAATTCCCCAGATCCATGCGGCGGCCAAGGCACAGAACAACGTGTACTACTGGGACGACGAAACACAGATGGTCGCGACCGGCGGGGAGTTCAACCGCCAGGAGCTCGCCTACAAGAAGATCCCCGATGCCATGAAGCACGCCGTCATCTCGGCGGAGAACAAGAGCTTCGAGAAGGACCCGGGGGTCGACCCCATGGGCATCATGCGGGCGGTCGTCAAGATGGCCATGGGCGGCAACACCCAGGGCGGGTCGACCATCACCCAGCAGTACGTCAAGAACTCCAGGCTCAGTCAGGAGCAGACGCTGACCCGGAAGTTCACCGAGCTCCTCGTCTCCATCAAGGTCGGCGACGAACTCTCCAAAGAAGAAATCATGGCGGGGTACCTCAACGTCTCGTACTACGGCCGGGGCGCCTACGGTCTGCAGGCCGCCGCGCAGGCGTACTTCGAGAAGGACGCCGAGGATCTCAACCCCAGTGAGTGCGCATTCCTGGCAGCCGTCCTGAAGGGCGCCACCTACTTCGACCCCGCGGGCGCGCCGGCCATCGACCCGGAAGCCACCGCGGCCAAGAACAAGAAGCGGGCCGTGGAACGCTGGAACTGGATCCTCAACGAGCAGGTCAAGGACGGCAGGCTGACCCAGGCCGAGCGGGATAAATACCCGACATTCCCCGACGTCAAGCCGATTAGGAAGAACGCCAACCTGAGCGGTCAGATCGGATACCTGGTCGACCTTGCCAAGGCCAACTTCATCAACAAGAACGATCAGAACATCACGGCCGACAAACTTTCCCAAGGTGGATACCACATCTACACCACTTTCAACAAGGAGAAAGTGAATAGTCTCGAAAAAGCCGTCAAGAACATCTACAAGAAGAACATCGACCCCCAGAAGCGGCCGAAGTACGACACCCACGTGCAGTTCGGCGGTGCCTCGGTCGATCCCAAGAACGGGAAGATCGTCGCGGTCTACGGCGGTGACGACGCGACGAAGCACTTCACCAACAACGCCGACCAAACGGGCGCCCAGGTCGGCTCGACCTTCAAGCCCTTCGTGCTGGCAGCCGCCATGCAGTACGGGAAGCGCAACCCCGCGGGCGGCAAGGAGCAGTCGGAGGACGAGCGGACACTCATCTCTCCGAAGAGCATTTACAACGGCGACAACAAGCTGAAGATCAAGCAGTACAACGGGGACGTCTGGCGGAACGAAGAGGGCAAGGAATGGCTCCAGACCAACGACGGCCAGGAGTCGTACGGGCCCATCAGCCTCCACAAGGCCATGGAGGTCTCCGCGAACTCGCCCTATGTGCAGCTGGGCATGGACGTGGGCATCGACAAGGTCCGTGAGACGGCCATCGACGCCGGACTGCTGGAAAGCAGTCTCACCAATTGGCAGAACCCGTCGTTCTCCATCGGCATTTCCGACCCGAGCGCGATCCGGATGGCCGGTGCGTACGCCACCTTCGCAGCCAGCGGAAAGCAGAACGATCCCTACTCGGTGACGAAAGTCAAACGAGGGGGGAGCGTCATCTGGGAGCACGAGGCGAAGCCCAGTAACAAGATCCCGGCCAACGTCGCCGACAACGTCACCGACGTGCTGAAGAACGTCGTGGAGAACGGCACCGGAAGCAACGCCCAGCTTCCGGGACGCGAGGTGGCCGGCAAGACGGGTACCACCGACGGCAACAGGTCCGCCTGGTTCGTGGGCTACACGCCGCAGCTGTCGACCGCCATCGACATGTACCGGCTGGACGACAACGCCGAAAGCAAGAACCGTGAGTTCCTGAAGATGTTCAACACCGGCGGTCAGAAGAAGATCCACGGATCGTCGTTCCCGTCCGACATCTGGCACGACTACATGCTCGAAGCACTCAAGGGCACGGAGAAGATGACCTTCCCGGTGCCGGAGCCCATCGGCAAGACCGTCTACGGCGGTGGCGCCAAGAGCCCGGAGCCGACGCCCACGGAGATCCCCACGACTGCGCCTCCGACGACCGCGCCTCCGACCACCCCGCCCACGACGGCCCCGCCCACGACGCCCCCGGTCGAGACGCCGGGCGGCGATGACGAGGAGTGCGATCCGTGGGACTGGAAGTGCAAGCACGACCCGGGCGGCGCCAATGGCGGCGGCGCCGACGCCGGTGGTGGTGACATCGGTGGCGGTGAGACCAAGACACCGTTCCCGCCGGACGGCGGGAACAACGGAGGCCAGAACGGAGGCGGCGGTGCCGCAGACGGGGGTGGCGGGAACGGCCCCGGCGGCTTCCTCGGCGGCAACGACGGTTAGCGCCGCACCCTCGTCGCAGGATCCGCAGGAGCAGCGCAGGGCCCCGAGGGCCGTCGCACCAGCAACACGGTGCGGCGGTCCTCGCCCACGTCTTTCCCGTACGACGGCGCTGCCTCCCGTGTACGGCGCTGCCTCCCGTACGGCCCGAAACCCGGGCGCACAGCCGCACCCGCGCTCCGCACCGACACGTACGGCAGGATGTCCCGCATGACGAGCGTGCACGAGGACCGCCCCGTACCACCCACGCGGCAGGACGAGGTCGCCGCCGCCGGCAGCGAGCTGATCGGCGGTCCCATCGGCCGGTGGGCCAGGACCGGCGGCAGCCGGCTCACCCCCGTACGAGTCGTCGCGCTGGCGATGATCGGCATGTTCGCCCTCGGCATGGTGCAGAAACTGCCCTGCTACAACTGGGCCTGGTTCCAGGGCACCAGCTCCCAGTACACGCACGCCTGCTACTCCGACATTCCCCACCTCTTCGCCGGGCGGGGCTTCGCCGAGAACCTGACGCCCTACTTCGACCGGCTCTCCGGGGACATGAACTTCCTCGAGTATCCGGTCCTGACGGGACTGTTCATGGAAGTCGCGTCGTGGCTGACCCCGTCCGACGGCGACATCAAGTACCGCGAGCAGATCTACTGGATCGTCAACTGCGGCATGCTGATGATCTGTGCCGTCGCCATCGCCGTCTGCGTCGCACGCACGCACCGCAGGCGCCCCTGGGACGGCCTCCTCGTCGCACTCGCCCCTGCCTTCGCGCTCACCGCGACCATTAACTGGGACCTGCTCGCCATTGCCCTGACCGCTGCGGGAATGCTGATGTGGTCACGCGGCCGGTCGCTGGCCTTCGGCATTCTCATCGGTCTCGCGACCGCCGCCAAGCTCTACCCCGTGCTGCTTCTCGGGCCGCTGTTCCTGCTCTGCTGGAGGGCCGGCAAATGGCGTGAGTTCGGTGTCGCGACACTCGGCACAGCAGGTTCCTGGCTGCTGGTGAACCTGCCCGTCATGCTCCTCGCTCCGGAGGGCTGGAAGAAGTTCTACACCTTCAGCCAGGAACGCCAGGTCGACTTCGGTTCCTTCTGGCTGATCATTACCCAGCGCACGGGCAAGTCCTTCCAGGTGGAGAGCGTCAACACCTACGCCACGCTGCTCATGCTGCTGCTGTGTGCCGCAATCGGCTGGCTCACCCTCACCGCTCCCCGCCGCCCCCGCTTCGCGCAGCTCGCCTTCCTTGTCGTTGCCGCGTTCATCCTCACCAACAAGGTCTACTCCCCCCAGTACGTCCTCTGGCTGATCCCTCTCGCGGCGCTCGCCCTGCCGCGCTGGCGGCACTTTTTGATCTGGCAGGCCTGCGAAGTCATGTACTTCCTCGGTATCTGGATGTACCTCGCCTTCACCACCAGCGGCGACAAACGCCAGGGCCTGCCCACCGACGGCTACCACCTCGCCGTTGCCCTGCACCTCATGGGCACCCTGTACGTCTGTGCCGTCATCGTCCGAGACATTCTGCTGCCCGAACGGGATTCCGTTCGGCGCGACGGCTCCGACGACCCGTCCGGCGGCGTTCTCGACGGGGCCCCGGACGTCTTCGCCATCGGCCGGACCACTCACCCACCCCAGTGCGCGGCGCAGCAGCTCCAGGGGCCCCGTGTGCAGTGGGGTGCCGGTCAAGGTACCCACACCGCGACGGACTGATCCGCGCCCGCAGCGGGGCGTGTGTGTCCGCGCACGAAAAGGCCGCCCGCACAGAGGTGCACGGGCGGCCTCTTGTTTCACGTGAAACGTGACCCGCGTGTTTCACGTGAAACAACGATCAGCGATCCACCAGCCGGTCGAACTGAGTCGTGGTGTGCCGCAGGTGAGCCACCAGCTCTTCGCCCACCTTCGGCTCCGTCGCATCCGACGGCACGAACAGGATCGACACCTGCATGTGCGGAGGCTCCGCAAACCACCGCTGCTTGCCTGCCCACACGAACGGCGCCAGGTTCCGGTTCACCGTCGCCAGACCGGCCCGCGCCACCCCCTTCGCCCGTGGCATCATCCCGTGCAGCGCCTTCGGCGCCTCCAGGCCCACGCCGTGCGAGGTGCCGCCTGCGACGACCACCAACCAACCGTCGGACGCCACCTTCTGCTGCCGGTAGCCGAAACGGTCGCCCTTGGACACCTGCGTCACATCCAGCACCGCACCGCGGTACTCCGTCGCCTCGTGGTCGCCCAGCCACAGCCGGGTGCCGATGCGCGCCCGGAACCGTGTCTGCGGGAACTGCTGCTGGAGCCGCGCAAGTTCATCGGCCTTCAGGTGGCTGACGAACATCGTGTGCAGGGGCAGGCGGGCCGACCGCAGACGGTCCATCCACGCGATGACCTCCTCAACCGCATCCGAACCGTCCGTGCGGTCCAGCGGCAGATGCAGCGCGAATCCCTCCAGGCGTACGTCCTCGATCGCCGCGTGCAACTGGGCGAGCTCGGACTCCTTCACGCCGTGCCGTTTCATCGAGCTCATGCACTCGATGACGACCCGCGCGCCCACCAAGGCGTGCACACCGTCCACCGAGGACACCGAACGGATCACCCGGTCCGGCAGCGGCACCGGCTCCTCACCCCGCCGGAACGGGGTCAGTACCAGGAGGTCACCGCTGAACCAGTCCTTGATCCGGGCCGCCTCGTACGTCGTCCCCACGGCCAGAATGTCCGAACCGAAGCGTGTCACCTCCTCGGCGAGACGCTCATGCCCGAATCCGTAACCATTGCCCTTGCAGACCGGAACCAGGCCCGGGAACTGCTCGATCACGGACTTCTGGTGCGCCCGCCAGCGCGCGGTGTCGACGTAGAGAGTGAGCGCCATCAGCCGGTCCGGAACCTTTCCCTTGCTGCAGTGAATTGTTGGTGTTGCCGGGGCACGAACGCTGAGGTCAGCGACGCGACATGTAGACGTCGAGCGCCTTGTGGAGCAGCTTGTTGAGCGGGAAGTCCCACTCGCCGAGGTACTGCGCGGCCTCGCCGCCCGTACCCACCTTGAACTGGATCAGACCGAAGAGGTGGTCCGTCTCGTCCAGTGAGTCGGAGATGCCTCGCAGGTCGTAGACGGAGGCGCCCATCGCGTACGCGTCCCGGAGCATCCGCCACTGCATCGCGTTCGACGGACGCACCTCGCGTCCGATGTTGTCCGAGGCGCCGTAGGAGTACCAGACGTGTCCGCCGACGACCAGCATCGTCGCCGCCGACAGGTTCACTCCGTTGTGCCGGGCGAAGTACAGGCGCATCCGGTTCGGGTCCTCGGTGTTGAGGGCCGACCACATGCGCTGGAAGTACTCCAGGGGGCGCGGCCGGAAATGATCGCGCACGGCCGTGATCTCGTACAGCCGCTGCCACTCGGCCAAGTCCTGGTAACCGCCCTGGACGACCTCGACGCCGGCCTTCTCGGCCTTTTTGATGTTGCGCCGCCACAGCTGGTTGAAGCCCTTGTGGACCTCCTCCAGCGAACGGTTGGCCAGCGGCACCTGGAAGACGTACCGCGGCTGCGCGTCACCGAAGCCGGCTCCGTCGTCCTCGCCCTGCTGCCATCCCATCTTCCGCAGCCGGTCCTGCACTTCGAACGCGCGCGGCTCGATGTGGGTGGCCTCCACGTCGCGCAGACGCTTCACATCCGGGTCCTGGATGCCGGCCTTGATGGCGGCAGCGTTCCAACGGCGGATGACGACGGGCGGACCCATCTTCACCGAGAACGCGCCCTGTTGCTTCAGGTGGGCCAGCATCGGCTGCAGCCACTCGTCCAGGTTCGGCGCATACCAGTTGATCACCGGGCCCTCGGGCAGGTAGGCCAAGTAGCGCTTGATCTTCGGCAGTTGGCGGTACAGCACCAAGCCGACACCGACCAGCTCGCCGGTGCGGTCGAACCAGCCCAGATTCTCCGAGCGCCACTCCGCCTTCACGTCGGCCCACGCCGGGACCTGCATGTGGCTCGCCGCGGGCAGGCTCTGGAGGTAGGCCAGATGCTGCTCTCGGCTGATGGTCCTCAGGGTCAGGCTCGTCATGCGGGGCACTCCTCGGCAGCTGTGTCCCCATGGGGTCAGGGGCTCCGGCTCTCGCGCCGAAGCCTACTGCGCCACAGGAGCGCCCCGTCTGGCCCCGCCGGACAGGACCGCCGCCCGGCGGTCCTGTCCGGCGGAGTCGCCGTTCAGCCCAGCACGCCGCCGAACAACCCGCCGTGTGCCATGCCGAGGAAGAAACCGAGGGCCGCAGCCCCCAGCCCGGTGATCGTGAAGAACCGTTCCCGGGTCGTGGCGGACACGAACAAGCCGTACCCACCGGTGACGATCCCGGCCAGCCCCGCCCACGAACTCAGCAGGTGCAGATCGTGGAACATCGCCGTGACGAGGGCCAGCGCACCCAGCACCAGCGTCGCCGCCATCAGCGTGTCCTGGAGCGGATGGGGTTTCCCGTCGGTCGCGAAGAGGGAGACGGAAGGACCGCGTCGCATTGCCTGGGCCATGAGGCACCTCCTGGCAGGAAGGCGGCGCACTGTAGCGCCGCTCACACCCGATGTGTCCAGATTGCGGCCACTCGGGGCCCGATTTCAACCGGAAGCCTCTGTACGGGTACTCTGGACGGTCTGCACCGGTGTCACTCCTGCCCTAAACATCCTGAGGGTCCTTTCCCACGGGATTGTCAGTGGCAGTCGATACCGTTGCTTACGCATCACGACCCTCCTGCCACGGAACGACCGTGGCCGCTGAGTCCAAAGGAGGTGGGTTCCACATGCGTCACTACGAAGTGATGGTCATCCTCGACCCCGATCTCGAGGAGCGCGCTGTCTCCCCGCTGATCGAGAACTTCCTCTCCGTCGTCCGTGAGGGCAACGGAAAGGTCGAGAAGGTCGACACCTGGGGCCGTCGTCGTCTGTCCTACGAGATCAAGAAGAAGCCCGAGGGCATCTACTCGGTCATCGACCTGCAGGCCGAGCCTGCGGTCGTCAAGGAGCTCGACCGACAGATGAACCTGAACGAGTCGGTCCTCCGGACCAAGGTCCTCCGCCCGGAAATGCACTGAACTTCGGTTCAGCGTCCTCCGGGTCCGAGTAGCACCCACCAGTAGCACCACAGCAGCCAGCAGCAATCCCCGCCGAGAGGTTCACCCATGGCAGGCGAGACCGTCATCACGGTCGTCGGCAATCTCGTCGACGACCCCGAGCTGCGCTTCACCCCGTCCGGTGCGGCGGTCGCGAAGTTCCGTGTCGCGTCCACTCCCCGCATCTTCGACAAGCAGACCAACGAGTGGAAGGACGGCGAAGGCCTCTTCCTCACGTGCTCGGTCTGGCGTCAGGCGGCGGAGAACGTCGCGGAGTCGCTCCAGCGAGGCATGCGCGTCATCGTGCAGGGCCGGCTGAAGCAGCGGTCCTACGAAGACCGTGAGGGCATCAAGCGCACGGTCTACGAACTGGACGTCGAAGAAGTCGGTCCCAGCCTGAAGACCGCCACGGCCAAGGTCACCAAGACCTCCGGCCGCGGCGCCCAGGGCGGCGGTTTCGGCGGCGGTGGTGGCCAGCAGGGTGGCGGCGGCGGCAACTGGGGCGGCGGCTCCGGTGGCGGTCAGCAGGGCGGCGGAGCACCCTCCGACGACCCGTGGGCCTCCAGCGCGCCGGCCGGTGGACAGCCGCAGCAGGGTGGGGGTGGCTGGGGTGGAAACTCCGGCGCTTCCGGCTCCGGCGGCGGTGGCTACTCGGACGAGCCGCCCTTCTAGGGCAGCTCGAACTCCCACTTCTTGATCACACAGGAGAAACACCATGGCGAAGCCGCCTGTGCGCAAGCCTAAGAAGAAGGTCTGCGCGTTCTGCAAGGACAAGACCCAGTACGTGGACTACAAGGACACGAACATGCTGCGGAAGTTCATTTCCGACCGCGGCAAGATCCGTGCCCGCCGCGTCACCGGCAACTGCACGCAGCACCAGCGTGACGTCGCCACGGCTGTGAAGAACAGCCGTGAGATGGCGCTGCTGCCCTACACGTCCACCGCGCGATAAGGGAAGGGTGACCGACAGATGAAGATCATCCTGACCCACGAGGTCTCTGGCCTCGGCACCGCCGGCGACGTCGTCGACGTCAAGGACGGCTACGCTCGCAACTACCTGGTTCCCCGCGGCTTCGCGCTGCGCTGGACCAAGGGTGGCGAGAAGGACGTGGCGCAGATCCGCCGCGCCCGCAAGATCCACGAGATCGCGACCATCGAGCAGGCCAACGAGGTCAAGGCCAAGCTTGAGGGTACGAAGGTCAGCCTGGCCGTTCGCTCCGGCGACGCGGGCCGTCTCTTCGGTTCCGTCACCCCCGCCGACATCGCTTCCGCGATCGTCGCCGCTGGTGGCCCGAAGGTCGACAAGCGTCGTGTTGAGCTTGCCGCCCCGATCAAGACCCTTGGCTCGCACCAGGTCTCCGTGCGTCTGCACGACGACGTGGCCGCGAAGCTCGGTGTCGAGGTCGTAGCTGCCTGAGTGCAGCACGCCCCGGCCTGAGAAGGTCTGAGCACGTATGTGGGCCGCATCTCCTTGGGGATGCGGCCCACATACGTTTCTGAGCGCAAAGTGGCGCTGCCGGGCGCTCGGTTTCACGTGAAACATGGGTTTCACGTGAAACATTGCGCCGCAGCCTCAGCGGGTCGCTCCGGTGACGATCCAGCGCCCCGAGCGGGTCCGCCACCACAGGGTGGCCATCCGGACCACCATCATCAGCACCATGGCCCACCACAGCGCGGTCAGCCCGCCGCCCAGCTTGGGCACCAGGAGCGCCATCGGTGCGAAGACCGCGAGCGTGGCGAGCATCGCCCAGGCCAGGTACGGTCCGTCACCCGCTCCCATCAGCACACCGTCCAGCACGTAGACGACCCCCGAGATCGGCTGGCACACGGCGACCACCAGGAGCGCGGGCAGCAAGGCGTTCCGTACCAGCTGGTCGCTCGTGAAGAGGGGCATGAACAGGGGACGGGACGCCGCGACCATGATCCCCAGCACCACACCTGCTGCGATTCCCCACTCGACCATCCGACGGCAGGCGGCACGGGCGCCCACCTCGTCGCCGGCCCCCAGGTAGCGGCCGATGAGGGACTGTCCGGCGATGGCGATGGCATCCAGGCCGAAGGCCAGCAGACTCCACAGCGTGAGGATGATCTGGTGTGCCGCCACGTCTGCGTCACCGAGCCGGGCGGCGACCGCGGTGGTGATCAGCAGAACCGCGCGCAGGGAGAGCGTACGGACGAGAAGCGGGGCGCCTGCTCGCGCGGAGGCTCTTATGCCCGCGGCGTCCGGGCGGAGTGACGCGCCGTGGCGTCGGGCTCCGCGGACCACCACGACGAGGTAGACGGCCGCCATCGCCCACTGGGCGACGACGGTGCCCCAGGCGGAGCCGGCGATGCCGAGTCCGAAGCCGTAGACCAGGAGCACGTTGAGGATGCCGTTCGCCGCGAAGCCGCCGATGGCGACGTACAGCGGGGTCCTGGTGTCCTGGAGGCCGCGCAGCACTCCGGTGGCGGCAAGGACGATCAGCATCGCCGGGATACCGAGGCTGGAGATGCGCAGGTACGTGACGGCGTACGGGGCGGCGGTGTCGGAGGCGCCGAAGAGGTCGATCAGCCCCGGGGCGGCGGGCAGCACGGCCGCGATGACAGCCGTGCCCAGCAGCAGCGCGAGCCAGATGCCGTCCATGCCCTGCCGGATCGCGGAGGCCAGATCTCCGGCACCGACGCGTCGGGAGACGGCTGCGGTGGTGGCGTAGGCCAGGAAGACGAAGATGCTCACGGCGGTGGTCAGCAGCGCCGAGGCGACGCCCAGCCCGGCGAGCTGGGGGGTGCCGAGGTGGCCGACGATGGCGCTGTCGGCCATCAGGAACAGGGGCTCCGCGACGAGCGCGCCGAAGGCAGGAAGGGCGAGCGCGACGATCTCGCGGTCGTGCCGACGGCGGCCTGGTTTCGATACCGCGGGAGCCTGAGTCATGGGCCCAATCTAATCTTCCACAGGTAAGAGATGCAATGGGTTAGGAACCCTTACCAAGTCTTGTTTCTCGGGTCTGTGCGCGCGCCGTCTGAGGTGATCTGGGTCCGGGTGGAAAAGTTTTTCTCCCCCACAGCCGGTGGATGACGTTTCTGCAGCTCAGATGGCCCGTCGCGGGATCGCTGTGAACTTGTCCACAATGCTGTCCCCCGCTCCGTGCACAGGTTCCGGGGGGTTCTCCACAGCAAGCGATGAGTTTCTCACAGGGCCTGTGGATAACAAGATTGGCTGACGGTGCCCGCGGGCCTACCGTGGACCGGCGCCCGCCCTGTCTTCCGGCGCGGCACGGCCCCAGGGAACCGGGGGCTCGAACTGCCGAGATCTGCCGGAAGCGGAAGTCGGGCGTCTCATTTGTCAGAGCCGTGCCGTAAGAAAGAGTGGCACAGCGAGGTCCGCGCCGCGGACGGGAGGAGGTGGGCCGGTGACTATTTCCGAGCCCTTGGACGACCCCTGGGCCGACAGCGGTCCCGGTGACCGTCTGCCCGCCCGCAAGCGAGGCGGCGACAGCGGCCGCGGCCGGGACGACCGGCACGATCGGGGCTCCGAAGGCGGTGG
Source organism: Streptomyces candidus (assembly GCF_014207445.1). Taxonomy (GTDB): domain Bacteria; phylum Actinomycetota; class Actinomycetes; order Streptomycetales; family Streptomycetaceae; genus Streptomyces; species Streptomyces candidus. The sequence continues at coordinate 193,843 of NZ_JACHEM010000009.1, read as the reverse complement.
CTGGAGCGGTGGCGGCAGTGGCTTCGAGCGCGTACCGCCGCAGGACCTCGACGCGGAGCAGTCGGTGCTCGGCGGCATGTTGCTCTCCAAGGATGCCATCGCCGATGTGGTCGAGGTCCTCAAGGGCCACGACTTCTACAAGCCGGCGCACGAGACGGTCTTCCAGGCGATCCTCGATCTGTACGCGAAGGGCGAACCGGCCGACCCGATCACGGTCAGCGCCGAACTCACCAAGCGCGGCGAGATCACCAAGGTCGGCGGGGCCCCGTACCTGCACACGCTGGTGCAGTCCGTGCCGACCGCCGCCAACGCCGAGTACTACGCGGAGATCGTCCACGAACGTGCGGTGCTGAGACGCCTCGTCGAGGCCGGCACGAAGATCACGCAGATGGGATACGCGGGCGACGGCGACGTCGACGAGATCGTCAACTCCGCCCAGGCGGAGATCTACGCGGTGACCGAGCAGCGCACGTCGGAGGACTACGCCCCGCTCGGTGACATCATGGAGGGCGCGCTCGACGAGATCGAGGCGATCGGTTCCCGCAGCGGTCAGATGTCCGGCGTGCCGACCGGGTTCACCGACCTGGACTCGCTGACGAACGGACTGCACCCGGGCCAGATGATCGTCATCGCGGCCCGTCCCGCCATGGGCAAGTCGACGCTGGCTCTCGACTTCGCACGGGCCTGCTCGATCCAGAACAACATGGCAAGCGTGATCTTCTCCCTCGAAATGGGCCGCAACGAGATCGCGATGCGGCTGCTGTCGGCGGAGGCGCGGGTGGCGCTGCACCACATGCGGTCGGGCTCGATGACGGACGACGACTGGACGCGGCTGGCCCGCCGCATGCCGGACGTGTCGGCGGCCCCCCTGTTCATCGACGACTCACCGAACCTGTCGATGATGGAGATCCGAGCGAAGTGCCGTCGGCTCAAGCAGCGGCAGGACATCAAGCTGGTCATCATCGACTACCTCCAGCTCATGCAGGCGGGCGGCTCCAAGCGGAGCGAGAGCCGTCAGCAGGAGGTCTCGGACATGTCGCGGAACCTGAAGCTGCTGGCGAAGGAGCTGGAGGTGCCGGTGATCGCGCTGTCGCAGCTGAACCGTGGCCCCGAGCAGCGTACGGACAAGAAGCCGATGGTCTCCGACCTGCGTGAATCCGGTTCGATCGAGCAGGACGCGGACATGGTGATCCTGCTGCACCGTGAGGATGCGTACGAGAAGGAGTCGCCGCGCGCCGGCGAGGCGGACATCATCGTCGGCAAGCACCGTAACGGTCCGACGGCGACGATCACGGTGGCCTTCCAGGGCCATTACTCGCGGTTCGTGGACATGGCACAGACGTGATCGGTGCCCGACAGGCGCGCGATTCGGACCACTTGTGGGCCCGGGTCGGGCCTCGACCGGCTCGGCGCGCGAAGGGTGAGTTGCTGCCGAGGAGTGGGGCCGGACAGACACGGGGGGAGAGGATGCGTCCGGGGGGTACGGGGAGGTAGGAGTGGGGCATGACTTCTTCCGCGGGCGATCTCTCCGACGTGTCCGATCTTCCTGTTCTGCTGCCGAGCACGCGGCGTGCTCTGCTGCACCGTGTGGCCGCCGCGCAGGCTGCGGGACGGGTGCCATCACTGACTGCGGCGGTGCAGCGGGAGGGGCGGGTGGTGTGGAGCGGTGCGCGTGGGGCGGCGATCGGCGGCCGGGTGCCCGACGTGGACGTGCAGTACCGGATCGGGTCGATCACCAAGACGTTCACCGCGGTACTGGTGATGCGGCTGCGGGACGAGGGACTGCTGGATCTCGCGGACCCGCTGGAGAAGCACCTTCCGGGCACGGGAGTTGGCGAGGTGACCGTATATCAGCTCCTGGGGCACACGGCCGGGTTGGCTGCCGAGACGCCGGGGCCGTGGTGGGAGCGCACGCCGGGTGAGCTGCGGCCTGGGCTGGGCGACGTGCTGGGCGGGGTACGAGCGGAATCCACGCGTCCGCGCCCGGCCGGGCGTGTGCACCACTACTCCAACCCCGGATACACGCTGCTCGGTTCGCTCGTCGAGGCGGTGCGTGGGGTGTCCTGGGCGGAGGCGGTGCGGCGGGAAATCACGGAGCCGCTCGGACTGACGCGGACGAGCGCGCAGCCGCAGTCGCCGTACGCGGAGGGCTGGGCGGTGCATCCGTGGGCGGATGTGCTGCTGGCCGAGCCGGTGGAGGACCTCGGACTGATGGCACCCGCGGGGCAGTTGTGGTCAACAGTCGGTGATCTTTGCCGGTTCGGCGCCTTCCTGGCAGCCGGCGACGAGCGGGTGCTGAGCAGGGAGTCCGTTCGGGAGATGAGGGTGCCGGCCGCTCCCCTGGAGGCCGGTGGCTGGTCGGTGACGTACGGGCTCGGGGTGCAGGTCCTTCGGGTGGGCGGGCGTGAACTGGTGGGTCACGGGGGCTCGTTGCCGGGCTTCGTGGCCGGGCTGTGGGTGGATGCGGCGGACGGGGTGGCTGCTGCGGCGCTGGCCAATGCGACGTCGGGTACGGCGGCCGGGTCCCTGGCGACCGAGCTGGTGTGCCTCGTGGCGGAGGCCGAGCCACGTATCGCGGAGGTGTGGCAGCCCCTGGCGGAGAAGGACGTGCACCAGGAGCTGCTGGAGCTGACGGGCGCTTGGTACTGGGGGACGGTTCCCTATGGCCTGCGCTTGCTCGCCGGCCGGGGTGTGTCGCTGGAGCGGCTGGACGGCGGTACGGGGCGCGGTTCGCGTTTCCGGGCGGGTCCGGACGGGACGTGGGTGGGGCTCGACGGGTACTACGCGGGGGAGACGTTGCGGGTGGTGCGCGGGCCCGGGGGCGCGGCGGGTGCTGCGAAGGGCGCGGTGAGCCATCTCGACCTGGGGTCGTTCGTCTTCACACGGGAGCCGTACGAGGCGGGGGCGGCGATTCCGGGTGGAGTGGACGAGGGGGGATGGCGCGGGGTCGGGTGAAGTGGGAGTGGGGGCCCGGAGGCGGGCTGCCAGGTCAGGGGCGCCGGCACCAGACGCAGGCGCAGGCAGCTCCGGGCCGGCCATTTCGTGGGGGCCGGCTCGGAGCGTCGACGGCTCGTGTCGGCGGGCTCAGCGCGGCGACAGCTCGCGGCGGCGGCTCAGGCCGTCGACAGTTCGCGCTCCAGGGGCGTCCGGAAGCGTGGAGTCACGCGTGCCCCGCCCATCCACGCGCTGAGCCGTGCCGCCTCCGCTTCGACGGCCGCCGCGGCTTTTGCTCCCCGGTCCGCCAGAAGCCGCCAGACGACGGCGCCGTCCGGCCGCTGTGCCCAGCCGCCGACGATTTCGCCGTTCCACCACACCGTGGGACCGATGTTGCCGGAGCGGTCGAAGAGCGGTGGCCGGTGTTCCGGAGCGAGGTGGAAGCTGCGGTCGGCCCAGCCCATGGCACTGGGGTCGAGGCCGGGCAGGAGGGCGGCCCAGGGTTCCGTTTCGGGTTCGGGTGCGGTGTCGTCGGGAGCCACGTAGGCGGATCCGCCGTCTTCGAGTCGGACATCCGTGGCGGCGGAGGCGGCCAGCGCCTTGCGTGCGTCGGTGAGGGGCCAGCCCGTCCACCACTTGAGGTCGGCTTCGGTGGCCGGACCGTAAGAGAGCAGCCATCGGCGGGCCAGTTCCGCTCTGGCCTCAGCGGCGGGCAGGTCGGGCCACGGTTCGCTTGCGGTCCAGCGGAACTGGCTGGAGGTCCAGGTGCCGCGCGGACGGTCCCGGCGGATGCGTCCCTCGGCGGCCATGACGCGAAGGACCCGGGAGGCGACGCCCTGGACGGTCTCCCATCTCTTGCCGGGGAAGATGGTGATCCTCGTACGGAGCGCCTCGGACACGGCGGCGAGTTCGCTGCCGGAGGCGCTGCCGCGTGCGGCAAGGAGGGCGTGGACTTCGGCTTCGGTGGCTTCGAGCCAGGCGGCGTCGAGACCGCCGCCGTCCTCGGCGAAGTGTTTGAGGAGGGCCTTGCGCTCCTTGGCGGCGATGGCGCGGGCGGTGGAGGCGTAGACGTACGGGGCGAGTTCGCGGGTGACGGCGAAGAGGGTGTTGCGCATGGCGAGGAGACGGACGAGGGCGACGTCGTCGTACATCTCGCGTTCCAGGCCGTCGACCGTGCAGGAGGTCGTGCGGGCGGCGACGGAGAGGAACACGGTTGCCGCGTCGGTGGCGTGCAGGCCGACGAGGGCGTCGGCGACCGTCGCGGCGCTGGTGGTGCGGGCGGAAGGGGCGAGGAGGTGGCGGCGGCCGAGGCGGCGGCGGCGCTCGGCCGTGGTGAACGTCGGGGTGCGGGGCACCGGAGGGGCTCCTTCGAAGAGGCGGGGGTGAAGGGGCGAAGCGTGCCGGTGGTACGGGCGGGGGGTTTCAGTCGGTGGTACGGGCCCGGACCGTCCCCGTCCGTCCGTGTCCGCGGTGCTCAGAGGGTGAGCTTGAAGCCCACGTGGGAACCGGTGAAGCCGAGCCGTTCGTAGAAGCGGTGGGCGTCGGAGCGGGTGGCGTCGGAGGTGAGCTGCACCAACTGGCAGCCGCGCGAGCGGGATTCGGCGATCGCCCACTCGATGAACCGGGTGCCGAGGCCGGTGCCACGGGCGTCCTCGTGGACGCGTACGGCTTCGATGATCGAGCGGATGGAGCCCTTGCGGGACAGCCCGTGGACGATCGTCAGCTGGAGTGTGCCGACGACCCGCCCGGCCAGTTCGGCCACGACGACGTACTGGTTCGGGTCGTCCTGCAACTGCTTCAGGGCGGCGGTGTACGGAGCGAGGTCGTCCGGGGATTCACGGTGCGCGCCGAGCGAGTCGTGGGCGAGCATCGCGACGATCGCGGGCAGATCGGCCTCGGTCGCGTGGCGTATCGACAAGGCGGACGACTGGTCGTCCGCACCGGTGTTCTCTTCGGTCATGAGCGCAGAATACGCAGCTCACACCAGGGGGCGCAGCTCTTCCACCGTGCGCACCAGGGGCACGAGTTCGGGGTTCTCGGCGGCGGTGGCGAGGGCTTCGCGCAGGGCGGTGTCGTGCGTGGGGCGGGCCTCGGCGAGGAGTGTGCGGCCGGTGTCGGTGACGTCGGTGTAGATGCCGCGGCGGTCGGTGTCGCAGAGGTAGCGCGTGAGCAGGCCGCGGTCTTCGAGGCGGGTGACGAGGCGGGTGGTGGCGCTCTGGCTGAGGAGGACGGCTTCGGAGACCTGGCGCATCTGGAGATGACCGCCGGGGCCGTGGTGCTGGCGGTTCAGGACGTCGAGGAGGGAGTACTCGCGGACGCTCAGGTCGTGGCCGGCCTGGAGGGCCCGCTCGATGTGGGTCTCGATGCGGCTGTGCAGGAGGGAAAGGGCGCACCAGCCCTGGGCGAGCGCGGTGAGTGCCGGGTCGGTCGCGGTCATGTGATCTCTCCTCGTCCCTGCGCGGTGGCGCCCCGGACTGTGGCGGCTCGTCGGGAGCACCCTCAGGATAGCTCCGTTTCGCAGTAGCCCGCGTTTGCCATTAGCCCGCGTCTGCAATTATTGTCGACGCCTGTAACGGACGTCTGCAATGGGTGGCCGTCGCGTCTCTCCGAGGGCCCCCGCCCCCCACTCCTCTCCGGAAGGACTCACCATGCCGCTCGCGCTTCTCGCGCTCGCCATCGGCGCCTTCGGCATCGGCACCACCGAATTCGTGATCATGGGCCTGCTCCCCGAGGTCGCCGCCGACTACGGGGTCTCGATCCCCGTCGCGGGTCATCTCGTCACCGGGTACGGCCTCGGTGTCGTCCTTGGCGCGCCACTGATGACCGTGCTGGGCACCCGCGTCTCCCGAAAGCGGATGCTGATGCTGCTGATGGGGCTGTTCATCGCGGGCAACGTGCTCTGCGCCGTCGCGCCCGTCTTCGGCGTGATGCTGGCCGGACGGGTGGTCGCCTCCTTCGCGCACGGCGCATTCTTCGGGATCGGTTCGATCGTGGCAGCCGGGCTGGTCGCGCCGCAGAAGAAGGCCGGGGCCATCGCCATGATGTTCACCGGGCTGACGCTCGCCAATGTGGTCGGGGTGCCCCTCGGTACGTACCTCGGGCAGAGCGCCGGCTGGCGCATCACGTTCCTCGTCGTCGCCGCACTCGGGGTGCTCGGCCTGGCGGGAGTCGCCGCACTGGTGCCCGAGCAGCCGAAGCCGGAGGACGTGCGACTGCGCGACGAAGTGGCCGCGTTCCGCAACATGCAGGTGCTGCTCGCCATGGCGATGACGGTGCTCGGCTTCGGCGGGGTCTTCGCGGCGATCACCTACATCACGCCGATGCTCACCGAGGTCGCCGGCTATCCGGCGGGGTCCGTCACCTGGCTGCTCGTCCTGTTCGGGCTGGGCATGGTCGGCGGCAACCTGATCGGCGGCCGCTACGCGGACCGGGCGCTGATGCCGCTGCTGTACGTGTCGCTGGGTGCCCTCTCCCTGGTGCTCGCGCTGTTCACCGTGACCGCTCACCACAAGGTCACCGCGGCGGTCACCCTCGTCCTGATCGGTGGGCTGGGATTCGCGACCGTGCCGCCGTTGCAGAAGCGGGTACTGGACCAGGCCGCCGGTGCGCCGACCCTGGCCTCCGCGATGAACATCGGCGCCTTCAACCTCGGCAACTCCCTGGCCGCCTGGCTCGGCGGACTCGTCATCGCCGCGGGGTACGGACTCACCGCCCCGAACTGGGTGGGCGCTGCCCTCGCCGCGTCGGCCCTGCTCCTCGCACTCGTCTCGGGAGCGCTGGACCGTCGTACGGCGGGGCGCAGCCGGGTCGTGACGGGCACGCCGCACGAGCGTGTGCCCGCCGTGGCGCGCCACTGACCCGGAGTCCGTGCGCGCACTTGGCCCGGGCTGCGGGCTCGTGCGGGGTCGAGGTGCGGGCATACGTACGGTCCGCGGCCGGGCGATACGTATGCGTCATGGGCGCGTACGTACGAACCGGGGGACGCATGCGTATGAACCGCCGGGCCGTTGCGCAGAAGACACGGGCAGGTACGTACGGGCCACCGGCGTCTGTGTCCCGGGCGCATGTACGGCCCAGGAGGCACGTGTGTAGGGCTGTGCGCGCGTACGGCACTCAGCCGGTCGCCTTCGACAGCGGGGCGAATCGGCGGTGGGGATCTCCGGGGAGGCCGGGCGCGCCGTACGTCATGACGGTCTGACGGGCGGCCGTGGCCAGGCCGTGGGAGCGCAGCCACTCGCACAGCTGAGTGTGGTGTTCGTCGACGTCGATGCGGAGCGGACGATCGGTGCCGGACGCGAGGGACGCGACCAGGGCCTTCGCGGTGTCGGTGTCGCGGGCGATCAGCGGCCCCACGGTCTGGGTGTGCCTGTCGGGCCAGGCGGCCGCGTAACCGAGGAGGCCGGTCCGGTCCTCGGCCACGCGCAGTTGGTCGGCGAAGGCGGGCAGCCGCGCGATCATGGCGGTGCGGTCATGGCCGAAGACCTCCGTGTCCAGGCGGATGAGGGCGGTGAGGTCGGCGGGGGTCGCGGGACGGGTGGCGATCGAAGGCGGCGGTCCCGCGGAGCGGAAGTGGCCGCGAAGGGTCTCGGCGCGACCCCCCGCGGTGAAACCGAGCCGGGCGTAGAGCCCTCGGCCTTCCTCTGTGGCGTAGAGCGACACCTGTGCGTCACCCGCCCGCGCGAGGGCGTGCCGCAGCAAGCGCAGGCCGAGTCCCTGCCGGGCGTGCCGTTCGGCGACCAGGACCATGCCGACCACGGCGTACGCAGGGGCGTGTGGGGCGTCGGCGCCGTATGTGGTGAGAGTGCAGGTGGCGATGAGGGATGTGCCGTCGGCATCCGGGTCGTCGATGCCGTAGCCGGTGCCGGCTGTGAGCAGGAGTCCCCATGCGTGCTCGGTGCGCGGCCAGTCCCGGTCTTCGCCGAGGTCGGCGCAGGCGGTGAGGTCTCGCAGGGTGAGGCGGCGAACGGGAAACTGGGCGAGCGGCGTGGGCATGGGAGCCAGGCTGTCGGAAGCAGTGATCGCCCGTCCAGCGCTTTAGCGAGCGATGTTTCACGTGAAACATCGCTCGCCGGTGCGCCGGGGCCACAGGGGAATGGTGTCGCCGTTCCTGGGAATGCGCTGCCACGGACCGAAAGGCCGCAGGGCGGGTCGCGCCATGGAGCGAAAGCAGCCGGGAGCCGACGAGAGATCGGAAACCAGGACTTCCCGGTCTTCGCCCGTTCCGAGGGACGGGCTGACACGCTGCGACGACGGGAACTGCGGCGGACGCGCAGCTTTTCCGCCTTGCTCTGATTGAGGGAGAAGCGCGACCACATGATGTTCGAGGCGAGGCACACGATGGATGCTCTGACCACTCCGGCCGCTGGGAACAGCGACGCGGGCAGAGAAAGCGGCGGGAACGACGAGGCGGCCACCGGCGAGATGGCCGGCGCTCTGTATGCTCCCGCAGCCCTCGGCACGTCCAGTGCGCTCAGTGCCGTCGACGCTCCCGTCGGCGGTCCCGGCCCCGACGCGCCCCCCGTGCCCGTCGAGGGCCCCGCCCTCGACGGGTCCATCGGTCTCGCGGCGTCCGGCGTTCCCACTGCGTCCGCCTCCGCAGACCCCGAGCGCGACGCCCCTCAGGAACGCGAGCCGGAATCCGGCACCGGCCCCGCGCCGGACCTTCTCCACGGTGAGCGGTCGGCGGGGCGGCCCTCTACGGACGCGCTTCGGGTACGGCGCACCCTGGCCGAGATCGAGCCTGTCGCCGACCGCGCGACCTCGTACTTCTACGCGCTGCTGTTCCTGCGCCATCCCGCCCTGCGGGACCTGTTCCCGCCCGCGATGGACACCCAGCGGGACCGCCTCTTCAAGGCGCTGCTGACTGCGGCCGAGCACATGGACGATCCGCGAACGCTCACCGAGTACTTGCGGCAGCTGGGCTCCGGGCACCGGAAATACGGCACTCGGGCCGCGCACTACCCGGCCGTCGGCGAAGCCCTGATCGGGGCGCTGGCCCGGTACGCGGAGGCGGTCTGGGACCAGGAGACGGAGGCCGCGTGGGTGCGCGCGTACACGACGATCTCGCAGGTCATGATCGACGCGGCGGCGGAGAGCGAGCTCAGATCCCCGGCCTGGTGGCGGGCGGAGGTCGTTGCGCACGACCTGCGTACCCCCGAGGTGGCGGAGCTGACCCTGCGTCCCGACCAGCCGTATCCCTTCCTGGCGGGGCAGTACACGAGCCTGGAGACGCCGTGGTGGCCGCGGATCTGGCGGCACTACTCCTTCGCTGCGGCGCCCCGTGCGGACGGTTTGCTCACGCTGCACGTGAAGGCGGTTCCGGCGGGCTGGGTGTCGAACGCGTTGGTGCACCGGGCCCGGCCCGGGGACGTGCTGCGGCTGGGCCCGCCCGCCGGATCGATGACGGTGGACCACACGACGGACAGCGGGCTGCTCTGCATCGGCGGCGGTACCGGCATCGCGCCGATCAAGGCGCTGGTCGAGGACGTGGCGCAGCACGGCGAGCGGCGACCGATGGAGGTGTTCTACGGGGCGCGCACCGATGACGCCCTGTACGACATCGACACCATGCTGCGGCTGGCGAAGGCGCATCCCTGGCTGTCGGTGCGCCCGGTGGTCGACGACCGGGCGCGGTTCCCGGACGCGGTCCGGCAGTTCGGCCCCTGGATGTCGTACGACGCGTACCTCGCGGGACCGCCCGGCATGATCCGCAGCGGGCTCCACGCACTCAGGACGGCAGGCATACCGGGCAGCCGTATACGTCACGACTCGGTCGAGGAACTGGTGGCCGCCGGGGATTAGCCCGGCCGCAGGACGGACCACCCGACAGGGATCGCCGAAGCCGGGCCGCAGGGATTCAGCCCAGGTCGGGGGCGAGCAGCGCGCGCACACCCTCGATGTTGCCGTCGAGGTAGTGGCGCAAGGACAGTGGTACGAGGTGTACGGCGGCGATGCCGACGCGGCTGAACGGGATGCGGACGATCTCGTACTCGCCGAGCGGTTCGTCGACCTCGGGGCCGTGGCGTCGCGCCGGGTCCATGGACTCCAGACGGCAGACGAAGAAGTGCTGCACCTTCGCGCCGGGGAGGCCGTCCCCGGTGATGTGCTCGACGGTGTCGACGAAGCAGGGCACCACATCGGTGATCTTGGCCCCGAGTTCCTCGTCGACCTCACGGTGGAGGGCGTCGACGACGGTGGCGTCCTCGGGCTCCACCCCGCCGCCGGGCGTCACCCAGTACGGGTCGACGCCGGGCTTGGTGCGTTTGATCAGGACGAGGTTCTCGCCGTCGAGGAGGACGGCGCGTGCGGTGCGCTTGACCACGGGACGTTCGGTCATGGCAATAACGTGGCCCGCCGGGGGCCCTCCGAAACTCCCTCGCGCCTGTTGGCACTCCGCCGGACAACGGCCGGGACAGGCCCGATGGCCCCCGGGGGCGGGTTCAGCACCAGTCGCCGGCCGCGCGCAGCAGCCATTCGTGTGCCCGCGCGATGTGCGGATGAGCGAGAGTGCCGGCGCGCACCGCGAGGAAGTAGGTCCGCAACGGGGGGACGGCGGGCTCGTACAGAGCCACCACCGCACCCGTCGCGAGTTCGTTCTCGCACAGGTAGCGCGGCAGGACGGCGAGGCCCGCGCCCGCGGCCGTGGCGGTCAGGACGGCACGCAGATCGGGAGCGACGACGGTGCCCGCGGCGGCGGGCGGGGTGTCGAAGACGGCGGCCCAGTACCGGGCGACGAGCGGCAGGCTCTCGTGCACCTCGACCACCGGGAGCTGCTCCAGGACGACGGCCCCCTTGTCCGCGAGGAGCTCGGGGGTGAGGTGTTTTGCCCAGCGGGGGGCGGCAACCAGGACGTGCTCCTCGTCGCAGAGAGCGGTGGCCGTCAGCAGTCCGCCGCGCGGACGGTCCGTGGTGAGGGCCAGGTCGTGGTGGCCGTCGGCGAGGCCGGCGAGATTTTCCTCGGAGTTGCCGAAGGAGACTCGCAACGCCAGGCCCTGGGCGGTGAGCGGGGACAGCGCGGGCAGGGCGCGCAGCGAGGTGAATTCCGGAGGGCCGGCCAGGTGCAGGGTGCGTACGCCGGTGTGGTCGTCGAGACCGGTCTCGGTGATCTCGACGAGTGCGTCGAGGTGGGGCGCGGCACGGTGGGCGAGTTCGTCGCCGATGGCGGTGGGGGTGACACCGCGGGCCCGGCGCAGGAAGAGCGGGCGGCCCAACTGCCGCTCCAGGGTACGTATCTGGCCGGTGACCGCGGGCTGGGACAGGCCGAGCAGAGCCGCGGCCCGGGTGAAGGAGCCGGCCCGGTGGACCGTGACGAAGGTGCGCAGCAGGGCGAGATCCATATCGTGCCTTCCGCATTGCGCGGTGCCCGGTCGCCGGTGCCGAGGGCGGATGTCCGCCCGTCCCGTCCCGCCGTCCAGGCACCGCGGTCCGGTCCCCGCCGGTGTTGCCGAAGACGCAGTATAAATATGTCGATAGGTCTCTGTCGCTAGCGTGATTGGACACTGACGCACAGTCAACTAGCCTTGTGCAGGCGGTTCTTCGCGCGCAGAACCGGGACGGTCCGAGCCACGAGGGGGGAGGCTCGGACCGTCTGCCCTACGCCAGGCGGCTAGGCAGGGCTACTCATCCGACCGTCGCGTCGAGTGACCGCAGCACGTCCGCGATCAGGTCGTCCGCGTCCTCCGCACCCACCGACAGCCGGATGAATCCCTCCGGTACGGCGTCGCCGCCCCACCGTCCGCGCCGCTCGGCCGTGGACCGCAGACCGCCGAAGCTCGTCGCGTCGTCGACCAGCCGCAGTCCGTCCAGGAACTTCTCCGCGAACCCCCTGTCCGGCAGCGTGAAGGACACCACGCAGCCGAAGCGTCGCATCTGCCGCGAGGCGGTCGGGTAGGAGGGGTCGTCGGGCAGCCCGGGGTAGCGCAGGTCGCGTACGGCAGGGTGCGCCCGCAGCGCGGTGGCCAGTGCGAGGGCGGTGGCGCCCTGGCGGTCGGCGCGCAGTTGGAGGGTGGCCAGGGAGCGGTGGGCGAGCCAGGCTTCCATCGGGCCGGGAATCGCGCCGACGACCTTGCGCCAGCGTCGTACCCGTGCCGCCAGCTCGGCGTCCCGGCAGGTCACGTAACCCAGCAGGATGTCGCCGTGGCCGGTGAGTCCCTTGGTTCCGCTGGCCACCGAGAAGTCGGCGCCCAGGTCCAGGGGGCGCTGACCGAGCGGGGTGGCGAGGCTGTTGTCGACGGCGACCAGAGCGCCCGCCTCGTGAGCGGCGTCGGCGAGGAGCCGGATGTCGCAGACGTCGAGGCCGGGGTTGGACGGCGACTCGATCCACAACAGCCGCGCCCCGGGGAGGTGAGCCATCTGTGCCTCACCCGCGGTCGGTGCGGTGCGCACCTGAACCCCGTACGCCTCCAGCTGCTCCCGTACGAGGGGCAGCGCCTGGTAGCCGTCGTCGGGGAGGACCACGGTGTCCCCGGCCTTCGCCTGCGAGAGCAGTACGGCGGAGACGGCGGCCATGCCGGAAGCGAAGACGACGGTGTGCGCGGCCTGGCCCCCGTTCTCGCTCGGCGGGGCCTCCAGCTCACCGATGGCCCGCTCCAGGTGGGTCCAGGTCGGGTTCTCGTCGCGGCCGTAGGTGTACGGGCCGGTGGGCTCGCCGGGCAAGTGGAAGTGCGCGGCGAACACAGGCCCGGGAAGCATCGGTTCATAGGCCTCGGGCTCGGGCAGCCCGGCCCGTACGGACCGGGTGCCGTCGCCGTCTTGGCTGGACATCGGCATCGGGATCAGTCCCTTCCGTCGGGGAGCAGCATGTTCAGCGCCCAGGAGACGACGCTGATGATCAGTGCGCCGAGGACCGCCGTCCAGAAGCCCTCCACGTGGAAGGCGAGGTCGAATCTGTCGGCCAGCCACGACGTCAGCAGCAGCATCAGCGCGTTGACGACCAGCGTGAACAGTCCGAGCGTGAGCACGAACAGCGGGAAGGACAGAAGCTTCACCACCGGCTTGACCAGGAAGTTCACCAGTCCGAAGAGCAGGGCGACGACGATCAGTGTGCCGACCTCACGGCCGGTGCTGTCACCGTCGAGCGTGATGTCCTGGACGAGCCACACGGCCACCCAGAGGGCCACCGCGTTGGCGATCGTCTTGACTGCGAAATTCATCATGTGTCTGATCGTGGCAGAGATGATCGCTCCGGACAGGCAAGGAGCGATCACACGGCGAGGAGCGGATCGAGCATGAAGGCATTCCGACTGGACGAGCTGGAGGCGGAGCGTGCCGCCAACGACGGCGCGTATCTGCAGTTCCTCAAGGAACGGAACATGTCGGCCGGCCTGTACGCGCTCGATGCGGGCGACTCGGATCCGCAGACGCCGCACCACGAGGACGAGATCTACTTCGTCGTCAGCGGTCGGGCGGCGATCACGGTCGGCATGGAGACGACGCAGGTGGCGCGGGGCAGCGTGGTCCACGTGCCGGCTGGGACGGCGCACAAGTTCCATCACATCTCGGAGGACTTGAGGGTGCTGGTGGTGTTCTCCCCGCCCGAGAGCTGAGTGCGTTCCGCCGGTCCGGCGCGTGCGGAACCCGGGAATGTTTCACGTGAAACGCCCCGGGTCCCTAGGGGGCGGGTCAGGGGTCTTCAAGGGCTTCCGGCCCTCCGTGCGGGCGGTCCCCCGCCTAGCATCGGAGCCAAGGAACCATCACTGCGCCGGGTGGAACCCGGGCCGAGGGAGAGGCAAGAAAATGGCTGCACGGGAAATATTCGCGGGTCTGCCGGGCTGGGTGAAGTGGATCGCGATCCCGGCGCTGGTCCTGCTGGTCTTCGGCGGCACGATCCTGGCCGCGATCGGCGCGCTGGTCGGCCTGCTGTTCAAACTGCTGCTCCTGGTGGCGCTGGTCGGCGGTCTGATCTACGTCGTCCGGCGGTTCATGGCGTCCTCCTCGGCCGGGGGCTCCTCACGCGGCGACTGGTAGCCAAGCGACTGGTAGCCCGTGCGGGCGTTAGCCCGCCGGGGGGAATTTGACACGTGAAAGCAACTGAGCCCTGGGGACCGGCAGTTAGGGTGAAAAACCGCTGCCGTCACCCGGGAGTCCCGCTCCCCGGCGACCGCGTTGCCCCTCGGGACCCCGGGAGTGACCCATGGCCACGGCCCAGCCCAGAGCTCAGACCGGCGCCCTCTTCACAGCACGACCGCCCGCGGTGCCCGCCCCCGCAGCGGGTCCGTCGGGGGTGTCCGTACCCGCGACGGGTCCGCCCGGGGCGCCCGCACCTGCAGCGAGTACGCCCGAGGTGCCCGCGCCCGCGGCGTCCGTGCTCAACACCGTCGTACCCGGCCCCGCCGGGCCGGACGGGCCGGCACCCACTCTGATCGGCTCGGTGCAGCGTGCGCTGCGCCTGCTCGAAGCCGTCAGCGTCCATACCGACGGCGCCCCCGCCAAGCAGCTCGCACGGGAGGCGGGCCTGCCCCTGCCCACCGCGTACCACCTGTTGCGCACCCTGACTCACGAGGGATACCTCCGACGTGAGCAGGGGGTCTTCGTGCTCGGCCCGGCGGCCGCGCGGCTCGGGCGCGGGAGCTGCGAGCAGCGCAGACGGGAGGCGGTGCTGTCCACGATGGAGCGCTGGCGCGACACGCTCGGCGTCGCCGTGTACTTCGCCGTCTACCACGACGGCGAAATCGAACCGACGGTCCTCGTCGAGAGCTCCGAACACCCCGCCGTCGAGGAGTGGGCGGACTTCCGTGAGACGGCGCACGCGCACGCGATCGGGCAGTGCCTGCTGGCGCAGCTGGACACCGGATCCCGGCTCGACCACCTCCGCCGTCATCCCGTCGAGGCGATCACCCCGTACACCGTGCGCGACGGTGCGTCCCTGCTGGAGCGGCTGGCGGCGATCGAGCGTACGCGGACGGTCGTGGAACGCGAGCAGTACATGCTCGGGACGGCGTGCGCGGCGATTCCGATCACCCTTGGGCGGACCGCTGCCGTGATGGCGATCTCCGTGCCCCTCGCACAAGAGAGCCGTCTCGCCCCCGCGATCGAACGACTGAGCGAGGAAATCACCGAGGTGGTCCGTTCGCTCATGTTCTCTATCAGTATCTGAAAACTCACTCCTTGTGATCTGCTACTGCTTCGACCACGATGGCGTCAAGAGGACCGGAGGGGAACGTTCCGGCACTTCCATCTACGTCAGGGTTGGCGATGCGCGAGTCGGTTCAGGCAGAGGTCATGATGAGCTTCCTCGTCTCGGAGGAGCTCTCCTTTCGTATTCCGGTAGAGCTCATGTACGAGGCGAAGGACCCGTATGCGATTCGCCTGACCTTCCATTTGCCCGGGGACGCGCCTGTGACCTGGGCTTTCGGTAGAGAGCTGTTGGTCGACGGGATCAACGAGCCCTGCGGCGAAGGCGATGTGCACATCTCGCCCTCCGACCCGGACGAGCTGGCCGACGTCCACCTCCGACTTCAGGTCGGCGCGGACCGGGCGCTGTTCAGAGCGAGCGCGGCACCGCTCGTGGCGTTCCTCGACCGCACCGACAAGCTCGTGCCGCTCGGCCAGGAGCACACGCAGAGTGACTATGCCGGGTGTCTGGAGGACGAGCTCGGGCGGATCCTCGCCGAGGAGAACGCGGGCTGAACCCACGCCGGAAACACGGCGGGCGGGCAGGTTTACCGCCCCCCGCACATGAGCGGCGGCCGGAGTGATCCGGCCGCCGCTCCGGTATGTGCCCCGGGCCCGCCACGCTCCTGTGGCCGTGGCCCCTCTCTCGCCCCGGCTCAGGTCTTGCGGCGCCGGCCGCGCCCGGTGCGTACCGGCGGAGTGGAGGAAGCGGTGCCCTCGCCCGCCTTCGCGCCGGTGCGGTCGGCGGAGACGACCAGTGCGGCGAGCGCCGTGGTGACCGGAACCGAGGCGACCAGGCCGATCGAGCCGATGAGGGTACGGACGATCTCCTCGGCGACCAGTTCGCTGTTGGCGACCGTACCCACGCTGCTCTGCGCGATGGAGAACAGCAGGAGCAGCGGGAGGGCGGCGCCCGCGTAGGCCAGGACCAGGGTGTTCACGACGGATGCGATGTGGTCGCGCCCGATGCGGATGCCCGCCCGGTACAGGGCCCGCGGGCCCATTGTCGGGTCGGCCTGGTGCAGTTCCCAGACGGCGGACGTCTGGGTGACCGTCACGTCGTCGAGGACCCCGAGCGAGCCGATGATGACGCCCGCGAGCAGCAGGCCGCTCATGTCGATCGACGGGTAGAGGCTGTGGATGAGGCCGGTGTTGTCGTCGACGTTGCCGGACAGGAACGCCCAGCCGATGAAGAGGGATCCGAGCAGCCCGATGAGGAGCAGCGAGATGAGGGTGCCGACGACGGCGACGGAGGTGCGGGCGTTGAGCCCGTGGCAGGCGTACAGCGCGATCAGCATGATGGCACTGGCTCCGACCACCGCTACGACCAGCGGGTTCGACCCCTGGAGGATGGCCGGGAGGATGAACAGGGTCAGGATCGCGAACGAGGCCACCAGCGCGACCAGCGCCATGAGCCCTTTCATCCGGCCGACGATCACCACGGCGAGCGCGAAGATACCGGCGAGCAGGGTGAGCGGGAGCTTCCGGTTCACGTCGGTGACGGAGTACTGGAGGTCGCGGGGCGCGTCGGGGGCGTATGCCACGACGACACCCTGACCCTGCTTCAACTGCCGTGGCGCGCCCGGCTGCACGATCTCGTCGAAGGTGCGGCCCTTGCCGGAGCCGGTGAGAACCTCGATCTTCGCCTTCTTGCAGTCGGTCTTGCCGCCCTGCTCGCCTTCACCGCTCGGTGGTGCCGGCGGAGTACCGCCTCCCTCCTGCTGCGGCTGCGGGGCGACGCCCGCGCCCTTGCAGTCGATCTCGTCGACCTGGACGACACGGCCCTTCTCGGTCTGCCGGTCGAAACCCACGCCGGTGCGCTCATGGGCGGGCGCGCCGCCGGGCCACAGGACGGCGAGTCCGACGAGAACGGCCGTGGCGAAAGGAATCAGCACGGCCGCGATCACCTTGCGCAGGTGCTGGGACACGGGCGCCGCGGGACCATGACTGTGGCTGTGCCCATGGGCGTGGGCGGACGGCGGGGGGCCCTGCGCAGGGCCGGGTGAGGACGGCGGCTGGGACGGTGTCGGGGGAGGCGGCTGGGGTGGGGTCACCGCCCGATCATCGCAAGAACGTCGGGGGCCCTCTGTTCAGCGCGGCCGTAGGGGCGTTAGCGTGGGGTCAAACCTTTTGCACACGCGGGAGCTCGGAGCACCGGGCTGAGAGGGCGCTGACCTCCGTACACATGGGTACGGAAAAGGCTGCGTCGACCGCCGAACCTGTTACCGGGTAATGCCGGCGTAGGGAGTAGGTCTCATGACCACGATGGATGCACGCACGCCTGCCCGCAACGAGGGCGAGCGCACGCCGGGCTGGCACAAGGGGTACGTCGAGGGCTCGCGCCCCGACCTCCGGGTGCCGGTCCGCCAGGTGCACCTGACCAATGGCAAGGACGTGACGCTGTACGACACGTCCGGCCCGTACACCGACCCGACCATCGAGACGGACGTACGGCGCGGACTCGCCCCGCTGCGCGAGAACTGGATCATCGGCCGTGGCGACACCGAGGAGTACGCGGGCCGTCCGGTCCGCCCCGAGGACGACGGCATCAAGCACACCTCGCCCCGCGGCGGCCTGCGGAACCTCGACGCGGTCTTCCCCGGCCGCCCGCGCCAGCCCCGGCGGGGACGTGACGGGCAGGCGGTGACCCAGCTCGCGTACGCACGACGCGGCGAGATCACCCCGGAGATGGAGTACGTGGCCATCCGGGAGAACGTCTCCCCCGAGGTCGTCCGGGAGGAGATCGCGGCCGGGCGCGCGGTGCTGCCCGCGAACGTGAACCACCCGGAGATCGAGCCGATGATCATCGGCAAGCGCTTCCTGGTGAAGGTCAACGCCAACATCGGGAACTCCGCGGTCACTTCCTCCATCGAGGAGGAGGTGGACAAGATGACGTGGGCGACCAAGTGGGGCGCGGACACCGTCATGGACCTGTCCACCGGCCGCAACATCCACACCACCCGCGAGTGGATCCTGCGCAACGCACCCGTTCCCATCGGCACCGTGCCGCTCTACCAGGCACTGGAGAAGGTCGACGGCCGCGCCGAGGAACTGACCTGGGAGGTCTACAAGGACACGGTGATCGAACAGGCCGAGCAGGGCGTGGACTACATGACCGTCCACGCGGGCGTGCGCCTCGCGTACGTGCCGTTGACCGCGCGCCGCAAGACCGGCATCGTCTCGCGCGGCGGATCGATCATGGCGGCCTGGTGCCTGGCCCACCACAAGGAATCGTTCCTGTACGAGCACTTCGAGGAGCTCTGCGAGATTCTCGCGGCGTACGACGTGACGTACTCCCTCGGCGACGGCCTGCGCCCCGGCTCGATCGCGGACGCCAACGACGAGGCTCAGTTCGCGGAACTGACGACGCTCGGGGAACTCAACACGGTCGCCAAGCGGTTCCACGTACAGACGATGATCGAGGGCCCGGGACACGTCCCGATGCACAAAATCAAGGAGAACATCGACCTTCAGCAGGAGATCTGCGAGGAGGCGCCGTTCTACACGCTCGGCCCACTGACGACCGATGTGGCCCCCGCCTACGACCACATCACCTCCGGCATCGGCGCCGCGATGATCGCCTGGTGGGGCACCGCGATGCTCTGTTACGTGACGCCCAAGGAGCACCTGGGGCTGCCCAACCGGGACGACGTGAAGACCGGCGTCATCACGTACAAGATCGCCGCGCACGCGGCGGACCTCGCCAAGGGACACCCCGGCGCGCAGGAGTGGGACGACGCCCTGTCGGACGCCCGCTTCGAGTTCCGGTGGGAGGACCAGTTCAACCTGGCCCTCGACCCGGACACGGCACGGGAGTTCCACGACGAGACGCTGCCCGCCGAACCGGCGAAGACGGCCCACTTCTGCTCGATGTGCGGGCCGAAGTTCTGCTCGATGAAGATCAGCCACGACATCAGGCGGGAGCACGGGGGCACCGCCGAGGAGATCGAGGCGGGCATGGCGGAAAAGTCCAAGGAGTTCGCCGCAGCCGGCAACCGGGTCTATCTGCCGATCGCCGACTAGCGTCGGGCGAACGTTCCCAAGGAGAAGCGGAGTCGGTGGTTCCGGGTTGTTCGGCTCGTGGACCGGACCACCGGCACTCCGCTGTGCGGTCCGGACCCGGGCTTTTTCGCTCCGGGGCCCGGGCCGTCGTCACTCCGGTGTGTGGTCCGGGCCGCCGTAGTCGGGACTGGAGAAGTCCGGGCTGGAGTAGCTGGGCCGGGTCTTGTGCCCGTTGTGGGCGTTGTTCTCGCTCGGACTGCTGAAGTCCGGACGGGAGTAACCGAGACCGGGGATGCGGCCGGTCCGCCGGGGAGGCCCGGAGTCCGGTTCCTGGTCCGCTGACGGGCTGGTGAGCGCGTCGCGCAGGAAGGGGATGATGCCGCGCTCCAGCAGGGCGTGCTTCCAGGCCTCCCTGGCCCGGTCGATCTCCTCCGTGCCGGCGGTGTGCCGGGCCACCGGCAGCGCGGTCGAGCCGTTGCGCAGTGCGGTGATGAGCAGTCCGATGGCCGCGCCGAGCAGTCCTGCCGCGGCGAGCGCGCCGAACACCCACCCGGCGGTCACCAGGGCCTCCGCGACGGCCGGTTCGGGCGTGATCAGGCGCAGCAGAAAACCGACGAGCAGCAGTACCACCGCGGCCACGCCGGCCAGTACGGGCGTCAGAACGGCCAGTACGGCGACGGCTCCCGCTCCCGAGGCCTCCGCCTTCTCGCTCATGTCCGCCGGAAGCAGGGCGCCCGCCGCAGGCAGGGAGGGGGCGCGGAGATCGCCCCGCACCTTCACGTAGTGGTCGTACTCGGCCGAGGCGTGCCCGGCGATGATCTCCCGGGCGTTGAGTGCGGCGGTGCGCAGCTGCTCGCTGTTGAGCCGGCCGCCCAGCGCGGCGATTTCCGGATGTTCGTGGGCGGTGCGCAGTGCTTCGTCGAGGGTCCGCTCGAACTCGGGGCGGTCCTCGGCCAGCAGGTGCGGAACGCTGTTCATGTGCATCCCCCGATACTCCGTAGGGCCGAATTCCCGCGTCGGTCGGGTAATTGGGCGGAAACGGAGGAGAGCCTGCTACGGATAACCCGATGGTAGAGCGCCTACGGCACGGGGTGACAGGGGGTTTGAGGAAATTGGCCCGGAGCCCGGAGCGAGCTCGTAGGCTGTATGTCTTCCCTCGTCACCCTCAGTCATTCAGCGGGAGTTGCACCACCAGAAGCTTTCCGGCCATGGTCACTCCGCCGTCCATGGCGATCGCGAGTCCGTCCGCGTAGACGTGCGGACCCTCCACGACCGGCCCCGAGCTGCCCTCTCCGTCTCCGGCGTCCTCGCCCCCCACCTCGCCCAGAAGGTAGGGAATGGGGCTGTGACCGTGCACGATGCGCTCGCCGCCATATGCGGCGAGCAGTTCCCGTACGGCATTGGCACCGCCTTCGTCACGGAAAGCGAATCGCTTGGTGAATTTGCGGAAGACGTCCCAGCATTCGTCCGCGTCGTTGCGCGTGAGGATGTCGTGCACCGTGTCGTTGACGTCCGTGATGGTGCTGCCGTAGTCCAGGTAGGCGGTGGTGTCGGAGTGGGTCAGGAGGTGCCCGTCCTCCAGTGCCACCGCGTCCAGCCGGGCCATCCACTGGAGGTGGACGTCCTGGAGGCGTTCCATGTCGTACTTCTGACCGCCGTTGAGCAGCCAGGCGGCCTGAAACGTGGCGGTGCCCGCTCCGGAGCTGACGGCGGTGTCGCCGAAGCGCCGGGCGCCGAGCAGCAGCAGCTCGTGGTTGCCCATCAGCGCCTTGCAGTAGCCGCCGGCCGCCGCCGCTTCCGCGGAGAGGCGCATCACGAGGTCGATGACGCCGATGCCGTCGGGGCCGCGGTCGGTGAAGTCGCCGAGGAACCACAGCCGGGCGTTGCCTGCCGCCCAGTGACCCTCGTCGTCGATCAGTCCCTGCTCGTGCAGGGCGTCGAGGAGCTCGACCAGGTAGCCGTGCACATCGCCGACGACGAACAGCGGGCCCAGCCCTTCGCCCTCCTGGGCGGCGGACATGTCGGGCTGCGGGATGCGCAGGGTGTCGCCGGGGCCGCCCTGGTCGTCCCGGCTTATCACCGGGAGGTCGCGCTGGGTGGGCGTGTAGCCCTCGGGCTCCTCGCCGGCGTCGCCGAACGCGTCCGCGCCGTACGCCTGCTGGCCGTCGTGGGGCTGCTGCTCCCCGTACGCCTGCGGGGCGCCGTACGCCTGGTTCGGTACGTATGCCTGACGGCCGCCGTACGCGTGTCCTTCGCCGTATGCCTGTTCCGCACCGTGCGGCGGCTTCGTGCCGTACGCCTGCTCCGTGTCGTACGCCGACTCGGTGTCGTACGGCGTCGCCACGGGTGCCTGCGCGTACGGAGGCACCCGGAAGTCCCGCACCGTCGCCGTCCGCACCGCGGGTCCCTGACCGGCCCCCTGAGTCATTGACCCCTCCACCACCGTCGCACCGCCGTACACCTTGGAATTCCCACCGGGTCTCGGGTGGTCCGCCGTGTCGTGCGCCCATCATAGGAATGCGGCCCGTGCTGTGTGAGGCACCAGGGGTGGTGAATCCGCGTACACCCGCAGTTCACTGATGGTTTCGCCCGGATTGCGGAGATCAGTACCAGTGCCCGGCCGGTACGGATTCCGGGGCGGCTCCCCGCGATCGACCCGTCCCGGCGCCCGCGGCCCGCCGCGTCAGTCCCCCGAGGGCGAGCGCGGGGCGCTCACCGTGGTGCGCGGTGGGCGTCGCTGGGACGAGGTACGGATGATGAGTTCGGTCGGTATCACCTGTTCGACGGGTTGCCCGGTGTTCAGTCCCTCGATGGCGTCGATGAGGAGCTGGACGACGGCGGTGCCGATCCGTCGGGGCTTGAGCGAGAGCGTGGTGATGGGCGGCTCGGTGCTCGCGTACACGGTCGACTCCGAACAGCAGACGAGCAGCAGGTCCTCGGGAACCCGCAGCCCGTAGCGGCGGGCGGCGGCCAGGAGGTCGGTGCCGTTGGGGTCGAAGAGCCCGTACACGGCGTCCGGCCGGTCCGGCCGGGCGAGCAGCCGGTCGGCTGCGACGGCGCCCGCACACGGGTCGTGCGCCGGGTAGGACTCGTACACCGGGTCCTGTCCGACGCGCTCGCACCAGCGCAGATAGGCGGTGGTGGAGAGCCGGGTGTAGGTGTCGGTGGTGGTTCCGGTGAGCAGGCCGATGCGCCGGGCGCCGGCGTCGGCGAGATGGTCGAGGAGTTCGAGTACGGCGGCCTCGTGGTCGTTGTCGACCCAGGCGGTGACCGGGAGGTCGCCGGACGGGCGTCCGTCGGAGACGACAGGCAGGCCCTGGCGCATGAGTTCGGTGACGACCTGGTCGTCGTCGGAGGGGTCGATGACGACGGTCCCGTCGAGCGCGACGTTCTGCCACACGTCGAAGGGGCTGTGCCGGGAGGACGCGGGGAGGATGACGAGGGCGTAGCCGCGGGCGAGCGCGGCCGAGGTCGCGGCTCTGGCCATCTCCGCGAAGTACGCGAATTCGGTGAAGGTGAAAGGTTCATCCCCGTACGTGGTGACGGTCAGACCGATGAGGCCCGACTTGCCGGTACGGAGGGTTCGGGCCGCGGCCGACGGGCGGTAGCCCAGCCGGTCGGCGACCTCGCGGACATGGCTGCGGGTGGCGTCCGGGAGCCGGCCCTTGCCGTTGAGGGCGTCGGAGACAGTCGTGATGGAGACGCCGGCCGCGGCGGCAACATCCCGGATGCCCGCGCGTCCTGGCCGACTGCCTCGCCGGGGTGTCTCGGTCCGGCTCACCTGATGCTTCCCTGCTGCTGTCATGGCGAGCCGATAGTAGGGCGCGGAGCACTGGTTGGCCTTCGCGCATATGCGCCGATTAGCAGGCACGTTTCTGCATGGGTCTACGCGCTCAATGACCATGGAAACGGCGGGAGTTGTCGCCACTTCGGCGTGAAGTCCTCCGGCATGCGGTCCGGGCCCGGTGGCTGGCGGATATTTCGGGGAGGTCTCAACTCACCACTTCGAGGGACGCGCGCCACGGCGTGAGCCACCGGCGCGCAAACACGGAGAGAGCGCGCCCCTTGCCGCTCGCGCCCTCCGGGAGGTCCCGGCCGGCCGGTGAAGCGTCCTTCGGCAGCCCCTTCGCAGCGCCGCCCAATCCTCATAGGGTGAGCAGTATTGGCGGTACGTACGGTCGAGGAGGACCTTCAGTGAGCGAGACGAACGGTACGAGCGAGGCGCACCCCCGACTGCGCGCGGTGCTGGACGGCATCCCCACGTACAAGCCCGGCAAGCCGGCCGCTGCCGCCGACGCCGACGGGCCGACGGCGTACAAGCTGTCCTCCAACGAGAACCCCTTCCCTCCCCTGCCGGGCGTCATGGAGCGTGCGGTCGAGGCGGCCGGCGGCTTCAACCGCTACCCGGACATGGCCTGCACGGGTCTGATGGAGGAGCTCGCCGCACGCTTCGGGGTTCCCGTATCCCACCTGGCCACCGGCACGGGCTCGGTCGGCGTCGCGCAGTCCCTGCTCCAGGCGACCTCGGGGCCGGGCGACGAGGTCATCTACGCGTGGCGGTCGTTCGAGGCGTATCCGATCATCACGCAGGTCAGCGGGGCCACCGCGGTCCCGGTGCCGCTGACCGACGGCGACGTGCACGACCTGGAGGCGATGGCGGCCGCGATTACCGAGCGGACCCGGCTGATCTTCGTCTGCAACCCCAACAACCCCACCGGCACCGTCGTGCGCAGGGCGGAACTGGAGCGCTTCCTGGACCGGGTGCCGGGGGACGTGCTGGTCGTACTGGACGAGGCGTACCGGGAGTTCATCCGCGACGAGCAGGTGCCCGACGGCATCGAGCTCCACCGGGACCGTCCGAACGTGGCGGTGCTGCGTACCTTCTCCAAGGCGTACGGTCTGGCCGGGCTCCGGGTCGGCTTCGCGGTGGCGCACGAGCCGGTGGCGGCGGCGCTGCGCAAGACGGCCGTCCCGTTCGGCGTGAGCCAGATCGCCCAGGAGGCCGCGGTCGCCTCGCTGCGTTCCGAGAGCGCGCTGCTGGAGCGGGTGGACGCGCTGGTGGGTGAGCGCACGCGGGTCTACGAGGCGCTGGTCGGCCAGGGGTGGACGGTGCCGGAGACGCAGGCGAACTTCGTGTGGCTGCGGCTGGGGGACCGCACGACCGACTTCGCGGCGGCGTGCGACCGGGCCGGCGTCGTGGTCCGGCCGTTCGCGGGCGAGGGGGTGCGGGTGACGATCGGCGAGACCGAGGCGAACGATCTGTTCCTGAAGGCGGCGGAGGAGTTCCGCAAGGAGCTCTAATGCTTCTGCCGGCCGGGCTGGGCTGCGGCCCCGCCGGTGAAGCGCTCTTCGTTGTCGCCGGTCGTGCTGTGGGTTCGGCTGTGACTTCCGGTGCCCCTGTGAGCCCTGATGCGGCCCGTGGGGGCATCGGCGGTTTCCAGGGGGACCCCCCTGGAGGACCCCGAAAAGACGTGCGACATAATGCTTGTGAATGTGAACGCGTTCACAAGCGCGTCCCGTTCATCCCATTACCTATGGGATTAAAGGGGCAAAGTGCCGCTGTTGCTGCGGTGACGTAAGGAGCGACGACGTGGACCTGGCTCTGGCGCCAGAGACCCTGGCGCGATGGCAGTTCGGTATCACCACCGTCTATCACTTCCTGTTCGTCCCCCTGACGATCTCGCTCGCCGCGCTCACCGCCGGCCTGCAGACCGCCTGGGTGCGGACCAACAAGGAGAAGTACCTCAAGGCGACCAAGTTCTGGGGCAAGCTCTTCCTCATCAACATCGCGATGGGGGTCGTCACCGGCATCGTGCAGGAGTTCCAGTTCGGGATGAACTGGTCCGACTACTCCCGCTTCGTCGGCGACATCTTCGGTGCGCCGCTCGCCTTCGAAGCACTGATCGCGTTCTTCTTCGAATCGACCTTCATCGGGCTGTGGATCTTCGGCTGGGACAAGCTGCCGAAGAAGATCCACCTGGCCTGCATATGGCTGGTGTCGATAGGCACCGTCCTCTCCGCGTACTTCATCCTCGCGGCCAATTCCTGGATGCAGCACCCGGTCGGCTTCCGGATCAACAAGGAGCGCGGGCGCGCCGAGCTCACCGACTTCTGGAAGGTCCTCACCCAGGACACCGCGCTCAACCAGTTCTTCCACACCATCACCGCCGCCTTCCTGGTCGGTGGTGCCTTCATGGTCGGCATAGCCGCCTTTCACCTGGCCCGCAGAAAGCACATCGGGGTGATGCGCACCTCGCTCCGGCTCGGGCTGGTCACGGTGGTGATCGCCGGTCTGATGACCGCGATCAGCGGCGACATGCTCGGCAAGGTCATGTACAGGCAGCAGCCCATGAAGATGTCCGCCGCCGAAGCCCTCTGGGAGGGCGAGGCGCCCGCCCCGTTCTCCGTCTTCGCGATCGGCGACGTCGACAAGGGCCACAACCGGGTCACCATCGAGATCCCCGGCGTGCTGTCCTTCCTCGCTCACGACAACTTCACCGAGTACGTGCCGGGCATCAACGAACTCAACAAGGCCGCGCAGGAGAAGTACGGGCCCGGCGACTACCGGCCCAACATCCCCGTCGCCTACTGGGGCTTCCGCTGGATGATCGGCTTCGGCATGGCGTCCTTCGGTCTCGGACTGCTAGGTCTGTGGCTGACCAGGAAGAGGTTCCTGCTGCCACCGGGGCTGCGGACCGGCGAGGACGAGGTGCCGAACCTGGTGCTCTTCCGCACGAAGGTGCTCAGCCCCCGCCTCGCCTCCCTGTACTGGGTCGTCGCGCTGTGGACCATGCTCTTCCCGCTGATCGCCAGCTCGTGGGGCTGGATCTTCACCGAGATGGGACGCCAGCCCTGGGTCGTCTACGGCGTCCTGAAGACCTCCGCGGCTGTCTCCCCCGGCGTCTCGCAGGGCGAGGTCCTCACCTCGATGCTCGTCTTCACCAGCCTGTACGCGGTGCTTGCCGTGATCGAGGTCAGGCTGATGATCAAGTACGTCAGAATCGGCCCCCCGGAGCTCACCGAGGCCGACCTCAATCCGCCCACGAAGATCGGCGGCGACGACCGCGATCCCGACCGGCCGATGGCCTTCTCGTACTGAGGAATGGGGAACTGCTGTGGAACTCCATGACGTCTGGTTCGTCCTGATCGCCGTCCTGTGGATCGGCTACTTCTTCCTGGAGGGCTTCGACTTCGGGATCGGTGTCCTGACCAGACTGCTCGCCAGGGACCGCAAGGAACGACGGGTCCTGATCAACACCATCGGACCCGTCTGGGACGGCAACGAGGTCTGGCTGCTGACCGCCGGCGGTGCCACCTTCGCCGCCTTCCCCGAGTGGTACGCCACCCTCTTCAGCGGTTTCTATCTGCCGCTGCTGCTCATCCTGGTCTGCCTGATCGTGCGCGGAGTCGCCTTCGAGTACCGGCACAAGCGGGCCGAGGAACGCTGGCAGACCAACTGGGAACACGCGATCTTCTGGACCTCGCTGCTGCCCGCCTTCCTGTGGGGCGTGGCCTTCGCGAACATCGTGCGAGGCGTGAAGATCGACAAGGACATGGAATACGTCGGAAACTTCCTCGACCTGCTCCACCCGTACGCCCTGCTGGGTGGGCTGGTCACGCTCACCCTGTTCACCTTCCACGGCGCGGTGTTCGCGGGACTCAAGACGCTCGGGGACATCCGGGTACGGGCACGGGTCCTGGCGCTTCGGCTGGGCGCGGTGGCGGTTGTGCTGGCGCTGGTCTTCCTGGTGTGGACCCAGCGCGACACGGGCGGCGGTACCAGCAGCCTTGTCGCCCTGGTCGTAGCGGTGCTGGCGCTTGCCGTTGCCCTTGTGTGCACGGCGGCGGGGCGCGAAGGATGGGCGTTCGCACTGTCGGGCGTGACCATCGCGGCCGCGTTCGCCATGCTGTTCCTGGCGCTGTTCCCGAACGTCATGCCGTCCTCGCTGAACGAGGCGTGGAGCCTCAACGTCACCAACGCCTCGTCCAGCCCGTACACACTGAAGATCATGACCTGGTGCGCAGCCATCGCCACTCCGCTGGTGCTGCTCTACCAGGGCTGGACGTACTGGGTCTTCAGGAAGCGCATCGGCACGCAGCACCTCGCCGACGCGCACTGAGACCGTCCGATGAGAACCTGCCCGTCCAGCCGTGACCGGGACCCGTCCTGCAGTGGGGGATGTTTCACGTGAAACCGATCGACCCGCGTCTGCTCCGCCACGCCCGTGCCACTCGCTTCTTCCTCGCGGCGGTGGTGGTCCTCGGACTCGCCGGGGCGGGACTGGTCGTCGCCCAGGCGATGCTCATCGCCGAGGCCGTGGTCGGCGCTTTCCAGGACGGGCAGGGAGCCGCGGAGCTGCGCACTTCCCTGATCCTGCTGGCAGCAGTGGCTCTCGGCCGGGCGTTCGTGGCCTGGCTGACCGAGCTCGCCGCACACCGGGCGAGCGCGGCGGTCAAGTCGGAATTGCGGGGACGGCTGCTGGAGCGAGCAGCGGCTCTCGGTCCCGGGTGGCTCGGCGGACAGCGGGTGGGCTCGCTGATCGCCCTGGCCACGCGAGGGGTCGATGCGCTGGACGACTACTTCTCGCGGTATCTGCCGCAGCTGGGGCTGGCCGTCGTCGTACCGGTGGCGGTGCTGGCGCGGATCGTCACCGAGGACTGGGTGTCGGCCGCCATCATCGTGGTGACGCTGCCGCTCATCCCGCTCTTCATGATTCTCATCGGGTGGGCCACCCAGGCCCGGATGGACCGTCAGTGGCAATTGCTGTCGCGGCTGTCCGGGCACTTCCTGGACGTGGTCGCCGGGCTGCCCACGCTCAAGGTGTTCGGGCGTGCCAAGGCGCAGGCCGAGTCGATCCGGGAGATCACGGGGGAGTACCGGCGCGCCACCATGAGGACGCTGCGGATCGCCTTCCTGTCGTCCTTCGCACTGGAGTTGCTGGCCACGCTGTCGGTGGCGCTGGTCGCCGTCACCATCGGCATGCGGCTCGTGCACGGCGACCTGGATCTGTACACCGGGCTCGTGATCCTGATTCTGGCCCCGGAGGCGTATCTGCCGCTGCGGCAGGTCGGGGCGCAGTACCATGCGGCGGCCGAGGGCCTGTCGGCCGCCGAGGAGATTTTCGCGGTCCTGGAGAGTGAGCTGCCGCAGAGCGGCACAGGAGAGCCGCCGGCTTCCGTCGCGCTGCGGGTCGACGGCGTGACCGTACGGCACGAGGGGCGGACGGCTGCTTCGCTGGAGTCGGCATCGCTGACCGTGGCGGAGGGCGAGACGGTCGCGGTCGTCGGGCCGAGCGGAGTGGGCAAGACGACGCTGCTGAACGCACTGCTGGGCTTCGTACCGCTGGAAGCCGGGCGGGTGCTGGTCGGCGGCGTGGACCTGGCGTCCGTGTCCCTGGAGAAGTGGCGGGAGCGTGTGGCATGGGTGCCGCAGCGGCCGCACCTGTTCGCCGGTTCCGTCGCCGAGAACGTCCGGCTGGCCCGGCCCGACGCGGACGACGCGGCGGTGCTCCAGGCACTGCGGGACGCGGGGGCGTACGACTTCGTGGCCGCGCTGCCGCAGAAGGCCGAGACGCTGCTCGGCGAGGACGGCGCAGGAATCTCCGCCGGACAGCGGCAGCGGATCGCACTGGCGAGGGCATTCCTCGCGGACCGTCCGGTGTTGTTGCTCGACGAGCCGACGGCCTCGCTGGACGGTGAGACGGAGGCGCAGATCGTCGAGGCGGTGCGGCGGCTCGCGGCGGGGCGGACCGTGGTGCTGGTCGTGCACCGGCCGGCACTGCTGGCGGTGGCGGACAAGGTGGTGCGGCTGGGGCAGGCGGGTGCTGGGGCCAGCCCGCCCGCCGTGCCGCTCTCGCCTGAGCAGGCGGCCCCCGCACGAACGCCGGACACGGCGGCGGGCCCGGCAGGCGGTACGCGATCCCCGGCGCGGGCGGTGGCCGAAGCGGGGCCGGGCGCCGATGTTTCACGTGAAACGCGCGGCGGCTGGCTGCGCCGGGTGCGGCAGGACGCAGGTGAGCAGCGGGGTCGGCTCGGGTTGGCGCTGCTGCTGGGCAGCCTGGCGCTGGGATCGGCCGTGGGGCTCATGGCGGTGTCCGGATGGCTGATCTCGCGGGCTTCCGAGCAGCCGCCGGTGCTGTATCTGATGATGGCGGTCACCGCGACGAGGGCCTTCGGTATCGGGCGGGCCGTATTCCGGTACGCGGAGCGGCTGGTGTCGCACGACGCGGTGCTGCGGATGCTCGCCGACATGCGAGTCGCCGTTTACCGGCGGCTGGAGCGCATCGCGCCCGCCGGGCTGCGCGAGGTACGGCGCGGGGACCTGCTGTCACGGCTGGTGGCGGACGTCGACGCGCTGCAGGACTACTGGCTGCGCTGGGCGTTGCCGGCCAGGGCCGCGGTGGTGGTGGGCGTCGCCTCGGTCGGGTTCACCGGGTGGATGTTGCCCGAGGCCGGTGCGGTGCTGGCCGTCGGTCTGCTGGTCGCCGGGGTGGCGGTGCCGACGGTGAGCGCATGGGTGGCGCGGCGGGCGGAGCGCCGGCTGGCCCCGGCGCGGGGTGCGCTGGCGGTGCGGGTGGCAGACCTGCTCGGCGGGGTGGGCGAGTTGACGGTGGCGGGAGCGCTCGGGCGCCGGGCCGCCGCCGTGCGGGACGCGGACGGGATACTGACGCGGATCGCGTCGCGGGGTGCTTCGGCGACCGCGCTGGGCGGCGGGCTGTCCGCACTGGTGAGCGGGCTGACCGTGGTCGCGGCGGCCTGGGTCGGGGTGCAGGCGGTGTTCGAGGGGCGGCTCGCAGGCGTGCAGCTCGCGGTGGTGGTTCTGACGCCGCTGGCCGCGTTCGAGGCGGTGACCGGGATGCCGCTGGCCGTGCAGTACCGGCAACGGGTACGGCGCAGTGCGGAGCGGGTGCACGAGGTGCTGGACGCGCCTCTGCCCGTCCTGGAGCCCGAGAAGGCCGGGAAGGCGCCCGCGTCGCCCTTCCCCCTGGAGGTAAGGGGCTTGGCCGCGCGGTATCCGGGGCAGCAGGGGCACGCCCTCGCCGAGGTGGACCTGACCCTTGAGGCCGGGAAACGGATCGCGGTCATCGGCACGAGCGGGGCAGGC
This sequence comes from Streptomyces candidus, assembly GCF_014207445.1. Lineage (GTDB taxonomy): Bacteria > Actinomycetota > Actinomycetes > Streptomycetales > Streptomycetaceae > Streptomyces > Streptomyces candidus. The sequence continues at coordinate 163,692 of NZ_JACHEM010000009.1, read as the reverse complement.
AAGACGACCCTCGCTCAAGTGCTCCTCCGGTTCCTGGACGCTGAGCGGGGGACCTACACCCTCGGCGGAGTGGCCGCCGACGCGCTCGACGGGGACGAGGTGCGACGGATGGTGGGGCTGTGCGCGCAGGACGCGCATCTCTTCGACAGTTCCGTACGGGAGAACCTGCGGCTGGCCAGGACCGGCGCGGACGACGCGGAGCTGTGGGACGCGCTCGGTCGGGCCCGGCTGCGCGAGTGGGTGGAGACGCTGCCCGCCGGGCTCGACACGCTCGTGGGTGAGCACGGGGCGCGGCTGTCCGGCGGGCAGCGGCAGCGACTCGCTCTGGCCAGGGCGCTGTTGGCGGATTTCCCCGTACTCGTGCTGGACGAACCGGCCGAGCACTTGGATCTGTCGACGGCGGACGCGCTGACCACCGACCTTCTCGCTGCCACGGAAGGGCGTACGACGGTGTTGATCACGCACCGGTTGCATGGGCTGGAGGCGGTGGACGAGGTACTGGTGCTGGACGCGGGCCGAGTGGTGCAGCGCGGGGAGTTCGCCGTGCTGGCCAGGAGCGAGGGTGCGCTGCGGCGGATGCTGGAGCGGGAGAGGGCGGTGGAACCGGCAGCGCAAGCGGGTGCAACCGCTGCACAGTCGACTTTCCCCTGCAAATAGGACTAACTAGTCTGAAGAGCATGTCAGTGCAGCAGGACCCGCCCGCCTCAGCGGATTCGCCGCCGCCCCACGGCGGGGTTGCCTCCCATGACTCGCTTGCCGCGGCAGCGGAGGCGACCCGCGGCCTCCAGGGGCTGTCGACCGAGCTCACCGCCCGGGTGCCGCACTTGTTGGAGGCCATGCGGTCAGTGGGTACCGGTCTGGAACTGCACTCCACCCTGGACCGGATCTGCGAGACGGCTGCCGAGCTGGCGGACGCCCGGTACGCGGCGATCGGGGTCGTCGACGACGAGGGCGAGGGGCTCTCGGACTTCGTGACACACGGCGTCAGCGGGACCGAGGCAGCGGCCATCGGACGGCTGCCGGCCGGGCACAAGGGGCTGTTGGGGGCTCTCATCGCGGACCCGGAGCCGCTACGGCTGGCGGACCTGACGGCCGATCCCCGTTTCGAGGGCTTTCCACCGCACCACCCGCCGATGCGGACTTTCCTCGGTGTGCCGATCCGGGTGCAGGACAGGATCTTCGGCAACCTCTACCTGGCCGAGAAGAAGGGCGCGGAGGAGTTCAACGACTACGACCTGCACATGCTGCGGGTGCTGGCCACGGAGGCGGGCATCGCCATCGGCAACGCCCGGCTGTACGAAGCGGCGCGCCAGCGGGAGCGGTGGATCGACGGGTCGGTGGCGGTGACGACCGCTCTGCTGTCCGGTGAGGGCGTGGACGACGCGCTCACCGTGGTCGCCGAACAGGCGCGTCGGCTGGCGGACTCGGCGGCGGGCATGGTGCTGCTGCCGGCCGCCGAGGGCGGTCTGGAGATCGCGGCGGTCTCCGCGGACAATCCCGGGGAGTCGCTGGGCCAGGTGATTCCGGTGGAGAGTCCGATCGTGGCGCTGCTGCTGGCCGGGGAGGCGGTGTTCGTACAGGACTCCGCCACCGACCCGCGCATGATCACGAAGCTCTCCCAGCGGTACGGGCCGAGCATGCTGCTGCCGTTGCACAGCGGCGGCCGGGTACTGGGCGCGCTCGCCACCCCGCGGGCCCGGGGCGGGAAGCAGTTCACCGAGGCGGAGCGGACCCTGGCGACGCAGTTCGCCTCGCAGGCGGCGCTGGCGCTGATGATGGCGGAGTCGCAGCGTGACCGGGAGCGGCTCGCGGTGTATGAGGACCGCGACCGGATCGCCCGTGACCTGCACGATCTCGTCATCCAGCGGCTGTTCGCGACGGGGATGATGCTGGAGAGCGCACAGCGCAGGTCGATCGTGCCCGAGGTGCAGGTGGGCGTGGGCAAGGCCGTGGACGAGCTGGACGTCACCATCCAGGAGATCCGCACGGCGATCTTCGCCCTCCAGCAGGGGCCGGCGGAGGCACCGTCCGGGCTGCGCACCAGGGTGCTGCGGGAGATCAACATGGCGTCGGTGCCGCTGGGCTTCAAACCCGCGCACCGCTTCGTCGGACCGGTGGACGCGCTGGTCGGCGAACTCACGGGCAAGAACCTTGTCGCGGCGCTGCGGGAAACGCTGTCGAACGCCTTCCGGCACGCGGACGCCTCACGGATCGAGGTCGTCGTCGACGCCACGGCGACCCTGGCCGACGGCCGCCGCTCGGTGCGGCTCACCGTCGCGGACGACGGTGTGGGCATTCCGGAGGGCGGCCGGCGCAGCGGGCTGCGGAACCTGGCACGGCGGGCGGAGGCGCTGGGCGGCTCCAGCTCGTACGGGCCGGGACTGGGCGACGGGGGCGGCGGAACCGCGGTGGTGTGGGAGGCCCCTCTGTAGGAGGGGCGCGTTGTAGGGGGGCGCGACCCGGGCCCCGCGGAGCCGGTGTCAGTCCTCGGTCGGCCCGTCGTAGTGCCCGGCCAGGATGCGTTCGATGACGACCGCGACGCCGTCCTCGTTGTTGGGAGCCGTGCGGCCGGAGGCGGCGGCCAGGACCGCCGGGTGGGCGTTGCCCATGGCGTACGAACGGCCCGCCCAGGCGAGCATCTCGATGTCGTTGGGCATGTCGCCGAAGGCCACGACCTCCTCGGGCGAAATGCCGCGCTCGGCGCAGCAGCGGGCCAGGGTGCTCGCCTTGGAGACGCCCAGGCCGCTGATCTCCAGGAGTGCGGTCGGGCTGGAGCGGGTGACCGAGCCGAAGTCGGCGACCGTTGCACGGGCCAGGTCCAGGAAGTCGTCCGGGGTGAGGGACGGGTGGTGGGCCAGCAGCTTGATCACCGCGGCGCCGCTGCCCGGACTCTCCTCGTGCAGCAGTTCCTCGGCGGTGGCGATGCTAGCCGCCGCGTCGAACTGGAACGGCGGGTATGCGGGCTCGTAGTGGATGCCGGTGGTCAGCTCCACCGCGAACGACGTGCCCGGCGCGACGGCGCGCAGCGCGGCGACGGTGGAGAGGGCGTCGGCCCGCTCCAGCGGGCGCACCTCGATCAGCTCACCTCCCGCGTGCAGGTCGACGACCGCGGCGCCGTTCGCGCAGATCGCGAGGCCGTGGCCGTGGACGTGCGCACTGACCACGTCCATCCAGCGGGCCGGGCGGCCGGTCACGAAGAACACCTCGATGCCGGCGGCCTCGGCGGAGGCGAGAGCCGCGACGGTGCGCTCCGAGACGGTCTTGTCGTCGCGCAGCAGGGTGCCGTCGAGGTCGGTGGCGATCAGGCGTGGGGCGACGGCGGGGACTGCGCCGGTCCCCGCGGTCGGGAGGGAGCGAGGGTCGATAGCTGAGGTCACCGTTTCATCTTCTCGCATGGAACGCACGGACGTGCGAAAGCGTGCACATCTGAGAGGGCAGGTCCGGAACGGGGCCTTCCGCTCAGCCGCGGTTTCCGAGCTGGGCGAGCCCCTCGCTCGCGATCTGCTCAAAGACCTTCTCGTCCGCCGCGAACTGGGTTCCGGCGATCGGCCAGTGCAGCACGATCTCGTCGATCCCCAGCTCCGTGTGCCGGCCCGCGAAATCCACGAACGCGTCGAGGGAGTCGAGCGGCCGGTCCGGGGTGAACCCGGTCAGCAGGGTCTTGCCCAGCTCCCCCGCGTCCCGCCCGATCTCCTCGCAGGCCGACCCCAGTTTGGCGACCTGCCCCCGGATCGCTTCCAGGGACTGGTCCGGTGTGCCCTCCGCGAAGAGCTTGGGGTCCCCGGTGGTCACCCACGCCTGGCCGTGCCGCGCCGCCAGTTTCAGTCCGCGCGGCCCGGTCGCCGCCACCGCGAACGGCAACCGGGGGCGCTGGAGGCACCCGGGGATGTTCCGTACGTCGCCCGCCGAGAAGAACCGGCCCTCGTGCGTCACGGCGTCCTCGGTCAGCAGCCGGTCCAGCAGCGGTACGAACTCCGCGAACCGGTCGGCCCGCTCGCGCGGCGTCCACGGCTGCGCACCCTCCGGCAGCAGCGCCGTCGCGTCGAAGCCGCCCGCGCTGCCCGCACCGATGCCCAGGGTGACGCGTCCGTCGCTGATGTCGTCGAGCGAGATCAGTTCCTTGGCCAGGGTCACCGGGTGGCGGAAGTTGGGCGAGGTGACGAGCGTACCCAGCCGCATCCGGTCGGTGGCGGACGCGGCGGCGGTCAGGGTCGGCAGCGCACCGAACCACGGACCCTCGCGGAACGGCACCCGCCAGGAAAGGTGGTCGTAGGTGTAAGCGGTGTGGAAGCCCAGTTCCTCGGCCCGCTGCCAGACCTCCCTGCCTCCCTCGTGCCAGCGACGGATCGGCAGAATCACAGTGCTCAGACGCATGATCCCGACTCTACGGGCTTCGCCGCGGCTGTGGAGTTGCTCGTCGCGGGGGCCCTCTTCGGGAAGTGGGCAGGCGTCTTTTGTGCACCGGGCAGTCGTCCCGCGTGACGCGGGCACACGTCGTCGAAGCCCCTCGTCGGGGAGGGGGAAGCCCTTTCAGGAGTCCGGGAAGCGCAAGAAGCGCGTCGGCACGCACGCCGTCAGCCACACCCCGTTGGCGCTGACCCTGAAGACGTGTCCCGCGCGGTGCATCGCCCCCGCGTCCACGGACAGCACCACCGGCCGGCCCCGGCGGGAGCCGACCCGGGTGGCCGTCTCCCGGTCGGGCGAGAGATGGACATCGTCGCAGGCCATGGGACGCAGGCCCTCGGCGCGGATCGCCGCCAGGGCGCGGGGGTGGGTGCCGTGAAAGAGGTACGCGGGCGGCTCGGCGGGCGGCAGGGCGAGGTCGACGCCGACCGTGTGGCCCTGGCTGGCACGGATCAGCGGGCCGCGGCCCGGTGCGTCGTCCCGTACTGCGAAGCGCTGCTTGTCGTTGACGGCGACGACGTGGTCCAGCTCGGCGCGGCTGAGGGGGAAGCCGTGTTCCGCGGCTGCCCGGAGCAGGGTGTCGATCTCCACCCAGCCGTGTGCGTCGAGAGTGATGCCGATGCGCTCGGGCTGGTGCCGCAGATGCTTCGAGAGGTACTTCGACACCTGCACCGCACGTTGTTCGTCCATGGCGGCAGGGTCCCGGAGAGTACGACGGGGGCGCATCCGAATTCTCGTTCCCGGCACGCCAGTTCTGAGTAATCCACAGCCAGGGCCCCTTTTCCACAGTGGAAAGAGCGAATCTGTGGATAACTCGCGGACTCTTTAGAGTGATTTGTCAAATTTCGCGGTATCCCGCGGTGTGGAAGCCAGCGCATCCAGGGTGCGCGCCTGGATCTCGCGTTCGGTGGCCGCTGCGACAAAGGCCGCAACATTCTCGTATCCCACCAGATCCCGCACAGCGGCGACCAGGGATGCCGGCAGCGCCACCCTCTCCTCCGTCGGCCCCGCGGAGCGCGACCCCTTCTCCGGCCCGACGGCGAGCGTCTCCTCCTCCGGTGCCGGCGGGGGCACGGTCCCCAGGTGCTGCTGAAGGTGCCGTGTCGCGAACAACCGCATGGCGCGGGCGAGTTCGGCGTCCACGCTCTGCTGCGCGAGGGGGCGCAGCCTCCGTACGAGTGCGGCCGCCTCCGCCGCGTCCGCGTCCTTCGGCGGCCGGTGACCGAGGTAGCGGGCGAAGACGTGCTCGGTGGTGAACTCCAGGAATCGCGACGCTATGTGCTCGACCTGCCCGCGCAGTTCCCACAGGTGCCCCGAGATCGCCGCCAGCGGCACCCCGGCCGCGTGCAGCTCCGCGGCCACCGCCAGCTCCTGCGGCGACGGTACGAGAAACTCGTCGTCCCGGTCCGGAAGCCTCTCCAGTACGCCCAGCGCGACCGCCTCCGTCACCGCCGCCTCGTCGCGTAGGCCGCCGAACCGCGCGTCCAGCTCTGTCCGTGAGATGCGGCCCGGCTCCTCGTCGGTCCACGGCCCGCCCACCTCCGCGACCAGGCCGAGCACCCCGCCGAGGCCCCGTCCCGCGTCCCACGCGTCCAGCAGCTCCTTGATACTGGCCAGCGTGTAACCGCGTTCCAGGAGGTCGGCGATCTGGCGCAGTCTGGCCAGATGCGGATCCCCGTACACATTGGCCCTCCCGCGGCGCTCCGGCCGGGGAAGCAGCCCGCGGTCCTGGTAGGCGCGGATCGTACGGACCGTGGCGCCGCTGAGCTGTGCCAGGTCCTCGATCCGGTACTCGGCCGCCACCTGACGCGATGGTCGCGCGGACATGCTTACTCCCTCCCGCCGGCGCCGGCCGGTCACCCGGCTTCCCCGGAACCGGAACCTCCGGGTGCCTCAGGGCCGCAGTGCCGCGCGTCCCACCGCGCCCGCCGCGGGCGAGGTGGCCAGGTACTCGACGGCCCTGCGCAGCGAGCCTTCCTGGGAAGGATGGTAAGACCGCCGCGAGTAGCACGGTATCGCCGAGCCCAGCTCCCGCCAGTCCGGCAACAGCCCCTTCGCCAACGCCCTGTTGTGTTCCCGCAGCGAGTACCTCAGCCGTCCCGCGAGACGGGGGTCGTGCCGTATGAGGTACGAGGCGCCCCAGGCCCACAGCCACAGCACCACCGGCGCGACCACGACCATGACCTCGATGCGGCGGGCGTACCGGGGCGGGCCCCCGCCGCCGCAGTGCTGGTACATGTCGAAGGCGACCGCCCGGTGCTCGACCTCCTCCGCGCCGTGCCGGCGCAGCAGGTCGAGCTGCAGCACGTTGATGACGTGGGTGGCGGTCGGCTCGTCCGGTATCCAGTGAAGCGGTGTCCCCTGCCAGTCGAAGGAGACCCGGCGGGGCACGATGACATGGCCCTCGTCGCTCTGTTGGCCCTGCTCGCGAGGGCGGGGAACGGTGCTCACAGTGACGGATCCCATCGGGCGATCGCGCGCAGGACCCCGGGCGCGAAACGGGACAGGAGGAGGGCGCCACGCGCCTCCGGCGTCACCGGTACCACGGCCTGCTTCTGCACCACCGCGCGCAGGACGGCGTCGGCGACCTTCTCCGGCGGGTAGTTGCGCAGTCCGTAGAGCCGCGAAGACCGCTTCTGCTTGCGTTTCTCCTCGTCCGCACTCACTCCGGTGAAGCGTGAGGTGGCGGTGATGTTGGTGTTGACGAAGCCGGGACAGATCGCGCTGACGCCGATGCCCTGGCCGGCCAGTTCGGCACGCAGGCACTCACTGAGCATCAGTACCGCCGCTTTGGACGTGCTGTACGCGGGCAGCGCCCGGGACGGCTGGTACACGGCTGCCGAGGCGGTGTTGACGATGTGCCCGCCCTGGCCGCGCTCGGCCATCTGCCTGCCGAAGGTGCGGCAGCCGTGGATGACGCCCCACAGGTTGGCGTCGAGGACCTTCTTCCAGTCCTGCGCGGAGGTGGTCATGAAGGAGCCGGACATTCCGATCCCGGCGTTGTTGACCAGCACGTCCACCACGCCGTGGTCGGCCGCGACCCTGGCCGCGAGCTTCTCCATCGCCCGGCCGTCACCGACGTCGACGACTTCCGGCCAGGCTTCCGGCGCACCGATCAGCCGAGCCAGTTCCGCGGTCCGCGCGGCGCCCTCCTCGTCCCGGTCCACGGCGACCACCCGCGCGCCGGCCTCGGCGAACGCGAACGCGGTGGCCCGGCCGATGCCGCTGGCCGCCCCGGTCACCAGGACCAGCTGCCCGGCGAACCGGTCCGCGTACTTACCGCCCACCGCGGCGGGGAGGGGGCCCACCCCGGCCCCGCGGTCCTCGTTCGCCAGAACGAACTCGGCCGTCCAGGCGGCGAGTTGATCGGGCCGGGTGCGTGGAACCCAGTGTTTGGCGGGCAGCGTACGGCGTAGGAGCTGTGGGACCCACGTCTCCAGCTCGTCGTACAGCCGCTCCGACAGGAAGGGGTCCCGGGTCGGCGTGATCAGCTGCACCGGTACGTGGGCGTACGCGTCCGTGCGCGGCCTGCGCAGACGGGTGCGCACGTTGTCGCGGTACAGCCAGGCGCCGTGCGCCGCGTCCTGCGGCAGCGACGCCGTCGGGTACCCGCCCGCCGGGACCTTCTCCATCCGCTGGAGGATTCTGGGCCACCGCTTGCCGAGCGGTCCCCGCCAGGCCAGTTCGGGCAGCGCAGGGGTGTGCAGCAGGTACACGTACCAGGACTTGGCGCCCTGACCCAGGAGCTGGGCGGCCCTGCGCGGGGTCGGCCGGGACATCCGCTTCGCGATCCAGTGCCCGAAGTGGTCCAGCGAGGGCCCGGACAGGGACGTGAAGGACGCGATCCGTCCCCGGGTGCGCTCGACCGTCGCGAACTCCCAGCCCTGTACGGATCCCCAGTCGTGCCCCACCAGGTGCACCGGCCGGTCCGGGCTGACCGCGTCCGCGACCGCCAGGAAGTCGTCGGTCAGCTTCTCCAGCGTGAATCCCCCGCGCAGCGGCTCGGGAGCGGAGGACCTGCCGTGCCCGCGCACGTCGTACAGGACCACGTGGAAGCGCCCCGACAGGCGCGTCGCGACGTCGGACCACACCTCTTTGCTGTCGGGGTACCCGTGCAGCAGCACCACTGTCGGCTGCGTCGCGTCACCCAGCTCGGCGACGCACAGTTCGATCCCTCCGGTCCGCACCCGGCGCTCGCGTGCCCCCTCCGGGCCGCCCTCCCCGGCCGGGCCCGCCGTCCCGTCCCATCCAGCCACGCCCATCGTCATGCCGCCCTCTCCTCGGCCCAGCGCCGCACGTGCGGCAGGTCGTCGTCCAGCCAGAAGGCGCTCTGTTCGGGGTCCTTGGAGTCGGTGACCACCAGGATCTCCTCGAACTTCACGCCCGTACCCCTGAATCCGAGGTGCGGTTCCACCGCCCACAGGCCCGGCTGCGGCGGGTGGTCGGAGAACTTGTGCGGGCTCCACAGCGGCGACCAGCCCTCCCGGTGCCCGTGCAGCGCATCCGACGCCAGCCCCTTCAGCGACTGCGTCCCGAACCCGAACACCTGCGGCGACCAGCGGCGTTCCTTCACCCGGTCGATCTTGTGGGCGATCACGCCGAACGGATAGGCGCCGTGCCGGTTGGCGTACCCCTGGCGCACCATCAGCCGCTCGACGTTCTCGTAGATCTCCCGCAGCGGGCGTCTCTCGCGCACCTGGTCCAGGAGCAGGGTGCGGTGCGCCTCCAGATCGGCGAGCAGCCGGTCGTGCACCGGGTTGAGGCCCAGGCAGCCGGAGTACCCGATGTCGGCGGTGAAACCGTTGTGGACGGGCGCCATGTCGAGGATGAACGGCATCCCCGGTTCCAGCCGGCGGTTCGTCGGGAAGAACTGGAACGGTGTCCGGAACCCGGTGAACGCCGTACGGTCCCCGAACCACGCGAACGGCAGGTGGAACCAGTCCCGCACCCCGCGCTCGCGCAGCCACACCCGCTGCATCCGTGCCGCGTCGCGCTCGGTCACACCCGGCCTGAGCTGCGCGGCGACGGCCTCGGCGCATTCGTACGCGAGGCGCTGCACCTGCCTGAACCCCCGCAGTCGCGCGGTCGGTCCGCCCTCCTCGCCCTGCACTGCTGAGGTCATGCCACCCGTCCGTCCCGTGCCGCGGTACGTGCTCGCAACTTGACACTGATGAATGTGACAATGCCCGGCGGCTGCGTCAAGGGGTGTGCACAACGGCCTGTGGACAACCTGGCCCCGCCCCGTCCGGGGGCTTCCGCCCCGGCCTTCTGTCCACCCTCGGTACTGCGGCCCCTACGGGTTCCTACGACCAGAGGCGGAGACGCCAACCACCGCCAGGGCTGACGTGCAATGTGGTCCGCGCCACTACCTTCGGAAAGGTGACTGCCGTGATCGCAACCGAAGCCCTGAGCAAGCGGTTCCCCCGGGTAACCGCGCTTGACCGGCTCTCGTTGGACATCGGACCCGGAGTAACGGGCCTGGTGGGATCCAACGGAGCCGGCAAGTCCACCTTGATCAAGATCCTGCTGGGTCTGTCCCCCGCCACGGAGGGACGTGCCGCAGTGCTCGGCCTCGACGTGGCGACGAGCGGTGCGGAGATCCGCGAGCGCGTGGGGTACATGCCCGAGCACGACTGCCTGCCACCGGACGTGTCGGCCACCGAGTTCGTCGTCCACATGGCGCGCATGTCGGGTCTCCCCGCCACCGCCGCACGCGAGCGGACCGCCGACACCCTGCGCCACGTCGGCCTCTACGAAGAGCGCTACCGCCCCATCGGCGGCTACTCGACCGGCATGAAGCAGCGGGTGAAGCTGGCCCAGGCCCTGGTCCACGACCCGCAACTGGTCCTTCTCGACGAGCCGACCAACGGCCTCGACCCGGTCGGCCGCGACGAGATGCTCGGCCTCATCCGCCGCATCCACACCGACTTCGGCATCTCCGTCCTGGTCACCTCGCACCTCCTGGGCGAGCTGGAGCGCACCTGCGACCACGTCGTCGTCATCGACGGCGGAGCGCTGCTGCGGTCCAGTTCGACCAGTGACTTCACCCAGACCACCACCACCCTCGCGGTCGAGGTCACCGACTCCGACGCCCACCCCGACGGCACGCGCGCGTTGCGCGAGGCGCTCACCGCGGCCGGCGTGACCCTGCACGCGGCGGAGGAGCAGGGTCTGCCCGGCGCGGGCCACGTCCTGCTGGTCGAGGGCGAGGGCGAAGCGACGTACGACCTGGTGCGCGACACGGTCGCCGACCTGGGCATCGGCCTGGTCCGCATGGAACAGCGCCGCCACCACATCGCCGAGGTCTTCCACGCCGGCCCCCAGGAACAACAGATCCAGCAGCAGTCCCAGCAACCAGCGCACGCGCAGCTCGCACCGCAGACGGGAGGCGGCCACGATGGCAACTGAGCTCACTCCGCCGGGCGCCGACCCGACGCGCATCCACAACATCGGCTACCGCAAGTACGACGGGCAGCGGCTCGGCCGCTCCTACGCCAGGCGCTCGCTCTACTCGCAGTCCCTGCGCGGCGCGTACGGACTGGGCCGCAGCGCCAAGTCCAAGGTGCTGCCGATGATCCTGTTCGGTGTGATGGTCCTGGTCGCGGCGATCATCGTCGCGGTCGCGGTGGCCGCCCCGGCGGGCACCATGACCAAACTGCCGCTCTCCTACACGGCGTTCGCGATCTCCCTCCAGCCGGTGATCGGCCTCTACCTCGCCTCGCAGGCACCGCAGACCGTCTCGCGCGACCTGCGCTTCAAGACGGTGCCGCTGTACTTCTCCCGGCCCATCGAGCGCCGGGACTACGTCCTCGCCAAGTACGGGGCGATGGCCTCCGCGCTGTTCGTCCTCACCGCCGTTCCGCTGGTGGTCCTCTACGCGGGCGCGCTGCTCGCCAAGTTCGACTTCGGAGCCCAGACCAAGGGCTTCGGGCAGGGGCTGGTGTCCGTGGCACTGCTGTCCGTCCTGTTCGCCGGCCTCGGCCTGGTGATGGCCGCACTGACGCCGCGCCGCGGGTTCGGTGTCGCCGCCGTCATCGCCCTCTTCACCATCTCCTACGGTGCGGTCTCCACCGTCCAGGTCATCGCCTACAGCCAGGAAGCGACCGGCGCCGTCTCCTGGCTCGGCCTCTTCTCGCCCGCCACCCTCATCGACGGCGTCCAGACCGCCTTCCTCGGGGCCTCCTCCGGCTACCCCGGCGGGTACGGGCCCGGGGCCGGTGCGGGCGTGGTCCACCTGCTGGTCGTCCTCGCGCTCATCGCAGGCTCGTACGCCGTACTGATGCGCCGCTACCGGAAGGTCGGGCTGTGACCACGATCGACATCACCAAGGCCTCCCGCTGGTTCGGGAACGTGGTCGCCGTCAACGACGTGACCATGAACATCGGCCCCGGCGTGACGGGCCTCCTCGGCCCCAACGGCGCCGGAAAGTCCACTCTGATCAACATGATGGGCGGCTTCCTCGCCCCCTCCAACGGCACCGTCACCCTCGACGGCAAGCCGATCTGGCGCAACGAGGAGGTCTACAAGGAGATCGGCGTCGTCCCCGAGCGGGAGGCGATGTACGACTTCCTCACCGGACGCGAATTCGTCGTCGCCAACGCCGAGCTGCACGGCCTCGACGACCGCGCGGCCGCACAGGCGCTCGCCACGGTCGAGATGGAGTACGCCCAGGACCGCAAGATCGCCACGTACAGCAAGGGCATGCGCCAGCGCGTCAAGATGGCGTCCGCCCTGGTCCACGACCCCTCGGTACTGCTTCTGGACGAGCCGTTCAACGGCATGGACCCGCGCCAGCGCATGCAGCTGATGGACCTGCTGCGCCGGATGGGCGGCGAGGGCCGCGCCGTGCTGTTCTCCTCGCACATTCTGGAAGAGGTCGAGCAGCTCGCCTCGCACATCGAGGTGATCGTCGCCGGGCGGCACGCCGCCTCCGGCGACTTCCGCAAGATCCGCCGACTGATGACGGACCGCCCGCACCGCTACCTCGTCCGCTCGGGCGACGACCGTGCCCTGGCGGCCGCGCTGATCGCCGACCCGTCCACGGCCGGCATCGAGGTCGACTACACGGAACGGGCGCTGCGCATCCAGGCCGTCGACTTCGGCCGCTTCACCGAGCTGCTCCCGCGGGTCGCACGTGAGCACGGCATCCGCCTGTTCACGGTGCAGCCCTCCGACGAGTCCCTCGAGTCGGTCTTCTCCTACCTCGTCACGGCCTGAAAGGAGCTTGCTGCGATGTACGAACCCACAGTCGCCCGGCTCACCTACCGGGCCCTTCTCGGCCGCCGCCGGGCGGCCATCCTCTTCATCCTGCCGGCGCTGCTCCTCGTGATCGCCGTCGCGGTGCGGGCGCTGGTCGGCGTGGACGACCAGGTCGCCGCCGACGTCCTGGGCGGCTTCGCGCTGGCCACCATGGTCCCGCTGATCGGCGTCATCGCCGGTACGGGCGCCATCGGCCCGGAGATCGACGACGGCTCGATCGTCTACCTGCTCTCCAAGCCGGTGAAGCGCCCCACGATCATCTTCACCAAGCTGATCGTCGCCATCGCCGTCACCATGGCCTTCTCCGCGATCCCGACCTTCATCGCGGGCATGATCCTCAACGGCAACGGCGGGCAGGTCGCGATCGCCTACACGATCGCCGCACTGGTCGCCTCCATCGCCTACAGCGCGGTGTTCCTGCTGCTCGGCACCGTCTCGCGGCACGCGGTCGTCTTCGGCCTGGTGTACGCCCTGGTGTGGGAGGCCCTGTTCGGCAGCCTGGTACCGGGGGCGCGGACCCTCAGCATCCAGCAGTGGGCGCTCTCGCTCGCCGAAAGGATCGGCACGAACGGCACGATCACCTCGGACGTCGGGCTTCCCACGGCGGTGATCCTGCTGGTCGTCGTCACCGGCCTGGCCACCTGGTACGCGGGCCAGAAGCTGCGCTCGCTCACTCTTGCGGGTGATGAATAGCCCGAAGCGGCACTTCCGGGAACAGGGAGCGCCCCTGATGCGTATCTCCCATACGCATCAGGGGCGCTTCCCGCTTCACCCGCACCTTGACACCTGCACAGTGTTCTCGAAGGCACGTTGTTCTCGAAGGCACAGCCCCTCGGATGCCCGCGTACGTGACCGCACCGGGCTCCGGACTGCCCGGGGGAGGTGAGTCAGACCTTCCGGTCCCTGGCCGCGAAGAGACCCACGGCCAGCGCCGTCGCGCACACGCCGAGCATCAGGGCGATCGGCACCGTCCAGCTGCCGGTCATCTGGTACACGGCGCCCGCAGCCAACGGGCCCGCAGCGGCCAACAGATAGCCGATCGTCTGCGCCATTCCGGAGAGCCGGGCCGCCGTCACCGCGTCCCCGGACCGCAGCACGATGAGGGTGAGCGCCAGACCCACGGCGCCGCCCTGCCCGATGCCGAGAATCCCCGACCACAGCCAGGCCCCGGCAACCGGGGCGGCCATCAGGCCGACGTAACCGGTCGCGACGAGAGAGGTGACCAGAGCGATCAGCGGGCGCTGGCTGCGCATGCGCCCGGCCAGCAGTGGTACGGCGAAAGCACCCGCGACCTGGATCAGATTGTTGAAGGCGAAGATCACGCCTGCCGTGGACCGGCTCATCCCGTGGTCGGTGAAGATCGTCGGCATCCAGGCGATCAGCACGTAGGACCACAGCGACTGGAGCCCCATGAAGAGGGTGACCTGCCAGGCGAGACCCGACCGCCAGACACTCCTCGGCGCGGCGGGAGCGGCGCTGCCGGACGCCCCCGGGGCGACGCGCGTCTCGTGCCCGGTACGGCCCCGGGCGATCAGCACCTGGGGCAGCCAGGCCAGCGCGGCCACGGCGGCCAGCAGCGACCAGAACGCCATCGAGGCTTCCCAGCTGTCGCCGAACGCCTTCTCCAGCGGTACGGAGGTGGCCGCCACGATGGTGGCGCCCGCGATCATCGAGCCGGTGTAGACCGAGGTCATCGGCGCGGCCCTGTCGGGGAAGTCCCGCTTGATCAGACCCGGCATCAGCACATTGAGGAGGGATATCGCGATGCCGATCAGCACACCCCCGCCGTACAGGGCGGCCGTGGCGGGCAGAACGCGCACCAGGATGCCCACGCCGAGCAGCAACAGGGCGCAGAACAGAACCGCTTCGGTGCCGAAGCGGCGACCGAGCCAGGGTGCCACCAGCGCGCCCACGCCGAGGAACAGCACCGGCACGGACGTCACGAGGCTGGTGGCCGTCGACGACAGTCCGAAGCTCTCGCTGATCTCACTGACCAGTGGGGACACGCTCGCCAGCGCCGCACGCATGTTGAGGGAGGCCAGCACGATGCCGACCATGAGCAGCACCGGGTGCGCCAGCAACGCCCGCCGTGCGGCGACACCTTGGGGGGAGGGCCGTACATCGGCCTCGGCGTCCAGCAGGAGTTGATCGGCTTCCGGGCGTGACAAGGCAAGCACCTTTCGGGTGGGGGGAGGAACAGCGGTGGGGGGAGCGAAGGGGGAGAGGCGCGGACGGACGTCGTCAGCGGCGGACCAGTTCGCGAACGGCGTCGATCGGCACCTGGAGAAGTGCCCTGGCGGCCTGTTCCGCGGTGGTGGGGTCACCGGCCTCGATGGCGTCGACCAGGGCCGCGTGCGCGACGAGGTCGATGGGCGGCAGCTGACGGTCCCCGAGGGCGGTGACCAGGGACGCGTGCACCTGGGCGGAGAAGAACCGGTAGACCTCGGTGAACGCCGCGTTGTGGGTGGCCTCCACGATGCCCCGGTGGAAGTCGAGGTCGGCGTCCGCGGCACGGTCGCCCTGCTCGGTCAGCGCGGCGAGGGTCGCCCGCAGGGCACGCAGGTCGTCCTTGTCGCGCCGTACGGCGGCCAGCCGGGCGGCTTCCGCTTCCAGGGCCACCCGTAGTTCCAGCACGTCCAGCACATCGGCGTGCCGCATCCCGCGCAGGACGGCCGAGGGGTCGGCGGTCGAGCGGACGAACGTGCCGTTGCCCTGACGGGATTCCAGCAGCCCGGCGTGCACCAGCACTCGTACGGCCTCGCGCACGGTGTTGCGGCCGACGCCGAGCTGGTCGGCCAGGACGTGCTCGGTGGGAATCCGGTCGCCGACGGACCACTCCCCGTCGGTGAGCTGGTCGCGGAGCTGCTCCACGACGGCGTCCACCAGGGACTTCCGTCCCGCCGCCTGAAGTGCCATGAGGTCGGCCTCCGCTTTCTGCTCCTGTCCGGGCGACGACAGGTGTAATTCGCCCGGTTGCCCAGTCATCCTACAACTGCGACGGGAATAGATGTAAGCGGCCTCTAAACAGGGAGGGGAGGCGGCACCGGAGTGCCGCCTCCCACCGAGTCCTCAGCGGGTCAGAAGGTTCTCCAGGACCACGGCGATGCCGTCGTCCTCATTGGACGCGGTGACCTCGTGCGCGACGGCCTTCAACTCGTCGTGCGCGTTGGCCATCGCCACACCGTGCGCGGCCCAGCCGAACATCGGGATGTCGTTCGGCATGTCACCGAAGGCGATCGTGTCCGCGGCCTTCAGCTTCAGCCGGCGCGCGGCCAGTGACAGCCCGGTCGCCTTGCTCAGCCCCAGGGGCAGGATCTCCACGATCCCCTCGCCGGCCATGACCACGTCCACGAGGTTTCCGACCGTAGTCCGGGCGACTCTCGCCAGCTCGTCGTCGGACATCCCCGGGTGCTGGATGTACACCTTGTTCAGGGGCTCCGACCACAGCTCGGCCGGATCCTCGAACGGCAGGTACGGGAGCGACCCCTCGTGCACCCGGTACCCCGGGCCGAGCAGCACGGCGCCGTCCATCCCGTCCCGGCTGGCGGCCAGCGCCAGCGGACCGACCTCGGCCTCGACCTTGGACAGTGCGAGCCCCGCCAGTTGCCGGTCCAGGGTCACCGAGGTCAGCAGCCGCCGCTCGCCCGCGTGATAGACCTGCGCGCCCTGCCCGCACACCGCGAGCCCTTTGTAGCCGAGGTCCTCGAAGATGTGCTTTGTCCAGGCGACGGACCGGCCGGTCACCACGATATGGGCGGCGCCCGCCGCCGTCACCGCGTCCAGCGCGTCGCGCGTGCGCCGGGAGACCGTCTGGTCGTCGCGCAGGAGCGTGCCGTCCAGATCGGTGGCGACCAGCTTGTACGGGAACGGAGCAGGCGCGCCGGGACCGGCGGAAGCGGAAGTGCTCACTTGGTGATCGGCTCCAGCACCTCACGGCCGCCCAGGTACGGACGCAGCATCTCGGGGACCCGCACCGACCCGTCGGGGAGCTGGTGGTTCTCCAGGATCGCCACGATGGTGCGCGGCACCGCGCACAGCGTGCCGTTCAGGGTGGCGAGCGGCTGGACCTTCTTGCCGTCGCGCATCCGGACCGACAGCCTCCGTGCCTGGAAGCTGTTGCAGTTCGACGCCGAAGTCAGCTCGCGGTACTTGCCCTGGGTGGGGATCCACGCCTCGCAGTCGAACTTCCGCGAGGCCGACGACCCGAGGTCGCCGGTCGCCACGTCGATCACCTGGAACGGCAGCTCAAGCGCGGTCAGCCACTGCTTCTCCCACTCCAGCAGACGCAGGTGCTCGGCATCGGCGTCCTCCGGGTTCACGTAGGAGAACATCTCGACCTTGTCGAACTGGTGCACACGGAAGATGCCCCGGGTGTCCTTGCCGTACGTGCCGGCCTCGCGGCGGAAGCACGGCGAGAAGCCCGCGTAGCGGAGCGGCAGCTTGTCCGCGTCGATGATCTCGTCCATGTGGTACGCGGCGAGCGGGACCTCGGAGGTGCCGACCAGGTAATAGTCGTCCTTCTCCAGGTGGTACACGTTCTCCGCGGCCTGGCCGAGGAAGCCGGTGCCCTCCATCGCGCGCGGACGGACCAGCGCGGGGGTCAGCATCGGGATGAAACCGGCCTCCGTGGCCTGCGCGATCGCCGCGTTGACCAGCGCCAGCTCCAGCAGCGCGCCGACACCGGTCAGGTAGTAGAAGCGCGATCCGGAGACCTTCGCGCCGCGCTCGACGTCGATGGCACCGAGCGCCTCGCCCAGTTCCAGGTGGTCCTTGGGCTCGAAGCCCTCGGCGCCGAAGTCGCGGATCGTGCCGTGCGTCTCCAGGACGACGAAGTCCTCCTCGCCGCCCACCGGAACGTCCTCGTGCACGATGTTGCCGAGCTGGAGCAGCAGACGCTGCGCCTCCTCGGCCGCTTCGTTCTGCTCGGCGTCCGCGGCCTTCACGGCGGCGGAGAGTTCGCCGGTGCGCTTCAGCAGCTCGGTCTTCTCGTCGCCGGTGGCCTTGGGGATGAGCTTGCCGAGCGTCTTCTGCTCATTGCGGAGCTCGTCGAAGCGGACGGCGGACGACCTGCGCCGCTCATCGGCGGAGAGCAGGGCGTCGACGAGCGCGACGTCCTCTCCACGGGCGCGCTGGGAGGCGCGAACACGGTCGGGGTCCTCACGGAGCAGGCGAAGGTCAATCACCCCACCAGGCTACCGGTGCCTGCTTCCGTCACTCGACCGGATAAGACAGCGCCCTCCTATGTGCCCGTATTGCCCGAGTTTGGGAATGCAGTGGACGGAGGTTCGGAAGCAATCCGCGCGGCGCGACGGCGCCCGTTGGCGCACCGGACGCATCGTCTCGGAGCAGGGCGTGGGGGCTCCTTGTGCCCGGCGCTTCTCCCTTGCGGGAGGCGGCAGTTGAGAGACTCCCGGTGCCTGTTTTCCACAGGAAGGCGCTTACCCCGATAAGTTATCCACAGGGTGTGTGAAATAGCTGTGGATGCTGGAACGGACCTCTTGAAAGGTGCATCCGGGGCGACGGATTTCTTCCTCAAACGCGACTCACGCACACATTCGAGTGGGAATTGCTCCCCCTAAAGAGTTGATCAGGGTGCAGGAGGTGACATGGGTGGCCCTGTCGCTCTGTGGAGGAATGGAGGCTCGCTGGGGCAATTTGTCGACCATGTCGCGTTAGGTTGTCGACTTGTCCCCAGGGGCTGACGCACCCTGTGGATAACTATGTGGGAAAGTCGCGCGCGCATGCGGAGGGGCCGTGGGCCTCTCTTCAGGCGCGCCCGTCCTGGCACCGCGCCAGCCAGTCCGACGCCTCCGTGAACTCCTGGTCCGACGTACCGTGCCGCAACTCGGCCACGTCCTGAGCCGTGACGCCCGCCCTCGGGTACGACCCCAGAAAACGCACCTTCGGCGCGATCCGCTTCAGCCCCATCAACGCCTCACCGACCCGTCGGTCCGCGATGTGTCCCTCCGCGTCCACCGCGAAGCAGTAGTTCCCGATGCCCGCGCCCGTCGGCCGCGACTGGATGAGCATCAGGTTCACGCCCCGCACCGCGAACTCCTGGAGCAGTTCCAGCAGCGCGCCCGGACGGTCGGGACCCAGCCAGATCACCACCGACGTCTTGTCCGCACCCGTCGGCGCCGCCGGCCGCGCCGGCCGACCCACCAGCACGAAGCGGGTCTGTGCGTTCACCGCGTCGTGGATGTCGGTGACCAGTGGCTCCAGCCCGTACGTCGCCGCCGCGAACTCGCCCGCGAAGGCGGCGTCATAGCGCCCCTCCTGCACCAGCCGTGCCCCGTCCGCATTCGAGGCGGCGGACTCCCACAGCACGTCCGGCAGATTCGTCTTGATCCAGTTCCGTACCTGCGGCTGCGCCGCCGGGTGGGCGGTGACCGTCTTGATGTCGGTGAGCTTCGTGCCCGGCCGCACCAGCAGCGCGAAGCGGATGGACAGCAGCACCTCGCGGTAGATCATCAACGGCTCGCCGGAGGTCAGGGCATCCAGTGTCGCCGTGATCCCGCCCTCCACCGAGTTCTCGATCGGCACGAGCGCCGCCGCGGCCTCCCCGGCGCGCACGGCGTCCAGCGCGGCAGGGACCGACAGCATCGGGGTGAGTTCACGAGTGGCGGCTTCGGGGAGCGTACGGAGGGCGACCTCGGTGAAGGTGCCCTCGGGGCCGAGATAGGCGTAGCGCGTCGCTGACATACGGTCACCCTAATGCGCCACACGGGGCCCGGCTCGACCGTCTCACCACCCACTGCGGCCCTGCGGCTCCGCCCACCCGAACGGCACCTCCGACGGCACCGATGACCCGGGCCGCCCTGGGTGCCGCCTGTCCCGTCCGGTGGCATCGGCGACCCCACCCGCCACGGGCAGACGCGCGGTGACGGGCCGGTCCGGGCTCACCCCTCCAGCAGGCGCTGTCCTACGTACTCCCCCTCGCCCGGCCCGCCCGGCACCGCGAACAGCCCGCTGGCCTCGTGCCGGATGAACCGTGACAGAGCGTCCCCCCGGTCGAGCTTGCGCTGCACCGGCACGAAGCCCCGCAGCGGATCCGCCTGCCAGCAGATGAACAGCAGCCCCGCGTCCGGCGTCCCGTCCGCCGAGATGCCGTCGTGGTACGAGAAGGGCCTGCGCAGCATCGCCGCGCCACCGTTCTGCTCCGGCGCGGAGATCCGCGAGTGGGCGTCGGCTGCGATGACCAGTTGGCCGTCCGGGCCCGCCTTGGCCAGGTCGGGCTCGGTGAACTCGTCGCCCCCGGTCAGCGGGGCACCGTCCTTCTTGCGCCGTCCGATGACCGCTTCCTGGTCACCCCGGGGGAGCTTCTCCCAGTCGTCGAGGAGCATGCGGATGCGCCGTACGACCGCGTACGAGCCGCCGGCCATCCACTCCTGGCCGGCCGGACGCCCGCTCTCCGGGACGAAGATCCGCTTGTCGAAGTCCGGCTCGGACGGCTTCGGGTTGCCCGTACCGTCCACCTGTCCCATCAGGTTGCGGGTCGTCATGGGGGAAGCGGTCGCGCCGGGCGAGCGGTTGAAGCCGTTCATCTGCCAGCGCACCCGTGCGGCCTCGCCCGCCTCCTTCTGTACGGCGCGCAGCGCGTGGAAGGCCACCAGGGCGTCGTCCGCGCCGATCTGCACCCACAGGTCGCCGTTGCTGCGACGGGGGTCGAGGTGGTCGGAGGAGAAGTCGGGCAACGGGTCCAGCTCCATCGGCCGCTGGGCCGTCAGGCCCGTGCGGTCGAAGAAGGTCCGGCCGAATCCGAAGGTGAGGGTGAGGGAGGAAGGTCCCGCGTCGCGTGCGACCTCGGTGTCGTCCCCGGCCAGCGAGCGGCCTGCCATCAGCTGCTTCGCCACGTGCGACCAACGGCGCAGCAGTGCCGTGGCCTCCTTGCGGCCGGCGCCGGGGGCGAGATCGAAGGCGATCAGATGGCCGCGGGACTGCAGCGGGGTGGTGATGCCCGCCTGATGTTTCACGTGAAACATGACCTCGGTCGCGCCGACGGAGGTCAGAGCGGCCGGTCCCTCGCCGTCGGAGTTCACGGCGGCGGCGACGCCCGCCCCGCCGACCGCGCCCAGGGCGAGCCCGGCGGCTCCGGCCGCGCCCGCGGTGCCGAGCAGTCGCCGCCGTGACAGGCCGGGCGCCTCCGTGTTCTCGGGACTCTCAGGGGAAGAGGTGTCGGTCATGCGGGTCAGCCGATCTTCACGTTCTTGTTCACGGTCACTTGGTCGGTGTCGGAAGTCCGGATCGTCACGTCGAGTTTCCAGGTTCCCGCCAGCGGAACCTGAACGCCGTTGGCGCTCCAGTGCCCGGGAGCGAGCCTGTCGGGCACGACGGGCAGCGGCCCGATCTGCTTGTCCTCGTTGGTGAGGGCGACCTTCAGCTCGGGTGCGTCGACCGGTGTGCGGGCGGGTGACTCGGCCCATACGTGCAGGGCGTTGCTGCCGGTCCGGCCCGGGGTGAGCTGGACGCGGAGGGTGCCCTCGCCGGCCTCGCCACCGGTGTCGAAGGGGAGGACGACGTCGACGGGACGGTCCGGCACCGCGGGCGAGGCGCCTGAACCGCGGCCGGCCTCCTTGAGCTCGGTACGACCCGGTTCGGTGCTGGTCAGGACGGTGGTGACGGCGAGCAGAACGACCGCGACCGCCGCTTCCACGAGGACCGACCGCCGCAGGCCGGAGCGCTCCGGGTCCGCGTCGCGCTCGCGCTTGGCACGCGTCGCCTCCATCGCGGCCCGCTGCCGGGCGAGCTGGGCGGCGCGCTCAGGGTCCGCGCCCGCGCCTGCCGCCGAGGAATCCGCCGCCGTGGCTTCCGCGGTGCTGGTCGAAGCGCTCGCCGTGGTGTGGGCGGTGTCCACCGTGGAGTCGGCCGTCGTCGTACGGTCACCGGTCCGCGGCCGGGACACGGCTGCTACGGGCTCCTCGGCCGAGCCCTCCGTCAGGCGTCCGGTCCACCTGCGCGAGTACCAGGCGGCACCCACCATGACCACCACCAGGGCGATCTTGGCGAGCAGCAGCTGTCCGTACGTCGTGTCGACCAGCGCCCGCCAGGTTCCCACCTGTCGCCAGGACTGATAGGTGCCGGTCGCGGCGAGCACGGCGACGGAGCCGAAGGCGAGCCGGGAGAACTTCCGCACCGCGGCGCGGTCCAACGCGGGTGAACGGTGGAGGGCGACCAGGAGTGCGGCCAGGCCGCCCAGCCAGGCGGCGGCCGCCAGCATGTGCAGCACGTCGACCGGCATCGCGATGCCCGGCTGGAGGCCGGTCGAGGCGTGCTCGGACATGGCCCAGGTCGCCGCGATGCCCGCCGCGACGACCCCGCCGCCCAGCACGAGGCCGAAGGTCAGGTCCTTGAGCGAGGAGTCCTCGTCGTCCTCCGCCCCGCCGCCGTCGGCCTGTTCCGCGTTCTTCTTCGCGTACGCCCCGAACAGCACCGCGACGAACAGGGCGGCCGCGCCGAGCAGCAGCAGCCGCGACACCAGCGCCGCACCGGTCTTGGTGGACAGCACGGCCTTGAGCGCCGCCAGGTCGAAGATGCCCGACAGCTCGCCGGAGCCGGTGTACGGGGCCCTGAGCAGCAGCGTCGCCAGCGTCGCCGCGGTCAGCAGCAGCCAGCCGCGCACCACCAGCCGCTGCATCGGCCGCTCGGCCGCTCCCCGTTGCCAGCAGGCGAGGAGGAAGGCGGCGCCGCCGACGAGCACGATGAATCCGGCGTACGCGGCGTAGCGCGCGATGTCGTAGAGCACGCCCACCGCACCGCCGCCCGCCTCCTGGGAGGGCAGCGCGACGCTGCTCTCGGAGGGTGCGCCGATGGAGAAGGTGAAGGCACCGGAGATGGGGTGGCTGTCGGCGGAGACGGCCTGCCAGGCGACGGTGTACGTGCCATCGGGCAGCCCGCTGCGCAGGGCGATGCCGTACTTGACGACGTTTCCGCTGCACAGATCGAGGGTTTCGCCGGTGTCGGCGCGTTTGCCCGACGGGTCGAGAACGCGGATGGCGTCCTCGCCGAGCGCGATCTGCTCGGAGAAGTTGAGGGTGACGTCCTTGGGTGCGGTGGCGAGCACCGCCCCGTCCTTCGGGTTGCTGTCGGTGAGCGCGGCGTGCGCGGCCGCGGGGGAGGCCCCCGCGAGCAGCGCGCCGAACAGGGCGGCGACCGTCAGCAGCAGGCGTACGACCGTCGTGGCCGCCGGTGTCCCGGAGCGAGGTGTCCCGCATCGCGAGGCCTCGGAGCCGGAGGCCTGAACGCGGGGTGTCCCGAGGTGCGGGGCGGTGTCCGTCATGGTGTGCTGTCAGCCCCTCAGTGGTGCTGCTGCGGGTTGTGGGTTGCCGCTTCGACCTGCATGTCGACCTTGACGGTGCCGGACTTCTCGAAGTGCAGTTCGACGGCGATCCTGTCGCCCTTCTTCGGCTTCCTCTTCACATCGAGGAACATGAGGTGGCTGCCGCCGCGCTTCAGGTCCAGCGTGCCGTTGGCGGGCACGTCGAAGGACGTGACCTGTTGCATCCTCCCGTCCTTCGTCTCGTGGATCTCCGCCTTGCCGGCGAAGGCGGAGGCGGTGACGGAGGTCAGCTTGTCGGCGACGGAACCGCTGTTCCTGACGGTGAGAAAGCCGCCCGCCATGTCGGCCGTCGCGGGTTCCGGTATGAAGGCGCCGGTCACTTCCAGCTTCGGCTTGCTGTCCGTCTGCGCGGCGGGCGTCCTGCTCGCCGACGTGTTCGTCTCGCCGTTGCAGCCGGTGAGGGCCAGGGCTCCCGCGAGGGCTGTGGCGACGAACGAAAGGGTGCGGGTGGTGCGGCGGTTCACGGGGTTTCTCCCTTGACGATCTTCGGGAGATCGGCGGTGTAGTCGTCCGGGGTGGCTTCGTCGGTCCACAGCACGTAGCCGGCGTCGGTCTTCGGCGAGAACGCGATGACCTGCTTGGTGTGCATGGACGTGACGTTGCCGTTCTTGTCCTTGGTGGACGGCTCGATGCTGACGCCGAGCTGGCGGGCCCCGGCCTGGATGGTCGGGAAGTCGCCGCTCAGCCCGATGAAGTCCGGGCTTCCGGCGCCCTTGAGCCACTTGCCGAGTTGCTCAGGCGTGTCCCGGTCCGGGTCGGTGGTGACGAAGACGACCTGGAGCTTCTCCTGGTCGGCCTTGGGCAGCTTCTTGTACGCGACGGCGATGTTGCTCATCGTCATCGGGCACACGTCGGGGCACTGGGTGTAGCCGAAGTAGATGAGCGTCGGCTTGCCCTTGGTGGCTTCGCGCAGGTCGTACTTCTTGCCATGGGTGTCGGTGAGGACGAGGTCGGGCTTCTTGTAGGGCCGGTCGAGGACGGTCGCGGCCTTCGTCCTGGTCGGGGCGGAGACCTCGGCGGCGGACTGGCTGCTCTCCTTCGGGGAGGGGTCGCCACCGCCGCACGCGGACAGGGTGAGCGCTGCCGCGGCGGCGAGGGCCACCGCGACCAGCGCGTTCTTCTTACGCATGGAGTTCCTGGAGCTTGAGGAGTGAGGGGTGGATCAGGCGGCGCGGCGGCGGCCGGCGAGAACGCCGAAAGCCACACCCGCGACACCCACGATGATGCCCACGACGCCGAGGACGCGGGCGGTGGTGTCGGTGCTGTCGGACGCGGCGACGGTCTGCTTCTCGTCCTTGTGGCCGGCCTTGTCGCCGGTCTTCGTCTTGTCGTCGCCGGCGGCCCCGTGGCCGTCGCCCTCGGGCGCGCTCAGCTTGAGGACGGGCGCCGGGGACTGCGGCTCCGGCTGGCCCTCCTTGGGCTCTTCGATCCAGCGGACGACTTCGTCGTTGTCGTACGTCTGAATGGCCTTCAGCACGAGCTGGTCGGCGTCCTCGGGGAGCTTGCCGAGCGAGAGCGGGAACTGCTGGAACTCGCCGGGGCCGATCTTCCCGCCGGTCCAGGTGATCTTCTCGACGGCTTCCTTGACCTCCTTGCCGTGTACCTTCAGCGGCTTTTCGAGGGTGGTCTTCTCGACCTTGACGGTCCAGCCGGGCACGGCCTGCGGCATCACGGAGGTGAGCGGGTGGTCCTTGACCGGGAAGGTCACTTCGAGCTTCACGGTGGAGGCGTTGTCGCGCTCGTTCGGGACCTTGACGTTGACGGTGGCGTAACCGCCCTTGGCGGCGGGGCCGGCCGGCTGCACGGTGACGTGCGCGAAGGCGGGTCCCGCGACGAGCAGCAGAGAGGCGGCCGAAGCGACACCGACGGCAGAGAGACGGGAGATACGACGCGAAACGGTCATGACTGTGAACCCCACAGAGGCAGGAGTGGACTGGGTGGCCGGAGCACCTCGTTCAAGTGCACCGGGTCCGCGACCCGCCCGTTCCGCAGATGTACGTGAGGGGGGTCGCGTCAGGCGACGAGGGAGTACGCCGACGCGGGCGGCCCACGCCTGATCACCGAGTGCAGCAGGTACCGCCCGGTGAGCCGGAGCGGCGCGCGGAAACCGGCGGGCGCGACGCCCGGCCCGCAGGCGGGCGCTGCCGACAGACCTGCCAGCAGGGCGCGTACGAACGCGAGCGCTGCGCGCAGGGACCGTACGAGCGTCCCCGCCGCGACCTCCGCCACGCCGTACGCCGAGAGCCGGGCCAGCCGGCGCAGGGCGAGGTCGCCGTGGCGCAGCAGCCATCCGGTGGCGAGCGCGGCCATCAGGTGACCGAGCAGCATGGGGAGGGTGGGGACGAGCGAGTGCAGACAGTCGGCCATCGCACCGCCGCCCGCCTGTCCACCGCTGGTACCGACGGCGTCGTAGGAGCCGTACGTTCCGGAACCGGTCGACGCGGTGTGCCCGATATGTGCGCCGGCCGACGGGTCGATGCCGGCCGCCGTCAGGACGTCGCGGGCCCGGTCCGCGCTCATCGGCGTGCCGCCGCCGCACATCAGTTGGGCGGCGAGCCCGGACAGCGCACCTTGATCGGCGCCGGAAGCACTGCCCGCATGGCCCTGTCCGATGCCGAACAGGGCGTGCAGGCCGAGCTGTCCCGCGGTCAGCGCGAAGGTGATCGAGGGCAGTGACCGGGTGCGCCCGGCCAGCGGCGCGGCCAGCGCGAACACCGCGGCGAAGGCGATCACGAGCGTCCACCACGGCACGGTCGCCGTGGAGCCCAGCACGTGCCCGGTCGCGGACAGCACGACGCAGACCGCGGCGAACACCGCGGCCCTCAGCAGTCGCGAGGCGACTGACGTGCGTGCGTCGCGCACGGCGACGGGCGGCTCGGGCTGGGACATGGCGGAGCCATCATCGCACTGCTGCCCGGTAGCGGACCCGGCAGGTCCACAAGCTCACGATGGTCCGTTGTGTCACCCCGGTCGCCGTGCGCAGGGTCCCGCGACTGCCCGTCCGGCCCGCCGTCCGCACCGGCACCCGGGGGACGCGCATCCGCCGAATGAGCGCTCTCGGCCCGATTCCGGGCTTACGGGCCTCCACTTGCGGCAATACGTAGACGTATGACGAGCCGCAGCCAGGAGGCTGGAGCATGAGCATCTGGTGGTCACTCCACTTGCGGCGCGAAGCCGCGAGCGTTCCGCTCGCCCGCCGTCTTCTGCTCGGCGCCATGGAGACAGCGGGAGTCGACCCGGACGTCTCCTACGACCTGTCGGTCGCGCTCAGCGAGGCCTGCGCGAACGCAGTGGAGCACGGTGGGGACGACTCCTCGGGCCCGCACTGCGCCGAGTACCGGGTGACCGCCTACCTGGACGGCGAGAAGTGCCGCATCGAGGTCGCCGACTCGGGACCCGGCTTTCCCCGGCCGCGCCGTCGCCGCAACAGGGCCGCGCGCCCCGTGTCGCACACCCGTGAGAACGGCAGGGGGCTGTGTCTGATCGAGCAGCTCGCCGACCACGTCCACTTCCGCAACCGGCCGGGGCGCGGCGCGGTGGTGACCTTCGACAAGATCCTGAAATGGCGCGAGGGCGCGCTGCTCCAGGCGTCCTGACGGATCACCCGGGCAACGCGCCCCGGCCGGCCCCACCGCCGTGCTCGACGGCCGGGCCGGCTCTGCCCGCGTGACTACTTGGCGGCCTTGGTGGCGGCCATCCAGGCCTCCACCTCGTCGGAGCGCCGCGGAAGCGCGGCCGACAGGTTCAGGTTGCCGTCCTCGGTGACGAGGATGTCGTCCTCGATGCGGACGCCGATGCCCCGGTACTCCTCCGGCACGGTCAGGTCGTCGGCCTGGAAGTACAGGCCGGGCTCGACGGTGAGGCAGACGCCCGGCTCCAGCGTGCCGTCGGCGTACGCCTCGCGTCGGGCGGCGGCACAGTCGTGCACGTCCATGCCGAGCATGTGGCCGGTGCCGTGCAGGGTCCAGCGGCGCTGGAGGCCCAGCTCCAGGACGCGCTCGGCCGGGCCCTCGACGAGGCCCCACTCCACGAGCTTCTCGGCGAGCACGCGCTGCGCGGCCTCGTGGAAGTCGCGGTACGCGGCGCCCGGCTTGACCGCCGCGATGCCGGCCTCCTGGGCCTCGTACACCGCGTCGTAGATCTTCTTCTGGAGCGGCGTGAACGTGCCGTTGATCGGCAGTGTGCGCGTGACGTCGGCGGTGTAGAGGGTGTGGGTCTCCACGCCGGCGTCGAGCAGGAGCAGGTCGCCGGAGCGGACGTCGCCGTCGTTGCGGACCCAGTGCAGGGTGGTGGCGTGCGGGCCGGCGGCACAGATCGAGCCGTAGCCGATGTCGTTGCCCTCGACTCGGGCGCGCAGGAAGAACGTGCCCTCGATGTAGCGCTCGGAGGTGGCCTCCGCCTTGTCGAGGACCTTCACGACGTCCTCGAAGCCGCGCACCGTCGAGTCGACGGCCTTCTGGAGTTCCCCGATCTCGAACTCGTCCTTCACCAGGCGCGCCTCGGAGAGGTAGACACGCAGCTCGGCATCGGCCTCCGCGGTGACCTTGTCGGCAAGGGCGGCCTCGATGCCCGCGTCGTGCCCGCGTACTGCACGCACCCGGCCGGTGGCCTCGCGCAGTGCCTCGGGCAGCTCGCGGACGTCCTTGGCGGGCAGGCCCAGGAGCTGCTCGGCCTCGGTGAGGGAGTGGCGGCGGCCGACCCACAGTTCGCCCTGGCCGTCCAGCCAGAACTCGCCGTTCTCCCGGTTGGACCGGGGCAGCAGGTAGAGCGTGGCGTCGTGGCCGGTTCCGGCCGGCTCCATGACGAGGACGCCGTCGTGGGTCTGGTCGCCGGTGAGGTACGCGTACTCGGTGGAGGCGCGGAAGGCGTACTCGGTGTCGTTGGAACGGGTCTTGAGGTTGCCCGCGGGGATCACCAGACGCTCGCCGGGGAAGCGCGCGGAGAGCGCGGCGCGGCGGGCGGCGGTGTGCTTCGCCTGCGGGATCGGCTCCAGGCCGCGCAGCTCGGTGTCGGCCCAGCCGGACTTCATGTTCTCGGCGAGCTCGTCGGACACACCCGGGTACAGCCCGTTCTTGCGCTGCTTGATGGGCTCTTCCTCAGTGGCCTCGGCGGCCTCGCCGTCAACGGTCTCCGGGGTCTCCGGCTTGGTCTCCTCAGACACGAAACGTCTCCTCATACGACACAGGGCCAGGGGTTTCCCGCCTCCTGGCCCTCCATCGTATGTCCGTGCGGTCGGACGCTCCCCAGCCTGTGGACAACTGTGAGAAATCAGTCCCGTACCGGGGTGCGGACTCAGTCGAAACGTGCCGCCAGCAGCACGACGTCCTCCGTCGCGTCCCCCTCGTCGAGCCCGCCGGGCAGCAGCGTCCCAAGGACGTGGTCGGCGATCGCTTCCGGGTCCTCGCGGAACGCCCTGGGCACGCTCGTCGCCGCCGCGTGCAGCCGTGCGAAGGCCCGGTCCATGGGCTCGCCGGTGCGCTGCAGCAACCCGTCGGTGTAGAGCAGTACGGTCTCGCCGGGCTCCGGACGGATCTCGACGCTGGGTGCTTCCCAGCACGACAGCATCCCCAGCGGCGCGGACAGCGACGTCTCCACGAACTCGGTGCGCCGTTCGCCGACGATCAGTGGGGGACTGTGCCCCGCTCCGGCGAGGACGATCGTCCTCTTGGCCGGTTCGCAGTACGCCAGAAGTGCGGTCGCCGACCGGGCGGGTTCGGTCAGCCGCATCAGGAGTTCCAGGTCGGACAGGACGGCGACCGGGTCCTCGCCCTCCATGACGGCGTACGCCCGCAGGCTCGCCCGCATCCGCACCATGGCGGCGGTGGCGCCGGGACCGGACCCGGAGACGGATCCGACGGTGAGGCCGAGTGCCCCCTCGGGCAGCGCCAGCGCGTCGTACCAGTCGCCGCCGCCGTGCCGGCCGGCGTGGTGCCGTACGGCCATCTGCACCCCGAAGACGCGGGGCAGTCTGCTGGGCTGCAGCTCCTGGGTGAGTGCCGTCACGCGCGCGCGTGCCCGTTCCAGCTCCAGCAGACGGGCCAGGTGCTCGGCGGCGTACTGGGCGTAGAGGCTCACCAGACGGCGCTGCCGTTCGGTGGGTTCGGCCGGTTCGTCGTACAGCCATAGGAGAGTGCCGAGCCGGCCCGAGGGTCCGGCCAGCGGGAGCGCGTAACTGGCGGCGTAGCCGAGGCGGACGGCGACCTCGCGGTGCAGCGGGTCGAGGTCCTCCTCGTGGAACAGGTCGGGGCTGGAGCCGAAGAGGCCCGGTCCCGGGTCGTCCGCCGAGGGGCTCGGCACCGTCTCGATATGGCCGAGATCGGCGTGCGTCAGACCGAACCCGGCGGTCGTGTCGGGCCCGAGCCCGTCGGCCGGTTCGAGGGCGACGAGGCCGCGACGGGCTCCGACGAGGGCGGCTCCGGCACGTACCGCTTCGTGCAGCGCTTCGTCGAGCGCACTGGTGGCCACCAGGCGGTCGGTGCACTCGTGCAGGGTGGTGAGGTCAAAGACCCAGCCGGCCAACCGGTCCTGGATCACTGCCCCTGTCCGGGCGGGGGTCTTCCCGGTAGGCGCGGAAGTCTGCGCGGGGGGCGGAACCAGTGGATCGATTCCGGCCACTTTCGGCACGTTCGGGGCGCTCATGTCAACCGGCTTTCCACCTGGTGCTTTTCGCGCAATAGCATCGCAAACCCCCAGTCATTCTGCGCCGCTATCAACGGATCCACATCTACACGCAGATGTGAGGCGATGTCCAGCATTGTCCTGGAGGGATTCATGGTGTCCCTGAGGAAACTGATGATCGCGAACTTGGCGTGAAAATGCAGTCCCCGGCAGACATTTGCGATCGACTGAGGGCGATCGACAGCGCGTCATATCAGTCGTGCTGGGTATCTGACTCGTGGATGTCCGGGCGAGCGCGGCCACGCAGCCGTCGTCCCGGAACCCGGCGGCGGGCGCAGGCGTCCTTCTCGCTGTGGGCCCGGCACGGTCCCCGAGTCGCGGGGAAGCACCAGGGAAAGTGCCACCGGAAGTCGCACGGCAAAGCCGCACGCAAGTCGCACCGCACGAACAAGCGGAATCCAAGCACCACCGCAAGCTCCGGCGACGTCCTGCGGGACGGGCAAGCGCCTCGCGCGCGCCACCCCCCGCCACGTTCCACGCCCCGCTCTCAAAAGGCTGTGGCAGCGCAGTCTTGTCAGTGCCCCGGCAGTGTCCTGCCCGGCAACGGTTCGGTACGTCATCTGGACCTCGGCGTTCAACGGAAAGGAACGAGCGCTCATGCGCGAGATCCTCGGAAGGCGACGCAGGCGCAAGCTCCGGCGGAGCGAGCGGCCCGCCCCACCCGGTACGGCGCTGACCTGCGCCACCGCATGGCAGTGGCCGGTACTGCCGGGCGTGGGCCTGACAACGGCCGGGCACGACCCGGCCCCCGGCCCCGGCCGGAGCTGCGCCTGCCCCGACCCCGAGTGCGTGGTACCCGGCGCGCACCCCTTCGACCCCGGGCTGCTGGCCGCCACCACCGACGCGCGCATGGTGCGCTGGTGGTGGCAGATCCGCCCGACCGCGCCGGTGCTGCTGGCCACCGGAGGCAGCGCGCCCTGCGCGCTCAGCCTCCCGGCGCTGGCAGGGGCGCGCGCGCTGGTGGCTCTGGACCGGATGGGGGTGCGGCTTGGCCCGGTCGTGGCGACGCCCACCCGGTGGTCGCTGCTGGTGACCCCGTACTCCCTGGAGCGGCTGGGCGAACTGCTCTACGCCAAGGACCGGGTGCCCGCTTCCCTGCGCTTCCACGGAGACGGCGGCTACCTGGTGCTGCCGACCTCGCAGACCGGCGCGGGAGAGGTGCGCTGGGAGCGCGAGCCGGTGACCGGACGGGACGGGCGGCCGTGGCTGCCGGACGTCGAGACGGTGCTGGACGCCCTGGTCGTGGCGAGCAGCGGCGCGCCGGGCGGCGGGAGCAGGCTCGCGTACTGAGACGGGAGCAGGCTCGCGTACTGAGACCGGCGGGGCGAGGGAGAGGAGAGCGCGCAGTCGGAGGCCGTGCCCGGTGCGCGAGCGGCGTCGACGCAGGTGTGCCTCTCACTCGTAAGGGTGTGAGCGGGCGCCAGTTCAGCGGAATCGGGCGCGCGGCCGTCGGGACGCGCGCCATCCGTCGATATGTTCGGCGCACCGGCACGAATTTCCCGTCAGCCGACAGGTGGGACTCTCCTTGAATATCCGCATGCTCGGGCTTTCGTCCGTCGTGGTGTTCACCGTTCTGCTGCCGTTCGCGGGAGCGTCGGCAGGACCCGCCGAGCCGGAGGGGGCGCCCGCCGAACCGGTGGAGGCAGCGCCCGCAGCCGTGCAGAAGGGGACGGGCCCTGCGGCAGGCGCGGCGGCGGAAGATCCGAAGGCACGGCACCCGGAGCGTGCGCACGCGCAGTGCGGTCCGGAAGTGGCCTCCCCGGAGGGGGTGGAGGCGCAGACCTGCGTGCTCACGGAGGGGCGGGCCACGTGGGCGCGTACGTACTACCGCAACGCGACCGGGTCGGAGCTGGACGCGGTCCTGACCCTCATGGGCCCCGGCGGACGCACGGTGCGCGTGCGCTGTCCGGTGGGCGCGGAGGACGAGCCGGGGACCTGCGAGACGCCGCACGGTCCGGCCGGGCCGACGACGGTGGGCGAGGGCAGCGCGCAGGAGTCCTGGACGGCCGTTGCGGAATTCGCGGGTCCGGGGGCAGACGGTCCCTTGCTGCTGCGATCCGGAAGCAACTCGGCTGTTCCTGACGCCGGATGACCGTTCTCCGCCAAGTTCATGATCGGTGCATGACCATTTTGTCAGGACTCGCTCAGGCGCCCGACTGGGCGGAAATGAAAGACCCGGTCGCTGGCGACGGGGGATGCACCAGCGACCGGGCTCCTAGAACGGTAACAAGAGATCTGCTGTTCGCAAATTCGATCTCGTGTATTCAGACAGGGATTTACCCGCCAGTACGGAGAGTGGCGACCGTGGTCACCGCGTCCTCTCCGTCCCGTTGTGCGACCTGCAACGGAGGCCTCAGCTGAGGGTGACCTGCCGGTTGGTGAGGCCGCCCCGGGAACGGCGCTCCTCGGCGTTCAGCGGGGCGTCCGAGGCGAGCGCGTCGGCCAGCCGCCCGGCGAACTCCGCGGCCGGCTTCTCGCACTCCTCCGCCGTCATCGCACTCGGCAGGTCCCAGACCGGGACGGTGATCCCGTGCGCGCGGAACGAGCCGACGAGGCGGGTGCCCTCGCCCAGCGAGGAGGTGCCGGCCGCGTGCAGCCGGGCCAGCGCGTCCAGGAGCTTCTCCTCGGGATGCGGCATGGCCCACCTCAGGTGGTTCTTCTCCGGCGTCTCGCACCAGTAGGCCGAGTCCACGCCGGTCAGCCGTACGGTCGGGATGGCGGCGGCGTTGGCGCGCTCCAGCGAGGCGGTGACCTCGGCGTTGGCGTTGTCGCTGTCCGGCACCCAGAACTCGAAACCGGTGTGCACGGTCGGCACGAAGGGGGCGCCCGGGTCCAGCAGGTCCTGTAGGCGCGGGCCGTCGGCGGGGGCCTTGTCGGCCGCGACCGGGTTGCCGGGCTCGGCGGACAGTGCCCTGGTGAGGGTGTCGGCGAGGTCGCGGCTCAGGTCGCCCGACGGAGTGTCGTTCTGCAGCCCGAGCAGTACGGATCCGTCCTCACGGCGCAGCGCCGGCCAGGCCATCGGCAGGACCGTGGCGAGCGTGACGGAGGGAACGCCTTCCGGCAGCCCGCCCTTGAGGGCGAGGGCGACGGTCGCGGCCGGGACCAGCTCGCGCAGGGCGACCCAGTCGCACTCGCCGGGCAGGCCCTCGAAGGGGCGCTGGACCAGCTCGGTCACGGCGTGCGAGGCGGCACGGCCGTGACAGGCCTTGTAGCGGCGACCGGAACTGCACGGGCAGGGCTCGCGCGCCCCGACCACCGGCACGGGCTCGTTGCTGGCGGCCTGCGGTTTGGCGGCCTTGGTCTGCGGACGCTTCTTGGCCATGCGTGCTTCTCCCCTTGCGGCGGTGCGGTGTCGGCGCGAGCCTAGCCGCAATGGGGGAGCGGGGGTTTGCGGTGCGTACGCGGCTCCGGCCCCGGACCGGCGGTCGGCGGGCGCGGCCGTGGACGCCGCTCACCCGCCTTCGGGCGAGCCGCCCGTACGCCCCCGCAAGTCGTCCGAAGCGGGGGACCGTACGCTCTCCACGCCGTCAGGGGAAAGATCCCGTACGCCCGCTTGCAAGACGTCCGGGAGGCCCTACCCCCTACGAGTTCGGCTACAAGTCGTCCAGGGGGATGGCGAAGTCGAGGGCGGGCGGCGCGACCCGGGTGGCGAAGTCGTGGTGCCGGTGGCCGTCGTCGAGCTCCACCCACACCGTCACCTCGCCGGACGCCCTGTCGTCCCGTACGCCCCAGGCCTGGGCGAGCGCGCTGATGATGTTCAGCCCGCGACCGCCCCTGGCGGTGACCGACGGAGTGGCCGGAACCGGTCGGGTCGGACCGCCCCCGTCCGTCACTTCCACGGTCAGTCGTCCCGTCGGACCGACCCCCCATGCGGCGCGGACGTCGCCCTCGCCGACCTCTGCCGCGTTCCCCAGCGGCCTGCCGTGCCGACAGGCGTTGCTGAGAAGTTCGGAAAGGATCAGTACCGCATCATCAATGATCGATTCGGACACGCCTTTTGCGTACAACTCCGCACGCATCTGACGTCTTGCCGCTCCCACACCGGCAGGACCATGTGCAATGGCCATGCACGACGACGTGGGCACCTCCTGTGCCTCCACCAACGCCACCCCCGAGACCTCCTTCGCCCCCACGCCACCGTTGAATTCCCCAATGGCCTGGACCGGAAACCGGCCAAGCCGTGGCCAGTGATGCACTGACATCGATCGCATACGGAACGGATGCGCCAGCGCACTCCCCGTAGTCGTCGCGGGGTGGTTTGGGCGTGGGGCGACGCGCGAACCGGGTCAGCCGCGGCCGAGTTGGGCGAGGACCTGCTTGGGGCGGTTGGTGATGATCGCCTCCACGCCGAGGCGCACGCACATCTCGACGTCCTCCGGTTCGTTCACCGTCCAGACGTGCACCCGGTGGCCGGCGCGGTGCAGCCGGGCGATGTACCCGGGGTGGTTGCGCACGATCCGCATGCCGGGGCCCGCGATCCCGGCGCCCGCCGGGAGCCGTCCGTCGCGCAGCCGGGGCGTCACGAACTGCATCAGGTACACCGTCGGGATCGCGGGTGCCGCGAGGCTGACGCGGTGCAGGGAACGCGCCGAAAAGCTCATGATCCGTACCGGCGGGGGCACGTCCGGATCCCCCGGCGGCTTGTCCAGGCCGAACCGCTTCAGCATCTCCAGCAGCCTCCCCTCGACCCGGCCCGCCCACCGGGTGGGGTGCTTGGTCTCGATGGCCAGTTGCAGCGGACGGCCCGCGTCCGCGACCAGTTCGAGGAGCCGCTCCAAGGTCAGTACGGAGGTGAAGTCGCCGGGCTCGCTGCTGCGCCCCGGCTCCCGGCCCGGGTCCCAGTCCGGGCTCTCGGCGCTCTCCTCCCGGCCCTTCCAGGAGCCGAAGTCGAGGGCGGCGAGATCGGCCAGTTCGAGGGTGGAGACCGCGCCGCGGCCGTTCGACGTACGGTTCACCCGGCGGTCGTGCACACAGACGAGGTGGCCGTCGGCGGTCAGGCGCACATCGCACTCCAGGGCGTCCGCCCCGTCCTCGATCGCTTTCCGGTACGCGGCCAGGGTGTGCTCGGGGGCCTCCTCGGAGGCTCCGCGATGGGCAACTACCTGGATGGTCTGCTGTCGTGCGTGAGTCACCGCGACATGGTGTCACCGACGCGGGGCAGGTGTACGCGAAGTGCGGACGCGGCGTCCGGCAGAAGAGGATCCGCGGCCGGACGGGCTCTCCCGTGGGGTGCCCGGATGCGTCCGTTTGGCCCGGAATAAAGGGTGACCGGCGGACACACAGGTCCCGCTTACAGTGCTCTGACGTGCTGTGGGAAAAGCTGACGCCACACACTTGAACGACGTGCGCGAAAAGTGCGACGAACCGACCCAGGACGACGTGGAACCGAGGAGAGAGCTGTGAGCACCGAGAACGAGGGCACTGCGGTACCGGCCGCCCCGTCGGCACCGCCACCGCCTCCTGCTCCGGTCGAGGACACCCCTCCCGTTCCGGCCGAGGGGGCGGGAACCGCGCCGGGCGACAGGGTCCGGGACGAGGACGTCCGGGCTGCTCCGGCCGAGGGCGCGCCGACTGCGGCTGCCGGGGCTCCGGAGGCTCGGACTCCGGATGCTCGGGTTCAGGGGGATCCGCCCCCGGTGTCTTCGACCGCTGCGACCCCGGGCAGCCCGGCGGCTCCTCCGTACCCGCCGGCGTCCGGAGCGCTGCCTCCCGCCGCGGAGGCCGCTCCCGCTCAGGGAGGAGTACCTGCGCACGGGGTCTCTCCCGCGCACGGGGGTGCTCCTGTTCACGGAGGCACGCCTGCTCACGGGGGTGCACCTGCTCACGGAGGCGCGCCTGCTCACGGGGGCACCTGGCCGCCCCCGCCGCCCGCGTACCCCTCCTCGTACGACACCAGCGGCGGCCACGGCTCCGGACAGGGCCACTCCGGTCACTCGGGCACTTTCGGTCACCCCGGCGCCGGCAGTGGCGGGAGCGGTGGCAGTGATCCCTGGGCCGCACCGCTGATGGCCGACGCTCCGCCGCCCAAGAGCAAGGGCCGCGGTGGGCTGATCGCAGCCGTCCTGGTCGCCGCGCTGGTGGCCGGCGGCGTCGGTAGCGGGATCGGCTTCTGGGCGGCGAACCGCGAGGCCAACTCCCCCGGCGGTTCCACCACCATCTCCGCGGCGGGGAACCCGCAGGACTTCAAGCGCGAACCCGGCAGTGTCGCGCAGGTTGCGGGCAAGGCGCTTCCGTCGGTCGTCACGATCGACGCGCAGGGCGGCAACGGGGAGGGCGGCACGGGCACCGGCTTCGTCTACGACAAGCAGGGCCACATCCTCACCAACAACCACGTGGTCGCCTCGGCGGCCGACGGCGGCGACCTCTCCGTCACGTTCTCCAACGGCAAGAAGTACGCCGCGGAGGTCGTCGGCCGGGCACAGGGGTACGACGTCGCGGTCATCAAGCTGAAGAACCCCGAGAACCTCGCCCCGCTGCCCCTGGGCGACTCGGACAAGGTCGTCGTCGGCGACGCCACGATCGCCATCGGAGCCCCCTTCGGCCTCTCCAACACGGTCACCACCGGCATCATCAGCGCCAAGGACCGCCCGGTGGCCTCGGGCGACGGCCAGGGCAGCAAGGCCTCGTACATGAGCGCCCTCCAGACCGACGCCTCCATCAACCCCGGCAACTCCGGCGGCCCCCTCCTCGACTCGCGGGGCGCGGTGATCGGCATCAACTCCGCCATCCAGTCCGTGCCCAGCGGAGGCTTCGGCTCCGGAAGTGGCCAGTCCGGCTCCATCGGCCTCGGCTTCGCGATCCCGATCAACCAGGCCAAGTCCGTCGCCCAGCAGCTCATCAAGACGGGCAAGCCGGTCTACCCGATGATCGGCGCGACGGTCGGCATGGAACAGAAGGGCAACGGCGCCAGGATCGCCGACCAGGGCACCGGCAACACCCCCGCGATCTCCCCCAACGGCCCCGCCGCGGCCGCCGGTCTCAAGCCCGGCGACGTCATCACGAAGTTCGACGACCGGGTCATCGACAGCGGCCCGACCCTGATCAGTGAGATCTGGACGCACAAGCCCGGCGACAAGGTCACCCTGACCTACACCCGCGGCGGCAAGGAGTCCACGACAGAAGTCACCCTCCAGGCACGCGAGGGCGACGGCTGACCGGCTAGGCTGTCCTCGCGTCACCGCAGGTCGGTGGCGCGAGGGTGGGTTGCCCGAGCGGCCTAAGGGAACGGTCTTGAAAACCGTCGTGGCAGCGATGTCACCGTGGGTTCAAATCCCACACCCACCGCAGGTGTTGAAGGCCCCTGACCAGGCGTTTCGGTCAGGGGCCTTCGTACTGGACGGACTGGGAACCTCCCCGGCCGTACGGGAGTCGGCGCGCGTCGCTGGGGCGGCCGCTGCCGGTCTTCTCGCCTCCTGCTGCCTTCACGCGCGCGCGTGCCTGCAGTTTCCGCGCCCGCGTGCCCGTCCGCTCGCGTCACGCACGCGTGCCCGTCGTCAGGCGGGCTGCCGAGGCGATGGTGGAGCGGGCTTCGTGGAGGGTGAGGCCGGCGTGGAGGGCGGCATCGGCGAGGGCCGGGGCCAGGGCGGGCCCGAGACCGTTCTCGTACGCGCGGCACGCGGCCCAGAAGAGGCGGGTGTTGCGTTGGCCCTCGTGGGCGGCGCGGACGAACTCGACGAGGCCGTGGCCGTGCGCGTGGCCTGGGCGCCGGTCCTGGCCCGGCGGCGGTAACCGGGGCGGGTTGCGCGGGCCGCGCGGGCGCGGGGACAGGAGGGCGAGGAGGGCCGGTGGACAGGGAGCGACCGGGAGGGCGGCGGTGCCGGGAGCCAGGTGGTAGACGCCCTGTCCCGTGAGGGAGCCGGGGCCGACCAGGTAGCCGCCGGAGCCACGGACATCGATACCGGGGGCGAGACGGCTCGCGGAGTTCGGGACCGAGGGGTCGGGTGGGCCGGCCAGCCAGAGGTGGCGGCCACCGGACGGGGTGAGGACGGTGACCGTGTCCGGAAGCGTGAAGTGGTGCTCGCGGGCCAGGCGTCCGAGAGCCGCGGTCGGGTCGGCGCCGTGCTTGGTGTCGAGGTCGATGCCGATGAGGTGGTGCGGCGGGCGGCCGCAGGCGATGCCGTAGCCGGCGGCCCGTGGCGCGGCGGCGAACAGTGCGCGGACGACGGCCGGGTCGGTCGAGGCGTCGTGCACGCCGTGGCCCGGGAGCCCGCACTCGCCGCGGCAGGGAGGGGCGGACGGGGTGTCGGCGCTGGTGTCGCGCTCCTCGTGGTGCGGCGAGCGCAGAGCCGGAAGTTTGCTGCGGGACAGGGGGATGACGGGCAGACCGCGCTCCGCCGCGGAGAGGGCGTGGGCGAGGGCCAGGGTGGCGGTGAGCCGGTCGGGAGTGGCCATGGCTCCATCGTCGTACGGACGTTCGAATAAGGGAAGCGGTAAAAATTGGCCGGAAATCTGCCGGAACGCTTTTCCTTATGCGGTTATTGGATTGTGTGGACCAATTGTGCATGACAAGAGCGATTTGGCGGCTACTTGGGGGTTTATCGACAAATCATCACGCTTGAGTGTGAATAAGAGCGCGATGGGTGGTTCGCCGGGGATTCGGTGGGCGAGTCTGATGGGGCGACGTCGTCACCAGCCGAGGCGGTCGGCCAACTGCCTTGGAACCAGCCGTATTTACCAGTTCCTGGAGGAATTGACATGGCAAGCATCCGTAACGCCCGCGTTGTCGCCGCTGTTGCTGCTCTCCCGCTCGCCGCCGCCCTGTTCACCGGGGTGGCAGTCGCCGACAACGGTTCCTTCGCGGACGACGGATCGAACGCGGCTGTCGCCACCATCGCCGGCAGCGGCGTGGGCGGCACGAACAACGGCAACTCCACCACCACGCAGCAGGTGGCGAACGGTGCCGGCGCCTCGAACCAGAGCAACAACGCCAGCGTGAACGGCTCCGGCTTCACGGCCATCAACCAGGGCAACTCCAACGTCGCGGTGAACTTCTTCCCCCTCTGGTAGTCGGCGCGGCCTGATGAGGGGCTGTGCTGCGGGGTGAATGACTGCCTGTACGGCGGTGCTTCGGCGCCGCCGTACAGGCAGTTTTTCGTGTCCGGCTGCGCCCGATCCGGCGGATCGGGCTGTTCCGGGCGCGGTGACGGCAACCTCGACATGGCTCGCAGGACTGACAGACAGTCAGAAGGCTGTGCTGCGAGTCTTGAGGGCCCGCCCCGCGTCGGGTACGGGAGCCGAGGGCCGAATGCGGAGGGGGACACCCCGGGGGCGCGCAGTCCAGTGCGGGAAGCGGCGACGAGGGGGGACTCAGAAGCTTCGCAGCCCGTTTGAAGCAGTACGAGGGGCGGGTGGCGGTCACCTCGGGAGTGGCTCGGACCATGACATCCCACTTCACACCGTTCGTGCTGATGCAGTGGGAGGAGTACGGCTTCTGCGGGCCGGGCGGGG
This sequence comes from Streptomyces candidus, assembly GCF_014207445.1. GTDB lineage: Bacteria > Actinomycetota > Actinomycetes > Streptomycetales > Streptomycetaceae > Streptomyces > Streptomyces candidus. The sequence goes on along the minus strand of NZ_JACHEM010000009.1, from coordinate 124,568 downwards.
CGGCGGACTTCGTGGCGGCGGACGGGCTGCCGCTCAACACGCACGGCGGCCATCTCGTGGAGGCCTACCTGTACGGGATGAACGGGATCGCGGAGGCGGTCCGCCAGGTCCGGGGTGCGTCGGTCAATCAGGTGCCGGGTGTGGGGCGGATGTTGGTGACGGCCGGGACCGGGGTTCCCACATCCGGGTTGATCCTGGGGGCGGATCGCTGTCCGTACGGCGTGAGTCGTGGACTCCGCGACCGAATGGCCGTTAGCTCACCATATGTACCGAATCAGACTCTCTGCGTACGTACGACAATGGTCGCCCGGGCGGGCGCTGGGGTTCGCGGGTGCGTTCACCGCGATGCTCGCCGCGCTCGTACTGCCCCCCGTCGAAGCGTCGGCGGACAGTGTGCCGGTGGAAACCGCGGCGGCGGTTGACGACCGTTGGGTGGCGGGCGCCACGGTGGGGGCGGACGGCGGTTGGCCGACCGGGTCCGCGGTGGCGGCGGACGCCAGGGTCGCACCGCAGTTCCACCGTGCGGCCGGTTCCGGGAAGCCCGTGCATTTCAACGGCTGGGGCTTCGACACCTGCGAGGCCCCTTCGCTCGCCACCATGAGGGCGTGGCGGCGGGCCTCCCCCTACCGAGCCGTCGGTATCTATTTCGGTGGTCGCGGCCGTGGCTGCCCGCGCCAGAAGAACCTGAACAAGCAGTGGATCACCGCGGTCGACCGGATGGGCTGGTTCCTGCTCCCGGTGTACGTCGGTTCCCAGTCGCCGTGCGTGCACGCCCGCGACAAGCGCAGGTACGCCATCGGCCGCGCCCCCTGGAAGCAGGGTGTCCGGGAGGCACGCGACGCCGTGAAACGCGCCAGGTGGCACCGCATGATCCCCGGCAGCACGCTGTACCTCGACATCGAGGCGTACGACCTGCGGAACAAGGCGTGCGCGGACCGGACCCTGACCTTCGTGCGCGGCTGGAACCGCGAGATCCGCCGCCACCGCTACATCCCCGGCTACTACAGCAGCGCGAGCTCGGGTGTGCGGCACATGGAGTGGGCGCGCAAGGCCGGGATCAAAGACCTGCCCACTGCCATGTGGTTCGCCCGCTGGAAGGTGCCGCCCTCGGTGCAGCACGAGCCGTCGCTGAACCGCCGCGCCTGGATGCCGCACCGCCGTATCCACCAGTACGTGGGCAATGTGCGCGAGACGCACGGCGGCCACCGCCTCAACATCGACCGCAACCGGGTCGACGCACTGGTGGCCCGCACCTGGGAGTGAGACGTCGGCCTGCGGGATCGGCTCCGGGCCGTACCCGCCTCCGCACCCGGGGCGACCCTCATCCGGAAGGCGTCCCGACCCTGAGGGTCCCCGGGTGCCTCTCCACCTTCAGGAGGTGGGGCCCGCCCCACCCCTACAACCTGAGGCGGACACGGCTTCGGGACCTGGGACCGATCCCCGGAACGGCCGTCGCTTCTAGCGTGGAACACATGACCACGCCTGTCTGCACCAGCGCATCCAAGGCCGCCACCGGGCATGCCGGGCACGCCGCCTCCTTCACCGGATACCCGTCGTTCTCCAGTTACGTCCGGGCCCGCGGGCCGGTCCTGCTGCGCACCGCGCGCTCGCTGACCGCGAACCCGTGCGACGCCGAGGACCTGCTGCAGACCGCGCTGACCAAGACGTACGTGGCCTGGGAGCGCATCGAGGACCACCGCGCCCTCGACGGCTACGTCCGCCGGGCGCTGGTCAACACCCGCACCTCGCAGTGGCGCAAGCGCAAGGTCGACGAGTTCGCCTGCGAGGAACTGCCCGAGCCGAGCAGCACCGGCTCCACCGCAGCGCCCGTCCAGGATCCCGCCGAACAGCAGGTGCTGCACGACGCGATGTGGCGCGCGGTCATGAAGCTCCCCGACCGCCAGCGGGCGATGGTCGTTCTCAGGTACTACGAGGATCTGAGCGAGGTGCAGACCGCCGAGGTTCTCGGCGTGTCCGTCGGCACCGTCAAGAGCGCGGTCTCCCGTGCGCTGGGCAAACTCCGGGAGGACCCGGAGCTGACCCCGGTCCGCTGACGCCCGCCTGTCCTCCCTGCCCCGGGCCACCCGCGGTTTCTCCTCAGATCACCTCCGGGTAGTGACATACCGCTGGGTATGTGCGCAGAATCGGCCAGACACGCACTGACGACGTTTCAGTGCCACGTGCCATTCGCGCGCCCACCGGGAGGACGCCGTGCTCAGCACCATGCAGGACGTATCGCTGACCGTGACCCGCATCCTGAAGCACGGGATGACCATCCACGGAAAATCACAGGTCACGACCTGGACCGGCGAGGCCGAGCCAGAGCGCCGCAGCTTCGCGGAGATCGGTGAACGCGCCACCCGCCTCGCCAACGCCCTGCGCGACGAACTGGGTGTCGTCGGCGACCAGCGGGTCGCGACCCTGATGTGGAACAACAGCGAGCACGTCGAGGCGTACTTCGCGATTCCCTCCATGGGAGCCGTCCTGCACACCCTCAACCTCCGGCTGCCCGCCGAGCAGTTGATCTGGATCGTCAACCACGCCGCCGACCGTGTCGTCGTGGCCAACGGCTCGCTCCTCCCCCTCCTGGCCCCGCTTCTCCCCCACCTGCCGACCGTCGAGCACGTGGTCGTCGCCGGCCCCGGCGACCGCTCCCTCCTCGACGGATGTACGCCGCGCGTCCACGAGTACGAGGAACTGATCGCGGACCGTCCCACGACGTACGACTGGCCGGAGATCGACGAGCGCTCCGCCGCCGCCCTCTGCTACACCTCGGGCACCACCGGCGACCCCAAGGGCGTCGCGTACTCGCACCGTTCGATCTACCTGCACTCGATGCAGGTCAACATGGCCGAGTCGATGGGGCTGACTGAAAAGGACACCACTCTGGTGGTCGTGCCCCAGTTCCATGTGAACGCGTGGGGACTGCCGCACGCCACCTTCATGACCGGCATCAACATGCTGATGCCCGACCGCTTCCTCCAGCCCGCCCCGCTCGCCGAGATGATCGAGCGCGAACGACCCACGCACGCCGCCGCCGTGCCGACCATCTGGCAGGGCCTGCTCGCCGAGGTCACCGCGAACCCGCGCGACCTCAGTTCGATGTCCCAGGTCACCATCGGAGGGGCGGCCTGTCCGCCGGCCCTCATGGAGGCATACGACAAGCTGGGCGTCCGGCTGTGCCACGCGTGGGGCATGACCGAGACCTCCCCGCTGGGCACGATGGCGCATCCGCCGTACGGCCTCACCCCCGAGCAGGAATGGCCGTACCGCATCACCCAGGGCCGTTTCCCCTTGGGCGTCGAGGCCCGGCTGTCGGGGCCTGCGGGTGACACGCTCCCGTGGGACGGCGAGTCCGCCGGCGAACTGGAGGTGCGCGGCCCGTGGATCGCGGGCGGATACTACGGCGGTGCCGGCGGTGAGGACTTCCGGCCCGACGACAAGTTCAGCGAGGACGGCTGGCTCAAGACCGGCGATGTCGGCGTGATCAGCCCGGACGGCTATCTGACTCTCACCGACCGTGCCAAGGACGTCATCAAGTCCGGCGGCGAATGGATCTCCAGTGTCGACCTGGAGAACGCGCTGATGGCGCACCCCGAGGTCGCTGAGGCAGCGGTGGTCGCCGTGCCGGACGACAGGTGGGGCGAGCGCCCGCTGGCCACCGTCGTTCTCAAGGAGGGCGCCACCGCCTCGTACGCCGATCTGCGCGACTTCCTCGCCCGGTCGGTGGCCAAGTGGCAGCTGCCCGAGCGGTGGGCGCTGATCCCCGCGGTGCCGAAGACGAGCGTCGGCAAGTTCGACAAGAAGGTGATCCGCAAGAGCTACGCGGACGGACAGCTGGACGTCACGCAGCTGTAGTCGTACGGCCGTGAGTCGGGCGGTGGGATGTTTCACGTGAAACATCCCACCGCCGGGTTCTCGTGCAGCCTCTGCTGCCCGTTTCACGTGAAACATCCGCTGCCTGAGGCCTGTTGGCACGGCCGCAGGGACCGTGGACCGCGGGGAAGCGGGCCACCGGGGCAAACGGCCTCAGTTGGTGCCGATCTTCGCCAGCAGGTCGACGATCCGGCCCTGCACCTCGGCGCTCGTGGAACGTTCTGCGAGGAAGAGGACGGTCTCGCCGGAGGACAGCCGGGGCAGCTGGGACTGGTCGAGACCGGCGGACGTGTAGACGACCAGCGGAGTCCGGTTCAACTGCCCGTTGGCGCGCAGCCAGTCGACGATGCCCGCCCTGCGGCGGCGCACCAGCATCAGATCCATGACGACCAGGTTCGGTCGCATCTGGGTCGCGAGATGGACGGCCTCGGTGTCGTCGGACGCGCGGGCAACCTGCATCCCGCGCCGCTCCAGGGTGGCCGTCAGCGCGAGCGCGATCTCCTCGTGCTCCTCGATCAGCAGGACACGCGGCGGGTGCTGCTCGCTGTCGCGCGGGGCGAGCGCCTTGAGCAGCACCGCCGGGTCCGCGCCGTACGCGGCCTCCCGCGTCGCCTGCCCGAGACCGGCCGTGACCAGCACCGGAACCTCCGCCGCGACGGCCGCCTGGCGCAACGACTGCAGCGCGGTGCGGGTGATCGGCCCGGTCAGCGGATCCACGAACAGTGCGGCAGGGAAGGCGGCGATCTGCGCGTCGACCTCCTCGCGGGAGTGCACGATCACCGGCCGGTAGCCGCGGTCGCTGAGCGCCTGCTCGGTGGAGACGTCGGGCGCCGGCCAGACGAGGAGACGGCGCGGGTTGTCGAGCGGCTCCGGAGGCAGCTCGTCGTCGACCGGGTGCGGAACGGGCCGGTTGGCGACCTCCACGGCCCCGTTGGGACCGTCCAGCGGCTCCGGGCCCTCACTGCCCTCGTCGGGAGCGTCTATGGCGTACGCGCGGCCCTCGGTCGGCGTCTGGATGAGCTGCTGGTGCGCCTGCTGGTGCGACTGCGACTGCGACTGGGCCTGATGCTGCGGGAGCGGCGTCGATGACGCGGCCTGCGGGTCGCCCTGACGGTCGCCGGACTGCTGCGTGCCGGGCTGCGCCGTGCCTGCTGGGCCCGACCGGGCGTGAGTGCCCTGCTGCGGGACGACCGGCCCCTGCTGCGGGCTGCCCTGCGGGTGCGGGCGGGCGCTCGTCTCGGGAGCCGCTGCCGCCGGACGCTCGTCCGGCGAGGGCGTGGCGAGCCTGCGGCGACGGCCCGAGCCCAGCGTCTGGTTCTGCTGCTGGGTGAGGTGTTGCGCGAACGGCGCGCCCTGACCCAGCGTCCGCACGCTGAAGGCGCGTCCCTGGGTCGAGTGCGTCGCCTCCGCGGGCAGCGGCTGCGGCTGCGCCTCGCCGTGCGGCTGTGCCTGCGGGAGGGGCAGCGGCTGCGGTGCCGGATTGGCCACTTGCCCGGACGGCGTGGGCCAGCCGTGTTGCGCGGCGGACGCCATCGGCGGCTGCGGGTCGCGGTGGGCTTCCCGCGGTACGTCGCCGGGCGGGGCGACCGGCGGGCGGTCGGCCTCGGCGGGCGGCAGCGCGAACGGACCACGTGGGCTTTCGGCTTCGGCGGCGGGCGCGGTGGCCAATGCGCGACGGGCCCGCCGCCCGCCGGCGGTTCCCTGGGACTGCCCCTGTGCCGGTGCCTGAGCAGGAACCGGACCGTATGCCTGCCCGTGCTGCTGGGCCGCTCCGGCGGATGCCAGGACCTGGCCGCCACCGGAGGTGTCCTGAGCGGGGATGCCCGAGGCGCCCTGGCCGGAGGTGTCCTGGCCGGGCTGCTCGACGCCGCCCGCCGGGGTGCCGCCTACCCCGCCGGGCATGGCGGAGGCGTCCGAGCCCGGGGGACGCCGGTCGTGAGGTGCCGGGGCGGGGACCGACCCGGTACGGGTGTCCGCGCCGTTACGGGCATGCCCGGTCCCGTGGGCGCTGCCGCAACCGTCCAGGACGCCTGCCCCGGAGGTGCCCGCATCCGTTGAGCCGGTACCGGCCACGGTCTCCGGAGCGGAGGACGGAGCCTCGTGCGAGGACTGTGCGGGCGGCAGTGCGGGCATCGGGCCGCCCGTACGGCGGGCCCGTCGGCCGGACGTCGGCTGCGTCTCGCCGGTGCGGGGCGGGCCCTGCGGGGGGACAACCCCGTGCGAAAGCGCCTGCTGGGACCCTTGCGGAGCCTCTTGGGGAACGCCCTGCGGAGGCACGGGGGCCCCCAGTGCCGCACGTTCGACCGCACCCTCACCGGCCGTCACCACGGAACCCTCGGAGGGGTTGCGGCGCGCCTCTGCGGAAGGGTCAAGAGGCTCGCCGACAGGCACACCAGGTGCGCCGGGCGACCGGGCGGGACCCGCCAGCGCCAGTTCCTGCCCGCCGGGGACACCGCCCGCCCCGGGGGCGCGGCCCGCACCGGGAGTCCCCGGCGAAGCCGCGGCTCCGTCCCCACTGGCTGCACCCTCGCTTCCGGCAGCACCATGAGTGGCATCGCCGGCCGTCCCCGGGCCCTCCGTCGGGCTCGGCCGCCCGCGCCTGCGGCCCGTACCGCCGCCGCCCGCACCGCCCGAGCCTTCGCCCGTGCCCTGAGCCGGGATCAGTTCCTGCTGTTCGTCGCCGGGACCGCGCCGTGCCCGCCGCCGCCCGCTGGGGGCGGCCTGCGCCGCCTGTGCAGTCGGTGCGGCCTGCGGAGACTGTGCGATGTCGGCGGCCCCGCTTCCGTCCCCGGCGCCGGGGACGGAGCCGACCGCCGGGCTGCCCCCCGCCAGGCCCACGTCCAGGAAGGCGTCGGTGGAGGCGCGCCGCCCGCGCCGTCCGCCGCCCTGCTCTGCGGACCCCGCCGACGGCTCCCCGCCTTCCGCCGAGGGCACACCGGCACCCGAAGTGGCAGGACCACTCGCACCGGCCCCCGCAGGCCCGCCGGTCCCGGGATCCCGGCCCGAGGCCGGACGGGCAGCGGCGGCAGCCGCCACGGCGTCCGCCGCCGGGGCCTCCACGACTCCCGAACCCGCGCCCAGCGGTACCTCCAGCACGTACGCGCTGCCGCTCATCCCGGGCACTTCGATCGTCTGGAGCATGCCGCCGTGGGCATCGACGATCCCTCGCACGATCGGTGCGTGCACAGGGTCGCCGCCCTCGTACGGTCCGCGCACCTCGAAGCGCACGACTTCGCCGCGCAGCGCCGCCGCGACCACGATCGTCGAGTCGACGTTCCCCCCGGCCGCCGCGGCAGCGGGTGCCTTGCCCGTGGAGTCCACTCCCGCCACATCCGCGACCAGGTGTGCGAGGGCCGTTGCCAGCCGCCCGCCGTCCACCTCGGCCTCGATGGTGGGGGCGTGCACGGCAAACTGGGCGCGCCCGGGGCCGATCAGCTCGACCGCGCCCTCCACGGCCGCCCCGATGATCCCGTCCACCAGCACGTTCGTCTTGACCAGCGGCTCCGCGCCCGATGCCAGCCGCTGGAAGCCCAGCACGTTGTCGACCAGGGTCGTCATGCGCGCGTACCCGGCGGCCAGGTGGTGCAGGATCTGGTTGGCCTCGGGCCACAGCTGACCTGCCGGGTCGGACGCCAGCGTGCCGAGCTCGCCGCGCAGCTCCTCCAGCGGCCCGCGCAGCGAGCCGCCCAGTACGGCGCTCAACTGGGCGTGCCGACCGGCCAGTTCCTCGTACCGCTCCTGACCGAACGCGACCTCCGCGTCGTACCGTTCCCGCGTGGCGGCCAGTTCCTCGGCGTGCTGGGCCACCAGCTCGTCGTAAGCCCGGCGGTCGGTGAACGTCATGACGGCGCCCACCAGCTGCTCACCGTCGCGCACCGGCGCCGTCGTCAGGTCGACCGGCACCGCCTTGCCGTTCTTCGCCCACAGCACCTGCCCGCGTACCCGGTGCTTGCGCCCGGACTTCAGGGTGTCGGCGAGCGGGGACTCCTCGTACGGGAACGGCGTGCCGTCGGCCCGCGAGTGCACGGCGAGCGTGTGCAGCTCCTTGCCGCCGAGATCGCTGGCCCGGAAGCCGAGGATCTGTGCGGCGGCCGGGTTCGCGAGGACGATCCGTCCGTCGGTGTCGGTGCCCACCACGCCCTCGGACGCGGCGCGCAGGATCATCTCGGTCTGCCGCTGGGAGCGTGCGAGTTCGGCCTCGGTGTCGACGGTGCCCGAAAGGTCCCGTACGACGAGCATCAGCAGCTCGTCCCCGGTCAGCGAGCTGGAGCCGGTCGGCCGGTCCGCGGAGAAGGCGTCCCGCCCGTCCTCCAGGTTCGCGCTGGTCACCTCGACGGGGAACTCGGTTCCGTCGGTGCGGCGCGCGGTCATCCGGGTCGGCTTCGTACGGCCCTGGGCGTCCGCGTGGGCGGGCCGTCGCATCGAGCCCGGGATGAGCCTGGAGTCGAACTCCGGCAACAGGTCGAGCAGCCCGCGGCCGACCAGTGCGGTGCCGGGGGTCTCGAAGGTCTCCAGGGCGATGGTGTTGGCGTTGACGACGGTCCCGTTGCAATTGACGAGCAGCAGCCCGTCGGGGAGAGCGTCGAGTATCGCTGCGAGGCGAGCAGCGCCTCGGGACGGCCTGCTGCTCACAACGACGGTTCCTTCCTGATTACTGCACCTTGCCCAGGCGATCCCGCCCGGTCGGTGACCCTCCGGCGGCCCCAATTTTTCCCCTGGGTCCGCGCGTTGTCACTGGAAGGAGTCTAAAGGCTGGGGATACCGGCGTGACGGCGGATGAACGGGAGCACCGGGCCGGACCGGAGCGCCGCCGGAAGTGGATCTCCCGCCGGATCGCGCGGACGGCTCCGGACACTCCCCGGTCACCCCGGGGAGACACCGTGGGACGCATACGCCGGACAAGTGCCCGAGGCGCACCCGGACACTCCCGCGGCCAGTGGATTCCCGTCCCGCGCGTCGCCGGAAGTGCTTTGCCCTGCGGCACCGTCGCCTAGTACCGTGGGGTGCGATTGGTGACACCGCGCAATGCTGTGCCATCATCTGCAACGCACCTACTCGCGATCGCGCAGGCGAACGCGGCTGGGTCGTGCTGGAGGCGTCGCCTAGTCCGGTCTATGGCGCCGCACTGCTAATGCGGTTTGGGTCTTAAAGCCCATCGAGGGTTCAAATCCCTCCGCCTCCGCCAGCACTCGAAGCCCCGGTCCTCCAGGACCGGGGCTTCGGCCGTTCCTGGAGTCCTCGGCCCGCGGCGGCGGCCGCCGCATCCCTGGCCAGGGATGCGGCGCGCCCGTCACTCGTCTGGGTGTTTGCGCAGGTCAAGCCGGGTGTGCGCAATGGATTTCGCATGACGGCGGAGGTCATGTAATGTTCTTCTTGCAACGCCGACGGGGCGGAAAACGGCCCGGAAGCACAGCGACAAGCACTCGTAGCTTAACGGATAGAGCATCTGACTACGGATCAGAAGGTTGCAGGTTCGAATCCTGCCGAGTGCACAGAGAAAGACTGGTTAAAGGCCAGGTCGGAGGCCCTGAGACGCTAAGGCGGATCGGGGCCTTTGTCGTGCTCGCAGAGCGGGCGTCTCACAACATCTCACATTCGTTGTTTGATCTTGCTATCCGAGCAGCTCACCGAGCTTGTCCGAACCAGCCTTCAAGGACTGCGGATCGGGGTGGACGTAGATCCTCTTCGTGAAGCCGAGGTCCGCGTGACCGGCCCACGCCGACACCACCGTGTCGGGCACGCCGTTGTTCGCCATCCACGACAGGCACGCGTGTCGCGCGTCGTACAGCCGCACCTTCCGGACCCCGGCCGCTTCCATCAACTTGTACGCCCGGCGCCGCAGCCAATCAGTCTTGACCGCACCACCCAGCTCGTCGACGACGACGCGGCCGGAAGCGTCGTACCCGTCTCCGGCCGCCAACCTCTCCTTGGCCTGCGTCCGGTGGAACGTCTTCAGCGCGACAAGGACGACCGCGGGGAGCGGCAGCTTCCGCTCGCCTGAGTCGCTCTTTGCCTCCTTCTCGACCACGATGCCCTCCACGAGGGTGCGGGTGGTCTCGACGGAGACGGTGCCTGCGTCCAGGTCGACGTCCCGCCAGCGCAGTCCGCAGACTTCCGCCGGCCGCAGGCCGATAAGGGACAGGAGCATCACGCCGTTGAGGCGGTCCCCGGCGACGTGCCCGAGGAACACCTTCACCTCGTCCTCGTTCCACGGGACGCGCGCCTTCGCCTTCGCCTTCGCTGCGACGCGTGCGGCCCGAGGGATGGTGACGTGCTCCGCCACGTTCCGCGCGACCAGGCCCCGCCGGATCGCGAGGTTGAGTGCGGCCCGCAGGCGCCCGAGGGTGAGGCTCACAGTTCGTACGCCGACCCCGGTGCCGGGTGTTCCTCCGATGCGGCGCGCGCTGGTCAGCATCCAGTCGATGAGCGACTCCACGTCGTCCTCGGTGAGTTGCTGCAACCGCTTCTCTCCGAGGTGCGTGCGGACGTACCGCATCGCGTCCTCGTAGCTGCGCTTGGTGGCCCGCTCGACGTCGCGCGTCGCAGCCTTCAGCCACATGTCCACGAGGTCGCCGACCGTTGCGTTCGAGCGCGCCACGTAGGTCCCCGTGGACTTCTGGTGCTGGATGCGGCCGTACTCCGCGACGGCGTCCTTCTTGGTGTCCTTCGTGACGGTGAGCTGCTTGCGCTTGCCCGTCGCCGGGTCCGTACCGACATCGACGACGAATCGGTAGCGGACCTTCCCGCCCTTGAGTGTGATCTTCTTGATCGGATCTGCCACGAGCCCCTCCCTTCTTCTCTTGACCTGCGCGATCAGGAGTCATTGACCGCCTGGTCGCCATGTTGGACGTCGTGCAACTTGCGGGTGCTCTCGTTGAGCTGCCGCAAAGTCTCTTGGGCTCTGATCTCCTCGGTCTCGGAGAGGATGGCCACTGCCTTGGAGACGTTGAACAGCGTTGACAGCAGACCGTCGATTTGGTCGCCGGCCTTGAGTTGTTCCGTCTTCATGCGCAGAAGTGTTTGTGTGAGCTCCTGCACTCCCGCATGCGTCATGAAGGTCAGGGCGCCTTGGGCGTCGGTGTCGTGAAGGATGCGGTCCCGGTATTCGTCAGCGCTGACGCTGATGCCGTCCGCGAGCTCGACTGCGTTCGACCCGCGCCAGTCCTTCAGCAGGAAGAGGGTCGGCACGGACACGTCGAGCGTGCGTGAGAGCGCGAGCAGGTCAGCCGCCGTGAAGGCCCTCCGCCCCTTCTCAGCAGCGGATACGGCCTGTCGGCTCCAGGGCTTGCCCAGGTGCTCGGCGAGCGCCTCCCCGAGCTGGCTCTGAGACAGTTCCTTGCCGTCCCGCAGCCGCGCCACGTTGGCGCCGATCACTTCTTCGATCCTCACGGCATCCCTTCCCGTTGTTAGCTCCAGCATGACAGGGGTCGGAATCATTGACAAGCGGGCGACGGCGTTGGAAGCTATGGAAAGACAGTCACCCCCAAGCTTCCAATGGAGCTGAAGTGTCCATCCCTGCAACCTCGTTGGCTTCCGCGCAGCGGGCTATGCCGACGCTCACGGAAGTTCGTAGCTGGCCGGCCACCGTTGACGTGAGCCGCGGAGCACTTGCGCTCGGGATCTCCCGGAGTCAGTTGTACGCGCTGATCCAGCGCGGAGAGGCGCCCGTGCGGATCTTGGCGTTCGGTGCCAGGAAGCGCGTCGTGACGGCGTCGCTCGTCCGTCTCCTCGAAGCCGCATGAAGGCGGCCCCCAGCAGGCGCGCCAACGCCTAGCTGAGGGCCATGAAGCACTTGCCATCCATCCCTGAATAGCCGAACGGCGGCGCGGGCCGTGAACCCGTATGCGCCGCCGCCGAAGGAGCTTCACCATGAACTCTGCCACGGCCACCACGCAGATCACCACCGCGCTTGCCGTACCTGAACCCCCGCTCGGCGAGCTGCTCGCCGACGCCGACCACGCCTACACGCCGTACGGCCGCACCCTCCGCGCCACCACCTCGATTGCCCGCGCGATCGAGGCTGCGAAGCACGAGGCCGTTCGTCGGTCCGTCGACGCGAACTTCCCGACTGTCGCCGCGTTCCTCGCCGACGACGAGACGCCCCGCGAGCACACCGAGCACCGCGCCCGGAAGGTCGCGCACATCGAGGAGGCGGACCTGGACGAGGGCGTGCCGATGATGTTCCGCGAGTTCGACGACAAGGTCCGCATGGCCTACGACCCCAGGCAGATCGGTCTCGACGAGGCCCGCCTCTTGCTTCACCTTCGCGTCGAGTGCAAGGAGGCCTCACTCCCCGGCGATGTCCACCAGGGCCAGGCACGCCAGACCGTGAGCGCCTCGGAGGCGGTCCTCCCGGCGCTGCCCGAGTTCGAGCAGAGGGGCACGGATCTGCTCCGCGCCGTCCCCTACGTAGACGAGGTGACCGGGGAGGCCCTGATCTCCCTCTCCTCGTGCGGCACCGGGCAGCTCTACTCATCGGACGCCGCCCGCGCGTACGCCGCTCGGGCCAACGCGTTCGCGCACGACGTGCGGAACATGGCTGACGCCGCGGACGGTGACCCGCTGGACCCCGGCGCCGAGTCGTACACGGTGACCTGCGTTGGGGCCAAGAGTGCGCTGATCTCCGCCGAGATCTGTACCAGCGACGACCCCGCGCACCCTGGCGCGGTTCTCGCGGTCTACCCCGAGCCGAGCAGCGGTGACGACCTGGACGTGGCCGGTGCGGACCGGCTGATCGCGGACCTTGAACAGTTCATTCCCCGCCTGCGCGCACTCCGGAACCACCTCGCCACCCTCGACGCCGAGGCCGCTCGGTGACGACCGTGCACCGCCCCGGAGCCTCCGACGTCATGGTGTCGGGGGCCTCCGGGCGTCTCCCCGGTCAGTGGCCGGCCATCCCCACCCCCGAGGAACTCCGGGCGCAGCTCCTCCGCGAACGCGCCCGCCGTGAACTCACCCTCGGATCAATCAGAGCCAGCTTCGAAGAGCAGCCGAGCGCGAACGCCGTCCGCGCCGCTGCCCGCCGCTGGATCGCCGACGTTCTTGCCACCGCCGAGGACGTCGCGAAACGCAAGATGGAGCGCAGCACGTGACCGAGCACAGCACCGCCGCCGCCGTGACGCCGCTCAACGGCGCACTGTGGCTCGTACGGCACGGCTTCTCAGTCTTCCCCGCGGACCACCCGGGCACTGAGAAGTGCACCGGCATCGGCCGCGGACACGACGCGGCGACCTGCGCCGACCGTGGCAAGCATCCGGCCGTTCCGTTCACCACCGGACACACCCGCGACGACAAGCAGGTGCAACGCATCTTCGGGGCGGGCCTCCGGAACGTCGGGGTGAGCATCGGCCCGTGCACCGGCCCCGACGGCGCGCAGCTCCTCGTAATGGACAGCGACCGCCCCGGAGCCCTGGAAGACGTCGCCAACGCCCTCGGGCACGAACACACGCCCACCATGCGCGTCCACACCGGCAAGGGCCACCACGACTACTACTGGGCCCCGGCATGCGCCAAGCTCGGCAACGGGCTCGGTGCACTCAAGGGCAAGTTCGACGGCGACGTACGAGCCGGGAACGCCTACGTCATCGGCCCCGGCTCGGTCCACGCGACCGGGGTCGTCTACAGCCTGGAAGACGCGGAATGCCCGCCGGCCCCCGCCCCGGAATGGCTGCTGACCGCGTTGCAGGAGCGGCCCGGACCGTTGCGCGCACCGGCGACGAACATCGTCATCCCGGCGGACCGCCACGACGCGTACACCCGAAAGGCAGTCCAAGCCGAATGCGACGCGATCACCGGAGCCCCGGACGGTGACCAGAACAACGTCATCAACACCGCCGCATTCAGTCTGGGGACGTTGGTGGGCGCAGGAGCGCTCACCGAGGCCGAGGCCCGCCATGACCTTATGTCGGCAGCGCGCGCGGGCAACCACCCGGAAGGACGCGCGCTCGCCACCATCGACTCAGGGCTCCGCGCGGGCATGGCCGAGCCCCGGCACCCATGGCCCCCCGTGGCCCGCACAGACGTTCGCAACGACTTCTCAGCGCTGCTGGGACCCGAGCGGGGAGCCGCGCCGCGCGAAGAGACGCCGCAGGCTTCCACCGAGTCGCAGACGCCGTTGGGCCTGCTTCCCCCGGACTTCTACGAGGCCCGCCCTGTCTTCCGCCACATCCGCCAGGCAGCACACTCTCGCGCGTGTTCGGCGGACGTGCTCCTCTACACCACGCTCGCCCGGCTCTCCGGGATGATCTCCCACAACATCAAGGCCGTTACCGGCATCGGCAGCCCCGCCTCCCTGAACCTGTTCGCCGCGCTTGTGGGCGGGGCCGGCACCGGGAAGTCCTCCGGGTCGTCCCTGTCGCGAGTCCTCATGCCCGCCCATGACCCGGAGTTCCGGGACGGCCTCCCGATCGGCACCGGCGAGGGTATCGCCGAGGCATTCATGGGCACCGTGGAGGAACCCACCGGCGAGATCTACCAGCGTGGCCCGAGCAAGGGCGACCCGGTCATGAAGCGCGTGCGAAAGCAGGTCCGCCACAACCTGTACGTCTACGTCGACGAGGGCGAAACGCTCGTCACGCTGGCCATGCGGACCGGCTCCGTACTGCCCGAGACGATCCGTCGTGCCGCAGTCGGGGAAGCCCTCGGCCAGACCAACGCGTCGGAGGAACGGACTCGGTTCGTTGCCACCGGGTCGTACAGCATGGGCCTGCTGGTGGGCTTCCAGCCGAGCACCGCCCTGCCGCTGCTGGCCGACGCCCGTACGGGCACACCGCAGCGGTTCCTATGGGCATGGGCCGCTGACCCGTCCATCCCGGACGAGCCCGTGGAATGGCCCGGAGAGATCACGAAGCACCCCGGACAGATGCAGCCGGCCGACCCCGTGGAAGTGACGTTTCCCGAGCGCATCCGCCGGATGCTCTGGCAAGAGAAAGTGGCCCGGGGCCGCGGGGAAGTCGAAGTAGCCGAACTCGACGGACACGCAGGCCTGATGAAGGTCAAGGTAGCCGCCCTCTTCGCGCTCCTCGACGGGAACCGGTTCGCCGTGACCGAAGAGGACTGGTCACTCGCCGAGACCGTGTGGGCCACGTCCTGCGCCGTGCGGGACGGCTTGGTGGCCCGAGCCCGCAGGGAAGCGGAGGCAGAGCGCCAAGCAGCCGAGGACGCGAAGGTGCACACCGAGGTCCGTTCGCACCTGGCGAAGATCGACGTGGACCGTTCCCGCCTCCGCCGCGCCAGCCTCGTCAAGAAGCACGCGTCCCGCCTCGGAGGGATCACGTACGGGGAGCTGAACCGCGCCTTCCCGAGCCGCGACCGCCAATACCTGACGCAGGCGATCGACGACGCCGAGGCCAATGGATGGATCTTCACCGAGGACAACAAGATCTGTCCCGTCACGGACTGACGACGTGGACACGTCGGTGGGTGTGGACACGTGGACACCGTCCACACCCGCCCGTCGTGATCACTCGCACCGCCTCCGAATAACTACATACATAAACAAAAAGGACATGAATTCTCTTTCGCGTTAAGCGAGACGCCCCCCTGTGGACGTTGTCCACGTTGTCCACGTCCACATTCGTCCACCCCGATCGGAGCCCCATGAGCCAGCCCGCCCGCACAGACCTTGTTGCCGGACGTGCCGAGATCCTCGCCGCCATGGTCAGCCACTACAGGTGTAGTCACTGCAACGGCGAAGCCGTCAACCTCGCCACCGACGGCACCGGAGTCATGCACGCCCGCATCGAGCACGACGACACGTGCCCCGTCCTCCACGGCCACGTCAGCGCGCTGCCTGACACCTTCCGCGCCGCCGCCAATACCCGCTGACAGGCCGCGGGGGATCCGGTTCCTGCACTCCCGCGCGTATGCGCGCGCAGGAAGCCTCTCTCCGCTCGCGTCCGGTCGCGACCCTCCTCACGCGTGCGCGCGCACGCGACACCACCTCGAAGGGATCACCCGTGAAGCTCGGTATCGCTCAACTCGAATGGAACGACCGCGTCACCCGCAAGGCACAGTCCCGCGGCTGGCAGGTGTACGACCAGATCACCGCCAACAAGCGGACCGCCGACCCGTCGCTGATCCTCACGAAGAACGACCGCGTGCTCCTGGTGTGGCTGCGTACCGGCCGCCGCCGCGCGGACGCACAGCCACCCGTGGAGCGCTTCCCCGAGGGCATCGAGACGGCCGTCTGGTACCCGTCGGACTGGCCGTTCGTCCTGAGCGCGCTGGAACGGCCGCGGGATGCCGCCTGAGGACCTGGTCGGGGGCGACGGTGCGGTCCTCGTCCCCGCCCGCCTCGTCAGTACCGTGTTCGCGGCGACCACCCTCTATCTGGCTGACCAGACGAGGACGAACGGGGGTGCACTCACCCCTGAGGCCCGCAGCTTCCTGCGGGCCTTGCACGGGGCCGCACAGGGTGCCGTACCCGTCCCTGACGAACCGACTTCCCCACGAGGAAGCGAAGTTGGAGACGGCGACATGGTGGGGGCGCATGAGGTTGCGAGCGTCCTTCAGTGCTCTAGGCGCTGGGCGACGCATCTCCTGAGTTCCGGCCGGCTCGATGCATGGCGAGTCGGCCGGGACTGGGTCACCACCAGGCGCGACCTCGACCGCTACCGATTCGAGGAGCACCCCCGTGGGAAGCCAGGACCAGCAGCGCAGCCCGAACCTGAATAGCGCACTCGCCGCGCACTACACCCAGCAACAGGCCGCCGCGGACGAGGCCGCCCGCCCCGCGCGCGAGGAACATCAGCAGCAGCTCGACGCGGACGCCGCCCTGTTCGGCACCGCCGGATGGCTCACCCTCTCCGAGGTCCGCCGCCGCCAGGTCGGGGCGCACATGGCCCGCACCGCCCGCAAGGGTGCAGCGTGACGCCGGCCGCGGCCCGCGCCGCCCTCGACACCGCCCGTACGGAAGCAGAACAGGCCCGCGCCCTCGTCGAAGCCCTGGCCGAACAGGTCCGATCCGGCGACGAGACGGTGACCGCCGAGCAGATCGGCGAGCAGCGCGAGTTGGCCGACCTTGCCGACTTGCGGGTGACGGCCGCGGAACGGAAGCTCACTTCGGCCGTTGCTGCCGATCTGGACGCCCGTGCGTCCGCCGCCGGGGACAACATCCGCGCCCTCGTAGCCGAGGACTCCACAGAGCCGCTCATCACCGCCGTGAAGGGCGTCATGGCCGCGGTGGAGGCCCTCGTGCAGGCCGCCGCTAACCGCGAGGCGACCATCCACGAGACCGCCGCCGCGGGCGTGGCCCTGAATGGTGAGCTGGGCTGGAGCCCCGACACTCCGTGGCCGTCCGACCGGTACGGGTTCCGGGCGCAGAACACGTCGCCCGTCAGCGTGATGGCGCTCCGCCAGGGCCGCGCCGTCGCGACCCCCGCTGGTGAACTCCTGGGTATCGCCCTGGCCGCCGCCCTGGTGGGCCAGAGCGGCATCCGGCAGATGGCCGCGGACCTCATGACGACCATGCCGGGCGCCGTGCCGAACAGGGCCGACGGCGTTCCGGGACTCATGGACGCACTGCGGTACACCCCGCAGGAGTGGCAGGCCCTCGGCCAGGCCGCGCGCGGTGAGGCGTACGGGCAGAACCGCCAGCCGATCACGCAGGAAGCGAGCGCAGCATGACCATGCAGACGCAGGAGACGACCGAGGCCGGCCGCACGCTCGCCGCCCTGGAGGAGCGCGTACGGTCCGGCGACGAGGCCGTGACCGCGGACCAGGTCGAGCAGGCACGCGGGCTCAGCCGCTTTGCACGCCTGCGGAAGGACGCCGCGGACCGCAAGGCAGAGCAGGCCCGCACGGCCGCCGCCACCCGGGCGCGTGCCGAGGCCATCGACCGCGCGGAGCAGCTCCTCGACGCGCACACCCTCGACGACATCGCGGCCCAGTACGTTGCCGCACGTAAGGCGCTGGAGTCCCTGGTGGCCGCGTGCGAGGCGCGGACGGCCGCCGTGGACGAGGCCGCCCGGATGCTCTCCATAGCGGCCGTACGGGACGCTCCCGGCCGCCCGGACGTCACCGCCCGATGGGACGGGTCACCCGCGAATTCCCGTGTGGAGACCGGCACCGTGCGGCACGTGGCACTGGAGCCGGGGCCGGTCCTGCACTGCCTTGTACGGCGCATCGCGGACGCGCACCCCCGCGGGCTCCCGCTTGACCACACGTACTCGCTCGCCCGGCAACTGGTGGTCGGCCCGCAGTCGTCACCGCTGGACGACGCGATCGGCCGTCTCGACGCGGCCTCGTAGACCCACCCCGGCGCCCGGTCCTCGTAGTGAGGGTCGGGCGCTTTCGTGTGCCCTGTCGTGTTTCTCGTTCCACCCGCTACCTTCTCGGCAAGCCGTCACCAGGTCGGCCACCACCGAGAGGGGAACCCCATGGCCCGCAGGCTACGGATGCTCGGCACCAACTCGAAGACCGGAGAGTGTCCCACCCTCTATGAGGATCTCGACACCGGTGAAGTCCTGGTTCAAGGGAAGATCGCGGACCCCGAGGACATCGCGCAGATGGTCAACCCGCTCTCCGGGGAAACCCTCGTCGTCGTCGACCGCGCCCTCCTCGTCAACTTCGCGCCCAAGGAGTGACGTTGCTGGACGCCGTATCCGCCCACCGGATCGTCGACTTCTTCGAGACCGGGTTCCGTCACACGGCCTGGCGGCTGGAGACCCGTCGGGAGTACGCGGCCGACACGGGCACCGACGAGTACCGCCGGTTCCTCGACGGCATCCAGCCGCCCCCGGACACCGACGGGCCATGGTTCGCCAACGCCCGCGCACAGACCGGGCAGGGCAAGCGCATCGAACGCGTCCGCCTCATCGACGAGCCGCCTACCGACAACCAGCGGTACCTCCTGGCCACCACCCCCGACAACCTGGCCGCCGGCGAAGACATCCGGTACATGACCCGCGGCCAGGCCGAACAACTCCAGCTGCCTGACTTCGACTTCTGGCTGTTCGACTCCCGCGTCCTGGCCGCCTTCAACTGGGACAACGCCGAACGCAGGATGGAACTCACGGAAGATCCGGCGGCCGTCGTGCGGGCCTGCCAGGCACGGGACGCAGCTTGGCACCACGCCACCCGTTACGAGGAGTTCGCCCGGCGGGTAGCTTCCCCCATGTGAGCACCGACTTTCAGCAGGCCCGGAACGCCCTCGGAGTGCGGCTACGCGAGCTGCGCACCGAGGGCGGTCTCACTGTCCGCGGCCTGGCCGCAGAGTGCGGGTGGGCGCCCTCCAAGGTGTCCAAGCTGGAGAACGGGAAGCAGACTGCCAAGCCCGTCGACCTTGACGCGTGGGCGCGCGGGGTCGGGCGCCCGGAACTGGCCGTCGAGCTGAAAGGCAGGCTCGCCGGACTGGAGTCGACGTACCGTTCCTGGCGGCGCCAACTGGCCGGCGGACACCGGGCAGTGCAAGACGCGCTCGGCGCCCAGCACGAGAGGACCCGCGTGTTCCGTGGCTTCAGCGCATCCGTGATTCCCGGCGTGTTCCAGACGTCGGAATACGCCCGTTCCGTGCTTGGCCGGTACGCCCAGCTCCACGGGGCCGTCCGCGACATCGAAGCCGGGGTGTCGTCCCGTGTGCGCCGTCAGGAAGGGCTGTACGCGCAGGACAAGCGCTACCACGTGCTCATCGGGGAGGCGGCCCTGCACGCCCGTGTGTGCTCCCCGGGCATCCTGGCCGACCAGTTGGACCGTCTGATGTCCGTCAACGGTCTCTCTACCGTCCGGCTCGGCATCATCCCGCTCACCGCCGATGTGCGGGTGGCGTCCGGTGACGACTTCTGGATACACGACGACCGGCTTGTCATCGCCGAATCCTGGCACGCGGAAATGTGGCTCGACTCGGCAGAGGACATCGCCCTGTACCGGAAGGTATGGGACGCGTTGGCCGCCGCGGCGGTCGACGGGCGGGCCGCACACCACATCATCGCCCGCACCGGGGCCGGGCTTGAGAGCGCGTGAGCAACATCGGGAAACCGTGACGGGCACGTGAGAAACACCGAGAAACACGGCCGATCCTGAGAAACGCGTCTCCCTACGGTCCTGTGCATGGCCACTCACGCGCACACATCACGGTCATCCGAAACCCGCATCCCCTCCGTTGACAACCTGTCGCAACGCCAGCTCCGCGGCGCGGACTGCGTCCTGTGCGGAATCACCCTCTGTGCGGAAACCGCCGTCGACCTCGGTGAGCGGGTCCGCCTGGACTCGTCGGGCCGCTGGTTCCCGAGGGCCTGCAAGACGCACCCCGAAGCCGTCGCCGCACCCCCCACGCGGGCGATACCGGCCGCCGTAGACCTGGTCCCCGCGCAGCGCCACGGGTGGGCGTGCGTGTGGTGCGGAGTGACTCTCACCCGCGAGACGGGCGCCCACCACGTCGGGTACGCCCGCGGCCAACAGGGGGCGCACAACCTCGACTGCGAGGCGTGGTCGTGCACCGGATGCAAGGAGGAGTGGAAGCCGTGACGAGACTCTGCAGCAGATGTCAGCAGCCCATCCAGCAGGGCGAGGAGCACACGACGTACCCCGTGGACGCCGGTTCCGCCGCAGCGATGACGGTGTACTGGCACGTCAAGTGCCCCACCCCTCGGCCGTCACGGGCGAGGCGGTCCTAAGACTGGGAGCGGCGGCCCGCCCGGCGTGAGCCGCCGTTCCCGTGGCCGGGCGCCTGCCCGACGGCGATCACAACAGGGCAGGCGCCCGCGCGAGCTTGGCCGGCCGCGGCATGTTCCCCCAGGTGCTACCGCGGCCGTGCCGAGGCCCACGGGCACGAGCGCGTGCGCCACCGTGGGCAGCAGAAGGCCCCCGATGACCGTGAACTGTCTCCGGTCATCGGGGGCCGCTGTGCGCTCACTGGCAGAAGTGGCCGATCGGGTAGTGGCCGCCACAGCTCACGCAGTAGTGGAGCGTCGGTTGCTCGTAGCCGAGCGCCGTCAACAGGGTGCGGATCACGGTCCGTTCACCTCGTCCCGCACTACGTGCAGCGTGCACCGGACCCCTTCCGGGCTCCACTCGACATGAGAGAGACGCTCGGGCCCATCTGCGAAAACGTCACCGGAAGGGGTTTCCGGGAGCGGTGGGGGAGTGGCGGACGATTCGGACACCCGCCACGCGGCGACCGCCCACGCGACCGGTGCCACGAACACGAGGTGCGGCGCCCGTTCCAGCAGCAGACCGGCGAACAGCACACCGCCCGCGACCCCTCCGGTACGGGTCAGGAACCGTGTCCCCGAGTCGGCCGGGGCGAGCCAGTCCCCCGCCCCGTGGAGCAGCAGACCGGTACCGAGGACGAGCCGCTCGTACGCGCCGACGACCGGCGCGACGCCCTTCACAGCAGCCCCACGACGAGGTCCCCGAGGGTGGAGACCACCGGCGACAGGACGTAGCCGACGAGGCCCGCGATGCCGGACGCCAGACCCAGGCTGATCCCGGACAGGATCGCCCGCAGGATCATGAAGTTGAAACCGCGCCGCTTCACCCACACCGCGACGAGCAGCATGGTCGCGATTGCCACGACCGCATGCCCGCCGGGCGTGAGGACGAGGTACGAGGTGCGGGTGACGTCCGGGGTGGGGCTACCGAACCCGTACTTCAGGACCGCGTCACCAATCTCCGACGTGCCCCACATGCTCCAGTCCGCACCGGCGCCGAGCAGCCCGCCGGCGGACAGGACGAGGAGCATCCCGTAAGCCCACGTGAGGAGGAACGGAACGAGGCGTACGAGGTGCTTGAACTTGATGGCCTGCTTCCGGCCCGGCCACCACTGGACAATTTCCCAGCCGAGGAGCGACAGACCGACGGTGACACCGCCGAGAGAGACGACGGTGTACGTGGGGATGGTGAAGTCGAAAAGGTTCACGCGGTGCCTCGGGTGAGGATGGCGACGGCGAGCGCCGCAAGGGTGATGACGAACGCGCACGTCCCCGTGATGGGGGGAACGTCGCGCGGCACGACGAGCAGCAGGCCGACGAGGGCGAGCAGCGCGCAGACCAGAAAGCACAGGGCCAGCAGGGCGCCGGTAATCACGACGGGGCCCCGGCCGCGCGCTTCACGCGCCGCCCGTAGCTGTCGCTCTTGCCGAGCCGGTTGCCGATCTCGGTTCCGGTGAGTTCCGGCTCGACCGCGAGCCACGTCCGCACCGTGATCACGTGCTCGGCAGACACCCCCGCGGGCAGCTCCGGAGCGTCGTCGGAACTTGATCCAGTTCCGCCGGAACCGATCACCGGTTCCGCTGGTTCCGGGCGCGGTTCCGGTACGGAATCCTGTCGCTGTTCCGGCTGGTCAGTGCCGGTTCCGCCGTTGGTTCCGGCCGATGCTGCGAGAAGCGCCCCGACGGGCGTGAATGGGCCGAGCACGGGCACCTTGGGGGCCTCGTCGACAGGCTGCGGAACCGGGACTGCATCGGCCGGTTCCGGCTTGACGTAGATCGGTTCCGGCAGCACCTCGGGGACGTCCTGCGCGGGCGCCTGGTGGCCGTCGCCGAGGCAGTGCACCCGCCACAGCACGAGCGGCGCGATGGCCGACACGGCGACCACCAGCGGCCAACTCACCGGCAGCAGCTCCGCGGTCACGAGGTGGGCGGCTGCGTTCACCGCGATGAGCGCGACGACGACCACTAGGACGTCACGACCGGCCCGCAGCGCGCGCACGGCGTAGATGTCGAGTGCGGCCGGCACACCGGCAGCGACGTAGGTCCCGAACCCGCAGGCCCGGGCGAGGTCGTACTCCGCAGAGGCGAGCACGACGAGGACGGCGACGAGGGCGCCCCATTCGAGCGGGTCCCGCTTCACTGGCCCTCCCAGGTACGGAGAGCGGCGAGCTGCCGGGGAAGGGCGCGCAGGACGGTCGCGTGGCTCACGAGCGCGTCCGCGAACTGGTCCACCTCGTCCGGGTCCAGGGTCCGGGAAAAGCCGGTCTGCTCGACGTACAGGCCCACCGTGCGGGGGCCGCGGGTCGCGAACGGGTCCTGCACGAACGACGCGAGGAGAAGGGCCTCGTCGTCGTAGTCGAGCTGAACCTCACGGCCCGTGTGGGACAGATCGGCCCGGTATCCGCCGACCTCATGGTCGCCGAGGCACCATCCCGGCTCGGGGAAGGTGACGCCCCCGTGGTCGGCCGTCTGGATCGTCACCGTGCGCAGGGCACGGGTAGGTTCTTGCATGGGTCTGGACTCCTTGATCAGAAGGTGTCGGGATCAAGGCGCCGTCCGGTGTGCGACCACCGGGCGGCGCCGCCCATCTCACGCGCGTCTCACAGACTGGGTGCGCGGGACGGGTCAGAGGCCCTCTGACCTGGTCTGGAGTCGTTCTCTGGGGAACTCATGGAACCCATGGACGCCCTTCAGATCACTACGGATCAGAAGGTTGCAGGTTCGAATCCTGCCGAGTGCACAGCGGAGAAGCCCCCCGGACATGGTCCGGGGGGCTTCTTTCATGTGCGGGTGGGACTGGGGCCCGCGGTCGGGGCGGGGCGTTGTCAGTGGTGGGGGACACACTGGGGGCATGGAACGGCAGTGGCGCAGTGCGGGGGTGGGCTGGGCGGGCGGAGAGCCGGCGCTGCGGTGGGAGCCGGGCGCGGGTGCCACCGGGGCGGGCCCGGTCAGTCCGTTGTCGTACGGGGCCGCGCCGGGCGGCGGAAACGCCTACGGGCGGGAGATCGGCTTCCGGGTGGTCGGGGAGCGGCGGTGCGTGGGGGTACGGGGGAACGCGTGCCCGTACGCGGCGCCGGTGGCGGGGAGGGCCACCCAGGCGCAGTGTGCGGACTGCGCGCGACTGGACCGGTCGAGGTCGGTGGCGGCCGACACGATGGCCGACGATCCGCGTCCCTACGCCGTGTACCTGGCGTGGTTCGGGCCGGGGATGGTCAAGGTGGGGATCACCCGGGAGGACCGGGGGCCGGCCCGGCTGCTGGAGCAGGGAGCGGTGGCGTTCAGCCGGCTCGGACGGGGGCCGCTGATGGCCGCGCGCAGGTGCGAGGAGTTGCTGCGGGCGGGGCTCGGGGTGCCGGACCGGATCCCGTACGCGAAGAAGCGGGCGATACGGGCGGCGTTGCCGGGGCCGGCGGAACGCGCGGCCGAGGTGGAGGCGTTGCACGCGCGGGCGGCGGGTCTGGCGGGGTGGCCGGAGGCGCTGGAGGTGGTGGCTTGCGAGGTGGCCGATCATGCGGGGGTGTTCGGGCTGGACGGGTTGGTGGCGGCCGGGGGCGTGGCGGGTGTGGTGCGCGAGCTGGTGGCCGGGGGCAGTGTGGCCGGACGGGTGGTGGCTGTGGCGGGGCCGGACCTGCATCTGGAGGTGGAGAGCGCGGGGGCGTCGGGAGCGCCGGGTGCTGTGGTGGTGGACAGTCGGTTGCTGGCGGGGTGGGGGCTGGAGCGGGGGGATACGGGGGATGGGGTGACGGTGCCGGTGAAGTGGGTGGAGAAGGGGACGGAGACGGGGGTGCAGGAGGGGTTGTTCTGAGGGGTGGAGCGAGGTGCGGGATGAGGCGCGGCGCGGTTGTCGCTGGGGCGGGATGAGAGAGCCGAGCAGTCCTTCGGGTGAACTTGGGCTTTTTCCGGGCCAGTTGGTTTGTCCCGTGTGTCAACTTCCGGGGTGGAGGTGATGCTCGATGTACGAGGAGGAGAATGGGTCGCCGGAAGAGGTGACGGAGCGGAAGCCGGACGCGATCGAGGTCGGGGACTTCGTGTACGCGGCGACGGGCGCACGTGTCCGGCGGGTGACGTTGCGGGACGGGACGCACTGGTTTCCAGCAAAGGACGTAGCCAGCGGTTTGGGGTACTCGAATCCCCGGCAGGCGATCCGTTGGCACGTCGAAGACAGCAACCAGCTGCTGCTCGGAGATATTGCACCCGGGGGCTATGGACTAGCCCCCGCGCGTAAAGGTGCAGCTCACGGGCTGCGCACGACGATGAAGATGGTGAACCTCCAGGGGCTTATCAACCTCGTCAACGGCTGCACAAAACCGGAGTGCCAGCCATTCAAGAAGTGGGTGGCCGAGGTCATCGCGACCATCCAGCGTGACGGGTCGTACTCCCTTGAACCGGCCCCGGCACAGCAGCTTGTTCCGGCCGGTGGCCCCGCGTGCGTCATGCCGCCCGAGGTCATCGACGCGATTGTTCGGTTGGAGGAGCGGAACCTGCGGGCCGACGAGGCGTTGGTGGCCATGCAGGCGGAGCGTGTCGGGCATGCGCGTCGCAGCAATGAGCTGCTGACGGAGATCGCGCGGGCCCAGCGGGAGACCTGCCAGGCACAGCAATCCATGGCAGACGCGCTGCATCAGATCGCGCAGACGTTGGGCACCCTCGGTGCGCGGCGGCAGGAAGCCGGTCGGGAGCCCGGGGTCACTCCGCAGGAGCTTCTCGACGTGTGGCGGCGACGGAAGTTGGTGGTCACCGAGGATGTCCACGCTGTGGCGGCGTTCATCGTTCCGGCGCTGATTGGCGGCGAGGCGCGGTACCGGCTCGAAGAGATCGCGGCGCGTACGGGGCTCTCGACGGCGCGTGTGCACGCCTGCCTGCGGATGCTGATCAAGCACCAGTGCATCCGGCAAGTTGGCTGTGCGCCGGACGGTGCGCCGGTTTACGTGCTCGTGCAGCTGATTCAAAAACGGGCCCGAAGTCGCAAATCCAAGTTGCGGCTTCGGGCCCTCTCGTACCGGAAGTTGCTCGATCTTGAATGAAGCGTCTATGGAGCAGACACTTCACGCAAGAACGCAGCTCAACCCCTGTGGAAAACGCGCCACTTCATCCACCGGTCCTGCGCACGTACCGTGCCCGGCATGACGACGAGTGCAGATGAGGCAGCGCAGGTACGGGCCTTCTGGGGACGGCTCGGGGTTCCCGGATTGGTGGATGTGCATACGCACTTCATGCCCGGCCGGGTGCTGGAGAAGGTGTGGGCGTACTTCGATGCCGTCGGGCCGATGACCGGTGTCGAGTGGCCGATCACCTACCGCTGCGAGGAAGAGGAACGGGTCGCTCTGTTGCGGGAGTTCGGGGTGGTGCGGTTCACCTCGATGATCTACCCGCACAAGGCCGGCATGGCGGAGTGGCTGAACGGGTGGGGCGGGCAGTTCGCGGCGCGTACGCCGGGGTGTGTGCGGACGGCGACCCTGTTTCCGGAGGCCGGGGTGGAGGCGTACGTGCGACGGGCTGTGGAAGGCGGAGCCCGCGTCTTCAAGGCGCACTTGCAGGTGGGGGCCTACGACCCCAACGACCCGTTGCTTGAGCCGGTGTGGGGGCTGCTCGCGGAGGCCGGGGTTCCGGTGGTGATGCATTGCGGCTCGGGGCCGGCGCCGGGGAAGTTCACCGGGCCGGGGCCCGTCGGGGAACTGTTGGCGCGGCATCCGAGGCTTCGGCTGATCGTGGCGCACATGGGGATGCCGGAGTACGCCGACTTTCTGGACCTGGCTCAGCGGTACGCCGAGGTGCGGCTCGACACGACGATGGCGTTCACGGACTTCAGCGAGCGGATGGCGCCGTTCCCCAAAACGGATTTGGGGCGACTGCGGGACCTGGGGGAACGGGTTCTGCTGGGGAGTGACTTCCCGAACATCCCGTACGGATACCTGCACCAGCTGGAGTCGCTGCAACGGCTCCAGCTGGGGGACGAATGGCTGCGGGCGGTCTGTTACGGCAACGGGGCCCGGCTTTTCGGAATCGGGTGAATACGGAACCGTAGGGGTCCGTAATCCGCGTCCGTCACCGTGTGTGTTCCGGTCCTGTTCTGTGCCGGCTAGAGCAGTGCCTTGGCCAGCGCCCGCCACTCCGCCCGGGGGAGGGCCGACTGTCCCTCGTTCGTCGGCAGGGCCTGGAGGGCCAGGTGGTCGGCGCCCGCCGCGTAGTACTCCTCTGCCTTCGCCCGTACGCGATCCGCGTCGCCCAGTGCGAAGAGGGCGTCGAGAAGGCGGTCGCTGCCGTTGTTTTCGAAGTCGGCTTCGGTGAAGCCGAGGCGGAGGAGGTTGTTGGTGTAGTTGGGGAGGGTGAGGTAGAAGCCGAGCATGGTGCGGGCGACCGTGCGGGCCCGGTCCAGGTCGGGTTCGAGGACGACCGTCAGCTCCGGGGCGAGGAACGCGTCCGGGCCGAGCACCTCGCGTGCCTGCGCCGTGTGCTCCGGGGTGACGAGGTACGGATGGGCGCCCGCCGCGCGGTCGGCGGCCAGGTTCAGCATCTTCGGCCCCAGGGCGGCCAGGACCCGGCGATCGGCGGGGAGGGCGTCCGGGGCGGCGTCGAGCGCGTCCAGGTAGGCGACCATCGCCGCGTACGGGCGGGCGTACTGAGGGGCGAGCGCGTCGTGGCTCACGCCCAGGCCGAGCAGGAAGCGGCCGGGGTGGCGGGACTCGAAGTCGGCGATCCGTGCCGCGACCGTCTCCGCCGTGTGCTCCCAGATGCTGACGATGCCCGTGGCGACCTTGATCCGGCTCGTCGCTTCGAGGAGCGGTGCCGCGTCGTCCAGGGACGGGCTCCCGCCGGACCACACCGTGCCGTAACCGAGGTCCTCCAACTCCGTGACCGCGTCGGTCAGTTCGAGTCGGCCCTTCGGGGTGGTCGGGCGGAGGCTGGCGCTCCAGATACCGAGGAGGCCGTACGTCCGGGTGTGGCGGGAGGCAGGTGCGTCGGAAGTCATGTGGGGGGAACGGGGAGGTCGGCGGACCTATTCCGCGAGTCCGGAACGGGTCGTTGTCCACCCGGGGCGGGCCGGCTTCTCAGCGGATTCACAGGGACGGAAAAGGGTGCTCTCACCGATCCCGGCCAGGGTGACCGTATGCGGACAGCGAATGCACCTGGGGCGGGCGAGACACACAGAAGTACCCACAGCAGCACCGGGAGCAGGGGGCGTGCCGGTGTGCGAGGGGGTCCCCGCAGCGGTAGTCGCGACCGTGCCGCCAGCGGGTCCGGCAGCGGCGAGGAGGTGCGGGTGCTGGTGGTGGACGGCGAGGCATCGCTGGCCGACTTGTTGTGCGGGGCGCTGCGGTACGAGGGGTGGCTAACGCTCAGTGCCGGGGACGGCGCGGCGGCGGTACGGGGGGCGCGTGAGTTCCGGCCGGACGCCGTGGTGCTGGACGTGCTGCTTCCGGACATGGACGGGCCGGCCGTACTGCGGCGCATACGTGCGGACCTGCCCGGGGTTCCGGTTCTGTTCCTGACGGCCAAGGACTCGGTGGAGGACCGTATCGCCGGACTGACCGCGGGCGGCGACGACGTCGTGACCAAGCCGTTCAGCATGGAGGAGGTCGTGGCGCGGTTGCGAGGGCTGATCAGGAGAACCGGCGGGAGCGCGGCGCAGCGGCGTGGGCGCGTGCTCGCGCGGCCCGCGTCGGAACTGGTGGTGGGGGATCTGCGCCTGGACGAGGACAGTCACGAGGTGTGGCGGGGCGAGGTGGAAGTACGGCTCACCGCAACGGAGTTCGAGCTGCTGCGCTTCCTGATGCGCAACCCGGTGCGGGTGCTCAGCAAGGCGCAGATCCTCGACCGGGTGTGGAACTACGACTTCGGCGGGCGGGCCAATGTGGTCGAGCTCTACATCTCGTACCTGCGCAAGAAGATCGACGCGGGGAGGGTGCCGATGATCCACACCCGGCGCGGGGCGGGGTACCTGATCAAGCCGGGGGCGTGAGCTTCGGGCCGAGTCGTCTCGGGGGGAGCTTCGGGCGGGGCACCTGATCAAGCCGGAGCGTGAGCCTCGGGGCGGTCGTCTCGGGGCGCGGGCGGCGTACCCGATCATGCCGAAGGCGTGAGCTTCGGAGCGAGGGGTCTCAGGGATGCTTCGGGCGTGGGCGCCGGGGCTGTGAGGGTGTTTCGGGGGCTGCGGGCGCCATGGCTTTTTGCGCCGGGAAGGGCTCCGGGCGC
Source organism: Streptomyces candidus (assembly GCF_014207445.1). Classification (GTDB taxonomy): domain Bacteria; phylum Actinomycetota; class Actinomycetes; order Streptomycetales; family Streptomycetaceae; genus Streptomyces; species Streptomyces candidus. Next base: position 95,851 of record NZ_JACHEM010000009.1, on the reverse strand, counting down.
TCCGCAGGGCCGTCGCGCGGGAAAACTGCTGTACGGCGTACAGCAGTCTCTTCTACGGTGTACAGCAACCAAGACGTACACCGTAGAGGAGCCCCCCGGATGACGGCGACGACCGCCGAGAAGACGCCCGCCCCGCCGCTTCCCGGCGGCAACCACCCGCAGCGCTGGCTGATCCTCGGCGTCATCTGTCTCGCCCAGCTCACCGTGCTGCTCGACAACACCGTCCTGAACGTCGCGATCCCCTCCCTCACCACCGAACTGCACGCCTCCAGCGCCGACATCCAGTGGATGATCAACGCGTACTCGCTCGTCCAGTCCGGGCTGTTGCTCACCGCCGGCAGTTCCGCCGACCGTTACGGGCGTAAGAAGATGCTGTCCGCCGGACTCGTGCTGTTCGGGTTCGGCTCGCTCGCGGCGGGCCTCGCCCAGACCTCCGCCCAGCTCATCGCCGCGCGGGCGGGGATGGGGATCGGCGGAGCGCTGCTGATGACGACCACCCTGGCCGTGATCGTCCAGGTCTTCGACGAGCACGAGCGGGTGCGGGCCATCGCGCTGTGGTCCACCGTCAGCTCCCTCGGATTCGCCGCCGGCCCCCTGCTCGGCGGGCTCGTGCTCGACCACTTCTGGTGGGGTGCGATCTTCCTGATCAACATTCCGGTGGCGGTGCTCGCCCTCGTCGCCGTCCTCGCCCTCGTACCGGAATCGAAAAGCGGGGCCGGGGAGCGGCCCGACCTGCTCGGCGCGCTGCTGTCCACCGTGGGAATGGCGTCCGTGGTGTACGCGATCATCTCCGGGCCCGAGCACGGCTGGGCCTCCGGGCAGGTGCTGGTCGCGGCGAGTGTCGGAGCGGTCGTCCTGGCCGCCTTCGTCCTGTGGGAACTGCGTATCGAACACCCCATGCTGGACATGCACTTCTTCCGCGACGAGCGCTTCGTCGGCGCGGTCGCCGGGTCGATCCTGGTGGCCTTCGGCATGGGCGGATCGCTCTACCTCCTCACCCAGCACCTCCAGTTCGTGCTCGGGTTCGGGCCGTTGGAGGCCGGACTGCGCATCGCGCCGCTCGCTGTCAGCGTCGTCGTGCTCAACGTGGTCGGAGTGGGTGCTCTGCTGCTTCGCGGGCTCGGCACGCCCCGGACGATCGCGCTCGGCATGACGCTGATCGCGGCCGGGCTCGCGGGGATCGCGCTGCTCGGGGGCCGGAGTTACGAAGGGATGCTGGCGGGACTGGTGGTGATGGGCGCGGGTATCGCGTTCGCAGGGCCCGCGATGGCCAACGCCATCATGAGCGCGATCCCGCCGGCGAAGGCCGGGGTGGGCGCCGGGGTCAACGGCACGCTCGCGGAGTTCGGCAACGGACTCGGCGTCGCCGTCCTCGGCGCGGTCCTCAACTCCCGGTTCGCCGCGCTCTTCCCGGCGGCGGCCGGAGCGGTGTCGCTGCCCGCGGCGCTTGCTTCCGCGAACGGTGAAGGGGAGCGGCGACAGGTACGGGACGCGTTCGCGGCGGGGCTGGACACCAGCCAGCTGGTCGGTGCGGCGGCGGTACTGACGGGCGGGCTGCTCGCGGCGCTGCTGCTGTGGCGGGCGGAACGAAAGGCCTCCGCCGCTCCGCCGCAGGCAGGGCCCTCCGTGCCCGTACCGTCCGCGTAGTCCGCGGCATACCATCGGGCGGGACGAACCGGAACAACACGGTCCGTCCCGCCTGCCGTCCCGTCGGTCGTCCCGCCCGACGGGGCAGAACCGAGGAGAGTGGCTCATGGTGCCCGCGGCCGACCGCGTCAAGAAGCCCGGACCGAGCAGCGTGTGGCTCGCCGAGAAGACGCCTCGTGGGGGCGGCGCGACCAGGGGCGGCGCAGGCGGCGCAGGCGGCGCCGACGGCGGGGGCAAGGACGGCAGAGGAAGCCACCACGCAGGCCCCCGGGACGACGACGGGGCCGGGAGCGCCGACGGCAGCGGGCGCGGAGCCGACCGACCCGCCGCCGGTAGGGGCCGCCGGGCCGCCGACGCCGACCGCGGGGCCGACGCCGGCCTCGACCGTGACCGGATCACCGCCACGACGGTCGCCCTTCTCGACGCCGACGGGCTCGCCAAGTTCTCCATGCGCCGCCTTGCCGCCGAGCTGCACGTCACCGCGATGTCCGTCTACTGGTATGTGGCCAACAAGGACGACCTCCTCGAACTCGCCGTCGACCACGTGGCCGCGGAGCTCGACCTCCCCGACCCCGAGGACGACACCGACTGGCGCGTACAGTTGCGCCAACTCGCCCACGGATACCGAGAGATGCTTGTACGGCACCCCTGGGCCGCACCCCTGATGGGCCGCTTCCTCAACATCGGGCCGTGCATGCGGGCGTTCTCCGACGCCGCGCTGCGACTGATGCGCAAGACCGGTGTCCCGAAGGAGCGGCAGGGTGGAACGATGGCGGCCGTCTTCCAGTTCGTCTACGGATTCGCCACCAGCGAGGCGCAGTACTACCAGCTCGCGGCGGAGGCGGGCGTCACTGCGGACGAGTTCTACCGGGAGGCGATGGGTGTGATCGCCGGAGAGCTGGCGGGGTCGCAACTGCTCCGCGACTCCACGGAGGTGATGGAGGCGCGCGGCGGCGACACGGTCGCTGAGATGTACGGGCGGGACTTCGACAACGCACTGGACGTACTGATCCGGGGCATCGAGGCGACGAGCGGCGACCGGGCAGGGGACGCGGGCGCGTAGGCCCGTGCCCGGTGACCCGGTCCTGAGCACCGGTACGCCGCCGGCCCTCACCAGCCGCCCGCGTCCCCCAGCTCCAGCCCCAGTTCGTCCACCCCCTCCACCGCCTCCAGCACCGTCCCGTACACCGGTACGTCCCTGCGGATACCGGTCAGGGTGATCACCCGCAAGGCCACCCCGCCCGTTTCCGGGGTGCCGCCCGCCGCCAGTCGCACCGCGACGCCCGACCGCACCGCATACTCCCGCGTCGCGGAGACGAGGCGTGCACCGCGGCTGTCCATGAACGCCGTGCCGGTGAAGTCCAGCACGAGGCTGTCGATACGGGCGTGCAGCGCGTCCACGGCGGCGCGCATCTCCGCGTACAGCTCCTCGTAGTTGGCCAGGTCGATCTCGCCGGGCATGGCCAACAGCAGGCAGCGCCGCGTGCAGTGGGGTGCGTCGTGGAGGATCAGGGTCAGACGGAAGGGCACAGCGCTCACCTGTCCGAGGCCGACGCCAGTCGGTGCGCGTCGTGGTCGGTGGGGCCACTTCCTGACCGGGACCTCCATTGGACCACGCCGGTGCGGCCCGGTCGAGTGGCCGGCATGTGATCGGTACGACGGCCCGTGACGGCTTCACCGCAGGACAGAAGCCGACACGGACGGATAGAGTCTGTTCGTCCTTTGCTCGCAGTCGGGAATGTGCTGCGGAGCTCTCCCGGGCACGGTCGCGTCCATGGCCGTGCGCGCCGAAGAGGTTCGTGGTGACTGCGTCCGACATTCCCGAAATTTCCCATGCCCAGGCCGGCTTCGGTCTGGCCGAGCTGCTGACCTCCCTCGCGGTCGAACTGCACGAGACCGAGGGCCGCGAAGGGACGGCGCGGGCCGCCGTGCGGCTGGCCCGGGACGTGATCCCGGAGGCCGATCACGCGGGCCTCTTCCTGGTGGAACGCTCCGGGCGGGTCCGGGCTCTGGCCGACACGGTCGGGGGCGGCGACGCGGAGGTCGTGCTGCCGGTGCCCGGTGAGGAGCTGTGGTCGTTCCCGGTGTCCCGTGTGGCCGACCTCTCCGCCCTCCGGGTCCCGGACGGCAACCCCGGCCCCGACGACGCCTACGAGCCCGCCGGTTGGGACGTCCCGGCCGGTACGGTCGGCACGGCGTCGTCCGGTTCCGCGCTCTTCCTGCGTCTGCGCGGCCACCGCAACCGCTTCAGCGTGCTCACCCTGCACGCGGCGACCCCGCACGCCTTCGCCGGCGACGAGACGATTCGCCTGGGACGGCTGGTGGCGGCGCACATCGGGCTCGCCCTCGAAGCCGCCGACGTACAGGAACAGCTGACCGAGGCGATGCACACCCGCGACGTGATCGGACAGGCCACCGGCATCCTGATGGGCAGGCTCGACATCGATGCCGCGCAGGCCTTCGAACGGCTGGTGCGCACCTCGCAGAAGGGGAACGTCAAGCTGCGGGACATCGCGTCACGCATCGTCAACGCGACCGCCGGGGGGCGACCCGAATGAGGACGTGCAGCGACCCAGTGTGACGATTGTGTGTCTCTTAGCCGCGTTTCCGGGCGGATCTGGGGCACCAGCGGAGACATGACGGACACCACTGACGTAGGCGCGGACCCGGGGCGGTCCAGCACGCCGCACACCGGATTCGACCTCGGTTCGGTGCACGACGCACTCGCCGACTGGCGGGGCCTGGACTCCTTCCTCCAGGAACTGACAGTGCAGGCGGTGCGCATGGTCGACAGCGCCGACTCGTGCAGCGTCACGATGCACAGGGGCGGTCGACTGGTGACGACCGCGACCAGTGACAGCGAGGCGCTGGTGCTCGACGCCCTCCAGTACGACGTGGAGGCCGGGCCGTGCGTGTGCAGCCTGGAGAAGGGTGTCGAGATGTACGTCGCCGACACGCTCAGCGAGCAGCGGTGGGGACCCTACCCCCGGCTCGCCGCCGCCCAGGGCATCAGGTCGGTGTTCGCGGCGCCCTTGTCGGTGCAGGTGAGGGTGGCGGATCCGCCCAGACGTTCCACGCCCGACGTGCGGCGGAACACGGTGGGGGCGCTCAACCTCTACTCGCGGAAACCGAGGGCGTTCCAGGAGGACATGGAGATCGCCCGCCGCTTCTCCGAACAGGCGGCGGGCGCGGTCGCCGTCGCGCAGCGCATCGAGGCGGAGGCGGAGGCGGCGGAGGACCTGCGGGCGGCGATGCGATCCCGGTATGTCATCGACCAGGCCATAGGCATCGTGATGGCCCGTCAGCGATGCCCGGCGGACGAGGCGCTGGGCGTCCTGCGGAAGGCTTCGCAGGGGCGGAACGTGAAGTTGCGGGAGCTGTGCGCGGAGCTGGTGATGCAGACCGGAGGCAGCCCGCCCAAACCCGGTGCCTTTGCCAACCGCGGCTGAACCCGGCGCGACGGCGCGGCCTCGCCCTCACGCGGCGGCGCCGCCCCCCGGCCTCGCTCAGCCACCGCGCTCGGCGGGGCCGCGCGCCGCCCGCCCGTGGGGCGTGGGGGGGGCGGGGCGTGCCTGGGGGGCGGGACGTGGGGCCGGGGGTGCGCGCTCCGCGTGGGGGCCGCCCCCTTGCCCGCCCGTTCCGCCCCCGGGGGCGGCCCCGCCGCCCAAGAGGGCTACCGGGGAGGGGCGGCGACGTGGCACGAGGGGGCGACGGGAGGGGGCGGCTCCGTCGCACGAGGGGCTGGCTCTATGCGGGAACCCCTCACCCCTTTGGGAGCTGCCCCTGTACCGCCTGTATGTCCAGCTCCACCCTCAGCGTCGCGCCGATCGCCGAGATCCCCGCCTGCACCACCTGGTTGTAGTTCATCGCGAAGTCGTCCCGCCGCAGGTCCGCCGTGGCGTGGAACGCCGCCCGCACGCCGCCCCACGGGTCCGGTCCCGTACCGAGATAGCTGAGGTCGAGATCCACGTCCCGTACGACCCCGTGCAGCGACAGCTGCCCCTGGACCGTCCACCGGTCCGGACCGGCCGGCACCAGCCCGGTACTCCGGTAGGTGATCTGCGGGTAGGTGTCCGTGTCCAGGAAGTCGGGCGACTTCAGGTGCCCGTCGCGCATCGCGTTACCGGTGTCGATCGACCCGGCCGAGATGACCGCCTCGACCCGCGACTTCGCCACGTCCTCGGCGATCTCGATCGTCCCCGCGAACTCCGTGAAGCGCCCGCGCACGCTGGAGATCCCCAGGTGCTGGGCGACCGCGCCGACCGACGAGTGCACGGGGTCGACGGCCCACGTCCCCGGCGGCGGAAGCTCCACGCCGCCCTGCCGCGTCAGCACCACGTTGCCCGCGTCGATCCGCCCGGCCGCCGTGACCAGCGCGGTCGAGGCGACGGGCGCGTAGCCGACGGCGGTCACGATGACCGTGTACGGGCCGGCCGGCAGCGCCGCGCCGTCGGTGACCGTCCCGTCCGGGTCGGCGGCGGCCCGCAGCACCTGCGTGCCGGTCATGTCGGTGACGGTCACCACGGCGTGCTGCACGGCCCAGCCGTCCCGGGTCCGTACCTGTGCGCGAAGTCCCATACCGATACCTGCCTGCATCTGTCTCGTACGTATCTCGAACCGGAGGAGTGAAGAAGGGGCGGCAGGCCGTCCCCTGCCTGCCGCCCCGTCGTCCCCGGCCCCGGGCCGCGCCTCCGCTCGGCACGCGCCCCCGGGCCGGAGGTGTGCGTTACTCGCCGGGGTGGGCGAGTTCGATGTCGTGCGCGTCCACGCCGCGCCCCGCCACCGTCAGGTTGCCCGCCACCGGCGGGTAGCCGGTCGCGATGACCGTGTACTCGCCCGTGTCCAGGTCGGTGAAGGCGTACGCGCCGTCCTCACCGGTCGTGGAGGTGGCGACCACGTTGCCCGCCGCGTCCACGAGCGTGACGCGGGCGTCCGGAAGCGGCCGGCGGGCGGTGCCGGCCCGTACGGTGCCCTGGACCAGGGCCCCGGCCTGCAGGACCGCCTCGACCCGGGTGATGCCCGTGCCGCCGATTTCCACCGGCAGGGCCATCGGCCGGAACCCGGCCGCGTTGACCGCCACGGTGACCGGCCCCGGGACCAGCTCGCCGAAGGCGAAGTCGCCGTTCCGTCCGGACGTGCCGGTGGCCAGCACGTCGCCGCGCACGTCGGTCACGATGACCATCGCGTCCGGGACGCCCGTACCGTCGGCGGCGCTGCGCACCGCACCGCTCAGGCCGCTCGTGCCGGAGAGCAGGATGTCGTACGCCATCGGCTCGTCGCCGACGGTCACGGTCGACGCCTGCGGCTGGAAGCCGTCCGCCGAGGCGATCAGCACGTACGAGCCCGCGCTCGGGGCGTCCACGGCGTAGCGCCCGTCGGGCTGGGCCACCGAACGGCCGAGCTGGCGTCCCGCGAGGGAGATCAGCGTGACGGCCGCGCCGCGCACCGAGGTGCCTTCGGCGGTGCGCACGGTGCCGTGCAGGGTCCGCCCGGTGGGCGGGGTGGCGGGCAGGGGCATCGTCTGCTCCTCCCTCGTACGGTCCTCGAAGGTCTCGGCGGTGGCCGTGCCCATGCCTCCGGCGGCGGCCTCGACCGGGGTCGCGGCCGGGGCGCCGGTGGCGACCGTGGCGGGGATGTCGCCGTCGTGCGTGGTCTTCAGGGCGACCTCCTTGACGAAGACGACCATGATCAGGCCGAGCAGGGCGATCGGGGCGGCGTAGAGGAACAGGTCCGCGACACCGTCGCCGTACGCGCTCTCCATGACGGTCCGCAGCGGGGCCGGCAGCTTGTCCATGTCGGGGATGCTGTTGCCGGAGGCCGCGCTGCCGGGCGGGAGCTGGATGTGTGCCTTCTCCAGGCCGTCCTCGACGTAGTGCGTGATCCGGGTGGAGAGGACCGCGCCGAGTGCGGAGACGCCGAGCGTGCCGCCCAGGGTGCGGGTGAAGGTGATCAGCGAGCTGGCCGAGCCGAGGTCCTGCGGCTTGACCTGGTTCTGCGAGGCGAGCACCAGGTTCTGCATCATCATGCCGAGGCCGAGGCCGAGGACCGCCATGTAGATGGCGACCTGCCAGTAGTCGGTGTCGTACGCGATGGTGGACAGCAGACCGAGGCCCGCGACCAGGCCGACGCCGCCGCCGACGAGGAAGCCCTTCCAGCGGCCGGTCTTGGTGATGACCGCGCCGGAGATCGTCGAGGAGAGGAACAGGCCGGCGATCATCGGGATGGTCATGACGCCGGACATCGTCGGCGACTTGTCCCGGGCGAGCTGGAAGTACTGGCTCAGGAAGACGGTCGAACCGAACATCGCGACACCCACGAAGAGGCTCGCCGCGGCGGTCAGCGCGATCGTGCGGTTGCGGAAGAAGCGCAGCGGGATCAGCGGCTCGGCGGCCTTGGTCTCGACGACGATGAACAGCGCGGCGAGCACGATCGAGCCGCCGACCATGGCGTAGGTCTGCCAGGAGATCCAGTCGTAGTTGTCGCCCGCGAGGGTCACCCAGATCATCAGCAGCGACGCGGAGGCGGCCAGGAAGAACGCGCCGAGCCAGTCGATCCTGACCTTGCGCTTGACCACCGGGAGGTGCAGCGTCTTCTGGAGGATGATCAGCGCGAAGGCGGCGAAGGGCACGCCTACGTAGAAGCACCAGCGCCAGCCGAGCCACGAGGTGTCGGTGATGACGCCGCCGAGCAGCGGGCCGCCCACGGTGGCGACCGCGAACGTGGCGCCGATGTAGCCGGAGTACCGGCCGCGCTCGCGCGGCGGGATCATCGCGGCGATGACGATCTGGGAGAGCGCGACCAGACCACCGGTTCCGATGCCCTGCAGGACACGGAAGGCGATCAGGGTCCCGGTGTTCTGCGACAGGCCGGCCAGCGCCGAACCGATCACGAAGATCACCAGGGATATCTGGACGAGCAGCTTCTTGCTGAAGAGGTCGGCCATCTTGCCCCAGATGGGGGTGGTGACCGCCATCGACAGCATCGCCGCCGTGACGACCCAGGTGTACGCGGACTGGGTGCCGTCGAGGTCGCGGATGATCTCGGGGAGGGCGTTCGACACGATGGTCGACGACAGCATCGCGACGAACATGCCGAGCAGGAGGCCCGCCAGGGCTTCCATGATCTGGCGGTGTGTCATCGGTGCGGCGCTGTCGGGAGCAGGAGCCGGGTGGGCTCCGTGCTTGGCGTGGCCGCCCCGCACACCGGTCGGTGTGGTCGTAGCCAATTGAATCCTTTTCCTTTACGCAGGTGTTGCGGGTATCGCGGAAGTCGTGAGGGGGCCGCCCGACGGGGCGAGTGCGCCGCAGTCGTGCGGTGCGGAGGTCCACGAGCGGCAGTCGCCGAAGCTGTCGCGCAGCCGGGCGAGCATGGTGTTGAGCTGTCCGACCTCGTCGTCGGACCAGTCCCCGAGGGTGTGGGCGAGGACGTCGGTGGTGCGCAGGGAGAGCTCGTGCAGCACGGCGCTCCCCGCATCGGTGAGGTGGAGGATGCGGGACCGCTTGTCGCCCGGGTCGGGCGAGCGGCCGATCCAGCCACGCTCGGCGACATGGGCGACATGTCGACTGGTCACCGAGATGTCGATGGCCATGAGCTCGGCGAGCCGGCTGAGCCGCATGTTGCCGTGCCGTTCGAGAAGGGTGAGTACCGCGGCGGAGCCGGGCGGGCACTCGACGGGCAGGATGCGGGCGAGCCCTCTCTTCACGGCACCTATGGCACTGAGCTGGCGGGCCAGCTCTTCGTACTGGCTCTTTGCGGCCACGGCACCTCCCGGAACTGCTGTACGTCCAGATCCACGCTGTCGCCCCGAGGGGCATCTTGTTGCTTTAGGCAACCGTATGACTAGATGGTTGCTTCAGACAAGTTAATTTCGGGCCTCTGGGGCAAAGGAATCCAAAAGGCTCCGTGACCGGTCGGTCAAGGAGTCCGTGGGGCCGCGTAAAGCCGCAGCTCAGTACATATGGGCGGTTGGGCTGTCGCTCGGGCCCCCACCTTCGCTAGGGTCTCGCGCATGGCACACAACCCCCAGGCCCCCCAGGGCCAAGGTCCCGAGGGCAACTACGACCCGGCGGGCAGCACGCAGATGTTCCGCGCGTTCGTGGACGAGGAGCCCGCGCAGCAGCGCCGTTCCCAGCCGGCCGCACAGGCGTCGGGTCCCAGGACAGGGCTGATCATCGGCATCGTCGCCGTCGTGCTCGTACTGGCCGCGGTGGCCTGGCTCGCCCTCGGCTGACCTTTCGGCTTTCTTCAGCACCCGGCGGCGGTGACCTCGCGGGTCCCTGTGCATACCCAGCGGCGCCCGCCGGGTCCACGCGCCCGGTGTACGTCACGGTCCCGGTCCGGTCCACGGACCGGGCGGCGGCTGGACGACGTGCACGGCCCCGCCGAACGCGCCGATGCAGCGTGTCGAGAACGCCGACGTTCCCGGACGCGCTGTTCCGCCACGGCCGCCCGCAGCGCTGCCGGCGCCCGGGGGAGACGTCCGCCGACGTACCGCCGGACGCGAAGGACGCGGCCGACGTCGTACGGCCCGCAACCATCAACCCCTGCTGTGCGAGGGCGGGTTGCCGACGGATGCCGAACGGCCAGGTCGTGAGGCGCGTCGGACGCCTGCGGCGGTACGAAGTCCAGCTCGCCCTCGGGCGGTACGGCGGGCCCGCGCCAGTCCCACCGTCCACGCCGAGTCACATCGCGACAGCCCGCCTGGCGCCTCGTCATGCGGCAGACGGGGTCAGCGACTTCGGCGGCCCGAGGGGCGCCGGGTCAGTCGGCGATCAGCCCTTCCCGGAGCTGGGAGAGGGTGCGGGTCAGCAGCCGTGAGACGTGCATCTGGGAGATGCCGACCTCCTCGCCGATCTGCGACTGCGTCATGTTCGCGAAGAACCGCAGCATGATGATCTGGCGCTCGCGCGGCGGCAGTTTGGCCAGCAGCGGCTTCAACGACTCGCGGTACTCGACGCCTTCGAGCGCCGTGTCCTCGTAACCGAGCCGGTCCGCCAGGGAGCCCTCGCCGCCGTCGTCCTCCGGGGAGGGCGAGTCCAGCGACGAGGCCGTGTACGCGTTGCCCACGGCGAGGCCGTCGACCACGTCGTCCTCGGACACCCCGAGCACCGCGGCGAGTTCGGGCACGGTGGGCGAGCGGTCCAGTTTCTGCGCGAGCTCGTCGCTGGCCTTGGTGAGGGCCAGTCGCAGCTCCTGGAGCCGGCGCGGCACCCGTACCGACCACGACGTGTCGCGGAAGAAGCGCTTGATCTCGCCCACGACGGTCGGCATCGCGAAGGTGGGGAACTCCACGCCGCGCTGGCAGTCGAAGCGGTCGATCGCCTTGATCAGGCCGATGGTGCCGACCTGGACGATGTCCTCCATCGGCTCGTTGCGGGAGCGGAAGCGCGCGGCGGCGTACCGCACGAGCGGGAGGTTGAGTTCGATGAGGGTGTCACGGACGTACGTGCGTTCCGGGCTGTCCTTCTCGAGGACGGCGAGCCGCAGGAACAGGGAGCGGGAGAGCGTACGGGTGTCGAGTGCTTCCGGCTGGGTGACGACCGGTGCTGCTTGAACGGACGGCCCGTCAACAGCCGCCGCCAGAGCGGGCTTTGCCTGCTCGGCCGCCGGCTGGAGCGGAATCGCAGGGATCACCGGAGCATGGTCGAGCATGTCGGGCGCATCCTTGATGAGCACCTTCGAACTGCCCTGTTCTACGGACATGCCACCCCCTCTTAGGGTCGCGGACGGTAGCGGCAGACGCTTCCCGTCGGAGGAAGCAGCCTCCACCTGAATACCGGAGGCGGAGCTGCGGCAAACGCGGTTCCAGCAGAATGTCACATGTCGGCAACGCGCTGTAGCGCCAAGTCGACAAATACATGCAGGAAAGAGGGGGTGTGCGGCTTTTCTTCCCCCAGCAGCTTTCGGCCGGGTGTACCCCTGGGGATTAAGCCTCGATCCGATTTGCGGATCGCAGCCGCGCGAAGCTGCGGGCGAGCAACCGCGACACGTGCATCTGGGAGACGCCCAGCTCGGCGCTGATCTGGGACTGCGTCAGATTGCTGTAGTAGCGCAGCATCAGGATCCGCTGCTCGCGCTCGGGGAGCTGGACGAGCAGGTGCCGTACGAGGTCCCGGTGCTCGACTCCGGCCAGTGCGGGGTCCTCGTAGCCGAGGCGGTCGAGCAGGCCGGGCAGGCCGTCGCCCTCCTGGGCGGCTTCGAGGGAGGTGGCGTGGTAGCTGCGTCCCGCTTCGATGCAGGCCAGCACGTCCTCCTCGGAGATCTTGAGCCGTTCGGCGATCTCGGCGGTCGTGGGGGAGCGGCCGTGCGCGGTGGTGAGGTCCTCGGTGGCTCCGTTGACCTGAACCCACAGCTCGTGCAGGCGGCGGGGGACGTGCACGGTACGCACGTTGTCACGGAAGTACCGCTTGATCTCGCCGACGACGGTGGGCATCGCGAAGGTCGGGAACTGCACACCCCGGTCCGGGTCGAACCGGTCGATGGCGTTGATCAGGCCGATGGTGCCGACCTGGACGACGTCCTCCATGGGCTCGTTGCGGGAGCGGAAGCGGGCGGCGGCGTACCGCACGAGCGGAAGGTTCGCCTCGATGAGGGCGGCCCGTACCCGGGCGTGCTCGCGGCTGCCCGGGGTGAGCCCCTTGAGCTGGCCGAACAGGACCTGGGTGAGGGCCCGGGTGTCGGCCCCCCGGGTGCGGGCGGCGGGGGCACCGGGGATGCGTTCCGGGGTCTCGGTGAGGACGACGTCGGGGGGAGCGGCGTCGGTGGGGGCCCCTTCGGGGGACGTCCCCTGCGAGGGCGGCGCTTGCGGAGCAGTACTGGCCGGCACAGTGCACGCCACCCCTTTTTCGGTCGCTACGTTGACACTTCGTTTCATTCATCCGTCAAAAGCGGTCATAGCATCACAAGACATGTGCACCGTAAGCAAGCACCACATAACGTCGTGTTGTGTGCAATATCGGGCGCAGATACGCAAAAACCCCGCATCGGGGAGATGCGGGGTCGGGCGTTTCTGCGGTCGGCCGGGGGCCCGGCGGTGGGCGCGGGCAGGGATGCCGACGGCCGGTACGGCGGTGGCCCGGCGACTAGAAGGGGTAGTCGGCGATCACCCAGGTGGCGAACTCGCGCCACTGCGCGGCGGCGGCCTGGTGAGCCGGGTGCTCCACGTAACGCGTGAGTGCGTCGGTGTCCGCGACCGCGGAGTTGATGGCGAAGTCGTACGCGATGGGACGGTCGCTGATGTTCCAGGCGCACTCCCAGAACTCCAGCTCCGGGATGACGGCGCCGAGTTCGGCGAAGGCCCTCGCGCTGGCCTGCACACGCGGCTCGCCGCGGTCGACGCCTTCGTTGAGCTTGAGCAGGACCAGATGGCGGATCACGGAGCACTCCTTGGGGAAGAGGAGCGGCCTACTGCTGCTCGGACGGGCTCACTTCACCGGGCTGGTCACTTCTCCGGGCCGGAGGATCCACCGGATTGGTCAGTTCACCAGGTTGGTCATGAACGTGCCGATGCCACGGGCCGCGTCGGACAGGCCCTGGAAGCCTAGCCCGACCATGTTGGCGGCCTTCTCCGGGGAGACGATGATCGTGTAAAGCACGAAAACGATCAGAATGTACAGAATGGCCTTCTTGATGTCCACGCCCAGACCCTCCCCTGTGGCCCGCTGAGCAGTCGCGAGAGTCTAACCGTACGGACGCACAACTCAAGTGGCGGTACGCGCTCGACCAGCGGGCCCTCGCGCCCTCGCACCCGCCTTCGCGAGGGACCGAGGACCCTTGGGTACGGGCCATTTGGCGTGGATGTCGCGCTTGCGGCAGGGGCAGGATCGTCCGTGAGCCCGGCGGGATCCGGCAGGAGTCCCCCGGGCGAGGAACAGGCCTCATGGCGGGGTCCGTGCCGTGCGGTCCCCCGACCGTGGCGCGGGCACCGAGGCCCGTTCTCATCGGGGGAAGCGGCTTGTCCCCCCGGTGCCGCTTCCCCCGTCCCCCTCTCTGCGTTCTCGCTCTCTCCGCTCCGCGCGCGCAAGCCCGCACCGCGCCGCCGGGCCCCTTCCGGGCGCAACCCGTTCCAGGCTCACGGACCCCGTTCGGCGCCGAGACATGAAGAAAGCCCCTCCGGTTTCCCGGAGGGGCTCTTCGATGGCGGTAGCGGTGGGATTTGAACCCACGGATAGCTTGCACCATCACACGCTTTCGAGGCGTGCTCCTTAGGCCACTCGGACACGCTACCGAGACAGAGTCTAGCCCACCGCGGGCAGTGCTTCGAAACTCGCGCCCGCCGGTCCGGCCGCCGCGCCCACCGGTCGGACGGCAGTCATGTCCGCCGGTCCGGCTGCCGGTCCCGGAAGAAGGCCGTCAGCTGCGCCGCGCACTCCTCCTCCCGCACCCCCGCGATCACCTCGGGCCGGTGGTTGAGCCGCCGGTCCCGCAGGAGGTCCCAGAGCGATCCCGCGGCGCCCGCCTTCTGGTCGTGCGCCCCGTACACCACCCGCTCGATCCGCGACTGCTGGATCGCGCCCGCGCACATCGTGCACGGCTCCAGGGTGACGACGAGCGTGCACCCCTGGAGGCGCCACTCGCCGAGCTTCCGGGCACCCCTGCGCAGCGCCAGCACCTCGGCGTGCGCGGTGGGGTCGCCGTGCCGCTCACGCTCGTTGTGCCCGAGCGCGAGCACGTCCCCGGCCGGGGACAGCAGGACGGCGCCGACCGGTACGTCCCCGGCCGCCGCCGCCGCTGCCGCCTCGGCCAGGGCGAGCGTCATCGTGGTACGCCACGGATCCCGTACGGGATCGTGCTCCGGGTCGTGTCCTCGTACGGAGGACTGCCCGGCCTCGTGCTCCGGATCGTGTCCGGGAATCGCGACGTGCCGCACTAGCGCACTGCCTCCAGGATTTCCGCGGCGCCCAGTGCGTCCGTGATCTCGGACAGCGCCTCGCTGTCCAGGCCCAGGAGCTGCTTCTCGCCCAGGCCCAGGTCGGCCAGGATCTGCCGGTCACCGACCGGGCCCGCCGTGACCGGGACTGCGGGGCCGCTGTCGTGGGCGAGGCCCTCGGCCGCCTCGCCGCTCGGTTCGCCGGCGCTCTCCTCGCCGGTGCGCTCGGGGGTTTCGCCGTCCTCGGTGCCGTCGAGGTCCAGCGCGTCCAGGTCGGCGGCGGCGTCGTCGCCGTTCCCGCCGAGCAGTTCGTCGGTGAGGATCTCCCCGTACGAGGAACGGGCCGCGGCGGCTGCGTCGGAGACGTAGATCCGCGGGTCCTCCAGGTCGTCGGTGCGGACGACGCCGAACCAGGCGTCCTCCTGCTCGATGTAGACGATCACCGTGTCGTCGTCGACCGAGCCCTCTCGGGCCAGTTCGACGAGATCCGACAGCGTTTCGACGTCGTCGAGCTCTGTGTCGCTCGCTTGCCAACCGTCTTCGGTGCGCGCGAGCAGTGCGGCGATGTACACCGTGACTCCCACTGATCAGAGGTGTGACGATTCAGCGGTGCTCCGCTCGGCCCCGCCCACTCGGAATCGTGGCAGAAACCGCGGCCGAGCGAGAGGTCTTCGGCTCTTGCGTCGTGCATCAGTCCGCCGGGTACGACGTACGGGGGCGCTTTTCCCCCGTCTTTCCCGCCCGTTCCCCGCCGCTTCCGTGCAGCTTTCCGGGGTGTCCCGGGAACGTCCGCGGGCGCGGCGGCTACCAGCGGAAGGTGCGCATCCGCATTTGTTGCCGCATCCTGGCCGCCCGCGCCCGCCGCGGCTGGACGCGGTCGCGCAGTTCCTTCGCCTCGTTGAGTTCGCGCAGGAACTGGGCGCGTCGGCGCCTGCGGGCCGCGTCGTTCTCCTCCGCCGACTGCGCCGTCTGCCGGGCGGTGGTCTGTGCGACGTCCTGGTCTGGCTGCTGTGTCATCGGGCGGACCGTCCCTGTGAGGCGGGGCTGGGTACGCCTTCACCTTCCCTCCGAATGCGGGGATGATGCGACCGCAGGGCGGCGACGGGCACGCCCCCGGCACGTCCGGATACTGTGGAAACATGCGGATACACGTCGTCGACCACCCTCTCGTGGCGCACAAACTCACCACGCTGCGCGACAAGCGCACCGATTCCCCCACCTTCCGGCGCCTCGCCGACGAGCTGGTCACCCTGCTCGCCTACGAGGCCACCCGGGACGTGCGCACCGAGCAGGTCGAGATCGAGACGCCGGTCACCCCGACCACGGGCGTCAAGCTGTCGCACCCGCGCCCCCTGGTCGTCCCTATCCTGCGGGCCGGCCTCGGCATGCTCGACGGGATGGTGCGGCTGCTGCCCACCGCCGAAGTGGGCTTCCTCGGCATGATCCGCAACGAGGAGACCCTGCAGGCGGAGACGTACGCGACCCGGATGCCCGAGGACCTCTCCGGCCGCCAGGTCTACGTACTGGACCCGATGCTCGCCACCGGCGGCACCCTGGTCGCCGCGATCCGTGAGCTCATCAAGCGTGGTGCGGACGACGTCACCGCGGTCGTGCTGCTGGCCGCGCCCGAGGGCGTCGAGGTCATGGAGCGCGAGCTGGCGGGGACGCCCGTGACGGTCGTGACGGCTTCCGTCGACGAGCGGCTCAACGAGAACGGCTACATCGTGCCGGGCCTCGGCGACGCGGGCGACCGGATGTACGGCACCGCGGACTAGGCATCCGCAGCGGCGGACACCCGTCGCGGCGGCGCGGAGCTGCGGCCGACGCCGAGACCGAGCAGGTGCCGGGCCGCGGCGTCGGGCCCGAGCAGGTGCCGGGCGGCCGGTGCCGTCGAGCTTCTAGCAGTTGTCACCGGAGGGCGCGGGGGCGGGCTTGGCCAGGGCGGCCAGCGCCGTGTCCGCGTCCTTCTTGGCGTCCAGGGACTTGAACTTGTCGCCGATGACCAGGTCGACCTCCTGCCCGGCGCGGGCGTCGGCCTTCTTCTCGGCGCCCTTCAATTGGGTGGCGAGGACCGGGAGCTGGACGTCGAGGGACTTGGGCGCGCCGATCAGCAGCGCGGCCCCCTTGACCTTCTTGTCGTACTCCTTGGGGGCGTTGGCGAACTTCACGACCTGGAAGCCGCGCTTCTTCAGCTCCTCGCCCACCTGCTTGGCGAGACCGCTGCGCGCGGTCGCGTTGTAGACGTTGACCTTGATGTCGGAGGGCTTGGGCGGCTTGGCCGCGGTGACGGCCCGTGCGGTGGTGGCGGGCTTGCAGTCGTGCTGCTTGCCCCGCGCGACGGCCGTCTTCTCACCGCCCGTGAACACGTCGATGAGCTGCAGCGTTCCCCAGCCGACGAGACCGAGGGCCGCGACGGCGGCCACCGCCAGGAGGACGATCCGGCGTCGGTTACGGGGGCGGCGCATCCGAGGGTAGGTGTTACCCGTGACGCGGTACTTTCCGCCCATGCCGGGGGGAGTCAGCATGCTCATGGGCGCAGCGTAGTGCGGTCCGGCCGACTTGCGTACTAAATGATCAACGAATGGGTCAATGACCGACCCAAAAGGGCCAATGGGACACCCGAGTGCCGTACGACCGGCGACCGCGCGGTCGTCCGGTCGGGTGAGGGAAGGCCGCGCGTGGTCGTCCCGGCTGAGGCGGATCCGCACGGGGCGGGTCACGGGGGCACGGCGCCGACCGGGTGCGGGGGTCCGGCCGGGTGCGCGGGGTCCGGCCGGGGCTCGGGCGGGTGCGGGGTCTGCCGCGCGCGGGCGGGTCGAGCGGGCCGTCACGTGGACGGCCCGGCCGGGTCAGCCGAGGTCGAGGACGCGCGCGTGGAGCACCTGGCGCTGCTGGAGCGCGGCGCGGACGGCGCGGTGCAGCCCGTCCTCCAAGTAGAGGTCGCCCTGCCACTTCACGACGTGTGCGAAGAGGTCGCCGTAGAAGGTGGAGTCCTCGGCGAGGAGGGTCTCCAGGTCCAGCTGCCCCTTGGTCGTGACGAGCTGATCGAGGCGGACCGGGCGCGGCGCGACGTCCGCCCACTGGCGGGTGCTTTCCCGGCCGTGGTCGGGGTACGGCCGGCCGTTTCCGATGCGCTTGAAGATCACACGGAAAGCCTACCGGGCGAGGTGCTCCGGGCGCAGCCATGAGGCAGGGGTGCAAAGGTCGTATCCAGCGCCAGAACGGGAGCAAACGATGAGCGGAGTAACCCCTTCCGGTGACCCGGGCAGTGCTTCGGCGCCCGCGTCGGCCCCTGCCTCGGCTTCCGCTTCGGGCTCCGGGGCGAAGACCGTGGCTGAGGGATACGCCTTCACCGGACCCGCCCTGGATCTCGGGGCGCTGCTGTGGGGCGGCAGGTGCCTCCCGGAAGCACAGATCCGCATCCCGCTCGCGATGCTGAACCGGCACGGTCTCGTCGCGGGCGCGACCGGCACGGGCAAGACCAGGACCCTGCAACTGATCGCCGAACAGCTGTCCGCGCAGGGAGTTCCGGTCTTTCTCGCCGACGTGAAGGGCGACGTGTCGGGGATCTCCGCCCCGGGCGAGGAGAACGAGAAGGTGCGGGAACGGGCGGCGGCCGTCGGACAGCAGTGGGCGGCGGCCGGTTTCCCGTGCGAGTTCTACGCGCTGGGCGGCACCGGGCCCGGCATCCCGCTGCGCGCCACGGTCACCAGCTTCGGTCCCGTACTCCTGTCGAAGGTGCTCGGCCTCAACCGGACGCAGGAGCAGTCGCTCGAACTGATCTTCCACTACGCCGACCGGAAGGGCCTCGAACTCGTCGACCTGAAGGACCTGCGGGCGGTCGTCGCGTTCCTTGTGTCGGACGTGGGCAGACCCGAGCTCAAGGGGATCGGCGGGCTGTCGACGGTGACGGCCGGTGTGATCCTGCGGGCGCTGACCGTGTTCGAGCAGCAGGGGGCGGGGGAGTTCTTCGGGGAGCCGGAGTTCGACACGAACGAACTGCTGCGGCGGGCGCCGGACGGGCGCGGACTGGTGTCGGTGCTGGAGCTGGCGGCCGTGCAGCGGAATCCGCAGCTCTTCTCCACCTTTCTGATGTGGCTGCTCGCGGATCTCTTCCACGACCTGCCGGAGGTCGGCGACCTGGACCGGCCGAAGCTCGTCTTCTTCTTCGACGAGGCGCATCTGCTGTTCAACGGGGCGTCGAAGGCGTTCCTGGAATCGATCACCCAGACGGTGCGGCTGATCCGCTCGAAGGGGGTGGGTGTCTTCTTCGTGACGCAGACCCCCAAGGACGTCCCGGCGGACGTCCTGGCCCAGCTCGGCAACCGGGTGCAGCACGCGCTGCGGGCCTTCACGCCGGACGACGAGAAGGCGCTGCGGGCGACGGTGAAGACCTTCCCGAGGTCCCCGTATGCGCTGGAGGAGGTGCTGACGGGCCTGGGCACGGGCGAGGCGGTCGTCACCGTGCTGAGCGAGCGGGGCGCCCCGACGCCCGTGGCGGCCGTACGGATGCGGGCGCCGCAGTCGTTGATGGGGCCGGTGGCGGAGACCGAGCTGGACCGGGCGGCCAGGTCGTCGCCGCTGTACGGGCGCTACGCACAGGCGGTGGACCGGGAATCGGCGTACGAGAAGTTGCAGGCGCCGGCGGAGGTGCCCGCGGGGACGGCGCCCCCTGAGCGTGCCGATCCGTCGTTGCTGGAACAGGTCGTCGGCAGCGGGATGTTCAAGTCCCTCACCCGGTCGATCGGGACGCAGCTCGGCCGGGAGATCAGCCGGTCGATCTTCGGCACATCGCGCCGAAGGCGCTGAGAGGGCACGGGCCGGTGCTTCCGGCGATGAGTTTCGCGGGCGGCCGGAGTCTTTCCTGGCAGACGGATTCACTTCTGGTTCCGCTAGCGGTTCCGGTGAGGAGCACACGATGAGTACTCGCGGATTGACCACCTGCCTGTGGTTCGACGGCCGGGCACAGGAGGCGGCGGACTTCTACCTGTCGGTCTTCAAGGACGGCTCGCGCGGACAGACCCTGCATTACACGGAGGCTGGGCCCGGTCCTGCGGGTTCGGTCCTGACCGTCGAGTTCGAGGTGAACGGCCAGAAGTTCATGGCGCTGAACGGCGGCCCGCAGTTCACGTTCAACGAGGCGGTCTCCTTCGTGATCGAGACCGACGACCAGGCGGAGACCGACCACTACTGGAGCAGGCTCACCGAGAACGGGGGCGAGGAAGGCCCCTGTGGATGGCTGAAGGACAGGTTCGGTGTGTCCTGGCAGGTCGCGCCCAAGGAGGTGACCGAACTCATCGCTGACGAGGACGGTGCGAAGGCGACCCGGGCGACGAAGGCGCTGTACGCGATGAAGAAGATCGACATCGCGGCGGTGCGCGAGGCGCACGCGGGCGAGTAGAAACAGAGGCCGGCTCGGCCGTGTTTCACGTGAAACACGGCCCCGTTCCTGCGACGCGCGGTCGGGACCGTGCACCCGCGTTCGGGCCGGCACCCCTCACATCGCCGGGATGTCCAGGTGACGGAGCTTCTCCGGGTTGACGACGACGTCGATGCCGGTGATCCGGCCGTCCGCGCCGACGGTGAAGGAGAACGCTCCCGTCCAGCCGTCCGCACTCGCGTCCAGGATCAGTCCGGGCGCGCCGTTGACCTCGTACGGCAGCAGGCGCATGGTCCCCGCGCCGAAGTCGCGGTACAGGCGCCCGGTGAACTGTGCGACCCGTTCCGCTCCGACAAGCGGCTTGCGGGCGGCGGTGACGACGCCGCCGCCGTCGGAACGCCACACGACCTGCGGATCGAGGACGGTGAGCAGCGCGTCGAGGTCGGCTCCACCGGTGACCGCGGCGAGGAAGGAGTCCACGGCCCGCCGGTGCTCGGCGCGGTCGACGGTGCGGCGCGGCTTGCCGTCCCGTACGTGCTTGCGTGCCTGCGACGCGAGCTGCCGGACCGCCGCCGGTGACTTGCCCAGCGCCTCGGCGATCTCCGGGAACGGCACGTCGAAGACGTCGTGCAGCACGAACGCGGTGCGCTGGGCGGGGGTGAGGGTCTCCAGGAGGGCGAGCACGGCCGTACTGACGGACTCGTCGAGGGTGGCGCGTTCCTCGGGCCCGTCGGCGGCGGGCGCGGCGACCAGTGGCTCGGGCAGCCAGGGCCCGACGTAGCGCTCGCGGCGGGCGCGGGCCGAGGTCAGCTGGTCGTAACAGATGCGACTGACGGTGGTGGTGAGGTACGCGCGGGGGTTGTCGGCGGTCCCGTCGTCGAGCGCGTGCCAGCGCAACCAGGCCTCCTGCACCGCGTCCTCGGCGTCGGAGACCGAGCCGGTGATGCGGTAGGCCACGGCGCGCAGATGCGCGCGGTGCGTCTCGAACTGGGCCGTTTCCGCCATGAGTTGAGCATAGGCAGGCGGGAAACGGTACCGAGAAGTGGGGCCCTGTGCGCACGGCGACCGGCGTGCCGGAGCGGGGAGCGGAACCGTACCGAAGCCGCACCCACGCCTCTGACCTGGGCGGATGCAGTTCGCAGGACTGATTGTCAGACCCCTGTGGAAGCATTCTCGGTGTCAGCTGTAAACGACACGGTTTGCGGGTGGGGGTCATGGTTGCTTCGTACGGATGTGACGCGTGCGGTGGGCCGCACGGCAGGTGGCGGTCGGTACTGGGGCGAGCCGTGTGCGCGTCGTGCGCGCGGGCCGACGGCGGCCGGGATCCGGTGCCGCTGGCGGAGGTGCTGGCGGTGGCGGCGATCGAACTGGGTACGGCTGCGCGGCAGTTGAGGGCGGTTCCCGACCCGCGCACCTCCGGCGGCACCTCGTGCAAGCGGTGCGGGGCGTCGGCCGAGTGGCATCGGACGGTGCGCGGGAAGTGGATCCTGATCGAGCCGGGCGAGCGCGCTGTCGGGTCCGTTCCGGCCGGTAAGCGGTGGCGGATCGCGGGTGACGGGACGGCCGTCAACCTGGGGTCGGCCATACCGGCGGACACCTGCCGGATCAGCCATTTCGACCTGTGCCCGGCCCGGTCGGCGGGAGCGGCGGCAGCGGTCGCGTAGGGGGAGAAGCCACGGCGAAAAGCCCACGCGGGAAACCGTGGGGAGCAGCCGAGGGCAGAAGCCGGAGGGAGGGCGCAGGGGCCACTCGCCGGGCCTGCCGGCGCCGGCGGTCGACGTCGTGCCTGGGAGCCTCCGTGCGCTGTCCTGCGCCGCAGCGGTTCGACACCGTGCTGCGGCGGGAGCGCGGGCGGTGGCCCGGCCGCGGGGAAGCCCCGGGTCGTGCCACCGCCCGACAGTCCCTCGTGCGTTACGACGTCAGCGCGTCGTGCCCGTGGCCCGAGTGGCCTCCCGAGCCGCTGTCGCCGCCCGTGGTGGGCTTGGAGACGACCGGCTTGCCGAGCGAGCTCAGGTCGTGCGCGTAGGTGCCGACCGCGTTGGCGATGACGTCGACGTTGATGTCGAGCGCCTTCTGGTTGATGTTCGTGATGTCGTCGCACTTCGAGTGGTAGCACTTGTCGTACGCGACACCCGCCTCGCCGCCGAACTTCGCGGCCTGCGCCGGCGTCTTTATGCCCTCGGCGCCGGTGAATGTGCCGCCCGACGGGATGCCGACCTCGATGAACGGGCCGTAGTCGGAGCGACCGCTGAAGTCGGTGCCCTCGTGCGGGAACTTCTTGCTGTCGAGGAAGTCGGTGATGTCCCTCTCCAGCTGGGCCGAGCCCTCCGGGCCGGGGCCCGCGCCGACGCCGTCCGAGTCGTCGCCGTCGTACACGAACTGGCCGAAGTTCGGCGAGGCGATCATGTCGAAGTTGAGGTACAGCTTGATCTTCGCGCGCTGCTCGGGGGTGAGCTTGGCGACGTAGTCCTCGGCGCCGAGCAGGCCAAGCTCCTCCGCGGACCACCAGGCGAACCGGACCTTGTTGGCGGGCTGCTTGCCGTTCTTGGTGGCCTTGGCGAGCTTGAGGGCGACCTCGATGAGGCCCGCCGAACCCGACGCGTTGTCGTTGATGCCCGGGCCCTCGGCGACCGAGTCCAGGTGCGCGCCGAGCATGACCGTGTTGGCGGCGTTGCCGCCCTTGGTCTCCGCGATGACGTTCCGGGTGGTCTTCTTGGACTGCGACTGGCGGATGTCCAGGTTGACCGTGACCGGACCCTTGGCGACATCGGCGGCCAGCGCCTCGCCGTCTGCCTGGGAGATGCCGCCGGTCGGGATCTTGCCGTCCTCGGGGCTGCCGAGGGTGCCGTTGAGGTCGCCCGCCTCGTTGTTGTAGATGATCGCGGCGGCTGCGCCCGCCGTCGCCGCCGTCGCCTGCTTCTGCGCGAAGCTGCAGCCGCCGCGCTTGATCAGGGCGATCTTTCCGGCGAATCCGGCAGCGTAGTCCTCCGCCTCGCAGCCCGTGGTGGCGTCCACGGGTACGGCCGCGACCGCCGCGTTCAGGCCGCCGGCCGGGGTGGACTTCGTGTACGACATCGCGATGATCTTCACGTCGCGCGGAGCGGGCGTGACCACCGACAGCTTCTCGGCCTGCGTCACGATGGACGTGAACTCGAACGCCTCGTAATGAACGTCGTAGCCCGCCTTCTTCAACAGGCTGAAGACGTACGCGCCGGACGCGTCGTGGCCGAGCGAGCCCGCGGCACGGTTGCCGCCCGCCGAGTCGGCTATCGCCTGGAACTGCTTCAGGTGCTGGTAGGCCCCCGGGCCTGAGGAGTCGTTCACCAGCTTCTTCGCCAGTTTGGCGGCCTCCTTGCCCGCGTTCGGGCCGCCGCGCTGTGCGGTGGCGGGAGATGCGGCGGCGAGCAGGAGGGGGGTGGCGATCGCCAGGGATGCGACGGCTGCCACGGCTCTGCGACTGCGGGATGAAGCGTTCACAGGAGTCCTCTCGGTGCGAACAAATGTGAGGGGAAGTTAGCGATTCTTGAGGCTTCTGGGAATGGTTGCGTCGTAACTCGTGGGCCTGAGTGTCGATACGTGTCACTCCGACCGCCCGCGGCGGCAGCCGAATGGCGCCCCTGAGTCACCCGGGGCGCGCGTGCACGGAGTTGGCGTGCGGTACCGGGGGTGCGTGTGCGGAGTTCTGCGTGACACCGGGCGTGCGGGTGCGCGGGGTCGTGTTCGGCACCTGGCGTGCGGGTGGGAGGTCTGGCGGAGGGCCGGCGGGGCCAGCCGGCCACCTTCCCCGGCCTCGACCCCGTGGCGCCCGCGTCCGGCGGCGTTCGGCGACCTCACCGGCGCCGGCCTCGACCGGGCGCTGCGGCCCTTCCGCTGCCACCCGCCCGCGCTTCCGTTTGTGAAACACCTCACAGAGAAACCGGCAGGCCCGCGGGCAACTGACCGGAACGTCCGCGTTCGGTGCGCGGGTTGTCCCGCCGTTCGGTCACCGCGTGTGGAATCTCCCTACGCCGGCTCCTTGCCCGGCCGTACGATCTCCGAGCAGCCGCCCGCGTGAGCAGGGCTCCGCAGCGGCGCCCCACTCTTTCGCTCTCCCACGTGCTTCCGGTCCGCTTCGGACCGCTCACCGTTAGAAGAAAAGGCTCGCGTGAAGATTCGCCGCATGCTCGCGACGGCCGTGGCCGCCGCCGTCACCACGCCCGTACTGCTCCTGTCGGCCGGTCAGGCGTTCGCCGCCGACCCGACGACGCTCGCCCAGGCACAGGGGCAGCAGGCCAAGCCGACCGAGGCCGAGCTGAAGAAGCTCGCCGAGGCCGCCGCGGAGGCGCAGAAGGCCTACGACGCCGCCGTAGCCGCCCACCGGACCGCCACCGCCGCCGTGGAGGCGGCCGTGTCCGACACGGCACCGCTGAAGCTGAAGGCCGACGAGGCGAAGAAGGCCGCCGAGACCGCCGTCGGCCTGAAGACGGCCGCCGACGAGAAGCTCGCCGGGGCCGAGGCCGCGCTGGAGAAGCTCAACAAGGACACCGACGCCACCGACGAGGCGAAGGCCGAAGCCGAGAAGGCCGTGAAGGACGCGCAGTCCGCGGCCGCCGAGGCGGCCACCGCCAAGGAGACGGCCGACAGCGCCTACCGGGTCGCCGTGAAGGCCAACGACGACGCCCGGGTCGAGGCGGTCCGCAAGCTCGGTACTGCCGCGACTGCCCTGGAGACCGCCAAGACGGCCAAGGACCTCGCCGACAAGGCGCTGAAGGCCGCCGAGGCCGAGGCCGCCAAGCCCGACCCGACCCAGCCCCCCGTCAACCCGACGAAGCCGCCGGTGGAGCCGACGAAGCCCCCGGTGGACCCGACCAAACCGCCCGTCGAGCCGGGCGAGGACGACGAGTGCGTCGTCGACAGCTCCCTCACCACCACCCTCAACGGCCTGCCGTCGAAGGTCGTCGCCGGTACGACGGTGAACTTCACCCTCCGCGTCACCAACGGCACCGGCAAGGAACTCGACGAGGTCCAGCCGTTCGCCGCCGTCTTCGCCGACCCGAAGTCCGGCTCCGGCGAAGTCGATTCGCTGCTGCGCCTCCAGGCCGCCCCGGCCGGCTCGAACTCCTTCAAGGACGTCGAGGCAGCTTCGTACGCGGGCACCATCACCCACCTGAAGGACGGCGCGTCCGCCGACCTGAAGCTGCGGCTGATCGTCGACGCCAAGGCCCCGGCGGCCGACGGCTACGGCTTCGTCGCCGGTGACTACTGGAACACCGACGGCTCCTGCGGTGGCAACGACCTCAGGGAGTACAACTTCTCGATCCTCGCGGCGGGCAGCAAGCCCGGCAAGGTCACCGAGTCCAAGCCCGGCAAGGTGAAGGACACCACCGAGGTCATCCTCCCGCAGGGCGGCCGGTCCACCACCCCGGTCACCACGGACGCCTCCGGCAACCTCGCCGCGACCGGTGCCTCCGGCACCTCGCAGCTCGCCCTCACGGCCGGCGCGGCGATCGCACTCGGCGCCGGCGCGGTCTTCGTCGTCCGCCGCCGCAAGGCGGACACCCAGGCCTGACCCGGGGACGGCGGCGAGCCACCGGGGCCCGACACCTGCGCCCGACACCAGGGCCTGCCCTGCGGGCCGACGCCTGGGGACGGCCGCGGGCCGCCGAGCTGAAGCCGCCGCAGAGCGGCCCACGGCGCACGGCCCACAGCACCGCGCAATGACGCCCGCCGCACGGCACGGGGCGGGGAGGACCGGAACCGGTCCTCCCCGCCCCTTCGCCGTGCACCCGTACGGCGCAGGCGGGCGGGCACCCGGGACGGGGCGGCCGAAGGACCGGACGCCAGGCGGGCCCGCCCGGCCCGGAACGCGGGGCCCGGACCGGAGTCGCCGGGTCAGGGCCCCGCGCTCCACCCCGGGTGCGCTCACCGTCCGAGCAGCCCCCGCACCGCCGCCCGGTCCACGCTCGTCAGGGCGCGCACCACCTTCGGGGTGAGGACGACGATCGCGAGCCCCACCAAGGACACCGCGGCGAGCTGGACGGGCGAGGTGACGTCGTACGTGTGCCGGACGCCGCCGGAGGTGAAGTCGTACACCCGGTAGCCGGTCCAGCCGTCGACGTACCGGGCGAAGACCCAGTTGTACGCGGGCAGCAGCGCGACCGCCCAGCCCACGGACCAGACGGTCACCGTCGTCACGAAGCTGAAGACGCGCCACGGGAACATCAGTACCTGGAACAGCAGCGCCTTCCAGCCGGCCGCGTCCACCAGCCGGTTGGCCATCGCCGCGAAGAAACCGCGCCGCTCCGCCCGTGCCACCGGCTCCGGCCCCTCCACGGTCAGTCCGAGCCCGTGCCGAGCCCTGCCGCGTTCGGCTGCGCCGAGTCCGCGCGCCCCGGCCAGCATCGCGGCCAGCACCGGCAGCCCGAGGACGGTGACGAGAAGCCCGGCCCCCGCCGCGGACATCGACACGGCGAAGGCGAACCCCACGACCGCCACCGGCAACGAGGTGAGCACGTACCCGATCTCCCGGTACGTGGCGGCGGCGAACGGCGCGCGGAGGAAGCCGCCGACGGGCGCGGCCTCCGCAGGAGCGGGGGAGGAGAGGGAGACGGTGGTCATGGCGGGCCTCGAATCATCGCGGTGGGGACGTTTCGCAACGTTCCGTGCTGATGAGAAGAACGATCCCGGAACCGGCGTCCGATGAGGATGGTGCCGCCCGGCCGATCAGAGGTGGTGCCAGCCCCCGTATCCCCCTCCGGGGTCCCCGCAGCGCCGGTACCGGCCGGAGACGGCGCGCGACCGGTCGCCGCCTGCACGGCGGAGCCCGGGCGGGGCTGTGTCTGAGTCGCACCGTCGGGATCGCGGACGGGCCCCGGGAACGACAGAGGCCCGGACCATCGAACTGGTCCGGGCCTCTGGCCGGCGGAGGATACGAGATTCGAACTCGTGAGGGGTTGCCCCCAACACGCTTTCCAAGCGTGCGCCCTAGGCCACTAGGCGAATCCTCCGCCGCAAACAATACAAGACGTTGGGGAGTGCTTGCGACCGTGTTCGGCGGGCGGGGGTTCGAGAGGGGGTTCGGGGGATGTGCAGGTGGGGGCGGGTCGATTTGGGGGGAGGGGATCGGCTAGGGTGGGCATCAGCCCCTCACGTGGCGCTATCTGACTGAACTCCCCCAGGGCCGGAAGGCAGCAAGGGTAGGTTGGCTCTGGCGGGTGCGTGGGGGGTCTTTGCGTTCCCGGGGAGGTGCCCTCCGGGCCGGGGCGGGGCCGGTTGTCAGTGGGTCCCGATAACCTCGTATGTGTGTCGTCCCTTGCGCTGTACCGCCGCTATCGCCCCGAGTCGTTCGCCGAGGTCATCGGGCAGGAGCATGTCACTGCCCCGCTGATGCAGGCCCTGCGGAACAACCGGGTCAACCACGCGTACCTGTTCAGCGGGCCGCGGGGTTGTGGAAAGACGACCAGCGCGCGCATCCTGGCGCGTTGTCTCAACTGTGAGCAGGGGCCGACGCCCACCCCGTGCGGGGAGTGCCAGTCCTGTCAGGACCTGGCGCGCAACGGCCGCGGGTCCATCGACGTGATCGAGATCGACGCCGCCTCGCACGGTGGTGTGGACGACGCGCGCGACCTGCGGGAGAAGGCGTTCTTCGGGCCGGCCGGCAGCCGGTACAAGATCTACATCATCGACGAGGCACACATGGTCACCTCGGCGGGCTTCAACGCCCTGCTGAAGGTGGTCGAGGAGCCGCCGGAGCACCTGAAGTTCATCTTCGCGACCACCGAGCCCGATAAGGTCATCGGGACGATCCGGTCGAGGACGCACCACTACCCGTTCCGGCTCGTGCCGCCGGGCACGCTCCGGGACTACCTCGGCGAGGTGTGCGGGAAGGAGGGCATTCCGGTCGAGGACGGGGTGCTGCCGCTGGTCGTGCGGGCGGGGGCCGGTTCCGTGCGTGACTCGATGTCCGTGATGGACCAGTTGCTGGCGGGTGCGGCCGAGGACGGTGTGACGTACGCCATGGCGACCGCCCTGCTCGGCTACACCGACGGGTCGCTCCTCGACTCGGTGGTGGACGCGTTCGCTTCGCAGGACGGGGCCGCGGCCTTCGAGGTCGTGGACCGGGTGATCGAGGGCGGTAACGACCCGCGCAGGTTCGTGGCGGACCTGCTGGAGCGGTTGCGGGACCTGGTGATCCTGGCGGCGGTGCCGGACGCGGGGGAGAAGGGGCTCATCGACGCCCCCGTCGACGTGGTCGAACGGATGCAGGCACAGGCGTCCGTCTTCGGTGCCGCAGAGCTGAGCCGGGCTGCGGACCTGGTGAACACCGGGCTGACCGAAATGCGCGGGGCGACCTCGCCCCGGCTGCAACTGGAGCTGATCTGCGCGCGAGTGCTGCTGCCCGCGGCCTTCGACGACGAGCGTTCCGTACAGGCGCGGCTGGACCGGTTGGAGCGCAGTGGCCCCGCCGGGGGCGGATTCGTTCCCGGCGGAGCGATGCCGGGAATGCCCGCGACGGGGTATGTGCCCGGGCCCGAGGCGCACGCGGCACCCATGCCGGGGGGTGCGCCCGGGATGGGTGCGGGGGGTGGACACGGGGTCGCCCCTGCTGCTTCCGCTTCCCCGGTGGCTTCTGCTTCCGGTGCTCCCGCGGCGCCTGCTGGGCCGGTGGCTCCGGCCCCCGTGGCTGCCCAGGCGCCGCCCGCTCGGACAGCCGTCCCCGAGGCTCCGGTTTCCCGGGCGCCGGCCGCTCACGCCCCGACCCCGCCCGCGCCGGCCGCCGAGACACCCGCGGCCCCCGCCCGCCGGCCCGGCGGGTGGCCCACCGCGTCCGCTCCGGGGCAGGGCCGGCCCGAGCCCGTCGCGCCGCGGCCGGGTCAGCCGCAGGCCCCCGCCGCTGCTCCCTCTCCGGCGGCGGGTCCCAGCGCGGCCGCCGCGCAGGGCGCCGCCCAGGTGCAGAACATGTGGCCCGGGATCCTGGAGGCGGTCAAGAACAAGCGCCGGTTCACCTGGATCCTGCTCAGCCAGAACGCCCAGGTCGTCGGTTTCGACGGAACCACCCTGCAGGTGGGGTTCATCAACGCCGGCGCCCGCGACAACTTCGCCAGCAGCGGCAGTGAGGACGTGCTGAAGCAGGTCCTGGCCGAATCCTTCCAGGTGCAGTGGCGGATCGAGTCCGTCGTCGACGCGAACGGCGGCGGAGGCGGCCAGCCCACCGGTCCTCCCGGGGGTTACGGCGGCGGTGGTTTCGGCGGCGGTGGCGGCTTCGGCGGTGGGAACAGTGGCGGCGGCGGTTACGGAGGTGCTCCCGCGTCCCCTCCGACTCCGGCCCCGGCCGCACCCCGGCCTCATCGAGCGGCGCCCCCGCAGGGGGACGGCGGAGGAGCCCCGACGCAGTCGGGCGCAGCGGTACCGCAGGCGCCCGCACAGCCCTCGCAGGGGCAGTACCAGGGGCGCCCGTCCGCTGCTGAGACGCCGTCGCGTCCCGATGCCGTGCAGCGGCAGTCGGTGTCCGTCGAGGACGACATGCCGGAGGACGACGACCCGGATCTCGTCGACTCGGCGCTGTCCGGGCACGACCTGATCGTGCGGGAACTGGGAGCGACTGTTGTCGAGGAGTACGTGAACGAGTAGCGCGGGCCGCTGGGGACGCGTAGCGCGGGTGGGCTGGGGAGGTGACGCGGTCGGCCGGGAAGCGTCACGCCGCATCCGGCCGGTAGGCGTGACGCAGGTCGCGGGGAGGGTACTCGACCCGGCTGTCCTCGCGGTCCGACGCGGGCCGGTCGGCCGCGTGACACCGGTCGGCCGCGTGACACCGGTCGGCCGATCTGACGCGGGCGCGTCCGGCGCGAGGCGTCAGAGGCCCCCTCACCGGGCCTTTGTCGTAGTAAACGACAAAGGATGATCCGGCTCTGCGTCGGCAGGATCTCCAGCCCCGTGCGTTCCGGTCTTCGTACAGGCTCTAGGCTGCACCCCGTGAAGGTCCTCGTCATCGGCGGCGGCGCCCGCGAACACGCCCTGTGCCGCTCTCTGTCCCTCGACCCCGACGTCACCGCCCTCTACTGCGCCCCCGGCAACGCCGGCATCGCAGAAGTGGCGGAGCTGCACCCGGTCGATGCCCTCGACGGGGCCGCCGTGGCGCGCCTCGCCACCGAACTCGACGCCGGTCTCGTCGTCGTGGGCCCGGAGGCCCCGCTCGTCGCGGGGGTCGCCGACGCCGTGCGCGAAGCCGGGATCCCGTGCTTCGGGCCGTCCAAGGAGGCGGCCGAACTGGAAGGCTCCAAGGCGTTCGCCAAGGACGTGATGGCCGCGGCCGGTGTGCCCACCGCACGCAGCTACGTCTGTACGACGCCGGAGGAGATCGACTCCGCACTGGCCGCGTTCGGGGCCCCGTACGTCGTCAAGGACGACGGCCTCGCGGCGGGCAAGGGCGTCGTCGTGACCGACGACGTCGCTCAGGCGCGGGCGCACGCGCTCGCCTGCGAACGGGTCGTCATCGAGGAGTTCCTGGACGGGCCCGAGGTGTCGCTCTTCGCGATCACGGACGGCGTCACCGTCCTTCCGCTGCAGCCCGCACAGGACTTCAAGCGGGCCCTGGACGGCGACGAAGGCCCCAACACCGGAGGCATGGGCGCGTATTCGCCGCTGCCCTGGGCCGACCCCAAGCTCGTCGACGAGGTCATGGAGTCCGTTCTCCAGCCGACCGTCGACGAACTGCGGCGGCGCGGCACGCCGTTCTCCGGGCTGTTGTACGCGGGACTGGCGATGACCGGCCGGGGGGTGCGGGTCATCGAGTTCAACGCCCGCTTCGGCGACCCCGAGACCCAGGTCGTCCTCGCCCGCCTCCGTACGCCTCTCGCGGGCGTGCTGCTCGGCGCGGCCAACGGCACTCTGGACGTCCAGCCCCCGCTGGCCTGGCGCGACGAGGCGGCCGTCACGGTCGTCGTCGCCTCGCACAACTACCCCGGCACCCCGCGCACCGGCGACCGGATCGAGGGCCTCGACGAGGTGGCCGCCCAGGACGGTCCCGAGGCGTACGTCCTGCACGCGGGCACCCAGCAGGACGCCTCGGGCGCGGTGCTGAGCGCCGGTGGCCGAGTGCTGTCGGTGACGGCCACGGGCGCCGACCTGACGGTGGCCCGCGAGCGGGCGTACCGGGCGGTGGAGCGCATCAGGCTCGACGGCTCGCAGCACCGCACCGACATCGCGGCGAAGGCGGCGGCGGACGCGCGGGCCCCGCAGGGCTGAGCAGGAGCCCCGTCAGGAAGCGGCGGGGACAGCGGGTGAGAGCAGCCGGAGCCCGGTCGGGCTCCGGCTGTTCGGCGTGCCCGGCCCCGGTTCGCACCCGTCCGGCGCCACCGATGCACCGGCTCCCACCCCCCCATGCCGGCTGCCACCCCCACGTGTTCGGCCCCGGTCGCACGTCCGGCCCACCCGCATGCGCTTCCGCCGGTTGCGCGTCCCGTGCCCTCTCCCCCCCGCCCCGTATCCCGTTCCGGGGTTCACCCCAGAAGCCAGCACCTTTACCCAAAGCCATTCCATCGGGTGACGGCTCGCCCATCCGGATGACGGGTGCCGAAGCCCCAACTAGGGTGCCGCGCAGGCGTTCCGGCACTTGGCCCACCGACATTGCGATGTCAGAGGCGGGTGCCACAGTGGGGGCATGAACAACCCGTCGCAGGGCAGAGGGGGTGAATCCGGTCGTGTCCGGTGTGTCTGACTCCGGTGCCAGTTCCACTGGCCCCGGTTCTCGGTCCGGTTCTGGAACAGGGTCCGGCTCCGGAGCAGTTCCCGGCTCCGGTAGGGGACCCGGCAGTGCGCCGCGCGCCCCGGACGTCCTGGGTGCGGAACAGGGTGCGCAGGCCGCGCGGGCCAGGGCGCTCGCCGTGCTGCGGGTGCGCAGCCGGGCGCTCGCCGTGTCCCTGCTGCCCGCCGCCGTGGCCGTCGTGCTGCTGGTCGGCGGCGCGTCCGGGCGGCTGACGGGCGCGGGCTGGGACGCGGCCCGTTGGGCGGTGTCCGGGGTCGCGCTGGTCGTGCTGCTGGTCGCCCTGGTGGTCTCCGCGGTGATCGTGCGTGCGCGGCCAGCCGTGACGCCGACCGTGGAGCTGTCCGAGTCGTCCGCCCCCGACCTGTACCGGCTGGTGCGGGACCTGGCGGAGCGGCTGGAGGTGCCCGCCCCGTCCGCGATAGCCCTGACTCCCGACTGCGACAGCTGGCTGGAGGACCGCTCGCACCCGGCCGCCGGGAGCGCAGTCGTCGCCGGTGGACCGTCCGTCACAGGCGCGGAGCCCCTCGCCGGGGGAGCAGTAGCCGGTGAGTCCATACGCAGCGGGCCCGGCGCCCCAGCCCCCGTT
The DNA here is from genome assembly GCF_014207445.1 of Streptomyces candidus. Lineage (GTDB taxonomy): Bacteria > Actinomycetota > Actinomycetes > Streptomycetales > Streptomycetaceae > Streptomyces > Streptomyces candidus. The sequence goes on along the minus strand of NZ_JACHEM010000009.1, from coordinate 63,627 downwards.
CTGGTGATCGGCTCGCCCTTCCTGTGGTGGATGCGCGTCGCCGAGCTGCGGGCCGTCCTCGCCCCGGTCGTCGCCGGTACGGGCCCCGCCGCGCACCCCGACATAGCCGCCGCCCGTCGTTTCGTGCGGGGCCTGGACGCGGCCGTCGCGGTGACCGCGGAGCCCGGCCGTGGTGTCGTACGGCGTATCGCGCTGGCACCCCTGGGACGGATCTCCCGGCTCCTGCTCGTCGCTTGCCGCGAGCACATCACGCAGCTGGAACGGGGCGTCGCCGCAGCCGCGTCCGAGCGCGCACGGGCGGTGGACTATGGGCTGCGGATCGTCGCCCAGGAGCAGGTCGGCCTCGCCTACGCGGGCTGGGACCGGCTGCTGACCCGGGTCGCGCTGCCCGCCTGGCGGATGGGCCGCTGGCCCTCCCGGCTCGACGCCGGCGTGGTCTCCGCCCTCACCGAGCTGTCCCGCCGCGACCGCCTCGCCAACGAGTTCGCGTCCCGGCTCGGCGAGCGCCCCGCCTGCGACCTCCTGGAGGAGCCCGGCACCGTGGACGGGACCATCTCGCTGCTGGCCGCCCGGCTGTTCCACGGCGGCCCGGCCACCCCGGGCCCCGACTGGTCCCCGGTCGACTGGCAGGCGTACCCCGAGGAAGTCGTCGACCGGAAATGGCGTACCGAGGCCGCCCGGCTGCACCGCGTCCTGGACGCTCTGGACACCGTCGGTGCCGGCTCCCGGCACGACGGCACCGGCCGCGACCGTACGCCCGCCGCCGGCAGCCCCACGCTGGCCCGCGTCCTGGACCACCTCGCCGCCGCTCCCGTGCCGCTGACCGAGGCCCCCGGCCCCGACGACGGCCGCCCCGACGAGGAGCGCACCGACGCCCTCGCCGCCGGTATCGCCGCCGAGGCCGCCCGCGACGAGGCCGCCGCACCGCCGGCCGTGCCCGTGCCTGTCGGCGGGGGCCGGGAGGACAGCGGGGCCTGGGCGGAGGGCCCGCTGCCGGTCTTCCCGATCCAGCCGCCGCGCACCGGGCGCGACCTGCTCGCCGACCACGTCACCGCGATGGTCTGCTGTGCGGCGGTGGACACCGCGGGCGCGGCCCCCGGCCTGGACTGGCTCGACGGGCCCTCCCTGCTCGTCGGCGGCAAGCGCCGCTCCGACCTCACCGGGCCCGTTCTCAGCCTGGTGGAGGACGGCGATCCGGTCCCGCTGCGCGGCTGGCTGGCCGCGGTCGGTGTACGACCGGAGAAGCCGGTGCGGCTGGTATGAGCTCCGTTGAGCACACCGTGTCCGCGTGCCGCCGCAGACCCGCCGACAGGTCCCACGAACGGAGTACCCGGTTCCGTTTCACGCCAATTCGCGACGAACGGTGACGGAGTGAGCGCGTTATGTGATGTGCTGGGGTCCTGGAGCTGACAGGTGCTGCACCCCTGTGGCTCCGGGAAACCGGAGTTTTCTCGGGGGACCGAGGGAGGGATGTGACGTGGGGTCGGAGCAGATTCGCTGGGACTCGGGGGCGCTCGCGCACGCCGTCTCGGATCCGTTCGGCCAGGGCCCGCTGCCGTGGCTGCGCGGCGGCGACCAGTACCTGGACGAGGAAGGCGCGGTCGTCCCCTGGTACGCGGAGCTGGACCCGGCCACCGGCGCCCGGGTCCCACAGCCGCGCCGCACCTCCGGGCCCCGTACGGCCGACGACGTGAACTGCCAGATCAAGGGCTTCACCTCGTCCGGATCGGTCTCCCCCGGCGGGTCCGTCGACTTCCACGTCACGGTCAACCCGCCGCAGGAATTCTCCGTGTACGTCTACCGGATCGGCCACTACAGCGGCGCCGGCGCCACCAAGGTGGACACCAGCCCCCGGCTGTCCGGCATCGTCCAGCCCGCCCCGCTGGCCGCCGACCGCACGGTCTCGTGCCACCACTGGTGGCAGTCCTGGCGGCTGCAGATCCCCGAGTACTGGAGCCTCGGCGCGTACGTCGCCGTGCTGACCAGCGCGGACGGCCACCGCTCGCACATCCCGTTCACGGTCCGCGACGACCGCCCCGCCGACTACCTGCTCCTGATGCCCGACATCACCTGGCAGGCGTACAACCTCTACCCGGAGGACGGCCGGACCGGCGCCAGCCTCTACCACGCCTGGGACGAGCGGGGGCGCCTCCTCGGCGAGGAGGACGCGGCCACCACCGTCTCCTTCGACCGGCCGTACGCGGGCCAGGGCCTGCCCCTGCACGTCGGGCACGCCTACGACTTCATCCGCTGGGCCGAGCGGTACGGCTACGACCTCGCCTACGCCGACGCCCGCGACCTGCACGCCGGCCGCATCGACACCACCCGCTACCGGGGCCTGATCTTTCCCGGCCACGACGAGTACTGGTCGGTGCCCATGCGACGGGCCGCCGAGCGCGCCCGCGACGAGGGCACCTCCCTGGTCTTCCTCTCCGCCAACACCATGTACTGGCAGGTCGACCTCGCACCCTCGCCCTCCGGCGTCCCCGACCGCCTGCTGACCTGCCACAAGCGCCGCGCCCCCGGAAAAGCGGCGCTGTGGCGCGAGGTGGACAGGCCCGAGCAGCAGCTGCTGGGCATCCAGTACGCGGGGCGGGTCCCCGAGCCCAGCGCACTCGTCGTGCGCAACGCGGAGCACTGGCTGTGGGAGAACTCCGGCGCCGGCGAGGGCGACGAGATCGAGGGCCTGGTCGCGGGCGAGGCCGACCGTTACTTCCCGCGCACCGCCCTCCCCCCGCACTGCGGCCGCATCCTGCTCGCGCACTCCCCCTACCGGGACAGCGAAGGTGCGCTACGTCACCAGGAGACGTCGCTGTATCGCGCGCCCAGCGGGGCACTCGTCTTCGCGTCGGGAACCTTCGCCTGGTCCCCGGCGCTGGACCGTCCCGGTCACGTCGACTCCCGCATCCAGAAGGCGACGGCGAACCTCCTGGACCGCATCGCCAAGGGCACCTGATCCTTCCCCCGGGAGGCGACCGCACGGGCCCCGGGCGGGCGGACCCCACCCTGACCGGGTCTTTCCCCCTCCCGTACGGGAGAATCGTGCTCGATCGGCCATAACCACGGGGAGGAACCGTGTCCGGATTCGTAGTAAAGCCCGAGCCCCAGCAGGTGCCGGGCCTGGTACATCTGCACACCGGCAAGGTGCGCGACCTGTACCGGAACGAGGCGGGCGACCTCGTGATGGTCGCCAGCGACCGCACCAGCGCCTACGACTGGGTGCTGCCCAGCGTCATCCCCGACAAGGGGCGCATTCTCACCCAGCTGTCGCTGTGGTGGTTCGACCAGCTCCAGGACCTCGTCCCGCACCACGTCCTGTCCACCGACGTCCCGGCGGGCGCCCCGGCCGACTGGGCGGGCCGCACCCTGGTCTGCAAGTCGCTGCGCATGGTCCCCGTCGAGTGCGTGGCACGCGGCTACCTGACGGGCTCCGGTCTCGTCGAGTACCGCGAGTCCCGCACGGTCTGCGGTCTCGCCCTGCCCGAGGGCCTGGTCAACGGCTCGGAACTGCCCGGCCCGATCTTCACGCCCGCCACCAAGGCGGCCGTCGGCGACCACGACGAGAACGTGAGCTACGAGGAGGTCGCCCGCCAGGTCGGCGCGGAGACCGCCGCCCTGCTGCGCCAGACGACCCTCGCCGTGTACGGCCGGGCCCGCGACATCGCCCGCGACCGGGGCATCGTCCTCGCGGACACCAAGTTCGAGTTCGGGTACGAGACGGTGGCCGACGGCCAGGACCGCCTCGTCATCGCCGACGAGGTCCTCACCCCGGACTCCTCGCGGTTCTGGCCGGCGAGCAGCTGGGAGCCGGGCCGCGCGCAGCCGTCCTTCGACAAGCAGTTCATCCGCGACTGGCTGACCTCGGACGCCTCCGGCTGGGACCCCGGGTCCGACAGCCCGCCGCCCGCCCTCCCGCAGGAGATCGTGGACGCCTCCCGCGCCAAGTACGTCGAGGCGTACGAGCGGCTGACCGGCCTGACCTGGTCGTAGCGGGCACGAAGAAGGCCCCGGTCGTCATGACCGGGGCCTTCTCGGACGGAGCGGACGACCAGGTTCGAACTGGCGACCTCAACCTTGGCAAGGTTGCGCTCTACCAACTGAGCTACGTCCGCGCTGCGCCGTGGCGCGAGAACAACTATACCCAACCGCGCTCCCGTGCGAGACGCACCGCCGTATGACGGTTCTCCGCCCCCAGCTTCGACGCCGCCGACGACAGGTAGTTCCGTACGGTGCCCTGGCTCAGCGCCGCCCGCGCGGCGATCTCCGCGATCGGCGCCCCGTGCGCGGCCAGCTCCAGCACCTCCGCCTCCCGCACGGTCAGCGGCGAGTCCCCGGCCGCGATGGCGTCGGCCGCCAACTCCGGGTCCACATAACGGTTTCCGGCCCGTACGGTACGGATGATCTCGGCCAGTCGCTGGGCGCTCACCGTCTTGGGCACGAACCCCCGCACACCCGCCGCGAGCGCCCGCTTCAGATGGCCGGGCAGCCCGTGACTGGTCACGATCATGGTCCGGCAGTCCGGCACGTCGGTCCGCAGTCGTGTGGCCACCGCCACACCGTCCAGCCCCGGCATCTGCAGGTCCAGCACGGCGATGTCGGGCCGGTGCTGGAGCGCCATCGCCAGCGCCTCGTTCCCGGTGGCCGCCTCGGCCACCACCTCCAGGTCGTCCTCCAGGGCCAGCAGCGCGGCGAGCGCTCCCCGGATGAGGTGTTCGTCGTCGGCGAGCAGGATGCGCACGGCACTCACGCGGCACCGGCCTTCGGGCGGCCGGGGAGCTTCAGGAACTTCGCGCCGGTGGCGGGCGCGGGCGGCTGTGCGTGCTGCGGGCTCATGTGGCCGGTCTTCCCTCCGTCGGGGGGAGCGGGTTCGTCCGGTGCGCTCAGCGGCACGACGGCCGTCACCCGGAACATGCCGTCGCCGGTCGCCCCCGCGGCCAGCGTGCCGCCCACGGCGGCGAGCCGCTCGCGCAGCCCGGCCAGACCGGAGCCGGTCGCACCGACGGTGGCCCCGGCCGTAGCCCCGTCGTTCTCGACGACCAGGACCGCGCCGACCCCGTCCGAGGTGAGGCGCAGCGCGCAGCTCTTCGGGTTGCCGTGCCGCAGGACGTTGGTGGTGGTCTCGCGGACGACCCAGCCGAGCGCGGACTGCACCCCCGCGGGCAGACCGGCGGCCGGTGCGTCGGCCACCGTGCACGTGATGCCGGCCGCGGCCAGCACTCCGCGCGCCCCTTCGATCTCGTTGCGCAGGTCGGCCTCCCGGTACCCCCGTACGACCTCCCGCACCTCGCGCTGCGACTCCTGCGCGATCCGCTGCACCTCGGCCATCTGCTCGGCCGCCTCCGGCCGGCCGCGCCGGGCGAGCTGCATGGCGAGCTCGCTCTTCAGCGCGATGACCGCCAGGTTGCGCCCCATCACGTCGTGCAGGTCCCGGCCGAACCGCAGCCGCTCCTCCGCGACCGCGAGGCGGGCCGCGGTGTCCCGGGCCCGGTCGAGTTCCCAGATCATCGCCATGTACCAGAGCGACGAGCGATAGGTGATCAGGCAGAACACGCCCGCCAGCAGCACGGAGACCACCGTCACGGCCGCGGGTTCGGGGCGGCCCGTCGCCAGTCCCGCCGCGGAGCCCACCACCGCGGCCGCCACGGCGGTCCCCAGGATGAGCCACCGGACCCTCGACAGGGCGTACACGGACATCATCGTGGGGATCAGGCCGTAGAAGAGAAGCATGGACAGCGCGGAACCGTTGTCGTTCCGCGCGGCGAGCCCGCCGGTGGCCTGGAGGGTCAGTGCCGAGGTCACCACCACCGCGCCCAGCGCCACCGACACCAGGGCGGAGCGCCACGGGGCGGGGGCGCCGTGCAGCCGGTGGGCGAGACCGCGGTTCAGGCAGTGCATCAGGAGCACGCACTGGACGAAGAGGACCGCCATGAGGCCCTGGACCAGGACCAAGGAGCCGGAGTTCCTGACCAGGTTGTCCGGGAACGGGGCCAGCGCGCCGACGCTGGTGATCCAGGGCATCACGTACAGCGTGACCCGCAGGTACAGGTCCATCTTCGCGGCCCTGCCGCGCCTGCGCCAGAAACCCTTCATCCCGCCCACACTCCCTCGAAACCGGCCCCCGCCCCGGATCGGGACGGGGGCCGGAGGCCGGGTCTATCGCCGCGGCTCCCAGTGGAACCGCTTCTTGGCCGTGTACACCGACAGTACGGTCCAGGCCGCCACGACGGCCACGTCGCCCATCGCTCCGGTCCAGGTCAGCCCGCCGGACCAACCGCCCCGCATCAGCTCCACCACCGGAGAGAACGGCAGCAGTTCGCAGATCGTGGCGGCGGTGTCGGGGAGCGCCTCCAGCGGGAAGAACAGCCCGGAGCCGAACATCGACAGGAACATCACCGGTGCGATGGTGAGCTGCGCCCCCTCCACGCTCTTCGTGAAGGCGGTGGTCGCCACCGCGAGGAGCACCGCGAGTGCGATGCCGAGCGCGATGCCCACCGCCACGAACAGCACATGGGAAGGCATCTCCGCGTCGAGCAGTACGACCCCCGCCACCAGCAGCAGCACGCTCTGCACCAGCCCCGCCACGAGCGCGGCGATGGAGGTGCCCGCCAGGATTTCCATGTCGCCCTGCTCGCCGGTCCGCAGCCGCTTGAGCACCAATTCCTCGCGGCGGGTGACATAGGTGCCGACCAGCGTGGTGTAGATGCTGCCGATCATCACGTACGTCAGTGCCGTGGGGATCAGCATCGTGCCGAGGGACAGTCCGTACTGCTCCAAGTCCATGCCCTTGGCGACCGACAGGGACGCGAAGGTCAGGATGAGCGGCATCACCAGGATCGTCACCAGTCCGGCCTTGTGCCGTCCCAGCAGGATGAGTTCGGCGCGCGCCATCGCCTTCATCCGGCCGGCGGTCGTGGTGCGCGCTCCGGTCGCGGTCGTCCGTGCGCCCTGCGTCAGCGTGCCGCTCATCGCGCCGCCACCTCGTCCCTCGTCGTGTTCGCCGTCGTACCCGTCGATTCCTTCGCCTCCCGCGCGATGTACAGGAAGGCCTCCTCCAGCGAGGCCGACCGGACGTCGAGGCCGCGCAGCTCCACCCCCGCGCCGTCCGCCCAGACCAGCAGGCCGGTCGCCGCACGCTGGAGCTGCTGGGTCGACAGCTTCACGGTCCGGCCGCTCAGGTGGTGCTCGGTGACGCCCAGCGTGCCCAGCGGTGGGAGGTCGCCCAGGTGGTACCCGGGCGGCAGCTCGAAGCTGATCTGCGAGGGGTGCGCGGCCACCACGTCGTCCACCCGGCCCTCGGCGGCGATCCGCCCCTCGTGCATGATCGCCAGCCGGTCGGCCAGCTCCTCGGCCTCTTCGAGATAGTGCGTGGTCAGCAGTACGGTCGTGCCCTCGTCGCGCATCTCGCGCACCAACTCCCAGGTGGCGTGCCGCCCTTCGGCGTCGAGCCCGGTCGTCGGCTCGTCCAGGAACAGGACCTCGGGCCGGCCGAGGACCGCCATCGCGAGGTCGAGCCGCCGCCGTTCACCGCCGGACAGCTGGAGCACCCGTACGGCACGGCGCCCGCCGAGTCCCACCAGCTCCAGCGCCTCTTCGACCGGGCGGGCGCCGCTCGTGCAGCCCGCCCACATCCGTGCCGTCTCCAGCACCGTCAACTGCGAGGGGAAGCCGCCCTCCTGGAGCATCACGCCCACCCGGGGCCGGACCTGGGACCGCTGGGTGTACGGGTCGTGCCCCAGCACCCGGACGCGGCCGGCGGTCGGGGCGGCCAGGCCCTCCAGGAGTTCCAGCGTCGAGGTCTTGCCCGCGCCGTTCGTCCCCAGGAGTGCGAAGAGTTCGCCCCGGGCGACGGAGAGGGAGACGGAGCGGACGGCCTCGAAGCCTCCGGCGTACGTCCGCCGCAGTCCTTCGACGTCGATGACAAGCTCTGCGTTCGTGGTCATGACTCAAGGCTCGTGCCGCGGCGTCGCCGGCGGCAGTGCGGGCTGTCATCGCTCCCGATGACAAATGTCATGGCGGAGTGCGGGAACGCCGAAGGCCCCGGTCGTGATGACCGGGGCCTTCGATCTCTGAGCGGACGACCAGGTTCGAACTGGCGACCTCAACCTTGGCAAGGTTGCGCTCTACCAACTGAGCTACGTCCGCGAGGTGGTGCTGGTACTGCTCGGTGGTGCGGCATCACCTTACCCGATGCGCCGGGGTGACCGGCAACCGGTTGAGCGATGCAGAGCGGGTGACAGGAATTGCACACTGCGCCTTCCCCCTGGAAGAGGGATGTTCTACTACTGAACTACACCCGCACGCTGCGTGAGGCGGGGCCCTGCGGCCTTGCCCTTCGGCGTGCTCCAGACTTTAGCCCAGGTACCGGGGTGTGATGCAAATCGGTTCCCGGCCGACCCGCGCGGCCCCGCGGGAGGGCCCCGGCCGGGACCGCCCCGCGCTCCTGCCGGACCGTCAGGAGGCCGCGACCGGAGGTCAGGACGCTTCCGCGAACGCCTCGTAGACCTTCTTCGGGATGCGGCCCCTGGCCGGCACGTCCATGCGGTGCGACCGCGCCCAGGCACGTACCGCCGCCGGGTCGGGGGCCACCGCCGTGTGCCGGTACACATTGCCCGACTTCGAGTGCTTTCGGCCCGCGTCGACGTACGGCTTCAGTGCCGCGCGCAGTTTCTTTGCATTGGCGGGATTGAGGTCGATCTCGTACGACTTCCCGTCGAGGCCGAAGGTCACCGTTTCCGCCGCTTCTCCTCCGTCGATGTCGTCGGAGAGCGTGACCACTACGCGTTGAGCCACGGATATCGGTCCTTCCTGCGGACGAGTGCCGGTCGAGGTGCCGGGTCCACCGCGCTGACGTGCGGTGATGTCGGCCCACCAGCGTTTTCTGGTGAGGTGGTGAGCAATGTTGCTTTCTCTTGCATTCCTTTGTACAGGGGGAGTCATTGCATTGTGAAGCCCAGTCAATTCCCTCAGCGTGTCCAGAGCAATGCAAGGGCCTGTTTTTTCGTGGATTTTTCCCCGCGTTGTCGGCTCCGATACCGGAGCGTGATCGCTCGGAGGGATAGTCGGGACATATCTACCCGCGTAGAATTTTTGGGCGGGTACGCTGGTGAAACCGCCTTAAGCACCACACCACACCGGGAGTGCCAGTGGCACGCGTCGTAGTCGACGTCATGCTCAAGCCCGAGATTCTCGACCCGCAGGGACAGGCGGTGCAGCGTGCACTGCCCCGTCTCGGCTTCGAGTCAATCGCGGACGTCCGTCAGGGGAAGCGTTTCGAACTGGAGGTGGAGGGGCCGGTCGACGACGCCGCCCTCACCCGCATCCACGAGATGGCCGAAACGTTCCTCGCCAACACCGTCATCGAGGACTTCACCGTGAAGGTGGAGGAAGAGAAGTGACTTCTCGCATCGGAGTCGTCACCTTTCCCGGCACGCTCGACGACCAGGACGCGCTGCGCGCCGTCCGGATCGCGGGCGCCGAGCCGGTGTCCCTGTGGCACCGCGACAAGGACCTCCACCAGGTCGACGCGGTGGTCCTCGCCGGAGGGTTCTCCTACGGCGACTACCTGCGGGCCGGCGCCATCTCGCGCTTCTCGCCCGTGATGGACACGATCATCGACCAGGCGAAGGCCGGCATGCCGGTCCTCGGCATCTGCAACGGCTTCCAGATCCTCACCGAGGCACACCTGCTGCCCGGTGCGATGCTCCGGAACAACCACCTGCACTTCATCTGCCGCGACCAGAAGCTGCGGGTGGAGAACGCGGAGACCGCCTGGACCGCCGACTACGAGGCCGGCCAGGAGATCTCCGTACCGCTCAAGAACATGGACGGGCGGTACGTCGCCGACGAGCGCACGCTCGACGAGCTGGAGGCGGAGGGCCGGGTGGCGTTCCGATACCTGGACGGCAACCCCAACGGCTCGCTCCGGGACATCGCCGGCATCAGCAACGCGGCGGGCAACGTCGTGGGCCTGATGCCGCACCCCGAGCACGCCGTGGAGCCGCTGGTCGGCACGGGCCGTACCGACGGGCTCGGGTTCTTCACCTCGATCCTGAAGAAGTTGGTCAACGCATGACGACCGAGCGCAGCGAGGGCACCATCAAGCACAGCCTGGACACCGTCAAGCACGCTGCCGGGACCCCCGAGGTCGAGCAGCCCTGGAAGGAACTCGGCCTCAAGGAGGACGAGTACGCCCGGATCCGCGAGATCCTCGGCCGCCGTCCCACCGGCGCCGAGCTCGCCATGTACTCCGTGATGTGGTCCGAGCACTGCTCCTACAAGAGCAGCAAGGTCCACCTCAGGCAGTTCGGCGAGAAGGTCCCGGAGAACGACGCCATGCTCGTCGGCATCGGCGAGAACGCCGGCGTCGTCGACGTCGGCCAGGGCTACGCGGTCACCTTCAAGGTCGAGTCGCACAACCACCCCTCGTACATCGAGCCGTACCAGGGCGCGGCCACCGGCGTAGGCGGCATCGTCCGCGACATCCTCGCCATGGGCGCCCGCCCGGTCGCGGTCGTCGACCCGCTGCGCTTCGGCGCGGCCGACCACCCCGACACCCGGCGCGTCCTGCCCGGTGTGGTGGCCGGAATCGGCGGCTACGGAAACTGCCTCGGCCTGCCGAACATCGGCGGCGAGGTCGTCTTCGACGCCTGCTACCAGGGCAACCCGCTGGTCAACGCGGGCTGCATCGGCGTCATGAAGCACGAGGACATCCACCTCGCCAAGGCTTCCGGCGCGGGCAACAAGGTCATCCTGTACGGCGCCCGCACCGGCGGCGACGGCATCGGCGGCGTCTCGGTCCTCGCCTCGGAGACCTTCGACGACGCGAAGCCCACCAAGCGCCCCGCCGTCCAGGTCGGCGACCCGTTCCAGGAGAAGCTCCTGATCGAGTGCACCCTGGAGATCTTCGCCGAGAAGCTGGTCGACGGCATCCAGGACCTGGGCGGCGCCGGTCTCTCCTGCGCCACCAGCGAGCTGGCGTCGGCGGGTTCCGGCGGCATGCGCGTCGAGCTGGACACCGTGCCGCTGCGCGACTCCTCCCTCTCGCCCGAGGAAATCCTCATGAGCGAGTCGCAGGAGCGCATGTGCGCGATCGTCGAGCCGCAGCACGTGGACCGCTTCATGGAGATCTGCGAGAAGTGGGACGTCATCGCCACCGTCATCGGTGAGGTGACCGAGGGCTCCCAGCTGGAGATCTTCTGGCACGGCGAGCAGATCGTCGACGTGCCGCCGCGCACCGTCGCCCACGAGGGCCCGGTGTACGAGCGCCCCTACGCCAGGCCCTCCTGGCAGGACGCGCTCCAGGCGGACGACGCGAACAAGCTGGCCCGCCCGGCCGACGGCGACGAGCTGCGCGAGCAGGTCCTCAAGCTCGTCGCGTCGCCCAACCAGGCGTCCAAGGCGTGGATCACCGACCAGTACGACCGCTTCGTGCAGGGCAACACCGTCCTGGCGATGCCGGAGGACGCGGGCATGGTCCGCATCGACGCCGAGACCGGTCTCGGCGTGACGATGGCGACCGACGGCAACGGCCGGTACGCCAAGCTGGACCCGTACGCGGGTGCGCAGCTGGCGCTCGCCGAGTCGTACCGCAACGTCGCCACCACGGGAGCCAAGCCCCTCGCGATCTCCAACTGCCTCAACTTCGGCTCCCCCGAGGACCCGGACGTGATGTGGCAGTTCGCGGAGGCCACCCGGGGGCTCGCGGACGGCTGCCTGGAACTGGGAACTCCGGTGACCGGTGGCAACGTTTCTCTGTACAACCAGACCGGTGAGACCGCGATCCACCCCACGCCCGTCGTCGCGGTCCTCGGTGTCATCGACGACGTCTCCCGCCGTACGCCGATGGCCTTCGCCGAAGAGGGGCAGCTGCTGTACCTCCTCGGTGACACGCACGAGGAACTGGGCGGCTCCGCCTGGTCCGAGGTCGTGCACGGCCACCTCGGCGGTCTGCCGCCGAAGGTCGACCTGGCGCGCGAGAAGCTGCTCGGCGAGATCCTGATCTCGGCCTCCCGGGACGGCATGATCGACGCCGCCCACGACCTGAGCGACGGCGGTCTGATCCAGGCGGTCACCGAGTCCTGCCTCCGTGGCGGGAAGGGCGCGCGGCTGGTGGTGCCGGACGGCATCGACCCGTTCGTGTTCCTGTTCTCGGAGTCGGCCGGCCGCGCGGTCGTGTCGATCCCGCGCAGCGAGGAGCTCCGCTTCAACGACATGTGCGGGGCGCGCGGTCTGCCGGTCGCCCGCATCGGTGTCGTGGACGGCTCCGGCGCGGACGCGGCGATCGAGGTCCAGGGCCAGTTCGGCATCCCGCTGGCGGAGCTGAAGGAAGCCCACGAGGCGACCATTCCGGGCCTGCTGGCCCAGTGACCGCACGGCGGCGGACGGTTGTCGTCCGGCGCGTGCGGGAGTGCGGCCCCGCCCCGGGGCGACCGGGGGCGGGGCCGCACTCGCGTTCCGTGGTCATAATGCGCGGGTGAACGATCAACCCCCGCCGCCCGTGCGGCTTCCGGGCGCGTACATACCCGAGGGCACCGCCCCCTGGCGGTCCGCCGACGCGCGCCGCTGGCTGGCCGCCGTGCCCTCCCGCCGGTGGGCGCATCCGGTGTGGCTGCTGCTGACGCTGGTGCTGGCGGGAGTGCTGGTGTGGCTGCTGCCGGATCCGCCGCCGGAACTCCGTCTGGGCACCCGGTCCGAGGGGAGGACGGCACCGGCCCTGACAGCGGTCGAGTTCGGCGAGGGGTACGTGCCCCTGACCGCGAGGGCAGCCTCTGACGTCCTGATCTCGACCTCGTACGCGTCGACCGGCAGCGCGTGGCTCTTCGGGGACGTCTGGGTGTGGACGCTGACCACTCTGTTCCTGGGCTTCTTGCTCCTGGAGGCGTACTGGATCCTGCGGCGGCCCGCGCTCGCACTGGCCGTGCTAGGACCGCTGACCGCCGTCGTGCTGCTCAGCGACGCGGGGGTGGCCGACGCGGGGCCGGCGGCCAGGATCGTGGTGGGCGCCGCTGCTCTCCTGGCCGGGCTGCTCCTGCTGTACCGGCTGCGGGCGCGCGCACGCCGACGGGCGCACGCGGAGGCGGTCGCCGGCGCGTACCGGCACGCCCCGCCGCCGGTGCCGGTACGCCGGCCGCACCGGCTCCTCGCTCCGGCCGCCGCCGCTGTTCTGCTGGCCGTGGCGGGGTACGTCTGCGTGACCGAGTGGCCGTTCGGGGTGAACTGGCTGCTGCTGATGTCCGGGACGCTCGGCACCGGTCTTCTGGTCCACGTCCTCGCCAACTGGTGGACGGCCCGCCGGTTCGCACGGCGCCCGCAACCTGTGCTGCGCGTGCTCGTCCGGGAGGGCGAGGACGGCAGGGTCTGCGTGTACGCGGCCGACGACCACGCCGCGTCCGAGCCGCTGCTGCGCTTCCGGACGTGGGGAGGGTACGCGGGGGAGCGGGCCGGACAACCGGCGCCGCACGGCTCCGTCCGGGAGGCGGTGCTGTACGGACTGCCCAGCCCAGGGGCGCAGTTGACGTACGTCGCCGCAGTCGACGGACCCGACGGGCGCGTCGCCGTGGAACGCTCCACCACCCCGGCGGCCCTCGCCCCCGCCGTCCCCGACCCACACCCCCCACGCACCGAAAAGCCAATGGCCACCCAGAAGTTGGCGCCTACCGAGAAGGACACCGTGTCGCACCCCTCCGCTCCCGGCAGCCCCCGTACTCTCGTGGCCAGTTGGTCCGCCGGGCCGGTGAGCCGGACGGCCGGGGCGCTGGTCCTCCTCTTCGAGGCGGCGACGGTCTGGAACTTCTTCGACGACGAGCGCACCCTGCGGTCCTGGCTGCTGCTGGTCACGCTTCCCTTCGCCCTGACCTGGGCGGCGACCGCGCTCAACTGGCGTGTCACGACAGACCGTTCGGGCGTGTGGGTGGCGGGCGGCTGGCGGGTCGAGCAGGTGCCGTGGGCGGAGATCGAGAAGGTCGAGTGCGCCGAGGACCGCCTGGTCCTCGGCGCACTCGACGGCACGCAGACCGCCGTCCGCCCCACCGGCTGGGCGGGCCTGGACCGGCGTACCGCCAAGGGTCACGTGGCAGGGCGGGCCGCCGAAGGGATCCGCGCGATGCTCGCCGACCCCGAGTCGCGCCCCGCCGTGGACAGCACCCCCGCAGACCAGGGGACGCCGCTCGGCCCGGTGATTGTGCTGGTGGCGGCACTGATCGGGGCCGCGCTGACGTTGCTGTAGGCGCGCGGACCGGCCCCGGGGAACCACGCGCGGGGACGGTCTGCTTACGTAACCCGAGGGCCCTGTCCGACGGGGACCGACCGCGGACAGCCGCCGCGGGGCACGGACCGGGGGAGGTCGCCATCACCGCACGTCGAGCCGCACTGCACCTCAGCCGTGTCCTGTGGGCGTACTTCTTCGTGCAGGCCTTCGCGCAGTTCTTCGTGGAGCTGCCGTACGGGTACCTGGCCGGCTGGATCCCGTGCGCCCTGGCCCTCGCGCTCAACGCCTGGCGCTCGAACGACGCGAGGCGCCGGCGTCGCGCACTGGGGGACCCGGCGCCCGTCGAGGTCGCCCCGCCCGTGACCGGCCGCTGGTCCGCGCTCAACAGCCCGGCGGACAAGCAGCCGAGCCACGGCACGCACACGTACGGCCAGACCTACGCGATCGACATCCTGGCCGAGCCGGACGGCGGCGCGCGGCCCGCGCCGGTGTGGTTCTGGCCGCCCGCCCGCCGCAGCGAGGCGTTCCCCGCCTTCGGGCGGCCGTTGCTGGCAGTCGCCGATGCCACCGTCCTGCACGCGGAGGACCGTCAGCGCGACCACCTGAGCCGCACGTCGCTGCCGGGGGTGCTGTACCTCCTGCTCGTGGAGGGCGTGGCGCGGACGCTCGGCGGGCCGCGCCGCATCGTCGGCAACCACGTCGTGCTCGACCTGGGAGGCGGCACGTACGCGCTGTACGCGCACCTGAGGCGCGGCTCGCTCACCGTGCGCACGGGGGACCGGGTGGAGGAGGGCCGACCGCTCGCGCTCTGCGGCAACAGCGGCAACTCCACCGAACCGCACCTCCACTTCCAGCTGATGGACGACTCCGACCTGGACGTCGCCCGGGGCCTGCCCTTCCGCTGGCGCGGAGTGGGAGTACCCGCGGCGGGCGAACCCTTCGACGTCCCGGCGGGCGGGGGCACGTCCGGCGGCGTTGTCGGTGGCGCCCTCTAACCTCGTCCGTATGCCAGCGAACGCCGCGAAGAAGAAGCGCCCCCGCACCTACGACCCGGCCAGGACCCGGGCCGCCGTCCTCACCCAGTTCGGCCACCTGCGCACGGTGGTGGCGGGACTGTCCGAGGAGCAGCTCGCGGCCCCCGGCGGGCTGGGGGACTGGTCGGTGCGGGAGCTGGCGGCGCACGTGTACCTGGGGGTGGAGTCGGTCGTACGGGCACTCGCGGATCCCGCGCCGGAGGGAGACCTCCGCGGCCCGGCGACCGGGGCCGGACGCCCGGGAAGGGCCGAAGTCGGCCTGCTGGACTGGCCGTTCGCCACCGCTGGCCTGGCGGGGCGGATCGCCGAGGACACCAGAGGCGCCTCGGCGGGCACGCCCGTGACGGAGCTGTACGAACGCGCCGCCCGGATCGCGGAGGTACTGCCGGGCGCCGACGACGAGCGGGTGGTGCGTACCCGGGTCGGCACCATGCGCTTCGCGGACTTCCTCGTCACTCGCCTCGTCGAACTCGTCGTGCACAGCGACGACCTGGCGCGGGCGACCGGGGTGGCGGTGCCGTTCGACCGCCAGGCGCTGGCCGCCTGCACCCGGCTGCTCGCCGACGCCCTCGCCGCGAAGGCGCCCGGCGCGTCCACGGAGGTGCGGATCCCGCCGTTCGCGGTGGTGCAGTGCGTCGAAGGGCCGCGGCACACGAGAGGAACCCCGCCGAACGTCGTGGAGACCGACCCGCTCACCTGGATCAGGCTTGCCACAGGACGTACACAATGGGCCGACGAAATCGAGAACGGGCAGGTCAGAGCCAGTGGCGAGCGTGCTGATCTGGTGGGGGTCCTGCCGATCATGGGCTGATGGGCGGGCCTGCGCGGGGACAAGTGGAACCGGTCGCCCCACCTGTTCCGTCACACCGGCATGCAGACGAAGCCGAAGCTCAGGACGCGGAAGATGCTGACCGTTCCCGTCACCGCCGTGGCGCTCCTGGCCCTGGGGGCCTGCGGCACGGAAACGGGTGCCGGCTCCGGAGGGAGCGGGAAGGAGGGTGGCGACGACACCGTGCAGACCGACGTGCCTCTGACCGGCGTGCGATGGTCGGTCGAGAGCGCGACCGTGGGCGGCAAGAAGGCCCCGGCTCCG
Organism: Streptomyces candidus; assembly: GCF_014207445.1. GTDB lineage: Bacteria > Actinomycetota > Actinomycetes > Streptomycetales > Streptomycetaceae > Streptomyces > Streptomyces candidus. The sequence continues at coordinate 47,294 of NZ_JACHEM010000009.1, read as the reverse complement.
GACGGCGTCTACGTCAAGATCGACGACAAGGGCGCGGTCACCGGCCATTACGGCTGCAACTCCTTCACCGGGAGGGCCACCGTCAAGGGCGACACCGTCGACTTCGACAAGCTGCTGTCCACTCAGATCGCCTGCGAGGAGCAGGACTTCGAGCTCGCGATGCGCCAGGCGCTCGAAGACCCGCTGAAGGCGGAACTCGACGACAGCCGGCTGACCCTCACCACGCCGAGGGGAGGCACGATCGCCCTCACCTCGAAGCCGGTGGAGCCGCCCGCCCCCCTCACCGGAACGAAGTGGAACGTCAGCGGCTTCCAGGAGGGGGAGACGGCCAGGTCGCTCCCGGAGGGCACCGGCGGAAAGGCGTACCTGACCTTCGGCAAGGACGGTACGGTCCGCGGACACACCGGCTGCAACTCCCTGAACGGCACGGCGCGGCAGGGCGACGGCACCCTTGAGTTCGGCCGCGTCGCCACGACCCGGATGCTGTGCCAGGGCGCCGAGGGGACGGTGGAGAAGGACCTGCTGCAGGTGCTGTCGGGCAAGGTGAAGTACCGCGTGGACGGCCGCTCCCTGACCCTCACGGCAGCCGACGGCAAGGGCCTGGAGGCGAAGGCGGCCAAGTAGCGGCCGACGGCCCTGCGCGGCACGCACGACGGCCGCGCAGGGGTCTCCTGTACGCCTGCGAGCGATGCCCGTCGCCGGGGCCCCGCGCAGCCCGCAGGCTCCCGCCGCGGAGGTCCGCACGCCCGCACGGCTACGTCTACGCCTGCGAGCGATACCGGTTCCAGGGGGCCCGCGGAGACCGCACGGCACCCGCTGCTGAGGTCCGCAGGGGGCAGGCACGGGCACCCGCCGCGGGAACCCGCACGCCCGGCCAGCCACGTCCGGACGGCGGAACCCGCCCCGCAACCCGCCTCAGCGGGCGCCGGGCCGCGCGTCCGTAGCCCCCTGGCCGCGCCCGACCCGCCCCGGGCCCCGGACGCCGGAACCCGGATCGGCACCCGCCGCCACGATCCGGCCCGCGACCCGCCCCAGCAGGACCGTTTCGCCCCGGGGTGTCGCCCGCCCGTATCCCCAATTCGGACCAGTGGTCGATCTCGCCTACACTCGGTGCCGTGCCTCGTGGTGATGGACGACTCAACCACGACCTGCTCCCCGGTGAGAAAGGCCCCCAGGACGCTTGCGGCGTCTTCGGTGTCTGGGCTCCCGGCGAAGAGGTCGCCAAGCTCACCTATTTCGGACTGTATGCACTGCAGCACCGCGGACAGGAATCCGCGGGAATCGCAGTCAGCAACGGGTCCCAGATCCTGGTCTTCAAGGACATGGGACTGGTCTCGCAAGTCTTCGACGAAACCTCTCTCGGCTCCCTCCAGGGCCATATCGCGGTCGGTCACGCCCGCTACTCCACCACCGGAGCCTCGGTGTGGGAGAACGCGCAGCCGACGTTCCGTGCCACCGCGCACGGCTCGATCGCGCTCGGCCACAACGGAAACCTGGTCAATACGGCACAGCTCGCCGAGCTGGTCGCCGAACTCCCCAAGGAGAACGGCCGCGCCACCCAGGTGGCCGCCACCAACGACACCGACCTGGTGACCGCGCTCCTCGCGGGCCAGACCGACGACGACGGCAAGCCGCTGACCATCGAGGAGGCCGCCGCAAAGGTGCTCCCCCAGGTCATGGGCGCCTTCTCCCTCGTCTTCATGGACGAGGGAACGCTGTACGCGGCCCGCGACCCGCAGGGCATCCGCCCGCTGGTGCTCGGCCGTCTGGAGCGCGGCTGGGTGGTGGCCTCCGAGTCCGCCGCCCTCGACATCTGCGGCGCAGCCTACGTCCGCGAGGTCGAGCCGGGCGAGATGCTCGCGATCGACGAGAACGGCCTGCGCACCTCTCGATTCGCAGAAGCGAAGCCCAAGGGCTGTGTCTTCGAGTACGTCTACCTCGCGCGCCCCGACACCGACATCGCGGGCCGCAACGTCTATCTCAGCCGGGTCGAGATGGGCCGCAAACTGGCCGCGGAAGCTCCTGCCGAGGCCGATCTCGTCATAGCGACGCCCGAATCCGGCACCCCCGCCGCGATCGGTTACGCCGAGGCCAGCGGGATTCCGTACGGCTCCGGGCTCGTCAAGAACGCGTACGTCGGCCGGACCTTCATCCAGCCGTCCCAGACGATCCGCCAGCTCGGCATCCGTCTGAAGCTCAACCCGCTCAAGGAAGTCATCAAGGGCAAGCGCCTGGTGGTCGTCGACGACTCGATCGTCCGCGGCAACACCCAGCGCGCACTGGTCAAGATGCTCCGCGAGGCGGGCGCGGCGGAGATCCACATCCGGATCTCCTCCCCGCCGGTGAAGTGGCCGTGCTTCTTCGGCATCGACTTCGCCACCCGCGCGGAGCTGATCGCCAACGGCATGACCATCGAGGAGATCGGCACCTCGCTCGGCGCCGACTCGCTGGCGTACATCTCCATCGACGGCATGATCGAGTCGACGACGATCGACAAGCCGAACCTCTGCCGCGCGTGCTTCGACGGCGAGTACCCCATGGATCTCCCCGACCCGGAGCTCCTCGGCAAGCAGCTCCTGGAGACCGAGCTCGCGGCCGGAGTGGCGAACACCGCCGCGGCCGAAGCGCTCCGTCGCCCGTAGCGGGCCCGTAGACCCTCGCTGTTCGACACGAAAGTTCTCACCTCCCCATGTCTGAGAAGTCTGAGACCACCGGTGCCAGCTACGCGTCCGCGGGCGTCGACATCGAAGCCGGCGACCGCGCCGTGGAACTCATGAAGGAGTGGGTGAAGAAGACGAAGCGGCCCGAGGTGCTGGGCGGCCTCGGCGGCTTCGCCGGCCTCTTCGACGCCTCCGCCCTCAAGCGGTACGAGCGTCCGCTGCTCGCCTCGGCGACCGACGGCGTCGGCACGAAGGTCGACATCGCCCGCCGGATGGGCGTGTACGACACCATCGGCCACGACCTGGTCGGCATGGTCGTGGACGACCTGGTCGTCTGCGGCGCCGAACCGCTGTTCATGACCGACTACATCTGCGTGGGCAAGGTGCACCCCGAGCGGGTCGCCGCCCTCGTGAAGGGCATCGCCGAGGGCTGCGTCCTCGCCGGCTGCGCCCTGGTCGGCGGCGAGACGGCCGAGCACCCGGGTCTGCTGGGCCCCGACGACTTCGACGTGGCGGGCGCCGGCACCGGTGTCGTGGAGTACGACCAGCTCCTCGGCGCGGACCGGATCCGCGAGGGCGACGCCATGATCGCGATGGCGTCCTCCGGTCTTCACTCCAACGGCTACTCGCTGGTGCGCAACGTCGTCTTCGACCGCGCGGGCTGGTCCCTGGAGCAGGAGATCGAGGAGTTCGGCCGCACACTCGGCGAGGAGCTGCTGGAGCCCACGAAGATCTACTCGCTGGACTGCCTGGCCCTCACCCGCACCGCCGAGGTCCACGCCTTCAGCCACGTCACCGGTGGAGGCCTGGCCAACAACCTGGCCCGGGTGATCCCGGACCACCTGCACGCCACCGTCGACCGCTCGACCTGGACCCCCGGCGCCGTCTTCGACGTCGTCGGCAGGGCCGGGAACGTCGAGCGCCTCGAACTGGAGAAGACCCTCAACATGGGCGTCGGCATGATCGCTGTCGTGCCCGAGCAGTCGGTGGACGTGGCCCTGGCCGCCCTCGCCGACCGCGGCGTCGACTCCTGGGTGGCCGGCGGGATCACCGCCCGCGGCGAGCACCGCGAGGGCGCGGCCCTCACCGGCGACTACGCCAAGTAGGACGCACAGAACCCGGCCCGGGGCGCGAGCCCCGGACCGGGTCCGGTGATCAAACGGTACTGCTCAAACCTTATGAATATGTTCGAGGTGTACGAACGCCAAAGGTGAAGCGTCAAGCGCCGCGGCGCTGCGACGAAGGTCCGGACTCATCGTCCTCGTCCTCGTCGTTGTACTGCGACGCGTACTGTGCGTACGGGTCGTCTTCCTCGTCATCGTCCTCGAACGGCTCGCCGTTAGGCGGCTGTTGCGAAGTCGAAGCGCCCAGCTCGCTGGCCAGACGCGACAGGTCGGTACCGCCGCTGCTGTACTTCAGCTGGCGGGCGACCTTCGTCTGCTTGGCCTTTGCCCGGCCGCGCCCCATGGCTCGACCCCCTCGGTGACGGGGCTCGACGGCCCCAGAGTCTTGACACGCGTTCATGGTTGGGAACGGGCCCTCCGTGGAGAGACCGGTCCGCAGGACTTCAACGGTACCTGCTTCTTTGGCCATACGGTACGCCGCCCGCACGAGACGCCTCGAAGCACGACCGGCGAGACGTTCCGTCCCCGCTGGTCAACCGCGATTTTAGCCCCTTCCTGACGCCCGACCCGCCGAGGGGGGTGAGCGATGTCTCCCCACCCGGCGGTCCGGCCCCTCTCCGGAGCCCTCCGTCAGCGCCGGGCGCGGGCCTCGGCCATCCGCTGTTCGGCGATCCGGTCGGCCGCGGCGACCGGCGGAACACCGTCACTCTTCGCACGTGCGAAGATTTCCAGCGTGGTGTCGAAGATCTTCGCGGCCTTCTTCCTGCACCGGTCGAAGTCGAAGCCGTGCAGTTCGTCGGCGACCTGGATGACCCCGCCCGCGTTCACCACGTAGTCCGGCGCGTACAGGATCCCGCGGTCGGCGAGGTCCTTCTCGACGCCCGCGTGCGCGAGCTGGTTGTTGGCCGCACCGCACACCACACCCGCCGTCAGCGCCCGCACGCTCTCGTCGTTCAGCGCGCCGCCGAGCGCGCACGGGGCGTAGATGTCCAGGCCCTCGACCCGGATCAGCGCCTCGGTGTCGGCGACCACGGTGACCTGGGGGTGCTTGTCGGTCACGCGGCGTACGGACTCCTCGCGCACATCCGTGACGACGACCTCCGCGCCGTCCTCCAGCAGGTGCTCCACCAGGTAGTGGCCCACCTTGCCCACGCCGGCCACGCCCACCTTGCGGCCGCGCAGCGTGGGATCGCCCCACTGGTGCTGGGCGCAGGCGCGCATGCCCTGGAAGACGCCGAAGGCGGTCAGTACGGAGGAGTCGCCCGCGCCGCCGTGCTCGGGGGAGCGCCCGGTCGTCCAGCGGCACTCGCGCGCCACGACGTCCATGTCCGCGACGTACGTGCCGACGTCGCACGCGGTCACGTAGCGGCCACCGAGCGAGGCGACGAAGCGGCCGTACGCCAGCAGCAGCTCCTCGGTCTTGATCTGCTCGGGGTCGCCGATGATGACGGCCTTGCCGCCACCGTGGTCGAGACCGGCCAGGGCGTTCTTGTAGCTCATGCCGCGCGAGAGGTTCAGGGCGTCCTCCAGGGCGGCCTCCTCGCTCTCGTACGGGTAGAAGCGGGTGCCGCCCAGGCCCGGACCGAGGTCCGTGTTGTGCAGGGCGATGACGGCCTTGAGGCCGGAGGCGCGGTCCTGGCAGAGCACGACTTGCTCGTGGCCGCCCTGTTCCGAGCGGAACAGGGTGTGCAGGACGCCGTCGGAAGATGCGGTCACTGTGGTGACTCCCAAGTACGAGGCGGTGAGCCCTCTTACGGGTGGGGAGGGCCCGTTGGGCATGAGATTAGGCCCCGGGGGCCGCTCGCAAGGGCGGAGTGCCGCAGATCACCTCCTTCCGGGGGACACCGTGGGACGATTTGTTTCCGGTCGTCCCTGGCCGGGCGGGCGGCCCGGTCGTGGGTCCGGTCGCAGTGAGGAGCAGGCGTGCCCCTGGCGTCATCGGTGATCGTCCCGTACGTGTCGTCCCTGCGGGTGTACGAACCGCTGGCCGCCTTCCCGGAACCGGAACGGACCCACTGGGCCCGCTACGCCCGCCGCACCGCCCTCCCCTCCCCTCAGGACGAGCTCCGTGCCGCCCTGGCCGGTCTGCTGCCCACCCCGCCCCTCGCGGTGCCGGTGCACGAGAGCGGCGACGCGTACGTGGCCGAGGTCGACGAGGTGGTGGTGGTCTGCCCCTGGCGCACCCGGCTGCGCGGCTGGCTGGCCCTCCAGGAGGCGGCCGACCAGTACCCGGGACCGTTGCTGGACGCCGCGGTGCCCCCGCTCGTACGGGAGCAGGCGCGGGCCGACCACGAGCGGTGGCGGGAGCGGAACCCGGACGCCCGGCCGTGGATCAAGACCTCGGTGTGGCACGTGCCGGTGCGCTGGTTCGTCCTCTTCGAGGACCAGGAACGGGAGTACGTGAAGGGCTCCGCGGACTGTGCGCCCGTGCTGCGCTACCGGACGCCGATGGTGCAGGCGCGGCGGCGGGTGGCGCGCGGGCTGCGCACGCTGCGGGAGCACATGGACGAGGGGCCGCTGGTGTCGGGGCTGGTGGAGGTGGGGCGCTGGCTGGAGGAGTTCCACCCCCGTTCCCTCGTCGAACTGGACTACGGCGGGCTGGCTCACGTACTGGACGAGACGCAGCTCGCCTCGGACCGCTCGGCGGCGGACGTGGCCGCCGGGCTGGGGGCGCTGCGGGCCGGCGACCCGGACGGGGCGGCGCGGGCGTACGGCAGGCTCGCGGAGCGGTGGCGGGCGGTCCGTGACCGGCAGTTCGCGAACTGAGGCACCCGTTCGTTTCCGGAAGTGGACGTATTTGTCTCGTTTTGTTCTCTTTGGGGGCCTCTTCGGTCCGCGGACAGAATGCGATTTGAGCGAAACCTGAGCTAACGGTGAACCGGACCGTGATGTGGTGCGTGAGACAAGTCGTGGGACACGTCGTGAAATAGGTGAGAGCGAGGGGGTCGGGACCTACGTCCTGATCCGGGCTTTTGTGTCAAGCGTGACGGACAGCACTAAAGCACCCCTTGCGCCCATCCCCGTCCCTCGTGTCAAAATAGGACAAGGAGTCCGCAGAGGGCTCCTTCCGTCCAACTAAGGGCGGAATGCTCGGCATTGCACTCTATGGGGGGTCTGACGACTCCTGATCGCTCTGTGACTGATCGTCACAGTGGCGTGACTGTCCGCTATGGCATGGTCCATCGGCTTCCGTCGCGGATGAACACCTCAGAGGGCAATTCCATCGGTTTGGCCCACGCGGCTGGACGGATGGTGTAGTTGTAGTGCCGAGGACAAGCCGTTCGTCCTATAACCGACTCGGCCCGCGTCCGCCATTTCGGGCAACGCGGGTCAAGGTGCAGAATTTAGAGGAAAGAACCGTGATGGTTCGGTTCTCCCGAGGAGGCCGCTCATGACCGCTCGCACCCCTGACGCCGAGCCGCTGCTGACCCCGGCTGAGGTCGCCACGATGTTCCGTGTGGACCCGAAGACGGTGACCCGCTGGGCCAAGGCAGGCAAGCTCACGTCCATCCGCACGCTGGGTGGGCACAGGCGCTACCGCGAGGCCGAGGTCCGCGCACTGCTTGCGGGTATCCCGCAGCAGCGCAGCGAGGCCTGAGGCATCGCATTACCTCGCACTACCGCTTCATCTTCTTCACCCGCAGCACCGCACCACACGCAGTGCATGGCAACACCCCCCGCATTGCAGGGTATTTCGGACACGGGTCCCCCAACTCGTTCCGCCCGCCCACCCCAAGCTCCACATGACCGGCACCTGCCCCAACGGGAGCCGGGTCATTGATCGCGCTGGACTCCGCCGGGTCCAGCGCGATTTTTTTGTGCCCGAGGGGCTCTGTGTCGCCCTGTGCGGCCCTGCCGCACGCCGGCCCCCGGGGGAGCGCCCCTCGTGCCCGCCGGGCGCCGGTGGCGGCCCCGGGTCGGGGCGAAGGCCGGAGAAGGTCGAGGCAAGTGCAATTGCATATATTAAATTGGCCGATTGTAAGGCGGGTGTAAATACCCTGACTCAAAGAACGCTTTGGGTGACACCCGTCACAGCCGCTGGCACTTGCCAAACCCGATCCTGTCACCGAATGGGAAGCCGGCCCTACGGCGATGGTCACGAGTCCGCAGGGCTTTCGTCCTGCGGTTCCTCCCGGGACGCGTGCCGGCCCGCGGAGGACCGGCAGGGGGAGTCCGGGGCCCGGGAAGCCCTGTCGTCCGGCTCCGGTTCCATCGCGAGCCGCAGCAGTTTGCGGCAGACCGGACAGTGCTCCGTGCGGTGCCGGTAGCCGGCGGCTGCGGACAGGTGGGCGCGCAGCAGTGCGCGCGTCTCGTGCCGTGCGGTGGGAGCCGTCACTCGTCACCTCCCGATCCCCTGATGTCCGGGGTACCGGTGGCAGATGCCCGCGTCAAGACGCGAGGAGACCCCGATCCGAAGGACCGAGGTGGGCCCGGGTGGGCCGGGGCACAAACGCCGAGGCCCGCATCCGGTGCGGATGCGGGCCTCGAACTTACTGCGGTCCTGACGGGATTTGAACCCGCGGCCTCCACCTTGACAGGGTGGCGAGCACTCCAAACTGCTCCACAGGACCTTGCTTCGCAGCCGTTCACCCCGCTTGCGCGGTGTGTGCGTGTTGCTGCGAGACAGACTGTACAGCAGGTCAGAGGGTGCAGTCGAACCAGCTTCGAAGCCGCTCCCCGTTACGGGACAGCCGCGTCGATCGCCTTCACGATGCGCTTGTCGGAGACCGGGTACGCCGTGCCCAGCGCGTGCGCGAAGTAGCTGACCCGCAGCTCCTCGATCATCCAGCGGATCTCGCGCACCTCCTGCGGTACGGGCCTGCCCTGCGGCAGTTGTTCCAGCAGCCAGGCGTACTCGTCCTGCATCTCGTGGACCTTCTCCATGCGCGCGGTGTCGCGCTGGGCGCCGGCCGGCATCTGCTGGAGGCGGCGGTCGGCGGCCACGAGGTAACGCATCAGGTGCGGCAGCCGTTTGAGGCCGGTCCGCGTCACGAACCCGGCCGGCATCAGGGCGTCCAGCTGCTTGCGCACGTCCGCCAGGTTCGGCAGCAGCACGGGGCTCTTCGTGGACTTCAGGCGGCGCTCGCAGGCCTGCCAGGCGGCGAGTACCTGCTGGACCTGGTGCACGGTCCGTACGGTCGCGTCCACCAGGTCGGCGCGCACCTTGTCGTAGAGCTTCCGGAACGACTCCTCGTCCCAGGCGGGGCCGCTGTGGTCGGCGATCAGCTTGTCCGTGGCGGCCATCGCGCAGTCGTCGAAGAGGGCCTGGATGGAGCCGTGCGGGTTGCTGGAGAGGGCGAGCTTCTGCTGGTTGGTGAGCTTGTCGGAGGCGAACTTGGCGGGGTTCACGGGGATGTTGAGCAGAATGAGGCGGCGGGTGCCGGCCCACATCGCCTGCCGCTGCTCGGCCTCGGTGTCGAAGAGCTGCACGGAGACCGAGGCGCCCTTGTCGACGAGCGCCGGATAGGCCTTCACCGGCTGCCCCGCCCGCTTCGTCTCGAAGACCTTGGTCAGCGTGCCGATGGTCCAGTCGGTGAGGCCGGTGCGCTCGATGGTCTCGCCGCCGGAGCGTTCCGCCGTCGCGGCAGCCGCCTGGGAGAGCGCCTGGCGGGCCTTGGGGCGCAGTTGCAGCCGCAGTGCCTCCAGGTCCTTGTCCTCGGCGAGCTTCTTGCGCCGCTCGTCGACGATCCGGAACGTGATCCTCAGGTGGTCCGGAATGCGGTCGAGGTCGAAGTCCGCGGGGGAAACGGGCACCCCGACCATCTTCTGCAGTTCGCGGGCGAGCGTGAAGTGGATCGGTTCCTGCAGCGGAACCGCCCGGTCCAGGAACCTCTGCGCGTAGTTCGGCGCGGGCACGTAGTGCCGGCGGACCGGCTTCGGCAGCGACCGGATCAGCTCGGTGACGACCTCCTCGCGCAGTCCGGGGATCTGCCAGTCGAAGCCCTCGTCGGTGACCTGGTTGAGGACCTGGAGCGGAATGTGGACGGTCACGCCGTCCGCGTCCGCACCCGGCTCGAACTGATAGGTCACCCGGAACTTCAGCGGACCCTGCCGCCAGGAGTCCGGATAGTCGTCCTTGGTGACCCCCGCCGCCTTCTCGTTGATGAGCATCTCGCGCTCGAAGTCGAGGAACTCGGGCTCCTCGCGCTTCTTGTGCTTCCACCACGAGTCGAAGTGCGCGCCGGAGACGACGTGTTCGGGGATGCGCTGGTCGTAGAAGTCGAAGAGGGTTTCGTCGTCCACGAGGATGTCGCGGCGGCGGGCGCGGTGCTCCAGCTCCTCGACCTCGGTCAGCAGTTTGCGGTTGTCGGCGAAGAACTTGTGGTGGGTGCGCCAGTCGCCCTCGACGAGCGCGTTGCGGATGAACAGGTCGCGGGAGACCTCGGCGTCGATCCGCCCGTAGTTCACCTTCCGCTGCGCGACGATCGGCACCCCGTACAGCGTGACCCGCTCGTACGCCATGACGGCCGCCTGGTCCTTCTCCCAGTGCGGTTCGCTGTACGTGCGCTTGAGGAGGTGCTGGGCGAGCGGCTCGATCCACTCCGGTTCGACCTTGGCGTTGACCCGGGCCCACAGCCGGGAGGTCTCCACCAGCTCGGCCGACATGATGAAACGGGGCTGCTTCTTGAACAGCGCCGACCCGGGGAAGATCGCGAACTTGGCGTTACGGGCGCCCAGGTACTCGTTCTTGTCGGTGTCCTTGAGCCCGATGTGGGAGAGGAGACCGGCGAGGAGGGAGGTGTGGACGGACGTCTCCGGCGCGTCCTCCTCGTTCGGGTGGATTCCCAGCTGCTTGGCGACGGACCGCAGCTGGGCGTAGATGTCCTGCCACTCCCTGATCCGCAGGAAGTTCAGGTACTCCTGCTTGCACATCCGCCGGAACGAGGACGAACCGCGCTCCTTCTGCTGCTCCCGGATGTACCGCCACATGTTCAGGAACGCGAGGAAGTCGGACGTCTCGTCCTTGAACCGGGCGTGGTTCTGGTCCGCCTGCTGCTGCTTCTCGACGGGGCGCTCGCGCGGGTCCTGGATGGAGAGCGCGGCGGCGATCACCATGACTTCCCGAACGCAACCGTTCTTGTCGGCCTCCAGGACCATGCGTGCCAGACGCGGGTCGACGGGCAGCTGGGACAGCTTGCGCCCCTGCTCCGTCAGCCGCTTCGTCGGGTCCTTCTCGTTCGGGTCGAGCGCCCCGAGCTCCTGGAGGAGCTGCACGCCGTCACGGATGTTGCGGTGGTCCGGCGGGTCGATGAACGGGAACTTCTCGATCTCGCCGAGGCCCGCGGCGGTCATCTGGAGGATGACGGAGGCGAGGTTCGTACGGAGGATCTCCGCGTCCGTGAACTCGGGACGGGAGAGGAAGTCGTCCTCGGAGTACAGCCGGATGCAGATGCCGTCCGACGTACGGCCGCAACGCCCCTTGCGCTGGTTGGCGCTCGCCTGGCTGATCCGCTCGATGGGCAGCCGCTGGACCTTGGTGCGGTGGCTGTAGCGGGAGATGCGGGCGGTGCCCGGGTCGATGACGTACTTGATGCCCGGGACGGTCAGTGAGGTCTCGGCGACGTTGGTGGCGAGGACGATGCGGCGGCCCGTGTGGCGCTGGAAGACACGGTTCTGCTCGGCGTGCGAGAGGCGCGCGTAGAGGGGGAGGACCTCGGTGTGGCGCAGGTTGCGTTTGTTGAGGGCGTCCGCGGTGTCGCGGATCTCCCGCTCGCCGGAGAGGAACACGAGGACGTCGCCGGGGCCTTCGGCCTGGAGCTCGTCGACGGCGTCCGCGATGGCGGTGATCTGGTCGCGGTCCGAGTCGTCGCCCTCCTCCTCCAGCAGCGGCCGGTACCGGACCTCGACGGGGTACGTACGGCCGCTGACCTCCACGATCGGCGCGTCGCCGAAGTGCCGGGAGAAGCGCTCGGGGTCGATGGTCGCGGAGGTGATGACGACCTTGAGGTCGGGGCGCCGGGGGAGGAGCTGGGCGAGGTACCCGAGCAGGAAGTCGATGTTGAGGGACCGTTCGTGCGCCTCGTCGATGATGATCGTGTCGTACGCGCGCAGCTCGCGGTCCGTCTGGATCTCGGCGAGCAGGATGCCGTCCGTCATCAGTTTCACGAAGGTCGCGTCCTGGTTCACCTGGTCGGTGAAGCGGACCTTCCAGCCGACGGCCTCGCCCAGCGGCGTCCTCAGCTCGTCCGCGATGCGCTCCGCCACCGTGCGGGCGGCGATGCGGCGGGGCTGGGTGTGGCCGATCATGCCCTTCACACCACGGCCCAGCTCCATGCAGATCTTCGGGATCTGCGTCGTCTTGCCGGAGCCGGTCTCGCCCGCGACGATCACGACCTGGTGGTCGCGTATCGCCTCGGCGATGTCGTCCTTCTTCTGGCTGACGGGGAGGGACTCGGGGTACGTGATCGTGGGCACACGGGCGGCGCGGGCCGCCACTCTGCGGGCGGACTTCTCCGCCTCGGCGGCGATCTCGTCCAGGACCGACTGCCGGGCCTCCGGCTTGCGGATGCGACGGGCGCCTTCGAGGCGGCGGCCGAGGCGGTGGGCGTCACGGAGCGAGCTCTGGGCGAGGGTGGCCTGGAGGTCGGCGAAGGAAGTAGACATACCTGGTTCAGGATCTCACTTCGGGGTGAGGTGTGGCGAACCGATTTCCGGCGCGGGGCGGGGGGTGTGCGAGGGGGGTGTACGAGGGGGCGTGCGCGTACGGGGGTGGCGGGGCGTGGGGCGGGGGGCGCGCCGTCCGGTGGGGCCGCCCCCTTGCCCGCCCGTTCCGCCCTCGGGGGCGGCCCCGCCGCCCAAGGAGGCTACGAGGGGGCACGGCGCACGGCCCCGCCGCCCAAGGAGGCTACGAGGGGGTACGGCGCACGGCCCCGCCGCCCAAGGAGGCTACGAGGGGGTACGGCGCACGGCCCCGCCGCCCAAGGAGGCTACGAGGGGGCGCACGGGACGGGGAGCGACCGCAACCCCGCGGTGGCCAGCGGCACGTACCCTCGTGGGCGGGCGGAATGCCGCCCACCGCAACCACTGACCTCCACCGCCCCCGCTCCGGAAAGGCCGCCGTGTCCCTCGCCGCGCACACGCACCGGCGCCGACTGCTGGCCGTCGCCGCCGTCGTGCTCGGCGTGCTCTGCGGGCCGGCGGCAGCACAACACGCCGTGCCCGCTGCGGCAGCGACCCGCACGGTGCCGGTAACGGCGGAGCCCACCGTCTCCGCCCCCGTGCCCGGCTGCCACGACCGAGCCCCCGCGGGCGGCACCGCCGCCCCGGCCGCCCCCGTCAGGCCCTCCACCATGTACGAGCTGCTGCCCGCCCTCTTCGAGGCGCGCGGGGCCGTCGGCGGCTGGGGGCCCGAGCAGGGCCTCGTACCGGATCACGTCAGGCGTGGCCCGCCCTCGGCCGGCCCGCCGACCCCTGTGGACCTCTCCGTACTCCTGCGCGTCTAGGGAGCGGGCTGCGCCCGCGTTCCCGAACTGCCACTCGTACCGCCAGGAGAAGAGCACCCTCATGTCCCACCCCTCGCAGCCCCGAAAGACCCCGCAGTCCCCGAAGACCTCGCGGTCCGGCCAGTCCGGCCCGTCCGCCAAGCGCGGCCGTGGCGTCCTCATCGGCGCCGGTGTCGCCACCGCCGCCGTCCTGCTCGGGCTCGCCTCGTACTCCGCGACGAAGCCCGCGGACCGCGACGACACGCCCGCCGCCGTCGCCACCGGCTCCTCGGCCGCCCCCGATGCGGCCGGGCCGCACAGCGACGGCGCCTACCCGGAGCTGGAGAAGCTCGCCCGCCGTACCGAGGGCGACCCCCTCGCGCAGGGGAGGCCGGACGCGCCCGTCGTGCTCGTGGAGTACGCCGACTTCAAGTGCGGTTACTGCGGCAAGTTCGCCCGCGACACCGAGCCGGAACTGGTGAAGAAGTACGTCGAGAAGGGCGTCCTGCGCATCGAGTGGCGCAACTTCCCGATCTTCGGCGAGGAGTCCGAAGCCGTCGCACGCGCCGCCTGGGCGGCCGGCCGGCAGGGCGAGTTCTGGGGCTTCCACCAGGCAGCGTACGCCGAGGGCGCCAAGGAGAAGGGGTACGGGAAGGACCGGCTGACGGCGCTCGCGAAGGAGGCCGGGGTGAAGGACCTCGACAGGTTCACCGCCGACGCCGACGGCGCGCAGGCCCGTGCCGCCGTGAAGAAGGACCAGGAGGAGGCGTACCGGCTCGGCGCGACCTCCACCCCCTCCTTCCTGGTCAACGGCCGACCGATCTCTGGCGCCCAGCCCGACGAGGTCTTCCACCGGGCCATCGACGCGGCGGCGGACCGGGCCGGGAAGTCCGGAGCGAAGCAGAAGTGACCGCGGACATCGGTTACTTCGCTGCCTTCCTCGGCGGCCTGCTCGCGCTCGTCAGCCCGTGCAGCGCGCTGCTGCTGCCCGCCTTCTTCGCGTACTCGATCGACTCCACGTCCCGCCTGCTGGCCCGTACCGGCATCTTCTACGCGGGCCTGGCGACCACACTCGTCCCGCTGGGGGCGGCCGGTTCGTACGCCGGGCGGTTCTTCTACGGCAACCGGGACCTGCTCGTCACCGTCGCGGGCTGGGTGATCATCGCGCTCGGTGTCGCGCAGATCCTCGGCATGGGCTTCGCCTCGAAGAAGATGGCCGAACTCTCCGGCCGCATCCGTCCCACCACCGCCCTGTCCGTCTACGCCCTCGGCGCGGTCTACGGGCTCGCCGGTTTCTGCGCGGGGCCGATCCTCGGCAGCGTCCTCACCGTGGCCGCCGTCAGTGGCAGCCCGGTCTACGGGGGCCTGCTGCTCGCCGTCTACGCGCTCGGCATGGCCGTCCCGCTCTTCCTCCTCGCCCTGCTCTGGGAGCGTTTCGAGCTGGGCCGCCGCCGTTGGCTCCGCGGCCGCACGCTCGCCCTCGGGCGCTTCGAACTCCACACCACGTCGCTGCTGTCGGGGCTGTTCTTCGTCGCGCTGGGCGTCCTGTTCCTCCGCTTCGACGGCGCGACCGCGCTGCCCGGCCTGCTCGACGTCGACGACTCCTTCGCCGTGGAGCAGTGGGCGAGCGGGCTCGGCGAAGCGGTCCCGGACTGGGTGCTGCTGGCGACGGTGGTGGCCGCGGTGGGGGTGGTGTTCGTAGTGCGAGGGGTGCGTGGCCGGGGCGGTGCGGAGGCCCCGGAGGCGGGCGGCCTGCCCGAATGACCCGTGAGGGACGCCCGCCTCCCGCAGTCGGCCGCGCCCAGACTGGCGGCGGGAGGTGTGTGGTGACCGTCACTGAAGATCGGCCGCAGATGCTGGCCGAGGAGTTCGAGCGCATCGCAGCCGCCGCCGCGCGCGAAGGCGTCCGGTTGGAGTTCATCCACGGCAGGCTGGGAGTGAAGGCAGTGCCGGACGGCGACCACGACGAGATCGTCCGCTGGCTCATGGAGCACTGCATCCAGTACCGGCCCGATCTCTGGCTCTACCCCGAGCGCGGCCTGCGGGTCGATCACTACCGCAATGGTTATGCGAAACCGGACGGCGCCCTCGCCCCCAAGGGCGCCTTCGCGGGCCAGGGCGAGTGGGCAGATCCCGGGCAGGTGCTGATGGTCGCCGAGGTGACCCCGTACGACAGTGACACCGACCGGCGGGACCGCGTGGACAAGCCGCTCGTGTACGCGCGCGCGGGCATCCCCGTCTACCTGCTGATCGACCGGGACACCCGCGAGGTCCTCGTCCACAGCGAACCCGACGGCGGCACTTACGCGAACCTGCTTCGCCGCCCGTTCGGCCGTACCGTCGCGCTGCCCGCCCCCCTCGGCTTCTCGCTGAAGACCGAGCCGCTCAAGGTCTGGGTGCGCTGATCCGGACAGGACATATGGCGGACACGAGAAAGCCCCGGACGGATCCCGTCCGGGGCTTTCACCTGCACTCTCAATGGTGGCTGGGGCCGGGATCGAACCGGCGACCTATCGCTTTTCAGGCGATCGCTCGTACCAACTGAGCTACCCAGCCACTGCGGCCGAAGCCGCAAGCGGTCCTGACGGGATTTGAACCCGCGGCCTCCACCTTGACAGGGTGGCGAGCACTCCAAACTGCTCCACAGGACCATGCAAGTGCGAGACGAGCTGACGCAAGTTTCGCACAGGTGTTGCGTACCCCCAACGGGATTCGAACCCGTGCTACCGCCTTGAAAGGGCGGCGTCCTGGGCCACTAGACGATGAGGGCTAATTGGCCCGCCTTTGCGCTTCGCAGCGCGTCGGGGACGTCAGAAGCATATGGGATGCCGGGTGTGTTCGCCAAAACGGTTTACCGCGAGGGTGGTGCGGAGGGCTCCGCGGGCCGGGCGTCCGGGCTGTTCTCGTCGGGGAGACGGCGGCTGACCTCGGCCGTCGACAGGCCCAGGCCGCCCAGCGTGATCTCGTCCCAGGCCTGGAGGCGGCGGGTGTCCCGGTCCAGGTAGAGCAGGGAGGCGCGGATCTTCTGCGGGTCGTCCTTCTCCACGGCGCGCAGGCCGCCGCCGCCCGTGGAGCCCTCCACCATCAGGCGGGTGCCGCGCTTCATGACCTCCGTCCGGCGCTCGTGGGTGTGGCCCGCGAGGGCGAGCGGAACCTCTCCGTCCGTCTCGGCGGCCGCGACCGGGTTGTGCGCGACCGCGATGTCCACGGGGGTGCCGGCCGCCTTCTGGTCGCGCAGCGCGGCGGCCAGCTGGACACCCGCGACACGCTCGCCGGCGTCGCCCTGCGGTGCGACGGAGCGGTCCGGGGTGAACTGCGGGTCGCCGATGCCCGCCACGCGCAGGCCGTCCGCGACGGTGACGGCGTCGCCGTGGTCGAGGACGTGCACGTTCTTCAGCCGCGACATGTACGCCTGGGTCGCGGCCGAGTCGTGGTTGCCGCGGACCCAGATGTACGGGGCGCCGAGGTCGGGGATCGGGTCGAGGAAGACGTTCTCGGCCGCGCTGCCGTGGTCCATGGTGTCGCCGGAGTCGATGATCGCGTCGATGTCGTACTGCTCGACGAGTGAGCCGATGATGTGCCACGACGCCGGGTTGAGGTGGATGTCCGAGACGTGCAGGACGCGCATCGTGGTGGGCGACGGCTGGTAGGCCGGGAGGGTGGAGGTGGCGTCGTACAGCTTCGTCACGTTGGTGACCAGGCGGGCCAGCTCCTGCTGGTAGACGTCGAATTCGGCCACGATGTTACGGGCGTCACCGACGACGCTGGGGGCCGAGGAGAGCAGGCCGGAGAACTTCGGTTCCAGGACGGACTTGGGGTTCCAGGTCGCGTACGCGGTGATCCCGGACGCCGTCAGGAGTGCCAGCGCGAGGCCTCCGGCGGCGAGCGCGCGACGGGGCCGGCGGTAGACGGCCAGCCCGAGCGCGGTGGCGCCGGCGACGACGGCGACGCAGGAGCGCACCGCCAGGTCGAGGGTGCCGTCCACGACGTCGCCGGTGATCTGCTCCTGCAGACCGGAGATCCGCTCCGGGTGGTTGACCAGGGCGGACGCGCGCTCGGCGTCCAGTTGGTCGACATCCACGTCGAGCCGGATGGGGGCGACGTGGGAATCGAGCTCCAGGGCGCCCAGCGGGGACACGTTGATCTTGGTGCCGCCGTCGAAGGAGGGGCGCAGGGTCATCGTGGTGTCCACCGGGCCGACCGGTGCGCGGACGTCGCCGACGACGAGGAGACCGAGCCAGGCGCCGAACAGGACCACCACGACCAGGCCGAATCCGCGGGCCCAGGGGTGCGGGGCGTGCGCCAGGGTGCTGGTGGGGGCTGAGTGGTGGGAGCGGTAGCGGCGCAGCAGGCGGGCAGACAGGGCTCGGACCATTGGGGGCGTATGCCCGCCGGCGCCGGGGCTCATGCGGGAGCCGCCGGGGCGGAGCGGCTCGCCGCGCGAGGGGGTGCCGCGGAGTACCGGGGCCGGGGAGCTGTGGCGGTGCTGGGCGTACGACGCGGGGTGGCAGCAGAATGGTCGCGTGCTGGAGATGACGCGTGAGGAGTTCGAAGAGCTGGTCGCCGAGGCGCTGGACCGGATACCGCCCGAGCTGACGCGGTTGATGGACAACGTCGCGGTGTTCGTCGAGGACGAGCCGGCGAAGGACGATCCGGAACTGCTGGGTCTTTACGAGGGGACGCCGCTGACCGATCGCGGGGAGTGGTACGCGGGCGTGCTGCCGGACCGGATCACCATCTACCGGGGGCCGACCCTGCGGATGTGCGAGGACCGGGAGGACGTCGTGGCGGAGACGGAGATCACGGTGGTCCATGAGATCGCCCACCATTTCGGGATCGACGACGAGCGGTTGCACGCGCTGGGGTACGGGTGAGCGCACCGCGGGAGGCCCCGGCCGTGCCCGCGCGGTCCGGTCCGGGGGTGTCCTGGGCGGTGCTCGGCGCCGTCTCGGCGGGCGGGGCGCTGGGCGCACTGGCGCGGTACGGGGCGCTGCTGGCGTGGCCCGCGCCCGCGGGGGGTTTCCCGTGGGCGCTGTTCGGGGTCAACGTGCTGGGGTCCGGGCTGATCGGGGCGCTGATGGTGCTGGTCGCCGAGAACGGCCGGGACCGGTGGGCGCCGCCGCTGGCGCGGCCCTTCCTGGGGGTGGGGGTACTGGGCGGCTTCACCTCGTTCTCGACGTACGCGATGGACGTGAGCGGCCTGCTCGCGGGCGGTGAGCCGGTGAAGGCGACGGCGTACGCGCTGGGGACGGTCGGCGGGGCGCTGGGCGGGGTGTGGGCGGCGGCGGCCGTGACGCGGCGGGCGCTCGGCCGCCGGGGCGGCGGGGTGGCCGGAGGGCGGGCGGCGTGAACTGGGTGCTGGTCGTGCTCGGCGGGGCGGTCGGGGCGCCGTTGAGGTATCTGACGGACCGTGCGGTGCAGGCCCGGCACGCGTCCGGGTTCCCGTGGGGTACGTGCGCGGTCAACGCGGCCGGGAGCCTGTTGCTGGGCGTGGTGACCGGAGCGGTCGCGTCGGACGCGGCCTCCTCGTACGCGCACCTCCTCGTCGGGACGGGCCTGTGCGGGGCCCTCACCACGTACTCGACCTTCAGTTACGAGACACTGCGTCTCGCTGAGAGCGGGCAGCGGCTCCTCGCGGCGCTGAACGTGACGGTGTCGGTACTGGCGGCGTTGGGTGCCGTCACTCTCGGCTCGGCTCTCGGGGGCGCGGTCGGCGGGTAGCCGGGGCGGCGTTCCGGGGGGCCGGGCGGTGCCCGACGCGTGGCGGAGCGGTGTGCCGGGCGTGGCGGGGCCGTGGCGGTCGGGCGTCGGCGCGTGTCCCCGGCGGGTCCGCGGGAGTTGAGTGGGCATACCCCGACCCGCCCCACGGCTCCGGGAGTGTCGTGGACCCGGTCGCAGACCCGTGCGCAGCCCCGTGCGCCGTCTGCTCGGAACCGTCACCCTCCCGGGCCGTCATCCCGGAGGTGCGCCCGTGCGCCAGCTGCCCACCCCTGTCCGACTCGCCGCCGCGGCGCTCGCGGTGGCGGCTTCCGCAGGCTGCATGAGCGTGAGTGACAACGGGGGCGATCCCCTGCCGGTGAGGCCCGCCGCCCAGCAGGAACGGGCGGGAGAGGGCGGCGGCGGGTCCGCGGCGGACGGCGGCGGGCAGCGGCGCACGGACGGAAAACCGGTGTCCGGGCCCGCGGCGGGCACGGCGGCCGAGGCGGCCGGGGGCGACTCCACGGTCAGCCCCAGCGCCTCGCCGGGCCCGGAGGCCACCACCCCCTCGAAGGGCGCGTCGGGTCCGGCCGCCACGCCGCCCCCGGGGGCCGGTGGCGGAAAGGCCACGCAGCGGCCCGCACGGCCCGGGGTGCCGAAGCCGTCGACGTCCCGCCCGCCCCAGGAGCCGCCGGTCCCGTCGCCCGAGCCGACCCGCGAGCCCGAGCCGACGCCGACTCCGCCGTCCGAGCCGCCGACGGAGCCCGTGCCGACGACGACCCCGGCGGCGGAGAACCGTGCGGCGGAGGGGACGCAAGCGGCGGTGGAATATCGGCGGGACGCCCCGGTACGGACGGTAAAACCGCAGGTGGGGGCGGCGTAGGGCGGTCGATTTGCCAGGTGTGGGGGAGGGTGCGTATGGTTATAGATCGTTTGATCCCATTGCCCGGCGCCGAAAAAGAAGAGCGCCGTGTGGCGCGTACTCTCCCTTGCCGTGACTGACCGCATCGAGGCGGTTTCACTTGCGATTCACGGAGTTTGGGCGCGTGCCGAGACTCCGAGAGGTTTCGCATCCGCATGTCTGTTTCCAGTTCTGACCGCACCGCCATGCCCACCGAGGCCGCCGAGCAGCAGCTCGACGCCACCACGGTCGAGGCTGCCGAGACGGTCACCGTCGACGTCGAGACCGTCGACACCACCGAGGTCCTTCAGGCCGCCGCCGAGATCGTCGCGTCGGCCCGGACCGAGCCGGCCGCCGACGAGGCACCCGCCGCCGAGCCGGCCGCCGAGGCACCCGCCGACGAGATCGCCGCCGACGACGTCGACGGCGAGCCCGTGCACACCGGTCCCACCTTCAGCGACCTGGGCCTGCCCGAGGGCATCGTCCGCAAGCTCGCCCAGAACGGTGTGACCGCGCCCTTCCCGATCCAGGCCGCGACCATCCCGGACGCCCTGGCCGGCAAGGACATCCTGGGCCGTGGCCGCACCGGCTCCGGCAAGACCCTCTCCTTCGGTCTGCCGACGCTGGCCTCGCTGGCCGGCGGCACCACCGAGAAGAAGAAGCCCCGCGCGATCATCCTCACGCCGACCCGTGAGCTCGCGATGCAGGTGGCCGACGCCCTCCAGCCGTACGGCGACGTGCTCGGCCTGAAGATGAAGGTCGTCTGCGGCGGTACGTCCATGGGCAACCAGATCTACGCCCTGGAGCGCGGTGTCGACGTCCTCGTCGCCACCCCGGGCCGCCTGCGCGACCTGCTGAACCGTGGCGCCGCGTCCCTGGAGAACGTCCAGATCGCCGTCCTCGACGAGGCCGACCAGATGTCGGACCTGGGCTTCCTGCCCGAGGTCACCGAGCTGCTCGACCAGATCCCCGGCGGCGGCCAGCGCATGCTCTTCTCCGCCACGATGGAGAACGAGATCTCCACCCTGGTCAAGCGCTACCTGACGAACCCCGTCACGCACGAGGTCGACAGCGCGCAGGGCAACGTCTCGACCATGACCCACCACGTCCTCGTCGTGAAGCCGAAGGACAAGGCGCCGGTCACGGCCGCGATCGCCGCCCGCAAGGGCCGCACGATCATCTTCGTCCGCACCCAGCTGGGCGCCGACCGCATCGCCGAGCAGCTCCAGGACTCGGGCGTGAAGGCCGACGCGCTGCACGGCGGCATGACGCAGGGCGCCCGTACCCGTGTCCTCGAAGACTTCAAGAAGGGCTACGTCAACGCCCTGGTCGCCACCGACGTCGCCGCCCGCGGCATCCACGTCGACGGCATCGACCTGGTGCTGAACGTGGACCCGGCCGGCGACCACAAGGACTACCTGCACCGCTCGGGCCGTACCGCCCGCGCCGGCAAGTCCGGAGTCGTCGTCTCCCTGTCGCTGCCGCACCAGCGCCGCCAGATCTTCCGGCTGATGGAGGACGCGGGCGTCGACGCCTCGCGTCACATCGTCGGCGGCTCGGGCGCGTTCGACCCGGAGGTCGCCGAGATCACCGGCGCCCGCTCGCTGACCGAGGTCCAGGCCGACTCCGCGACCAACTCGGCCAAGCAGGCCGAGCGTGAGGCCAAGGAGCTGGCCAAGGAGCTGGAGCGCGTCCAGCGCCGGGCGACCGAGCTGCGCGAGGAGGCCGACCGTCTGGTCGCCCGCGCCGCCCGTGAGCGCGGCGAGGACCCCGAGACCGCGATCGCCGAGGCCGCTGCCGCGGCCGAGGCCGAGGCGGCCGAAGAGGCCCAGGCCGCTGCCGCCGCTGCCGCCAAGGCGGCGGAGGAGCAGCGTCAGCGCCGCGACGACCGCGGCAACTTCGAGCGCCGTGACGACCGTGGCGGCTACCGCGGCAACCGTGACGACCGCGGCGGCGACCGTGGTGGTTACCGCGGCGGTGACCGCAACGACCGTCCGTCCGGCGGCTACCGCGGCAACGACCGCAACGACCGTCCGGCCTCCGGCGGTTTCCGCGGCAACGACCGCCCGGCGTCCGGCGGTTTCCGCCGCGACGACCGCGGCGACCGTCCCACCGGTGGTGGCTTCCGCGGCAACGACCGTCGTGACGACCGCGGCGGCGACCGTGGCGGCTTCCGTCGCGACGACCGTCCGTCCGGTGGCTTCCGCGGCGGCGAGCGCAGCGGCAGCGACCGTCCGGCGGCCAGCGGCTACCGCGGTGACCGTCCGGCGTCCGGCGGTTTCCGCCGCGACGACCGCGGTGACCGTCCGGCCTCCGGCGGCTTCCGTCGCGACGACCGCGGCGACCGTCCCACCGGCGGCGGCTTCCGCTCCGGCGGCAGCGACCGTCCGTTCAACCGCGACCGTCGTGACGAGCGTCCCTCGGGCTTCCGTGGCGGCGACCGTCCGTCCACCGGCGGTGGCTTCCGCGGCGGCGACCACCGCGGCAGCTCCACCGGCACCGGCACCGGCTCCTTCGGCCGCCGCGACGACAAGCCGCGCTGGAAGCGCAACGGCTGAGTCGTCGTGAACCCGCAGTAACTCCCTGAAAAGGGCCCGCTCTTCACGAGCGGGCCCTTTTCTCTTTTCACTTCCGGCACATGCGGAATGGCTGCTACTCTCCGGCGACTTGTGTGGGGAGCGGCCGGGGGCCAGGGCCGATCGCCCTCGCCCCGGGCTGCCCGGGGAGGGGTTTCGCTGATGAATCGTCGTACGGGAATCAGATCCGCCGTCGCTGTCGTGGCCGCGCTGGGGACCGCGGTGGGCCTGGTGCCGGTGCTCGGGGGCGCGGCGTACGCGGCTGCCGAACCCGAAGTGGTGCTCGACGCCCAGAACCGCTTCCTGCCCAGGGCGGATCAGCTGATGTCGGTGGGCGCCACGGGCTTCGCCCATCGGATCGAGGGCCGGCTCGGATACGTGTGGACGGACTTCGCGAGCGGTGCGGACCGGGAGGTGAGACCGGTCATCAGCCGTCACTCCGGGATATCCGCCTGGCTCGCCGACCAGACGCTCCCGACGCGGCACGTCCTGCTGCGGGACATGGCCACGGGCAAGGACAGCAGGATCCCGCTGAACAGGGGCGACGCCTGGACGCAGGCCTACACCGCGGACTCCGCGGTGGTGCTGCGCGCGGCCACCGACACCACCCCCAGACAGCTGGTCGTTCTGCGGCTCGTCGACGACAGGATCGAGGAGAAGCCGGTCCAGGACGCGCCGCCGGGCATCGAGTTCGCGGCCGTACGGGTGACGGCGGCTGCCGGGCAGGACGGCCGGGGCGCCGTGCTCACCCTCCGTACGAAGACCGCCCCGTCCCACACGGTGTACCTCCTCGACTACGCGACCGCGAAGCTGCTCCCGCTGCCGGCCGGAGCGAGCACGCCGGACGTCTACACCGTGCTGGGCAAGGACCACCTCGTCTGGCACGACGGCACCACGGGCTTCCACGTGGTGCCGCGCGCGCGGCCGGACGCCCCCGTCGTGTCCCTCCCGGCCGCCGGCTCGTTCCGTTCCTTCGCCCCGGTGGGCGACTGGCTGGTCTTCCACGAGCAGCTCGGCGCGGTGCAGGCCAGGTACAGCCTGGGCAACCCGGTACGGGCCGTGCCGCTGGCCGGCGGGGCGACGGTGGACCTCATCAAGCACGCGCCCAACACCCCCCATGGCGATGGCCCCGGACGGCAGCGCGCTCGCCGTCGGCGGCACCTCGGCCGGGGACTGGGCCGTGCGCCGGATCACCGCCACAGCGGACGGCGCGCCCACGGTGACCCCCGTGAAGGCGCTGCCGCCGGTCCCCGCACGCATCGACCAGCCGGTCCTCGGCGGCGGCCGGCTCGGCTACGCCACCACGGCGGACGCCAACGCGCTCCCCGGCCTCTACGAGCACGACCTGGCGGTCACGGGCGCCCCGACGCCCGGCCTCCGCACGCTGCGGCACCGGCTCGTCGAGGACGCCCCCCAGCTGACCGCCCTCGGCGACGGCCGCACCGCGTACCGGTCGGGGCAGGGGGTCAGCTCGCCCAACGGCGACGGCGGGGTGCGCTGGACCCACACGCCGTCGCCCCTCACCTCCCTCGTCTCCGCCTCCGGCCGCTACGCCGTCGTCAACGCGGAGGACGGCAAGCAGTACGTCACCGACTTCGAGGACTTCAACGGCTCCTCCGAGGTCCTCACCCGCCCTCGGCAGACCGCCGCCGCCCTCTGGGGCAGCACCCTGTGGAAGCCGGCCGCCGCGACGGGCAGCATCGACTCGTACGACCTCAAGACCGGGCGGACGACCCCCGCCGTCAACACCGGCTCCGGCTGCGTACCGAGCGCGCTCCAGGCCGTCGGCCGCTGGCTGTACTGGGAGTGCGCCACCACCAAGGCCGGTGTGTTCGACCTCACCGCGAAGAAGAACATCGCCGCCCCCCTCGGCGGCAAGCTCGGTGACGGCTTCGTCGTCACGAGGACGGCGGACGGCAGACTGAGGCTGACCGACCTCCTGCAGGACGGCGCCACCGCCGACTTCTCCGCGCCGGGAGTCACCGTGGGGAACTGGGCGGTCGACGCGTACGGCGGCCCCGTCGCGTACACGGACCCCGAGCAGCGCATCCACCTCAAGCCGACCGGCATCGCCCGCCAGGCCACCACGGTCGTCGAGTCGGAGGTGGACGGCACGGCCAGAGCGAGCGGCAACACCCCTTGGAACGCACGCTTCCTCCTCTCCCGCCCCGTGACCCGCTGGACCGTCGCCTTCACGGACAACCGGGGCCGCACCGTCGCCACCCGCACCGGCACGGCCAGGGAAGGCGCGCAGATCGCGCCGAGCTGGGACGGCAAGGACGCCAAGGGCGACATCGTCAACGGCGGACGCCACACCTGGACGCTGAGCACCGACGCCGGTGACGGCACCGGCGTACGGAAGACCGCCTCCGGCACCCTCTACCTCTACGGCGCCAAGACCCCCCACCGTGACTACGACGGCGACGGCTACGGCGACGTCATGACCTTCACCACCGGCGGCACCCTGCACACCCACCAGCTCGGCACGAACGGCTCCGACTCCCGCACCCAGTCCGGCGGCTGGCCCACGGCGAGCACCTTCGTCCCGTACGGAGACCTCACCGGCGACCGCTGCAACGACGTCCTGGTGCGAGACGCCACCGGTGCGCTCGACCGCTACGACGGCTCCTGCGCGGGCGCGGTCAAGCCGGCCGGCCCCAGGACCCGGATCGGCACCGGCTACTGGCAGTACAACGCGCTGACCTCCCCCGGCGACCTCACCGGCGACGGCCGCCCCGATCTGATAGCCCGGCACCACACCACCAGTGACGTGTTCCTCTTCGCCGCGAAGGCCGACGGCAGGCTCGCCGCGCCCGTGAAGATCCGGTCGAACTGGAAGGCGTACACGCACCTCGTCGGCGCGGGCGACCTCAACGGCGACGGGCACGGCGACCTCCTGGCCCGCAGCGCGGCCGGCGAACTGTTCCGCTACGACGGCACCGCGGCCGGCCAGTTCAAGGAGCGCGTCCTTCTCTTCACCAAGTGGGGCATCGGCTACAAGGAGATCGCGGGTGTGGGCGACGTCTCCGGCGACGGCCGCCCCGACCTGATCGTCCGCGACACCGCGGGCGGCGTCTTCCGCAACGAGGGCGACGGCAAGGGCGGCTTCGGGGCACGCAGGGCGCTGACGACGGGGTGGCAGGGATACAAGTCCCTGTTCTGACAGGGCCTTCCGACAGACCTTTCGACAGGGGCCGGACCGGGTGCACGCGGGGGCGTGAGCGACATGCTGACCCTCCCGTGTGCGATACCCGATCGGTTGGCGGGGCGGGGGCGGCTATGCTTCTGGGTGTCCTGCCGCGGGCCATTAGCTCAATTGGCAGAGCAGCGGACTTTTAATCCGTTGGTTGTCGGTTCGAGTCCGACATGGCCTACAGGACGCAGCGAGGCTTTGCCGCCTCTGACCTGCGAAGGAGCGCCCCGACCGGTTCATTCCGGTCGGGGCGCTCCTTCTTTTTCCCCTGCGCCACGGGTCAGGCGGTCTGGTGGGCGGGGGCGGGTGGTTGTGGAGGGTCAGTTGGTGCGGGCGGTGATGTCGCCGTGGGAGGTGGTGGTGTGGAGGGTGAGCTCCGGGCCGGTGCCGGTGTGGGGGAGGGCGTTGTGGATGCGGCCGTAGGGGGTGCCGGCGTCAAGGGTGGCCGAGGTGGTGCGGGCGGAGCCGGCGGTGATGCCCCCTGCTGGGGCCTGGTCGAGGGCGCGGTCGGGATGGCGTAGGGTTGTGTTTACCGACGCGGGGTGGAGCAGCTCGGTAGCTCGCTGGGCTCATAACCCAGAGGTCGCAGGTTCAAATCCTGTCCCCGCTACTGAAGAAGTAGTGAAGGCCGGAGGCCCGGAACTCGAAAGAGTCCCGGGCCTCCGGCTTTTTCCGTACGCGAGCGGTTCCGTACGGGAGTGGACGCGCACACCGTGCGCCGTCCCCCACATGGCGGATGCCGATTCGCTCTGCGGCGCGGCTCCGGCCAGCCTGGGCGGGGAGCGGTACCGTCCGCACCCGGTGCGGACCTGGGCAGGAGAGCAGACGGTGGCGGGGTACAGGCGCGGCGGGGACGGTACGGGGGCGGAGCGCGGGGCGTCGGCGGTCGCCGGCGTCGGCGGGAAGAGGACGAGGCGGTTCGTACGAGCGCTGCCCGCTCTGATGATCGCGGGCGCGATCCCCTTCGACTTGCTGACGCCGACCGACTTCACGGCGGCCCCGATGTTCACGGCGGCACCATTGATCGCCGCACCGTTCTTCTCGCTTGCCAACACCGGGCTGATCGCGTGCGCGGGCGTGCTCGCGGTGCTGGGGCTGCGCATCCACGACGCCACCCTCACGTCGGTGATCGGCATGACCGAACTGGTGACCCTGGTGACGGTGGCCGTGCTGTCGATCCTGATCAACCGCGTCGTGCGCCGCAGTGGCCGGCAGCTCGCGTCGGCGCGGGTGATCGCCGAGGCGGCGCAGCGGGCCGTCGTGCCGATCCCGCCGGAACGGATCGGCGGCCTGGAGATCGCCGCACGGTACGAGGCGGCGGAGGCGGACGCGTTCATCGGGGGCGACCTCTTCGCCGTGCAGGACACGCCCTACGGGGTGCGGCTGGTGGTGGGGGACGTGCGGGGCAAGGGGCTTGAGGCCGTGGAGGCGGTCGCGGTGGTGGTGGGGGCGTTCCGGGAGGCGGCGGAGACGGAGAGCTGTCTGGAGGGCGTCGCGCAGCGGCTGGAGCGGGCGCTCGCCCGGGAGGGCAGGCGGCGGGACGGGCTGGACGCGCTGGAGGGGTTCACGACGGCGGTGCTCGCCGAGATCCCGCGCGGCGAAGGCATCGTACGGCTGGTGAATCGCGGGCACCCCGAGCCGCTGCTGCTGTACCCGAGCGGCGAGCTGGACGTCCTGGAACCGGAGGAGTTCGCGCTGCCGCTGGGGATGGGCGACCTGGGGGACTGGCCGGACAGGGCAAGGGAGTTCGGCTTCCCCGGCGGCGCGACGCTGGTGTTCTACACCGACGGTCTGTCGGAGGCGCGGGACGAGACGGGGGCCTTCTACGACCCGGCGGCCCGGCTGCGGCGCTCGCTGTTCTCCGGGGCAGAGGCCGTGCTGGACGCCCTCACCAGCGACGTACGGGTGCATACGGGCGGTACCCAGACCGACGACATGGCGCTGCTCGCGGTGGGCCGGCCGGGGGCGGGGCAGCCCGAACGGCGGCGGACAGTGGAGATCGTGAAGGGCTCCTGAGGCGGGCCGTGGGGGCACGGACGGCGGCCCCGGCGGTCGGCGCCGCGCGGGAGCGTCACGAAAGATGTCACGCTGGGTGCTCGAAGCGGAGCCCAGTGCATAACAATTGATGATCTATCAGTTGTGGAGAGTTTGCGGGCGCCGAGACCGGTGTGGCCGAGTGGGTGTCAAGAGGCCGGTGTGTCGCCCCGGTTGGCCTGCATATGTGGCTCTATGTCCTGGCCACGGGAGAGGGTCCTGCGCGAACGATCAAGAGGAACGGCTTGGAAATCCACTTGTGTGTCTATTAACGTTCGATAACGCAGCGCGGTCGTCCCAGCCGTCGTCAGAGACGGCGCCGTGCGCGTGCGCCGAATTCCGTGAGGAAACCGGGGAACCACCAATTGGGGTGAATCGGGCTGTAGTCGGCCCGTAGGAGACCTTCCTGCTCCGAACCCGTCAGCTAACCCGGTAGGCGAGAAGGAAGGAAAGGAGCGCGCCTCCGTGGCGTCCAACAGGCCTGCCCCCGAAGCCCCCACAGCCCCCGCTTTCTCATACGGGGCGTACGGCGTCCCGAGCGCGGACCACCAGGTCCCGCAGCAGCGCAACGGAGGCTTCGAAGGCTTCGTGGAGTTCGACGCGGGCGGCCCGCAAGCGGCGGCCGAGGAGTGGAACCCCACCGCGGACTCCATCGCTCCGGTACGCGGCAAGCACCGCGTCGCCAAGCAGCGTGGCTCCCTCGCCCGCAGTTCCACCGTGCTGGGCGTCGGCGTGATCGCCGCGGTCGGTGCGGGCGGCATCGCCACCGCCCAGGAGAAGCCGGCCGTCTCCATATCCCTGCCCGACGCGGTCAGCGACTCCCTCGACTCGCTCGTGGACTCCCTGCCGGACGCGGAATCCCTGCCGGGCGTCGGCACCATGATGGCGGACTCCGGGGCGGCCGAGCAGGACGTGGTGGTCGCGGCGGTGCCCGCCACGACCGCCGTGCACGCCGTCGCCGGAGCCCCCGCGGAGCAGATCGGTGCGGGCGAGAGCCTGCGGGCCCGCATCCTCCAGCAGGCCGAGCAGCAGCGGTCCACCGCCGACGAGGCCGCCCAGCAGGCGGCCCGCGCGCAAGCCGTCAAGGACGCGGCGGCCGAGGCGAAGAAGCAGCGCGACGAGGCCGAGGCGAAGGCCGAGCAGGCCGAGAAGGACAAGGCCGAGGCCGAGGCGAAGGCCAAGGCGGAGGCCGAGGCGAAGGCAGCCGCGAAGGCGGAGGCCGAGCGGCTCGCCAAGCTCGCCGGCAGCTACGCGATGCCCACCTCCCAGTACACGCTCACCGCCACCTACGGGCAGTCCGGCTCCATGTGGTCCTCCGGGCAGCACACCGGCCTCGACTTCGCCGCGTCGGCGGGCACCCCGGTCAAGGCCGTGCACGGCGGCACCATCAAGTCGGCCGGCTGGTCCGGCTCCTACGGCTACCGGATCGTGCTGGAACTCAAGGACGGCACGGAGATCTGGTACTGCCACCTCTCCCAGATGAACGTCTCGGCCGGCAGCACCGTGGGCACCGGGGAGACCATCGGAAACGTGGGTGCCACCGGCAACGTGTCGGGTGCGCACCTGCACCTGGAGGTGCACACGCCGGGCGGCGCCGGCGTCGACCCGGCAGCATGGCTGCGGGACAAGGGCCTGACGGTCTGAGACCCGCCCCCGCACGTGCGGCTTCCCGAACTCCGGCAGTCCTGGCGCTCACCCCCCGACGCCAGGGCTGCCGGTTCGCGTCTGCGCGGGTACGCCGCGGATGCCGTGGGCGTCAGTAGTTCCGGTACGGGTTGTAGGCCGCCGCGTAGGCCGGATGGTACGGCGGAGGCAGCATCCGTATGCGCCCGGTGACCTGAGCCGCGTACACCAGGGCCGGGCCCGCGATCCTCTTGCGTTCCCACAGGCGGTGCAACAGTTCCCGCTCGCCGGCGGTGAACTCGGCCGCCGCCTGCCGGGTCGCCGTCCCGCGCCGCGCCCGGTAGCGCAGGAAGGCCAGCGCGGTCGCGGCCTCCTCGTACTCGGCGACCGCGCGGGCGGCGCCGGGGCCGTGGGTGCGGGCCGCGTGCCCCTGGGCGAGGGAGCGGGCGTGCATCGAGGACAGCGCGAGCGGCTCCGCGGGATCGAGCCAGCCGGCCGCGGCGTACGCGGGCAGTTCGGCGCCGATCATGCGCAGTTCCCGTTGCCGGGTCCAGATGGCCAGCCACGTCAGAAAGGCGAACGTTGGCACCATGAACAGCCCGTACACCCCGTAGAACGCGAGCGGTCCGAAGGACGCCGAGCCGTTCCACAGGGCGTGCATGCCCATCGCCAGCAGCAGACCGAGCAGCGGCAGCACGACCCGGCGGATCCGCACCCAGGCGCGACGGCGGCCGCGCCGGGCGGGGACGAGCGCCACCAGCCCGAACCCGATGCCGGTCAGCACGGTGAACAGGGGGTGCGCGAACGGCGACATGATCACCCGCACGAAGAACGTGCCGGCGGTCACCGCGCCGAGTCCGGGACCGCCGAAGCTCTGGTCCTCCCCGAAGGCGTTGCCCAGATAGAGGATGTTCTCGGTGAACGCGAAGCCCGTGGCGGTGAAGCCCGCGATCACGATGCCGTCGACGATCCCGGTGAAGTGCTTCCTGCGGAACAGGAAGATCAGCAGGATCGCCGCCGCCTTCGCGCACTCCTCGACGACCGGCGCGACGACGGTCGCCCCGAGTGTGTCCGCGCTGTCGGGGTCGGCGGTGGCCACGGCTATCCAGTGCACGGCGAAGCTGTTGGCGGTGATGGCGATGAGCGCCGCCGCACAGGAACCCCAGGTGAACGCGAAGACCAGGTTCCGCCAAGGACCCGGCTCGACCCGGTCCAGCCAGCGGAACGCCGATAGCAGCAGCGGCACCGGGAAGACGGCGAGCCCGAGGCCCACCAGGAAGCCCCGGGTACCGGTCTGCTCCCGTACCAGCGCGAGCAGCACGAGACCGGACAGCGCGAGCAGCACGACCAGCGCGGACGCACGGACCGTCCTGCTGCGCCAGAACGCGTGGTGGCGCACCCGATGCCGGAGGGTGCGGCGCGGCGGGTACGGCCAGGGCGGGAGATCCGGCACGGCGGGCGGCGGATCGCGGAGCTCGGGCGGGGAGTGCGGGGCAGGCGGGGAGCCAGGTGCGGGCAGTGAGTGCGGCGAGGGCAGGGCCTGCGGGTCGGGTACGGCACGAGGGCCCGGCAGCGCGGGAAGGTCCGGGGCCTTCCGTACGGCGTCGGGGCGCTGCTCGGCCCCCGGCGCGCGGCTCGCCGCCGGAGCCGGGTGCGGCTCGGGGGCGGGCGCGGCGGGGTGCTCGGGCGGCGATCCGTACGTCTCGTACATCCAACGACCCTAACGAGTGCCACTGACACTCGCGATCCTGTTCGGACAGTCGCCGGGGAGGAACGTTGCGTCAACCGGCGTGCGGTACGCGGCGGAACAGCAGGTCGTGGACCGCGTGCCCCTTGTCCAGGCCCTGCCCCTCGAAGCGGGTCAGCGGCCGGAACGCGGGCCGGGGCGCGTAGCCGCCGTCCTTCTGGGTGTTCTCGAAGTCCGGGTGCGCGGTGAGCACTTCGAGCATCTGCTCGGCGTAGTTCTCCCAGTCGGTCGCGCAGTGCAGTACGGCGCCGGGCGCGAGCCGGGACGCGGCGAGCGACAGGAACTCCGGCTGGACCAGCCGCCGCTTGTGGTGGCGGGCCTTGGGCCACGGGTCCGGGAAGTACACGCGCAGGCCGGCCAGGGAATCCGGGGCGAGCATTTCGCGGAGCAGGATGATCGCGTCGCCGTTGGCCACCCGGACGTTGGAGAGGCCGTTGCGTTCGGCGAGGCCGAGGAGGTTGCCCTGGCCGGGGGTGTGCACGTCGACGGCGAGAATGCCGGTGGCCGGGTCGTCGGCGGCCATCTGCGCGGTCGCCTCGCCCATCCCGAAGCCGATCTCCAGGACGACCGGGAGACCCCCGAACATCTCGCCCAGATCCAGGACGCGCTGCCCGTCGATGTCCAGGCCCCGGGTCGGCCACCACTTCTTCAGCGCCTCGGCCTGACCGGTGGTGACCCGGCTGCGGCGCGGCTGGAAACTGCGGATGCGGCGTTCGAAGTGGGAACCGGCCGGGTCTGGCGAGGGGCCGGTCCCGTCCGGGAACATGCGCAGGCCGCGGGCGTGCATGCGCGCGGCTCGCTCCTGGGCGGCGGCCTGTTCGGCGGTGCGCCGGGCGGCGGTCTGGGAGGGGCCGGGGGCCTCCGGCTGCTCGGCGGTCCGCTGCGGGGCGGCGGGGGCCGGCGCGGCGGGCTGCTCGGGACTCTGGGGCATCGTGGGGTTCTCGCTGTTCTCGGACACAATGGTCCGATTCTACGGAGGCGGGTGGACCGCGACCATCCCCGACGGAGCCGTCGGGCGCAGGGGCCCAGTCGGGCGCACGGGCCCAGTCGGGCGCATGTCCTCTCGGGCGGACGGCCGCCTTCCCGCGCACGCACGCCCCCGTCGGGCGGACGTCCCTTGTCCGGCGCACGGCCGCCTCCCTCGCGCGGTCCTGGCCCGTACGGCCGCGCGCACGGGGTCCACACACCCGGCGCCGCTCCCGGTGCGCCCCGCGGCCGGCTCCGGCGCCGCGCCCGGTACGCCCGCGCCTAGCGCCGGACCCGCTCCCCGGCCAGCACCCCCAGCACCCGCCGTGCCACCTCCCGTCCGATCGGCAGCGACGCGGTGGCGGCGGGCGACGGCGCGTTCAGCACGTGCACGGTGCGCGGGGCCTCGCGGATCAGGAAGTCGTCGGCGAGCGTGCCGTCCCGCAGCACCGCCTGCGCCCGCACCCCGGCGGGGGAGGGGCGCAGGTCCGCCTCGGTCACGGCGGGCAGCAGCCTCCGTACCGCCTGGGTGAACGCCTTCTTCGACAGTGACCGGTGCAGCTCCCCGGCCCCGTACCGCCAGTGCCTGCGCGCTATCCGCCAGGACCCGGGCCAGGCCAGCGTGGACGCGAGGTCGGCCGGTCGTACGGAACCCCAGTCGTAGCCCTCGCGGGCCAGCGCCGGGACCGCGTTCGGCCCGACGTGGACGCCGCCGCCGATGCCCCGGGTCAGGTGCACGCCGAGGAACGGGAACGCGGGGTCGGGCACCGGGTAGACCAGGCCCCGCACCAGCTCCGGACGCACCAGGTCGAAGTACTCGCCCCGGAACGGCACGATCCGCATGCCAGGTTCGTCGCCCGCCAGCCGGGCCACCCGATCGCAGTGCAGCCCCGCACAGTTGACCAGCGCCTTCGCGCGCAGCACCGTTCCGTCCGCGGTGCGGACAGCGACGCCGGACGCGCGGCGGGCGATGACGCGGACCTCCGCGCCGTACCGCACCTCGGCGCCGGAGGAGCGGGCCAGCTCCTCGGTCACCCGGCCGAAGTCGCACACGCCCGTCGTGCCGACGTGGATGGCGGCCAGGCCGCGCACCTCGGGCTCGTACTCCTCGATCTGCGGGGGGCCCAGCTCGCGCACGGGGATGCCGTTCTGCCGGCCGCGCTGCACGAGGGCGTGCAGGCGCGGCAGCTCGGCCCGCTCCGTGGCAACGATGAGCTTGCCCGTCACCTCGTGTGGAATCCCGTACTCCGCACAGAACTTGATCATTTCCGCGGCGCCGCGCACCGCGTACCTCGCCTTCAGCGAGCCGGGCCGGTAGTAGATTCCGCTGTGGATCACCCCGCTGTTGCGGCCCGTCTGGTGTCTCGCCGGGCCCGGCTCCTTCTCCAGCACCATGACGCGCGTGCCGGGCGCGGCCCGTGTGATGGCATGCGCGGACGCCATCCCGACGATTCCACCGCCGACCACCAGCACATCGCAGTCATGACTCATCGCTGCCACCTCCCACCCCGAATAGTGCACTGGCCCACTGACAACGCCGTCAAACCCCGGGAACAGAAGCTATGGCCAACACCACGTGTCGTCGGAGGTGCGGAGCCGCCGGTTACGCGGGCGCCACCAGCAGTGGACGGGCCCGCTCGCGCAGTTCCACCACACGCGGCTCGTCGCCGTACGGCTCCAGCCGGTGCAGCAGGTCCCGCACGTACTCGGTGGTGCGCGCCGAGGAGATCCGGCCCGCCACCTCCACCGCGCGCGTGCCCGCCGCGCACGCCGCGTCGAGGTTGCCCGACTCCAGCTCGGCGACGGCGCTCACCACCAGGCGCAGCCCGTGCGACCGTACGAACTCCTCGGTCGGCCGGGACAGCGCCTGCTCGGTGAACCGGCGCACCTGACGCGGGAGTTTGAGGTCGCGGTAGCACTCCGCGGCGTCCGCGGCGAGCCTGTCGTACGAGTAGAACCCCAGCCAGGACGGGTCGGGGTCGCCGTCCCGCGAGCGCTCCAGCCAGCCCTCCGCCGCCTTCAGGGCGGCCCCGGCCGCGACCGGGTCGCTCGCCTTCGCGTGCGCGCGTGCCTCGACGAGGCGGAAGAAACTCATGGTGCGAGCGGTGGCGAGTCCGCGATTGCGTTCGAGCGCCGCCTGCGCGAGGTCGACGCCCTCGTCGGCGAAGCCCCGGTAGGTCGCCTGGAGGGACATCGACGCCAGTACGTACCCGCCCAGGGGCACGTCGGCCGCGGCGCGGGCCAGGCGCAGCGCCTGGATGTAGTACCGCTGGGCGGCCTCCTGCTGCCCGGTGTCGAAGGCCATCCAGCCGGCCAGCCGGGTCAGTTCGGCGGTCGCCCCGAAGAGCGAGCGCCCCACGTCGTCGCTGTACGAGCCGAGCAGCAGCGGCGCGGCGTCCACCCGCAGGCACTCCGGGACCATCGAGGACCGCCAGTCGCCGCCGCCGTACTTGGAGTCCCAGCGCCGGGCGTCCTCGGCGGCCTCGCGCAGCTTGGCCACATCGCTGTGGCCGACCCGTAACGGGCTCACGCCCGACGAACTCTCCGCGGCCGTGCTATCGCGGGCCACCGAGGAGTCGGCGGGCGTGATCAGCCACCGGGAGGCGGGTGTCGCATACGCGCTCACCGCGAACGAACCCGCCAGCGACTGCCAGATTCCGCCGCTGCCCGCCCGCCGACCGGCGAGATCCAGCCGGTACAGCTCGGTGGCGTGCCGCACCGCCACCGACACGTCGCGCGGGAAGGCGAGCCCGACCTCGGGGGCCGGGTCGGCGTCCGCCAGACCGATCTCGTGCAGTGGTACGGGCCGGCCCAGCTTGGCGCCTATCGCGGCGGCGATGAGGTGCGGGGCCGCTCCCTGCGGAACCATCCCCTTCGACACCCACCGCGCCACCGACGTCTTGTCGTACCGCAGCGTCATGCCGCGTTGCGCACCGAGGTCGTTGACCCGGCGCGCCAGCCCGGCGTTGCTGATTCCCGCGAGGGCGAGAACCGTGCCGAGCTTTTCGTTCGGCCCGCGTTGCTCCCTGGACATTGCGCCACCCCTCACGCAGACGGCCGCCGCGGTCCCGGCATAGGCACGCGGCATTCGTAAACCCAGCGTAGTTCCCCGCATCCCAAGCGTTAAGGGGGAGAGTCCCCTATGGCGAGATTGTTGCCCGCGGGGCCCGTACGGAACGACCCGCGAGGCCCTGGAAGGAACGTTCCGTCCGATTCGTGCTCCTGGCGTGTGGCCGTGCGCCCGGCCGTGCGCTCTTCTCGGAGCACGGAGGGGGCGCTTCCATGGGACGTGCGTGGGTCGGCCCGCTGCACTGGATCCAGTGGGCTGGGGGACGCCGCCACCTTCATCCCCGCGGGTGGCGGACCGGTCCGGGAGGCGAACAGCGCCTCCCGGACTACGCGCACGCCCAAAAACTTGGCCGAATGCCACTCCTCCTGGCCACCCCTTTCGGACAGGGACCGGCCCCTCCCGGCACCCCCCTCCCCCCGGTAGCTCCCTTGGGCGGCGGGGCCGCCCCCGGGGGGCGGAACGGGCGGGCAAGGGGGCGGCCCCCACCGGACGTGCATCCCCCCGCCGTACGCCCCGCCCTGCCCCGCGCCCGTGCCCCGCGCCCGTGCCCGCACCCCCGTACCCCGTGCCCTGCCCCCCGCACCCGCGCCCCGCCCCCCATACCCCCACCCACCAGCCCTCCACCCCCGCCCCATCCCCGCAAGATCCCATTTGCCCCCCAACTCCCCCTTTCCCCCGGCGCATTGCCAGCCGCCCCCGGCCCCCGCGCGCCGCAGTCGTGGCAGCATGGTGCCCACGCGCGACAAGCGCGGCACGGCGCACGCGCCAAGGGGACGGAGCCGCACGGAACGAGAGCCCCCGCGCGCGGCCGGGCAAAGTTGTCCACAGCCTGTGGAGGCGGCGATGCGTTGGTTGGTGGGGTGGAGCAGCGTCGCCGCGAGCTTCGGCACGGTCGGAGCCGTCGGCGCCCCCGGCACCGAGCACGAGGGCGACACCGTCCAGCCCGTCGGCGCCCAGCTCCTGTGGGGCGACCCGGACCCCCTGTGGGCCGTCGGCGACTGGCGTCCCGACGAGGTACGCACCGTCAGCGTCGACCCCTTCACCCGCCTCGCCGTCCTCGGCTGCTGCGGTGCCACCGACGAAGAACTCCGCGTCGGACTCTTCGCGGCGCGCGGCGGCGCACTGAGGCACCTGACCGCCTGGCCCGGCAGCTACACCGCCGTCGTCCAGACCGGCAGACGCGTCACCATCGCCGGTGACCTGGCCGGGGCCCGCCCCGTCTTCTACACGCCCTGGGCCAATGGCACCGCGTACGCCACCGCCGCGCTCCCCCTCGCCGACCTCATCGAGGCGCAGCTGGACATCGGCCACCTCGCCGCCCTCCTCGCCTGCCCGGACGTCCCCGAGGCCCTCCGCGACGGCACCCCGTACACCGGTGTGAAGCGCATTCCGCCCGGCCACGCCCTCGTCCTGCGCGAGGGATCCCGCGAGATCACCGGGTACGAACCGGTCGCCTCCCTCGCCGTCGCAGCTCCGCAGGTCGACGCGGAGCGCGCCGTGGACGGTGTGCGCGACGCCCTCGTGGAGGCCGTACGGGCCCGCCTCACCGCCCCCCGCCACGCCCCGGAGACACCGCTGCCCGACCCCGGCCCGGTCCCCGGCATGGGCCCCGCCGAACGCCGGGCCCGCCGCCGCGGCGCCCCCGCCCCCGGCATCGGCTCCGACCTCTCGGGCGGCAGCGCCTCGGCCACCCTCGCCCTGCTCGCGGCGGGGCTGCCGGGCGTCCCGGGTACGGTCTTGGGCCACGGCACCGGGGCGGGCGAACGGCTCCTCGCCGTCACCTTCAACGACCTCGCCGCCTCCGCCGAGACCCGCGAGGGCGAACTCGCCGCCGAACTGGAACGCGCGGGAGCCATCGCCGCCAACCCCCGCCTGCACCACATCGTGGTCGCCGGAGCCGAAGAGGCACTGCCCTACGCCGACTTGGAGTCGGGGCCGCTCACCGACGAGCCGGGCCCCTCTCTCGTCACCGCCGAACGCGCGCGCCTGCGCCTGCAGTCCGGCAGCGCGGACCACCTCGTCGGAAGCGGCGCCCGCCAGGTCCTGGACGCCCACCCGGCCCGCCTCGCCGACCTCCTCATCGACCGCAGGCGCCGCCACATCCTGCGCCCCGCCACCGCGTTGGCCAAGGCGGAGGGCACCTCACCGCACAGCCTGCTCGTGCCTCTCACCGTCTACCGCGCCGCCCGCCGCCTGGCCCGCACCTCGTACCGCACCGGCATGGAGGACGCGGCGAACCGTCTCACCCGCCGGGGCGTCGTCGACGCGAGCGGTCCCACCGGCGCGCTCGACGCCTCGCTCGAAGCCCTCGCCTGGTCCCGTCCCGGGCCGGCCGCGCGCTGGCTGACCGGCGAGGCGCTCGCCGAAGTATCGATCCGCCTCCAGGAGTCGGCACTGCGCCCCGCCTCGGTGCAACGTCCCGGCGAGGCCCGCGCGCGGGCGGCCCTGGCCCGCCACGCCTACGACCACCGGGTCTTCGAACAGGCCGCCGAGGTCCGCAGCCAACGCCTGCACGCCCCCTTCCTCGACAACCAGGTCGTACGCGCCTGCCGCGACCTCCCGGAGACCCTCCGCGTCCAGCCGGGCGCACGGGCCGCCATCCTCCGCGCCGTGCTCTCCGGCGCCGGTATCCACGACCTCCCGCCGGGCTGGGGCGCTGCCACCACCCACACCACTGCCGCCACGACGTCCCAGGCCGGCATCCGCGCCGCCCGGCAGGATCTCCTCAGCCTGTTCGACGCCCCGCTCCTCGCGGATGCGGGCCTGATCGAAGCGCGCGTCGTACGCAAGGCGATCCGCTCGGCGGCAGAAGGCGAGCCGGTCCCCCTGGACGGACTCGCCGACCTCGTCTCCACCGAACTCTGGCTCCGCCGCCTGCTCGCCCGCCGGGGCACCTGCTGGACGGGCTCCGCCGCCCCGCGCCAGCGGGCGGTCGCGGGCGGAGTGCCGCACCGCCGCAGCCTGTAGACGGTCGCCGGGGGCCGACGGCTCGCGCGACCGTCTACCCGCACCCGATCCGCGAGGCCGCCCAGTCCCCGAACCCGGTCGCGTCGAAGTCGTCCACCGACTCCGTCACCAGCCGCAGCGTCTTCCGCCCCGTGATCCCCACATGCACCGGCACCGCCGCGTCCCCGCCCCGGATCACGGGCGAACGCCACAGCAACGCGCCGTCCCCGAACACGGAGAACCGGATCGCCCCGTACCCCATCGTCATGTCGTCGACCCCGACCATCGCGTCGTACGTCGAACACCGCCGGTTCAGATCGATCGTGACGGACGACGTCTCGGGTACGGACACCCCGTGCCCGTACCGCACCCCGCCGATCGACAGGTTGTCCCGCTGCCACAACGCACTGCTGTCGGACAGCCGGACCTCGGGCGCCGTGTGGTCGCCCATCAGCCCGTATTTCAGCGCGGCCACGGGGTACGCAGCGGGCGCGGGCACCGGTGGCTTCGGCTTCGGCGTCGGCTTCGGAGCCGCGGGCCCCGGAGCCGCGGGCTTCGGCTTCGGCTTCGGTGGGGCCGGCTTCGAGGGCGCCGGAGGCTTCGGCGTCGGCTTCGGTACCGGCTTCACCGGCTTCGGCGGCTCCGACGGAACCGGAGGCGCGGGTTTCGGAGCGAGCGCGGCAACCGGCGGAAGCGGCTTCGGCCGCGACGGGGCGGGCCGCGGGGTCTCCACCGGCCATACCGCGGGCGGCTTCGCGTCCGCCTTGGGCGCCACCGGCGCGTCGTCCCCCGCGAAGGCGAAGACCAGGCCCGCCGTCACCGCGATGGCGACAGCAGCACCGATGCCGGCCTTCGCGGGAGCCCCCAGCCCTTCGGCCAGAACGCCGCCGCCCGCACCGGAGGAACCTGCGGCCCCGCCCGCAGCTCCACCAGCAGCACCCGCTCCCGCCCCGGCCCCAGCACCTGCCCCCGCAGCGCCGGCCCCGACGGCCGCACCGCCCGCCACGATCCCCGCAGCCTTCACCGAGTACCCGGCCGCCACCCAGCCGATCACCGCGACCGGCAGCAGCGACGGAATCCCCGCGTTCACGTCGCGCAGCTCCCCGGCGGCCATCCGGCACTTGGCGCACTCCTCCAGGTGTTTGCGCAGTCCCCGCTCGGCCCGCATCCGCAGTCCGCCCCGTGCGTACGCGCCCAGCCGGTCCGCGTACTGCGCGCAGTCCCCGCCCGCCGTCAGCGCCGTGCTCACGTGCGCCTGCAAGTACGCCTGCTTCAGCCCCTCCCGGGCCCGTGACGCCAGTACGGCCGTCGCGTTCGCCGTCAGCCCGAACAGCGGGGCGACCTCGCTCGGCGACTCCTCCTCGACCGTGGTGTGCCACAGCACGGCCTGCCACCGCTCGGGCAGCGACCGGAACGCCTGCATGGCGAGCGTCCGCTCGGCCTCGTGCATCGCCCGTACGTCCGCACCCAGATCGAGGGTGTCGTCGTCCCGCGCCTCGGAGGACCTGGCCGCCTGGTCGGCGAACATCGCGAAGTCGTCCACGAGTTGCTCGCGCCGCGCCGTCTTCGTCCAGGCCGCCGCCACCCGCCGTACGGTGGTCAGCAGATACGCCCGGACGGCGTGCTCGGGCCCGGCCCCGCCCCGTACCGCCTGCAAGGTCCGTGCGAAGACCTCGGCGGTCAGGTCGTCGGCGGTGTGCGCGTCGCGGCAGCAGGTACCGGCGTAGCGCCGCACCGCCCCGGAGTGCCGCCGGAAGAGTTCCTCGTACGCGCGGTCGTCGCCCGCCCGCATGCGTTCGATCAAGTCGGCGTCGGAAAGCGTCTGTTCCGCGGCCGAGATGCCGCCGCGCTGCGGGGGGACGTTCGTCGGGTCCACACCGCGTTCCGTCGTCGGGGCGGGCGTGACACCCAGGGGGCCGCCCTGCTGCGGCACGTGGCGAGGCCCCGGTCCTGCGGCGCCAGCGCCCCCGGCAGACGAGCCGTCCGCCCCGGTGGACGAGCCGGTGGGTGAACCGGTCCCGGCAGACGAGCCGGCCCCGGGGGCCGCACCCGTGCCCACTCCGGCCGAAGCACCGGCCCCAGGCGCACCGGAGGCCCCGGCACCGGACCCGGGAACTCCGTCCGCCCGCGCGGCCTCGCCGTCTCCGGGCGACTCGTCCCGCTCGTCAACACCCATGGCGGAAGCCCCCGTACGCACCCTCTGACCGGAACACCGGCCAAGAGTCGCACAGCGCGACGCGCCGACAGCCGATCAAGCCCGCCAACCACTCGTCCGGGGTGTTCTCCCGAATTGGAGCGCTATTCCTCACCCGTTGGGGGAGGTGCCGACGGGCTCACGGCCCCGCCCTTCGCGCCTTACGAGGGCCGCGACCGGAGCCCTTCCAGCAGGATGTCCAGGAGCCGGGCCGAAGCCGCCGCCTGCTGGGCCGCGTCGGGGAGCGAGGGCGCGGCCGTGGCGATGACCAGCAGCACGTCCGCCACGGTCACGTCGCCCCGGAGTTCACCGGACG
Organism: Streptomyces candidus; assembly: GCF_014207445.1. Taxonomy (GTDB): domain Bacteria; phylum Actinomycetota; class Actinomycetes; order Streptomycetales; family Streptomycetaceae; genus Streptomyces; species Streptomyces candidus. The sequence goes on along the minus strand of NZ_JACHEM010000009.1, from coordinate 6,825 downwards.
CGCGGGCCCGGTCCACCAGCTGACCGACGACGTCCAGCAGCGTCGCCGTACCCGTGTCACCCGCGACGCCGGCGGCGGCACCGAGCGATCCGTCCTGCTCGACCAGCCGCAGATCGGGTGCGGCCGTCACCGTGCCGTCGCCGCCCTGCCGCTGCTGCGGAACCCGCGCGGCATCCCGTACGAGACCGGGCTCGTGACTCCCGCCGTACACCCCGTCCGTTCCCATGGCGCCGGATCCGTCGTCGTCCACGCCGACCCGCAGCACCTGCGGCGGCAGCAGCCGCCCCGCACCCGAGGCAACCGACGTCCGCAGGAACCGGGACAGCGCCGACCAGGGCTCTTCCTCCTGCCCCAGGGCCGCCCGCGCCTGCTCGGTGAGCCGGGAGGTCTCCTCCTCGGCTATCCGCCGCACCAGGACGTCCTTGCTCGGGAAGCGCCGGTAGACCGTGCCCACCCCGACCCGGGCCCGCCGGGCGACGTCCTCCATGGGGGCCCCGTACCCCAGCTCCCCGAACACCTCGCGCGCGGCGCGCAGTACGTGTTCCAGGTTGCGCTGTGCGTCCACGCGGAGCGGCGCCGAGCGCGCCGCGGCGGAACCGCCGACCGACGGGCCGCCCGCCCCCGCTCGCCTGGTGCCGTCCACGGCCGCGACCCGGTCGGCCGCGGAGGACGACGATGTCGTCGATGTCGATGCCGCCGCCGAGACGGCAGCCTGCCACTGTGAGTCCTGAATGTGCATCAGCGTTCCCCCGGTAATGATGTCTCCCCCCGGAGACACTCCCCGCCCGGACCGACCCGAGCCCACGGGCCACATGACCACCGGGCCATATGACTACTGCGACCGCACGCTCCGTCACTCCGGCGAGATACGAACATAGTTGAGCGGGGAGCGATTCAGAAGGGGGTTGTTCCGCGCGGCGCGCCCACCGATCCGGGCAGCACCCGGCGATCACCCCGGACCACCCGCCCCCAACACCCCCATTGCACCCCCTGACCTGCGCGTACACCGGCCGTCCAGGCGCGGAACAGTGACCTCCGCGCCGCCTTCGCACCCTCTTGGCCGGTCACACAAGTTGTCAGCCCTGTGGACAAAGGCTTCCGTCCGTTGCCTCATGGGACGGTGACAAATCCAGTGCGCATTCTCGTAGTAGGCGGCGGATACGTCGGCATGTACACCGGGCTGCACCTCCAGCGGAAGCTGAAACGGCAGCTCGCGGCAGGTGAGGCGGAGATCACCGTCGTGACCCCCGACCCCTACATGACGTACCAGCCCTTCCTGCCCGAAGCCGCCGCCGGATCCATCTCCCCACGCCACGTGGTCGTCCCGCTGCGACGCGTACTGCCGCACTGCCGCCTCATCGTCGGCCAGGCCGACGCCATCGACCACGCCAAGCGGACAGCCACCGTCACCACCCTCGCCACCGCCGAAGAGGGCACCGGGCCCCTCCAGCTCCCCTACGACGAGCTGGTCCTGGCCCCCGGTTCCGTCTCCCGCACCCTCCCCGTCCCCGGCCTCGCCGACCACGGCATCGGCTTCAAGACCGTCGAGGAAGCCATCGGCCTGCGCAACCACGTCATCGAGCAGATGGACATCGCCTCCTCCACCCGCGACCCGGCCGTCCGCGACGCCGCCCTGACCTTCGTCTTCGTCGGCGGGGGATACGCGGGAGTGGAAGCCCTCGGCGAACTGGAGGACATGGCCCGCTACGCCTCCCGCTACTACCACAACCTCAAGGCCGACGACCTGAAGTGGATCCTGGTGGAGGCCAGCGACCGGATCCTCCCCGAAGTCGGCGAGGAGATGGGCCAGTACGCCATCCGCGAGCTCCGCGGCCGCAACATCGACGTCCGCCTGAACACCCGCCTCGCCTCCTGCGAGAACCGCGTCGCCGTGCTCGACGACGGCGCCCGCTTCCCCACTCGTACGCTGGTGTGGACGGCGGGCGTGAAACCGCACCCGATCCTCGCCGCCAGCAGCCTCCCGCTCAACGCCCGCGGCCGCCTGGCCTGCACGGCCCAGCTCGCCGTCGCCGGCGCGCCGCACGCGTGGGCCGCCGGGGACGCCGCCGCCGTACCGGACGTCACGACGACCGCCAAGGGCCCCGACGGCTCACCCGCCGAGTGCGCCCCCAACGCCCAGCACGCCGTCCGCCAGGCCAAGGTCCTCGCCGGGAACCTCGTCGCCTCCCTCAACGGACAGCCCCTCACCGACTACCGCCACCAGCACGCCGGCTCGGTCGCCTCCCTCGGACTGCACAAGGGAGTCGCCCACGTCTACGGCCGCAAGCTCAAGGGCTTCCCCGCCTGGGCCATGCACCGCGCGTACCACCTCAGCCGGGTCCCCACCTTCAACCGCAAGGCCCGCGTCCTCGCCGAGTGGACCCTCTCCGGGCTCTTCAAGCGCGAGATCGTCTCGCTGGGCTCGCTGGAACACCCGCGTGCGGAATTCGAACTCGCGGCGGGCGGCGAACCTCCGGTGCGGCGCTGACGTCCTCCCCATTACCGGCTGTCAGTGCGGTCCGTCACACTGGACGTGTGACGATGGGTTCGCTCGCGCCTGCACAGAGTGATGCACGGAGTGACCCGTCCGCCATCCGCTCGCAGTCTCCTGTCCGCACTTCCCGTCCACCGCCCGGCCCCCACCCGCAGCGACGTGTCCCGCCCCGCTCCACCACCCCGACCACGAGGCAAGCAGTTCAGTGAACTTCACCCGCTGGAGCGCCCGGCTCCCCGGCACGCAGCGCCGTGCGGCAGCACGGTCCGACCGCGGGTCCGTGCCCGCCGCCCGCGGCGAGTCCGGGCAGCATCCCGACCCGGAGAACGACCCGGCCACCGGCGCCGCATCCGCCCCGGGAGCGTCCGAGGCACCGAATCCCCCGGCCCTCGAAGACCTCTCCCTCCGCGAGATCGTCCGCCAGCTGCCGGCCCTCGTCGCCCTGCTGTACGGCCCCGACCACCGCGTCGCGTACGTCAACGACGCCTACGTCGCCGCCTTCGGCCCGCGCACCACCGGCGCCCCCGCCGCCACCGAACTCCCCGAACTCGAAGAGCTCGGCCTGCTCCCGCTCATGGACCAGGTCCTGCGCAGCGGCACCTCCCGTACGGTCAAGTCCCGCCGCACCCCCAAGGGCGGCTCGTACACGGTGACGTGCACCCCCCTCGACACCCCCGACGGCGGAGGCGTCCTCGTCTTCGCCGCCGACGTCACCGACCACGCGGACGCCGCCGAACGGCTGCGCGCCGCCGAACGCCGCCAGCGCGAAACGGCCGTCACCCTGCAGCGTTCCCTCCTGCCGCAGGAGCTGGAACAACCCGACGACCTGCGCCTGGCCGCCACCTACCAGCCGGGCGGCAAGGACGCGGCGGTCGGCGGCGACTGGTACGACGTGATCACCCTCGGCGCCGGCCGCACCGCCCTCGTCATCGGCGACGTGATGGGCAGAGGGGTGCGCGCCGCCGCCGTCATGGGCCAGCTCCGTACGGCAGTACGCGCCTACGCCCGCCTCGACCTGCCGCCGCACGAAGTCCTCCAGCTCCTCGACGGACTCGCCGCCGAGATCGACGCCAGCCAGATCGCCACCTGCGTCTACGCCGTCCACGACCCCAACGAGGGCCGCCTCGTCTACGCCTCCGCCGGCCACCTGCCCATCCTGGTCCGGCACGAGGACGGCATGGTCTCCCGGGCCGAGGACCACACGGGCCCGCCGCTGGGCACCGGCGGCTGGATGCACACCTCGGGCACCATCGGCCTCCCGCCCGGCTCCACCGCCGTCCTGTACACGGACGGCCTGGTCGAACGCCGCCGTGAGGACATCGACGAAGGAGTCGCCGCCCTGGAGCGCGCACTCTCCGGCGCCACCGGCACCCCGCAGGTCGTCTGCGACCGATTGATGCGCGCACTCGGCATCACCACCGATCACGACGACGACGTGGCGGTCCTCGTCGTCCAGCACCCCTCCCGCAAGGGCCACGACGCGGAACTGTTCCGCAACGCGGCCCTCGACCTCCTCGGCGGCATCGAGGCCGCCCCCCGGGCCCGCGCCTTCGCCACCGGAGTCCTCTCCTCCTGGCGTTTTCCCACCGAACTCCGCGATCTGGGCGTCCTCGCCACCAGCGAACTCGTCGCGAACTCCCTCCAGCACGGCACACCCCCGATGCGCCTGCGGCTGCGCCGCACCGACCGCCGCCTGATCATCGAGGTCACCGACGGCGACGATCACCTGCCGCGCCGGCGCCGGGCCGACCCCGGAGACGAAGCAGGACGAGGCATCTCGATCGTCGCGACGATCGCCTCGTCCTGGGGTTCGCGCCGCACGCCGGGCGGCGGCAAAGCGGTGTGGTGCGAGTTCGCACTGCCTGACTAGTCAGCCACTCAGACGGCGGCCTTCACCGACACGTCGTTCTCCGGTACGTGCTTGGCGACCACGATCGTCCTGACCGGGATCGGCAGATCCTGCGCCGGCGTGAGGCTCTTGCCCATCCGCAGCGCCAGCACGCTGATGCCGAGCGAGAACAGAATGAAGGTCACGATGTACGGCATGTGGAGCGAGGCCCCCATGGGCCCGCCCACGGCCGGACCGACCGCCAGCGCAAGCTGCTTGACCAGCGCGAAGGCCGAGTTGTACGTCCCCACCATGGACTCCGGCGCGAGGTCGGCCACCAGCGGCGCGACCGTCGGCGACAGCATCGCCTCACCGAGCCCGAAGAGCGCGTACGTGGAGATGAACGCGGCCGTCGCCATGGCCTGGCTGCCGTGCCCGAGGCCCGCGTACCCGGCCGCCATCCACGCCACCGTCCAGATCAGACCCACCAGCGCGATCATCCGCGACCGGCGACGCCGCTCCACGAACTTCAGCACCAGGAACTGCGCAGCCACGATCATCGCCGTGTTCGCGGCCAGCGCGATACCGAGCGTCGACGGGTCGATCCCCGCCGCCTCGGTGCCGTACGCCGCGAGACCCGACTCGAACTGTCCGTAGCAGGCGAAGAAGAGCACGAAGCCCAGACCGCACAGCTGAAGCATCGCCTTGTGCTTCACCAGCACCCCGAGCCCGGCGAACATGCCGCCGCCCTTGCCTCCGGCCGCCCCGCCCAACGCAGCGGACCGCGGCAGCCGCACCGTCATCACAATCCCGGCCAGCACCAGGAACATCACGGCTTCGATCGAGAACAGCAGCGTGAACGACGCCGGGTCGTGCTCGTCGACGATCTGCCCGCCGATGAGCCCGCCGATGCCCAGACCGAGGTTGGCCAGGAAGAACTGCATCGCGAACGCCCGGGTGCGGGTCTCCGCGCTGGAGCACCACACGATCATCGTGGCGAGCGCCGGCTGAAGCACCGCCGTACCGACACCGAGCAGGGCCGCGCTCCCGACGGCCGTCACCAGTGACGTCGACACGCCGAGCGACACCGCGCCCACGGCCGCCATCAGCGACGCGCCCACCAGCACGGGCAGCGGTCCGCGCCGGTCGATCAGCATCCCCACAAAGGGGAGCGCGATCAGCGCGGCCATGGCGAAGGCGCCAAGGACGATGCCTGCCGAGGTCGGCCCCAGCTCCCGTACCTGAGCCACGTACACATACAGATACGGGACGGTAAACCCGAGCCCGAACGCACTCAGCGCGTTGCCGATCTGGATCCGCCGCATCGCCGAGCCCATCGCCTTGGTCATACTCACCTCAACCCTGAAGACCTGAAGTCCGAAGACTTCAACAGTAAAGTTCGAAGCTCAACAGTACACACGGAAGGACTTCAACGCCAACGCACCCCGTGCCATACTTCGCGGATGCCTGACACGCCAGAGACGCCCGGCCCCGACGAGCCGAGCCTCGACGAGCAGATCGCCGCATACCAACGCGAATTCCAGGACCTGGACCCCCAGGTGGAGAAGGTCGTCTCGGCCCTCGGCCGCCTCAACCGCCGGATGAACGTCGCGTACGGCCGCCAGGTCGCCGACCTGGACATCAGCAATACGGAGTGGGAGGTCCTGAAGACCCTCGTGGTCTCGGGCGCCCCCTACCGGCTGGGACCCGGCGAACTCGCCAAGCGTCTCGGCCTCACCCCGGCGGCGATGACCCACCGCATCGACCGCATGGCCGGCGAGGGCCTGGTCACGCGTGACAGGGACGAGAACAACCGCGTCCGGGTCATCGTCGAGCTGACGGACGAGGGCCGCACGAAGTGGCTCGAAGCGATGCGCATGGCGTCCACCTTCGAGGAGGACCTCCTCCAGGACCTCGCCCCCGAGGAACGCGTCCTGCTCGGAGAGATGCTGACCCGCCTCCTGCGCAGGGTCGAGGACGCCCAACCGGACGCCGGTGGCCGGCTCACCGACCTGGACTGATGCCGCTCCTGCGAGATCTGCGCGGGACCGTTTCCGACGTGCGTTCGAGGGCAGGGTGAAGAGATTGACATCGCGCAACCCGATCCGTAGGGTTCGTCGAGTTGCCACACAGCCGTAACGGTTCTGTGACAGCACCTCTCGCCGCGCAAGCGGCAACCAAACTCTGCACGATCTCCCACTGGGAACGATTTCGGCATGCCGAAATCTGTCGTCAGGAGCCGATTTCGGTTCAGCGGGAAAATCCACTAGGGTTTTGGACGTCGGAACGGCCCAACAGCCGGGAAGGCAACCCGAGTTCGACCGGGAATCAGGCCCGAAAGGATCTGATAGAGTCGGAACCGCTGGAAAGGGAAAGCGCGAAAGCGGGAAACCTGGAAAGCACCGAGGAAATCGGCACTGGAAACGGTCTGATAGAGTCGGAAACGCAACAACACAAAAGAAACACCGAACGAAAACGTCCGGAGGAAAGCCCGCAGGGGTGA
>NZ_JACHEM010000008.1 GCF_014207445.1 Streptomyces candidus | reverse complement strand
TTGGTGGGGGGGCGGGGAGCCGCGGGGGCGCCCGGGGTGGGTGAGGGGCTGGGGGGGGTGGGGGCGCCGGGGGCCGCGGTGTCGGGGCGCGGGGGGGGGGGGGGGGGTCCCCCCCCCCCCCACCCCCACCGCCCTGCCTGAAGGACGAAGGCCCGGACTCAGGCGACTTCGCTGACCGCGGAGGTGCCGTCGATCCGGGCCAGGGCGTCGTCCGCGCCGAAGGGCTGCAGATACGGGAGCCAGCGCGGGTCCCGGTGCCCGGTCCCGATGATCCGCCAGGCCAGACCGGTCGGCGGGGCGGGCTGATGGCGCAGCCGCCAGCCGAGCTCCCTCAGGTGCCGGTCGGCCTTGGTGTGGTTGCAGCGGCGACAGGCCGCCACCACGTTCTCCCAGGCGTGCTGTCCGCCACGACTGCGCGGAATGACGTGGTCGACGCTGGTTGCGACGCCACCGCAGTACATACAGCGCCCGCCGTCCCTGGCGAAGAGCGCACGGCGGGTGAGCGGAACGGGCCCCCGGTAGGGGACCCGCACGAACCGTTTGAGCCGTACGACGCTGGGAGCGGGGACGACACGGGTCGCACTGTGCAGGAAAGCGCCGGACTCCTCCAGGCAGAGTGCCTTGTTCTCCAGGACGAGAACGAGCGCGCGGCGGAGCGGTACGACGCCGAGCGGCTCGTACGACGCGTTGAGGACCAGGACATGCGGCACGGATGCCTCCTTGGACGCCGGCGGCGCGTGGCTCGCGCCGGGACGATGCAGCACCAGTCTCCCCTCATGCCTGGTCGTGGCGCCACCACGTCCGGGTAACGGGCCACAAGTGTTGTCCACCACACGGGGGAACCGCCGCGCGTGGTGTCGCGGACCACAGGGTTGCGGGCCCGAAGTCAACGGGGCCCTGCCCGTTGCCCCGATAGTGTGGTGGGTCTGCCACACCGCAGGAATCGCATGGAGGTGCCCGAGGTGTCCTGGTCCGTCCTACCGCTCGCAGACCCGTCCCCCACCCCAGGCCCCGTCACCCTCGACGAGGCCGCAGAGCGGGCCGGCAACGCCGCGAGCTGGGTGGAGCAGAACTGGTCCACCTGGCTGAGCGTCGGCCTGCGCATCCTGCTGATCGTGGTGATCGCCGCCGTGCTGCGGACGGTGATCCGGCGCACGATCACCAAGCTGATAACGCACATGAACAACAGCGCCCAGGCGGTGGAGGGCACCGCCCTCGGCGGTCTGCTGGTGAACGCCGAGCGCCGCCGCCAGCGGTCGGAGGCGATCGGGTCCGTACTGCGCTCCGTGGCCTCGTTCCTGATCCTCGGCACGGCGGCGCTGATGGTGCTGGGTGCGCTGAACATCAACCTGGCGCCGCTGCTCGCGAGCGCCGGTGTGGCGGGCGTGGCGCTCGGTTTCGGCGCCCGCAACCTGGTCACCGACTTCCTCTCGGGCGTCTTCATGATTCTGGAGGACCAGTACGGCGTCGGCGACACCATCGACGCGGGCGTCGCCTCCGGCGAGGTCATAGAAGTCGGGCTGCGGGTCACCAAACTGCGCGGGGACAACGGCGCGATCTGGTACGTCCGCAACGGCGAGGTGAAGCGGATCGGCAACCTCAGCCAGGGCTGGGCCACCGCGGGCGTCGACGTCCAGGTCCTTCCGAGCGAGGACCTGGACAACATCCGGGCCGTGCTGTCCGAGGTCGCCGAGGACATGGCGAAGGCCGAGCCGTGGAACGAGCGGCTCTGGGGCCCGATCGAGGTTCTCGGCCTGGATTCGGTACTGCTGGAATCCATGATCGTGCGGGTGTCCGCGAAGACCATGCCGGGCAAGGCGCTCGGGGTGGAGCGCGAACTGCGCTGGCGGATCAAGCAGGCCTTCGACCGGGCGGGCATCCGGATCGTCGGCGGCCCGGCACTGCTGGTCGAGGAGGCGGCGGCGGACCCGTCGGCGGGGGTGGCCGCGCCGTCCGCGCTGGCCAGTCCCACGTCACCGCAGGCGCTGGCATCGGCGCCGATCCCGCCCGCCGGCCCGACGCCCGGCTCCGGTCCCGCGGCTCCCGCGCCAGGAGCTCCGCCGCTCAACAAGCCCTGACGGACCGGCGGACGCCCCGCCCGCCCCTTATGGGAACACCTCCCTTTTTGGGAACACCTCCTTCCACGCCCCCGCAGGTAACGCTTTGGTTGCCTCGGGGGCGCTTCCCATTGACGCCCCCTTCGCCTGCCCTTACGTTCCTCCCATCCGAATAGGAAACTTTCCTAACAGCGTCTGACCGCGAGGTCGGGAGAGCGGACCGCCGAAAGGGCAGGTGACACCGTCGTGGCCGTAACGCCGGGCACACCGGGTACTCCACGCGTGCTGCGCGCGATGAACGACCGCGCGGCGCTGGACCTGCTGCTGGCGCACGGGCCGCTGTCGCGGACCAGGATCGGAAAGCTCACCGGGCTCTCCAAGCCGACCGCCTCCCAGCTCCTGGCCCGGCTCGAAGCAGCCGGCCTCGTCGTCGCCACCGGCACCACCGAGGGCCGTCCGGGCCCCAGCGCGCAGCTGTACGCGGTGAACGCGGGCGCCGCGCACGTCGCCGCGCTGGACGTCGCCCCGGACCGGATCCGTGCCGCCGTCGCCGACCTCGCGGGCACCACCGCCGGGAGCTTCGAGCTGCCCACGCCGGGCCGCTCGTCCACCGGTGTCGTACGTCAGGTGACGCAGGCGATCGACGGCGCCGCGAAGGACGCCGGTCTCGTACGGGGCGATCTGCACCGGGTCGTGATCGGCACCCCCGGCGCCTTCGACCCGAACACCGGCCGGCTGCGGTACGCCTCGCACCTGCCCGGCTGGCACTCCCCCGCCCTGCTCGACGAACTGGCCGCGGCGCTGCCGATGCCGATGGAGTACGAGAACGACGTGAACCTGGCGGCGGTCGCCGAGCAGCGGCTCGGCGCGGCACGCGGCCACGAGGACTTCGTGCTGCTGTGGGCGGAGGGCGGACTCGGCGCGGCCCTCGTCCTCGGCGGGCGGCTGCACCGGGGCTGGACCGGCGGCGCGGGCGAGGTGGGCTTCCTGCCGGTGCCGGGAGCGCCGCTGATCCGGCGGGTGGCGCAGGCCAACGGGGGCGGGTTCCAGGAGCTGGCGGGCGCGGTCGCCGTGCCGCGGATCGCCCGGCAGCTCGGTTACGACACTCCCGAGCAGCCGGCAGTGGAGGTGGCCACCGGCCTACTGGCGCGCGCCGCCGCAGGAGAGCCAGGACTGGAGGGGCTCCTGCCGGAGTACGCGCAGCGGCTGGCGACCGGACTGGCCTCGGTGGTCGCCGTGCTCGACCCCGAACTGATCGTACTGTCCGGAATGGTGGCCGCCGCGGGCGGCGAACCGCTGCGGGCCCTCGTCCAGGCGGAGCTGGCCGAACTGGCCGCGCCCCGCCCCCGTCTCGTGATCGGCGAGATCCAGCAGTCCCCGGTGCTCAGGGGCGCGTTGCAGAGCGCGCTGGAAGCCACCCGCGACGAAGTGTTCGACACGACGTCGACCGGCTAGCCAGCGCCCCCCGGCCGCCGGCCGGCCCCGGCCCCGTACGACCTGCTTCCCCCACCCCGCAATCCCCCTTGCCCTGCCCCTGGGAGTTTCGTCATGCGCAGAAACCTTCTCCTGTCCGCCGCCGTGCTCGTCGCCTCGATATCGGTCACCGCCACCGCCTGTACCGGCTCCGCCGGGAACACCGCCAAGGACGACCCGAACGCGAGGACCACGATCAACTTCTGGCACGGCTGGAACGCCCCGAAGGAGGTCAGGGGAATCGAGGAGAACGTCGCCCGGTTCGAGCAGGCCCACCCGCACATCAAGGTCAACGTCATCGGCAACATCAACGACGACAAACTGAACCAGGCGCTGCGCAGCGGCGGCTCCAAGGGCCCGGACGTCGTGTCGTCGTTCACGACGTCCAACATCGGCAAGTTCTGCTCCTCGGGCGCCTTCGCGGACCTGAAACCGTTCATCGAGAAGTCGAAGCTGGACCTGGAGAAGACTTTCCCGAAGGTCATGCTCGACTACACACAGTTCGACGGGAAGCGGTGCGCACTGCCGCTGCTGGCCGACGCGTACGGGCTCTACTACAACAAGGACGCCTTCGAGAAGGCGGGCATCACCGAGCCGCCGCAGACCTACAGCGAACTGTCCGCCGTCGCGAAGAAGTTGACGAAACCCAAGGGCGACGGTTTCGAGCAGCTGGGCTTCATGCCCGCCTACCACGGTTACGAGACGACGACCGAGCACTACCTGGGCTCGTGGGGGCCGGAGTACTTCGACAAGGACGGCAAGTCCAACATCGCCAAGGACCCGGCCTTCGCGGACATGCTGACCACGCAGAAGAAACTCGTCGACGACCTCGGCGGAATCAAGAAACTGGACAGGTTCCGCAACACCTTTGGCGACGAGTTCGGCCCCCAGCACCCCTTCCACACCGGTCAGGTCGCCATGCAGCTCGACGGGGAGTGGCGGCTGGGGATGGCGACGGACGCCAAGGTGCCGTTCAAGATCGGTGTCGCCCCGATGCCGGTGCCCGACAGCCGGAAGGACACGTACGGCAGGGGCTTTCTGTCGGGCACGGTGATGGGCATCGCCCCGCAGAGCAAGAAGCAGAACGCCGCGTGGGAGCTCATCGAGTTCATGACGACCGACACCAAGGCGGTCGTCGCGTTCTCCAACGCGATCAACAACGTGCCGTCGACCTTCGAGGCGCTGAAGTCCCCCGACCTGAAGGGCCCCGAGGGCTTCCGGACGTTCCACGAGATCGCCCAGCACCCCCGGTCCAACAGCCCCGCCGGTGCGGTCAACGGGGCCGCGCACCTCAACTCCCTCCAGGAGTTCGGTTACCAGTACGAGAAGGGCGCCGTGAAGGACCTGAAGGCGGGGCTGGAGAAGCTGGCCGAGCAGATCGACACAGACATCGCGAAGGCGAAGTAGCTCCGCGATGACCACTCACACTCTCCGTGCGAAGCGCACCCGCGGTGCGCTTCGCACGGCAGCCTTCATGTCGCCCTGGCTGATCGGTTTCTCGGTCTTCTTCGCGTACCCGCTGATCTCCACCGTGTATTTCTCCTTCATGAAGTACGACGGTTTCGGCGCCCCGGTATTCAACGGCCTCGACAACTGGACGTACGTCTTCACGGACTACCCGAACTTCTGGCCCGCGATGAGGAACACCCTCTGGCTGGTCGTCGTGATGGTGATCTGCCGCGTCGCCTTCGGCCTCGGCATCGGCCTGCTGATCACGAAGATCAAATCGGGGACGGGTGTCTTCCGCACCCTTTTCTATCTGCCCTACCTCGCTCCGCCGGTGGCGGCCACCCTCGGTTTCGTCTTCCTGCTCAATCCGGGCACGGGCCCGGTCAACGAGATCCTGGGCTCCCTGGGGCTGCCCACCCCGGACTGGTTCACCGACCCGGCGACCTCGAAGCCGGCGCTGACGATCCTCGCCGTGTGGGGCATCGGCGACCTCATGGTCATCTTCATGGCCGCGCTGCTCGACGTACCGAAGGAACAGTACGAGGCGGCGGAGCTGGACGGGGCGTCGTCCTGGCAGCGGTTCCGCTTCGTGACGCTGCCGAACATCTCGCCCATCGTGCTGTTCGCGGTGGTCACCGGGGTCATCCAGGCGATGCAGTACTACACCCAGCCCCTGGTGGCGGGGAAGGTCGCTTCGGGCGTCATCGGCAACTCGGGCCAGCCGTTCGAGCCCGGCTTCCCGGACAAGTCGACCCTGACTCTGCCCCAGCTCGTCTACAACCTCGGCTTCCAGCGGTTCGACTACGGCTCCGCCGCGGTCACCGCACTCGTCCTGTTCGTCCTGGCGATGGCCTTCACGGCCCTGCTGATGCGACGGCGCGGCGGCCTCCTCCAGGCAGGTGACTGATTCCCATGTCCACCACGACTCTTGAGCGTCCGCTCCGTACGGAGACCCCCACTCCGGCCCGCCGCACCGCCCGCCGCAGAGCCACACTCCACTGGATCGGTGTGCACTCCCTGGGGACAGCGGCAGCCCTCTTCTTCGTGCTGCCGTTCGTCTTCCTGCTGCTCACCTCGTTGATGAGCGACCGTCAGGCGCTCACCAGCGACCTGGTGCCGCACACCTGGGAGTGGGGCAACTACGTCAAGGTCTTCCGGACGCCGGGCTTCCTCGGCTGGTGGCGGAACAGCCTGATGTACGCGGGCCTGGGCACCGTACTGACCGTGCTGTCGTCGGTACCGGTGGCGTACGCACTCGCCAAGTTCCGCTTCCGGGGCCGGAACCTGTCGCTGCTGCTGGTCATCTCGATGATGATGCTGCCGCCGCAGGTCGTCATCATCCCGATGTACCTGTTCTGGTCGAAGCAGCTGGACCTCACCGGCACCCTGTGGCCGCTGATCATCCCGCTCGCGTTCGGCGACGCGTTCTCCATCTTCCTGCTGCGGCAGTTCCTGCTGACGATCCCCGACGAGTACCTGGACGCGGCGAAGGTGGACGGCTGCGGCGACTTCCGTACGCTGATCCGCATCGTGCTGCCGATGGCCAGGCCCGGCATCGCGGCGATCGCCCTGTTCCAGTTCTTCGCCCTGTGGAACGACTACTTCGGTCCGCAGATCTACGCGTCGGAGAACCCGGCCGCCTGGACCCTGAGTTACGGACTTGAGTCCTTCAAGGGCGCGCACCAGACCAACTGGAACCTGACCATGGCCGCGACCGTACTGGTCATGGCCCCTGTGATCCTCGTCTTCTTCTTCGCCCAGAAGGCGTTCGTCGAGGGTGTCACGCTGACCGGAGTGAAGGGCTAGGTCACCAATTCATGAAGCTCGCAGTAGTCGGTGGAGGTTCCACCTACACCCCCGAGTTGATCGACGGCTTCGCCCGGCTGCGGGACACCCTGCCGGTCACCGAACTCGTCCTGATCGACCCGGCGGCCGACCGGCTGGAACTGGTCGGCGGTCTCGCCCGGCGCATCTTCGCCAAGCAGGGCCACCCGGGCACGATCACCACCACCTCCGACCTGGACGCGGGCGTCACCGGTGCCGACGCGGTGCTGCTCCAGCTCCGGGTCGGCGGCCAGGCGGCCCGCCGGCAGGACGAGACGTGGCCGCTGGAGTGCGGCTGCGTCGGCCAGGAGACGACCGGCGCGGGCGGTCTCGCCAAGGCGCTGCGCACGGTCCCCGTCGTCCTGGACATCGCCGGACGCGTCCGCCGCACCAGCCCCGACGCGTGGATCATCGACTTCACCAACCCCGTCGGCATCGTCACCCGCGCCCTGCTCCAGGCCGGCCACAAGGCGGTGGGACTGTGCAACGTGGCCATCGGCTTCCAGCGGAAGTTCGCGAAACTGCTCGACGTCGCCCCGGCCGAGGTCCACCTCGACCACGTCGGCCTCAACCACCTCACCTGGGAGCTGGGCGTACGTCTCGGCGGCCCGGCCGGAGAGGACCTGCTGCCCCGGCTGATCGCCGAGCACGGCGACGCCATCGCCGCCGATCTGCACATGCCGCGCGCGGTCGTGGACCGCCTCGGCGTGGTCCCCTCGTACTACCTGCGGTACTTCTACCAGCACGACGAGGTCGTACGGGAACTCGGCAGCAAGCCGTCCCGCGCCGCCGAGGTCGCCGCGATGGAGAAGGAACTGCTGGCGCTGTACGGCGACCCCGCGCTCGACGAGAAGCCCGAGCTGCTCGCCGGGCGCGGCGGCGCGTTCTACTCGGAGGCGGCCGTCGACCTGGCGTCCTCGCTGCTGGGTGGCGGCGGTTCCGGGGTGCAGGTCGTCAATACGTACAACAACGGCACGCTCCCCTTCCTCCCGGACGACGCCGTCATCGAGACGCAGGCGCGCGTCGACGCCAGTGGCGCGACACCTCTCGCGGTGCCCGCACTCGACCCGATGTACGCGGGGCTCGTCTCCCACGTCACCGCGTACGAGAACCTCGCGCTCGAAGCGGCCCTGCACGGCGGACGCGAGCGCGTCTTCAAGGCGCTCCTCGCGCACCCGCTGGTCGGACAGTTCGAGTACGCCGAGGCGCTCACGGACAAACTGCTCGCGCACAACCGGGAGCACCTGGCGTGGGCATGAGCACTGCCGCCGACGGCCCGGCCGGCGAGCGGGGCTCGGTCCTCGCCGTCGACGCGGGCAACAGCAAGACGGACGTCGCCGTCGTCGGCGCGGACGGAACGGTTCTGGGCACGGGCCGGGGAGGCGGCTTCCAGCCGCCGCTGGTGGGCGTGCGGGCGGCCGTCGACGTCCTCGCGGACGCGGTCGAACGGGCCATGCGGGCGGCCGGGGTCTCCGGGGTCGACCACGTCTCGGCGTGCCTGGCCAACGCCGACCTCCCCGTCGAGGAGCGGGAGCTGGCCCAGGCGGTGCAGGCGCGCGGCTGGGGCCGCACCACCGAGGTCCGCAACGACACCTTCGCCGTCCTGCGTGCCGGAGTGGACGAGCCGCGCGGGGTCGCGGTGGTGTGCGGGGCGGGCATCAACTGCGTCGGCATGCTGCCCGACGGACGCACCGCCCGCTTCCCCGCCATCGGCAAGCTCTCCGGCGACTGGGGCGGCGGAGGTGGCCTCGCGGACGAGGCGCTGTGGTTCGCGGCACGGGCGGAGGACGGGCGCGGGGCGCCCACCGCGCTCGCGCGCGTGCTGCCCGCGCACTTCGGACTCGACTCGATGTACGCCCTCATCGAGGCACTGCACCTGGGGCGCATCCCCGCGGTGCGGCAGCACGAGGTCGCGCCGCTGGTGTTCGCGGTGAGCGCGGAGGGCGATCCGGTCGCCCGGTCGCTGGTGCACCGGCTGGCGGACGAGGTGGTCGCGATGGCTTCGGTGGCGCTGGGGCGCCTGGACCTCCTGACGGAGGAGGCGCCGGTGCTGCTCGGCGGGAGCGTGCTCGCGGCCCGTCACCCGGAGTTGGACGACCGCATCCGCGCCCTGCTCGCCGAGCGGGCACCGAAGGCGGTCGTACGGGTGGTGACGGCGGCGCCGGTGCTGGGGGCGGCGCTGCTGGGGCTGGACCGGGTGGGGGCGCGGGGGGAGGCGGGGCGGAGGTTGCGGGGGCAGTACGGGTAGGGGGTGGACGGGGGGCGGCGGGGCTTGGGGGTACGGCGGGGGCGGGGCGCACG
Organism: Streptomyces candidus; assembly: GCF_014207445.1. Taxonomy (GTDB): domain Bacteria; phylum Actinomycetota; class Actinomycetes; order Streptomycetales; family Streptomycetaceae; genus Streptomyces; species Streptomyces candidus. The sequence continues at coordinate 332,985 of NZ_JACHEM010000008.1, read as the reverse complement.
GCCGGGCGGCGTACGGGGGGTGGGGCGTACGGGGGATGCGGGGCGTACGGCGGGAGGGTGCACCTCCGGTGGGGGCCGCCCCCTTGCCCGCCCGTTCCGCCCCCGGGGGGCGGCCCCGCCGCCCAAAGGGGCGGGCGTAGAGGCGGGCGGCCCCGCCGCGCAAGGGAGCTACCGGGGGCAGCAAGAAGGCGACGTGGGTGATCGTTGGGTTTTTGTGGTCCGGGGTCTGTCTGCCGCATAGGATTCGGCCACGAAGTGGCATGTCCCTGGCGCGAGTTGGGCATCGCACCGGTCCCCGGCCGGCCGGGGCGCCGATCGCCGCCGGGCCCGGTGCGGGAACCAAGCGGATCTCTCCGACGTTTTCATGGGGAGGGGAGCCCGCCGGGAGACGGGCCAGCCGTCCACGACCGAGGGGGAGGTCACGTGGCACACCCGCCGACGAGCGGCCCAGGGGGCACGGCCGTGGCGCCCGCGCCGACACCCGCCGTGCCCGCGCCCACGGGCTCCGGCGCCGTGGCGTCCGGGCCGCAGCAACCGCCTCCCGCCCGCACCACCGCCTGGGCCGAGGGCAGGGACCGGCTGCGTGCCGGTGCCACGACCGAGCCCGGCCGGCTGCGGATCATCGGGGCCGCGCTGGCGCTGCTGGTGCTCGCGTTCGGCGCGGTGACCGCCTGGCAGGTGTCCGACCGGGCCGCCGCCGCCGACGACGTGGTGACCCGCAGCCAGCCGCTGTCGGCCGACGCCGCGAACATCTACCGCTCCCTCGCCGACGCCGACACTTCCGCCGCGAGCGGTTTCCTCGCGGGCGCCCAGGAGCCCCGCGCGGTCACCGAACGGTACGAGAAGGACATCGCGGAGGCGTCCCGCCTGCTGGTCAAGGCCGCCGCGAACACGTCGAGCGTGAGCGCGTCGGGCCAGGAGATAGCCAAGCTCAACCAGCAGCTCCCCCGGTACACCGGGCTGATCGAGCGCGCCCGCGCCAACAACCGGCAGGGCCTCCCGCTCGGCGGCGCCTACCTGCGGTACGCCAACGAGCAGATGACCACCCACCTGCTGCCCGCCGCGAAGAAGCTCTACGACGAGGAGACGGCCCGCCTCTACCGCGACTACGACGAGGCGAGCTCCTGGCCGTACGTCGCCCTGGGCCTGGGCGTGCTCGCGCTCGGCGGTCTCGGCTGGGCGCAGCACCGCAACTACCGGCGTACGAACCGGGTGTTCAACCAGGGCATGCTGGCCGCTTCGGTCGCCTCCCTGGCCGTCCTGCTGTGGCTGACCGTGGGGCACGCGGTCGCCGCGTCGGGCCTGGACGACTCCCGGGCGCACGGGCAGGAGTCCCTGAAGGTCCTCAACGACGCCCGGATCAGTTCCCTCCAGGCCCGCGCCAACGAGAACCTGACCCTGGTGTCGCGGGGCGCGGTGACCACCGCGGACGGCAAGGACAAGTACGAGAGCGACTACCGGAGCGGGATGGCCGCCCTGGAGCGGCAGTTGTCCGACGCCCGGCGGCTCGCCGACGACGTCGGCGGCAGCACCCCTGTAAGTCGGGCGCTGGAAGGCGTCAAGACGTGGAAGGGGTGGCACGCGAAGGCGCGCACGGCCGACGACGGCGGCGACTACGACGAGGCGCTGACGCGGATCACCAGTGCGAAGGACTCGTCCGGTGAGGCGTTCGGGCACGTCGACGACGCCCTGGAGAGGGCCGTGAGCTGGGAGCAGCGGGAGTTCACGGAGGCCGCCGAGGGCGGCAGGAGCGCGCTGTCCGGTCTGGCCGTCGGGGCGGGCGTGCTGGCGGTGCTCGCCGCCGGGGCGGCCGTCGTCGGCATCGGTCGCAGGCTTTCGGAGTACAGGTGATGAGGGAGCGCGGCGCACACGAGGCGCAGGACCGATCGTCCGGAGGGAGCGCGATGAGGAAGACCTGGACGGGCACGTCCGGTACGGGGCGGACCCGTGGGGCTCCCGCGACCGGATCGGCCCGCACCCTGCGGGGCGGCTGGCGGTCGGGGGTGGTGGCGCTGGCCGCCGCCTGTGCGCTGACGGCGGGCGTGGCGGTACTGCCGTTGCCCGACACCGACGGCTACCGCGCGGACACCGTGTCCGCGCCGGGCAGCGGCACCCTGGCCGGACTGTCCGGCAAGGCGGAGGAGTGCGAGAACCCGGAGGCGAGCCTGCGGCCGTCCGGTGCGGACGGTCCGTCGGTCGCGGAGATCAAGAAGCGGGGCAAGCTCGTCGCGGGCGTGGACCAGAACAGCTTCCGCTGGGGGTACCGCAATCCCGCCACCGGCACCCTCGAAGGCTTCGACATCGATCTGGTGAAGGCCATCGCCAAGGAGATACTCGGCGACGAGAACAAGGTCGTCTACCGCGCGATACCGACCAGTCAGCGCATACCCGCGCTGAAGAGCGGTCTGGTCGACATCGTGGCGCGGACCATGACGGTGAACTGCTCCCGCATCAAGGACGTCGCTTTCTCGCACGCGTACTTCCAGGCGGGACAGCAGGTGCTGGCCCCGGTGGACTCGCCGATCAAGGGGTACGACGACACCCTCAGGGGCCGGCGGGTCTGCACCGCGAAGGGCTCCACCGCCAACGAGGCGCTGAAGGAGGAGTCGTTCGGCGCGGTCTTCGACAAGCCGGAGTTCACGGTGGCCAATCAGCTGGACTGCCTGGTGCGGCTGCAGCTCGGCCAGGTGGACGCGATCGTCACGGACAACGCGCTCGCGGCGGGCCAGGCGGCGCAGGACCCGGCGATCCAGGTGAAGGGCAAGCCGTTCACGACGGAGTACTACGGGGTGGCGACCAAGCTGGGCAACGACGACCTGGTGCGGCGGATCAACAAGGTCCTCGCCGCGTACAGCCAGGGCGGCCCCCGGAGCCCGTGGATGACCTCGTACAGCCGCTGGCTGGAGGAGGACCTCCCGGACCTCACGGGCCCACCGGCGCCGAAGTTCCGCGACTGACCCCCGACCGCCCCTGCGCGCAACGCCGCGCACCGCGCACCACACAGGCAGCACCCACCCACAGGACGACAGCAGTCGACGGCAGAAGCGGAGAGGTGATCGATGGGCGTCGCGGGATCCTCCCCCGGCTCGGCGGGGAGCCCCCCTGGTCCGGTTCTCGACCGGGACCAGGCGGACCGCGCGCTGGCGCGGCTCGGCGCCGAGCACGAGGCGGTCGAGTCGTCGCTGCTCGCCCTCCAGGACCACGCGGGACGGCGTCTCCTGGAGGGGGCGGCGCTGACCGGTGTCACCAAGGACCGGTGGGCGTCCGCCGAGCAGTCCATCGCCCTGCTGTGGACGTACTTCGACGCGTACACCGCGGCGCTGCACACGGCCCGGGAGGTACGGGCGCGGCGGCGGTGGCCCAGCCGGGAGGACCTGGTGGAGCTGACCGAGATCCTCCGGGGCAGGGGCGTCACCGTGTCCGGCGGGGCGCACGCGCACGGGGCCCCGTCCTCGATCACCGGCCCCGCGAAGCTCTCAGAGCACTTCTCGCTCGCCGAGCTGGTGGCCCGGATGAACGAGTTGTACGCGTCCTCGCTCGACATGGTGGTGACGGCGGACGCGGTGTGGTCGGCGCTGCCCGCCCGGATAGACCTTCTGGCCGCGGAGCTGCACCGCACCCGTTCCCTCGCGCACTCCGTCGGTGTGCGTCCGGGCGAGCACCCGGCGGGCGACGACCTGGAGTCGATCACGCACGAGCTGGCGACGCTGCGCGAGCAGGTGGTGTCGGACCCGCTGGCCTTCTGGCGTGCCGCGCCGGGCAGTTCGGCTCCCGGCGGCGGCCGTCCCGACACGGACCGCTACGACCGGGCGGCGCGCGCGCTGGAGGACGTGCGGCGCGAGATCGACGCGGTGCTCACGGTGCGCCAGGACGCCGAGCAGCGCCTGGTGAGGCTGCGTGACGTCCTCTCGCGGGCGGACCGCACGCTGACCGAGGCGCGGTCCGCGCGCGGCGAGGTCCTCGCGAAGATCGCCGCGTCCGAGGTGCCCGCGGTGAGCGGGCCGCCAACGGCCCTGCAGGAGCTTCTGGCCGCGGCGGCCGAGCATCGCCGGCACGCCCGCTGGCACCGGCTGTCCCCGCTGCTGGAGTCGCTGGAGCGGGACGCCGAGGACGAACTGATGCGGGCCAGGGAGTCGCTGACCGCCGTCACCGCGCCGCTGGCGGTGCGCGCCGAGCTGCGGGGCAGGCTGGACGCGTACAAGGCGAAGGTGGCCCGGCACGGCCTGGCCGAGGACCCGCAGCTCGTCGAGCGGTACGACGCGGCCCGCCGGATGCTGTGGAGCGCCCCGTGCGACCTGCGCGTCGCCGAGCAGGCGGTGCTGCGCTACCAGGAGTTGGCCCGGGAGGTCCTGAACGCACGTCCGTCCGGCGCCCCACCCAGCGACCGCACCTACGGGGGTAATTCATGAGCACGGCCTGTCAGCGCCCCGGTTGTGGGGGCTCCTACGAGGACATGGGCGGCGGGGAGATGTACTGCGACACGTGCGGGCTCGCGCCCGTGGTGTCGCCGAACGGTCTGATCGTCGCGCCCGCGACCGGTGTCACGGGTGGCGGGCAGGCCTCCGCGAGGGGCTCCGGCGGCTCGCGCAGCAGCTCCGTGCAGAGCAGTTCACGCGCGTCCTCGCAGGCGTCCCGTTCCTCGCGCTCGGCGACCTCCCGGCGTTCCGTGTCGGGGCGGCTGTCGCGTGCGCTGTCCGGGTCGACGGCGTCGCGTTCGGTGTCGGTGCGGTCCTCCGGCAAGTCGACGGCCGCTTCCGGACGCAACCGGCTCGGTGCGGGTCTGGTCGCCGTGCCCGAGGTGCCGCGCCCCGATCCGCGTACGGCGGTCATGGCGAACCCGGAGGTGCCGGAGCGCAAGCGGTTCTGTTCGCGCTCCGAGTGCGGGGCGCCGGTGGGCCGCTCCCGCGGGACCAAGACGGGGCGTACGGAGGGCTTCTGCACGAAGTGCGGCAACCCGTACTCCTTCGTGCCGAAGCTGAGCCGGGGCGACGTGGTGCACGGCCAGTACGAGGTGGTGGGCTGTCTGGCGCACGGTGGTCTCGGCTGGGTCTATCTCGCCGTCGACAAGGCGGTCTCCGACCGCTGGGTGGTCCTCAAGGGCCTCCTGGACACCGGCGACCAGGACGCGATGGCCGCCGCGATCTCCGAGCGGCGCTTCCTCGCCGAGATCGAACACTCCAACATTGTCCGGATCTACAACTTCGTCGAGCACCTGGACACCCGCACCGGCTCCATGGACGGCTACATCGTCATGGAGTACGTGGGCGGCAAGTCGCTCAAGGAGATCGCCAACGAGCGCCGGGACTCCGGCGGCAAGCGCGACCCGCTGCCGGTGGAGCAGGCCTGCGCGTACGGCATCGAGGCCCTGGAGGCCCTCGGTCACCTGCACAGCAGGAACCTTCTGTACTGCGACTTCAAGGTCGACAACGCGATCCAGCAGCAGGACCAGCTGAAGCTGATCGACATGGGTGCGGTCCGCCGCATGGACGACGACGAGTCGGCGATCTACGGCACGGTCGGCTACCAGGCCCCCGAGGTGGCGGAGGCCGGCCCCTCGGTCGCCTCCGACCTGTACACGGTGGCGCGCACGCTGGCCGTCCTCACCTTCGACTTCCAGGGGTACACGAACGTCTTCGTGGATTCCCTGCCGGACCCGGACAACATTCCGGTCTTCCACAAGTACGAGTCCTTCTACCGCCTTCTGGTCCGGGCCACCGATCCCGACCCGGCCCGCCGGTTCGCGTCCGCGCCGGAGATGGCGGACCAGCTGACGGGGGTGCTGCGGGAGGTCGTGGCGCTCCAGACGGGGCGGCCGAGGCCGTCGCTGTCGACGCTGTTCGGGCCGGAGCTGAGGGTCACCGACACGGGTCTCTTCGCCGAGCTGACGGGATCGGTCTCGCAGCTGGGGATACGGTCGCTGCCCGCGTCCCGCAGGGAGCGGCGCAGGAGCGGGGCGGGCCCCCGGATTCCCGCTCAGGCCCAGTCCCCCGTGTCCGCCCCCGGACAGCCCGTGCACGCACCTGCCCCGGGCGCCCCCGCGTACCCGTCGCAGGGCGCGCTTCAGCCGGGCGCCGGTCAGGGCGCGACAGCCGTCGCGTACGCCCCGGCGCGGGGAGCCCACCGGACGCCCCCCATCCCGGGCGCCCCGCCCGCACCCGCGGGCATGCCTCCGGTCGCTCCCGGGGCGCACGGGGCGGCGGGGCCCGTCGGCGCCGTCGGTCCGGTCGGGGTGGTGGGCACCACCGGTACGCCGCCGTCCGTGGTCCCGGAGAACGCCACCACGTACCTCAGACCCCTGGAGGCCAAAACCACCTCCCTCGCGCTGCCCGTGCCGCGCGTCGATCCGAACGACCCGAACGCGGGGTTCCTCGCGGGCCTGATGGCGTCCGCCCCCACCGAACTGATCTCCGCGTTGCGGTCCGCGCCCTCCGATTCCGTGGAGCGGCGGCTCCGTGAGCTGCGGGCCCGCCTGGAGATGGGTGAAATGCCCACCGCGGCGGAGTCGTTGGCGGAACTGGAGGCCGGGTATCCGGACGACTGGCGGGTGGTCTGGTACCGGGGCGTCGCCTCGCTGGCGGCCGGGGACAACGAGACGGCCGCGCTGTCCTTCGACGCGATCTACGACGCGTTCCCGGGAGAGGCGGCGCCCAAGCTGGCGCTCGCGGTGTGCGCGGAGGTGCTCGGTCAGCTCGACAACGCGGCCGAGTACTACCACTTGGTGTGGACGACCGATCCCAGTTACGTGAGTGCCGCTTTCGGCCTCGCGCGCGTGCAGCTGGCGGCCGGGGACAGGGCGGGCGCCGTACGGACGCTGGAGTCGGTTCCGGAGGCGTCGATCCACTACACGGCGGCACGGGTCGCCGCCGTACGGGCGAGGCTGCGGCGGCGCGCCGCCGAGGAGCCGCTGATGGACGATCTACTGGCGTCCGCGGCGCAGGTGGAGGCCCTCGCGGGCTTCGGTCTGGACGCCGTGCGCCGGGAACAGCTGGCCACCGAGGTGCTGGGCACAGCCCTGGACTGGGTACTCTCCGGTGGGCACGGGGCCCGCCCCGTGCAGACCGCGCTGCTCGGCTGTCAGCTCGACGAGCGGGGCCTGCGCCTGGGCCTGGAACGCTCGTACCGGGTGCTGGCACGGCTCGCGCAGCGCGGCGACGAGAGGATCGAACTGGTGGAGCGGGCCAACCGTCTCCGCCCCCGGACTTGGGTGTGATGATGTCGCAGACGCACCAGCTGTCGGCCTGCCCCGGCTGCGAGGAGCCGCTGGAATCGGGCGACTCGTTCTGTGAGGTGTGCGGGTACGACCTGACGGCCGTGCCTCAGCCGCCGCCCGACCGTCCGACGGTCGCCGTCGGGACCTTTCCGCCCGCCGGGCAGCCCGCGGCCCCACCGCTGAACGGGCACTCCCCCGACGGGCCGCCGAGTCCGTCGCACGACCCGTCGCAGGGCCGGTCCTCGCACGACGGCTCGCACGGCGGGTCCAGTGACCCGTCCGGGGACGGGCCGGCCCCCGACGTGTCCGCGCCCGGCTTCGGCGCCGACGGTGACCACCGGGCCCGCCGCGACGGCGGGGACGACGGTGGTGAGGACACCGCCGACATGCCGATCGTCCGGCGGCCCGCCGCGGACGACTACCCGCTCGCCGCCCCCGGCGCCCCGGCTGCCGCCCCGGCGCCCGCCGCGGAGGCCGTCGCGCCCAAGGTCTGCGTGGCCTGCCGGGCGGGCCGCATCGACACCGACGGGTACTGCGAGAACTGCGGGCACGCCCAGCCCCGCGAACGCGACCATCAGGAAAGCGAGTTGGCGACGGTCGCAGCGGTCAGCGACCGGGGTCTGCGGCACCACCGCAACGAGGACTCGTTCGCGATCTCCGAGGCCCGGCTGCCCGACGGCACGACCGCGACGATCGCCGTGGTCTGTGACGGGGTGTCGTCCGCGACCCGTCCAGACGAGGCGTCGGCCGCCGCCGCGAGCGTCGCGGACAGCCTGCTGCGGGAGTCGCTGCCGCGCGGAACGCACCCTCAGCAGGCGCTGCACGAGGCGATCCTGGCCGCCGCCGAGGCGGTCAACGCGCTCGCCGCCGACGAGACCGCGCAGGCCATGGAGCACGACCCGCACCGCCACCAGAACGCTCCGGCCTGCACGCTGGTCTCCTCGATCGTCGCGGGTGGTCTGCTGGTCGTCGGGTGGATCGGCGACAGCCGCGTCTACTGGGTGCCCGACGACCGTTCCGCGCCGCCCGCCCGCCTCACCGAGGACGACTCGTGGGCGGCGCAGATGGTCGCCGCGGGGCTGATGGGCGAGGCCGAGGCGTACGCCGACGACCGGGCGCACGCGATCACCGGGTGGCTGGGCGCGGACGCGTACGAGATCGACCCGCACACGGCGTCCTTCAAGCCCGACCGGCCCGGTGTGGTGGTGGTGTGCACGGACGGGCTGTGGAACTACGCGGAGGCCGCGCAGGAGATGGCGCACGTCATTCCGCCCGACGCGGCGCAGCGCCCGCTGCACAGTGCTCAGGTGCTGGTGGGGCACGCGCTCGACGGCGGGGGCCACGACAACGTAACAGTGGCGGTGCTGCCGTTCCCGGTGCTCCCGCAAGGGGCAGGATCCGCCTAGTTCGCGTTCGTACCCCGCAGCTCCATGTCAGGACATGCTTCGCCAGAACCGCAGGACTCGCTAGGAGCCGAATCCGATGGCCAATTTCTCCAAGTCGAACGTGCCACAGTTCTCCGTCGACGTGTACCAGAACGAGTTCCTGCCGGAGGGCGGCCGGGAGGTCAACGCGATCGTCACGGTCACGTCGACCGGCGGCGGGACGACCGGCGGGATACCCCTGGCGGGGGTGTCCGCGTCGCCTTCGTACATACCCGGCGCCGCTCCGGAGGTGCCGACGGCCGCTGTGGTGATCATGGTCGACTGTTCGGGGTCGATGGACTACCCGCCGACCAAGATGCGCGGCGCCCGGGAGGCGACCGCCGCCGCCATCGACGCGCTGCGCGACGGGGTGGCCTTCGCGGTCGTCGCGGGCACGCACCTCGCCAAGGAGGTCTATCCGGGTCAGGGCAGGCTCGCCACGGCGGACGACGGGACCCGCGCCCAGGCCAGGAACGCGCTGCGCGCGCTCACCGCGGGCGGCGGCACCGCCATCGGAACCTGGCTGAAACTGGCCGACCGCCTCCTCGCCGGTTCCGAGGCCCCCATCCGGCACGGCATCCTGCTGACGGACGGCCGCAACGAGCACGAGTCGCCGCAGGACCTGGCCGCGGCCCTCGAAGCGTGCGCGGGCCGCTTCACGTGCGATGCCCGCGGTGTCGGTACGGACTGGGAAGTGAAGGAGGTCACGGGCATCGCCTCCGCCCTGCTCGGTACGGCCGACATCGTCGCGGACCCGGCCTCCCTCGCCGCGGACTTCACGCGGATGATGGAGAACGCGATGGGCAAGGAGGTCGCGGATGTGAATCTGCGGCTGTGGACGCCCGTCGGCGTCGAGATCAAATTCGTCAAGCAGGTCGCCCCCACGGTCGAGGAACTGACCTCCCGGCGCACCGGGGCGGGCCCCCGTGCCGGTGACTACCCGACCGGGTCCTGGGGCGACGAGTCCCGCGACTACCACGTGTGCGTCACCGTGCCGGAGGCGGGCGTGGGCCAGGAAATGCTGGCCGCGCGGGTTTCGCTGATCCTCCCCGACACGGCGGGCGGCACCCCGCAGACGCTGTCCCAGGGGCTGGTACGGGCGGTCTGGACCGATGACATGGCCGCCTCCACCTCGATCAATCCGCAGGTCGCCCACTACACGGGCCAGGCGGAACTTGCACAAGCAATCCAACAGGGCCTGGATGCGCGGAAGTCGGGCGATTTCGACGGCGCGACGTCCAAACTGGGACGGGCCGTACAGCTCGCGGCCGCCTCCGGAAACGCGGATACTGCGAAACTGCTTGCGAAGGTGGTGGACGTCGTCGACGAGGCGACCGGTACTGTGCGGCTGAAGGCGAAGGTCGCGGAAGCGGACGAGATGACTCTCGAAACGCGCTCCACGAAGACCGTCCGCGTGAAGAAGTAATCGTTCACGGAACCGTTGACGATCGCGTACGAGCAAGAACCGTGTACGGCCTGCGGGCCGGACGAGGAGAGGGGGAAGCGCCGACATGCCGACCTGCCCGAACGGACACCAGTCGGGTTCCGACGACTGGTGCGAGGTCTGCGGCCATCGCATGGCCGGCGCCGTGCCGCCGCCTCCGCCGCCCGCGTACGGCTATCCGCCCCAGCCCGACCAGGGCGGCCACGGCGGATACAACCCGGACGCCACCGCGCAGGCGGAGCTCTGCCCGCAGTGCCGCACTCCGCGCGAGGCACTGGCACCCTTCTGCGAGGAGTGCCGGTGGAACTTCCTCACCCACCAGGCGACGTACGCCCCGCCGCAGGGCTACCCGCAGCAGGGCCAGGGTCAGCCGCACGACCCGTACGAGTACCAGGCGTCGCGCCCCTCGCAGATGAACCGGCCGGCCGAACCGTTCTCGCAGCAGCAGGGCGGCGGCCAGTTCCCGCAGGGCTACCAGCAGCAGGGCCATGCCGGCGGCGGTGAGGACGACTGGATGCTGCCGCCTCCCTCGCAGCAGGGCGGGCAGGGCGGCTACCAGCAGCAGGGGAACCCGCAGCAGGGCGGTTACCAGCCGGATTACGGCCAGCAGCAGGGCGGTGGCGGTCAGTGGACCGCGACGGTCGCGCCCGACCGCGACTACTTCATGGCGATGATGCAGCGCAGCGGCCCGGAGGCGGGCGGGCTGAACCTGCCCGCGTACTCGCCCGAGCAGCAGCTCCAGCTCACCGGCAACCAGATCACCATCGGACGGCGACGGCACTCGACCGGGGAGTCCCCGGACGTGGACCTGGCCGTTCCGCCGGAGGACCCGGGCGTCTCGCACCAGCACGCGGTACTGGTGCAGCAGCCGGACGGGACGTGGGCGGTCGTCGACCAGAACTCGACGAACGGCACGACGATCAACGGCGGCGAGGACCCGATCCAGCCGTACGTGCCGGTGCCGCTGCAGGACGGCGACCGGGTCCACGTAGGCGCCTGGACCACCATCACCCTCCACCGCGCCTGACCTCACCCCCTCCCCGCCGCTGCCCCCGCCGCCCCCGTGCCGGGGTGGGGCCGCACGGCCCCCACCCCGGTAGCCCCGTGCGCGGCGGGGCCGCACGCACCCACCCACCCCGGTAGCCCCTTGGGCGGCGGGGCCGCCCCCCGGGGGCGGAACGGGCGGGCAGGGGGGCGGCCCCCACCGGACGATGCACCCCCCACCCCACGCCCCGCCACCCCCACGTACACCCTCCCGAACGCCCCCCGCGCACCCCTCCCGTACACGCCTCCGCCCTACCGCCCGTCCAAGGGCCACGCATAGGGCCCCGCCGCCTCATCCAGCCACGCCCACTGCCCCTCCCCGCTCACGGTCACCCCGAACCTCTCCCGGCGCGGCCGGCCCTCCAGGTGCCACAGCGCCAGCGCCTCGTGGGGGTCGAGGCTGCTCGCGCTCAGCGTCAGCAGGAACCGGAAGAGGTCGTTCTCCAGGGCGGACCGGGGCAGCCCGCCCGTGTAGCGCGGCACCGGCGCCGCCGTCCCGCCCCGCAGCGGCACGAAGTACGCGGGCGTGGGCAGGAAGCGCCCCTCCGCGTACCCCGCGTCGCGCACCCGCAGGGCGATCAGACCGGTCGACAGGGGGGCCAGGATCCGCGCCCCGGGGCTGCACTGCCGCAACCACTCCCGCGGCACCGACGGCACCGTGCAGGTCGCGATGATCCGGTCGTACGGGCCGCGTCCGGGACAGCCGCGCGCCCCGTCCCCGACCACCACCGTCGGGCGGAAGCCGGCCCGCCCCAGGTGGATGCGTGCCGTCTCCGCGATCTCGGGGTCGAGGTCCACCGTGGTGACCCGCTCCTCCCCCACCCGGTGTGCGAGAAGGGCCGCGTTCCAGCCCGTTCCCGCGCCGATCTCCAGGACCCGGTGGCCGTCCCGTACCTCCAGTTCGTCGAGCATCCTGGCCATCAGCGAGGGCTGGCTGCTGGAGGACAGCAGCAGGCCGTCCCGTACGCGCGTGGCGAGGGCCGTGTCCGCGTAGACGCCCTTCAGCCAGCGCTCCCGGCGTCGCGGGTCGGGGTCCTCGCCCCAGAGCCGCTCGTAGCCGCCGGGTCCGTGCCGGAACCAGTACGGCACGAACAGGTGGCGCGGCACCTCAAGGAACGCCGCGCGCCAGGCCGGGTCCTTGAGTGCCCCCGCCTCGGCGATCTCGCGCACCAGTTCCGCCCGCTCACCGGCGTACTGCTCCACCGGCTCCGCCGGTCCGACGTGCTCCGCGTGTGCACCCATAGGGCCACTGTGACGCGCGCACCGGCCCCTTGGCGAGGGCCCCCGGCAGGTCCGGCGGCGGGCCGGTCCTAGGCCCCGGGTCCTGGTCCGTGCCGTCTGAGACGATGGAAAGGTGAACGAGATTCCGCGGGGAACGCTTCAGGAGCAGACCTTCTACGAGCAGGTGGGCGGGGAGGCGACCTTCCGGCGCCTGGTGCACCGCTTCTACCAGGGCGTCGCCGAGGACCCGCTGCTGCGGCCGATGTATCCGGAGGAGGATCTCGGCCCGGCCGAGGAGCGCTTCACGCTGTTCCTGATGCAGTACTGGGGCGGCCCGCGCACCTACAGCGACGAGCGCGGCCATCCGCGGCTGCGGATGCGGCACGCCCCCTTCAAGGTCGACCGGGCGGCGCACGACGCGTGGCTGACGCACATGCGGGTCGCCGTCGACGAGCTGGGCCTGGACGGCGAGCACGAGCGGCAGTTGTGGAACTACATGACGTACGCCGCCGCGTCGATGGTCAACGCCGAGGGATGAACCCCCGGCTCCGTAACGGCCACCTCACGCTTTTCTGCGGCAAGTTGCGACATCTCGGGTCGGCATCAACCGGAATTCGGTGATCCACTCACGGACTTCGGTCACAACTGAGCCAATTCCGGCAGGGAATCGGTGACCCCCCACCTGCGCGTCTGACAGCATCTGGCAAGAACTTTCTTGCAGTTGGGGGACGGGTGACCGGATTTGTCTTTCTGCGGGTACGGGCGCACCGGCTGCTGCTCACGGCCGCCCTCCTGGCGGTCCTGCTGACGACATCCGTCCTGGCGGCGCTCGCGGCGTTCTCCAACTCGATCGGGGATGCGGGCCTCCAGCGTGCACTGGGCACCCGCGACGCGTCGGCCGTCGCGCTCGCCATCTCCAGCAGCAACGTCCCCGGAACGCAGCGCGCCGAGGCGGACGAGGTCGTACGGGAGGCCGCCCGCCGCACCTTCGACGGGCTGCCGACCCGCATCTCCCAGCTGGACCAGTCGGGGAGCTACGCCCTGCCCCGGTCCCTGCGGCCCGGCGCGTCCCCCGAGGGCGAGCCCGACCTGACCCTGTTCGCCGGGCTGGACCGGGCCCAGGTGCGGCTGACCGCCGGCGTCTGGCCGAAACCCGCGCCGAAGAACCCCGGTGAGGTCATCGAGGTCGCGCTTCCCGACAACGCTGCCGAACAGCTCCGGGTCACCCCTGGCCCCACGGTCCTCACCCTCACCGACCGTCTCTCCGGCCCGGCCCGCAAGGTCAGGATCACCGGCCTGTACGAGCCCAGGCGCCTCGCCGACCCGTACTGGAAGCTGGAGGACCTGAACGGCCGCGGCATCCGCGTGGGCAGCTTCACCACGTACGGGCCGCTGCTCGTCGATCCGGGCCTGCTGCGTTCCTCGGCGGTCTCGGCGGGCAGTGTCTCCTGGCTGGTCACCGCCGACTTCTCGGGCGTGCACACCGGACGCATCGACGCGCTGCGCGCAGCGGCCGTCGCGGGCGCCGACCGCCTCACCAAGACCCCTCCGCTGCAGAACTCGGCCTCCGTCTCCCACGGGCTCCCCCAGGTGCTCGACCAGGCCGAGCGGTCGCTGCTGGTGTCCCGGTCCACGCTGTTGATCGTCTCGCTCCAGCTGATCCTGCTCGCCGGATACGCCCTGTTGCTGGTGGCACGCCTGCTGAGCACCGAGCGGGCGGGCGAGACCGAATTGCTGATGGCCCGCGGCGGCTCCCGGCGGCGCGTCGTGGGGCTGGCCGCCGTCGAGGCCGCACTGCTGGCCCTGCCCGCCATCCTCGTCGCACCGCTGCTCGCCGGCCCGCTGACCCGGCTGCTGTCCGGACAGGGCGCGCTCGGCCGGATCGGGCTGACGCTGGACGCCGGCGGCGTCCTGGGTGCGGTGTCGGTCTGGCTGGTCGGTCTGGGCGTCGGGCTCGGCTGTGCCGCGGCCGTCGTCGTGCCGGCGATCACCTCGGGCCGCGGTTCCCGGGGCCGTTCGGTGCCCGCGCCGCTGAAGGCGGGCGCGGACCTGGCGCTGCTGCTGGTCGCGGCCGTCGCGTACTGGCAGCTGGACCGGCAGACCTCGGGCAGCGGGCCGTTGAGCGGCAACCCCGGCGGTGACCTCGGGGTGGACCCGCTGCTCGTCGCCGCCCCGGCGCTCGCGCTGCTCGCGGGCACCGTGCTGACGCTGCGGCTGCTGCCGCCGCTGGCGCGGCTCGCGGAGAAACGCGCCGCCCGGGGGCGCGGGCTGCCCGCCGCGCTCGCGGGCTGGCAGCTGAGCCGTCGGCCGATGCGCGGGTCGGGACCGGTGCTGCTGCTGGTGCTGGCCGTCGCCATGGGCATGCTGGCGATCGGGCAGGGCGCCTCGTGGGACCGTTCCCAGGAGGACCAGGCCGACTTCCGCTCCGGCGCCTCGATCCGTGTCTCCGGCGCCGCCTCGTCCGCCGGTTCCGGTCAGGAGGTTCCGTACGCCGCCCTGCCCGGGGTGACGTCGGCCGCGCCGGCCGCCCGCCGCCCGGTGCCGCTGTCGGGCAACCGGACGGCGACGATGCTCGCCCTGGACACCGCGCACGCGTCCGAGAACCTGATGCTGCGCGGCGATCTGATCGACGGCGACCGGGACCTCGTCCGGCGCACCGCGGGCATGCGCGTTCCCGACAAGGACCGCCCCGGGATCCCCCTGCCCGACGGCGACATCTTCCTGCTGGACGCCTCACTGCGCACGGACGACGGCGCGGTCTCGCGGGTGCGGCCGACGCTGGTGGTGTCCGTGGAGGACCGGTACGGCCTGACCCACCGGCTGCCCGCCGGGAACCTCAGCGCCGACGGGCGGACCGCCCGCCTCACCGTCGACGTCACCCGGGCGGTGGGCCGCCCGGCCCGCCCGCTGTACCTCACCGGCGTCGAGGCGACCGTCCCGCAGCCTTACGCACGGCAGGAGCTGCACGAGCTGACCCTGCACGCGGTGCGCGGCGCGGACGGAAGTGCGGCACCGGCGCCGAAGGCCCTGCGCTGGAACGGCCACGCGGTGGACCTGCTGAAGGAACACGTGGGCCAGGACGGAGCCCGCACCGACCTCTCGCCGGGTTCGGGGGCCGGCGCCCTGCTTCGGGTCCGGTACGCGACCGGAGCGAGCCCCTACCCGGCGGACCACGAATACAGGTACGGCGCGGAAGCCACCACCTCCGTGCGCCTGACCTCCGTCGGCGCCAGACCGCTCGCCGTGTCCGCCTACGCGACCGACGCCTTCCTCGCGTCCTCGTCCGCGGAGATCGGCACCGAACTCGACCTGGACCTCAACGGTGTCCCGCTGTCCTTCCGCATCGTCGGCGGCCTGCGGCACCTGCCCACCACCGGCCCCGCCACCTCGGCCGCCGCAGCCGGCGACGACGTCACGCCGGACGGCGGCGGCCTCCTGCTCGACCTGCGTGCCGTCAATCAGGAGCTGTCCCGGCTGGGCGCGCCCGCGCTGCCGCCCGACGAGTGGTGGCTGGCCACCGCCCCGGGGAAGACGGCCGAGGTGGCGTCCGCGCTGCGCGGCCGCCCCGACGTCGACCCCGAACAGGTCGTCGTGCGGGACGAGACCGTGCGGGAGCTGTACGACGACCCGCTCGGCGCCGGCCCGCAGTCGGCCCTCCTGGCGGTGGCCGTGGTGGCCGCGCTGCTCGCGGCCGTCGGCTTCGCGGTGGGCGCGGCGGGCTCCCTGCGGGAGCGGACCGCGGAGTTCGCGGTGCTCAAGGCGCTCGGCGCGCCGCCGCGGCAGCTGGCCCGGCTGATCGCCGTGGAGCAGTCCCTGCTGATCGGCATCGCACTGGTGGTGGGGCTCGCCCTCGGCGCGGTGCTGACCCGGGCGGTCGTCCCGCTGATCGTGCTGACCGGGCAGGCCGCCCAGCCGCTGCCGGGCGTGCTGGTGCAGCTGCCCGCCGGTCAGGTCGCGCTGCTGCTGGCCGGTGTCGTCGCCGTACCCCTGCTGGTCGTCCTGGTGCTCGCGCTGCGCCGCGGCGACCCGGCCACCACCCTGCGCGTCCACGGAGGCGGCAACTGATGAACACCCGCGCTGTCGCCCCCTGGGTCCGCACCCGGCTGCGTGCCGCTCCCGGTGCCGCGGTGGCCCTGGCCGTACTGGTTCTCGTCACCGCGTTCCTCGCCGCCGCGTTCCCGCGGGCGCTGGACCGCTACCAGGACGCCGGGCTCCGCCATCAGATCGCCTCCTCGCCCGCTTCGCAGCGCAACCTGCGCCTCATGGCGGCGGAGGCGAACCTGGACCACTCGCCGGAGGCACGTGAGAGCGCCCTCGCGCCCGGGACGATGAAGGACCGCTTCCAGGCGGCGCTGCGGATCCCGGAGCGCCCGCTGCGGGTGGACAGCGCGTCCTCCGCGTACGGGGTGCGCCTGCCCCAGCGGTCGGACGCGACGGACAAGTGGCTGCCCCGGGTCAGTCCGAGGGGTCCGCAGTTCCTGCTCACGACGCGCTCGGAGCTGCCCCGGCACTCCCGGCTCGTCGCCGGCCGCGCACCCGTTCACACCCTCGCTCCGCGCGCTCCCGCGGGAGACCCGCCCGGTCCCCCCGAAGTCGTCGCGCTGGAGGCCACGGTCACCTCCGCGACCGCGGAGACGATGCGCATCAAGGCCGGCTCGGTGGTGCATCTCGACGCGCTGCCGCTGGGCGGCAAGGCGGAGGTGCGGGTGACGGGGATCGTCGAACCCCTCGCCCCGAAGTCCCCGTACTGGAGCATCGACACGACCCTGCACACTCCGGAACTGGTCGCCGACAAGACCGGAGACGTGTCGCACTGGGTGGGCACCCTGATGCTGCCTCCCGAGGCGGGCCCCGCGCTCACCGGGCTGACCGCGGCTCCCGAGCAGTTCTGGGACCTGGCGCCCGGCACCGGCGGGCTCACCGCACCCGACGTGCCGCGGCTGACGTCCGCGGTGGCGGCCCTGGAGAGCGGGCACGGGCTGGTGGCGCTGCGCGAGGAGATCGGGGAGACGCTGACGGTCGCCTCCGACTTCGAGGGCCTCGTCGACGCCTATCGGGGCGCCCGTGCCGCGATCGATCCGGTCGTCGCCGTCGCCGCGTTCGGCGTCGGGGCGGTCGCCGGGGTGGTGCTCCTGATGGCCGGGGCGCTGGCCGGGGCCCGCCGGGCCGCCGAGCTGGCTCTGCTGCGGGCCCGGGGCGGGTCCCTGTGGGGCATGGCGGGCCGGTTGTGCGCCGAGCTGGCGGTGGTCGCGGTCCCGGCCGCCGCGGCCGGCTGGCTGGCCGCGTACCTGCTGCTGCCCGGCGCCCGGACCACGGCGTCGGTGCTGGCCGCCGCGGCCGTCGCGCTGGTGGCCTGCACGGGTCTGCCGGTACGGGCGGCCGTCGCCCATCTGCGGCCGAGCGCGCACAGCGACCGCACCGACACCGTCCGCGCGAGGCCGTCCCGCAGACGCACGGTCGCCGAACTCACCGTCGTGGTGCTGACGCTGGGCGCGGTGGTCGCGCTGCGCAGGCGCGGCACCGACGCCGGGACGGACCAGTTGGTCAGTGCCGCGCCGGTACTGGTCGGCGTGGTCGCCTCGCTGCTGCTCGTACGGCTGTATCCGCTGCCGCTGCGGCTGGTGTCGCGCCCGCTGGCGCTGCGCCGGGGGGCGGTCGGCTTCCTCTCGGCGGCCCGTGCGGGCCGGGCCCCGGCCACGGCGATGCTGCCGCTGCTGGCCCTGCTGATCGCTCTGACCACGGCCGCGTTCGGCGGTTCCGTACTGGCCGGCGTGGCCGACTCCCGGCAGCGGGCGGCCACCGACGAGGTGGGCGCGGACGCCCGGCTGCAGAAGGGGCCCGGGAAGAGCTTCGACGCGCGGTCCCTCGCGGCGGTGCGCGCGGCCGCCGGGGTGCGCGAGGTCAGCCCGGTCGGCATCGACCCCTGGGTGTCGATGCCCGACGGCGGGGACGACGTGACCCTGCTGGCGGTCGACCCGGCGTCGTACGCGCGGCTGGCGGCCCGTACCGGCATCGGCGCGTTCGACGCCGCCGCGCTGGACGGGGGAGGCGAGGGGCGGGCGTTCCCCGTCCTCGCCTCGCCTAAGGCCGCGCAACGGCTGGGCCGGGGCACGGACGTGGAACTGCGCAGCCATCTCCTCGGGGGGAGCTTCACCGCGCGTACGGCCCAGGTCGTGCCGTCCACCCCGGCGCTGCGCGACACCGAGTTCCTCATGGTGAGCAGTGCGGCGCTGCCGGGGCACCGTCCGACCGCCCTCATGGTCACCGGGGAGGGACTGGACCCGACGGCGCTGCGCAGCGCGGCCGGCCCGGCCGTGCCGGTTCACGTGCGGACGGAGAGGATCGCCGCGTACGCCGACGGGCCGCTCCAGCAGGGCGCCGGAGGGGTGTACGTGTCGGCGGTCGCGGCCGGGGCTGGCTACGCCGTCCTGGCGGTGCTGCTGTCGCTGCTCCAGGCCGCGCCGGAGCGCCGCGCGCTGCTGGCCAGGCTGCGCACGATGGGGCTGAGCCGCGGCAGCGGGCGCGGGCTGCTGGTCTTCGAGTCGCTGCCGCAGGCGTTGCTGGCGGCGTGCGGCGGGGTGCTGGTGAGCTGGGCGGCGATCCGGCTGCTCGCTCCCGACATCGACCTGGACACCCTGGCACTGGCCGCGCGGGCGCAGGCGGGGATCACCGTGCCCGTCGCGCTGCGCCCGGACGCGTGGTCGCTGTTCGTGCCGGCGCTCGCGGTGGTGGGTGTCGCGGTGGGAGTGGCGGCGGGCCAGGCGTGGTGGACCACGCGACGTACGACGACGACCGAACTCAGAGCGGGAGACACGCGATGACCGACACCACCACGACCCTCGCGGAGCTGGAGCGCCGGGCGACGTCGCGGCGCGAGCGGCCCGGCTACGGCCACGACGCGCTGATCACCTGCGACCGGCTGGTGCGCGTCTTCAGCACGGACGGGGTGGAGGTGCAGGCACTCCAGGGCCTCGACCTCCTCGTCCAGGACGGCGACCTGATGGCCCTGGTGGGCGCGTCGGGCAGCGGCAAGTCGACGCTCATGAACATCCTGGCGGGGCTGGACACCCCGACCGCCGGTGCCGCGCGGGTGGCGGGCTGCGACCTGCTGACGATGGGCGCCAAGGAGCGGCTGCACTACCGGCGCAGCGTCGTCGGCTTCATCTGGCAGCAGACCGCCCGCAACCTCCTCCCGTACCTGACGTCCGCTCAGAACGTGGCGCTGCCGATGCAGTTGACGGGGCGTGGCAAGAACGCCGCGCGCACGGCGCGGGTCGACGAACTGCTCGCCATGATGGGCGTCGCCGACTGCCGCGACCGGCGCCCCGCACAGATCTCGGGCGGCCAGCAGCAGCGGGTGGCGATCGCGGTGGCCCTCGCCAACCAGCCCTCGGTACTCCTCGCCGACGAGCCGACGGGCGAGCTGGACTCCGCGACCGCCGACCAGATCTTCGGCGCTTTCCGGCGCGCCAACGAGGAGCTGGGCACCACGATCGTCATCGTCACGCACGACCAGTCGGTCGCCTCCGAGGTCCGCCGTACGGTCGCCATCCGCGACGGCCGCACCTCCACGGAGGTCCTGCGGCGCACCGAGGTCGACGCGGAGACCGGCCAGGAGTCGGTGGTCGCCCGCGAGTACGCGATGCTGGACCGGGCCGGCCGCCTGCAACTGCCCGCCGAGTACACGGAGTCCCTGGGCATGCGGCACCGCGTCGTGCTGGAACTGGAACAGGACCACATCGGGGTGTGGCCGGACGACCAGCCGTAACCGGCGCCGGCCCGCGCGGCATTGCGCACGCGGGCCCCTCGGTCAGGCCGGTGCGACGGTCAGCGCACCCAGTCCGCCCGCCGTCCTGCGTACCGACACCGACCCGTAGGGGGTACGGAGCCGCAGCCAGCCCCCCGCGGAGAACAGCGCGACCGGTACGCCCGGCCGCACGAAGCCCAGCGACTGCGCGGCGTGCACGGCGCGCAGCGGGAGTTCGGTGGTGCCCAGTGTCCGCGACCAGATGTCCCGGCCGATCCGGTCCCGGGCCTCCCGGGTCCGCCCCTCGGGCGCCAACTCCTCGTCACGCGCCCGGAATTCGGCGACGGCGGCCGCCACGACACCGCGCAGGGCCGCGGCGTCGGGCACCCCGTCGGTCACCTGGCGCCAGCCGCCGCGCGGCGGCAGCAGTCCGGCCCACGGCGGCCCGGTGACGGCGCGCGGCACCTGTACGGCACCCGTCGACGCGTCGATCGCTTCGAGGAGTTCACCGGCGGAGACGGTCGCGTCGAGTTCGGCGGGCCGCGCGAGGCGTGCGGTGCGCACCGCCAGCACGTCGAAGGACGGGGGCCGCCCGAAGACGGCGAGCGCACCGCCCTGCGCCTGGAGGCGGACGGCGGCGGCCCGGTCGTAGTGGAGCAGCCGGCCGAGGAAGGCGGCGAGGTCCGCCGCCTCCCCCGCGCCGTCGAGTTCCAGGGTCCGGGCCCCCGCCTGCACCGTCATGCCGCGACAGCCTCCGTCTTGCCGCCGCGCGGCCTGTCGCCCTGCGGCGCGTCGTCGTCCAGGTACTCCCGCAGGAAGGACTTCTCCTCGGCGGTGATCCGCCGGGGCCGTCCCTCCGCCAGGTTGAACGGGACCACCACCGTGGACGCCCGTACGTACACCTGCTCGGGGTCCTTGATCTCGTACGCGATCGTCAGGGACGCCGCGCCTATCTTCGTCACCCACGACTCGATCCTGACCGGCTCGTGCCGGTGGACGAGGGGCCGCACGTAGTCGATCTCGTGCCGGGCCACGACGGACCCGCCCGTGAAGGACTCGCTGCCCTCCCCCGGCGCCAGCCGGAACATGAAGTCGATCCGCGCCTCTTCCAGGTACCGCAGGAAGACGACGTTGTTGACGTGCCCGAAGGCGTCCATGTCCGACCAGCGCAGGGGGCAGGAGTAGATGTGCCGAGCCACAGCTGTCAGCCTCGCGTGAGCTTCTTGTAGGTGGCGCGGTGCGGACGGGCCGCGTCCGCTCCGAGCCGCTCGATCTTGTTCTTCTCGTACGACTCGAAGTTGCCCTCGAACCAGTACCAGCGGGACTCGCCCTCGTACGCGAGGATGTGCGTGGCCACCCGGTCCAGGAACCAGCGGTCGTGGGAGATGACCACGGCCGCGCCCGGGAACTCCAGCAGCGCGTTCTCCAGCGACGACAGGGTCTCGACGTCGAGGTCGTTGGTCGGTTCGTCGAGGAGGAGCAGGTTGCCGCCCTCCTTGAGGGTCAGCGCGAGGTTGAGGCGGTTGCGCTCACCGCCGGAGAGGACCCCGGCCGGCTTCTGCTGGTCCGGGCCCTTGAAGCCGAACGCGCTGACGTACGCGCGTGAGGGCATCTCGACCTGGCCGACGTTGATGTAGTCCAGCTCGTCCGAGACGACGGCCCAGAGGGTCTTCTTCGGGTCGATGTTGGCGCGGCTCTGGTCGACGTAGGAGATCTTGACCGTGTCGCCGACCTTGATCGAACCGCTGTCCGGCGTCTCCAGGCCCTGGATCATCTTGAACAGGGTGGTCTTGCCGGCGCCGTTCGGGCCGATGACGCCCACGATGCCGTTGCGCGGCAGCGTGAACGACAGGTCGTCGATGAGGACCTTGTCGCCGAAGGCCTTCGACAGGTTCTCGACCTCGACCACGATGGAGCCCAGACGCGGGCCCGGCGGGATCTGGATCTCCTCGAAGTCCAGCTTCCGCATCTTGTCGGCCTCGGCCGCCATCTCCTCGTACCGGGCGAGACGGGCCTTGGACTTGGTCTGACGCCCCTTGGCGTTGGACCGCACCCACTCCAGCTCTTCCTTGAGGCGCTTGGCGCGCTTCTCGTCCTTCTTGCCCTCGACCTTGAGGCGGGTCTGCTTCTTCTCCAGGTACGTGGAGTAGTTGCCCTCGTACGGGATGGCCCGGCCGCGGTCGAGTTCCAGGATCCACTCGGCGACGTTGTTCAGGAAGTACCGGTCGTGGGTCACGGCCACGACGGCGCCCGGGTACTTCGCGAGGTGCTGCTCCAGCCAGTTCACCGACTCGGCGTCCAGGTGGTTGGTGGGCTCGTCGAGGAGGAGCAGGTCCGGGGCCTCGATCAGCAGCTTGCACAGCGCCACCCGGCGCTTCTCGCCACCGGAGAGGTTGGTGACCGGCCAGTCGCCGGGCGGGCAGCCCAGGGCGTCCATGGCCTGCTCCAGCTGGGCGTCGAGGTCCCAGGCGTTGGAGTGGTCCAGGTCCTCCTGGAGCTTGCCCATCTCCTCCATGAGCGCGTCGCTGTAGTCGGTCGCCATGAGCTCGGCGACCTCGTTGAAGCGCTTGAGCTTGCCCATTTGTTCGGCGGCGCCGTCCTGCACGTTCTCCAGGACGGTCTTCGACTCGTCGAGCTTCGGCTCCTGCATGAGGATGCCGACGCTGTAACCCGGCGACAGGAACGCGTCACCGTTGGACGGCTGCTCGATCCCGGCCATGATCTTGAGAACGGTGGACTTGCCCGCGCCGTTCGGCCCGACCACACCGATCTTCGCGCCGGGCATGAAGTTCAGGAAGACGTCGTCGAGAATCACCTTGTCGCCGTGCGCTTTACGCGCCTTGCGCATGGTGTAGATGAACTCAGCCAAGAGAAACCGTCCGGCAGATCGAGTGGTGGGCAGATACACCCCATCTTGCCTGACTGCACACCCCGGGCGGAAACCGGATACCCGGCGGAGCAAGGGGTGCGCGCCCGCGCACCCCTTGCCGCGCCCGGTCAGCCGTCGTGCGGGACGGGCTTCTTCTTGCGGAGCAGGACCACCGCGCCCGCGCCGAGCACGATCATCCCGAACGCGACGTAGGCGATCTTCGGGGTCGCCGGGGAGGCGCCGGTCGCGGCGAGGTTCTCGCCCGCGGCGACCGGGTCCGGGCTGCCGCCGGTGGCCGGGGTGGGCCGGTTGGCGGGGGCGTCGGCGGTGCCGATCGCGGCGGTGCCCGCCGTCTCGCAGTCCAGTACGCCCTTGAAGTTCTTCGTCAGGCCGTCGGGCCCCGAGACCGTGAGGTCGTACGCCTGGTCCTCCTGCAGCGGGATGGTCACCGTCCGCGAGGTCCTCGCGGGGATGGTGTGCCGGAAGCCGAGCAGTTCGAAGGTGAACGGGGCGTCGCCGGCGTTGTCGGCGGTGATGCCGATGCCGCTCTTGGCGCAGTTCTTCTTCGCGGAGAGCGCCGGGACGGCGCCCTCCGCCTTCTGCGCGGCCCAGGTGACGGTGGCGTCGGCGGTCACCGTGGAGGTGCTGGCGCCGGCCAGGATCTGGGTCTGGCTGTGGGAGTCGCTGACGAAGGTGCGGCCGATCGGCACCGGGGCGTCGGCCTGGACGGTCAGCCTGGCCGTACCGCCCGGGGCGTCGGCCGGTATCCGGAAGTACAGCTCGGACCCCCCGACGACACCCTCGACGGCCTTGCCGTGCTTGTCGACGATCGCGGCCCCGGGCGGGGCGCCCACCGCCAGGTTGACGGTGGCCCGGTCGGCCCGGGTGCGGACGGTGACCGGGCCGATCCGCTCGCCGGCCCGGCCCGCGACGGCCGGCGGGTCGAGCGTGAGGGAGGCGGGGGGCTGCGGAGTGCTCTTCGCGGTCCGCAGTAGGTACGCGGCGAGCTTCTGCGCGTCGGGGTCGTCCGGACGGGCGTCCACGTCGTCGGACAGGCGCCAGATAGCGGCCTGGGTGCCGGCGGCCGCGGCCGTGTCGTCGAGCGTCTTCGCCCCGGCCTTCTCGGCGAGCGCGGCGAGGTCGTTGACCTGGGGGTAGGAGTTCTCCAGGATCCAGCGGAGCTTCCCGGCGTTCTTGTTGCTGTGCAGCGAGGACTGCTCCCAGCCGACTTCCTTGTACGAGGTCCCCTCACGGGCCGGGGTGCGCAGATCGATGCTGTAGCTCTGCAGGGCGCCGCCGCCGGTGACGGACATCTCGAAGAGTCCGGCCTCGGCCTTCCACTCCTCGCCCGCGTCGCGGACGGTCACCCCGTCGTGGACGGTGAGCCTGCCGAGCGTGGCGGCGGCCCCTCCGGTGTCCCCCGGCCGGTCGCCGGCCACCGCGGTGCCGGTGCCCGCCACCGTTCCTGCCAGCACGCCCGCCGCGAGCAGGCACGGCGCCAGCGCGGCTGCGGCCAGCCGGGCCGTCCGGGTGGTGCGGGTGGAGGGCACGGTGTGCCGCTCCTGGTCCGAAGCCGACGCTTCGTCAGTCATGCAAGTCCCCTCCGGGCGAGGTTCATTCGCATGATGCGTGTGGGGGGAGCGCCTCGCCGACAACCTCAAATGCCCCATGGGTATCCCGGAATCCTAGGTACGCATTGCCGAACAGCCGCACGACAGGCGCCCGGAGGTCCGATTCCGAATCGGAATCGTTATCGCGAAGAGCCAACCGTCTCGGCTTTGTCGACAAGTCAGCACCCCATAAGGGATGTTCAGGACACGGCGCTCACCGCCTTCTTCTTCTGGTTCACCCCGTCGTCCGTCGCACCGCCCGAAGGACCGGTGAAAGGCTCTTCTGACGGGTCGCCCGGAGCTCCGGTCGGCGCGCCGCGGGCCGCCCGGTTCACCGGCGATTCCACCGCCCACAGCGCCGCCTCCGCGGCGCGGACCGCCGCTGGTTCCACCAGCCGGGGGTCCGCCTTGGTGACCTTGCGGAACGCGGCGGTGCCACGGTTCAGGTCGTGGCCGACCGCCACGGCCTCGACCTCCGCGGAGAGCCGGCGCCGGTCGTCCTTGGTCTCCTCCTTGATGCGCAGCCTGCCGTGCACGATCACCGGTTCGCCGATGCTCAGCGAGGAGGTGAGGTTGGCGGCCAGCGTCCGCCGGGTCCACACCGTGTAGAAGCTGGTCGGGCCGTCCGCCCAGGTCTCCTTCTCGCGGTGGAAGTACCGGGGCTGCACCGCCAGCCGGAACTTGACCGACCCGCCCCTCGGCGTCTCCACCTCGACCGGCCCGCTGGCGGCGTTGCCCACCAGGGTCACCATCGTCTCGTTCATCGCGGTCCCCGTCCGTGTCCGTCCGCGCGATGCGTCCCTTGCACCGCACCCGCCGCCTTTTCGGCTGGTGCCTCCCATGCTGGCGGGTTCCCGGCTCCCCTGCCGGGGCCTGTGGACGGACGGCCGGCTGTGGAAAACCGCGTCACCCTCCCAGGCCCCACCCGTGGACGGACGGCCCGCTGTGGAAAACCGCGTCACCCTCCCGGGCCCCACCCGTGGGCCCATCACCGGTGCCCGCGCCACTCATGCCCCGCCGCCGTGACCCAGTGCCGCGCACTCTCCGATCACGCGGAGTCCCCGATCACGCGGGCCCCCGGTCCTGTCCGGGGCCGGGGACGCCCCGCGCCTCAGCCCGGGTGCGTCCCCGTCACCGTCGCGTACCGCTCCCGCACCTCCCGGTAGCGCAGCAGCTCCGCCGCCACCGGGTCGAGGACCTTGGCCCGTCCGCAGCCGGCCGCCGCCTGCCGGAGCCGCCGCTCGGCGTCCTGGCCGTACCGCCTGGCCGGACCGCGCGCGGCCGCCCAGCAGCCCCACTCGACCACCGGGCCGCCGACGACCCCCGCCAGCATCAGCAGGAACGCCGGAAGAAGGGCCGGTTCCTGAACCCCCAGCACCTGCCCCAGCAGCCACAGCCCGCCCAGTACCTGAACCAGCGTCATCGCGGCCTGCGCCAGTACCGCGACCGGCCACCACGCGGGCCGCGGCGGCTTCCCGCGGGGCACGGCGACGGTCGCCGCCAGGGCGTCCAGCTCCTCCGGCAGCCCCTGCGCGCCGCGCGCCGCCGACTCCCGCACCGCCTGCGCCCAGGGGGCGGGCAGGCCGGTGGTCGCCGCGTCGGCGACGGTGCGCACCGCCTGCTCCACCCGCTGCCGCGCGGTGACCTCCCCGTCCGCGGACGGTTCGTACGCGGGCTCGGAGAGGCCCGTGCCGGCGCCACCGAGGGTGCGCTTCGCGTCGTACCAGCGCCACAGCCGCAGCCAGGGCGTCCCGCACGCGGTGCCGGCGTTGCGCCGCCATTCGCGCTCGGCGGCCTCCCCGGCCGCGGCGGCCCCGACCGCCTCCGCCAGCCGGTCGGTGAACTCCTCCCGCGCCCGTTCGCCCAGCCCCGCCCTCCCCTCCGCCACGTACACCGGGCGCAGTCCGGCGGCCGCCGCGTCCACGTCGGCGGCCAGCCGCCGCCCGGCGGCGCCCCTCTCCTGCACGAACGTCCGCAGCAGCTCCCGGAGTTCCTGCACGCCGTCACCCGTGAGGGCGGACAGGGAGAGCACGGTCGCCCCGGGTTCGCCGTGCTCGCCGAGCGCCATGCCGTCCTCGTCCAGGAGCCGGCGCAGGTCGTCCAGGACGAGATCGGCGGCCTCGCCCGGCAGCCGGTCGATCTGGTTGAGCACCACGAAGGTGACCTCGGCGTGCCCGGCCAGCGGTCGCAGGTAGCGCTCGTGGAGGGCGGCGTCGGCGTACTTCTCCGGGTCGACGACCCAGATCACCGCGTCCACCAGAGCCAGTACCCGGTCGACCTGGTCCCGGTGCGCGGTGACCGCCGAGTCGTGGTCGGGGAGGTCGACGAGGACCAGCCCGCGCAGCCCCTCGTCGCCTCCGGTGCCCGCGCCGGTGCCCGCCTGGAAGGGTCGCCTGCGCAGCCGTCCGGGGACGCCGAGCCGGTCCAACAGCCCCGCCGCTCCGTCCGTCCAGCTGCACGCGATCGGCGCGGAGGTGGTGGGGCGTTTCAGTCCGGTCTCCGAGATCCTCACTCCGGCGAGGGAGTTGAAGAGTGTGGACTTGCCGCTTCCGGTCGCTCCGGCGATCGCCACGACGGTGTGCTGCGCGGACAGCCGCCGTCGGGCCACCGCCTCGTCGAGGACCCGTCCCGCTTCGTGCAGCGCGTCCGCGCCGAGCCTGGCGCGCGAGAGCCCCAGCAGCTCCCGCAGGGCGTCCAGGCGTACGCGCAGTTCGTCCCCGTACTCCCCGCCGCCGGGCGGCACGTCCCCGAAGTCCTCGGTCGGCTCCCCGGCCAACGCGCCGGGCCCCGCCCCGGCCGTCCCCGAAGGCCCCGGCCGGCGCCCGGCCCGCCGTGCGATCAGCCCGTCGTCCCACCCGCCGGTCCCGGCAGCGGGCGGTGACCCGGACGTCGCCCCGGGCGCGGCGGGCGGTCCGTACTCCCCGCGCGACTCCGTAGCGGGCTGTTCGCCCGCAGCAGCCACATTGTTCACCGCGCCCTCTTCGGTCGCGTCGGCCTGCACCGTCACCGCCTTCACCTCTCCTTCTTGGTCACGGACAGCGCGGCGATCAGCGCGGCCTGGGGGTCGGGCGCCACGTCGAGCGCGTCCAGGGGTGCCAGGCGCCGGTCCCGCTCGGCGTGCAGCACTCTTTCGAGGTACGTCGTCAGGAGTTCGCCGCCCCGGTCGCGCAGCCGCAGCGCGCTCTGCGCGCCGGTACGTTCGGCCAGCCGTTCGCCCGCCGAGCGCGCCCTGCGGCCGCCCAGCAGCGCCGCCGCGAGGAGGGCGGCGACGGTTTCGGGGTTCGGTGCGGCGGGCCGCTCCGTCTCCCGTACCTCCTCCTCCGCGAGTTCCTCCAGGACGCGCCGCCAGCGCCGTACGGCGAGCCCAATGCGTTCCCCGGACTCCGGGTCCGTGCCGCCGATCACGACGGCCCGCGCGGCCGGCTCGTCGCCCCAGGCGGCCCGTACCCGCTCGTCGGCCGCGGCCACCGCGCACTGCAGCAGTGCCGTCAGGCTGTCCACAAGGGAGTCCACAAGCTCCCCGTCGGTGGCGTCCGCCGGGTACGCGCGCCACCGGGTGAGCGCGTCCCCGGAGAGCACGGCCCCGCGCTGGAGCCGCTGCCGCACCCGTTCGGCCTCCTTCTCGTACGCGTCCTCGACCGCCGTCGAGAGCCGGACCGCGGCGGCGTACTGCGCGGACACGGCGCCGGCGAGTTCCGGCAGCCGGGCGTTCAGCGAGTCCATGGCGCCGCGCGCGGTTCGGGCGACGGCCTGCTGGCGCGCGGCGGGGTCGCGTACCCGGTGGGTCAGCCACTCCAGCAGCGGCGCCACGGCCGTCGAGGGCAGCAGTCCGCTGCCGCCGCCCGCCGATTCGGGCAGTTCCGGGATGGTGAAGCGGGGCACCTCGCCCAGGCCCGCGCGGGTGAGCAGCGCGGCGTACTGCCGCGACACCTCGCCGATGACCTGGTGCGGCACCCGGTCCAGGACGGTGACGAGCATCGCGTCGTACTCCTTCGCGGTGCGCAGCAGGTGCCACGGCACGGCGTCCGCGTACCGCGAGGCCGTCGTCACCATCACCCACACGTCCGCGGCGCAGATCAGTTCGGCGGCCAGTACCCGGTTGGAGGCCACGAGCGAGTCGACGTCGGGCGCGTCGAGCAGGGCGAGCCCCAGGGGCAGCGACTCGCTGGTCTCCACCCGGAGCACCCCGCTCTCCTCGTCCTCGCCGCCCTCGTCGCCGCGTTTCTCCGGCACCCACACCCGGGTGAGCTGCGGCAGCACGCGCTGCCCGGCGAACCAGTGGTGGTCGTCCGGGTGGCACACGAGCACCGGCGTGCGTGTCGTCGGCCGCAGTACGCCCGCCTCGCTGACCCTGCGCCCGACGAGCGAGTTGACCAGGGTCGACTTGCCCGCCCCGGTCGAGCCGCCGATGACGGCGAGCAGGGGCGCCTCCGGATCGCGCAGCCGGGGCACCAGGTAGTCGTCGAGCTGTGCGAGGAGTTCCTCCCGTGTCTGCCGGGCCCGGGGCGCCCCCGGCAGCGGAAAGGGAAGGCGCACGGCGGCGACACGGTCGCGCAGGGCGGAAAGTGCGTCAAGCAGCTGAGGCCGTACGTCCAAGGTCACCACATACGAAGAATGCCCAACTATGACCCTTTTTTGAAGCGTATAGACCGTCTCTGCGCGCCGATATACCCCCAATCGGTGACAATGCGCACCCTGGGGCGCTGGGGGCGAGGGGGGCGCAGGCATAACGAGTGCACAACACCCGGGGCGCGAGGCGCCAAAAGCGATGCGGGATTCGCACTTGCCTGCGATTATCGGTGGCGTTTCACCGAACCTCCACACCGAGCCACGCAGGTGAAGCAGCAGGGCCAGGGGGACGGGACCCCTATCCTTGTCCCCGGCAACGGCCACAAACAGCCCCACCGGCCGACCCGGGCCCCAGGCCCACCATCCGGCCCCCGTAGCTCAGTGGATAGAGCAGGCGCCTTCTAAGCGCTTGGCCGCAGGTTCGAGTCCTGCCGGGGGCGCAGCGTTTCCGCATGTCAGGCGCTACATCCAGCCCGTCGCAAGGTCACTTGCGGCGGGCTTTCCGCGCTGCACGAAGCGTGATGTGCGCCGCTTCGCCCTCACCTCCTCCCCGGGCCCGACAAGTACTTATATGGGTAAATTCAGCACAAATACCCCGACCCTTCTCCACCCCGGGAATGCCCATGGACGTCTTCCTTGTCTCCGGCAGCGTCGACGCACGGGGCGGTGAGGCCGCGCGTGCGCGTCAGCTGGCCGGTCTCTTCGGCCGGATGGGGCACCGGGTGCACCTCGTGGGCATCGCCCCCGCGCCGCCAGGCGAGCGCCGACCGGGAGAACCGGGCGCCGAGGGCGGTCCGTACCGGCGCAGCACCCTGTACGACGTCGGGCCGCCGCCCTGTGCGCCGAGGAGGCCCCGGGGGTGCCTGGACCTCGCCGCGCGTCGGCGGCGGCGGGCGCACGAGCGGCGGATGCGGGCGGGCGCAGCCGGCCTGTCGGCACTTCTGCGGGGGTGCGAGGGCGTGATCGTGGTGATGGGGGCGTGGGCGCTGGAGTGGGTGGCGCTCGCGGACACCACCGGGTTCAAGGTGGTGGTCCTCAGCCATGAGCCGTATGCGGTGACAAAGCGGTCCGCGCGGTACGCGCGGCTGCGCTGGCTCTGCCGTCGGCACGCGGACCGGGTCCTCGCGCCCACCCGGCAGGACGCCGACTGGTGGATCCGCAGCTGGCTGAACAACGTGGGCGTGATGCCCGCCCCCCTGCCCGGCCCGGTGCCGGAGCCCTCGCCTCGGGACTCCCCGTGCGTCCTCAGCATCGGGCGTTTCACGCACGACAAGGGCACGGACATCCTCCTCGACGCGTGGGCGCGAATAGCCCCGTCCCATCCGGGCTGGGTGCTGCGGCTGTACGGGGACGGGGACGCCACCCATGTGGAGGCACTCCAGAAGCGGTGCGCGGAGCTGGGCATCGCGGCGTCCGTGCGGTGGATGGGGTACACCGCGGACGTGCCGGGGGCACTGCGCGGGGGGTCGGTGTTCGTGCTGCCCTCGCGGCAGGAGGGGTTTCCGCTCGCGCCACTCGAAGCGATGGCGGCGGGGCTGCCGTGCGTCGCCTTCGACGTGTCGCCGGGGGTACGGGAGATCGTCACGGACGAGGTCGACGGGCTGCTCGCCCGGCCGGGCCACCTGGACGAGTTCGCCGACCGGCTGGAGCTGCTGATGGAGGACCGGGAGGCGCGGGAGTGGCTGGGCGACGCCGCCCGCCGGAGCGTACGGCGGTACGCGCCGGAGGTGGTGGCGCGGCGCTGGGAGGAGCTGTTCGCACTGTTGCGGCGGTAGGGGCGCACCGGGCGGTGACGCCGGAGGGGCCCGACGGGGGCGGCGCGAGCACGTGAAGGATGCGGGGCTCCTCGGTCGGCGGGTTGCGCCCCCAGCGCACTCGTGTCGGCGCACGGATGGGACCGGCCCGCCGCCCCCCACTTCGGCGAACGGGTGGGACCGGCCCGCCGCACCCGCTTCGGCGAACGCCTCCCACCGCCCCGCCGCACCCGTCCCGGCGAACGGCTACGACCACCCCGCCGCGCTCGCCGTGACCAGCGCGAAGGCCACGACCGCGCACAGGGTGCGGATCGTGTGCAGCCGGTTCCAGCGGGTTTCGAAGGCGGCGCGGACCTCGCCGTCCGGGGTGCCGGCGGATTCGGAGGAGGCGAGCGCGTTGTTGAGCGGGACGTTGCCGCCCGCCGTGATGCCGTGGTTGACGACGGAGAGGGCGAGGCCGCCCGCCAGCAGCCACAGCTGGACGCCGGTCCGGCCCCCGTCGGGCGCCACGAAGAGGACGGCCAGCGGGAAGCCGACCGACGCGAACATCGTCAGGACGAAGAGACCGCGCGGAACGTCCTCGTTGATGCGTCTCATCACGTTCACGAACTGTGCGTCGGGCACTCTCGCGAGTGCGGGCATGATGCCGGTCCGGAAGATCAGCATCATGCCCGCATAGAGACCTGTGGACACAACTGCGAGCGCGAGCAGAAGAGTTGACATGGCGCTCATGATGTACGGAGTCGGTCCCGGCCGCACCGCTGTTTGTGTCAGGAGACGATGTCCTTGCGGGAGAACCCCCGGAAGGCGAGCGCGAAGAGGATCAGTGCGTAGGTCACCGAGATCGCCGCGCCCTTGACCATCCCGCCCCATTCCAGTTGCGGCTGGAGGGCGTCGACCCAGGCGAACTGCCAGTGCGCGGGCAGGAACTCCCGCCACGAGCCGAGAGCCGTGACGGCGTCCAGCACGTTCCCGACAATGGTCAGGCCGACCGCTCCGCCGACCGCTCCCAGCGGCGCGTCCGTCTTCGTGGAGAGCCAGAACGCGAGGGCAGCGGTGACCAGTTGGGAGACGAAGAGGTACGCGACGACGAGCGCGATGCGCGGGACGGCCGCCGAGGCCGCGAGCGCGCCGCCGGTCGGGAGTTCCAGCGGCCCCCAGCCGTACGCCGCCGTACCCGCCGCCAACGCCACGAGCGGCAGCAGCACCATCGCCGCCAGGCTGAAGGCGAGGGCAACCGCCAGCTTGCTCCACAGCAGCCGTGCGCGGGGCACGGGGGCGGCGAGGAGGTAGCGCAGCGAGGCCCAGTTGGCTTCGGAGGCGACGGTGTCGCCGCAGAACAGGGCCACCGGGATGATCAGCAGGAACCCGGCCGAGACGAAGAGACAGGTCGCGGCGAAGTTCGCGCCGGAGGCGGTGGCCGTGTCCATCAGGTTGATGCGGTTGTTGCTGCCACTGCCGCGTTCGGAGGGGGTGCCGCCGATGGCGAAGGCGGCGATCAGCACGAAGGGCAGTGCGCCCAGGATGATCGCCATGACCATGGTGCGGCGGCGCTTCCACTGCCGCCTGGCCTCGACGAGCAGTGGCAGGGTCCGGCCGGGGCGGTAGCCCGGCGCGGTGTCCGCGCCCGCGGGACGCACGCGGTCCGCTTCCGTGTCGACGGTGCTGCTCATGCCGGGCCTCCGATCAGGGTGAGGAACGCGTCCTCCAGGCGTCGGTGCGGTCCCACACCGGTCAACGGCACGTCCAGGCGCACCAGTTCGGCGACGAGCGCGGCCGGGCGCGCGCCGTCGAGTCGCACCAGGAGGCCGCCTTCGGCGCGTACCGCCGTCCCGACGCCGGGCAGTGCGGCCACCTTGTCGACGAGGGCTTCGGAGACCTCGCCCTCGACGGTGACCAGCAGGGTGTCGCCGGAGCCGATGATCTCGGCGACGGGCCCCGCCTGGACGAGCTTGCCGCGGTCCATGACGACCAGGTCGGTGCAGGACTGCTCGACCTCGGACAGGAGGTGGCTGGAGACGATGACGGTGCGCCCGCCGGCCGCGTACCGGATCATCACGTCGCGCATCTCACGGATCTGCGGCGGGTCGAGGCCGTTGGTCGGCTCGTCGAGGATCAGCAGGTCCGGCATGCCGAGCATGGCCTGCGCGATGGCCAGGCGCTGGCGCATGCCCTGGGAGTACGTCCGTACGGCGCGCTGGAGGGCGTCGCCGAGTCCGGCGATCTCCAGGGCCTCGTCGATGTGCGCGTCCGCCACGGGGCGCCCGGTGGCCTGCCAGTACAGGTCGAGGTTGGCGCGGCCGGAGAGGTGCGGTAGGAAACCCGCGCCCTCGACGAAGGCGCCGACCCGGGAGAGGACGGGTGCGCCGGGGCGGATGGCGTGCCCGAACACGCGGATCTCGCCGCCGTCGGGCGAGATGAGCCCCATCAGCATGCGGAGGGTGGTGGTCTTGCCCGCGCCGTTGGGGCCGAGCAGTCCGAGCACCTGGCCCCTCTCGACGCGGAAGGACAGGTCGCGGACGGCGAACCGGTCGCCGGACTTTCCGTACCGCTTGCTCAGTGAGGTGATCTGGAGGGGGACTTCGGCCAGGGCGGGGTCGGGCGCGGGTGCGGAGGTGCGGCGGCGGGCGCTGAGGAGCAGTCCCACGGCGATCACGGCGGAGGCCAGGGGCAGTCCCCACACCCACCAGGCGAGCCCCGCGGAGGCGGTGGTCAGCTGCGGGGCGGTGGGCACGCTGAGGGCGCCGCCGTTCAGGGTCACGGAGTACTTCGCGGGTTCGGCCGGGGAGGCGTAGCCGAGGTCGGTGGCGGTGAGCAGCAGCCGCATCCGGTGCCCGGCCTGGAACTTGTGGTCGATCGCGGGCAGCGTCAGCTCGACGGTGCGGCCCGCTTTGGCGCCGGTGATCCGTACGGGGGTGACGAGCTGGTGCGGCAGGGTCTGGCGGCCGTTGGCGCTCGCGTCGTAGACCTTCACGAAGAGCACCATGTCGTCGCGGTCGGACTTCACCGTCACCTTGACGGTCGGGGATCCGGTGACCTGCACTCCGGTGTCGAGGGGTGCGGAGTCGTACTGCGCGTACTGGCCGGGGAAGTCGAGCGAGACGCCCACGCCGAGCCCGGAGAACTGCGAGAGGGCTCCCACGCCGGGCACGGAGGAGATGGCGGGCGGGTTGGCGCCGGCCGGGTTGGCGAAGGCCTGCGTGGGTCCTCGGCGGCCGGTGAGGGGGATGGCGCGCACGTCGCCGCGCAGGCCCGGGTAGCGGTCGGCGTCGGCGCCGCGCAGGCTGGCGGCGCCGTTGGTGGAGTCGACTCCACCGGTCCGGGTGACCCGGAAGCCGGGGCCGGTGCCGGCCGCCTCGTCCTCCTTGAGGTGGCGGTCGAACCAGGAGGTGATGCGGGTGTGGACGCGGCCGGCCTCCTGGTCGCCGCCGTCGTGGCCGCCGCTCACCCAGTCGACGGCCACGGGGGCGCCGTTGCCGCTGATCGCGCGCGCCATCCGGTCGGCCTGGTCGAGCGGGAAGAGGGAGTCGCTCTGGCCCTGCACGATGAGCGCGGGCACCTTGATCCGGTCCGCCACGGCGGACGGACTGCGCTCTTCGAGGGTGGTGCGGGCGGCGTCGTCGGGCTTGCCCGAGACCGCCACCCGCTCGTACAGCTCGCACAGCTCCGGCTCGAAGCGGGCGCAGCCACCGCCGGTGGTGACGAAGGTCCCCGCCCAGAGCTTCTTGAACACCCCGTCGGGGAAGAGGGCCTGGGCGAGGTTCCAGTACGTGAGCTGCGGGGCGATGGCGTCCACGCGCGGGTCGTGACCCGCGGCCAGGAGGGAGATCGCACCGCCGTAACTGACGCCGGTGACGCCGACCCTGGGGTCGCCGTCCTTGTCGAGTGCCACCTCGTCGCGCGCGGCGAGCCAGTCGATGAGCCGGGAGACGTCCTTGACCTCGCCGTCGGGGTCGTTGAGGCCGATGCGGCCGCCCGACCTGCCGAAGCCGCGCGCGGACCAGGTCAGGACGGCGTATCCGTTCCTGGCCAGTTCCTCCGCCTGGCCCTGGACGTCCTTCTTGCTGCCGCCGAAGCCGTGCCCGATGAGGACGGCGGGCCTGCGCCTGTTCCCGCCGTTGGCGTCGTCGCCGACGAAGTACGAGGTGTCGATGCGCGCACCGGGCATCGACAGCATCCGGTCGGTCCTGTGCACGGGGGCCGGGCCGTCCGAGGCGGCGGCGACACCGGCCCAGACACCCCCGCCCACCAGCACGGCGAGCGCCGCGATCACGGCGGCGAGCCGTCGCCCGCGCAGGTGCGGGCGCGGCCGTCGGCGAAGGGGATTCTCCATGCTCCGACCCTATGCGTGCGGCCGGCACGTCCGGGCTGCCGCCCGGGGGAACCGGTGCCCTCCCACGGGAGTAGGCGCGGCGCCCGGCGTACCGCAGCCGCTGTACGCCGACGTGCCGGACGGTCCCGGGCGGTCCCGGGCGGGTCGGCGCCCGTTCCGCGCCGGCGGGTGGCGGTCGAGCGGGTCTCGCACCGCCGCTGTTCGCACCGGAGAAGCCCCTGTACGGGTCTGACCTGCTCGGGTATGGTCTTGCGCGAATCGTCCGCCGCTCGTGCGGGCGACAGGTGCCCGCGGTTCGTGCGGGCCCGGACCAAGGAGGTGGGACCCATTACCGCTGTCGCAGGTCGGGTGCTCTCGCCTCACGGTCGTACGGCTCTTCCGTAGTCGTCACGGATCCGGAGAGCGCCCTCGGTCGTACCGAAAGGCTCTCTGATGTCGCTGTCCTTGGCTGTTTCCCCCGCTTTCCCCTCCGCCCTCTCCCCCGACGCCGTCGTCGGCCGGCTCCGCCGCGCCGGCTGTGTGTTCGCGGAGGACGAGGCGCGGTTGCTGTTCGCCACCGCCCGCACGGACCGCGAGCTGGCCGCCATGGTGCGGCGCCGCGTGGACGGGCTGCCGCTGGAACACGTACTGGGCTGGGCGGAGTTCTGCGGGCGACGGATCGCCGTCGACGCGGGGGTGTTCGTTCCCCGGCCCCGCACCGCGTTCCTCGCCCGTACCGCCGTCGCCCTCGCCGCCGCCCTCGAAGCACCGGTGGTGCTCGACCTGTGCTGCGGGACGGGTGCGGTGGCCGTGGTGGTGGGCGCGGAGGTCGCGGACGCCGAGGTGCACGCCGCCGACGTGGAGCCCGCGGCGGTGCGCTGCGCCCGGCGGAACGTGGCGGCGGGCGGTTCGGTGTACGAGGGGGACCTGTACGCGCCGTTGCCGGCCGGCCTGCGGGGGCGCGTCGACGTCCTGGTGGCCAACGCCCCCTACGTACCGACGGACGACATCGGCCTGCTGCCGTCCGAGGCGCGGGAGTACGAGCCGCTGGTCGCCCTGGACGGCGGGGCCGACGGGCTCGACGTGCAGCGCCGGGTGACGGCGGGGGCCGCGCGCTGGCTGGCGCCCGGGGGGAGCCTGCTGATCGAGACGAGCGAGCGGCAGGCGGACCGTACGGCCGCGGCGATGGTACGGGGCGGCCTGGCGGCCCGGGTCGCCACCGACGAGGAGCTGGGGGCGACGGTCGTCATCGGCACGCGCGGCACCGCACCACAGGTTGACGAGGCGTCAGCATCGCGTTGACGGGCTGACCGGGTGACCTGCGGCGGCGTGGCGTTTGCGCGGACGCCCGCCGCTGGAACCCGTGTGCGGTGACGAAACGCCGCCGTTCTGTGATCGCCGTCTGCGCACTGGTCGCCGCCGCCCTGCTGACCGGCATCGCGAACGGCCCGGACGGCGGCCCCGTCGACTGCCGGACGGCCAGGTGCGTGGCGCTGACCTTCGACGGCGGTCCCGGCCCGTCCACCGGCGCTCTGCTGGACGTCCTGGAGGACAGGCACGTACCGGCGGCGTTCTTCCTGGTCGGGAAGGGACCGGTGCACAAGCACCCGGACCTGGTGCGGCGGATTGCTGCGGAGGGCCACGAGGTCGGCAACCACTCGTGGACCGGTCCGCGGCTGAACGAGGTGCCGCCCAGGGAGGCACGGCGGCAACTGGCGCAGACGCAGGACGTCCTCGCCCGGCTGACGGACCGCCCGCCGACCCTGATGCGCCCGCCGCGGGGGCGCACCGACAGGAACGTGGCGGCGCTCTGCCGGGAACTCGGGCTCGCCCAGATCCTGTGGAACTCGGCGACCGCGGACCGGCGCGAGCACGACCCGCAAGTGATCGCGGAACGCGTCCTGAGGTCCGCGGAACCGGGCGGGATCATCCAGCTGAACGACCTTCACGCAGGGACGGCCGCCGCACTGCCGGCGATCGTGGGCGGCCTACGGGAGCGGGGCTTCCGCCTGGTGTCGCTGGAGCGGCTGTTCGCACCGCGGAAGCCGGCGCCGGGGGCCGTGTACCGGCACGCGTGACGCGGCGCGCCTCCAAAGAGGCACCGCGGCCCGCGCCGGAGGGTGAGGTCACCGGGGCGGGCCGCGGCAGGAAGCGGCAGGTCCGGCGCGGGGGACGCCAGAGGACCCTGCCGGGCGGCCGGGCGGCTGGTCGTCACGCGATCGGCGGGGCCGAGCGGCGCGGGGGAAGCCGGGCTAGTTGTTGCGGGGGAAGCCGAGGTCCACGCCCGTGGGGGTGTCGGCCGGGTCCGGCCAGCGGGTCGTGGTGACCTTGCCGCGGGTGTAGAAGTGGATGCCGTCGGTGCCGTAGATGTGGTGGTCGCCGAAGAGGCTGTCCTTCCACCCGCCGAACGAGTGGTAGCCCACGGGCACCGGGATCGGCACGTTGACGCCGACCATGCCGGCCTCGATCTCCAGCTGGAAGCGGCGGGCGGCGCCGCCGTCGCGGGTGAAGATCGCGGTGCCGTTGCCGAACGGGGACGCGTTCATGAGGGCGACACCCTCCTCGTACGTGTCGACGCGCAGCACGCACAGCACCGGGCCGAAGATCTCGTCGCGGTAGGCGTCGGAGTCCGTCGGGACGTGGTCCAGGAGGGACAGGCCGATCCAGTGGCCGTTCTCGTGGCCCTCGACGGTGTAACCGGTGCCGTCGAGAACGACCTTGGAGCCCTGTGCGGCGGCGCCGGTGACGTAGGAGGCGACCTTGTCGCGGTGGGCGGCGGTGATCAGCGGGCCCATCTCGGACGCCGGGTCGTTGCCCGGACCGATCTTGATCTTCTGTGCGCGCTCGACGATCTTCGAGACGAGCTCGTCGCCGATGGACCCGACGGCCACGACCGCCGAGATCGCCATGCAGCGCTCGCCGGCCGAACCGTACGCGGCGGAAACGGCGGCGTCGGCGGCGGCGTCGAGGTCGGCGTCCGGGAGGACCAGCATGTGGTTCTTGGCGCCGCCGAGGGCCTGGACGCGCTTGCCGTTGGCGGTGGCGGTCACGTAGATGTGCCGGGCGATCGGGGTGGAGCCGACGAAGGAGACGGCGGCGACGTCCGGGTGCTCCAGCAGGCGGTCGACGGCGACCTTGTCACCGTTGACGACGTTCAGCACGCCGTCCGGGAGACCGGCCTCGGTGGCGAGCTCGGCGAGCCGCAGCGAGGTGGAGGGGTCCTTCTCGGAGGGCTTCAGCACGAAGGTGTTGCCGCACGCGATGGCGATCGGGAACATCCACATCGGCACCATCGCCGGGAAGTTGAACGGCGTGATGCCCGCGACGACGCCGAGCGCCTGGCGGATCGAGGAGACGTCCACCCGGTGGGAGACCTGGGTGGACAGCTCGCCCTTGAGCTGCGTGGTGATGCCGCACGCCAGCTCGACGATCTCCAGGCCACGCGCCACCTCGCCCAGCGCGTCCGAGTGCACCTTGCCGTGCTCGGAGGTGATCAGGGCGGCGATCTCGTCGCGGTGCGCGTCGAGGAGCGCGCGGTAGCGGAAGAGGATCGAGGTGCGGGTGGAGAGGGAGGACGTGCCCCACGACGCGAAGGCGTCCTTCGCGGCGGCGACGGCCGCGTCGACCTCGTCCACGGAGGCGAGGGCGACACGGGTCTCGGCGGCGCCGGTGGCCGGGTCGGTGACGGGGCCCCAGTTGCCCGACGCACCTTCGACGGTCTTGCCACCGATCCAGTGGTTGACGGTCTTCATGAACTGCACTCCTTCAAAGGTGGTGGCGCCGGGCTGCGACGTGCCGGTCGTACTCTTCGCGTGCCCGGGCAGCCGACGGGCGGGTCGCGGTCTCGGCCACGGGAACATCCCACCACGCGTCCGCCGCCGGGGGGCCCGACACTGTGTCGGGGGTTTCGGTCTCGGCGTAGACACATGTGGGCACGGTGCTCTCCCGCGCCTCCTTGAGGGCTTCCCGCAGGTCAGCGACGGTACGGACGCGCAGGGTCCGCATTCCGAGGGAGGCGGCGTTGGCTGCCAGGTCGAGCGGCAGCGGATCCCCCGTGTACGAGCCGTCCGGGGCGCGGAAGCGGTAGTCCGTACCGAACCGCTCGCCGCCGACGGCCTCGGAGAGGCCGCCGATGGAGGCATACCCGTGGTTGTCCAGGATCACCACCTTGATGGGCAGCCGCTCCTGCACGGCGGTGACGATCTCGGTCGGGTTCATCAGGTACGTTCCGTCGCCGACCAGCGCCCAGACGGGCCGTCCCGGCGCGGCGAGCTGGACGCCGACGGCGGCCGGGATCTCGTAACCCATGCAGGAGTAGCCGTACTCGACGTGGTACTGGTCGGCGGCGCGGGTGCGCCACAGTTTGTGGAGGTCGCCGGGGAGGGACCCGGCGGCGTTGATCAGGATGTCCTCGTCGGTGACCAGGGTGTCGAGTACGCCGAGGACCTGGGCCTGGGTGGGGCGGGCCTTCTCGTCCGGGGCGGCGTACGCGGCGGTGACCCGCCGCTCCCAACCCTCTTTCGCGGCGCGGTACTCGGCCTCGTAGGCGGGCTCGACGCGGTATGCGGCGGGGCCGCCGCCCTCGTGGTCGTCCGTACGGTCCCGGAGGGCGGCGGCCAGCGCCAGGAGGCTGCGGCCGGCGTCCCCCACCAGGGCGAGGCCGCCCATCTTGTGGGCGTCGGAGCCGGTGACGTTGACGTTGAGGAAGCGGACTCCGGGGTTCTGGAAGAGGGTGCGGGAGGCGGTCGTGAAGTCGGTCCACCGGGTGCCGACGCCGATCACCAGGTCCGCGGTACGGGCGATCCGGTTCGCGGCGGCGGTGCCGGTGTGGCCGATGCCGCCGAGGTCGGCGGGGTGGTCGTACGGAAGGGAGCCCTTGCCCGACTGGGTGGAGGCGACCGGGATGCCGGTGCGGTCGGCGAAGTGCGCGAGGGCGCTCTCGGCGCCGCTGTGGTGGACGCCGCCGCCCGCGACGAGGAGGGGACGGCGGGCGCTCCCGATCGCCCGCACCGCGTCGAACAGGTCGCGCTGGTCCGGCTCCTGGGAGCGCACCCGCCACACCCGGTCCACGAAGAACTCCTCCGGCCAGTCGTACGCCTGCACCTGTACGTCCTGGGGCAGCGCCAGCGTCACGGCACCGGTCTCCGCCGGGTCGGCCAGGACGCGCATCGCGGCGAGCGCCGCCGGGACGAGGGCCTCGGGGCGGGTGATGCGGTCGAAGTACTTCGACACGGGCCGCAGGCAGTCGTTGACGGAGACGTCGCCCGCGTACGGGACTTCGAGCTGCTGCAGGACGGGGTCGGCGGGACGTGCGGCGAAGCCGTCGCCCGGCAGGAGGAGGACCGGCAGACGGTTGACGGTGGCCAGCGCCGCGCCGGTGACGAGGTTGGTGGCGCCGGGACCGATGGAGGTGGTGACGGCGTGGGCGGAGAGGCGGCGGGACTGGCGGGCGTAGGCGGTCGCGGCGTGCACCATGGCCTGCTCGTTGCGGCCCTGGAGGAAGGGCATGGTGCCGGGGGCGGGGGTCGGGGCGGGGGCCGGGGCGGGCGTGGCTGTGGCGGGGGTCCCGGGCGGGGCGGGGGTGCTCGTGAGGGAGGCGGGCGTGTGGCCCGGGATGCCGGGGCCGGGGAGGCGGCCGGGGGCGGGAGTGGTGCGGCACTCGGTGAGGGCCTGGCCGAGGCCCGCCACGTTGCCGTGGCCGAAGATGCCCCAGGTGGCGGCGATGAGGCGATGGCGGATGCCGTGGTGCTCGGTGTGCTGGTGGGCGAGGAAGGTGAGGAGGGCTTGGGCGGTGGTGAGGTGGCGGGTGGGGGGTGAGGGGGGCATGGGTCCTCCTCGGGAGGGGTGGGGGTCAGGTGGGGGGTGGTTGGTGGTGGGGGTGGAAGCGGATGTTCCATTCGCGGTGGGGGTCGGGGCCTGCCATGACGTTCAGGTAGTACATGGCGTGTCCCGGTGCCGCGATCGACGGGCCGTGCCACCCGTCCGGCACCAGCACCGTGTCGCCCGAACGGACCTCGGCGAGCAGGTCCGCCCCGCCCTCCCGCGAGGGGGAGACCCGCTGGTACCCCACACCGCCCGGTCCCCCGGCGATCTCGTAGTGGTAGATCTCCTCCAGTTCCGACTCCTCGCCCGGTACGTACTGGTCGTGCTTGTGCGGCGGGTACGAGGACCAGTTCCCGCCGGGTGTGATCACCTCGACCGCGATCAGGCGGTCGCACTCGAAGACGTCCGCGGCGGCGAAGTTCCGCACCTCGCGCTCCGTCCGCCCGCTCCCCCGCCGCTCGACGGGCACCTCCGGAGCGGGGCCGTGGCGGGCGGGGAGCCGCCGCTCGCACTTCGCTCCCGCCAGGGCGAACCGGCCCCCCGCTGCGGAGGCGATCTGTGCGTGGGCGTCGCGCGGGACGTAACCGAAGTCGGTGACCGCGTCGAACACGCCGGATCTGCCGCGCAGTTCGAGGATCAGGCCGTCCACCAGGACGCTGCAGCCCCCGGTGAGGGGGACGACGATCCACTCGTACTCACCGGTGGAGAGGTGGTGCGAGCCGCCGGGCGGCAGTTCCAGCACGCGCAGTGCCGTGTGCCGCAGGCGGTCGGTCCGCTGCGGCCCGAGGTCCACGGCGTACGGCCCGTGCGCCGTGCTCCCCGCCGTCTCGTGGAGCTGCGTCATGAGGTCTGGCCCGCCCTTCCGTCGGAAAACTGTGCCTCCGGAACCGCCCGTTCAGGTGACGCCCGTCCCGGAGCCGCCCCGGTCTCAACCGCCTGACCGAACCCGCCCGTCCGAACCTGCCGTCAGGAGCCGCCGTCCGTCCGCGAGCCGCCCGTTCGCGAGTCGTCCGTCAGGAACCGTTCGATCTCCTCCGTGTACGGCATCGCCGACGAGCACGCCAGCCGGCTCGCCACGATCGCCCCCGCCGCGTTCGCCCAGCGGACCGTCCGTGGCAGGTCCCAGCCGGCCAGCAGCCCGTGGCAGAGCGCACCGCCGAACGCGTCACCCGCTCCGAGCCCGTTGAGGACCTCCACGGGCAGCGGCGGCACCTCGACCGTGGTCCCGTCCCGGTGGACGGCCAGCACTCCCTTCGGCCCCTGCTTGACCACCGCGAGCTCGACTCCGTACCCGAGCAACGTGCGTGCCGCCGCGTGGGGTTCCCGTTCACCCGTGGCGATCTCGCACTCCTCGACGTTTCCGACGGCAACCGTGGCGCGGCGCAGGGCCTCCGCGTAGAGGCGGCGGGGCAGGTCCGTCCCGGAGCCCTCCCAGAAGGCCGGCCGCCAGTCGAGGTCGAAGACCGTGTGCCGCGCGCCCCCGCGGGCGGTCAGTGCCTCCAGGGTCGCGTCCCTGCTGGGCAGGGCGCACAGGCCGGTGCCCGTCGCCCAGAAGATCCGGGCGGAGGCGATCGCGTCGAGGTCCTGTTCGCCGGGGCGGATCTCCAGGTCGGGCGCCTTCGGCCGCCGGTAGAAGTGCAGGGGGAAGTCGTCCGGGGGG
This sequence comes from Streptomyces candidus, assembly GCF_014207445.1. GTDB lineage: Bacteria > Actinomycetota > Actinomycetes > Streptomycetales > Streptomycetaceae > Streptomyces > Streptomyces candidus. The sequence continues at coordinate 290,298 of NZ_JACHEM010000008.1, read as the reverse complement.
AAGATCTCGCAGAAGGTGAGCGGAGTGGCGTACTCCGCGACCTGCGTCACCCATCGCGCGTCCACCCCGAAGTCCCGCAGTTCCCTGCGCAGGTACGTTCCGAAGGGGTCCGCGCCGGTACGGGAGACGAGTGCGGTCCGACGGCCGAGCCGGGCCGCGGCGACCGCCACGTTCGCCGCCGACCCGCCGAGGAACCTGCCGAAGGTCTCCACTCGGTCCAGCGGCACGCCCGCCCGCAGCGGGTAGAGGTCCACGCCGAGGCGCCCCATCACGATCAGGTCGTACGCGTCGTGCTCGTGCGTGTCGTACACGTCCTGCATGGCGCCCCCTCGTCGGCGGACCGCGGCGGTTCCCCAGGTCTATCCGCGGACCCGGAAAACTGTCAATGGTTTGTCCGGACATATGGCCTCGTTGCCGCTCCGGCTGCCTTGACACCCTTCGCCGCCCGCGGAAAGGCTGCTTCCATGGCCGCCGACGGACAGCTGACGCGCATCAGGATCGGTTCCGCCCCCGACTCGTGGGGGGTGTGGTTCGCCGACGATCCCGGGCAGGTGCCCTGGCAGGTCTTCCTCGACGAGGTCGCCGCCGCCGGATACGAGTGGATCGAGCTGGGACCGCACGGCTATCTGCCCTCCGACCCGCACCGTCTGCGCGCCGAACTCGCCGGCCGGGGCCTGCGGGTGTCGGCCGGGACGGTCTTTACCGCGCTGCACCGGGACGACCCCGGCACGTGGGAGGCCGCCTGGGCGCACGTCGCGGAGGTGGCCGGGCACGCGCAGGCCGTCGGGGCCGGGCACCTGGTGATGATCCCGGCGTTCTGGCGGGACGACCGGACGGGCGAGGTGCTGGAGGACAGCACCCTCTCCCCGGCGCAGTGGCGCATCCTGGCCGACCGCACGGAGCGGCTGTCGCGCCGGGTCCGCGAGGAGTACGGGCTGCGCGTCGTCCTGCATCCGCACGCCGACACCCATGTCGACAGCGAGGAGAACGTCGTGCGCCTCCTCGACTCGACCGACCCCGACCTGGTGTCGCTGTGCCTGGACACCGGGCACTACGCCTACTGCGGCGGCGACAGCGTGCAGCTCATCGAGACGTACGGGGAGCGGATCGGTTATCTGCACCTCAAGCAGGTCGACCCGGCGGTGCTGGCCGAGGTGCACGAGCGGCGGCTGCCGTTCGGGCCCGCCGTGGGCATGGGGGTGATGTGCGAACCGCCGCGCGGGGTGCCGGCGCTGGAGCCCGTACTGCAGGCCGCGCAGTCCCTCGGCGTGGACCTCTTCGCGATCGTGGAACAGGACATGTACCCGTGCCCGCCGGAGCAGCCGCTGCCGATCGCCCAACGGACCCGGAAGTTCCTGCGGTCCTGCGGGGCGTGAAGGCGGGCGTGGAGAGCAGCGGGGTGCACGGCCGGGGCGGCGACGGCCGGCACGCGCGCACGTCCGCACCACCCCGCGCGCAACGGCCGACACGGTAAAGAGCAGGCAAAGCGATCGCGGGGTGCATTACACCCACAAACGGGTCGGACCGAACACATCGGCCCGGTCCGGCCCGCGTGTCCCGCCCTCCTCCCGCACCACTTCCGTCACGGTCGTATCCCTCCCGTCACGCTTGTCGCCATTACGCGGCCCTTCCGTCACAGGCACACGACAGCCCTCACCCACCGATCACGGGGCGTCGTTCACGGGGCAGAGGCTCAGTGATCGCCAGCGAACGCCGCAGCTCCCCCGACGGCCCCCCGGCCGTGGCTGCGGTCTTCGCAGGGAGGTGCACACATGACGGACCACAAGCTCTGGTCGTACAAGGAGATCGCCGCGCACATCCAGGTGCAGCCGGACACCGTGCGCTCGTACCGCAAGCACGGGCTGCTCCCGCCACCCGACCACGTGGAGGGCGGCAAGCCGTACTGGTACGCGGACACCGTCCGCGCCTGGGTGGCGTCCCGGCCCGGCAACAGAAGCCGCAACGGCTGACTCCCCCGCCCCTCGGGCCCCGCACCCGGCCGCACTCCGGCCGCGGGCGCGGGGCCCCTCGCCGTCCGTCTGATCGTCGGGTACGCCTTCGAGCAGCTCCGCCCGAACCGCGCCCCCCTCGGCGTCTTCGCCTTCAACCCGCGGGCCGGCGCGCGTACGAGAAGGCCGGTTTCGTCGCGGAGGGCACGGAGCGCGAGGTGCTGTGGGCCGACGGCCGCTGGGTGGACTCGACGCCGATGTCGGTCCTGGCCCGGGAGTGGGCGGTGCACCGGGGCGGCATGTCGGGGGCCGACACCCGGCGCGGTACCCCCTAGGGGTATAGTCTGGATCGTGACCGGCGCGCGGCCCGACCGCGCCCTCCCGGGCACCACGACACCTGTGTACGCCGTCGAAGAGGAGCAAACGACATGACCGACGAGACCAAGAACCCCGCCGGCGAGCCCGCCCGGCCCGCCGGCTCCTGCTGCTCGCCGTCCGGTTCCTGCGGGACGGACGGCACGGCCGACGTGCAGGTGGGCTCCTTCACCACCGTCTACGAGGTGAAGGGCATGACCTGCGGGCACTGCGAGGGCGCCGTCTCCGCCGAGATCTCCGAGATCGCCGGGGTCGGCTCGGTCGAGGCCGACGCCGCGACCGGCCGGGTGACCGTCGTCTCCGCCGCCCCGCTCGACGAGGAGGCGGTACGGGCCGCCGTCGACGAGGCGGGGTACGAGCTGGCCGGCACCGCCTGATCCGCCCCCGACCCGCAGCCTCCGGGCCGTGTCCGCCGGTTGCCCATACTGGTGCGGGTACGGCCCGGCCCGCTTCCCTGGAGCCCACGATGAACAGCGCGACCCCTGAGCAGGCGCCCGCCACCTGCGCACCGCCCGTCCTGGAGGGGCACGTGGAGCTGGCCATCGGCGGGATGACCTGCGCCTCGTGCGCCGCCCGCGTCGAGAAGAAGCTCAACCGGATGGAGGGCGTCGCCGCCACCGTCAACTACGCGACCGAGAAGGCGCGGGTGGCCTACGACACGGGCACGGTCGCCGTCGCGGACCTCGTCGCCACCGTCGAGAGGACCGGGTACACGGCCGCCGGGCCCGCCGGCCCCGCACCGGACGACACACCGGCCGGGCAGCCCGCCGCCGCTTCGGAACCGGACACCCTGCGGCAGCGGCTGACCGTCTGCGCCGTCCTCGCCGCCCCCGTGATCCTCCTGTCCATGGTCCCCGCCCTCCAGTTCGACAACTGGCAGTGGCTGTCCCTGACGCTGGCCGCCCCGGTCGTCGTGTGGGGTGCGCTGCCCTTCCACCGGGCCGCCTGGACCAACCTGAGACACGGCGCGGCCACCATGGACACCCTCGTCTCGGTGGGCACCCTCGCCGCCTTCGGCTGGTCGCTGTGGGCGCTGTTCCTCGGCGGGGCGGGGATGCCCGGCATGCGGCACGGCTTCTCCCTGACGGCTGGCAGGGCCGACGGCGCCGCCACCGTCTACCTCGAAGTCGCCGCCGGGGTCACCGTCTTCCTCCTGCTCGGCCGCTGGCTGGAGGCCCGCTCCAAGCGGCAGGCCGGAGCCGCGCTGCGCGCGCTGATGCACCTGGGCGCCAAGGACGTGACGGTGCTGCGCGGCGGCCGGGAAGCCCGCATCGCGGTACGGGAGCTGGGGGTGGGCGACCGGTTCGTCGTACGGCCCGGCGAGAAGGTCGCCACGGACGGCACCGTCGTGGAGGGCACCTCCGCCGTCGACGCGTCCATGTTGACCGGCGAGTCGGTTCCGGTGGACGTCGGGCCGGGCGACCCGGTCACCGGGGCGACCGTGAACGCGGGCGGGCGGATCGTCGTCGAGGCGACCCGCGTCGGCGCGGACACCCAGCTCGCGCGGATGGCGCGGCTGGTGGAGGACGCGCAGAACGGCAAGGCCCAGGTGCAGCGCCTCGCCGACCGGGTCTCGGCCGTGTTCGTGCCCGTGGTGCTGCTGATCGCGCTCGGGACACTGGTGGGATGGCTGCTGGCCACGGACGACGTGACCGCCGCCTTCACGGCCGCCGTCGCCGTGCTGATCATCGCCTGTCCGTGCGCCCTGGGGCTGGCGACGCCGACCGCGCTGATGGTCGGTACCGGGCGGGGCGCCCAGCTCGGCATCCTGATCAGGGGGCCCGAGGTGCTGGAGTCGACGCGCCGCGTGGACACCGTCGTGCTCGACAAGACGGGGACGGTGACGACGGGCCGCATGGCGCTGACGGACGTGCTCCCCGCCGCGGGCACGGACCGGGCCCTGCTGCTGCGGCTGGCCGGAGCTCTGGAGGACGCGTCCGAGCACCCGATCGCGCGGGCGGTGGCGGCGGCAGCGGCGGAGGCGGAGAACGGGGCGGGACTTCCGGCCGTCAGCGACTTCGCGAACGTCCCCGGACTCGGCGTACAGGGGACCGTGGAAGGGCGCCGGGTGCTGGTGGGGCAGGAGAAGTTCCTGGCCGACCGGGCCGTCGAGCTGCCCCGCGACCTCGCGGACGCGAAGGCCGCCGTCGAGGCGTCGGGGCGCACGGCCGTCACGGTCGCCTGGGACGGCGAGGCGCGCGGGGTGCTTGCCGTCGCGGACACCGTGAAGGCCACCAGCGCGGAAGCGGTGCGCCGGCTGCGCGCGCTCGGCCTCACCCCGGTACTGCTGACCGGCGACAACCACGCGGTCGCCCGCGCCGTCGCCGCCGAGGTCGGCATCGACGCCGCCGACGTGCACGCGGGGGTACGGCCCGAGGACAAGGCCGCCATGATCACCCGGCTGCGGGCAGCGGGCCGTACGGTCGCGATGGTCGGCGACGGCGTGAACGACGCGGCGGCCCTCGCCACCGCCGACCTGGGCCTCGCGATGGGCACCGGCACGGACGCGGCGATCGAGGCCGGGGACCTGACGCTGGTACGCGGGGACCTGCGGGCGGCTGCGGACGCGATCCGGCTCGCCCGGCGCACCCTGGCCACCATCAAGGGCAACCTGTTCTGGGCCTTCGGCTACAACGTGGCCGCGCTGCCGCTGGCCGCCGCCGGGCTGCTCAACCCGATGATCGCCGGATTCGCGATGGCTTTTTCGTCCGTCTTCGTAGTGACAAACAGCCTTCGGCTACGTACCTTCACATGATGTACACGAGCAACCGCGAGAACACCTGAACAACCGCACGGACACCGCCTCCGGGAGCCCGTACCGAGTGACACGGATCACTTCACTCGGGGGGTAACCATCGGCGGGGGTCGTGAGTCTAGGAAGCGATGCCAAGAACGTCTTGGGGGACGTTCGAGCACGGGGCGTCTTGGGGGACGTCCCGGGCAAGCGTTGGCCGGGACACGTACGGCGGGGAGCTTTGAGCGGCCCTCCCGTTCGGTACGCGTCCCGGCGAACCGCGCGGAACGGGAACCGCAGGAGCAGTTCGAGCGTTGCGCGAGCAGGCACACAGACCTCTGGCGGCGAAAGCCGGCAGACGCCCGGTAGGGATCCCGTGGGGGGAATCCGAACCGGGGAAACAGAGAAGCGCCCCGTATCGCCGACCCGTGGGGGGATCGACGGCGGGGCGCTTTTCGCTGCGCTCAGGAACGCGTGACCGAAGGTCAGCGGCCCTCGACCGGCACGAAGTCGCGAAGGACCTCGCCCGTGTAGATCTGGCGCGGGCGGCCGATGCGCGAACCCGGCTCCTTGATCATCTCGTGCCACTGGGCGATCCAGCCGGGCAGCCGGCCGATCGCGAAGAGCACGGTGAACATGTCGGTGGGGAAGCCCATCGCCCGGTAGATCAGACCCGTGTAGAAGTCGACGTTCGGGTAGAGGTTGCGCGAGACGAAGTAGTCGTCGGAGAGCGCGTGCTCCTCCAGCTTCAGCGCGATGTCCAGCAGCTCGTCGGACTTGCCGAGCGCCGAGAGGACGTCGTGCGCCGCAGCCTTGATGATCTTGGCGCGGGGGTCGAAGGACTTGTACACCCGGTGGCCGAAGCCCATCAGGCGGACGCCGTCCTCCTTGTTCTTCACCTTCTGGATGAAGGCGTCGACGTCGCCGCCGTCGGCCTGGATCGCTTCGAGCATCTCCAGGACGGACGCGTTGGCGCCGCCGTGCAGCGGGCCCCACAGGGCGCTGATGCCGGCGGAGATCGAGGCGAACATGTTCGCCTGCGAGGAGCCGACAAGGCGCACGGTGGAGGTGGAGCAGTTCTGCTCGTGGTCCGCGTGCAGGATGAGCAGCTTCTCCAGCGCGGAGACGACGACCGGGTCCGGCACGTACTCCTGGGCGGGGACCGAGAAGGTCATGCGCAGGAAGTTCTCGACGTACCCCAGGTCGTTGCGGGGGTAGACGAAGGGGTGCCCGATGGACTTCTTGTACGCGTACGCCGCGATCGTCGGCAGCTTCGCCAGCAGACGGATCGTCGACAGGTGGCGCTGCTGCTCGTCGAACGGGTTGTGGCTGTCCTGGTAGAACGTGGACAGCGCCGAGACGACCGAGGACAGCATCGCCATCGGGTGCGCGTCGCGCGGGAAGCCGTCGAAGAACCGCTTGACGTCTTCGTGCAGCAGCGTGTGCTGGGTGATCTCGTTCCGGAAGTCCGACAGTTCGTCGTCCTTCGGCAGCTCGCCGTTGATCAGCAGGTAGGCGGTCTCCAGGAAACTGCTCTGCTCGGCCAGCTGCTCAATGGGGTACCCGCGGTAGCGCAGGATGCCCTGCTCGCCGTCGAGGTAGGTGATGGCGGACTTGTAGGCGGCTGTGTTGCCGTATCCGCTATCGAGGGTCACCAGACCGGTCTGGGCCCGGAGCTTCCCGATGTCGAAGCCCGTGTCGCCGACGGTGCTGTCGATCACCGGGTAGGTGTACTCGCCATCGCCGTACCGCAGTACTACAGAGTTGTCGCTCTCGCTCACGTCATCCCTCACCGACGTAGTGCCTCTTCTTCGAGGTGCCCTGACTGTCTCTACCATCCCCCACTTGGCTCAGCAGAGTGCACTCGGGGTCGGCCATCAGGCCCATTCGCGGCACTGAGTGCCGCCAACCTGCTCATCCTGCCCCCTTCGCCCCGGTTCCGGAACCCCCAGGTGATGTTTCCCACCGATGGCCCCCGCCCGGTTGCCGGGGCTGCGGTACGTGGGTTCCGCCCGCGAGCCGGTGATCGAGTGCGGTGCACCGCCGACCTGCCGAAACGGTGCGTACCGCCTGTCCGATGGCCTTGCGCGACCCCACGAGGACGACGAGCTTCTTCGCCCGGGTGACGGCCGTGTAGAGCAGGTTCCGCTGGAGCATCATCCAGGCGCCCGTGGTGACCGGGATCACCACGGCCGGATATTCACTCCCCTGGGAGCGGTGGATGGTGACGGCGTACGCGTGCGCCAGCTCGTCCAGCTCGTCGAAGTCGTACGGGACCTCCTCGTCCTCGTCGGTCCGTACGGTGAGCGTCTGCTCGACGAGGTCGAGGGCGGTGACCACCCCCACCGTGCCGTTGAAGACGCCGTTCTCGCCCTTGTCGTAGTTGTTGCGGATCTGGGTGACCTTGTCGCCGACCCGGAAGGTCCGTCCGCCGAACCGCTTCTCGGGGAGATCGGGGCGGGCCGGGGTGATGGCCTGTTGCAGCAGCCCGTTGAGGTTCCCCGCGCCGGCCGGGCCCCGGTGCATGGGGGCCAGCACCTGTACGTCCGTCCGCGGGTTCAGGCCGAACTTCTGCGGAATGCGGCGGGCCGCCACGTCCACCGTCAGCCGTCCCGCCTCCTCGGTGTCGTCCTCCACGAAGAGGAAGAAGTCGCTCAGCCCCTGGGTGATCGGATGCGAACCGGAGTTGATCCGGTGGGCGTTGGTCACCACGCCGGACTTCTGCGCCTGCCGGAAGATCTGCGTCAGCCGTACGTGCGGTACGGGCCCACCGTCGGCGAGCAGGTCCCGCAGCACCTCCCCCGCCCCGACGGAGGGCAGCTGGTCCACGTCCCCCACCAGGAGGAGGTGGGCGCCGGGCGCCACCGCCTTCACCAGCTTGTTGGCGAGCAGCAGGTCCAGCATCGACGCCTCGTCGACCACCACCAGGTCGGCGTCCAGCGGCCGGTCCCTGTCGTACGCGGCGTCCCCGCCGGGCTTCAGCTCCAGCAGCCGGTGGACGGTGGACGCCTCCGCCCCGGTCAGCTCGGACAGCCGCTTGGCCGCCCGCCCGGTCGGCGCGGCCAGCACCACCTTGGCCTTCTTCGCCCGCGCCAGCTCCACCACGGACCGTACGGTGAACGATTTTCCGCAGCCCGGCCCGCCGGTGAGCACGGCCACCTTCTCCGTCAGCGCCAGCTTCACCGCGGCCTCCTGCCCGGGGGCGAGGGACGCCCCGGTCCGCTTCGCGAGCCAGCCGAGCGCCTTCCCCCACTCCACGTCCCGGAAGGCGGGCATCCGGTCCTCGTCGGTGCGCAGGAGCCGCAACACCTGACCGGCCAGAGAGAGTTCGGCACGGTGGAAGGGAACAAGGTAGACGGCGGTGACGGGCTCACCGTCCGGTCCCTCGGGGCCGGGCACCTTCTCCCGTACGACCCCCTCCGGGTCCTCCGCCAGCTCGGCCAGGCAGTCGATGACCAGCCCCGTGTCCACCTGAAGCAGCTTCACCGCGTCGCTGATCAACTGTTCCTCGGGGAGGAAGCAGTGCCCCTGGTCGGTGGACTGCGACAGCGCGTACTGAAGCCCCGCCTTCACCCGGTCCGGGCTGTCGTGCGGGATGCCGACGGCCTGCGCGATGCGGTCGGCGGTAAGGAAGCCGATGCCCCAGACATCGGCGGCGAGGCGGTACGGCTCGTTCTTCACGACGGAGATGGAGGCGTCCCCGTACTTCTTGTAGATCCGCACCGCGATGGAGGTGGAGACCCCGACGCTCTGGAGGAAGATCATCACCTCCTTGATGGCCTTCTGCTCCTCCCAGGCGGCGGCGATCATCTTCGTCCGCTTGGGCCCGAGCCCCGGCACCTCGACGAGACGCTTCGGCTCCTGCTCGATGATGTCGAGGGTGTCGACGCCGAAATGGGTGGTGATCCGGTCAGCCATCACCGGCCCGATCCCCTTGATCAACCCGGAACCGAGGTAGCGCCTGATGCCCTGGATGGTGGCGGGCAGCACGGTCGTGTAGTTGTCCACGTGGAACTGCTTGCCGTACTGCGCGTGGGAGCCCCAACGCCCCTCCATCCGCAGCGACTCACCCGGCTGCGCACCGAGCAGCGCGCCGACGACGGTCAGCAGGTCACCCGCCCCGGAGCCGCGCCCGGTGTCCACCCGGCCGACCGTGTACCCGGTCTCCTCGTTGGCGTAGGTGATCCGCTCCAGGACCCCTTCGAGCACCGCCCCACCCGCCGCTGCGCCGGGCGCTGCCCCACCCCCTGTACTGGTCATGATCCGACCGTACCGCCGGGGTGTGACAGCGGGGGCGGGCTGTGGACAACAGTCTCACCCGCTTGCGGTGGCCGCAGGGGGTCCTTCACGGTCGCGCGCCACAGCCTCCATGAGGCGCTGGGCGCCGTTCGCTCCGCTTTCCTCCGTGACGCGCCCTATGGGCGATCATCGCGGCAAGGCGGAGGCGCCGTGCGCGCCCCTCTGCTCTCGGCGACTCGTACGACGTCACGGAGCGACTCGGACAGCCGGCCCGCCAGGAAGCGCAGCTCGGCCTGGGTGACGCGTCGCTCGACGAGCATGTCTTCGGCGTGCCGGAGGAGGTCGCCCGCCATGCCGAGCTGGATGCTTTCGATGGTGTCCGCGACGCGGGAGACGGGGCCCAGGGCGTCGTCGGTGTGCACGTAACAGGGCTTGCCCCCGTCACCGGTCCACGGCAGCAGCCGCCAGGAGCCGCTCACCGGACGGGCCCCGGCTCGCGGGAGTCGTGGACAGCGCTGCCCGACGCGCCGCTCGGCCCGCCGACGTACGGGCAGGAGTACGGGAAGGCGTACGCGTACACGGGCGGCTGCGGGAGCGGCGGCTCCGCGCAGCAGCACTCCGGGACGGACGACGGCGGGAGCGGCTGCGGCTGCTGGTAGGGGTGGGGCTCCGGCCGGGCCTGCGGCTGGGGCTGGAATTGCGCCTGGGGGTGCCGCTGCGGTTGCGGGCGGCGCAGTCGCCCGAGGAGGCGGGCGAGGAGGTGCTTCATGGCGGCCTTTCCTTACGTCCCCGAGGTGCGGGGAACACGTTCTGTGGCGAATCACTCACAGCGTGCGTCGGCCTCTTCTACGCTGCTAGGGGTCAGAGCTTGACAAGGTCCCCGTCAGGTCCGGGAGTTGAGGCAGTGGACAAGAAGGACAAGCCGAGGTCACCACGGGAGAAGTACGGCGAGGAGCTCAAACTCCGGCGGACAGTGGCCGGGTTGACCCAGGAAGCACTGGGCGAGATGGTCGTGTGCTCCCCGACGCTGATCAGCCATTACGAGTCGGGGCGCCGGCTTCCCAGCTCCGAGGACGCCCGGCGGATCGACCGGGCGTTGGGTACGGACGGGTTCTTCGAGCGGTGGCTTGAGGATTTGGAAGCGAAGTACGCCGACCACTTCGCCGGAGTGGTCGAGCTGGAAAAACTGGCCTCCGCGATACGCCAGTTCGCGCTCTCGCTCGTGCCGGGACTGCTCCAGACCGAGGATTACGCGCGGGCGCTTTTCCGTTCGTACCGCCCGAACCACACGGCGGAGGAACTTGACAAAGAAGTTGTCATTCGAACGGAGCGTGCCCGGGTATTGGACGGGCCGGGCTCGCCGGAACTGTGGACGCTGCTCGACGAAGCTGTACTCCGCCGCCAGGTGGGCGGACCGGAAGTCATGGCTCGGCAGCTCCACAAGATCGCGGACATGGCGGAGGCGGGTCGGATTCGCCTGCACGTCCTGCCGTTCGGAGCAGGGGCGCACTCTCTCCTGGAGAGTCTGCTCACCATGATGGCGTTCGAGGACGGGGCACCCGTGGCGTACGTCGAAGGTCTCTACACCGGGCACTTGATGGATGAACCGGCCCTGGTGAGCGCCTGCCAGACGGCCTACGATCTCGCACTGAGCGACGCCCTGTCGCACCGAGAGTCAGTGGCCCTCGTCCGGGCAGCAGCAGAGGAACACGCACATGATCAGCAATGAGCGCACCGTCTCCGACGCCTCCACCCTCACCGGTTGGTACAAGTCCAGCTTCAGTGGCGGTGGGCAGGGCGAGTGCCTGGAGGTAGCCCGGGGCTACGGCGACGTACCCGTGCGCGACAGCAAGGCACCCCAGGGGCCCGCGCTGCGCTTCGCCCGGGACGGTTGGGCCTCGTTCGTCAGGGCGCTGAACGAAGGGCAGATCGCCAGCTGAACCGCAGCAGCACCCGGGCCCCGTCGGACTTGACGGGGCCCTCGTCAGGTTTCGCGCCGTAACCGCTGCCCTGCCACCACACCGGTAAAAGCCAAAGGACCCGGTCCGTCGACCGGGCCCCCCAGCGTCCCCTCCCCCTACACAGGCTTCCGCGCATCCCCCCGGATCCCCTCCCCCGGAAGCCCTGATGCCACGTATGACCCGTCAAGGGGCGGAAGGGTTGTACGGCGGAATGAAAAAGTTCTGGCCGTCCGGGAAGCGCTCAGAAGGTGCCGACATTTGGGCGCGGACGTAGCGTTTCCGACATGAACAACGACTCCTTCCAGCAGGAAGTGCTCAACGAGCTGGGTGACGACAAGCTCTCCGAGATCGCCGGCGTGCTCGGCACGGACGCGGCGGGTGCGCAGAACGTCGTCACTTCGACGGCCGACGCCTTCGCGGGCGGACTCGCCCAGAAGGCGGAGACCGCCACTCCGGAGGAGGCCGAAGAGGTGAAGGCCGCCTTCGCCGAGGCGGCCGAACCGCCGCTCCAGGGCGTCGCCACGCTCGGCGGCGGCATGGGTGGGCTGCTCGGCGGCGGCATGATGGCCGGCGTGCTCGGCAAGCTCGCCAGGCCGGTCGCCAACGCGGTGGCGAAGAAGACCGGCCTTCCGGCGGCGGGCGTCACCCGGGCCATCGAGATCGCCTTGCCCGTGGTGGTGGCCGTACTGACCAAGCGGGCCACGCAGCGCGGGAATCCCGGCACCCCGACGGCCGGCGCGGCTCCGGGAAGCGCGGGTGGCACGGGCAACGCCGGGGGCGGCCTGGGCGACCTGCTGGGCCAGATCCTGGGCGGTGGCAGGAAGTAGGTCGCCGCCGCAGGCAGGACGGGGCTCGGGTGCGGCTGCGTACCTGCCCGGACCGGCTGGTCGGAGCACGTGCCCGGACCCGATGGTCGCAGCACGTGCCCGGGCCGGCCGGTCACCACGCGCTCCCGGACCGCCCGGCCACCACGCGCTCCCCGACCGCCCGGTCAGAGCACGCGCCCGGGCCCGCCGGTCAGCGTCACAGCACGTGCCGCCGGTACCTCTCCACCACCTCCGCCAGGGCCTCCGCCCCATCCCGCGCCCACAACTCCTCGTTGAAGATCTCGACCTCCACCGGGCCCCCGAAGCCGGTCGCGTCGACCTGTTCGCGGAAGCCGCGGAGGTCGATGCTGCCGTCGCCCAACTGGCCCCGGCCCAGCAGCACTCCGGCCGGGAGTGGGGTGATCCAGTCGGCGACCTGGAAGGCGTGGATGCGGCCGCCGGCCCCCGCGCGCACGATCTGCGCGGGCGCCAGGTCGTCCCACCAGAGGTGGTATGTGTCGACGACCACGCCCACCTCGGCGGCCGGGAAGCGTTCGGCGAGGTCGAGCGCCTGGCCGAGGGTGGAGACCACGCAGCGGTCGGCCGCGAACATCGGGTGCAGCGGTTCGATCGCGAGCCGCACCCCTCGCTCCCGCGCGTACGGTCCCAGGACGGCCAGTGCGTCGGCGATCCGTTCCCTGGCCCCCACCAGGTCCTTGTCGCCGGGCGGGAGTCCGCCCGAGACCAGGACGAGGGTGTCCGTGCCGAGGGTGGCCGCCTCGTCGATAGCCGTGCGGTTGTCGGCGAGCGCGCGCTCGCGTCCGGTCCGGTCGGGCGCAGTGAGGAAGCCACCCCGGCAGAGGCTGGTGACGGTGAGGCCGTGGTCGCGCATCAGCTTGGCCGCGCGTTCGGTTCCGTACTCCTGGACGGGGGCCCGCCAGAGGCCCACCGCACCGATCCCGGCCGCCGTGCAGCCCTCGGCGAGTTCCGGGAGCGACCACTGCTTGAGGGTCTCCTGATTGATGCTCAGGCGGGAGAGGTCACCGGTCGTCACTGGGCTACTCCGTTCACGTCCAGCAGTGCCCGCATCCGGGTCGCCGCGAGGCCGGGGTCGAGGAACAGGCCGACACCGTCCGCCAGTTGGTAGGCGCGCGCCAGGTGCGGCAGGGAGCGGGCCGACTGGAGGCCGCCGACCATGGTGAAGTGGGACTGGTGGCCGGCCAGCCAGGCGAGCAGGACCACGCCCGTCTTGTAGAAGCGGGTCGGCGTCTCGAAGAGGTGGCGGGAGAGTTCGACGGTCGGGTCGAGGAGCTTGCGGAACCCTTCGCGGTCCCCCGTGTCCAGGACCCGTACGGCCTCCGCCGCCAGCGGGCCGAGCGGGTCGAAGATGCCCAGCAGGGCGTGCGAGAAGCCCTGTGCGTCGCCTGCGATCAGTTCCGGGTAGTTGAAGTCGTCGCCGGTGTAGCAGCGGACGCCCTCGGGGAGGCGGCGGCGCAGGTCGATCTCGCGCTGGGCGTCGAGGAGGGAAACCTTGATGCCGTCGATCCTGTCGGAGTGGGCGGCGACGACTTCGAGGAAGGTTTCGGTCGCCGCGTCCAGGTCGGACGTCCCCCAGTAGCCCTCCAGCGCGGGGTCGAACATCGGGCCGAGCCAGTGCAGGACGACGGGCTCGGTGGCCTGGCGGAGCAGGTGGCCGTAGGTGGCGAGGTAGTCCTCGGGTCCCGAAGCCGCTGCCGCCAGGGCGCGCGAGGCCATCAGGATGGCCTGTGCGCCGGTCTCCTCGACCAGGGCGAGCTGCTCCTCGTACGCGGCGGTGACCGCCGCCAGGTCGTGCTCGCCGGGCGTGAGTTGGTCCGTACCCACACCGCACGCGATCGTTCCGCCGACCGCCTTCGCCTCGGCGGCCGAGCGGCGGATGAGTTCGGCCGCGCCCGCCCAGTCCAGGCCCATGCCGCGCTGTGCGGTGTCCATGGCCTCGGCGACGCCCAGGCCGTGCGACCACAGGTGGCGGCGGAAGGCGAGCGTGGAGTCCCAGTCGACGGCGGCCGGGGAGTCCGGTGAGGTGTCGGCGTACGGGTCGGCGACCACGTGGGCGGCCGAGAAGACCGTACGGGAGACGAGGGGGGCGCCCCCGGCGACGTACGAGGAGGGCTCGGTGCGCGGGGTGTAGGAGTACGTTCCGCCGCCCGCGACCGGCAGGGTCAGCGCGCTCACAGGGTCAGCTCCGGAACGTCGTAGCGGCGGCCCTCGGCCGAGGACTTGAGGCCCAGCTCGGCGAGCTGCACGCCCCGCGCGCCCGCGAGGAGGTCCCAGGTGTACGACTCGTCCAGGACGACGTGGCGCAGGAACAGCTCCCACTGGGCTTTGAAGCCGTTGTCGAAGACCGCGTTGTCCGGGACCTCCTGCCACTGGTCGCGGAAGGACTCGGTGACCGGGAGGTCGGGGTTCCAGACCGGCTTGGGGGTGGCCGAACGGTGCTGGACGCGGCAGTTGCGCAGCCCCGCGACGGCGGAACCGTGCGTGCCGTCGACCTGGAACTCGACCAGCTCGTCGCGGTTGACCCGTACCGCCCAGGAGGAGTTGATCTGCGCGACGGCACCGCCCTCCAGCTGGAAGATGCCGTACGCGGAGTCGTCGGCGGTGGCCGGGTAGGGCTTGCCCTCCTCGTCCCAGCGCTGCGGGACGTGCGTGGCGACGTGCGCGCTGACGGTGGTGACGCGGCCGAACAGTTCGTGCAGGACGTACTCCCAGTGCGGGAACATGTCGACGACGATGCCGCCGCCGTCCTCGGCCCGGTAGTTCCAGGACGGGCGCTGCGCCTCCTGCCAGTCGCCCTCGAAGACCCAGTAGCCGAACTCGCCCCGCACGGACAGGATTTCACCGAAGAAGCCGCCGTCGATCAGGCGCTTCAGCTTGACCAGGCCGGGGAGGAAGATCTTGTCCTGGACGACGCCGTTCTTGACGCCGGCGGCGCGGGCGAGGCGCGCCAGTTCCAGTGCGCCGTCGACGCCGGTGGCGGTCGGCTTCTCGGTGTAGAGGTGCTTGCCGGCGGCGATCGCCTGCTTCAGGGCGCTCTCGCGGGCGGAGGTCACCTGGGCGTCGAAGTAGATGTCGACCGACTCGTCGGCGAGGACGGCGGAGAGGTCGGTGGACCACTCCCCGATCCCGTGCCGTTCGGCCATCGCGCGCAGCGCGTGCTCGCGGCGGCCGACGAGGACCGGCTCGGGCCACAGGAGGGTGCCGTCGCCGAGGTCGAGGCCGCCCTGCTCGCGGAGGGCCAGGATGGAGCGCAGCAGGTGCTGGCGGTAGCCCATCCGTCCGGTGACGCCGTTCATGGCGATCCGCACTGTCTTGCGTGTCACGTCAGTTCCTCCGTACAGGCCGTACTCGGCGTGGCTCGCCGGGCGCCGCTGGGCGATCCGCACTGGCGAAGCACTCTTAGAAAGCGCTTTCTATGCGCTATGAAGCATGAAGCTAGCCTGAGCACCGCAGGACGAACAAGACCTGGAGCCCCCTGAATGAGGACAGCCGAATGACAGTGACGTTGGCGGACGTGGCACACCGGGCACAGGTGTCCCCGGCCACGGTCTCCCGGGTGCTCAACGGCAACTACCCGGTGGCGGCGGCCACTCGGGAGCGTGTGCTGCGCGCGGTGAAGGACCTCGACTACGTCGTGAACGGCCCGGCCAGCGCGCTGGCCGCCTCGACGTCCTCCCTGGTGGGCATCCTGGTCAACGACATCGCCGACCCCTTTTTCGGCATCATGGCGAGCGCCGCGCAGGCACAGATCAGCGGCGCGGAGGGCACCCCGGGGGCGATCGGCGGCGAGAAGCTCGCCGTGGTCTGCAACACCGGCGGCTCGCCGGAACGGGAACTGACCTACCTCACCCTCCTCCAGCGCCAGCGCGCGGCGGCGGTGATCCTCACCGGCGGCGCGATCGAGGACCCCGACCACTCGGCGGCGGTCGCGGCGAAGCTCGCCAGACTCGCGGAGGCGGGCACCCGGATCGTGCTGTGCGGGAGGCCGCCGCTGCCGCCCTCGGCGGGATCCCCCGTCACCGCCACCCTCTCCTTCGACAACCGCGCCGGGGCCCGCCGCCTCACCGGGCACCTGCTCGCCCTCGGCCACACCCGCATCGGTTACGTCGCGGGCCCCGCCGAGCGCACCACGACCCGCCACCGCCTGGAGGGCCACCGCGCGGCCCTCGCCGCAGCGGGCGTCGCCGACGATCCCGCCCGCACCCTGCACGGCGCCTTCGACCGCGCCTCCGGCATCGCCGCCGCCACGCGACTGCTCGACGCCGAACCCGGCCTGACGGCCGTCGTCGCCGCCAACGACACCATCGCCCTGGGCGTCTGCACCGCCGCCCGCGCCCGTGGCCTGCGCGTCCCCGAGGACCTCTCGGTCGCGGGCTTCGACGACCTCCCGTCGGCGACGGACACGGTCCCGGCCCTCACGACCGTACGACTGCCACTGATCGAGGCGGGCGCCCGGGCGGGCCTGCTGGCGGTCACCCGGGAGACGTCCCACGGCCCGGACGGCGTGGAGACGGTCCCGGCGGAGCTGGTGGTACGGGGGTCCACGGGGGCGATTCGTGGAGCCTGACGCCGGGGACAGGGCAGGCGTCGACATGGACCGACCGGCCGGAGAAGTCCGATGGAAGAGACACAGTGGAGAAAGGCGGACGAAACGGCATTCCGCTTGAGGCGGCCCCTTCTCCACTTCATCCTTCTCCCCATGACCTTCACCTCTCCCCCCTCTCTCGGTGCACTCCATTTGCCGGATCTGCCGGACTACCTGCACGAGTGGGCACTGGTGGACGTTGAGACCTCGGGGCTGACTGCCCGCCGCGACCGGGTGCTGTCGGTCGCGGTGATCACCTTGGGCCCCGACGGGGAGCAGACCGACGAGTTCTCCACCCTGCTCAACCCCGGCTGCGACCCGGGGAGGGTCGACATTCACGGCCTGACTCCGGAGCGACTGTCCGGAGCTCCGACGTTCAATCAAGTCGCGGAGCGGATCGCGGCGATGCTCCAGGGCCGGGTGATGGTCGCGCACAACGCCCAGTTCGACTACGAGTTCCTGGCGCACGAGTTCGCCAGGGCCGGGCTGTCGCTGCCGGTCGCCCGGCGCCTGTGCACACTGTCCCTCAACCGGCAGTTGGACCCGCCCACCACCGACCTCAGGCTCGGGACGCTCTCCACCCACTACGGCCTTCCCCAACTGCGCGCCCATGACGCCCTCGACGACACCCGGACGCTGGTCGGAATCCTGCGGGCGTCGCTGGCCGAGGCTGCGCACCTGGACGTCCCGCTGCCCTTGGTGCCCTGTCCTCCCCGACAGGACGCGCAGTTCACCCCGAAGCCACCCAAGGCGTCGTGCGCCTACCGCAACCCCGGCCGGGTCACGCAGGGCGGGCCGCTGGTGCAGGGCATGAAGGTCGCCGTCACCGGCGACACCGACACCGGACGCACGGAGCTGCTGGCCCGGGCGGTAACCGCAGGACTGAACGTGATGGGCTCGGTCAGCAAGCACACCAGCGCCCTCGTCACGAACGACAGTGCCACCGGTTCCGCGAAGGCTCGCCGCGCGCTCGCCGAGGGCGTTCCGGTCATCGACGAGCGCTCCTTCCTGCGGATGCTGGGCGATGTACGGCCGGGCACACCGCACGACGCACCGGCAGCGGTGCCGGGCCCCGCGCCGGAGACCGCCGTCCTCGCCCCCGCTTCGGGAACGGCCCTCTCCTCCGCGCCCGAGCCGGAGTGGGAGATCGCTCCTGCGCAGGGCGGCTCCGCATCCGCCCCTGTGCCCGCCCAGGCGTCCGCTTCTGCAGCGGGCTCCTCGCAGCCCCGCGGTGCTGGCCGGCCCGCGAAGGCGGCCAGGCTCCCGAGGCCCACCGGGCCTCTCTCCGGCCGGCGCGTCCTGGTCCTCGGCGGCTCGCACCCGGAGGCGGCCTCGTACCGGATCCGAGTGGTCGAACTCGGCGGCTCGGCCGCCGTGAACCTTTCCGCGAGCGTCACTGATGTCGTCGTGCTTCCCGGCGGCCATCAGGATCGCCGGATGGGACGGATTGCCCAACTCGCCGTTCCCGCACACGAACCGGACTGGCTGGACGGAACGGTCGCCCCGTACGAACCCGGAGCGTTCCACCGTCCGCACGCACCGCAGACCGTGCCGCGGGGCGGTGTGACGGACCTGCCCGCGCTCAGGGCGGGGACGCCGCTCTCCGTCACCGCCACGTGGGGGTCGCGCACGGCGTGCGCGATCGACGTCGTCGCCTTCGTCCTGGACGACGACGAGCAGGTCTCCTTCGACGAGGACTTCGTCTTCTACGGCGCCCCGGAAAACCCGGCAGGGACGGTGCGCTTGTTCACCGGCGGTCCCGCCGAACAGACCGTCACCATCGATCTGGCGGCCTTGCCTCCGGCCGCCCGTCGGGTGGTCGTGGCAGCCGCCGTCGACGGCGAGGACACCTTCGGTGACGTGGGTCCGCTCCAGGTCGCGGCGTCGTGGGGCAACGTGGAGGCGCCCCTCGCACGTGCCACGCTGGACGCCGCGACCACCGAACGGACCTTGCTGTTAGCGGAGTTCTACCTCCGGGCAGGACAATGGCGATTCCGGGCCGTGGGCCAGGGATACGACCACGGCCTCGAAGGCCTGGCGCGGGGCTACGGCGTCGACGTGGCCGACTGACCCTTCCTGCGGGCCTACCGTCCCCCCGCCACCCGAAGCACCGTCCCCGACGTGTACGAGGCCTCCGGAGAGAGCAGCCAGGCGATGGCGGCGGCGATCTCGGAGGCTTCGCCGGCGCGGCGCAGGGGGAGGTCGGGGGCCATGCGGGCGGGGCGGTCGGGGTCGCCCATCGCGGCGTGCATGTCGGTGTCGACGAGGCCGGGGGCGACGGCGTTGACACGGATGCCGTCGGGGCCGAGTTCCTTGGAGAGACCGACGGTGAGAGCGTCGACGGCGGCCTTGGAGGCGGCGTAGTGGACGTACTCGCCGGGGCTGCCGAGGGTGGCCGCACCGGACGAGATGTTGACGATGGCGCCGCCGCCGGCCGCCGTCATGTCGCGGGCGGCGCGGCGGCAGCACAGCAGGGTGCCGAAGACGTTGACGTCCAGGACACGGCGTAGGTCCTCGGTGGTGGCGTCGGCGAGGGGGCTGAGCCTGCCGGTGACGCCCGCGTTGTTGACCAGGCCGGTGAGCGGGCCGAGTTCGGCGGCGACGGTGTCGAAGAGCCGGTCGACGTCCGCCTCGACGGAGGTGTCCGCGCGGACGGCGAGGCAGCGGACGCCGGTTGCCCGGACCGCCGCCGCGCTCTGCTCGGCGGCGGCCTCGTCCCGTACGTAGGCGAGTGCGATGTCGTGACCGTCGGCGGCGAGGCGCAGGCAGGTGGCGGCTCCGATGCCTCGGCTGCCACCGGTGACGAGGGTGATCGGACGGGCCACGTGCTGCCTCCTGGTGGAGTGGATTCCGGTGCGACGCACGGGGTGACGCATGCGGTGTGCGACGCACGGGGTGCGTGTGCGGTGCGCTGCGCGTGCGACGCGGGGGCGGTCCGCGTCGTCGCGCGGCGCGCTCCGGACATGATCCAACAGGAGGCGACCGGGTCTGCCGGGAGGGTGTTCAGCCCTGAAGTGCCTGCGTGATGCCGGTGTAGAAGAGGGTGTGGGAGGTGGCGCTCGCCGGGAGCTCGGGGTTCCAGGGCAGGATGCGGACGCCGTCGCCGAGCAGGGCAGGGTCGAGGAGCGCCGCGTTCGCCCGTACGTCGGCGAGGACCAGCCGGGGGCCGAGCGCGGCAGCCGTCGGCCAGTCCACGGTCGCCCAGTTCGCGCCGCCCTCCGGCGGCGGGCTCAGCAGGGGCACCCCGAGGGCGGTGAGGGCGCGCAGGTCCGGCCAGGTGTGCGGGCGGGCGAGGTGCACCTCGGTACCGCTCGCCGGGGACAGGGCGAGCAGGGGCGGGGCCGCAGGACCGGCGAGCGACTTGAGCTTGGCCTGTGCGTCGGCGAGCTGGTAGGCGGACTCCGGGGGTTCCGCGCCGCCGAGGCTGTGCGCGAGGGCGCCGAAGGCTTCCCGTACGTCGGCCAGGGAGCGGCTCTGACCGACGTCGATCACGACGACCGGGATCTGCTCCTCCAGGTGCTTGACCGCGTCGGGTTCCATGCCGTAGACCGCGCCGCCGCCGTAGGTGACGGCGACGAGGAGGTCGGCGCCGGAGGCGAGGATCCCGTCCGGGTCGAGGGAGGCGCCCGCGCCGAAGTAGGTCAGGCCGTCGAGCGGCAGGGAGCCGCATTTGGCGGGGTCGGGGGCGGGGCCGTCGTGGTGGGAGCCGAAGATTCCGTGCGGGCGCAGGCCGTGGTCCCAGAGGGACGCGCCTGCCTGGAGGTACGCGGCGATACGGGTGGGGCGGTCGGCGGCGGACGCCAACTGGCCGCGGGAGTCGGTGAATTGCCAGGCGCCGGAGGTTTCGGAAGTCATGGGCGTGTCCTGCCCCGTACGGCAGTCCCCTACTCTGCCCCCGCGCCTCCGCCGGCCGAGCGGCCGGGGGCGGGACCGGGCCCGGCGGACGGCGGGGCGCCCGCGGTGGTTTTCGGCCGGAACCGGGTACCGGAAGGGGGCGCCCCGGAACCGGCGGCCCGGCCCCGGCCGGCCCCGCCGCACCCGAGGCCGTACGCACCACCGCAGGACGAGCCGTACGCACCACCGCAGGAACAGCCGTATCCACCACGGCAGGAACAGAAGGAGTTGTCGCCCAGTGAAGCTGGCCTTTTCCACCCTCGGCGTCCCCGGCATGCCGATGTCCGACGTCGCCGCGCTCGCCGTGGGCGCCGGTTTCCAGGGCGTCGAGCTGCGCGCCCACCCCGAGGAGCCGGTGCATCCGGGGATCGGGCCACAGGCGCGCGCGGCGACCGCTGCGACGTTCGCCGACGTGGGGATCGAGATCCTCGCCGTCGCCGGGTACGCGAAGGTCGCCGTCCCGGGCGAGGACGAACCGGTGCTGGCGGAGGTCCGGGGCCTGCTGGAACTGGCGCGGGACCTGGGCGCTCCGTACGTACGGGTCTTCCCCGGCGCCGGGGACGCGCGGGACGTCGCGGAGAACGCCTCCGCCGGCGGCTGCGAGAGCGGCGACGACCGGGCCGCGCGGCGGCTGGGCGCGGCGGCGGAGATCGCCGAGGAGTACGGCGTGCGCATCCTCCTGGAGACCCACGACTCGCACCGCACCGGCGTGGACGCGGCCCGTGTCGTGGCCGCCGTCGGCCACAAGAACGTCGGCGTCCTGTGGGACGTCATGCACACCTGGCTCGGCGGTGAGGACCCCGCCACCTCCCACGGCGTGCTCGCCCCGTACCTCGGTTACGTGCAGTGCAAGGACATCGCGTCGGCCGACGACACGACTCCGCTCCCCCTCGGCGCCGGGGTGCTGCCGCTCGCCGAGTGCCTCTCCCTCCTCACCCCGAACGACTGGGTGTGCTGGGAGTACGAGAAGCGCTGGTACCCGGGGGCGGCGGAGCTGCCGGGTCTGCTGGCGGCGGGACGGGAACACCTGGCCCTGCTGGCTTCCGCCAAAGGCTCCTCGGCCCGCTGAACCGGAACCGGGCCAGCGGGCCGAGGAGCGTGAAGGGGGCCACCGGGGAGGCGGGGTGGCGGCTGAGCAGGAACCCCCACGCCCCGAAGCCGAAGACGGTGACCACCCAGGCCACGTAGAGGGCCCCGCCGTCCCGCGCCTCCCCCGTCCTCGGCCCTGAGCCCGTCCCCCGCCTCAGTACCCCAGCCCGTGCCCCACGGGGAACAGCACCGTCCCCGGGTCGTCCGCCCTGTGCACCGGGACGGGCAGTCGTCCCGTCGGGCGGATCCGTCCCGCCAGTACGCGTGCCGCGGCTCGCGTCTCGACGTCCGTCCAGGAGTACGCGGCGAGGTGGGCGCGCGCGCCGAGGCCCGTGGTGCGGGCCACGTCGTAGGGGTTCTGGATCGCGATCGTCGTCACGGGGACGCCCGTCGCCGCGAGTTCGGCCACCAGGGTCCGCTGGGTGCTCGTGGCCGACACGTTGCGGGTGGTCACGACGACCGCGTTCGCGCCCGCCCGCGCCGCGGCGACCGCTTCGTCGATCTTCGCTCGGGTGGGGGCGGGGCCGGTGGGCAGCGCCGTCGCGGTGAAGCCGAGCCCGGTGAGCTCGGCGGCCAGGACGGCGGTGGGCGGGCCCGTCGTGCCGGTCGGGGAGGCCGGGTCGACGCCGACGACGAGCACCCGCCGGTGGCGGCGGGGGGACAGGGGCAGCAGCCCGCCCTCGTTCACCAGGAGGGTCGTCGTCGCGTCGGCGATCCGGTCGGCGGCGGCCAGGTGGCGGCGGGTGCCCACGGTGCGGTCGACGGCGCGGCGGGTCACGTACGGCTGGTCGAAGAGCCCGCGCTTCGCCTTGAGCCGGAGGATGCGCAGCAGGGACTCGTCGATCCTTGCCTCGGTGAGTTCCCCGCCCCTGACCGCCGCGAGGACCGCGTTCCAGGCCACGTCCAGGTTCGGCGGGTTGAGGAGCTGGTCGCATCCCGCCTTCAGCGCCAGCACCGGCACCCGGTCGTCGCCGTATTTCGTGCGGACGCCCTCCATGCTGAGCGAGTCGGTCACGACGACGCCCTGGAAGCCCAGTTCCTCCCGGAGGATCCCGGTGAGGATGGGGCGGGACAGCGTCGCGGGGTCCTCCGCCGGGTCGAGTGCGGGGACGACGATGTGGGCCGTCATGATCGAGTCGATGCCGGCGGCGACGGCGGCGCGGAAGGGCGGCGCGTCGAGCGCCTGCCACTCCTCCCGCGTGTGGTCGATGTGCGGGAGTTTGTGGTGGCTGTCGTCCTTGGTGTCGCCGTGCCCCGGGAAGTGCTTGGCCGTCGCGACGACTCTGGCGGACTGGTAGCCCCGCACCTGGGCGGCGACGAGGGCGGCCACCGACGACGGCTCGGAGCCGAAGGAGCGGACGCCGATGACCGGGTTGCCGGGGTCGACGTTGACGTCCGCGTCGGGGGCGTAGTTCTGCCGGATGCCGAGGGCGGCGAGTTCGGCACCGGCGATACGGGCGGCTTCGCGGGCGTCACGGGTGCCGCGCCGGAACGCGCCCGCGCCGAGCGCCATCGCGCCGGGCAGCAGGGTGGCGGGTCTGCCCACCCGCGCGACGATGCCGTGCTCCTGGTCGGTGGAGGTCAGGAGCGGGATGCGGGTGCGGTCGGCGAGGGCGGCCTGCTGGATGCCGTTGGAGAGGTCGGCGATCTGGTGCGGGTCGCGGGTGTTGTGCGCCCACGCGAAGTAGATGATGCCGCCGACGTGGTACTTCGCGATCAGCTCGGCGGCGGTACGGACGCCGATCTCCTTGAGGTTGGCGTCGACGTCCGCCTGGTCGGGGGCGGTCGCGGAGTGTCCGTACACCCGCATCACGAAGAGCTGGCCGACCTTTTCCTCCAGGGTCATGGAGGCGATGAGGTGGCGGAGGCGGTCGGCGGTGGGCCGGTCGGCCGCCGCGGCGGGGCCGACGGTGCCTCCGGTGACGGCGACGGCCGCCGCGGCGGCGCTCGCGGTGAGGAGGGTGCGGCGGGAGGGAGCGGAGGTGCGGTCCGGCACGGGTACCCCTTCGTGAAGCCCTTGAAGGAAACTTCCAGCGGGGTCACACTGGCTCGAAAGTAAGTACCCGTCAATAACCGTGCAGAGCGTGGTGCGGGGACTTTCCGGGAGTGGGGGCCGGGGGGGAGGGGGCCGCCACCGGCGCATATGGAGGGGGCGCGCCGGTGGCGGCGTACTGCCGGCCGCGGACGGTTGGAGAGGGGAGTCAGCGAACGCAGCCAGCAGCGAGGGCCGACACCGCCCTGCGGAGACTCTCCGGCGGTACGGCAATGGGACGACGCGGGACGCGAGCGGGTTCCCGGGTCCTCCGGGAAAGTCGCCGCTTCTCGCACATTGGTGCGAGTGCGAGGGATGGGCCGGGCGGGGTGGGTGAGGCGGTCGTGCGCGCCGCAGGAGGGGCGGCGTGTTCCCCCTTACGGCGGAACCGACCCCGCGCACCTGGCGTACGCCCCCGGGGCCGGGCCAGTCCGGGCGAAGCGTCGGGGGGGCGGCACGTGAGCGAGAACAGGGCCGGGGGCGAAGGCGGGGGCCGGGCCGGGGCGGCCGGGAACACGGGCATGGGCCCGCCCGGGAGCAGGAGCGGGAGCACGGGCACGCCCGGAGGCAGCGCCGGGGGCACAGGCGTGGGCTCACCCCGGAGCGGGAGCACGGGCGCGCCCGGAAGCAGCGCCGGGAGCACAGGCGTGGGCTCACCCCGGAGCGGGAGCACGGGCGCGCCCGGAAGCAGCGCCGGGAGCACAAGCCAGGGCGAGGGTGGCCCGCCCGGGAGCCGGCGTCGGGTGCGGCAGGGGCTGCGGGTGCTGGGGGTCGGCCTGTGGGCGGCCGGACTGCTGGCAGCCGGTTGCCAGGGGGGTGACGGGGGCGGGGAAGCGGGCGGGGTCGGTCGGGGTTCCGGGCAGGCCGGCGGCCTGGTGCCCACCGCGCCCTCCGGGTACGGGGACGTCTTCCTCGGCGTCGGCGAGTGTGCTTCGTACGGGGCCGCGCCCCGCGAGGTGCCGTGCAACAGCGAGCGGGCCGCCGCACGGGTGACCGAGCGCCACAACGGCGAGAGCGGCGACGGGCGGGCGTGTCCGGCCACCACCGACTTCGTCCTGCACCTCTCGGAGTCACGGCCCAGCAGCGACGAGAACGGCGACGGCGTCGTCCCGCGCGGCTACGCCTGCATGCGCAACCTCCAGGCCCCGCACCCCGGCGACCCCGGTGGTGGCGGCGGCCCGCACACGGTCGTCGGGGACTGCGTGTACGAGGCGGGCGGCGGCCGGGTGAAGGAGACGGCGTGCGACGGTTCGGGCGACCGCTCCCCCGCGTTCCGGGTGGAACGGTCGGTCGGCACACGCGCCCAGTGCCCGCCCGCCACCCGGCTGTACGTACAGCTGGGCGGCGGGCGGCCGGTCGGGTGCGCCCGGCCGGTGTGAGGTCCGGTGCGCAGCCGGCCGGGCGTCAACGGGCGTGCGCACCGGTCACGTTACGGTCGCAGGCCGTGCTCCCTGTTCACCTCGACCCGGTCCAGCCTCGCGTCGTACGCCGTCAGCCGCTTCGCCTTCGCCGGGTCGGCCTGGACGGCGGCCGGGGCGACTCCCGCCCACTTCTGGATCCGGGCGACGGCCGCCGCCTGCTGGTCCGCGGGGAGTCCGGCGACGCGTGCGCCGTGGTTGGCGCCCGGCACGGTGTAGACGTGGTTGTCGTTGCGGGCGCCGCGCGCGGGGGCGAAGCGTTCGCTGCCCCACGGGTCGTTCTGCCCGTACACGAACATCATCTGCCGCGCCTCGCGTCGCACCCAGCCGTCGATGTCGCGCATCGCGCCGTCCTGCCACTTCATCGGGATGTCGCGCGGCACGTACACGCGCGGCTGGAAGTAGTCCGGGCCCCACTTCAACAGGCCCTTGAGATGCGGGTACTTGTACTGCGGCGCGCCGAGCTGGGTGCCTGCCTGGTAGTAGTACGGCGTGTACGTGGCGAGGTCCTGGTCGCTGGAGGAGCTGAAGCCGGACTTCGCGTCGATGTAGTCGAAGATCTGGTCGTCGGTGGCGGTCTTCGCCTCGGGAACATCGGCGCACTCCTGCTCCGAGCTGTACTGCCAGAAGCCCCAGACGAAGTCGAGGACGGTGTTCTCGAAGCCCTTCTCGACGCTGCCGATGGTCTTGAAGGTGGAGCCGTTCTCCTTGGCGAGGGCCTCCGCCTTGGCCAGCAGCGGCTTGCGGCGCACCAGGGCCTCGCGCTGGAGGTTGTTGAGGCGGTCGCGGCACTCGCGGGTCGAGACGGTGCGGAAGAAACGGTCGTACGCGCGGTCCTCCTCGTTGCGGGCGTCGTTGGGGGCGACGTACGCGACGACGCCGTCCATGTCGCGCGGGTGGAAGCGCTCGTAGTAGGTGGCGGTCATGCCGCCCTTGGAGCCGCCGGTGGACAGCCACTTCTTGGAGTAGATCGACTTCAGTGCGGTGAAGACGCGGTGCTGGTCGTCGGCGGCCTGCTTGATGTCCAGCTTGGACCAGTCGGCGGGTGCGGGGCGCGAAGGGGTGAAGTACCGGTATTCCAGGGAGACCTGGTTGCCGTCGACGAGCGCGGTGGGCTCGGACCGGCCGGGCCTGGTCGAGAGGTGGTAGCCGCTGGTGAAGAAGACGGTGGGGCGGGACACGTCCTTGTGCAGGATGCTCAGCCGCTGCTGGAAGGTGCCGCGCCAGGGGTGGCGGTGGTCGATCGGCTGCGTGTAGTTGAGGACGAAGTAGCGGTAGCCGTCGTAGGGCTTCTCCTCGACGAGGGACATGCCCTTGATGGCCAGGATGCGGTCCTTGATGTCGGTCGCGACGGGGGCCTGGGCAGCCGCCGCGTCGGGTTCCGCGGCGAGGGCCGGGCTCACCGCACCTATGGTGCCCACAAGAACCGCTCCCGCGAGCATCCCTCTGAAGGTCTTGCGCATTCGCCACTCCCCTTGCCTGTCAGCACACGGACAACAGGGGTGAACCTAGCGCTCCCCAATCCCCTTTGTCAGCAGAGGATTTGGGCATTTTCGCAAGAGGGCGACCGGTTCAGCACAGGATCCATCCGGAAGAGGCCCCCTTGGCCCCCACCGAACCCGTCACCCGTACGCACCGGTTGACCGCGAACACCTTCACCGGTCCCGCGTGGCGGGTGTACACGCCGGAGTCGACGGCGGCCCTGCTCCCCCGCGCCTGGATGGTGACGCGCATCTTCTGCCGTACGCCTGCCCGCTTGGCGACCGTCTGGGCGCACACGTACTGGCGGGCCTTGTGGACGCGGATCTCCCCCGTCGCGAAGCCGTACGTCTTGACCCGCGCCCCCGCGCAGGCTCCGGCCGCCGCCTCGGCGTGCCCGACGGCCGGGCCTCCGAGGACCAGCACTCCGGCCGCCGTCGCCACCGCGAGCGCGTTGAGCAGCCTGCGTTTCATCAGTTCCATCGGCTTCATCCCTGCCCCGCCCGCCCCATCGAACACACTCGCCCATTCCCCCGCCGGGATCGTATGTGCGTACGACGCGTGCTGGCCACGCGTCGGTTGCAGAGTGCACCCGGCTCACGGGGCGGGGGCAGGCCGGCGGTCAGACCGCCGCCGGCTCGTCCTCCCCCACGAAGGTCCGCCACAGCCGGGCGTACTTCCCGTCCAGCGCGAGCAGCTCGTCGTGCGTGCCGTCCTCGGCGACCCGCCCCCGGTCCATGACCACGACACGGTCGGCACGGGCGGCCGTGGTCAGCCGGTGGGCGACGACCAGGGTGGTACGGCGGCCCGCGATCCGGTCGGTGGCCTGGTTGACCTGGGCTTCGGAGGCCAGGTCGAGCGCCGCGGTCGCCTCGTCGAGCAGCAGCACGTCCGGGTCGACCAGTTCGGCGCGGGCGAGCGCGATGAGCTGCCGCTGACCGGCGGAGAGGTTGCGTCCGCGTTCGGTGACGGCGTGCAGGTAGCCGCCGTCCAGGGTCGCGATCATGTCGTGCGCGCCGACCGCGCGGGCCGCCGCCTCCACCTCCGCGTCCGTGGCGTCCGCCCGCCCGTAGGCGATGGCGTCCCGTACCGTGCCCGCGAAGAGGTAGGCCTCCTGCGGGACGACGCCCAGGCGGTGGCGGTAGGCGGTCATGTCGAGGTCGCGCAGGTCGGTGCCGTCGACGGTGACCCGGCCGCTCGTCGGGTCGTAGAAGCGGGCCACCAGCTTGACGAGGGTGGACTTGCCCGCGCCGGTCTCGCCGACGAACGCGACGGTCTGACCGGCCGGAATGCGCAGGGAGATGCCGGTGAGGGCCTCCTCCGGCTTGTCGGCGGAGCCGTACGCGAACGACACGTCCTCGAAGGCGATCTCGCCGCGCAGCGACGGCACGTCCTTCGGCGAGTCCGCGCGCACGGTGGACGTCGGTTCCCGCAGCAGTTCCTGGATCCGCCGCAGGGAGACGGTCGCCTGCTGGTAGCCGTCGAAGACCTGGGAGAGCTGCTGGACGGGGGCGAAGAACAGGTCGATGTAGAGGAGGTACGCGACGAGCGCACCGGCGGTCAGCGTCCCCGCCTCGATCCGCCCCGCGCCGACGATCATCACGGCGGCGGCGGCCACCGAGGAGAGGAACTGCACGAACGGGAAGTAGACCGAGATCAGCCACTGGCCGCGCACCCGCGCCTGCCGGTAGCTGCGGCTGTTGGCGGTGAACCGCTCGCGGCCCGCCTTCTCCCGCCCGAAGGCCTGCACGATGCGCAGTCCGGCCACCGACTCCTGGAGGTCGGCGTTGACGACGCCGACCCGGTCGCGGGCCAGCTCGTACGCCTGGACGCTCTTCCTGCGGAAGAAGTACGTGCCGATGACCAGCAGCGGCAGCGTCGCGAAGACGACAAGCGCGAGTTCCCCGTCGATGACCACGAGCGCCGCCATCACGCCGAAGAAGGTGACGACGGAGACGAACGCGGTGACCAGGCCCGTCTGGAGGAACGTGGACAGGGCGTCGACGTCGGTCGTCATCCGGGTCATGATGCGCCCGGTCAGCTCCCGTTCGTAGTAGTCGAGTCCGAGCCGCTGGAGCTGGGCGAAGATCTTCATCCGGAGCGAGTAGAGGACCCGTTCGCCGGTCCGCCCGGTCATCCGGGCCTCGCTGATCTGCGCACCCCACTGCACGAGGACGGCGAGCAGCGCGAGGCCCGCGGCCGTCCACACCGCGCCGAGCGCGAGCTGGGTGACACCCTCGTCGATGCCGTGCCGGATCAGCAACGGCAGGAGCAGGCCCATACCGGCGTCGACGGCGACCAGGCCCAGGCTGACCAGCAGCGGGAGGCCGAAGCCGCGCAGCAGCCTGCGCAGGCCGTAGGAGTCCTCGGGGGCGGCGGCCCGTGCCTCGTCGATGTCCGGCACGCCGTCGGCCGGGGGCAGCGCGGCGACCTGGGCGAGCAGTTCGGGGGTGGCGGGCATGCCGGGCGCGTGGTCGGTGGCGGACGTGGCCGTGCCCGTCCTGGCGGGGTCGGACTCGTCGCGTATCCACAGGTCGGGGGTGATGCCGCGCTCGGCGTCGAACTCGGCGTCCAGTTCGGCCTGTACCGACCGGTCGTCCTCGACGGGAGCGGCGGGGAGCGTGTGGCCGGGCGAGACGCCGCCCAGTTCGTCGGGGTCGGTGAGCAGCCGGCGGTAGAGGGCGGAGCGGCGCTCCAGCTCCGCGTGGGTGCCGATGTCGGAGAGCCGGCCTCCGTCGAGGACGGCGATGCGGTCGGCGAGGTTCAGGGTGGAGCGGCGGTGGGCGATGAGGAGCGTCGTGCGGCCCGCCATCACGCTCCTGAGCGCCTCGTGGATCTCGTGCTCGACGCGGGCGTCGACGGCGGAGGTGGCGTCGTCGAGAACGAGCAGCCGGGGGTCGGTGAGGATGGCGCGCGCCAAGGAGAGCCGTTGCCGCTGGCCGCCGGAGAGGGTGAGGCCCTGTTCGCCGACCTTGGTGTCGTACCCGTCGGGGAGTTCTTCGATGAACCCGTCGGCCTGGGCCGCGCGTGCGGCGGCGCGTATCTGCTCGTCGGTGGCGTCGGGGAGGCCGTAGGAGAGGTTGGCGCGGACGGTGTCGGAGAAGAGGAAGCTGTCTTCCGGTACGAGCCCGATGGCGGCCCGCAGCGAGGAGAGGGTCAGCTCGCGGACGTCGTGGCCGCCGACCAGCACGGCCCCGTGCGACACGTCGTAGAACCGGGGCAGCAGCAGCGAGACGGTCGACTTGCCGCTTCCGGAGGACCCGACGACGGCGACGGTCTCGCCCTCGCGGATCTCCAGCGAGAACCCGTCCAGGACGGGGCGGTCAGCCTCGTACCCGAAGCTCACGTCGTCGAACTCGACGGTGGCGGGGGCGTTGGCCGGGAGTTCCTTGGTGCCGTCCGCGATGGCCGGCTCGGTGTCGATGAGTTCCAGGACGCGTTCCACGCCGGCCCGCGCCTGCTGGCCCACGGTCAGCACCATGGCGAGCATGCGCACCGGGCCGACGAGCTGGGCGAGGTAGGTGGAGAACGCGACGAAGGTGCCCAGGGTGATCTGCCCCCGGGTGGCGAGCCAGCCGCCGAGCGCCAGCATGGCGACCTGGCCGAGGGCGGGGACGGCCTGGAGGGCGGGGGTGTAGCGGGAGTTCAGCCTGACGGTGCGCAGCCGGCCGGCGAAGAGGCGGCGCGAGACTTCGCGCAGCTTCCCCATCTCCTGCTCCTCCTGCCCGAAGCCCTTCACGACGCGGACGCCGGAGACCGCCCCGTCGACGACTCCGGCGACGGCGGCGGCCTGGCCCTGGGCGTACCAGGTGGCGGGGAACAAGCGCTTCTTGCTCAGCCGGGCGATGAACCACAGGGCGGGGGCGACGGCGAGCGCGACCAGGGTGAGCAGCGGGGACAGCCACGCCATGATGCCGAGGGAGATGACGAACAGCAGGATGTTCCCGATGGTCATCGGGAGCATGAACAGCAGGCCCTGGATCAGCTGGAGGTCGCTGGTGGCGCGCCCCACGACCTGTCCGGTGGACAGCTCGTCCTGGCGGCGGCCGTCGAGGCGGGTGATCGTTCCGTACATCTCGGTACGGAGGTCGTGCTGCACGTCGAGGGCGAGCTTGCCCCCGTAGTAGCGGCGGACGTACGTGAGGACGTAGACGACGACGGCGGCCGCGATCAGCAGTCCGGTCCACACCGCGAGCGACCTGGTGCCCTTTCCGATCACGTCGTCGATGACGATCTTCGTGATGAGCGGGACGAGGGCCATGACGGCCATGCCGCCGAGGGAGGAGCCGAGGGCGAGCAGGACGTTGGTGCGGTAGCGCCAGGCGTAGCCGATCAGCCGGCGGGCCCAGCCCGGTTCTCGTACGGTCCTCTGGTCTTGCTCTGCCACGTGCTGCCTCCCGGTCGTTCCGTGTCCCACCGGAAGGCAACAACGTCGCGAACTGCGGATTTCATCCCACCGCAACGGGGCGCGCGGGAGTGGGGACCTAGCGCGCGGTGGTCCCCGGCGCGCGCTGCGGACCGTCGGCCGGCCCGTTCTCCGGCAACGGCGGCATCACTTCCTGCGGTACGGCGGGCGGGACGACGACCTGCGGCGCGGACTCCCGGAGCGTGCTGCTCGTGGCGGCCGGGTTGAGATCGCGGTGCACGGCCCTGGATACGGCCTGGATGGTGTCCACGCCCTGCTGCATGTTCTGGTTGCCGTGCGTGAGCACCGTGATCGTGTAGTCGTGGCCAAGGCCGGTGAAGGCGCCCAGGGAGTGCACCCGCCAGCCGTTCGTGGCGCGCGACAGCCACCCGTTCTTGACGTGCACCTTGCTCCGTGCCGGGGCCCCGGCGGGGGTGCCCCAGCGCTGGCCGGACACGACGGCGGCCATCCGGTCCAGGATGTACGCGCGCGAGCTGTCCTTCAGGACGTTGTTGCGCAGGGTGATCGTGCCGAGGAGCTTGGACTGCTCGGAGGCGTTGATCCGGGTGAGCCCCCAGTAGCCGTTCGCTCCCGGCTTGGTCCCCGTCATCCCCGCGGCCTTGAGGAAACCGTTGATCTTCCCTACGCCGAGCTGCTTCCACAGGGTGGTGGTGGCGTTGTTGTCGGACTTGGTGATCATGGCGGTGACGAGGTCGCGTTCACGGGCGGTCAGCGCCCGGTTGGTCTTCTGCGCGTCCCACAGCAGGGCGGCGAGGACGGTGACCTTGACGATGCTGGCGGAGTCGTAGGAGTTCCAGGCGCGCAGCGAGCAGTAGGTGCGGCTGGAGTGCTCGTACACGGCGACCGAGACGGTGCCGGGGCGACCCCGCAGGGCGGCGGTGATGTCGTTCTTGAGCTTGGTGGCCAGCCCTGCCTTGTTCGAGCTGCACGCCACCTGGGGTGCGGCGGCCGTGGCGGGGGTGGCGGCGGCCAGCGGAAGGAGAACTCCGGTGGCGAGCGCGGCGGCGGTGACGCCTCTAGCTATCCGGTTCTTGCGTGTGGTGCGTACGGCGCGTGCGGTCATGTCCCCGTGTCCCGTCCCCTAAGAACCAGTGATGCGGAAGCGCACTGTCGGCGCTTCCGCATCAGATGACTCAACAGGAAGGGAAAAGTTGTACGGATTCTGTGTACGCGTTCGGTAACAGGTGTACGCACGTCCGCCGGTGGTCAGGGAGCAGCGACTTCTCCCATCCACATACGCCGCCCCAGCTCGTCGAGCTCCCTGCGGCGTTCCTCGTACTCCGGCAAGGCAGTACCGAGCAGCCTCCAGAAGTCCGAGCGATGTCCGGGAACCCGGACGTGTGCCAGCTCGTGGGCAACCACGTAGTCCACGAGGTGCATCGGCAACTGGAAGAGCGGCCACCCGAGGCTCATCCGCCCCCGTCCTCCGGCAGTCCCGGGCCGGTACGAACCCCAGCGCTCACCCAGGTCCCTGACGTCCAGCTCCGGCTCGTCAACCCCCATCCGTGCGGCCCACGGCTGGAGCCTGCCGCCCACCCACGCGCGGCCGGCCCTGGTGTACCAGCCGACGAGAGCGGCTCTGCCCAGTTCCGGGTCGGCGGCCTGGCTCCGCCCCATCACCAGGCGGCCCGCCACCAGCCGCACCATGCCGTCCCGCACCTCTCCCTCGGCGACCGTCAGCCGGTACGTCCGCCCCAGGTACCGGAAGACTTCGCCGTCCACGAGCCGCTTGGCCGGATTCAGCGGGCGGGTCCGTTCCCGCACCCCGACCTTCGACACCACCCACGCCCGGTGTGCCCGTACGAAGTCCTCGGCGTCCGCCACGCCCCCTCCGGCAGGCGAGTGCAGGGTCAGCCCGGCATCCGACTCAACGGTCAGCGCGAACCGCTTCCGGCGCGTGCTGGCCCGCACCCGCAGCGAGAGGTCTCCCACGCTCAGGAGATCACCGTCGACCAGCATGGCGGGCGAGCGGGACTCAGGGCTGGCAGGGGGTTCGGCGGGTGAAGTCACCCGCCCTATTCTCCCCGGGCCCGGCGTAGAAACTGCTGCCGGTTGTTCTGGGCATACCCGGCGAGTCGCTCCGCGATGTTCTTCAACGGAGACCAGTCGCCCGAGGCGGGCAGCAGCCCACCAGCCAGCAGTTCCCGTTGGATTCCCCCGGCGAGGATGTGCAGGTCCTGGCTTTGCCCCTGGTAAGAGGCCGAGGAAATGGTGCGCGCTGCACTGTCACACACGGGGCCGATCAACGGCCGGATGTCACCGCCGCGCAGGCTGACGCCGTTGTTCTCGTCCAGCAGGCTGGCGACCAGCCGGTACACCCGCTGCTCCAGCGGAGAGAGCCCGGCAAGCGCCGGGTCCTCCTCTTCCTCCTGCCTGGCCTCGGCGATCAGCGTGCTGAACTGCTCGATCTGCTCCTCGAAGCGGCCGGGGATCTCCTGGAGGATCTCCTCCAGACGCTGGGACAGCCGCTCGTACTTCCCCGGGTCCTCCTGCTTGACCCGTTCCTCCAGGTGGAAGCGCAGGGCGTGTCCCATCTCGGCGGCGGCCTCCTGCGGCGGCAGGGCACGCACCACGTCGTCGAAGGCCGTGGCGGTGAGGGAGACGGGCGGGATGACCTGCTCGATCTCCGGTCCCTCCAGGTGGTCGACGATCATCTCCCGGACCTTGCGGCCGTACTGACGCATGGTGAAGGTGCCACCGGGCGCATCCCGGTGGAGGCGTCGTACGCGCTTCTGGAGCAGGCCCCAGCGGCGGGCGTCGGCAACGTACGGGAGCGCCTTCTCGTGCGGGAGCGAGCGTTCCAGGACGGCGAGGAATTCGTGCAGCAGGTTGTCGTAGTCGAAGCGTGCGACCTCGTCGAGAGATTCGGCTGCGGCGTGCAGCTGGGTGACGTCGTCGAGGATCTCGTCCGTGAACCCCCGGGCGAGCAGGAAGTCCCGTACCTCCTCCGCCGCCGGAGCGAGGCCGCCGATCTCCTCGGCCAGGCTGCGCATGGTGTCGTTGACGTCGGCGTTCCGGTAGTCGGCGAGCGCGCTGGAGAGGTGCTCGAAGACGCCGTAGTAGTCGACGACGTAACCGACCTTCTTGCCCGGCGCCGGCCGGTTGACCCGGGCGACGGCCTGGAGGAGTTCGGCGTCCCTGATCGGGCGGTCGAGATAGAGCACCTGCTCGCGGGGGGCATCGAAACCGGTGAGCAGCATCGACTTCACGATGAGGAAGGCGATCGGGCTCTCGGGATGCACGGGGTCGGGGAGGGACGAGGCCTTCGTATCCAGCTGCTGCGGCTGCTCGCTCTGTTGGGACTCGTCGGCGGGCGCGTCCGACCACGGGAAGTAGGCCCCGTCGTCGTCGGGCTCCGGCGGGTCCTGGGCGGGCGGGTTGAAGGGGGTGGTGGCGACCCATTCGGGCTCGGGCTCCAGGTGGGGCATGGCCTCCTGGAAGCGAGCGATGTACGCCTTCTGCCGGTTCGCCTCGGTCCAGTGCAGCCACTTGCGAGCTTTGCGTTCGGAGCCCGCGGAAATGACGGGCACGAAGTCCATACGACGCAACAGGGCCCGGTACTGGTGTGCCTGGTAGAGGTAGCGAAGCCTGCGCGGCAGCTCCTCCATCGGGGTCCCCCGGACCGACTCCGGGTCGAAGGAGGCGAGCTCCTCCAGCAGCGCGTCGCGAGCGTCCCGCAGGGCATGGTGGTACGCCACCGCGGCCTTCCGGCTGACCGCCGCCACCTGAGCCTTGAAGCCGCCGCCGGACAGCACCGAACACACGTAGTGCTCCAGCATGTCCGCGGCCTTCTTCTGGATCATCGGCCACGACTCGGCGACGTCCCGCCCACTGGGCCAGCGCTTCATGAGCGCGGCGCGTTCCTCGGGCGTGCGGTCGCGGATCAGGTCCTCGAAGTCGCGGTCCAGACCGTCCTTGTCCCGAACCTTGCCCTCGCCGGTCCGCCCCTCGTACCGGATGCGTACGACGACCCCGTCGTGCTCGGCGTCCTCCATGCGGTACGTGTCGAGGAAGCCCTTGTCGTCACCGCCGCTGAAGATGCGCCGGGTGTCCTCCTCTTTGCCGGTGACGATCGGCGTGCCGGTGAAACCGATCTTCGCGGCGCGGGGGATCGCCTTGCGCAGGGCCGCGTGCAGGGACTTGGTGTGCGAGCGGTGGGCCTCGTCGACGAGGACGAGGATGTCGGACGAGGTGTTGCACTCGGGGAAGTTCACCACCGGCGGCTCGCTCTCCGCCTGCTTCCCCCTCCCCTGCTCCTTGCTCTTGCGGGCGCTCTCGGCCTCCCGGTACTCCCCCGCCAGGTCGCGCTCGTCACCGCCCTCCTTAGCGTCCCCGGTGAAGGCGAATCCGCGCCCGTACTTCTGGATCATCGCGAAGACGACCCGCCGCCCGCCCTCGCTCAGCAGCCCCTCCATCTGCGTGCCGGTCTCGGCGGTCTCTACGTCGGACTCGCTGAGCCGGAGGGTGGCCGAAAGCTGGTCCTGGAGCTGGGTGCGGTCGGTGACGACCACCACCGTGAACTCGCTCAGCAGGTGGTGCAGATGAACCCGGCGCACCAGAAACGTCATGGTCAGGCTCTTGCCGGAACCCTGCGTGTGCCAGATGACACCACCGCGCTCGTCCTCCTCGACCGCCCCGCCCCGCACGCGCCCGGTGAGCAGCTTGCGTACGGCCTTCTCGGCGGCCCGGTACTGCTGGTGACGGGCGACGACCTTGACGGTACGGGAGGCGCCGGTCGAGGTCTCGACCGGCAGCGGGATGATGTAGTGCCGTACGACGTTCAGCAGCGCGGCGGGCCGCAGCACCACCCCGACCAGCTTGTGCTGCTCCGTCAGCTTCGCGGGCTCCTTGCCCTGCGGCGGCTCGTCCATCAGCCCGGCGGCACGCAGCTCACGCTGCAGCGTGCTCTCGTTCTCCGGCTCGATGCTGCGCCACGGGTGGAAGTGCTCGGGGGTGGAGCTGACGGTGCCCAGGTGCGCGGTCTCGCCGGTCGCGGCGACCAGGAGCTGAACGGTCCGGAAGAGTTCGGGCACGCCGCCCGGGACGAAGAGCTCGGTGCCCTTCCGCTCGTCGTCGTCGATCGGGTCGCCGGCGTAGTGCCGGAGGTCGAGGACGGCGTCACGGACGGGCTCGGCGAGGTCGGGGCTCTTGCACTCGACGGCGACGAGGGGGATGCCGTTCACGAAGAGGACGACGTCGAGTATCGACGGGTCCCCGGAACGGTTCTTCACTCTCAGCTGGTCGACGACGACGAAGCTGTTGAGGCCGATCTTGTCCGGGTGCCATTCCACGAGCTGGATGGTGGCGGAGGCTCCACCGTGCCCGGCGGAGGGGGCGGACAGGAGGACTCCGCTGAGCAGGAGGTCGGTGACGGCGAAGTTCGCGTCCCCAATGCCTTTGCCGAGGGAGACCCCGCAGAGCTCGCCGATGGTGCGCCCGACGTCGCTGTCGTCCATCCACGGCTGACCGTCGGACGCCCGGATATTGATACGGCGCAGGGCTTCCCCGAGCCGGTCGGCGAGCACTGGCCGCGCGACGTCGAGCGTGCCGATCTCGCTGCCGGGGACATGGGTCCACCCCATGGCCTTGAGCTGCGCGACGAACGGCCGCTCCACCTCGTCCCGCTCCACCTGCGCCATTGCCGTCCCCGTGCCTCTCGCCTGCCGTGTACCCGCGCGCGTTCCCGCTCAGTTGATCCATTCTGCGCCTCGGGCGGGAGGAGGGGGAGGGTTCAGGTCACACGGGGCATGCGGAAACCCGGGGACGTGCCCGGACATTTTCGGGTACGTCCCCGGGGGGCGGGGGTGCGTGGAGTGGCGGCTTGGGTCAGACCTCCAGCTCGGGGCGGTCGTCTCCGTCCTCCTGCGGTACGGGGATGCGCGCACCCCGGCTCACCGCGATGCGCCGCACGTCGCGCAGGGACTGGGCCATGCAAGCGGCCAGGAACTGGAGCTGTACGGCGGTGGCCTTGCGGTCCGCGAGGAGGTCGGCGGCGTGGTCGAGGAGTTCGGCGGACATGGTGAGCTGGACGCTCTCGATGTCGTCGGCCATGCGGGAGATGTGCCCGGTGCCGGAGCCGTTGCTGTCGCCGAGGAGATAGCAGGGTTTGCCCTCGGGGCCGACCCAGGGGAGCAGACGGCGGGCGCGGCGGGGGTGGTCGTCGGTCCTCATGCGGTTACCTCGCGGCCGTGGATGATGCGCGGGCCGATGTCGATTCCGTACAGGGCGAGGAGGAGTGCGAAGCGGCGGGCGCGCTGGCGGCGGGCTTCGTCGCTCCGGCTCCGGATCGGGGGCCGGAGAGCCGACCGGGCGAGACGGGAGATAGTGTTCAAATTGTCCTCAACACTTGCCAGTTGATGGCCACGCCCCTGGACGCTCGCTACGTCGCGGGGGTACGTACGTGCGGGGCCGGTCCTTCGGGGCGCTGGGGTGCTCTACGCGCTCGCGCCCTTGGCGATGACGGCGGTGAGCGCGCGGGCGACGGGCGGAGATCTGGCCGAGTTCAATGAGACCGTGCGAGGGAAAGCCCCCGGGGGATCACGGGTTGACGTCCATGGCCGGGAACTGAATCCCGGCCGCGCGGAGGGCACGGGCCAACTCGTCGCGTGCGGCCTCGGCTTCACCGCGCCTTCCGGCCTCCGCGCCCTGTGCGCCCCGGTCTGCTTCTCGCGCCATTTCCTTCACCCTGGCCTTTCGCCTGGACCGCTCTCGTTGTGTAGCGATCCACTCACAGCTTGAGACGAGGCGGGCTACGCTCGCTAGGGGGTCAAGGGTGACGAGGCTTTTCGCGCACGGGAGTTGACCATGAGCAACATCTATGGGGATTGGTTGAAGGAACAACGCGAGGCGGCCGGCCTGACGCAGCAGCAGCTGGCGGACCTGGCAGTCATGACGCGTTCGCACATCTCGCACATCGAGGCGGGGCGGCGGATTCCGTCGAAGGAGGACGCGAGGCGCCTGGACAAGGCGCTGGGTACGGGAAATGTGCTGACTAGCTTCCTGCCGCAGGACGATGCGGCGGTCGCCGACTACTTCGAGGCCGCTCGACAGCTCGAACAACAGGCAACTGCAATCCGCGAGTTCGGGCTCTCGCTTGTTCCTGGCATCCTCCAGACAGAGAGGTACATGCGCGCCGTTCTGAACACGGCGTACCCCCCTCGGAGTGAAGCAGAGTGTGACAGGCTCGTTGTCACACGGCTTGAGCGGGCAAACATCCTCACGGATTCGGTGTCACCCGTAGTGTGGGCCCTGCTCGACCAGGCAGTACTGGCCCGTCCCGCCGGCGGCCCCGCTGTCATGGCAGAACAGCTCATGCACATCGTGCACTTGGCGGAGATCCGTCGAGTGCGAGTCCATATCCTACCGTGTGGGCTAGGCGCTCACCCGCTCCAGCACAGCATGCTGTCGCTGATGTGGTTCGAGGACCAGCCCCCAGTGGCCTACTCCGAGGCCTTGGGCACAGGCAAGCTGCACGACGCTCCAGCCGTGGTCGAATGGCTCCAAGGCGCATACGATCTTGCGCTTGGCGATGCCCTGCCACTACAAGAGTCACTCGCCCTCATGAGGGCGACGGCAAAGGACTACGGACACCCATGACTGAGCACACCATCCGGGACGCTGCCGCCCTGAGCGGCTGGCGCAAGTCGTCTTATAGCAGCAACGAAGGGGGCAGTTGCGTCGAGGTATCGGATGGCTACCACTCAGGCGTGCCCGTCCGTGACTCGAAGGCCCCCCAAGGGCCAGCTCTGGTCTTCCCGGCCACTGGGTGGACTTCATTCATCACAGCAGTCAAGAGCGGCGAGCTCTCCGCCTGAACAACTCACAACACTGAGCAACCGGCCCCTGCTGCACCGGCGGGGGCCTTCATCGTGTCCGGATTGGCTCTGTGTACGACGAGGCGTGCGACCGTGAGAGCAGCGAAGGGAGTAGGGACACCATGAATGAACTCACCGTCGGGGCCATCTCGCCCCAGGCCAGGTGGCGCAAATCTTCCTACAGCGGTTCGGAAGCGGACAGTTGCATCGAGGTGCTGGACGGTTGCCCGGCAGGCGCTCCCGTCCGCGCCTCAAAGCTCCCGCAGGGCCAGTCCTGCTCTTCCCTTGGGCCCCCTGGTCCTCGTTCGTCACAGCAGTCAGGACCGGCACCTTCCCCACCTGATCCGACTCCCCCCGATCGGCCTCTGTCGTGCGACAGAGGCCGTGTCACATCCCCGGCAACCGATCAGACCCTGCCGCTCAACAGGTCATCCACAAGCCCAAGCTTAAGAATCCGCAGCTTGTCCAACTCCTCTTGCTCCAGCTGAATCTGCGAATCGCAAACCCGCAAGGACTCGATGACTCGTCGCTGCTCGCCAATAGAGGGGCACGGAATCGGCATCTCCTTGACCTGCGATGAACTGACAGAGGCGAGATTGGTTGTTTGTTTCGCATTGCGCAGAAAATACCCACGCCCGTCAGTCGAAGCGAGATACGAGGCGAGGAACTCAGGAATCAACTTGAGCTCATTGCACCGCACCCGGAAAACATGGTTCTGATGCAAGCATGGCTTAATGCGACCATCCCAAACCCCTCCGCGCCCAAGCTTATCGAGATCCCCTCCCTCCGTTAGCAGAACATCACCGACCTGCAACAGAAACCTTTTAAGTTCCACAGGAGTGACTCGCACAGTCTTCATCTCTTGGGTAGAGATATGACCGTCCTGCACATTGGCCACCCTGAGATATGGGACATCAATCCCGCCTGCACCGGCGACTACACCTCCTAGAGCGATACCTCCACCGACGTGAGCAACGGCCATGAGCGGAATCTTCCGCCAGCCACCCTCTTCCTCGCTGATACCGGCAGGGGCAAATGCAGAATCCAGAACACCCCGTCGAATATTGAGGAGTTTCACGATCGATTTCTCGATGAGACCCTCACAGTTAGACACAGTTCTAATTGCATCAACGATGCGCCGCTGTTCCGTGAGCGACGGAAGAGGAACGGGCTGCTCCAGATAGTCACTGAACCTGAGGTTCACGAGCCCTGTGGTTTGTTGCTGATATCGCCAGATATCAGCAGACCTGTAGACCGTCGTAAGGTAGTGCGTCAGATATTCCGAATCGATGACTTTCGGATCCGGCCGCAAAGTTCGAAAGAAATTCGAACTTGCATACACGGCACCGTCGGTATTCCGGTTGAATAGAGCCACTCGCCCCACCGGAGTCCCGGGACCACCACCTGACGCTTCCACCAGCAAGTCACCAGGAATCAACCGCTTACGCTGAAGGTCTCCATCAGTAAAGATACGCGAGGCCGGGGCAGCCGATCCGAAACCACCTTTCCCATCGATATTGGTTGCCCGCAGGACAAGGACGTTGCCCACGCGAGCATCCGATGGAGAGTCACCCCAAGCGCCGCTGAAATGACCAACCAGAACCGAAGAGAGGGGAACTTGCAGCCGCGCTTTATTCACCATAGCCGAGCCCTTTCAGGAAATCGGCCATTTCGGCCGCAGCTACCTCGCGAGCAAGCGTGATTTCCTGGAAAGAGCTGCAATATTTACCTTCCCATACCGCATATGAATTAGCCAAGTCGGCCCTACGGCGCGCTACATGGCCGTTCAATTTTGAGGCTAGGTCATCCCTTTCGAGCCCCAACACCACCCGCCGCTCCCCCGCCGCATCCAGCGCCCCCCGCGCCCGGAACAGCCTCGGCAGCAGCTCCTCCCCCAACTGCGGCTGGTCCCCGTCCTTCTTGCCCCGCTCGAACCAGAAGTCCGCCTCAAGCCGCTTGATGACCGCGTTCGCTTTCGCCCGGTCCCTCTTCACCTGCGCCAGCTCGGCCAGTTGCTCGATGCTCAGCTCGACCACTTCGCGTGTGACAGCGTCCTCGTCACCTTCGTCCGAGCCATCGTCCGGCCCCTCGCCGCCCTCCGACGCCTCCGGCTCCGCGTTCAGCTCCTTCCAGCGTGCGTCCAGCTCGGCCTTCCGGGCGTCGGCCGCCGCCAGCTCCTCCAGGAAGTCCGGAGCGATCGCCGCGACCACCTTGTGGTCGTACGCCTGACGGCGCTCCGCCCCGCTCCTCTTCCGCAGCTTTTTCGACTTCGGGTCCTGCTCCGGGGCCAGCATGGTGTCGACGTTCTCGACCCAGCCGTCCACCACTCCCCCGAACCCGTTCTCCGACAGCGCCAGCAAGTCGTACTTGGCCTCGTACCACCAGCCGGCCACCGCTCCCGCCAACGCGTACCGGTCCAACAGGCCCACCCTGCCCAGCCGTTCCACGAACGACTCGATCAGCGAACCCCGCACCGCCATCAGCGCCGCTTTGCGCTCCGACGGGGTCAGCGCAGCCAGCCGCTCCGGCGTCGCCGCCACTGCCTCCAGCTGCCGCGCCTCCGCCTCCCACCACGCGTCGAACGCCGCCCGCAGCTCGTCCTCACGAGGGCGCGCCAGCTCAGCCAGCCGCGCCGCGTCCGGGCGCTCGCCCTCCGGCAGGAAGTCCACGTAGTCCGGGTCCACGGGGTCCCGCTCGGCGAACAGGTCGGTCACCACCAGCCCGTACGCGTCCAGCAGTTCCTTCTTCGCCTCGATCTCCGCGCGCGGAACACCACCCACCAAGTGCGCCCGCACATCCTGCGGCTCCGGCGGCGGCGTGTTGTCCACGTACCGGCGGATGTTGAGGTTGTCGTCGTTGTCGCGGAGTTCCTCGCGCGAGACGGCCCGCGAGAAGCCGGGGATTTCCGCGTAGTCACGGAAAGTGGAAGTGATCTTCTCCGCGTGCTCAGGTAGCAGCACATTCTGCGCGGATTCCTTGTGGAATTCCCGGTCCGCGTTGATGAACAGCACCTTGTTCTTACGGCGCTCTTCCTTCAGCCCCGGCGGCCTCAGCACCAGAATGCAGGCCGGGATTCCCGTCCCGTAAAAGAGGTTCGGGGCGAGGCCGATGACCGCCTCGATGGCATCGTCGTCCAGCAGATTCGTACGGATCGTCTGCTCACCGCCCCCACGGAAGAGGACTCCGTGCGGCATGACCGTGATCGTCATGCCGCCCCGCCCTTCCCGCTTCGTCTCCCACAGCATGTGCTGGAGGAACATCAGGTCGGCCTTGCCGCGCTCGCTCGTCTCCCCGTACTTCGTGCGCTCCGACTTGTAGTCGAGTTCGTCGAGTACGTAGTCCATCGAGAACGGCGGATTACTGAGCACCCCGTCGAACCGGTCCGCGTCCGAACTCGGCACATGCGTCGGCGAAGCCAGGGTGTCGCCCGTGGTCAGGTCGAAGCGCCGCACACCGTGCAGCACCATGTTCATCGTCGACATGATCCACGAGCCGCTGTTCGCATCCTGGCCCGCGAAGAACATGTCCGACGTGTCCCCGCCGTGCTCCTCCACGTACTCCTTCGCGTGGATGAGCATGCCGCCCGAACCGACGCACGGGTCGTAGATCCGCATGCCCTGCTTGGGACCGAGCAGCTCGACCATCATGCGGACCACCGCACGCGGGGTGTAGAACTCGCCGCCCTTGCGGCCGGCCGAGTCCGCGAACTCCTTGATCAGGTACTCGTACGCGGCACCGATCAGGTCCGGGAACTCGAAGTCGTTCGTACGCAGCCGGATACGG
Source organism: Streptomyces candidus (assembly GCF_014207445.1). Lineage (GTDB taxonomy): Bacteria > Actinomycetota > Actinomycetes > Streptomycetales > Streptomycetaceae > Streptomyces > Streptomyces candidus. The sequence goes on along the minus strand of NZ_JACHEM010000008.1, from coordinate 247,675 downwards.
CCGAAGTGGGCGATGAGCAGCTTCAGCCGCTGGTCGGCCAGCTTCGCCGCACCCGCCGCAGCTCCGGAGCCGCCGATGCGGTTGAAGTCGAGATGGTCGAAGAGGCCCTTGAGCTTGGCGTTCTGGGACTCCAGGGCCTGGAGCGCCGGCCGCAGCCGATCCTCGGTGATGTTGTGGGTGGCGGAGGAGATCAGTTCCCAGCGCGCTTCCGACGGAACGAAAAGCACATCCGCGGGGTACGTGGACTCCTGCTCCAGGTAGCCGTCCAGGATCTCGGCCGGGATGCCCAGTTCCTTGACCGCCTGCTCACGGGCCACCTCCCGCGCGGCCTCGAACTCGTCATTCGCCCGCTTCAGGAAAAGCAGGCCGAAGATGTAGTCCTTGTACTCGGAGGCGTCCATCGTGCCCCGGAGGATGTCCGCAGCGGCGAACAGATGCCGCTCCAGCTGCGCGAGCGTGAGCTTTGCCAACGGTACCGACTCCCTACGACCCTGGAATGACGTAGGAACCTTACGGCCGTCGGCGGCGGGACCGAAATTGCGGGAGCGAACAGAATCGGCACGATCAGTACGTGGTGATTCGGAGCCCCTTCTCGATGAATTCCGGCATATCGGTGTACGGGTCGCGGCGCGAACGCGGCACGTGGGGCTTGTGCTGCGCGTTCATCTTGTGCGCACGGTCCCTGGCCTTCGTGTAGCTGCCCTTGGGGATCTCTTCGGGCTGCACGATCTTGATGTTCGCCGAGGTCTGCACGAACGGCAGCAGCCTCTCCGCCTCATCGCACACTCCGGAGAACTGAGTACTCAGCACAGGCTTGTGGTGGAGCAGCCGCCACACCTCGAAGCACGGATGGGAGAAGGCCACATGAAGCCCGGCGGCCTCGCCCTCGTCGATCGCCTTCTGAACGTGCTCGTGCTGGTCCCGGTCAAAGAGGACCCAGACTTCGGGCAGAGGGGTCTTGTTCTTCTTCGCCGCGCGAGTCTCCTCCCGCAGTGTCCTCTCGGCAGCTTCCACGAGCGTGATCGGCTTGCGGTCGGGACCGGTCGCCTTGCGGTTCGAGATGTGTACGTCGATGGCCGGGGCGGGGAGTTCCTTGTCGGCGAGCCGTCGCTGCCAGATGATGTCGATGTAGGAGGGTTCGGTCGCCTTGCCCTCGGTGAAGACGTAGACGACCGCCTTGCGCTTCGCCCCGTACGACTTCTTGCCCAGCTCTTCCTTGCCCCTCGTCCGCGCCACCTGCTTAGACCCGCCCCTTCTCGTGCACGTGTTCCTTCTCCCGCGCGCCCAGCAGGCGCCGGGTGATCTGCCCCTCCAGGAGGGCGGGGACTCCGCCGAAGGCACCGGCCAGATAGGACCGCATCAGGTCCTCGCCCTCCCCGGGCTCGGCGGCGGTCAGCGGGTAGATCTCGGTCGCGCCGTCGCGGTCCTTCTCCGTCAGCCAGACCTGTTCGGGGTCGAGCAGCCGCTCGCCGCTCGGGGTGGCCAGGACGGAGGGGTCGTGCGAGGTGAAGACCAGTTGTGCGCCCTCGGGGTTGGCCTGCGGATCGTTGAAGAGCCGGACCACCTCGGCGGCGAACCGCGGGTGCAGGCTCGCATCGAGTTCGTCCACGAGCAGGACCGCCCCCTCGTCGAGGGCGAGGAGCATCGGCCCGAGGAGCGCGAACCACGACCGGGTGCCCAGGGACTCGTTGCGCCAGTCGAGGGCAGTTTCTCCGGCGGCGGTGCGGTGGGTGAGGCGGACCGTCGGCCTGCTCTCGCCCTCGCGGACGGCCTGTGCGTCGGTGATGCCCAGGTCGGCGACCCTCAGCAGTTCACGGATACGGCCCGCGCGGCGCCCTGACAGTTCGTCCGTGGTGAACCGCTCGCGCTCGGCCCGCTCGGTCTCCGGGTCGATCTTCCACAAGTTGCGGCGGAACCAGTGGAAGAGCGGGGAGAGTTGGGGGTGGTTGTCCGTACCCGCCGTGGACAGGAGCAGGGCGTTTGCGCGCGTGCGCCGTACGAGCTGTGCACGGTCCTTGACCCGGCTGCCGGGCCAGTCGTACACCTCGGTGCGCGACGCATCGCGGTCCAGCCACACCTGGCGGTGGCCCCGGGGGTAGCTGTGGATCCACTCGGCTTCGATGCGCTCGGAGCCCAGCTCGAATCCGTACGTCCAGCGCACCGAGTCGATGACGAGGTCGACCTCGAAGAAACTCGGCTCCCGCTGGGCCTTCTCGTCGAATGCGAAGGGCTTGCGCGGAACACCGTCGTAGGACGCCCAGCGCGCGTAGGAGTTGAGGACAGCCGTGCGCATGTCCGTCATGGCTGACAGCACACTCGATTTGCCCGAGGCGTTCGCCCCGAAAATACCGATCAGAGGGAGCACTCCGGCGGTCTTGCCGCCCGCCAGTTCCAGCGGACGCACCGCATCGCCCGGCTCGCTCGCGGGATCAATCTCAGGGACGACGAATGACAGCTCCTGCTCGTCGCGCAGGGACCGTACGTTCGCCGCGCGGAACCTCAGCAGCATGCTGTCCTCCTCTCGCGGCACAGAGTAACCGCACGCACAGACATTCGCTTCCCCCGGCCACCGGGCCCACACCTCGTCGTGGACGGCCAGGAGCACGAGCCTCGCTCAGTCACTCCGGTCCCCGCTGAGGTGAGTGGGCGCGAACATCTTCAGTACGGCTGGAAGCACGACGACTGACGGCCCTGGCGCCTTGAGCGCCGCCGCCAGGTCGGCGGCCAGCGTCTCCGGTGTCGTACGGACCCCTGGCACGCCGAAGGATTCGGCGAGGGCGGCGAAGTCGGGGCGGGCGAGGTCGGTGCCCGTGGTGTCCTCGTACGTCTCGCTCATGTACGCGCGGAGGATGCCGTAGCCGCCGTCGTCCACGATCAGCCAGGTGACGGGCAGTCCGTGCTGACGGGCGGTGGCGAGCTCCGCGATCGAGTACATCGCGCCCCCGTCACCGGAGACGGCGAGGACGGGGGTGTCCGGGTCGGCGACGGCAGCGCCCAGGGCGGCGGGGAAGGCGTATCCCAGTCCCCCGGCGCCCTGGGCGGAGTGCATGGTGTTGGGTCGGGCGGGGTCGAAGGCGGACCAGGCCCAGTACGTCAGGATCGTCATGTCCCAGAAGCTGGGGGACGCGGCGGGCAGGGCCTCCCGGATCGAGGCGAGGAGCTGCTGTTCGGCATCCAGTCCCTGGGCGTCGATGCGCGCGCGGATCCGGCCGAGCACCTCCCGTACCGCCGCGGCGGCGCCCTCGTCTGGCCGGTCCTCCTCGATCGTCTCAAGAAGCGCGGTGAGCGCCGGCCGGGCATCGGCGTGGATGCCCAGCGCCGGGTGGTTGGACTCCAGCTTGCCGAGGTCGGCGTCGATCTGGATGATCCGGCCGCGCGGGGCGAACGTTCCGTAATTGCTGCTCAGCTCGCCGAGCCCGGAGCCGACGACGAGCAGGACGTCGGCCTCCTCCAGGAAATCCGTCATGTGCCGGTCCTCCAGCCAGGACTGGAGGGAGAGCGGGTGGTGCCAGGGGAAGGCGCCCTTGCCGCCGAAGGTGGTGACGACGGGGGCGTTCAGCCGCTCGGCGAGCTGCTTCAGCTTCTTCGACGCGTCGGAGCGTACGACGCCGCCTCCCGCGACGATCACCGGGCGGGTGGCGGTCGACAGCAAGTGGGCTGCCACGGCGGTGAGTTCGGGGCGCGGGGGCAGGTCGTGCGGGGTGGCGTCGGGCGCGAGCACGACCGGAATCTGTGTCTCCGCCTCCAGTACGTCCTGCGGGATCTCGATCCAGACCGGACCGTGCGGGGCGCTCAGGGCGGACTCCCAGGCCGCCGCGATCGCGGACGGGATCTGGGACTGAGTGCGCGCGAGGTGCACGGACTTGACCACGTCCCGGAACGACGCCTGCTGGTCGCGCAGCTCGTGGAGGTGCCCGTGCCTGCCACCGCCCAGGCCCGCGGCCGGGACCTGGCTGGAGATCGCCAGGACCGGGGCGGATGCGGCCGCGGCCTCCTGGAGGGCGGGGAGGGAGGTCAGCGCGCCGGGCCCGGTGGAGAGGAAGAGGGGGGCGGCCTCGCCGGTGACGCGGCCGTAGCCGTCGGCGGCGAACCCGGCGTTGTTCTCGACGCGCAGGCCGACGTACGACAGCTGCGACCGCCGCAGCGCGTCGAACAGCGCGAGGGCGTGCTGCCCCGGGAGCCCGAAGACGGTGGTCGCCCCGAGCCCCCGCAGCGTCTCCACCACCAGATCCCCACCGGTACGCCCGGCGGGCGGGGCCAGGGCGGCGACGGTCTGGGCGGGGGTGGGCCGCAGGGGGAGGTCGTGATCGTGGGTCATGGGTCCAGCTTCGCGCATGCGGGGGTGCCGGGCGTCCGGGCGGTCGCCTTCGGCTGTGGGCGGCACCTCAGCCCTGGGCGGCCTCTTCAGCCATGGGCGGCACATTCCAGCCCGTCCGGCGTTTGAGGACGCGCGGCGGAGCCGTGCACCGGGCGCAGCCCGGGACGCCTGCCCCCACCGGCGCGAGCTGCGAAGCGTCTTTGCCCCGCGGCGAGCGGCTTAGGTGGAGGGGCGGGGAGGGGCCTTCTCTGCGAAGCGGCCCACCGGTCCGCAGGGTGCGGGTGCGGTCGCGAGCGTGCGGGCGCGAGGTGGTGCGGTCGCGAAAGGGTGCGCTTCGCGCGGGGGCCGCCCCCTTGCCCACCCGTCCCGCCCCCGGGGGGCGGCCCCGCTACCCAAGGAGGCGGGGGTGACGGGTGGGAAGGGGCGGCCCCCGCTACCCAAGGGGGCTGGGCAGGGGGCAGTCAGGGGCGCGGGGAACTGCGCGGCCAGCCACGGCGCACCCGCACGCAGAAATCCCCGCCCGGACGGGCACCCCGGGGGCACCACCCCGCCGCCCAAGGGGACTACGGAGGATGGGGCCCGCCCCCGCCCCGCACGGGAACCGCTCAGCCCCGCTCAGCCGCAATCTGCCGCGACATGATCGTCGTCAGCTCGTACGCCGTGTGGGACGCGGCGACCGAGGTGATCTCCGCGTGGTCGTAGGCCGGGGCGACCTCGACCACGTCGGCGGAGACCAGGTTGCAGGAGGACAGGCCACGGATGATCTCCAGCAGCTCGCGGGAGGTGAGCCCGCCGGCCTCCGGCGTACCGGTGCCCGGCGCGTGCGCGGGGTCCAGTACGTCGATGTCGATCGAGATGTACAGCGGCCGGTCCCCGATGCGCTGGCGCAGCTGGTCGGCGACCTCATCGACGCCGCGCCGCATGACGTCGGCGGACGTCACGATGCCGAAGCCCATCTTCTCGTCGTCCCGCAGGTCCTGCTTGCCGTACAGCGGACCGCGCGTACCGACGTGCGACAGCGCCTCGGTGTCGAGGATGCCCTCCTCGACCGCCCGCCGGAACGGCGTGCCGTGCGTGTACTCCGCTCCGAAGTACGTGTCCCACGTGTCGAGGTGCGCGTCGAAGTGCAGCAGCGCCACCGGACCGTGCTTCTTCGCCACCGAACGCAGCAGCGGCAGCGCGATGGTGTGGTCGCCGCCGAGCGTCATCATCCGCGCACCCGACCCCAGCAGGTCGTCGGCGGCGGCCTCGATGGTGTCGACGGCCTCGTTGATGTTGAACGGGTTCGCCGCGATGTCACCGGCGTCGGCGACCTGGGCGAGCGCGAAGGGGGAGGCGTCCTGTGCAGGGTTGTACGGACGCAGCAGCCGGGAGGCCTCGCGGATCGCGTTGCCGCCGAAGCGCGCGCCGGGCCGGTAGGAGACCCCGGTGTCGAAGGGCACGCCGACGACCGCGACATCCGTACGTCCGCCGACCTCGTCCAGACGCGGCAGCCGGGCGAACGTCGCCGGTCCGGCGTACCGGGGGATGCGGGACGAGTCGACGGGGCCGCGGGGCTCGGAGGAGGGAGTGTTCATACGGTCGAGCGTAGGCAGGGCTGCGGATTCCGCACATGTACGGATGCGATGAAGCGGGGCGCGGTTTTGGCCGCACCGGACAGATCGACACCGACGGGCCCGCCCGAATCACCCCCGGACCCGCACCGCGGCCCCACCGCAACGGTCCGCCCCCCGGGCCCGCAGCGCAGCCCCACCGCAGCGGTTCGCCTCCGGACCCGCAGCGCAGCCCCCCACCCCGGAGGCCAACGGCTCGGCTCGCACCCCGCCCCGCGCCGCCGCCCCGTCCCTCAGAACTGCAGCAGCGCGTCGAGGTCGATCTCCACCGGGAAGGGCACGGACGTCCTCAGCGTCCCCTGGTGCACGGGCATCTCGGGGCTCGGTGCGTACACACCCGCCCCGTGATGCCGCCAGAACTCGTACACCGCCGGCCTGCCGCCCTCGCCACGCTCGACCCGCCAGTAGTACGGGACCCCGACGGCCGCGTACGTGCCGGGCTTGCGGAACCTGTCGTCCGAGCGCGAACCGTGCGAGACGACCTCGACCGCGAGGGCGAGCCTCCCGATGGGGACGCACTCCAGGACCAGCGGGTCGAGCCCCCGGTGGTCGTAGACGACGACGTCGGGCCGGGGCACATTGCCCTCGTCGAGCAGGACGCAGCGCTGCACCCCGGCGGCGTACGGCTGGGTCCGCGCCTGCCGCAGCGCGAAGGCCAGTCCGTCCCGCACCATGTCGTGCCACTGGTCCGTCATTCCCCGCGGCATGATCGCCCCGTCGACGAGGTCCCAGTCGAACGGCAACCGGAGGTCCCGGACCTGGCCGTATGTCCAGCCGTCCGGCGGCGTGAGCATCCAGTTCTCGGTGTTGGCCCGTTCGCACTGCGCTTTCCGTGCTGCTTCTGCGGCCATCGCTGCTCCCTGGGAGGGGACGGTGTCGGAGTCCGTGGCGCTCACGGCCCCGTACGACGTTACCGCCGCCCGCACGGGTGACGCCTGGTGTGGGCGGTGCGCCCCCCGTGTGGTCCCCCCAACACCCCTCTCCTCTGGACACCCCCATAACCGACCGGTAACTTTTGCCAGACAGCTGAGCAAGCGCTTAGCGCCGCCGCTCCCCGAGCTCCGAAGGAGGCGTTCCCGTGCGCCGTACCGTATTCAACGAGGACCACGAGGCGTTCCGGGACACCATCCGGGCCTTCATCGAGGCCGAGGTCGTCCCCGTGTACGACGAGTGGTTCGCCGCGGGTCAGGCGCCGCGCGAGTTCTACTACAAGCTCGGCGAGCTGGGCGTCTTCGGCATCAACGTGCCCGAGGAGTTCGGCGGCGCGGGCCTGGACACGCACAAGTTCGAAGCGGTGCTGTACGAGGAGACCGCGCGCGCGGGCGTCACCTTCGGCGGCTCCGGGGTGCACGTGCTCCTCGCCCTCCCGTACCTCAAGATGCTCGCCACCGACGAGCAGAAGAAGCGCTACCTGGAGAAGTTCGTCTCCGGCGAGGAGATGTGGGCGCTCGCCATGACGGAGCCGGGCACCGGCTCGGACGTCGCGGGCATGAAGACCACCGCGAAGCTCTCCGAGGACGGCACGCACTACGTCCTCAACGGCGCGAAGACCTTCATCACGGGTGGCGTGCACGCGGACCGCGTGATCGTCTGCGCCCGTACCTCCGCCCCGCGCGAGGACGACCGCCGCTTCGGCATCTCCCTGTTCGCCGTGGACACCAAGTCCGAGGGCTACTCCATCGGCCGCAAGCTGGACAAGCTGGGCCTGCGCACCTCCGACACCGCCGAGCTGGCGTTCGTCGACGTGAAGGTGCCGGTGGAGGACCTGCTGGGCGAGGAGAACAAGGGCTTCGGCTACCTGGGCCACAATCTGGCGTCCGAGCGCTGGGGCATCGCGTTCGGCGCGTACGCCCAGGCGAAGGCGGCCGTCCGCTTCGCCAAGCAGTACGTGCAGGAGCGCACCGTCTTCGGCAAGCCGGTCGCCGCGTTCCAGAACACCAAGTTCGAGCTGGCAGCCTGCCAGGCCGAGGTGGACGCCGCGGAGGCGGTCGCCGACCGCGCCCTGGAGGCGCTGGACGCCGGTGAGCTGACGGCCGCGGAGGCCGCGTCGGCGAAGCTGTTCACCACCGAGGTCGCACACCGCGTGATCGACAAGTGCCTCCAGCTGCACGGCGGTTACGGCTTCATGAACGAGTACCCGATCGCCCGCCTGTACGCCGACAACCGCGTGAACCGGATCTACGGCGGCACCAGCGAGGTCATGAAGATGATCATTGCCAAGGACATGGGCCTGTAGCACTCACCTGCTACAACTCGACCATGTCGCACTCATCTCCCGGGGGACACCCCCCGCACCCCCGAGAGGCACTTGACGCCCTGCTCGATCTGCTCGACCTGGAGCAGATCGAGCAGGACATCTTCCGGGGCGTGAGCCGCTCGGCGGTCGTCCCCCGCGTCTTCGGCGGCCAGGTCGCCGCGCAGGCCCTGGTCGCCGCCGGCCGGACGGTCCCAGCGGACCGGCTCCCGCACTCGCTGCACGCGTACTTCCTGCGCGCGGGCGACCCGGCCGCACCGATCGTCTACACCGTCGACCGGATCCGCGACGGCCGCTCCTTCACCACGCGCCGGGTCGTCGCCGTGCAGCACGGGCACCCGGTCTTCCACCTCTCGGCGTCCTTCCAGACGTACGAGGAGGGCCTGGAGCACCAGGCGGCGATGCCCGCCGCCCCGGACCCGGAGGCCCTGCCCACCTCGGCCCAGACCCTGCCCCGGTACGCGGACCGCTTCCTCGACCCGAGCGCCGCCGACCGCATCCTGGAGGCCCGTGCGGCGATCGACCTGCGGTACGTCGGCCCGCCCCCGTACGCCACGGCCGGTGAGCCCCGCGAGCCCCGCTCCCAGGTGTGGTTCCGTACCAACGGCAAGCTCGCCGACGACCCCCTGCTGCACGTCTGCCTCGCCACGTACGTCTCCGACATGACCCTCCTGGACTCCGTCCTGCTGGCGCACGGCCGGGGCGGCTGGGCGACGGGCGACGTGGTCGGGGCGTCGCTGGACCACGCGATGTGGTTCCACCGCCCGTTCCGCGCGGACGAGTGGCTGCTCTACGACCAGGAGTCGCCCTCCGCGTCGGGCGGCCGGGGCCTGGGCCAGGCCCGCATCTACACCCAGGACGGCCGGCTCGCGATCTCCGTCATCCAGGAGGGCGTGGTGCGGGTCCCGCGCTGAACCTTTCGCCCGCCCCGTATTACGGTCCATACATGAGCGAAAAGGGCGAGGAACCCCCTGCGGGCGAAAAGAGCGGCGAGAGCACCTTCACGGTCGTCGTCGCGGCGGTCGCCAACCTCGGCATCGCCGTCGCGAAGGCGGTCGCGGGCGCGATCAGCGGTTCGAGCGCGATGCTGTCGGAGGCGGCCCACTCGGTGGCCGACACCGTCACCGAACTCCTCCTGCTCACCGCGCTCAAACGCAGCGGCAAACCCGCCGACGCCAGGCACCCGCTGGGGCACGGCCCGGAGCGGTACATCTGGGCGATGCTCGCCTCCGTCGCCACCTTCGTCGGCGGCGCGGTCTTCTCGGTCTACGACGGCATCCACACCCTCACCCACGGTGAGGAGCTCGGGAACCCGCTTGTCTCCTACATCGTCCTGGCCGTCGCCTTCCTCCTGGAGGCGTACTCGCTGCGCACCGGCGTCAAGCAGGTCCGGGGCGAGGCCGCCCGGCTGGGCGTTCCCGCCGGCCGCTACTTCCGGCTCACCCCGGACACGGCCGTCAAGGCGGTCGTCATGGAGGACTCGGCGGCCCTGGCCGGTCTGCTGCTGGCGGCGGCCGGCCTGGGAATGGGCCAGCTCACCGGTTCCGGCGTGTGGGACGGCCTCGCCTCCGTGCTCATCGGACTGCTCCTGGTGTACGTGGCATGGGTGCTGGGCCGCAGCAACGCCCAGCTCCTCATCGGCCGCGCCCTGCCGGCCGAGATGCGCGCGGGGGTACGGGAGGAACTCCTCTCCGTCCCGCACATCGAGGACGTCCTCGACCTCACCACCCTCATCCAGGGCCCGTCGGAGGTCCTCGTCGCCGCGAAGATCGACTTCCGGGACGTCTCCTCCGCCGCCGAGGTCGAATGGGCCTGCGAAGAGGCCGAACAGCAACTCCGCGAGCGCTACCCGGCCATCACCCGCGTCTACCTCGACCCGACCCCCCGCCGGGGTCAGAGCAGGCCGGCCGCGTCCAGCAGGTAGTCCGTCATCGGCTCGTAGTAGTACGGGTCGACGACGTGGTCGTCGAGCGGAATGGTCACCGCCATGACCCCCTCCGCCTCCCCGAGGAACAGCGCCGGGTCGTTGCAGTCCGCGTAGCCGATCGAATCGACCCCGCGCTGCGCGGCGCACCCCGCCCACCCGTGGTCGGCGAACACCAGGTCGGGCAGGGCCTCGCCGTTGCGCTCCAGCCCGTCCAGGATCGCGGTCATCGGCGCGGGCGAGTGCGTGTGCCACAGGGTCGCTCCCCGTTCAAAGACCGCCACGTCCGCGAACTGCACCACGAACCCCTCGTCGGCGGTCAGCCCGCCGGGAATCCGCACCACGTCGCACCCGGCCGCCCGCAGCGCCCGCGCGGTCGCCCCGTGCACGTTCAGCAGCGAGCCGGGGTGCCCGGTCGCGAACAGCACCCGCTGCCGGTCGTCCACCGCCTTGCGCAGCCGCGCCGCCGCCCGGTCCAGCGCGTCGACGGTCAGCTCGGGGTCGATGGTGTCCTGCCCGTGCCGGTGCTCCGGGTCGTCACTCACCCCGCACCGCTCGGCCATCACGGCGAGCACGTCCTGCTCGTCCGCCCACCGGTCCCCCAGCTCGATCCCGAGCCAGTAGTGGCGGTCACCGTTCGCGAGCTTGCGGTAGTGGGAGAGGTTGTTGTCGCGCGGGGTGGCCACGTCCCCGGCGATACGCGTACGGACGAGATGGTCGACGAGGGCGGCGCGGCTGAGTATCGGCATGCGTTCCATTCTGCCGGGCGCGCGCGGGGACGGGCCGGGAGTTCCGGCGGGTGGACGAAACGGCGCACGGGCGGCAACGGCCCCGGCATGGCCGCTTCCCTCGGCCCGACCCCCTCGGCGCCCCCGGGCCGGCGCGCCGCGGTCACCCGCTCCCCGCTCAGGCGCCCGGCACGCCCAGCGCCCCGAACGCCCCGTGGGCCAGCCGGCGCAGCAGTGCCTCCGTCGCACCCCGGCCCGGGAGGCCCGAGCCCAGGTGGGGGGTGGAGTTGAGCAGGCCGAAGACGGCGTGGACGGCGGCGCGGGCTTCGGACTCGGGGGTGGCGGGGTGCAGATCGCGGACCGTGGCGACCCACAACTCCACGTACTGGCGCTGGAGTTGTCGCACCCGGTGCCGGTCGTCGTCGCGCAGGCGGTCGAGTTCGCGGTCGTGCAGGGTGATGAGGGGGCGGTCGTCGAGGGCGAAGTCGATGTGGCCGTCGACGAGGGCGGCGAGGAGGGTGTCGGGGTCTCCCGCCGAGGCCTCCACCCGGGCCCGACCGCCCTCCAGGAGGCGTTCGCTGATGCCGACCAGGAGTTCCGCGAGCATCGCGTCCTTGCCGGCGAAGTGGCGGTAGAGGCCGGGTCCGCTGATGCCGACCGCCGCGCCTATCTCGTCGACGCCCACCCCGTGGAAGCCGCGCTCGGCGAAGAGGCGCGCGGCTTCCCTGAGGATCTGCTCGCGGCGGGTCGGGGCCGCGACCCGCGACGTTCCGCCGGGGGCGGCTCGGGTGCTCATGGGGGCATTCTAGACCGTGCGGTTAGCGCTCGTTAACTCGTGCGTCATCCGGTCGCGGGGAGGCGGCGGCCGGTCCGCGCCACAGGGTGAACGTGCGCAGCAGCCACTCGTCCGCTCACGGACATCCGATGATCATGACGGGTCCACCCCTTTCCCCGGCACCCGCCCCGCCCCTCCCGCCAACTCCCCCTCCGCCCGCCCCGGCCACCCCTGGACAGGGCCGTTAGCGCTCGTTAACCTCGGAAGGACGTTAACGGTCACTAACCGCGCGCGGCGCGTACCCATCCCCGCCCGCGCGGCACGCACATCCGGCGGGCAAGGGAGCTCGACAGAATGCAGCAGCAGCCACCCCAGGCACCGGTGCTGACCAGCACCGCCGATCCCTCGTCGGCGGCCTGGCAGGCCAACGAGGCAGCCCATCGCGAGCTCGCGGACGACCTCCGCACCCGGCTCGCCGCCGCCCGGCTCGGGGGTGGCGAGAAGTCCCGGGCGCGGCACGTCGCACGCGGCAAGCTCCTGCCGCGCGACCGGGTGGACACCCTTCTCGACCCGGGCTCGCCCTTCCTGGAGCTGGCCCCGCTCGCCGCGAACGGGATGTACGAGGACCAGGCACCGGCGGCCGGGGTGATCGCCGGCATCGGCCGGGTCAGCGGGCGCGAGTGCGTGATCGTCGCCAACGACGCCACCGTCAAGGGCGGCACGTACTACCCGATGACCGTCAAGAAGCACCTGCGGGCGCAGGAGGTGGCGCTGGAGAACCGCCTCCCCTGCCTGTACCTGGTGGACTCCGGCGGGGCCTTCCTGCCCATGCAGGACGAGGTGTTCCCCGACCGCGAGCACTTCGGGCGGATCTTCTACAACCAGGCCCGGATGTCGGGGGCCGGGATCCCTCAGATCGCGGCCGTGCTCGGGTCGTGCACGGCGGGCGGGGCCTACGTTCCCGCGATGAGCGACGAGGCCGTGATCGTCCGGAACCAGGGCACGATCTTCCTGGGCGGCCCGCCTCTGGTGAAGGCCGCCACCGGCGAGGTCGTCACCGCCGAGGAACTGGGCGGCGGCGAGATCCACTCCCGTACGTCCGGCGTCACCGACCACCTCGCCGAGGACGACGCGCACGCGCTCAGGATCGTGCGGAACATCGTCGCGACGCTCCCCGCTCGGGCTCAATTGCCGTGGACCGTACGGGAGGTCGAGGAGCCGAAGGCCGACCCGGCCGGGTTGTACGGCGCCGTTCCTGTCGACTCCCGCACCCCCTACGACGTCCGCGAGGTCATCGCCCGCGTCGTCGACGGCTCCCGCTTCCAGGAGTTCAAGTCGGAGTACGGGCAGACGCTGATCACCGGCTTCGCCCGCGTCCACGGACACCCGGTCGGCATCGTCGCCAACAACGGCATCCTGTTCTCCGAGTCCGCCCAGAAGGGCGCGCACTTCGTCGAACTGTGCGACCAGCGCGGCATTCCGCTGGTCTTCCTCCAGAACATCTCCGGCTTCATGGTGGGACGCGACTACGAGGCGGGCGGCATCGCCAAGCACGGCGCGAAGATGGTCACCGCCGTCGCGTGCACGCGGGTGCCGAAGCTGACCGTCGTCGTCGGCGGTTCGTACGGCGCGGGCAACTACTCGATGTGCGGGCGGGCGTACTCCCCCCGCTTCCTGTGGATGTGGCCCAACGCGAAGATCTCCGTCATGGGCGGCGAGCAGGCCGCTTCCGTACTGGCCACGGTCAAGCGCGACCAGATCGAGGGCCGGGGCGAGCAGTGGCCTGCGGACGCCGAGGAGGAGTTCAAGGACCCGATCCGCGCCCAGTACGAGACGCAAGGCAACGCCTACTACGCGTCCGCCCGCCTCTGGGACGACGGCGTCATCGACCCCCTCGAAACACGTCAGGTCCTCGGCCTCGCCCTCACCGCCTGCGCCAACGCCCCGCTCGCCGACCCCGCCTTCGGCGTCTTCCGGATGTGAGAAGTGATGACTTCCTTGTTTGACACGGTTCTGGTCGCCAACCGGGGCGAGATCGCGGTTCGCGTCATCCGCACCCTCCGTGAGCTGGGCATCCGCTCCGTGGCCGTCTTCAGCGACGCCGACGCGGACGCCCGGCACGTACGCGCGGCTGACACGGCGGTACGCATCGGCCCGCCCGCCGCCGCCGAGAGCTACCTGCGCGCCGACAGACTGATCGAGGCGGCCGTGCGCACGGGCGCGCAGGCGATCCACCCGGGGTACGGCTTCCTCGCGGAGAACGCCGAGTTCGCCGCCAAGTGCGCGTCGGCCGGGCTCGTGTTCATCGGCCCGCCCGCGTCCGCGATCTCCCTCATGGGCGACAAGATCCGCGCGAAGGCGACGGTGCGGGCGGCGGGCGTCCCGGTGGTACCGGGCTCGTCGGGCTCCGGACTGACGGACGCCCAACTGCGCGACGCCGCGCGGGAGATCGGCATGCCGGTGCTCCTCAAGCCGTCGGCCGGCGGCGGCGGCAAGGGCATGCGGCTGGTCCGGGACGAGGCCCTGCTCGCCGACGAGATCGCCGCCGCCCGCCGCGAGGCCCGCTCCTCCTTCGGCGACGACACCCTGCTGGTGGAGCGGTGGATCGACCGTCCCCGCCACATCGAGATCCAGGTACTGGCCGACGGCCACGGCAACGTCGTCCACCTCGGTGAGCGCGAGTGCTCGCTCCAGCGCCGCCACCAGAAGATCATCGAGGAGGCCCCGTCGGTCCTGCTCGACGAGGCGACCCGGGCCGCGATGGGCGAGGCGGCGGTCCAGGCGGCGCGGTCCTGCGGGTACTCGGGGGCCGGCACGGTCGAGTTCATCGTCCCGGGCGACGACCCGGCCTCGTACTACTTCATGGAGATGAATACCCGTCTCCAGGTCGAGCACCCGGTCACCGAACTGATCACGGGCATCGACCTGGTGGAGTGGCAGCTCCGGGTGGCGTCGGGGGCCCCGCTCCCCTTCGCCCAGAGCGACATCGCCCTCACCGGGCACGCGATCGAGGCCCGCGTCTGCGCCGAGACCGTGTCCGTGAAAGCGGGCGCGCGCGGCTTCCTCCCGTCCGGCGGCACGGTCCTGGCCCTGCACGAACCGCAGGGCGACGGCGTCCGCACCGACTCGGGGCTCTCCGTCGGCACCGAGATCGGCAGCCTGTACGACCCGATGCTGTCGAAGGTCATCGCGTACGGGCCCGACCGGACGAGTGCCCTGCGCAAGCTGCGCGCGGCCCTCGCGGACACCGTGACGCTCGGCGTCCAGACCAACGCGGGCTTCCTGCGCAGGCTCCTCGCCCACCCGGACGTGATCGCGGGCGATCTGGACACCGGCCTGGTGGAACGGGACGCGGAGTCGCTGACCGGCGACGGCGTGCCGCAGGAGGTGTACGAGGCGGCGGTCGCCGTCGCCGAGGACGCCCGGACGCCGCGTCCCGACGCCGGGGGGTGGGTCGACCCGTTCTCCGTCCTCGACGGGTGGCGGATGGGCGGCGTGCCCGCGCCGGTGTCCCACTGGCTGCGAGTGCCGGGACTTGAACCCGTCACGCACGTGGCCCGGGGCGTGCACCGGGTGGAGCCCGGCCGGGTGACCGTGGAACTGGACGGTCTCACCCACACCTTCCGCACCGCCGCGTCGCCCGACGGCGTCTGGCTGGGACGGGACGGCGACGCCTGGCACGTCCAGACGTACGACCCCGTCGCCGCCACCCTCTCCGGCGCCGCGCACTCGGGCCTCGACGCCCTGACCGCGCCGATGCCCGGCACGGTCACCGTCGTCAAGGTGGCCGTGGGCGAGCACGTGGCGGCGGGGCAGAGCCTGCTGGTCGTGGAGGCGATGAAGATGGAGCACGTCATCTCCGCCCCGCACGCCGGCACCGTCACCGAACTCGACGTGCGGGCCGGTGCCACCGTCGCCATGGACCAGGTCCTGGCGGTCGTCGCCCCCGAGGAGGAGTCGTGACACACGGCCTGCCCATGACCGTACGGGACCCCGAACTGCCCGCCCGCGTGCGCATTTACGAGGTCGGCGCCCGCGACGGCCTGCAGAACGAGAAGACGGCCGTCCCCACCGGAGTGAAGGCGGAGTTCATCCACCGGCTGGCCGCCGCCGGCCTGGCCACGATCGAGGCCACCAGCTTCGTCCACCCCAAATGGGTGCCCCAACTCGCGGACGCCGAGGCGCTGTTCCCGCAGCTCGGCGACCTCGCGGGCAGCACGAGGCTGCCCGTCCTCGTCCCCAATGAGCGGGGCCTGGACCGCGCGCTCGCCCTGGGCGCGCGCGACGTCGCCGTGTTCGCCAGCGCCACCGAGTCGTTCGCCAGGGCCAACCTCAACCGGACGGTCGACGAGGCACTCGCCATGTTCGAGCCGGTCGTCACCCGTGCGAAGGCGGCGGGTGCGCGGGTGCGCGGCTATCTCTC
This sequence comes from Streptomyces candidus, assembly GCF_014207445.1. GTDB lineage: Bacteria > Actinomycetota > Actinomycetes > Streptomycetales > Streptomycetaceae > Streptomyces > Streptomyces candidus. The sequence continues at coordinate 231,640 of NZ_JACHEM010000008.1, read as the reverse complement.
CATGTGCTTCGGCGACCCCTGGGAGGGCCCGGTTCCGGCCGCCCAGGTGGTGGCCGTGTCCCGTCGCCTGACCGACATGGGGTGCGACGAGCTCTCCCTCGGCGACACGATCGGCGTCGCCACCCCCGGCCAAGTGACCGCATTGCTCGGCGACTTGACGGGCGCCGGCATCGCCACCGACCGCATCGGCGTGCACTTCCACGACACCTACGGCCAGGCCCTGTCCAACACCCTGGCCGCACTCCGGCACGGCGTCACCACCGTCGACGCCTCCGCCGGAGGGCTCGGCGGCTGCCCGTACGCCAAGTCCGCCACCGGCAACCTCGCCACCGAAGACCTCGTCTGGATGCTGCACGGCCTCGGCATCGACACCGGGGTCGACCTCGCCCGCCTCACCGCCACAAGCGTGTGGATGGCGGAGCAACTGGGCCGGCCCAGCCCGTCCCGCACCGTCCGCGCCCTCTCTCACCAGGAATGAGCAGCCAGATGGACCACCGCCTCAGCTCCGAGCACGAAGAACTCCGCCGCACTGTCGAGGAGTTCGCGCACGACGTCGTCGCCCCGAAGATCGGCGACCTGTACGAGCGGCACGAGTTCCCGTACGAGATCGTGCGCGAGATGGGCCGCATGGGTCTGTTCGGACTGCCGTTCCCGGAGGAGTACGGCGGCATGGGCGGCGACTACCTGGCCCTGGGCATCGCGCTGGAGGAACTGGCCCGGGTGGACTCGTCGGTGGCGATCACGCTGGAGGCGGGGGTCTCGCTCGGCGCGATGCCGGTCTTCCGGTTCGGCACGGAGGAGCAGAAGCGGCAGTGGCTGCCGAAGCTGTGCGCGGGCGAGGCGCTCGGCGCGTTCGGCCTCACGGAGCCGGGCGCGGGCTCGGACGCGGGCGGCACCCGGACGACCGCCGTCCGCGACGGCGACGAGTGGGTGATCAACGGCTCCAAGTGCTTCATCACCAATTCCGGCACCGACATCACCGCACTGGTGACGGTCACCGCGGTCACCGGCCGCAAGCCGGACGGAAAGCCGCTGATCTCCTCGATCATCGTCCCCTCCGGCACCCCGGGCTTCACCGTCGCCGCCCCCTATTCGAAGGTCGGCTGGAACGCGTCGGACACCCGGGAGCTGTCCTTCTCGGACGTACGGGTCCCGGCCGCCAACCTGCTCGGCGAGGAGGGCCGCGGCTACGCCCAGTTCCTGCGCATCCTCGACGAGGGCCGGGTCGCCATCTCCGCACTGGCCACCGGACTCGCGCAGGGCTGTGTGGACGAGTCGCTGAAGTACGCCGCGGAGCGTCACGCGTTCGGCAAGCCCATCGGCGACAACCAGGCCGTCCAGTTCAAGATCGCCGACATGGAGATGCGCGCCCACATGGCACGCATCGGCTGGCACGACGCCGCGTCGCGCCTGGTCAACGGCGAGCCGTTCAAGAAGGAGGCGGCCATCGCGAAGCTGTACTCCTCCACGGTCGCCGTCGACAACGCCCGCGAGGCCACCCAGATCCACGGCGGATACGGCTTCATGAACGAGTACCCGGTGGCCCGCATGTGGCGCGACTCGAAGATCCTGGAGATCGGCGAGGGCACGAGCGAGGTGCAGCGGATGCTGATCGCGCGGGAGCTGGGGATGAACGCGTAACCGGTGCGGAGCCCGCGTACGGGCGGAACAGGGACGGCACTTTCCAGCCACTGGGAAGGTTAGGCTAACCTTCCCGCAAAGCTTCCGGAAAGCGTCCGGAGGATCCGCTGTTCCGCCCGTACGAAAGCCGAGTCGCCATGCCCTCCCAGTCCCGCCTCTCCCGTCCCACCCGTCGCGGCCTGCTCGCCGTCGGCGGTGCGCTCGGCGCCGGCGCCGCACTGGCCGCGTGCGGCGGCGAGAAGACCTCCGGCGGCAAGGCAGAGAAGGCCGCCGAGAAGTCCGGCCCGTGGTCCTTCACCGACGACCGCGGCCGGAAGGTCGAGACGAAGGCCGTCCCGAAGAACATCGTCGCCTTCACCGGCACGGCCGCCGCCCTGTACGACTACGGCATCGAGGTCAAGGGCGTCTTCGGTCCGACGAAGACCAAGGACGGCAAGGCCGACGTCCAGGCCGGCGACATGGACGTCGCCAAGCTGGAGATCATCGGCAACGTCTACGGCGAGTTCAACGTCGAGAAGTACGCCAAGCTCGTACCGGAGCTGCTGATCGCGCCCATGTGGGAGAAGGACGTCCTGTGGTACGTCCCCGAGCAGTCCGCGAAGAAGATCGACTCCCTCGCCCCCTCCGTCGCCCTGTGGGCGTCGAACACCAACATGGAGAAGGCCCTGGCCCGCCACGCGGGCCTGGCCGCCTCCCTCGGCGCCGACCTCAAGGCGCAGCCGACCGTCGACGCGAAGGCCCGTTTCGAGAAGGCCGCCGCCCGGCTGCGCGCCGCCGCCAAGGCCCGCCCGGAGATCAAGGTCATGATCGGTTCGGCGTCCGCCGAGCTGTTCTACGTCTCGCTCGCGAAGATGAGCGCCGACACCCTGTACTTCCAGGAGCTGGGCGTGAAGTTCGTCGAGCCGAAGGTGGACGCCCAGGGCTTCTTCGAGGGCCTGAGCTGGGAGCAGGTCGGCAAGTACGAGGCCGACGTGATCATGATGGACAACCGCTCGGCCGTGCTCCAGCCGAAGGACCTCACCGCCAAGCCGACCTGGGCGCAACTCCCGGCGGTCAAGGCCGGTCAGGTCATTCCGCGCGTCACCGAGCCGATCTTCTCGTACGCCAAGTGCGCGCCGGTCCTTGACGACCTCGCCAAGGCCATCGAGACGGCCAAGAAGGTCTCCTGACCCCGGGGCGGCCCGCTTCGGCGGGGCCCGGCGCGCACGCACCCCCCGGCCGGCCCCGCCGCCGTACCCCGGCCCCGCCGCACCGCGCGCCGCGCCCGGACCCGCCCCGCCGTCGCACCCCACCGCTCCGCTCCCCCGCCAGGAGGCAGCCCGTGACCGACCTGTCCGACCAGCCGGCGCAGAACGCGCAGTCCGACCGGACGCTCCCGTACCGCATGTTCCGCCTGACCGTGCTGCGCACCGAGCGGCTCAGCCCCTCGCTGCTGCGGGTCACCTTCGGCGGGGACGGCCGGGACGGCGGCAACGGTCTTGACGCCTTCCGCTCCGGCGGCCGGGACCAGTCGCTCTCCCTCTTCCTGCCGCACCCGGGCCAGCCGGAGCCCATCCTTCCGCCGGAGACGGACCCGGACTGGTTCACCTCGTACCGGACGATGGACGCCGACGTCCGCGCGGTCATGCGCTCGTACACCGTCCGTGCCCAGCGCACACAGCCGGCGCCCGAGATCGACATCGACTTCGCCCTGCACCCCGACGGCGGCCCCGCCTGCCGCTGGGCGGAGCGGGCGGCCCCGGGCCACCGCGTGGCCGTCCTCGGCCCGGCCGTCCCGGACAACACCGGTGTCCGCTTCCGCCCCGCCCCCGACACCGACCAGGTCGTCCTGTGGGCCGACGAGACGGCCCTGCCCGCCGCGTCCGCCGCCCTGGAGCAGCTCCCCGCCGACATGCCCGTCACGGCGTGGATCACCGTGCAGCACGCGCAGGACGCGCTCGCACTGAAGGCCCCGGCAGGCGCCCGGATCACCTATCTCGTACGGGACGAGCAGGCACCCGGCCCCGCCGAGGCGCTCGCCGCCGCCGAACTCCCGGACGCGGTGGCCCCGTACGTCTGGATCGCGGGCGAGGCCTCCTGCGTCCGTGCGCTGCGCCGCCACTTCGTGAACGACCGCGGCTACGACCGCCGCCGCGTCACCTTCACCGGCTACTGGCGGCAGGGGCTGACCGAGGACGGCCTGCGCGAGGCCACCTCGGAGCACGAGGTCTCGTAGCCCGCGCCCGCCCCACGAGCAGGAGGGGGCGCGCCGACGGTCCCGGCGCGCCCCCTCCCCCCACGGGTTCGGCTACTCCTTCGCCCAGGGCACCTGCGGCGACCGGTAGAAGTCGATGCCCAGCGCGGTGAGCCGCGGCCCCTGCTGTGCGAGCCGCGTCCGGTACCCCTCCCAGTTGTGCGCGGACTCCGGGGACCAGCCCAGTTCCGCGATGCCCGGCAGGCGCGGGAAGGCCATGTACTCGATGTCCGCGGACGTCTTGAGCGTCTCGGACCAGACCGGGGCCTCGACGCCGATGACGGAGCCGGGGGCGGCGTTCTCGAAGTAGGCGCCCGGGTTCCAGTCGTACGACTTCTGCACCTCGACGAGGCCGGCCCACTTCAGGCCCAGCGAGGTGTCCTTGGTGTACTTCATGTCGAGGTAGCTGCGGTCGGCCGGGGAGACGACGACCTTCGCTCCGTTGCGGTGCGTGGCGTCGGCGACCTTCTTGCGCTCGCCGGCCTCCTTGTCGGTGCCCCAGTACTGCAGGACCGAGCCCGGGGCCGGGTCGGCGGTGGCGAGCTGGTGCCAGCCCATCACCGTCTTGCCGTACTTGCCGACGATGGCCTGCGCCCTCGCCATGAACTTCGCGTAGTCCTCGTGCGGCGTGGCGTGGGCCTCGTCGCCGCCGATGTGGATGACCTGGCCGGGCGTCATCCGGGCGATCTCGCCGATCACGTCGTCCAGGAACTTGTACGTGAGGGGCTTGTCGACGCACAGCGAACTGAAGCCGACCTCGATGCCGGTGTAGAGCGGCGGGGCGACGCCGTCGCAGTTCAGTTCGGCGTACGAGGCGAGGGCGGCGTTGGTGTGGCCCGGGACGTCGATCTCCGGGATCACTTCCATGTGGCGGTCGGCCGCGTACCGGAGGATCTCCTTGTACTGGGCCTTGGTGTAGTAGCCGCCCGGACCGCCGCCGACCTGGGTGGAGCCGCCGTACGTGGCGAGTCGGGGCCAGGAGTCGACGGCGATGCGCCAGCCCTGGTCGTCGGACAGGTGCAGATGCAGCCTGTTGATCTTGTAGAGCGCCAGCTGGTCCATGTAGCGCTTGAGCTGGCCGACGGCGAAGAAGTGGCGGGAGACGTCGACCATCGCGCCGCGGTACCCGAAGCGCGGTACGTCCTTGATCGTGCCGCCGGCGATGCGCCAGGGGCCGGGCTGCCGGGTCGTCCGCTCGACGGAGGCCGGGAGCTGCTGACGCAGGGTCTGGATGCCGTGGAAGAGACCGGCGGGCCTGCGGGCGGTGACGGTGACCCCGTGGCGGTCGGACTCCAGCTTGTAGCCCTCCTCGCCGAGGGAGGCGTCCCGGTGCTTGAGCTTGAGCCGGATGCCGTCGCGGCCGTCGGACGCGGTGACGGGCAACGCGAACCCGGTGGAGGGCCGCAGCACCTTCGCGAGCGCGTCGCCGACCTTCTTCGCGTCGGCCTGGTGGCCGACCCGGATCGCGGTGCGGGGCGTGATCGTGTAGCCGGGCCCGCTGGCGGCGACGGACGCCGGGGCGGGGACGACCTGCCCCAGCGGCCGGGGGGCGGGGGCGGGCGCGGCTTCGGGCGCGGGGGCCGCGCCGACGCCCGACACACCCACGGCGGCGACGAGGAGCAGCGGGGCGAGCAGGCGCGGAATCGTACGACGGTGTCTCACAAGCGGGTCCCTTCGAAGGGGCGGCGCAACTGTGGCGTGTACTCGGCACGTACGTGGCAGACACATGCGTACCGCCCAAGTCGCAGCGGGGTCAAGGGTGTAGACCAATCCCCCGTGCGTCCCACAGCGTCTCCCCGACGCCCCTCGATCGCACCCATCCCGGTGGGAGAATCCCCCGTATGGCGGAAATTCTCCAGAAGGACGGCACCTGGACCTTCGACGGGGAGACGGTGCGCATCGTCCCCGGCCGCGGCAGCAAGGTGCACCCCCTGCGGCAGGCGCTGGGCGAACTGGAAGTACCCCTGAGCGCGTTGGCGGGGGTGGCGTACGAGCCCGGCCGCAAGGGCGGTGGACTGCGGCTGCGCCTGCGGGAAGGGGCATGTCCCCTGCTGCTCGCCGCCAACGGCCGGCTCGGCGACAGCGCGGACCCCTACCGGCTCGCGGTCGAGCCGGACCGTACGGGCGTCGCCGAGTACTTCGTGGACGAGGTCCGCAACGCCCTGCTCCTGGACCAGGTGCCCGCCGACCCGGTGGACCGCTTCCTGCTGCCGGGGCCCTCGGTGCCGGTCTCGGGCGGCGGCGGGGACGGGACGGCCTCCTTCGACGGGGAGGCGGTGCGGCTGACGTGGAACTGGAAGGCCGAGGAGTCCAAGTCCTCGGGCGGGCCGTCCACCGTGCCGCTGTCGGACATCACCGGTGTGGAGTGGCTGCCCGCGATGGGCCTGGAGAACGGCTACCTCCGCTTCCGCACCGGCCGGCCCACCGGCAAGGTCCCGGCACCCAAGTACGACCCGTGCGCGGTGGACCTGTGGGGGCTGTCGAAGAAGGAGTACACGGCCGCACTGGTGGCCGCCGCCGTGCTCGTCCGCCTCCCGCACCCGGCGGCGCCGACCGGATCCGTACCAGTACTGGACAAGCACTCCGCCCCGGCCGCCGACGACCACGACGCGCTGCTGCGACGGCTGCGCGAGCTGGGCGAGCTGCACCGGGCGGGGGTCCTCACCGACGAGGAGTTCACGCTCGCCAAGCAGGCGGTACTGAAGCGGCTTTAGTCCAGACCAACGGCCATTCGTGGGGCGATCAAGGAGAATCCTGCCCGATATCGGGCAGGATTCTTGCATAGAGTCGCCGTCTGCCCCAGTATCAACGGGTGCTCGAACGCCGTACGTCTCCCACGTCGTCCCACGACGACCTCGTCGACCATCTGGTCCGCTCCACCGCGCTGCCGCGCGGCGAGGCGGCCCGGGTCGTGCTCGACGTACTGGCCTACTTCGACGAGACGACCGAGGACTTCGTCCGGCGCCGCCACCGCGAGCTGCAGGCCGGCGGCGCCGTGAACACGGAGATCTTCGAGCGGATCGCGGCCGAACTGCCGCACCGCGCGGTCGCACCGCCGGAGCTCTCGCTCCGGCAGCTGCGCCGCATCGTCTACGGCTGAACCTGCCGCGGTCAGGCAGCAGGCAGCACCCCACACCACTCGGAGGACAGTCTTTATGTGCGGAATCGTCGGTTACATCGGCAAGCGGGACGTCGCCCCCCTGCTCCTGGAAGGCCTCCAGCGCCTGGAGTACCGGGGATACGACTCGGCGGGCATCGTCATCACCAGCCCCAAGGCCGCCGGTCTGCGCATGGTCAAGGCCAAGGGACGGGTCCGCGACCTGGAGGCCAGGGTCCCCAAGCGTTTCGCGGGCACCACCGGCATCGCGCACACCCGCTGGGCCACCCACGGCGCCCCCTCCGACGACAACTCGCACCCGCACCTGGACACCGAGGGCAAGGTCGCCGTCGTCCACAACGGCATCATCGACAACGCCGACGACCTGCGCGCCAAGCTGACCGCCGACGGCGTCGTCTTCGCCTCCGAGACCGACACCGAGACGGTCGTCCACCTGATCGCCCGCGCCCAGGCCGAGACGCTGGAGGAGAAGGTCCGCGAGGCCCTCCGCCACGTCGAGGGCACGTACGGCCTGGCCGTCATGCACGCCGACTTCCCCGACCGCATCGTGGTCGCGCGCAACGGCTCCCCGGTCGTCCTGGGCATCGGCGAGAAGGAGATGTTCGTCGCCTCCGACGTCGCCGCGCTCGTCTCGCACACCCGCCAGATCGTCACCCTCGACGACGGCGAGATGGCCACGCTGAAGGCCGACGACTTCCGCACGTACACCACCGAGGGCTCGACCACCTCGGCGACGCCGACCACCGTGGAGTGGGAGGCCGAGTCGTACGACATGGGCGGCCACGACACGTACATGCACAAGGAGATCAGCGAGCAGGCCGACGCCGTGGACCGCGTGCTGCGCGGCCGGATCGACGACCGCTTCTCCACCGTGCACCTGGGGGGTCTCAACCTGGACGCCCGCGAGGCCCGCGGCGTGCGCCGGATCAAGATCCTGGGCTGCGGCACCTCGTACCACGCGGGTCTGATCGGCGCCGGGCTCATCGAGTCCCTGGCCCGCATCCCCGCCGACGCCGAGCCCGCCTCGGAGTTCCGCTACCGCAACCCGGTCGTGGACCCCGACACCCTGTACATCGCCGTCTCCCAGTCCGGTGAGACGTACGACGTGCTCGCCGCCGTGCAGGAGCTGAAGCGCAAGGGCGCCCGGGTGCTGGGCGTCGTCAACGTGGTCGGCTCCGCCATCGCCCGCGAGGCCGACGGCGGCGTGTACGTGCACGCGGGCCCCGAGGTCTGCGTCGTCTCCACCAAGTGCTTCACCAACACCGTCGTCGCCTTCGCGCTCCTCGCCCTGCACCTGGGCCGCATCCGCGACCTGTCCGTCTCCGACGGCAAGCGGATCATCGAGGGCCTGCGCAAGCTGCCCGAGCAGATCGCCGAGATCCTGCGGACCGAGGACCGGATCAAGGAGGTCGCGGAGGCCTACGCGGGTGCCCAGTCGATGATGTTCATCGGGCGCGTGCGCGGCTACCCGGTCGCCCTGGAGGCCTCCCTGAAGCTCAAGGAGATCTCCTACATCCACGCCGAGGCCTACCCGGCCTCCGAGCTCAAGCACGGCCCGCTGGCCCTCATCGAGCCCGCCCTGCCGACCGTGGCGATCGTCCCGGACGACGACCTGCTGGAGAAGAACCGCGCCGCCCTCGAAGAGATCAAGGCCCGCAGCGGCCGGATCCTGGCGGTCGCCCACCGCGAGCAGGAGAAGGCCGACCACACCCTCGTGGTGCCCAAGAACGAGCCGGAACTGGACCCGATCCTGATGGGCATCCCGCTCCAGCTCCTGGCCTACCACACCGCGCTGGCGATGGGCCGCGACATCGACAAGCCGCGCAACCTGGCGAAGTCCGTCACGGTCGAATAGCCCCGGGTCCCGCACCCCCGCACACGAGCAGGGCCCCGCACCGCCGCCACGGCGTGCGGGGCCCGTTCGGGCGTCAGAACATCCTTGAGGGCGCTACGGGCGCACCGGAGCGCATGACGAAACCTTGGGGGCGGCACGGAAACCCGGGCGCGTCACGGAGGCCAGGGGCCGTCGCGCCATCCCGTGGGCGTTACGGAATGACCACGACCGGGCGCTGGGCCCGCTTCGCCAGCCGGCCCGCCACCGAGCCGAAGAGCCGCCCCACGAGGCCGTGCGTGGAACCCACCACGATCGCGTCGGCCTCGTACTCCCGGCCGACCTCCTCCAGCTCGTGGCAGATGTCGCCGCCGCGCTCGACCAGGATCCAGGGCACCTCGGCGAGGTAGTCCGCGCAGGCGAGTTCGAGCCCGAGCACCTCGGTGCGGTGGTCCGGCACGTCGACGAAGACCGGCGGCTCGCAGCCCGCCCACACGGTCGTCGGCAGCCGGTTGGCGACGTGCACGATGATCAGGCCCTGACCGAGCCGCCTGGCCATGCCGATCGCGTACGCGAGGGCCCGCTCGCTGGACGTGGAGCCGTCGAAACCGACGACGACACCGTGCCGGAAGGCGGGATCGCAGGCGTGCCGCGGCTCCGGCAGCGCGTAGAGGTCGCCGCTCGGCTCGGCGCCGCGTTCGGCGCGCGGATCGGCGACCTGCTTGCGGTCCGCGGGTTCGGGAATTTCGTGACCGGCCATCGGTGTCTCGGCGTCTGGATCCTCAGAGGGCTACAACAGTGGACGTACGAACAACTGGTTGGCTTGCCCGACGACAACCCGGCGGCGGTGGAGCTGTCCGGGAATCATCTTCCCAAGGCCATACCCCCAAGGGTACGGCGGCACTCCTCCCCTGCCCAGTCCCCGCGAGCCGGTACCCGCGAACGGCGGGTTGAGGTGTGCGGGTTCCAGGGAGCATGCACGACACCGGCCCGTATCGCAATGCCCGCTGGCCTGTACAGCGGTTTTCACCTCCGCGCCACCGGACGGGCGAGCGCCGCGTGCACCACTCCCGCACGGGCTGTCGCGGCCGGCACCGAGGGGCTGCTTCCGGTGGCTCCGAACCGTCGCCACGGGGCTGCTTCGCGGCCGTCTCCGGAGGGACAGCCGGCCGTCCCTCGTGACCGTCCGGCCCGCCCGTTCGTTGATCAGGTTCCGTTCCCCGTCCGCCCCCGCCACCTCCGTCCTCCCGGGCCCGCCCGGCCGGCGTCCAGCAGGAAGGGAGAGTGCCGTGCACGGCCCCTCGCACTTCTCGTCGCCCTGCGGTGACGAGCCCCCTCAGGAACTCCAAGGCTCCCGTCCGCACCAGCAATCCCCGACGCCCCACCCGTACCAGGGCGCCCACAGGCACCACGCACCCCACGGCCACCACCGCAGCCCCTCCCTCCCGTCGCCCGCCCCTGGACCGGTGTCCGGATCGGCCGGGGACGTGGTGCGCTGGGCGGCATTCAGCTGCCTGCTCGTCCCGGGCGTCCTGATCGCCTACGGGGGCTCCCCGGGTGGCGCGGCGGTGGCGGCCGCCGGGCTGGCCGCCGTCACCGTCGTCTGCCGTCTGCTGCTGCGCCAGTCCGAGCGCACGGCCGCCCGAGACCTTCCCGAGGAACTCCGGGGCGGCGTCCACCGCGGCCGGCACAGTCGCACAGGCTCCAGGACGCACCGCGGCGGACACAGGGCGGACTCCTAGGACGGACCGGGCTCCCGGCAGGCTCCGGGCGCGTTCGCGATTCCACCCATTGCGCTCGCACGGCACTTGAACACCGCACGAACTTTGCTTGAGCCCGATCACTCACCGCAGGGTCGTGCGCCGGGTGAGTGACGGTTTCGCACACGCGCGCCCGTAGCTTTTCAGCCAACTTCCGGCTTGGCTCCGACCCTTGGGGGGTTCCCCCGCCAACCCCCCTGCCACCTGGGAAGAAAGGACCGCTCGCCGCCCGCGCACCCTACGGGGACGGGCCATGAGCGAGAGGCGCACTTCCCTGCGGGGCCCCGGAGTGGAACGCTTCCTGATCGAATGCTTCGCGCCAAGTTGCCATGTCGACATAGCGCCGGTTCCGGAACTTGTCACGGCGGCGCCACGCGACACAGTAGATTCGATCATGGGGTTATTCGACGGCGGGGGAACCGTGCAGGACCTAGGGACTGCGACTTCGAGGAGCAGTGTGCAGGAGCGACAGGCCCGTCACGAACAGGGAGCCGCGACCACCGAGGGGGGCTTAGCGCCATGAGCCAGGACTTGGCCGCACCGCCGGAGGCTGCCCGGAAGCTGTCCGGGCGACGCCGCCGGGAAATCGTAGCGGTGCTGCTTTTCAGCGGGGGACCCATTTTTGAGAGCTCCATCCCGCTCTCCGTCTTTGGTATCGACCGCCAGGACGCCGGGGTTCCGCGCTATCGACTGCTGGTGTGCGCAGGCGAGGAAGGACCACTCCGTACCACCGGAGGCCTCGAACTGACCGCACCGTACGGCCTGGAGGCGATGAGCCGCGCCGGGACGGTAGTAGTACCGGCCTGGCGGTCCATCACCTCCCCACCGCCCGCGGAGGCGTTGGACGCGCTGCGGCGCGCGCACGAGGAGGGGGCGAGGATCGTCGGACTGTGCACGGGGGCCTTCGTGCTCGCCGCCGCCGGTCTGCTCGACGGCCGGCCGGCCACCACCCACTGGATGTACGCGCCGACGCTCGCCAAGCGTTATCCGTCGGTGCACGTCGATCCGCGGGAGCTCTTCGTCGACGACGTCGACGTGCTCACGTCGGCGGGAACGGCCGCCGGGATCGACCTGTGCCTGCACATCGTGCGCACCGACCACGGCACGGAGGCGGCGGGGGCACTGGCCCGGCGGCTCGTCGTGCCGCCGCGCCGCAGCGGCGGACAGGAGCGTTATCTCGACAGGTCTTTACCTGAGGAGATCGGCGCGGATCCGCTCGCGGAGGTCGTCGCGTGGGCCCTGGAGCACCTCCACGAGCAGTTCGACGTGGAGACGCTGGCGGCGAGGGCCTACATGAGCCGCCGCACATTCGACCGCCGTTTCAGAACGCTGACTGGGAGCGCTCCACTCCAGTGGCTGATCACCCAGCGGGTGCTGCAGGCGCAGCGGCTGCTGGAGACGTCGGACTACTCGGTGGACGAGGTGGCCGGCCGGTGCGGCTTCCGCTCCCCCGTCGCGCTGCGCGGGCACTTCCGGCGGCAGCTCGGGTCGTCGCCCGCCGCCTACCGGGCGGCGTACCGCGCCCGGCGGCCCTCCGGCGACCCGGTCACCGTCGGCTCGTCCTCCGCGACCTCCCTCACGGAGGCGGTACCGCAGCAGGTACGCAGAGCGGCGGCGGCGAGTATGCCCGGGGCGGGGAGCGCGTCGGCGGCGATCCAGCCGGAGAACGGACGGCTGGGCTCGGACTACGTGCCGGGCCGGATGAGGTAGACGGTACGGGGGGCGGCGTACCGGGGGGGGCGGCGAGCCGCAAGCAGGGGCGCGGCGTCCGCCGGGGGCCGCCCCCCTGCCCGCCCCCGCCATCCCCGTGGCCGAAGAGGCTGACGTGGGGCTACGGAGCTGCCCACTCAGGGGCGCGCGGAACTGCGCGGCCAGCCGCCCCGCACCCGCAGCGACCGCACCCGGCCGGCCACCCACTCACCCACCCCCGGGACCGCAAGCTCCCAAGCGCCCCCGCACCCCATAGGGTGACCGCATGAACGATCGCATGGTGTGGATCGACTGCGAGATGACCGGGCTCTCGCTGACGGACGACGCACTTATCGAGGTGGCCGCACTGGTCACCGACTCGGAGCTCAACGTGCTCGGCGAAGGCGTGGACATCGTGATCCGCCCGCCCGACGCCGCCCTGGAGACCATGCCGGAGATCGTGCGCCAGATGCACACCTCCTCCGGCCTCCTCGACGAACTCGCGCGGGGCACGACCCTCGCCGACGCCGAGGCGCAGGTCATGGCATACATCAAGGAGCACGTGAAGGAGCCGCGGAAGGCCCCGCTGTGCGGGAACTCCGTCGGCACCGACCGCGGTTTCCTCGCCCGCGACATGCGGGAGCTGGAGAGCTATCTGCACTACCGGATCGTGGACGTGTCGTCCGTGAAGGAACTGGCCAGGCGCTGGTTCCCGCGGGCGTACTTCAACAGCCCGGACAAGAACGGCAACCACCGCGCCCTCGCCGACATCCGCGACTCGATCACCGAGCTGCGCTACTACCGCGAGGCCGTGTTCGTACCGCAGCCGGGGCCGGATTCGGAGACCGCGAAGAAGATCGCCGCCAAGCACGTCGCCCCAGCTGAGGGGGCTGATTAGCGGTCCGTCACAGGCCCTGGAGAGGCCGGCGGAAACCCTGGCGCGAGCACCCTCGCGAACCCTGTACACTTTTTCTCAGCCGGTCACGAAAAAGACCGGTCACGGTGGGTGTAGCTCAGTTGGTAGAGCACCTGGTTGTGGTCCAGGTGGCCGCGGGTTCAAGTCCCGTCACTCACCCTGAATGATCGAGGCCCGATCTGCGAAAGCAGGTCGGGCCTCGATCTGTTTCCGGACGGCTCCGACCGGCCGCCGCAGTGGACGACGGACCGACTTCCGCGCCCTGCGGGGTGCAGTTTCCGGCTCCCCGGGCCGAGTATCCAGCCGTGTACTCCCGGAGCCGCCCACGGTTACCGTTCTGCTGTCGAGTCAGAACGGAGTTCGGTATGCACGCTCTGCCCCATGACCACACCGGCGCACGCATCAAGCGGTTGCGCCTGGAACGGCACCTCACCCAGAGAGCCCTCAGCGATCTGTCGCAGGTGGCGTACAGCACCCTCACCAAGACCGAGCAAGGCGTCATCCCTGCCTCGCCCCACGTCATCGCGTCCGTCGCCCGCGCCCTTCGCGTCGACGTCGCCACGGTCACCGGCCAGCCCTACGCCACCGAGCTGCGCGCCGATGAGCTGGACATACTGATCAGGCCCATCCGGCAGTCGCTGGACGTGTATGACCTCGGTGCGGACCCGGACATCACCCCGCGCGCACATCGCCTACTCGCCGACGATGCGGAGGCGATGCTCGTCTCCGTCCGGGCGGGCGAGATCAAGCAAGTGGCCGCACAACTGCCCGGCCTAATCCTTGAGTCGACGACCGCAGCTCACACTGCACCGTGCCGGGATTCCTGGCTCCTGCTGGCCAGTACCTACCGCACGGCGTACGACGTCGCGTCCAAACTCGGATACGCGGACCTGGCCGCCATCGCACTGTCCCGCATGGACTGGGCCGCACAGCGCGGATCGGACGCAGCAGTGGGCGGCATGTACCGGTACATGCGTGCGCTCACCTACCTGCGCGAAGGCGAGTACCGGACCGGGGAGCGGCTGGTACAGCTCGGTCTTCGCACTCTGGAACAGGCCGACGCGGGACGCGAGCGCGAGGTGGTCACCGGTCAGCTGCACCTCGGTGCTGCGGTGATGGCCGGCCGGTCGAAGGACAAGGACCGCGCGGACGGGCACCTCGGTGAGGCCGAGCGCATCGCGGCCGGGACCGGCGAGGCTATCGAAGTGCACTGGCTCGCCTTCGGGCCGACGAACGTGAAGGTGCACCAGGTTTCGGTCCTCGCCGAGTTGGACGAATATGGCGCGGCGGCCGCGAAGGGGACCGGCCTCCAGCTTCCGAAATCCTGGCCGGCCTCCCGCCGCTCGCACCACTTCGCGGAGCTGGCCCGTGCGCAGATGTGGACGGGCGACATCGAGACGTCATACCGGAATCTGCTGTCGGCACGGAGGGCAGCGCCCCAGCAGGCGAGGTACCACCCGACTGTGCGGGAGACGTACGCGGGGCTGGAGGCCGCGAAGCGCCAGCTGCCGGACAGCTTCCTCTCCTTCGGCTCCTGGCTGCACGTCTGACAGGCAGTCACCCATTGGCCCCGGCTATCAACATCTGTTGATAGCCGGGGCCTGGCCGTGCGCCCACCATGTCCTCATCAGCCTCGATGACATGGAGCCGACCATGATCACACGCCTCACGGCCGGGGACGCCGCTCGCGCTGACGCAGCGAACTGGCTCGCCCATGCCCACGCCGACCCACCCACCGCCCACCACGACTGGCAAGCCCGCACCCTCACCGTGCTCCCGCTCGGCGTCCGCTTCGACGCGGTCCGTATCCCGGCCGATGTCCTGTACGCGGCGATCCTCAACGTCCGCCCGGCGGGAGTGAGCCGGCTCCTTGACCAGCTGCTCGGCGGGCCCGTGGTCCAGGACGCGGACCGCTGGTTCTACCCGCTGGTCCCGGTCGGCCGGGCGGACCGCTGGCAGTCCCGGGCAGCCAGGTACCTGGGCCGGGGCGCCTGGCTCGGCGTCCCCCAGGTGGACCAGGTCGCACCACCGGGCGCGTACTGGGCCGTCCCCATGCAGGAACCCGGCCGCCTCTGCGACCTGGCCCGGGTGGCCGAGTTGGTCGCGGTCGGCGCCGCCCGACTGACGGGGAGGCCGTGATGTTCACCGGGTTGGCGTCACCCGCGCCCGCCACCGGTCACGGGACACGATGGCCGACCGTACGGCCGACTCACGAGCAGGAGGCCGCGCACACCGCCGCGTACAGCGCGTACCTGGCCCACCTCTGGCCGTGTGCCGCCTGCATGGGGGACCGGGAGTGCGAGACCGGCAAGGGCCTGCGCCGGGCGCTGCGGGAGGCCGGCCGATGATGTGGTGCATCCACGGCGACACCGAGCACGAGCTCCCCGACGAGGGCCTGGCGTACTGCGCCGAGCGGGGCGTGACGCTGCTGTGGCACGGACCGCCGATCACCCCGGAGGACCTCACTCCCGCCACTCCCCTCCCGGTCGAGCCGGAGAAGTAGCGTTTCCTGCGCGCCCCTCAGGGGACGTCTGGCGTCCTACGGGGTCGCCGGGGTCCGCCCGCCCGCCGGGTCCGCCGGGTCCGCTGAGCCCGTCCCGTCCGCCGGGTCCGCCGGGTTCACCCGCTCCGCCCGCCGTCACGAGGACGACCGCGCCACCAGTTCCGTCGGCAGCATCAGCCGGGGCTGCGGCGGGCGCGGGATGCCCACCGGGAGGGTGGGGCGGGCGATCTCGGTGAGCAGGGTCTGGGCCATCACCCGGCCCATTTCCTCGATGGGCTGGCGGACGCTGGTGAGCGGGGGCTCCATGTGGCGGGCGATGGCGGAGTCGTCGAAGCCGACCATGGCGATGTCCTCGGGAACCCGGATGCCGCGTTCGCGCAGTACCTGGCGGGCGCCGGCGGCCATCACGTCGGAGGCGACGAACACGGCGTCGGGCAGCGGGTCCCTGGTGAGCAGGGACTCCATGGCGGCCCGGCCGCTCGCCTCGGTGAAGTCGCCGGGCACGACGAGGCTCTCGTCGACGGGCAGGCCGGCCTCGGCGAGGCCGGCGCGGTAGCCGTCCAGGCGGCACTGGGCGCCGTAGACGTCGAGGGCGCCGGTGATGGTGGCTATCCGGCGGCGGCCCCGCGCCACGAGGTGGGCGACGGCCTCGCGGGCGCCGGCCACGTTGTCGGCGTCGACCCAGGGAAGGGGTTCGTCGGCGGAGCGGCGGCCGGAGATGACGGCGGGGATGCCCAGTCCGGTGAGCAGGTCGGGGAGCGGGTCGTCGGCGCGCAGGGAGACGACGAGGACGCCGTCGACGCGGTGGCCGGCCAGGTAGTGGGCGAGACGGCCGCGTTCGCGGTCGTTGCCGACGATGGTGAGCAGGAGCTGCATGTCGGTGTCGTCGAGGGCGGCGCCCACGCCCCGCAGGATGTCGGAGAAGTACGGCTCGACGAAGAAACGGTGCTCGACCTCGGGGACGACGAGGGCTATCGCGTCCGTGCGGTTGGCGGCCAGCGCGCGAGCCGCCCGGTTGGGCACGTAGCCGAGTTCGGCCACCGCCGCCTCCACGGCGGCCCTGGTGCTCTCGCTGACTCTGGGCGAGCCGTTGACGACCCGGGACACCGTGCCCCGGCCGACGCCCGCCCGGGCGGCCACCTCTTCGAGGGTGGGGCGGCCCGCGCCGCGTCCCCCGCGGATTGGGCCCCGGCCGCCTGTTTCCCGTATCGCCAATTGAATCGACTCCTCCCAGCGCGTCCGCGCGTACGTAATCACGCTTGTGACGCCAAGTCTCGCCGTCCAGTGCCTTGACACCCCAGCGGCGAGCCGCGAACCTTCAACACATCACTCGTGGGAGCGCTCCCACCGTACCTGACCCATCGGGCTTCAGGAGAGCCGCTATGCAGATCTTCGCAGTACGCAAGACCGCAATCGCTCTGTCCACCGCTGCCGCTCTGCTGGGCGGTGCCGTTCTCTCGGGCTGTGCCTCGGACGACGCACCGGCCGGCAGCAGCAGTCCTGGGACGGACAAGACGGACGCGGACAAGAAGGGGAAGACCGTTCTCCGGATCGGCGTCTTCGGCGCCTTCGGCCTGAAGGAGGCCGGACTGTACGACGACTACATGAAGGCCAACCCGGATGTCGTCATCGAGCAGAACTCGATCGAACGCAACGAGAACTATTATCCTCAGCTGCTGAATCACCTGACCAGCGGTAGCGGCCTGTCCGACATCCAGGCCGTCGAGGTGAACAACATCGCCGAGATCACGGCCACCCAGTCGGCCCGGCTGATGGACCTGGGGAAGGCCGAGGGGGTGCAGAAGGACGCGTTCCTGCCGTGGAAGTGGGCGCAGGGCACGAGCAAGGACGGCAAGACCGTCGGCCTCGGCACGGACGTCGGGCCGATGGGCATCTGCTACCGCAAGGACCTCTTCCAGAAGGCCGGGCTGCCCACGGACCGCGAGGCGGTCGGCAAGCTGTGGGCCGGCGACTGGCGCAAGTACCTGGAGGTCGGCAAGCAGTACAAGGCGAAGGCACCCGGGGACACCAAGTTCCTCGATTCGGCGTCCGGGCTGATGGCCGCGGTCACCGGCGGAGACGAGAAGCGGTACTACGACACCGACGGCAAGGTCATCTACAAGTCGAACCCAGCGGTGAAGGAGGCCTGGGACATCGCCGCGGAGTCGGCGGCGGCCGGGCTGACGGCCAAGCACCAGCAGTTCCAGAAGGGCTGGGACCAGGGCTTCGCCAACGGTCAGTTCGCGACCGTGTCCTGTCCGCCGTGGATGCTCGGCTACATCCAGGACAAGGCCGGTGACGCGGGCAAGGGCAAGTGGGACGTGGCCGCCGCGCCGAAGCCCAGCAACTGGGGCGGGGCGTTCCTGACCGTGCCCGAGGCGGGCAAGAACAAGGAGGCCGCGGCGAAGCTGGCCGCCTGGCTGACCGCTCCGGCGCAGCAGGCGAAGCTCTTCGCCAAGCGCGGCAGCTTCCCGAGCGCCCAGGCCGCCTACTCGCTGCCCGAGGTGGCCGGGGCCAAGCACGAGTACTTCAACAACGCGCCCATCGGGACGATCTTCTCGCAGGCCGCGAAGGGGGTTCCGGTCCAGATCATCGGCCCGAAGGACCTCGTCATCGCGCAGAACCTCGCGGACATCGGGATGCTGCAGGTCGACCAGAAGGGCCGCTCCTCCGAGGAGGGCTGGAACGCGGCGGTGAAGGCGATCGACAACGCACTCGACCAGTGAGCGGACACCTCTGATGAGCAGCCCGAGCAGTCAGTCCGTCAAGGTCCCGCCCTCCCCCTCCGTCGAGGGGGCGGAGGGCGGGACCGCCGGGCCCGGCGCCGAGCCGGCCCGCAGGCCGAGCGCGTGGCGCAGCCGCCGTTACCGCTGGGACACGAAGTTCAGCCCGTACGCCTATGTCGCGCCGTTCTTCGTGTTCTTCGTCGCCTTCGGTCTCTTCCCGCTCCTGTACACCGGCTGGGCGTCCCTCCACCAGGTGGAGCTGACCGCGCCGACCGACATGAACTGGGTGGGGTTGCGCAACTTCAGCCGGCTGATGAGCGACGAGTTCTTCTGGAACGCGCTGCGCAACACCGTCACCATCGGCATCCTGTCCACCGTTCCGCAGTTGGTGATCGCCCTGGGCATCGCCCATCTGCTGCACTACAAGCTGCGCGGCTCGTCGTTCTTCCGGGTCGCCGTCCTCACCCCGTACGCCACGTCCGTGGCGGCGGCCACCCTGGTCTTCGTGCTGCTCTTCGGGCGCGACTACGGAATGTTCAACTGGGCGCTGGGGATGCTCGGCGTCGACCCGGTCGACTGGCAGAACGGCACCTTGACCTCGCAGTTCGCCGTCTCCACGATCGTCATCTGGCGCTGGACGGGTTACAACGCGCTGATCTACCTGGCAGCCATGCAGGCCATCTCCCCCGACCTGTACGAGTCGGCGGAGCTGGACGGGGCGTCGCGCTGGCAGCAGTTCCGGCACGTGACGGTCCCGTCGCTGCGGCCCACGATCCTGTTCACGGTGGTCGTCTCCACGATCGGCGCGACGCAGCTCTTCGGTGAGCCGCTGCTGTTCAGCGGCAGCGCGGGTGCCACCGGCGGCTCCGACCACCAGTTCCAGACGCTGGGGCTGTATCTGTACGAGCAGGGGTGGGTGAACCTGCACCTGGGGCGGGCCTCGGCCATCGCCTGGACGATGTTCCTGATCCTGGTGCTGATCGGGCTGGTCAACTGGCTGATCTCGCGACGGCTGACCAAGAGCGAGAAGGGGTCCCGGTCATGAGCACGACGGCCGTACGAGACGAGGTGCGGGCACCGCGGGACCTCAAGCCGGAACGTACCCGGGGGGTGCGCAAGGCGGGCCGGCAGCGGCACGCCGGGAAACTGACGTACGCGATCCTGATCGTCTTCACGGTCGGTTCGCTCTTCCCGCTGGTGTGGACGGCGATCGCCGCGTCCCGCAACAACACCCGGCTCGCGCAGACCCCGCCGCCGTTCTGGTTCGGCGGGAACCTGTTCAAGAACCTCGAAATCGCGTGGACCGACGCCAACATGGGGACGGCGCTGCTCAACACCGCGGTGGTGGCGGGCTCGGTCGCGGCGGGCACGGTGCTCTTCTCGACCTTCGCCGGGTTCGCCTTCGCCAAGCTGCGGTTCCGCTTCAAGAACCTGCTGCTCCTGCTGGTGATCGGCACGATGATGGTGCCGCCGCAGCTGAGCGTGGTGCCGCTGTACATGATGGTCGCCAAGCTCCAGTGGACCGATCAGCTGCAGTCCGTGATCCTGCCGACGCTGGTGAGCGCCTTCGGGGTGTTCTTCATGCGGCAGTACCTGATGGAGGCCCTGCCGATCGAGCTGATCGAGGCGGCGCGGATGGACGGGGCGAGCAGTATCCGGGTGATGTGGCACATCGTCTTCCCGGCGGCCCGGCCGGCGATGGCGGTCCTCGGGATGCTGACCTTCGTGATGGCCTGGAACGACTTCTTCTGGCCGATCATCGCCCTCACCCAGAACGGCAGTCCGACCGTGCAGGTGGCGCTGACCGGGCTCGGCCGGGGATTCATCCCCGACCAGTCCGTGATCATGGCGGGCGCGCTGCTGGGCACGCTGCCGCTGCTGATCGCCTTCGTGCTCTTCGGCAAGCAGATCGTCGGCGGCATCATGCAGGGCGCGGTCAAGGGCTGAGCCCTCCGCGGTCCGGGGCCGGGCCTTCCACCGGCCCCGCCCCTGCCTCCTCCCCGCCCAACAACCGATCCTTCATACGGAGTTGATCCATGCCTTCCGCCACTTCGTCCTCCGGCAGCTTTCCGCCCGGATTCCTCTGGGGCTCCGCGACCGCCGCCTACCAGATCGAGGGCGCGACCGCCGAGGACGGCCGTACGCCGTCCATCTGGGACACCTTCAGCCACACGCCGGGCCGTGTCGAGAACGGCGACACCGGCGACGTGGCCTGCGACCACTACCACCGCCGCGCCGACGACGTGCGGCTGATGGCGGACCTGAACCTGAACGCGTACCGCTTCTCGGTGTCCTGGTCGCGGGTGCAGCCGACCGGCCGGGGTCCGGCCGTGCAGCGCGGCCTGGACTTCTACCGCGGCCTCGTCGACGACCTCCTGGCGAAGGGCATCACGCCGTCGCTGACCCTCTACCACTGGGACCTCCCGCAGGAGCTGGAGGACGCGGGCGGCTGGCCGGAGCGGGACACCGCGTACCGGTTCGCCGAGTATGCGGGCATCGTCGCCGAGGCGCTCGGCGACCGCGTCGAGATGTGGACGACCTTCAACGAGCCCTGGTGCAGCGCCTTCCTGGGGTACGGGTCGGGGGTGCACGCCCCGGGCCGCACGGACCCGGTGGCCGCCCTGCGCGCCGCCCACCACCTCAACCTGGCGCACGGTCTGGGTACGCAGGCGCTGCGGTCGGCGCTGCCCGCCAGGGCCCGGATCGGCATCAGCCTCAACCCGAGCGTGGTGCGCCCGCTGACCCCGTCCGCCGAGGACGTGGACGCCGCGCGGCGCATCGACGCGCTCGCCAACCGGGTGTTCAGCGGGCCGCTGCTGCACGGCGGCTACCCGGCGGACCTGCTCGCCGACACCGCGGCGCTCACCGACTGGTCGTTCGTCGAGAGCGGTGACGAGGCGCTCGCCCACCAGCGGCTCGACTTCCTGGGCATCAACTACTACACCCCGGCCGTCGTCTCGCACACCACGGAGCCGGACGCCCCGCGCACGGACGGGCACGGCGCCAGCGCACACTCCCCCTGGCCGGGGGCGGACGCGGTGGCCTTCCACCAGCCCCCGGGCGAACGCACCGAGATGGGCTGGTCCGTCGACCCGTCCGGACTGTACGAACTCCTCGTCAGGTACGGGCGGGAGGCCCCCGGCGCCGCCCTGTACGTCACCGAGAACGGGGCCGCGTACGACGACAAGCCGGGCGCCGACGGTACGGTCCACGACCCGGAGCGGATCGCCTACCTGCACGCCCACCTCGATGCCGTGCAGCGGGCGGTCCAGGTGGGGGCCGACGTGCGCGGCTACTTCCTGTGGTCGCTGCTGGACAACTTCGAGTGGGCGTACGGGTACGGCAAGCGGTTCGGTGCGGTGTACGTCGACTTCGAGACGCAGACCCGCACACCGAAGTCGAGTGCCCGGTGGTATGCGGAGGTGGCCGGCACGGGCGCGCTGCCCGGCCTGCCGGCCTGAACCTCCGTACTCCCCCGTCCCCTCGTCGGGACGTCAGGCCTTCGTATTGGCCCCCCGGCCCGTCTTGCCCGTCATGTCGGCGGTCTCGGCGGCCGGCGGGGCCTTCGCGTCGACCTCCGTGCCGAAGTCGGACAGCTCGAAGACCGTACGGACCTTGACCTTCTTCGGGGTGCTGGAGTCCGCGCCGGTGCCCTGAGGGGCGGAGATCGTCATGTCGACCTGCTGGCGGCGCAGCCGGCCGTCGTCGTCGAGCCAGATGTCCATGGGCATCGTCGGGCCGAGCTGCTTCTTGAGCTGCTCGCCGTTGGCGAGCTTGGCGACGTCGACGGTCACCCGGTAGCGGGTGGTGTCGTCCCCGCCGACCTGCTCCTCGCCGAGCTTCTTGACGTCCTTGTCGTTGATGCCCTTGAGGTAGGCCGTGTTGTCGGCGGGGTTGGCCGCCTGGGCGTTGCCGCCCTGCTGCTGCGCGGCCTTCTTGAGGTCGATCTTGACCCAGGGCTTGTTACCGGGGACGCCGGAGCGCTGCTTGGGCGGGAGCTTCTGGTACAGCACCTGGTCGACGATGCGCTGTTCCATCTTCTCGCCCTCGGCGGACAGGTTCATGACGCTGTTGCCGCCGGCGAGGTCGATGACTCCCTCGCCGTCCACGGCGGCGGACTTGCCGTCGGCGGTGGATTGGGTGCGGAGCACCATCCGGGCGGTCTTCGCCTCGGTGGTCTTCTGGTTGACGTTGCGCACGGCCGCCGCACCGTCGTCACCCTCGGGTGCCGGCGTGTTCGCCGCTCCCGCCGCCGGGGTCTTGTCCGCCGTGCCGCCGTCCTTGTTTCCGCTATCGCTTCCGCAGGCGGTCAGCGTCGTACAGGCGAGCACTCCGGCAACGCCGACGGCAGCAACACGAAGACCGCTCTTTAAACGCAACACGTCAAATCCCTCCGCATACATGGATGTTCATGGACTTCCGGTGTACGACACAGTCACGTCTGCCCCGGGTCATTCGGATTACGCGCAGGTAATTGCCGAGGGGGTTTCGGGTAGGCGGCCCCACGACAGCAACGCGCGGAACACGCCATCCGCCGGACAAGGCCGCACGAGGCCGCAAGGAGGATCCGCACCATGTCGTCTTCGATCGTCGAGACCATTGACGTCAATGCCCCGGTGGCGGACAGCTGGGCACTGTGGAGCGACGTCACGAAGTGGCCGACCTTCCTCTCGCACGTACAGCGGGTGGACCCGGTCGACGAGCGCACCTTCACCTGGTGGCTGTCGCTGCCGGGCGCGGACAAGGCCTTCACCGCCGAACTCACCGAAGTCATGGCGGAGGAACGCATCGCGTGGAGGACGACGGCCGGGGTGCGCCACGCCGGGGTCGTGACGTTCCACCGGCTGAGCGACACCACCAGCCGGGTCGCACTGCAGATCGAGTACGAACCGCAGGGATTCGTGGAACGCCTCGGGGCGCTCACCAATCTCGACAAGACGCTGACCAATTACGACCTGGGCCAGTTCCAGCGCCTGGTCGAGGAAAACGCCGCGAACCGTCTCGCGCCCTGAGCCGTGGCGCCGTGCGTCACGACGCGAGGAATTCCAGGAGTGCCCCGGTCAGTTCGGCCGGGGCGTCTTCCTGTACGAGATGGCCCGCGCCCGGAATCGGAATGAAGGCGGCGCCCGGAATGCGGGCGGTGAGCGCGCGCCCCCGCTCAAGCGGAATCCATGTGTCGTCCTCGCCCCAGCAGACGAGCACGGGCAGGTCGAGTTCCCCGTACCGTCCCTCGATCTCGTCGGTCCACCTCTGGTCGGACTGGGCGATCTGCCGGTAGAAGGCGCCCTGCCCGGCGGGGCCGAGCCAGGGCGCGGCGAGTTCCTCCGCGACGGCGGGGTGCAGGCCGCGTGCGGACGCCGTGCCGATGTACTCGCGCACCAGGGCGGCGTGCAGATGCGGGGGAAGCTGCTCGAAGACCTCGGCGTGCTGCCCGACCAGCCGGAAGAAGGACGTCCCCCACGGGGCGAGGGCGACCGGGTCCACGAGGGCCAGCCGGTGGTAGCGGGCGCCGTGCAGCAGGTGGGCGCGCAGTGCGGTCGTGCCGCCGAAGTCGTGGGCGACGACGGCGGGCGGGGTCCTGGGCGCCCAGTGCGCGAGGAGTTCCGCGAACACCGTCCCCTGCGCACCGAGCGAGACGTCCTGCCCCTCGCGCTTCTCCGACTGCCCGTAGCCGGGCATGTCCCACACGTACACCTGGTGGCCGCGGGCGGCGAGGGTGCGGGCGACGGCCCGCCACACGTACGAGGAGAACGGCGTGCCGTGCAGCAGGACGACCGGCGGCGCCCCGGAATCCCCGAGGCGGTCCCAGCGGACTTCGCCTGCGGAGCTGGGGAAGGTGCGGGTGAGGTGCCAGTGGCCGGTGGAGGTCATGCGGGGACCCTACGTCGCCGGCATACGGGCGCAGTGACGCAGATCTCTTACGCCTGCCCGTCAAGTGGCTTTCCGGCCGGTCAACAGGACACCCCACGGGCCGCATCCCTATGGACCGGGGCGCCGGGGGCACGGCGTCAGGCCGGGCCCCCCGGGGCGGTCCGGTGCCGCGGGGGGCCGCCGGGGGCGACCGCGTCCCGCCGGCCCTTGCGGCGGCGTACGACCCGGTGGCCGCGGCGTTCCCAGCGTCCAGCGCCGTGCAGCGCCAGCCAGATCCGGACCTCCGTGCCGCCGAGCACCGAGTAGCCGATCCGCACGTCGCCGCCCGTCGACTCCGCGACGCGCCGCACGATGTCCAGGCCGAGCCCCGTCGAGCCGGTCCGCTCACCACTGTTGCCGCGTGCCATCGCCGCCTCCGGGTCCGCGATGCCCGGACCCGCGTCGGAGACGAGGACGATCACCGCGTCCTCGCCGTTGTGCACGTCCACGGAGAAGGGCGTGCCCTCCGGGGTGTGCCGGAAGACGTTCCCCAGCAACGCGTCCAGAGCAGCCGCCAGTTCGGGCCGCGCGACCGGGATCCGGACCGGCCGGTCCACTCCGGCGAGCCGTACCTCCCGCCCCTCGTCCTCGGCGAGCGCCGACCAGAACTCCATCCGTTCCCGGATGACCTCCGACGCGTCGCAGCCCGCCCCGGTGGCCGGCTGGGTCTGCGGGCGCTGCTCCCGCGCCGTCCGGATGATGGTGTCGACCTCGCGCTCCAGCTGTTCGACCGCCGCCCGGGTCTGGTCGGCGGCGGGCCCCTCCCCCAGCGAGGCGGCGTTGAGCCGCAGCACGGTCAGCGGGGTGCGCAGCCGGTGGGAGAGGTCCGCGGCCAGCTCCCTCTCGTTGGCGAGCAGTTGGACGACCTGGTCGGCCATCGAGTTGAAGGCGACGGCCGCGGACTTCAGCTCCGGCGGACCCTCCTCGGCGACCCGCACCCCGAGCTTCCCGTCCCCCAGGTCCTGCGCGGCTCCCGCCAGCCGCTGGGCGGGCTGGACCATCCGTACGCCCAGCCGGTCGGCCACCGCGACGGATCCGACGATCAGCGCCAGGCCGACCCCCGCCAGCACCAGCCAGGCCGTCGCGACGCCGTTGCTGACGTCCTCCTCGGGGACGAAGACCTCGACGATGGCGATGGCTCCGCTGCCCAGGGCGGTGGGCTGGAGGATCACGGAACCGCCGGCCGCCTGCGCGGTGTAGGCGCGGCCGATCCGCCGGGTGGCCTCCACGTCCGCGCGCGAGGCCCGTCGGGTGCCGACCTCCTGGGCGTCCTGTCCGCCGGTGCCCGGGATGTGGATGGCCATCCACCCCTTGCTGCCCGGCTCGGTGATCGCCATCGCGCGCAGGAGCTGTTCGCGGTCGGTGGTGATGGACAGCGTGGGTCCGATGGACGCCGCCTGCCGTTCCGCGCCCGAGAAGGCGCGGTCGCCGGCCATCTCCCGTATGACCAGCCCGAGCGGCACCGCGAACGCCACCACGACCATCGCCGTGACGGCCAGACAGACCTTGACCAGGGCCCATCTCATTGCTGCGGCCCCGGAGGTTCGAGCTTCACCCCGACACCCCGCAGGGTGTGCAGGTAGCGGGGACGGGCGGCGGTCTCGCCCAGTTTGCGGCGGAGCCAGGACAGATGCACGTCGATGGTCTGGTCGTCGCCGTAGCTCTGCTGCCAGACCTCGGCGAGGAGTTCCTTGCGCGGGACCACCACACCGGGCCGTCCCGCGAGGAAGGCCAGCAGGTCGAACTCCCGCCGGGTCAGGTCCAGCCGCTTCCCGTCCAGCTCGGCCTGGCGCCGCAGCGGGTCGATGGCCAGGGCGCCGACCCGCAGGACGCGCGGGGGCGGCTCCGCCCCCGCGGCGCGCGAGCGGCGCAGGACGGCGGCCATCCGGGCCGACAGGTGCTCCACCGAGAAGGGTTTCGTCAGGTAGTCGTCGGCGCCGTCGTT
Organism: Streptomyces candidus; assembly: GCF_014207445.1. Classification (GTDB taxonomy): domain Bacteria; phylum Actinomycetota; class Actinomycetes; order Streptomycetales; family Streptomycetaceae; genus Streptomyces; species Streptomyces candidus. Next base: position 205,368 of record NZ_JACHEM010000008.1, on the reverse strand, counting down.
CAACAGCCGTACGATCTCCGCCTCGTCGTCCCGGGCAGTGGCGATGATCACCGGTACGTCGGTGATCGAGCGCAGCATCTTGAGCGCTTCGGCCCCGTCCAGGTCGGGCAGACCGAGGTCCAGGATGACCACGTCGAAGCGGAAATGGGCGACCTCGCGCAACGCCTCCAGGGCCGTACCGACGCTCCGCACGGTGTGGGAGGCCTCGGTCAGGTGCCGGATGAGGGCGGAGCGTACGAACTGGTCGTCCTCGACCACGAGCACACTTGCCATGGAACGGCACCGTACGCCATTCGGCGCATCCCCATCCCGCGGGGACCGCCCTCCGGCCTCCCCGGCAGCCCCCCGGAACGGCCGCGACGCGCGTGGGGCAGGATGACATGAATGCGACGAGGACTCATACATGCCGGGGCGTGGCTGCTGGCCACCGGCGCGGCCGTCACCCTCTCGTGGTGGGGCGTGCACACGGTGATGTCCGGGACGGTGTACGACCCGCCGCGCGCCCTGCCGATCCCGCACGTGAGCGGCGCGAGCGCCGGCCCCGCCCCGTCGGCCCGCCCGATGTCCTCCTCGACCCACCGTCCCCCGCAGGCCCCGACGCCCGCCCGCGCCCCCACGCCGGAACGGGAACCGGAACGCGGCACGAGCAGCCCCGGCAGGCCCTCGGCCTCCGCCGTCTCCCGTACCCCGGCCCGGCCCCCGCAGCCGCCCGGCGAGCTCAAGGTGGTCAACACGGACGCGGGCCGAGTCGTCCTCTCGCTGGGGAAGGACTCGGCGAAGCTGGTGTCGGCGACGCCCGCCTCCGGCTGGGCGATGCAGGTGTGGAAGGACCCGTCGTGGATCCGCGTCGAGTTCTCGGGCGGCGCGGCCAAGAAGCTGACGGTCTTCTGCACCTGGCACAACCACCCGCCGCTGGTCGAGACCGTCAAGACCTGAGCCGGACGGCCGGGCCCGGCTCCGCCGCGCCGGGACTCACTTGAACACGGCGGCCGGGGGAACCGGCGAGGGCTGCGCGTGCGCGTCCGTCACCGCCGCCGCGCCCCCGGTGAAGTCCGCCAGGTCGCGCCCGTGCTCGACCCGGCCCGGGTGCGGGTCGGTCGCCACCCGCCGGGTCCACTCGGCGACCGGCAGGGCCGCCCGCGATCCGAGCAGGACGGCGTTCCCGAAGCGCTTGCCGCGCAGTACGGCCGGATCGGCGGCGAGCGCGAGGTGCGGGAAGACGGCGGCGGCCGTGGCGATCTGCCCCCGCAGGTGCGCGAGCGGCGGCCCGTCGGCCAGGTTGGCCGCGTAGTGCCCGGCCGGCTTCAGCACCCGCCGTACGTCGGCGAGGAACTCGGCGCTGGTGAGGTGGGCCGGGGTCCTGGCACCGCTGAACACGTCGGCGATCACCAGGTCGGCCCACTCCCCGGGCAGTTTCGCGAGCCCTTCACGGGCGTCCACGCCGCGCACCCGTATCCGCGCGCCGGGGTCCAGCGGAAGCTCCCGGCGCACCAGTTGGGCGAGCGCGACGTCGATCTCGACGACCTGCTGGGTGGAGCGGGGGCGGGTGGCGGCGACGTACCGAGCCATCGTGAACGCGCCGCCGCCCAGGTGCAGCACCTGGAGCGGCTGCTTGGGCGGGGCGATCAGGTCGACGATGTGGCCGAGCCTGCGCTGGTACGCGAAGTCGAGGTGTGCGGGGTCGTCCAGGTCGACGTGCGACTGGGGTGCGCCGTCGAGGAGGAGGGTCCAGCCGCGCGGGCGGTCCCGGTCGGGAATCAGCTCGGCGAGCCCGCCGTCGACCTTCTCCACGACGGCCTCGGGGGCCGCGCTTCGCTCGCGCCGCCGGCCGCTGGTGCTTCTGGCCGCTGTCTCTGAGGTCGCCGTCCGGGATTTCTTCGCCACCTGGCCAGTATCGGGCCGTGCGGCCGGGCCGGCCCAGCGGGGCCGGGGCCGGCGCGACGGGGAGCCGGGCGGGGGGCCGGTTCAGCGGCAGCGGTCCGCCGCTTCGATCAGGCGGGCCGCCTGATCGAGGGCCCGGCGCAGTATCGCCGGGTCGGTGACCGGGCCGGTGTCGGTGGGCGGCAGCAGCCAGCCGGTGCCGGTGACGGGCGGTTGCGGCACGACGCGGGCCGCGGTCTCCCGGGAGGGCAGGGTGGTGACCGGGTCGTACTCGGGCAGGTCCGGGGCGTCGGCCGCGAAACTCGTTCCGCGCCCCAGCGTCTGCGTACAGGCGCTGCCCGGCAGGTCCCAGCAGTCGGCGGTGCCGGGCGGAACCAGGAAGCCCAGGGTGTCGCACGGGCCGTCGTGCAGGACCGGGCCGACGCCGGCCGGGGGCGCTCCCGGCGTCCCGGACCCGGCGGCTCCGGCGGCCGCCCGGCGCAGGATGTCCACCGCCTCCAGGCCCTGGCGGGCGGGGACGGTGACGAGGTCGAGCGGTTCGGCGGACCCCCCGGCGACCGGGCCCCAGGGGAGGGCGTGCGCCGGGTCGGCGTGCGCGGCGGAGACGGGCGCCGACGCGGCGGGAGCGGCGGCGGGCTCGTGGGCGGACCTGAACCGGGGGGCCGGGCTGCACTCGGGGGTCGGCCGGTGCTGGGCCGTCGTGTGCGAGGCGGCGCGGACGGGACACGCGGCCGGGGCCGACGGGGGGACGGGCGTCGTGCGTGCTGCGGACTCGTGGGCTGCGCAGGTCACTGCGGTCCCGGGAACAGCTTCCACGGTCTCCATGCCGGCCTCCAACAAGGGAACGCTCCTCGCTCGGGAGAGGGCCGCACCCCCTCCGTTCCCTGTCAACGCGCGGACGCCGTCATCGGCTACGGCTGCACACCGCCGCAAAGGATGGCAGTTCATGGCGGATCGCGGGTGGGATTTCCGTTTTGTAGGCAAACTCCGCGTGTCGGCCCCGTTACAGCCGGTACGTTTCGTGCCCGTCCGGGGTGAGAACATCCGTCCCGGCGGGAACCACGGGCACGACAGCACCACCCGCCAGAGAGGGCTCGGCCATGGCGTCGTCATCAGCTGCATTCCGGCCGTCCGGCCCGAACCTCGCCTTCCGGGCGTTGCGGGGGCACCGCTCACCGGGGGAGTTCGCGGCGGCGGTGCGCAGGGCGGCGCGCGAGATCGGTGAGCAGGTCGCCTGCGACGCCCGGTACATCGGACGGGTGGAGGCGGGCGAGATCCGCTGCCCCAACTACGCCTACGAACGGGTGTTCCTGCACATGTTCCCCGGCCGGTCCCTGCCGGACCTGGGGTTCGCCACCCGCGAGGCGGTACGGGGACGGTCGGCGCGCACCGGTGCCGACGCGCCCGCACCGCACCTCGGTACGCCCGCTCCCGCCGCGTGCGGTGCGCCCGATCGAACCATGTCCCACAGCGACGAGGAGAGCGACGTGCTGCGTCGCGCGTTCATGACGAGCGGCTCCGCCACCATGGCGACCGCTGCCACTCTCGGCACCCTGGGGGCGCTCGGCCCGCTGGGCGCCGCCTGGGCGAGCACGCCCGTCCTGCCCGGCGGCGCCCCCGTCGGGCGCGTCGGGGCGAGCGAGGCCGCCGCGGTCGAGGAAGCCGTACGGCGGATCCGGCTGCTCGACGACCGGTACGGCGCCGACGCCCTGCACCGGCACGCCGACAAGCCGCTCCAGGCCGCGTACGCCCTGCTCGACGCCGGGACGGTGCGCCGCGCGGTGTCCGACCGGCTGCACTCGGGGGCCGGCGAACTCGCCCTGTCGGTGGGCTGGCTGGCACACGACTCGGGCCACTACGAGGAGGCCCGCTCGCACTACGCGGAGGCGCTGGCCACCGCCCGGGTCTCCGCAGACGCGGGGCTGGAGGCGCACGCCTTCTGCAACACGGCGTTCCTGGCCAGGGACGCGGGCCGGCCGCGCGAGGCGCTGCGTGCGGCGCAGGCGGGGCAGCGGGCGGCCCGGGGGCTGGGGTCCATGCGGCTGATGTCGCTGCTGACCCTGCGGGAGGCGGGCGGCTGGGCGGCGCTGGGCGACCGCACGGGCTGCAGCGAGGCGCTCGTTCGGGCCAAGTCCCTGTTCCAGTGCGGGGCGTGCGACGACGACCCGGAGTGGATGTCCTTCTTCGGGCCCGCCGAGATCGCCGGGCTGGAGGCGCAGTGCTGGTCGGCGCTGGGGGACTGGCGGCGGGCCGTCCGGTACGCGCACCGCGCCGCCTCCCTCCAGGACCCGCACTTCGCCCGCAACCTGGCGCTCTACCACGCCGAACTGGCGGACGACCTGGCCCGCTCCGGCGTGCCGGACGAGGCGGCGGCGGCCGGCCAGCGGGTACTGGACCTGCTCGAACAGGTCCAGTCGTCGCGGATCCACACGATGCTCGCCGGGACGATCCGCACCCTGCTGCCGCACCGGCGCTCACCGGAGGTCGGCGCGTTCCTGGCGCGGCACGCGAACACGGTGCGGCGGCGCTGAGCGCCGTTACGGCCGGGCGTCCAGGTGGCCGGTGTCGTTCCAGCGCTCGACGGCGGGCTCGCCGTACGCCCAGCCCAGGACCGACAGCGAGGTCGGGTCGAGCCGGAGGTGGGCGCCGAAGCCGATGTCCAGGCCCAGCCAGCGGGCGCCCAGCGAACGCAGGATGTGGCCGTGCGCGAAGACGAGCACGTCGCGGTCCTCGGAGCGGACCCACTCGACGACCTCGTCGACGCGGGCGGTGACGTCCGCGAGGGTCTCGCCGTCGCGGGCTCCGTTGCGCCAGACCATCCAGCCGGGCTCCTGCGCGTGGATCTCGTCCGGCTTCAGCCCCTCGTACGCGCCGTAGTCCCACTCCATGAGGGCGTCCCAGTTCCGGGCGCGGTCGCCGAAACCGGCCAGGTCGCAGGTCTCGCGGGCGCGGCGCAGCGGGCTGGAGCGGACCTCGACGCCGGGCAGGCCGTTCCACGGGGCGCGGTGCAGTCGCTCGCCGAGCACCTTCGCGCCGTGCCGGCCCTCGTCGAGCAGCGGGATGTCCGTCCGGCCGGTGTGCCTGCCGGACAGCGACCACTCCGTCTGACCGTGCCGCGCCAGCAGGATGCGGGGTGCCATGGCGTTCTCTCCCTGGGAGCTGGGCTGTGATGTGCATATGGGGCGTTGGGCCCGGAATGGGACCGGACCGCTTTCCATCATCACCCACCGGCCGAAAGAGCGGTGACGGGGGTGTTGTCAGTGGCGGATGCGAGACTTCCGAGGGTGAACGCATCCCTGGGCAGCGGACCCGACCCCACGCCCCCGACCGCACGTGCCGACGCCGGTGTTCCGGTCCGGCAGCGGCTCGCCGAGCTGCGCGGCCCGACGCGCCCGCCGCACCCGCTGGACGCCCGCGCGCTGGCGGCGCTGGCGGCCAACCCGGGGTGCGAGCGGCGGACCCTGCTGGACGGGGCGGGCGTGGACAAGGCGGCGCTGGCGGCGGCGCTCGGCTCCCCCGCCCCGTACGGCCAGTCCCAGTTCGCGTTCATGCGCGGCAACGCCTTCGAGGCCCGGGTGAAGTCCGACGGGGGTACGGAGCTGCTGCGCCTGCTGGGCGTAGCGGACCCGGAGGCGGCGCTGACCCCGGATGTGTCGGCGGCCGGACCCGAGGGGCGCACGGCGCGCACGGCCCTGGCGCTGCGCGAGGCGACGACGGCGAAGGCGTGGACGCTGCTGGACCACCCGATGCTGGCCCTGGAGGTGGCGGGCACTCCCGCCTACCTGGAGCCCGACGCGGTGGTGGTGCACCCGGACGGGCACTGGACGGTCGTCGAGATCAAGTCCTTCCCGATGCTGGACGGTTCGGCCGACCCCGCGAAGGTGGGGGCGGCGGCCCGGCAGGCGGCGGTGTACGTGCTGGCGCTGGAGCGGGTCGCGGCGCGGGTACCGGGCGCGGAGGTCGGCCACCATGTGCTGCTGGTGTGCCCGAAGGACTTCTCGAACCTGCCGACGGGTTCGGTGGTGGACGTGCGCAAGCAACTGTCGGTTACGCGCAGGCAGTTGGCGCGGATGCGGCGGGTGGAGGAACTGGCCGCCGCGCTGCCCGGGGGGACGTCGTTCGACCCGTCGGGCAGCACCGAGGAGCTGCTGGCGTCGGTCGAGGCGGTCGGCGCGGCGTACGCGCCGGAGTGCCTGGCCGCCTGTGAACTGGCCTTCCACTGCCGGGGGAGGGCGCGCGAGGCGGGCGCCGTCGAGGCGCTCGGCCGCAGTGTCCGGGGCGAACTGGGCGGCCTGAGCACGGTCGCGGAGGTGCTCGACGCGGCGCACGGGCGGGCGGGCGACCCCGCCGACCCTGCGGTCGCGGCACTGCGGAGGGCTGCGGCGCTGCGGGCCGAGGCGCTGGCCGCGCGGGGCGGCGGGTAGGAAGGCGGCCACCGGCCCGTACACCCTCTCCGTGCACGCCCCGCCCGAAAGGCACCCGGACCCCCATGTCGCTCATCAACACCCTCGCCCGGCTGGAAGCCACCCGGTCCGGACATGCCCAGCCCCTCGCCACCACTCGCCACCGCCACCTCTCCGACCGCCCGCTGGTGCTCGTGCCGCTCACCACCGCCGGTGAGGCCGGCGCGCCGCTGGGCGCGCTCGTCGGGACGGACCGCGAGGCTCCCCGCCTCCTGGTCGTCCCCCAGCCCCGCGACCGCGACCTCCGGTTCGCCTTCCTCGCCGACCTCGCCGAGACCGTCCTGCCCCACCTGGACTCGTACGCCGACGACACCGAGCCCGCGGAACGCAACGAGACCGACCCGGAGACCGGCAAGCGCGTCAAGGTCGAGGTCGAACTGTGCCGCGACGCACCCCAGTTGATCGTCCCCAGCCGTTCCGGCATCGACTACGTACGCCTGCTCGGCCGCTCCATGCGCTTCCGCCGCACGGCCGAGCAGGACCCCGACGCCCCGTACCCGGCGCCGCCGCACATTCCGCTGCTCGGCCGCTGGCTCACCCACTACGGCGAACGCGTCCGCACTCCCGGCGCCGCCCTCCTCCTGTGCGCCACCGACCTTCTCTCCCGGCACTGGGCGACCGGTCAGAGCAGCCTCGAAGACCTGCACCTGGGCGCCCTGCTCGCCTGGATCGATCCGCCGGAGGGCGAGAGCGGGGCCGAGGCCGCGCGGCGCGCCGAGACCGGACGGGACGCGCGGGGCCAGCTGCTGTGCCCGCCCGCGGGCCCGGCCACCGATCCCGCCTTCGACAACGCGCTCCTCGCCCCGGCCATCGACGCGTACGACCTGGCCCGCAAGAATTTCGCCGGCGCCGAGGACGGCGGGAGCGCCGACGCCCGGCTCGGGGAACTCGCCGCCGCCGAGCGGCACGTCCGCGACCTGCTGTCCGCCCAGCTCCTGCCCGCCTGGCACGCCACCTGGCGCGCCCTGGACCTGGTGCGCGCCCTGCCCGAGGGGCCGCGGGCCGCCGAGCGCTGGACCCGGGACCGCTGGTCGTACACCGGCCACCGGGACCGCGTACGGGCGGGCGAGCCTCCGCAGCCGCGCCGCGACAGCGCGGTCGGCGCCGCCCAGAAGCTCGCCTCCCGGGAGACGGAGCAGGCCCGGCTCGAAGCCCAGGAAGCGCTGGACGACCCGCTGGTGATGGCGGCCCGCAGGCTGACCGGCGAGGCGTTCACGAGCGAGGTGACCGGTGTCGAGCCGGCCTGGACGGAGACCAAGCGACCAACCCCCCGCCCCCTGGTGACCGTGCGCACCGCCGATCTGCCGCAGCTCGGCGGGGGCGACGAGCAGGTCAAGGTGTACCGCTCGCTGGACGGCGGGTCGCAGAGCGCCGAGTTCGTGCGGTGGGAGGCGGCGGGCGTGCTCACGCTGCGCCTGCTCAACGCGATGGGCCGCGCCAAGGATCCCGCGCCCGGCACCGTCCCCGAGGTGGGCGACCGCATCTGCTGGACCCTCTTCCCCCACGAACAGCGCGGCGGGGCAAAACTCCCCGACCCCGAGGACACCCCGTGGACCCACGGCGGCCCCCCGGCCGTGGACGGCGACGACGCACACGAACGCCCGGACCCGATCACCCCCGACGACCTCCTGTGACCGGACGCCGCACCCCCGCACCGGTACCGCGCCCAGCACTGCGGGAGACCCCGTCCTCGCGTCGCGCCGCCGTGCCCGTACGCCCCCGGCGACCACTCGTGTCCCGTCCGTCCACCGTGCCCCCGCCGCCGCCCCGCCCGCACCCGTACTCCCCCGAGGACCGCACGTGACCCGTCCGCCCGCCGACCGCCCGGGGTTCGATCCCGGCGCCGAAGCCGCCCGCGCCACCGCCGGGATCCTGCACGACACCCTGCACGGCACGCACCGCGGAGTCGTCGTCGACTCACCGCCCGGCGCGGGCAAGTCCACCCTCGTCGTACGGGCCGCGCTCGAACTCGCTTCCGCAGGACGTCCGTTGATGGTCGTCGCGCAGACCAACGCCCAGGTGGACGACCTCGTCCTACGGCTCGCGGAGAAGCAGCCGGACCTGCCCGTCGGCCGCCTGCACAGCTCCGAGTCCGATCCGTACGACAAGGCCCTGGACGACCTCCCGCAGGTCAGGAAGTCCGCGAAGGCCGCCGACCTGGCGGGGATCGACGTCGTCCTGTCCACCGCCGCGAAGTGGGCGCACGTCAAGGGCGTCGAACCGTGGCGGCACGCGATCGTCGACGAGGCGTACCAGATGCGCTCGGACTCGCTGCTGGCCGTGGCGAGCCTCTTCGAGCAGGCGCTCTTCGTGGGCGACCCCGGCCAGCTCGACCCGTTCTCGATCGTCGGCGCGGACCAGTGGGCGGGACTGTCGTACGACCCTTCCGCGAGTGCCGTCTCCACGCTCCTGGCCCACAACCCGCAGCTGCCCCAGCACCGGCTGCCCGTGTCGTGGCGGCTCCCGGCGTCGGCGGCGCCGCTGGTCTCCGACGCGTTCTACCCGTACACGCCCTTCCGCAGCGGTACGGGCCCGGAGGACCGGCGGCTGTCCTTCGGCGTCCCCTCCTCCGGTTCGGCCCCCGACCGCGTCATCGACGAGGCCGCGGAGAGCGGCTGGGGACTGCTCGAACTGCCCGCCCGGCACACCCCCCGTACCGATCCGGAGGCGGTAGGAGCGCTCGCCCAGGTCGTCCGGCGCCTGCTCGACCGGGGAGGCGCCGCGCTCAGCGAGCGTTCCCCCGACCCCACGCCGCTGACCGCCGACCGCGTCGCGGTGGGCACCGCGCACCGCGACCAGGCGGCGGCGGTCCGGGCGGCGCTGGCCGCGCTGGGGGTGACGGGCGTCGCGGTGGACACCGCGAACCGGCTCCAGGGCCGCGAGTTCGACGTCACGGTCGTCCTGCACCCGCTCTCCGGCCGCCCCGACGCGACCGCCTTCCACCTGGAGACCGGCCGCCTCTGCGTCCTGGCCTCCCGCCACCGGCACGCGTGCATCGTCATCTGCCGGGAAGGCGTCACCGGCCTCCTCGACGAACACCCCTCGACGGAACCGGTGCAGCTGGGCGTGACGGTGAAGTTCCCGGACGGGTGGGAGGCCAATCACTCGGTGCTGGCACACCTGGCGGAACACCGGGTGCGGTGGGTACCGGGACGGTGACCACGGGGCGCGCCGGGTGGGCGCGGGCGCCGGGCAGGCCCGGATGCCCACTTGCGCGCACCCGGACAATGGAGGGTGGCCGCCTGTCCCCCGGGGGCCGTGAAAGGGAGGAAACACATGGCGGAGACCGAGCGGCCCGAGCGGCGGCTGCGCCCCGCACCGCTGCTTTTCGAGCCCGCCGAGGCGGCCGCCGACGACGAGCACTTCTTCGACCTGGAGAAGATCGAGGACCCGCGGGAGCTGCTGTCCCGGGCCACCGATCTGACGCTGGCCTTCCGGGCGGCGACGGACCGGGCGGTGGAGTTCCAGGCCCTCGCGGCGGCCCAGCTCGCGGATCCGAAGCGGTTCGACCGGCTGACGGCTGCGGACATCGCGGAGCGGGCGGCGTGGACCGAGGACTACGCGAAGAAGATGGTCGACTTCGGGCGGGACCTGCTGCGCAGCCAGCCCCCGAAGTAGCGCGCGGGGAGGGTGCCGGGGCCGGCCGTGCGTACGGCCCGTGCACCCCGGGTTCGCTGCTGGCATATGCGAGGGCCGCACGATACTCCCCAGCCACCCGATCTGTCCGCGTTTCCGGCAACACACAGAAACGGAACCCTTACCCCCCGTACACCTGGGGTATGACCACTCACGCGCCCGCCCCCCACCACACCCACTCGCTCGACCGCGTCACCCCCGCGGGCGCGGCCTGGCTCGTCTCCGCGTCCACGCACCCCCGCAGCACTCTCTCCGCGTGGGAGTCGCGTCCCGGCGCACCCGCCGTGCTCCCCTGCGGGTCGGCCTTCGACGTGGTCAACGTGCCCGCCGTCTTCGGCCGCCGGATGCTCGACGCGCTGTGGGCGCAGGGGCCGGGGTCGGGTCCGGTGGCCGGTCAGCGCGGCCGGACGCTGCTGTTCGCCGCCCCCGGTACCGCCCAGCGGCTGCCCGCCCTGCTGGCGTGGGACGCCCGCGCCGGGCAGGTGCCGCCGCTGCTGTGCCACGGCACGGGCGACGCGGTGACGGTGCCCGCGCTCGTCCCCGGGACCGGGGAGGGACCGCGCTGGGTGGTGGCGCCCGACGTGCGGCATCCCTGGCTGCCGGGGCCCGAGGTGCTGTTCTGGGCGTGCGTGCGGGCGTCCCGGTTATCGATTTTTCCTCCCGCCGATCAGGGTGCTAATGTCTACGACGTCAGCAGGCGCCGCTAGCTCAGTTGGTTAGAGCAGCTGACTCTTAATCAGCGGGTCCGGGGTTCGAGTCCCTGGCGGCGCACAGACGGAAAAGGCCCCCGAGCTTCGGCTCGGGGGCCTTTTCGTGCGGCGCCGCCCCGGTGCCCTTCCCCCGCGGGGGTGTCTTTCCCGCGGGCGCTCCGTCGGCGTCTCCGCGTGCGTGCGGGCCCGCCCGTGGGCCCCCTCAGCCCGTGGTGATCTCGACGGTCCAGCCGCCCGAGCGGGTCCGGTCGGCGACCCGTACCCGGGTCTTCTCGTCCGCCACCGTGAACGTCTCGCCGACGCCGAGCGGGGCGTCCGCGAGGGGCGGGTAGACGGAGCGGTCCGCGCAGGCCCCGGTGCGCGGGTGGGTGTCGACGACTTCGATGGGTCCGCCGCCGGAGGCCGACCCTGCCTGCACCCGGTAGATGAGGACGCCCCGCACGCAGGCGTCGCGGTCGTTGCCGTGATCGCCGCGCGCCTCGATGGCGAGGGCCGTGTGCTCCCCGGTGCGGACGACGGCGAGGCGGGTGCCGCCGCGCCGGCCGTCGCGCGGGGGCGGGGCGGCGAGGGGGCCCAGGGTGAGGCGGGTGGTGGCGCCCCAGGGCACGCAGGCGACCTGGTCGCGCTCCAGCCAGCCCAGCTTCCACTTGTGCCAGCCGAAGGGCTCGGGGGCCAGCCCGAACTGGCTGCCCATGACGTCCCAGTCGCCGACGTGGGTGTCCCAGTCCCCCTTGCCGTCGGTGGGCCGGCGGTAGAGGTCGGGCAGGTCGAAGACGTGCCCGGTCTCGTGGGCGAGAACGTTGCGGTCCGGCGGGTGCTTCTCGAAGACGGTGACGATGCGTCGGATGTCGGTGTTGTCGGCGCGCAGCGGGGTGTCGAAGTTGACGACCTTGGTGGCGTCGGAGTCGACGCCGGGCGCGTCCGGGTCCGCGACCAGGTAGACGATGTCGTACCGGGAGAAGTCCACCCGGCGGTCGGCGGCGGCCACCGCGTCGCGCAGATAGGCGCCGCGCCGCTCGGCGCTCCAGTCGCGCTGTATGGCGTACGAGGTGGAGTCGGCCGGCATTTCGATCCACTCGGGCACGGGGTGCGGCCTGAGGCGGAACTTCCCGTAGCTCGCGCGGTGGAAGAAGTCGGAGGTGGCGGGGAAGTAGTCGGCGGTCAGCTCCCGGGGCGTGGTGAGCGGCTCGGCGTCCGGGAAGGAGAGGAAGACCATGACGGCGTTCAGGGTCTTCAGCGGGCGGGGGTAGTGCCCGTTCCAGGTGTCGAGGCCCAGTGAGTGGTGGGCGGCCGTACGGGGCAGGGCGCACCGGCCGGCCGGGGACTCGTCGGCGACGGCCGGACCCGCCACGAGGCCGGCCGCGGCGAGCGCGGTCAGCGCGGTGAGCAGGGCGGCCGTGCTGCGCAGTCGCAGCAGCGAGCGGTCGGTGGCGCCGAGCGCGCCGGACTCGGGCACGCCGTTCTCCGCCGCCATTCCTCCGGGCGTCAACTGACCCTGCACTTCGACCTCCGGGTCCTCCCGGTCCTCCGGGCGCGGAATTCGGAACACCTCACCCACATTGTTCTGTTTTACATAGATATGCCCTGTTCCAGTGCGCCACTCGGGTACCCGGGGCGACACTCCGTAAGGTCACAGAAAGTCACAAGCGGTCAGGGGGAAGACAGGTCAAGGCACACCCGTGCAGAAACGATCGCTCGGGAGGAGCGGGGGCGTGCGGGACCGGCGCCGGAGCGGGGTTCCGCGGTGACGAAGCTGGATCGGCCGTCGCGGCAGCCTCTATGATCGGCACACTTTCTCGCGCGGATTCCGCCCCAGGGCAGCGGATTTCGCCCCCGTCTCCCTCCGATTCCCCGGGTTCTCCCCCGACCGGCCGACCCCCTCGTCCCTTGCCCGCCCCGACCTCAGGACCGCCAGACAGCAGGACCCGAACATCGCCCGACGACACCTGTACGACTCAATCGCCCGCGGGAGCACACGGTGAGCGGAATCCCCGAAGAGTCCGGTTCAGGCACCGACGACGTCCCAGCCGCGCCTCGCCTTCCGGCGTTCATCACGCAGCGTCATCCCGGGGGTCCCCTCCCCGCGGAGCTGCGCACCTGCGAGGGCGCGGACGCCCGCGACTACCGGGCCGCCTTCCACGCGGGCGCCCTCCCGATGGCGCTGGTCACCCCGGGCGGCACCGTGATCGCCGCGAACACCGCGCTCGGCACGCTGCTCGGCGCCGACCCGGCGCAGCTGCCCGGCGCGGAGGCCGCCCAGCTGGTGGACCTGGCCACCGACGCCCGTACCTGGAACGCGTACCGGGAGGTCCTGGACCGTCGTCGCACCCGCTTCCGCTGCACCCGCCGCCTCAAGCACCGCGACGGGCACGCCCTGTGGGTCGAGGTCTCCGTGGCCCCCGTGGCGGACAGCGAGAACGTGCTGCTGTCCGTCGCCGACATCAGCGACTGGCGGGAGCTCCAGGCCCGGCTGCGGCACCTCCAGATGCACGACCCGGTGACCCGGCTGCCCAACCGGGCGCTCTTCTTCGAGCGGCTGTCGGCCGCGCTGGAGACCTCCACGTACGAGCGGGGCGGGACCGGCCGGATCGGGCTCTGCTACCTGGACCTGGACGGCTTCAAGGCCGTCAACGACACGCTGGGCCACCGCGTCGGCGACCGGCTGCTGGCGGCGGTGGCGACCCGGCTGACCCGGTGCGCGGACCAGAGCGGGTACGGGCCGGGCGGCGGTCACCTGGTGGCGCGGCTCGGCGGTGACGAGTTCGCGCTGCTGGTGGAGGACTCGACCGGCACCGAGCAGCTCACGGAACTGGCGCAGACGGTGCTGACCGCGCTCCAGCAGCCCTTCGACCTGGCGGGGCAGCGGCTGTCCGTGTCGGCGTCGATCGGCGTGCTGGAGCGGTCGGCGGCGGGCACGACGGCGACCGGGCTGATGCAGGCCGCCGACACCACGCTGTACTGGGCGAAGGCGGACGGCAAGGGCCGCTGGACCCTCTTCGACCCGGAGCGCAACGCCCACCGGATGACCCGTCAGGCGCTGTCCTCGACGCTGCGTCCTGCGCTGGAGCGGGGCGAGTTCGTGCTGGAGTACCAGCCGTTGGTGGACCTGGAGGGCGGCCTGGTGCGCGGGGTGGAGGCCCTGGTGCGGTGGCGTCATCCGCAGTTCGGGACGCTCGCGCCGAATCGGTTCATCGGCATCGCGGAGGAGGACGGCTCCATCGTGCACCTCGGGCGGTGGGTGCTGCGCACGGCCTGCGAGCAGGCGCGCCGGTGGCAGCTGCAGCACCCGCAGGCGGAACCGCTGTTCGTATCGGTGAACGTGGCGGTGCGGCAGGTCTGGGACTCCGACCTGGTGGCCGACGTCGCCGACATCCTCGAAGAGACCGGGCTGGCCCCCGGGCTGCTGCAACTGGAGCTGACCGAGTCGGCGGTGATGGGCTCGGCGGGCCGTCCCCTGCAGGCGCTCCAGGCGCTCAGCGACATGGGGGTGCACATCGCGATCGACGACTTCGGGACCGGGTATTCGAACCTCGCCTACCTGAGCCGGCTCCCGGTGTCCGTACTGAAGCTGGACGGTTCGTTCGTACGGGGCTTCCAGGACGAGGCGCATCCCAATCCGGCCGACGAGACGATCGTCGAGGCGCTGGTGCAGCTCGCGCACCGCCTGGGCCTGACCGTCACCGCGGAGTGCGTGGAGACGGCCGGCCAGGCGGCGCGGCTGCGGCGCATCGGCTGCGACACGGGCCAGGGCTGGCTGTACTCACGGCCCGTGTCGCCGGACCGGATCTCGGTGATGCTCGGCGAACGGAGCGGCTAGCCGCAGTCGTGGGGCCGCCCGCCGCGGAGCCCGCTAGCCGCGGCGGACGGGCGTGGCGGGCAGCTCGTACGCGTCGGCGATCAGCTCGTACGAGCGGACCCGGACCGCGCCGGAGTGCGCGTTCGCGGTGAGCATCAGCTCGTCGGCGCCGGTGCGCTTGGCCAGGTCGTCCAGGCCGGTGCGGACGGCGTCGGGGGTGCCGTGCACGACGTTGGCCAGCCAGCCGTCGACGAACTCCCGCTCCAGCGAACTGAACGGGTACGCCTCCGCCTCCTCCGGCGTCGGGATGAGGCCGGGGCGCCCGCTGCGCAACCGCAGCATGTTGAGGGCGCCGGTGAGGACCTGGCGGCGGGCCTCCCCCTCGTCCTCGGTGGCCAGCGCGGAGACGCCGATGACGGCGTACGGGGCGTCGAGGGTCTCGGAGGGCCGGAAGGACTCCCGGTACAGGTCGAGCGCGGGGATCGTGTTCCGGGCGGAGAAGTGGTGCGCGAACGCGAAGGGCAGGCCGAGGGTTCCGGCGAGCCGGGCGCTGAAGCCCGAGCTGCCGAGCAGCCATACCTGGGGGGTGTTCCGGTGGCCCTGGACCGGGCCGGGAACGGCGTGGATGCGGGAGTACGGGTGGCCGTCCGGGAAGTCGTCCTCCAGGAAGCGGGTCAGCTCCGCGAGCTGGCGCGGGAACTCGTCCGCGCCCTCGTGGGGGTTGTCGCCGCGCCGCAGGGCGGCCGCCGTCGCGCCGTCGGTGCCGGGGGCGCGGCCCAGGCCGAGGTCGACGCGGCCGGGGGCCATGGCTTCCAGGGTGCCGAACTGTTCCGCGATGACGAGCGGGGCGTGGTTGGGCAGCATGACGCCGCCGGAGCCGAGACGGATGCGCTCGGTGTGCGCGGCGAGGTGCGCCAGGATCACGGCCGGGGAGGAGCTGGCCACACCGGGCATGGAGTGGTGCTCGGCCACCCAGTAGCGGTGGAAGCCGCGGGACTCGGCGAGCCGGGCGATGTCGACGCTGGTGCGCAGGGCGTCGGTGGGGGTCGCGCCGACACCGACGGTGGCCAGGTCGAGGACGGAGAGAGGGGTGGGGGCGAGGCCGGTGGCACGGGCGCGAACGGGGTGGGGGGTGGGTTCCACCGGGGGTCCTCCTGAGGGTGGGGCGTTTGATCATCCGTACGTCCCCGTAGCAACAGGAGGGACACTCCGGTTATTCCCGGCGGGGTACGGAAGCGGGGGCGGCGCCGGCACGTGGTGCGGGGGCGTGCGGCGGGTGCGGGAGGCGTGGCCCGGCCCTCCTGTCACGCCCTGTCGAACAGCGCGCCCAGCCCCTTCGCCCGCACCCGCCTGCCGGTCAGCCGCAGGCCTTCCCAGACGGTGACCTGGTTGGCGGTCAGGACGGGTTTGCCCACCTCCCGTTCCAGGTCAGGGAGGTGCGCCGCCGTGTGCAGTGCGGTGTCCGGCAGCAGGAGCGCTTCCGCCTCCGGGTGGTCACCGGCGCGGGCCAGGGCGAGGACCTCGGTGCGGCCCCAGGTGCCCACCTCGGCGGCCGTGACGATGCCGCTTCCCCGGGTCGCGACGACCTCCGCACCGGACGCCTTGAGGAAGTCGCGGAAGAGTTCCGCGACGTCCGGCGGGTAGGTGGCGGCGACCGCGACGCGGCTCGCGCCCAGCGCCCGTACCGCGCGGGCGAAGGCGAGGGACGTGGAGGAGGCGGGCAGCCCCGCGTCCCGGGCCAGCCTGCGGACCTGGTCGTGGGCGCCGTCCCAGCCGTACACGAAGCTGGCGCTCGTACAGGCCCAGACGACCGCCTCCGCGCCGGCGAGGCGCAGCTCCTCGATACCGGCGGCGAGGCGGGCCCCGGCGCCCATTTCCAGGAGGGCCTCGACCCGGTGCGCGTCGGTGCCGATGTCGGTGTGGGCCAGCGGCAACCGTACGTCGGCGCCCGCGAGCAGTGCTTCCATCCGGGGGTAGTCGTCCTCGGCGGAGTGGCCGGGGTAGAGGAATCCGATCGCCGTCATGTCAGGTCTGGCCTTTCTGCTCGGGGAACGGAGGCGGGTCCTGGAGCACCGGCGGGAGGACCGGCGGCCCGCCGGGCGGGAGCGCCTCCGAGAGGGCCCCCGACAGCACCTCCGGCAGCACCGCGTCGGCCGCCGGCTGGGGCTGCGCCGCCATCAGCAGCCGCTGGTACGGGCCGACCGCCCGCGCTCCCAGGCGGCGCAGCGCGGCCCACATGGTGACCTGGTTCGCGGAGATGACGGGCATCCGCAGCTCCGCCTCCAGTTGGGGGATCACGTCGTAGGTGGGGAGGTTGGTGCAGCTGATGAACAGGCAGTCGGCGGCGCCGGCCACCGCCTGCCGCGCCAGGTCCACCACGTCCCGGTAGGGCACCTTCCAGATGTGCCGGGTGAGGCCGAGGAACTCCCGTCCGGTGACCGCGATCCCGGCCTCGCCGAGGTAGCCCTCCAGAGCCCGGGTGACCGATTCGGTGTACGGGGTGACCAGCGCGAGGCGCCGTGCGCCCAGTTCGGCGAGGGCTTCGAGCAGGGCACCCGAGGTGGTGACCGCGGGCAGGGCGCCCGCTTCGGTCTCCCCCGCCCGGGACATCGCCTCGCACATGGCGCGTTCCCCCGCGGTGCCGTCGACGAAGCTGCCCGACGTGCAGGCGTACGCGACGACCTGCGGTCCGACGGCGATCAGCGCCCGGACCGCCTCGCGCAGCGTCTGGTGTTCGCTGATCAGCCGGGCGAGGTCGAGGCTGACCTCGACGGGGACGAAGGGCGTGCGGGTGAGGTGGAGGGAGACGCCGTCCGGCACCCAGCGCCACAGTTCCCGGTCGAGAGCGAAGTCGAAGGGGGCCACGACCCCTACGCCGCGCTGCGGCTGTGGCCCCCCGAGGAATGCGATGTCCAATGCGGCCCCCAGGGACGGGTATTGACGACCGTGGGGTGCGGGTACGAGCGTGGTCGATCCGCACCTCTGCGACGTCTCGAAACGGTTCCTCACCATGACCGACGCACACGAAGCACTGGCAGCCCCCGGGGACGACGGAATCACCCTCCTCGTGCTCGACGCCGACCCGCCGCCCCGGCTCGGCAGCCTGACCGGACGCGCCCGCATTCTGCACGGTGACGACTCGACGATCGCCCGTCAACTGCCTGTGGCAGATGTTCTGCTGGTGTGGGACTTCCTTTCGGACGCGGTACGGCGCGCCTGGCCGGGCGAGGGTGCGCGGCCGCGCTGGGTGCACACCGCGAGCGCCGGCGTGGACCACTTGATGTGCCCGGAGCTGGCCGCTTCGGACACGGTCGTCACCAACGCCAGGGGCATCTTCGAGACACCGATCGCGGAGTACGTCGCCGGGCTGGTGATCGCTTGGGCGAAGGACTTCGCGGGCACCAACGAGCTCCAGCGGCAGCGGCGTTGGCGACACCGCGAGACGCGGCGGGTGGCCGGTACGCGGGCCGTGGTGGTCGGATCGGGGCCGATCGGGCGGGCGATCGCGCGGACCCTGGAGGCGCTGGGGGTCCGGGTGGCGGTGACCGGGCGCACCGCCCGGCCCGGGGTGCACGGCCCGCAGGACCTGTTGGCGCTGGTGGCGCGGGCGGACTGGGTGGTGTGCGCGGCGCCGCTGACCGACGCGACGCGGGGCATGTTCGACGCGCGGACCTTCGACGCGATGAGCCCGGCCGCGTACTTCATCAACGTCGGCCGCGGGCAGCTCGTCGTCGAGGAGGACCTTCTGGCGGCACTGGCGAAACGCTGGATCGCCGGCGCCGCGCTCGACGTCTTCGCCCACGAACCCCTCCCGCCCGAGAGCCCCCTGTGGGACGTCCCCGGCCTGACCGTCTCGCCCCACATGAGCGGCGACGTGATCGGCTGGCGCGACGAACTGGGCTCGCAGTTCCTTGAGTTGTTCGGCATCTGGGCAAGCGGGAAGCCGCTGCCGAATGTAGTCGACAAGAATGTTGGGTACGTCCCCTCCCATGACCTCACACAGGACTGAACCCGGGACCGGACCCACCTCCCTCACCGGCTTCACCGCCCGCGGGCTGCTCGCCGCGTACGAGAAGGGCGAGGTCTCGCCCGTGGAGGCGACCCGGGCCGTACTGGAGCGGGCCGAGGCCGTGCAGGGCGCGCTCAACTGTTTCGTCCGGACGGCGGGCGAGGAGGCGCTGGCCCAGGCCGCCGCCTCGGAGGAACGGTGGCGGCGCAAGGAGCCCCGGGGGCTGCTGGACGGCGTGCCGGTGACGGTGAAGGACCTGCTGCAGACGGCCGGGATGCCGACCCTGCGCGGCTCCAGGACGGTGGTGGAAGCGGGCAGCTGGGCGGAGGACGCGCCGTCCGTGGCCAGGCTCCGCGAGCACGGCGCGGTCCTGATCGGCAAGACCACCACGCCCGAGTTCGGCTGGAAGGGGGTGACCGACTCGCCCCGCCACGGGGTGACGCGCAACCCCCACGACCCGTCGCGCACCGCGGGCGGTTCCAGCGGCGGCAGCGCGGCGGCCGTCGCGGCGGGGGCCGGGCCGCTGTCGGTCGGTACCGACGGGGGCGGCTCGGTCCGCATCCCCGCCTCCTTCTGCGGCGTCTTCGGCATGAAACCCACTTACGGCCGGATACCGCTCTACCCCTCCAGTCCCTTCGGCACCCTCGCGCACGCGGGCCCGATGGCGCGGGACGCCGCGGACGCCGCCCTGATGCTGGACGTGATGGCAGGGGAGGCGGACTGGCGGGACTGGTCGCAGTCCGCCCCGGACGACGGGACCCGGGCCGGGCTCTTCGACGGGGTGCGGGGGCTGCGCGTCGCGTACTCGCCGACGCTCGGCGGACAGGTGAAGGTCGCCCCGGACGTCGCGGCGGCGGTACGCGGCGCGGTGCAGTGCCTGGCCGAACAGGGCGCCTACGTGGAGGAGGCCGACCCGGACTTCGCGGACCCGGTGGAGGCCTTCCACACCCTGTGGTTCAGCGGGGCGGCACGGGTCGCGCAGGGGTTCGGGCGGACGCAGCGGGAGGCACTCGACCCCGGGCTGCGGGAGATCTGCGGCATCGGCGCCCGGTACGGCGCGCTGGACTACCTCGCGGCGGTCGACGCCCGGATGGCACTGGGCCGGCGGATGGGGCGCTTCCACACCGTGTACGACCTCCTGGTGACCCCGGCCCTGCCGGTCACCGCCTTCGCGGCGGGCGTCGAGACTCCCTCGGGCGCCGGCTCGGGCACGCGCCGGTGGACGGGGTGGACCCCGTTCACCTACCCCTTCAACCTCACCCAGCAGCCGGCCGCGACGCTGCCGTGCGGGACGGACCGGGCGGGACTGCCGGTCGGCGTTCAGCTGGTCGCCGCGCGGCACCGTGACGGGCTGGTGCTGCGGGCGGCGCAGGCGCTGTACGGGGCGGGCGTCCGGGGCCCGGCCCACCCCACCGGCTGAGCACCTCGGCGGTGCGGAGTCGCGGGTCGGCGCACCGGGGCCGCCGGTGCGCCGACCCGCGCGGGTGCCTACCGCTTGAACCCGTGGTCGAGCAGCCTGCCCGCGTCCTTCGCCCGGTTCACGTCCGAGGACGAGGCGAGCACGGTGCCGTACAGGGTCTTGGTGCCGCGTTTGGTGGCGAAGACCAGGCAGTACTTGGCGTTCGGGCCCGAGCCGGTCTTGATGCCGAGGGTGCCCCGGTAGCTGTTGAGCAGCGGGTTGGTGTTGGTCCACTGCATGTTCCGGTGGCCGCCCCCTTTGGTGAGCGTGCGCTGCGTGGTCGCCTTGGTGGCGACGACCTTGCGGAAGGTGTCGTTCCTCATCGCACTGACGGCGAGCCTCGTGAGGTCGCGTGCGGTGGAGTAGTTGCCGTTGCCGCCGGTTCCGTCGAACGAGTCGAAGTGGGTGTTCTTCAGGCCGAGCGAGCGCGCGGTGGCGTTCATTTTGCCGATGAAGGACTTCACGCGCGCTTCCCGCGTCGAGCCCGTGCCGAACTTGTCCGCGAGGGCGTACGCCGCGTCGCAGCCCGACGGCAGCATCATCCCGTACAGGAGCGTGCGGACGGTGACCTGGTCGCCGACGATCAGGCGGGCGGAGGACGCCGTGTTCCGCACGATGTAGTCGCTGTAGGCCTTCTGGACGGTGACCTTGGCGTCGAGGTTCAGGCCCTTGCTGTCCAGGACCACCTTCGCGGTCATGATCTTGGTGGTGGAGCCGGTGGGGAGGCGGGTGTCGGCCGCCTTGGCGAAGAGGGGCTTCCCGGCGGCGTTCATCAGGAAGGCGCCCCTGGCGGTCACGGCCGGCCCCTTGGGTGCGGCTGCCGGCGCCGAAGGGGCCGCGGCGGCGGGACGGGACGGGGCGAGCGCCTGGGCCGGACCTGCCAGGCTTCCGGCCGCCAGGACCGACCCCGCGGTGGCGGCGGTGACGGCGACCGCCGATACGCGGCGCAGATGGATGTTCTGCCTGATTCCGGCGAGTGCGTGCGTTCCGTTCTTCATGGCACATGCTCCAAATGCTCATATTCCGGTGGCCACTGTGAGAGTTGCCTACTCTCGTGACGACCGGGACGGGCAAAGGGGCACGGCCTGCGCCGAGAAATCCCACCACGCCGTCATCTTCGAGCCACCTTTCGCCGGCCGTCTTCTCCGCGGGCCCGGCGCGTGTTCCGCTGGGGCGCATGGATGACATCGGGCGGGAGGGATACGGCGGGAGCGGGCCGGGGGCGATCACCCCGGGCGGGTGCGCGGTGGAGCTGTAACGGGCCGTGCGGGCTCAGGCGTCGCCCCGCCGCGGGCCGGAGGGCGCTTCGGGACCGGCCGGACCGGGCGTCGTTTCCCCGCAGGCCGGGTCCGGCGTCCCTTCGATGCGGTCCAGGACACGCACCGCGCGGTCCCGGTTGCGCCGTACGAGGAACCCACTCGCGGTGAAACACCCGGCGGCCACGCAGTACAGGGCGGCGGCCCACCAGTTTCCTTCCACCGCCTCCATGACGACGATGAGCAGCATGACTCCGGGCACCACGAAGTACATCCACAGCGGCATGGTGTAGGACACCTGCCGACGGGCCAGGACGGCCATCGCCCTGCGGTGCCGGGGGTCCCACGGCAGCCGTTCGGCACGGATGCGCCGTACCAGCACGGGGAACCGGTCCGGCGGGATACCGGTCTCGGCGGCGAGCTTGCGCCGTACGCGGGCGCCGAACCAGATGCACCCGGCCAGGACCACCGCGTACACCGGAGCGGACCACAGGACGAATTCCAGGTCGAAGACGATCCACCAGCCGACCAGGACCAGGAGGAACGCCACGACGCCCCACACGAAGGCCAGCCACGGCGCGTCGGTCGGCTTCCGCTCCCCCGCCCAGTCCACCTCGTCGCCCAGGGCCCACTCTGCGCCGCCCGCCCAACTCCCTTGCGCGTTCTGTACGTTGTCCGCCATGCGGGCCGGGTTCCCCCACCCCCCGTACCGCATGCGCCGGGTACGGGGCTGCGGCGGTGCCGACACTACGGCCCTCAGCCCGCCGACCGCCGGAAGCTCAGCGTCTCCCCCACCGCGCCCGCCCGCCACAGGTCCTGGCAGGCGTCCGCCATGCGGTCCAGGCCGTCGACGACGGTGCCCCAGACGATGCCGGGGACCCAGCCCTGGTCGCCGTTGAGGAGGAGGTTGTTGCGTTCGTAGAAGAGGGCGAGGTCGACGATGGTGGGGCGGTCGGGGCGGACGTGGTCGGCGGAGTAGCCGTGCGAGCCGGTGGCCAGTTCCGTACCGGCGAAGGAGAAGTAGCAGAGATCGCCGGGGATGGGGGTGACGGTGGGGTTCTCCAGGGGAGGCTCGGCGGGGGCGAAGGACGGGAAGAGGGCGTAGATCTCGTTGCGGGCGTACTTCGCGTGGTAGACGTCGCCGCCGAGCGGGAGGGCGTCCCAGAGGGCGCGGCAGGTGATCGGGGCCTTGTCGTCGAGGAGCCGGGCGGTGCAGCGCACACCGCGCTTGTCGAGCGATACGTCCACGAATCGGTCGGTCATTCTCCCATCGTGCGGCGGCAGTCGCGGGCGTCAAGGCGGCATCTGTCGTGACGGCGTCCGGAATTGGCTGGAGTAGATGTGCGGCACCTGGGTAGCCGCGCGCCCATGGCTCCCACGAGAAGTGCAAGAAGTCCGAATATTGCGAGGCGCTCCCTCCTCAGAGGCGGGGCGGCACTGGGCGCGGCGGGGGCGCTCGGGGCCGCCGCGACCGGGTGCAGCAAGGTGCCGACCGGGGACACACTGGCCCGGCTGAAGTCCCAGGGAACCGTCCGGCTGGGGATCGCGGGCGAGGCGCCGTACGGCTACATCGACGACCAGGGGAACTTCACCGGGGAGGCCGTCGAACTCGCGAAGGTGATCTTCAAGCGGCTCGGCGTCGGCAAGGTGCAGCCGGTCGCGACGGACTTCTCCTCCCTGATCCCGGGCCTCAACTCCCAGCAGTTCGACGTCGTGTCGGCGGGGATGTACATCAACAAGGACCGGTGCGCGCAGGTCGTCTTCGCCGACCCCGAGTACCAGATGCTGGACTCCTTCATCGTGAAGAAGGGGAACCCGAAGAACCTCACCTCCTACGCGGACATCAAGAGGACCGGCGCCAAAATGGCCACCGGCACCGGGTACGCGGAGATCGACTACGCGATCGGCAACGGCATCCCGGAGAAGGAGATCGTGATCCTCCAGGACCCGGTGGCCGGCCTGAACGCCGTGGAGTCGGGGCGCGTCGACGTGTTCGCCGGGACCGCGCTGACCGGTCGCGAGGTCGTCCGGAAGAGCACGAAGGCGGAGGCCACCGAGCCGTTCGCGCCGCTCGTCAACGGTGAGAAGAAGGTCGACGGCGGCGGCTTCGCGTTCCGCAAGCTGGACACCGGGCTGCGCGACGCCTTCAACGTGGAGATCCACAAGATGAAGAAGAGCGGTGAACTCTTCCGGATCCTTGAGCCGTTCGGCTTCACGAAGTCGGAGATGACGACGCTCACGGCCGAGGAGTTGTGCCGATGACCGCCGGTCTGTGGCAGCACTGGATCCTGCCGGGGATCTGGACGACGCTCCAGCTCACCCTCTACAGCGCCGTGCTGGCGACCGTCGTCGCCTTCGGCATCGGCATGGCCCGCACCCATCGGCTGTGGATCGTGCGTTTCCTGGCGGGCGTCTACACGGAGGTGTTCCGGGGGACGTCCGCGCTGGTGCTGATGTTCTGGCTGTTCTTCGTGGTGCCGGGGCTGATCGGCTGGGCGTTCGTGCCCATGTGGGCGGCCGTGCTCGCGCTCGGGCTCTCCTACGGTGCGTACGGTGCGGAGGTCGTGCGCGGCGCGCTCGCCTCGGTCACTCCCGCGCAGCGCGAGGCGGGCATCGCCCTGAACTTCACCCCCTGGCAGCGGATGCGGCTGATCCTGCTGCCGCAGGCGGTGCCCGAGATGATCCCGCCGTTCAACAACCTGCTGATCGAGCTGCTGAAGGGCACCGCGCTGGTGTCGCTGCTGGGCATCGGTGACGTGTCGTTCGCCGCGTACCTGGTGCGGCTCGCCACCCAGGAAAGCGCGCAGATCTACTCCATCACCCTCGTCATCTACTTCGTGATCGCGTTCCTGCTGACGCGCGGCATGAAGGTCGTGGAGCGCAGGACCAAGGCCGGGATCGGCATCGACGTCAAGGCCCAGGCCGCCGGGGGTACGCGATGAGCAACTGGGACTGGTCCGCCGTGGCGGACTTCATGCCGCGCTTCTGGGACGGGGTGCAGCTCACCCTGCAGATCCTGGCACTCGGCTCGCTGCTGTCGTTCTCGCTGGGTCTGGTGTGGGCCTTCGGTCTGCTGTCGGCCAGCAGGTTCGTGCGGTGGCCGGTGAACGTGGTCACCGAGTTCATCCGCAACACCCCGCTGCTGGTGCAGCTGTTCTTCCTGTTTTTCGTGCTGCCGGAGTTCGGTGTGCAGTTCTCGGCGGTCACCACCGGCACGGTGGCGATCGGGCTGCACTACTCGACGTACACCGCACAGGTCTACAAGGCGGGCATCGACGCCGTACCCCTCGGGCAGTGGGAGGCGGCGACCGCGCTCAGCCTGCCCAGGCACCGCACCTGGTTCGCGGTGATCCTCCCGCAGGCGATCCGGCGCATCGTGCCGGCCCTCGGCAACTACGTCGTCTCGATGCTGAAGGACACCCCGCTGCTGGCCGGCATCAGCGTGCTGGAGCTGCTCCAGCAGGCGCGGCTGGAGAGTGCGGCCACCTTCCAGTACACCGAGCCGCTGACGGTCGTCGGCATCGCCTTCATCCTCATCGCCTACCCGGCGTCCCTTCTGCTGCGAGTCCTGGAGCGTCGTCTTGTCCGCTGAGACCGTCAAGCCCGCCGAAACACCCTCCCCCACCGCCGACCTGATCAGGTTCGACAAGGTCACGAAGCGGTTCGGGGACAACACCGTGCTGGACGACCTGTGCTTCTCGGTGAAGCCGGGCAAGCACGTGACCCTGATCGGGCCCTCCGGGTCGGGCAAGACCACCATCCTGCGGCTGCTGATGACGCTGATGAAGCCCGAGGAGGGGACGATCCACGTCAACGGGCAGCAGCTCTTCCCCTCCCGGGGCGAGAAGCAGCTGCGCGAGGTCCGCAAGAACATCGGGATGGTGTTCCAGCAGTTCAACCTCTTCCCCAACATGACCGTGCTGCGCAACATCACCGAGGCCCCGGTGCGGGTCCTGGGCCTGTCCCGCGACGAGGCCGACGAGCGGGCCCGCGAACTGCTGGACATGGTGGGCCTCGGCGAGCGCGCCGACGCCAAGCCCACCCAGCTCTCCGGCGGGCAGCAGCAGCGCGTGGCCATCGCGCGGGCGCTGGCCATGCGGCCGCAGGTGCTGCTGCTCGACGAGGTGACCTCGGCGCTGGACCCGGAGCTGGTGGCCGGTGTGCTGGACGTGCTGCGCGACATCGCCCGCACCACCGACATCACGATGCTCTGCGTGACACACGAGATGAACTTCGCCCGGGACATCTCGGACGACGTCCTGATGTTCGACGCGGGCCGGGTCATCGAGTCGGGCCCGCCGGAGAAGATCTTCGGGGATCCCGAGCACGAGCGGACCCGGGAATTCCTCGGCGCGGTGCTCTGAGGCCGCGTACGAAAGTGTGATCTGACCCTGGCATGTGCCACAGGTGGTGCGTCCCAGGTCACGGGGTCCCGGCAGGCACACCCCGGGAAGCCTTTTTTCAACCCCCGTCCCGGTGGCGGGGGTTGACGGCTATCGTGGCAGAGCGACGCACGAACGATGCAAGCCGTCACGATCCGAACCGGTCGACGCAGCCGCACGACGCAGGCCGGCCGGGGCACACCGGACGGCTCCAACCTTGCTAGGGGGACCCGTGGTGCTGAAGCCCGAACCGACCACACCGCAGCAGCCGCAGCAGTCCGTGCGGTACGCGCTGCGCGTGCTGGAGTCGGTTTCCCGGCACGCGGACGGCGTCACCGACGTCACCCTCGCCCGCGAGACCGGACTGCCCGCACACGAACTGGGCCCCCTGCTGCTGATGCTGCGCCGCGAGGGGTACGTCGCCCAGGTCGCCGACGGCGCGTACGTGGCGGGCGAGTCGCTCGACCTGGTCGGCGCCCCCGGCAGCACCCGCCGCGAACTCGTCGAGCTGCGCCTCCAGCGGACCCTGGACCAGCTGCGCGACTCGGTCGGCGCGGCGATCTACCTCAGCCGGTACGTCGACGGCGAGATCAAGGTGACCCAGGTCGCCGAGGGCCCGCTCACGCCCAAGGTCAACGAGTGGGTCGACTTCCGTTCCTCGGCGCACGCCAGCGCCATCGGCAAGTGCCTGCTCACCCAGCTCGACCGGGACGGCCGCCGCGACCACCTCTCGCGGCACAAGACCGCCCGGCTGACCTCGCGCACGATCACCAACGAGCGGGTCCTGTTCACCAAGCTGGACAGCCAGCCGCCGACGGTCCCGGTACTGGACCTCCAGGAGTACGCGCTGGGGACCGTCTGCGCCGCCGTACCGCTCACCGCGGGCGCGGCCGTCGGCTGTCTCGCCCTGTCGCTGCCCGTCGAGCAGGCGCACCGGCTGCGCCGGGCGGCGGACGCGCTGAACCGGCGGGCGACACCGATGGCCCTGTCGCTGTCCCTGTGACCGAGCCGCCGCGGGCGGACCACCCGTGAGCGGGCCGCGACCGTCCGTACCCGGTCGCGAGCACCCCCTCGGACCAGGTACGATTTACGAGTCAAGCGCCGCTAGCTCAGTTGGTTAGAGCAGCTGACTCTTAATCAGCGGGTCCGGGGTTCGAGTCCCTGGCGGCGCACTTGATGAAAGCGAAAGGGCGGCACCGGTTCACCGGTGCCGCCCTTCGTCGTGTTCGGCCCGGACGCTCAGCGGGCCTTCCACCACCGGGGGTTGTCCCGGTACCAGGCCACGGTCGCGGCCAGCCCCTCGTCGAAGGGCACCGCGGGCGCGTAGCCGAGTTCCTCGCGGATGCGGGTGTCGTCGAGCGCGTACCGCAGGTCGTGGCCCTTGCGGTCGGCGACGTGCGTCACCAGGGACGCCGGGGCGCCCGCCAGCTCCAGGAGGAGCGAGGTGAGCGCGGCGTTGGTGAGCGCGGTGCCGCCACCCACGTGGTACACGGAGCCCGCCGTCCCCTTGGTCAGGACCAGGTGCACGGCCCGGCAGTGGTCCTCCACGTGCAGCCACTCGCGGACGTTCCCGCCGGTGCCGAACAGGGGGACGCTCTCGCCCGACAGGAGCCGGGTGGTGAAGCGCGGAATCAGCTTCTCGGGGTGCTGGCGGGGACCGTAGTTGTTGGAACAGCGGGTGGTGCGGACGTCGAGGCCGTGGGTACGCCAGTAGGAGCGGGCGATCAGGTCGCCGCCCGCCTTGGACGCGGCGTACGGGGAATTGGGGGCGAGCGGAGCGTCCTCGGTCCAGGTGCCCCGCGCGATCGAGCCGTAGACCTCGTCGGTGGAGACGTTGACGACCGTGGTGACGCCGGTGCGCAGGCACGCCTCCAGGAGGGTCTGGGTGCCCACCACGTTGGTGGTGACGAACGCGTCGGCGCCCTCGATGGAACGGTCGACGTGGGACTCGGCGGCGAAGTGCACGACCGCGTCGTGGCCTGGCAGCAGGTCCAGGAGGAGTGGCAGGTCGCGGACGTCACCGCGGACGAGGTCCAGCCGGGGGTGGCCCACCGGCAGGTTGTCGGTGTTTCCGGCGTAGGTGAGGAGGTCCACCACGGTCACCCGGGCGTCTTCGTGTCCGGTCAGGCTGCCGTCCAGGAGCATCCGGACGTAGGCCGAGCCGATGAATCCGGCGCCACCGGTCACGAGGATCTTCACGCTGCACTCCGCTCGGGTGTGGTCTCCGACGACGGGCCGGTGCCGCTGCGGCACCGCGCCGACGCCGAGCCCGCGGCCCACCGCCGCTCCCGGCCGATGACCGGGCCGGCATCGAGCGTACCTCCGGCCCGCCCCGGCCGGGCCGCGGCCGGGAACCGGGCGCGCGGAACCGGGTGCTCGGACAACTGGTACCCGGTTCCGGACGCCCGGAGCCACGCGCAGGGCCTCTTCTCAGAACCCCTTTCTCAAGCCGATTGCTTGCGGCCGCGCCCTCAGAACTGCACGTCCGAGCACGCGTAGAACGCGTTGGCCGTGTCGTGCACGTTCCACACCGCCAGCACGATGTGCTTGCCGGACTTTCCGCCGGGGATCGTTCCCTGGTGGGTCAGCGTCGCGGGCGGCTGCTGGCCGCCGTACGGCACGTTCAGGAACGGCTGCGGATCGAGCGCGGCCCGGGTGAGCGGCTTGGACGGGTCCCAGCCCTGCTTGGTGATGTAGTACCGGAAGTCGGTCGTACGGTGGCGGGCGGTGAACTGCCAGCGGAACGGGTAGCTCTGTCCCGCGCTCACCTTGGTGGCCGGCCAGTTGCCGCCGCGCGGGTCGTCCAGCTGCGCGAACGGCCCGTTGCCGCCGGCACAGATACGGCCGTCGGCGGGCCCGGAGGTGGGGAATCCCTTCGGGCCCTCGACGCTCTGCGGCTCCCACTGGATGTTTCCGCAGCCGGTGACGGTGCCGTTGGCGCACAGCTTCTGCCGGCTGATCGGGGAATCGGTGTAGCCGTGGCTGCTGGCACTGCCGGTCGCGAGCACGGTGGTGCCCGCCACCGCCAGCCCGAGGACGGCAGCGCTCATTGCCTTTTTTCGCATGGCTTCGCTCCAGAGGACGTGGGGGGGATCTTCGATCTGTGAGCTGTGCTGCACGCGCGCGTGGGGAAGTACTGGGGATGTCGGTCTAGACCAACTCCCAATGTATGGACGCCGATTGAACATGTCCAGACCAATGTCCAACGTGATGGAGAGAGTGCGGGAAACCCGTACGTCCACCGCGCACCCGCCCCGCCGGTGCGGCGCCCCACCGGCACGGACCCCCGCGCCCGTCATTCCCCCCCCCCCCCCCCCCGTCTCACCCCGTCACCTCCGTCGGCGCGCGGGCCGGCCCCCCGGGGTCACGACCCGCCGAGGTAGGCCACCGTCAGCTCGCGCACCAGCGCCTTGCGCTCGTAGTCGTCCAGTTCTCCCGTCAGGCCCCGGGCCGCCAGTCGCGTCACCGTGTCCTCGACCGCGTCCACCACCGAGGCCAGAGCCTTCTCCCGCTCGCCGGCATCCAGTGCGGCGATCCGGCGCCGCCGCATGGCCTCGGCGACCTCGGGCGCGTACTCGGTGCGCACCGGCTGCACCGAGTACACCTCGATGCCCGCCCGTGCCGTCCGTGCGGCCAGCCCGCGGGTCAGCATGTCGCCGACGGTCGCCGCGTCCCGCACCGCGTCGGGCGGCACCTGCGCGAACACCCGGGCGAGCTCCGCCTCCACCTGGCCGCGCAGGTACCCCTGTGAGTCGGCCACCGCCAGCGCCGCCCGCGCGGTGTCCGCGACCCGCCACACCACGAGGACCACCACCCGCAGCGGAATCCCGTTGCGGTCCACGGCGGGCAGCGGTTCGCTCCGCCAGTGCTTCAGCCGTACGTCCACCCGGCGGCGCACCTGCAGCGGGCTCAGCCACACGAGGCCGGTGCGCCGTACGCTCCCCCGGTACGCCCCGAAGCGGACCAGCACCGACGCGTACCCCTCGCGCCCGCGCGTCAGCCCGCCGAACGCGCACAGCACGGCCGACGCCAGCAGCGCGAGCACGCTCCAGTCCACCACCCCCAGTCCGTCGTACGTCCGCAACGGCAGCCACGGCCGCGCCGGCCCGGGCAGCAGACCCGCCCGCCACAGCACCGCCCCGCACCCGGCGAGCGCCCCGAGACCGACGGTCACCGCCGCCCACCCGGCGCGCACGGCCCCGGGCCGCTCGGCGGGACCCGACGCCTCCCGGTGCACGGCGGCGAGCGGCTCCTCCACCGCACGCTCCGTCACCTTCGGCTGCTCGCCCGTCCCCCGGCGGCGCGCCACCACGGTCGTCCCGGACGGCACCGGCAACGCCCCGGCCCCGCCTCCGGCCTCGTCGCGGAACAACAGATGCACGGGGATCTCCGTCGTCGACGCGCTGCCGATCACCGGGTCCCTCATCGCCGCACCCCGTCCCCGGTCGTCGAGAACAGCCGCCGCCAGGTCTCCGGCCCCGGGTATCCGTCGGCCGCGGCGCCCCGCCAGCCCTGCGCCCGCTGGAAGTCCTCCACGTTGCGCCGGTCCGCCTCGCTCCAGCGCGGACCCGGTCCGACCTTGTAGTGCTTGCCGAATCCCCGGCTCACCAGCTGCTTGCCGAGCCTCTCCACGTGCGGTCCCGACAGGCCGGGCCGGAAGTGCCGCGCCCCCGGGAACGCGGGCACCCCGGCCGCACCCTGTGGCGCGGTGCCCTCGACCAGGCCCTTGTAGCGGTAGGCCAGGTAGCGGTCCGCGTTGTTCCAGTAGCCCGACGGGGTTGCCTGCTTGCGGGTGGTGGGGCGGGTCTGCTCGTACGCGAGGTAGTGGCTGTGCGTGTAGTCCGTCCAGCCGCCGAAGATCGTGACGTGCGAGCCGTTGTGCGGATCGGCGGTGTTGTGGAAGAGGAGGATGTCGCCCGGCTGGAGCCGGTCGCGCGGCACCTGCACGCCGAACCCGGCGAGGCTGCCCGTCCACTCGTTCCCGGCCAGGCCCCAGGCCATCGAGACGTAACCCGAGCAGTCCTGCCGGTAGCCGTCGCTCCAGTACTTGTCCATGCTGTACGGAACCTTGGCCTCGACCCACGTCTGGGCCCGCTTCACGATGTCCGCCCTGGTGGCGGGCTTGAGCTCCGGCGCGGCCGCGACGCCGGGCGGACGCACGGTCCCGGGCGCACCGGAGCCCGGAGCGGAGGAGGCCCGGCCGTACAGGGGGGCGGCCCGGCCCTGCGGGGTGGGCGCGTCCCCGTCGGCACGGTCCTCCCGCACCCGGCCTCGTACGTTGCCGCGGCCCTCCCGTGCCTGGGCACGGCTCCCCCTCCCCTCACCGCGTCCTTCACCGACGTCACCGCGGCCGTCCCGGACCTCGCCGCGGCCGTCCCCCCGCGTCTCCCGGGCCTTCTCCCTTCCGTGGTGCGCGCCGGGTACGTCGTGGTCCCCGGCCGCGGC
The DNA here is from genome assembly GCF_014207445.1 of Streptomyces candidus. Classification (GTDB taxonomy): domain Bacteria; phylum Actinomycetota; class Actinomycetes; order Streptomycetales; family Streptomycetaceae; genus Streptomyces; species Streptomyces candidus. The sequence goes on along the minus strand of NZ_JACHEM010000008.1, from coordinate 174,331 downwards.
GACTCCCCCGCCGCCCAGCACCACCCCGGCGGCGGTGACCAGCACCCACGCCCGTCGTGCGCCGCGCGCCGCGGGGTGAGCCCCGTCACGTACCGGAAGAGATCTCGTCCTGCGGGTACGACGCCGATCGGCACATCCGGCGCAGGGACAGTCGGCTGCGGGCTGAATCTCCTCGAACTGGATCACCGCCCCAGTGTCCCAACTGCCCGGACATAACGCACCTTGACGGTACGAAATATAACCAAACGGTCATGCCGGGCGACCGCTGGTTCAAACCACTCCGGGACATCCGGTAGAGTTCTCCGAGTCAGCAGGCGCCGCTAGCTCAGTTGGTTAGAGCAGCTGACTCTTAATCAGCGGGTCCGGGGTTCGAGTCCCTGGCGGCGCACGCGCAACCGAGACCCTTCCACCACCGGTGGGAGGGTCTCGGTCGTTCCCAGGTCGTCCCACGGGTCCGGGCCCTCCCCGGAACCGCCCGGGACACCCGGCAGCCTGCGATCGTCGACCCTTGCGATCATATGGCGAGTCGGGGAACCTATCCTGGAGCCAGAGGCTCCAATGGGGCGGGCGGTTCGAAGAGTTGCGGCTCGGAAAGCCGACGGGGAGACGGCCGGGCCGACAGGGTGCGCACCGCACCCCATGCGGGTGGGGGCCCCTTTCACGCACGGATGTCGGGACGGGCATCATGCAACCGGAAGGTTGTCGTCCTGTGTCTGTGCTGATGGCGGCCCGATCAAAGTTGCGTTCGAGACGGTCGAGGGGGACCGCCAGCGAGCGATTAGACCTACGAACTCACGCAGCCAGCTTTGCGTGCGGGGGGATGACTCATGACGTCGACGCCGAGCGGCGCCGGGCAGTACCACGACCCAACCCACGACCCCACCCAGACGACGCAGCTGCGGGTCCCCCCGCAGATGGCATCGGAGGGCCCGGGCCGCCGAAAGCAGAAGGCGCTGCCGAGGTACGACTACGAGCACTACAGCCGGCTGGCCGGCCCGCTGACCCAGCCGGACCCCGCGAAGCCCTACAAGGTCCAGTACCGGTCGCTGATCTCCCAGGAACCGCACCGCATCCGGGCGGCCCTGCTGCTCGGCGCGGCCCCGGTGCTCTCGCTGGCGCTGTTCATCTGGCTCATGCAGCCGGCCCACTGGACCGACCGCGACCCGAACCTGCAGGACGACCTCCTGCGCGCGCTCGACGTCGTGATGCTCGTCTCCATCGGTCTGATCGAGCTGTTCCGCACCATGAACGTGCTCTCCAACGCGCACGCCACCCTGGTCGCCCGTGACCCGATCCCGGTGGTGCCCGAGACCGGCACCAGGGTCGCCTTCATGACCTCCTTCGTGCCCGGCAAGGAGCCGCTGGAGATGGTCACCAAGACCCTGGAGGCGGCGGTCAGGATCCGCCACCGGGGCCTGCTGCACATCTGGCTGCTCGACGAGGGCGACGACCCGGCCGTGAAGGCGGTCTGCGAGCGCCTGGGCGTGCACCACTTCTCCCGCAAGGGCATCGCGAAGTGGAACCAGGCCAAGGGCCCGCACCGCGCGAAGACCAAGCACGGCAACTACAACGCGTGGCTGGACGCGCACGGCGACGACTACGACTACTTCGCCTCGGTCGACACCGACCACATTCCGCTCCCGAACTACCTGGAGCGCATGCTCGGCTACTTCCGCGACCCGGACGTCGGCTTCGTCATCGGCCCCCAGGTCTACGGCAACTACGACACCTTCGTCACGAAGGCCGCCGAGTCGCAGCAGTTCCTCTTCCACGCCCTGATCCAGCGCGCGGGCAACCGCTACGGCGCCCCGATGTTCGTCGGCACCTCCAACGCGGTCCGCATCCGCACCCTGAAGCAGATCGGCGGTCTGTACGACTCGATCACCGAGGACATGGCGACGGGCTTCGAGATCCACCGCGCCAAGAACCCGGCGACGGGCAAGAAGTGGCGTTCGGTCTACACACCGGACGTGCTGGCCGTCGGCGAGGGCCCCACCGCCTGGACCGACTTCTTCACCCAGCAGCTCCGCTGGTCGCGCGGCACCTACGAGACGATCCTCAAGCAGTACTGGAAGGGCTGGGGCACGCTGCCCCCCGGCAAGCTCTTCAACTACACGATGATGATCATCTTCTACCCGATGTCCGCCATGAACTGGATCCTGGCCGCGCTCTCCTGCGCGCTGTTCCTGGGCATGGGCGCCTCGGGTGTCCAGATCGACCCGGTCATCTGGATGATGCTGTACGGCAACGCCTCCGCGCTCCAGATCGGCCTCTACATCTGGAACCGCCGCCACAACGTCTCCCCGCACGAGCCCGAGGGCTCCGGCGGTCTGGCCGGCATGGCCATGTCCGCACTGTCCGCGCCGATCTACGCGCGCTCGCTGATGGACGCCGTACTGCGCCGCAAGTCCAGCTTCGTCGTGACGCCGAAGGGCGACTCGTCCAGCCCGGACACGCTCTTCGGGACCTTCCGGATCCACCTGTTCTTCATCGTGGTCTTCGGCGGTTCCATCACGGTTTCGTTCTTCCTCGGGCACTCGCACCCCGCGATGGTCGTCTGGGCGACGCTCGCACTGCTGATCACGGCGGCGCCGATCATCGCCTGGCGCCTGGGCATGCGCAACGAGAAGAAGAACGGCAAGCCGGCCCCGCAGCAGGGACCAGGCTCCGCGGGCGGCGGCCCGGAGTACGACGAGCAGGCCGGCCACCCCGGGCAGTACGCCGGGGACCACGCCCCGCAGGCGAGGCCGAGCTGGGCCCCGGCCGACCAGACCATGCAGATTTCATCCCTTGGGGGACGTAAGAAATGAGTTTCCGTCTGAGCCGCCGGGCCCGACGACTGTCGATCACGGGCGCGGTGGTGGTTGCTCTGGCGGCGTTCAACGGGCCTTGGCTGTACCGCTTCGGTACGGAGCAGTACCACGAGTACAAGATCAACCGGCCCGAGTACAAGGCAGAGAACGGCCACTGGGACTTCCTGAACGTCCCCTCCCAGTACAAGATCAACACGATTCACCAGGCCCTGCTGCACACCGGCAAGGTCCTGATGATCGCGGGCTCCGGCAACAACCAGAAGAACTTCGACGCGGGCAAGTTCGAGTCGATCCTCTGGGACCCGAAGACCAACGACTACAAGCTGATCCCGACGCCGAAGGACATGTTCTGCTCGGGTCACACACAGCTGGCCGACGGCAAGCTGCTGGTCGCGGGCGGCACCAAGCGGTACGAGAAGCTGGAGGGTGACGTCACCAAGGCCGGCGGCCTGATGGTGGTGCACAACGAGAACCCGGACAAGCCGATAACCCTGCCCGCGGGCACGGTCTTCAAGGGCAAGAAGAACGGCAAGACGTACGTCTCCAAGGACCCGGTCCTGGTGGAGAAGGCCAAGAAGGTCTTCGCGAAGACCGGACCCAACAAGGGTCAGTTCCTGCGCACCGAGGCCGGCCTCGGCCGCATCTACGTCGAGGCCAAGGAGTCCGGCAAACAGTACGAGTCGGGCGCCCAGGACAACTACGCCATCCCCGCGCTGACCGGCGCCGACGCCCGCAACACGTACGGCGTCGCGGAGAAGCTCGCCCTGGACAAGAAGGACTTCCAGGGCATCCGGGAGGCGTACGAGTTCGACCCGGTCGCGGAGAAGTACATCACCGTCGACCCGATGAACGAGGCCCGCTGGTACCCGTCGCTGACCACCCTCAAGGACGGCAAGGTCCTGGCGACGTCCGGTCTCGACGACATCGGCCAGATCGTCCCGGGCAAGGACGAGATCTACGACCCGAAGAAGAAGACCTGGAAGTACACGGGCTTCGAGCGGCGGCTGCCGACGTACCCGTCGCTGTTCACGCTGAACAGCGGCAAGCTCTTCTACTCCGGCTCCAACGCCGGTTACGGACCGGCCGACGTCGGCCGCGATCCCGGCATCTGGGACCTGAAGGACAACAGCTTCAAGAAGATCCCCGGGATGAGCGACCCGGACCAGCTGGAGACCTCGGCGACGGTCATGCTGCCGCCCGCCCAGGAGCAGAAGTTCCTGGTCATCGGCGGCGGTGGGGTCGGCGAGTCGGAGAAGTCGACGGAGAAGACCCGCCTCGTCGACGCCAAGCTCCCCAACCCGGTCTTCAAGGACGGTCCCTCGCTCGACAAGGGCACCCGCTACCCGAGCGCCTCGCTGCTGCCGGACGACTCCGTCCTGGTCAGCGGCGGTTCCGAGGACTACCGGGGCCGCAGCGACTCCAACATCCTGGAGGCGCGCAAGTACGACCCGAAGACGAACACCTTCAAGCGGCTCGCCGACCCGAACGTGGGGCGCAACTACCACTCGGGCACGGTGCTGCTGCCGGACGGGCGGGTGCTGAGCGCCGGTTCCGACTCGCTGTACGCGGACAAGGCCAACACCCGGCCGGGCGTCTTCGAGCAGCGCATCGAGATCTACACCCCGCCCTACCTCTACCGCGACTCGCGGCCCAAGCTCGTCGACGGGCCGAAGAAGATCGCCCGGGGCACCTCGGGCACGTTCAAGTCGCAGCAGGCCTCGTCGATCACGACGGCGCGGCTGATGCGGCCCAGCGCGGTGACGCACATGACGGACATGGACCAGCGCAGCATCGCGCTGGACCTGAAGAAGACGGCCGACGGCATCACGGTCACCGTCCCGGAGAACCAGGCGCTGGTTCCCTCCGGTTACTACATGCTCTTTGTGACGGACGATCAGGGGACGCCTTCCGAGGCGGTCTGGGTCGAGGTCCCGTAAGGGTCCCGCGTACAGCATGAGTAAGGGGCGCCCTCCTGGAGGGCGCCCCTTACTCATTTCTCATGCCGTGACTCGTGCCGGGCCTACTGCGCGTTCTTCGCCAGCTCCAGCGCGTACTCCGCGAACCACTCCCCGGCCTTGGGCTGGCCCTTGTTGCAGTCGCCGTCGGACTCACCGGGGCGCTTGACCCACAGCAGGGCGTGCACCTGCGGGTCGCCGGTCTTGGTGGTGGGCGGCTCACCGAGGGCGCGGCCGGGCGGATTGCACCAGCGCATGTCGGCCGGGCCTTCCTTCCAGGGGCCGTTGCCGTTGCGACTGGTGTCGATCACGAAGGGCTTGTTGCCGACCTTCGCGGAAAGCTCCTTGCCGTACTTCTTGCTGTCCTCGGTGGAGTAGAAGTTGGAGACGTTCACCGAGAAGCCGTCCGCCTGGTCGACTCCCGACCGCTTCAGGGGCTCGAAGATCTCGTCCGTCCTGCCCCAGCCCGCGTTGCCCGCGTCCAGGTAGACCTTGGTCGCCGGCTGCTGCTTCAGCGTCTTGATGGCGCCCTTGAGGAGGTCGTAGCGCTCCTCGTGGAACTTGTCGGGCGTGCACTTGTCGACCAGGTGCAGCACCGCGTCCGGTTCCAGGATCACCGTGGCCGGGCGGTCGCCGATGCCCTCGGCGACCTGCTGGATGAAGGCGCGGTAGGCGTTGCCGTCGGCGGCGCCGCCGGAGGAGAACTGGCCGCAGTCGCGGTGCGGGATGTTGTAGACCACCAGCAGCGCCTCGCGGTCGGCCTTGGCGGCGGCCTCGGTGAAGCCCTGGGCCTGCTCCTTGGCGTTCTCCGGGACGATCCACTCACCGGCCGGCTGCTGGGCGATCTTCTTGATCAGCTCCTGCTGCGCGCCGTCCGCCCCTTCGAGCGCCTTGGCCGCCTTGGCCTGCGGGTTGACCCAGTACGGGTCGTTGTCCTTGGGCAGCTGGGAGATCGGCGGGTTGCCTCCCGTGCCTCCGCCGGAACCGTCCCCGCCGCCGTCCGACGAGCAGCCCGACAGCAGCAGCGCGGCCCCCACCGCGACCGCTCCCACCGCACGCACACGTCCCCTGTCACTGCCGTACATCGACTCCCCCTTGGGCGCCTTGCCGAAGACCAGCCGTCGTGGCCGTCCCGAATGAGATGAGAAATTCGAGGCAGCCCCCCAGCCGCCCCTGCCCGGACACAACCGGTCGAATCCATCCTGACACACGGAACCCCGGCCCCCGTAGGCACGCCGCACTCGTCGCGAGGCCGTTGCACCGCGTACAACCTGGTCATTCGCCGACGGGAGGCCGGGAGGGGGGCTGTGCTGGTCACTGTCACGGGGCCTTTGGCACGCCCCCGGCACCCGTCGCGGACCTTTGCGGCGGAAGCGGCCGTGACGGGAGACCTTGCGGCGAGGTCGCTCCGGCCCGCGGGGAGGTCCGCGGGAAGGCCCGCGGGCACGCAACGGAAACGCGTAGCGACTTTGCTGTGACTTTCCGTCAAATGCCCTCTGGAGAACGGGGCTTGACCCCTCTACAGTGTTCTTGCGGCCCCAGCCCCCGGTTCGCGTGCCGAGTTGATTTTCCAGAGCCTCCCGCACAGACGCCGGGCTTCTCCCGCAGTCCGAGCGCGTGCGGTCGAGGACCAGCCCGGTCGGCCGCTCCGGGGGGAGCGAGCAGCCGGCCGGGCCAGGTTCCCCCGGGCGCCCCTCTTCCCGCGCGTCCGCCGCACGGGGGCCCATTGACAGTGTGTGATCAAGCTGGGACTCTCCCGGGGACAACTGCACACTTCGAGGCGACGGTGAACAGGAACTCCGGTGCGATTCCGGGACGGTCCCGCCACTGTGACCACACCGTTTGCGGTGCGGAAGTCAGGAACTGACCGTCGTCCTCCTCTTCGACGGGGCGTGGAAACCCCAGAAGGAGGCTCACCGACATGTCTTCCCATGCCGACCGGCACACGACGGCGTCGCCGTCCGCCGCCGCGACGAACCACGGCCGTGACGTGCTGATCCTGGCCGCCGCTGCGATCGTCGCCCTCATCGCGCTGTACGCCGTGTTCATGGACAACGGCCAGATCGTCGCCGCGACCGGCGACTACCTGCACGAGTTCTCGCACGACGGCCGGCACCTCTTCGGTGCCCCGTGCCACTGATCGGGGCCGTCGCCACCATGAGCGATGCGACCTCTCCCCTGCCCCTGCTCGGCCGCGCCGTCACGGCGGGCGGGGCGGCCGGTCTCGCCACCGGCCTGTTCTCCCTGCTCCTCGCCGAACCCCTGATGGACCGGGCGATCGTCCTCGAAGAGGCGCGCTCGGCGGCCGAGGAGAACGCGCACCAGGCCGCGGCGGGCGCCGCGGCCCACCACGAGGAACTGTTCTCCCGTTCCGCCCAGCACTTCGGGCTCGTCGTCACCGCGGTGGTCGCCGGTCTCGCGCTCGGCGTGCTGTTCGCGGTGGCGTACGCCCTGGTCCACCGGCGCACCGGCTACCTCGTGCGGGCCTGGCCGCGTGCGCTGGCGTTCTGTGCGGCGGCGTTCGTCGCCGTCTCGCTGCTGCCCGCGCTGCGGTATCCGGCGGCCCCGCCCGGTGTCGGCGACTCGGCGACCGTCGCGAACCGCCAGTCGCTGTGGCTGGCCGCCGTGGTCATCGGCGTCCTGGGCATGGTCCTGGCGTGGCAGGTGTACGTACGGCTGGCCGGGCGGCCGGACCCGGTGCGGCACGGCGCGGTGTTCCTGACCGGGGCGGCGACGCTCGCGGTGCTGTTCCTGCTGCCGGGCAACCCGGACGAGGTCCCCGTGCCGGCGACCCTGCTGTGGGACTTCAGGGTGGTGTCGCTGGGCTCGCACCTGCTGTGGTGGGTGGTCTTCGCGGCGGTCTTCGGCGGGCTCGGGCTGCGGGCCGCGCGCGGCCCGGCCGGGGCTCAGGACCTGGCGGTCGGCGGGCTTCCCGTGGCGCCCGTCAGGTAGGCGGAGACGACCACGTTGGCCGTGTAGGCGCGGGCTTCGTGGTCGTACGTGCCGCCGCAGGTGATCAGTCGCAGTTCGGCGCGGCCTGCCACGCGCGGGCCGTACACCTTCTTCGCGTCGAACTTGTCGCGGCTGAAGACCTGTACGTCGTCGATGGTGAACTCGGTGACCGAGCCGTCCGCCCCGGTGATCCTGATCTGCTCGCCGGGCCGGGCGGAACTCAGTCCGTAGAAGACCGCCGGTTTGCTGCGGGTGTCGACGTGCCCGACGAGCAGGGCGACGCCGCTCGCTCCGGGGCGGGCCCCGTCGCGGTACCAGCCGACGGTCCTCGGCTGTTCGTAGGGCGGCGGGTCGACGGCGCCGAAGCTGTCGAGGCCGCGCGGGCTGACGGGCGCCGCGACGCCGAGCGAGGGCACTTCGACCCGTCGGGGCCTGGCGCCCGCGACCGGGTCGTGCGCGTCGGGCAGTTCGACCTGCAGAAGCGGGCGTCCCACCGCGGCCACGTCCCCGGTGGTCGGTGCGGCGCTGCCGCCCGGCCCGTCGGTTATCTCGCGGCCCCACAGCCACAGTCCGAGGAGCAGCACCGCCCAGGCGATGCCGGTGAGCATCCGGCCCCTGCCGGACGCGTGGTCGGCGCTCATCCCCGCTCCTCCTGCCGTTGGTCCCTCGGTCGTGTGGCGGTGTCAGTGCGTGGTGCCCCGGCGTTTGCGCACGGACCGTCCGGCGATGGCGACCGCCGCGACGCCCGCGAGGCCCAGCCCGATGAGGGTGTACGGGGTGCCGGGGCCCTCGGTGTCCGCGGCCAGCGCCGCGGTGCCGCCGCCGCCCGCGCGGACGGGGGCGGTGGGCTCGACCCGGTGGTGGACGACGGTGACGTTGCCGTCGGCGCTGCCGGAGCCGTCCTCGCACTTGACGTGGATGCCGTAGTCGCGGCCCTCGGCGTCGGAGCGGATGCGGGCCTCGGCGAACATGACGCCGTCGGCGGCCGGGTGGAAGTGAGCCGGTGAGGAGAACGCCTCCGAGTGGCCGATGGCCTTCTTGCCGCCGCAGATGCCGATCCGCAGGTCCACCTCCCCGCCGGCCGCGATGGTGGACGGGGTGACGGTGACGCTGCCGTGGGACTCTTCGTTGTCCCTCACGGCACCCGGCGCGAGTGCGGCCGGGGCGAGGGCGAGGGCGGTGGGCGCGGGGACGATTACCGCCGCGAGCACCACTCCCGCACACAGAGTGAGCTGTGCTGAGCGCATTGTGAACCTCCTGGTACTTCGAAGATTCACCTGCGCGGGCGTTTTCGCATCCGCAGGGGCCCGGCACTGCGCCGTACGGGCCCCCGCGGCGATGTTGCGGACGGCTCAGATGCGGTCCACGAGGTCCGCGATGGAGTCGACGACCGACGAGGGCCGGAACGGGTACCGGTCGATGTCGTCCTTGCCGGTGAGCCCGGTGAGCACGAGGAACGTCTCCATGCCCGCCTCCAGGCCGGCCAGCACGTCGGTGTCCATCCGGTCGCCGATCATGGCGCTGGACTCGGAGTGCGCGCCGATGGCGTTGAGGCCGGTGCGCATCATCAGCGGGTTGGGCTTGCCCGCGAAGTACGGGTCCTTGCCGGTCGCCTTGGTGATCAGCGCGGCGACCGCGCCGGTCGCGGGCAGCGGGCCCTCGGCGGAGGGGCCGGTCTCGTCGGGGTTGGTGCAGATGAAGCGGGCGCCGCCGTTGATCAGACGGATCGCCTTGGTGAGGGACTCGAAGCTGTACGTGCGGGTCTCGCCGAGGACCACGTAGTCGGGCTCGTGGTCGGTGAGGACGTACCCGATGTCGTGCAGGGCGGTGGTGAGCCCGGCCTCTCCGATGACGTACGCGGTGCCGCCGGGGCGCTGGTCGTCGAGGAAGCGGGCGGTGGCGAGGGCCGAGGTCCAGATGTTCTCGACCGGCACGTCCAGGCCCATCCTGCGCAGGCGTGCGTGCAGGTCGCGGGCGGTGTAGATGGAGTTGTTGGTCAGCACCAGGAAGGGCTTCTCCGTGTCGCGGAGCTTCCTGATGAAGGCGTCGGCGCCGGGGATCGGAACGCCCTCGTGGATGAGGACTCCGTCCATGTCGGTGAGCCAGGATTCGATCGGCTTGCGCTCTGCCATCTGGTGGGACTCCCGCCGTACGTACACATGCAGCCAAAGGGGCGCGCACGACCTTGTGCGCGCCCCCAGCCTAGTCTCCGGCGGTGCGGACGACGGCGTCGCGCCTCCGGCACCGGGTGCGGTGACCGGTGGGGCGAAAGCAGCAGGGCCCGCCCGCACCGCGCCCCGGGGCGCTGGTCAGCTGCCGGTGGCGGTCTTCCAGGCGTCGACGTACTCCTTGAGGTTCTTGCCGATGTCGGCCCAGTCCGGCTCGAAGACCTCGACGCCGCTCATCAGCTTCGTGAGCGCGCGCGCGTTCGCGTCGGTCGCCTCGACGTCGGTGCGGGCGGGGAAGCCGCCGCCCACCGAACTGACCTCCCGCTGTGCTTCCTCGGCCAGCATGAAGTCGAGGAGCTTCTTGCCGTTCTCGGCGTGCGGGGCCTTGCTGACGAGCCCGGCGGCGTACGGGAGGGCGAAGGTGGTGGGCCGGCCGCCGGCCTTCGCGGGGAACCAGATGGCGAGGTTCGGGGCGGACTTGGACTGGGCGAAGTTCATCTGCACGTCGCCGTTGGCGACGAGGATCTCGCCCTTGTCGACCTTCGGCGCGAGCTTGGAGGTAGAGGAGGACGGCCCGACGTTGTTGACCTGGAGCTTCTTCAGGTACGCCATCGCCGCTTCCTTCCCGCCGAAGTCGTGCATCGCCTTGATGACGACGGCGGTGCCGTCACCGGCGACGCCCGGGGTGGAGTACTGCACCTTTCCCTTGTACGTGTCGTCCAGCAGTTCCTCCCACGTCCGGGGAGCGTCCCCGGACAGCTCCTTCTTGTTCTTGATGAAGCCGAAGTAGTTGTTGACGACCGGCGTCCACGTGCCGTCGGCGGACTTGTCGCCGCCCCGGACCTTGTCGGAGCCCTTGGGCGCGTACTTCTGGAGCAGGCCCTTGGAGTCGGCCTGCTGGATGAACGGCGGCAGCGTGACGAGGACGTCGGCCTGCGTGTGGGACTTCTCGCGGACGGCGCGCTGCACCATCTCCCCGGAACCGCCCTCCACGTACTTGACCTCGATGCCGGTCTTCGCCTCGAAGTCCTTGAAGACCTTGTCGTACCAGCCGTCTCCCTTCTCCCCCTTGAGGCCGTCGGCGCTGTAGACGGTGACGATCTTCTCGTCGGAGGAGGCGGCCGAGGAACCGCAGGCGGTGAGGGAGACGGTGAGGGCGAGGCAGCCGGTGGCGGCGGCGATCGGCTTGAGGGTGCGCTGCATGACGTTTCGTATCCCCATCTGTGGAAGGACGTTCAGCGGAAGGACGCTCTGGTGCGCAGGCGGGAGACCGCGAGCAGGACGAGCAGGGTCGTGCCCATGAGGACGACCGCGACGGCGGACCCGGTGAAGAGGGATCCCCGGTCGGTGGCGGTGAAGATCTGCACCGGAAGCGGCATCCAGTCCGGCGGGTAGAGCATCATCGTGGCGCTCAACTCGCCCATGGACAGGGCGAAGCAGAGCCCGGCGGCCGCGTTCAGGGACGGCAGCAGCAGAGGCAGCCTGACCCGCCACAGGACGTACGCGGGCCGCGCGCCGAGCGAGGCCGCGGCCTGCTCGTACACCGGGTCCAGACGTACGATCGCGGCCGACACGGACTGGTGGGCGAAGGCCGTGACGAGGACGGTGTGCGCGAGCACGACGATCCACGGCGTTCCGTTGAGGAGGAACGGCGGCCGGCTGAACGCGACGAGCACCGCCAGGCCCACCACCACCGACGGCACGGCCACCGGCAACATGAACAGCGCGTCCAGTGCCCGCTTGCCGCGCTTCCTCAGCGCGGCGGCGGCGAGCGCGGCCCAGCTCCCGAAGAGGAGCGCGAAGACACTGGCCGCGACGGCGGTGACGAGGCTGGTGGTGAGCGCCTGGAGCGACTCGCCGCGCACCGCCGCCCCGTAGTTGGCGACGGTCGGCCCGGACGGGAACACCCCGGACCAGTTCGTCGAGAACGAGGCGGCCACGATCACCAGCAGCGGAACGGCGAACAGCGGCACGAAGAGCAGAAGGAACCCCGCCCAGGTCGCCCACCTGCCTGCCCGGCTATGCACCAGCACGACGGCTCACCACCCGGTAGATCCCGTAGAGCCCGACCGAGATCGCGACGTTGACGACGGCCACCACACAGGCCGCCGGATAGTCCGACTCCAGGATCGCCTTGCTGTAGACGAGCATCGGCAGCGTCGTCACACCCTTGGCCCCGGTGAACAGCACGATCCCGAACTCGTTCAGGCACAGGACGAGCACGAGCGATCCGCCGGCGGCCAGCGCGGGCAGCGCCTCCGGGAGGATCACCTGGCGCACGATCCGCCCGGTCCGCGCCCCCAGCGAGGAGGCCACCTCCAGCTGGGAGGTGTCGATCTGCGAGAACGCGGCGAGCAGCGGCCGCATCACGAACGGCGTGAAGTACGTGATCTCCGCGAGCAGTACGCCCCACGGCGTCGTCAGGAAGTCGAACGGCCCCTCCGAGGCGCCCGTGACACCCGTCCACATCCCGTTCGCCATGCCCACGCTCCCGTAGACGAACAGCAGCGCGAGTGTGATGAGGAACGAGGGGAAGGACAGGAACACGTCGATGAACTTCGCGACGGCCTTCCCCCCGGGAAACGGCACGAACGCGATGACCAGCGCCAGCGCGAACCCCAGCACCAGACACCCGGCGGTCGCCCCCAGCGCCAGCCACACGGTGGTGCCCAGCGCCGACCGGAAAGCCTCCGAGGCGAAGACGTCCCCGTACGGCGCGAGAGAGACGTCACCGCTGTCGGTCGTGAACGACTGCTGCACGACCAGGGCGAGCGGATACAGGAACACCAGCGCGAGCACCGCCACCGGAGGCAGCGCCCACACCCACGCGGGCACCCCACGGGGCCGCGGCCCCTGCCCGGAGAACCCGCGCCCCGGGGCCGCGACCGTGCCGGCCTGACTGGTGGCCCGGTCCGTGCCCGCGGACCCGCTTTCCAGCTCTGTGGGCACGGCTTTCGGGTCCGCGCCCGTCGACGGCACGTCCTCCCTTGGCACCGTGCCTCGCGTCGCGCCTTGCGCCGCCGCCGTCTCAGCCACCGGAGCCCACCCCCGCGCCCAGCAGCACCGCGTCCTGGGACGCGAAGTGCAGCGTGACCGGGGCGCCGAGCACCGGCGTCTCCCGCAGTTCGCGGACGTCCGCCTTGACGGGGCGGCCGTCCACCTCCACGTACAGGCGGTGCGTGGAGCCTCTCCACTGCACTTCCCGGATCGTTCCGCGCAGCGCGTTGGGGCCTTCGCCGAGCCCGACCAGGTGCGGCCGTACGCACAGCGTGGCCGCGGATCCGGCCGCCGCGTCACCGGTGTCGACCTTCAGCACGGCTTCGCCGAAGCGGACGCCGCCGCCCGTTCGGACCTCCACCGGGAGCAGGTTCGCGTTGCCGACGAAGGACGCCGTGAACTCGTTCCGGGGCCGCCGGTAGAGTTCCTGCGGCGTCCCGCAGTCCTGCAGCCGCGCCTTGTCCATGACCGCGATCCGGTCCGCCAGCGTCAGCGCCTCCACCTGGTCGTGCGTGACGTAGAGCATGGACACGTCCGGCAGTTCCCGGTGCAGTCGAGCCAGTTCGGCCAGCATTCCGGACCGCAACTGGGCGTCCAGTGCCGACAACGGCTCGTCCAGCAGCAGAACGCTCGGACGTATCGCCAAAGCCCGCGCGATGGCCACCCGTTGCTGCTGTCCGCCGGACAGTTCCCGCGGATAGCGCCCCGCGTAGGCCGCCATCCCGGTCATGTCGAGCGCTTCGGCGACCCGCCCCGGGATCTCCGCCCTGGGCACGGCCTTCTGCGCCTTCAGCCCGAAAGCGACGTTCTCGGCCACCTTCAGATGCGGAAACAGCGCGTACTGCTGCACCACCATCCCGATGCCCCGCCGGTAGGGCGGCAGCTCGGTCACGTCGCGGCCCCCGAGGAACACGCGCCCGGAGACCGGCCGCACGAAACCCGCCACCGCCCGCAGTGCGGTGGTCTTGCCCGACCCGGAGGGCCCGAGGAGCGCCATCACCTCGCCGGGCTCCACCGTCAGGTCCAGCGAGTCGAGCACGACGTTCCCGCCGTACGCCACGGACACCGCGTCGAAGCGTATGCCGCTGTTCATCGGCCCAACTCCGCCAGCAGAGCGGGAAGTCCGACGACGGACTCCAGCACGTGGGTGGCTCCGTGCGCGAGCAGGGCGTCCGGCCCGTGCGCCCCGGTCCTGACCCCCGCCACCACGCCCGCGCCGGCCCGTACGCCGCTGAGCATGTCGTACGAGGTGTCGCCGACGACCGCGACGTCCTGCACTCCCGCCACCGCGCCCGTCCGCAGGAACGCGGTCAGCACCATGTCCGGGTACGGCCGCCCCCGGCCCCCCGCGTCGGCGGGGCACAGCGTCGAGGCGGCGAGCCCCTGCCACCCGAGCGCGGCGAGGATCGCGTCCTGGGTGATGCGGGCGAAGCCGGTGGTCAGCACCACCGTGCGCTCCTGCGCGGCGAGTTCCTCGATCGTCTCGCGGGCCCCCGGCACCTCCTCGATCGCACCCGCCTGGACGAGCTGTCCGTACGACTCCTCGAAGGCGGCGTTGGCGCGCTGCGCGAGGCCCTCCTCGCCGAAGAGGTGCCGGAAGACGGAGATCTTCGATTCGCCCATGGTGGCCCGGACGTAACGCAGCTTCTCCTCGTAGTCCGCGCTCCCCGCCCGTACGCCCAGCCGCTCGGCCGCGGCGGCGAAGGCCTGCTCGACGAGGCCGCCGTCGGCGACGGTGGTGCCCGCCATGTCGAGAACGACGAGTTCGATCCTGTTGTCGGTTGAGGTCCTGTTGTAGGCGCCCATGTCGGCGTTCACCAGCCCAGTTCGTTCGCGGTCTGCTCGGCTATGGCGGGCGAGCAGGTCATGCCCCGCCCACCGGGCCCGGTCACCAGCCACACGCCACCGCGCACCTGCTCGCGGTGCACCACGCGGCTCTTGTCGGTGCACTGGGCGTACACCCCGGCCCAGCGCTGCCTGATCTTCGGCAGCGGACGGCCCAAGAAGCTTTCCGCCACGGCCGCCACGTGCTCGTACGGTTCCTCCTCCACGTCGAAGCGGAACGGGTGCTCGTACTCGTGGGTGTCGCCGATGGTCAGGCCGCCGTCGTGCCGCTGCACCATCAGGAGCTGCATCTTGTGGGCGGCGGCGGTGGGGGTCTGGTCCTGTCCCGCGTTGAGTGCGTCCAGGGCCTCGCCGGCGTAGGCCGGGTAGTAGCGGAAGCTGTCGGCGTCGGCCACCGAGGTGGCCAGGGTCTCCCCGAGGGGCGCGGTCTGCATCATCTGCAACCGGACGCGCCGGACGGGGAGCCGGGGTGCCAGCTCCCGTACGAGTCCGCCCAGCCAGGCCCCTGTGCACAGCACCACGAAGTCCCCGCGGTGCACGACGCCGTGGTCGTCGCGGACTGCTCCCTCGCCGATCACCTCGCGGACTTCGCGCCCGCCGACGAAGGTGTACCGCCCGGACGACAACAGCGCTTTCTTGAGGGCGAGTTGCGCGGTCCTGGGCTCGACGGCGGCGTCCCGCTCGCACCACAGCGCGCCGAGGAACCCGCCGCGCAGCGCCGGGTTGACGGCGCGCGCCTCGTCCGCCGTCAGCAGCTTGTACCCGCGTGCGGCGGCGTCGTCGCGCGCCAACGCGGCCTCGGCGACGCCGAGTTCCAGCGCGGTGCGGACCGGGGTCAGCGACCCGTTGGCGCGGAAGCCCAGGGCCGGGACGCGCCCCGCGATGCCCTCCCACAGTTCGCGGGCCCGCAGGGCGGTGTCGAGCTCGTCGCCGCCCGCGCGCCCGCTGACCCATATCTGACCGAAGTTGCGCAGGCTTGCCCCGCGCGCCTCGTCCTCGCGCTCGATCTGTACGACCTCGTGGCCGCGTTCCACTGCCTGCCAGGCGTGCATGGTTCCCACCACGCCGGCTCCCACCACTATGACTCTCACGGCGGCCACACTTCTGGGACCGGGTGACGCGGCCGGATCCGCACAGCAACGGTGTGGTGAACAGCCCCGCAAGCCTGGCCCAGACCCGTTACGTTCTCGTGATCATAGTGCGTCGCCCGCTTCCCCGCCCTCCTGCCGCCGGCCTAGCTGTTGAGCTGCGTCGTGAAGCTGAACCTGTCCCCCCGGAACAGCATCCGCACCCGCTCCAGCGGCCGCCCCGCCACATCGTGCGACCACCGGTGCAGCAGCAGCATCGGCAGCGCGGGCGGCGTACCGATGAGCAGCGCCTCGCGCGGCGTGGCGAGCACCGTCTCGATCCGCTCCCCCGCCCGCCCGAGGCCGATTCCCACCTCTTCGCGCAGGTACGCGTAGAACGAGGAATCGGGTTCGAAGTCCACGTCGAGCCGCGGGACCCGCTCCACCGCGACGTAACTGCTCTCCAGCCCCACCCGCTCGTCGTCCGCGAGCAGCACCCGCTCCAGGTGCCATACGGGGTCACCGGCGCGCACTCCCACCTCCGGCGCGAGCCGCTCCGGGCACGGGAACCGTTCCAGGCCGATCAGGGTCCGCCCCGGGCGCCGCCCCTGTCGCCGAACGCCTTCTGTATAACTGGCCAACGCCAGGGGCTGTTCGAGCTTGGGCCCGGCCGCGACGGTCGCCCTGCCCTGCCGTCGCACCCGCCCCTCCAGGAGCAGTTCACGGATCGCCTGGCGGACGGTGTCCCGTGCGACCTCGTACCGCAGCGCGAGGTCCCGTTCCGTCGGCAGCGCCTCTCCCTCGGCCAACTCCGTCACGAGCGCGGAGAGCCGGGCCTTGACGGCGTAGTACTTCGGGATGCGGCCGTGCTCCGGAATGCCGGACCGGACGGGCGCCGAGGGGTCCTGGTGGTGCGTGTCGGGGTAGTCCACGACAGGGATCGTCGCAGATGAGCCGATACGGGTGGGGCCGCGCCCGCATGGCGGCGGAATTCCCGTCCGGGATGGTCCCGGGCCGACCGTGGCGACGCGCCCGGATGTTCCTGCCGGGTCCTCCCCCGTAGTCGCCGGTCCGTACGAAGGTCAGCGCTTCGGCAACGGCCGCAGCCTGCGCGAACCCACCACGAGAGATCCGCCGCCGAGGAGGAGCGCGACGGCGCCGGCCCCGAACCCGAGCAGCGGCCCCTGCCCCGTCCGGGCAAGCTCCAGACCTCCGGCCCCCTCCGAGTGGGCGCGCCCCCCGGTGACCTCGTCCGGGTCGACGGCGAACCGGTAGTCGCCGGACTCGCCCACCCACTCCCCGTCGTCGCCCTTGCGGTGCACGACGGCCGCGTTGGCGACGACGGTGTTGGCGCGGGCGTCCCCGGTGAATCCGAGCCGCACCTTCACGGAGAGGGTCCTGCCCGGCCCGACGGTGAACCCCGGCGTCGTCTCCTCGAAGACGCCGACGAGTTCGTCGCGGTCCGTGTGGTGGAAGCGCAGGGCGTGCCAGGCGCCGGTGCCCGCGTCCTGGAACTCGGCGCGCACGTGCTCGGGCCGGAGATGGCGGCCGTCGTCGACGAGGACGAGCACCGGGTGGATGTCGTGGCAGGCCGCGCCGGTGGTGTTGGTGAGGTCGACGTACCACTCACCGCTGTCGCCGCCCGGCTGATAGGTGTACGGCCCGCCGTGGAGACGGGTACCGAGGGGGAAGTCCGCACTGTGCGGGTCGCCGCAGGTCGGCTGCTGCTGGTCGGCGGCGACCGGGCGGGGCACCGAGGCGACGGCGGCCGGTGCGGGAGCGAGCGTGGCGACGGTGACACCCAGCACGAGTGCACGGCGAAGACGCATGGGTTGGCCTCTCCGGTCCGCGGACGGCAGCCCGACCAGCCGGACGCGATGACGGGGGACACGGTGGGACGGACGCGGGGCGACGGGGACCCGGTACGCGGACGCAACCGGCACAGCGACGGGCCGCCCGCTCCCGCCGCGGCCACGGTCCGTGACCCTGCCACGCACACCGCCGCCGACGACCGCGCCACGACGACGTACGGCCGGACAGCTCCCGAAGTCCCCCCTGTCGGCCGAGCCCCCCGCTTTTGCACTTCGCCACCTGCGTTGTTTAAGTGGCAACCATGACGCCCACAGCACCTGCAGCCGCATCAGCCCGCACTCCCGCCGCACCCCTCCGGGTAGCCCTCATCGGCTACGGACTGGCGGGTTCCGTCTTCCACGCCCCGATGATCGCCGCGACCGGGGGCCTGGTGCTCGACACGGTCGTCACGTCGAACCCGGAGCGCCGGGAGCAGGCTCTGGCCGAGTTCCCCGACGTACGGTTCGCGGACTCGCCGGACGAGGTGTGGGCACGGGCGGACGAGCTGGAACTGGTCGTCATCGCCTCCCCGAACAAGACCCACGTGGCCCTCGCCACCGCCGCCCTCGAAGCGGGCCTTGCCGTGGTCGTGGACAAGCCCCTCGCGGCGACCGCGGCCGAGGCCCGCGACCTCGCGGCCCTCGCCGCGGACCGGGGCCTGCTGCTGTCCGTCTTCCAGAACCGCCGCTGGGACAACGACTTCCTCACTCTGCGCGCACTCCTCGCCGACGGTGAGCTGGGCGACGTACAGCGTTTCGAGTCCCGTTTCGAGCGGTGGCGTCCGCAGCCGAAGGGCGGCTGGCGCGAGTCCGGCGACCCGGCGGAGATCGGCGGGCTCCTGTACGACCTGGGCAGCCACGTCGTCGACCAGGCGCTGACCCTCTTCGGCCCGGTGACGCACGTGTACGCGGAGTCCGACGTCCGCCGTCCGGGGGCCGCGGCCGACGACGACACGTTCCTCGCCCTCACGCACGCGAACGGCGTCCGCTCCCACCTCTACGTCAGCGCGACCACCGCACAGCTCGGCCCCCGCTTCCGCGTCCTGGGTTCCCGCGCGGGCTACGTGAAGTACGGCCTCGACCCGCAGGAGGCGGCCTTGCGCGAAGGCAGGCGCCCGGGGGACCCGGACACCACGTGGGGCGAGGAGCCGAAGGAGATGTGGGGCCGCCTCGGGGCCGGCGAGTCCCCCCTCTCGGGCGGCGGCACGCCCGTACCCACCCTCCACGGGGACTACCCCGCGTACTACGCCGCCGTCGCCCGGTCGCTGCGCGACGGTACGGAGCCCCCCGTCACCGCCCTCCAGGCCGCCGACGCCCTGGCCGTACTGGAGGCAGCCCGCGAGTCCGCCGCCCAGTCCACCACGATCGCCCTCTGAGCCCGACGGGCCCAGCCGTCCGCCCCCTGGGCGCAGGCATGTTCCAGGGGGCGGGCGTGGTGGTCTCCCCGCTCGGACGAAGCGAAGGGCCGGGGAGGGGGAAGCGTGGGGGTCACGCGGCGGTCCGGCTCCGAAGGCGTCCTCTCCCCTACGCCCCCTTCAGCACCTGCCGCTGCCGCCCCAAGCCCTCCACCTCCAGCTCCACCACGTCGCCCACCCGCAGGTAGGGCTTCGGCTCCGGCTGTCCCATGGCCACCCCCGCCGGCGTCCCCGTGTTGATCACGTCGCCGGGGTAGAGCGTCATGAACTGGGAGACGTACCGCACCACCTCGCCCACGCCGAAGATCTGCTGCGCGGTGGTTCCGTCCTGCTTCAGCTCCCCGTTCACCCACAGCCGCAGGCCCAGCGCCTGCGGATCGGGCACCTCGTCCGCCGTCACCAGCCACGGGCCGAGCGGGTTGAAGGTCTCGCAGTTCTTCCCCTTGTCCCAGGTGCCGCCGCGCTCGATCTGGAACGCGCGCTCGGAGACGTCGTGCGAGGTGGCGTAGCCCGCCACGCAGGCGAGTCCCTCCTCCGCGCTCCCCAGGTACCGGGCGGTCCGCCCGATGACGACGGCCAGCTCGACCTCCCAGTCCGTCTTCTCGCTGCCCCGGGGCACGAGCACGGTGTCGTGCGGCCCGACCACCGTGTCCGGCGCCTTGAAGAACAGGATCGGCTCCTCGGGCAGGGGCGCGCCGATCTCCGCCGCGTGGTCGTGGTAGTTCAGCCCGATGCACACGATCTTGCCGATCCGGCCGAGCGGCGGACCCACCCGCAGCCCGCCCGCGTCCAGCGCGGGCAGCGTTCCGGCCGCCGCGGCCTCCCGTATCCGCTCAAGAGCGGCCGGATCGGCCAGCAGGGCGCCATCGACGTCACCCACCACTCCCGACAGGTCCCGTACGGTCACCCCGTCGTCGTCGAGCAGTGCGGGACGTTCCGAACCGGCATCTCCTACACGCAGCAACTTCACAGCGATCGATCTCCTCGTGGTCGAAGGTCGCGCCCAACCCGGCCGATCGTTCGCGGCCCGGCCACCGGAGAATTGTCCGATCCTCCAAGTTCGGCGCCCGCTTCGCAAGTGCGCGTTCACTGCGTGGACGTGCGGCGCCCCAGCCATCCGCGCCCGGCACCGGCCGTCCCCTCCTCCCTGACCTCGCGGTTCCGGTGCAGCCAGGCCCGTTCCGCGACGGTCCAGGCGGTGGTGGTCGCGACGTAGAGACCGGCGGCCAGCGGCACCACGGCCGCGGTGATCAGCGTCCCGAACGACAACAGCGGCAGCCACTTCAGCAGCGCGGCCCCGGGTGCGCCCGCACCGGCCCCCGCCCCGCCGACGCCGGCACCGCCGGTCCCGGCCCACTGCGCCGTCTCCGCCACCGCCGGATTCCTGCGCGCCCGCAGGAACGACCAGGTGGCCACCCCCGCGATGACGGCGAACAACCCGAGGTAGACGATTCCCTGCGCCCCCAGGAATCCCCCCTGCCCCAGAGCGTCCGTCCACCGCGATCCCAGGGGCGCAGCGAACAGCTTGTGCCCGAGCAGTTCATTCGCCCGGCCTGCGACCTCCGCCGAGGAGAAGACGTGGTACATCACGAAAAAGACTGGCAGCTGCACCAGCATCGGCAGCATGCCCGCGAAGGGCGAGACCTTCTCCTTCGCGTGCAGCGCCAGAATCTCCTCCTTCATCCGCTCCGGCCGCTTCGCGTACTTCCTGCGCACGGCGGCGAGCTGCGGCGCCAGCGTGGCGCGGGCCTTCTCACCCCGTACGGCGGCTCGGGCCAGCGGGTGCAGGGCGACACGTACCAGCATCGTGAAGAGGACCACGGCGGCGGCGGTGGCCGAAGCGGCGAACAAGGGGTCCAGAACGGCGGAAAGCCGTTCCACCAGGGAAGCGAAAAGCGCGTACACGAAAGAGCCCTCCGAGGGTCTCGTCGTACCGAAGGAAAGAAGAAGACATCGGTATGACGACCCACGCAGGGCTGAAAACGCTCGGAGAAGAGGGTCGGGAGACTTACAGCAACCCCGGTCGTTCCCCTACGCGGCCGTCGGAGAGAGACGGCCCGGGGCTCGCGGACGGGGCCTGCCCGCCGCATCGGGATCACGCTGCGCGAGGAAGGCGGTACGCCGTTCCCGGTCGCGGATGGCTGTGCGCACCTTCGTGCGCGGTACGGCGGGGGCGGTACGTCCGCTGCTCAGCGCGCAGGCGATGAGTGCGGCACCGACGGTGGCGGTGGCGGCGAGGGCGACAGCACCGGCGAAACCGAAGCCGCCGACATCGAAGAGGACATGGGCCACCAGGAAGAACACTGCCAGCGCACAACGCGCCCGCACGACGTTCCCGATCACTCCCACTCCTCCTCCGCTGCGCTCGCCGGACTCACCGCTCTTACCCGTTCAAGGCTGAACAAACCTCAGCCTGCCACGAGTTCCCCGTTCTTGACCAGGGGACTCCCGGCCAGGGACTCGCGTCGTACCTCTCGCGGCCGAGCCGCCCCTCGTAGTCACGCGACCCACTGAAGAAGACGGTGACCGGCCCCAGAAGGTTGACCGCCAAACCAAACTTCCCCGCACGCTCTCCCCGCAACCCCTCACTCCACAACCCACCGCACCCGCACCCGCACTCGCGCACTCGCACTCGCACTCGCACTCGCACTCGCACCCGCACCCGCACCCGCACCCGCACCCACCCTGAGCGCACCCACCCTCCCCCACCACCCCCCGGTGGACGTTCCGCCCGCCGCCGACCGGGGAACGCTCCTCCCATGCAGCCCCCCGCCCCCACTCCCGCCGCGGCCGTCCCGCCCCCTCTCGCCCCCGCCCGGTCCGGCAGTACGGTGTCCACCATGCGCCCCGACACGCCTTCGCCCGCCGACCACACGACCGAAGCCGAGCGTCTGCTGCGCACCGCGGCGCAGTACCCGGAGGACCGGGAGCCCCTGCTCCTCCAGGCGGCGGCCCACCTGGAACTCGCCGGTGACCGCGCCCGAGCGGCCACCCTCTACGACCAGCTCCTCAACCACCCCGCCCCCGACAGCCCCCACCTCATCAAGGCCCTCAAGGCCGCGAACCTCTGGGAGTTCGGCCACGAGGCCGAAGCCCGCGCGATCATCGACGGCATCCGCGCGGCCGCCCCGCGCACCGCCCAGCCGTGGGCGGTCGTCGCCGAGGCCCTGGAGAACCACGACGAACTCCAGCAGGCCCACGAGGCGTACACCACCGCCCTCACCCTCCTGGTGAACCCCTCGGACTCCGAGGTCCCGTACGCCACCCGCCCGCTCCTCACCGGCCGGCACCGCGTCCGCCGGATGCTGGGCAAGGCGCACGACAGCTGGGACGCGCTCGCGGACACGGTGAACCCGGGCCCGGTCCCGCTGGACGAACTGCACGACCCGAAGCGCCTGTGGGCCCTCGGCTCCTCGGACCCCACCGAACTGCGCGCCGAAATCGAGCGGCTCCAAGCGGAGTTGGGCTCCTACCGCGCGGCCCTCTCCCGCCCGTTCCCGGTCGCCCTGCTGCACTGGCCGGCCGGGGAGTACGAGGAACTCCGCGCCACCCACCCCACCCTCGCCGCCGAGTACCCGCCCACCCACGCGGAGCACCTGGCCACGGTGGAGTCCTCCCTGCGCGAACTGGCCTCGGCGGGCACCCTGAACCTGGGCGTCGTCACCGGCTCCATCCCCTCCTACGAAGCGTTCGCCGCCTCGGAACACACCACCCCGGACTCCACGTCCCTCCTCGCCGAATACGCCACCACCCTGGCCGCCCGAGGCCGCGCCACCTTCTGGCCGCCTTCGGCCTCGGCGGCGTGCTGGTGCGGCTCGGAGGAGGCTTACCGCGACTGCCACGGTGGGGCGGCGGCCCCGACGGGGGGCTGAGCCGGTCCCGAGCGGTGCCGCGCCCCCGGACCCGGACGCCGCACCGCTCCGGCACTCGCGTCACAATTGCCGTGTGCCGATGCCCAAGCCCTCCTCCGCCTCCGTGTCCGCCCGCATGAGCCGCCAGGGCTCCCGCGACACGACTCCGGAGATGGCGGTACGGAAGCTGCTTCACGCGGCGGGCCTGCGCTACCGCGTGAACACCCGCGTGCCCGGAATGTCCCGCCGCACCATCGACATCGCCTTCGGCCCGGCCAAGGTCGCGATCTTCCTGGACGGCTGCTTCTGGCACGGCTGTCCCGAGCACGCCACCCGCCCGAAGTCCAACGCGGAATGGTGGCGCACCAAGTTGGACAGGAACATGGCGCGGGACCTCGAGACGACCGCGCATCTGGAGGCGCAGGGTTGGACGGTGCTGCGGTTCTGGGAACATCAGCTTCCGGAAGTTGTTTCGCAAACCATTATGACGAATGTCCGAAGAGGACGATCTGATCCAGCTTCGGAGTCAAAGATTTGAGCCGATGGAGAACTGTCTGTGCCTGCCCCTTTTGTTGACCAGGTCTGCGGATACCGAGAAGGCCGACCTAACACATCCGACTCCAACGACACGCAATCCAAAGAATTAGGAAAAATATTCTTCGACGCCATGGGCATCCAGGCAGATGCCCAGCCTCCGAAGGAGGCGATAGGCACCCACATGGCCAGATTGATGGTCGAGGACCTACGAACGAATTATGACGTATCGGCTCCACACCTGGTTGTACAGCCAGAGAAGCCATTCACGAGCTTCGAACAGTTCTCACACCTCAACGCCACCAAAGAGCTCGGCACAAACATGGCCAAGGAAGTAACGCGCACAGTCGACGCCCTCCGCAAGTTCTCCGCAGCGACCTCGCTTGAGGAGGAGTTCCGGGACGCTCTGGCGGAGCACTTGGACAACATCCACAGGGAGGTGCAGGTTGCGGAAAGCCGTCGCAGGGACCTACTGGACTTGCTGGGCGAGGAATCCCTCCTGAAGCTCGACGTAACCGTATCGAAGTCGATCGTCAATTCCATCAAACCGAACACGCCCCTCCAGCACCTGGTGGCAGGCTTCTCCCTGAAGTGGACGCTTCGGACGGACAGAGCCCAGGACTGCCGTAGCCAGGGGTCGAAGATGGCGGCCCTACGACGAGGTCGCATGCCGCACTTCGCCACCGTCACGATGGAGCCACGCCCCTCCATGTTGGCGCTTTTGGCCCGGGGGTCGGGTGACGTGGACTGCGTGTACCACCTGCATCTACCGGCGTTGAGCACAGCACTGGACGACTACTGCTCCGGCACCAACCGCAAGGCACGCCTGAACATCCGCGACACCTTCAGGCGCCTCTGTGACCAGCGACGCATCCGTGACTACGACGAACTACGCGATTACGTAGCGACACTGTGAGCTGTGCGGCGCCGGGTCCCGAGGGCCGGTGACAAGCCCTCGGGGCCAATCGCCGGCCACGGGCGCCCCACCGCCCTCAAGGACAACTGTCAGTCCCTCCCATTAACCTGTCGAACATGGCTAAACGCATCTCCATGATCGACCTGTTCGCAGGCTGTGGCGGCATGACTTCGGGCTTCGTGGCTGCCAAGGGTTACAAACCGGTCATGGCCGTCGAGTGGGACCTCCACGCCGCAGCAACCTATGCCGCGAACTTCGGCGAGTCCCACATGCGTTGGGGCGACATCGCGCTTGTACCGGACGACGACATCCCTCCGGCAGACGTGATCATTGGCGGGCCGCCATGCCAAGGGTTCTCCAACCTCGGCACTCGCGACGTCAACGATCCCCGCAACAAGCTCTGGAAGGAATACATCCGCTTCGTACGGCACGCCCGGCCCAAAGTCTTCGTAATCGAAAACGTCGACCGCTTCCTCACCTCTTCTGAATTCGAACTGCTGCAGCAGGAAGTACGCGAAGGGGGACTTCTCGAAGAGTACGATCTTTCCAGCGGCTTGCTGCTGGCAGCAGACTACGGCGCGCCTCAGCGCCGCAAGCGGGCCATCGTTATCGGATCTCGAATCGGAAAAATCCCCCTCCCTGAACCGACTCATGGACGTGGCAACCCCATGGGGCTTAAAACTTGGCGCAACGTGCGTGACGCGTTCAGTGGAAAGAATATCTCCGACAGGCCCGAAACCACCTCACTACCGGAATCCAAGGTCATCTACTTCGATAAGGAAGTCCCCGGACCTTTCAAGAGCGAGGATCTGCACATCGGCCGTACGCCGACAGCATTGTCGCTGCTTCGTTACTCCCACATCCCTCCGGGGGGCGGCAGATTCAACCTCCCGGAAGAACTCCTTCCGAACTGTTGGAAGAAAAAAAAGACCGGCACGACCGACGTCATGGGGCGCATGCGCTGGGAGGAACCATCCGTCACGATCCGGACGGAATTCTACAAGCCAGAGAAGGGGCAGTATCTGCACCCGCAGTGGGAGCCAGGCCCCGACGGCTACCGCGTCGACCGCCCCATCACTCATCGCGAAGCTGCCCTCCTGCAGACTTTCCCCGAGCACTTCGTATGGTGTGGCACCAAAATTCAAATTGCAAAGCAGATCGGAAACGCAGTGCCGCCGGTGCTTGCCGAGTCCATCGCCAAGCACATCAAGCCCTACATCTACAGGAGTCAGTGATTGATGGCGGGTGCCGGGCACTCGGGTTCGCCCGGCACCGCGACTGCGAAGTGGACTCCGTCGACAAGGGCGCACCGCCTACTTGAACTGTCCGAAACCGGAACAACTCTCGCCGCCACCCAAGTTCCTTTCTTCGGAACAGGGAGGCCCAGTGAAAACGCAATACGCGGACCCTCTTTTTGATGACCCAAAATAACAATCCCGGCTCCCCGCAGCCTGGAGCGCGCGTCCCGCACGCGTTTTGCAGAATCCAATTGCTTCGCAGTCGTAACCACTGCGTTCCGGTCAACAATCCGTCCGTGAACATGCCGAAACAACATATCCACTCGCCCCTGCCCAGGGGGAACCGCCATAAGAGCCCTGCGAGTGACCTCGTCCAACTCCAGCAAGAGATTGGCATCCAAGTTCCCCGCCCGGACGAGCCACTTGATGGCCGAGCGTCCCTCCCGGGAGATCCTTCGTTTCTGGTCCTGGTTGCCTCTGCCAGTAAGGAGTTCCTCCCTGATACGCACGAGCCCGACTCCGTAGGTCGCTTTCCGGTCATTCGCCGCCATGACGAGACAGATATGCCCCATCGCCTCGCGTGGGATCATCCAATCCCCAGTCAGGGAGAACTTCGAATCGACTTCGACCCCGGAGACTTGGTAGTCCATCCTGCTACCAGGGGAAAAACCAAATTCCGTACGGCAAACGATCTCTACCTTTGTCCCTAGGTATGTTTTCTCCGTTTTCTCAAGATCGTTCACGTCGTAGCGCCCCGTACGCTGACCGTCAAGCACTTCGTCGATCGACTGCCTAAAGACCCCTGAGAACCTCTGCTCCATGCGAGGCTGATCCATGAACCATTGAGCAACCTTCGCGAGATCTCGGTCACCGGACGCGGATTCATTGGCCTCAATGGCGCTTACGGCAGAAATGTCACGAAAGAGCATATCTTCTGGTGCGTCCTCTGTAGGCATGGCTACAGGATATGGATATCGCCCCAACCGCTCCAGGCCTTGGCGATCACCGACTTTCCTCTGTGCCCGTTCCTGCCTCCTGACTCTCCAGGAGCTTACGGATCTTGGACAGCTCTCCTGCAACACCGCCCCAGCCGCACACCGACACGGCTGCGCGCAGGACATGCACGCGAGCGTCGACCAGAGTCAGCACCCAGCTCACTGCGTCCTCACCCCTGACAGAGCCAGGAGGGACGAAATCGCACCGCTGGAGAACGCCCGAACTGATCGCCAAGCCTGCGTCTGCCTCCAATGTCAGCAGGAACGGCTCATCGTGCGGACCGTCAGGCGCCAGGCTGTGAAAGGCGACGCCCTGCAACAACCCGTAGCCCTGTGCGACTCGAACGAGGCGGCGGAGTTCGCTCAAATCATTGAACCCGCAGTCGTCGAACTCACGCGCGAGAGCAGAAACACCGCCAAGCCCTGTCATACGTCCTGCCCCCACTCAGCCTCGGCCTCGAAGCAGATCTGAGCCTTGTCCAGCGCTTCGTCGGGGTCACAGCCGTGCGCACGGAGCCAGTGAAGAAGATCTGCAATGAGTGCGACTGCCGAATCCCTGGCCGCTTCAGCTCCTGGCAGTCCAGAGGGACTGTGTCCAGGAACGCGCTCATACAGAGCGAGATGACTCTCCGCTCGCGTCACTTCCTCCCCGCCAACATGCCCAGTAGACGTAGTCAGTTCCGTGTCCAACTCGCACCAAACGGACTTCGCGCCCTCACGAGGTTCGACTCCCCAACGCTTCGCCAGGGCGTCGATCAGCATGATCCCGCGCCCGGACTCCGCATCGCCCATGGCCGCAAGCAACGTGGGGAGTGCCCGTCCGTCCGGGTCGCGCATTTCAATGCGGAGGTTCGTTCCCCTCATCGCAACCGCCAGCGTTGCGGGGGTTCCTGTGCCCACATGGGCAACGACGTTCGCAGCAAGTTCTGTTACGCAGGCCTGCGCAACCTCGATCAACTTCGGCAGTCCCCACATCGTGAGGTGAAGACGCATCACGCGTCGCAGACCCGCCAGCTCGCACGGTTCCGCCAGAAACGGCAACTCCCATGGCCGCCTCGTGACTTCATATCGACACCCATCCATGTCAGCCATCCCTTCAGTCACTCGAACACCGTCCTTGTATGGCGTTCCTCACACAGCCTGGCAGTGGAACTCTCGTTTTGGAACTCTCACATAGGCCGAGCGGTAGCCCGCTCGCGCGAGTGCGCCCCCGGCGTACGCGTCCTTGCTCACGCAAGTGCACGCCGTGCAGGCTCTGAGCATCAACATGAAAGGTCATGAATATGGCGATTGGGCCGACAACTCGCAGGCGACAGTTGGGGGCGGACTTGCGTCGCTTGAGGGAACGGAAAGGTTTCACGCTGGAGGATGCGGGCGCTGCCGTCGGCATCTCCAAGGCAACGCTGAGTCGCTACGAGACCAAAGAGGGCACCGTCAAATGGCCTGCGGTGGACGCCCTGTGTCGTACCTACGGTGCCTCCGCGCAGGAGCGGGAAAGCCTCGTCGAGTTGGCGAAAGGGGCGAAGATCCAGGGCTGGTGGCGCTCGCTCGCGGACCCGATTCCCGAGTCCATGAACCTCATGCTGACCCTTGAGGACGAGGTGGTGCGCGAGGACCACTACGCGTGCATGTACGTCCCCGGACTGCTCCAGACCCGCGCATACGCCGAAGCGGTTCACCGGGCGTCCGAGATGCGCTGCACCGAGCACGAGATCGCCCACATGGTGGACATCCGCATGAAGCGCCAGGAACTCCTTTCCCGGGAGGATCCGCCACACCTCTGGGCGGTGATCGACGAGGCGGTACTCCGCCGCGTCGTGGGCGGCCCCGACGTCATGCGTGAGCAGTTGCGACACCTCGCCGGCCGCGCGGAAAGTCCTCATGTGACGCTGCAGGTACTGCCGTTCGCCGGAGGGGCGCACGCGGCGGCAGTGGGAAGCTTCGTCATTCTGGGAGGACCGACCCCCGAACTCGACGTCGTCTACGTCGATCTCATCAGCGGCGGCCTCTTCATGGAGAAGCCCGCAGAACTCACGCGCTATAAGTTGGCGTTCGAATATTTGCGAGCGCAGGCGTTGAGCATTCCCGCTTCGACCGCGCTCCTGGATCGAGTCGCCAAGGAGCTTTGATGGACCACCACGACGCCCACTGGTTCAAGTCCTCGCACAGCGGCGGAAGCGGAACCGAGTGCCTGGAGGCAGCGCACCTTTCCCTCTCGACCGCGGTCCGCGACTCCAAGGCTCTCGACGGTCCTTCGATCGACGTGCCTCACGCCGCCTGGGCCGACTTCGTCCGCGCGATTCAGGACGAGGGCTTCGCTTCGAACGCGCGTATACGTCTCCCCGCGGGACAGACGTCGACCCGGAGGTAAACGGTCACTTTCGGCCAATTGCTTACTTGTTCAGTTCTGGACCTTCACAGGACTGCCATCATCAGCCCCCTCAGTTCACATTGATGCCTTGGGGGGACACATGCGGAAGAGCAGTGCGGCGCGGCGGCGGGTTGGAGTAGTGGGTGGGGCCGGGGTGATGGTGGTCGTGCTTGCCGGGTGCGGGGGGAGCGCCGTCGGGGACGGAAAGGTCGGGGACGCCAAGCCGGTCGGGGCGGGGGTAACCGGGTCGGCGTCGCCGTCCCCCACCCTCCTGGCCGGGCCGGAGCTCGTGGATGACGAGGCGAGCGGGCGGGGCGCGAAGCAGATCATCGTTGCCGCTCTGGCCAACGACAGCGTGGTCGGAGCGGGTGGTCAGGACGAAGACGCGACCCGGGCGGTCGGGGCCGGGACGTACGCGATGAGCGTGTCCGTCCAGCCGCAGCACGGGCGGGCCACCGTCAGTGGGACGAACCTCGTGTACACGCCCACCGCCGGGTACACGGGCCCGGACGAGTTCACGTACCAGGTGGCGGGGAAGGGCACCGGGGCCCTCAGTGACACGGCTGTCGTGCGGATATCCGTCAGCGCGCCGGTGCCCGTGAGCACGCCCAAGGTGCCTGCCGTACCCAAGCCCCCGAAGTCCGCCAAGCCCGCCAAGCCCGCCAAGCCTCCGGTCAGCTACGCCAACTGCTCCGCGGTACGCGCCGCGGGTGCCGCCCCCATTCGCAGCGGCCAGCCCGGGTACGGGCGCCACCTCGACCGGGACGGGGACGGGGTCGCGTGCGAGTCCTCCTCGCGGCGGTCGTCCACCGGGGGATCCACGGGAGGTTCTACGGGCGGGACGTCCGGCGGTTCCAGCGGAGGTACGAGCGGGGGCGGCAGCAGTGCGTCCGGGGGGACCTCCGGGGGCGGCAGCGTTTCCTACGCCAACTGTTCCGCCGTACGCGCCGCAGGTGCCGCGCCCATTCGCAGCGGCCAGCCCGGGTACGGACGTCACCTGGACCGGGACGGGGACGGGGTGGCCTGCGAGTAGGCCGACGGCCCGCCCGGTGCGGCGTACGTCGCTTCCCGGATGAGTGGGCCCCGGGAGCGGGAGGGGGCGGGGACGAGGGCGGGGACGGGTTCGTTTCCCCGCCCTCGTCCGTGGGTCGGCAGGGTGGGGTCCGCGACGGGGGCGGGGCCCGGGAGGCCCGGACATCGCCGTTCCTGCGGGAGGCCGATGCGGCCACATCCCGTTACCGAATGGGGACTCGGTCGGTACTCACCGTGACAGAGGGGTGCGGGTTCGTGGGTTCGAGGGGCCCGTTAGCCTCGCATCGCAGACGTACGTGCGAAACAGGATGAGTCGTACGCCGGATCTCAGCAGGAGGCAGTTGTCATGGCGAAGGTGCCCGCGTCCGTAGTCGCCGCAGCAGGGCTTGTCGGGGGGTACGGGGTGGCTCGGTGGACGGGGAAGCGTCCGCTGGGCGGGGTGGCGCTGGCGGCGGCCGGGGCCGTCGCGGCCCGGCAGTGGCAGCAGGAGGCCGGGGGGAAGGTCGCGGCCGGGCTGACCGGGCTGTACGTCGCCGGGTTCGCGGGATCGCACCCGTTGGCGAAGAAGGTCGGGGCCTGGCCCGCGGTGTTCGCGGTGGCGGGCGGGGTCGCGGCGGCTTCCTGGGCGGCCAGCGGGTGCGGCGGGCGGCGGGGCTGCTCGAAGTAGTCACTGGGGAGGCGGGCGGGGCGCGTCTGTCGGCCCGCCTTCGGAGGCGGGGGCCGTTCGAGGGAACGGCCCTCGCCTCGACCCGGGGCGCGGGACTGCGGGGCGCGGGGCCGGGGCCGCGGGTTCGTCGGGGCCTGGTCGTACGGTGACCCGCGTCCCTCTCGGCGACGGCTTCCCCTTGGTCGCCGCACGGACACCCACCTCTGGGCGGCGCCCTCCGCGCGTTCGCACGGTTCCCCCGAGCGACAACCTCCTCGGGGACGCACGTACACGCGCGTCCCGGGGCGACGGCTTCCCCCGCGCGTCCCTCGTACCGCCTACGCCCCGAACGCCTTCGACACCGTGTAGATCAGCAGGCCCACGAGCGCACCCACCACCGTTCCGTTGATGCGGATGAACTGGAGGTCGCGGCCGATGTTGGCCTCGATCTTCTTGGACGTGTGGTCGGCGTCCCAGCCGGCGACCGTGTCCGTGATCAGGGACGTGATCTCGGTGCGGTAGGTGGTGATGACGTAGACGGCCGCGCCTTCGACCCAGCCTTCGAGCTTGCGCTGGAGGCGGCCGTCGGTGGCCAGGCGGGTGCCGAGGGAGACGAGGGAGGCCCGCACGCGGAGGCGCAGTTCGGACCGGTCGTCGTCCGCGGCGGCCAGGATCATCGAGCGGACCGCCGACCAGGCGGAGGCGATGACGTCCTGGACCTCGGGGCGGTTGAGGATGTCGGACTTGAGGCGTTCGGTGCGGGCCCGCGTCTCGGAGTCGGACTGCAGATCGGTCGCGAAGTCGCTCAGGAAGCGGTCGATGGCGCCGCGGGCGGGGTGGGTGGGCATGTCGCGGATCTCGGTGACGAAGCGCAGGAGTTCCTTGTAGACGCGGTCGCCGATCTTGCGGTCCACGAAGCGCGGGGTCCAGCCGGGGGCGCCGCCCTGGACCGCGTCCATGACGGAGTCGCCGTGTTCGACGAGCCAGTCGTGGGCGCGGGTGCAGATCAGGTCCACGGCGCGGTGGTGGGCGCCGTCCGAGACCACCTTGCTGAGGGCCTTGCCGAGACCGGGAGCGATCTCGGCCGCGTCGGCGCGGCGGGTGATGGCTTCGCCGACGACCGCCTGTACGTCGGAGTCGCGCAGGACGGTGAGGGCACCTCGAAGCGCGGTGGCGAGTTCCTCGGTGACGCGGTCGGCGTGGGCGGGGTCGGCCAGCCAGGTACCCAGTCGGCCGCCCATGTTCAGCGGGGCCAGGCGGGCCTTGATGACGTCCTCGGACAGGAAGTTCTCGCCCACGAAGGCGCCCAGGGTGACGCCCAGCTGGTCCTTCTTGGTGGGAATGATCGCGGTGTGCGGGATCGGGATGCCCAACGGGTGCTTGAAGAGGGCGGTGACGGCGAACCAGTCGGCCATCGCGCCCACCATGCCCGCCTCCGCCGCTGCCGCCACGTACCCCGGCCAGCCGGTGAACCCGCTGTGCTGGGCCCATTTGGCGAGTACGTAGACGAGTGCGACGAAGAGGAGCAGCCCGGTGGCCGTCGCCTTCATCCGGCGCACGCCGCGCTGCTTCTCCTCGTCGGCCGCGCTGAAGGTGAAGGGAAGGCGCTTGGCGGCCGGTGCGGTGGGGGTGCCGGGGGCGGACTCCCGCGTGCGGGGGCCGGGGGCGGCCTTCTGCGCACCCGGGCCGTCGTCCGGGTCGGAGGCCGCCTCTCGCGTGCGGAAGGCGTCGCCCGTGCCCGGGGTCCCGTCGGGGGTTGGGGTGCTGTCCGGAGCCGGGGTGCCGTCCGGGGACGAGGTGCCGTCCGCGGCGCGGAGCCCGTCCGGGCCCGGGGTGCCCTGCCCGGCTGCCGCCGCTGCCCTGTCGTTCGTACGTTCCATCCGCTCCGCCCACTCCGTCGTTCACGTCGTTCACCCGTGCCGGTTCCGCCCCGGGTACCCGTACCCGAGCCGTTTCCCCTGCTGTGCGTGCGGTCGCCCGCGTACGGAAAGACCCGTACACCGAGTGTCCACCTGACCGTCCCGTCACCGGTCGCCGCCGTCCGGCGACCGGCCGTCGGCCGCGCTCCGGTTCGGCGCCGCTGCTCCGTTCGGGCCCTGCCTGACCTACTCCCGGAACGCGCCTGGAGTTCCCTGCGTCTCCCAAGTGAACGTCATGCCCCATCATGGTGATCAGTTCGACGTTCGTATTTCGAACGGGAGCCACCCGCTCCCCAGCGCACCGAGGAGCCCCGCACCGCATGCCCAGGCGCCATGGTTACGCCCTGCTTGCCGCTCTGGCCGCAGTGGTCGTACTGATCTCCAGCGGCATCTTCGCCCTCACAGGACCCGCGGGGCGGGACGGTACCGCGCGCAACGGGAGCGCTACGCACACCGCCGACAAGGGCGGCCGGTCCGGGAGCGGCGGTACGGGGCTGCGGCCGGCCGCGAGCGCGCAGTGGATCGGGACCTGGTCCGCGTCGCCCGTCGGGCCCGAGCCGCGCTCCGGGAAGGGGCTGGCGGGGCAGTCCATCCGCAACGTCGTACACACCAGCATCGGCGGCACCCGCGCCCGCATCACCCTCTCCAACCTCTTCGGAAACAAGCCGCTGCACATCTCCCACGCGTCGATCGCCGTCGCCGCCGCCGCCGGAGCACCGGCGGCCGAACCCGGAACCATGCGTCCCGTCACCTTCCGGGGCCGGCCGACGGTGGTCGTGCCGCCCGGCGGCCAGGCCGTCAGCGACGGAACGGCGATCAGGGTGCCGTACGACGGGGACCTCCTCGTCAGCGTCTTCTCGCAGTCGCCGAGCGGCTCGGTCACCCACCACCCGTTCTCCCGCCAGACCGGGTACAGCGCGGCCGGCGACCACACCGAGGACGTGTCCGGCGGTGCGTACAAGGCCCGTACGAAGAGCTGGCGCTACCTGACCCGGGTGGACGTCCTGAACCCCCACGCGGAGGGGGCCGTCGTCCTGTTCGGCGACTCGATCACGGACGGCATCTCCTCCAGCCTGGACGCCAACCGGCGCTGGCCCGACGTCCTCTCCGACCGGTTGCGCGCGGAACCGGGCGCGCCCCGCTACGGCGTCCTCAACCAGGGCATCAGCGGAAACCGGCTGCTCAACGACCACCGGGGGCCCAGCGGGCTCTCCCGGTTCCAGCGGGACGCGGTGAAGCAGCCGGGGGCCAGGACGATCGTGGTCCTGCTGGGGATCAACGACATCATCGCGCCGCCGAACGAGCGGGACGCCAAGCGGATCACGGACGGGCTGCGCGAGCTCGTACGGCAGGGACACGCGCGCCAGCAGCGGGTCATCGGGTCGACGCTGCTGCCGTTCGGCGGGCACCCGACGTGGACGGCGGAGCTGGAGGCGGTACGGGAACGGGTGAACACGGAGATCCGGGCGGGACGGGTGTTCGACGCGGTCATCGACTTTGACCGGGCGGTCCGGGACCCGTACGCGCCCGTGCGGATGCTGCCGGCGTACGACTCGGGCGACCACCTGCACCCCAGTGACGAGGGGTACCGGCGGATGGGGCAGTGGGTGGACCTGGGGATGCTGCGGGCGGGCGACCCGGGGGCGGCGGCCGGGGCGGCGGGATTCGCGGGGCGGGAGGGGGCGGTGGCGGCGCCGGTGCGGTTCTGAGGGGGGTCGGGGGTTGAGGTTCGGGGCGGGGCGCGGGCCCTCTCGCGGGGGTGCGGAAGTGGGTGGCGTCCGGGGCTCTGGTTAGGGCGGGGGTGGGCGTACCGGTGGGGGTGCACCTCTGGTGGGGGCCGCCCCTTGCCCACCCGTGCCGCCCCTTGGGCGGCCCTCTGCCCAAGGGGCGGGGCGTGAGGGGGCGGGCGGCCGTCTGCCCGAGGGCTGACGATGGACGGGCGGTGGGCCGGGGTCAGTCGAGTTCTTTGAGGTTTTTCAGGCGCTTCTTGTCTGCTTTGCGGAGTTTGCGTTCGACGCCCACGCCGCCCATCAGGGCGAAGCCGGTGACCCTGACGCGGGGGGAGCCCGGGGTGCCCTCGCCGGTGGCCTTGTCGTCGAAGTCGCCCATGACCCCGATGCCGGAGACCTGGACCGTCAGCTCCGGGGGGACCTTCACCACGATGCCCCCCATGATCGTGAAGCAGCGGATCACCACCTCGCGGTCCTCGAACCGTGCCTCGCGCAGGTCGATCTCGCCGCCGCCCCACATCGCGAACGCGGTGAAGTCCCGCGCCACGCTCCACGTCCCCCACCGCTTGAAGCCGCCCCAGAAGGCGAACGCCCCCCTGGAGGTCGCGGGGACGCCCACCCGGCCCGCCCAGGTGGCCGCCTGGGCGCCGGCCCCCGACCCCGCCACCGGCAGCACCGGAGGCGCCGTGCCGTGCACGGGCAGGTCTCTCACGAGCAGTTGGAGTTCACCCTGGGTGCGGGACGTGTAGGCCGCGCCCAGACGTTCGTCGAACTCCTCCATGTCGAGCCGCCCCTCGGCGACGGCGTCGCGCAGCACTTCCACGACGCGCTCACGGTCGGCGTCCGACGCCCGCAGCTCGGGAAAACTCCCGCCGCCGGCCCCCGGTCCTGGTCACTGGTCATACAACTCAGCCTATCCGCGCACCCGTTCCAGCGTCCGCCCCACCGGCGTACATCTTCGCGATCACCGCCTCGATGTCCGGCTCCCGGACCGAGAGATCCAACAGCGGGTACGCGGAGGCGAGTTCGGCCACCAGGGGCGCCGCCGACACCGACGCGGGGAAGGCGAGCCACTGACGGGGCCCCTCCACCTTGACGTTACGGGCCAACGGGGTGCGGATCGGCGGCAGTTCACGTTCGAGGTCGACGACGAGGGTGCGTTCGCTCTCGCCCACCTCGTGCAGCCCGGCGAGCGCGCCGTCGTACACGAGCCGCCCGTGGTCGATGACCATGACCCGCTTGCAGAGCTGCTCGATGTCGGTGAGGTCGTGGGTGGTGAGCAGGACGGTGGTGCCGCGTTCCGCGTTCAGATCGCGGAGGAACTCCCGGACCTTGGACTTCGACACGACGTCGAGGCCGATCGTCGGCTCGTCCAGATAGAGGACCTCGGGGTCGTGGAGCAGGGCGGCGGCGATGTCGCCGCGCATCCGCTGGCCGAGCGAGAGCTGCCGTACGGGGACGTCCAACAGCTCGCCCAGGTCCAGGAGTTCGGTGCAGCGGGCCATGTTCGCGGCGTACCGGTCGTCGGGGATGCGGTACATGCGGCGCATCAGGCGGTACGAGTCCTTGAGCGGCAGGTCCCACCACAGGGTGGTGCGCTGGCCGAACACGACACCGATGCGCTGGGCGAGCCGGGTGCGCTCCTTCGAGGGGTCGATGCCGGCGACGCGCAGCCGTCCGCCGCTGGGGGTGAGGATGCCCGTCAGCATCTTGATGGTGGTGGACTTGCCCGCACCGTTGGGCCCGATGTAGCCGACCATCTCGCCGCGCGGCACCCGGAAACTGATCCCGTCGACGGCCCTGACCTGCCGTTTCTCCCGACGCAGAAAACCCGTCTTGCGGCGCACGTCGAAGACCTTCTCGACGCCGTCCAGCTCGATGAAGTCCGCCGCGCCCCACGCCGCGTCCCCGTCGTCCGCCGTACTCATGAACTCCTCCGCTCCCATTGTCCGTTCAGCTCCCCGTGCTGCGGTACGACCGCACACCGACCCGCCACAGCAACCCCGCCACCACCCAGAACCCCACCGCCACCACCGGCGACAGGAACGCGAACCACTCGGGCACGGCGAGCGGATACGGGCGCCCCAGTACGTACATCGCCGGAATCCAGTTCACGAAGGCCAGGGGGACGAGGAAGGTCACTCCCCGCACCAGGTCCTTCGCGAACACCGTCGGCGGGTACTGCAGCAGCGCGTTCCCGCCGAACGTGAACGCCGACTGCACCTCGGCGGCGTCCTGCGCCCAGAACTGGAACGCCCCGCCCATCGTGAACACCGCCGCGAAGATCGCCCCGCCGCTCAGCAGCATCACGGGCACCATCAGCACCTTCAGCGGCGTCCACACCACCCCGTCCAACTGCACGAGGGCGTACGTGAGCACCGCCAGGCCCTGCGTGGTCCGCCCCAGCCTGCGCAGCGCGAACCGGTCCGCCGCCACCTGCGCCAGCACCGGCGCGGGACGCACCAGCAACGTGTCCAGCGTCCCGTCCCGCACCTTCTGACCCAGCCGCCCCATGGTCCCCATCGCGAGGTCGCCCAGTCCCAGGGCCGCGCCCGCCAGGCCGTACAGGAACGCCACCTCGCCCAGCGAGAACCCGCCGAGCCTCTCCACATGCTGGAACATCAGCAGCACCGCGACGAAGTCCAGGCCGGTCGCCGCGAAGCTGCCGAGCGTGGTCATCACGAACGAGGTCCGGTACGCCATCGTCGCCCGGATCCACATCGCCGCGATCAGCCCGTACGCGCGGAACCCGTCCCGCGCGAGCCGCAGCCGCCCGCCCGGCCCCCGGTCCCGTACGGACAGCAGGTCCTCCGCTGCGCGGTGCGCGTCCTCCCGTACGGGCCGCCGGTCACCCTCCGTCGCCGGCCGGCCCTCCCGTACGCCGCGCGCCCCCGAACCCGCCTCGTCCACCCGCTTCCGCGCCTCAGCCACCCTGGACCACCACCCGCCGCGTAGCGGCTCCCTGCACCAGCCGTCCCAGCGTCAACAGCGCGACCGCCCACCCCGCCTGAAAGGCGTACGCCGCCACCAGGTCCCAGCCCGTCCGCTTGCCCAGGTACACGTCCACCGGCACCTGGAGCAGCGACGACCACGGCATCGCCCGCGCCACCTCCCCCAGCAGCCCCGGGAAGAGCGTCAGCGGCAGCAGCATCCCGGAGAAGAACATCGCGGCCAGCCACGACATCTGCGCCACCCCTGTCCCGTCCATCAGCCAGAACGCGCTCAGCCCCACCATGAACCGCAGCGCGAAACTCACCACAAGCCCCAGTAGCACCGAGGCGAGGAACGCCGCCCACATCCACCACTCGGGCGGCAGCGCCACGTCGAAGGCGAGGATCCCCGCCGCCATCGGTGCCACCCCACGCCCGAGGAGGAGATACGCGCCCCGCCCCAAGTCGGCCGCGAGCCACCACAGTTGCAGGTCGGCCGGGCGGTAGAGGTCAGTGACGACCGCGCCCGTGCGGATGCGCTCCATCAGCTCGTCCTCGAAGCCGCCGCCCATCAACGAGGCGGCGGCGAGCAGGGCTTGGCCCAGCCAGACATACGCGAGGGCCTGCGCCAGGTCGTAGCCGCCGAGCCCGGGACGCTGGTCCCACAGGGCCGTGTAGGCGTACGCCAGGATGAAACCGAAGACGGTGTTGGTGAACACCCCGGCGGCCGTGGCCACCCGGTAGGTGGCGTACCGGCGGAAGCTCCCGGCCGCCACAAGTGCGTACAACCGCCAGCGCACCCGCACCCCCCGCATCCCCTCGTTCGTTGTGCCACTTGGTCCGCGGTCCACTCCGGTCCACGGCCCACGTCGGTCACGCGACGCTTCAGGCACCAAAGCGCCCGACCCTAGTCCAACCAGGTCACCATCCGCGAGCGATTACTCGCCGACCGTGAGACCGGATGAGGACAGCGGCGGAGCACGGTGTTTCATGGGGTAACAAGCGAATGCGCCCGATACGACACCGTTATGCCGGAGAGTGAACCTCTGGCCGCGTCCGAGGAGTCTCCACAGGCATGAGCGACGAGCCACAGCAGCAGCCGGGCTGGTCCCCCCGCGACCCCTCCGTCCCGGCCCCGGACCCGGCCTCCCACCCCGACGACTCCGAAGCCACCGACGAGGCGGCCGGCACCGGCAAGAAGAACAAGGAGAAGCGCCCCGGGCGCACCGGCTGGCGACGGCTCGTCCCCACCTGGCGGATGCTCCTCGGCGCCTTCCTGCTCGTCGCCCTCCTGCTCTGCGGCGCGTTCGTCGCCGGCTACACCATGGTCAAGATCCCCGCCGCGAACGACACCGCGACCGCCCAGTCCAACGTCTACCTGTACGCCGACGGCACCCCCCTCGCCCGCGACGGCGAGGTCAACCGGCAGAACGTCAGACTCGACCAGATCCCCAAGCCCGTCCAGCGCGCCGTCCTCGCCGCCGAGGACCGCGGCTTCTACGGCGAACCCGCCGTGGATCCCCAGGCCATGGTCCGCGCCGCCTGGAACACCCTCACCGGCAAGGGCAAGCAGTCCGGCTCCACCATCACCCAGCAGTACGTGAAGAACTACTACCTGGGCCAGGAACAGACCATCACCCGCAAGGTGAAGGAGTTCTTCATCGCGATCAAGCTCAACCGCGAGTCGTCCAAGGACGACATCCTGGAGGGCTACCTCAACACCAGCTACTTCGGCCGCAACGCATACGGCATCCAGGCCGCCGCCCAGGCCTACTACGGCAAGGACATCGAAGCCCTGGGCGCCCCCGAGGGGGCCTACCTCGCCTCCCTGCTCAACTCCCCCAACGCCTACGACGTCGCCACCCACCCCGAAAACCGCGGCCAGGCCCTCGCCCGCTGGAACTACGTCCTGGACGGCATGGTCAAGGAGGGCTGGCTCAAGCAGGCCGACCGCGCCAAGATCAAGTTCCCGCAGCCGCAGCAGGCCAAGCCCGCCTCCGGCCTCTCCGGCCAGCGCGGCTACATCGTCCAAGCCGTCGAGGACTACCTCACCGACAGAAACGTCATCGACGAGAAAACCCTCAGCACCGGCGGGTACCGCATCACCACCACCCTGGAGAAGCCCCGCCAGGACGCCTTCGTCAAAGCCGTCACCGACAAGGTCATGAAGAAGACCGACAAGGACAACAAGGCTGACCGCAACGTCCGCGTCGGCGGCGCCTCCATCGACCCGGCCACCGGCAACGTCGTCGCCCTGTACGGCGGCATCGACTACACCAAGCAGTACGTCTCCAACGCCACCCGCCGCGACTTCCAGGTCGGCTCCACCTTCAAGCCGTTCGTCTTCACCGCCGCGGTCGAGAACGGCTCCACCACCCAGGCCGGCGCCCCCATCACCCCCAACACCATGTACGACGGCACCAACAAGCGCCCCGTCGAAGGCTCCGCCATCCCCTTCGCCCCAGAGAACGAGGACGACCGCTCCTACGGACAGATCACCGTACGCACCGCCACGGACAGGTCCGTCAACACCGTGTACGCACAGATGGCCGTCGACGTCGGCCCGAAGAAGGTCAAGGACACCGCCGTCGCCCTCGGCATCCCCGAGAACACCCCGGAA
Organism: Streptomyces candidus; assembly: GCF_014207445.1. Classification (GTDB taxonomy): domain Bacteria; phylum Actinomycetota; class Actinomycetes; order Streptomycetales; family Streptomycetaceae; genus Streptomyces; species Streptomyces candidus. The sequence goes on along the minus strand of NZ_JACHEM010000008.1, from coordinate 134,487 downwards.
CTGAACGCCTACCCCTCGATCTCCCTGGGCGTCGCCACCGCCAGCGTCCTCGACATGACCGAGGCGTACGCCACCCTCGCCAACCACGGCAAACGCGGCGCCCACTCCCTCGTCACCAAGATCTCCAAGAACGGCACCGACCTCGCCCTCCCCCGGCAGGAGACCAAGCAGGTCGTCTCCCGCACCGCGGCCGACACCACCACCTCCATCCTCCAGAGCGTCGTCGACGGCGGCACCGGAGCCGCCGCCAAGGCGGTCGGCCGCCCCGCCGCAGGCAAGACCGGCACCGCCGAGGAGGACAAGGCCGCCTGGTTCGCCGGCTACACCCCCGACCTCGCCACCGTCGTCGCCGTCATGGGCGCCGACCCCGACACCGCCGTACAGAAACCGCTGTACGGAGCCCTGGGCCAGCGACGCGTCAACGGCGGCGGCGCACCCGCCGAAACCTGGGCCCAGTACACGGCCGACGCCCTCAAGGGCACCGAGGCCAAGACCTTCGACCTGGAAATCGAAGCGGGCGCCGAAGCCCCCGTCGACCCCCCGCCCAGCCGGGAACAGCCCGCCACCCCGCCGCAGGACGGCGCCACCGGCGGCGACCAGGACCCCGACGGCGACAACGGCGGCACGGCGACCGACGGCGGCCAACAGCAGGGCGGCCAGGCCAACACCGGCGGCACCGACACCACCGGCGGCAACCCCGCGGGCGGAACCACCGGCGACGACGCCACCACAGGCGACGCCACCACGGGCGCCACCACCGACGGCGGCGCCGACGCCACGGGAGGCACCGCCACCGGCGGCGCCGACACCACCGGCGGCATCGACAACCCCGTCGGCGGCCTCCTCGGCGGAGGCGACGGCGGGGACGGCAACACCGGAGGCGGCAACCGGCGCCCGGCGGGCAACGGAAACGCCCCGCCGAACTAGCACCCGCCGTCCCGCCGCCCGCCGTTCAGTGGGCCGACGTCTAGTGACCCGACGTCGCCTTCAGCCCCACCACGGCCACCAGCAGCAGACACACGAAGAAGATCCGGGCGGCGGTGACCGGCTCGTTCAGCACGAGCATGCCGACCACCGCCGCCCCCGCCGCACCGATACCGACCCACACGCCGTACGCCGTACCGATAGGCAGCGTCTTCGCGGCATGCGAAAGCAACAGCATGCTGGCCACGATCCCCAGACCCGTGAACACACTCGGCCACAGCCGGGTGAACCCCTCGGTGAACTTCATCCCGATCGACCAGCCGACCTCAAGCAGACCGGCCACGACCAGCAGAACCCATGCCACGACGGCACCTCCGAAACGAGAAACGCGGAATCTCACGGGGTGCGTCGTCTTTGCGAAAGGGCCCACAAGGGACCCGGAGCCCGGTACGGCGCGTCTCGTCGGGGTGCCCTCCACGGTAGCAAAGCGCACACGGAAGGGCCCGGTGACAACGGTCACCAGGCCCTTCACACACTCACCGACGCAGACTCACGGAGGCGGGAGCACCGAGGCGGGTACACGATGGGGCGGCCTCGAAGACACCGAGGCAGGCTCAGAGATACAGCCCCGTCGCGTCCTCCGACACCCGCTCCGAGGCCACCGCGTGCAGGTCCCGCTCACGCATCAGCACGTACGCGGTACCCCGCACCTCGACCTCCGCCCGGTCCTCCGGGTCGTACAGCACCCGGTCACCGGGCACCACGGACCGCACGTTCTGCCCGACCGCGACCACCTCGGCCCAGGCGAGACGCTTGCCGACGGCGGCCGTCGCCGGAATCAGGATGCCGCCGCCGGAACGGCGCTCGCCCTCCGGAGTGTCGGACCTGACCAGCACACGGTCGTGCAGCATTCGGATCGGCAGCTTGTCGTCGTGGGAATGGGTCTTTTCGCTCACGCCACGCAACCTACCCGCCCGGACCCGCGCCGCCCACGAGAGGGGTCACGGACAAGAGCGCCGGCACACTTCAGCACTCGGCCCGCAGCCGTTCGGGCTTTCAGCGCCCGGACTTCAGCGCTCGCGACGACGCGTCGAGAGCACGCCGGCCCGCTCGCACACCCGCGACGACGCGTCGACGGCACACCAGCCGCTCAGCGCCCGCGACGACGCGTCGAGAACACCAGCAGCCCCACGACCGCCACCGCCACCACGGCCACCGGCACCAGCCGCTCCATCCGCGGCGCCCCGTCCGCGTCCACGAACTGCGCCCGTACGTCCGTGACCTTGCGGTTGACGGCCACGAACGCCCGCCCGGCGGTCTCGTCCACGGCCGACTTCGCCTTGGCCTTCGCATCGCCGACGATCGTCCTCGGGTGCAGCCGCACACCGATCTCGTCCAGTGTCACCGCGAGCTGGTCGCGCCTGCGGACGATGTCCGCCTCGATCTGCGCAGGGGTCCTGGCTTCCGACACTGCGCCGCCTCCGTGGTCCGGTCCGGTAATCCGTCGTGAGCAGTCTGTCAGCTCCTGCCCGCCCACACCCATCGGCACCCCCCATTACGCTCAATGCGCACCCAGCCGCACGACCAGCGGACCGTACGCACGAAGGAGCCCCATGAGCGAGCGACTCGCCCCCGGCGACACCGCCCCCGACTTCACCCTCCCCGACGCCGACGGCAACGACGTCTCCCTCGCCTCCCACAAGGGCCGCAAGGTCATCGTCTACTTCTACCCGGCCGCCCTCACCCCCGGCTGCACCAAGCAGGCCTGCGACTTCACCGACAACCTCGACGTCCTCGCCGCCGCCGGATACGACGTCATCGGCATCTCCCCCGACAAGCCCGAGAAGCTCGCCAAGTTCCGCGAGAAGGAGTCCCTGAAGGTCACCCTCGTCGGCGACCCCGACAAGAGCGTGCTGGAGGCGTACGGCGCCTTCGGCGAGAAGAAGCTGTACGGCAAGACCGTCACCGGCGTCATCCGCTCCACGGTCGTGGTCGACGAGGACGGCAAGGTCGAGCACGCCTTCTACAACGTCAAGGCGACGGGGCACGTCGCGAAGATCATCAAGGACCTGAAGATCTGAGACCGGCCGGGCCCGGACGCAGAACGCTGGACGGCCCGGACCGGGCGCGGGACGGCCCGGACCGGGCGCGGGCTCATCCGCCGCGGATCAACCCGGTCCGGCCAGGACCGGAGCCCGGCCCTCCAGAAAGGGCCGTCCGGCCCCCGGCCACGTGACGGAAGTCCCGAATCCGCAGGACTTCCGTTTGCAACCGCCACCACGGTGCAGACGTAACCCTTGGATACGTGTCCGAGGAAAGGAACTGCACCATGGCGCCCACCGGCCCCGAGAGACTGGACGATCCCGAGGCGGTCAAGCGTCATCGCACCCTCTTCCGCACCATCCAGCGCCGCAAGAACCCGCCCCTGCGCCGCTCCGACATCACCGTCACCGACGATGCCGCGGTCAAGCGGGCCGTGAAGGCCGCCTCCCTGGGCAACGCCATGGAGTGGTTCGACTTCGGCATCTACAGCTACCTCGCCGTCACCCTCGGCCACGTCTTCTTCCCGTCCGGGAACGAAACCGCCCAGCTCCTCTCCTCCTTCGCGACCTTCGCGGTGGCCTTCCTCGTACGGCCCCTCGGCGGCATGTTCTTCGGCCCCATGGGCGACAAGATCGGCCGCAAGAAGGTCCTCGCCCTCACGATGATCCTGATGTCGATAGGCACCCTCGCCATCGGCCTCATCCCGTCGTGGGACTCCATCGGCATATGGGCCCCGATCCTGCTGATCCTTTTCCGGATGCTCCAGGGCTTCTCCACCGGAGGCGAGTACGGCGGCGCGTCCACCTTCATCGCCGAGTACGCCCCCGACAAGCGGCGCGGGTTCTTCGGCAGCTTCCTCGAATTCGGCACCCTCGCCGGTTACGTCGGCGCGGCCGGTCTCGTCACCGCACTCACCGCGTTCCTCGGCAACGATGTCATGCGCGAGTGGGGCTGGCGCATCCCCTTCCTCGTCGCCGCCCCGATGGGCCTGATCGGCCTCTACCTGCGCCTCAAGCTCGACGAGACCCCGGCCTTCCAGAAGATGGAGTCGCAGAACGCACGCGCCTCGGAGGCCGCCGACGCCGTCGAGAAGTCCACCAAGGGCGACCTCGGCCGCATCTTCCGCGACTACTGGCCGGCCCTCATCCTCTGCATCTGCCTGGTCGGCGCGTACAACATCACCGACTACATGCTGCTCTCCTACATGCCGACGTACCTCTCCAAGGAACTCGGCTACTCGGAGACCCACGGCCTCCTGATCCTCCTGGCCGTGATGGCCTTCCTGATGGTGATCATCAGCCAGGTGGGCCGCATGAGCGACCGCTACGGCCGCAAGCCCCTGCTGATGACCGGCATGGTCGGCTTCTTCGTGCTCTCCCTCCCGGCCTTCCTCCTCCTGGGCCAGGGCAGCATCCCGGCGGTCATCGCGGGCCTGCTGATGCTCGGCCTCTCCCTGGTCTGCCTGCTTGGCACGATGTCGGCGGCCCTCCCGGCCCTCTTCCCGACCTCGGTCCGGTACGGGTCGCTGTCCGTCGGCTACAACCTCTCGGCGTCGATCTTCGGCGGCACGACCCCGCTGGTCGTCACCGGCCTGATCGCCTGGACCGGCAACAACCTCATGCCGGCCTACTACTCGATGGCCGCCGCCCTGGTCGGCATCATCGCGGTCGCGTGCATGAAGGAGACGGCCCAGCAGCCCCTGGAAGGCTCGCCCCCGTCCGTCGAGACGAAGGAAGAGGCCGCCGAACTGGTCGGGGCCCAGGCCCGCGAACCGAAGTTCTGATCCCGGCTGCTTCGCGCCGTATCCGGAATGCCGTGCCCCACTCCAAGTAGGGCACGGCATTCCGTATTTCGGACGTGACTGTCCGACAACCGGTTCCTTTCTCCGTACGAGGCTGCGAACGGGCGGCCGGGAAGGGGAGAACGAACATGGCGGTCCGGTACACGCCCGAGCTGCTGGAGCGTGCGGCGCGGGAGGCGAAAAGCTGGGGTGCAAGATACGCCAACTGGACCTGGACACAACCCACTTCGCGCGACGGCCCTGGACCAAGGAGACGGTGTACAAGCCTCAGCCCGTGTCGCGCAAAATACTGGTGGTGATGCCCGGAGGCTCCGGGCGCACGAACCGCTCCCGGCTGCACCGCGCCTTACCGGAAATCGACGTTCCCTATGCATGCGCATCCTGCGGCAACTCGGGCCACTGGCTCGGCAAACCGATCACCCTCCAGATCGACCACATCGACGGCAACTGGCTCGCCAACCGCGCCGAGAACTTGCGCCACCCGTGTCCGAATTGCCACGCCCTGACGGAGACCTGGTGCCGTAGAGGCGGAGGGAGTCGAGCCGCTTCGTAGTCGTCGCACTGCCCGCCCAGCCGTCAGCCGAGTAACATGGCTGACGGCTGGGCGGCCTTGGCGCAGTTGGTTGACGCGATCGGTTTAGGTCCGATTTGTCCGTTATGGACTAGGTGGGTTCGAGTCCCACAGGCCGCACCCAGAGAAGGGCCGCCCCGGGGTCGGGGCGGCCCTTCGACGTTCATGGACGCACCTCTCAGCCCAACAGCTCCCGCAGCACCGGCACCAGCCCCCTGAACGCCTTCCCCCGGTGCGAGATCGCGTTCTTCTCGGCCGGGGACAGTTCCGCGCACGTCACCTCGTGCCCCTCCGGCTGGAGGATCGGGTCGTAGCCGAAGCCGTTGGTGCCGGCCGGGGCGTAGCGGAGGGTGCCAGGCATGGTGCCCTCGACCACGCGTTCCGTGCCGTCCGGGAGGGCGAGCGCTGCGGCGCAGGCGAAGTGGGCGGCGCGGTGTTCGGGGCCGATGTCGGCGAGTTGGGCGAGGAGCAGGTCCAGGTTGGCCTGGTCGTCGCCGTGGGTGCCGGACCAGCGGGCGGAGAAGATGCCGGGGGCGCCGTGCAGGACGTCGACGGCGAGGCCGGAGTCGTCGGCGATGGCGGGCAGGCCCGTGGCGCGTGCCATGGCGTGGGCCTTGAGGAGGGCGTTTTCGGCGAAGGTGACGCCGGTTTCCTTGACGTCGGGGATTTCCGGGTAGGCGTCGGTGCCGACCAGTTCGTAGGGGAGGTCGGCGTCGGCCAGGATCGTGCGGAGTTCGGTGATCTTGCCGGCGTTGCGGGTGGCGAGGATGAGGCGGGTCATGCCGTCCAAATTACGGGGGTGCGGGCCTCGCCGTATTGCGGGGTCCGGGCCTCGCCGGACTTACGGGGATCCCGCCGGAGTGCGGAGTGCGGACCTCGCCGGACTTGCCGGGCCTACGGGGTGCAGACCTTGCCGATCTCGCCGGCCGCGTCGGTGACGGGCGTGAGGTCGGGGTTGGGGTCGCCCGAGTCGATGGCCTTGCGGACGTTGTCGACGCCGGCGCCGAGGTCCTTGACCGCCTTGGAGAGGTCGGCGTTGTCCGTTGTGTCGTCGAGGGTCTTGAGTTCGCGGTCGATGTCGTTCAGGGCCTGTTGGGAGGCGAGGGGGTCGTTCGCGGCGTCGGAGGCCGCGGTCTGGAGGCGGTTGACGCTCGCGGCGATGGTGGTGGCGGTGCGGCCGCAGTCCATGGCCTTGTCGAGGGCTCCGCAGCCGGCGAGGGCGGTGGCGGTGAGTGCGGTGACCGCGAGGGCGAGGGCGGTGCGGCGTGCGTACGACGGCATGGTGCGGGTCCTCCCCGGGGAGCGGCGACGGTGGCCGGGCGTACGGGTGGTGTTCCGTACGCCCGTGCCCGTCAGGACGCGTCGGGGGTGTCCACGGTTGCCAGGGCGCGGGCCTGGAGGGCGGAGAGGTCGGCGCAGCCGCCGGCGGCGAGGTCGAGGAGGGCGTTGAGTTCCTTGCGGTCGAAGGGCTGGGCCTCGGCGGTGCCCTGGACTTCGACGAAGCGGCCGTCACCGGTGCAGACGACGTTCATGTCGGTGTCGGCGCGGACGTCTTCCTCGTAGCAGAGGTCGAGGAGGGGGGTGCCGTCGACGATGCCGACGGAGACGGCGGAGACGGTGCCGGTGAGGGGTTCGCGGTTGGCCTTGATGAGTTTCTTGGACTTGCCCCAGGCGATGGCGTCGGCGAGGGCGACGTAGGCGCCGGTGATGGCGGCGGTGCGGGTGCCGCCGTCGGCCTGGAGGACGTCGCAGTCCAGGACGATGGTGTTCTCGCCGAGGGCTTTGTAGTCGATGACGGCGCGGAGGGAACGGCCGATGAGGCGGCTGATTTCGTGGGTGCGGCCGCCGATCTTGCCGCGGACGGATTCGCGGTCGCCGCGGGTGTTGGTGGCGCGCGGGAGCATGGAGTACTCGCCGGTGACCCAGCCCTGGCCGCTGCCCTTGCGCCAGCGGGGGACGCCTTCGGTGAAGGAAGCGGTGCAGAAGACTTTGGTGTCGCCGAAGGAGACGAGGACGGAGCCTTCGGCGTGCTTGCTCCATCCGCGTTCGATGGTGACGGGGCGGAGCTGTTCGGGGGTGCGGCCGTCGATACGAGACATGGGTCGAGCGTAGTGGGTGGGGGGTGGGCGGTCGGCCGGGGAAGGGGTGAGGGCCCTGTTCCGGCCACGGGTGTGGCGGGTACAGGGCCCTCGGGGCCTTCGGGTGGGGCGCGTGGCTACATCATGTCTTCGATTTCGCCGGCGATGGGGTCGGCGTCGGTGCCGATGACGACCTGGATGGCGGTGCCCATCTTGACGACGCCGTGGGCGCCGGCGGCCTTGAGGGCGGCTTCGTCGACGAGGTCGGGGTTGACGACCTCGGTGCGCAGGCGCGTGATGCAGCCTTCGACCTCTTCGATGTTGTCGAGCCCGCCGAGCCCGGCGACGATCTTCTCAGCCTTGGTGGCCATGTGTTTCTCCCTGAATGTTCAAAGGTCGCTGCGTCACGCCGCGTCGGCCCAGCGTTGGCCGCTTCGTCACGTTAACCCACGGTTGGCCCATCTTCTCGGGCGCGTGGGGTGGGTGTGACGAAAGATGACGATCACCGGTAGTGCGTGGTCGTTCGTGCTCCGGGACCGTATCGCAACTGGTCTACACCAGTGTGCAACACCCGTGCCGGTCGGCTTGTTCCGGGAGGACGTCCATGAGTGTGCAGAGTTCGGCGAAGCCGTCGCCGAAGTGGTGGAACGGCCTGTTCCAGGGGCTCCAGAAGATGGGGCGGAGTCTGCAGCTGCCGATCGCGGTGCTGCCTGCCGCGGGCATCCTGAACCGGTTGGGTCAGCCGGATGTTTTCGGCAAGGACGGGCTCGGGTGGGAGAACGTCGCCAAGGTGATGTCGGGGGCGGGCGGTGCGCTGCTCGATCCGAACATCGGGTTGCCGCTGCTGTTCTGCGTGGGTGTCGCGATCGGCATGGCCAAGAAGGCGGACGGCTCGACGGCGCTGGCGGCGGTGGCGGGTTTCCTCGTGTACTTCAACGTGCTGCGCCAGTTCCCCAAGGACTGCGAGGGCGGTGGGACGCCGGTGCTGACCGGCTGCCGGGCGGCGGACGGTACGGTCTCGGCCTTCGCGTACCAGAATCCGGGCGTGTTCGGCGGCATCGTGATGGGGTTGCTGGCCGCGTACTTCTGGCAGAAGTACCACCGCACGAAGCTGGTGGACTGGCTCGGTTTCTTCAACGGCCGCCGGCTGGTGCCGATCATCATGTCGTTCGTGGCGATCGCGTTCGCGGCCCTGTGCCTGTGGGTGTGGCCGCCGGTCGGCAACGCACTGGAGAGCTTCAGTGACTGGCTGATCGGCCTGGGCGCTCTGGGGGCGGGGATCTTCGGTATCGCCAACCGCGGTCTGCTGGTGATCGGCCTGCACCAGTTCCTGAACGTGCCGATCTGGTTCCAGTTCGGCAGCTTCACCAGGCCCGACGGCACGGTGGTGCACGGTGACATCAACCGTTTCCTGGCGGGCGACCCGACGGCGGGGCAGTTCACCACCGGCTTCTTCCCGATCATGATGTTCGCGCTGCCGGCCGCGGCGCTCGCGATCACGCACTGTGCGAAGCCGCACCGGCGGAAGGCGGTGGGCGGTCTGATGCTGTCGGTGGGTCTGACGTCGTTCGTCACCGGCATCACGGAGCCGCTGGAGTACTCGTTCCTGTTCATCGCGCCGGTGCTGTACGTGATCCACGCGGTGCTGACGGGTGTCTCGATGGCGGTGACGTGGGGGCTGGGTGTCAAGGACGGCTTCAGCTTCTCGGCCGGTCTGATCGACTACGTCATCAACTGGGGGCTGGCGACGAAGCCCTGGTTGATCATTCCGATCGGGCTGTGCTTCGCGCTGGTGTACTACGTGCTGTTCCGGTTCGCGATCACCCGCTTCAACCTGCCGACTCCGGGGCGTGAGCCGGAGGAGCTGGAGGAGGAGATCGAGCGGGAGAACGTGAAGTAGCCGCCCGCCGCAACCAGCTGTATACGGCAACGGGTTAGGGGCCTCCACCCCTCCCCCGCAGGCCCTCGGACCCATGCGGTCCGGGGGCCTTTGTCCGTTGTGGGGCGCTATGTCCCGCACCACCGTTTTCGCGGGTTCCTTATCCCGCCCTCACCGTGTTACAACTGGTCTACACCACTGAGTGGTGTAGACCACGCGGGCCCGATCGTACGGCCGTGTGAACCCCCGGAGACGCCGCCGTCCCCCTCTTTTCCATGTCCTTGGCGGCGCCTTGCCCCCATGGAGGATCAGATGTCCCAGGCCAGCGCTGCCGCACCCGCGGCCGACAAGAAGAAGGGCGCAGGCGTGATGGCTGTCATGCAGCGCATCGGCCGCAGCCTGATGCTGCCGGTCGCCGTGCTGCCGGCGGGGGCGCTGCTCATCCGCCTCGGCCAGAACGACATGCTCGGCCGGGAGAACTTCCCGACGTTCATCACCAAGATCGCCGGATACATGGCGGCCGGTGGTGACGCGATCATCGGCAACATGGCGATCCTGTTCGCCGTGGGCATCGCGATCGGCTTCGCCAAGAAGTCGGACGGCTCGACGGCCCTGGCCGCCGTCACGGGTTACCTGGTCTTCCAGAAGGTGCTCGCCACCTTCACCGACAGCAACCTGCCGAAGGTCGCCGCGGTCGTCGACGGCAAGATCGTCATGAACGACGCACCGGTCAACGCCGGCGTGCTCGGTGGTGTGGTGATGGGCATCATCGTCGCCCTGCTGTACCAGAAGTTCTACCGGACGAAGCTGCCCGACTGGGCGGGCTTCTTCGGTGGCCGCCGCCTGGTCCCGATCCTCTCCGCCTTCGCGGGTCTGCTCACCGGCATCGTCTTCGGCTTCATCTGGCCGGTCCTCGGTACGGGTCTGCACAACTTCGGTGAATGGCTGGTCGGTTCGGGCGCGGTCGGCGCCGGCATCTTCGGCGTCGCCAACCGTGCGCTGATCCCCATCGGCATGCACCACCTGCTGAACTCCTTCCCCTGGTTCCAGGCGGGTTCGTGGCAGGCCGACGGCGCCACCCACTCCGGCGACATCGCGCGCTTCCTGCACGGTGACCCGAGCGCGGGTCAGTTCATGACCGGCTTCTTCCCGATCATGATGTTCGCCCTCCCGGCGGCCTGCCTCGCCATCGTTCACTGCGCCCGCCCGGAGCGTCGCAAGGTCGTCGGCGGCATGATGTTCTCGCTGGCGCTGACCGCCTTCGTGACGGGTGTGACCGAGCCCATCGAGTTCACCTTCATGTTCCTGGCCCCGGCCCTGTACGCGGTCCACGCGGTACTGACCGGTGTCTCCATGGCCCTGACCTGGGCCCTCGGCATGAAGGACGGCTTCGGCTTCTCGGCCGGCCTGATCGACTACCTGCTGAACCTCGGCAAGGCGACCAACCCGCTGGGGCTGGCGCTGGTCGGTCTCTGCTTCGCGGTGATCTACTACGTCGTCTTCCGGTTCGCCATCACCAAGTTCAACATCCCCACGCCGGGCCGCGAGTCCGACGAGGAGCTGGCCGAGCTGCAGAAGGCCGAGGCCAAGTAGGCTTCGCCGACTGACTGTTGTTTACGGGAAGGCCCCCGGAACCCTTGGGTTCCGGGGGCCTTCCCGTGTTCCGTGGCACGGGTCCTGCCGTGGGATGCGTCCTGTCGGACCGCGGTGTGCGGGTCAGACCTCGTAGACCGCGCCCCGGGCGGCCACGTCCACCGGCCCGTCGTACACCTCGCGGGCGTCGTGCACGTTGCGCTGCGCGTCGGTCCACGGCGGGATATGGGTGAGGACGAGGCGGCCGGCCTCCGCACGGGCCGCGTGCTCGCCCGCCTCGCGGCCGTTCAGGTGGAGGTCGGGCAGCTCCTCCTTGCCGTGCAGGAACGATGCCTCGCACAGAAGGAGGTCGACGTCCTGGGCGAGGGTGTGCAGGGCCTCGCAGGGGCCGGTGTCCGCGGAGTACGCGAGGGTGCGGCCCTCGTGTTCCAGGCGGATGCCGTACGTCTCGACGGGGTGGCGCATCCGCTCCGTCGTGACGGAGAAGGGGCCGATCTCGAAGGTCCCGGACTTCAGCGTGTGGAAGTCGAAGACTTTGCTCATCGAGTCGGAAGTGGGGGTGGAGCCGTGCGCCGCGGTGAGGCGTTCCTCCGTGCCCTCCGGGCCGTAGACGGGGATCGTGGGGGCCATGCCGCCGTCGTGGCGGTAGTAGCGGGTGACGAAGTAGGCCGTCATGTCGATGCAGTGGTCGGCGTGCAGGTGGCTGAGGAAGATCGCGTCCAGGTCGTACAGACCGGTGTGGCGCTGCAGCTCGCCGAGGGCGCCGTTGCCCATGTCGAGGAGCAGCCGGAAGTCGTCGGCCTCGACGAGGTAGCTCGAACAGGCCGATTCCACGGACGGGAACGACCCCGAGCAGCCGACGACGGTGAGCTTCATTGAGCGGTGACCTCCGAGTGCGGGTGCGGGGAGGGGGTGGCGTGCGCGCGGCGCGGGGCGGGGAGCGCACGGATGGGTCGAGCGTAAGGCGCGGCAGGGCCCGCCGCTCCTCGGCGGTGTGCGGTTGTGGGGGAACTCACCTGGGGTGTCACCGGATCGGGGGGCGTGCGGTGGGGCGTGAACTGGAGGTGGGGGGTGTGGGGTTGGGAGGACGAGGGGGCGGCCCGGGGTGGGGGTGCGGTGGGTGGGGCGGGAGGGCGGTTGGGGGGCGTGGGGTGCACCGTGCGGTGGGGGCCGCCCCCATGCCCGCCCGTTCCCCCCCGGGGGGCGGCCCCGCCGCCCAAGGGGGCTACGGGGGCGGGGTGCGTGGTGCTGCGGGGGTGGGGCGCCGGTACCGTCGGGCGCATGGATACCTCGTGGTGGTTGGCGCTGCTCGGTGTGGTGGTGCTGGCTCTGGTGGCGGCGCTGGCCGACGGATGGGGGCGCGGGAACCGGGCCGGGCGTACCCGTCCCTGGGGACGTACTCGCCCGCCGGGGCGGCCGACCGGTCCGCGGCGCAGGCCCGGGAGGGCGGGGAAGCCGGGGCGGGCGGGGAAGCCGTCCGGGCGTTTGCCGCAGGCCGGGGAGATCTGGTGGGCTGATGTTCCGTTCGAGGACGGGCCCGGGTCGAAGGACCGGCCGTGTCTGGTGTTGTCGGTACGTGGGGACAGTGCGCTCGTCGCGAAGATCACGAGCAAGGACCATCACGACCGTTCGCGTGTGATCGCGCTGCCGCCGGGTTCGGTGGGGGACGCCGAGGGGCGGCCGAGCTTCCTGGAGACGGACGAGTTGCGGGACGTGGCGGTGGAGGAGTTCCGCCGTCGGGTGGGGGTCGCGGATCCGACGGTGTGGGACAAGGTGCGGCATTTGGCTCAGTAAAAGCTGTCGGGGGCGGCCACTGCGGGCTGTGCGACGTGTGGGGCGCGGGTGTGTTCGTCCGCGCACTCTCCCGGGTGACGCAGGGGTACGGGGGATGCGTTGGCGCGGTGACTGAACAGCGGGATGCCGAAGCGGGGGGGTACCCCGGTGGCGGCACAGATCAAGACGGGTGCGCGGCGGGGGCCTTGGGGGCGTTAGCCTGGTGCGCCATCGGACCAGAGGGCGCTTTCAGCCCGTCAACACAACCGTTCATTCCTGGTCACGACAGAGCACGACTTGCGCACAACTTTTGCTCCTCCCCCATGTCCCCGACGTACTGAGAAGCCTGTGACTGCGACGCTCACCGCTCCCCGTCCTAGCCTCGTCCCGCCCTTTCGGTCCTCCGCGTCCCCCACGGCGCTGCCGAATCGGCTCGACTCACTCACCAGTCTGAGATTCTTCGCCGCCTTCGCGGTCTTCGCCCATCACTTCTCCGGGCACGGCAAGGGCACGGGCTACGGAACCGCGCCCGCGCTCTTCCCGTACTCGATGATCGGCGGGCACGGAGTCACCTTCTTCTTCGTGCTCTCCGGCTTCCTGCTGACCTGGGTCTTCAAGCCGCAGGAGCACCCGCTCGCGTTCTACTGGCGGCGTATGGCGCGGATCTGGCCGGCTTCCCTGGTAGCCGCCGTCCTCGGTGTGTACGCGTACTACATCGCCGCGCACGAGCACATCGACTGGCCGAGCCTGCTGGCCTCGCTGTTCCTCGTGCAGACCTGGTTCCCGGGCGTGACGCCGACGCTGCCGGGCAACGAGGTGACCTGGACGCTCAGCGTCGAGCTGCTTTTCTACGCCCTGTTCCCGCTGGCCGCGCGCATCGCGGTGCGGTACCGCACCCGGACGCTGGCGCTGGCGACCGCGGCCGGTCTGGTCGGCATGTGGGCGGTGAACTGGTGGGCGGCGGCCAACTTCTCCGGTCCCGGCGAGGGCTGGATCATGCGCAACCCGCTGGTCTACCTGCCGCAGTTCCTGCTCGGCATGACCGTCGCGCTGGCGGTGCGACGCGGCTGGCGGCTGCCGATGCGCCCCATCGTGCCGGTGCTGCTGCTCGGGGTGTTCGTGTACGGGTACTACCAGGGTCGGGCGTCGCTGCCGGATGCGGTCGTGGCGCAGCTGGACTACACGGTGCGGCCGGTGATGGCGCTGCTGTCGATGCTGATCATCGTGGCGTTCGTCCAGCGGGAGATCAACGGTCACCGGGGCGTCCTGAACCAGCCGGTACTGATCCTGCTGGGCGCCTGGAGCTACGGCTTCTACCTGCTGCACCACTCGGTGTCCCGGCTCGCGACGTACGCGTGGGGCCGGGCCGGGGACGACAACAGTGTGCTGTTCGACCTGCTGGGTGTGGGTCTGGTGGTAACCGCGATGTCCTGGGCGCTGTTCCACTACGTGGAGGAGCCCGCCGCGCAGTGGCTGAACCGGAAGCTGCCGCAGCGGCTGCGCCGCAGGTGGAACGCGTCGCCGGACGTGCCGCCGTCGGTCGAGGTGGCGGGGGCGCGGGTGCCGTCCGCGCGCTGAGTCCTGCCGTACGTGCGTGAAGGGGTCCGGCACACCGTGTGGTGTGCCGGACCCCTTCTCGTGTGCATGGCTGCCGGGGCCTAGGCCCAGAGCTGGCCCTGCAGGGTGTCGATGGCGGCCTCGGTGGTGGGGGCGGTGTAGACGCCGGTGGAGAGGTACTTCCAGCCGCCGTCGGCGACGACGAAGACGATGTCGGCGCTCTCCCCCGCCTTGAGCGCCTTCTTCCCGACGCCGATCGCCGCGTGCAGGGCGGCTCCCGTGGAGACGCCCGCGAAGATGCCCTCCTGCTGGAGGAGTTCGCGGGTGCGGGTGACGGCGTCGGCGGAGCCGACGGAGAAGCGGGTGGTGAGGACGGAGGCGTCGTACAGCTCGGGGACGAAGCCCTCGTCGAGGTTGCGCAGGCCGTACACGAGGTCGTCGTAGCGCGGTTCGGCGGCGACGATCTTCACGTCGGGCTTGTGCTCGCGGAGGTAGCGGCCGACGCCCATGAGGGTGCCGGTGGTGCCCAGGCCCGCGACGAAGTGGGTGATCGCGGGGAGGTCGGTGAGGATCTCGGGGCCGGTGGTGGCGTAGTGGGCGCCGGCGTTGTCGGGGTTGCCGTACTGGTAGAGCATCACCCAGTCGGGGTTCTTCGCGCCGAGTTCCTTGGCGACCCGTACGGCCGTGTTGGAGCCGCCCGCCGCGGGGGACGGGATGATTTCCGCACCCCACATGGTGAGCAGGTCGCGGCGTTCCCGGGAGGTGTTCTCGGGCATGACGCAGACGATGCGGTAGCCCTTGAGCCGGGCGGCCATGGCCAGGGAGATGCCGGTGTTGCCGCTGGTCGGCTCCAGGATGGTGCAGCCGGGTGTCAGCCGCCCGTCCTTCTCGGCCTGTTCGACCATGTGGAGCGCGGGGCGGTCCTTGATGGAGCCGGTCGGGTTGCGGTCCTCCAGCTTCGCCCAGATCCGTACGTCGTCGGAGGGCGAGAGGCGGGGCAGCCGTACGAGGGGGGTGTTGCCCACGGCGGCGAGCGGGGAGTCGTAGCGCATGTCAGCGGGAGCCGCCCGCGACGGCGGGCAGGATCGTCACGCTGTCGCCGTCGGCGAGCTTGGTGGAGATGCCGTCGAGGAAGCGGACGTCCTCGTCGTTGAGGTAGACGTTGACGAAGCGGCGCAGCTGGCCCTTGTCCTTCTCCACGATGCGCTCCTGGATGCCGGCGTGGCGGGTCTCCAGGTCGGCGAAGAGGTCGGCGAGGGTGTCGCCGCTGCCTTCGACGGCCTTCGCGCCGTCGGTGTGGGTGCGGAGGATGGTGGGGATGCGGACCTCGATGGCCATGGCGTGGGCTCCTGTCGGGAGGGCGTTGTACGTGCGTGAAGGGCGCGCGGCGGCTCGTCCCCCCGCGCGGGGGCATGCGTGTTCGCAGACGTGCGGTGCTTCAGGCCGTACAGATGGCGCTGTCGAGCCTGCACAGGTCGACGTGCAGGCGCGCAACAAGCAGCACGGTGCTGCTCGGCGTCGTCTTCGCTGTCACGTCATGGGCAACCATGCGGTCATCGTATAGATTCCCGGCCCGTTTCCCGGCATGTGGTCTCACATGCCGAGCAGGATGCTTCCGTTATGCGGACGGCGGGAGGTAGACGACGGTCGGCGCACCGGTCGTCGGGTGGCTGCCGACCTCGGCGTCCACGCCGTAGACCTGCCGGAGGAGGCCGGGTGTGAGGACTTCCTTGGGGGTGCCGGAGGCGACGATCCGGCCGCTGTCGAGGACGTAGAGGCGGTCGCAGTAGTACGCGGCGAGGTTGAGGTCGTGCAGGGCGAGGAGGTTGGTGGTGCCCAGGTCGCGTACGAGGGTGAGGACTTCGAGCTGGTAGCGGATGTCGAGGTGGTTGGTGGGCTCGTCGAGGACGACGAGGGCGGGTTGCTGCACCAATGCCCGCGCCACGAGGGCGCGTTGGCGTTCACCGCCGGAGAGGGAGGGGAAGGCTCGGTCGGCGAGGCCGCCGATTCCGACCCGCTCCAGGGCGTCCCGTACGAGGACCGCGTCGGCGGCGGTGTCGGCCTCCCAGAACTTCTTGTGCGGGGAGCGGCCCATCGCGACGACTTCCCGCACGGTCAGTTCGAAGACCGCCTGCCCGTCCTGCGGGACGGTCGCCAGGCGCTGGGCGCGCTTCTTGGCGCCCATGGCGTGCAGGTCCTCGCCGTCGAGGAGGGCGCGGCCGTGGGTGGGGGCGAGGGTGCCGTAGACGCAGCGCAGGAGGGTGGTCTTGCCGCTGCCGTTGGGGCCGACGAGTCCGACGGTCTCGCCCTCGCCGGCCTCGATGTCTACGGCGTCGACGAGGTGGCGGCCGTCGGTGCCGTAGCTCAGCCCTTCTGTGCGCAGGACGCTCACGCCGGTGCTCCTTCGGTGCGCAGGACGCTCATGCCGGTGCTCCTTCGGGGCGGCGGCGCAGCAGCCACAGGAAGAACGGGCCGCCGACGAGGGCGGTGAGGATGCCGACGGGGATGTCCTGGGGTTCGGCGATGACGCGGGCGCCGAGGTCGGCGAGGACGAGGAAGGCGGCTCCGGCGAGCGCGACGACGGGCAGCAGGGTGCGGTGGGAGGCGCCGACGAGCATGCGGGCGGCGTGCGGGACGAGCAGGCCGATGAAGCCGATGGCGCCGGAGACGGCGACGAGGACGCCGGTGACGAGGGAGGTGAGTACGAAGACCCAGGCCCGGAAGCGGGAGGTGTCGAGTCCGAGGACCGTCGCTCCCTCCTCTCCCACCAGCATCAGGTCCAGCGGCCTGGCGAGGGCGACGAGCAGCGCGGTTCCGGCGGCGAGGACGACGGCGGGCAGCGGCAGCATGTCCCAGCGGGCGCTGCCGAGACCGCCGAGGGTCCAGTACATGGCCTCCTGGAAGTGCTCGCGCTTCGCGGAGGTGACCATGACGAGGCTGGTGAGGGCGGACAGGATGTACGCGACGGCGACGCCGGCGAGGACGAGGCGGGTGCCGGTCATCTGTCCGCCGCGGCGGGCCAGGGTGTAAACGAGGACGAGGGCGAGCAGTGATCCGGCGAAGGCTCCGGCGGGCATGGTGACGGTGGTGGCCAGTCCCAGGGAGCTGCCGAGGCCGAAGACGATGACGAGCACGACGCCCGCCGACGCGCCGGAGGAGATGCCGAGCAGGTACGGGTCGGCGAGCGGGTTGCGTACGAGGGCCTGGAGAACCGTGCCGACGACCGCGAGTCCGGCCCCGACGACCGCTGCGAGAAGGACGCGTGGCATCCGCACGTCGAGCACGATCGTGCGGAAGGGGCTGGGTTCGGCGCCGCCGGTGACGATGCCGAGGACCTGGGCCGCGGGTATCCGGACCTGCCCGAGGGCGAGTCCGGCGACCATCGCCGCCGCGAGGGCGGCGGCGAGGACGGTGAGGACGAGGGTGTAGCGCAGCGGCCCGCGGGCGGGCGGGGTCTTGCAGCTCACGGCCGGTTACTTCTTGAGTTCGGGGTGGAGCTGGTGGGCGAGGCGTTCGATGGCGGCGGGTGCGCGGACGCCCACGACGAGTTCGGACAGGGGCATGACGGCGAACTTCTTGTTCTTGATCGCCGGGACGTCCTTGAGGGCGGGGTCGTCGAGGAGGCGCTTCTTTTTCTGCTCGACGGTCGTCGACCCGTAGTCGATGATCATGATGACGTCGGGCTTGCGGGTGACGACCTGTTCCCAGGAGGCGTCGGCGAAGGGTTTGGGGACGTCCGCCATGACGTTGGTGCCGCCCGCCCGGGTGATCATCTCGTTGGCGATGCCCTTGCCGCCGGCGGTGGAGGCGGTCTTGTCGCCGCTGTCGTAGGCGAAGACGCTGACCGGCTCGACGCCCTTGAGTGCGGCGGCGGTGTCGTCGACGGTCTTCTTCGCGGCGGCGACCCAGCTGTCGGCGCGGGCGCCGACGCCGAAGGTGCGGCCGACCTCGGTGACCTCGCGGTAGATGTCGTCGACGGCGCTGGAGCCCTCGGTGCAGTACTCGATGTTCAGCCGGGAGTCGATGCCGGACTTCTTGAGATCCTCGCGGCCGCGGCCCTGCTTGGGGTCGAAGGCGGAGGCGTAACCGCCGTACACGAAGTCGGGGTTGGCCGCCAGGAGCTTCTCCTTGGAGGGGTACTCCTTGGCGACGACGGGGATCTTCGCGTAGTCCTTCTCGTACTTCGGCAGGACCTTGTCGTCGAGGTAGGCGCTGCCGGTGACGGAGGAGGCCAGGCCCAGCTCCAGGAGGATCTCGGTGGCGTGCTGGTTCATCGCCAGGGCGCGCGCGGGGGGCTTGGTGAAGGTGGTCCTCACGCCGCAGTTCTCGACGGTGTACGGGAAGCCGGGGGCGGCCTTGGCGTCGTCCTTGGTGCCGGTGGCGTCCTGTGTGCCGCCCGCGCAGGCGGTGAGCGGGAGCAGGGTGGCGGCTGCGGCGGTCAGGACGAGCGCGGTGCGGGTACGGCGAACGGGCATGCGGGGGCCTCCTTGGGGGATGTCCTCGTCCCCTGGTGCGGATGGGAGGCGGCAGGTCAGTTCCTGGCTGGCAGACGCTCGCGTCTGGTCACAGTGGCGGGACCGCACCGGATTCGCACCGGCTTCCTGGGTCCTGCCGCCCAAGTCGGCCACAGTGTCTCACCCGGGACGTGGGCGGTCCGCACCGGCCGCGGCGGGGGGCCGGCGCGGCCAGCGCGGTCCGGTGCGGTCCGGTGCGGTCCGGGTACCGTCGTCGCGGGTCCGGGCGGGAAGGGCGCGGTGGTTGCGGGAGGGATGTCCGTGTCCGGCCGCTAGCCCACGACCTGGACCTCCTCCTCCGTGATCACTCCGTCCACGATCCGGTACGAACGGAACTGGAAGTCGCCGAGGCCGTCGGTGTCCGCGGTGGAGACCAGGACGTAGTGCGCGCCGGGCTCGTTCGCGTAGGTGACGTCCGTGCGGGAGGGGTAGGCCTCGGTCGCGGTGTGCGAGTGGTAGACGATCACCGGTTCCTCGTCCCGGTCGTCCATCTCGCGGTAGAGCTTCAGCAGGTCGCCGGAGTCGAACTCGTAGAAGGTGGGCGAGCGGGCCGCGTTGAGCATGGGGATGAACCGCTCGGGGCGGCCGGTGCCCTCGGGGCCCGCGACCATGCCGCACGCCTCGTCGGGGTGGTCGGCGCGCGCGTGGGCGACGATCTGGTCGTACAGGGTGCGGGAAAGGGTCAGCATGCGGGCCAGGATATGCAAAGGGTCCCGCCCGTACCGAGGGATGGTACGGGCGGGACCGCATGCTGGACGGCCGGGGTGCCGGCGGCGGGTTATTCGACCGGTTCGGCCGTCTTCCGCAGCGCGTCGGCCTTGCGGCCCTTCGCGTACTCCAGGAAGGAGGCCAGCTCGCGCTTGACGACCGGGGCGAGCAGGTAGAGCCCGATGATGTTGAACACGGCGAGCATGAAGAGCACCGCGTCGGCCATGTCGAACAGGGTCGACAGCGAGAGCATCGCACCGGAGGCGGCGCCGATGCTGTAGAGGACCTTGAAGGTGATCTCGCTGGCCTTGCTGCGGCCGAAGAGGTACGACCAGGCCTTGAGACCGTAGTAGCCCCAGGTGAGCACCGTGGAGAAGGCGAACAGCAGGACCGCGACGGTCAGCAGCATGGGGAACCAGGGCATCACGGTGGCGAAGGCGTCGGAGGTGATGGTGACGCCGCCGATGTCCTCCTTCGTCTCGCGGGCCTTCAGCCAGCTCGCCGGGTTGGCGACGACGATGGTCAGCGCGGTCATGGTGCAGATGACGACCGTGTCGATGAACGGCTCCAGCAGGGCGACCAGGCCCTCGCTCGCCGGGTGCTTGGTCTTTACCGCGGAGTGGGCGATCGGCGCGGAGCCGAGACCGGCCTCGTTGGAGAACGCGGCCCGCTTGAAGCCGACGATCAGTGCGCCGATGAGGCCGCCCGCGACGCCCTGGGGGTTGAACGCCTCGGTGAAGATCGTGCCGATGGCGGCGGGCACCGCGGTGACGTTGACGAGGATGACGGTCAGGCAGGCGAGCACGTACATGATCGCCATGGCGGGGACCAGGCGGCTGGTGACGGAGGCGATGGAGCGGATGCCGCCGATCAGTACGATGCCGACGAGGGCGGCGATCAGCAGGCCGAAGAAGAGGGCGCCGCTGGAGGAGCCGATGAAGCCGTCGTCGCCGCCGGTGACGGAGGCGAGCTGGGCGTAGCTCTGGTTGACCTGCAGCAGGTTGCCGCCGAAGAGACCGAAGAAGAGGATCATCACCGAGGCGAGCACGGCGAGGACCTTGCCGAGTCGGTGTCCGCCGTTGCCGAAGCGCTCCTTGAGGCCCTTGGGCAGGTAGTGCATGGGGCCGCCGGAGACGGTGCCGTCCTCGTGCACCTCGCGGTACTTCACACCGAGGGTGACCTCGACGAACTTGGTGGCCATGCCGAGCAGGCCGCAGAGGATCATCCAGAACGTCGCGCCGGGGCCGCCGATGGTGACGGCGACGGCGACACCCGCGATGTTGCCGAGGCCGACGGTGCCGGAGACGGCGGCGGTGAGCGCCTGGAAGTGGTTGACCTCGCCGGCCGAGTCCGCGTCGTCGTACTTCCCGCGCACCACGTCGAGGGCCAGCTTGAACTTGCGGAGCTGGACGAAGCCGAACCAGAACGTGAAGACCAGCCCGGCGACGACGAGCCAGGCCACGATGAGCGGCAGTTCGGTCCCGGCGACGGGCACGGAGTAGAAGACGACTTCGGTGAGCCAGGTGGAGATCGGCTCGAAGAAGCCGTTGACGGCTTTGTTGACGTCGCTGGTGATGGAGTCAAGTGACATGGGTGCTACCTCGGTGGCGCAGGACAGCCACGCTGTAGGGCGCGGCGTGCGGAAATACGGGCTTGAGCGAACGCCGTTGTCCGATCGGCGATGTCAGGGCGTACGGGAGTCCGTGGACGTCCGTGGACGTGGACAGGGGACGTCTGCGATTGCGTGGAATCCGTGCTGCCTCGGCCGTGCGCGCTGGCGGTCTGCCAGTCCTGTTCCGTCCCGGCGGGGGGTGGTGCCGGGGGCGGAGTTGTGCAGTCTTACCACGCGTTACGGCCCCGGTAATGTGACCCAGGTCACTCACTCATCGGGCGAAGGCCGTAAACGGCGCATCTCGGCTCATACGGTAATAGGATCGTTATCCGCATTTGAGCGTCCGCTGAGCGAACGCTCATATCCCAAGGGGTGGACAAGAGCAGTCGGCGTCCGCTACGGCAGCAGGGTGTCGACCAGGGTCTCCTGCAGACCGCCCAGCCACAGGTACGCCATCACCATCGGCTTGCGCGGATCGTCGTCGGGCAGCGAGTACAGCTCGTCGCTGCCGTCCTCGTCCGTGATCTCCAGCCGGGAGGCGATCGTCAGACGCAGATCGTTGAGGGTGCCGAGCCAGCGCCGCGACGCGTCCGCGTCCAGCTTCAGTACGAGACCGGGCCCGGCGCCCGCGGCGGCCGGGGCGAGTGCGTCCAGTGAGCGTACGACGGACAGCGCGTCCTCGCGCTTCCTGGTCCGCAGGTCGTTCTCCGTGAAGCGGCGGAACTCGGCGGAGGCGGCGAGCAGCTCCGCGTCCGGCTCCGAGCGGGGATCGACGTACGCCTCGGGGAAGAGGCGGGCGAGCGCGGGGTCGGCGGGCGCTTCGCTGGGCCCCTCGGCGAACAGCGCGGCGAGCGGGTCCTCGCCCTCGACCGGCTCGTCGCCCGGACCGATCATCTCCAGCAGCTGCACGGCCAGGGAGCGCAGGATGGACGTCTCGACCGGGTCCAGGGCGACGGCCGCGCCGCCGCCGGGGACGGCCTCGAAGTAGCCCGGCATCAGGTGCGGTCCTGGGAGAGGGTCGCCCACAGTCCGTACCCGTGCATCGCCTGCACGTCGCGTTCCATCTCCTCGCGGCTGCCCGCGGAGACGACCGCCCGGCCCTTGTGGTGGACGTCGAGCATCAGCTTGTTCGCCTTCTCCTTGGAGTATCCGAAGTACGTCTGGAAGACGTAGCTCACGTAACTCATGAGGTTGACCGGGTCGTTGTGGACCAGGGTCACCCAGGGGGTGTCCGGCTCCGGGACGACGGACGTCTCCTCGGCCGACTCGGGGCGTTCGATCTCTACGGGGGCGACACTCACGCTTCCCATGCTGCCACCGCAGGGGGCCGGTCGCACAAACGGCCCCCGGCCGACCGTGACCCCGACGGCCCACTAGATTTCGTCACTCTGACGAGATAGGGGGTAGCATCCGTCGTATGAACACAGCGGATCCCGGGCTGCGGGAAGAAGAAGAGGGCGAAGCTTCTGGGCAGGGCGGCGGGGGTGGGCGACGGGTAGGTGTTCCCTCGACGGCTCTCTTCACCGACCAGTACGAACTGACGATGCTCCAGGCGGCGCTGCGCGGCGGCACCGCCGACCGGCGCTCCGTCTTCGAGGTCTTCACCCGCCGCCTGCCCTCCGGGCGGCGCTACGGCGTCGTCGGCGGCACCGGGAGGGTCCTGGACGCGGTGGAGAACTTCCGCTTCGACGCGGACGTTCTCGCCTTCCTCCGCGAGCAGGGCATCGTCGACGAACCCACGCTGGAATGGCTCGCCTCCTACCGCTTCGGCGGCGACATCTGGGGCTACCCGGAGGGCGAGGTGTACTTCCCCGGTTCCCCGATCCTGCGCGTCGAGGGCAGCTTCGCGGAGTGCGTGCTGCTGGAGACGGTGATCCTCTCCATCCTCAACCACGACTCGGCGATCGCCGCCGCCGCCTCCCGCATGGCGGCCTCGGCGGGCGGCCGCCCGCTGATCGAGATGGGCGCCCGGCGCACCCACGAGCTGAGCGCGGTGGCCTCGGCCCGCGCCGCGTACGTCGGCGGTTTCGCCTCCACCTCCGACCTGGCGGCGGGCTTCCGCTACGGCATCCCCACCGTCGGCACCTCCGCCCACGCCTTCACCCTGCTGCACGACAGCGAGCGCGACGCCTTCCGGGCCCAGGTGGACTCGCTGGGCAGCGGCACCACCCTGCTCGTCGACACCTACGACGTGGCCGAGGCCGTCCGCACCGCCGTCGAGGTCGCGGGCCCGGACCTCGGAGCGGTACGGATCGACTCCGGCGACCTCCTGCTGGTCGCCCACCGGGTCCGTCAGCAGCTCGACGAGCTGGGCGCCACCAGCACGCGGATCGTCGTCACCTCCGACCTCGACGAGTACGCCATCGCCTCCCTCGCGGCCGCCCCGGTGGACGCGTACGGCGTCGGCACCCAGCTGGTCACCGGCAGCGGCCACCCCACCTGCTCGATGGTCTACAAGCTGGTGGCCCGCGCGCAGTCCGCCGACCCGAAGGCCCCGCTGGTCCCCGTCGCGAAGAAGTCGCTGGGCGCGAAGTCCTCGCGCGGCGGCCGCAAGTGGGCGGCCCGCAGGCCCGACGCGTACGGGATCGCGGAGGCGGAGGTGGTCGGCACCGGTCAGGTCCCCGCCGAACTCGCCGACCACCTGCTCCAGACCGAGCTGGTCAAGGGCGGCGAGGTCGTGGCCCACGAGCCGCTGGACGTCGCCCGCGCCCGGCACGTCCGCGCCCGCGGCGCGCTCCCGATGTCCTCGGTGCAGCTCTCCCGGGGCGAGCCGGTCATCCCGACCGAGTACGTGTGACCCACGGTCACCCCGGCCGGGTACGCGCGCCGCACCCGCACCCGTGGCCCCGCATGCCCACTCCCCCCAGGCCGCCGGAGTCTCTACCCTCGTAGGGGACGAACGGCTTCCACCGGACCGGGCCCCCTCGACGGGGCCCAGTGATTGAGGACCATGCCATGCACCGCGCCCTGATCGTCGTCGACGTGCAGAACGACTTCTGCGAAGGCGGCAGCCTCGCGGTCGCGGGCGGGGCCGACGTCGCCGCCGCGATCACCGAACTGATCGGCGACTCCCAGGCCGGCTACCGGCACGTCGTCGCCACCCGCGACCACCACATCGACCCCGGCGACCACTTCTCGCCGAACCCCGACTACGTCCGGTCCTGGCCGGTGCACTGCGTCGCCGGGACGGAGGGCGTGGGCTTCCATCCGAACTTCGCCCCGGTGGTCGCCTCCGGCGCGATCGCCGCCGTCTTCGACAAGGGCGCCCACTCGGCCGCGTACAGCGGTTTCGAGGGCTTCGACGAGAACGGCGTCACCCTCGCCGACTGGCTCCGCGCCCGGGACGTCACCGAGGTCGACGTCGTCGGTATCGCCACCGACCACTGCGTGCGCGCCACCGCACTGGACGCGGCCCGCGAGGGCCTGACCACACACGTCCTGCTGGACCTGACGGCGGGTGTCGCCGCGCCCACCACGGAGGCCGCGCTGGAGGAGCTCCGGGCGGCGGGCGTGCGGCTGAGCGGCAAGCCGGTCGTGTGAGCCGGCCCCGCGCGCAGCCGGGTGTGCGGGACCGCCCGTGGGCCGGGCGGCCGGAAGCCTTGCGGGGCGCCCGGTCAGCCCGCGGGCCGCAGGAGGGCGCGTATCGGGTGCCAGAGTTCCTGGCGGCACTGCGGGGCCGCGCGCCACAGCAGGCCGTCGGGGTGGTGCAGTACGGCGGTGATCTCGTCCGGGGTGGGCGGCTCGGCGTTCCCGCGGAGGTAGACCGCGCGCAGCCCCAGGTTCCGCAGCCTGGTCAGGGCGCGGGAGCGGTTCGCGGCGTGCACCAGGATGCGGACCCGGTCGCCCGAGGGACCGGGACGCGGCAGGTTCAGGGCCACGACGACACTCCCGTTCGGGAGCCTGTTGAAACCTCCGGCGGACATGCCTGTCACTCCCCCGTCCGACGTCCCGGATCTCCCCGTGAGACATCGCGTCAATAGCGGTTACGTAAGAGGCATCTAAACGCGATCGGCCGCCGCCCGCTAGAGGGACGACGGCCGATCATGCTCTGACCTGCAACTATGGCGGGAAAGTGACCTTTAGCGGCCGGACTTTCCGACCAGGATCGTCATCGTCCGGCCGTCCGGCGGCTGGCTCACGAGGGAGATCCGGGTGTTGGTGTCAGTTGTCTGGACGCTGCCCGTGGGGTTGTCCTTCGACCAGTAGGTGTTCTTGCGGTCGTCGAAGTACGGGACGCCGAGCCGGCCCGGGATGCGGGTGGGTTTGCCGTCCTTGTGGAGGGTGAAGCCCGGGTTCGGGTACCAGCTGAAGGCGGCGTCGTACGGCTGGATCTTGTTGGAGATCAGCTTGCCGTCGTGCGCCCACTTCAGCGGCTCGTGGTGGGCGTCGACCGGCAGCAGCAGGCCCTTGCCCGGGTGCTCGCTGACGTTGTTGTTGCGCTGCGAGGTGTCCCACTGCCAGATCATCAGGCCGGGCCGGTACGCGTAGTGCTCCACCCAGTCGGGGCGGTCGGTGCCCCGGAACCCGAAGTTGTACGGGCCTGCCTTGAGGGTCTTGTCGTACGACACGTACTGGCGGTTCTCCGCGAGGTAGTACTGCGGGAAGTCGCCGACGACCGACTCGCCGACGCGCGAGAAGCCTCGCGCGGTCCAGCCGTTGTCGCCGCCCTCGGCGTTGTCGGTGAACAGAGCGGTGCCGTCCGCCTTGACGGTGATCGCGTCCGCCGTAAAGCCCTTGCCGCCCGCGCCGCCGTCCGTCTTGTAGCGGAACCGGACGCCGATCTTCTTCCCCGCGTAGGCGTCCAGCGGGTAGACGAGCTGCTTGTGGGTGCCGGAGACACCGGTCAGGGCGGGCTTGTCGCCGCCGTCGCGGCTGATCGTCTCGCCGTCGGCGGTGCCGTCGATGGTCTGCCAGCTCGCGCCGCCGTCCGTGGACACCTGCGTGTACAGGTAGTCGTAGTCGGCCTCGATGTCCCACCAGCCGGTGAGCTCCAGGGACGCCTTGGTCCGGCCGGTGAGGTCGACGTCGCGCTCCAGCGTGGTCGACAGGTCGTCGCCGTAATCGCTCCACCACTGCTTGGTGCCCTCGGCGGGCTTCACGACCGAGGTGGCGACGTTCTTCTTGGGCGGCAGCTCGACGACAACGGCCTGCGGGTTGCGGGTGTTGTACGCCGAGACGCCCAGCTTGTGCAGGGAGGTCGTGCCCGCCTTCGCCTTCTCGTAGTCGAGCCAGCCGAGCTGGAGTTTGTCCCAGGCGGTCATGTCGCCGGGAAGGTCACCGATCTCGTTCCGGCCGGTGCCCAGCCAGGAGCCCGCCGACATCAGCGACCAGAAGCCGACCGAGTTCTCGGCGCCGTTCGTGGTGTCGTACAGGTCCGGCAGGCCCAGGTCGTGGCCGTACTCGTGGGCGAAGACGCCCAGGCCGCCGTTCTCCGGCTGCGCCGTGTAGTCGCCGACCCAGATGCCGGTGTTGCCGATCGGGGTGCCGCCGGCCTTGAAGCCCGCCGGGCCCGTGTCGCCGTCGTCGCGCGAGAAGGCGTAGCCCCGGTGCGCCCAGACCGCGTCGGTGCCCTGCGCGCCGCCGCCCGCCGAGCCGTCCTCGCCGGCGTGCACGACCTGGAAGTGGTCGATGTAGCCGTCGGGCTCGTTGAAGTTGCCGTCGTTGTCGTGGTCGGTGCGGTCCCACACGTCGTACTTCGACATGTCGGCCTTGATGTCGGCGTCGGACCTGCCGGCCGCCTTCTGCTGCGCGACCCACGCGTTGACGCCGTCGCGGACCAGGTCCTCGACGTTGGGGCAGTTGTTGCTGCCGCAGTAGTCCGAGCCGTAACGGGCCTCGTTGTACTCGACCTTGACCCAGTCGGAGACGTTGCCGGCCACCGAGTAGCGGCCGGAGGAGGTCTTCTCGAAGTACGTCTTGAGGGACTCGACGGGCTTGCCGTCCGGGCCCTTTCCGGTGCCGAAGTACAGCTGCTGGAAGTGCGCCCGGTCGTAGTCCTTCTTCCAGGCGGTGGAGTTGTTCTTCGTACGGTCCGGTTCGGCTATCCGATTGTGCAGGGGGCCGGGGGTGCCGCCGTACTTCTTGATGGGCGGCTTGGGGCCCGCGCCGTCCGGGTCGTACATGGTGGTGTCGTCGACCTTGTCGCCGAACTCGACCAGGATCGTGAAGATCTGGTCGGTGCGCTCGCGGCCGAGCTCCACGTACTTCTTGTCGTCGAGCTTGACGACCTTCGAGGAGCCGCGCTTCTCGGCCTTCTTGGTCCCCTTGAGGACCTCCTCCAGAGCGCTCTGGCGCTGCTGGGCCTGCTGGGCGCTGTGCGGGCCGTCGATGACGTGGCCCTTGTCCGCCTTGCCGTTCGGCCCGGTCGCACCGTGGACGTGGCCGGCGTGCGCGGCCCCGGGGCCGCCCGCCGGGTCCTGGTGGCCGGCCGCCGCCGGGGCCTGGTGGCCGACCGGGCCGGGGGCCGCCTGCGCGGTGGCGAAGGTCGAGGCGGCGGCAGCGGTCGCGGCGAGCGCCACGAGCACGGCCGTACCTCTGAAGGCACGTCTGTTGCTGGTCACTTGGTGGTGTCCTCCCCCGCGGCCGCCGGCCCGAAAGGTGGGGGGTCCGTCGTACGGCACGCGTCACAAGTGACGTCATTCGACCGGAGATGCAACAGAAAAGACAGACCTTGACATGAACTTGTCGTGCACGCTAGGCAGTTCATCAACTCCGCTATCCGGACTTCCTGTAGGTCACAACTTCCTTGTGGAGGCCGGGGAGCACCCACCGGGCCGCCCCCTGAGGGCGCTCGCGTCTCAAGGCGCGGACGGCGCGATGACGCCGTGCGCCCCCCATGCATCGGTACCGCGTGTGAGGTCACGCTTACCGGGCGTTCCGTGCGGGAAGCTCATGGTCGTAGGGTTCAGCCGAGACCCCGCGACCCCACCCCCGTGCTCCGAGGACGGAACTGCCATGCAGCGGACGCCCCAGACTCCGAACCGGATCCCGATCCCGGCCCCCAGCGCCGCCCAGTGCGGGTACGGGGCGGCGACCGTGGTCCTCGCCACCGTCGCCATGCTGCTGCTCTCGCAGACCGCCTCACCGGTCTGGATCGCGCTCATCGCGTGCGCGGGGCTGGCACTCGGGCTGCTGGTGGCCATGGCGGTGCCGGCGCCGCGCGTGCGCCCGGCCCCCGGGACGGCCCGCGAGACTCCCGCGGGTCCCACGCCCGTCGCCGCGCCCGCCACCGGGACGCACGACGGACTCCGGGTGCCCGGACCCCGCGCGCGTCCCTCGGCGGCCTCGGCGGGCCGGCACTCACTGCACGGCTAGCACCGGGGGGCGGCGGACCGCTGCTAGGCGACGGTGACCACGACGGTCTTCGCCGCCTTGTCGTGCACACCCTGGTGGTAGGGCTTGTCCACGGCGATCATCACCAGCGTGACGACCCACCACAGGCAGGGGCAGCAGAGCAGGGCGGGCAGCAACAGGACCGCGGCGCGTACCAGAGCGGTGTTGGCCGGCGGCAGGCTGCCGTCGTTGAGCATCGCGACCCGCAGGCCCATCAGGCGCTTGCCGAGGGTCTGGCCGGTCTTCTTCGTCATCAGCGTGTCGTAGGCGATGTAGACGACGATGGACAGCACCTGGAAGAGCAGGCTCTTGCCGCTGCTGAACTGGGTGACCGTGTCGCCGAAGTCGTCGGTCGTCTCGGTGACCTCGCGGTACGTCCCGAACGGGATGCTCAGGATCGCCAGCGGGATGCCCACCACGAGCAGGTCGATGAGCCGGGCGAGGAACCGCTTGCCGGTCGAGGCGAGCGGCGGCATACCGGCGAGCGGGTCGTTCCCGCCGAAACCGCCCGTGCCGCCGCTTCCGTAGCCGCCGTCGTACGGGCCTCCGCCGTAAGGGGGCAGCGAGCCACCGGCCCCCGCACCGCCCGGAGGCTGGTCGTAGGGGCTGCCGGCACCGCCCTGCGGGGGCGGCGGGTACTTGCGGAACGGGTCGTTCTCGGGCGGCATGCCGGGCGGCGGCTGATCGGTGCTCATACCGGGAAGTCGACTCCCGGCACCCGGGGCCCGCAAGGGCTCGGGCGCCGTTCGGGGGACGGCGGGGGCCAAGCCGGTGAACGGGCGGCGAGGACTGACTGCCGATCAGGTGACGGACCGTGGGGTCTGCGGGCGTCCGCTCCGTCGTACGCGTCCGCCGTCGGCCACCGTGAGGCGTGCGGGGCTCAGCACTTCCCCGCGACGAAGGTGCGCGCCGCCTTGTCGTGCCAGCACTGCCGCCACGGCCGGTCGAACAGGCACCACAGGACGTTGAGCACCCCGATGCCGAGGATGCCGAGCACCCCGTACACCAGCCAGCGGCGCATCGCCCCGCCGAACCCGGGCGGCTCGTGCTCCTCGATGTCGCGGACCTGGAGCCGCAGGAGCTTCTTGCCGAGGGTGCGGCCCCACTTGGCGGTCGGCACCGCCTCGTACAGGACGCCCAGGACCAGGAACGCGCCCAGGACGGCGGCGAGGATCCCGACCGTGGTGCTGTCCAGCAGGTAGACCGTCACCGTGGTACCGGACAGCTTCGCCGCGCGGATCTTCGCGTCGATGTGGTCGACGGCCCGCATGACGAGCGGCACCGCGACGGCGCCGACCGCCGCGCCCAGTACGAGGGTGTCGATCAGCCGTGCGGCGAGACGACGGCCGAGTCCGGCGGGGCGGGCGGCGGCCTGCTCGCGGGCGGCCTTGGTGAAGTGGTCCTCGACGGGCGGCTTCCACGGGGTGACGGGGCCGTCCGCGGGGACGGGGGCGGGGGCCGGCGCTGCGGTACGGGCCGGGGCCGGCACCGGGGTGCGGGCCGGGGCGGGGGGCTGAGTTGCCGCGGAGGCCCGGGCCGGGGCGGGGTTCTGCGCCGAGGCGGGCGCGGACGGGGCTTCCTGGGAGGGGAGTTGGGTGCGGGGGGCGGAGGGGGTGCGGGGTGCGGGTTTGACCGTACGGATGGACATCGTGCCGTCCGCGGGTGCCGGAGCGGAGGCGGCGACGGGTGCTGGGGCGGAGGACGCGGCCGGTGCCCGTACCGGGGAGGGGGAGCGCACGGGACCTGAGGCGCCGGGCGCCGCTCCGCGGGGGTGGCCCGGCCGGCCGTTGGGCTGGGGGGCCGGGGATTCCAGGGCCGGACGTTCACCGCGAGGGGGCAGCGCGGCGGAGCCGCCGGGCGAACGGGGGTCGGCGCTGCGGGAAGCACCCGCGCGGGTGCCGGGCGTGCGGGTGTCGGCGGACGGGGTGCGGGGCTGGGGCGGGGTGCGGCCGTGCGGCGGGGCCGGGGAGAGGGCGCCCGGGGTCGCGGCGGGCGGGGTGTGCGGCGGTGCGGGGTCGGGCGGGGAGCCGGGGGACGCCGGGGAGCCCCAGGAGACGCGGCGGTCGCGGTCGCCGCCGAAGCCGTCCTGCCGGGAGGTGTCGGCCTGCCAGGCGGGGGAGGCGGGCGCGGGGTCGGCGCGGCGGCGTACCTCCACCTCTGCTCCGGCGTGCTGCGCGCGCGCCCGCTCGGCCTCCTGCGCCCGTTCCTCCTCGTCGAAAAAGAACGGACCGGTCTCCTCCACAGGGGCGAACGGACCCGTCTCCTCCACCGGCGCGAACGGACCGGTCTCCTCCACCGGCGCGGGGGCGGGCGTGGGGGCCGGCACGGGTGCGCGGGCCGGTACGGAAGCCAGGTTCGGAAGGCCCGCGTGGGGAGTGACGACCGGGACCGCGCCGGGGGGCGGGGTGGGCATGGGCTCGCCGGGCGCGGGGGCGGGGCGGCTGGTGCCGGGCACCCACGAACTGCCGTTCCAGTACCGGACATAGCCCGGAATGGACGGATCGGGATAGAAGCCGTGGCTGGTCGCGTGGTCACCGTTGGCCGGTGTGGGGGCGCTCATCACCGTGTCCCGTATCTGTTGGGGGCCTCGTTGTCTGGATTTCCGGGGACCACATCTACCAGACGGCCGCCCACCACCGGGCCGGTCCGGCCGGATGCACCACTTTCCGGTCAATGCGGTGACGTTCGCAGAACTTCTTCGTAAGTCGCGTAATGGATTGCGACCGGCGCGCTCTCTCCTGGTACGGCCCGCCGTCGGGCCCCGTACCGGAAAGGAAGTGCAGTCATGGAGCACACCGTTGTGGAGCGCGAGCTGGAGCTCGACCTGGTCCTGTCCCCCGAGCGCGCCATCCCGGTGCCCGCCCGGTTGGTGTACCGGACCGACGACCCGTTCGCGGTGCATATCACCTTCCACATCGGCTCGGACTACCCGGTCTGCTGGACGTTCGCACGGGAACTGCTGATCGACGGGGTGTTCCGTCCGTGCGGGCACGGGGACGTCCGGATCTGGCCGACGAAGGTCGAGGGCGGTTCGGTCGTATGTGTGGCACTGACCTCGCCGGAGGGCGACGCGCTTCTGGAGGCGTCGTCGCCGGTGGTGTCGGCGTGGCTGGAGCGGACCCTGGCGATGGTGCCTCCGGGCACGGAGAGCGAGCGGCTCGGCCTGGACGACGCGCTGGCCGAGCTGCTCGCGACCTCGCAGGACGGCGAGGGCTAGTCGGTCACGTAGGTGTGCGTGAGGAATTCGAGGTTGTGGCCGTCCGGGTCGCTGAAGTAGAAGCCGCGGCCCTTGTGCTCGTGGTTGATCTGCTGGGGCGTGCGGTGGTAGGGGTCGGCCCAGTAGGGGATGGAGCGTTCCTGGATGCGGGCGAGGATCTCGTCGAACTCGGCGTCGGTGACCAGGAACGCGAAGTGCTGCGAGACGATGCGGTCGCTGTCGGCGTCCACGTAGTCGAGCGTGACGCCGTTCTCCAGCAGGACGCTCGCGAACGGTCCGAAGGGCTTGGGGTCGGGGGCGCCCATGAGTTCGGTGAGGAAGCGGGCGGAGGTGAAGCGGTCGCGGCTGTGAACGATGGTGTGGTCGAGGCGTGCGGGCACGAGTGCTCCTCGTCGGTACGGTCGGCAACTGGCCTGTGTCCGCACGCTATGCGCTCCCCGCGCCTTCGCGCATCGGACCATCGGCCCACTCCCCCGCCGACCCTGGACCTACACCGCGGGCCTCGTCCTCAGAACAGCTTGCCGGGATTGAGGATCCCCAGCGGATCGAAGGCCGCCTTGACCGAGCGCTGCAACTCCATGCCCACCGGGCCGAGTTCACGGGCCAGCCAGTCCTTTTTCAGTACGCCGACGCCGTGTTCGCCGGTGATCGTGCCGCCCAGTTCGAGCCCCAGTGCCATGATCTCGTCGAAGGACGCGCGGGCGCGCCGCGACTCGTCCTCGTCGGCGGAGTCGAAGCAGACCACCGGGTGGGTGTTGCCGTCGCCGGCGTGGGCGCAGACTCCGATGGTGAGCCCGTGCTTGGCGGCGATGGCGGCGGTGCCCCCGATCATCGCGCCGAGTTTCGAGCGGGGCACGCACACGTCGTCGATCATCGTGGCGGACTTGACCGCTTCGAGGGCGGTGAGCGACAAACGCCGCGCTTGGAGCAGGAGTTCCGACTCCGCGAAGGTCTCCGACGGCACGACCTGGGTGGCGCCGAACTCGGCGCAGACCTCGCCGACGGCGGCCAGGTCGGCCACGGGGTCCGGGGTGTCGAAAGCGGCGAGGAGCAGGGCCTCGGTCGATTCCGGGAGGCCCATCCGGGCCAGGGCGTTGACCGCGCGCAGCGTGGTGCGGTCCATGATTTCGAGCAGGGACGGGGCGTGTCCGCGTTCCATGATCGCGCAGACCGCCTCGCAGGCGGCGTCGGCGGACGGGAACTCGGCGGCCAGGGACAGTTGCTGGGGCGGCGCTGGCCGAAGGGCGAGTACGGCGCGGACGACGACGCCGAGGCTGCCTTCGGAGCCGACGAAGAGACGGGTCAGGTCGTAACCGGCGACGCCCTTGGCGGTGCGGCGGCCGGTGGTGAGGAGGCGGCCGTCCGCGAGGACGACGTCGAGCCCCAGTACGTACTCCGCCGTCACCCCGTACTTCACGCAGCACAGCCCGCCGGAGGCGGTGCCGATGTTGCCTCCGATGGTGCACGTCTCCCAGCTGGAGGGGTCCGGCGGGTAGAAGAGACCCTGCTCGGCGACGGCGCGGGAGAGGACGGCGTTGATCACGCCGGGTTCGACGACGGCGATGCGGTCGACGGTGTTGATCTCCAGGATGCGGTCCATGGCGACGAGGGACAGGACGATGCAGCCGTCCGTGGCGTTGGCGGCGCCCGACAGTCCGGTACGGGCGCCCTGCGGGACGACGGGAACGCGCAGCGCGGTGGCGGTGCGCATGACGTGCTGGACCTGCTCGACGGTGCGCGGCAGGACGACCGCGGCGGGCGCTCCGGCCGCACAGAAGCCGGCCATGTCCCGGGAGTACGCGGCCATGACGTCGGGGTCGGTGATCAGCGCCTCGTCGGGGAGGCCGGCGCGCAGCAGTTCCGCAAGATCGTCCATGGGTTCAGCCTGGCACCCGGGGGCCATCTGTGTGAACCCGTCTGCGTTCCGGATCGCGGCAGGCGGGTGTGCTCGTCGTACCGGCTCGCGCTGGCGCACAGTGAGCGCCATGGACCCCATGGAGCCCTTGCCCCCTTCCGCCGCGAAGCCGCCGGGCCCCCCGGCCGAGCCGCCGCGGCCTCCGAAGACGCCCGCGGACGGGACGGGTCCTGCGGACGGGGAGTGGGCCGGCGGGGGGCGCGGGGGCTGGAGGCGGGCAGGTGGGAAGAGGGTGGGCGGGGTGTCGCCTGCGGAGGGGATGCGGGTGGTCGGGATGCGGGCGAGCCGGAAGCGGGCGGTTCGTCGGGGGGGCCTCGTGCCGGCGGTCGCGGTGGCGGTGCTGGCCGCCGGTTCGCTGGTACTGCTGACGCGGGACGCGGACGGTGGGCGGCCCGCGGCGAAACCGGCGGCAGGGGCTCCGGGGACGGCGACCTCACTGGCCGCCCTGAACGCCCGGGTGCGGGCGAGCCCCCGGGACGACGGTGCGTGGACGGCCCTCGGGGCGGCCTTGGTCGAGCGGGGCGCGCGGGCGGCCGACTCGACGTACTACCCGAAGGCGGAAACGGCGCTGCGCCGTTCGCTGACGCTGCGGGCGGCCGGGAAGGGGAACCTGGCGGCGACGGTGGGCATGGCCCGGCTCTCGCACGCGCGCGGGGACTTCGCGGCAACCCGGCGATGGGGCGAGACCGCGCGACGGCAGGCGCCGAAGGAGTGGGCGGCGTACCCGGTCCTGATCGACGCGTACGGGCGGCTCGGCGACGCGAAGGCGGCGGGGCGGGCCGCCGAGGAGCTGCTGGAGAGGCGCGGCGGGGCGACGGCGCTGGGGTGGACCGCGCAGACGTACCGGGACAAGGGGTGGCGCGAGGACGCGGCCGCGCTGGCCGGGGAGGCCGTGGCGACCGCGGTGACCTCGGTGGAGAAGACGGAACAGTTGAACCGGGCGGCTGAACTCGCCTGGGAACGAGGTGACCTGAAGGACGCCCTGGGCTACTTCGACGCCTCGCTGTCCCTGGACCGCAGGCAGGGTGCGGCGGTCGCGGGCCGGGCCCGGGTGCTGGCGGGGGCGGGCCGCACGGCGGAGGCCGTCAAGGCGTACCGGGCGGCCCTCACCCTCGCCCCGCGTCCCGAGTACGCGGTGGAACTGGGCGAACTGATCGAGGCCGGCGGCGGCAGCGGGGAACCCCACTACCGCGTGGCCCGTGCGCGGCTCGCGCACGACGGCCGTCAGGGCGTACGCGGCGACCTCGTCCTCGGCCGGCTGGAGAGCGACCACGGCGACGCGGAAACGGCCGTGGCACTGCTGCGCGCTGAGTTCGCACGCCACCCGGGCCCGGAGGTCGCGGACGCGCTCGGCTGGGCACTGCACCGTACGGGCGACGACGAGGCCGCGTTGGAGTACGCGCGGAAGGCGACGAAGGAGGGCGCGCGGAACGCGATGTTCCTCTATCACCGGGGCGAGATCGAACGGGCCACCGGCGCCTACGGCGCGGCCCGCCGGCACCTCGCGGAGGCCTTGCGGGTCAACCCGGTGTTCTCCCCGCTGTGGGCACCGCGCGCCGACGCCTCCCTCGCCCGCCTGGGCGAACCGCCGGAGGGCGGCCCCCGCCAGGTCCGGGAACCCCGGCCCCAGAGGTCCGCGCCACGGGCGGCACCACCACGCCCCCGCGCGCACGGCCCCGTCGGCACAGCGCCGCGGAAGCGGGGGTGACACGAGCACGGCACGGAGGACGGAAAGGCCTCGTGGAGGGGGCGGGGTGCACTGCGGCCCCACGGAGCAGGTCCGTGGGGCCGCAGCGAGGAAGGGGGCGTCGGCGGGGAGGTCGCCTGCCCCGGGCGGGGCGCGGGAGGCGTGAGCGGCCTGCTCCTGAGGGCTGGAAGCGGCGTGGCAGCTCGCCCCGGAGGGGGTGGATACGGCGGCGGCTCGTCCCGGTGGGGCCGAGGTGGCCTGGCGGCCTGCCGGAGGGGAAGGCGTGAGCCGACTGCCGCCGTCGAGAATTACAGGTTTCCGCGCTTCTCCTGCTCACGCTCGATCGCCTCGAAGAGGGCCTTGAAATTGCCCTTGCCGAAGCCCATCGAACCGTGCCGCTCGATCATCTCGAAGAAGACGGTCGGGCGGTCCTGGACCGGCTTGGTGAAGATCTGCAGCAGGTAGCCGTCCTCGTCGCGGTCGACGAGGATCTTCAGCTCGCGCAGCGTCTCGACGGGCACGCGGGTCTCGCCCGCCCACTCGCCGAGGGTGTCGTAGTACGAGTCGGGGGTGTCGAGGAACTGGACTCCGGCGGCGCGCATGGTGCGTACCGTCGAGACGATGTCGTTCGTGGCGAGCGCGATGTGCTGGACGCCGGCGCCGCCGTAGAACTCCAGGTACTCGTCGATCTGCGACTTCTTCTTCGCGATGGCGGGCTCGTTGATCGGGAACTTGACCTTGAGCGTGCCGTCGGCGACCACCTTCGACATGAGGGCGGAGTACTCGGTGGCGATGTCGTCGCCCACGAACTCCTTCATGTTGGTGAAGCCCATGACCTTGTTGTAGAAGCCGACCCAGTCGTTCATCCTGCCGAGTTCGACGTTGCCGACGCAGTGGTCGATGGCCTGGAAGGTGCGCTTGGCCGGGGGCGCGACCATCGGCGACGCCGCGACGAAGCCGGGCAGGTACGGGCCGTCGTAGCCCTTGCGCTCGACGAGGGTGTGCCGGGTCTTGCCGTACGTGGCGATGGCGGCCAGGACCACGGTGCCGTGCTCGTCCTTCAGCTCGTACGGCTCGGTGAGGCCGGTGGCGCCCTGCGCGGTGGCGTACTCGTACGCGGCGCGCGCGTCCGGGACCTCGATCGCGAGGTCGACGACGCCGTCGCCGTGCTCGGCGACGTGGTCGGCGAGGAAACGGCCGCGCTCGGTGGACGGCTTGATGACGGAGGTGAGGACGAAACGGGCCCCGCCGCTGGTGAGGACGTAACTGGCGGTCTCCCGGCTGCCGTTCTCCGGTCCGGAGTAGGCGACGAGGTTCATGCCGAAGGCCGTCGAGTAGTAGTGGGCGGCCTGCTTGGCGTTGCCGACGGCGAAGACGACCGCGTCCATGCCCTTGACCGGGAAGGGGTCGGCCTTGCGCGCGGTGTCGGGGATGACGGGCTCAGTGGTCTCAGTCGTGGTCTCAGTCATATGGGGAGCGTCCCGCCACATCGCAAGGTGCGCAATAGTTCGCACATTCACTGGGCAATGCGACCAGTCGAGAGCGAGTATGGGCACGCTATCTGTACAGGATGACTACCCGGGGAGCGGCTGTGGCAGTGGACGAGCTGGACGGGCGGCTGATCGTGCTGCTGGCCCGGGAGCCCCGGATCGGGGTGCTGGAGGCGTCGCGGCGCCTCGGCGTGGCGCGCGGGACCGTACAGGCGCGGATGGACCGGCTGCAGTCGAACGGGGTCATCCGGGGCTTCGGGCCGGACGTGGATCCGGCGGCGCTCGGGTATCCGGTGACGGCGTTCGCGACGCTGGAGATCAAGCAGGGGCAGGGGGCGGACGTACGGGCACACCTGGCGACGGTGCCCGAGGTGCTGGAGCTGCACACGACGACCGGGCACGGGGACATGCTGTGCCGGCTGGTCGCCCGCTCCAACGCCGATCTGCAACGGGTGATCGACCTGGTGGTGGGTTTCGAGGGCATCGTCCGGGCCTCCACGGCGATCGTCATGGAGAACCCCGTTCCGCTGCGGATCATCCCTCTGGTGGAACAGGCGTCCGGGCTGACGTGACGGAGTGACCGGGTCGGCCGATGGGCAGCAGGGGTTCGGCCTGACAGATGTCCGGAGGTTCAGGCAGGGGGCTGGGCTCCGATGGCGGGTCGGCCTGACGGCTTTCCGGGGTCCGGCAGGGGCGAGCCGTTGCTTGCAAAGAAGTAGTTGCAAAAGAACCCTTGCAACGTTCTCTTTGCAACTCTACGATGGGGGCATGCCCGAACCCGACGCGCCGAGCCAGCCGCCCTCCGCTCCCGTGGAGGAATCCACTCCACCGACCGCGCAGGACGAGACGTCCGAGCGGTCCGTCCAGCATCTCGACGCCCGCACCCTGCGCGGACTCGCCCACCCGCTGCGCGTGCAACTCCTGCGCGCACTGCGGCGCCACGGTCCCGCCACCGCCTCCCAACTGGCGGACCGGCTCGGCGAGTCCAGCGGGGCGACCAGCTACCACCTGCGGCAGCTCGCGACCCACGGCTTCGTCGAGGACGCCCCCGAGCACGGCAAGGGCAGGGAACGCTGGTGGCGGTCGGTCCACCAGGGAACGCAACTCGGCAACTGGCTCGTCGACCATGCCGACCCGACGGTCCGCGGCGCCGCGGACCTGCTGATGCACGAGGCGGCCACGGAGCACACCCGAGAGCTCAGCACCTGGCTCGGCACCCGACGCGACTGGTCCGAGGAGTGGCGCGAGTCCTCCGAACTAAGTGACTACACCCTCACCATGACGCCGGAAATGGCCCACGAAATGATCGGCCGCGTCGAGGAACTGATCGAGGCCTACCGAGTCAAGGGCGAGGCCGTGAAGTCCGCCGACACCGCCGAGGAATACCGCGTCCACCTGCACGGATTCCCCCTCGCCAGGGACTGACGCGCCCCGGCCGCCGACAGCACGCAGTCCGTCCCCCGCCCAGGTACGAAGGACACCGACCGAGAGGAAGCACTGCCATGCCCTCCGAGCTCCACCTCCACCTGCACGCGACCCGTTCCGGCGAACTACGCGCCGAAGCCGCCGCCCACCGACTGGCCCGCTCCTCGGCCCACCGGACCGCTGCCCATCACCTCGTACGCACGCAACTCGGCTGGACACTCGTGGAGTTGGGCCTGCGCCTCATCCGCACCGCCGCCCCCGGCCCGCACGACCACCGGTTCCGCACGGTCGGCGCCCGATGAGTGGCCCGAACTCGCCGGTAGCACGCGGCAGCTCCCCAGTGGCCCGCGGCTCCACCGACCCCCTGTCGCTCCCGCCCCCCCACGTCAGCAGCTCGGGACCTTGCCTCCCCCGCCCTTCTTTCCCAGCTCGGAGAGTGCCGAGACCGCATCGGTCAGCGTGCCGACGGGAATCAGCCGCATACCGTCCGGCAGCCCGCTCTTGGCCTGCGAACACTCGTTCTTCGGTACGAGGAAGACGGTGGCCCCGTCCGCTCTCGCGCCCTTGATCTTCAGGGGCACGCCACCGACCTGACCTACGGTGCCGTCCGCGTCGATCGTCCCCGTGCCGGCGACGTCGAGACCGCCGGTCAGATCACCGCCCGCACCGTTGCCGTCGATCTTGTCGATGATCCCGAGAGTGAAGAGCAGGCCGGCGCTCGGGCCGCCGATGTCGGAGAGATGCAGGTCCACCTTGGCGCCCTTGCCCTTGTCGCCGAGGTAACCGAGGGCGGCGGAGACTGCGGCGTTCTGCGACTTGAGCATCTCCCCCTTGTTGTACTCGGAGACCTCCTTGTCGTCGCCGCCGGTCGGGTAGACGACGTCGTGCGGCATGACCGCCCGGTCCTCCCGGAACCACGCATCGGCCAGGTCGCCCACCCGATGGTCGATCGAAGGGCCCGTGGCGACGATCGTCGTCATCCGCAGCCGTCCCGTGGTCTCCCTGGTCGGCACCCCGGACACGCTGATCACCGGTTTGCCCTCCTTGTCCTTGCCGAGGACATCGGTCGCCGACCCCGGCTGGGCCACCGCGTACGGCAACGGCACGGCAGCGGCCACCCCGAACAGCGCGACGACGGGCAGGGCGCAGACGGCGATACGGCTGTTGCGGGAGAGCCTGGAGAAAAGAAGGGGCACGCCCCCAATCTAACGGCCCCCTCCACAGACCCGGCCCCTGCCACAGCCGGACCTGTCCGGGC
Organism: Streptomyces candidus; assembly: GCF_014207445.1. Lineage (GTDB taxonomy): Bacteria > Actinomycetota > Actinomycetes > Streptomycetales > Streptomycetaceae > Streptomyces > Streptomyces candidus. The sequence goes on along the minus strand of NZ_JACHEM010000008.1, from coordinate 95,110 downwards.
CGCCCCGGCCGAGCACGAGCACCACCCTCCCGGACGCTCGGAACAGCTCCCGCGCCCCAGCTCCGTCCGCACAGATCCGGAGCCCTTCGGCTACCCCAGCGCGTCGACTACCGGAGCGCGTCGACCACCGCAGCGCCCTGGCACCCCAGCCGCCTCCACCCCTTCAGAACGCCGGCCGCCCTGGCTACCGGAGCGTCGGCTACCGGAGCGCTGCGGCTACCGCAGCGCGTCGGCGACCTCGCGGGCCGCGTCGACGACCCGCTGCCCCACCCGCTCGGGAACCGAGTCGGACAACATGACGACCCCCACGCTGCCCTCCACCCCGGTCACCCCTATCAGCGGTGCGGCGGCCCCGCTCGCCCCGGCCTCCAGCTCACCGTGGGTGAGGGTGTACCCGGGCTCGGCCAGCACGCTCTGCCGCGCGGCGAGGATCGCCCGGCCCGCGGCGCCACGGTCGAGCGGGTGACGGAACCCCGCCCGATACGCCACGTGGTAGTCCGTCCAGGTCGGCTCCACCACCGCGACAGCGAGGGCTTCGGCCCCGTCGACAAGCGTGAGGTGCGCCGTGGCCCCTATGTCCTCGGCAAGGGAACGGAGGGCGGGCAGCGCGGCCTCCCGCACCAGGGGGTGAACCTGGCGCCCCAGGCGCAGCACCCCGAGCCCGACCCGGGCACGACCTCCGAGGTCCCGGCGGACAAGGGCGTGCTGTTCGAGCGTGGCGAGCAGCCGGTACACCACCGTCCTGTTGACGCCGAGCTTGTTGGACAGTTCGGTGACGGTGAGGCCGTGGTCGGTATCGGCGAGCAGCTTGAGGACGCGCAGTCCTCTGTCGAGCGTCTGGGAAGTCTCCGCGGTCACGACGCCCACTCCTTGGTGGTGAGTGCCGGCGGTCCTCCTGCGCATCGTGCACGTCACCGGTTCCGTCGGTGACGCGCGCAGAGGCCGCCGGCGGGTCCTGGCACCGGCTGCGCTCCGAGGCGACGCTGCCACGGGGCGTATGCGTTGCCGGAAAGGTAGCGATCCACTCCGCTCAGCGGAAGACCTCGTCCAGAATCCGGGCGCAGACGAGAAGTTGTTCCTTCCGCAGCCGCCCGCCCCCTGCGTCGGGGCTCGGATCACGACGGGACAAAACTTCTGGGCATATGCCCGCACCCCGGCCCTCGCTGCCGTCCTGACGACGACAGTCGATCGTGGAAGCCCGCCTTCACCTGGGCTCCCGGCTGCGGACCCGTTTCCGTCCTGCCGCACACGTTCCCTTCCTGGCGCACAACCCGCCTCAGGGAGGCGGCGGGAGCCGAAGGAGGCAAGTGGGCGGCGGGCGCCGGACGGGGCCGAGCGGCTGCGTGCGCCGGTAGGGGCAGGGCGGTGGCCCCCGAAGGGGGCAAGGCGGTTGCGCGCGCCGGAGGGGCAGAGGGGCAGAGGAACCGTAAAGCTGAGCGAGCGGTGGGACGGAGGTGCGGTTCGCGGGTCCCCCGGGTCTCGGCCGGCGACCCGGGCGATCCGGGCAACCCGGGCGACCCACTGCCGAGCGGTGCCGCGCCCCGGGGCTGCCCCTCCTCGCACCCTCTCGCCGACCGACCGCCCCCGCCCGCCGGCCCGCCGGCTCCCCCACCGGCCGGCCCCGACTGTTTTTCCCTGCCCGGGGCCACCCTCGGCCCCGGGCGCCCCTTCACCGCCGTGCGCTCACCGCATCCGGGTGGCCCACTCCTGCACCTTTTTGATCCGCTCCTTGAGCTGCCCGGCCGTCGCCTCCGCGCTGGGAGGTCCGCCGCAGACGCGACGCAGCTCGGTGTGGATGACGCCGTGCGGCTTCCCGCTCTGGTGGACGTACGCGCCGACCATCGTGTTCAGCGACTTGCGCAGCTCCAGCAGCTGTTTGTGCGTGACGACCGGCCGGGCCTCCGCGGCCTTCTCCAGCAGGTCCGCCTCGGAGGCGGGCTTCTGGCGACTGTGCGCGATCTGCCGGGTCTGCCGCTTCTGGAGGAGCAACTGCACCTGGTCGGGCTCAAGGAGTCCGGGAATCCCCAGGTAGTCCTGCTCCTCCTCGCTTCCCGGGTGCGCCTGCATCCCGAACTCGGCGCCGTCGTACAGCACCCGGTCGAAGACGGCGTCGGACTCCAGCGCCTCGAACGGCAACTGGTCCTCGGTCTCCTCGTCCTCCAGCCGCTCCGCGTCCGCGAGGAGCTTGTCCTCCTCGGAGAACGGGTTCTCGTCCTCGCCGCCCTTCTTCGGCTTGTCGAGCACGTGGTCCCGTTCGACCTCCATCTCGTTCGCGAAATCGAGCAGCATCGGGATCGTGGGCACGAACACCGATGCCGTCTCGCCCCGCCGCCGCGACCGTACGAAGCGCCCGACGGCCTGTGCGAAGAACAGCGGCGTCGAGATCGTGGTCGCATACACCCCGACCGCGAGCCGGGGCACATCGACACCCTCCGACACCATTCGGACCGCCACCATCCAGCGGGAGCTGTCCGCCGCGAACTGGTCGATCCTCTTCGATGCCGCCTTCTCGTCGGAGAGGACGACGGTCGCCTTCTGCCCGGTGACCTTCTTCAGGATCTTGGCGTATTCGCGGGCCGAGTCCTGATCGGTGGCGATCACCAGCCCGCCGGCGTCCGGAATACCCTTCCGAACCTCGGTCAGCCGCTTGTCGGCGGCCGCCAGCACATTCGGAATCCACTCGCCGGTCGGCGCCAGGGCGGTCCGCCACGCCTGACCGATCGCGTCCTTGGTCATCGGCTCACCGAGCCGGGCGGCGATCTCGTCGCCCGCCTTGGTGCGCCACCGCATGTTGCCGCTGTAGCTGAGGAAGATCACCGGCCGGACGACCCCGTCGGCCAGGGCGTTGCCGTATCCGTAGGTGTAGTCGGCGGACGAACGCCGGATCCCGTCGTTCCCCTCCTCGTACTGCACGAAGGGGATCGGGTTCGTGTCGGACCGGAAGGGCGTGCCGGTCAGCGCGAGGCGGCGCGTCGCCGGATCGAAGGCCTCCTGGCAGGCCTCGCCCCACGACTTCGAGTCACCGGCGTGGTGGATCTCGTCGAGGATCACCAGCGTCTTGCGCTGTTCGCACCGGTTGCGGTGCAGCATCGGGCGCACGCCCACACCGGCGTACGTCACCGCGACGCCCTGGTACTCCTTGCTCAGCGGCCCTGCGCTGTACTCCGGGTCGAGCTTGATCCCTATCCGGGCAGCGGCCTCCGCCCACTGTTTCTTCAGGTGCTCGGTCGGCGCGACCACCGTGACCTGCTGGACCACGTGGTGGTGCAGCAGCCACGAGGCGAGCGTCAGCGCGAAGGTCGTCTTGCCCGCGCCTGGCGTCGCCACCGCGAGGAAATCGCGCGGCTGGTCCTGGATGTACTTCTCCAGCGCCCCCTGCTGCCAGGCTCGCAGCTTGTTGGCGGTGCCCCAGGGGGCACGGCCGGGGAAGGCGGGTGAGAGGTGGTGGGAGGTGGTGGTAGTCACGGTCTCCGGTCGCAGCGTCGGGTACGTGGCAGTCGCCGACAGGGCCGGCCGGGGACTCCGGCCGAGGTCTGTAGGACAACCGGGCCACCTTACCGGCGCCCCGCCCGTAACGCGGGCCGAGCACGTCCGGTCGGGCCCCGGTTGGGACCCAGCTCACAGTCGCCCGGTCGGCACCGGCAGCCGGTGCCCGGCCCGGTGCCGTTCGTCTCACCGCTCGCGCAGCCGCGTGGCCACCCAGGCCCCCGCCAGCGCCACGCACGCCATCGGCAGGAACACCGCTGCGAACGCCGCCGAGTGGGAGCCGCCGCCTGCCCCCGCGACCGTGGAGTGCGCGGCGACCGAACCGCCCCCGAGGGCCGCGAAGACCGCGCCGCCGATCGCCAGCAGCATCACGTTGGAGAGGCCGTCGGAGATCTGGAGGGCAGCGGAATTGTTGCCCGCTTCCTCCGGGGCGGAGAGCTTCAGCAGCATGACGCTGGTCGACGCGATGACCATGCCCATCCCGAAGCATCCGAAGCCCCACGCGACGCCCACCACCCATACCGGTACCGACGGCAGCAGCACGGTCGGCACCGCCGCGATGGCCGCCGCGACCAGCACCATGCCGAAGGAGACAAGGCGCTCCCGGTAGGGCTCCATGCGGGGCCTCGACTGCACGAACGACCCGAACGCCCATGTGCCTCCGCCGACCGCGAGGGAGAGTCCCGCCATCGTCGGCGACAACCCACGCTCGGTGACGAGCATCAGCGGTACGAACGACTCCGCCGCGATGAACGACCCGGCCGCCACGCCCCGCAGCAGCACCACCGACGGCAGCCCCCGCGCCGCCCGGTACGTCCCCCTGGGCAGCAGCCCGAGCACCGCCGGCACCAGCAGCGCCCCTCCCGCCACCGCGGGCAGCAGGGACAGCCAGCGCAGGTCCTGGCCCGCGTACTGGAGGAGTCCGGCGCCCAGGGAGATCGCCAGGGCCAGACGGATCCGCCTTCGGTCGAAAGGGGGTATCGGCGCGTCCGGGTCTGCCGGGCCGGACGCCATCCGCCGGATCGCCGGCAGGGCGAGCGCCAGCGGGAAGACCACCAGGACCGGGATGCCGACGAACACCCAACGCCAGCCCAGGTTCTCGGTGATGGCCCCGGAGGCAAGCGGCCCCACCACCGACGGGACCACCCAGCTCGCGGCGAACGCGGCCAGAATCGCCGGCCGGTTCTGTTCCGAGTACGCCCGGCTGATCACCACGTAGAGCGCGACGATCACCAGTCCCCCGCCGAGCCCCTGGACGGCCCTGCCGAGGATGAACAGCAGCATCGTGCTCGCCGTGCCCGAGAGCACCAGACCGGCGGCAAAGGCCACGATGCCGGCGGTGAGGGGGGCGAGAGGGCCCCGCCGGTCGGCCCACTGACCGGACAGCACCATCGCGAAGAGGCTGGTGGTGAAGTACGCCGAGAAGGCGAAGGCGTAGAGCGGGATTCCGTGCAGCTCGCGTGCGGCGACCGGCATCGCCGTGCCTACGGCCGTGGCCTCGAAGGCGATCAGCAGGACGACCGAGACGATGCCGATACTCAGGGCCCGGTGCGTCCTGCCCAGCACACCCTCCCGGGCGGGCTGGGCCTCCCCCGGTTCCGCAGCGGCCATGGACTCCGGGGCAGCCTCGGAAGCGTGCGACGCCGAGGAGACCGGGGCACCTGAACCGTCCAACGCCGCAGTGCAGCCCTTCGGCGAAGGGGGGACGGGGTTGTCGGGCGCGGCGGCATCGGGCTCGCGGGGCTCCAGGGCGGTCATGCCCTCAGAGTAAGGGGCGTTTCTCGTGTTGAACCCTGTCTCTCGACGGGCCCGGCCTCCGTCCTTGGTCGTACGCCCCGTGCAGGGTGCAACCGGTGCCCCGGCCTGTTCGGGGCAGGCGTACAGCCATGCCTCACTACCGCTCGTACGACGACGCCGCCCTCTCCTTCCGGTTGCTGGGCCCCGCCAGCAGCCCGCTGATCTGCCTGGCCGGCGGCCCCGGCCGGGATGCCGCCTACCTCGGCGGGCTGGGGGGCCTCGACCGCTCGTACCGCCTGGTGATCCCCGACGCGCGGGGAACCGGCAACTCGCCGCCGTCCGACGACCCCGACCGGTATGCGTTTCCCGCCCTGGCCCAGGACCTGGAAACGCTGCGTGCCCACCTCTGTCTGGACCGGTTCGCCCTTCTCGCCCACGGAGCGGCATCCGCCACGGCCCAGGTGTACGCGGCCTCGTACCCCGAGCGGCTGAGCCACCTCGTTCTCGTCTGTCCGGAGGGCCGCATCCAGCGTGCGCAGGGAGAGCTCCCGGACGACGCGCGGGAGATCTTCGAGTCGCGCAGCAGCGAACCGTGGTGGCCGGACGCCGCGGCAGCCGTGCGACGCCTGGCCACGGCCTCGGAGCCGGAGGAGGTTCGGACCCTGCTGGCGCAGGCCGCACCGATGGCCTACGCCCGATGGGACGCCCCGCAGCGCAGCCATGCGGCGAAGAAACACAGCCAGAACAACCCGGTTCCACGAGCGGGATTTCCGCAGGGCGTCGACGACCTGGCCCGGCTGTCCGTCCTCGACAACCTGCGAGAGGTGCTCTGTCCGGTCCTCGTGGTGACGGGTGAACTGGACACGATCACAGGTGTGCGTGTGGGGCAGACGGTCGCCGACTCCTTCCCCCGGGGCGAATGGCGGCGACTTTCCGGAGTGGGCCACTACCCGTGGGTCGACGACCCCGACCTCTTCCGGGCGTCGGTCACCTCGTTCCTCGGAGCGCTGTGAGGTTCTCCGTACCGGCGCTCTGTTAACGGGGCATGGCAGTCGTGTGGCGGGGCCCCCGGGAGCCTTGAGGGGGTCTTCCCTTTCGTTCTACCGTTTCTGGAGTTGTCAAAGACCGGACAGGTACACGGCCGTGTACCCGAGTGGTTCAGGGCCTCGCCTGCAAAGCGAGTTACGTCGGTTCGATTCCGATCACGGCCTCTTGCCTCCTTCCTTTCCCGCCTTCCACGCGGTTGCTCGAACTCCGTGCGGCCCCTTCCTCTTCCTGTGCGGCGCCCGTGCGGCTTTCCGTGCGGCTTTCCGTGCGGCTTTCCGTGCGAAAAGCTTCACGGATCGACGTACGAAAAAGACTAGACCCGACCACTGACAATCGACTTCGAGCGACTCAAATCCCCTGCTCAGAGCGGTAGTACACACATCGGGGACGGGGCCGCCAGAGCCGCTTCCACCCGTGCGAGCCGACCGGTACGGCAGTCCACGCGGAAGGTCGACACGGATCCCGACTTCTGGTTGGCGGCGAAGAGCAGCGTGCCGGTCGGGTCGAATGCGATGTGCCGCGGGTACGCACCACCCGACGGCGTCACGCCGAGCAGCCTGAGCCCAGCCCCACCGCGCCGCACGGCGAAGGCCGCGATGCTGTCGTGGCCGCGGTTGGACACGTAAACGAAGCGCCCGTCGGCCGAAACGAGGACGCTCGCGGGGTAATTGCGCTCGCCGAGGCGGACCCCCGGAGGCAGCGTGGCCTGCGGAGTCCCTGGTTCCAGCGTGCCGGTACCCGGCTGATAGCCGCACACCACCAGCGTGTTGTCCAATTCGTTGACCAGGTAGGCATACTCCCCCGACGGGTGGAAGGCCAAATGGCGCGGTCCCGCACCGGGACGGGTTGGGGCCCTTCCGCGCTCCCGGAGGATTCCCCTCCGCTCGTCCAGCCAGTAGGTGTGCACGGAGTCGGTGCCGAGGTCGACGGCCAGGACGTACCGCCCCGCCGGATCACTGATCACCATGTGGGCGTGCGGCGCCCCCTGCCGCTCCGGGTCCGGCCCCGACCCCTGGTGCCGGACGACATCCGTGGCCGCGCCGAGCGAGCCGTCGCGCCCGATGGGGTGCACGGCGATGCTGCCGCCTGTGTAGTTGGCGCTCAGCAGGAACCTTTCGCCCGGGTGCACCGAGAGGTGGCACGGATCTGCTCCGCCCGTGCTGCGACTGCCCAGCACCCTCGGCGGCCCGCCTGCGCGCAACCGGACGGCGGTGACTGCGCCTTCGGCCTGCTCGTTGACGGCGTACAGCATCCGACGGCTCGGAGAGAGCGCGAGGTACGAGGGGTTGGCGATCCCTTCGAGCACTCCGGCCACAGTGATCTCCCCGCTGCCGGGCCGGTACGAAGCGAGGCCGAGCCCCGCCCCGCCGCCCGGCCGAGAGGTGTACGTTCCGAGAAATGCGGGACGCGGCGCCGCCGACTCGGACGGGGCTCCGGGCTGCCGGGCCCTGGACCGATGGGCCGGGCGCTGGGCGGCTGCGGCGGTGGAGCCGGGGGCGATCATCGCCGCGACTCCCGCGCCTGCGAGGGCTGTGAATCTCCGGCGGGTCGTCCCGGCAGTGCTTTCCGTGGCCACGGAAGTCCCGTGCGCCTCGTCCGTCCCTTGTGTGTCACGCGTCGCGCCCATGGAGTCCCTCGCGCCTCTTCTGTCCGCTCACCAGCCGTACGGAGCTTCGCATGGTGGCCTCGAGCACTGTCCGGGGCAAGGGGGCGCGAGTGGCCGACCGGGGGACCCTGCTCGGGCCGACCGGAGGATGCCGTTCCGGCTGACCGGAGGATGCCGTTCCGGCTGACTCAACTCCTTGCGGCAGCCGGGCGGGCGCCGATTGTCAGACCCGCCTGCCACACTCTGTTCCACTCGCGGATTTCGTTTTCGCGAGCAAGTCGCGACGACGACCTGTTCCTTGGGAACTGCATAGGGATGTCAGAGCCGAGCGCCCGCAGCCCGCGCGCCCGGCCCGCACTGCCCCGAGCGCGCCCGTCCTCACACCCCGGCCGGCAGCTGACGGGCCTCGACCAGCCGCGCAAGGATTTCCGCCACGGTTTGCTCCGGGGACTGCCCCGAGGAATCCAGCCACAGCCCCGCCCTCGGAGTTTCCCGGCGCATGCCCCGGTCCATGATCTCCGGGGTCCAGCCGCCGCCGTACCCGGTCTTCGCCCGGCCGGCGTCCCTGGCGGCCAGGGTCGCGGGGTCCGGGGCGAGGACGACGACGTACATCGGTCTCGTCTGCACCAGAGCGATGTAGTCCTCCAGTTCCCTGCCGATGACGGTGTCCTGCACGACCGCGGTGAATCCCTCGGCGGCGTAGGCGTCGGCGGCAGCGGCGGAAAGCCGGTAACGGAGGGCCAGCTGGGCACGCGCGTCCTGACCCGCGTCGGGCGTCATGTCCACCCGGCCGGACACGACCATACGGCGGAAGACGTCACCCCTGACATGAGCGGCACGCGGCAGCCGCTCGGCGAGGGCCTGCGCCACGGTGGATTTCCCGGACGCCATCGCCCCTGTCACGAGCACGACGGCGGAGTCCAGTTCTGCGATTCTGGAGTCGACCATAACTGGAGTCGACCATAAAAGGACGATATCGAGAACTTCCTTATCCGGCGCAGGAGTTAGGGGGCCTGCAGCACAGGGGTTGCAGGGCCCGCAGCACAGGGGTTACGGAGCCTCTGCAACTCGGCCGAGGTGCCTGCGGGCCCGGAGCGGCGGGCCGGGTTGCCGCCGCGCTCCCGGGAATCGCGCTCCCGGGACAGCTCCGTGCGGCCCGCGGACCCTGCCGACACCCCTGTGACGCGCCTCGTGTTCTCCGTGATGTTCCGCGTGCTCCGCCAGGTACACCAGGCCCCGGAACGGATCTGGTACGGCCGCGCCGACGGCCTCGGGGCCAGCCCGCCGCCCCCCGGGCGGGGAGACTAGCTGTCCCTACGGAGCGCTCCGTACGTCAGGGGTTGCTGACGGCCGCCTGTGGTCGGATGGGCAGCCGGTTGACCGGACGTCCGGTGGCGGCCCGCACTGCCGAGGCCACCGCCGCCGGCGACGTGACGACCGGTACCGCGCTCGCCGCCTTCGCACCGAAGGGGGCGACCACGTCGCGCTCCTCCACCAGCTTGACGATGCGGATGTCGGGGGCGTCCAGCGCCGTCGGCAGGGCGTAGTGCGTCAGGTTGGGGTGGCGGACCAGACCGCGCGGGGTGCGCAGGTTCTCCGTGAGAGCCGCCCCGACGCCCTGGGTGACACCCGCCTCGATGCGGGCGGCGAGCTGGGCCGGGTTGAGGACGCGGCCGACGTCCTGGGCGACAGCCATTTCCACGACCCGGATGGAACCCAGTTCGATGTCGACGTCGACCACCGCACGGACCGCGCAGAAGGCGAGTCCCACGAAGGCGTCGCCCTGCCCGGTCTCGTCCAGGGGCTCGGTCGGGTGCGGGCGGCACTGCGCGGTGGCCCACAGTTCCTTGCCGTCCAGCGCTTCGGTGACCGTGGTGCTCAGGACGCCGTCGTAGGAAGTGATCTTGCCGTCGGCGATGGAGAGCAGTTCGGTGGACATGCCGAACTTGTGGGCCAACGGCTGGAGAAGCTGGGTGCGGACCATTTTCGCGGCCCGTTCGACCGCGCCGCCCGAGACCCAGGTGTGACGACCGTGGGTGGCCGCACCGGCGGGCGGCTGGTCGGTGTCGACCGCGGCGACGTGCACCTCGTCGATACCGAGGGTCTCCTGGACGATCTGGCGGGCGAGCGTCGAGAATCCCTGGCCGGTCTCAACCGCCGCGCAGATGACCGTGGCGACGCCGTCGTGGACCTTCACCGTGGCGGTGGACACCTCGTCGGTGCCTTCCGCACCGAGCATGTGCACCATGCCCAGGGCGTAGCCGACGCCCCGGCGCACCGCGCTGGGCTCGCCGGCGCCCTCCGGGCCGCCGGGCAGCAGCCAGCCCTCTTCCGGCGAGTCCTTCGGAAGCGTGGGAAGGGGGAAGTCCCGCACCGCGCGCAGGAGTTCGGCGACCGGTGCCGGGCAGGTGACGGTCTGGCCGGTGGGCAGCAGGTCACCGGTGGCCAGCACGTTGCGCATGCGCAACTCGGCGGGTTCCAGGCCGAGTTTGGCGGCCAGTTTGTCCATCTGCCCCTCGTAGGCAGCGCACACCTGGAGGGCGCCTTCGCCTCGGACGTGTCCGGAAGGGGGGTTGTTGGTGCGGACCGCCCAGCCCTCGATGAAGGCGTGCGGGACGACGTAGGGGCCGCACGCGAAGGAGACGGCGGCGGCGAGCGACTCGGACGAGTCGTCGGCGTAGGCGCCGGCGTCGAGAAGGATCTGGGCCTCGACCTTGACCAGGCGGCCCTCGGCGTCCGCGTGGTGGCGGTAGCGCAGCAGCGTGGGGTGGCGGTGGGCGTGCCCGAGGAAGGACTCCTCGCGGTTCGCGGCGAGCTTGACCGGGCAGCCGGTGCGCAGGGCCAGGAGACCGAGCGGGAGTTGGAAGCCCGCGTCCTCGCGGTCACCCATGGCGCCGGGCACGCCGGTGACGACGACCTTCACGCGTTCACGTTCCAGACCGAGGCTGGCAGCGGCCAGGTCGCGGTCGGTGTGCGGGTCCGTGGAAGCGGTGTAGATCTCGACGCCGCCGTCCGGGCGGGGCACGGCGAGGCCCGCTTCGGCTCCGATGGGGGCCGGGTCCTGGCGGCCGATCCGGTACAGGCCCTCGACGACGACCTCGCCGGTGACGTCGGGGTCGCCGAAGCTGAGCGGGATGTGCCGGATCAGGTTGCCGTCGGGGTGGAGGGGTTCCGCGGCGAAGGCCTGCTCCGGGTCGGTGACCGGTTCGAGGACCTCGTACTCGACGGTGATCGCGGCGGTGGCCAGCCGGGCGGTGTCCGGGTGATCGGCTGCCACTGCGGCGACCGGTTCGCCGTGGTGGCGCACCAGGCCCGAGGCGAACACCGGACGGTCGACGACTTTGCGGCCGTAGTTCGGGTCGCCGGGGACGTCGGCATGGGTGACGACGGCCCGCACGCCCGGCATGGCCTCCGCGGCGCTGGTGTCGATGGAGACGATCCGGGCGTGGGCGTGTGGGGAGCGCAGGATGGCGGCCCACAGGAGGCCTTCGGCCCAGAGATCGGCGGCGTAGGGGAAGGTGCCCTCGGTCTTGGCGCGGGTGTCGGCTGCGGGGAGTGAAGCGCCGAGGCCGTGGGCGGGCTGCTCCTGCTCCGTGCCGCCGACCGCTGCGGCGGCGGTGGCCGCGTCGTTGCTCACGCCATGCCTCCGTCGTGCGGGTGGTGGGGGGTGTGCTGGGCGCCGCCCGCGCCGGGGGGTGCCTGGTGCGGGATACGGGCCTCGTCGTGCGGAACGTGATGGGCGGTCGTGGCGTCGGCGGCGGCCTCGCGTTCGGCGACGACCTCGCGGACGGCTGCGAGTACGCCGTGGTAGCCGGAGCAGCGGCAGAGGTTGCCGCACAGGGCCTGCCGGGTCTCCAGCTCGGACGGCGCGTGGTTGCCTTCGAGGAGGTCATGGACGGTCATCGCCATACCGGGGATGCAGAAGCCGCACTGGACGGCTCCGCAGCCCGCGAGGGCGCGCTGCACGTCCGAGGGCTCCCCGTCGGTAGCGAGGCCCTCGACCGTACGGACCTCGGACCCTGCGGTGGTCGCGGCGGGAACCAGGCAGGAGGCGACGAGTCGGCCGTCGACCTGGACTGCACAGGCTCCGCATTCGCCCTGCGAGCAGCCGTCCTTGGCGCCGGCGAGGCCGAGGCGCTCGCGCAGGACGTAGAGGAGCGACTCTCCGATCCAGGCCTCGGTGACCGGCCGGTCGGCGCCGTTGACCCGCAACACGTAGGAGGCGTGCGGGTGTTCGCTCGGCTCGTCGCGGTACGGCGGAGGCTCGTGGGGAGCGGCGTACGACGGTTCGATGTCGGCCACGGCACCGGCAGCGGCCACGCCTCCGGCACCGGCACCGGCCACAACTACGGCTTCGGGGTGGAGTCCGTGCCCTTGGTCGGCTCCGTGCTCAGGTTCGAGTTCGTGTGCCGGGTCGAGTTCTTGGCCCGGGCCGGTGCCGGGGGCCGCGTCGGTATCCGGGACCCGGTCGGTGCCGGGGCCCGGGTGCGAGGCGGTGTGCGGGTCCGGGTCCGGGTGCGTGTCGGCGTCGTCGCCGCCGTCAGCTCCGTGCGTGCCGCCGACGAGCGGACCGGTCGCGGCGGCCTGGCCGGTGGAGGGCTCGGGTACGTCGGCTCGGACATCGGCCCGGACCTCGGCGGGCGGGGCAGCGGCCGCGCCGTCGGCCGGCCCTGCGGTCCCGGCTTCGTCTGACGGATTGCCGACGGGCCGGACGCCGTCGGCCGGGGCACCGGGGGACGGGTTCCCCGCGGTCGGGGTGCCGGAAACCGACGCTTCGGTGGTCGGGGCGCCATCGGGCCCGCCGTCGGCGGCCTGGGGCGCTTCGGGGTGGAGGCCGCCGACCCGCGGTGCCTCGGGGCGGAACCCGGTGGGCGGGGCCGCCGCCGTCGGGGCTTCGTCGTCGCGGGCAGCAGGGATGCCGGGCGCCTCGTCCCGGTCGCCGTCCGTTTCCGGGGCGGGGGGGGCGCTCACGTCTTCGTCGGCGTCCACGGCCGCAGCTGCCGCGGGATTCGGCTCCGGGGCGGAATCCGTGCCGGGCCCCGGTGCGCCGGCCGGGTCCTGGTACGAGCCGTCGCCCTCCGCGAAGGCAGGCCCACCCTGGCGGGGGATGCCGTTCTCCGCCCCGCCCGGGTGGGAGCCGTCACCCGACGCCAAGGCTGCCCCGCCCTGGCGGGGGCTGCCGTCGTGCGCCGGAGGTTCGACGCCGACCTCCGCAACGGGAGACGGGTGCGCGCCGCCGTCCTCGGACGGGCCGGGCTGCGGCCGCTGAGACTCAGCGCCGTCGGTGGAGTCGGTATCCATCGGCGCGGCGCCGGTGGTTACCGCGTCGCTGGACGGCGCGTCGTTGGACGAGGCGCCGGGGGCCTCTGTGGGGGCCGTGGGCTGCTCGGGCGGGAGGGCCCAGGGGGCGGAAGCGCCGCCCGGCAGGGTCGTCGGAGTTCCCGGGGCGTGCCAGGGTGCGGCCGTAGCGACGGGGAACTCACCGGAGTCGTCCGGGGACTCGTCCTCGGCGGCCGGGATCGTCCACTGCCCGGTGAGCTGGTGGGCGTGAGCGGAATCCTGCGAGGACGTGGTGGCGGCATCGGACGCGGAGGGGGCAGCGCCGAAGGCATCGGTGAAGTTCCACTGGCTCGTGGTACCCGCGTCGTGCCCTGCGACCGGCCATCCCGACGAGGACTGCTGCGGCTCGTAGGGCTGGTGCTGCTCGTGCGGCTGCTGCGCTGTTGGCTGCGGTCCGTGGCGGGGGAAGTCGTGCTGCTGCGACCCGTGCTGCGGGCCCTCGTGGGGCTGCGGCTGGTACGGCAGGGGCTGGTAGGGCTGCGGGGCCGTGTGGAGGTGAACGTTCCAGGTCCCGGTCTCCAGCGGAGCCGTGATGTGCGGGGGGACGTAGTCGTGGCCGGGGGCGGCGAGCGGGTCGCCGGTGCCGGAGAGGTCCAGGCCCTCGGGCAGCTGGACGAACGCCGTGGCGTCGGCGTCGTATTCACCGCTCTGCGGCGTCGGCCGCCAGCCGGACGGCCCGAGTCCGGAAGCCGGGCCGTACGCGGAGGGGTGGGCCGGGCCGGGGCCATGGCTGGAAGTGTGGTGGGACGCGGGGGCGCCGAAGACGGTGCCCTCGAGATGGCCGGTTTGACCGTGGTGGTCCGGGTGGCCGGACTGACCCGAGTGGCCGAAGGGGTCGGGGTGGCCGGTCTGGTCCGAGTGACCGAAGTGACCTGAATGACCTGAGGCGCCCGAGTAGTCCGCCGGCTCCGAGGGGCCGGCGGGACCGCCCTGATCCGGGCGGCGCACGCCCTCGGGGCCGACCGCGCCTCCAGGACCGCTGTCGCTGTCGGGCCCGACGGTGTCGTTGGAACCAACCGCGTTGCCGGAGCCGACCGCGCCGTCGGAATCAACCGTGTTGTCAGGGCCACCCGTGTTGTCGGTGTTGTCCATGGTGGGGTCCGTCACGACAGCGCCCTCCCCAGTGCTCGTCGGGCCAGCGCGGCGACCGTGCGCCGCAGGTGCAGTACGCCGGGGGCCAGCGCCGGGGCCTCCCCCCCGTCGTCGGGCCGGGGCGGGTCCGGGATGCAGGCGGCGGCGACGTACTCGCCGAAGGCCTCGCAGGCCTCCGGGGCGAGCCGGCGCTCTCCGTCCCAGTCGACCAGCGACGCGATCCAGGCCTCGGCCTCCAGCGGTCGCAGCGGCATCTGCGCGATCGCCCCCACCGCGCAGCGCACCGCACGCCGGGCCGGGTCCAGGACGAGGGCGACGGAGGCCGTGGCGCGGCCGGGCCCGGTGCGGCCGGTGGCCTTGAAGAAGACCTGCGGGGCGTGCAGCAGCGGGGCGCGGACGAAGGCGATGAGTTCGCCGGGCTCCAGCATCGCGCGGCCCGCGAGGAGGTGGGAGACCGGAATGTCGCGCTGCCCGCCGGGCCCGGCGACGACGAGGGTGGCTTCTAGGGCGGCCAGGACCGGCAGGGAGTCGCCGGTGGGGGCCGCGGTGACGATGTTGCCGCCGAGGGTTCCCGCGTTGCGGATCTGGGGCGGGCCGGCCGCGCGGGAGGCCGCGGCCAGGGCGGGGATGAGCGCCGCGAAGTCGGGGCGGCCCATCCGGGCGTGGGTGAGGCCGGCGCCGAGCAGGGCGTGACCGTCCTGGTACTGCCATCCACGGATCTCGCTGATCCGGCCGAGGCCGACGAGTCCGGCGGGCCTGAGGTGCCCGGAGTTCACGGCGGCCATCAAGTCGGTGCCGCCCGCGACGGGCACGGCGGCGGGCATGGCGGTCAGTGCCGCCACGGCCTCCTCCAGCGAGGCAGGCAGCGTCACGGCCTGCGCCGCCTGCGTTGCGTGCGTGGTCAACCCAGCTGCCCCTTCCCGGCGTCCCGCCCTGTTGCGCCGTACGCTACGTGCTCCCGGCCCGGACGTGGCAACTCTGGCACATCTTCGGATCCGCCCGACGCGAGGGTCCGCACCGGGACTTCCCGCTCCGGCCCGGAGGCATGAACCCACTTTCGGACTTCCTCCACGATGGGCAGCAAATGACCGGATTGCAGGCCTTTGAGTCCTTGCGACGCTGCGCGCCGACCAGGTGGTTGCTCGTGGCCGAGCGGCCCGGTCGAGGATGTTGTCCAACTTTGCACAGGACGAGGCGGCGGGGTGTGCCGGGTCGGCCACCGGCAGCCGCACCGAACCGGCATATCCCGTACATCCGGCACAGTTCCACCCGGAAAGCCCCTCCCGTCCGCCCCCGTCCGAACCGGCCCGGGGGCCGGTCACGAGCCGGGACGGCGACCCCATGTCACCGCGCGACTCACACGTTTGGGGGCAATCCCTCGATCGGGCGTCCGATCACTCCGGGTCGCCGCTGCCGCGGCAACGGGCCGCCGGGCGGCCGGTAGTCGACGCCGAGTGCGTCAAGTCGGCGGTAGTGGGACGTCATTCGGGAGGCGAAGGAGCCGAAGTCCCGTTCGGCGGGGGCGGCCAGCGTCGACCAGGCGACCTCGGCGAAGGCGGCGAGGCGCGGGAAGACCTGGTAGTCGACGCGGTCACGGTTCTCCATGACCTCGGTCCATACGTTCGCCTGGGTGCCCAGCACGTGCCGGGATTCCGCTTCCGTCAGTTCCGCGGGCACCGGTTCGAAGCGGTAGACGTCCTCCAGCGTGCGGACGTAGCCGATGGGCACCGGTTCGTCGGGGCCGCCGTGCTGACGGTGATCCAGGTACACCTGCTGCTCGGGGCACATGACGACGTCGTGGCCCGCCCGGGCGGCGGCGATGCCGCCCGCGTAGCCCCGCCAGGAGGACACGGCGGCGCCGGGTGCGAGGCCGCCCTCCAGGATCTCGTCCCAGCCGATCAGGCGCCGTCCCCGTTCGCCGAGCCAGGTGTCGAAGTGCCGGACGAACCAGGCCTGGAGCTCGTCCTCGCCCGACAGGCCGAGTTCGGCGATACGGGCCTGCGCGGCCGCGGACTGCTTCCACTGGTCCTTGGGGGCCTCGTCGCCGCCGATGTGCACGAAGCGGGACGGGAAGAGGTCGAGGACCTCCTCGAAGACCCCTTCGTAGAAGCGCAGGACGTGCTCGGCCGGGGCGAGGATGTTCGGGTTGACGCCCCAGGTGTCCCACACGCCGAGGGTGGCGGTGTCGACGACGTCGGTGTTGCCGAGTTCGGGGTACGCGGCGATGGCGGCCTGCGAGTGGCCGGGAATGTCGATCTCGGGGACGACGGTGATGTGCCGGGCAGTGGCGTACGCGACGATCTCGCGGATGTCGTCCTGGGTGTAGAAGCCGCCGTGCGGGGTGTCGTTCCACCGGTCGGACGCCCGATGGCCCCACTTGGTGCGCGGGCGCCAGGAGCCGATACCGGTGAGCCGGGGGTGGCGCTTGATCTCGATGCGCCAGCCCTGGTCGTCGGTGAGGTGGAAGTGGAAGACGTTCAGCTTGTGGGCGGCGAGCAGGTCGAGGTAGCGCAGGACGTCGGCCTTGGGCAGGAAGTGCCGGGCCACGTCGAGCATGAGGCCGCGCCAGCCGAAGCGGGGCGCGTCCTGGATCCGTACGGCGGGCAGCCGCCAGGTCCTCCCCGGCAGCGGCGCGTCGCGGTAGGCGTCGGGCCCGAGCAGTTGCCGCAGGGTTTGCACGCCCCAGAACACGCCGGCGGGCCCCCCGCCGACGACGTGCACGCCGGGCTCGTCGCCCGGCGCGGGCACGACGTCCAGCCGATACCCCTCCTCGCCGAGGTCCTCGGTCGCCGCGGGGTCCACGGAGAGCCGTACGGCGCCTGCGGCAGGGGTCCCGGCGGGCGGAAACGACAGGCCGGTGGCCGCCCCCAGCGTGCCGCGCAGCCAGTGCGCCGCCCGCTCGGTGCCGTCGCCCACCACGAGTCCGGTGGCGGCCCCGAGTTCCACGAACTCGCCGCCGTCGCCGTCGTGGCGGCTCACGTGCCGGGGTGCGGGAATCAGGTCCATGGGATCAGTCCTTGACCGCTCCGCCCAGTCCCGAGACCAGGCGTCGCTGTACGAGTACGAAGAACACCAGCACCGGAAGAGTCATCACCGTCGAGGCGGCCATGATCCCGCCCCAGTCGTTCTCGTCCGGTTTGAAGAAGACCAGCAGCGCCATGGGCAGCGTCGACTGGGAGATGTCGCTGATGATGAAGGTCTTCGCGAAGAGGAAGTCGTTCCAGGTCGAGATGAACGAGAAGACGCTCGTCGCGACCAGCCCCGGGAAGACCAGCGGGAAGAGGATCTGCCACAGGAAGCGGGTGCGTGACGCCCCGTCGATGCAGGCGGCCTCCTCCAGCGCCTCCGGGACGGCTTTCACGAACCCCCGCAGCATCCACACCGCGAAAGGCAGGGAGAAGGCGAGGTGCGGGAGGATCAGCGAGCCCAGCGTGTTGAGCTGGCCGAAGTCCCGCATCAGGAAGAACAGCGGAATCGTCAGCGCCTCCACCGGCACCATCTGCGCCACCAGGAACATGATCAGCAGCGTGGTGCGGAACTTGAACCGGAAGCGGGTCACCGCCGTCGCGGCGAGGAACGCAATCAGCGCGGACGCCACGACCACGGTCCCCGCCACCAGAAGGCTGTTGAGGAAGTAGCGCCCGAAGTCCTGCTGTTCGAAGACCCGCCGGAAGGAGTCGAGCGAGGGGGACAGCGTCCACGGCCTGGCGTCCGTCGACTGCACCTCCCCTGCCGGCTTGAAGGCGGACAGCACCATCCAGTACAGCGGGAAGGCGACCACGACCGCGACCAGCAGCGCCGACGCCTCCGCCGCCAGCCGCCACGGCCGCCGCACCCGGAGGCGCCCTGCCCGTGGCAGCGGGGAACGTACGCGCTCCGTCGTTCCGAGTGTGCTCACAGCTCTTCCCCCTGACGTCGCATCAACCGCAGGTACACGAGCGTCACCGCCAGCAGGATGAGCAGCATCACCACGCCGATCGCCGCACCGAGGCTGTACTGCGAGGAAGCGAAGGCCTGTTGGTAGGCGTACACGTTCAGCACCAGGTTCTGTCCGGCGATCCCGCCGCCGCCCGTCATGACGTAGATCTGGGTGAAGACCTTGAAGTCCCAGATGATCGACTGGATGGTGACGACGATCAGGATGGGCCGCAGCATCGGTGCCATGACCGACCGCCAGATCCGCCACTGCGAGGCCCCGTCCAGTGAGGCCGCCTCCAGCACCTCGCCCGGGATGGCCCGGATCCCGGCGTACACCGTGACCATCACGAACGGGAAGGAGCACCACACCACTTCCAGGAGTACGAGCGCGAACGCGCTGTAGCGGCCGTACGTCCAGGAGAAGTCGCCCAGCCCCAGCAGCCGGTTGACCGGCCCGTAGTCCGGGTCGAAGAGGAACACCCAGACGGTCGACCCGGTGATCGCGGGCGTCGCCCACGCACCGAGCGCCGCCATCATCAGCGCGAGCCGCGGCAGCGCCCGTATCCGCGTCAGGAGTACGGCCAGGGCGCAGCCGACCGCCAGCGTCGTGACGACGCACGCCGCGGCGAAGCAGACCGTGGCGCCCAGCACCTGCCAGAACTGCGGGTCGCCGAAGAGCGTCGCGTAGTTGCCCAGCCCTTGGAAGCTGGTGGGTTCACCACCGCTGACCTGGGCCTGGGTGTACTCCAGGAAGGAGATGAGGCCGAGTTGGTAGATGGGGTAGAGGAGCAGCGCGGCAAGGACGACGAGGGCGGGGGCGAGGTAGAGCCAGGGCGTCCAGCCGGCCCGGGAGCGCGGGGCGACACCCCGGCGACGCGCCGGCTGCCTCCCCGTGGCGGGCCGCTGCGCGCGGGGCGGCGCCGCACGGGTCTTCAGGGGTACGGAGCTCACGCCGCCTCCCCGGCGGGGGCGGGCACGGGCACGCGACGGGACGGGGACGGGCGGCCGGAGTCGGGCACGCGGCCGAATACGGGCGTGCGACCGGGGTTGGGCACGCGGGCCGGGCCGGGCACCCGGCCAGGCGCAGGCACGAGGCAAGGCACGGGCACTCGGCCGAGCACGCGCAGGCGGCCCGGTGCGGGCACGCGGCGCAGCGGCGGACAGGCGGGTGCGGGCAGGTGGCTCACTTCCCGAACGCCTCGTCCATCTTCTTCGCCGCCTCGTCGGACGCCGCCGCCACGTCCTTCTTGCCGCTGACGATCTGCTGGAACATCGTCGGCAGCACCAGCGAGGCGTCGATCTTGCCCCAGCCGGGCGACGCGGGAACGAACTCGGTGCCCGAGGCGAGCGTCTTCACGAACGGTTCGACGAAGGGTTCCTTCTTGGCGGCCGCGGCCCGCACGTCGCCGTACGTCGGCAGAAAGCCCATCGCGTCGAAGAGTTCGCCCTGCGTCTTCTTGGCCGTCAGCGACTTCATCAGTTCCACGGCGAGCGTGCGGCGCGGCGTGCTCTTCAGTACGCCGATGTTGTTGCCGCCCGCGAAGGCCGGTGCCACCGAGCCCTTCGCCACGCCGGGCAGCGGCACCACCGCGTACTTGCCCTTGACCTTGCCCGCCTCGACGGCCGCGTGGCTGAAGTCGCCGCCGATCGCCATCGCCGCCTTGCCGGACGCGAAAGCCGTGACGGTGTCGTTGCCGCCCATCTTGGCGCACTTCTGCGCGGGGCAGTTGTCGTCGCCGAACAGCGAGGTGTACGCGGCGATGCCCTTGCGGGAGGCCTCGGTGTTGATGGCGGACTTGTACGAGGAGCCGCCGCCGGTGGCGAGTTCGCCGCCGTGCGCCCACACGAAGGGCATCGCCCCGTAGGTGTAGGCGCCGCCCACGGCGAGTCCGTACAGGTCCGGCTTCGCCTTGCGCACGGCCTTCGCCGCCGCGATCAGTTCCGCCTGCGACGTGGGCACTTGGACCCCGGCGTCCTTCAGTACGTCCGTGCGGTAGTACAGCGCGCGCACGCCGACGAAGAACGGGGCCCCGTACACCTTGCCGTCGACCGTGACGGACTGCTTGGCCGTCGGGTCGGTGTCCTTCGCCTCGTTCCACGCCGCGAACTCCGCGCTGACGTCGGCGAGTCCGCCGTCCTTGACGTAGCCGGCGGTGTCGGTGTTGCCGTACTCGATCAGGTCGGGGGCGCTCGACGGGTCGTTGAACGCGGCCTTGATGCGCTGCGCCCTGGTGTCGACGGGTATGTACTCGACCTCGACCTTCGCACCCGCGTGGGCCTTCTCGAAGGCGGCGACGGCCCGGTCGACAACCTGCTCCTTGGGCTTGTTGGCCACTTCCTGGAAAAGCCACACCCGCAGCGTGCCGCTCTTCTCGTCGCCCTTGGCACCCCCGCCCCCGCCGGAGGTCTGCGGAGCGCACGAGGCGACGGCGAGGGAGGCGAACACCAGGGCCGTCACGGGCAGTCGGGTCCGAGCGAGGGCGGTGCGCTTCATGTACGGGTACCCCTGTCGAGTCAGTGCCGTTGCAACACGCGCAACGAACGTTTCGTACTGCACAACACAACAGGCAGGAGACTAGAGCCGCGCCCGCACCCGAACAAGACCCGGACGGGTCCGAAACGCGAAAGGGCCCCGCGGCACGCCGGAAACGCACCACGGGGCCCACCGCCCCGGAATCGCCCTCGCAAGGCCCTCCCGCGCGGCCGTCCACGCGAAACGGCCCCCGCGACACGCCGAAGCGCACCGCGGGGGCCGTCGCCGGACCACCCGTCAAAGGCGGAGAACTACTTCTTGTCGCCCTTGCCGTCCTTACCGCCCTTGCCACCCTTGTCGCCAAGGGATTCGAAGATCTCCTTGCACATCGGGCAGACCGGGTACTTCTTCGGGTCGCGCCCCGGCACCCACACCTTGCCGCAGAGCGCCACAACGGGAGTGCCCTCCAGGGCACTCGCCATGATCTTGTCCTTCTGGACGTAATGGGCGTACCGCTCGTGGTCCCCGTCGCCTCGCGACGTCTGAGGAACCGGCTCTACAAGTGTCCCCGTACCTGCCCCGCGCTCGGGCTCGGGCTCAAGAGTGCTCATACGAGCCAAGGGTACAAGGGACGTACGCCGACGACCTCGCCTAGTTCAGCGAAGGATCGTCCGGATAAGTCGCGATCATCGCCAGCCCGCTCCGCTGCCTGCGCAGCACCGCCCGCCACAGCCCTTCCGGCTCGGGCGAGGACACGTCCCCGGGCTCAGAATCCACGGCGTACCAGGCCCCTTCGCCCAGTTCCTCCTCCAGTTGCCCGGGGCCCCACCCGGCGTATCCGGCGAAGATCCGCAGCGAGCCGAGGGCCGCCGCCAGCAGTTCGGGCGGCGCGTCCAGGTCCACCAGCCCGATCGACCCGTGCACTCTCCGCCATCCGACGGGCTCCGCCCCGCCCGCGCCCGTCCGGGACCCGGGCGGCCGGCAGGCCCCCGGGACCACCGCCACGCCCAGCGCCGAGTCCTGCGCGACCGGCCCGCCCCGGAAGACCACCCCGGGCGCGCCCGCCAGGTCCGCCCACGGGGCGAGGATCCGGTCGACGCCGACCGCGGTGGGCCGGTTGAGCACCACGCCGAGCGAACCGGCCTCGTCGTGGTCGATGACCAGCACCACGGCCCGGTCGAAGTTCGGGTCCGCGAGTGCCGGCGTGGCGACCAGCAGCCGCCCTGTGAGCGAGGACACCTCCGTCATGCGCGACATGATCCCGCAGTTCCGTACCCGGCGGCGAGTGGGCAGGGGCGGGAAAAGGCCCCCAGCTCAGGGCGCACGGCAGCAGCGGGAGCGCGCAGAACACCACAGAAACTGACGGTAACGCTCCGCTTATACGCGCCGACCAGAGCGTGTTGTGGCGAATTCTGAACGTACGTCCACCGCGTTCTCACTTACGGAACGGGGGTACCTGCCCCTTACCCTTTCCCTTGCCCCCTGTCCGACGATTCCGGAACGCGAGATACATGACCGGCACAGACGATGTACTGCTTGTCCACGGCGGCACCCCGCTGGAGGGCGAGATCCGCGTTCGCGGCGCCAAGAACCTCGTCCCCAAGGCGATGGTCGCGGCCCTCCTCGGCAGCGGTCCGAGCAGACTGCGCAATGTGCCCGACATCCGCGACGTGCGCGTCGTACGCGGGCTCCTGCAACTGCACGGGGTGACCGTCCGTCCCGGCGACGAGCCGGGCGAGCTGATCCTCGACCCCTCGCACGTCGAGTCCGCGAACGTCGCCGACATCGACGCGCACGCGGGGTCCTCCCGCATCCCGATCCTCTTCTGCGGCCCGCTGCTGCACCGCCTCGGGCACGCCTTCATCCCCGGCCTCGGCGGCTGCGACATCGGTGGCCGCCCCATCGACTTCCACTTCGAGGTGCTGCGCAAGTTCGGCGCGACCATCGAGAAGCGCGAGGACGGCCAGTACCTGGAGGCCCCTCAGCGGCTGCGCGGCTGCAAGATCCGTCTGCCGTACCCCTCGGTCGGCTCCACCGAACAGGTGCTGCTCACCGCCGTCCTCGCCGAGGGCGTCACCGAGCTGTCCAACGCGGCCGTCGAGCCGGAGATCGAAGACCTGATCTGCGTCCTGCAGAAAATGGGCGCGATCATCTCCATGGACACCGACCGCACGATCCGCGTCACCGGCGTCGACCGGCTCGACGGCTACACGCACCGCGCGCTCCCGGACCGCCTCGAAGCGGCCTCCTGGGCCTCGGCCGCGCTCGCCACCGAGGGCAACATCTACGTGCGCGGCGCCCAGCAGCGCTCGATGATGACCTTCCTCAACACCTACCGCAAGGTCGGCGGCGCCTTCGAGATCGACGACGAGGGCATCCGGTTCTGGCACCCGGGCGGCGCGCTGAAGTCCATCGCCCTGGAGACGGACGTCCACCCCGGCTTCCAGACCGACTGGCAGCAGCCGCTGGTCGTCGCCCTCACCCAGGCGACGGGCCTGTCCATCGTCCACGAGACGGTGTACGAGTCGCGCCTCGGCTTCACCTCCGCGCTGAACCAGATGGGCGCGCAGATCCAGCTCTACCGCGAGTGCCTGGGCGGCTCCGACTGCCGGTTCGGCCAGCGCAACTTCCTGCACTCGGCCGTCGTTTCGGGCCCGACCAAGCTTGAGGGCGCCGACCTGGTCATCCCCGACCTGCGCGGCGGCTTCTCGTACCTGATCGCGGCTCTGGCCGCCCAGGGCACGAGCCGGGTGCACGGCATCGACCTGATCAACCGGGGCTACGAGAACTTCATGGAGAAGCTGGAGAAGCTCGGTGCGAAGGTCGAGCTGCCGGGCGGCGCGCTCGTCTGACCGCCGCCCCTCCCCCATGGCCCGCATGTCGCCGGGGGCGGTCACCGCACTTTCCGGTGGCCGCCCCCGGCGTCGCCGTGTCAGGGCACCCGCCCCGCTCCGGTCCCCGTCGGCCCGGGAAGCTCCGGCAGCCCCGGGAAGGTCCGCGGGGTGACGTAGGTGCACAGCGTGTAGGTGTATCCGGGCCTGACCTGCGACTCGGTGCTCGCCTCGCGGGTCACCGGCCGGCCCTGCGACTTGGACGCGAAGTAGTACGTCCCCGCGGGCAGCGACAGCGTGCGCTTCGGGTAGTTCCTGCTGCTGTCCTTGCAGGTGTTCCTGCTCGGCGTGCCACGCGGGTACGGTGCGCAGCCGGCGCACGCGGGGAGCGTGAAGGTCCCGGTGACCGGGCCCGTGTACAGCACGACGGTCTCGCGGGACGAGTCGTTGGACACGACGTAGGACATCCGCCCGCCGCCCGGTGTCCCGGTCGCGGGCAGTGCGCGCCCGGCACCCGGCTGGGCGGTCGCGATCTCCGCGGCGACGGCGACGGAACGGGCGCGCGCCGCGTTCCCGTTGCCGCCGTACCTGGCGGCGAAGGCGGACAGGGTCGCGCGCGCCTCGCCGAACTTCTTGTCGCGGAACTGGTCGAGACCGCAGGAGTACGTCCCGTTCTCGACCGCCGTGCCGGTCTCCGTGCGCAGTCCCTCGGCGTCCGCGCCGTCCCACGCCCCGACGGTGTCGCCGATCCGGCCGAGCTCGGCGACCGCCGGGCAGGGGTCCTCGCCGCCGAGCGCCTGCCGGTGCGCGCCGACCCTGGTGCGGATCGCGGGCACGACCCGCGAGGCCTGTTCGGAGTCGGGGAACGTCCTGCGCAGTTCGGCCAGTTCGCCGCCGGTGCCCGCCGAACCGCCCTGCGCCGTGCCGAGCTTGCCCAATCGCACTCGTAGAGCGACGTCGCCAGCGGCGCGTCCGGCCAGCCGGCCAGCTTGGCCGGCAGCGTCCCGCCGACCTTGTCCGGCACCGTCCGCAGGTACTGCAACGGCCGTACCGAGGCGCAGTATTCACGCTTGGCGTACGGGGCGGCCACCGCCCGGTAGAACGCGTCGAGCCGGTCCGGGACCAGTTTGGCGGCACGCGACCCGCCGTGCTCCGCGGCGAGCTGGCGGTACGCGCCCAGGGCTCTGCCGTAGCGCTCCTCGTCCTGGCTCCCGTACGACGTGCCGTCGGCCGGGAGCACCAGCGCGTCGGCCGCCGCGAGCCGGGCGAGCAGCATCTCCTCGACGGCCTCGGCCTGCGCCCCGCGGTACAGCACGACCCCGCTCGCGGGCACGGCCAGCAGGGCCACGCCCGCCACCACGGCGACGGCCGGCCGCACCGCGAGGGCCGTGCGGGCACGCAGTCCTCTCCGCGCCCCGTCGGCGGCGGCGAGCAGGAGCAGCACGGCGTAGCAGGCGACCGCCCAGCCGGGTACGCCGCGCACGTCGGCGGGCAGCGCGAGGGCGAGCAGTGCGGCGGTCGCGGCGACGCACACGGCGGCCCCGGCCCACTGGCGCAGCAGTACGTACCCGAGCCCCAGCCCGGACAGGTTCAGCAGTCCGGCGGCGACCGCCCGGCCAGGATCCGCCTCGGGCGGCGGCCCGGCGGTGGGTGGCCGTCCGGGAGGCGGCGGAGCCCCGTACGCCCCGTACGGCGGCGCACCCGTCCCCGGCGCGGTGTGCCCGCCGTGTCCCGATGTCGGCGCCGCGGGAGGTGCGGAGGGCGGCGGCCCGAAATCGAGCGGCGGGACCACGGCAGCCGGAGGAGTTGTGGGCGGCGGCGGGGTGTGGGGAGGCGGCGGCGGTCCTGGGGCGTCCGACGGCTGTTGCCGCCCCCTCTCGGCACCGGACGGCTCCTGCGCTGCGTCTCTTCGGTCGTCCGTTCCCATGCTGCCCCCCGGCCACTCCAGCACGCCCGTCCCCGCCGGTGCGTCCGTCCCGCTCGGAACGTCCCGGCCGGGTGCGGCCCGTCCCCACCTACGATCCGACACCCCGTCAGGGCCGTCAACGCCCGTGACCGCGTGCGCCACGGCGGCATCGCCGTTGATGCGGCCCGCACGCCTCCGGTGTCCCTGCGGCACCGGAGGCCCCAGGGGCCCGTTCCGCCGGTGTCGCCCCGCGGCTCTGACGGCCCCTCTGACGAGCCCGGAGCCCTCTCGGTCGCCCGAGGGGCCCCGCGGCCCGTGCGCGCGGCTTGTACGGCCGTACGGAGGTGATCACTCCGGTTCCGGACGGGAAGCCTCCGGCCCGTACCGGGAGGGATCGCGGGTTCCGGGGCGCAAAAGCCCCGGGACATGCCACAGGGGGCGGCCGCCCGGCGTGTTCCGGACGGTCGCCCCCTGTGGTTCCACCGAGGCACCTGAACGCCTCGGCGGGTGTTACTTGCCCTTGGCGGCTTCCTTGAGCTTGGAGCCCGCGGAGACCTTCACGCTGTAGCCGGCCGGGATCTGGATCGGGTCGCCGGTCTGCGGGTTACGAGCGGTACGAGCGGCACGGTGGGTGCGCTCGAAGGTCAGGAAGCCGGGGATGGTGACCTTCTCGTCGCCCTTGGCGACGATCTCGCCGACGGTCTCGGCGAGCGCGGCCAGCACGGCGTCGGCGTCCTTGCGGGTCACCTCGGCGCGGTCGGCCAGGGCGGCCACCAGCTCACTGCGGTTCATGTTGTTACTCCCGTGTTCTTCTTGCCTGTGAGGCGTGCCACGCGGCGGAGCCGCATGTTGGGCACAGCGAAGCCGATGCTGCCAGGGCTCTAGGACAGTCCCCGGACCCGGGTCTGGTGTCAGACCCTCGCGCCCGGTTACGCATCCTGCCCCCACCAGCGGCGGGAAAGCCAATCCGGCACCCGCCGGAGTCACCCGAAGGCCACTTGGAAGGCCCCTGGAGAGCGCCACTGCCTCGCCTGTGGTGGCGCTCCGTCGACTCGCTGTGTCGGACTGTTCACGGGCCGCAGCTGACCGGCGCCCCGGGGGCGCCGGGGGCTGCCGACTCATTGCCCGCCACCCTAGATGTGCCCCGGATACGCCGCGAACCGCGACGCGCCGTGCGTCAGACGGACGTGGAACCCGTCACAGTCGTCCCGGCGGCCTTCGCGGCGGTGCGCACGGCGTCCGCGACGGCTCCGGCGACCTTGTCGTTGAAGACCGAGGGGACGATGTAGTTCGGGTTCAGCTCGTCCTCGGAGACGACGTTCGCGAGGGCCGTCGCGGCGGCCAGCATCATCTCCGTGTTGACGGTGCGGGACTGCGCGTCGAGCAGGCCGCGGAAGACGCCGGGGAAGACCAGCACGTTGTTGATCTGGTTCGGGAAGTCGGAGCGGCCGGTGGCCACGACCGCCGCCGTCTGACGGGCGACCGACGGCTCGACCTCGGGGTCGGGGTTCGCGAGCGCGAACACGATCGCGCCGTCCGCCATGGCCGCCACGTCGTCCCCGTTCAGGACGTTCGGAGCGGACACGCCGATGAAGACGTCCGCACCGACGACAGCCTGCTTGAGGGTGCCCGTCATCCCTTCGGGGTTGGTGTTGTCGGCGATCCAGCGCAGCGGGGACTCGGGGTCGGCGGCCACCAGGTCCTCGCGGCCGGCGTGCACCACGCCCTGGATGTCGGCGACGACGGCGTGCTTGACGCCCGCGGCGATCAGCAGCTTGAGGATGGCCGTACCGGCCGCGCCGGCGCCGGACATGACCACCCGCACGTCACCGACGGACTTGCCCACCACCCGCAGCGCGTTCGTCAGCGCGGCGAGCACCACGATGGCCGTGCCGTGCTGGTCGTCGTGGAAGACCGGAATGTCCAGCGCCTCGCGCAGCCGGGCCTCGATCTCGAAGCAGCGGGGCGCGGAGATGTCCTCCAGGTTGATGCCCGCGAAGCCGGGGGCGATGGCCTTGACGACCTCGACGATGGCGTCGGTGTCCTGGGTGTCCAGGCAGATCGGCCAGGCGTCGATGTCGGCGAACCGCTTGAACAGGGCCGCCTTGCCCTCCATGACCGGCATGGCCGCCATCGGGCCGATGTTGCCGAGGCCGAGCACCGCGGAGCCGTCGGTGACGACCGCGACGGTGTTGCGCTTGATGGTGAGGCGGCGCGCGTCCTCGGGGTTCTCCGCGATGGCCGTGCAGACGCGGGCGACGCCCGGGGTGTAGATCATCGAGAGGTCGTCGCGGTTGCGGATGGGATGCTTGGACGACATCTCGATCTTGCCGCCGAGGTGCATCAGGAAGGTACGGTCGCTGACCTTCCCGAGCACGACTCCGTCGACGCCGCGCAGCTTCTCGACGATCTCGTCCGCGTGCGAGGTCGAGGAGGCGGCGATCGTGACGTCGATCCGCAGCTTCTCGTGCCCGGATGCGGTGACGTCGAGGCCGGTCACGGAGCCGCCGGAGGCTTCGACGGCCGAGGTGAGCTGGCTGACCGAGGTCCCGCTGGCGGGGACCTCCAGTCGGACCGTCATCGAGTACGAGACGCTGGGCGCCGTTGCCATGGCCGACTTCCTCTGCTTTCACTGGCTTCTTTGCTGCCCCGCCGTGGCCGACAGGCCCGCGGGGCAGTCCGATCGTCGCACCTACCGGCGGGTAGCAGGTAATAAGAGCCCCGCTTTTGGAAACTCTTTTCCACCATACGAGAAACCCATGGTGGAGCGGTAGCCCCGCGGAGGCCCAAACGAACAGGTCCGGAGCGCTGGGGGAGCGCTCCGGACCTGTTCGTCTTCACGTGTGGGCGACACCGGCCCGCCATGCTCGCCTCGCGGCAAGTGGTCGCTCGAAGCGACTAAGGTTGGGCCCGGGGGCTTGGATCGAGCCGGTGTCACGTTCGAGCCTAACAAACCCTCCACGGAAGTGCCCGTACTCCCTTGAAGTGACATCCGTGCGGGGAGTTGACCCGGCTTCAGTCCCGCAGCAGCGCCGGGACCCCCTGTCCGTCCGGGTCGTCCCGCTTGCCCGACACCACCGTGAGCTGCTGCGTCGCCCGCGTCAGCGCCACGTACAGCACCCGCAGTCCCGCCGGTGACTCCTCGGCGATCTCCGCCGGGGAGACGACGACCGTCGCGTCGTACTCCAGCCCCTTGGCCTCCAGGCTGCCGAGCGCCACCACCCGGTCCCCCAGCTCCGCGAGCCAGCGCGCGGCCTGAGCGCGGCGGTTCATGGCGACGACGACGCCGACGGTGCCGTCCACCCGCTCCAGGAGCCGCCGGGCCTCCTCGCGTACGGAGGACTCCAGGTCCCCGGCAGTCACGAAGCGGGGCACCACGCCCGTCGACCGCACCGCCCGCGGCGACCGCATCCCGGGAGCGGCCAGGGCCAGCACCTTGGCGGCGAGCTCGGCGATCTCGGCGGGGTTGCGGTAGTTGACCGTCAGCTCGAACTTGCGGCGGGGGCGGGAGCCCAGCGCCTCGTTGCGTGCCTCGGCGGCCTCCTCGGGGTCCGTCCAGGAGGACTGGGCGGCGTCGCCGACGATCGTCCAGGTGGCGGTGCGTCCGCGTCGGCCGACCATCCGCCACTGCATGGGCGTGAGGTCCTGCGCCTCGTCGACGATGACGTGCGCGTACTCGGTGCGCTCCGCCGCCAGCCGTTCCGCGCGCTCCCACTGGGTCTCCTCGCGCTGCGGCATCAGCTCTTCGAGCCCGGTCAGGGCGTCCAGCGGGTCGTACTCGCGCTTCTTCTTGGGGCGGGCGGGTGTGCCCAGCAGGAGCTGGAGTTCGTCGAGCAGGGCCACGTCGTGGACGGACAGCTCCTCGCGCCCCAGGGAGCGGGCCAGCTGGCGCACCTCGCGCGGGGTCAGGATGCGCCGTGCCCAGCGTCCCAGGCGCTTCTCGTCACCCATCGCGGCGAGGACGCCCCGCGGCGTCAGCTCGGGCCACCAGGCGTTCAGGAAGGCCAGGAAGGAGTCCTCGGAGGAGACGTCCTCGTCGAAGGAGGAGCGCAGCTCGGCGGCGAGTTCCGGGTCGGTGTGCCGGCCCCGGCCGCCGGACTTCGACCAGAGGGCGTCCAGCAGGAGCTTGCGGGCGCGCGGGCGCAGCAGGTTGACGGGGGCGGTGCCGCTGAGGGCGTTCTCCCGGATGCGCTGGAGCTCGGCGGCCTCCAGCTCCAGGCGGGAGCCGAAGGCGACGACGCGCAGCATGTCGGTGCGGACGGCGGGCCGGGCGCCGGGCTCGTCTCCGGGCTCGTCGAAGTCGTCGAAGTCCCCGAAGGACAGCTGCCCCTCCTCCTGCGCCACAGCCGTCACGGGTGCCTCCAGGGCCCCCCGGGCGGCCTTGCGCAGCACCTTGAGCATCCGCGAGGAGCCCTTGATGCGGGCGATGTGCGGTTCGTCGTACGAGGTGGCCTCGGCGCCGTCGACCAGCGAGCCCAGCGCACGGATCGCCACCTGGCCCTCCTCGCCGAGCGAGGGCAGCACGCCCTCGGTGTACGAGACGAGCAGCGGCGTCGGCGAGACGATCAGGATGCCGCCCGCGTACCGCCGCCGGTCCTGGTAGAGCAGGTAGGCGGCGCGGTGCAGGGCGACGGCGGTCTTGCCGGTGCCGGGGCCGCCCGCGACCTCGGTGACGGAGGCGGCGGGCGCCCGGATCACCATGTCCTGCTCAGCCTGGATGGAGGAGACGATGTCGCGCATGGTGTGGCTGCGGGCCTGCCCGAGGGCGGCCATCAGCGCGCCGTCGCCGATCACGGCGAGCTTCTCGCCGTCGAGGTGCGCGGTCAGCTCGGGCCGCATCAGGTCGTCCTCGACGCCCAGCACCTGTCTGCCCTTGGACCGGATGACCCGGCGTCGCACGACCCGGCCCGGGTCCTTGGGCGTGGAGCGGTAGAACGGCGCGGCGGCCGGGGCGCGCCAGTCGATGACCAGCGGGGCGTAGTCGGAGTCGAGCACGCCGATCCGGCCGATGTGCAGCGTCTCGCCGATCTCGGCGACCGGGGCGCCCTCCGCGTCCTCCCGTACGGCGTCGTCGGCGGGCTCCACGGAGGTGAACGCGCCGTCCGGGCCCTTCTTGCCGTCCTTGCCGTGCAGCAGGTCGATCCGGCCGAAGAGGAAGTCCTCGAACTCGTTGTTGAGACGGTTGAGGTGCACCCCCGCCCGGAAGACCTGCGCGTCGCGCTCGGCGAGCGCGCCGGGCGTACCGACCTGACCCCGCTTGGCGGCGTCGTTCATCAGGAACTCGGCCTCGTGGATCTTCTCCTCAAGACGGCGGTACACCTGATCCAGATGATCCTGTTCCACGCCGATTTCCCGGTCGCGGACCGAATCGACAGCGGCATCCTGCGCGGCCACCGAGGCCCCCTTCTGACGTGCACTGGGCAGCCGTCAACCGTACGCGAAGGGGGCGGCTATGTCAGGCGTCGACTTTCACCAGCGGTTTGCCGTCGAATGTCCGGACCTCGAACCTGTCGATGTCGCCGCGGTCCATCGCGGCGCCGCCGTGGACGTACAGCGGCTTCCTGGCTCCGCTGTGGGTGCTGCCTGGGATTCCGTACCCCCACTTCGGGACCGTCCAGCTGGTCACGACCTCCTCGTCGCCGTTCTTGGCGACGGCGATCAGGCTGCACTTCAGCGGGCCCCTGACGTTCCTCAGTTCCAGGACGGCGTGGGTGCCCCAGCCCTTGGCCTCCGTGCCGACCGCGGCGCCGACCCCGGTCGCCGGGTCGGTGGCCTCCGTTTTCCTGGTCATGTGGTGGAAGAAGGCGTCCTCGGCGGGGCTGGTGGGGCGGGGTGCGGGGAGGGCGCGGGCGGGCGGTGCGGCGCCGTCGTGCGCCGCCGCGACGACGGCCGCGCCGGAGCCGCCGATCACCACCGCCGCGGCGGCCGCGGCCAGGCGCAGACCGCGTCGCCTGCGGCGGGCGGCCCGGTCGCGCTGGGCGGCCACCTCGTCGACGAGCCCCGCGAGCAGCGCAGGTCCGGGCTTCGTCAGCGCCCGCGGCGGGCCCGGCGGTTCGGCGAGGGCGGCCAGTACGGACGCCATGCCGGCCAGGTCGTCGAGCTGGGCGGCGCAGTAGCCGCAGCCCGCGAGGTGGGTCTCGAAGGCGGCGGCCTCGTACTCGTCCAGAACGCCGAGCGAGTAGGCGGCGACGGCGTCGTGGACGGACTCCCCCTCGGGGACGTTCATGCCGTCACTCCTGCTCATGCCGTCACTCCTCGTTCCTCGAGCGCCAGCTTCATCGAGCGCAGTGCGTAGAAGACCCGGGACCGCACCGTCCCGCTGGGTACGCCGAGCACCTCGGCCGCCTCGCCGACCGTACGTCCTCTGAAGTAGGTCTCGACGAGCGCTTCCCGGTGCGCCGGGGTCAGGTCGTCCAGTGCATCGCTGAGGGTCATCAGCCACAACGCCTTGTCGATCTCGTCCTCCGCGGGCATGACCTCCAGCGGCGACGGTTCGACTTCCTGCGGCCGGGCCTGCCGGCTGCGGTGGTTGTCGATGACGATGCGACGGGCGACCGTCACCAGCCAGGGTCGGACGGAGCCGGTGGCCCGGTTGAGCGAACCGGCGTTCTTCCAGGCACGGATGAGCGTCTCCTGCACGACGTCCTCGGCGCGCTGGCGGTCACCGGCGACCAGCCGCAGCACGAAGGCGAGCAGCGGGCCCGCGTGCTCGCGGTACAGGGCCCGCATCAACTCCTCCTCCTTCGAGGGGGTTTGGGACGAACCTCGCGTGCTGCGATGCCGGGCCCTGGGCGGACGGTCATCGGCCACGGCGGCATCCTCGCGCACGGTGAACCTCCCGGTCGAGACCTTCGCGGTCTTCCTCGACCTCCCATACGCGGCGGCGGGTGCACACGACTCAGCGGGGGCGCAAGATTCTTTCCGTACGAGGTGTACGCACGCCTCGCGCGCCCGCCGCGAGCGGGTCTCCGCACCTGGTCCCGTACGCCTGTCCGGTGCCTCCGTCAGGGCTGTGCCGCCACGGCCGCGCGCCGACGGTGCCTGGCCACGCGTTCGCGGTTGCCGCACACCTCGCTGGAGCACCAGCGGCGACGGCGTCCGCGGGACGAATCGAGGTACAGGCGGCCGCAGTTGTCGCCCTCGCAGCGGCGCAGGGCGGCGCGGGCGGCGGAATCGGTCAGCAGGCTCACGGCGTCCCGGGCGACGGCGGCGAGGAGTTGCTCGCAGCGGGGCTCGCCGACCAGGACGCAGGTCAGCGAACCGTCGGGCGCGCGGACGGCGCGGGGCGCGGGCGGGGCGGCGGCGGCGAGCGCGTTCACCTGTTCCAGAGCGCCGTCCGGGCAGCGCTCCGTCTCCGTCAACTCGCGTACGCCCTCACGGAGTCGGCAGAAGCGCACCACCCATTCGGCGTCGACGCCCCGCAGCGGGGTGCCGGCCGGGGCCAGCCCCGCGCCGGTCAGCCACCCGACCAGCCGGGCCGGGCCGGTCAGCCGCTCCTCACCTCCGGTGCGCGTCGCGAGCAGGTCCAGGCAGACCCGCCCGGAGTCGAACCACCAGGTGTACGTGCCGCCCACACCGCCCGCGCCCATGCCGATGCCCTCCGGAATCGCCCTGCCCCCAGAGTGCCCGCCCCCACCCCATCCCGTAACCCCTCCACCCCCCGCCAGACCCCCGTAGCCTCCTCGGACGACGAGGCCACCCCTACGCCAGCCCCTCGGGCGGCAAGGCCACCCCTACGCCAGCCTCCTCGGGCGGCGGGGCCGCCCCCCGGGGGCGGAACGGGCGGGCAAGGGGGCGGACCCACCGGACGGTGCTCCCCCGGCCCTACGCCCCGCCACCCGCACCCCGCACACCGCACCCGCACCCGCACCCGCACCCGCCCTACTCCCCCGCACCCCCCACCAGCCCCTCCCCTTCGAAAAGCACCCGCTGGAACACCCGGTGGTCCCGCCACTCCCCGTCGATGTGCAGGTACCGCCCCGCCACCCCGATCTCCTCGAACCCGCTCTTCTCCAGCACCCGCTGCGAGGCCGCGTTGGTCAGCAGCGTGGCCGCCTCGATCCGGTGCAGCCCCGTCTCCTCCCGGGCCGCGTCGCAGACCCGCCGGACGGCGGCCGTCGCGAGACCGCGCCCCGTGCAGGATCCGTCGACCCAGTAGCCCAGGTTCGCGCTGCGGAACGGGCCGAGCACCACGTTGGTCAGGGTGAACGCGCCGACCAGGAGCCCCCGTTCGGCGTCCACGAGGACCCACGGCACCGCCCGCCCCGCGTCCCGGTCCGCGAGCAGGGACCCCAGACGGCGCGCCTGGCCCTCCTCGGTGAAGAAGGACTCGGGGCGTCGCGGCTCCCACGGCCGCAGGTGGTCGCGATTGCGCCGGAACGCCGCGGCGAGGGCGGGTACGTCGGCGGCGGTCGGGGTGCGCATCTCGATGCCGGCGGGGATCATCCCCGTACCGTACGAGAAACGCCCGTTCGCCCCGGATCCGGGGCGAACGGGCGTTTGCGCGTTGCCGGGGCCGACAGGCACCGCGGGTGCCCCGGGGACGTTGCGTTCCCGAGGTTCCCGCGAGCGCCCCGCTAGCCGCTCTTGGCCGCCGCGCTCTTCTTCTTCGCGCCGTTCGGCCAGAGCCTCGGCCTGCGTTTCGCCGCGACGTCCTCCGCCCAGCCGAACGTCGCGATCGCCACCGCGATCAGCGGCCACGCGAGGACGAACATCAGGACCTGGTACAGCTTCCCGAGGTTCGAGTTGATCATCTCGCCGATCACCGGGACCGTCCCGAGCTCCCACATCCGGTCGATGACCGGGATGGCGAGCATGATCGCCATCTCGTGCCAGAGATAGATCGTCACGGCCCGGTTGTTGGCCAGGGTGATCGGGGTGTCGAAGCCCTTGAGCTTTCCGGGGAGTTCCTGCCAGGACGGCGAGTAGTGCAGCAGGATCGCGCAGAAGCCGAGCGACCACAGGGCGTTGGCCGGGGCGATCTCGTCGAAGTTCCAGGGCACTTCGCCCGGGTGCGTGCCCGCCCACCACAGGCCGAGGGCCATCAGGACCGCCGCGAACGACGGAATCATGTACGCCTTCAGCTTCTTGAGCGTGCCCTCGTTGTGGGCGAAGCCGAGCATCCAGCAGGACGCGAAGGTGGAGAAGTCCTTGATCGCGTTGCCGGTCTCGCCGGGGATCTTGACCAGTTCCAGGCCGATGACGAGGGAGAGGCCGAGCGGTGCCAGCATCGACACCCACGGCAGCTTCTTGAACGCCTTGAGCATCAGCGGCGACAGCACCACGAACCACAGGTACGCGCGGATGTACCAGAGCGGACCCGAGGTCTGCTCCGCCCAGCCGAGGCCCAGCAGTCCGCCGTCCGAACCGACCTCGGACGGCCCGGACGGGGCGCCCACCGGCACGAACCACCAGGCGAGCTTGATCCACCACCAGATGATCGAGTCGCCGTCCTCGCCGGCGCCGGGCCTCCAGCCGCCGTTGAAGATCAGCGCGAGGGTGACGATCGAGAACACCCACACCGGCACCATCAGGCGCCGTATTCGGCTCTTGATGACGCTGCCCGCGGACCTGGCGCCGAGCGAACGTGCCATCAGCGAGCCGGCCAGGGCGAACATCACGCCCATGGACGGGAAGACGACGGTCATCCACGCCTGGTTGTAGACGTGGAAGAGCACGACGCGGACCAGCGCGATGGAACGCAGCAGGTCGAGGTAGCGGTCGCGGCCGGGCTTCTTCGGCGGGGCCTCGGCCGCCGACTCGGCGGCGGGCGCGTCGGGACCCTCGGGACCGTCCGGCCTCTCCAGTACACCGACGCCGCCCGAGGGGTCGATGAACGACATCTCGTCGTCCGCGCCGCGCCCCCAGGCGGGCTGCTGGCGGGTCGCCGCGCCGACCGCGGCACGGGCGAAGGCGGGAGTCTCCTCCTGCTGCCCGGACGGCGGCTCGTACCGTGCGGGACCGCTGTCGGGGTACGTGTCGGGGTAGCCGGAGTCGGCGTTCTGCGGGAACGCCGCGGTCGCGTCCACCGGCGGGGTGGCGTAGCCGGACTCGGCGTAGCCGCCCTGTGCGCCGTACCCCTGGCTGCCGTACGCCTGTCCGTTGTGGCCCTGCTCGGCGTACCCCGCGTTGCTCTGGCGGGGCCAGCCGCCCTGGGTGGTCTGCGGGGCGTAGCCGCCCTGCTGGGGGCCGCCCGCCTGCGGGTACTGGCTCGCCTGCGGGTAGCCGTTGCCCGGCCGGCCCTGGCCGTACATCGAGGGGCCGGGGTTGTTGCGCACCTGCGGCCAGCCCCCGCCGCCCTGCTGGGGCGCCGGCGGGACCGGGCGGCCGTCCAGGTTGCGCGGGAACCCGTCCGCGTCGTACTCGTCGTCCTCGGGGCGGCCTTCGCCGTACGCACCCGGCTGTCCGTGGCTCATCCGACGGGCCACCTCTCCTGCTCGTGCGGGACGTGGGCGTCGTTCCGCTGGCCCGGCAGGGCCCCCGGCGCCTCGACCACACCGGTCCTGCGCAGCTTCTGCCAGCGCAGGCGTCCGCCGGTCAGGGCGGTGATCCAGGACTGGAGCAGTACGACGTACATCACCTGCCGGTAAAGGATCTGCTGGAGCGGGAAGGTCAGCAGGTGCGTCATCTTCTCCTTGTCCAGCCGGAACGCGTAGGCCGCGCAGACCACTTGGAGCATCAGCACACCGAACCACGCGATGATCGTCTTCTGGGTCGGGCCGAAGACCAGACCGTAGATCAGGAAGATGTCGATCAGCGGGGCGAGCAGCGGGAAGACGATCATGAAGAGCGAGACGATCGGCAGGCCGATCCGGCCGAAGCGGCCCGAGGGGCCCTTCTCGATGAACGCGCGGCGGTGCTTCCAGATCGCCTGCATGGTGCCGTACGACCACCGGTAGCGCTGCGACCACAGCTGCTGCACGGACTCCGGCGCCTCGGTCCAGGCGCGCGCGTCCTCCGCGTAGACGACCTTCCAGCCTTCGCGGTGGAACGCCATCGTGATGTCGGTGTCCTCGGCGAGGGTGTCCTCGCTCATGCCGCCGACCCGGTGCAGGGCGTCGGCGCGGAACGCGCCGATCGCGCCGGGGATGGTCGGCATGATGCCGAGCATGTCGTACAGCCGGCGGTCCAGGTTGAAGCCCATCACGTACTCGATGTGCTGCCAGGCGCCGATCAGCGAGTCGCGGTTGCCGACCTTGGCGTTGCCCGCGACCGCGCCGACGCGCGGGTCGCCGAACGGCTGGACCAGCTCGCGCACGGTGGACGGCTCGAAGACGGTGTCGCCGTCCATCATCACGATGATGTCGTAACGGGCGTGCCGGATGCCGTTGTTGAGCGCGGCGGGCTTGCCCGAGTTCTGCTGGCGGACCACCCGGACATTGGGGATCCGCATCTGCTCGACGATGTCGGCGGTGCCGTCCGTCGAGCCGTCGTCGATGACGATGACCTCGATCGGATGGTCGCTGGACATCAGCGAGCGGACGGTGTTGGCGATGCACTCGCGCTCGTTGTACGCGGGCACCAGTACCGTGACCGGCCTGGTGATCTGCGGCCCCCAGCGGAAGTTGCGCTTCCTGACCTTGCGGGCGTGCGCGAAGGAGAGGATCAGCATCAGTCCGAAGCGGGCGATGACGAGCGAGCCGACGATGGCGAGCCCGACCGTCAGGACCTCGGTGACGTGGTCGGAGACGTAGATCGCGGCGATGAACGCCTTGGACTTCCACAGTTCGAGCCCGGTGACCGGGGTGTGCGCGGTCGGTGCGCCGAGCGCCTCGGTCAGGTTGGTGAACTTGAAGCCGCGCTTCTGCATGTCCGGCAGGAACTGGTCCAGCGCCGCCACGGTCTGCGAGCGGTCGCCGCCGGAGTCGTGCATCAGGACGACGGTGCCCTTGGTGCCCTTGGGCGTGGCCCGCTTGAGGATCTCCTTGACCCCGGGGCGCTTCCAGTCCTCGGAGTCGGTGTCGTTGACCACGGTGAGGTAACCGAGCTCGCCGACGTACTGGGCGACCGGCCAGTTGGCGTCGTCGAAGGCGCTGGCGGTGGAGGAGTACGGCGGACGGAACAGCGAGCTGTGCACACCTGCCGCTCCGGCCAGGGCGAGCTGGTTCTGGGAGAACTGCCAGTCGATGCCGTTCCTGGTCTTGTACGAGAGGTCCGGGTGGTTGAACGTGTGCAGCCCCACCTCGTGGCCCTCGTCCACCATCCGCTTGACCAGATCGGGGTAGCGGGTGGTCATGGTGCCGGTGACGAAGAAGACGCCGCGGGCGTTGTGCTCCTTCAGCTTGTCCAGGACACGCGGGGTCCACGTCGGGTCCGGGCCGTCGTCGAAGGTGATGACGATGTGCTTGTCGCGGACGTGCCGGGCGACGGGCGGCTTCTCCTTGGGCTTCGTCGCGTCGATGACGGGGCCGCCCTTGAGGATTTCCTTGGGCACCGTGAAGGAGTCGATCGCCTGGCGGACCCGCTGGTCCGAGTCGAATTCGCTGTGGACATAGCCGCGCAGCATCAGCATCGCCATCATGGCGACGAGCAGCAGCGAAGGCAGCAGGTACCGCATGGGGAACCAGCGCCGCCGCGTACGCGTACGCGCGGCAGCGCGGCGGGCGCCCTTCGAGGAACGCCTGCGAGGGTTGGACATCTACGTGCCGTGCCTTCTACTGAACCGGAGGAATGGGAGGGTCGATCGGGGTCTCGCCGCCGTCCGCGGCTCCGCTGTCCGCAGCGCCGCCGGGTGTACCGGCATCACCGGCGCCACCGGGTGTGCCCGCGTCCGCGTCACCGGCGCCACCGGGCGTGCCCGCGTCCGCGTCACCGGCGCCACCGGGCGTGCCCGCGTCTCCGGCACCGGCGCCACCGGGAGTACCCCCGCCGGGAGTACCGCCACCGGGTGTACCGCCCGGGGTGCCCGCGCCGCCGCCGGGCGCACCGCCCGCCGCGGCGCCACCGGCCGCGGCACCACCGGCCGCTGCCGCACCGGCTCCGCCCGCCGCGACGGCCCCGCCCGCGGCCTTGCCGGGGACGGTGGGGGGCTTCGTGCCGGCCGGGGAGTCCTTGGGGTCGGGCTTCTCGGCGTCGCCCGCGGGGACCTTGTCGTTGGTCCCGGGCACCAGTGCGCCGCCGGGGTCGGGCTGCTGGTCGCCGGAGACCGGGGGAATGCTGTCGGGCTTCGGTACGGACGGGTCGGGGGTGGGCTCCGACTTCACCTTGTCCGCCTTCTCCTCGGCCGTCGGTACGCCGGGGAGGAACAGTCCGGGGGCGATGGAACTGCCCCCGATCAGGGAGGCGACGAGCATCGCCGCGTAACAGGCGCAGACGGCGCCCAGAACCCAGCCGAGCCTGCGGAACTTCTTGCCGCGGCGGCCGCTCTCGTCGACGAACACGGGGCCGTCGCCGCCTTCGGCGGGCAGCTCCGGCATGACGGGCGCGTTGCCGGGGCCCTTTCCGAACTGCGGCCCGACGGAATCGAGCTGCATCGTGCGGTCGTCCGTGTCACGTATCTGGCGTATCTGGCGGGTCTGCCCGGTCTGGGCGCCCTTTTGCGTGTTGTTCACAGCTGTTCGCACATCCCCCACTGACGAATTGCATCGGTGGGCGCGCGCGACTCGCTGGA
This sequence comes from Streptomyces candidus, assembly GCF_014207445.1. Lineage (GTDB taxonomy): Bacteria > Actinomycetota > Actinomycetes > Streptomycetales > Streptomycetaceae > Streptomyces > Streptomyces candidus. The sequence goes on along the minus strand of NZ_JACHEM010000008.1, from coordinate 56,065 downwards.
CACTGCCGTCGGCCCGGGCCCCCACCCGTCCAAGCGTCCCTATCACACCGCACCCGGACGACGAATGTAGCGCACGCGGGTCGCACTGCTTCGCTTGAGTGCTCGGTTGTCACACAGCAATGACATAGCGCGCCCCGGAACCGATCATTCCGCGCCCGACTTGCCCTATTTACCCTCTATTTTTAGGGCACATAAGACGTCACGTGACGCATACGACAGTCACTGCCCCGGACGCGGACACGACGCCGCGGACACGACGAAGGCCCGACCGCCAGAGGCGGTCGGGCCTTCGCTCAACCATGGGAATTGTGGAGATGGCGGGAATCGAACCCGCGTCCAACGGTGCAGAATCAGGGCTTCTCCGTGTGCAGTCTGCTGCGATTTTCTCGGCCCCGGAGATCACGCAGACAAGTCTCCGACGGGCTCAGTCACTGTTTGATTTCCTCCCAGGTCCCGTGACCGGGCCTAGGAGTTTAGATCCCTTGATGATGCCAGGATCCGGGTCGGGATCACCCCCGGGCTGACACTTCGCAAGTCGCTACTTAGGCAGCGAGGGCGAAGGAATCGCGCTTGGTGTTGGCGATTATTGGTTGCGACATATGGTTAACGAGATCATTGCCGCTTCCTCGACACGCTTCCCCTGCTTCGACATCCGCTGTCGAAACCGATCATCCCCATGTTGATTTTTCAAAGCGGACCTGGCGGCTCACGCTGCCCTGTCCCGTGTGACCCCATCACCATGTGGGGTGCAGTAGCCATCGTACGTGACCGACGTCCGACGATGCCAACCCATTTACCCGCGGACCTCGAAACCGCCCCACGGGTACCCGCGCCCGGCCTACAGCTGCCCGCGTTCCTTGCGCTTCACCGCCGCGATCGCGCGGTTCGTCTCCCTGGTGTCCTGCTTCTCGCGGAGCGTCTGACGCTTGTCGTACTCCTTCTTGCCCTTGGCGAGCGCGATCTCGCACTTGACCCGGCCGTCCTTGAAGTACAGCGCGAGCGGCACGATGGTGTGGCCGCTCTCGTTGGACTTGGACTCCAGCTTGTCGATCTCGGCCCGGTGCATCAGCAGCTTGCGCTTGCGCCTGGCCGCGTGGTTGGTCCAGGTGCCCTGCGAGTACAGCGGCACGTGGATGTTGTGCAGCCACGCCTCGCCGCCGTCGATCTGCACGAAGCCGTCCACCAGCGACGCCCGGCCGAGCCGCAGGGACTTCACCTCGGTACCCATCAGCACCACGCCGCACTCGATGGTGTCGAGCACGGTGTAGTCGTGGCGGGCCTTCTTGTTCTGCGCGATGATCTTGCGCTTGGGGTCCTTTTCCTTAGCCATAGTGCGGTCATTTTCGCACTACGAGCCCCCCTGAAGGCCACTCAATACCGACTGGGCCCGCTCCCGGGCCCGCTGGGTGACGGCGAGGTCGGGCGTGATGCCCCGGCCGTCGAGGCTGTGCCCGGCGGGAGTGCGGTAGTGGCCGACCGTCAGCTCGGCCACCGAACCGTCGGGCAGCCGGCTCGGCTTCTGCACCGAGCCCTTGCCGAAGGTGCGCGATCCGACGGTCAGCGCCCGGCCCCGGTCCTGGAGCGCGCCCACCGCCAGCTCGGCGGCGCTCATCGTGCCGCCGTCGACGAGTGCCACCACGGGTCTCGCCGTGTCACCGCCCCTCCTGGCGTGCAGCGCCCGCTGCCTGCCCCGGTCGTCGTACGTCGCCACCAGGCCGCCGTCGAGGAACGCCGAGGTGGCGGTGACCGCCTCGCCGACCAGACCGCCCGGGTTGCCGCGCAGGTCGAGCAGGACGCCCTTGCCCTCGGGGGCCGCGCGGACCGCCCGGCGCACCTGCTCCCCGGAGCCTCTGGTGAAGGACGCCACCCGGATCAGCAGCGCCCCGCCGGCGAGGTGCTCGACGTGGACGGCCTGGGTGGCGAGGGTGGCGCGGCGCAGCGTCACGGTCCACACGCGCGTGCCGCGCTGGAGGCCGAGAGCGACCGGCGTACCCGCGCCGTCGCCCTCGCGGCCGCCGCGCAGCAGGGCGACCACCTCGGTGACCGGCCGGCCCTCGACGCGCGTGCCGTCGATGCTGCGGAGCCGGTCCCCGCGCCGCAGACCGGCCTTCGCGGCGGGCGAGCCCGGCTGCACCCTGGCGACCTGCACGCGGCCGTCGGCGGCCCCCTCGACCCACAGGCCGACACCGGTGTACCGGCCGTCCAGGGACTGGGCGAACTCCCGGTACTCGGCCGGGCCGTAGACCGCGCCCCACCGGTCGCCGCTGCGGCTGACGGCCTCCCGGGCCGCCTCCTTGCCGGACTTGCCGTCGGCGACCGCCTGGGCGGCGGCTCTGGCCGCCTCGTCGGCGGGGACGCTACGGGCCGCGGGCCGCGCGGCCGGCGGGGGCGGCTTCGCCGTGTACGAGAAGGGGTCTGTCACCGAGACGGTGGCCAGCGCCCCCGCGAAGGCCAATGTCAGGGCCGCCCCGCGACACAGCCCGCGGGGCCCGATTCCGCATACCGGACCTGGCATGGCGACGAGTGTAGGACAAAATCGTGCCCCGTACGGATGACTGCCGTACGGGGCACGGGGGGCGCGGGAGGCACGAGCGGCGCTCCGTGGGGGCGTAGCTACACCTTCAAGTACTTGCGCAGGGCGAAGAAGGCGGCCAGCGCGGGCATCAGGAGGCTGATCGCGAGGACCAGCGGAAGCTTGGTGAGGACCGCGTCCCAGCCGATGAACTGCACCAGCTCCATCTTGTCCGCCAGCGCGAGGCCGTGGTCGATGAGGAAGTACCGGCCGACGACCAGCAGCACGCAGGCGAACGCGCCGCCGATGAGTCCGGCGACCGCGGCCTCCATGATGAAGGGCGCCTGGATGTAGAAGCTCGACGCGCCCACCAGCCGCATGATGCCGGTCTCCCGCCGCCGGCTGAACGCGGACACCCGCACGGTGTTCACGATCAGCATCAGCGCAATGACGAGCATCAGGCCCATCAGGAAGAGCGCGGCGATGTTCATGCCGTCCATCAGCTCGAAGAGCTGGTCGAGGATGGAGCGCTGGTCCTCGACGGACTGCACCCCGTCACGGCCCGCGAAGGCGGTGGCCACCACCTTGTACTTCTGCGGGTCCTTGAGCTTGACGCGGAAGGACTCCTGCATCTGGTCCGGCGTGATGACGTTCGCCATCGCGGTGTCGCCGAACTGCTCCTTGTAGTGCTTGAACGCCTGGTCCGCGTCCTCGTAGAAGACGCTCTCGACGACGTCCATCTTCTTCAGGTCGGTCTCGACCTGCTTCTTCTGGTCGGCGGTGACCGCTCCCTTGCCGCACTGCGGGACGCCGGTCTCCGCGTCGTTCTTGTTGCAGAAGTAGATCGAGATGTTGACCTTGTCGTACCAGAAGCTCTTCATCTCGCTGGCCTGGTCGCGCATCAGGAGCGCGCCGCCGAACAGGGCGAGGGAGAGGGCCACGGAGACGATGACGGCAAAGGTCATCGTGAGATTCCGGCGGAGACCGACACCGATCTCCGACAGGACGAACTGGGCGCGCATCGGCGTCCTTTCAGTGCTGGTAGCCGTAGACGCCGCGAGACTGGTCGCGTACGAGACGGCCCTTCTCGAGTTCGATGACGCGCTTGCGCATCTGGTCGACGATCTGCTGGTCGTGGGTCGCCATCACCACAGTGGTGCCGGTGCGGTTGATGCGGTCCAGCAGCTTCATGATGCCGACGGAGGTCTGGGGGTCGAGGTTGCCGGTCGGCTCGTCCGCGATCAGCAGCATCGGGCGGTTGACGAAGGCCCGCGCGATGGCCACGCGCTGCTGCTCACCGCCGGAGAGCTCGCCGGGCATCCGGTCCTCCTTGCCGCCCAGGCCGACCAGGTCGAGCACCTGGGGGACGGCCTTGCGGATCTCGCCGCGCGGCTTGCCGATGACCTCCTGCGCGAAGGCGACGTTCTCGGCCACGGTCTTGTTGGGCAGCAGCCGGAAGTCCTGGAAGACGCAGCCGAGCTGGCGGCGCATCTGCGGCACTTTCCAGTTGGACAGGCGCGCGAGGTCCTTGCCCAGGACGTGCACCTGCCCCTGACTGGCGCGCTCCTCGCGCAGCAGCAGCCGGAGGAAGGTGGATTTACCGGAGCCGGAGGATCCGACCAGGAAGACGAACTCGCCCTTTTCGACCTCCAGGGAGACGTCCCGCAGCGCGGGACGGTTCTGCTTCGGGTAGGACTTGGACACGTTGTCGAATCGGATCACAGGTGCACCACGGTCGCCGGGAGTAGGTGAGCGTGACCATACGCGACCCGGCCCGGCGCCCGCAGGCGGCTGCCCTCCGGTGAGGTGTTTGCTCCGGTTTGCGGGGTGGCCGGGGGTGACGGTCCGGCCCGGCCCGCGCCGATCGGGCGGCCGGCTGGCACAGTGGAGGGGAACGGATGCGTTTCCCTCGACGTTATGGGGAGAGAACGCGAAGTGTCGAGGGCGTTGCCCGGAGTGTGCGGCCGGTGACCGGAGAAGGAGAGCGCATGACCTATGACCGGTTGGTGTGCGCGAACTGCGCGGGACCGGTGGCCGAGGGCCGCTGCCCGACGTGCCGGGCGAGCAGACAGCGCCTTGAGCAGCAGCAGAACCCGTTCTCCCAGCTCAGCCCGGCGGCACTGGTGTCGCTGCTGCTGATACTGGTGGCGGCGATGACCCTGGTGGCCCACCAGGCCGCCTAGCAGGCCTTGAGGTGTGATCACCCGGGGTTACGGGTGTACGCGGGCGGCACGGGGAGCGCGGGAACGTACGAAGAGGGGCCCGGAGCGCTGGAATGCGCTCCGGGCCCCTCCCGTCGTGCCGTGGCACTTGTCGTGCGGGTGTGCTCGCCGGACCGGGTGCCCTGAAACGGGCGCCCGGCGGGCAGATCGGGCCGGTCAGGCCGCGTTGCCGCCCCGGCCGCCCAGGAGGGGCAGGAAGCGGAAGGCGATGCCACCGGCGATCATCGTCGCGGCGCCGACCATCAGGAGCGTGGTGTCGCCCGCGCCGGTCGCGGCCAGCTCGTCCTTGGGCTTGGCCTGCTCGACGGGGCGGTTGGCGACGCTGTCGACGTCGGTGTTGTTACCACCGCCGACGGTGCCGCCGGCCAGGGCCACGTCGCCGCTTCCGCCGGAGGTTCCGGGCGTCGACGGGTCGACGGCGGGCGGCGTGGAGGGGTCGGTGCCGCCACCGGTGGCGGCACCGGCGTTCGCGGCACCACCGTTCGTGGCACCACCGTCAGCAGCGCCACCGTTCGTGGCACCACCGTCGGCAGCGCCACCGTTCGTGGCACCACCGTTCGTGGCACCACCGTCGGCAGCGCCGCCGGCCGCAGCCGCGCCACCGCCCACAGCACCACCCGTGGCGTCCGAACCACCGGCCACAGCACCACCAGTCGCAGCGCCACCACCAGTCGCAGCACCAGCGGCAGCGGCACCACCAGCGACAGCCGCACCACCAGTCGCAGCACCACCAGTCGCGGCACCACCAGCGGCGGCCGCACCACCGGCCACAGCACCGCCGGCGCCGGCCGCGCCACCAGTCGCAGCACCACCGGCGGCAGCCGCCCCGCCGCTGGTGGCCGCGCCACCGGTCTCGGCACCGCCGGCGGCAGCGGACGCGCCACCGGCCCCGGCACCACCGGCAGCAGCCGCGCCACCAGCGCCGCCGTTCACGCCGCCCGGGTCCGCGCCGCCGATTTCGCCGCCCCCGGCAGCAGCAGCGGCACCACCGGTGGCGGCGGCCCCGCCCGTCGGGTCGCCGTCCGCGACATCGATTCCGGCCTCCACCTGAACCGCGCCGAGGTCGGCCTGCACACTTCCGTCGTTGCCGACGGCCTGGGCGACGCCCGCTGCGGTCAGCGACGCTCCTGCGGCGATCACCGCTCCCGCGGCTATGCGCGCGACGCGGACCCGCATCTTGTTGGTCATCTGGTTGCTACCCCCAGTAGCTGGCTGAGCTTTCGAAAACTCGTCATTGGAGCAGCAATGCAGGGGCAACGGTCTTGGCGGGGATGTCAGTTCACGGGACCGCCTCGTCAAGAGGCCGCCCACCGGCCCCCGTTCACACCCGCCCCAGACATACGCATGCTGCCCGCCACACTCCCCCAGCCATAAGAATGACGTCAAGGTCGTTCCGACCGTGATGCCGGATTTACGATCACTTGCCCGCCCGATGTGCACAGCCTTGTGACATGTCCGATGGCCGCTCCTGGAACGGGAGCGCGCCGACGCCCCTCGGGGGGACGCCGGCGCGCTCGTCGTTGTGGGCCGCCGAACGGCGGCCGCGTGGTGCGGTCGGTCCTACTTCGCCTGCTGCTTGCGCCAGCGGATGCCGGCCTCCAGGAAGCCGTCGATCTCTCCGTCGAGGACCGACTGGGGGTTGCCGACCTCGAACTCCGTACGCAGGTCCTTGACCATCTGGTACGGGTGCAGGACGTACGAACGCATCTGGTTGCCCCAGGAGTTGCCGCCGTCGCCCTTGAGGGCGTCCATCTCGGCCTGCTCCTCCTGGCGGCGGCGCTCCAGGAGCTTCGCCTGGAGGACGTTCATGGCGCTCGCCTTGTTCTGGATCTGGGAGCGCTCGTTCTGGCAGGAGACGACGATGCCGGTCGGGATGTGCGTCAGGCGCACCGCCGAGTCGGTCGTGTTGACGCCCTGGCCACCGGGACCGGACGCGCGGTACACGTCGACCCGCAGCTCCGTCTCGTCGATGTCGATGTGGTCGGTCTTCTCGACGACCGGGAGGACCTCGACGCCCGCGAAGGACGTCTGACGGCGGCCCTGGTTGTCGAACGGCGAGATGCGCACCAGGCGGTGCGTGCCCTGCTCGACGGAGAGGGTGCCGTAGGCGTACGGGGCTTTGACGACGAACGTGGTCGACTTGATGCCGGCCTCTTCGGCGTACGACGTCTCGTAGACCTCGGTGGAGTAGTTGTGCCGCTCCGCCCAGCGGAGGTACATGCGCTGGAGGCGCTCGGCGAAGTCGGAGGCGTCGACGCCGCCCGCTTCGGCGCGGATGTTGACGAGGGCCTCGCGCTCGTCGTACTCGCCGGAGAGGAGGGTACGAACCTCCATCTCGTCCAGCGCCTTGCGTACCGAGACGAGCTCGGACTCGGCCTCGGCGAGGGCGTCCGCGTCGTCCTCGTCGGCGGCGAGCTCGAACATGAGCGCGACGTCGTCGATCCTGCCGCGCAGGGTCTCGGTCTTGCGGAGCTCGGCCTGCAGGTGGGAGAGCTTGCTGGTGATCTTCTGGGCGGCGTCGGGATCGTCCCACAGGGACGGCGCCGCGGCCTGCTCTTCGAGCACGGCGATGTCGGCCCTCATCCTGTCGAGGTCCAGGACGGCCTCGATCGACCCCATGGTCGAGGAGAGGGACTTCAGCTCTTCGGATACATCGACGACTGCCACGTGCACCAGCGTAACCGGTACGGGATCCCACCCCACCCGGGCGGTAGCCCCTGGGCAGCGGGGCCGCCCGCACGTCAGCACCTCGGGCGGCGAAGCGGCCCCGCCCCCGGTGGCCCCCTATGCCCGCCCCCGCCCCCGTACACCCGCCCGCACCTTACGGCCGCACCGGCGCCGTCCGACTCGTCCCCGGCCCCGGCTCCTGCCCGTCCTCCCCGGAGGACGACGCCACCAGCCATCCGCCCACGCCCACCGCGGCGAGCAGCCCGACTGCCAGGGTCGTCATGACCAGCCGTCGCCTGCGCACCTCGGACCGGTGCCGGGCGGACCCCGGCCGCCGGTCGTTCGGGCTGCGCGGCACCCGCGCCGTCCCCAGCGGTCCGCCGGCCAGTTCGTCCGGTGCCGGCACCCGCATCGAGGTGTGGGTGTCCCGGTTGGAGTCGGCGGTGGAGCCGGGGACGAGCGGCACGGCCCCCCGCCGCGGGGGCGCGGGCATCCCCCGGCCCTCGTCGTACGCGGGCGCCTCCTCCGGCGCGGAGCTCTCGGATCCGTTCCCGGTGTCCGGCTCGTCCACGTCCAGCGGCGGCATGCCGGCCAGCGACGGCAGCTGCTCCCGCAGTCCGGCGGCAAGCTCGGAGGCCCGCAGCCGTGACGCAGGGGCCTTGGCGAGGCACTGCACTATGAGCTGCCACAGCTCCTCCGGGATGCCCGGCAGCGGAACGACCGTCTCCGTGACGTGCCTGCGCAGCACCGCACCCGGGTGCCCCCCGCCGAACGGGGTGAACCCCGCCAACAGCTCGTACAGCACGGTCGCCAGGGCGTAGATGTCCACGGCGGCGCGCGGCGGCAGCCCCTCGACGATCTCCGGGGCCAGGTAGTCGGGCGTACCGATGATCTTCGTGGCCTTGGTGCGGCGCGGGGTGTCGATCAGCTTGGCGACGCCGAAGTCGGTGAGGAGGGCGGGGTGGGCGCCGCCGGGACCGAGCGGGCCCTGCATGTCCAGCAGGACGTTCTCGGGCTTGACGTCGCGGTGCACGATCTGGGCGGCGTGTGCCGCGGCCAGACCGTCGGCGATGTCGGCGGCGATGGCGACGGCCGCCTCGGGGGCGAGGCGGCGCTCGCGGTCGAGGCGGGTGCGCAGGTCGGTGCCCCGCACCAGGTCCATGACGAGGGCGAGGTCGTTGCCGTCGACGACGAGGTCGCGGACGGAGACGACGTGCGGGTGGTCGAGTTTGAGAAGTGCGGTGCGCTCCTGGACGAACCGTCCGACCAGTTCCTGGTCGGACGAGAGGTCCTCGCGCAGCATCTTGATGGCGACGGGGCCCTCGGGTCCCTCGCCCAGCCACACCGTGCCCGCGCTGCCTCGCCCGAGGATCTGGTGGGCGGTGTACCGGCTGCCGATTTTCCGTGCCAAGACTGCTCCCTCAGCGGCTGGCGTCGGCCCTCAAAGTACGCCGCCGACGGAGCGTTGAATGCCCAGGATGGCCCGTGCACGGCGTCATCCCGTACTTCTGGGGGCGAAATCCGTGCGGATTTCGCCCCCAGAAGTCGACTTATCGGTCTTACGGCGTACTGGCCGGAGCCGGTTAAGGGTTGGAGCCGCCCAGCCCTTCCACGAAGTTCTTGATGTCGGTGAACCAGTCGCCGATCTGCTCGAAGAAGCCCTTGGTGGTGCCGATCCACTCCTGAAGCGGCGTCAGCTCCCAGATCAGCCAGCCCGCGACGAACAGCAGAACGAGGGTGAACAGACAGCCCTTGAGGCAGCCGAGGCCGGGGATCCGCATCGGGTTGGCGCTGCGGCGGCGCGGCTCGCGGGGCGGCCGGGGCTCGCGCGGAGCGGGCGCCTGGGGCTGCGGCGGCGGGGGTGCGTACCGCTGCTGCGGGGGCGGCGGCTGCGGCCGGCGGTGCTCGGGTGCGTACTGCTGCTGCTGCCGCTGGGGCGGTCGCTGCGGCTGGGGCTGCTGGGACGGCTGCTGCGGCTGGCGCTGCGGGCGGCGGCGCAGCGGGTCCTGGCTCGGGTCCAGGTACTGCACCTGCGTCTGCTCGTTGCGGTCACGGACCTGGCGCAGTTGGTTCTGCCAGGGGTGCGGGTCCTCGGGTCCGGCCCCGGTGGGCGAGCCCGCGGGCGTGCCGGCCGGGCGCGGGGGCACCGGCGGCAGGACCGCGGTGGGATCGGCCGCGCCGTGCGGGCCGTGCCCGCCCCGGCCCTGGCCCGCGCCGGTCTGCGGCAGCACGCTGGTGGGGGCGCCCGGGTCGTACGAGCCGGCGTTGCTCGGCAGCACCTGCGTGGGGTCGGCGTCGCCGGACGCGCCGGTGTCGGGCACGGGTGCGGGAGCCGGGTCGGGGGCGAGCAGCGCGCCCACCCCCAGGGCGGCCTCGACCTGGGCGGACGTGGAGTGCACGCCGATGCCGGCGGCGACGGTGCGCAGCGCGCGGGCCAGGTTCTCGGCGCTGGGCCGCTCGTCGGGCTCCTTGCGCAGGCAGCGCTCGATGACCGTCCACAGCGGTTCGGGGACGGTGGTGGGCCGGCGCGGCTCCTCGCTGAGGTGGCGGTGCAGCACTTCGAGCGCGGTGCCGCCCGCGAACGGAGGCCTGCCGGTGAGCAGTTCGTACAGCAGGATGCCCGCGCCGTAGATGTCGACGGCGGAGGTCTGCGGCCGGCCCTCGGCGGACTCCGGCGCGACGTAGGCCGGCGTGCCGACGAACTCGTGGGTACGGGTGAGGCCCGGGGAGTCCGCGAGGCGGGCGATGCCGAAGTCGGTGAGCATCGGGTGCATCGCGCCGTCGCGCTCGTCGAGCAGGACGTTCGCGGGCTTGAGGTCGCGGTGCACGACGCCGTCCGCGTGGCTCGCGGCGAGGGCGTCGGCGATCTGCGCGGTGAGCAGGGAGGCGGCGACGGGGGTGAGGGGGCCGTTCTCGCGGAGGTAGCGGTGCAGGTCGGGGCCGTCGATCAGGTCCATGACGAGGGCGAGCAGGTCGCCCTCGACGACGAGGTCGCGGGTGCGCACGATGTTGGGGTGCGTCAGGCGCAGCAGGACGGAGCGCTCGCGCAGGAAGCGCATCACCACGTCCGCGTCGTTCGCCAGCTCCTCCTTGAGGACCTTGATCGCGACGGTCTCGCCGGGCTGTCCCGCCACGGCCGCTTCGGCTCCCGCGGTCTCCCGCTGGCGGGCGCGCCAGACGGTGCCCGTGGCTCCGCGCCCGAGCGGCTGCTCAAGCAGGTACTTGCTGCCTACCGGCCGCACGTCTGCACTCCCTGCTGGTCGGTGACTGACCCTGATCGGTGATTCTCGTTCCGGTCCGTTCCGGGGTGCCGGCCCCGGACGCTTCCGGCTGGTCGCCCAACTGTAGTGCGCCGAACGGGGCACGGGGCGGACGCGCTTCCGGGGGAAGACGCATGCCTCGTACGGATGGTTGCCGCACACCCGTGCGCGATACGTCACGGTTGTCCGCCCGTGCCCCAACCAGGCACTTTTTACGCCCATCGCCGATCATTCAAGATCACTTCATGCCGGGCGGCGGGTGAATTGTCAGTGGCAGGTGCGAGGATGCCCTCAGCACAGAACCATGGGGCGGGCGAGGCGGCTGAATTCCTCGACCCCCGCGGCGAGTGCCGACCTGTACCGGACGACGCGTCCGTGCCGGGTGGGGGGACATCGCGGGGGCGGCGGGCAGGCCGGCTCCTCCTCGGGACCCCTCCGCCGGGCGCCTCGCGCAGAAGGGACCGCTGACGCGATGCAGATCCGGCTGACCGTCCTCGCGCCGCGCAGCGGCCAGAGCAGAGGCGCCGCCCCGGGCGCGCCCGCGCCCGGAGCCACCGCGGGTACGCCCCCGGCCACTTCCGTGGTGTGCGACGTGCTCGTCACCGCCCCCGCCGGAACACCACTGGCCGCGGTCTCCTCGGGCCTGGCCGCCGCGGCCCAGGGCAAGGGCAGCCCGGAGATCACGGGCACGGTGGTGGTGTACGCCGGGCGCGAGCGCCTCGACGCACAGCGGTGCGCCCTGGGCGAGCCCCCGCTGGTGGACGGGGCGGTGCTCTCCCTCCAGCATCCGGCGGACGAGGAGGCTCCCGAGCTGTCCGACCGGGCGCAGCTCCAGGTGGTGGCGGGACCCGACGCGGGCGGTGTGCACCTGCTGCACGGCGGCCGGATCCGGATCGGGCGCTCCGCCGAGGCGGAGGTCCCGCTGGACGACCCCGACGTGTCCCGGCTGCACTGCACGGTGACGCTCACCGAGGACGGCCGGGTCACCGTCGCCGACCCCGGCTCCACGAACGGCACGACGCTGGACGGCCAGGACGTCGGCCCCCACGAGGTCCGCCTCACCCCGGGCGCACTGCTGCGGGTCGGCGAATCCGCCCTGCGCCTCACGCACCCGGGCGCGCACGAGAGCGCCCTGGCCACCGCGCCGGACGGGGAGGGGCACCTGCGGGTGAGCAGGACGCCGGCCGTGCCCGCGCCCGCCGGACGTTTCGGGGGCAGCGCCCCGCACCACCGGGTGAGCGGCCGGGCGGTCGCGGCGGGGTCCGCGCAGGGCCCCGGGACGGACCCGTCGCACGGCGGGCCGGGCCCGGCTTCGTACGGCAGCGGCGGCGCGGTGCACGGCCGTATCCCGTTGGGGCACGGAACCGGCGGTCAGCCGCCCTTCGCCGGGACCGCCGACCGCACCCACGCAGCGGGGCAGTCCTTCGGCACGGACGGCCTCGGCGGCGACGGGACCGCTCCCGGCGCGCATCCTGGCGGGCGGGGGACGGACGCCGGGCTTCCCGGCGCCACGGACACGGGCACCACCGCGCCGGAAGCGGCCAAACGGCGCAGTGGCATAGGGGGTTGGGCGCGTCGCCTGGCCGGCGGCCGGACCGGGACGACGCACGACTGCGCGGACCGGGGCACGGAGCCGCCGACCGCCCACGCCGGGAACGCCGGTCCACGCGCCGACCCACCGGCCGCTGCGCACGCGTCCCTGACGCCCCACGGGCAGGCGACCTCACCGTCGGCCGTCGCCCCGGACGCCTGGCCGGACGCGGCGACGCTGCTGCTCACCGCGCTGCTGCCGGGCCCCCGCCTGTGGGAGCGCGGCCCCGACCACCCGGAGTCCCTGGTACTGCGGCTCGGCACCGCCGACCGTCCCACACCGGACGGCGCGGGGCTGCTGCCCGCCGTGCCGGTGACGGTGGGGCTGCGCGAGGCCGGTTCGCTGGGTCTCGCCGGTCCGCGCGCCCGGCTGGCCGGACTGGCGCGTTCCGTGGTGGCGCAGCTCGCCGCCCTGCACTCCCCCACCGACCTGGAAATCGTCCTGATCAGCGCGGACCGCGCACGTCCTGTCGAGGACCGGATCCGGGAGTGGGGCTGGCTCGGCTGGCTGCCGCACCTGCGTCCGGCGCACGGCCAGGACTGCCGGCTGCTCCTCGCCCATGACCGGGAGCAGGCGTCCGCGCGCGTGGCGGAGCTGCTGCGGCGTACGGAGGAGGGCCCGCTGGAGCCGGGCGGGCCGCGCACGGTGGTGATCGTCGACGGCGACCCCGGCTCGGCGGGCCTGCGCGAGTCGGTTGCCCGCCTGGCGGCGCACGGTGCGGCACACGGCATCCACCTGCTCTGCCTCGCCGAGACGGCCGCCGCCTCCCCGCTCTCCCCGGTGGAGGCGACGTACGGAGCGGCCTGCGCGGCGGCTCCCGCGTTCCGCGAGTGCGGGGCAGCGGCGCTGCTGAGCGGTGACGTGGCCACCGCGGTACGGGTGCTGCGCACATCGGGCGGCCACAGCGCGGGGCACGGCACGCTCGCCGCGGTGGACGCGGTGTCGGCCGCGTGGGCGGAGCGCTTCGCGCGGGCGCTGGCTCCGTTGCGTACGGACGCGGCGGACGCCGGGGCCGGCATCGGTGCGGACGGCAGCCGTGCGGGTACGAGGCCGGGTCGGCTGTCGGCCGCGGTCCTGCCCCCGACGGCCCGGCTCCTGGACGAGCTGGGTCTGGCGAGGGCCACCCCCGCCTCGCTGATGGCCCGTTGGGCGGCCGCGGCCGACGACGAGCAGGTGCCGGGCGCCACGCGCGCGTGGGCCGTGCTCGGCGCGGGCCCACGCGGTCCGGTCTGCGCGGACCTGGCGACCGACGGGCCGCACCTGCTGATCGAGGGCCCCGCGGGCAGTGGCCGCACGGAACTGCTGCGTACGGCGGCGGCCTCGCTGTCCGCGGCGGCACGCCCGGACCGGCTCGGCCTGGTCCTGGTCGACGGCGCGGGCGGCGAACGCGGCGACGGGCTGCGCGCCTGCACCGAACTGCCGCACGCGTCCACCCACCTGGTGGCGTCCGACCCGGTCCGCATGCGGGAGTTCGCGCAGGCGCTGGGAGCCGAGCTGAAGCGCCGCGACGAACTTCTGGGCGGCCTGCACTTCGCCGACTGGCACGCGGGCCGCCCGGAGGACGCGGTCGCCTCCGGCGGTGCCGAGGAGGTCGCGGAACGCCTGGTGACCCAGCGCCGGGCCCCCTCCTCCGACGCCCGCCGGGCGGACGTCCCGGCGGCCCGCAGCGCCCACCCGCGCACGGGGTACGGCCCCCAGGGCACTTCGCGGACGGACCAGGCCTCCGGCGCACACCTCCTCGACAGCCCGAGCAGCAGCGCCCGCTCGGTCAACGGTGGTCACGCTGCCGGCGCCCCTGCCGCCGGGCGGCCCGGCCCGGGACAGCACCCCGCCGCCGATCCCCGGAGCCCCGAGCCCGCGGCCACCCCGTACGGGCAGAGCGGCGATCCGTACGCCGCCATCGGGACCCGGCGCGGGGAGGCACGGGAGGGCGCGGCCGGCCGCGAGAGCGGCCCGGACCGCGCCACCGGAAGCCTCCCCCGGCCCCGCACGGACCCTCGGGCCGACATCGAGGCCCCGGGCACCGGCACGCTGCGGCTGCGTCCCGCCGCCGCCCGCGAGCGGGAGCGGCAGGCAGCCGCACAGGCCGGCAGCGGACCGTCGCCGCTGCCCCGGCTGGTGGTCCTCGTCGACGACCTCGACGCGCTGGTGGCCCCGGCCCTGGGCAGTCCTGGCCGGCCCTCGGCGGGTTCGGTCGTACGGGCGCTGGAGGCCGTGGCCCGGCACGGCGAGCGGCTGGGGGTGCACCTGGTGGCCGCCTCCGCACGCCCGGACCGTACGGCCGACACCGAACTGGCACGAGGGGAGAGGCTGTTGCGGGTGGTACTCGACCCGCAGCCCGTCGCCCCCGCGCCGGAGGAGCCCGCCCCCGGCCGGGGCCGGCTGCTGCACCCGGACGGCACGGTGACGCCGTTCCAGGGCGGCCGGGTCACCGGGCGCATCCCCCGCACGGCAACCCAGCGGCCCACCGTCGTCCCGCTGGAGTGGGAGCGGATGGGCGATCCGCCGACCCGCCGTCCGGTGCGCGAGCTGGGCAACGGGCCGACCGACCTCGCCCTGCTGGCCAGCGCCCTGGACCGCGCGGCCCGTACGGTCAACGCCGCGCCCCTGCCCCCGCTCCTGACCCCGCAGGAGGTCCGCTGAGCGCGGCACGTACGGACGGTGCGGCCTTGACCCGACGTCACGAGCCCATCACAAAAGACGAGTTGACACCGAAGGCCCTATTGCGGGCCACCACCGCCGGGCATAGGACTGACCCACGGAAGGTATACGGGACAGCAAGAAGCGGCGGTCGGGCCGGTCCGTACGCGCACAGGAGAGACGGGGCAGGGATGCGCACAACTCTTCACCACCGGAGGACGTCCAACGGGAGCAGCGGGGCCGCGAGCGGCACCGGCTGGGCGGGCAGGCGGGCACGCCGGACGGCAGTCGCCTTCGCCGCGGCGGGCGCGCTCGCGCTCACCGGCTGCGGGGGCGAGGAGAAACCGGGCGGCGCCAAGGAGACGGGCGGCGCATCGGGCGCGACCAAGGCTCCCGCCGATGCCCTCCCCCTCCCCAAGCTGGACGGGGAGAGCCTCCAGGTCATCGCTGTCTGGACCGGCGCGGAGGCCGAGAACTTCAAGAAGGTGCTCAAGGAGTTCGAGAACCGCACGGGGGCCAAGGTCACCTACGTGCCGACCCAGGACGCCATGCTGACGTACCTCGGCTCGAAGATCTCCGGCGGCACCCCGCCGGACGTGGCGCTTCTTCAGCAGCCCGGCGCGCTCAAGCAGGCCGTGGCGAAGAAGTGGCTCAAGCCGCTCGACAGCACCACCCAGGCCCAGTTGGACAAGAACTACACCAAGGGCTGGAAGGACATCGCGGCCGTCGACGGCACCCAGTACGGGGTGTATTACAAGGCCGCCAACAAGTCGCTGATCTGGTACAACACCAAGGTCTTCGAGAACGCGGGCGCCACCGAGCCGAAGACCTGGCCGGAGTTCCTGAAGACCGCGGAGACGATCTCCCAGTCCGGCGTCACCCCGGTCTCGGTCGGCGGTTCGGACGGCTGGACGCTCACCGACTGGTTCGAGAACGTCTACCTCTCGCAGGCGGGGCCGGAGAAGTACGACCAGCTCGCCCAGCACAAAATCAAATGGACGGACCCCTCCGTGAAGGAGGCGCTGACCACGCTCGGCCAGCTCTTCGGCAAGGAGAACTACCTGGTCGGCGGCGCGAAGGGCGCGGTCGGCACGCCGTTCCCGAAGTCCGTGGAACAGGTCTTCACCGGTGGCGAGACCCCCAAGGGCGCCATGGTGTTCGAGGGTGACTTCGTCGCGGTGAACATCGGCCAGACCAAGGCCGAACTCGGCACCGACGCCAAGGTCTTCCCGTTCCCGGCGGTCGGCGCGGAGTCCCCGGTGGTGACCGGCGGCGACGTCGCGGTGGCGCTGAAGGACACCAAGGCGGCCAAGGCCCTGATGACGTTCCTGGCGTCGACCGACGCGGCGAAGATCTCCGCAGGGGCCGGCGGGTTCCTCTCGCCGAACAAGTCCGTGGACCCGTCCGCGTACCCCAACGACACGCTGCGCGACATCGCCAAGTCCTTGATCGACGCGGGGGACGACTTCCGTTTCGACATGTCGGACCAGGCGCCGCAGTCGTTCGGCGGGACGCCCGGCAAGGGCGAGTGGAAGATCCTCCAGGACTTCGTGCGCAACCCGAAGGACGTCGCGGGCACGCAGCAGAAGCTGGAGACCGAAGCGGCCGCGGCGTACAAGAACTGACGCCGTGAGTTCAGCGACCGCGGGGGGTGCGGCGAGCGTGACGCCGCCCCCCGCCGCACCGGAGAAACGCAAGAGCGTGACAGGCACACGCAAACTGGTCGCGATCAGCTTCCTGCTGCCCGCGCTGGTCCTGCTGGGCGCGCTCGTGGTCTACCCGATCGGGTACTCGGTCTACCGCAGCCTCTTCGACAAGTCGGGCGCGGGCTTCGTGGGCCTCGACAACTACCTCACGCTCTTCAGCGACCCCACCATCTTCACCGCCATCAAGAACAACCTGATCTGGGTGGTCGTCGCCCCGACCGTCTCCACCGCACTGGGACTGATCTTCGCCGTGCTCACCGAACGGGTGCGCTGGGGAACCGCGTTCAAGCTGATCGTGTTCATGCCGATGGCGATCTCGATGCTCGCTTCGGGCATCATCTTCCGGCTGGTGTACGAGCAGGACCCGGACCGGGGCGTGGCCAACGCGGCCTGGGTGACCGTGCACGACACGTTCGCCGAGTCCTCCGGCTTTCCCAGGGCCCGGCCGCTGCCGGTGCACCCGCTGAAGCCGGCGGGCGGCGGCGCGTACGTGACCAAGGAGCCCGTGCGGGCCGGAACCCCGGTCAGCCTGCCGCTGATCGGCGTCCCGCCCGCGCAGATGCCGAAGGACGCCGCTGTCGCCAAGGCTCCGGCCCCCGCCGCCGACCGGATCACCGGAACGGCCTGGCTGGACTTCACCAAGGGCGGCGGCGGCAAGCCGAACGCCATCGACAGCAAGGAGTCCGGACTCAAGGGCCTTGAGATCGAGGCGGTCAGGGACGGTCAGGTCGTCGAGTCCACGAAGGCGGCGGCGGACGGCACCTTCTCTTTCTCCTCGAAGGCGGAAGGGGCCGAACTGAGGCTGCCCGCGAGCAACTTCCGCGAGCAGTACAACGGCGTCAACTGGCTGGGGCCCAACGTGGTGACCCCGGCCATCATCGGCTCGTACGTCTGGATGTGGGCAGGGTTCGCGATGGTGCTGATCGCGGCGGGGCTGGCGAGCCTGCCGCGTGAACTCCTGGAGGCGGCCCGGGTGGACGGTGCCAACGAGTGGCAGGTCTTCCGCCGGATCACCGTGCCCATGCTGGCGCCGGTCCTCGCGGTCGTGACGGTCACCCTGATGATCAACGTGCTGAAGATCTTCGACCTGGTGTTCATCATCGCGCCGGGCGACTCGCTGGACGACGCGAACGTCCTCGCGCTCCAGCTCTACCAGTCGTCGTTCGGCAGCGACGCCGATCTGGGCCTCGGCAGCGCCATCGCGGTGTTCCTGCTGCTCCTGGTGATTCCGGTGATGCTCTTCAATATCCGGCGCATGCGGAAGGAGCAGGGCCGATGACATCCGCCGCCGAAACCGTGAAGGCGAAACCGTCCCTTCCCGCACGCATCGCGGCCATGGCGGGCGGCGGGCTGCTGCGGGTCGTCCTGGTCCTCGTCGGGCTGTTCTGGCTGATGCCGACCGTCGGGCTGCTGATCTCCTCGCTGCGCGACGCGTCCGACATCGCGGCGACCGGCTGGTGGAAGGTCTTCACCGCGCCCGCGGAGCTGACCGTCAAGAACTACGAGGCCGTCCTCCAGAACGACACCGTGATCAACTCCCTGCTGAGCACCGCCCTGATCACCGTGCCCGCGACGGTGCTGGTCGTGGTGATCGGCTCGCTCGCCGGGTACGCCTTCGCGTGGATGGACTTTCCGGGCCGCGACTGGTGGTTCATGGTGGTCGTGGGGCTGCTGGTGGTGCCGGTGCAGGTGGCGCTCGTGCCGGTGGCGAAGATGTTCGGCGTCATCGGCATCTTCGAGACCACGATGGGTGTGGTCCTCTTCCATGTCGCCTTCGGCCTGCCCTTCGCGATCTTCCTCCTGCGCAACTTCTTCGCGGAGATCCCCCGCGAACTCCTGGAGGCGGCCCGGCTCGACGGAGCGGGCGAGATACGCCTGTTCACCCGGGTCGTCATGCCGCTGGGCGGTCCGGCTATCGCCTCGCTGGGCATCTTCCAGTTCCTGTGGGTCTGGAACGACATGCTGATCGCGCTGATCTTCGCGGACGCCACCAGTCCGCCGATCACGGTGGCGCTCCAGCAGCAGGTCCGCCAGTTCGGCAACAACATCGACGTGCTCGCGCCGGGCGCGTTCGTGTCGATGGTGATCCCGCTGATCGTGTTCTTCGCGTTCCAGAAGCAGTTCGTGTCGGGCGTGATGGCGGGCGCGGTGAAGTAGCCGCGGCGGTGACCCGGCAACGCGGATGTGCGTGAGGGTGGTTCGGCCCGGGGCGACCGAACCACCCTTTCGTGTCGACTCTTTGACGAACTTCCCCCGTATGCCGCATTCCGCGTAACCGACTGCGCCCGCGGCCCGTTGCCGGGCATACGGCTCACCCGCCTGCCCGGTGGAGCGCCGTCACTGTCCGCGCCGACGACCCCATGGATGTGCCGTGCCCCGGTTCAGCGTGATCGTGCCCGCTTACCAGGTCCAGGAATACCTGGAGCAGTGCCTGGACTCGGTGCTGTCCCAGTCCTTCGACGACTTCGAGCTGATCGCGGTGGACGACTGTTCGCCGGACGCGTGCGGCGACCTCATCGACGAGTACGCCTCCCGGGACCCCCGTGTGCGCCCCGTGCACCTGCCGGAGAACGCCGGTCCCGGGCACGCCCGCAACCACGGCACGGGCCACGCCCGCGGCGACTACCTGCTCTTCCTGGACGGCGACGACACCCTGGCCCCCGGGGCGCTCCAATCCGTCTCCGACCGGCTCAAGGAGACGGACTCGCCGGACGTCCTGCTCTTCGACCACGTCCGTACGTTCTGGACGGGCGAGAGCGAACGCAACCGGTTCGCCGGCGAGCTGCACGAGGAAGGGCCCGCCTCCTTCACCCTCGCCGACCGGCCGGGCCTGCTGCGCGTCCCGATGGTCGCCTGGAACAAGGCATACAGCAGGGAGTTCGTCGAACGGCACGGCTTCGCCTTCCCGTCCGGCTCCTACGAGGACGCCCCCTGGACGTACTCCGTCCTGATGTCTGCGGCCTCCCTCGCCACGCTCGACGAGGTCTGCGTCCGCCACCGGCAGCGCCGCCCGGGCAACACCCTCTCCACCATCTCGCTCCAGCACTTCGATCTCTTCGACCAGTACGGCCGGGTCTTCGCCTTCCTCGACTCCCGCCCGGAGCTCGCCGGGTGGCGCCCGGTCGTCTACCGCCGGATGCTGGACCACTTCGGCACCGTCCTCACCCGTCCCGGCCGCCTCCCCCGCGGCAGCCGCGCCGAGTTCTTCCGCCGCGCCCGCGCGCACTGCCGCCAGTACCGCACCCTGGACGCGGCAGGAGCCCGCAGCCGGCTGTCCGACCACCGGCGGCGCGACGCCCCCCGCGGCGCGGCGGACACCACACCCGCCGACAGCTCCCGCACGTCCCCACAGGCCCCGGCGGGAACGCTCCCGGGGCCCTCCGGCCAGCACTCCCCCCTCGGCACACCCGTCGCCACGCCCGCCGACAGCGCCGCCGCACCCGCCGACACCACGGGCACGTCCGCCCTCCCCACCGGCGCGACCGCCGACACCGCTGAGGCGTCGGCCGTCGCCACCGCCCGCCAGGCCGCCGACACCGACCCCGGCGCCGCACGCCCCGGACGCCTGTTCCGTACCACCCGCGGTTCCCGGGGGCCCCGCCCCTCCCGGACCGCCGCACGCACCGTTCCCGGCACCGCGGCGGGCGACGCCGCCGCCCTGCGCGCCGGGGCCGCCGCCGACGCCGTTCTGCGCGCCCAGGGCCTGCTGGGCGACCCCGGCCCTCCCGCGCCCTTCGGTACGCCCGGCGCACCCGCCGTGCCCCGCTTCGCGGCGCCCTCGCCCCGCACCCGGCTGCGGCACGCCCTCGTACGGTTCGGCGGCCACCGCACGTACCGCGTTCTGGCCGCCGGTCAGGTGGGGCGCCGCGCGGTCACCCGGCGGGCCCTGGCCGCCCTGCGTACCCTGCGCGCCGCTGTCCTGCAGCTGCACTACCGCGTCCAGCGGCAGTTTCCGGTGCGCGAGGACCAGGCCGTCTTCGCCGCGTACGGGGACCGGGGGTACTCCTGCAACCCGGCCGCCATCGAGGCGAAGGTCCGCGATCTCGCCCCGCACGTCCGCACCGCGTGGATCGCCGCACCCGCCCACCAGCACACCGTCCCCCTCGGCACCCGCCGCCTGCGCCCCGGCTCGGCCGCGTACTGGAGCGCGCTGGCACGCGCCAAGTACCTGGTGAACAACGGGGACTTCGACCACCGGCTCGTCAAGCGCCCCGGCCAGGTCTTCCTCCAGACCCAGCACGGCACCCCGCTGAAGTCGATGGGCCTCGACCTCCAGGACCGCCCCGCAGCGGACACGGACTTCGAGAAGCTGCTCGCGAACACCGACAAGTGGGACTACCTGCTGTCCTCCAACCGCCACTCCTCGCTCGTCTGGGGAAGGGCCTACCCCGCCGACTACACCACCCTCGACCTCGGCTACCCGCGCAACGACGTCTTCCAGAACGCCACCGCCCAGGACGTCGCCCGCATCCGTGACGCGCTCCGCATCCCCGAAGGCACCACCGCCGTCCTCTACGCTCCGACGCACCGCGACTACCGGCGGACCCAGCGGCTCACGCTCGACCTCGAACGCCTCGCCCGGTCCCTCGGGCCGCGGCACGTGATCCTCACCCGTGCCCACTACTCCGCCAACGGCCCGCTGTACCGGCCGGGTTCCCACAGCAGCGCCCGAATCGTCGATGTGAGCGAACATCACTCGGTCGAGTCGCTCTGTCTCGCGTCCGACGCCCTGGTCACCGACTACTCGTCGCTGATGTTCGACTACGCCAACCTCGACCGCCCGATCGTCCTGCACATCGACGACTGGGAGGCCTACGAGGCGGCCCGCGGCACCTACTTCGACATCCGGAGCTTCCCGCCCGGCGCGATCGCCCGCAACGACGACGAACTGATCGACATCTTCCGCACCGGCCACTGGCGGGGTTCGCGTTCCGCGCAGTTGCGCGCCGCCTTCCGCGCCCGGTTCTGTCCGTACGACGACGGGCAGGCGGCCGAGCGGGTCGTGCGCCGCGTCTTCCTCGGCCAGACCGAGGGCCTGCCCCGCTTCGTACCCCTGGAGGACCGCACGCCGGCTCCCGCGCCCGGCCCGGCGCACGACGACGCCCACGACGGTGCCGTGTTCCCGCACCAGCAGGCGATCTCGGACCTGCTGCCGGCCGAACTGCGCTGAGGGCAGGCGCACGACGAAGGAGGGGCCCCGCGGCTGCCCGCGGGACCCCTCCTCGTACTTCACGACCGCGTGCTACGGCCCCGTATTCACGACCGCCTCGCCACGTACTACGGCTTGACCGCGATGCGCCCCTCGTCCATGCGCAGCAGCAGCAACTGCTCGCCGGTCTCTTCAAGGAACTCGTCGACGGCCTGGCGCGAACCCTGCCAGTACCCGTAGTCGTCGATGAGGAGCACACCGCCGCTCACCAGGCGCGAGTACAGGTGCTGCAGCTCATGCTTGGTGGAGGCGTACCAGTCGGTGTCCAGGCGGAGGATCGCGATCTGCTCCGGGGCCTCGCCCGGAACGGTGTCCTCGACCTTGCCCTGCACGTAGTGGACGCGCTTCTCGGGATAGGGCACCTTCTCGAACCCGGACTTGACGTCGTCGAGGGTCGCGACGGCCCAGATCGGCCGGTCCTTGCCCTGGATGTCGAGGAGCTCCTGGGCGGACTTGCCGTCCAGGCGCTTGTCCTCGTCGGTGGGCGGCGTCATGCCCTCGAAGGTGTCGAAGAGGTACAGCTCACGGTCGTCGACACCCTCCGCGAGCAGGGTCTTCGCACAGGCCTGCATGCTGCCGCCGCGCCACACACCGCACTCCACGACCGCGCCGGGAATGTTGTGCTTCACGATGTGCCGCGTGGCCAGGATGAACGCGTTGAGCCGCTCGGGCGAGGTCATCGAGTACGGCTTCACCGCACGGATGATGTCCTTGGCCCCCTCGTCGTAGTCCGCGGGGAACTTGATCCCGGGACTGGGCTTGGGCTTGGGTGCTGCGGCGGGGGCAGGAACGACGGGCGCGGGGCGCGCCGCCTGACGTGGCCGTTGGCCGGGAACCGGGACGCGTCGCAGCTGGTAGCCGGTCAGTTGCTGAAGGACGCCATTCACGGCGTTACGCCATACCATGCGCACGGACAGTACGCGTTAAACCGCCTCCACGCCTATATCTCGACAACATCGAGTTTCGTGGTTTATCGCGGACGCCTCCGGCCGAGCAGGCACATCGGGGATGCTTTGTCCGGACGTGAGCTCACGATAAGGGCCATGAGGGCACCGGAAGTTGCCTGTTCGACGCTCGGATCGAGCCAATTAATTCCGGCGGCAGAGAACCTGGCGGCCCTGCTCATCGGGGCCCGCAGGCCTACCACCAGCCCCGTTGCACTCCTCCTTCCGGTCCCGCACACCTCACCCGTACAGCGGATGAGCACGACCCATGCATTCCGGCCACCGTTGGATGAATTGGCGCAAGGGTGGCCGGAAGTCGATTC
This sequence comes from Streptomyces candidus, assembly GCF_014207445.1. GTDB lineage: Bacteria > Actinomycetota > Actinomycetes > Streptomycetales > Streptomycetaceae > Streptomyces > Streptomyces candidus. The sequence continues at coordinate 32,991 of NZ_JACHEM010000008.1, read as the reverse complement.
CTGAGACAGCGGTCCGGCGCGATATCAGCGGCGGCGTTACGGAGACGAATGCCCCGTAACGCCGCCGCGCCGCTTCCTGGCCGCTCGCCGCCGCCGTTTCACGGCCACCCGCCTGTCCCGCGACCCATTTCCTGCGGTCGCCCCTGCGTCGTGGCTACTTCTCTCCGGCCACCGCCGGCGCCGGCACCTGCTTCGGGCGGCCCGCCAGCTCGCGCCCGGCGATCGCGCCCGGCACCGGGATGCCCTCGACGCCGCCGATGTGGTTCGCCCAGCGGATCGTCACCTCGCGGACGATGGCACGGGAGATGCGGTACGGCAGGTGGGGGGCGAGGCGCGGCTTGCGGAAGACGCCGACGGAGTCGCCCCAGTAGGCGTGCTTGGCGTCGATGGCCTCGTAGTCGTGCCGGATGCCCTTCTTGGGCGGGAAGTCGGTGAACGCCTCGCGCAGTTCGAGCCCGCAGTACGCGGCCATCGCCCGGAAGCCGTCCGGGTAGTAGCGCCAGCAGTCCTGTGCGTCGTGCGGGTTGCCGCGCGAGGGCGCGGTGATGAAGGCGTGCCCGCCGGGCCGCAGCACCCGGCCGATCTCCATGATCGAGGCCCAGAAGAACGGGATGTGCTCGAAGGCCTGGCCGGAGAGCACGACGTCGGCGCTCCGGGACTTCAGCGGGATGCGGTACGGATCGCTCATCACCCGGTCCACGTTCGGCCCGTCCAGCACGTCGACGCCCACGTAGTCGATCTTGTGGTTGGCGAGCAGCGCGCGGTGGGTCAGGCTCTGACCAGGCGAGATGCGCGAACCGAGGTCGACGACGCGGTGTCGCTTCGATACGGGCATGTACTCCTTCACGCAGAGGGCCATCTGGTCGTAAGCGGACTGGTGCATGTTCTCTCCCTGTGACGTCAGCCCAAGGAGGATCTCTCAAGAGCGCTGCTTAATCACCCTCGTTGTCAACATTGAGCCACACCAGCCACACTTTCAGGCGGTGAGGGCGGCCACTGCGGCGACCGCGAGCGCGTCGAGGTGGGCACTGAGCCCGGCGGGCGGCTCGGCGCGGACGACGACCAGACGCCAGTACAGCGGCCCCACGACGAGATCCAGGACCCGGTTCGGGTCGGTCCCCTCGGGCAGTTCGCCGCGCGCGACGGCGTCCCGCACGATTCCGGCCGCGATCCCGTGCTGCGGGTCGAGCAGGGCGGACCTGATGGCGTCGCTGATCTCGGGATTGCGCGCGGCTTCGACCAGCAGCTCGGGAACGACCTGCGAGGCCACCGGGTGGCGCAGCGCCTGCGCGGCCGCCTCCAGGAGGGCGCGGACGTCGCCGTGGAGCGAACCGGTGGCGGGAGCGGGCAGCCCTTCGGCGGCGAAGGCGGACACCAGGTCGAGCACGAGGTGCAGCTTGGAGCGCCAGCGCCGGTAGACGGCCGTCTTCCCGACGCCCGCCCGGCGGGCGATGCCCTCGATGGACATGCGCGCGTAACCGACAGCAGCCAGCTCGGCGAAGACCGCACCCCGGATGGCGTCGGTGACGTCCTCGCGAAGCACCGCGGCTCCGGCCGGCTGTCTCTTCGGGGTGGCGGGAGCGGGGGCGGAACGGGTCTCGTCTGTCGGCATGCCGCACATCCTAGCGTCGGGACGGGACGGTTGCGTTTCGACGTCGACGCGCCCTACTCTCCTCGTCACGACGATACGGTCCCGTCCCGACGCATTTCGTGGGCACGTCGTCCCCCAGCCCCGGCGAAAGCAGCCCCTATGAGCCTCCCCATTCCTCCAGCGAGCCCCTCGGCGAGCAGCGCAGGCCCCCCGGCGGGGCACCCGCCGGGTCTCCCCGTCCTCCCGTCCGACCTGGGCGCGTACGCGGCGCGGCACGGCCTCACGGTGAGCGGAGCACGCCCACGGCTGGTCCCCTACGCCCGTCGGCTGTGGTCGCGCCGCCATTTCGTCACCGCCTTCGCCACCGCCCGGCTCACCGCGCAGTACAGCCGGTCGCGGCTCGGACAGCTCTGGCAGGTGCTGACCCCACTGCTGAACGCGGCCGTCTACTACCTGGTCTTCGGTGAGTTGATGAACACCAAGGACGGAGTGGACGACTACGTCCCGTTCCTGGTCACCGGCGTCTTCGTCTGGTCGTTCACGCAGAACACCCTCATGACGGGCGCACGCGCGATCAGCGGCAACCTGGGCCTGGTACGCGCCCTGCACTTCCCCCGTGCCGCGCTGCCCGTCTCGTACGCCCTGCTCCAGCTCCAGCAACTGCTGGCCTCGCTCGGCGTGCTGGCCGCGATCCTCCTGTGCTGCGGTCAGCCACCGCGGCTCTCCTGGCTGCTGGCGGCCCCCGCGCTGGCCCTCCAGACCGTCTTCGCCACCGGCCTCTCACTGGTCCTGGCCCGACTGGCGGCACGGACCCCGGACCTGGCGCAGTTGCTGCCGTTCGTGCTGCGTACGTGGATGTACGCGTCGGGCGTGATGTGGAGCATGGCGCACCTTTTGAGGGACGACAGCGTTCCCGCGGGCGTACGCGTGCTCCTCGAAGCCAATCCGGCTGCCGTTCACCTCTCCCTGATGCGGTACGCCCTGATCGACGGATACGGCACGGCAGGGCTGCCGCCGCACGCCTGGGCGCTGGCCGCCGGCTGGGCGCTCGCCGCGGGGCTGGGCGGCTTCGTGTACTTCTGGCAGGCGGAGGAGCGGTACGGACGTGGCTGAACAGCAGAAGGATCTCCAGGACCCCCGTACCGCACCCGAGAGGACCGCCCCGGCGGGCCGGGCGCGGTTCCCACGGTCGTCGTCGACGGACTGCACGTCGTCCACCGGGTGCACATGGCCGGTTTCCGGCGCGGGGGCGCCGTCGCCGCGCTCCGCCGGATCGCCTCCCGTGCGCCTTCGCCGTCCGTGCGCGAGGTGCACGCCGTGCAGGGCGTCAGTTTCGTCGCGCACAGGGGCGAGGCGATCGGCCTGATCGGCTCCAACGGCTCCGGCAAGTCCACCCTCCTCCAGGCGGTGGCGGGCCTCCTCCCCGCAGACCGGGGCCGGGTGTTCACCCGGGGGCAGCCCTCGCTGCTCGGCGTGAACGCCGCGCTGCTGAACGATCTGACGGGCGAACGGAACGTCGTCCTGGGCGCGCTCGCGATGGGAATGACCCGTCACGAGGTCCGGCGGCGGTACGACTCCATCATCGACTTCTCCGGCATCAACGAGAAGGGCGACTTCGCCTCCCTCCCGCTGCGGACGTACTCCTCGGGCATGGCGGCCCGGCTGAAGTTCGCCATCGCCTCCGCCAGGCCGCACGAGGTGCTGCTGATCGACGAGGCCCTGTCCACCGGCGACGCACGGTTCCAGCGCCGCAGCCGGCAGCGCATGGCCGAGCTGCGCGCGGCGGCGGGCACGGTCTTCCTGGTCAGCCACCACCACCGGACGATCACCGACACCTGCGACCGGGCCCTGTGGCTGGAATCGGGGACGCTGCGGATGGACGGTCCCGCGGCCGAGGTGGTCGCGGCGTACGAGGAGTCGACCGCCGGAAAGGGCCGCTGACCGGCCGAACCGATCGCGGACGGAGGGCTGCCGTCCACCGTCGGGGGCGACCGTCGGGGAGGGCGCCGACCCGGCGAAACGGATGGCGCGAAGGGGCGCGGCCACCTGTCCCGGGGACGGACGTTCTAAGATCCCCGCGATGACGCCCCCGCACCTCGCCCCCAGCACCCCGGCCGCCTCCCCGGCCCCCGGGGCCGCCGTTCCCGTCCACGCGCTGCGGCGCTCCGCCGTGCGGCTCGGTGCCGTCTGGGGCCTCACCCGGCTTCTCCAAGTGGCTCTGGTGGCCGGCCTGTTCGGGCGGGTCGGCGAGGAGATCAACGGCGAGGTCCACCGGATCTACTTCCACTGGTACGGGCAGTTGGTCACCGGTTCCTTCCCCCTCGACGACGTCATGTGGCAGTACCCGCCGGGTGCGGCGCTGGTCATCCTCTCCCCGGCGCTGCTCCCTGGCCTCAGCTACTTCCAGGCGTTCGTCGCCCTGACCCTTGTGGTCGACGCCGTCGTCGCCGTCGCGCTGGCCCGTGCCGGAGGTCCCGCGAGCGGCACGCGCACCCGCGCGGGCGCGTGGGTGTGGGTGGCCGGGCTGCCGCTGCTGATGCACCTGCCCCTGGTGCGCTACGACGTCCAGGTCACCGCGCTGGCGGTCCTCTCGCTGCTCGCCCTGCTGGCGTCCCGCGGGCGTCCGGTGCTGGGCGGGGCGCTGGCCGCGGTCGGCGCGCTGGTGAAGGTGTGGCCGGCACTGGCCCTGCTGGGCACGCCCCGGGGACGTACCACCAGGGCCGCCTGGGGGTCCGCCGTCGCGTCCGCCGCCGTCCTGCTGGGCGTCCTCGCGCTGGCGTTCTCGCACACCTTCGACTTCCTGCGCCAGCAGGGCAACCGGGGGGTGCAGATCGAGTCCTTGGGCGGCACGCTGCTCGCGCTCGCCCGGCTGACGGGACTGCCGCGGGAGGGCGCCTACCGGGTCGAATACCGGTACGGGGCCATAGAGTTCGTCGGTCCGCACGTCTCGACCGTCGCGCAGGCCTCGCTGCTGCTGACGGCGTTCGCCTTCTGCTGGCTGCTGCTCTGGCGGGTGCGTGCACGGCGGTGGCACGCGGCGACCGTCTGCGACGCCGCCCTGTGCGCGGTGCAGCTCTTCGTCGTGACCAGCCGGGTGATCAGCCCGCAGTACATGATCTGGCTGATCGGCCTGGCCGCGGTCTGCCTCACCGTGCGGCAGACCACGCAACGCCCCGTCGCGCTACTCCTGCTGGCGGCCGCCGCCGTCAGCACCCTGGCGTACCCGTTGGCGTACGGGGAGGTCAGCGCGAGCACCGCGTACGGCTGCCTGCTCATGGTCGTGCGCAACGGGCTCCTGCTGGCCGCCGCGCTGTACTCGTGCCGCCGCCTCTGGCGTTCCTCCGTCGGCGCCCCCGCGGTCCCGTAGCCTCCGTCGCTCGCAGGGCCACGGGGCTTCCGTGGCCCTGGCGGCTCCACTCGGGCCCGGGAGAACGTCGTGCCCTCCCAGGGACCCGGAACGCACCGGTGAGCGCCCCCGGGCGCCCACGCCCCGCCCGGTGCGCCGTCCGCCCCCTCGGGAGCCGGCGGCGGACGGCAAGGGGGCGCCCCCACCGCCTTCACAGGTGGTGGGGGCGCCCCCTCGACCGCTTCTGCGTACTCAGACCCGGTTGCGCAGCAGCGTCCGCATCGTCCGCATCGCCACCGACAGGTTCGCCAGGTCGAAGTCGTCCGAGCCCTGGATCTCCTCCAGGGTGGTGCGCGCACGCCCCAGCAGGGCCGCGTTCCGCTCCTCCCACGCCTTGTAGCGCTGCTCCGGCGTGGAGGCGCCGTTGCCGGCGGACAGCACGTCCTGGGTCAGGCCGGCGTGCGCCGCGTACAGGTCCTCGCGGATCGACGCGCGGGCCATGGACTGCCAGCGGTCGGCGCGCGGCAGCTCGATGATGCGGTCCATGAGCTGCGTGATGCCCAGCCGGTCGCCCAGGTCGTAGTACACCTCGGCGACGTCCATCGGCGCCTTGTCGATGCGGTCGGCGATGGCCACCACGTCGAGGATCGGGAAGGCCGAGGAGAAGCCCGCCACGCGCAGTGCCAGCTTCTCCGGCACGCCCGCCTCGGTGAGCTCCTCCAGGATGCCCTGGTACCACTCCAGGTCGGCGCCGCGCAGCAGCCCCGGCAGGTCGTCCCAGACCTTCGCGACGCCCTCACTGAAGAAGGCGATGGTCTCGCCGATCTCCAGCGGCTGCGGACGGTTGCCGAGCAGCCAGCGGGTGCCGCGCTCCACCAGGCGCCGCGAGTGCAGCCGGATGCGGGTCTGGACGTCGGCGGCGACCTTGTTGTCGAGTGCCTCGACGGCGTTCCAGACGTCGCTCAGGCCGAAGATCGCGCGGGCCGCGAACTGTGCCCGTACGACTTCCTCGGTGGACGCGCCGGTCTCCTCGCGCAGCCGGTGCAGGAAGGTGGAGCCGCCGGTGTTCACGGTGTCGTTGACGAGCACCGTCGTGATGATCTCGCGGCGCAGCGCGTGCCCGTCGATCTGCTCGGCGAACTCCTCGCGCAGCGCGCGCGGGAAGTACTCGTGCAGCAGCACCCGCAGGTGCGGATCGTCCGGCAGCCCGGTGGAGATCAGCTCCTCGGCAACGGTGATCTTCGTGTACGCCAGCAGGACGGCCAGTTCCGGCTGCGTGAGGCCCCTCCCGTTGTTCAGCAGATCGCGGATCTGGCGGTCGTTGGGCAGGAACTCCAGCGCCCGGTCCAGGTGCCCGTCCCGCGACAGCCTGCGCATGAAGCGCTGGTGCGCGTGCAGCAGCGAGGACGACTGCGCGACGGCGTTGGACAGAGCGGTGTTCTGCGCGTAGTTGTTGCGCAGCACCAGCGCGCCGACCTCGTCGGTCATCTGCGCGAGCAGCTTGTTGCGCTGCTTGACGGTCATGTCGCCGTCGGTGACGAGCCCGTTGAGCAGGATCTTGATGTTCACCTCGTGGTCGGAGGTGTCCACACCGGCGCTGTTGTCGATGGCGTCGGTGTTGATCCGGCCGCCGGAGCGGGCGAACTCGATGCGGCCCAGCTGGGTGGCGCCCAGGTTGCCGCCCTCGCCGACGACCTTGACCCGCAGGTCCTCGCCGTTGACGCGGATCGCGTCGTTCGCCTTGTCGCCGACGTCGCTGTTGGACTCGACGGAGGACTTGACGTACGTGCCGATGCCGCCGTTCCACAGCAGGTCGACCGGGGCCTTGAGAATGGCCTGCATCAGGTCGGCCGGGGTCATCTTGGAGACGCCCGCCGCGAGGCCCAGCGCCTCGCGCATCGCCGCGTTGACCGGGATGGACTTGGCGCTGCGCGGGTGGATGCCGCCGCCGGACGACAGCAGTTCCTTGTTGTAGTCGGCCCATGAGCTGCGGGGCAGTTCGAACAGGCGGCGGCGTTCGGCGTACGAGAGCGCCGCGTCCGGGTTCGGGTCGATGAAGATGTGCCGGTGGTCGAAGGCGGCCACCAGGCGGATGTGCTCGCTCAGCAGCATGCCGTTGCCGAACACGTCACCGGACATGTCGCCGACGCCGACGACCGTGAAGTCCTCGCTCTGCGTGTCGTGCCCCAGCTCGCGGAAGTGCCGCTTGACGGACTCCCAGGCGCCCCGGGCGGTGATGCCCATGCCCTTGTGGTCGTACCCGACGGAGCCGCCGGACGCGAAGGCGTCACCGAGCCAGAAGTCGTACGCGACGGCGATCTCGTTGGCGATGTCGGAGAACGTCGCGGTGCCCTTGTCGGCGGCGACCACGAGGTACGTGTCGTCCCCGTCGTGCCGTACGACGTCCTTCGGCGGGACGACCTCACCGGCCACCATGTTGTCGGTGATGTCCAGCAGCGCCGAGATGAACGTCCGGTACGCGGCGATGCCCTCGGCCATCCACGCGTCGCGGTCCACCGAAGGATCGGGGAGGTTCTTCGCGACGAAGCCGCCCTTGGCGCCCACCGGCACGATGACGGTGTTCTTGACCATCTGCGCCTTGACGAGACCGAGCACCTCGGTACGGAAGTCCTCGCGCCGGTCCGACCAGCGCAGGCCGCCGCGTGCGACCTTGCCGAAGCGCAGGTGCACGCCCTCGACGCGCGGCGAGTACACCCAGATCTCGTACGCGGGGCGCGGCGCGGGCAGGTCGGGGATGGCCTGCGGGTCGAACTTCATGGAGACGTAGCTGTGCGGCACGCCGCTCTGCGTCTTCTGGAAGAAGTTCGTCCGCAGCGTCGCCTTGATGACCGTGAGGAACGACCTGAGGATCCGGTCCTCGTCGAGCGAGGCGACCTGGTCGAGCGCCCCGTCGAGCTCTTCGAGCAGCCCGTCGGTGAGTTCCGTGCCCGCCCTCTGGCGGTTCGGCGACATCCGCGCCTCGAAGAGGGAGACGAGCAGCCGGGTGGTGTGGACGTTGGTACGGAGGGTGTCCTCCATGTAGTCCTGGCTGAACATGGCACCGGCCTGACGCAGGTACTTCGCGTACGCGCGCAGCACCACCGCCTGCCGCCAGTTCAGCCCGGCGCCCAGCACCAGGGAGTTGAAGCCGTCGTTCTCGGCCGCGCCCGTCCAGACGGCCGCGAAGGCGTCCTGGAAGCGTTCGCGGGCGTCGTCGCCGAGGTAGTCCCCGGCGCCGTTGCCACCGAGGTTCTGCGGCATGCGCAGCCCGAAGTCGTAGATCCAGGCGTGCGAGCGGTCGGCGCAGCGCAGCTCGTACGGGCGCTCGTCGACGACCTCGACGCCGAGCCGCTGGAGCACCGGCAGCACGGCGGACAGGGAGACCTGGTCGCCCGTGCGGTAGATCTTGAACCGTCGCTCGCCGGGGCCGGCGCCCACCGGCTCGTACAGACTGAGGGCGAAGTCCTTGCCGTCCTTGCCGAGCTGCTCCAGGTGGACGAGGTCGGCGACGGCGGAGCGCGGCGAGTGGTCGGCCTTGTAGCCCTCGGGGAAGGCGTTTCCGTACCGGCGCAGCAGTTCGGCGGCGCGCTCCTCGCCCAGCTCGGCGTTCATGGCCTCGGCGAAGCCGTCGGCCCAGGAGCGGGCGGCCTCGGCGAGCCGGGACTCGATGCGCTCGACGTCGGTGTCGGTGAGCGCGGTCAGCTCCGTGCCCGGTTCGACGCGGACGACGAAGTGCAGCCGGGAGAGGATCGACTCGGTGTTCCACGCGGTGAAGTCGACGCTGGTGCCGCCGAGCTCCTCCTTGAGGATGTCGATGAGCCGCAGCCGTACAGCGGTGGTGTAGCGGTCGCGCGGCAGGTAGACGATCGCCGAGTAGTAGCGGCCGTAGTCGTCCTGGCGCAGGTACAGCCGCAGCCGGCGGCGCTCCTGGAGGTACAGCACGGAGGTGACGACGGAGCGCAGCTGGTCGACGGGGGTCTGGAACAGCTCGTCGCGCGGGTAGGTCTCCAGGATCTGGAGCAGGTCGCGGCCGTCGTGGCTGTTGGCCGTGAAACCGGCGCCCTGGAGGACCTCGGCGACCTTGCGCCGGATGACCGGGACCCGCCGTACCGACTCGGTGTACGCGGCCGAGGAGAACAGGCCGAGGAAGCGGCGCTCACCGACCACGTTGCCCTCGGCGTCGAACTTCTTCACGCCCACGTAGTCGAGGTACGAGGGACGGTGCACGGTGGCCCGGCTGTTGGCCTTCGTCAGGACGAGGAGCTTGTGCTCGCGCGCCTTTGCGCGGGCGTCGGCGGGCAGCCGGGAGAACGACGGGGAGACGGGGTGCGTCTCGTCGTCCTCGTGGTGCTGGGGGTCGGAGCGCAGGACGCCGAGGCCGGTGCCGGGGACTGCCGTCAGGGAGTCCTCGCCGGTCAGCTCGTACTCGCGGTAGCCGAGGAAGGTGAAGTGGTCGGCGGCGAGCCACCGGAGCAGCTCGCGGGCCTCCTCGACCTCCTGGTCGGGCAGGTCACTGGCCTTGGGCTCGGCGGACAGCCCGTCGGCGATGCGCAGCGCGCTGTCGCGCATCTTGCCCCAGTCCTCGACGGCCTCGCGGACGTCGGACAGGACGCGCAGCAGGTCGGCGGTGATCTGCTTGAGGTCGGCGCGGTCGGTCTCGCGGTCCATCTCGACGTGGATCCACGACTCGACGATCGCGTCGTGCGGCAGCTCGCCGGTGATCTGCTTGGAGAGCACCTCGATGAGCTTGCCGGTCACGTCGCGGCGCACCAGCACCTGCGGGTGGATCACGACGTGGATGCCGCGGCCCTGCCGGGACAGTTCGTTGGTGACCGAATCGACGAGGAAGGGCATGTCGTCGGTGACCACTTCGACGACGGAGTGGCTGCACGTCCAGCCGTTCTCCTCGACCGTCGGCGTGTGCACCCGTACGTTCGCCGTGCCCTGCGGCCGGTTCGTCGCGAGGCGGTAGTGCGACAGCGCCGCGCCGTAGACGTCGTCCGGCTCCCGGCCGGCGAGGTCCTCCGGGGCGGTATGCAGGTAGTAGCGCTGGAGGTACGCGAGTAGGGCCTCCTGGTCCGGCGCCCCGTCGCTCTGGGACCCAGTCGGAGTTAGTCCCCCCGCCGGGCTGTTCTCAGCAACCCGGGCGGCCCTTGCGAGCAGCTCGGCCTTGGCTTCGTCCAGCTTGGTCTGCATGTCCTCTGACTCCTGTCGCGCGCCGTTGCGTGACGTAGGTGAAGAAGGTGACACAACGCCACGACGCGGTGATTCCGGTCAGGGTCGACGTTATGCCGCGATGAGAGATCCCCGTGACGTCGTTGACGTTATCGGCCATTTTTGTCGGCTCGGCGTCGGTCGCGTCCGGGTTCGGAAGATCAGCGAGGGCCCGGGCACCGTGGTGCGCCGGGCGAAGGCCGGGGGCTGCACCGCCCCCGAGGCGTATCGCGCTGATCACGGGTCCAGGCTATCCCCCCGCGCAGGGCGGGCGACATTCGCCGTCGATTGGACAATGCGCGGAGGAGTTCGACGCTTTGTCCACTCCCGTCCCGGGACCCGCTGTGCGAACGGCGGCCGCCGCGCCGACTCCCCGCAGAGCCGCACCCGGGGGTGCCGACCGGCCGGATCCGTCCTGTCCGCGCGCGCAGCCGGACAGCTCCTCGGCGAGCCGCACCGCGTCCGCCAGCGAATCCACCACCGGCACCCCGGCCGCCGCCAGCGCCTTGCGGCTGTGCGAGCCGCCCGTGTAGAGCACCGCGCCCGCCCCGACGTGCGCGGCCGCCAGGGCGTCGTCGACGGCGTCGCCGATCACCATGATCGTCGAGGGGTCGACGCCGTCCAGGGCGGCCAGGTGGCGTGCCATGTGCGCCGCCTTGGAGCCGCCCGAGGGGCCGGTCCGGCCGTCGACCCGAACGAAGTGCCGCTCGATGCCGTACTGCCGTACCACCGGGACCAGTTCCTCGTGCCCGTACATGCTGAGCAACGACTGGGTGCGCCCGGCCGCCCCCCAGCCGGTGAGCAGTTCCTCCACGCCCTCGGTCAGTCCGCAGGCCGCACGCAGCTCCACGTAGTGCCGGTGGAAGGCGGCGTCCATGACGAGCCACTCGTCGTCCGTCGGCATACGTCCCATGAGGCGCTCGTAGAAGCGGGGGATCGGTATGCAGTACAGCTCGCGGTACTGCGCCAGGGTGACGGGCGGGAGCCCGATCTCCCGGAAGGCCGCGTTGGACGCCCCGATGACCGCGTGGATGTCGTCGAGCAGCGTGCCGTTCCAGTCCCAGACCAGGTGCGTCCTCATGGCAGAACGGTACCCAGCGGGTCCGACAACGAGGTCGCGCGGGCACAAGATCCCAGGCCGGCGGCGCTGCCCGAGCAGCCGAGCCGCCCGAGCGGCCGGGCACTTGGGATGCCGGGCACTCCGGGCAGCGGGACCGCCAGGCACCGGGCCACCGGCAGCGTCAGCCGATCAGGCCGGGGATCTCCTGCATGCCGAACCAGAGCAGCTCATGGTCCTCCGCGCCGTCCACCGTGAACTGCGCGTCGTCGTCCCCCTGGTCCGCCGCGCCCAGCGCGTCGGCGGCGGCCTTCACGTCCTCCAGGGCGTCGTCCGCGTCCGCGTGCACCGCCGCGGCCCTCTTCAGCGGTACGGCGCCCTCGACCCGCACCTCGCCGATGGCACCGGCGTCCATGCCCCGCCCGTCGGGGTCCGCGGTGACCGCGCCGTCCGCCACGTCGACGGCGAGGACCACCCGGCGGCGTTCGGCCGCGGGGTCCCCGGCGATCAGCCGCAGCGAGGCGGACGCCGCCCGGCCCAGGGCCGCGTACTCCAGTTCCTCGATGTCGTCCGAGACGTACCACTCGCGCAGTCCGGGCGTCACCGCGTACGCGACGAGCGGGCCGGGGCCCAGCTCACCGGCCTCGTGCGCCGCTGCGAGACCGGGCAGGGTCAGGGGAACGTAGACGCGCATGGATGCCGCTTTCCTCGTCGGGCTTCCTGGTCGAAAACGCCTCTCGACAGGGCCTCAAGGATACGTTCCGGGTCCCCCTTCGGGGCGGCGGTCCCCCTCCGCCGCCGTCCACCCGGCGCCGCGCGCCCCCCGCGCCCGCCGTCCGTGCTCGGGCTCCGGCCACCCTGATAGGTGATTCCGCGGCGCCCTCACCGGCGGGGTCGTCGCCGCTTGTCGGCGGGCGCGGCAACCCCGTACAAGAAAGCCCAACGGAAAGTTACCGCCCGGTATCCCACCGGCCAGGCAGAGCGGGGCGCACAGCATGCACAGGACCACGACCGGGCCCGTCACCACCCGCCGCGACTCCCGCGGCCCCGGCGCCGGACGGCCCGGCACGACCCGACCCGGCACCACCGGACCCAGCACGGCGCGAGCCGGCACGACGGGTCCGGGCGGCACGCACCCCTCCGCCGCCCGGACCCGGCGACACGGCCCCGCGACGCCCCAGCACCGGTTCGCCGAACTCCTGCTGGCCGTCCTCAGCGGGGAGCGCCCGGCACACAGCATGCTCAACCAGATGCTCGGGGAGGCGTACGACCAGCTGGTGGTGCTCGCTCCCGGGGCGCCATTCCGGACCAGGGGCGGACTACGCCCCGTCGTCCGCAAGTGCGGGGGCTTCGAACCCTGCCCCGGCGTGATCGAGGCGTTCGCCATGATCGGCGCGGGCCGGCAGCTGCGGGCCATGGCCTTCCGGCTGGAACAGAGCGCCGACCGGCGCTGGCGCTGCACCGCGGTGGAGCTCGGCGGCGAGCGGGTTCCGGCACGTATCTGAACCGGGCCTGGCTCTCTGTCCCGCCCCGGCCCCCTGCTGAGCCACGTCCGGGCCGGTCCTGAGCCACGTCCGGGCCGGTCCTGAGCCACGTCCGGGCCGGTCCTGAGCCACGTCCGGGCCGGTCCTGAGCCACGTCATCCGAGCCGGTCCGGTCCGAGTCCGGGGCGGGGCCGGGCCCGCGGTACCGCACCCGGCCCCGCGGCGCAGCACCATCCGCCCGTCCCGCGGCGCCCGGAACGCGCCCGCCCCACGCACACGGGCGCGCACCCCACGAGGGGTGCGCGCCCGAGGCCTACGGGTACTCCTGCCGCCTACTTCTTGCGGCGACGCCCGCCCGTGCTCTTCTGCGCCTTGCGCCGCTCGGCCCGGGTCATCCCGTCCGTCGACGAACGGGTCGGCCCGCCGGGCACGTTGTCGAAGTCGCCCTCGACGACGCCGCCCTCACCGTCGACGGTGGGCGCCGAGAAGTGCAGCCGGTCGGGACGCTGCGGCGCCTCCAGGCCCTTGGCGCGGATCTCGGGCCGTGCGACGCCCGCGGGCACCGCGTCCTCCTTGCTGAGCGAGGGACCCGCGTCCGACACCGGAACCTCCTCGACCTGCTGCTCGACCTGGACCTCCAGGTTGAACAGGTAGCCGACGGACTCCTCCTTGATGCCTTCCATCATGGCGTTGAACATGTCGAAGCCCTCGCGCTGGTACTCGACCAGCGGGTCCTTCTGCGCCATGGCACGCAGGCCGATGCCCTCCTGGAGGTAGTCCATCTCGTAGAGGTGCTCACGCCACTTGCGGTCCAGCACGGACAGCACCACGCGGCGCTCCAGCTCGCGCATGACCTCCGAGCCGAGCTGCTGCTCGCGGTCGGCGTACTGCTCGTAGATGTCGTCCTTGATGGACTCGGCGATGAACTCCGCGGTGATGCCCGCGCGGTCGCCCGCCGCCTCCTCCAGGTCCTCGACGGTGATCTTCACCGGGTAGAGCTGCCTGAAGGCGTTCCACAGCCGGTCCAGGTCCCACTCCTCGGCGAAGCCCTCGACGGTCTCCGCCTGGATGTAGGCGTCGATCGTGTCGTCCATGAAGTGCCGGATCTGCTCCTGGAGGTCCTCGCCCTCCAGGACGCGGCGGCGCTCACCGTAGATGACCTCGCGCTGCCGGTTGAGCACCTCGTCGTACTTCAGGACGTTCTTGCGGGTCTCGAAGTTCTGCTGCTCGACCTGCGACTGCGCGGAGGCGATGGCGCGGGTCACCATCTTGTTCTCGATCGGCACGTCGTCGGGAACGTTGGCCATCGCCATGACGCGCTCGACCATCGCCGCCTTGAACAGCCGCATCAGGTCATCGCCCAGCGACAGGTAGAAGCGGGACTCGCCCGGGTCGCCCTGACGGCCGGAACGGCCGCGCAGCTGGTTGTCGATACGACGCGACTCGTGCCGCTCGGTGCCCAGCACGTACAGCCCGCCGAGCGCCTTGACCTCGTCGTGCTCCGCCTTGACGGCCGCTTCGGCACGCTCCAGGGCTGCGGGCAGCGCGGCCGCCCACTCCTCGATGTGCTCCTCCGGGTCGAGGCCCTTCTGGCGCAGCTCGGCCTCGGCGAGGTCGTCCGGGTTGCCGCCGAGCTTGATGTCCGTGCCACGGCCGGCCATGTTCGTGGCGACGGTGACGGCGCCCTTGCGGCCGGCCTGCGCGATGATCGGCGCCTCACGGTCGTGCTGCTTGGCGTTGAGCACTTCGTGCTGGACGCCGCGCTTGGACAGCTGCTGCGAGAGGTACTCGGACTTCTCGACCGAGGTGGTGCCCACCAGGATCGGCTGGCCCTTGGCGTGCTTCTCGGCGATGTCGTCGACGACCGCGGCGAACTTGGCGACCTCGGTGCGGTAGATCAGGTCCGACTGGTCGATGCGGACCATGTCCCGGTTGGTCGGGATCGGCACGACGCCCAGCTTGTAGATCTGGTGGAACTCGGCGGCCTCGGTCATCGCCGTACCCGTCATGCCGGACAGGCCGTCGTACAGGCGGAAGAAGTTCTGCAGGGTGATCGTGGCGAGGGTCTGGTTCTCGTCCTTGATGTCCACCCCTTCCTTCGCCTCGATCGCCTGGTGCATGCCCTCGTTGTAACGGCGGCCGGCCAGCACGCGGCCGGTGTGCTCGTCGACGATCATGACTTCGCCGTCGATGACGACGTAGTCCTTGTCCTTCTTGAACAGTTCCTTCGCCTTGATGGCGTTGTTCAGGTAGCCCACCAGCGGCGTGTTGACCGACTCGTAGAGGTTGTCGATACCGAGCCAGTCCTCGACCTTGGCGACGCCCGACTCGTGGATGGCGACGGTGCGCTTCTTCTCGTCGACCTCGTAGTCGCCGGTCTCCTCGATGCCCTTGAGCGGGTTGCCGGGCTCGCCCTTCTTGAGGCGTACGACCAGCTTCGCGAAGTCGCCGTACCACTTGGTGGCCTGGTCGGCCGGGCCCGAGATGATCAGCGGCGTACGGGCCTCGTCGACGAGGATCGAGTCGACCTCGTCGACGATGGCGAAGTTGTGGCCGCGCTGGACGAGTTCGTCCTTCGACCACGCCATGTTGTCGCGGAGGTAGTCGAAGCCGAACTCGTTGTTCGTGCCGTAGGTGATGTCGCAGGCGTACTGCGCCCGGCGCTCGGCGGGCGACATGTTGGCGATGATGCAGCCGACCTCGAGACCGAGGAACTTGTGCACCCGGCCCATCAGCTCGGAGTCGCGCTCCGCCAGGTAGTCGTTGGTGGTGATCAGGTGCACGCCCTTGCCGGACAGTGCGTTGAGGTACGCGGGAAGCGTGCCGACGAGGGTCTTGCCCTCACCGGTCTTCATCTCCGCGACGTACCCGAGGTGCAGGGCGGCGCCGCCCATCATCTGTACGTCGTAGTGGCGCTGGCCGAGAACGCGCTTGGCCGCCTCGCGGACGGTCGCGAAGGCCTCGGGCATCAGGTCGTCGAGGCTCTCGCCGTCGGCGTACCGCTGCTTGTACTCATCGGTCAGGGCGCGCAACTCGGCGTCGGAGAGGTTGACGAAGTCCTCTTCGATGGAGTTGACCTGGTCCGCGATGCGGTGCAGTTTGCGCAGGATCTTGCCTTCGCCTGCACGCATGAGCTTGTTGAAGACGGACACTGAGGCTGGTCTCCTTGCCGGTCGGGCCTGTGCACTGGGTCGGTTGGATATGACGTCTGTGCGGCTTGGGCGACGTCTGTGTGACTTTGGCGCGGGCACGGCAGGCGGGCCCCACCGCAACGGCCATCGTAAGCGAGGACCCGGCCGCCTCGGGAGGTCCGTCGCGGGGAAGGCGCCCCGTCACCCGCAAGGTGAACGTCCGGCACGCGCCGAAGGTGCCGGGCGCCGCTCGAAATGTGTTCGTCCGCGACCCGTACCGCGACCACAATCCGTCCATGGAACCCTTCACTCTGCACACCGAGCGCCTCGCTCTGCGCCCCTTCGCGGCACCCGACACGGACGAGGTGTTCCACACGGTCCAGGACCCGGACATCCTGCGCTGGACGACTCTCCCCTCGCCGTACGCGCACGAGGACGCCGTCCACTTCGTCGAGCAGATCTCGGGCGAGGGCCTGCGCACCGGCACCGGTTTCCACTTCGCGGTCCGCCCGCGCGACGGCGGCCCGCTCCTCGGCGCCGTCGGCGTGGGCCTGCACCTGCTGCCGGGAACCTGGGAACTCGGCTACTGGACGGCGCGGCCGCACCGGGGCCGCGGCTACGTCACGGAAGCGGCGGGCGAGGTGATCCGCTGGGTGCTCACCACGCACGCCGTGGACCGGCTGATCTGGCGCGCCGAGGTGGGCAACGAACCCTCCCGCGCCGTCGCCCGGAAGCTCGGCTTCACCATGGAGGGCGTGCAGCGCGCCGGCCTGGTCAACCACGGCACCGCCCGCGACACCTGGACCGGCTCGCTGCTCCCCTCCGACCTGGGGCTGCCCGCGCTGCACCCGTACCTCCCGGCGCAGGCGGACCGGGACGCCTCGCCCGTCCCCGGTCGAATGTCAGTGCCGCCCTCTAGTCTTCCGTCATGACCTTCCAGCCGCCCGCCACCGTTGCTCTCTCCGCCGACGAGGCACGCCGAATCGCCCTGCGCGCACAGGGACTTCTGGGCGCCCCGGACCGCCGCGCCGGGGTCCGCGGGGTGCTGCGCCACCTGGGCGCGGTGCAACTGGACACGATCTCCGTACTGGCCCGCTCGCACGAACTCGTCCCCTACGCACGCCTGGGCGCGGTGGACCGCAGGACGGTCGAGGCGGCCTACTGGTCCTCCGACGCCGACGAGGCGCACGCCTTCGAGTACTGGTCGCACGCGGCGTGCATCCTGCCCGTGGAGGAGTGGCCGCACTTCGCCTTCCGCCGCCGCGCCTACCGCACACGTCCGCAGTGGCACCACGAGCTCACCGACGGGGCGTACGAGCGCGTCCTCAAGCAGCTCCGCGCCGAAGGCCCGCTGACGGCGACGGAACTGGGTGGCGCGAAGAACGGCGGCGAGTGGTGGGACTGGTCGGAGTCCAAGGTCGCCGTCGAGCGCGCCCTGATGTACGGCGACGTGGTCTGCACCCGGCGGCGCGGCTGGAAGCGGGTGTACGACCTGGCCGAGCGCGCGATCCCCACCCCCCTCCAGCACGACGACCTGTCCGACACCGAGTGTGTACGCCGCCTGGTCGCCCTCGCGGGCCGCTCCCTGGGCGTCGGTACCCGCGAAGACATCTCCGACTATCACCGGCTGAAAAACGCCCAGGTGGACGAGGTGATCGCGGATTCCGGCCTGGTTCCGGTCGAGGTGGAGGGCTGGGGGAAACCGGCCTGGGCGGATCCCCGGGCTCTGGCGACCGCGCCCCGCGGGCGGCACCGCACCACCCTGCTCTCGCCGTTCGACTCCCTGATCTGGGACCGTCCGCGCACCGAGCGCGTCTTCGGCTTCACCCACCGGCTGGAGGCGTACGTCCCCAAACCGAAGCGTGTGCACGGGTACTTCGCGATGCCGTTGCTGTCCGGCGGGCGTCTGCTCGGCCGCGTCGACCCCGCCCGCGAGGGGAGCACCCTGGTGGCCCGTCAGGTCTCGCTGGGTTCCCCGCGGTCGGCGCCTGCCATGGCAGAGGCCTTGTGGGAAGCGGCCTCCTGGGTGGGCTGTACGGATGTACGGGTGGACCGCACGATCCCCGCCGAGACGCACAAGCCTCTGCTGGCAGCCCTGCGGGCCGCGCGCTGACCGGCGCCGCGCGCTGACCGGCGCGCTTCCCCCGGTCGGCGTCGCGACCGGTCCTCGGCTCAGCGGATTTCGAGGATCTTTTCCCGCATCGCGTAGACGACGGCCTCCATCCGGGAGTGCAGCTGCAGCTTCTCCAGGATGTTGCGCACGTGGTTCTTCACGGTGTTCTCCGAGATGAACAGTTCCTTGGCGATGTCCCGGTTGTTCATCCCGGTGGCCACCAGCTTCAGCACTTCCAGCTCGCGGTCGGTCAGCCGGGGGGCGGGCACCAGTCGCCGTTCGTCGGAGCGCTGGATCATCGACTTGAACTCGGTGAGCAGCTTCGACGCCATCGAGGGGCTGATCTGCGACTGCCCGTCGGCCACCGCCCGGATCGCCGTGGACACCTCGTCCGTCGAGATCTCCTTCAGCAGGTATCCCGTCGCGCCCGCCTTGATCGCGTCATAGAGGTCGGCCTCCTCGTCGCTGATCGTCAGCATGATGATCTTCGCACTGGGGGCCACCTCCTTGATCGAGGTGCATGCCTCGATCCCGCCTCGCCGGGGCATCCGCACGTCCATCAGCACGATGTCCGGCAGCAGGTCGGCCGCCTTGTCCACGGCCTCCGCGCCGTCCGCGGCCTCGCCGACGACCTGGATGTCCTCCTCCTGCGCCAGGACGATCTCCAGCCCCCGGCGGAAGAGTGCGTGATCGTCCACCACCAGAACCCGGATCGGCTCCTTGCGGGACGCGCCCCCGTGCGTGCCGACGTCCGCGTCCACCGCGCGGCCGGCGTCCCGCGCACCGTCACCGCTGTGCACCGGACCGAAGCTGTCCGCCATCGTTCCTCCCCCTGAGGCCATGGCCCGGAGTTCATGTGCTGCGCCAACCACAGTCCGCAGAGCACCCCTTGACTTGCGGTGACATGATTCCATGCCCGGAAGACGGAGCGTTCGCTTCCGGCCGCACACACCGGTGCCCCCGGAAGGCGCGCACGCCCTCCGGGGGCACCACCCTCAGGTGGTACGGCGCGCGGGGCGCCGCCGTTCAGCGGTCATCCGCCGAGTGCGCCGCCACCGCCGCCGACCTCGGACTCGGCCAACGGGTCGGTGTTCAGGTGGATGACTCCGTAGTCGTACGCGTGCCGCCGGTAGACGACACTCGGTTCCTTCGTCTCGGCGTCGACGAAGAGGTAGAAGTCGTGTCCGACCAGTTCCATCTCGTAGAGCGCCTGGTCGAGCGACATGGGTGCGGCCACATGGGTCTTCTCCCGGACCACCAGCGGACCGTCGCCCTGCACCTCCAGCGAACCGACCTTCTTCGTGGGGACCCCCCCGTCGGACTCGGCGTGGTCCACGGCGAGTTGGCCGTCGCTGTCGAGCACCGCCGCGTCCGGCACGGTGTTCCCCACCTCGGCCGCCGACAGCCTGCCGTTGCCGCGACGGGTGTGGCGCTTGTCGTGCTGCTTGCGCAGCCGCGCCTCCAGCTTTCCGGTTGCCAGGTCGAGCGCCGCATACGGGTCGCCCGCCGATGCCTCCGCCCGGATGACGGGCCCGCGCCCGTGGACCGTGATCTCCACCCGGTCCGAGCGGTCGGCCTGCCGCGGGTTGGGCTCCTTGGACACCTCCACGTCGAGGCTGATCACTTTGCCGTCGAGCTTCTGGATCCTCTCCAGCTTGAGCTTTTCCGCCACGTGCTTGCGGAACCGCTCGGGTACTTCGGTCTTGCGGCCCTTGACGACGATGTCCACGCAGAACTCCGTTCCCGGATCACTCCGCTCATCGGCGGAGCATCTCCCTCTTGCACCAGACTCCGGTCAGTCCCGAAGTCTCGGACTTGGCGACTTCACCTCCTCCTCCCCCGTAGGGAAGATCCACACCCCCGAATTTCCGGGGTGCGAGGGAAAACCTGAAGCACGGCAGTGCAATAAGTGAGGCACAGCGGCTGCGATTCCTCACTTCCGAACATAGCTCGCTCGGACGGGGGTCGGCACCCGCTACCGCCACGTACCGCCATTCCGGTGTTTTTCCCCTCTCACTACCTGCAACGATGCAAGTAGGCGTTCAGTTCCAGTTTATTTCGAAAGATAACGGAGGGGCTGCGACAACCGCAGCGGTGCTCTCGCGCATTGCGGTATTTCCGGTGCCGGCCCCCGGGCCGGCACCAGGTGCGATCGCCCGCGCGGCCTCCGCCAGCGAGGCACCGGTGGTCATCAGGTCGTCCACCAGCACCACCTCTCCGCTCGCCAGCAGCCGGTGGCCGCCGGGCACCACCTCCAGCGCCCCGGCCAGGTTCGCCGACCGCTCCCGGGCACCCAGCCCCACCTGGTCGCCGACCGCCCGCCGGTGCCTCAGCACCGGTGCGACCCGCGCGCGCACCCCGCTCCGACGCAGCTCCGCAGCTGCCGCGTAGGCGATCCGCCGCACCGGATCGTGCCCCCGGGCGCCGACCGAACGGCGTACGGAGGGCACGGGCACCAGCACTGCTTCCCGTGTCTCTTCCACTGCCGGACCGTCTACCCAGCGGCCCGGCGTATACGCCCCTGGCGTTCCGGGAGTCGCCGCTCCCACCTGCGCCTCCGTCGCGGGCAGCGCGCCCGCCACCGCCCGTGCCAAGGCCGCCCCGAGCGGTTCCGCGAGCCCCAGCGCGCCCCGCTCCTTGTGCGCCAGCAGCACCGCTCGCGCGACGTCCTCGTACCGTGCCGCCGCGTGCACGACGGGGAGCCCCGGCGGCTCCGGCACCGGCCGCACCCGGGCCGGCCCCGCCCCGTACAGTTCCCCGGCGCACTCCTCGCAGACCCCGGACGGCGCCCGCGGCCGGCCGCAGCCCGCGCAGGCCACGGGCAGCACCAGCGCGGCCAGCTCAAGCCGCCATCCCCGCAGTCCCCGCATGCCCCCACTGTGCCCGCGGCTGCCGCACCCCGGCCACCCCTGTGGAAAACCCGCCGACCGCCCAGCCGCCTGTGGAAAACATGCTCGCGGACCGCCCCCTACCGGGCAGTCCGCGAGCATTCCGGTCCTCTGCGCCACTCCCGTCGCGCGGTTCGGCTACCCCGGGTAGAAGGGCATCGAGCCCTTCTGCACCACCGTCTTCCAGTTGGCCCCGGGCGGCAGCCGTACGATCCCGTCCTCCTGCGACTGCGCCAGCAACGGCAGATGCTCGGAATCGGCGGCCGCGACGGCAGTCACCTGGTTGGCGCCCGGCAGCAGCCCGGCGGCCGAGGTGGAGCCGTCCGTCTGCACGTACCGCATCTGCTGCACCCCACCGGCCTCCCGGCCCACCACGACCAGCCGGCTGTGTCCGGCCCAGGACATGGCGGTCACTTCCTCCATCTGCGGGGCGGCGGGCCGCAGTCCGCCCACCTCGACCTCGGGCTTCTCCCGCGTGCCGCTGTGTTCCACCCGGCCGATCTTCAGCGTCTTGCGCTCCTTCTCCACCACCAGCAGCGCGATCCGCACGCCGTCGGCGGACACCCGCAACGAGTCGACGTACCCGTCACCGAGTCCGTGGACCGTCACCTCCTGCGGCGGTTCCGTCCCGCCCACCGAACGCAGCAGTTTCGACGTCTTCCGGTCGCGGTCGCGGTCCGCGAACCACAGATTGCCCCGCCCGTCCCAACTCGGCACGGACAGCGGCTCCTCCGCCTCGTGATCACTGCGGTAGAGGGCCGAGTACTCGCCACCCGCCACGAGGGGGGCGACGAGCATGCGGCGCCCGTCCTCCGCCACTCCCGCCGCGTTCTCCTCGTCGCGCGAGACCCCCGCGGACTTCAGACGCAGCCCGTTCGCCCCCAGCGCCCCGGGCACCGCCTGCGCCTCCTCACCGTCCTCCTGTTCGCGCATCTGTACCAGCCGGTGCCTGCTGTTCAGGAAGTACTGATGGACCGGGCCGACGGAACCACCGGACTGCGGCGCGTACTTGTCCGACTGGGATTCAGTGAGCCTGCACAGGGAAGTGGCGTCCTCGCTCTGGATCTCCACCTCCTGGATCCGCGAAGTCGTCGTCAGGTCCCGCAAGGTGAACAGGAGTTGCGCCGCCATGTCCGTGCAGCGCTTGCGGTTGACGTTCGCCGCCTTGTCGCCGAGCGGCACGGTGAGGGAGTTGTTGTCCCCGAAGGCCAGGGTCTTGACGCCGCCCTTGAGCGTTGCGTCGCTCGGGAAGCCCGAACTGACCACGGACTTCAGCCAGGACGACGGCCCGTCCATCAGCGCCTTGACGGCCTGCGCCACGGGGTCGAGCCGGGTCTGCGGATCGGTCCGCTTGCGCACGTACACCGGGTCGGCGACGAGCCACGGCTGCCCGGAGTCGTCGTCCCCGTGGTTCGACGCGAAGTAGTACGTGTTGACGGAACGGAAGATGCGCTGGAAGTCGGACTCACCGAGCACCAGCCCCTTCGGCGGTGCGCCGATCCGCCACTCCCCGGGGTCCTGCTTGTTGTCCGGGTTCTTCTCGCGGACCAGGCCCAGCGCCTTGCTGTACGGCTCCGGCGCCGACCGGTAGGCGTTCTGCTTGTCGAGGTAGGCGACCTGCTTCCCGCTGAGCGCGTACGAAGGCGTCTCACTGCTGTGCCGGGCGGGGGTGACCTTCTGCGTCGGCCCCGCGGCCAGGACCGTGGTGACCTCGCTCGGATCCCAATCCTTGGCCGCGCCCTTGGTGAGGTACTTGCGCGCGGTGTCGAACCCCGGGTCGTCACTGGTCATCGCTTCGACGAAGCCTTCGACGATCTCCTCCGGCAGGGCTCCGGGACGCGGCGGCACGCTGTACACCCGTACCTGCGAATCGAACCGCGGGGACGCCTTGACCTCGCGCACATCTCCATCGTCGGGCATCGAGCCGCAGCCCACGGCGGTCAGCAGCAACGCCGCCCCCGTCACGAGCACCGTCGCCCGGCGCCCCCGCCCCCGACCGGTCCCGCGACGGCCGAATCCGCCGGCTCCGCGCGTACCGCCGTCGGCCGTGCCGTCGGATTGGCCCACGACGTCGCTCCCCCGCCTGTCCTTCGCGTCCCTCACCGCGGCGCCGACCGGCGCACCGCCCGTACGGTGTGTGCTCCCGCTGCGGTACCTGCCGCGGCCACGACCCTCAACGTCCACGCGGGGTGTCCTCCCGGTCCCTGTCCTGGCTCCGTCCCTGCGCCGGACGGCCCCCCGTACGGCCACCGGCGCCTTCTGTCGCACCGCCGCCGTCGGCCGCACTGCTTCCGTCGGCCGCACCGCCCCGCGCCGAGACGCGTCCGCCCTCGCCGGCACCGCCGTCGCCCCGGGGCTCGTCCTCGGCCCGACGGGACACCACTCTGGCGCCGCTGCCGGGCAGCGCGGTCGGGTCCGCGGACGGCACAGGTCCCGTGCCGAGTCCCGGTATCGGCCCGTTCCGCCGCTCGCCCGTCGGCTGTACGGGTACGGACGCGAGCCTGGTGTTCCCGCCGCCCGCGGCGTCGGACGGCTGCGTCCCCTGCGCCACGCGCGCGCGTGCCCGCCGCGAGTCCTCGGGCTCCAGCGGTATCGGCGAGCCGCGCAACGGCTCGTCGACCGTGCGCGGCAGGGTCAGCCGGAACTGCGACCCGCCGCCCGGTTCGCCCCACGCCTGAAGCCAGCCGCCGTGCAGCCGCGCGTCCTCGACCGCGATCGACAGACCCAGTCCGGTGCCGCCGGTGGTCCTGGCCCGTGCCGGGTCGGCCCGCCAGAAGCGGCTGAACACCCGGGTCGCCTCGCCCGGCTTGAGGCCGACGCCGTAGTCCCGGACCGCCACCGCCACCGCACCGCCCGCGGCCCCCAGACGTACCACCACGTCCTGGCCCTCGCCGTGCTCCACGGCGTTGACGACGAGGTTGCGCAGCACCCGCTCGACACGCCGGGCGTCCGCCTCGACCACCACGGGCTGCTCGTCCCCGACGACCCGGATCACCGTGCCCTTGCGCTCGGCGAGCGGCTCGGCCGCGTCGATGACCCGTCGTACGACCTCACGCAGATCTATCGGCTCGGCCTCCAGCGCGGCGGCGCCCGCGTCGAACCTGCTGATCTCCAGCAGATCCGCCAGCAGCGACTCGAACCGGTCGATCTGGCCGACCAGCAGCTCCGCGGATCGCTCCGTCACGGGGTCGAAATCGCTCTTCGCGTCATGGATGACATCGGCGGCCATCCGCACCGTCGTCAGGGGCGTGCGCAGCTCGTGCGACACGTCGGACACGAACCGCCGCTGCATCCGCGACAGGTCCTCCAGCTGCTGGATCTTCAGCTGCAAGTTCTGCGCCATCTTGTTGAAGGCCTCGCCGAGCCGCGCGATGTCGTCCTCGCCGGTCACCTTCATCCGTTCCTGGAGCCGCCCGGCGGACAGCCGCTCGGCAACCCCTGCGGCCATCCGCACGGGCGTGACCACCTGCCGCACCACCAGCCAGGCGATGGCGCCGAGCAGCACGACCACGAAGAGTCCCGCGGTCGTCAGCGTGTTCGTGACGACCTTGAGCGAGGCCTCCTCCTGCGTCAGCGGGAAGAGGTAGTAGAGCTGGTACGGCTGACCGCTCACGTCGTTGAGCCGCTTGCCCACGACCAGGCCGGGCTCGGACGGCTGCGCGTCGTTGCTGTAGACGATCCGTACGTACCGCTGGTACGCCTCGGCACCGTTGTCGACCCGGTCCCTGAGGTCCTGGGGGACGCTCGCCAGGGGGTCGACGCCCCCGGAGGCGCGGGGCCCGCGCTGACTCGTCGCCTCGTCCGAGACGGCGCTCAGGGCGACCACGTTGAAGGCCTTCTGTCCGCCGCTGGAAAGTTGTTCCACCAGGTCGGAACGCCAGTTGGCAGCGTTGCGGGCCGCCCGCCTGTCGGCGGTGTCGCCCTCCTGGCCGCCCTGGTCCACCGGGGTGCTGGCGCGTTCCTGGGCCGCGGCGAAACCGCCACGGGCCTGGTTCTGGGCGGCCTCCACCTTCGAGTTGAGCAGCCCGTTCTTGACTGCGCTGATCACCACGAAGCCCAGCAGCAGCACCACTCCGAGCGACATCAGCAAGGTGGTGGCAACCACCCGAAGCTGGATGTTGCGCCGCCACAGCCGCGCCGCCGGCAACAGGGGGCGCCGCACGAGACGTACGACCATACGCAGCACGGGACCACCGGGCGCTCCGTCCTGGAGCAGCCGGCCCACCCGGGACGCACCGCGCCCGGAACGGCCGGACGACCCCGATGCCCGCGAACCCCCGGACGCGCCCGCACCCACCGCGGCGCCCGGTTCCGCCGAAGTCCCGGAAGGGTCGGTGGTGCCGGTGCGGACCGTGGGGCCCGAAGAGCCGGCGCGGCCCGTGGGTGCGGGTCGCCCGGCGCCGGCAGTCCGCTCCGTACGGCTTCCCGGCTCCCCGGGTTTCGGAGCAGCACTGCCAGGCTTCATATCAGTTCGGTCCGGCCTTGTAGCCGACACCGCGCACCGTCACGACGATCTCCGGACGTTCCGGGTCCTTCTCGACCTTCGAGCGCAGCCGCTGGACGTGCACGTTGACCAGTCGGGTGTCCGCGGCGTGCCGGTACCCCCAGACCTGCTCCAGCAGCACCTCTCGGGTGAACACCTGCCAGGGCTTGCGGGCGAGCGCGACCAGCAGGTCGAACTCCAGCGGGGTCAGAGCGATCGACTGCCCCTCGCGCTTCACCGAGTGCCCGGCCACATCGATGACCAGGTCACCTATGGCCAGCTGCTCCGGCGCGGGTTCCTCCGACCTCCTCAGCCTCGCCCGGATCCGGGCGACGAGCTCCTTGGGCTTGAACGGCTTGACGATGTAGTCGTCGGCGCCGGACTCCAGCCCGACCACCACGTCCACGGTGTCGCTCTTCGCCGTAAGCATCACGATCGGCACTCCGGACTCGGCCCGGATCAGACGGCAGACCTCGATGCCGTCCCGTCCGGGCAGCATGAGGTCCAGCAGCACCAGGTCAGGCTTGGCCTCCCTGAACGCTGCGAGCGCCTTGTCGCCGTCCGCGACGAACGACGGTTCAAAACCTTCTCCACGCAACACAATGCCGAGCATCTCGGCCAGTGCGGTGTCATCGTCAACGACGAGAACGCGACCCTTCATAAACGCCATCATCCCATTAGCTCATCGTTACCCGTCGTGACCTGGCACACAGCTCGGCGAGACCGGTCCCGGTCACCGGAGAAACAGCCCCCTCCTCGGTGACGATCGCCGTCACCAATTCCGGCGGCGTCACGTCGAACGCCGGGTTGTACGCCTGGGTCCCGAGCGGTGCCACCGGCAGCCCGGAGCCCCCCTCGACGCCGGCGGCCGAGAACGCACCGGTGAGTTCCGTCACTTCCAGCCCGGAGCGCTGCTCCACCTCGATGGCCGCCCCGTCCGGCGTCCCCAGATCTACTGTGGTCAGCGGCGCGACCACGAGGAACGGCACGTGGTGGTACTTCGCGAGCACCGCGAGCGGATAGCTCCCCACCTTGTTCGCGACCGAACCGTCGGCCGCGATCCGGTCCGCCCCGATCAGCACGGCGTCCACCTCGCCCGCCGCGAACAGCGAGCCCGCCGCGTTGTCCGTGAGCAGCGTGTACGCCATCCCTCTGCGCGCCGCCTCGTACGCGGTCAGCCGGGAACCCTGCAGCAACGGACGCGTCTCGTCCACCCACAGCCGTCGCAGCCGGCCCACCCGGTGCGCCGCCAGCGCCACCGCGAACGCCGTGCCTTCACCACCGGACACCAGCGCCCCGGTGTTGCAGTGGGTCAGGATCCGGTGGCCCCCGCCGGGCAGCAGTTCGTCGAGCAGTGCCAGCCCGTGCCCGGCCATCGCCGCGCTCGCCGCGGCGTCCTGCCTGTGCAGTTCCCGAGCAGCCTCCAGCGCGGCGGCGGCAGCGCCTTCCTCGTCCGCCCCCTTCTCGCACGCGGTCCGGTGCGCCGCGGCGGCCCGGCGCACCCCGTACCCGAGGTTGACCGCGGTGGGCCGCGCGCCCGACAGCTGGGCCGCCGCCTCGTCGACGTCGAAGCCCCGCCTGGCGGCGAGTGCCACCCCGTACGCCCCGGCGAGGCCGAGAAGCGGAGCCCCCCGCACCGCCAGCGTCTGAATCGCCTGTACGAGCGCGGGCACGTCCGTACAGACCAGCTCGACCTCCTCCGTGGGCAGCCTGGTCTGGTCGAGGAGCACGAGTACCGGTCCTTCGGGCGGCTCCTCCCATCGCAGAGAGGGCAGCGCGGGCGGTTCTGCGCCCACCGTGTTGTGCGCGTCCTGATCAGCCATCCGCCCAGTCTGCCCCGTACCGCCCCGACTTTTGAAGGTGCCAACGACCACCGGGCTGCCCGGGGGCCGGTCCACCCGTGGACACCCCATGGCACGATGGCTGACAACCAGCCGCCGCACCCGCGGACGGGCACCGTGAAGGAGCGACGATGAACGACTCTCCGGGCTGGGCCTCGCCCGGACCCGCCCCCTCCGACGGCCGGCCGCCGGAGAACTCCGGCCACACCGATCCCACCGACCCGGCTGCCGGTTCCCCGGAGAGCGCCTCGAAGTGGTCGAAGGAACAGCCCCCCGCAGGCCAGTGGTCCGCTCCTGGCACCACCGAGCCGCGCAGACACGCCCAGTCCCCGCCCCGGCAAGGGTGGAACGGGCCGCAGCAAGGCGGCGGTTGGGGAGCACCCGGCCCCGGCGGATGGGGCGGTCCGCCGCCCGCGGCCAAGCCCGGCGTCATCCCGCTGCGCCCCCTCGGCGTCGGCGACATCCTGGACGGTGCGGTCTCCACCATGCGCGCCCACTGGCGCACGGTCCTCGCCATCACGGTCAGTATCGCCGTGCTCATGCAGATCGCGGACACTCTGATCCAGCGCTATCTGCTGCCCGCGCCGCTTGCCGTCGACCCGAACCCCGCCCCTTCCGAAGCCCTCGGCCAGCTCTCCGACTCCCTGCGGAACGCGCTGAGCAGCCAGGGTCCGTCCACGGGGATCGCCCTCATCGGCACCCTCTTCACCACCGCGCTGCTCACCATGGTGGTCAGTCGCTCCGTACTCGGCCGCCCGGTAACCCTCGCCGACGCGTGGCGCGAGGCGAAGCCCCAACTGCTCAGGCTGCTCGGCCTCACGCTGCTGATGGTGGTGGGCGCGGCTGCCATCACCGCGGTGGGCGTGTTCCCCGGAATCCTCGTCGCCCGGGTGGCGACTCCTGTCGCCGGAGCGCTGCTCAGCGCACTGGGCGGGCTCGCGGCGTTGACGGTCGTGATCTGGCTGTGGGTCCGGTTCTCCCTCGCCTCCCCGGCGCTGATGCTGGAACGGCAGTCCATCGCCCAGTCCGTGCGCCGCTCCGCGAAGCTGGTCAAGGGCTCCTGGTGGCGGATCTTCGGCATCACCCTGCTGACCCAGCTCCTGATCGTCCTCGTGTCGCTCCTGCTCATGATGGTCTTCTCCGTCATCGCCCTGCTGGTCGACGGTGAAGGTCTCAGCAACCTCCTGGAGGGATCCGCGCCGGACTTCGGCTGGACGTTCCTGATCATCGTCGGCATCGGCGCGGTCATCGCGACGGCCATCACCTACCCGATCTCCGCAGGCGTGACGGTCCTCCTCTACATCGACCAGCGCATCCGCCGCGAAGCCCTCGACCTGGACCTCGCGCGCGCGGCCGGCCTGAACGGATACGGCACCGACCAGCCGGCCGACGACACCCCAGGGAGCTGATGCGCCGGTGACAGTGACGGGGGCCACTGCCACGACCGGGCCACGGGTGCGCGCCGACGGCGACGTGCCCGTGGACACCCCACGCGTGCCGGCCCGCGAGGCCGCCGAGCGTGAACTGTCCGACCCGATGTACCACGCGAACGACCCGAACCTCCTCCAACGCGCCTTCGACAGCTTCTGGGACTGGATGGGCGGTCTCCTGGACGCCGCCTCCAGCGCAAGTCCCGGCGGCACGCTCGGCCTGGTCGCCGTCGGCGCGGTCGTCGCCCTCCTGATTCTCGGTCTCTGGTGGCGCCTGGGCACCCCGGTACGCACCGCTTCCTCCGCCTCCTCACTCTTCGGCGACAGCCCCCGCAGCGCCGCGGAACACCGCACCGCCGCCGAGGCCCACGCCGCGGCGAGCCGCTGGAACGCGGCCGTCCAGGAACGGATGCGAGCCCTCGTCCGCTCCCTCGAAGAACGCACCCTCCTGGACCACCGCCCCGGCCGCACCGCCGACGAGGCCGCCGCCGACGCCGGCCGCGTCCTGCCGGACCACGCCGCCCGCCTGCACGCCGCCGCCCGTTCCTTCGACGACGTCACATACGGCAACCGCACCGCGGACAAGTCCGCATACGAGCGCCTGCGCGCACTCGACCTGGACCTGGACACTACGAAGCCCTCCCTCACGGTCACGCCCACCGCCTCCCCCACCGGAGGCCCCCGATGACCACCGCGCCCCACCACCCCAGCACCTCCAATTCGCCCGGCCACCCCCACACCTCAAGCGCCGCTCACCCCTCGGGCACTTCGACCCCCACCCCTTCCCAGGTCTGGGAACGCGCCCGCGGCGTCCTGCTCGTCCTCGGCGTCCTCCTGCTGGCGGGCGTCGTCCTCGCCGCGCTCCAGTCCGGCGACCAGCACGGCCGTCTCGACCCCCGTTCGGCAGACCCCCAGGGATCCCGCGCCGTCGCCGAACTCCTCAAGGACCGCGGCGTCACCATCCGCGTCGTCACCACTCTCGCCGAGGCGACCGCCGCCACCGGCCCGAACTCCACCCTGCTGGTCACGTCCCCGAACCTCCTCACCCCCTCCCAACAGCGCTCCCTGTACACCGCCGCCTCTCCGTCCCGCGGCCGCACCGTCCTCGTCGCGCCAGGTCCCCTTTCTCTTCGCGCCCTCGCCCCGGGCGTCCGCGCCGACCTTCCGGCCGTCCCCATCACCCCCCGCGAGCCCGGCTGCGCCCTGTCCGCAGCCGCCACCGCAGGGAGAGTCGAACTCGGCGGCCTGCGCTACACCACCCGCGCCCCACACGACGCCTGCTACCCGGCGGAAGACCGTCCCTCCCTACTCCGCCTCACCACCTCCCACACCGGTGACACGGTCCTCCTCGGGGCCGCCGACCTCCTGCACAACGAGCGCCTCGCCCACCAAGGCAACGCCTCGCTCGCCCTCCAACTCCTGGGCTCCCGCCCCCAGCTCGTCTGGTACCTCCCCTCTCTCGACGACCCGACAGCCACCGATCCCGGTAGCGACGGCCCGGACGCCACCACCGGCTTCCTCTCCCATGTCCCTAGCGGCTGGATCTGGGGAACCTTCCAGCTCGCTCTCGCCGCCGTACTCGCCGCACTGTGGCGCGCCCGGCGACTCGGCCCCGTGGTGACCGAGCACCTCCCCGTCGTCATCCACGCCTCCGAGACCACCGAAGGCCGCGCCCGTCTCTACCTCAGGGCCAACGCCCGCGACCGTGCCGCCTCCACACTCCGCTCGGCCACCCGCGCCCGCCTCGCCTCCCTCCTCGGTGTCCCCGCGGCCCAGTGCGACTCCCCCACCGCGCTCCTCCCGGCCGTCTCCACACGTCTCCCCGGCACCGCCAGGGATCTCAACTCCCTTCTCTTCGGCCCCACTCCGTCTCACGACGCAGGCCTCATCGGCCTGGCCGACGAACTCGACGCCCTCGAAAGAGAGGTTCGCGCCTCATGAGCGCCCACCCCGCAGAGACCCCCCTCGACAACCGCGCGACGAGCCCCGACAGCGCCCGCGCTTCCCTCGAAGCCCTTCGCTCCGAGATCGCCAAGGCCGTGGTCGGCCAGGACCCGGCGGTCACCGGCCTCGTCGTGGCCCTCCTCTGCCGTGGGCACGTGCTCCTCGAAGGCGTCCCCGGCGTCGCCAAGACCCTCCTCGTCCGAGCCCTGGCCGCGTCCCTCGAACTCGACACCAAACGCGTCCAGTTCACACCCGACCTGATGCCCAGCGACGTCACCGGTTCCCTCGTCTACGACTCCCGCAGCGCCGCATTCTCCTTCCGGCCCGGCCCTGTCTTCACCAACCTCCTCCTCGCCGACGAAATCAATCGCACTCCGCCCAAGACCCAGTCCTCCCTCCTCGAAGCGATGGAGGAACGTCAGGTAACGGTCGACGGCGTCACCCGCTCCCTCCCCGACCCCTTCCTCGTCGCCGCCACGCAGAACCCCGTCGAGTACGAGGGCACCTATCCGCTGCCGGAAGCCCAGCTAGACCGCTTCCTCCTGAAACTCACGGTCCCCCTCCCCGGCCGACAGGACGAGATCGACGTGCTCACCCGCCACGCCGAAGGCTTCGACCCGCGAGACCTGAAGGCGGCGGGCGTACGCCCCGCCGCCGGTCCCTCGGACCTGGAAGCCGCCCGGTCAGCCGTTGCCATGACCTCGGTATCCCCCGAGATCACCGGCTATGTCGTCGACATCTGTCGCGCCACCCGCGAATCCCCCTCCCTGACTCTCGGCGTTTCCCCCAGAGGCGCCACTGCCCTGCTCTCCACCGCCCGCGCCTGGGCCTGGCTCACCGGCAGGGACTACGTCATCCCCGACGACGTCAAAGCCCTCGCCCTCCCCACGCTCCGGCATCGCATCCAACTCCGCCCCGCAGCAGAGATGGAGGGCGTCACCGCCGACTCCGTCATCACCTCCGTCCTCGCCCACGTACCCGTCCCTCGTTGAGACGGCGACCATGTCCCTCACCGTCACCGGCAGGACCGCCCTGCTCGCGGCCCTCGGAACCCTCCCCGTCGGCATCCTCGCGCCGAACTGGTCGGGGATCCTCGCGGTCAACGCGCCCCTCACACTCGCAATCCTGTGCGACTACGCCCTCGCCGCGCCAGTGCGAAAGCTCCAATTCACCCGATCTGGTGATACATCCGTTCGAATCGGCGAAACCGCCACCGTTCAACTGACCGTCACCAACCCGACGCCCCGCCGCCTGCGTGCCCGGCTCCGCGATGCCTGGCCGCCCAGCAGCTGGCAACCAGGCGCCGAGGTCACCGCCTCGCGGCACAAGCTCACGGTCCCCCCGGGCGAACGTCGCCGCCTCTCCACAGAGCTGCACCCGACCCGCCGCGGCGACCGCCAGGCACAGAGCCTCACGGTCCGCTCGTACGGCCCCATGGGTCTGGCCGCCCGCCAAGGCAGCCATCAAGTCCCATGGACCGTCCGCGTACTTCCCCCGTTCACCAGCCGCAAGCACCTCGCGTCCAAGCTCGCCCGCCTGCGCGAACTCGACGGCCGTACCAGCGTGTTGACCCGCGGCGAGGGCACCGAGTTCGACAGCCTCCGGGAGTACGTCCCCGGTGACGACACGCGCTCCATCGACTGGCGCGCCACTGCCCGCCAGAACTCCGTCGCCGTGCGCACATGGCGGCCGGAGCGCGATCGGCACCTCTTGGTGGTTCTGGACACCGGCCGCACCTCGGCCGGACGCGTCGGCGACATTCCCAAGCTGGACGCCTCCATGGACGCCGCCCTGCTTCTCGCAGCTCTCGCCTCGCGCGCCGGGGACCGCGTGGACCTCCTGGCGTACGACCGTCGCATTCGCGCCCAAGTGCAAGGCAGGTCTGCCGGAGATCTTCTCCCCGCACTGGTCAATGCCATGGCCCCGCTTGAGCCCGAACTCATCGAGACCGACGCTCGGGGCCTCAGCGCCACCGCCCTGCGCTGCGCTCCCCGTCGTTCCCTGCTCGTGCTTCTCAGCAGCCTGGAGGCAGCTGCCGTCGAGGAAGGCCTTCTTCCGGTGCTTCCACAACTCACTCAGCGGCACACGGTTCTCGTAGCCTCGGTGGCAGACCCCCGGACGGCAGAGATGGCCGGTGCCAGGGGGTCGGCCCAGTCCGTCTACGAGGCAGCAGCGGCCACTCAGTCCGAGGAACAGCGACGCGCTACGGCGGAAAAGCTTCGTCGGCAGGGACTCAGTGTCGTAGATGCCACTCCCGAATCCCTGGCTCCGGATCTCGCCGACGCCTACCTGACTCTGAAAGCATCCGGCCGTCTGTAGGCCACGGCACGTCGGGAAACCGACACCGGCCCGCTCCAGGGCCATTTCTCCGGTAAACGCAGAAAAGCCCCGTACCGGTATCCCCGGCACGGGGCTCTTCGCAATGATTGTTCGGCGGCGTCCTACTCTCCCACAGGGTCCCCCCTGCAG